>NZ_CP034451.1:0-2400000 GCF_003952525.1 Mesorhizobium sp. M3A.F.Ca.ET.080.04.2.1 | reverse complement strand
CGACCGCGACTGGGTGAGCGTCGTCGGCTCGGCCCGAAAGTTTTCCGAATGCATGCTCTACGGCCGCTATGTCGACGAGGTGCTGGATGGCGCCGGCCATTTCCACGGCTCGCAAGAGTTCTGCCGCGTTTACTGGAACGGCAAGGCGTTGTCGGATGAGGAGTTCCGGCATTTCGTCGATGCCATGGCGCCGGAACAGGTGGCGATCGGCATGCAGTCCTTCATCGGCACCGATGTCGGCCGCATCCGCCGGCTGATCGGGCTCGACTAGGCGCGTCCTTATCCCAATCTAGATTGCCTTCGCGGGGCGGCGCATCGCCGAATAGGTGAGCAGCATCGAGGCGAGATAGAGCAGCAGGAAGACGACGTTGAGCGACAGCACCAGATCGGATGTGTCGGGAATTGCCGTCAGCACATAGGTAAGCAGCATCGCCTTCAGGCCGGCGAGCAGTCCGAGGTTGAGCGCCCGGACGGCGGTCTGGCCGCGCGCGAACAGCAGCTCGGCCTGGTATTCGACCAGATTGCGCAGGCCCGGCACGCAGACCGCCAGCGCCACCAGGGGCGCCGCCTCGGCGACATTCTTGCCCAGTGCATTGGGGAAGAGGTGCAGCACGATGCCGAGGGCCAGCAATGCGAGCGTCGATACCAGGAACACGCCACCTTCGATGCCGCTCTTGACCGCGAGCCGCGACAACAGCTCCGGCGCCCGCATCATCCGCTGCACCAGCATCATCGAGAAGGTGCGGATCGGGATCGCGGTGAGGTCGACCAGCCGCATGATGATGGCGTAGATGCCGGCGAGGTGCGGTCCGCCGATCGACAGCACCAGGAGCTTGTCGAACTCCATCTGCAGGTAGAACAGCACCTCGGCGCCCGCCACATAGACCGAGTCGCCAAGTCGCCGGAGATAGAGTTCGCTGCGCATCCTGAGTCGCTGGCGAGGATAGAAAAAGACAAAAGCGATGAGCAGCGAGACGGCGTTGGCGGCAATGTAGTACGAGGCCCAGACGCCGACGCTGCGTTGTGCCGCGAACATGAACAGCACCGCGGCCACGGCCCTCAGCGCCGTCGCCATGATGGCCAGCACGGCAGCGCGGCCGAACTTGCCGAGGCCGTTGTTGACGATCAGTGCCACCTCGACCGGCCGCCACAAGAGCGCCTCGGCGAACACGACGGCGGCGAATACGGAGAGCGGCACGGTGTCGGCGAAGAATATGAGGTAGACGACGTAGGAGGCGGCAGCCAGCAACGGCAGCGAGGCGATGGCGAGCAGCAGGAAGCCTGCCGTGAAGGTGCCGATCAGATTCGGGCGGATCGTCGCCGTGCGATAGAGCGCGGAGATGAAGCCGAAGGCGAGAATGCGCGACAGCATGACGCCTGCCGCCGAGGCGGTGGCGAACATGCCGAACTCGGCGATAGAAAGCGTGTTGGCCAGCGCCACGAAATAGGCGAGCGAGAACACCAGCCGCCCGCCGGCGCCGCTGATCGCCGAGAAATAGTCGAGCACCAGCTTCCGGCGCGCGGCCACGAAGTGGCCGATCCGGGCGAGGGGACGCCTCTGCGGTATGTCGCTGGTCTGGGTCATGTGTCGGCCGGAACATAGGCGGGAAAGCTTAACGTGCCGTTCTGGAAGCGCTCGGCGGGACCGCTGGAGCGATACATCAATGCGAGAAACCAGCTTTTCCTGCAGCCAAAATTAACTTTTTGTTTCCTATGCCTGTTTAGCGTGGCTTAACGATTGGCCCAACCGCTCCCAAGCCGCCAGAGAAGCAAGTTCCAAGACAATGGTCGACAGGGATAACCGTGACGATTGGAGGCGCGAGCGCTCGCTGCTGGCGCTTGGCCAGGCCATGCGCGGCGAAGACGACGCATCGCTGGTGTCGATTGGCGACAAGGCAAATCAGTCATGGCGCGACGACGCTGCGGAGCGTCATCGCGCCGCGCGCGCGCAGCGCGAGGCGCGGCTCAATCCCTCGCCCGAAAATGCGGGGGAGCCCAGCCGCGATCCGCCTCGAATAGTTTCGGATGAGTCGCATCCCGACTGGGCCGCGCTAGACGTCTATCCTCAGGCTCGACTGGACCAAGAGAGCGGTTCCGCGGGTTCCCAATCGCAGGCCGGATATGAACCTCGCTATGCCGAGCCTTCCTATGCACGGCGGGCACTGGCAGAAGACGGGCCCGATTCGCAGGAATGGAAACCGTTGATCGACCCGATGCAGGTCGTTCGCGGCATCACCCGCTCCAAGGCGCTGATCCTCTCCACGACCATATTGGGCGCCGCGCTTGGCATCGCCATCGCGCTGTCGACGCCGAAGAAATACGAGGCCACCACCGACGTCATCGTCGACCCCCGCGATCTCAAGCTCACCGATCGCGACCTCACGCAGAACGTGGTCGCCTCGGATGCGACGCTCGCCATCGTCGAGAACCAGACCCGTATCCTTACCTCGGGCACGGTCCTCAACAGCGTCGTCGACAAGCTCAATCTCACCAACGATCCCGAGTTCAACGGCCAGGGCAGGGGCGGCATCGGCCTGATGTCGATGCTCCGGTCGATCCTGTCGCGCCACGATGCGCAGGGCTCCGCCGACGAGGCGCGCAGGCGCGCGCTGGCGGTCGGCAATCTGGCGAAAAGCCTGGACGTCGAGCGCGGCGGCAAGACCTTCGTCGTCTCGGTGACCGCAACCACGCAGAATCCCGACAAGTCGGCGCTGATCGCCAACACGATGATCAAGGCTTTTCAGCAGGCGTCCAGCGAAATCCAGTCCAAGACGGCGGGCCGGGCCACCGAAGAACTCACGGCGAGGCTCGACGAACTGCGCAAGGGCGTGGAGACGGCCGAGCGCAAGGTCGAGGATTTCAGGGCGACCCACGATCTCGTCGATGCGCAGGGCCATTTAATCAGCGACGATCAGATGCTGAAACTCAACGAGCAGCTTTCCGTCGCCCGCGCCCGCACGCTGGAGCTCAACGCACGCGCCGCATCGGCGCGGTCGCTCAACGTCAGTTCAGTCCTCAACGGCACCCTGCCGGAAGAAATCAACTGCAACACGATGGGCGAACTGCGCTCGCAATACGCGGCGTTGAAACAGGAGGCGGATCGCGCCGCGGTGAAGCTCGGGCCGCGCCATCCGGAGCTGCAGGCGCTCAATGCCCAGCTCGCCGGCGCGCGCGAGCGCATCGGCGCCGAATTGCAGCGCATCGCCTCTTCGCTGCAGGTCGACTTGAAGCGCTCGGTGCAACTCGAGCAGGACCTCGCGTCCCGCCTGGCGCAGGCCAAGGTGCAGAGCGGCGACGTCAACAACGATCTCGTTTCGCTGCGCGAACTGGAGCGCGAGGCCGCTGCCAAGCGCTCCGTCTACGAACAATTCCTGCTGCGCGCCAAGGAAACAGGAGAGCAGAAGGACATCAACACCGCCAATATCAACGTCATCTCGCCGGCCTACGCTCCGCTCGAAGCCAAGGGACCGTCGCGTGCCGTGGTGTCGCTCGCCGGCCTCTTGCTTGGCCTGTTCGCCGGCATTGGCCTGGGCGCGCTCCGCGGCGCCTATGCAAGCCTGCGCGAGACCGCCAACGCCCGCTCGCGCGGCAGCGTCAAGGAATATAGCCCTGCCTTCGAGGACAGGGCCCACCAAGCCGCTGCGTTGATGCCCGTTGCCGCGCCACCAGCGGCAGTCGCCGAGACGGATCGCCCGGGCTTGGTTGGCTCACTGATCTCGTCCGTGCGCCGCCTGATGCCGCGAAAATCGCAGAAATCGGCTGACATGGGACGAATCCCGGCAGGCGGTGCGGTCAGGTCGCCTGTATCAGAGGCTCGCCAGCCGCAGCCCGCGACGCCAGCCCGAATCGACCGAGGCTCCAAGCTGTCGCATGGCGATCCCGCTGCGCGGCAACCGGGCTACGCGCAGCCCGCGCGACAGCTTGTCGATCCCAAAGTCCCGCCTGTGTGGCCGTCCGATCCACGGCCACCAATGGCTGACACGAGCCAGGCCTTGCAAGCCGACCAGCAGCAACAGATCGACGAGATCCGGGCCAGCCTGCGCGAATTCCGCGAGGCCGTGCGCGAGCTGACTGAAAGCCGCTCTCGCCGCCGCTATTTCTAAAACGCTTTGTCGCGGATAAAAGCATGCCGGTTTCGAGTTTACGGCATGTGACGGCGCTTTGGCGGGATTGCCCGGCCGAATTTTCGTGAAAATGCCGCCCAAAACGAACGGTATCGAAGGTGGTTCATGGCCGAAGTAATCGACGGAAAGAGTGTCGCTGAGGATGTGGTCAACAAGGTCAAGGCGCTGACCTCGGAACTTTCGGCCAGGGGCGCGACCAAGCCCGGCCTGGCGGTGGTGATCGTCGGCGAGGATCCAGCAAGCCAGGTCTATGTCGCCTCGAAATCGCGCACCGCCAAGGAATGCGGCTTCCATTCGCTCCAGCACACGCTGCCGGCAGAGACCACCCAAGCCGAATTGCTGAAGATCATCGACGATCTTAACGCCGACTCCACCATCCACGGCATATTGGTGCAACTGCCGCTGCCGGGTCATATCGATTCCGGCAAGGTCATCCAGGCGATCGCGCCGGAAAAGGATGTCGACGGCTTCCACTTCATCAATGTCGGCAAGCTCGGCACCGGCGAGCTCGAGACGGCTTTCGTGCCCTGCACGCCGGCCGGGTCGATGCTGTTGATCGAGCGCGTGCGCGGCAAGGATCTCTCCGGCCTCAACGCGGTCGTGGTCGGCCGTTCCAACATCGTCGGCAAGCCGATGGCCAACCTGCTGCTTGCCGCCAATTGCACAGTGACCATCGCCCACAGCCGCACCAAGGACCTGCCGGCGCTTGCCCGCACCGCCGACATCCTGGTTGCCGCTGTCGGCCGCCCGGAAATGGTCAAGGGCGATTGGGTAAAACCCGGCGCCACCGTCATCGATGTCGGCATCAACCGCGTTCCCGCACCTGAGAAGGGCGAAGGCAAGTCGCGGCTGGTCGGCGACGTCGCCTATGCCGGGGCGGCGGAAGCAGCCGGCGCCATCACGCCGGTTCCCGGCGGCGTCGGACCGATGACCATTGCCATGCTGATGGCCAACACTGTAGCTTCCGCCTACCTCGCCGCCGGATTGAAGCGACCGTCCTTCTGATCAGAAAGCAGCGTCCTTGCCGAACCATGTTCCTCTCGAACGGCCGGTCATGAACGATCCCGTTCAGGGCGGCCGGCAGTTCGGGTTCCTGCTGGTCGACAAGTTCTCGATGTTCTCGCTTGCCGCGGCGATAGACTGCTTCCGCTCGGCGAACCGTCTGCTCGGCCGCGATTTCTACGGCTGGACGACGATATCGGCGGACGGCGATGCGGTGATGGCCTCAAACGGGCTGCCGCTGAAGATCGACTACTCCGTCGCCGACATGCCGCCGGTGGACATCCTGTTCGTCTCGGTCGGGCTCACCACCGAATTCCCCGGCAAGAGCAAGGTGCTGGCGGCGCTGCGCAGTTGGGGCCGGCGCGGCAACGCGCTCGGCGCGCTGTCGGTCGGTTCCTACCTGCTCGCCGAGGCCGGCCAACTCGACGGCTATCGCTGCACCATCCACTGGGAGAACCGCGCCGGCTTCATGGAGCGCTTCCCCGATATCAACTGCACCGGCAATGTCTTCGAGATCGACCGCAAGCGCTACACCTGCGCCGGCGGCACCACCTCGATCGACCTGATGCTGGAGATCGTGCGCGGCGATTTCGGCTCGAACCTCGCCAACGGCGTCGCCAACCAGTTCCAGCACGAGCGCATCCGCTCCGCCGGCGACCGCCAGCGCGTCGGTCCCGAGCGCGATCTCACCGGCAAATCGGAAAAGTTGCGGCGCATCGTCGAGCTGATGGCCGATCATCTCGACGAGCCGCTCTCGGCGGTGCAGCTCGCCAAGTCGGCGGGGCTGTCCGTGCGCCAGGTCGAACGCCTGTTCCTGCGTCACCTCAACGTGACGCCGGGCCGCTACTACATGCGGCTCAGGCTCGAGCGGGCGCGCGAATTGCTGCGCCAGACCAACATGCCGATCCTCGATGTCGCGATCGCCACCGGCTTCACCTCGCACTCCTATTTCGCGCAGAGCTACCGGCTGCAGTTCGGCCGCCCGCCGTCCGAAGAGCGCCGCACCACCTATTGATATTCGGGCTGAACAAGTGAGTATCTGCACAGGAAGCGCCACCCGCAGGCTTGTATCCTGACTCTGCGTCAAATAGCTTTCCGGACGCGGACGGGGGTTCACTCAGGAGATTTTCATGGCGGGACTGGCACGGAGCATCGCTGCGGCGATCCTCCTTTTGTCGATGACGACGTTTGGCTTTGCCGCCAGCAAGGTCATCATCATTCTCGACGCATCGGGCTCCATGTGGGCCCAGATCGACGGCAAGCCGAAGCTCGAGATCGCGCGCGAATCGCTGCGCACCGTGCTGCAGTCGGTGCCGGGTGACGACGAGATCGGATTCATGGCCTATGGCCATCGCCAGAAGGGCAGCTGCGAGGACATCGAGTTGATCGTGCCGCCGCAGGCCGGTTCCGCAAGCGCGATTTCGGCGGCCGCCGACAGCATGAAATTCCTCGGCAAGACGCCGCTCACGGCTGCCGTCAAGCAGGCTGCGCAAGCGCTGAAATACAGCGAGGAGAAGGCGACCGTCGTGCTCATCACCGATGGGCTGGAGACCTGCGGCGGTGATCCTTGCGCGCTCGGCAAGGAACTGGAGGCCGCCGGCGTCGACTTCACCGCCGACGTGGTCGGCTTCGGGCTCACCGCCGACGAAGGCAAGCAGATCGCCTGCCTCGCCGAAAACACTGGCGGCAAGTACATCCAGGCATCGGACGAGAAGGCGCTGCAGGAGGCGCTGGTCGAGACTGTGGCGGCGCCAGCCCCGGCGCCAGCGCCCGAGCCGGCCCCCGCCCCGGCGCCCGAGCCGGCCAAGCCCGAATTCAATTTCATGCCGACAGTGGTGCTTGCCGAAGGCGGCGATCCGATCACCGACGGCAACGCCTGGGAAATCTACAAGGCCGCCTCCGATGGCGCGCGCGGCGATTCCGTCGCCACCGAGTACGGCGCCTACAAGGGCAATCTGGAGCCGGGCGACTACATCGTCGTGGCGCACAAGGGTGAGGCCAGATCCGAGCAGAAGGTCAAGATCGAAGCGGCGCAGGTCTATAAGCCTCTGTTCATCTTGAATGCCGGAACGCTCATCATTCATCCGCGGCCAAGCGAAGGAGCAGACGTTGTCGATGGCGCCGCCGTCGTCATCGACTATCCGGGCGCTGACCATCCTGCGACCTACTATGGGACCACCAAGGTCGTGCTGCCGGCCGGCGACGAGAACGTGACGGTCAAGATCGGGCAGGGCGAGGTGACCGAAACGATCCCGGTCGCCGCCGGCAAAACCGTCGAAAAGGACATGATCGCCGGCGTCGGCCATGTCGTTGCCAATGCCTACTATGTTGCCGGCGGCGACAAGGCGGACGCTTCGGGCATTGGCTTCAAGGTCCTGAAGGCCAAAAAGAAGATCGATGGCACCAGGGAAGAGGTGACCTACGCCTACGGCCCCGACAGCAAGTTCGATCTGCCGCCCGGCGACTACGTGTTGATCGCGACGGTCGATCTCGCCGTCGTCGAGCAGCCGTTTACTGTCAAGGTCGGCGAACTTCAGGATGTGAATGCCGACATGAAGGCAGGCGTGCTTGCGATCACCGCGCCCGGGGCCTCGAAGATCGAGGTCTTCGAGATGGAGAAGGACATCAATGGCAATCGCAAGTCGCTTGGCTATGCATACGACCAGAAGTATCAGGCGGCGATACCGGCGGGCGACTACACGGTCGTCTCGGAAAAATCGGACAACAGCTCGAAGGAAGCCACAGTGACGGTCAAGGCCGGCGAGCGAGCCGAGCTGACCGTGCAATAGAGAGCACGTGGCGATCCAAAAAGGGCGGCCGCAAGCCGCCCTTTTTGTAACAAGACGTCCTTCAGCCGTTTGCGAAGGCGGCGGCGCCGTGGTCGGCGCGGCCGACCAGTTGCCGGAACCCGGCGAACAATTCGCGGCCGAAGCCGAACTCATTGCCGATGAGATCGGCGTCCGCCGTGCGGCGCAGCGCGAATTCCGTGCCCGGCACCAGCACTTCGAGCGTGCCGGCATCGGCGTCGAGGCGAATGATGTCGCCGTCGTGAATGCGAGCGATCGGCCCGTCCTCGACCGCTTCCGGCGTCACATGGATCGCCGCCGGCACCTTGCCTGAGGCGCCCGACATGCGCCCGTCGGTCACCAGCGCGACCCGCTGGCCGCGATCCTGCAGGATGCCGAGCACGGTGGTCAGCTTGTGCAGCTCCGGCATGCCGTTGGCCTTCGGACCCTGGAAGCGGATGACGGCGATGAAGTCGCCGGTGAGCGTGCCGGCCTTGAAGGCATCATTCAGCGCCTGCTGGCTGTGAAAGACCTTTGCCGGCGCCTCGATGACCCGCCGCTCGGGCTTCACGGCCGAGGTCTTGATCACCGCGTGGCCGAGATTGCCCGACAGCACTTTTAGACCGCCGGTCGGCTGGAACGCCTTCTTGAACGGCGCCAGCACCTTCTCGTCGCCGCTTTTCGGCGGCGCCGCCTCGCGCACCACGCTGCCATCGGCGCCGAGCCTGGCCTCGACTGCGTAGGGCCGCAGGCCTTCGCCCCAGACCGTCTGCACGTCCTCATGCAGGATGCCTTCGTCGAGCAGCTCGCGGATCAGGAAGCCGAGCCCGCCAGCGGCATGGAAGTGGTTCACATCCGCAAGCCCATTGGGATAGACGCGCGCCAGCAGAGGCACGGCTTCCGACAGATCGGAAATGTCCTGCCAGGTCAGCGCGATACCGGCTGCGGCGGCCATGGCGATCAGATGGATGGTGTGGTTGGTCGAGCCGCCCGTGGCATGCAGGCCGACCACCCCGTTGACGATCGAGCGCTCGTCGATCATGCGCCCGACCGGCGTGTAGGCATTGCCGAGCGCGGTGATGGCGAGAGCCCGCCTGGCTGCTTCCTTCGTCAGCGCGTCGCGCAGCGGTGTGCCCGGATTGACGAAGGAGGCGCCGGGCGTATGCAAGCCCATGATCTCCATCAGCATCTGGTTGGAGTTGGCGGTGCCGTAGAAGGTGCAGGTGCCCGGCCCGTGATAGGATTTCGATTCGGCCTCAAGCAGTTCGGCGCGGCCTGCCTTGCCTTCGGCATAGAGCTGGCGGACCTTGGCCTTCTCGTCGTTCGGCAGGCCCGACGTCATCGGCCCGGCCGGGATGAATACCGCTGGCAGATGGCCGAAGGTCAGTGCCGCGATCACCAGGCCCGGCACGATCTTGTCGCAGACGCCGAGGAACACCGCGGCGTCGAACATATTGTGCGACAGGCCGATCGCCGCCGCCATGGCAATGACGTCGCGCGAGAACAGCGACAGCTCCATGCCCGGCTGCCCCTGGGTGACGCCGTCGCACATCGCCGGCACGCCGCCGGCCACCTGGGCGATGCCGCCGGCCTTGCGCGCCGCTTCCTTGATCAGCGCCGGGAATGTCTCGAACGGCTGATGCGCCGACAGCATATCGTTGTAGGAGGTGATGATGCCGAGGTTCGGCACGCGGTCGCCGCCGAGCGCGATCTTCTCCGAGGGGCTGCAGACGGCAAAGCCGTGAGCGAGATTGCCGCAGGACAGCACCGCGCGGTTGGCGGCGCGGCCGGATGCCTCCGCGATGCGGCCAAGATAAGCCTCGCGCCCGGCTTTCGAGCGTTGGCGGATACGGTCCGTGATGGCTTCGATGTCGCGTCTGGCTGTCATGGTCTGTCCTTTCGAGCCCCGGAGAACGTCCTCCCCTGTTCGCCAGGGCCTTTTTCAGTAAAATCAGGGTGCCCAGAACACCTCAACCGGTATCGGCGCGGCTTCGAGCACCTTGCGAATGGGCTTCGCCGCGCCCGGTCCCATTGCACCCTCGAAGGCAGTCCGCTTGTCCTCGCCTTCGATGTGGAGCGCGAGGAAGTCGGCGGCGATGATCCTGGCCATCGTCAGTGTCAGCCGTGGCTCGCCGGCGCTTTGCGCATGCACCGGCAGCACGATCCGCTGTGCGGAGGGGTCGAGCAATGCTGACAGATTGTCGGCGTCGGGAAAGAACGATGCAGTGTGACCGTCGGCGCCCATGCCGAGAATGGCGACGTCGAGCGGCCAGGGCAGCGAATTCAGCGCCTCGCTATCCGATCCCGCCGCCTCCTCGATGCTTGCCGCCTCATGGTAGAGCGGTACGAAACGCGCTGCCGCAGCCTTGTTTTGCAGCAGGTTGGCCGCAACCAGTCGGGCATTCGAGCGCGGCGAAGACGGAGGAACGAAACGCTCGTCGATCAGCGTTACCGTGACATTGTCCCAGGCGATCGGCATCAGGGAGAGCGCGGCGAAGAACTTTGCCGGCGTGGTACCGCCGGAAACGGCGAGCAGCGCCGTGCCGCGCTTCGCGATCGCGCTGGTCAGCCGGGCAGCGACTTGGCCGGCAAGGGCTGCCGCCAGCTGCTGGCGGTCGCCAAAGCCGTTCCAGCTGTAGGCGGGCTGGTTCAATTGCTCTCGTGCCATGTCCGTCCGTCACGCTCGATGAGCGCGATGGAGGCCGATGGCCCCCACGTGCCGGCCGTGTAGCCCTGCGCTTCCTGCCTGGCGCTTTCCCAGGCGTTCTGGATCGGATCGATCCACTTCCAGGCCGCCTCCACCTCGTCGCGGCGCATGAACAGCGTCTGGTTGCCGCGCACCACATCCATGATCAACCGCTCATAGGCGTCAGGCGCGCGGCCGTCGAAGGATTGCGCGAAGCTCATGTCGAGCGAGATCTGGCGCAGCCGCATGCCGCCCGGCCCGGGATCCTTGATCATGATGTATTGCTTGACGCCCTCGTCCGGCTGCAGACGGATCACCAACTGGTTGGCGAAGATCGGCCCAGCGCTGTCGCCGAAGATCGAATAGGGGATCGGCTTGAACTCGATGACGATCTCGGAAACGCGCGTCCCCAGCCGTTTGCCGGTCCGCAGATAGAAGGGAACGCCGGCCCAGCGCCAGTTGCCGATCTCGGCCTTGATGGCGACGAAGGTCTCGGTGTTGCTGTCCTTGCCGAGTTCCTCGACATAGCCCTTGACCGGACCGCCGGCCGAGGCGCCGGCGCGATACTGGCCGCGCACCGTCTGTTTCGGCGCCTCGTTGCCGTTGATGCGCTTGAGCGCCCTCAGCACTTTCAGCTTCTCGTCGCGCACCGCATCGGCGTCCATCGACGACGGCGCCTCCATGGCCACGAGGCACAGAAGCTGCAGCATGTGGTTCTGCACCATGTCGCGCAGCGCGCCCGCCTTGTCGTAATAAGTGACGCGGTCCTCCAGGCCGACGGTCTCGGCGACCGTGATCTGCACATGGTCGACATTGGCCGAATTCCAGAGCGGCTCGTAAAGCGCATTGGCAAAGCGCAGCGCCATGAGGTTCTGCACCGTTTCCTTGCCGAGATAGTGATCGATGCGGAAGATCTGACTTTCGTGGAAGTCGTCGCCCACCGCATCGTTGAGCGCGCGCGCCGAGGCGAGATCGCGGCCGATCGGCTTTTCCAGCACGATGCGCGAGTTCGGCGTGATCAGCTGGTTTTTCTTGAGCTGATGCGAGATGTCCCCGAACAGCGCCGGCGCCACCGCGAGGTAGAACGCGCGGATGCACTGGCTGTCGCCGATCGCCCTCTTGAGCTCCTCGAAGCCTGCCCCCGTCGTCGCGTCCGCCGGGACGTAGGACAGCCGCGCAAGGAAGGTTTCAACCTCTTTCGCATCGATATCCGCCGGCTTGACGTGGTCGGAGATCGCCTGCTTGGCGAAGGCCTGGAACTCGCCATCGGTCATCTTTGCGCGCGACGTGCCGATGATGCGGGTTGGCTCGGAGAACTGATGGCCGCGCTGGCGGTGGTAGAGCGAGGGCAAAAGCTTGCGTTCCGACAGGTCGCCGGTGCCGCCGAAGATGATGAAGTCGAATGGCTCGACGGGAATGATCTGGCTGGTCATGGTCAGTCCAATTTGATGCCGGTCGCCGTTAGCGAGCCCGGATATAATCTAATCGATTTAAATCGTCCAGTGTCATGGTGTCACATCCAGGGGCGGATCGCATTGAGACCGGTTCGGTCGACATGTCTCCTCAATACTGGCGCTTGACACTGGCGCAACCGGAAGGCTTGTCGGCAAGTGATTGCTTCCGGCAGCACTCGCGGCTGCAAGCTAAAGCGTGAATGTGACGAAAGCTAATGCATGCCGCCCAAAAATGCGCAGCGGTTTTGGAGAACGACATGTACCGAAACAGAGACTTGGAGCACGTCGACTGAATCCGTTCCGCGCGACGCGCCTTTGAGGCAGAAGTGGCAGGCGCATGACGTCCGACGCCGGGCATGCTTCCGATGCAACTTGCGAGGTGATCTTCAATGACCGGGACAACCAAGCGTCTGGAAAACAAGGTCGCCATCGTCACCGGCGCGGCGTCGGGATTCGGCGCAGGCATGGCGAAACGTTTCGCTGAAGAGGGCGCGCGGGTCGTCGTCGCCGATCTCAATGCCAAGGGGGCCGAGCATGTGGCAAAGCAAATCGGCGACAGTGCCATCTGGACCCAGACGGATGTCTCTCTTCGCTCGGAATTCGACGAGATGGTTTATGCCGCCACGAGCGCCTTCGGCCGCATCGACATCATGGTCAACAATGCCGGCTATACGCATCGCAACGGCGACATGCTGAGCGTCGACGAAGAAACCTTCGACCTGATCACGACCGTCAATATGAAGGCGATCTACCATTCGGCGCGCGCCGTCGTGCCGATCATGGAACGTCAGGGCGGTGGCGTGATCCTGACCACGGCCTCGACGGCAGGCATCCGCCCGAGGCCGGGCCTCACCTGGTACAACGCCTCCAAGGGATGGGCGATCACCGCGACCAAGTCGATGGCGGTCGAACTCGCGCCGAAGAACATCCGCGTCAACTGCTTGTGCCCGGTGGCTGGCGAAACCGGCATGCTGGAGAAATTCATGGGCGCGGACACGCCCGAGATCCGCGAGAAGTTCCGCGCCTCGATCCCGCTCGGCCGGCTCTCGACGCCGCTCGACATTGCCAATGCAGCCCTTTGGCTGGCCTCAGACGAAGCCGCCTTCATCACCGGCGTGGCGCTGGAGGTCGACGGCGGGCGCTGTATCTAAGCAATTCCTGGTGCGCGTCATCCGGATTTGCGCCGAGACCCGGGTGGCTGGGCTGTAGCGCTCCCGTTTGACTTCACGAACCGGCGAGAGGCATAACGGCGAAGGCTCTTGGATTGGCGGGGCGATGAACACCGGATTGCGGAGGATTCGCGAAGCGCTGACGCGACGCTTCAGGGTCTATCGAGCTAACCGCGCGCGTGCGCGAAGCAGCGCGATCTTCATCGGCATCACCGGCAGTTCCGGCAAGTCGACATCGGCAAGCCTGCTTGGCCGGGTTCTGGCCAGCCACGGCACGGTCCACACCCAGGTTCTGGCCAACACGATGAAGTCGCTGGTCGCCACGCTGTACAAGCGCATGGGGCGAGCTGGCAAAGTCGATTACGTCGTCTTCGAAGCCGGAGCCTATGGCGTCGACACGATCAGGCCGATGGCGGAAATGCTGAAGCCGCATGTGGCCGTGGTGACCATGGTGCGGCTCGAACATTTCGCAAGCTTCAGGACTTTGGAAAATGTGGCGCGGGAAAAACGCGCGTTGATCGACGCACTGGAGCCTGGCGGGCTCGCCGTCCTAAATGCCGACGATCCGCACGTCATGGGCATGGCCTCGGGCCTTCGACACCGCTTCATCACTTTCGGTGTTTCCGAAATTGCGGATTATCGCGTGAGCGATGTCGGTGCAGCCTACCCGGACGGGCTGGCGCTTTCGATCCATTGGCGGAGCGGCAAGCTCGAGCTGAAGACACACCTTCCGGCGGAACATTTCTGGCTGCCGGTTGCTGCGGCGGTGGCCACCGCGCTTGAGCTTGGCGTGCCGAAGGAAAATGTGCAGGCCGCGGTGGCGACGTTTCAGCCGCTGCTGAACCGCTGCGAGGTCGTGTCGGTCGAAGGTGGGCCGAGATTCATCGTCGACTCCGCCAAGGCGCCCTGGCATTCGATCAATCTTGCCCTCGAGATGATTGCCAAGGCGACGGTCCAACGAAAGCGCATCGTCCTTGGCCAGATCTCGGATTATGGGGGTTCCACCCGAAAATATGCGCAAGCCTACACGGCCGCGCGCGAGATCGCCGATGAGATCATCTACACCGGCGACAACGCGCATCGCTCGCGGGCGCCGCAGGCTGACCGGGAATGCGGCCGGTTCGTTGAGCTCCGCACGCCGAAGGACGTCTCGGATCACATCAAGAAAACTGCCGTGCCTGGCGAACTCATACTCCTCAAGAGCGCACCGAACCTTCATCTGGAAAGAGTGGCGCTGGCCTGGAAGCACGACGTCAAATGCTGGATCCCGGCCTGCGGCAAGAAGGAAGGCTGCCAGGACTGCGGTTTATTCGAAGTGCCGTTCGAAGAGCATCGCGAGTTTACCAGGAATCGCAGACTCGAACGTCGCCGCCAACGGTTCCGCAGGCTCTTTGGCGGCTGAGGGCTGAGCCCGTTGGTGCGGGCGAGATCAGGCGCCGGTCTTGACGTAGGTCTTGTAGACCCAGCCGCGCTTGCCGTTGTAAACGATCTCGCACCACTTCTTGCAGTTCACCACCTGCACCGAGGTCTTGGCGGGTATCGTGACGATTGCGGCAGCGCCTTTTTTCGGACCGGTGCGCATGGTGACTGCCTTGACGATGCGACCACTTTCGGCAGCGCTCGCATCAGGCGTGGCCGGGTCTTCGCTTTCGCTCGCTGCCGCTTCGGCCGCCGCGACTTGCGGCTTTGATTGAGGGATGGCTGCGGTGCGGGCGCTATCCGTGTCGTCTGCCGCCGGCTGGTCGTCGGCCGCTTGATCGTCCGCCGGTTTGTTGTCCGCTGGCTCAGGCGCCGCCACTTGTGACAGGGCCTTCGAAGCATCGCTTTTTGCATCGGTTTCGGCAAAGGCGGCTGCGGCTTCTTTCGGTTCGGGCGGCTGCTTGGCGGCCTGATCGGATGAGGCCGGCGCAGTCTCGGCCGGGACAGAGGCGGTTTCGGTGCTCGGGCCCGTCCAGCGGGGACTGTTGGATGCCAGCGCCGGTATGTCGGCGTCGCGGGAGACGCTGGCGGGCGAAACGGCGTCGGCCTTGCGCGCGGCCTGCGGCGCGGCCGCTACGGTCACTGCCACATTCGCTGCCGCCGGAGCGACCTTGGTCGTCTTGACCGGAACTGCCGGGACAGCCTGTGCAGCGCTCGCCAAGGCTTGCCTGTCGCTGCCCGGCAACGCCAGCCACAGCGCCACGCCGGCTACGCCAAGCAGCGCTACGGTTCCGACGGCCGCAATGACCAGATGCGCGTTCGATTGGACATTCTGCCAGAACGATGGCCGTACATCATAGCCGAACTGCACGGCAAAGAGACGCCGTTCCGGCGCACCGAAACTGAAGGGCTCGTTCACTTAGACCACCTCCAACAACGGGCCGACGTTCTTCTCGATCAGCGCCTGAAATTACGGCGTTCGACCGGCGTCGGTCCCAAAAACATACGCGGTATGCCCGCAAATCCCCGTTTTTATCGCCCTGAACCGGCATCCTTTGCCGGCGATTATGGCATCAGTGCGCCTTTTTTTGAAATTCTGCGCCTTTGTTAAGGATTCGACAACATGCCGCAGGGGAAGGAAGGTCGGGGTTTACACAGCTTCCGCCGCGCACCCGCCTCAAATCCTGTCGCGCAATGCAAACCAGTTGAGCGCCAGGAACAGCAGGGGCGCGCGCAAGCGACGGCCGCCCGGGAAGGCGGGGATCTTCAGATCTTCGATCAGCTTGAGCCGGTCGCGGTTGCCGCCTACCGTCTCGGCATAGAGCTTGCCGAAGAAGTTCGACAGCATGACCCCATGGCCGGAATAGCCGCCGATCGAGATCACGTTCGGCATCACTTGGCGCGCGAAGGGTTTTCTGGGCACGGTGATGCCGACATAGCCGCCCCAGCCATGGGTGATCTCGACATCCTTCAGAGCCGGATAGAGCTCTGCGATCTGCCGGCGGATGTGGATGTGGATGTCCTTCGGGTCGTTGACGGCGTAAATCTCGCGGCCGCCGAACAAAAGCCGGCCGTCCTTCGATTTGCGGAAGTAGCGCACGACGAAGCGGGAATCGTCGACCGACTCGCCGCCCGGCAGCACCTTGGAGTCGGCGCCGAGCGGAACGGTCGCGCCGATGAAGGAGCCGATCGGCATGATGTGCGATGCGCTCACCGTTTCCAGGGTGCCGCCATAGGCGTTGACGGCGACAAGACATTTCTCGGCCGTTATCGTGCCGCGTGGCGTCGTCACCCTCACCTTGCCGCTGCTGGAGGTGATGCCGGTCGACGGCGTCCGCTCGAACAGGCCGGCGCCGGCCGCGGCCGCCGCCTTGGCCGTGCCGGTCACCAGCTTCATCGGGTGGATATGTCCGGTCCCCGTATCGCGTGTGCCGCCGAAGTAACGCGTCGAACCCAGCCGCTCGGCAGTCTCGCTGGCATCCATGAAGGAGATGTGCGGATAGCCGAAACGGCGCGCCATGATCTCGGCATGCGCCTTGTAGTGATCGACGTAGCGCCTTTTATGCGCCACCGAGAGCTGGCCAGGCATGTAGTCGATCTCGATCCGGTTGGCGGCCGCGAAATCGAACAGATGCGCCTTGGCCTCTTCGGCCAGGTCGAACAACGCCTTGGCGCGCGAGAAGCCGTATTCGGCCTCGAGCTCCTCGGCCCAAGCACGCTGGCCCGTGCCGAGTTGACCGCCATTGCGTCCCGATGCGCCGTCACCGAAGCGATGCGCGTCGATCAGCACGACATTGGTGCCGGCCTTGGCCAGATGCGCCGCCGCCGACAGGCCGGTGAAGCCGCCGCCGACAATGACGACGTCGCATTGGCGATCGCCGTCGAGAGCCGGATACTCGGGACGAGCACCGGCCGTGTCCTCATACCAGGACCGGCCGGGGGAGATGGGGGATTGGTAGGGCATGGGAACGTCGGTGAATGGTGAATGGTGAATGGTGAATGAAAGGGGTTGCGAAAGCCACGACGCGTGCTTCACCCGTCCAAGATGAAACCATTCACCATTCACTATTCACCATTCACCACGCCACGAAGTCGCCACTCACACGTTCAGCAACAAATACTCCCGCTCCCACGGGCTGATCACTTCCATGAAGGTCTCGAACTCGGCCCGCTTGATCGCCGCATAGGTGGCGGCGAAGGATTTGCCGAGGATGGCGCCGAGCTCCCTGTCGCCTTCGAACAGGTCGACCGCTTCGAGCAAGTTGCGCGGCAGGTCGATCTCGTCCTCGTTGGCGGTGGTCAGCACCGGGGCCGAAGCCTTGACCTTGTTGGTGATGCCGATCAGCCCGCAGGCTAGCGAAGCGGCAAGCGCCAGATAGGGATTGGCGTCGGAAGACGGGATGCGGTTCTCGACGCGCCGCGCCGCGGGGTCCGATCGCGGCACGCGGAACGCCGTCGTGCGGTTGTCGTAGCCCCATTGGGTGTTGACCGGCGCCGACGCGGCCTGCGTCAGCCGGCGATAGGAATTGACGTAGGGCGCGAACATCACCAGCGCATTCGGCACATGTTTTTGCATGCCGCCGATGAAATGGAAGAAGTGCTCGGTCTCCGAGCCGTCCTCGGCCGAGAAGATGTTCCTGCCGGTCTTCCGGTCGAGGACCGACTGATGGATGTGCATGGCCGATCCGGGCTGTCCCTGGATCGGCTTGGCCATGAAGGTGGCATAAATCTCGTGCTTCAGCGCCGCCTCGCGGATGGTGCGTTTGAACATGAACACCTGGTCGGCGAGTTCGATCGGATCGCCATGGCGCAGGTTGATCTCGAGCTGGCCGGCACCCTCCTCGTGGATCAGCGTGTCGATCTCCAGCCCCTGCCGCTCCGAGAAATGGTAGATGTCGTCGATCAGTTCGTCGAATTCGTTGACGCCGGCGATGGAATAGCCGGCGCCGCCGCCGATCGGCCGCCCCGAGCGCCCGACGGGCGGCGTCAAAGGATAGTCCGGATCCGGGTTCTTGCGCACCAGGTAGAACTCGATCTCTGGCGCCACCACCGGCCTCAGCCCGCGGTCGGCGTAGGCCGCAAGCACACGCTTCAACACATTGCGCGGCGTGAACTCGACCGAGCGGCCGTCCTGGTGGACGAGATCGCAGATCACCGCCGCAGTCGGGTCCTCCTCCCACGGCACGACGGTCAGGGTGGACAGATCGGGCAAGAGCTTCAGGTCGCCGTCGTCTTCCGGATAGCGGAAGCCGTTGCCGTCCTCCGGATAGCCGCCGGAGATCGTCGTCATGAACACGGCCGAGGGCAGCGCCAGCGAGGTGTTGGAGGTGAATTTCTTCGACGGCATCATCTTGCCGCGCGCGACGCCGGCCTGGTCCGGCGTGATGCATTCGATGTCCTCGATGCCGCGCCATTCAAGCCAGGCGCTGGCTTCCTTCCAGTTCTTCACACCGCGCTGGTTTTTCAAGAAGGCAGGCGTGCGGACGCGTCCCCCCCGGTTCGACGGACGGACTTCCTTTTTTTCAGGCGGCATCATTCACCAGATTGTGTTGCGGATGTCGAAGTATAGCCGGGGCGCGCGGGGGAAGGGAAGGGGAGGCGCCTGGCGCGGGCAAGCGCCCGCTGGGCAGTCCGCCTGGTACACTGCGCTTCGTCTTCTTGCTGGCGGCGCGGCTTCGCAAGGTCTAGATGAAGCCTATCCGCAAGGCGAGTTCTGCAATGTCCGCTTCCCATCTGACCACCATCGGCTTTGATGCCGACGATACGCTGTGGCAGAACGAACAGTTCTTCCGCATGACCGAGAGACGGTTTGCCGGGCTGCTCGCCGAGCACGGCGATCAGCAGCATATATCCGCCAGGCTGCTCGAAGCCGAAAGGCGAAACCTTGCCGTCTACGGCTTCGGCATCAAAGGCTTCACCCTGTCGATGATCGAGACAGCCATCGAAGTCACCGCAGGCCGGGTGCCGGCTCCCGTCATCGCCGAGATTCTTGCTGCCGGCCGCGACATGCTCAGTCATCCGATCGAGCCGCTTCCGCATGCGCGCGAGACGGTCGAAAGGCTCGCCGGCTCCTATCGGCTGGTGCTGATCACCAAGGGCGACCTCTTCGACCAGGAACGCAAGCTGGCGCAATCGGGTCTCGGCGATCTTTTCGATGCCGTCGAAATCGTCAGCGACAAGAGCGCGGCCACCTATGCCCGTATCTTCAGCCGCCATGGCGACGGGCCGAAGAAAAGCATGATGGTCGGCAACTCGCTCAAATCCGACGTGGTTCCGGTCATCGAAGCGGGCGGCTGGGGCATCCATGTGCCGCATGAGCTGACATGGGCCGTCGAGCATGCCGAGCCGCCCGTCGCGGCGCCGCGCTTTCGCCAGATCACCGACCTCGGCGAGTTGCCGGCATTGATTGAAAGCATCGCTAAGACTGGCTGAGCCGGCAAATTTATAGCATGTCGTGAAAAGCGTGCACCCGTCGGCGCGATGCACCTTAGCGGCGGCCGACGACTCGGTCGATCACCGGCTGCAGCCTTTCGGGCGTGATCGGCTTGGCTACCACGGCATCGACCACGTTCGGCAGGCCGACGCTTTCCGGTGTGCCGGAGGCGGTCGAAAGCAGGATCACCGACGGCAACGTTTTGCCCGATGAGCGCCGCAGCGACTCTATCGCGGCCAGAAGCTTGTCGCAGTCCTTGTTGTCTGCGCCACCATCGAGGACGATGGCGGCGGGAGCGAAGGCGCTGAGCGCCTTTGCTGCGGTTTCCGGCGACTCCGAGATCGGCTTCAGTCCCGATTTCTCCACGATCTTCGAGATCACCACCCGATTGATTGACGATTTTCCGACGACAAGTACCTTGGAAAAATCCATCGGCAGCTCGGCCCCCGCCCTGCCGTGCGCCGGCGTTGGTTGCTTTTCGGGCTTGGTGTCACGATGCATCGGAGACATTGGCAGGCGGGCGCTCCTCTCAGTTTCAATGCAGGGTTGAAACTCGAGGCGCAATTGGCGTGAGGTGGCTCGCGCTGTCAAGCTGAAAAGGTTGGAATCGACAATATTGGAAGAAATTCGAAAATTTAGGAAAAGTCCAATCCAGCGCTGCGCAGCGTTTCGGAAAAAGGTGACAGTCTCCCGCAGGTATTGTGTGCGGGAGACTCTGGTGGAGATCGTTGACGTTACGTCAGCTATGGTTTTGATGAGTGACGATGACTGGGATCAGAAGGTCACCCCAGTTGCCATCGCCGCCATGATGCCTGGCCGAGCGCACCAGTTCCACCGAAACGCCGGCCTCGACTGCCTTCATCACCGATTGATTGAGCCGATGAAGGTCATTGGCGAGCATGCGGATCGTTGCCTGCTGATCGACGCTCATCGCGCTCGATTGTTCCTCGGCCCTTTCCTTGACGCGGCTGATCGATGCCATTGCTGTTCTCCTCGATGTGAATGCCCGCAGGCGTTTCCTCTGAAGTTTCTTCTGTTACTCGGCCGCCGGCCTGAACTGGTCGTGCTCGGTCGATTCGTGCATGGCGGTGGTCGAAGACTGGCCGCCGGTGATTGCCATCGACACGGCATCGAAATAGCCGGTGCCGACCTCGCGCTGGTGCTTGGTAGCGGTGTAGCCGTGGATCTCCGCCGCGAATTCGGCCTCCTGCAGTTCCGAATAGGCCGCCATCTGCCGGTCCTTGTAGCCGCGGGCCAGTTCGAACATGCCGAAATTCAGCTGGTGGAAGCCGGCCAGCGTGATGAACTGGAACTTGTAGCCCATGGCGCCGAGCTCCTTCTGGAACTTTGCGATCGTCGCATCGTCCAGGTTCTTCTTCCAATTGAACGATGGCGAGCAATTGTAGGCGAGCAGCTTGCCGGGGTGGTGCTTGCGCACGCCCTCGGCGAACTTCTTCGCCTGCGCGAGATCCGGCTTCGAGGTCTCGCACCAGATGAGGTCGGCATGCGGCGCATAAGCGACGGCGCGGGCGATGCAGGGCTCGATGCCGTTCCTGACATGGTAGAAACCCTCCACCGTGCGTCCGGCGTCGTAGTCGACGAATGGCCGGTCGCGCTCGTCGATATCCGAGGTGAGCAGCTTTGCCGCCTCGGCATCGGTTCGCGCCACGACCAGCGTTGGCGTGCCCATCACGTCGGCCGCCAGGCGCGCCGCGTTGAGGTTGCGGATATGCGCCGCGGTCGGGATCAGCACCTTGCCGCCGAGATGGCCGCACTTCTTTTCCGATGCAAGCTGGTCCTCGTAATGGACACCCGCCGCGCCGGCCTCGATGAAGGCCTTCATGATCTCGAAGGCGTTGAGAGGCCCGCCGAAGCCGGCTTCGGCATCGGCGACGATCGGCGCGAACCAGGTCTCGACCGAAAGGCCGTTGCCCTCGGAGGTTTCGATCTGGTCGGCGCGTTGCAGCGTGCGGTTGATACGCTTGACCAGTTCAGGCGCAGCATTGGCCGGATAGAGAGACTGGTCGGGATACATGGCGGATGCGGTGTTGGCGTCGGCCGCGACCTGCCAGCCCGACAGGTAGATCGACTTCAGCCCGGCCCGCACCTGCTGCATCGCCTGATTGCCGGACATGGCGCCGAGCGCGTTGACGAAGTCTTCCTCATGGATGAGCTTCCACAACCGGTTCGCGCCCATTTCGGCAAGCGTCTGGCGGATCTGAACCGAGCCGCGCAGCCGCTTGACGTCCGCTGGAGAGTACGGACGCTCGATACCGTCGAAACGGCCTTCCGGCGCGGACGGGACGAGGTTGTAAAAGTCAGTCATTTCTTACTCCAGATCGTTGATGGCTGCCTTGGACGGCGCGTCGGCGAGTTGGCTTCTGCATCCGTTGTATATGACATCATTTACATTGCGCTGCGAAACAGGCGAGAAAAACCGCGCGGCAGCCGCTGAAATAAGGGAAAAACTGTGTTGCGTTTGACAAAGGGGCGCTGTAAATTTGTCATACTTGTAAAAGACCTCGGTCACGCGATTGCGCACAGCTGCGTGTAAATTCTTGTCAAGGAGATGCGTTGGCCGACCAGAAGATTTTTGCCGGGCCGCGCATCCGGCGCCTTCGCAACGCCAAGGGTCTTACCCAGACGGCGATGGCCGAAGGACTTGGCATTTCGCCGTCCTACCTCAACCTCATCGAGCGCAATCAGCGGCCGCTGACGGTACAGCTCATCCTCAAGCTGGCGTCCGTATACAAGGTCGATCCGCACGAGTTGCAGGGCGAGACGAAAGGATCGATAGCGGCGCTGAGAGAGGTGTTTGGCGATCCGTTGCTGGTCGGCGAGCTCCCCGGCGACCAGGAGTTGGTCGACCTCGTGGAGGCCGCGCCCAATGCCTCGGCGGCGATGATAAAGCTGTTTCGCGCCTATCGCGAGCAGGCCGAGCGGCTGTCCGACCTCAACGAGCTTCTGGCGCGAGAAGGACGCGCCACCGCGCTATCCGGGACGCGCCTGCCCATCGACGAAGTGCACGAGGTGCTCGAGAGGCGGCCGAACCACTTCGCCGCCCTTGAGGAAGAGGCGGGGGCCTTCACGTCCGTGCTCGACCCCGGCGACGACCTCTTCGCCGCGCTGAAGAGCTGGCTGAAGCGCGAGCACGGCATCGTGGTCAAGGTGCTGCCGGTAGCAACCATGCC
Organism: Mesorhizobium sp. M3A.F.Ca.ET.080.04.2.1; assembly: GCF_003952525.1. NCBI lineage: Bacteria > Pseudomonadati > Pseudomonadota > Alphaproteobacteria > Hyphomicrobiales > Phyllobacteriaceae > Mesorhizobium > Mesorhizobium sp. M3A.F.Ca.ET.080.04.2.1. The sequence goes on along the minus strand of NZ_CP034451.1, from coordinate 2,377,236 downwards.
GAACTGGCGCCGACGCTACGACCGCCACTCGCAGCGCCTGTTCCTGTCCGAGCGGCTCTCGCCCTTCGACCAGTTGCGCGAAGTCGCGATGGAAGCCTGCCTCATACGCATGACAGTCGCCGTGGCGAACGAGATCAAGGCGCTGAAGCTCGGCACCGACGAGGCCCGGCGGCTGGCGCGGTTTGAGCTTGGCCGCTATGCCGCCCACGCGCTGATGATGCCTTATCAGGCCTTCCACGCCGCCGCGGTGCGTGCGCGCTACGACATCGACGTCCTGCGCTCGCGCTTCGGCGTCTCCTTCGAGCAGGCGGCAAACCGCCTGACCATGCTGCAGCGGCCAGCCCTGTCGGGCGTTCCGTTCTTCATGCTGGAAGTCGACAATGCCGGCAACCGCTTCCGCAAGGCGGGCAGCCAGGGCTATCCGCAAAGCCGCTTCGGCGGCGGCTGTCCGAAACTCCCCATCCATGCAGCTTTCTCGCAGCCGGGCAGGATTCTGGTCGAGGCGGTGGAGATGCCGGATGGTGCCGAGTTCCTCTGCATCGCCCGCACGCTGGAAGGGCCGCAAGGCGCCTTTTCCGAACGGCCGCGGCGCACGGCACTTCTGCTTGGGTGCGACATCGCCTTTCGCGACGAGATTGTCTATGGCGGCGCGCTGCCCGCAACCGTCGCCGGCAAGACCGCTCACGGTCAGCCATCGGCCACGCCGGTCGGCCCGGCCTGCAGGCTCTGCGAGCGCGTCGGCTGCCTGGCGCGCGCCGAGCCGCCGGTCACGCGTCCCCTCGGTCTCGATGAAATGGTGACAGGGTTGAGCGCTTTCGATTTCCAGGGGTAGTGCCTGCCGGGCTTGGTCCCAAATCTCGCCGGATGCTGGATCACGCCTGCGTTCCGCCTTTGCGCTACGCGAATGGACATAGTCCTGTCGTCCTCGACGTATCGAACGGCGCGCAACTCGCCGACAGTCGTGTCCATGTCCGAAACCGCCTCGCCACGCGTCGCCTTGCCTGCCGTCTCCCCGCGCGAGGAGCGTATCGGCATGCTGCTGGTCTTCCTGTCGGCGCTGATGTGGAGTTTCGGCGGCGCGATCGCTCGCTTCATCCATGTCGACGACAACTGGACCATCGTGTTCTGGCGCTCGCTCTGGGCAGTGGCCTTCCTCATCGCCTTCATGGCCTGGCGCGACGGCTGGCGGGGAATCGGGAAAGCTTTCCGGGACATGGGCCTCCCCGGGCTTGGCGTCGCACTCTGCTTTGCCACGGCTTCGACGAGCTTCGTCGTGGCGCTCTCCTATACCACGGTCGCAAACATCCTCTTGATGCAGGCCGGTGTGCCGCTTCTGGCGGCCTTGCTTTCCTGGGTTTTGTTTCGTGAACGCGTGAGCCTGGCAACCTGGATCGCCATTGCCGCCGTCATTACCGGCGTCGCCATCATGGTCTCGGAATCGCTCGGCGGCACCGTCTCCCCAATCGGTGATGGGCTGGCCTTGCTGATCGCCGTCGTGTTTTCGGTCGCGACAGTCGTTACGCGGCGCTTTGCCCATGTGCGCATGGTGCCGGCCAACTGCCTCGCCGCCTTGCTTGCAGGTGCGTTCGCCGCCACGCAGGCTTCGGAATTCGCCGTTTCCGCGCGCGACATGGGTTTCCTATTCGCCTTCGGCGTCCTCAACCTCGGAGTCGGTCTCGCCTTTTTCGCAATGGGTGCGCGGCTCGTGCCGGCGGCAGTTGCTGCGCTGCTGGGCACGTTCGAGCCAATCCTCGGTCCGATCTGGGTCTGGCTCGTCCACTCCGAGGTGCCGTCGCTGCGCACCATCATCGGCGGAACGGTCGTTGTCGTCGCGCTGCTGGTGCATATCGGCCTGGAGTTCAAGCGGCAGGCGCGCCCTCAGCGGCCCGGCGTCACGGGCCTGCCTGCCCCCAATTGATGCCGCGCGAGCCTTTGTCATTGACAACCGCGATGCTGGGCGGGCAGGCTGCGATTTCGGCAACAACAAGACAGGCGTATCTTGCCAAGTCGCTCTGCCGGCCTGACCGAGGCCGGACCACATCGCCATAGCTACACCCACGCCACGGCAAAAGCCGTTGACGACGCCGGGACGCCACCCACGGGGCAGCTTGTCTCATGGGGCTGGTGCCGATCGCCTGCAGGAACGCTCAAGAATCTGAAACAGCCGCCTCGCTCCAACGTCGCGAGACTCGGCACGGGGAACACTCACCAAAGGAGAAAAGCATGATCCGCAAAGCGCTCTGGCTTTCGGCGACCTCGGCACTTCTGACGCTCTTGACCGCAGGAGCCCACGCCGAGGATCGTGTCGTCAACGTCTACAACTGGTCGGACTACATCGACAGCTCCATCATCGATGACTTCACCAAGAAGACCGGCATCAAGGTCGTTTACGACACATTCGATTCCAACGAGATCCTGGAGACGAAACTGCTGGCCGGCGGCAGCGGCTACGACGTTGTCGTGCCCACCGCCAATTTCCTCTCGCGCCAGATCCAGGCCGGCGTGTTCCAGAAGCTCGACAAGTCCAAGCTGCCGAACATCTCCAATATGTGGGATGTCATCTCCGAGCGTACCGCCAAGTACGATCCCGGCAATGAATACTCGGTCAACTATATGTGGGGCACGGTCGGTCTCGGCTACAATGTCAAGAAGGTCCAGGCAGCCCTCGGCACCGACAAGATCGACAGCTGGGACGTGTTCTTCAATCCGGACAAGCTGTCCAAGCTGAAGGACTGCGGCGTCTATGTGCTGGATTCTCCGTCCGACCTCATTCCGGCGGCGTTGAAATACCTTGGCCTCGACCCCAACAGCACTTCGCCCGACGACATCGCCAAGGCCGAGGAAGCGCTGCTGAAGATCCGGCCCTATGTCCGCAAGTTCCATTCGTCGGAATACATCAATGCTTTGGCCAACGGCGATATCTGCCTGGCGGTCGGCTTTTCGGGTGACGTGTTCCAGGCCCGAAGCCGCGCCGAGGAAGCCAAGCAGGGCGTCGAGATCGGCTATTCCGTGCCGAAGGAGGGCGCCCAGATGTGGTTCGATCAGATGGCGATCCCGGCCGATGCGCCGCATGTCGCCGAGGCGCATGAGTTCATCAACTACATGATGACGCCCGAAGTCATCGCCAAGTCGACGAATTACGTTCTCTATGCCAACGGCAATAAGGCCTCGCAGCAATTCATCGACAAGGCGGTCCTCGATGATACTTCGGTCTATCCCGACGAGGCAACCATCAAGAACCTCTACACGGTAAACCCATACGATCCCAAGACCCAGCGCATCATCACGCGCACCTGGACCAAGATCGTCACCGGCCAATAAGCATCGAGAACGGCCCCGGCAGCCAACTGCCGGGGTCGCTTTTTTGGAGCAATTCCGGGAGAAGCGGGCACGGTATTTCGTCAGGAATTGCGAAGACAACGGAGTGGGGACATGAAATCGCTTGGCAGCATCCGCAGGGATTTCGCGCCATGGAATGATCCGGACGCCAAGCCATATATCCAGTTCGACAAGGTGACCAAGAAGTTCGGCGACTTCACCGCCGTCAACAACCTATCGCTGACCATCTTCGAGCGCGAGTTCTTCGCTCTGCTCGGGGCGTCCGGCTGCGGCAAGTCGACCTTGCTCAGGATGCTGGCGGGCTTCGAAGAACCGACGGCGGGCCGCATCCTGCTCGACGGCCAGGACCTGCGCGGCATTCCGCCCTACCGGCGGCCGGTCAATATGATGTTCCAGTCCTACGCGCTGTTTCCGCATATGACGGTGGAGAAGAATATCGCCTTCGGCCTCAAGCAGGAAGGCATGCCGGCGCCCGACATCGAAAAGCGTGTCGCGGAGATGCTTAGGCTGGTCAAGCTCGAGCAGTTCGCCAAGCGCAAGCCGCATCAGCTTTCCGGCGGCCAGCGCCAACGCGTCGCGCTTGCCCGCTCGGTCGCCAAGCGCCCGAAGGTCCTTCTGCTCGACGAGCCGCTCGGCGCGCTCGACAAGAAGCTGCGCGAGGAAACGCAGTTCGAACTCATGGACCTGCAGCAGGAGCTCGGCCTCACCTTCGTCGTCGTCACTCACGACCAGGAAGAGGCCATGACCATGGCCGACCGCATCGCCATCATGGACAAGGGCGAGGTGATGCAGGTTGCGACGCCGGCCGAAATCTACGAGGCGCCGACCTCGCGCTTCGTCGCGCATTTCGTCGGCAACGTGAACATGTTCGAGGGCAAGGTCGCCGAGCGGGCGGCCCACACCACGCGCATCACTGGAGCGACAGGGGCGCAGATCGTGGTGGAGAACGCTGCCGAAACCGCCAAGGGCGCCGACATCGTCTTCGCGATCCGGCCGGAGAAGATCAGGGTCTCGTCAAAGAAGCCCGCCGATGCGGTCAATGCGCTTGAAGGCGAGGTCTACGATATCGCCTATCTCGGCGACATGACCGTCTATCACGTCAGGCTGGACGACGGGCAGATCGTGCGGGCAAGCGCCCTGAACGCGGCGCGCGTCAGCGAGGACCCCCTGACCTGGAACGACCGCGCCTGGGTGTCTTTCCGTCCCGATGCCGGCGTCGTGCTGACGAGATAGGAGCCGGCGCCATGACCAACATCGCCGCCACCGGCTCTGCGTCGGCTGAAGCTGGGACTGGGCTGCCGACGCGACTGGCGAAGGGCTTCGTCGACCGCCTCGTCATCATCATTCCCTATCTCTGGCTGCTGTTCTTCTTCCTCATCCCCTTCGTCATCGTCTTCAAGATCTCCCTGTCGCAGACCGCGATCTCGATGCCGCCCTACACGCCGGTGCTCGATTTCGGCGGCGGCTGGTCCGGCTTCGTCGAAAAGCTCAAGCAGCTCAGCGTCGACAACTACACCTGGCTGACCCAGGACGCGCTCTACTTCAACGCCTATGTGACGAGCCTGATCATTGCGGCGATCTCGACGGTGCTGACGCTAATCGTCGGCTATCCGATCGCCTATGGCATGGCGCGCGCGCCGGCGACGATCCGGCCGACCCTGCTGATGCTGGTGATCCTGCCGTTCTGGACTTCGTTCCTGATCCGCGTCTATGCCTGGATCGGCATCCTGAAGCCGGAGGGCCTGCTCAATCAGGTGCTTCTGTCGCTGCACGTCATCGGCGAGCCGCTGGTCATCCTCAACACCTACACCGCCATCTTCATCGGCATCGTCTATTCCTATCTGCCCTTCATGGTGCTGCCGCTCTATTCGTCGTTGGAGAAGATGGATAATTCGCTGATTGAGGCGGCGCAGGATCTCGGCTGCCCGCCGATCGTCGCCTTTTGGAAGATCACCTTCCCGCTGTCGCTGCCCGGCGTGGTTGCCGGCTGCCTGCTGGTCTTCATCCCGGCCGTCGGCGAATTCGTCATTCCCGACCTTCTCGGCGGCTCGCAGACACTGATGATCGGCAAGACATTGTGGAACGAGTTCTTCGCCAACCGCGACTGGCCGGTATCATCCGCGGTGGCAGTCATCCTGCTGCTGCTGCTGATCGTTCCGATCATGCTCTTCCAGCAGGCGCAGGCGCGCGCCCAGGAGCAAGGCAAATGAACGCCACCTGGAGCCGCTTCAACATCACCTCGATCGTGCTCGGCTTTGCCTTCCTCTATTTGCCGATCGTGCTGCTCATCGTTTTTTCCTTCAACGAATCCAAGCTCGTCACCGTCTGGGGCGGCTTCTCGACCAAATGGTACGTCTCGCTGTTCCACAATCAGGGCCTGATGGACGCCACCTGGGTGACGGCACGCGTCGGCGTCATCTCCGCCACCGTGGCGACCGTGCTCGGCACGCTGGCAGCGATCACCTTGACGCGCTACACGCGCTTCAAGGGGCGGGTGCTGTTCTCGGGCATGGTCTTTGCGCCGCTGGTCATGCCGGAAGTCATCACCGGCCTGTCGCTGCTGCTGTTATTCGTCGCCGTCGGCCTCGACCGCGGCTTTTTCACCGTCACGCTCGCCCACATCACCTTCACCATGTGCTTCGTGGCCGTCGTCGTGCAGTCGCGGCTTGTGTCCTTCGATCGCTCGCTGGAGGAGGCGGCGATGGACCTCGGCGCGCCGCCGGTGAAGACCTTCTTTCAGATCACCCTGCCGGTTATCATGCCGGCCATCGTCTCCGGCTGGATGCTGGCCTTCACGCTCTCGCTCGACGATCTGGTCATCGCCAGCTTCACGTCGGGTCCCGGTGCGACGACCCTGCCGATGAAGATCTACAGCCAGGTTCGCCTCGGCGTGACGCCTGAGATCAACGCCGCCTGCACCATCCTGATCGCGGTGGTCGCCGTCGGCGTCATCATCGCCTCGATCGCCAACAAGCGCCGCGAGGTCCAGCGCCAGCGCGACGAGCAGGCGGCGCAGCGCGGATAAGCGACGGGGGCACGACTGACGCCCGCGCAGGCCTTGCGCCATTCGGACGCTGAGCCGTTGCGGGGCTCGCTCTCTATTGTCCTGAAACGCCGCGGCTGATCGGCGAGATGAACGGCGTGCTCCAATTGCCGCCGACGAAGAACAGCGACTGGTTGGGCGGTGGCGGAGCCGGCTTGGCCGCTTGGGCGTTGGCCTGCGGCTGTGGTTGCGCCGGCTGCCCGGTCGGCACGATACCGCCGGACAATGCCAGCCCGCGCCCGACGTAGGAGGCGATGCCCGAAAGCCAGATCTTGTACTGCTGCGCATTGACCTCGGCCTTGTCCAGCCGCGCCACGCCTTTCGAAATGCTCGCCTTGATCTCCGCGCCGAGGATGGGCAGCGCGCCATTGGCGACGTCGTCGAGCGCGAAGAAGCCGCCTTGCTCGTTGCGCTTGAGAAAGGCGGGCAGGTTGAGCCCGTTCAGCGCGCCTGGCCCGAACGTCGCCGAGAACGATCCGTCGGCATTCTCGAGGATGGAGTCCCAGGCCTTGCCCGGTCCCTTGAGGATGATCGAGACCGTTCCGGTGCCGATTGGCACCAGACGCGTCATCCCCGCCGCAGTGGCGAATGCGCCGCTGTCGATGTCCGAGGCCAGAAGCCGCATCTCGACCTGGGTGCCGTCAGGTTTGCGATCGAAGCGCAGGCTGCTCTGGATGTTGCCGCCAAAGGCAGACGCATCGGAGATGTCGAAGACCGCCAGCCCGTTCTTGACCTGCGCGGTCGCGGCGACGTCGGCCAGTTGGATGGGCCCCGCAGTGGCGTGCGCTGCCGACAGTCTGAGGTCGAGGTTGATCTTGTCGGCGAAGCTGGTGTCGATCTCGCCTGGGCCGGCCTCGCCGGTCGGAGCGATCGGCGTGAAGCCGGAAAGAAAGGACCTTAGATCGAGCGTGTCGAAGGCAAGCGTGCCGGAAACGACTGGCAGCGCTTCGCTGAACGACAAGTCCAGCGCTCCCATGCCGGGGTTGTTGTCCAGCGCTACCGTCGTGTTCTCGAATTTCGCTCGACCCGCCGACGCCGTCACCTTGCTGGCGACCGACACGGCGCCAATCGCAGCACCTGGCGCGATGCCGGCCTGGGACCATTCAAGCAGGCGCCTCAGCGAAGGCGCGGCAAATTTCGCCTGGCCGTCCAGATAGGCATTCTCCGACATCGAGGCGACGCCGTCGAACGAGAAGGTGGCCGGAGCTGCCTTGAAGGAGAGCGCGACAGGAGCGGCTCCCCCGGCAAACAGCACCAGGGGCTTGGCAGAGGTAAAATCGACTTGGACGCTTTCGCCGCGCCAGATCCCCGTGGCCGTCAGCGAGGCCTCGCTGTTCATCGCCGCCCAATTCACCTGGCCGGTCAGGCTGCTCAGGATCTCAGTGTCCTTGCCGTCTGCGCTCGTCACCACGCGGCCGTCGCGGAATTCGACCGTGCCGAAGGGATCCGCGGGAAGCTTGCCCAGGTCGGGCTTCTGCGGGTTCGCGGTGAGCACGCCCCGCGCGGCATCGATCGAGCGCGTTATGCGGCCGCCGGTGGGCAGCGGCGGCAGATAGAAGCCGCCTGGCGCGCGCTCGACCCTGATGGTCGGGCGCACCAGCCTGGCGGTCGAAAACGCCACGTTGCCCTGCAAGGCGGCCATGGCCGAGAGATCCACCTCGACCCGCTCTGCCTCGACCACCGGCGGCGCGTCGGCCTCAGTCCATTGCGACAGCGTCACGTCGCTGAGGATGGCCCGGAAGGTCGGCCATACCTCGATGCGTGGCGAGCCGTCGATCGTGACCCTGAACCCGCTCCAGGCGCTCAATTCCCAGGCGATGCGGTCGCGCACGATGCGGGTCGAAGCAATCAGCGGCAGGGCGGCGACAGCCAGCGCGACGACCAGCGCCGCGACGCCGATCACCCACACCCCTCGCCGGATCAAAGATGATGGCATCTTGCCCCGTATGCTTCCATTGCCGACAAATCGCTCGACGGGTGTAGCCGAGCGCCGACGCTTTTCAAGTCTTTATGGCCGTGCAATGGCATTTGCACCCCATTGGCGCCGGCCTTTCCAACAACATCTTGCTCTGCCGGGCTGCGGGATACATAAGCGATGAACCCGTCCGGCGCCCGAAACCCTGTGCCGGTTTTGGGATAACGATAACCGCGAGGTCAGGCTTTACTGCCGCGATCGCGACGCGCTTTGGGAGGAACGATCATGGCCGCCGACACCCCCTTGTGGACGCCGACGCAGGACCAAATCGCCTCAGCGCCGATGACCGCCTTCATGAACGCCGCTGCGGCGAAGGCAGGAGAGGCTTTCTCCAGCTACGCCGAGCTGCATCGCTGGTCGATCGACAACCGCGAGGCCTTCTGGAGCCTGGTTTGGGACTTTTGCGGCCTTGTCGGCGACAAGGGCGAGCGCGCGCTCGTCGATGGCGACAAAATGCCGGGTGCGGTATTCTTTCCCGACGCGGAACTCAACTTCGCGGAGAACCTTCTGAAGAAGACCGGCGGCGGTACGGCCATCGTTTTTCGCGGCGAGGACAAGGTAGAGCGCCGGCTCTCCTGGAACGAACTCCATCAGCTCACGTCGCGCCTGCAGCAGCTCTTCCTGTCGCTGGGCGTCAAGGCAGGCGACCGTATCGCCGCCATGATGCCCAACATGCCCGAGACGGTCGCCGCCATGCTGGCAGCAAGCTCGATCGGCGCGGTTTGGTCGTCCTGCTCCCCCGATTTCGGCGAGCAGGGCGTGCTTGACCGATTCGGCCAGATCGAACCCGTCGTCTTCATCGCGCCGGACGGCTACTGGTATAACGGCAAGGCCATCGAGGTCGCCGACAAGCTCGCGGCGGTCGCGGCGAAGCTTTCGACCGTCCGCAAGCTGCTGATCGTCGACTATCTCGGCACCTCGACCGATGTCGCCGCGACCATCGACAAGGCAACTGCATTCGAAGAAGCCCTCTCGCCCTTTGCCGCGAAGGCGCTGAGCTTCGAGCGGCTGCCCTTCTCGCATCCGCTCTACATTCTGTTCTCCTCGGGCACGACCGGCATTCCAAAATGCATCGTCCACTCCGCCGGCGGCACGCTGATCCAGCATGTCAAGGAACAGCGGCTGCATGCCGGCCTGCTCGACGGCGACCGCTTCTTCTACTTCACCACCTGCGGCTGGATGATGTGGAACTGGCTGGCCTCCGGCCTCGCCTCGGGGGCGACGCTGTTGCTCTATGACGGCTCGCCCTTCTATCCGGACGGCAACGCGCTGTTCGATTTCGCCGATGCCGAGAAGATGACCTATTTCGGCACCTCGGCGAAGTTCATCGATTCCGTCCGCAAGTCCGGTCTGAAGCCGATCGGCAGTCATGACCTTTCCAGCGTGCGCACCATCTCGTCCACCGGCTCGCCGCTGTCGCCGGAGGATTTCCGCTTCGTCTATGACGGGATCAAGAAGGACGTGCATCTGGCCTCGATTTCGGGGGGCACCGACATCGTCTCCTGCTTTGTGCTCGGCGTGCCGATAGAGCCGGTCTGGATCGGCGAGATCCAGGGGGCGGGCCTCGGCCTTGCCGTCGACGTCTGGAACGATGACGGCCAGCCGGTCCGGCAGGAAAAGGGCGAGCTCGTCTGCACCAGGGCGTTCCCCTCGATGCCGGTTGGTTTCTGGAACGATCCCGAGGCAAAGAAATACCAGGCTGCCTATTTCGAGCGCTTCGACAATGTCTGGTGCCATGGCGACTTCGCCGAATGGACGGCCCATGGCGGCATGATCATCCATGGCCGCTCCGACGCCACGCTCAATCCGGGCGGTGTCAGGATTGGCACGGCCGAGATCTACAACCAGGTCGAGCAGATGCCGGAGATCCTGGAGGCGCTGTGCATCGGCCAGGATTTCGACAATGACGTTCGCGTCGTGCTGTTCGTGCGGCTGGCCGCCGGGGTGAAGCTGGACGAGGATCTCGAGAAGCGCATCCGCGCCAGGATCCGCAGCGGCGCCAGCCCGCGCCACGTGCCGGCGAAGATCGTCGCGGTCACCGACATTCCGAGGACCAAATCGGGCAAGATAACCGAGCTTGCGGTGCGCGACGTCGTGCATGGCCGCGCCATCAAGAACAAGGAGGCGCTCGCCAACCCGGAAGCGCTCGAGCTGTTCAGGAACCTGCCGCAATTGGCGAGTTGACGTCGCCTCGGTATGGCTAACGAAATCTATCTGCCGAATTTACCTAGATTTCACGAGTGGTACACATTCGTAAATTTTTTCGCGGTCTGGTAAGGATTTGTTAACGGACGGCGCCGATAGTCGCGAGTAACTTGAGGGAGTAATCCCGTTCCTCGTCCCCCCGAGGATCAGATTCGCTCAAGCCCCGTTGTGACAGCAATCCCATTTTTCAAGGCGTCCACTGGACGCCTTTTTCTTTGCGCGCGATCTCCAGCCGAAGCGGGGTATTGCTTTTACGCAATTCCGGACGGAAAACCGCAAAGCACTTTTCCTGGAATTGCTCTATTCGGCCAGCACCCGCGTCGAAGGAAAGGCGACCTCCACCAGCGTGCCTTCGCCCGGCGTCGAGGTGATGCTGAAGCGGGCGCGGTTCGCCTCCACCATCGCCTTTGTCAGCGGCAGGCCGAGGCCGGTGCCGTCGCCGCGCCCGCGCTTCAGCGCGTTGATCTGCTTGAAGGGTTTCAGTGCCTGCTCGATCTCGGCCTGGGTCATGCCGATGCCGGTGTCGCGCACGCGCATGACCACGTCGCCCGAGGCCTCATAGGCGGTCGACACGATCACCTGACCGCCGGCCTGCGTGTAGCGGATGGCATTCGACAGGATGTTGAGGGCGATTTGGCGCACGCTGCGCAGATCCGCAACCACTTCCGGCAGGCGCGAGGCGAGGCTCGAGCGGATGATGACGCGCTCGCGGTTGGCCTGCGGCTGCATCATCGCCACCGTTTCGGCTAGCGTGTCGTTGAGCGACACCGCCTCGTAATCCATCTCCTGCTGGCCGGCCTCGATCTTCGAGATATCGAGCAGGTCGTTGACAAGATCGAGCACGTGATTGCCGGAACGGTTGATGTCGCGCAGATAGTCACGGTAGCGGTCGTTGGCGACCGGGCCGAACTTCTCGTCCACCATCAGCTCGGAAAAGCCGATGATGGCGTTGAGCGGCGTGCGGATCTCGTGGCTGATACGGGCGAGGAAATCCGTCTTCTGCGAGGACGCGCGCTCGGCCACGGCACGCGCCTGGGTAAGATCCTCCTCCGCCCGTTTCCACTGCGTGATATCGCGCACGACGGCGCAGAAGCCGCTGTCGTTGGGAAGACTGCCGATGGTCATGAACAGCGGAATGAAACGCCCCTGCGCTTCGCGCCCGATGACCTCGCGGCCGTCATTGAGCACGCTCGCCACGCCCGGCTCGGAAAGTCCGGTGAGGTAATCGCGCGCCGCGCGCTGACTCTCGATGGCAAACAGCGACGCGAATGGCTTGCCGGCGACCTCGTCGCTGTCAAAGCCGAACAGCGCTTCCGCCGGCCGGCTGATCGAGCGGATATTGCCGTCGCGGCCGATCAGCACAACGCCGTCGGTTGCGGTGTCGATGATGGTGCGCATTTCGGCGATGCGAGCCTTCAGCTCGGAAACATCCGGCTGCTGGCTCGGCTCGTCATTGGCGGCGCTCAAATGCGGCGCCTCATCCTCGCCCGAGCGACGCACCACCAGCATCAGCGCCTTGCCGCCGCGCCATGGCACCGAGCGCAAGAGCGCATCGATCGGGAATTCCTGGCCTTGGCGCGTCCTGAGCTTCAGCGATCGGTCGCTTTCGTCAGCCTCGCCATCGTCCGTGTAGTGGTCGGCGAAGAGCGCGCCCAGTCCGCCAGCATCGGCAAGATCCTCCAGTGCATCGTAGCCGGTGAGCTCCAGGAACGCTTCATTGGCGTAGTGCATCGCGTCACCGGAATGGATCAGCAACGGTACCGGCAGTCTTGCGATGATGGAGGTGTCGGGAGCCTTGGCTTCCTCTCCGGTGGCGAGGGCGGACGGCACGATGCCTTCGAGCTTCAGCGGCGGCACCTCGAGCCGCGGCTGCTCGGCCGGGGGCGCTTCCATTTCGGCCGGCTGCGCAGCGGCAGGTGAGGAGCCGTCGGCGTCGGCGCCGGACCAGTCCTCGCTGTCTTCGGCATCGCGAAAATCGTCGGCGGCCATGCTGTCGTCGTCAGCGCCTGCATCAGGCGCGCGGCGGCCGGCCGCTTCGCCGGTTGCTTTCTGGCCTGCATAGCTGAGCAGCGAGCCGGAGGCGGGCACCGCTCCGTCCTGGCCGGTGGATGTTTCGGCAGCATCCTCGGCGCCGTCGAGCCGCGCCAGATCCTTCTGATCTTCCGCCTCGGTTTCCGCTTCGGCTGTCTCGACGGGCTCGGGTTGCGCCTGGTCGCCGTCCGCTATGGGGGATTCCCGTTCAACCGCATCGGGCGCCGGTGCGCCGGGTTCGCGGGTGGTCGATTGCTCCGGAGCTGCCACTTTCCCTTGGGCGGCCTCGGCTTCACTTTCAACGCCAGACGCTTCGGCGGCGGCCGGCTCGGCCGGCAGGGAACTGTCCTTTTTCAGACGCTCGCCGATCTCTCGAAAGGCGCTGCGCTCCAGAACCGACAAGCCTTTTTCGATTGCTGGCTGCTTGTCGTTGGCCGGCTGCCGGTGCTCCGCCAGCCGGATCACCTTGTCGGCGAAGCGCCGCTCCGGCTTCGGCACGATTGTCAGCGCCGGCACCTCGCCCTCGAACGGATCGGCGGACGTCGTCGCCTCCGGTGCCGGCTGCTCGTCGGTCGGTTCGGCGGCGACAGGCGCTTCGCCGTTAGGGACAAGCGCCATGCCGAGCCCCTCCGGATCGACCACGGCGTCGCCGCTGCGTGCGACGCCGAAGCCGCGGAACCCCTCGAAGACGCGGCTGCGGCCGTAGACCGGCAACGCCGCCAGGTCGACAGGGATCTTCAGATCGGTGCCAGCCACCGGCCAGAGCACCGAACGCCCGGACCAGGTGTCGCGCCGTTCGAGCAGGCCGGCGATCTCGCCCGCCGCGTCAAGGCCGAAGGTGGTCGCCACATCCCTGAAATGGCGACCGATCACATCCGCGGCAGTCTTGCCGACGAGATCGGCGAATTCCGGCGACAGGGCGCTGAATCTGCCTTCGGCGTCGGTTCGCCAGACGAAGCGCAGCGGCGGCGCCGAGCGGTCGATTGTCCGGCTCGGGCCCGACTCGGACGATGGCCTGGTCTCGGCGTTCGAGGCCGGGGCGGCTCGTTCGGGCCGCCTGGCATCGTCGCCGCCCGCGTTGAAATACCAATGGTCGTGGGCGGGACCGGCATTTGCTGCCGTTTGTCCGGCCTCCGCCGCAGGCGGTGCATGGCTGGCCGAGCCTATCGGGCGGCTCGCGCCGGCGGGCTGCGCGTCCGTCGCGGATGGCTGCGGCACTGCATCGCCCTTTTCGCCGGCCGTTTCCGCCGCTGGTGTCTGGTCCCGAACCGGCTCGGCTTCCAGCCGGGCGCCCCCGGTTGCGCCAGACGCGGTTTCTGTCGCACTTTGGCCCTGATCGCCGCGAGCCTGATCGTCCTCGTGGTCGAGTTGAGCCTCGTCGATCACCACCAGCAGGTGGCGTTCGTCGGTCAGTCGTGCAAAGCCGGCCGGGTAGGAGGTGCCGGCGCCCGGAACAAGGCGCTTGACGATACGATCGCCAGCGCTCGCTACGTCCGCAACCAGCGCAGCCAGCGTTTCCGGTTTGATGCCGAGTGCATCGAAACCCTCGGAAGCCGCTTCGACGCCGCCTCCGGCGTCGATGAACGCGATGAAATGGCCGGCTTCGGTGAAGCCGCCAATGGCGCGGCTGGCGATTTCGGCTGCGCTGCGCGAATTGGTCTGCGCGGCCGGCAGCGCCAGCATGATTGCCCGTTCACCATCCGGCATCGTCACCGTGCTGGCGAGGAAGCCGACGGCGCGGCTCACCACGCCGCTCGCCAGCCTGACGGTGATGGCCCGGTCGCTGCCGATCTCGGGAAAGCCGCTGGTCGCCATGATCTGCCGCCGGGCGATCAGCGGCAGCCGCGCCGAGGAACCGATGATGGCCTCGATGTCGGGATAGCCGAATATCGCCGCGCCCGGTCCGTTGGCCCAGATCACCTGCTCGAGGTCTGCCGACAATATCGCGAGGGCGTCGCCGGCGGCGAAGCGCTGGCGAACCGCGTCAAGCACGGCGACGTCGAGGAAGGAGTAGCTTTCAGGCGGCATGCGCTGGCGAACCCTTCGAAGCGGGCATTTCAGTTAACGCTTTGTTAATAAAAGCGCAGGGGACGAAGGTCCACAATCCATGCGGTGCAACCGCCGAAATCTCTGGCCTCGTGGTTAACGGCAGGAGGGATTTTATGGTGCGCTGCAACAAAGATGTTGCAATGCACAAAAAAACCTCTATATTGCCACCATACATGAACGAGACGGCTTTCTGTCAAAGCCGCTACCCCTGAAAGGTTGGAAGAAATGTCCAAGATCAAGACTGCTGATACCCTCGGCAACGTTGAATTCCCGAGCTTCGATGCTTCCAAGGCCACCGACCAGATCCGCGCCTTCGCCGAGAAGGGCGTTGAGCAGTCGAAAGAAGCCTATGCCAAGCTGAAGACCGGCGCCGAGGAGACCCAGAAGGTTCTGGAGTCGACCTACGAGACCGCCAAGACCGTTTCCAACGACCTTTCGCTGAAGACCATCGCCGTGGCTCGCGCCAACGCCGAGGCCGGCTTCTCGCATCTGGAAGCGCTGATCGGCGCCAAGACGCTGTCGGAGGTCGTCGAACTGCAGACCGCTTTCCTGCGCAAGCGTGCGGAGATGACCGTCGAGCAGGCCAAGGAATTCCAGGCTGCCGCTTCGAAGGCCGTCGAGGACGTTTCCAAGCCGATCAAGACCGCGTTCGACAAGGCGGTGAAGGACATCAAGGCCGCCTGATCTCAGGCGCCAACGGCCAATGCATCAAAAGGTCGCATTTCGTCAGACAAATAGAAGTGCGATGAATTGATGCGATGAATACCCGATGGGCGGAACCTCCTCCCTCTGCTCTTCGGGGTGACCAGCCAGCACCTCCTCCCGCTGGCTTGTAACAGGAAAAGGCCGGCACCTCCTCCCGCCGGCCTTTTCTTTTGCCTTTGCCCCGCTTCTTGATCGGAGGCTGGCGCGGATGAGGACAACCGACCCTTTGCCTTGTTAAGGGCCTTGAATTAAAATTCGATAGCCCGTATTGGACGCATCGCCGAAGGACGGAGCGCAAAGCTTCCTCTCCACAGGCAGGCGTGCCGTTGTAGCTCAGTTGGTTAGAGCACCAGATTGTGGATCTGGGGGTCGCTGGTTCGAGCCCAGCCAACGGTACCATCGGCTTCCTGAATCCTCCGCACGCAGCCGCTCTCGAACCTGCGCGCCGCGCGGGCTCGCTATGGCGGCTGCTGGACGCTTCAGCAAACTGTCTGCGACCACAACGAGCGGCGGCTCAAGCCTTTCCTATGCGTCGAGAACCAGATACGCTTAGCTAGATGCGTGCCCAGGGTATCGACACCCCGATGACCACGATCGATCTCGGCCTGCAGTCGGCAATCGAGATCGCCAAGGGCGACCAGCTCAAGGCCACCGGCTCGCAGCGGCCCTATGACCAGGGCGTTGCGGAAGCGCTCGCCATCATGAACGCGCTGATCGGCAAGGAGACGCCGCCCTGGATCGCGGTTCAGTCGCTGCCCGTGGTGCAGTCCAACGTGCTCGAATCCTACAAGATCGTGTTCAAGAAGGATCCGCCGCCGGAATTGCTGGATGCCTGCAACAAGGCTAAGCCAGCCTGCAACTGACACCTCGCAAAGGCGGGTCCGGCCTGACCGGGCCCGCAACACAGGACGGATGAAGAAGACAACCGCGGACGGCGCGGGGTCCGGTCGGGCTCCCGAGTGGACGCACCGTCCGCGCTCCGCCTGGCAGCCGGCAGCTTTCGACCCGCGCGACCCAGGACCTGTCTGAGGCCGCGCTCTTCACCACGAGCCCCACGATGTTCGGACGCACAGCGGTCGTCTTTCCACCGGTTGGAAGGCCGGGCCGAAGCGGCGCGACAAAGCGCGTCGCTCTGAAAGCGATTCAGGCGACGCGCTTTAAGTTTTTGTTTGGATGCATGTCGTTGCCCCAGAACCGCTACACACGTCTGGGCGACATGCATTAGGTCAAACCGTTTCACCCGGCACAAGCAGGAAGCCGACATCGACCGTCTGAGCCGGCGCATCTTCCAATAGGAGTTGCGCCGCCAACTTTCCTATTTCCACACGCCGCGTGAGGATGCTGGCGATGGGCTGCGGGGTGTGGCGGCAGATATCGAGGGCATTGAACCCGATGATCGCGAGTTGGTCCGGCACGGAAATTCCCTTTGTCAGGCAATGGAAGTAGCCCCCCAGCGCAACGTCGTCGTTGGAAAAATACACGGCCTGGATGTCAGGGGATCGGTTTAAGATGCTCGCCAGCCCTTCTTTTCCCACGCTGACGGAGGAGGGCGCATTGCGGATTTGCAGATCTGTCAGCGCGAGCCCCGCCTGATTGAGCTGATCGACAAACCCCTCGAAGCGTTTTGCGCTGCGGGTATCGCGGTCCATGTCGTGCCCGACATAAGCGATACGGGTGTAGCCTCTCTCGACCAGATAAGCCGCGGTAGCCCTGCCAGCCGAGCGATGCGAGAACCCGACCGCGATGTCGAGGGGTTCCCCGTCGATGTCGAGCAATTCAAGGACGCGACAGCCCGAGGCGCGAAGCAGTTTGCGCGTTCCTTCGGTGTGTTCCAGGCCGATAAGCATGACCGCTGCGGGCCGCCATGCCAGAACGGCCGCGACAAGGGCCTCCTCGCGTGCCAGATCATATTCGGTAACGGCAAACACCGCCTGCCTCTGCCGCAGCTCGAGCGCCCGGGTTACGCCGCTGAGGACGTCGGCGAATACGATGTTCGACAGCGAGGGCACGATGATGGCAACCAACGGCGTGCCCGTCGATGCCAATGCTCCCGCGATCTTGTTGGGAACGTAGCCGAGCTTGTCGACCGCCGCCATGACGCGGGCACGCGTCTTCTCGGAAAATGACCCATGATTGCGCAGCACGCGCGAGACCGTGCTTTCGCCCACCCCCGCCGCGTCGGCAACCTCGGCCAATGTGATCGGAGTGGTTTTCAGGTCCATTTGTCCCCCTTTGCGCGCCCAACGCAACGTTCGCAGGCATTCTAGAAAAAGGATTCGATTATTCAATGGCAGCGCTGCCAAAAACCGCTTGGCAGCGCTGCCAAAATTGTCTTAGAAAATGGCAGCGCTGCCAAAACGGGGCGCCGGAGGCGGGGACAGACCCCAATTTTATCGGAGGAGAGCAATGACGGTGCTGGATCAGGCATCGGCTGCCCGAACGGGCATGTCCGAGACCTTGGAGAATGCTGCTTACAAGAAAGTCTTCTGGAGGATCATACCACTTCTCATTATCTGCTATGTGGTCGCCTATCTCGACCGCGTGAATGTCGGCTTCGCCAAATTGCAGATGTCCGGCGAACTCGGCCTTTCGGACGCCGCATATGGCTTCGGCGCAGGCGTCTTTTTCCTGGGCTACTTTCTTTTCGAAGTGCCCAGCAATCTGCTCATGAACAAGATCGGAGCGCGGATATGGATCGCCCGCGTCATGATCAGCTGGGGCATCATTTCCGCCGCCTTCGCGTTCACTAGCTCGGAAACGATGTTCTACATCCTGCGCTTCCTGCTTGGTCTGGCCGAAGCCGGCTTTTTCCCGGGCATCATTCTCTATTTGACGTCCTGGTACCCGTCCCATCGGCGCGCCAAGATCATCACGACCTTCATGTCGGCCATCCCGGTGTCGTCCATTTTCGGCAATCCGCTCTCGGGCTGGATCATGGATGGCCTCCACACCTTCCACGGCATTTCCGGCTGGCAGTGGATGTTCCTGATCGAGGCCGTTCCCGCTGTCTTGCTGGGCTTTGTGGTTCTTTCCTATCTCGACAACGGCATCGAAGAGGCAAAGTGGTTGGACCGAGCCGAGAAAGATGTGCTGCTGGCCAATATGGAGGCCGAGAACCGGACCAAGACGGACAGCCCGCATAGCCTCGGCTCAACCTTGCGCGATGGTCGCGTCTGGCTGATGAGCCTCATCTACTTCTGCTTCGTGTTCGGCCAATACGGCTTGAACTTCTGGATGCCGTCTCTCGTCAAGGCTTCGGGGGTTGTCGGCAATTTCAACGTCGGCCTGGTCTCGGCCATTCCCTACATCTGCACGTTCGTTGCCATGCTTGTTCTTGGACGTTCGTCCGACCACTTCCGCGAACGCCGCTGGCATCTCGTCGTTCCGGCTATGTTCGCTGGTGTCGGTTTCATCGCCGCAACCACCGCGTCGAGCACCGGGTTTGCCATCGCGGCGCTCTCGTTGGCCGCTGCCGGTGTGATTACCTGCGCGCCCCTGTTCTGGTCCTTGCCGACCGCATTCCTGGCCGGCACCGGCGCCGCGGCAGGCATCGCCTGGATCAATTCGGTCGGCAATCTCGCCGGTTTCCTTGGACCGTTCATCATCGGCTACCTCAAGGACGCCACAGGCAGCAATGCCATTGGCATGTACGTTCTGGCCGCAGGGTTGGTTGTCGGCTGCATTGCAACGCTTTGCGTGCCGGCCAAGACTGTGAACCGCTGAACAAGCGCCTCCCCGCCGCCTGGCGCCGGGGAGGCAGCCCACTCGTCATTCAAGGATCATCATATGACAAGCCTTCAGGGAAATGGACAAACAGCCCAGGTGGTGGTGGTAATCGGCCTTGGAGCCATGGGCATGGGCATGGCCCTCTCGCTCAAGAGGGCCGGTCTCGATGTGATCGGCATCGATATTTCCGAGGATGCCGTTTCGCGCTTCGTGCAAGCGGGCGGCCGCTCTGCCCCGATCGCGGACGCCGCGAAGCAGGCCGACATCGTCGTTGCGGTGGTCGTCAACGCGGCGCAGACCGAAAGCGTCCTGTTCGGCGCGGACGGCATTGCGGATATCCTGCGTCCCGGCACCGTATTTGTCGCCTCCGCGACGATGGATCCAGCCGCTGCCCGCAAGCTTGCTTCGCAGCTCGAGGCCAAGGGCGTTCACTATCTCGATGCACCAATCTCGGGCGGAGCGGCGCGCGCCGCCAAGGGCGAACTGACGATCATGGCTTCCGGGACAAGAGCTGCCTTCGGCAGCGCGCGTCGCGCGCTCGATGCCATGGCCGCCAAGGTCTATGAACTTGGCGACGCCGCTGGCGGAGGCGCTGCCTTCAAGATGATCAACCAGCTGCTGGCCGGCGTTCACATCGCCGCCGCCTGCGAGGCAATCTCGCTCGCCGCGAAACTGGGGCTCGACCTCGACAAGGTCTATGAGGTGATCACCGGATCGGCCGGCAATTCATGGATGTTCGAAAACCGCATTCCCCATGTGCTCGCCGGCGACTACACCCCGCTCAGCGCTGTCGACATTTTCGTCAAGGATCTTGGCATCATCCAGGACATGGCGCGGTCCGAACGCTATCCCGTGCCGGTGAGCGCTGCTGCGTTGCAAATGTATCTCGCTGCCAGTGGCGCCGGCATGGGGCGCGACGACGATTCTTCGCTGGCGCGCCTTTATGCGCAGCTTTCCGGCGCCACGCTGCCGGAAAAGACGAGGTGAGCCATGCCTGCCTTCGCTGCCAACCTGACGATGATGTTCAACGAATGGTCGTTCCTTGATCGGTTCGACGCTGCCGCCGAGGCCGGCTTCTCCGCTGTCGAGTATCTGTTTCCCTACGATTTCAAGCCCGAAGATATCCAGGATCGGCTTGTCCGCAACGGCTTGACCCAGGCGCTGTTCAACATGCCGCCGGGCGACTGGGCTGCCGGTGAGCGCGGCCTCGCGTCCCTGTCGGGTCGCTTCGACGACGTCGCCGCAGGCGTGACCCGCGCGCTTGCCTATGCCGAGGCCACCGGCGTGAAGAACATTCACCTGATGGCCGGCCTGGCGGATGCCGGCGATCCTCAGGCACGGTTCAACTATCGTCGCGCGGTCGAGCATGCCGCTGATCGGCTCGCCGAAAGGGGCTTGAATCTACTGCTGGAACCGATCAATGGGCGCAACATGCCCGGCTATTTCCTTAACGATTTCAATGCGGCGGCGCAGTGGATCGGCGAGCTCGGCCTCGCCAACGTGAAGCTGCAGTTCGATATCTATCACTGCCAGATCATTCATGGCGACGTGACGACACGCCTGCGCACGCTGATGCCGATCAGCGGGCACGTGCAGATCGCCAGCGTGCCGTCCAGGCAGGAGCCCGACAGCGAAGAACTCAACTATCCTTTCCTGTTCGCCGAACTCGACCGGCTCGGTTACAGGGGCTATGTCGGCTGCGAGTATCTTCCTCGCGGTCGAACGACCGACGGCCTGGGCTGGTTCGAACCTTACAAACGGGGATGATCGATGGGCATTCTTCTTGGCGTCATCGCAGACGACTTCACCGGCGCGACCGACATCGCCAGCATTCTCGTCCGCGAGGGAATGCGCACCGTCATGTCGATCGGCGTGCCCGCGGCAACATTCGACGTTCATGACGCCGACGCCGTCGTCGTTGCGCTGAAGTCCCGCACCACCCCTGTAGCGGATGCCGTTGCGCAATCCCTCGATGCGCTCCGGTGGCTTCAGACGCGCGGCGCTGAGCAGATATTCTTCAAATACTGCTCGACCTTCGACTCTACCGCGAAAGGCAACATCGGTCCCGTTGCCGACGCGTTGAGCGACGCCCTCGGGGCCGCAATTGCGGTCGTGTGTCCGGCCTTTCCCAAGAACGGCCGGTCAGTGTTCAACGGTCATCTTTTCGTCGGGCGTCAACTGTTGCAGGATTCGCCGATGAAGGATCATCCGCTGACGCCGATGCGCCGCTCCGACCTCGTCGCTCTGATGGCGGAACAGTCGGCCCATGGCGTCGGCCTCGTTCCACACGAGGTCATCTCCGCGGGCGATGCAGCGATCTCCGAAGCTTTTGCCGCGGTCGCCGCGACCGGACAACGCTATGTCGTGGTGGACGCCATCCATGACGATCATCTCCGCTCCATCGGGCGCGCCATACGCGGCCACAAGCTCGTCACCGGTGGTTCGGCGCTCGCCATGGGCCTGCCTGCCAATTTTGGCATTTCGCCACGCACGCCGGTGGAGACGACGATCACTTCCAGGGTGCCGCCACGGACGGCAATTCTGGCCGGAAGCTGCTCTGCCGCAACCCGCCAGCAGCTTGCCAGGGCCAAGGCCCTTTGGCCAAGCCGCAGGATTGACCTGGACGCCGTGGCCGACAAGCGTCCGGTGGTGCAGGAAGTCCTTTCCTGGGCGAAAAGCCAGCCCGCCGACCAACCGGTTGTGATCTACGGGTCCGCCGACCCCGCCGAGGTGGAGGAGAACCAGGCACGGTATGGCAGCCTGCAGGCCGGCGCCATGATGGAGCACACGCTGGCCGCTATCGCCGAAGGTCTCGTGGCGGATGGCGTCGGCCGGCTGCTCGTCGCAGGCGGAGAGACTTCGGGCGCGGTGATTTCGGCGCTCAAGGTGCAGGGACTTTCCATCGGCGCCGAAATCGCGCCTGGCGTGCCATGGACGACGACGCTTTCCGATCGGCCGTTGCAGGTGGCGCTCAAAAGCGGCAACTTCGGTGGTCCCGATTTCTTTGAACGCGCCTTGGATATTCCCGCATGAGCGACGCCAAAATTCGCGACCAGATCGCCGGCTATGCGAAATCGATGTTCGACCGCGGCCTGACCGCCGGATCGACCGGCAATATCAGCGTCCGCCTCGACGATGGGTGGTTGATGACCCCGACCGGATCGTCGATGGGAACCATCGATCCGGCACGCATCGCCAAACTGGATGCGGCGGGGCGGCACATCTCGGGCGACGCGCCCACCAAGGAAGCGTTTCTGCATCGTGTCATGTATGAGAAGCGGCCAAGGGCGGGCGCCGTCGTCCATCTGCACTCGACACATTCTGTCGCCGTCAGCTGCCTCTGTGGCCTCGATCATGACGACGTGCTTCCGCCGCTTACCGCCTACTATGTCATGCGCGTCGGCCGTCTGCCTCTGGTCCCCTATTACCCGCCCGGCGATGAGGCCCTGGCCCAGGCGGTTGCGGAGCGGACTGCCGACAGCCATGCCGTGCTCCTCGCCAATCATGGACCTGTTGTTGCCGGCGTCGACCTTTCCGAGGCTGTCTACTCCGTCGAGGAACTCGAGGAGACGGCCAAACTGTTCCTGCTGTTGCGCAATGAGAAGACGAAACCGTTGAGTTGCGACGAGACGACCGAACTGCAGAGGCGCTTCCCCGCCAAATGCTAGAGCGGAACGTTCACGGAAACGCTGAACCGCTCCATCTCTTTGTTCTGATACAGGCGCTTCAGCCGCCCGCGTGCTCGAAGATCGGTGGGCTTGCTATCGCCGGATCCAGCTTGAGGTAGCAAGGGTTCGCGTCCTGCTTCAGCCTTTGCAGTTGGATGCGTGCCTTGGCACGCAGCACGGGATCGATGGGACGATCGGACCCATCCCGCACCACGCTCAGGAGCTTCGCCGCTTCGTCGGTCTGGCGAAGCTGGGCCAGGCTGCGGCCGAGCCCGTATTGTGCTCCGGGGAGTTCGGGATCGAGTTCGAGCACCTTGCGGAATGCCTCCGCGGCATCTGCGTGGCGGCCTAGAGCCTGGAATTCGATAGCCAGCCTCGACCAGGCCTTCACCGATCTTGGCGCGATCGCCACGAGCGACTGGAAAGTATCGGCGGCCGACCAGTGATCGCCCCTGGCGCCAAGCAGCTGACCCAGGCCATAGAGGGTGCGCGCGTGGCGGGGATCGACTTCCAGAATCTGGCGATAGCCGATTTCGGCGTTGGTGAAATTGCCGGCCTCGTGGGATTTGGTGGCCTGCTCCAGCACGCTGCCGACAGATCTGGCATCCAGCCGGTCACCGAGATTGCGGCCGGTCCTGGTCTTGACCAGAACGCAATGGATGGCGGCCTCGTCGACACCGTAGGAATATTTGTAGGGCTCGTTGCCGCGCAGGAAGTCGTAGCTGCGGAAGCCCAGTTCGATGGCGCGGCGGATGCAATAGCCGTGCAGGACCAGTCCCGATGGAACATCGTTGGCAGTCTCGTCGCGTCCGGCGAGATGGAACAGCATTGCCTTCTTCACCGGGTCGACCAGGAACGCCAGACCACCAAGCGGCTTGTCGCCCTGCCACAGGATCGGCAGGAACAGCGTCCCGCTCTCAAACGCGTCCTTGAACAAGATGCGGTTGGACCGCAGCAGGCCAGGCAGGAGATTGCCTTTTCGCGGCGCCCATTTGATGCGCCACATTTCGAGGATGATGCCGATGTCGCGGTCGATCGTCGAGGTGTCGGCATGGGTGATGCGGAACTCCTCGGACCTGTCGAGCTTGCGCAGGAAACGCCGGATCTTCTGGCGCGTGTTCGAGCTGGTCTTCTGCTCGAGATAGCTGTCCCAGTCGTCGGGCAAGTCGATAGCCGGGCAGATGCAGTTGTCGACATTGTCGGTCTTGTTGACGCGCGACACCCTCTGGCTGGTGAGCCGCGCGTCGGCGAGGTTGTCGAGCAGCAGGCGACGCCGCTTCTCCGACATGCGCAAATTCTCCAGATGCAGCTTGGCCCAGTTCATCTTGAGTAGATGTCTGGTAAGGGCAGGGATCGCGCGGCTGGCAAAAGCCGGCGCGCAGACGATGCCTGCGTAATCGGCCGCGTAGTTGCCGGCCATGTTGATCTCGTTGTGGCAAAAGCCGGTTTTCTTGTTGAGCCGGGTGCGCAGCCTGAGCGGCAGCAGGGCGACATAGGGCGCGCCCTGCGGTCCCTGCCGTGCCGCCAAGATCGACCAGGCGCCTTCATAGCGTCGGACATAGGACGAGATGAACGTCCAGGACAGGAAGAACTGGGCCTCGGGATCCTTCTCATAGAGATCGTCCCAGTTCTGCTTCAGCCCGTCCAATGCCTCGCGTGTCGTGACGACGTCGATATGCATGATCCCCCCAATTCCCTCGCTGATCACTGCTCCATGAAGGCTCTTGCCATGCTGTCGGCGATCGGTTTCGTCAGATAGCTGAAGAATGTCCGCGACTGGGTTTGCACCAGGATCTCCGCGGGCATTCCGGGCGTCGGCGAGAAGCCGTGCACCTTCGCCAGTTCGCTCGCCGGCAGCCGGACGCGCGCCAGATAGACCTCCTTGGGCGTCGGGCCGCTCATCTCCGGCAATGCATCGGCCGAGACGTAGTAGACTTCGCCTTCGAGAACCGGCGTGGTGCGCCGGTTGAGCGCGATCAGCCTGATCGAGGCGCTCTGCCCGACCTTGACGTTGTCGATGTCGGTGCGCGGAACCTGCGCCTCGATGACCAGAGGCACGTCCGAGGGCAGGATCTCGAGGATCGCCTTGCCGCTCTCGATGACGCCGCCGGCCGTATGGTAGTACATGCGGATGATCGTGCCCGGCACGGGAGCGTTGATGGTCACGCGGCGCAGCACGTTCTCAGCCTCTCGCGACTGCTCGCGCACCGCATCCAGTTCTGCCTCCAGGCTCTGCAATTCCTGCAATGCCGCCTGCCGATAGGTGTCCTTGGTCTGCGTGATCTGCTGCTCGAAGCGCACGATCTGTTCGCGGTTCTCGGCAACCTCGGCCACCATCTTGCCGATCTGGCCTTCCGCATCTGCCATCGCGCGCTGGATCGCCTTCACCTCGGTTCCGCGGATCAGGCCCTGGTCGAGAAGCTTCTGCTTGCCCTGATACTCCTCCTTGAGGAACTGCAGTTGGCGGCGTACCGACGAGATCTGCTCCTCGATCCCCTCGTTGCGGAATTCCATCGCCTTCTTGTTCTGGTCGAACAAGGCGATATCGCTGTCGCGCTTGCGCTGCACAGCCTCGAAGTTGACCTGCTGGCTCTCCATGATCGGTGCGATCTCCGGGTCATATCGGTTGTCGAGAATGATCGCAGGGAACTGGACCTTGCCGCTGCCTTGGACCTCGGCATTCAGCCGGGCCGCGATTGCCTCGAGCCTGGCCTTGCGCAGGAACAATTGCCGCTCGTTCGTCTGCGCGGCGGTTTCGTCGAGCTTGATCAGCGGCTGGTCGAGGCTGACATGGTCGCCTTCATTGACCAGGATCTCCTTGATGATGCCGCCTTCGAGATGCTGGATGATCTTGTTTTGCCCGGTGGCGACGAAACTGCCCTGGGCGATGATGGCGGATGCGAGCGGCGCCGTGGATGCCCAGGTGCCGAAGCCTCCGAAAGCCATGGTGATGAGCACCACGCCGAACGCCGTCTGCTTCCAGATCGAGCGCGGCACTTCGGAATACCATTCTATGTCGTGAACTTTTGCGATGTCGGTTGTCATGGGGTTGCCGAGCTACTGGATCTGATGACCGAACGAGCCGCCTTCGATGCTCAGGCCGCGATTGGCCAAAGCCTGCAGAACATCCTGGCGCATGCCGAACAGGGCGACGGTGCCGTTGACGAGCAGGAGGATCTTGTCGACGCTTTTGAGCAGCGACGGCCGCTGGGTGATGGTGATCACTGTGATCTTGTTTTCCTTGGCGTGCTGGAGCGCCCGCTCGAGTGCTGCGTCGCCCGCCGCATCGAGGTTCGAGTTGGGCTCGTCG
Source organism: Mesorhizobium sp. M3A.F.Ca.ET.080.04.2.1 (assembly GCF_003952525.1). Taxonomy (NCBI): domain Bacteria; kingdom Pseudomonadati; phylum Pseudomonadota; class Alphaproteobacteria; order Hyphomicrobiales; family Phyllobacteriaceae; genus Mesorhizobium; species Mesorhizobium sp. M3A.F.Ca.ET.080.04.2.1. The sequence goes on along the minus strand of NZ_CP034451.1, from coordinate 2,351,185 downwards.
AGCACGACCAGGCGGGGGTTGCCGAAAAAGGCGCGCGCCAGCGCGACGCGCTGCTTCTGTCCGCCCGAAAGCGGCGCCCCGTCGGCGGCCACGAAGGTCTCGTAGCCATGCGGCAGGGTTGAGATCATCTCATGGACGTCCGCCAGTGCTGCGGCCTGATAGATATCGGCATCGGTCGCATCGTCGCGCATGCGGGCGATGTTGGCTTTGATCGAGGCGGGGAACAATTGCACGTCCTGAGGCAGGTAGCCGATGTTTTCGCCGAACTGGCGCGGATCCCAGTTGCGCAGATCCATGAGGTCGAGCCGCACATTGCCGGAAGTGGGCAGGATCGAGCCGACCAGCATCTTGCCGAGCGTCGTCTTGCCGGCGCCCGAATTGCCGATGATGGCGAGCGAGTCGCCCGGCGAGAGCGCGAACGAGATGCCGTTCAGCACGACGCGCTTGGTTCCCTGGGGCACGAAGAGAAGCCGTTCGACGTCGAGACGCCCCTCGGGCCGTGGCAGGTTCAGCCGTTCGAAATTGAGCGGGGACGACTGCAGAAGCGATGAAATCCGGCCATAGGCGGCGCGGGCATGCACGACGTGGTTCCAGCCCTCGATGGCGCCCTCGATCGGTCCGAGCGCCCGGCCTGCGATGATCGATGCGGCGATGACCATGCCGCCGGTGAGATGGCCGTCGATTGCCAGATGCGCGCCCCAGCCGAGCATCGTCACCTGGGTGAGGAGCCGCACCGCCTTCGACAGCGAGGCAAAGACAATGTTGCGGTCCTGCGCGATGACCTGCGCGCGCAACGAATTCGCCGTGTCCTTGCCCCAGATCTTCACCGCCTCGGGGATCATCGCCAGCGCGTTGATGATCTGGGAGTTGCGCGACATGGAATCGAGATGGATGTTGGCCTTGCTCTGGTGCGCGTTGGCCTCGCTGAAGATCACCGCCGTCGCGCGCTGATTGAGCAGGGTGATGATCAAGAGCAGCAGCGCCGACGTCGCGACGATGAAGCCTTGATGCGGATGGATGAGAAACACCGCCAGCATCATGACGGGAGCCATGGGCGCATCGAGGAACGACAGCAGCGTGCCGGATGTGAGGAATGTCCTCAGTTGCTGCAGGTCGCCCAGCACCTGGTACTCTTTGCCGTTGCTGTTGAGCGAGGCCCTGGCAGCGGCACTCAGGATCGGCGCACCCAACTGCGCCGCGACTTCGACCGCCGTGCGCATGAGGATGAAGCGGCGCAGCGCGTCGAACACCGCCTGCAGGACGACCGCGCCGACAATCACCACCGTCAACATGATCAATGTGTCGCCGGAGCGGCTGGTGAGGACGCGATCCGAAATCTGGAACAGATAGATCGGGATCGCCAGGACCAGCATGTTGCACGCGACGGTGAACATCATGACGATCAGCAGGTTCTTCCTGACTGCTCCGAGCCCCGCCTTGAGGGCGGCGCCGAAATCGACAGGCCCGAGGCGTTTGTGAAAGCCGCCGCCACCGCCACCGCCGCCGCGTCGGCCGTTATCGTCCACTCCGCCGGGAGGCGATCCGCCGTGATGCGGCTGCCGGGCCTTTATCGGACCGGTGTCGCCCTCGATGGTGACCATACCCGGCGCCGCTTTCGGAACATCTTTCATTTCGCAGACGAGCGGTTTTGCTGGAATCTCCGGTGCCGCCTTGGTCTGCGGCTCGACGCGCCCTCGCGGACCGGCGTCCGGATTGGCCAGCTTCGGCTCGGACGGAGCGCTTTGCGCCCCGGCTGGCGATGCCTTTTTGAGATCCGGCCCGGCAGCCTGTTCCAACGCCGGCTGCTCCTTTGCCGCAGTTGGTGTGGACGGCGCATCCTGTCTTTCCGGCCTCGGCGCGCTCTTTGCCCCCTGTGCTGACTGGACGGGAGCCGCTTGCGGCTTCGGCACAGCGGGTCCGCGCATGGTCGCAGTCGCGCTCGTGTTCAGGCTTGGCTGATGAGCCCGCGCCGCAGGTTGAGGCCAGGACGCCAGGTCCGCTTTATCGACGGTGAGCGCTGGCCCGGCGATTGGCTTTCCGGCCGGCGTCGATGCTGCTGTTGGATGCATGGCATTGGATGCGCCCCGCGCCAGGCTGGTCGGCGTTGTCGCCTGCTGAACCGGACCCGCTGTCTCCGCCGGCTGCTTCTCCACCATGGCGGGGGCGGGCCGGGTTGCTGCAGCCTCCTTTTTTCCGATTGCCGCAACTTGCGACGTAGGGGCGGCGGCGGGCGCCGCATTCGCGGCCTCCGTGACCGGCCCGGCTGCCGGCGCCGGCCGCGCAGCGAGCGACGCTGTTCCGGTTGGCGCCGCCCCGGCGCTTCTCGCCTGCGGGCAATCCGCCACCTCGTGCAATTGGCCGACGACGGTGTCGATCGCCTTGATGGTCCGTTCGATGGCCCGTTCATCCTGCTCCAAGGCGCTCGCGAGCGTCTTATGGAGCGTCGTGGAGGCCGGCTTGCGCGATGCCCGCTGGCCCTCCTGCTGCATGTCTGCTTCCAGGTCTTGGGAAAACGATTCCCACGACAGATCGCGATCGTCGGTCATGATATCCCCCCGGATCTCAGATCAACCCAATATCGTCTGCATTCCGTCGGCCGGCACATGGTCCGGCGTCGGCGCGATCGGATGGTCCGGTTGCACCGCGTCGTCGCTGGCCTCGTCAGCCAGGAAGGCGACCGCCTCGTTGACCAGTGCGTCCGGATTTTGCGCGCCGAGTTCCGGATCGCAGGAGATGATGTCCGCCTGGATCAGGATCTCGTGCGAATAATGTTCGCCGCCGACATAGGTCTTGTCCGTTCCGTCGACATCGACAATGCCTGCGAAGTTGGCCACCTGGTTGCCGCCGGTGGTGACGGTCCATTCCGCTTCCGGGTGGGCAACGAACTGATTCATCGCCAGCGCGACCTGATCGCTGTCGCCCAGAACATTCGTCTGCGAGACGTATTGGAGATTGATGAGGTCGCCGGAGATGTAGAGGACCCGCAGGGCCCCTATGCCGGCGAAAGCTGGGTCGCTGAGAATGTCGCTGGGATCGGCGTCCTTGCCGGCGGCCAGATCCTGTGCCGCCTTGAGATAGGAGGCTGGCAACGCCTCGTAGTGGTTCTGCCCGCCGACATTGATGATCGTGGCGTCGTTCCACAGCAGGTTGCCGGCGGTCGAGCATGAACCGGCTCCGGAGGTCTCGAACCCATCGACCGCGCCGATGAGATCGTTGTCGAGCAGTATGTTGAGCTGCTGGATGATGTTGGCGTCGTAGACGTTCCCGCCGATGATGATCAGGTCGTAATAGTGGCCTAGTTCCTCGAGCGTCATGCCGTTGATCGTCGTATTGTCGCCGGTGCTCACCATCGTCCTAACGCCCGAGGAGGACAGGATCGTGGTGTCGTTGTCCGTCACGAAGCTGTATTGCTGGATCCAGTTGCTGATGATCAGGTCGCCGGTGACCTGCGTCACCACCCAGGCTGCGGGAAATCCGCCCGACGGGTTCGCCGGCTGATGATCGGCCGACGGATCGATGTGCTTGAACGCCGCGATGTTGAAGCTCTCGTCGGAGCCGTTTGCCAGCGACCATCCATTCAGCGCAGGACTCACCAGATCGGTGTCGCAGTGCACGTTGATTTGAACGATGGCATTGATTTCATAGCTGTTTCCGATAGCCGCGACGACAGATGCCGTCGTCCAGTTGTTGGTCAGCACGGCCGAGTTGATCAGCGTGTTGCCGCCGGTCTCCACCTCGACGCATGAGTCCAGCAAGCCGTTGCCCCACCCCGACATGAAGTCGGAGGAATCGGGCGGCGTGTTGTAGTCGTGCATGTCGGGGCCGCTGTTGTCGGCCGGTTCTTCCTGTTGGTCCTTGAGAAAGTTGAGATGATCCTCCGCCTTCGGCGCGTCGGCGTCGTCGACCAGTTGTCCGTTGACGTAGGTTCCCAAGATCGGGCCTGAAGCCGCGTCCGGATGCAGGACGAACACGCCCGCTTGCTCGCCCGAACTGTCGCTGTAGGCTTCGATCCGCTCGCCCGCGCTGACGATGGTGGCCGCCATCTCCGCTCCGGAACCCGGCATCGCCAGATCGTCGAGCGGCGATATTTCGACCGCGCTCTGCATCAGCGCCGCCAACTGGGCGCCATCGCCGATTGACGGCGTGAATGTCAGGCCGTGTCCTCCGGCGCCGACATAGTCGTTGTCGGACAGGCGGATGTCCTGGTTGATGAAAGCGGCGACAGCGCCTGGAGGTTCGACATGCGGCAAGATCATGCCGCCGCCGACGCCTTGCAGGTGCGGAAGATGGAAATGATGCTGCCCGGGGCTCAGATGCCCGTGCATGTGGATTTCGGGAGGCGTGTACCAGAAGCTCGAGCTTACGGTGTTCAGCACCAGGTCCGGCTTCAAGCCCATATACGGAACGTGCGGATCGAAATCGTCCAGCGCGTAGGGCGCCTTGACGTTTATGGTGCTATTGGGAAGGTCGGGGGCTTCTTCCTTGCTGGCCGCGGTGATCTTGAAATCGTCGTATGTCTTCAGCTGCCGCGCTTCCTCGACCGATATTTCGAACATTCCGATGAAATGCGATATTACCTCGGAGATCTTGTCCAACTGCATGGCGTACACGGGTTGCCTCCGTATCTTGAGATCATTCGCGCTCGGTCGGGGCGGCATGTCTCCCGGATGTGAGGACCGCGCGGAAAAATTCCGCGCAGTCCCAAGCTGGCTGACTTCTTCGAGAAATCAGCTGTGTACGATCAATCACGTCCCGGTGTGGTCACCGGCATCCTCGCCTGTGAGCGTGTTGTGGAAGTCGCCGCCAACCACGGTCTGGTCGACCAGGTTCTCCTGCAGGTTGGCGCCCATCACGATCTGCTGGTTGAAGGCACTGACGTCGATGAGGCCGTCGGCCGAGGAATGGGTGGTGCCGGTCACGTAGCCGTCATCGCCATTGTTCGAGCCCCAGGTCCCAGCGTCGCCGCCGGTACCGCCGTCGCCATTGTAGGCGTAGCCGCCAGCACCACCGGCGCCACCGTAGCCAGCGGTGGTGTATCCACCAGTAGCGTCGCCGCCGGTCCCATCCGCCCAGGCACCGCTCAGGGCATGGCCGCCGTCTCCGCCAAAGGCCGTTGCGAACCCGCCGAGGCTGTCGCCGCCATAGGCATCGCCACTGGTCGCCGCGCCGCCGGTTCCGTCACCGCCCGTCCCGCCGGCGCCGCCGGTCCCGGAACCCGAGCCGGAGCCTGAGCCCGAGCCCCAGCCTGCGCCGAGCGCATCGCCGCCGTCGGACTCGGAATCGCCACCGATGGAATGCGCGTTGCCGCCGTCCGCGTCGGCATTGCCGCCGTCAGCGTCGGCACCGCCGCCGCCGCCACCGCCGCCGCCGCCGCCACCGCCGCCGGTGGCGTCGCCGGCGGTGCTCGTGGCGTCGCCGCCTTCACCGAGTGTCAAGATCGGCACGATCGGCACGAACTGGTCGACACCGTCGCCGCCATCGGCCTTAGCGTCGCCGCCGCTGACGTCGCCGCCATCGCCACCATCGCCGCCATTGCCGCCATCGGCCTTGGCATCGCCGCCGTCCGCCTTGGCGTCGCCAGCATCAGCCTTGGCGTCGCCGCCATCCTGCGACTTGGCATCGCCGGCTTCCGCTGCGCCGACACCCAGGCCCAGCCCGAGACCCAGCCCGAGGCCGAGGCCAGCGCCGCCATTGGCGTTCCCGCCGTCGCCGTAGCCGCCCTTGGCGTCGCCGCTATCGCCGTCGCCGGCCTTGGCATCGCCAGCGTCGGCCTTGTTGTCGCTCTTGCTGTCGCCCCCGATAGCCGCGCTCAGCGCCAGGCCGCCCTTGCCGTCGCCGGCCTCGACGTCGCCGGACTTGGCGTCGCCGCCATTGCCGCCCTCGCCGCCATTGGCCTTGGCGTCGCTGCCGCCGTCGGCGGTGCCGCCGCCGGCCGAGATGCCGTCACCGGCTTCGGAGTGGCCGCCCTTGGCGTTCAGATCAAGCTTGAAGTCCGCGTCGTTCTTGACGGTCGCGTTGTCGAGCTTGTCGTTATCGTACATGTTCAAGGTCTGGTTGATGATCGACGCGGTGTTGGTGCCGGCGCCGGTCATCGAATTGTTCAGTATGTCCTTGAAGGTGACATCGTCGCCAGGATCGTAAGTGACGTTGCCGTCCTTGTTGTTGATCATGGTGTCGATTTTCATGTCGCCGTTGGCATAGATGTCGGCGAAGTCGTCGTCGGAATTGCCGAGCTCGCCCTCGAGCTTGACGCCGACGTCCACGTCGACATCGACCTTGGTCTCGTTGACGTTCTTGTTCTCGTTCGAGTTCTCGTTCTTGGACTCGTTCGAGTTCTTGTTTTCATTCTCGTTCGACGCCTTGTTCTCGTTTTCGTTCTCGTTCGAGGACTTGTTGTCGTTCGAGTTGTCGTTGTCGCTCTTGTTTTCGTTCTCGTTGGACGCCTTGTTTTCGTTCTCGTTCTCGTTCTTGGCGTCGTTGGTGTTGCGGTTCGTATTCTCGTTGTCGCCGCCGCCGTCACCGATATCGAATTCGCTGTCGACGATTTGCAGGCCAAATGCGTTGATGTTGTTCTTGTCGAGGTCGAGAGACATGGTCTTGTCCTCAGTTGGCCGCGACTGCCGAACCGCATTCTTCTCTTACGCGGCTTTGGGCTTGTTCGCGGAGGTTGCGTTTAATGCGGGGTGATGGATTGTCGGACCGAGGGGACTGAGGTCCGAAATCCGGCATCGTGACTGGTTGGTTGAGTACCTCCCTTTGACCTGGGGAAAGGCGGCCCGATCAGGCAAGACTGGTCGAGCGCCGGCTCACTACCGAACCGGTCGTTCAAACAGGCGAGGCCTGGAGGTTCCCCCAATCCCATGTGGAACGGGTCAAGTCTGTGGCCAGAGGGGGGTGATTGTAAGCTGACAGTTCGGGCTAGCCCGTTCGAGAGCATGCCGCAAAGTACTCTCTGCCGCGATGAAAAGGCCGGATTCGCCGTGCATCGAACTCGAAGCGACCCCGGCGGAAATCGTCCGTCGGCGGGGGAATGGCGAAATCAGGTATAGCTCATCTGAACTATATCAGGGTGATCTAATTTGGTGTATAAGTCCTTAAGGCTAGCTGTTCGTGGGGTGGAGGCCCCTGTATCGCAGAAGGATAAAAACAAAAAATCTTCAATATCGGTCTATGGGTGGGGTGGCAACCATGTCCAGAGTCAATATGGGCAGCGCCGTGGGTAGCGGTGCGGGCGAAAGTTGGGCGCGTAGAATTCTTCTGACCGTTTCCTCGGCTGACAGTTTTCCGGAATGTCTCGTCTACGCAATCGAAAGGGAATTTCCTTCGATAGTGGTCGAACAGGTTGCAAGCCTGGAAGCCGCCAGCGGCGCATTTGAGCATCCTGTTTGCTTGATACTTGTCGACGCTGAATTCCTCCACGACATCAGCGATCATGCTGCCGATCTCACCCAGATGCATCCAGCCGCGCCGATCGTGCTGGCGCAGCACGACAGCCGCGTGCCGGTTTCCGTTCAGGACGTGCTCGACCTGAAGATCGTGCGCAGCGTATTGCCGATGGATTTGAAGCTGGACGTCTGGCTGTCGGTCATCAGGCTGATGCTGCGTGGTGGCGAATACTTCCCGTTGGCGATGTTCCAGTCACATGCGAACAGGCTGTCGGACAAGGCCCCGGATCATTCGCCGCGGGCCGAGCAATCCGTGCAGGACAGCCCGGATTTCGACGAGATAAGCGAGCTCACCGACCGGGAGTTCCAGATTCTCGAAATGGTGGCGCGCGGCTTGCAGAACAAGATCATCGCCGCGGCTCTTCGGCTGTCCGAGCACACAGTGAAGATCCATCTGCACAACATCATCACGAAGCTCGGCGCCCATAACAGAACGGAGGCCGCCGCGGTGTTTCATGCGCGCAAGGATTCCTTTTACAACGGCATGGAGCGGCCGAGAGCCGGCGTCGCCCAGTCCTCGCCATGAGCCGGTGATGCCGCGCTTTCAGGAGATCCTGCTGCTTGTTGGCCAATTGAACTACACATGGACCAACACTGAGAGCCTGCTGATCTACCTGATTGCCGGCCTCGCCAAGGTCGACAAGGAAACGGCGATCATTATTTTCCTGACGCTGAACACCACGCGCGCGCGCATCGAGCTGGTCGAACGGCTCGCGAAGATGCAGAAAACGCCGTCGGCCTGCCGTCAGGCGGTGCTCGCCGTCACCGGCAAGCTGACGCGCCAGGCAAAGCTGCGAAACAAGTACAGCCACTGCATCTATTCCTTCGACGAGAGCGGGACGCATGGCAGCACGCAGCTGATGCGCATCGTCGACGGCAAGGACGACGTAAAATACGGAAAGATCGAAGCGCTTGATGACAAGGAGATGGGCCGGATCCACGATTCCATCGAGGACATCAAGGAGATCAACAAGGATATCTGGTCGATCGTTGTCGACAATTCCTTCCCGCGATGATGTCGCGCGAAAGTGTGCAGCGGTTTTGCGAAAACGACATGCACAAAAACAAAGATCTAAATTAGGCCGGCGAACAGGCCGCGTTCTCACGCCTGTTCGGCGCGGCTCTCGGCGGCCTTCAGCATCGTGGCGCGGAGCGCTAGCGCCCGACCGTGGTTCGGCTCAAGTCCGATGCAATGGTCCAGGCTTGCGAGCGCGTCCCTGGCCCGATCGAGCTTCGCCAGCGCCAGGCCGCGATTGTAGTGCGCAGCCGGGACATCCGGCCTGATGCCGATGGCCTCGCTGATCTGCTGTTCGGCCTCGCTGTACCTGCGTTGCTGCAGCAAAATCACGCCGAGCAGATAGCGGACATCGAAATGCGCGGGCTCGATATCCACGATCTCGCGATACATCCTCTCGGCCTCGGCCAGGTTGCCGGCCTCGTGCAGGCGTGCAGCCACGCTCAGGTTCCGCGGCAGAAGGGACCGGCGCGTTTCATCCAGTTGCCGCAGCAGCTGCAGCGCCCCGGCCTGCGCCGCATCGGCTTCAAGGATTTGCCGGCAGGCACGCACGGCGCCGTCGAGATCGCCCGCCTGATGCAGCGCTTTCGCCCGTGCAAGCACGACAGGCAGGCTGCGCGCCTCCAGCCTGCCTCCAAGATTGCGGCGGCTGGCGGTGCTCACCAGCAGGCACTCCACCCGACGCTCGAGGCCGCCGAAATCATATTTATAGGAAAAGTCTCCAGTCTGCAGGTCGTAGACAGTGAAGCCGTTCTCGATGGCCCAGCGCATGCTGTAGAGGTGAAGCGCAAAGCCGGGCGCCGGCTTCCTGATGGTCATGTCGCGGCCGTTGAGCATGCCGATCAGCGACCGGTTCTTCCTGTCGATCAGGGTTGCTTGCACGCCGATCGGCTTCTCGCCCTGCCAAAGCACCGGAAGATAGAGAGCATCGTCCTCGAAGGCGCATCGCAGCATGTTGCGGAAATTGTTGATCATCGCCTGCGGCAGGCCGGGATGGTATCGCGCTGCCAGTTTGGCGCCCCACTGGTTCTCCCAGAACCGAAGCAGGATCTGCAGGTCGCGCTCCAGTGTCGCCGCGGTAACGTCGGTCACACGGTATTCAGCGGCATCGTCGATCGCCCGCAATGTGCGCCGCGCAGTCTTGCGCGTCGCAGGTCCGAGCCTGCCGTTGAGGAATTCTTCCCAGTCGCCAGGCAGGTTGACATAGACATAGACGTCGTGATCGATGCCGTCGCCGTCGTCAGGCCGCCTGACTTTGCCCGTCAGGAACTCGGGGGCGGGAAACGCGCTCAGAAAACCGCGCAGCCGCCGCGGCGACACGAAGATGATTTCGAGATGCAGCCTGGACCAGTTCAGCTGCTTGGTCGCCTCGGCAAAGGCGCGGATGCCGTCCTCCTCAACGTCCGGATCGCAGATGAAGCCGGCATAGCAGGCGAAATAGCCGCCGCCCGTTCTCAGTTCATTGTGGAACGCACCGTCCCTGGTTCTCTCGGTGCGAAGCTGGACCGGGAAGAAGCCGACATAGTCGGATGAACCCTCTTTCCGGACGGCCAGCACGAGCCATTGATAGCGAAGCCGTTTGAACCAGCCTGCTATCCACGGCCAGGACATGAAGTATTGCGCTTCCGGATCCGCTGCGTAGACGGCATCCCAGTTGCTTCTGAGGCGAACGAGCGTGTCGAAGCTGTCGATGACGTCCACGCGCATGGCGCTGACCTTTGCTCAAGGAGCGCCGGCGAACGGGCGATGGTCTCAGGTGTTCCCCCAACCCCCGGGGCGGCGCCAAGGAATTGATGCTGATGCTCCCATGGGGAGACCAGCCCATACAAGATGATCAAACGATTGAGCGTCGGCGCGGAAACGCGCCAACCGAGTGTTGGCTTTGGGGCATGCAGGCCGATCAGGATTCAATCCGCAGCCACTTGCCGCTTTCGGACTGCGACTGCCGGGCAAAGTAGCGGTAGGAGGTCTGCGACCAGTTCCGGACGGCGCCGGTGCGATTGTCGAGGATGAGGTCGCCCTTGTCCGTGCGCACGGTCAGCACCGTATGGCCGGCGCCGCCGAGCGTCGCCACCGTCAGCAGCAGGGCGGACGCGGGCCAACCGCGCTTCATCAATTCGCTCTTCTTCAGGATCGCGATGTCCTCGCAGTCGCCTTCCTTGCTTGGAATCCGCCAGTCGTCGCCGAGCCCGGCGGAAGAATCGTTGCGCTCCCTGATCCCGGTATTGATGGAGCTGTTCACCCGACGCAGCTCGGCCATGCGCTGGTCGGTAAGCTTCACCTGCTTGACGTGCCCCTCGGGACTGCAGAGCCGCGCCTGCCTGGCGCAGAAGCTGCGGGCCGCCGGCGGGGCAAAGGCGTAGCCGTTGGTGATCATGATGGCGCGGCCGGAGGCATTCGTGGTTTCGCTGCAACCAGCCAAGGCAATGGCTCCGGCAACAAGCGCCACAAATCGAATCAAGACCTTCCCCTCGGGTTGCTGGGTCAGGATCATGTTCGCGCGAATTGGGGTAGATCAACCATCGCCATTACTATTTGCGCAGATTCTAAAACAATGTATGCTTAACAAATTGTTTCCGGTGGTCGGAAACTTTGACATAGCGCCCAGTTTGGGGACGGGAGCGCGTTTTTCCCTTCAGGAGGAAGAGATGCACCTGCACCCATCCTGCGCGAGCAGGGCTCGCGCAATTCTGCTTGTCTCGTCCGCTCTCATAGCGGCGAACCTTGCAACATCCGCTTCGGCACAGAACAGCATTCGGCCGCGCATGACCGCGGCCCAATGCCAGCCGCTGATGGAATCCAACTACGCCCTTTGCTGCATTGCAATCAACCGCAACAGCATTCTGTCGCGCGCCCAGCTCGACCAATGCCCACCCCTGACCACATCCCTGATCGCTGCCACCCTGGACAAGGAAGGCGGCGGCTCGGGCGGTGGTGGTGGCGGCGGCTCCAGCGGCGGCGGTGGCGGCGACGATGGCGGCGGCGGGGATAACGGCGGCGGGGACAATGGCGGGGGCGACGGCAGTGGAGGCGGCGCCGGCTCCGGCGGCAGTGGCGGCTCCGGCGGCAGCGGGGGAGCGGGCGGCTCTGGCGGCAGCGGCGGGTCCGGTGGGTCCGGCGGCAGCGGCGGGTCTGGCGGCTCCGGCGGCAGCGGCGGGTCTGGCGGCTCCGGCGGCTAAGTCCACCCAAAGAGCGTCTAGCGGTCTGGACTTGCGGACGTCAAGCTCAGGGCGCACAGCCATCAAGCTGGTCTGCTTTGGACGCCTGTCGGGTGACCGAGATATCGCTTGAAAATACTGGCGGGCACCTGCCTCAGGCGCCCGCCGGCTCTTTCGGAAGCACCCGCAAGCACTCGGCGTCGACGCGCGGTTAAGTGGTTTACGTCACCAAGGTGCGGAGTCCGTCACCAAGGTGCGGAGTCCGTCACCAAGGTGCGGAGTCCGTCACCAAGGTGCGGAGTCCGTCACCAAGGTGCGGTTTCCGTCACCAGAGTGCGGTTTCCGTCACCAGAGTGCGGAGTCCGTCACCGGCGTTGCGGCCTGGCCATCGCCAGCCCCTTTTCCAGGGCCTCTTTGAGATTTGCCGTGTAGCGAGCGGTGTCCTCGAGGCCACCGAAGAAGTTTATGCGGTGGATGTCGCCCTTCTTGCTCATGACGATACCCGCCGCCCGCAGGGTTTCTTGAACTGACTTGTAAGTCATTTCCACCGTTCCTCCTGCCTTCGCAGTTACAGCGTCGCTGCTTTCTGTAACGAAACGGTGGCGGCGACTGTGAAAAGCCCAACATATTTGGCTGCGGCTGATGCACCTCGCCACAAGCGTGCGGCGGCTCTGCGACAACGACATGCATCAGCATACAGACGTAAGCGTGGCTTAGATCCGTTTCAGCGCGCCGCACTTTAGGCATATGGAGCTAGGTCCCATCGAGCTAATTGAGCACGGGGCAAAACAAGCTCACTATTGTCCTTGCCGGGGCCAGCAAAGACTCCAAAACCCACCAATGTTGCCCTCGGCTGTTTGCCGAAACTCGCCTTCTTCCCCGAAGCCCGTCGGCAGGCAAGGCGGACCCGATGTCCCCAGGGTCCGCCTTTTGGGGACATGAGCCGACCTGATGGCATTTGGCCTCGGAGTCTCTTCCCCGCGTCTGAAATTGTTTGCGCGAGATGCATCAGGCACGGACGTACACGCCGCCGGAGTCGTTCACCGCGATGCCCCTTCAAGGGTCGATCGAAAGGACTGTGGCGGTGCATGCCGAGGCTGCCGAACCGAATGAACAAAAGGTAGCAGAAGGGGAGAGTCGACATTGCGTGAGGATATCACTATATAGCGGCGGCTTCCGGGCGGCACAGCGGGGTTGGCGGGCCGCGAAACGTTCGCGCATGGTGATGAATGTCGGTCTTGGTGCCGACGAAAAGGCAAGAAGAAACAAAGGCATAGCGCGAAGCGCAACCCAGCCAACGGTGTCGATGACTGAACGTGCCTCTTCAATTTCCCATATTTTCCGCTCTGTGGACCTGGGGCAGGATGCCTTGCCCTCCGGGCCCGACTCGGTTCGAATGGGGTATGCATTCTCGGGCGGGATGCTGATGTTTATGTTGACCAACCGGCATAGCCGCTAGGGAATAAGCAAAGTATGAGTGAACACGCGATCGAATTCCTGCGGGGGTGGATTGGCGAAAAGGTCCATTGCCAGCCTTCGCCAGCCAAGATCGAGAAGCAGGCCGAGACCCTGGCCAAGGAATGCTGCGCCAAGGCCGCCGAGGAAGGCATCCTTCTGGAAGACATCCAGGAAGAAGTCGGGGACATCCAGGAACTGATTGCTTCCCGGCTCGAGGAAGCCGCGGAAGAGAACGCGCACGAGACGGAGTCGGACAAGCCGTCCGATTGAGCCGCCGCTCCCGGGCACGTCCCACCTGGGCTGAGCGCGAGGCTTAGCCGAATTTCTCCTTCAGCCACGTCCTGGGCAGCGCCGGCACGAAATTGCCGTCGCGCCCGGTCATGTCCTCGTTGGCGACCAGCGCATTGAGGATGGCTTCCTCCACGCCCTGCACCACCGCGTCGAAGAACGGATCGATGTCGACGTCCGGGATGAAATCCGCATGTGCCATCCGCCCTGATGGCGCCAGCGCGGCCCCGGGATTGGCGGTCGAGAAAGCGAGAAAGATATCGCCCGAGCTGTGATAGCCATAGCCGCCTGTGATAGCGATGCCGAGCGGCACCCGCCTGGCGAGCCGCTTCATCTGATGCGGCAGGAACGGAGCGTCCGTGGCGACGATGGCGATGATCGAGCCCTTTTCGGCGCGCGGCGTGCTTTCGCGGAGCGCTGGCTCGACCAGTTGCGGTCCGACGCGCCGGCCGCGGATGGTCAGATTGCTGCGCCTGCCGAAATTCGCCTGGACGAACACGCCGAGCGTGTAGCTGGAGCTGTGCCATTCGACGATGCGCGAGGCAGTGCCGGAGCCGGCCTTGAAGCCGAACGAGATCATGCCGGTACCGCCGCCGACGCTGCCTTCCTCGATGGCGCCACCCGTTGCGCTGTCGAGGGCCGAGGCGACATGGCCGAAGCTCACATGGTGGCCGTTGATGTCGTTGAGGAAGCCGTCATAGGTCTCCGCCGCCACCGGCAGGCCCCAGGCGCTGTCGAGCGCCTCGGGCAGCACTCGGCTCATCCAGCGCAGCGTGCCGTCGCGCGTGAGGCCGCAGGAATGGGTGTTGGTGATGGTGACCGGCAGGTTGAAGGCGCCGGTCTCCTCGATGAGGTGCGATCCCGTCAGCTCGCCATTGCCGTTCTGGCTGAAGACGCCGGCGAAGACCGGCGTGGCCAGCGCTTGGCGGGGCCGCGGCAGGATCGCCGTCACGCCGGTGCGCACCGGGCCCGCGCCGACCTGCAGCGGGCCGTCGCCGGCAATCAGCGTGGTGTAGCCGACCGTTACGCCCGGCACGTCCGTGATGGCGTTGAAGCGGCCTGGCCTGCCGTCGAGCGTCACGCCGAACGAGCGCAGCCTTGGCTTGCCGGTTGGTGTGCTGCGATGCGGGTCGTGGCCGATCATGCCATCCTCAGAACAGCGAGCCCTGCTTGCCCGGCTCCTTGGTCCTGACCGGCGACTTGGCGGCCATCTTCGGGCGCGCGCCGCCGCTGGTGGCGATGGCTTCGGCGTTGCCGTCGGCGAATTCGATCTGCAGCGCCGAGCCGGGGGCAAGGTCCGCCGCCCGCTTGATCACCGCCCCCTCCGCGTCCTTCACCAGCGCGAAGCCACGCGCCAGCACCGCCTTGTGCGACAGCGTCGCGAGCAGCCGGTCGGCCTGCGTCAGCGCCGCGCGCAGCCGGTCGAGCCGTCGCGCCAGCGCCTGGTCCTGGCGGCGCGCCAGCCCGGCCAACATCTCGGCCTGTGCCTTCTGCCGCCTTGCGATCGGCGCCGGCGACAATCTTGCCGCAGTGCGTTTGAACCGCGCCCGCCTTTCGCGCACGATGGCGAAGAAGGCCGCCCGCGCGCGGGCAATATCGCGGCCTGTGAGCGTGCGCGCCTCGTTGATGCGGCGCGACAGCGTCGCTGGCGTCAGTCTCTGCTGCTCCAGCCTTGCGCGTTTGCGCTCGATATTCACCATCAGCGCCCGGCCGAGTCGGCTGGTCGCCTCGTCGAAGCGGCGGCGCGGCAGGGCCAGCAACTGGTCGGGCGACGGCAGCGCTCGCGCAGCCGCGCGCACCGCCTGGCGCTTGCGCTCCAGATGCCGCGAGGTGCAGGCATTGAGCCGTGCGCTGAGGCCCGCGAGCATCGCCTCCAGTTCGGCCTTGACCGGGACCGCGATCTCGGCCGCGCCCGTCGGCGTCGGCGCCCGCATGTCGGCGACAAAGTCGATCAGCGTCCAGTCGGTCTCGTGGCCGACGGCCGAGATCACGGGAATGCGCGAGGCCGCGATCGTGCGCGCCAGCCCCTCGTCATTGAAGCCCCAGAGGTCCTCGAGGCTGCCGCCGCCGCGCGCCACGATCAGAAGATCGGGCTGGCGGATGGGGCCCTCCCAAGCAAGGGCATTGAAACCGTTGACGGCGGCCGTCACTTCCCTGGCCGTCGTCTCGCCCTGGACCCTCACCGGCCACACCAGCACAGCGAGCGGAAACCGGTCCCTGATGCGGTGGAGGATGTCGCGGATCACCGACCCGGTCGGCGAAGTGACGACGCCGATCACGCACGGCATGAACGGTAGCCGCCGCTTGCGCCCGGCCTCGAACAGGCCTTCCGCTTGCAGGCGGCGCTTGCGTTCTTCCAGCAGCGCCATCAGCGCCCCGGCGCCCGCCGGCTCCAGATTGTCGATGACGATCTGGTAGTTGGATTTGCCCGGATAGGTCGTCAGCCTGCCGCTGGCGATCACCTCCATCCCTTCCTCGGGACGGAATTTCAGCCGGCTCATCGTGGTCTTCCACACCACGGCCTCGATCCGCGCGCGGTCGTCCTTCAGCGCGAAATAGGCATGGCCGGAGGAATGCGGACCGCGATAGCCGGAGATTTCGCCGCGCACCCTCACATTGCCGAAAGCGTCTTCGACCGTGCGCTTCAGGGCGCCGGAAATCTCGCTCACTGTGTATTCGGTGGCGTTGCTGCGTGATTCGGGAGCGGCTTCACTCATGCTTGGATTGGGGAGCGGATATCGGCCCCAGTCAAGGCGCCGATCCATCCCGGCGCCCAATCCTCGCTAATATTATAACGCGATCTTAAGCCTGATTTGGTTTCACTCGCGGCAGGAGAATCGCCAGGACGCATGAACGAAGGCCCCAACAGCAGCCCCTTGACGCGTCAAGTGACGTTGACCGTGCTGGCACTGGCTGCCTTTGCGCTGGCCATGGTCGTCGGATTTGGCATCTATGCGACCGCACAGGCCGATCACGTCTCGCTCGAACGGCAGAAGATACCGATCGCCAATAGTCTGAAGGACCAAATCGCGGCTGTCCAGCGCGAGCAGGAAAGCGTGACCGTCTGGGACGACTCCGTCACCAACGTGAAAGCCGGCAACGAGCCCTGGATCGAGGAAAATCTCAGCGTCTGGATGTACACCTATTATGGTCACAACCGGATCTACATACTCGACGCCGCGAACCATCCGGTGCACGCCATGCGCGACGGCAAGGTGCTCGCCCCGGCCGTTTATGGCGAGGACGAGCCCGAACTGCAGCCGACGATCCAAAAGCTGCGGGCCATGATCGCCGAGCCGCCGAAGCAGGAGGCCTCTGCTGGGCCTGCCAAGCTGGTCGCCGGGGATCTGGTCTCGCTCGGCGGAAAGCCTGCGATATTGAGCGTCATGCCGCTGGTTCCGAGCAGCGACCGGGTGACCCAGGAGCCCGGCAGCGAATATCTGCATGTGTCCGTCGAGTTCATAAACGACGCCGTTATCGCCAGGATCGCCGACAAGTACCTGCTCGACGGCGCCCATCTTCTGTCGCTCTCGCAGCCGGTCGGCAGCGCCGCGGTGCCGCTGGTGGACAGCCGCGGCATCATCCTTGGCTATCTCGGCTGGGACCAGGAGCGGCCCGGCCTCACCCTCGTGCGCAAGATGGGGCCGGCCTTGCTGATTGCCCTACTTGTCGGGGTGGGCGTTCTGGCGTTCCTGCTGCGCCGCCTGCGTCGTGCGTCTTCGGCATTGCAGACCAGCCAGGATCGCGCGCAGTATCTCGCCTTCCACGACACGCTCACCGGCCTGCCCAACCGGGCGCTCTTCGACGACCGTTTGCGGCGTACGCTGCTGTTTGCGAGCCACGACGCGGCGAGGGTGGCACTGCTCTACCTCGACCTCGACCGTTTCAAGCATGTCAACGACACGTTTGGGCATCCCGCCGGCGACGAGTTGGTCCGCCAGACCGCGGCGCGGCTCAGACAGACGATCCGCGAGATCGACACCGTGGCGCGGCTGGGCGGCGACGAATTCGCCATCATCCTGCTCGATGTCCGGGATGTCAGAAGCGCCGAGGATGTTGCAGAGCGGCTGCTGCAGAAGCTGTGCGAGCCGTTCAAGCTCGTCGACGACCAGGTCTTCGTCGGGGCCAGCATCGGCATCGCGCTGTCTTCGGGCCCGGAGACCGACGCCGACGATCTCCTGCGCAAGGCCGATATCGCGCTCTACGAAGCCAAGAAGAACGGGCGCGGGCGCTATCAGATATTTGCCGGCGATATGGACGACCTCCTGCTGCGCAAGCGCAAGGTCGAAGCCGAGCTGCGCAAGGCACTCACCGGGGCAGGCGGTATAAAGCTCGCCTATCAGCCCGTCTTCGCGGCTGACGGCCGCACGATACTCGGCGCGGAAGCCCTTGTCCGCTGGGGCCACGAGGTGCATGGCGCGCTGCCTGCGGCCCAGTTCATAGCCATTGCCGAGGAGCGCGGACTGATCGGTGAACTGGGCAAATGGGCGCTGTTGGAGGCCTGCCGCTTCGTCGCGGGCACCAAGCTGCCCTGGGTGGCCGTCAACGTCTCGCCGATGCAGTTGCGCGACGTCGGCTTCGCCGAACAGGTCGCATCGATTCTCGCGGAAACGGGCTTGGACCCATCCCGCCTGCAGCTCGAAATCACCGAGAACGTGCTACTCGAAAACAACGACACCGTCAGATCGGTTCTCGCCGATCTTCGCGGTTCGGGCGTGGGCGTCGTGCTCGACGATTTCGGCACCGGCTATTCGTCGCTCAGCCATCTGCGCCGCCACGCCATCGACAAGCTGAAGATCGACCGGTCCTTCATCCGCCTTCTCGACGAGGACGATAAGGCGACGGCCATCGTCAAGGCGCTGATCGAGCTTGCACTGGCATTGAACGTGGACGTCACCGCCGAGGGGGTCGAAACCGACGCGCAGAGAACGCTGCTCGTCGGCATGGGCTGCCACCAGTTGCAGGGCTTCCTGCTCTCGCCGCCCCTGGAGCCCGGCCAGTTGCTGGCGCTGCCCGCCCTGTCGTCCGGTGGTGCTCCTGATTGGACGGCTGCCCGCGCCTGATCGCTCACCAGCCAGGCAGGATCTGGCTCGATTTTGTCCGCTTCATCCTGGCAAAGGCGAGCGCGGCGAAGTCGAAGCTTCCCGCCTCCTCGCCCAGCGGCACCGAAATGTTGTCGAGGCTTTCCGCAATGTGGCGGGCGAGCGCGTCGACGATCTCGGGCTGCGAGGTCTGCCCGCGCATGAGGCCGATGCGGCAGTCGGGCAGGGCACCGAAGCCGTCGGCTTCACCAAGCACGCGCATGCCCGGCCGCAGCGCGCATTCCGGCAGCACCGAGATTGCGAGGCCGGAAAGCACGGCCGCCGTGATGACTGTGGCCGAGAAGCTGGAGAACAGCACGCGGTACTCGCGATTCTGCCGATCGAGCACGTCGACCGCCGCCCGCCGCCAGATGCAGTTCGGCCGGCCGAACGCCATCGGCAGGATCTCCTGCTCATGCGTGGCATGATTGGCCGAGGTGACCCACAAAAGCGGCTCGCGCCGGACCACTTCCGACTGGCCGCGCGTATCGTTGTGCGTCACCAGCGCGAGATCGAGATTGCCGCGCTTGATGTGCTCGACCAGCCCCGGCGTCGGTTCGCAGACGACGGTCAGTTCCACGCGCGGATTGGAGCGCGAGAAGCGCGCCATGATCTCCGGCAGGAAACGGTCGGCATAGTCGTCCGGCGTGCCGATGCGGATCGTGCCTTCGAGCCGCTGGTCGTCGAAGGCGGCGAGCGTCTCGCGGTTGAGATAGATCAGCCGCCTGGCATAGGAAAGCAGCCTGTCGCCTTCCTCGGTCAGCTTGTTGGTGCGGCCGTCCTTTTCGAACAGCGGCTTGCCGATCCGCTCCTCAAGCCGGCGCATCTGCATCGACACCGCCGACTGCGTCCGGTGCACTTCCTCCGCCGCGCGGGTGAAGCTGCCGGTGTCGGCGATCGAGATGAAGGTCTGCAACTGATCGAGATCGAGCGGCGCTTTCATCGGTCCAATCCATCATTGATGTTGATGCTACAGATTAAAAACATTCGTTGGATTAATCAATCCGGTGATGGCAAATTGCGACTGTCCACATGACATCATGTGTATCGAGACCGGAACGGCGCTTTCTCCCAGGCGCCGGTTGAACGGTTTCGTCGCTCGACTCCGAAGGAGACTGACATGACCACGATCGAATTCGCTTCCCAGACCTCGCGCATCACCACGCGTCCGGCCGTTGCGACGCGCGTGCTCAATGCGGTTGCCGACGTGTATCGAGCCTGGAAAAATCGCCGCGCCTTCTATCGCCTTGGCGAGATGACGGATGCCGAGCTTGCCGATATCGGCCTGACACGCGCCGACCTCCACGTCGCCATCGACGTGCCTTTCGGCCGCGATCCGACGGCAAAGCTGCGCGCCATCGCCAGCGACCGCGCCGACACGGTCGAGGATCTCGCCCGCAGGGTCGCCTGAACAGGCCGGAGTTCGTTTTGCCGGTCGCGCTGAACTTTATCGAGGGCCGGCGCGACCAAGCTTCTGCAGGCTCCCACACTCCCTGCCGGTTCCCCGCCGGCCCGCCTGCACATTGCCCGGTCCCTTGCGGACCGGGCATTTTTTATTGGAGGGTGAGCCGCCCCTAGCGCCGGTCCATGCCGCGCTTGAACTGGTCGAAAATGCTCTCCATGCCCTTCTGATACTCGTCGCGCTGCTGTGCGCCGGCCTCGAACATTTGGCCAAAAATATCGTCGAACGGGTTTCGCGGCCGGCCGCTCGGGTTTGTTTTCGGCTGTGATGCCTCGGGCTGCGGCGCCGGCTGCGCGCCGGGCATGCCGAAGCTGCCGCCTTGGCGCAGCATCTCCTCGAACATCTTGCCGAACGGATTGTCGCCATAGGGGCTCTGCGTCTGTTGGGACTGGCCTTGCGGCTGCGAACCGCCGCCGAACATATCCTGCAGCACCTTGCCGAACGGGTTGCCGCCATAGGGGTTGGGTGCTTGCTGCGGCTGACTTTGCGATTGCTGCGCGCCGCCCCCGAACATGTCCTGCAGCAGCTTTCCAAATGGGTTGTCGCCGTAAGGGTTGGGGGCCGGTTGCGGCGACTGGCGCTGCACGCCGCCACCTGCCTGTCGCATCATCTGTTCGACGATTTCGCCGAGCGGATTGCCGCTGCCGCCAAATCCGCTGGCCTGCATCTGATTGTTGGTCTGCTTGAACAGCCCGCCCATCATCATGGAGGCCATCGCCGGCAGCATCTGCTGCAGGATCTGCTGGCTGAGTCCGGTCGCCTGTGCGGCTTGGGCAGCGATGGCGCGCGACAACTCCTTCGAGCCGAACAGATGGCCAAGAATGCCGTTGCCCTCATTGATGCCCTGCGGCGAAAAGGCCCTCGTTGCGTCTTCGAAATATTTGGCGTGCTGGCCGCTCGCCATTGCGCTCATGAAGGCGCCGAGGCCGTATGGGTCCGCGGTGTTGCGCCGAAGCCCTTGCGAGAACGCCGGCAGCAACGCCTCAACCGCCGCCTGGGTCTGTTGCATGGAAAGCCCGAACTGCTGGGCCATAGCCTGCATGCCGGCGCCGTTCTGCGCTTGCGTAAAGATGTCGAACAGGGACGGCATTGGCTCTCCTCCGCAATGTGGTCGCGGAGAGCCTAGCGCATGACCCTGAAAATCGGAATCGATTTTCAGAAGGGGTCACGCTTCTGACGCAACGCTCTCCTCTGCGTCTTCGACCGAAGCGGCGCGAAACCTAAGCCGGTCAATAGGCATATTCCATGAACACCGGCTCGATCGAACCGCCCCAGCGCGTATGGTAGGCCGACAGCATCTCCTCGGCGCTGGTGGTGCCGCGCGCCACGACCTCGTCGAGCGTGTTGAGGAACGAGGTCTCGTCATAGCCGTCGCGGTTCTTGCGGGCGCGGTTCTTCAGCCCCGTGCGTGAGATCGCCAGCACGTCGCGCGCGACTTCGCGCAAGGTGGTGTTGCGGAACGGCGCCAGGATGCCTTGCTCCGGCACCGCGTTGCGCATCGCCAGAGCCTCCTGATAGGTCCAGCTCGAGGTCAGCGCCTCGGCGGCGTCCAGCGCCTGCTCGTCGTAGAGCAGCCCGACCCAGAAGGCGGGCAGGGCGCAGATGCGCCGCCAGGGACCGCCGTCGGCGCCGCGCATTTCGAGGAAACGCTTCAGCCGCACGTCGGGGAACAGCGTCGACAGATGGTTCGCCCAGTCGCCCATTGTCGGCAGCCCGTCGGGCACCTGGCCGCGCGCGGCTCCGGTCATGAACTGGCGGAAGGTGTAGCGCGTCATGTCGTGATAGCGCCCGTCGCGGATGACGAAATACATCGGCACGTCGAGCGCCCATTCGACATAGTCGGCGAAGCCGAAGTCGGGCGAAAAGCAGAATTCGAGCATGCCCGAGCGCTGGTTGTCGGTATCGCGCCAGATGTCGCCGCGCCAGCTCTGCAGCCCGTTCGGCCGGCTCTCGGTGAAGGGCGAGTTGGCGAACAGCGCCGTCGACAAGGGCTGCAGCTTCAGCGAGACCTGCATCTTGCGGCGCATGTCGGCTTCGCTTTCGAAGTCGAGGTTAACCTGGATGGTGCAGGTGCGGTACATCATGTCGAGGCCCTTGGTGCCGACCTTCGGCATGTAGCGCGTCATGATCTCGTAGCGCGACTTCGGCATCTGCGGCGTCTCGGGGAGCGACCATTTCGGGCTGCCGCCGAGGCCGAGGAAGCGAATACCAAGCGGCTCGGCGATCTCGCGCACCTGTGCCAGATGCGCATTGCCTTCGCGGCAGGTCTGATGGATGGACTCCAGCGGCGCGCCGGACAGTTCGAACTGCCCGCCTGGCTCCAGCGAGATCGCACCCTGGCCGGTCGGCTCGACCAGGCCGATGATGCGGCCATCATCGATGATCGGGTCCCAGCCGAGCTTTTCCTGCATGCCTTCGAGGATGGCGCGGATTCCGCGCTCGCCGCCATAGGGCACCGGCGCGTTGCCGTCGACATAGAAGGGGAACTTCTCGTGCTCGGTGCCGATCCGCCATTGCTCGCGCGGCTTGTTGCCGGCCGCCAGATAGGCGACGAGCTCGTCGACCCCTTCGATGGGCCGGAAATCGGTTGTATCGCGCGCCATGGAAAGCCCTCCGCAGCGGCTAGCACGCCGCCGGGCGCTAGATGGACGAAATGGCAGCAGCCGATCAAGCAAAAAATCCTGAGCCAAGCCTCAACGGGATTTGATCACCAGTCGCCGACTGTGGCCTGCATCACCGCAAGTGCCGCCACCGCGGCCGTGTCGGCGCGCAGGATGCGCGGCCCGAGCGGAATGGCGGAGACGAAGGGCAGTGCCCTCAGCATCCTGCGCTCGTCCTCGGAAAAACCGCCCTCCGGTCCGACCAGCAGCGCGAGTTTCTTCTCCTTGACGGCCCGGAGGCCCGGCAGCGGATTGTTGGTCGAGGCGTCCTCGTCGCAGAAGATCAGCCGGCGCTCCCTGTCCCAGCCGCCAAGCAGCCGCTCCAGCTTTTCCGCCTCGCGCACCTCCGGCACCGCCAGGATCCCGCACTGCTCGGCCGCCTCGACGACATTGGCGCGCAGCCGCTCGATGCCGGGCTTGGCCACTTGCGTATGCTGGGTGATGACCGGCTGCAACACGCCGGCGCCCATCTCGACTGCCTTCTGCACCAAATAGTCGAGCCGGCCTTGTTTCAGGGGTGCAAAGCAGTAGACAAGGTCGGGCAGCGGCGGCTGCGACCGTTGCCGCTCCAGCACCTTCAGCCGGACGGCCTTCTTGGATTTGCCCGCGATCGCCGCCGACCATTCGCCGTCGCGGCCGTTGAACAGCAGAAGTTCCGCGCCTTCGCCGAGCCGCAGCACATGCGCGAGGTAGTGGCTTTGCTGCTGTCCGGCGTCGAACTCGAAGCCCGCTTCGAGGTCGTCCGGCACGAACAGCCGCTGCATCTTGTAGTTGGCACGCATGGCGGAGGAATGGGCGAGGCGGAGGGGATCGTCAAGGGTCGGCGGATGGATGCCAGACCGGCGCGTAGCCTTGCCGCAACACCGAAACGGTCGTGGCAGGCGTAAGCAGCCGCAGTGGCCTGCCGGCAAGGCCGTTGAACGCCATGCGAGCGACATAGCCGGCGAACGACCACTCGAGGGCTTTGCCGGCGCGCAGCGCATAGGCGGTGTTGCCGTCTGCCACGATCGCCCCGTCAGGAAGCCCGCACAGTTCCTGCACGGAAACGACAGGCGGCCGACCACCGGATGCCGGCCGTTCCGTGTGCAAGCGCCTGTCGAGCATTGGTGCACGCGGTTCGGCGATGCCGAAAGCTTCGCCGAAGCGCCGCACGAAATCGCTTGCCTCCTCGCGTCGGCAGAAGAAGCAGGGCCGATGGCCGGCGGCCAAAGCCGTCACCTCGTCGAGGAAGAACAGCTCGGTCCAGCCGGCTTTGCCGCCGGGCCTGTTGCGGCCCATGGGCTCGCGCCGAACGTTGCGGAACTTGCAAGCGCAGATGATCCAGGCCTGCAAGGCCCAGCGCTTCTTGAGAAGCGTCTTCGTTTCCGGATCATGAATGATGCCGCGATTGCCCATGAACAGGCCGCGCTCGGGCACGGCATGGATGGCGCCGAACGGATCGACCCGGTTCTGCAGTGGCATAGGCTTCTCCCCGGCACGCATCTTGGCTGAAATGCTGGCGGCATGATATCGCTCGCCCCAGCATTTCATGTCAGCAGGATTTCCCATGCGCGTGCTGGTGGTCCAGAACTACGACAATACCGGGCTCGGCCAGCTTGGCGCCGCGCTTACGGAGGCGGGCGCCGACATCGACCTGCGCCGTCCCTACCAGGGCGATCCCCTTCCGCAGGACGCGGACGGGCATCATGCCATGGTGGTGCTGGGCGGCGGCCAGAATGCCCTGGCCGATGCCGACTACCCTTACTTTCCGGCCCTGCTCGAACTGACGCGCGATTTCGCCGGTAAGGACCGATCGGTGCTTGGTATCTGTCTTGGCGGCCAGCTCGTGGCCCGCGCCTTCGGTGCCGAGAACCGCATCGGCGGCGCAAATGAATTCGGATGGCGCGGCGTGTCGCTGACCGCGGAAGCCATATCCGATCCGGTGCTTGGCGCCTTGCCGCAAAAATTCCCGATCTTCCAGTGGCATGACGACACGTTCGACCTGCCCGAAAACGCCATAAGGCTCGCCGGCAACGATGTCGCCGAAAACCAGGCTTTTCGCCTCGGCCGCGCCGTCTACGGATTCCAGTTCCACTTCGAGGCGGACAGCCCAATGGTGCGGGACTGGAGCGCGTCCTTTGCATCGATCATTGCCGAGCGCAATCCTGACTGGAACGAGCGGCTGGACGACGAAATAGCCCGCAGCGGACCGGGCGCCGACGCCGCCGGAATGGCTATTGCCCGCGCCTGGGTGGCGACCATCTGAATATCGCCCGTGCTCCGGGCAGGCGTGACATAATTGGCACGCGGCGCCGGTTCTGCCTGGGGAAAACCCGCTTCATCCTTGGCTTGTGCTCGCGCCTCATCCTAGAAGGCGCGCGCTCTGTATCGAGCGTGCATCCGCGATGAACCTCTTGTGTGATCCGCGCGACACACCGGCGATACAGAAGCTGCTTAGAAGCGCGAAATCGTCGAAACATTGAGACGCATTTTATCGTTTCAACGCATTGGTAACCGCCTCGTGCACAGATGCAGAAAGCTCAACCAGAGATGACGTCCGTGAAAGCAGCGCTTTTGTCCTTTGTCATGCTGTCTGCCATCGTCGTATGCGGCCTCGGCATTTATTCTGCCGACGCGGCCAACAATCATCAGGCCGTCGACGGCTACGGCGTCACCGCCGCGCTTCGCTAGAACGCCTTTCCCTCCACTGTCAGGATACGCTTTTCCGCGCCGTCAATGGCGAGCGCGCTGAGCCTTCCCGACTGCCAGGCAAGCGTATCGACATTGACGCGGTTGGCCATCACCTCGGCTTCCGGCACGGGCGTGTGTCCGTGCACGATGACCTTGGGGAAAAGCCCGGGATGATCATGGAACGCGTCGCGGATCCAGATCAGGTCGTCGCTGCTCTGGCTTTCGAGCGGCACGCCCGGCCGGATGCCGGCATGGCAGAAGAAGAAGTCGCCGAAGGTCGCTGAAAAGGGCAGGGACTTCAGGAACTCGACATGGCTTGGCGGCACCGCGCCCACCAGTGCCGCATGCCCGTGCAGCAATGTCTCATCCGACCTTCCAAACCAGCCGCCGCCTGCCGAAAGCTTCACGCCATAGGAAGCTGCCGTCTGGACGCCGCCATTGCGCATGAACAGACCATCCGGATCGGGTCGGTCCAGAAACTCGAGGAAGCCGATGTCGTGGTTGCCGGCAAGCATCAGATTGCGCGTATCGCGTCTCCGCGCCTCGATCAGGAAGTCGATGACCTCCTTGGAGTGAAGGCCTCTGTCGGTGTAGTCGCCGAGATGGATGATGCGCCAGTCGCTCGGCGGCGCATGTTGCAGTTCGCTTTCGATCCGGCGGTGCATGGCGGCGAGCAGGTCATGGCGGCCGTGCACGTCGCCGATGGCATAGAGCCGCATGCCTTCCGGCCCGCGCGCGTCGAGATAATGTATGCCGCTCTCAGTCAAGGCTCGTCTTCGTGTTTCATCCTCGCGGCGAAGCTAGACCCAACGGGTGAACAACTCCTAGCGCAGGTCGCTCAAAACTGCGCAGCGGTTTGGGCGACATGCGCAAAAACCTGAACCTCGACGCCTGAAGCCACTTCAAAGCCATGTGTTTCGGCGTGCAAGTTTGATCCCGTGAGAGGGGTTATCGGCTCCAATATTGACCCCCGGAGGAGCGGCAGCCGCGGCCCAGGATTGGTCCGTGGCAGGGTGCTCTTGATGGCATCCTTGCATCGAACGAGGCAAAGGGCCAATTATCTCGGGCGCAAAGACTTCGTCGTGCTCGATGAACTTGGCTATCTGCTCACCGACCTTAGGGGTCAATATTGTGATCCGGAAAATTCAAAGGTAAAGAGCGAGTATCGTCGACTTTGAAGCCATCGGTGGGGATACTCAAAACTTCGCCCCGTGCCACTCGGTATCGAGCTGTCACGCCTGACTAGGGATCCTCATATGGACAAAGCGACGACCATCATTGGAATAGACTGCAGCCCACGCGCGTCAAGTAACTCAGCCCGGATGCTCGGCGAGGTTCTTCGCTCGCTCGAGACAGATCGGCGGGTGAAGGTCGTGGAACAGGTGCGTCTGGCCGATGAGCGTATCGACTGTCTCGGGTGCGAGCAGTGTTATCAAAGGTTCGGACACCACGGCGACGGGATCGATCGTGTTCTGTCACTCATGAAAGAGTCGGACGTGATTCTGATGGCTACTCCAACCTGCTTCGGAATGCCGCCGGCGCTGGGCGTCGTCTTGCTCGACAGATCGGATCCCCTGTGGCGCGACGGACAACAGCTCAAAGGAAAACTCGGAGCGGTCATCGTCAACGGCGCCACCGATCCCGCGGACGATCCGAGTGTGCGCCTATGCGCGGACAACATGATCAGGTTTTTCGAACAGCACGAGATGCCCTGCGTCCAGCCGGTCCATCTGGGGGGAACGCTCGCGTATCCCGAGCAACGGTTTCCGGACCCGCTCCCCGCCGGGACGATGGGCGTTCTCGAGCAATTGGCTGACGAGATCCGGCAGTGGGTCGGGAGCAGGTGATACCGGCACATCTCTTGCCTCCTCGCGTGGTGAGACACGAGGGGCCCAAACATGACCAATCTTCCCACCCGACTTTCGGGAACACCTGAGTCTCGGCCGGTTATCGCGTTGCGTCCATAAGGGGTCGATCTTCAACGCCGTTTGACACAGAGCCACGCCTCAGCGACGAAGCTGATCCTTGCCCATGTCCGTTACCAGGCGCTTTCCGCACAGCGCCAGCGTCACGTCCATCTCCTTGCGGATGATTTCGAGCGCCTGGGTAACGCCCGCCTTGCCCATGGCGCCGAGCCCATAGAGGAAGGGCCGTCCGATATAGGTGCCCTTGGCCCCGAGGCAGAGCGCCTTGAGCACGTTCTGGCCCGAGCGGATGCCGCCGTCCATATGCACTTCGATTTGGTCGCCGACCGCGTCGGCGATTTCTTCCAGCACCGAGATCGACGAAGGAGCGCCGTCGAGCTGGCGCCCACCATGGTTCGAGACGATGATCGCGTCGGCTCCGGTCTTGGCCGCCATCAGCGCGTCCTCTTTGTCGAGAATGCCCTTCAGGATGAGCTTGCCGCCCCAGCGCTCCTTGATCCATGCGACATCCTTCCAGGACAGCTGCGGATCGAACTGCTCGGTTGTCCAGGACGACAGCGAGGCGACGTCGCCGACGCCCTTGGCGTGTCCGACGATGTTGCGGAAAGTGCGACGCTGGGTGCCGGCCATGCCCAGGCACCAGCGCGGGCGAATGGCCATGTCGATGATGTTCGTCAATGTCATGCGCGGCGGCGCCGTCAGCCCGTTGCGCACGTCCTTGTGGCGCTGGCCGAGGATCTGCAAGTCGAGCGTCAGCACCAGCGCCGAGCATTTCGCCGCTTTCGCCCGGTCGATCAGGTTGAGCACGAAATCCTTGTCGCGCAGCACATAGAGCTGGAACCAGAACGGCTTCTTCGTGGCCGAGGCGACGTCCTCGATCGAGCAGATGCTCATCGTCGACAGCGTGAACGGCACGCCGAACTCTTCGGCGGCCTGCGCCGCCAGCATCTCGCCGTCGGCATGCTGCATGCCGGTCAGCCCGGTCGGCGCCAGGGCCACCGGCATCGCCACCTTCTGGCCGATCATGGTCGTTTCCAGCGAGCGGTTGCTCATGTCGACCAGCACGCGCTGGCGGAACTTGATCTTGCCGAAATCCTCCTCGTTGGCGCGGTAGGTGCTCTCGGTCCAGGCGCCGGAATCGGCATAGTCGAAGAACATCTTCGGCACGCGGCGGCGCGCGAGGTCCTTCAGGTCGGCGATGGTCAGGATGTCGCTCATGATTGTCCCCGCTTGATCGGTGCTTAGGTGGGTTTGCCTGTGGGTTCGACGTCGCCGGGTTCCGAGCGCTGCCTGAGCCTCAACCGAGACACGCGCTGCCAGTCGCCGCTGCGTTCCGCTTCCGCCATCGAGCGCTCGACATAGGTGATGTGGTCCATTGCCGCCCTGCGCGCCGCGATAGGGTCTGCGGATTTGATCGCGGCATGGATCGCGCGGTGCTGCTGAAGCAGCGCCTCGCGCGCGCCGGGCACGGTGAAAACCAGAAGACGGTTCTGGAACACGCCCTCGGACAGCAGCCGGTAGCAGGAACGCAGTGTATGCAGCAGGATGATGTTGTGCGCGCATTCGCACACCGCATGATGGAACTCGACGTCGATTTCCGCCTCGTCGTCGAAGTCGCCGGTGCGGTGCGCCTCGTCCATGCGCGCCATGATGCGGTCGAGCAGGGCGAGATCCTCAGGTGTGGCGCGACGTGCCGCGTACTCGGCCGCGACGCCCTCGATCTCGCGCCGGTACTCCAGATAGTCGGTCACCGCCTTGCGGTGCGTGGAGATCAGGTCGGTCACCGGCTTGGTGAAAAGCTGGCCGATGACATCGGCGACATGGGTGCCGCCGCCCGGCCGCGTCGTCAGCAGGCCGCGCGCTTCGAGAGCCTTCAGCGCATCGCGCAGGATCGGTCGCGACACGTCGAACTGGCGCGCCAACTCGCGTTCGCCCGGCAGCCGGTCACCCGTGCGCAGCACGCCCTCGAGTATCAGGCTCTCGATCTGCTGCACCACCTCGTCGGCGGTGCGCGAATGCTCGATCCGGGAGAAGATGTCGCTCAACGAAAGGCGCCTGGGGAACGGAATGGATGGCGCCCAGGTTAAAGCGTCTGTCGTCAACTGGTCAAATTATTTATCCAATTCCCCCAGGCCGGTCGGCTTCCGTTGAGCGCCTTTCATCGAGGTCTGCCAAAAATTTGCTGTTTACGTGTCACACCGATTGCCCCATGAGGGCCGGGTTGCACGAACGGTCGAAACCAGGGGGACCAGCCGTGTCGGACGAGACGTCCAATCTCCAGTTCCAGCCGCGCGCGCAGGGCAGCGTCATGGGCTTTCCGGCCCATGAGGGCCGGCCCGGCGCGCTGGGCGAGGTCCATGCCCGCCCGCATCCGCTGGTCGAGAAGCCGCGTGTGCTGATCCAGCTTTCCTTCATGACCGAGGGCGGCTCCGGCGTCGACCATGCCGTGCTGTCGGAATTGTCGCGGCGCCTCGGTATCGCCGCGCCCGAGCGGCATGCCCGTCATCACGCGATGAAGTGGGGCAAAGGCACGCTGCGCTGGGAGCGGCATACGGAATTCTCGACTTATCTGTGGGAAGGGCCGCTTGCCGAGCACGGCCGCGGCCAGGAGGATTCACCCTTCGGCAATGGGTTCTCGCCGCCGGGAACCGTGATTTCCGGCATCCGGCTCGAGATCCGCAAATGGACGCAGGCGAGCGAGAAACTGATCGCCGGCTTCGACCCGACCAGCCTGTGCTATTCGCTGGTCGAGCGAGGCGCAGCGGCCATTGTCACCGACTTCCGCCAGGATGGCGACGGCATGACCCGCATCCTGCTGCTCGATCGCGGTCTGACTCCTGCCCGCACGGGGGCGCTGTCGCAGCGGCTTATCGACATCGAGACCTATCGTACGCTTGCCATGTTGGGCCTGCCCTTGGCGCTGACCCTTTCCGGACGGGCGCGGCGCATCGAGGACCGGCTGGCGCTGACCACGGTGGAAATGAAGGCGGCCGAGACCCGCGACAGCCAGACGTTGTTGGCTGATCTGACAGAACTGGCGGCTGAACTGGAGGCCGACGCGGCGTCCAGCCTGTACCGCTTCGGCGCGAGCCGCGCTTATGACGGCATAGTCACCGAGAGGCTGGAGGCACTGGAGGAGGAGGCCGTGCCGGGCTACGACACCTGGGGTGGCTTCCTGCAGCGACGCATGGCGCCGGCCATGCGCACCTGCCGTTCTGTCGAGGAGCGCCAGGCCAATTTGTCGCGCAAGCTCACCCGCGCCACGACGCTGCTGCGTACCTGGGTCGATGTCGAGGTCGAGAAGCAGAACCGCGACCTGCTGGCCTCCATGAACAACCGAGCCAGGCTGCAACTGCGCCTGCAGCAGACCGTGGAAGGCCTTTCCGTCGCGGCCGTGTCCTACTACGTCGTCGGCCTGATCGGCTACGTTGCCAAGGGCGCGTCGACCTTCGGCCACGCCTTCGCGCCGGAAGTCGTCACCGCAGCATGCGTGCCGGTCGCGGTGCTGCTCGTCTGGTGGGGCGTGCGCCGCGTGCGCCGCATGCACTCCGAGCCGGGCAAGCATCCGGGCGAATAGCCACGCAATCTCCTCTCAATGGGGGAGAAAGGCGCCGCTTCACACGCTTATCCCACTCCGTTCACCTTGTGCGCGACCCTGGCTGCAAGGAGAGGCGCTGCCAGCGGCAGATTGCCGCTGCGCGGCGTTGGCCAGCGCTCGCCGCTCCATTTCGAGCAAAGCAGCATTTGCAACGAAGGCTCATAGCTGGTAAAAGATTTTTACCAGTTACGCGACATGAGGCTGCCCGATGTCCGGCCTTGCCATGCCAAAGCCCGATGCCGAGACGATGCGCCGCCGCGCCGAGATCGTTGCCGACATGCGCATCATCGTGCCCGGCGAAGGCGTCGTCGACACGGCCCACGAGATGCGCGCCTTCGAGACCGATGGCCTGACAGCCTACCGCCAGCTGCCGCTGGTGGTGGTGCTGCCGGAAACGGTGGCGCAGGTCTCGCGGGTGCTGAAATACTGCAACGACCGCAACATCCGCGTCGTGCCGCGCGGCTCCGGCACCTCGCTCTCCGGCGGCGCGCTGCCGCTCGAGGACGCGGTGCTTCTGGTGATGAGCCGCTTCAACCGCATCCTTGCGATCGACTATCCGAACCGCATCGTCATCGCCCAGCCGGGCGTCACCAATCTGGGCATCACCACCGCCGTCGAGCAGGAGGGCTTCTATTACGCCCCCGATCCATCCTCCCAGATCGCCTGCTCGATCGGCGGCAACGTCGCGGAGAACTCCGGCGGCGTGCATTGCCTCAAATACGGCCTTACCGCCAACAATGTGCTCGGCGTCGAGATGGTGCTGATGAATGGCGAGGTGGTGCGCCTCGGCGGCAGCCATCTCGACCAGGAAGGCTACGACCTGCTCGGCGTCATGACCGGCTCGGAAGGTTTGCTTGGCGTCGTCACTGAAGTCACCGTGCGCATCCTGAAGAAGCCCGAGACGGCGCGCGCGCTGCTGATCGGCTTCCCGACCAGCGAGCAGGGCGGCCAGTGCGTCGCCGACATCATCGGCGCCGGCATCATTCCGGGCGGCATGGAGATGATGGACCGGCCGGCGATCCACGCCGCCGAGGATTTCGTCCATGCCGGCTATCCGCTCGACGTCGAGGCGCTGCTGATCGTCGAGCTCGACGGGCCGA
Source organism: Mesorhizobium sp. M3A.F.Ca.ET.080.04.2.1 (assembly GCF_003952525.1). Classification (NCBI taxonomy): domain Bacteria; kingdom Pseudomonadati; phylum Pseudomonadota; class Alphaproteobacteria; order Hyphomicrobiales; family Phyllobacteriaceae; genus Mesorhizobium; species Mesorhizobium sp. M3A.F.Ca.ET.080.04.2.1. The sequence goes on along the minus strand of NZ_CP034451.1, from coordinate 2,319,325 downwards.
GCGTGGAGGTCGATCACCTGATCGGCTTGGTCGAGGCGATCGCCTATCGCAACGGCTCTACCACCTGCCGCCTCTCCCAATCCGAGCAGGAGCGGCTGAGCTTCTGGGCCGGACGCAAGGCGGCGTTCCCGGCGGTAGGCCGCATCGCGCCCGACTACTACTGCATGGACGGCACTATCCCGCGTAAGGAACTGCCGCGCGTGCTCGCCGGCATGCGCGATCTTTCCGAGAAATACGGGCTGGGTGTCGCCAATGTCTTCCACGCCGGCGACGGCAATCTGCACCCGCTGATCCTTTACGATGCCAACGTGCCGGGCGAACTCGACAAGGCGGAGAATTTCGGCGCCGACATTCTGCGCCTGTGCGTCGAGGTTGGCGGCGTGCTGACCGGCGAGCATGGCGTCGGCGTCGAAAAGCGCGACCTGATGCCGGAAATGTTCAACCAGGTCGATCTCGACCAGCAGATGCGGGTCAAATGCGCCTTCGATCCCAACCATCTGCTCAATCCCGGCAAGGTCTTCCCGCAACTGCGCCGCTGCGCCGAACTCGGCCGCATGCACGTGCATCGCGGCCAGGTGGCGTTCCCGGACATTCCGAGGTTTTGATGGGGGCTCAACTTCGCATGTTGGCGTTCTGTCGCGCCCCCCTCTGTCCTGCCGGACATCTCCCCCACAAGGGGGGAGATCAGCCTTCATCTCGGCCATCGCCAATCTTCAAAGTTGCAAGAAAGGCGCGGTCGCAGAAGCTGCCAATCTCCCGCCAAGTGGGGGAGATGTCCGGCAGGACAGAGGGGGGCGCGAAGGAACGCAGCCTATGACCACCTTCACCCCATCCTCATCCGCCGAAATCCTCCCCACCATCCAATGGGCGGCCGCCGAAGAAACCTCCCTCGAAATCCTCGGCCACGGCTCCAAGCGCAACATCGGCCGTCCGCTGCAGACCGAGCATACGCTCGACCTCTCCAAGCTCACCGGCGTCACGCTCTATGAGCCGGCCGAGCTGGTGCTTTCAGCAAGGGCCGGAACATCTCTCGCCGAGATCGACAGGCTGCTCGCCGAAAACGGCCAACAGCTAGCGTTCGAGCCGATGGACTATCGCGCGCTGCTCGGGGGCGAGCCGGGCAGGGGCACGATCGGCGGGGTGCTGGCGGCGAACCTGTCCGGTCCGCGTCGGCTCAAGGCCGGTGCGGCGCGCGACCATATCCTCGGCATATCGGCGGTTTCCGGCCGCGGCGAGGCCTTCAAGTCGGGCGGCCGAGTCGTCAAGAACGTCACCGGCTACGATCTCTCCAAGCTGATGGCCGGAAGCTGGGGCACGCTGGCCGTTCTGACCGACGTCACCTTCAAGGTGCTGCCCGCGGCCGAGACCGAGGTGACACTTGCCATTCGCGGTCTGCTCGACGATGCGGCCGTGTCGGCCTTGGCGCTGGCTCTCGGCTCCAGCGCAGAGGTTTCGAGCGCCGCGCATCTGCCGGAGCGGATCGCCGCGCGCGTAGCCGGCGGCAAGCTTGGCAGCGATGCCGCGACGCTGCTGCGCGTCGAAGGCTTTGGTCCCTCGGTCGTCTACCGCATCGAGGCGCTGAAACAGCTGCTTGGCAAGGCCGGCCCGCTGGAAGAGATCGCGGGCGAGGGCTCCACAACCCTGTGGCGCGACATCCGCGATTGCGCGCCCTTCGCCGATGGCGGCGCCCGACCGGTCTGGCGCGTCTCGATGGCGCCCTCGCAGGCGCATCACATGGTGATGGCGCTGCGCATGCAGGCTGCCGTCGAGGCCTTCTACGACTGGCAGGGCGGGCTGGTGTGGCTGTCGATGCGGGAGGCCGACCCGGACGCGGCGTTGCTGCGCGGATTGATCCGCAAACATGGCGGCGGCCACGCGACTTTGGTGCGCGCCTCGGCTGCGCATCGCGCAGCCCTGCCGGTGTTCGAACCGCAGCCGCAGCATCTGGCGGCGCTGTCGGCGCGGCTCAAGGCCGAGTTCGATCCGAAGCACATTCTCAACCCCGGCCGCATGGCGCCAGGTTCCAGCTCTGCTACTCTTGCCCAGTCAAAGGAGGGAGCAGCATCATGAGCAACGCCAATTCAGGCCCGGGCACGGGAGCGCGCCAGACGGACCGCTGGCTCGAGCCGGGACAGACCAACGCGCTGGTCATCTACATCCTCTACCTCGCCAGCCTTGTCATCGGCGTAACCGGCATCATAGGCATCGTGCTCGCCTACATCAACCGCGGCAAGGCGGGCGGCTTCGTCGAAAGCCACTACACATTCCTGATCAGGACCTTCTGGATCGGCCTTCTCTACGCGCTGATCTCGGTGGTTCTGATGATGCTGGCGATCGGCTTCCTGCTGATGTTTGCCGTCGCGGTCTGGTTCATCGTTCGCTGCATCCTGGGCCTGCAGGCGCTGCAGCGCGGCGAGCCGGTCAAGAACCCGCAAAGTTGGCTCCTCGGTTCATAAGGCATGATCCCGAACCTAAGGTCCGCGACCTTGAAAAGCTGGAACCGGTTTTCGGGAAAGATCATGCTCAGCTATTAAGGACATCTCGGTGCAGACCAATTTCTCAGCCTCGCAGCTTGCCGATCCGCACGTCGCGGAATCGGAAAAGATCCTGCGCAAATGCGTGCATTGCGGCTTCTGCACCGCCACCTGCCCGACCTATGTGACATTGGGCAACGAGCTGGATTCACCGCGCGGCCGCATTTATCTCATCAAAGACATGCTGGAGAACGGCCGGCCGGCGGACAAGGAGATCGTCACCCATATCGACCGCTGCCTGTCCTGCCTTGCCTGCATGACGACTTGCCCTTCGGGCGTCAATTACATGCATTTGGTCGATCATGCCCGCGCCCATATCCATGAGACCTATAGGCGTCCGCTGCTCGACCGGCTGACGCGCGCCGTGCTGGCTTTCGTGCTGCCCTATCCAAGCCGCTTCCGCGCCGCGCTGAAGCTGGCCGGGCTGGGCCGGCCGTTCATCGGCCTGTTCGAAAAACTTCCGGCGCTGAAGCCGGTCGCCGCCATGCTGAAGCTCGCGCCCTCGTCGATCCCGACGGCGTCGCCAATGGCCTCGCCCGGCGTGCATGCCGGGCAAGGCGCAAAGCGCGGCCGCGTTGCCATTCTTACCGGCTGCGCGCAGTCGGTGCTCGATCCCGCCATCAACGAGACGACCATCTCCTTGCTGACGCGACTCGGGGTCGAGGTCGTGGTGCCGGAAGGCGAGGGCTGCTGCGGCGCGCTCGTCCACCATATGGGCCGCGAGGAGGCAGCCCTTGCGTCCGCCAGGCAAAATGTCGACGCCTGGACGCGCGCCATCGAACAAGGCGGCCTCGACTCCATCATCATCACCGCTTCAGGCTGCGGCACGACGATCAAGGATTACGGCTTCATGCTGCGCCTCGATCCGGCGTACTCTGAGAAGGCCGCTCACGTGTCGAGACTCGCCAAGGACATCACCGAATATCTCGCCGCCTTCGATTTGCCCGAGCCGGTGCGCAAGCCGGGCACCATCGTCGCCTATCATTCCGCCTGCTCGATGCAGCACGGCCAGAAGATCACGCGCCAGCCGAAAGAGCTTCTCGCCAGGGCGGGCTTCATCGTTCGCGAGCCGCGCGAAGGTCATCTCTGCTGCGGCTCGGCCGGCACCTACAACATCCTGCAGCCTGAGATTTCGGCAAAGCTGCGCGACCGCAAGGTGAAGAACATCGAGGCGACCGGCGCTTCAGTGGTCGCCACCGGCAATATCGGCTGCATCACCCAGATCGGTTCGGCCGCCAAGCTGCCGGTGGTGCATACGATCAAACTGCTCGACTGGGCCTATGGCGGCCCGAAGCCCGAGGGCGTTGCCGATGAACGACTGGTCGCAGCGGAATAGCTATCCGCGTTGCCTCCACGGCGAGCTTTCGTGCGGTGGGAAAGGAAAAGGGCAGCGCGGTTGCCCGTGCTGCCCTTTCGCGACCGGCCGTATCCCCACACGGCCCGTCCCCCGTTAACCCGCTGTCACTCTAAGCACGTCTCCCAGAGGCGCGCTATGGCTTGAAAGCAACAGCACGCGCCAAAAACGACTGCCGCGCGGATTGACAGTTCCTAAATCACCACCACGGTCGTTCCGATGTTCACGCGCTCGTAAAGGTCGACGACGTCCTCGTTGCGCATGCGGATGCAGCCCGACGACACCGCGCCGCCGATCGTCCATGGCTGGTTCGTGCCGTGGATACGGTATTCGGTGGTGCCGAGGTAGAGCGCGCGGGCGCCCAGCGGGTTCTCGATGCCGCCGGCAAGATAGGTCGGCAAATAGCGGCCCTTGGCCGCCTCGCGCTTGATCATAACGGCTGGCGGGCGCCAGTCCGGCCACACCCTTTTGTCGGTGATCTTGTGCGTGCCCGACCATTCGAAACCGGGCTTGCCGGTGCCGACGCCGTAGCGGCGCGCCTTGCCGTCCTTCTCGACCAGATAAAGGAAGTTGTCCTTGGTATCGATGACGATGGTGCCAGGTTTCTGCGGGCCGTCATAGGCGACTTCCTGCGGCAGGTAGATCGGATTGATCTGCGGCCGCGCCGCCATGCGCTTGGCAGGCTGGCCTACGGCCGCGGTCCGCTGCTGGCCGGGCTGGGCCTGGAGAAGCCGCCGCAGCGGCTGCTGGGTCGCCTGCCGGGTCGGGCGCACGATGCCGGGCGCGTGGCCGAGCTGCAGCACCCAGGGCGCCGAAAGGTCGGGGCTCACCATCACCGGCGGCACGTCGGCATAGCGGTCATTGGCAAGCGAAGTCGTCGCGCCAGCGGCCAGAACCGCAATCGCGCCGACCAGGGAACAAAACGCTGTCTTCATCTGAAAAGCACCTTGATCGTCGAACCCGTCCGGGAGCGGGGCTCCTCGGGTTTCGCGATCCTTGGCGCCGAGCGGCAACCGAAACATGAATCGGAATGCGTAAAATGCCGACTTGTCAGTAAACCTTTTGGTGTGGTTACCGACCGGTTCAGGAATCTGGTAAAGCCGGCGTAAAGTGGCCGCTGCGGCGCGTTAACAAATGGATTTCTGGCAATGGGAAATGAGAATGCCGGCCTGCTCGATGGCCCCGATGGCGTTGCGCGCTGCTTCTGGCACGGCAACCTGCCGGACTATCTGCATTATCATGATCGTGAATGGGGCAGGCCTGTAGCGGACGACCGCCGGCTGTTCGAGAAGATATGCCTCGAAGGATTTCAGTCCGGTCTCTCCTGGCTCACCATCCTGCGCAAGCGCGAGAACTTCCGCGAGGCTTTCGCCAATTTCGACTTTGACAAGGTGGCTGCCTTCACCGAGCAGGATGTCGAGCGCCTGCTCGGCAATGCCGGCATCATCCGCCATCGCGGCAAGATCGTCTCGACCATCAACAACGCCAGGCGCGCCCGCGAGATGGTCGATGAATTCGGTTCTCTGGCCGCCTGGTTCTGGAAATTCGAGCCCGGTCCCGACGAGCGGCCTTCGATTGTCGACCTCGCGCATCTGCGTGCCAATCCGACGACGGCGGTCTCGGTCAGGATTTCGAAGGAACTGAAGAAGCGCGGCTGGAGCTTCGTCGGCCCAACCACCGTCTACGCTTTCATGCAGGCTATGGGCCTGGTCAACGACCATCTCGAAGGCTGTGTGTGCCGGGCAGAGGTGGAAGCCGAGCGCAAGACATTCAAGCGGCCGAAGTGAGCGCTTTTCCCTTCTCCCCATTCACGGGGAGAAGGTGCCCGAAGGGCGGATGGGGGGCAGCGCCGACCGTCGAGATCTCCCGGCGAATGACAAGCTCAGACGCCGCTGGCGCTGGTCAAGAACAGCCCTGCGAGGATAGCCGCAAGCGCGGCGAAGACCGGATAGACCACCATCAGGCCGGTCACCAGCGCGTCGCGCACCGTCGGCTTGCGCGTCTCCGCCGCAACCTCGAATGGCCCGGCCGGCTGCTGCGCTGCCTTGAGCGGGGCAGTGCCGGCAGGCCGCAGCCTGGCGGCCGGGTTGCCGCTGTCGGTAATGTCTTGCGCCGTGATCATGACCCGAACCCTTTGTTTCGGTGCGCTTTATGCTCTGGGATTGTGTCGGCAGCATGCCGCGCCGGTGGCGGAATTGTTTCGTTTTCGACGTGATTTGTTTCGAGGCAGGCACCCTTGCCGCACCAAGCAGCATCGGTTAGGACACGCGCGCCTTGGAATAGGAAATTTCCCATCCATGGCGCGTCACGAAACACCGAGTAACCACCCATGGCCGACAAATCCGAAAAGACGAAAGCGCGGCTGCCGCGCGGTTTTGCCGACCGCAGCGCCGAGGACATCCGCGCCGTCGAGAAGATGATGGCGACCATCCGGGGCGTCTATGAACTCTATGGTTTCGAGCCGGTCGACCAGCCGATGATCGAATACACCGACGCGCTGGGAAAATTCCTGCCCGACCAGGACCGGCCGAACGAAGGCGTGTTTTCTTTCCAGGACGACGACGACCAGTGGCTGTCGCTGCGCTACGACCTGACCGCGCCGACGGCGCGCTTCGTCGCCGAGAATTACGACCGCCTGCCGAAGCCCTACCGCAGCTACCGCTCCGGCTGGGTGTTCCGCAACGAGAAGCCCGGCCCAGGCCGCTTCCGCCAGTTCATGCAGTTCGACGCCGACACCATCGGCACGCCGGGCGTTGCCGCCGATGCCGAGATGGCGATGATGATGGCCGACGTCATGGAGGCGCTCGGCATCAAGCGCGGCGACTACGCCATTCGCGTCAACAACCGCAAGGTGCTGGACGGTGTGCTGGAGGCGATCGGCCTTGGCGGCGACGAGAATGCTGGGCGCAGGCTCACGGTTCTGCGGGCCATCGACAAGCTCGACAAGCTCGGGCCGGAAGGCGTGACGCTCCTGCTTGGCCCGGGACGATGGGATGGCGGCAGGGAAGGCGAAGGCGATTTCGCTAAGGGCGCCGGGTTGAACGACGCACAGGCCGAAGCGGTTCTTCTGGCGACGGCAAGGAACGGCCAGACTGGCCAGGATTCCAGTGTCAGCGCAAATGCCGTCTATCAGGAAGGCGTCGGCGAACTTGCCACGATTGAAGCCCTGGTCAGAGCGGCCGGATACGGGGAAGATCGCATCGTGATGGACCGCTCCGTCGTGCGCGGCCTGGAATATTACACCGGCCCGGTGTTCGAGGCCGAGCTGCTGGCCGAGATCCCCAACGAGGACGGCCAGGTCGTGCGCTTCGGCTCGGTCGGCGGCGGCGGCCGCTATGACGGGCTGGTCTCGCGCTTCCGCGGCGAGCCGGTGCCAGCGACCGGCTTCTCCATCGGTGTCTCCAGGCTGATGACGGCGCTGAAGAACCTCGGCAAGCTCGATACCTCCGATGTCGTCGCCCCGGTCGTTGTGCTGGTCATGGACAAGGATACGGAAAGCCTTGGCCGCTACCAGAAGATGGTGGCGGATCTCCGCGCCGCCGGCATTCGCTCCGAGATGTATCTCGGCGGCGCCGGCATGAAGGCGCAGCTGAAATATGCCGACCGCCGCGGCAGCCCGGCCGCCATCATCCAGGGCGGCGACGAGCGCGCCAAAGGCGAGGTGCAGATCAAGGACCTGATCGAGGGCGCGCGCCTGTCGGCCGAGATCACCGACAACGCCGAATGGCGCGCCGCGCGGCCGGCGCAGGTGACGGTGGCAGAGGGTGAGCTGGTTGCCGAGGTTAAGAAGATCCTGGCGGCGCAGGCGGCCGATCGCGCGAAGGGTGGCGCTTGAACACCCCCCTCTGTGCTGCCGGACATCTCCCCCTCAACGGGGGAGATTGGATGTTGCCTATGCTTTCGCCAATCTCCTACGGAGAAGAGAAGGTGCCGTGCTTTGAGCTGCCAATCTCCCCCCTTGAGGGGGAGATGGCCGGCAGGCCAGAGGGGGGCGCCTCGCGCCCCGCCTATCCATGACCTCCCGCTACCCCGCCATCGCCGCCGACATCACGGCCCTCTTCGCCGAACGCGACACCCATGCCGTGGAAGTGGCGGTGCTGCAGCCGGCCGATCCGTTCCTCGACATGGCGGGCGAAGACCTGCGCCGCCGCATCTTTCTTACCGAGAGCGAGACCGGCAAGACGCTGTGCCTGCGGCCCGAATTCACCATTCCGGTCTGCCTCGACCACATCGCCAGCCAGGCCGGCACGCCGCGCCGCTATTCCTATCTCGGCGAAGTGTTCCGCCAGCGCCGCGAAGGCGGCAACGAGTTCTTCCAAGCCGGAATCGAGGATCTCGGCGACCGCGACACCGCAGCGGCGGATGCCCGCTCGCTGGCCGACGCCCATGCGCTATTGTCGTTGGTGTTGCCTGGGCAGCCGCTCGCCATCACACTCGGCGACCAGACCCTGTTCGAGGCGGTGCTGGCGGCGCTCGGCCTGCCGCGCGGCTGGCGCATGCGCCTCGCCCGCGCCTTCGGCTCGGCGCAGATGCTGGAAGCGGCCCTTGCCGATCTCGCCAATCCGCCGCGCAACAGCCAGCTCTCTGGTCCGGTGGCGGTGCTGGTGCTGGACGGCGACGCGGAAGCTTTGGCCGCGCATATCGCCGCCGGAATGGAAGAGGCCGGCTTGTCCGCTTCCGGCGGTCGCGCTCCCGCCGACATAGCCAGGCGGCTGATCGAGAAGGCGCAACTGCGCAGCGTGCGGCTCTCCGACGAGGCGTTCTCCGCCTTGAAGGGTTTTCTAGAGATCGACGTCGCGCTCGATGGCGCGACCGAAGCGCTGGACAAATTCGCCGCCGATGCCGGCCTGTCCCTGGGATCTGCGCTGGAGAATTTCGCCGCCCGCGTGCAGGCGATCGAAGTGCACGGCCTGCCGATGGCGACGATCCGCTATGATGCCGCCTTCGGCCGCCCGCTCGACTATTACACCGGTCTCGTCTTCGAGATCGCCGCGGACGGCGCTGATCGCCCTCTGGCCGGCGGCGGTCGCTACGACAGATTGTTGACGCTGCTCGGCGCCAAGAGGCCGATCCCCGGCGTCGGCTTCTCGGTCTGGCTCGACCGCATCGAGACCCTGCGGGAGCGCGCGCGATGATCACGCTGGCGATTCCGTCCAAGGGCCGCCTCAAGGAACAATCGCTTGAGGTGCTTGCCAAGGCCGGTCTGGCGGTCACTTTGCCGGCAGACGACCGCAAATACCGTGCCCGCATCGATGGCCTCGACAGTGTCGAGGTGGCCTTCCTGTCGGCGTCCGAAATTGCCGGCGAAATCGGCCAGGGCGCGGTCGACCTCGGCATCACGGGCGAAGACCTGCTGCGCGAAAACCTGGCCGACTGGGAAGCGCGCGCCGAAATCGTCGCCCGTCTCGGCTTCGGCCATGCCGATGTCGTGGTGGCGGTGCCGGATATCTGGCTCGATGTCGACACCATGACCGACCTCGACGATGTCGCCGCCGATTTTCGTCAGCGTCACGGCAGGCGATTGCGGATAGCCACCAAATACTGGCGGCTGACGCAGCAGTTCTTCTCGCTGAAACACGGCATTCAGGTCTACCGCATCGTCGAAAGCCTCGGCGCCACCGAAGGGGCGCCGGCCGCCGGGCTCGCCGATGTCATCGTCGACATCACCACCACCGGCTCGACGCTGCGCGCCAACCACCTCAAGGTGCTGGGCGATGGTGTGATCCTGCAGTCGCAGGCCTGCCTGGTGGCGTCCAGGAAGAGACGAGATGTAGCGGACGAAGCCGTCTTGCGCGATATTGCGACCAAGATGAGCGCCCTCCCTCCCCTTGAGGGGAGGGTGTCTCGCGAAGCGAGGCGGGTGGGGTCGTCTCACGTCGAGCACTTTCGTAATCCCTGCCGCCCTCCACCTTTCGCGGCCTTCCACTCTCCGCTCGCGTATAGGCGTACCATTGTCGGGTTTCCACCATCCCGGCAGGCTGATAGGTTGGCTAAATCCCGGGAGGAGACGGCGATGGCGATCAATCTCGACGAGCTCAAGAACGCCACCAATCTGCGCAAATCGCGCAATAGCTTCATCGCTCCGGTGGACGGCAGGGCGCATGTTTCCGGCGACCGATCGGTGCCCTTGCTCGACAAGACCATTCCGGAGCTGTTCTCCGATACGGTCACCAAATACGCCACGCTCGACGCTGCCGTCTTCGTCGGCCAGGACAAGCGCTTCACCTGGAGCGAACTATCGGACGCGGTTGACGCCTTGGCCGCCGGATTCCTGGCGCTCGGCCTCGAAAAGGGCGACCGGGTCGGCATCTGGTCGCCGAACCGCTGGGAATGGCTGGTGACTCAGTTCGCCACCGCCCGCATTGGCCTCATCCTGGTCAACATCAACCCTGCCTATCGGCTGACCGAGCTGGAGTATGCGCTGAACAAGGTCGGCTGCAAGGCGCTGGTCACCGCGGCCAGCTTCAAGACCTCCGACTACCTCGGCATGATCGAGACGCTGGCGCCGGAGATCGCCAAGGCCGAGCCCGGCAAGCTCAACGCAAGGAAGCTGCCGGCGCTGAAGATCGTCATCCGCATGGACGACGACAACTCGCCCGGCATGTATAATTTCGGCGACGTGCTCGCCATGGCCGGCCGCGACGAGCACGACAGCCTCGACCGCATCTCGGAAGGCCTCAAGCCCAGCGACGCCATCAACATCCAGTTCACCTCCGGAACGACGGGCGCGCCGAAGGGCGCCACGCTCACGCATCACAACATCGTCAACAACGGCAATTTCGTCACCGCGGCGATCAGGCTCGGTGTCGACGATCGGCTTTGCATTCCGGTGCCGCTCTATCATTGCTTCGGCATGTCGATGGGCACGATGGGCTGCGTCACCAAGGGCGCCACCATTGTCTTCCCGGGCGAAGGCTTTGACGCCGGCGCCACGCTGAAGGCTCTGGCGCAGGAGCGCTGCACTGGCCTCTATGGCGTGCCGACCATGTTCGTGGCCATGCTCGACCACCCTGATTTTTCGAGCTTCGATCTGTCCAGCCTGCGCACCGGCATCATGGCCGGCTCGCCCTGTCCGATCGAGGTGATGAAGAAGGTGGTGTCGCTGATGCATATGGCGCAGGTGACCATCGCCTACGGCATGACCGAGACCAGCCCGGTGTCCTTCCAGAGCAGCGTCGACGATCCTCTGGAAAAGCGCGTTTCCACCGTTGGACGCATCCAGCCCCATGTCGAGGTCAAGGCGATCGACGCCGACGGCGGAACCGTCGCGGTCGGCGCGCCGGGCGAGCTCTGCACGCGCGGCTATTCGGTGATGAAGGGCTATTGGGACGACGCCGAAAAGACCCGCGAGGCAATCGACGCCGACGGCTGGATGCACACCGGCGACCTCGCCACCATCGACGCCGAGGGCTATTGCAACATCGTCGGCCGGGTGAAGGACATGGTCATTCGTGGCGGCGAGAACGTCTATCCGCGCGAGATCGAGGAGTTCCTCTACCGCCATCCCAAGGTCAAGGAAGTGCAGGTCTTCGGCGTTCCCGACGACAAATATGGCGAGGAGCTCTGCGCCTGGATCGTGCCGAAACCCGGCCAGGTCGCGACCGCCGAGGAGATCAAGGCCTTCTGCGCCGGCCAGATCGCGCATTACAAAGTCCCGCGCTACATCCGCTTCCGCACCGAGCTGCCGATGACGGTGACCGGCAAGCCGCAGAAGTTTCTCATGCGCGAGGCGATGATCGAGGAACTGGGCTTGGTGGCGCAGAAGACGGCGTGAAGCAGGATCGACCGGAAGATATTGAGCCTTTGGGGAAACGCGCCTAAAGCAATTCCAGGAAGTCCGGAATTGCGTGAAAACAAACGCTTAGAGCGGATCAGCGATACTGCGAAAGCTGAACAGCTCGAAGACGCGAACCTGCCGACCGTGCGTTTTTGGAAGAGCTATGGAACAGGAGTTCCCAAATTTCGCGGCGCTGAAAATCGCCAAGACCGAGAACATAGACTATCGAATAGTCGTCCGACGTGGCGCGCGAAGCGGCAGCGCGATCGTCATCGCTCCTCATGGCGGGAAAATCGAACCCCGCACATCCCTGATCACTCAGACGATAGCCGGGAGCGATCTCGACTTGTATTGCTTTGAAGGCCTCATGCCGGAAAGCAATCGAGAGCTGCACATAACGTCGAGGAACTTCGACGAGGAAACTGCGCTCGAACTGTTGCGAACGAAGTCCACCGTCGTTTCTATCCACGGTCGACACGATCGGGATGACCCCTCGACGGTCTACATGGGTGGAAAGGACGCCGCGCTGATTTCAGCTATAGTCTGGCGTTTGCAGGAAGCCGGCTTCAGCACGCAAAGGGATAACCACCCGTTTCCAGGCATTGACGATTTCAACATTGTCAACCGTGGATTGACGGGGAAAGGAGCGCAACTGGAGATACCCTTCACGCTGCGCCAGCGACTGGCGAACGAGCCAGAGCTTTTGGACAGATTCTGCACGGCGACGCGCAAAGCAATCCAGGCGTTCGATGCTGAAAACGGTGTTCAGCCCCCGATCGTGTCTTGAAAAATGCCGACGACGGTTTGAGCGGAAGATACTCTAACCCGGAAGCATCGCCCGCTTCGCCTTGCGCTCGGCGCGCCATTCCTCGAACCGCTGCAGGATCACGAAGAAGGCGGGCACGAAGAGGACGGCGAGGCAGGTCGAGGCGATCATGCCCGAAAACACCGTGATGCCGATCGATTTGCGTGCGCTCGCGCCCGCGCCCGTCGCCAGCACCAGCGGCGCCACGCCGAGAATGAAGGCGAAGGAGGTCATCAGGATGGGGCGGAACCGGGCGCGTGCAGCTTCGATCGCCGCCTCGACGATCGGTCTGCCGGCGGCGCGCAACTCGCGCGCGACCTCGACGATCAGGATGGCGTTCTTGGCCGACAGCGCGATCAGCAGGATCAGGCCGATCTGGACATAGAGATTGTTGTCGATGTGGAGCCCGTTGAGCACCAGCACGGGGCCGACCAGCGACATCGGTGCGGCGAGCAAGATCGAGATCGGCGCCAGCCAGCTCTCATATTGTCCCGCCAGTACCAAGTAGACCAGCAGAAGCGCCATGCCGAACACCAGGTAGATCTGGCCGCCGACGAGCTTTTCCTGGAACGAGAGCGCCGTCCAGTCGTAACCGGTGCCGGGCGGCAGCGTGTCGGCGGCGGCCGCCTCCATCAGTTTGATCGCATCGCCTGATGAAAAGCCCTGTGCCTGCACGCCGAGGATCGAGGCAGAGGGATAGAGGTTGTAGAGGCTGATCAGCGAGGGACCGACGCTTGGCGTGACGGTTAGCACGGTGCTGAGCGGGATCATGTCGCCGCTTTGGTTGCGCACCGTCAGGCGGCCGATGTCCTCGGGCGAAAGACGGAACTGCGCATCGCCCTGCACATAGATCTGGAACACGCGCCCGAACTTATTGAACTGGCTGACATAAGTGGAACCGAGATAGCCGGCCAGCGTCTGGAACACCTGGTCGGTGGTCAGCCCGAGCGTCTGCACCTTCTCGCGGTCGAACTCGACCTGGTACTGCGGCACGTTGGACCGGAACGTCGCCGAGACGCGCTGGATGCCCGACTGCGTCTCTGCCGCCCTCGTCAGCGCGTTGGCGGCGCCTTGCAGCTTGGCCAGGTCGAAGCTGCCGTCACGTAGCTCGATCTGCATGGTGAAGCCGGCGGCGTTGCCGATGCCCTGGATCGGCGGCGGCGGCAGCACCAGCACGTTCCCGTCCGCCATGCCGGACAGATTCTTGTTGAGCGTCGCATAGAGCGAGGCGAGATCCTCGCCCTTGCCGCGCACGCTCCAGTCCTTGAGGATGATGTAGGCGACGCCCGCATTGGCGAGCGTGGAGTTGTTGTCGAGGGCCGAGAGGCCGGCGATCGTCACCACTTGGTCGACCCCCGGCGTGGCCTTGGCGATGGTCGAGACCTGCTGCAGCGTGTCCTGCGTGCGGCCGAGCGATGCCCCGTCGGGCAATTGCACCGAAGCGAGCAGATAGCCCTGGTCCTCGATCGGGATGAAGCCGGTGGCGACGCGCGACATGCCGTAGCCCGCCGCGCCGATGATCAGCAGCGCAATGATGCCCATCACCGTGCTGTGACGCACCATCGATCCGATCAGGCGCGCATAGCTGTTTTCCGCGCGCTGGTAGAGGCGGTTGAAGCCGCGGAAGAAGGCGTTGCGTTTTTCGAGCGCCACCGGCTGCCTCAGCCAGGTCGCGCACTGCGTCGGTTTCAGCGTTGCCGCGTTGACGGCGCTGATGAGGGCCGTCGCCGCGATCACCAGCGCGAATTGCGCATACATCTGCCCGGTCAGGCCAGGCAGGAAGGCGGCCGGCAGGAACACCGCCATCAGCACCAGAGTGATGCCGATGATCGGCCCGAACAGCGCATTCATCGCCGCGACCGCCGCGTCGTGGCGCGACATGCCGCGTTCCATATTGTGCGCAGCCCCCTCGACCACGACGATGGCGTCGTCGACGACGATGCCGATGGCGAGCACGATGGCGAACAGGGTCGACAGATTGACGGTGAAGCCGAGCGCAAGCATGGCCGCGAAGGCGCCGATGATGGTCACCGGCACGGTCGTTGCCGGCACCAGCATCGCCCGCCAATCCTGCAGGAAGAGCAGGATGACGATCAGCACCAGCACCGCGGCCTCGAACAGGGTCTTGTAGACCTCGTCGATCGCCTGGCTGACGAAAATCGTGGTGTTGAAGGGGATCGAGTAGGCAAGGCCTTGCGGGAACTCGCCCGACAATTCCTTCATCCTCGCCTCGACCTTGCCGGCCACGTCGAGCGCATTGGCGCCCGGCGACAGGAAAATGGCCAGGCCGGCCGCCTGCTGGCCGTCGAGATTGAAGAACTGCCCATAGGTCTGGGCGCCAAGCTCGACCCGGCCGACGTCGCGCACGCGGGTCAGGTCGCCGTTGGCGCCGGTCTTGACGATCACCGCGCCGAACTGATCGGGGTCGTCGAGACGGCTGGACACCTCGATCGTGTATTGGAAGGACTGCCCGTCGGGCGCCGGCGGCGCACCGACCTGACCCGCAGTGACCTGCTCGCTCTGCTGCTGCAGCGCCTGGACCACGTCCTGCGTGGTCAGGCCGCGGACCTGCATCTTCTCCGGGTCGAGCCAGACGCGCATCGAGTACTGCCCGGCGCCGAACACGTTGACGTTGCCGACGCCCGGAATCCGGGAGAGTTCGTCCTTCAGGCGGATCGTCGCATAGTTGGCGAGGTAGAGGCTGTCATACTGGCCGCTTGGCGACGTCAGCGTCACGATCTCGAGGATGGAGGTCGACTTCTTCTGGACGTTGACGCCCTGCACCTGCACTGCCTGCGGCAGGGACGCCAGGGCGGTGGACACGCGGTTCTGGACGCGCACCTGCGCCTGGTCCAGATCGGTGCCGATCTGGAAGGTGACGGTCAGATTGTAGCTGCCGTCCGACGCGGCGAATGACTGCATGTAGAGCATGCCTTCGACGCCGTTGACCTGCTGTTCGATCGGCAGCGCCACCGTGTCGATCACCGAGCGGGCGCTGGCGCCGGGATAGCGTGTCGTGACCGAAACCGTGGGCGGCACCACGTCGGGATATTGCGCCACCGGCAGGCCGAACAGCGAGATCAGCCCGACGACGACCATGAGGATCGCGATGGCATTGGCCAGGACCGGGCGTTCGATGAAGAATTTGGAGATCATTGCACAGCGCCGTCGGCTGCGGCCGCTTCCAGCGTCTTCACCTGCGGCTCGATCTTCTGGCCCGGCACGGCCGTGAGCAAGCCGGAGACCAGGACGCGATCTTCCGCCGAGATGCCCTTGGTGATCACGCGCAGCGTACCGACGAGCTGGCCGATCTCGACCGGGCGCTCCTCGACCACGTCGTCCTTGCCGGCGACGAGCAGGTAGCGGCCTCTCTGGTCGCTGCCGATCGCGCGATCGGGAACGAGCAGCATGTCGGGCTCTTCGCCCAACGGCACGCGGACGCGCACGAAGTAGCCCGGCAGCAGCGCCCGATCGTCGTTGGGCAGCACAGCGCGCACCGCAAGCGTGCCGGTGGCGGCTGTCACCTCCGGCGCTGCAAAGTCCAGCATCCCCTTATGCGGGTAGCCCGTCTCGTTCTGCAGACCGACTTCGACCGGTATTTTCTTCAGATCCTGTGAGGTTATCCCGCGCTTGGCCATGGCGGCGCGGATGCGTAGCACGTCCTGCTCCGAAACGTTGAAGTTGACGTAGATGGGCGCAAGCTGAACGATGGTCGCCAGCGTGGTGGCGCTGCCGGCGCCGACGAGTTGCCCGATCGAGACCTGGCGGGCGCCGACGATGCCTGCAAACGGCGCCTTGACCTCTGTGTAGCTCAAATTCAGCTGGGCCTGCTGGACGTCGACCGCGGCCTGCTTCTGCTTGGCGACGTCGACGTCTGCCGCGGCAGCGGACTGATCGAGGGTCGATTGCGAGATGATCTTCTGCGACAGCAACTCCTGCTGCCGCTTCAGGTCGGCTCCGGACTGCTTGGCCGAGGCATCGGCCGAACCCTGTTCGGCCTGGGCTTGGTCGAGCGCCAGCTGGTAGGAAGCCTGCTCGATAAGGAACAGGCGCGTGCCTGCCTTGACCTCGTCGCCGTCCTTGTAGTCGATTTCCTGGATGAAGCCCGAGACACGGGCAACCAGCGGCGTCGTGTTGATCGCGGCGGCGCTGCCGGTGGCATCGAGATAGGGGGTGACGTTCTGCTTCACCGGAACCGCGACGTCGATCTTGGGGGGTGGCGGCGGCGCGTAACTGTTTTCTTTGCTGCAACCGCACAGTAACGTTGCTGCAAGTGCGAATAAACCTGCCGTCGGCGCGGCTCTCCCCCAGGCGAAAACCATTTTGCCCCTCTGAATACTTCGGTATATATATCGCATTGTTATGGAATTGGGTGAACCTACCTTTTTTGGGGGAGTTTGTCATGCGGATTGCGTTGGGCGTGCTTTTTGTGGCAACTCAGATTACCGCTACAGTGGCGCTGGCACAGACGGCGGCGGAGCGGGAAGCCTGCCAGGCCGACTATGAGAAGTTCTGCAAGGGCGTGGAACAGGGTGGCGGCCGCATCATCAAGTGCCTGAACGATCATCTGAGCGACCTGGCGCCGCAATGCCAGAAGGTCGTCAAGGAGAACACGCCCCAATAGGCCGCCGCGCTTTCCCGATGACAGGGCGGGATCATCGAATGCCGGCCGGCAACGGCTTTCGCAGGACACTTGGCTGGATGCCCCCACGCAAGCTTGCGCAAATGCCCAAGACAGCAACGCCAAGGCCGCGATGAGCGAATTCGGGCGATCGGTGGTCTCTCGGGTGATGCCCGCCGCTGCCCTGGCCATGGCTCTCGCAGTCAGGGTCGGCGGGCTGTCGGTCGAGCAAGGATCGCTGGAGATCAGGATTCTGGTCGGCGCCGTTTCGACCGCTATCATGTTCGTCACCATTTTCGTGGTGCTCGATCACGCCGAGGCGGTCGCCCGGCGCGTGGGAGAGCCGTATGGAACGTTGGTGCTGACCTTTGCGGTGACGGCGATCGAAGTGTCGATCATCGTCTCGATGATGCTGCACGGCGAAAACAACCCGACGCTTGCCCGAGAATCGGTTTTCTCGACGGTGATGATCACGTCCACCGGCGTCGTCGGCATCTGTCTCACGCTCGGCGGCTGGCGCCATCGCAAGCAGGCCATCGTGCGGCAGGGAACCAGCGCCTATCTGGCGGTTCTATCTGCGCTGACGGTGATGACGCTTATTCTGCCGACCTACACGCGAACCACGGATCCGGGAACGTTTTCAGCCGCGCAGCTTGGCTTCGTCAGCGTGCTTTCGGTGTCGCTCTACGCGTGCTTCGTGTTCGCGCAGACGGTCCGCCACCGGGATGATTTCGTTGAACAGCACGAACCCGAGCATGCGGCCCGAACTGCCGCTCACGAGGGCGTCGCGGCCAGCGCGCTGCTCCTGTTCATTGGGCTGATCGGTATCGTGATGCTCGCCGAGCAGGTTGCCGCCAGCGTTGAAGATGCGCTCGTCGCCTACCAGTTGAGCCAGGCCGACGGCATCGTCGGCGCATTGATTGCCGGGCTCGTGCTGATGCCGGAATCCATTTCGGCCATCCGCGCCGCGCTCAACAATGAGCTGCAGCGCGGCCTCAATGTCGCGATGGGTTCGGCCTGCGCGACGATCGGCTTGACCATACCGGCAGTGGCAGCCGCCAGCCTGCTGACGGGAAGGGGACTGACGCTCGGGCTTCCTTCCGTCGATATCGTGCTTTTGGTGCTGGCGCTTTTCATCTGCAGCATCAGTTTCAGCACCGAGAGGACGACGTTTCTGACCGGTGCGGTTCACCTGATCGTCTTCATGACCTTCGTTTTCCTGATAGCGATCCCATGAAAGCTTGAGGTGAGCCCATTTCAAACAGTCACCACACTGACATGTGCTGACCGGCGGGCACATGCAAAAGCGCGCGTTATGCCGCCAGCACCGCCTGACCCAGCCCGCGGATGATCTTCGCCAGTTCGACGCATTCGTCCTGGCGCACCTTGTTCTTCCGCCAGGCCATGCAGATCATGCGCTGCGGCATCGGCTCCTGGAACGGCACGATCCTGAGATCGGGCATGACGCCGGCCGCACTTGCCGCCATCTCCGGGACCAGCGTCACGCCCAGCCCATGCGCCACCATCTGCAAGAGCGTGGTGAGGCTGGTGGCACCGTAGCTTGCCATTGCCACCGGCCGCACATTGCCGCAGACGGCCAGCGCCTGCTCGCGCAGGCAATGTCCTTCCTCGAGCAGCATCAGCCGTTCCAATGCGGGGCTTTCCGGCGGCACCGGCGGCGAAGCGAAGGCCGGATCGCCGACAGGCACCGCCAGGAAGAACCGGTCGGGGAAAAGCTCCTCGGTGACGAGGCCCGGATAGTCGAGCGGCAAGGCGGCGATGAAGGCGTCGAGCCGCCCCGAGGCACTGTCCTCGATCAGCGAGGCCGTCACCGCCTCGCGCAATTCGAGCTGCAGGGCAGGGAAATGCCGCCTGAGCTGCGGCAGCACATGCGGCAGCAGATAAGGCGCGACCGTCGGGATAATGCCCAGCCGGAAGCGGCCTTCCATGACAGGCCGGCCGCGCCGGGCCGTCGTCTCCACCTCGCGTATGTCGGCGAGGATGCGTTCGATGCGCGGCTGCAGGGCAAGCGCTTCGTCGGTCATCCGCACCGTCTTGCCGCCGCGCTCGAACAGCAGGCAGTTGAGCCGCTCTTCCATTTCGGCGATCTGCGCGGAAAGCGCCGGCTGGCTGACGCCGGCGAGCTTTGCGGCGCGGCCGAAATGCAGCGTCTGCGCCAGCGCGTCGAAATAAAGCATCTGCCGGACGGTGAGGCCAATCATAAGAAAATCCTATCGGAAAAAACAGGAAAGGCAATTTGTCTTTATCGGCGGCCCGGCCTAGTCTGGAATCATTCCAGAGTGGCGTGGCTCTGCGCCCGCCCGGATACCTCGGCAAAATCGGAGACTAAGATGGACGCGAAAACCGACGACAACAGCGCGGGCAAATGCCCAGTGGCGCATGGATCCGCCGGCCGGACCAACCGTGACTGGTGGCCGAACCAACTCGACCTTGGTGTTCTCCACCAGCAGTCGAACCTCTCGGACCCGATGGGCGAGGACTTCGACTACGCCAAGGAATTCCAGAGCCTCGACCTCGACGCGGTGGTCAAGGACCTGCACCATGTCATGACGGATTCGCAGGACTGGTGGCCGGCCGACTTCGGCCATTACGGTCCGCTGTTCATCCGCATGGCCTGGCACAGCGCCGGAACCTATCGCATCGGCGACGGCCGCGGTGGCGCCGGCGCCGGTCAGCAGCGTTTCGCACCGCTGAACAGCTGGCCGGACAACGCCAATCTCGACAAGGCGCGCCGGCTGCTGTGGCCGGTCAAGCAAAAATACGGCCGCAAGATCTCCTGGGCCGACCTGATGATCCTCGCCGGCAACGTCGCGCTGGAATCGATGGGCTTCAAGACCTTCGGCTTCGCCGGCGGCCGCGCCGACGTGTGGGAGCCGGAGCAGGACGTCGACTGGGGTTCCGAAACCAAATGGCTTGATGACGAGCGCTATTCGGGCGACCGCGAGCTGCATGGCCATCTCGGTGCAGTGCAGATGGGTCTGATCTACGTCAATCCGGAGGGACCGAACGGCACGCCGGATCCCGTCGCCGCCGCGCGCGACATCCGCGAGACCTTCCGCCGCATGGCCATGAACGATGAGGAAACGGTGGCGCTGATTGCCGGCGGCCACACTTTCGGCAAGACCCACGGCGCCGGTGATGCCTCTCTGGTCGGCGCGGAGCCGGAAGGGGCCGGCATCGAGGCGCAGGGCCTCGGCTGGTCGAGCAAATATGCCACCGGCATTGCCGGTGACGCGATCACCTCCGGCCTCGAGGTCACCTGGACGACGACGCCGACCAAGTGGAGCAACAATTTCTTCGACAACCTCTTCAACTTCGAGTGGGAGCTGACGAAGAGCCCGGCCGGCGCCCAGCAGTGGACGCCGAAGGGAGGCGCCGGCGCCGGCACGGTGCCGGACGCGCACAATCCCTCGAAGCGCCACGCGCCGGCGATGCTCACCACCGATTTGTCGCTGCGCTTCGACCCGGCCTATGAGAAGATCTCGCGGCGGTTCCACCAGCATCCGGACCAGTTCGCCGATGCCTTCGCCCGCGCCTGGTTCAAGCTCACCCACCGCGACATGGGACCGATCGTGCGCTACCTCGGCCCGCTCGTGCCGAAGGAAGAGCTGATCTGGCAGGATCCGGTCCCGGCAATCGATCATGAGCTGGTGAGCGAGCAGGATATCGCCGCGTTGAAGGCCAAGATCCTGGCCTCCGGCCTGTCGGTATCCGAACTGGTCTCGACCGCCTGGGCTTCCGCCTCGACCTTCCGGGGCTCCGACAAGCGCGGCGGCGCCAATGGCGGTCGCATCCGCCTCAGTCCCCAGAAGGAGTGGGAGGTCAACCAGCCGGCTCAGCTCTCGAAGGTGCTGGCCAGCCTCGAAGCGATCCAGCAGGAGTTCAACGCTGAGCAGACCGGCGGCAAGAAGGTCTCGCTCGCCGACCTCATCGTGCTTGGCGGCGCCGCTGCGGTCGAGAAAGCGGCGAAGGACGGCGGCAACGAGGTGAAGGTGCCTTTCACGCCCGGCCGCATGGACGCCTCGCAGGCGCAGACGGATGTCGAATCCTTCGCGGCGCTCGAGCCGAAGGCGGACGGCTTCCGCAACTACGTCGGCGGCAGGCTGCCGATGTCGGTCGAGGCGATGCTGGTCGACCGGGCGCAGCTGCTGACACTGACGGCGCCCGAAATGACGGTGCTGGTTGGCGGCCTGCGCGTCCTCGGCGCCAATCACGGCGGGTCGAAGCATGGCGTGTTCACCGACACGCCCGGCACGTTGAGCAACGACTTCTTTGTCAACCTGCTCAGCATGGCGACAATCTGGGATCCGGCATCCGAGCCGGGCTCGGACGAGGTCTATGAAGCGCGCGACCGCAAGACCAAAGAGATCAGGTGGACCGGCACCCGCGCCGACCTGATCTTCGGTTCGCACGCGCAGTTGCGTGCATTTGCCGAAGTCTACGCCTCGGCGGATGCCAAGGCGAAGTTCGTCAAGGATTTCGCCAAGGCGTGGACCAAGGTGATGAACCTCGACCGCTTCGAGATCGCCTCGAAGTAAGGTCTCATCCTCCCAAGAGAAAGGCGCGGGTTCATGCCCGCGCCTTTTTCGTTCAACCGAAGCAGTTTCAGGAAAACTGTACCGCGTTTTCCCTTCGAAATCGCTTCCATCCAACGAAATCTCGGTCCTTCTCGAGACGCCCGCCTGGGCGACGGACCGCAATGATGGCATCGCGGTACCGATCCTTTGCCATGGCAATAGTGGTTACCGCAACAGAACTGTTTCAATCCTTGCCTGAAACGCTTTATGAGCGGGCCAGAAGCAATCTGCGGGATAGCGAAACAAGATGCGACTGGGCGGAAGGCTGGCGGCGGCCATCGAAGTTCTGGAAGACATCGGCCGGCGACATCGGCCGGTGGCCGACGCCTTGCGCGATTGGGGCCTGTCGCATCGCTTTGCCGGCGGCGGCGACCGTGCCGCCATCGGCAACATCGTCTATGACGCGCTGCGCCGCAAGCGCTCGGCCGGCTGGCTCTTCGGCGAGGACACGCCGCGCGCCATCGGTTTCGGCGCGCTGCTGCTCGAATGGAGCCAGACGGCTCAGTCGCTCAACGAGGCGCTGGACGGCGACAAGTTCGCGCCGCCACTGCTGAGCGCGGCCGAGCTGAAGGCGGTTGCCAGGCAGAGCTCGCAGGAGGCGCCCGACGCCGTGCGGGCCGATGTTCCCGACTGGTGTGCGCCGCTGCTTGCAAGGGTCTATGGTGACGCCTGGATCGGCGAGGGGGCAGCGCTCGCAATGCGCCCGCCGCTGGACCTCAGGGTCAACACGCTGCAGTCTGATCGCGACAGGGTGCTTGCCGAACTCCAGGGCACCGGGGCCGCGCCTGCCGCAATCGCGCCGCTCGGCATCCGCATTCCGCCGATCGACGGCGACGGCCGGCATCCCAATGTGCAGGCCGAACCCGCTTTCCAGAAAGGCTGGTTCGAGGTGCAGGACGAGGGGTCGCAGATTGCCGCGGCGTTGGCCGGCGCCGAGCCTGGCATGCAGGTGCTCGACTACTGCGCCGGCGCCGGCGGCAAGACGCTGGCGCTGTCGGCCGAGATGGACAATCGCGGCCAGCTGTTTGCCCATGATGCGGAGAAAGTGCGTCTGGCGCCGATCTTCGATCGCATCCGCCGGGCGCACAGCCGCAATATCCAGGTCGTGCGCAAGCCCGCGGACCTCGTGCCGCTAGCCGGCCATATGGATCTCGTGCTGATCGATGCGCCCTGCACCGGCAGCGGTACCTGGCGGCGGCGCCCCGACGCCAAATGGCGGCTGACCGAGAGGCAGCTCGAAGCGCGCAAGGCCGAGCAGCAGGCGATCCTCGATAGCGCGCAGACATTCGTCAAAACCGGCGGACTGCTCGTCTACATCACCTGCTCGGTGTTCGACGCCGAGAACGGCGAACAGATCGCGGCTTTCCGCGAACGCTACGGCAACTTCGTGCCGGTCGATCACCGCCAGCTCTGGGACGGTTCCTTCCCCGGCCATGAAGGCGCGGCACGCATCGCCGATAGCGGCGGCATCTCGCTGTCGCCCGCCTTGAGCCGCACCGATGGGTTCTATTTCCACGCTTTGCGCAAGGTGGGCTAAGGATCGCGTCGTTTTGCTGCACTGCAGCATCAGGAGATTGCCTGTCCCGCCTGCCTCTGCAATAAAGCTGCGCCGGCAAAAGTGAGGCGAGGGCCATGGCAGCCAAGATCGTACCCGCTCCCGATTATGAGGAACGCGTCAGGGTCTCCTTTGCCCGCCAGAAGGCGATGGCCACCATCGGCGCCGAGCTGACGCTGGTCACGCCCGGCATCATCGAGATCGAGATGCCCTATGCACCAGAGCTTACCCAGCAGCACGGTTTCCTGCACGCCGGCGTCATTTCGACGGCGCTTGACTCGGCTTGCGGCTATGCGGCGTTCTCGCTGATGCCGCAGAATTCGAGCGTGCTGACCATCGAATTCAAGGTCAATCTCCTGGCGCCGGGCAGGGGCGAGCGCTTCCTGTTTCGGGGCTCGGTCACCAAGCCCGGACGCACCATCGTCGTCGCCGACGGCCAAGCCTATGCATTCGCCGCCGACGGCGAGGCGAAGCTGATCGCAACCATGACCGGCACCATGATGACGGTGGTCGGCCGCGACGGCATCGAGGGGTGATCTCATGGCAAACACCGCGCGGATAGCGCAGAAATCCGTTCTCTTCGTCATGGCGGCCGACGCCGAATATGGGCCGCACCTCAAAAGACTGTTCACGCCGCTCATGATCGGCGTCGGCCCCGTCGAGGCCGGCGTTCGCCTGGGCGCCGAGCTCGCGGCGTCGAAGGGGCAGGGCGCGCTCCCCGATCTCGTCGTCTCGCTGGGTTCCGCGGGCAGCCGAACCCTTGAGCAGGCCGAGATCTACCAGGCGGTGTCGGTCAGCTACCGGGATATGGACGCTTCGCCGCTGGGCTTCGAGAAGGGCGCCACGCCGTTCCTCGACCTGCCGGTGACCGTGCCGCTGCCGTTCGTCATCCCCGGCATCAAGAGCGCCACGCTTTCCACCGGCGGCGCGATCGTGACCGGCAACGCCTATGATGCGATCGCCGCCGACATGGTCGACATGGAGACCTTCGCCTGCCTGCGCGCCTGCCAGTTGTTCGGCGTGCCGCTGATCGGCCTGCGCGGCATTTCGGACGGCGCCTCCGATCTCCGGCATGTCGGCGACTGGACCGAATATCTGCACGTCATTGACGAGAAGCTTGCCGCCGCCGTTGGGCAGCTTGAACAGGCCATCCTGTCCGGCGCGGTTCGCCTCGCCTGAGGCTGGAAAGGACCGAAAGCCGCAGCGCGCAACCCATTGCGCCGACTCGTTTCTTTCTCTAAAGGCTCGCCATGACGACAGCCAATCATCCCGACTCCGTACTGATTGTCGATTTCGGCAGCCAGTTCACCCAGCTTATCGCCCGCCGCATCCGCGAGGCCGGCGTCTTCTCCGAGATCGTGCCGTTCCAGTCGGCGGAAGCTGCTTTCAAGCGCATGAAGCCGAAAGCGGTAATCCTGTCCGGCGGCCCAGCGTCGACCGGCGACATCGGCAGCCCGCGCGCGCCGCAGATCGTCTTCGACGCCGGTGTTCCGGTGCTCGGCATCTGCTACGGCCAGATGGCGCTCTGCGTGCAGATGGGCGGCGTCGCCGAGAGCTCCAACCACCGTGAATTCGGCCGCGCCTTCGTCCACATCGAGGAGGAGAGCCCGCTGTTCGAGGGGCTGTGGGCACCAGGCCAGCGTCACCAGGTGTGGATGAGCCATGGCGACCGCGTCATCGAACTGCCACCGGGCTTCGAGGTGTTCGGCAAGTCGGAAAGCTCGCCCTTCGCCATTTTCGGCAATGTCGAGCGCCGGATGTACGGCATCATGTTCCACCCCGAGGTGGTGCATACGCCGGATGGCGCCAGGCTGCTGAGGAACTTCGTCCACAACATCGCCGGCATCGAGGGCGACTGGACGATGCGCGCCTATCGCGAGCACGCCGTCGAGGCGATCCGCAAGCAGGTCGGCAAGGGCAAGGTGATCTGTGCGCTGTCGGGCGGTGTCGACTCCTCGGTCGCCGCGCTGCTGATCCACGAGGCCGTCGGCGAACAGCTGACCTGCATCCTTGTCGACCACGGCCTGATGCGCAAGGATGAGGCGCAGAGCGTGGTGGAGATGTTCCGCCAGCACTACAATCTGCCGCTGATCCTGGTCGACGCTTCCGATCGTTTCATCTCGGCGCTGGAAGGCGAGTCCGATCCCGAGAAGAAGCGCAAGACGATCGGCCGCCTATTCATCGAGGTCTTCGAGGAAGAGGCCAAGAAGCTCGGCGGCGCCGACTTCCTGGCTCAGGGCACGCTCTACCCCGACGTCATCGAGAGCGTCTCCTTCTCCGGCGGCCCGTCGGTGACGATCAAGTCGCACCACAATGTCGGCGGCCTGCCCGAGCGCATGAACATGAAGCTGGTCGAGCCGCTGCGCGAGCTGTTCAAGGACGAGGTCAGGGCGCTGGGCAAGGAACTCGGCCTGCCGGAGAGCTTCATTGGTCGCCATCCCTTCCCGGGTCCCGGCCTTGCCATCCGCTGTCCGGGCGGCATCACCCGCGAGAAGCTGGAGATCCTGCGCGAGGCCGACGCCATCTATCTCGACGAGATCCGCAAGGCCGGCCTTTACGATGCCATCTGGCAGGCGTTCGCCGTGCTCTTGCCGGTGCAGACCGTCGGCGTCATGGGCGACGGCCGCACCTACGAGTTCGTCTGCGCGCTGCGCGCCGTCACCTCCGTCGACGGCATGACGGCCGACTTCTATCACTACGACATGAACTTCCTCGGCGCCGCCGCCACCCGCATCATCAACGAAGTGAGGGGCATCAACCGCGTCGTCTACGACGTCACCTCAAAGCCGCCCGGCACGATCGAGTGGGAATGATTCAGGCCTAGCCGAACGCCGCCGAATTTACGCTAGAGTGCGATCTAACTAACTGAAATCAATAATATATTATGCCGGCAGCTTTCGCGGGTTATCGGTATGCATTGTTCGGCGTTGTCGGACCAGCTGCCGGTCCTCCGCCATATTGCCACGATGGATTTTCGACAGTACCGTCACGTCATAGAAGGCTGATGACGGTACTTTTTTCAGACTAACGATCTGAAAACAAAGAAGATTTCCGCCAAAAGCTCTCAAAAAATCCGATGACGGTACTTTTGCAAAGGTAGTCGGCATGCTGACGGACGTTACCCTTAAGGCATTGAAACCAAGAGATAAAATCTACAAGGTAGCCGACCGCGACGGGATGTATGTCCGCGTGATGCCGAGTGGCGCTATCTCTTTTCGCCTGGACTACAGGCTCAACGGTCGTCGCGAGACCGTCTACCTCGGGAAATACGGGCGTGATGGAATCTCTTTGCTGCAGGCCCGGGAAAAATGCCTCGATGCCCGTCGAGCGGTTAGAGAAGGTCGCTCTCCCGCCATCGAGAAGCAGCGGGACAAACGGCGGCTGAAAGAGGCAAAGAGCTTTGGCCAATTTGGAGAGAAGTGGCTGACCCTGGCGCCAATGGCGGACAGCACTCGCTCAATGCGCCGGTCAATCTACGATTCTGCCGGTTTGGCGCAATCGACTGCTGACCGAGATCACACCAGACGACCTTCGTACCCAGTGTGCCAAGATTGTCGAGCGCGGAGCGCCGGCAACCGCTGCGGGATGTCGGCTTCAACGCTCTTGCGCTTGCGAACAACCACGCGTTCGATCTCGGACCCCACGGTGTTCTTTCAACACTTGATGAGGTCGAAGCGCGTGGTTTCCTGTATGCGGGGATCGGGACCGACGAGACCGAAGCCGCCAAACTCGGCCGGCGCAAACTGGGGGAGAGGCAGGTCTCTCTTCTCGCGGTTGATGCCGGCCCAGGTCCGGCCAACATTTATGCCGAGAACCGAACGGCTTCCCGGCCAGCCCGCCCAGGCGTCAACCGGCTGAAGACGATTCGCAAGATCGCCGTGCCCGACGGACATTTCAGGAGACTGGCAAGGCTTGGCAGCCACCTGCAGAGCTCGCATCTCGAACTGACCAACTATGCCCAACCGGAGGATCCGCCGGCGCTAGAAAACGGCAGCGAGATCAACTTCTATGGCACTGTTTTCACGCAGGCAGTAGACTTTGGCCGCCTGATTGAGATCGATCCCCAGAGTGCAAGCGTTCATTTATCTGCTATCCGGCAGGCCGCTGCTCAAGGCGACTTCGTCATTGCATATCTGCATCATCACCATTGGGAACCCGGTTGGCAGGACGTGCCCCGCTGGGTGCAGGCCTTCGCCCGCACATGCGTCGATGCTGGCGCCAACCTTTTCGTCAGCCACGGCGCACCCGTTCTTCAGGCGGTGGAGGTCTACAAAGGCTCCCCGATCTTCTACGGTCTGGGAAATTTCCTCTTCCACGTCCATCCCGATGAGGGCGAATGGGATCCTCCGGAAGTCTGGCAGAGCATTGTCGCCGCTTGCCGCTACGGTGCCAACGGAGTCCTCGAAAACATAGACCTTCTGCCCGTCGTGATCGGAGAGGTAAGCGAGCGCTCGGGATCCAAAACTGGTGGCAAATTGGTTCCCGTCCCGGCCGCCGGACACGTGGCACGAGATATTCTGGAGGGGTTCGCGACCCGCTCGCGTAGCTTCGGTACCGGCGTTGAAATATCAGGATACTTCGGCAGCATAATTATGCCGGCAGCGCGCAAATTCGGCTGACCATTCGAGTGCGTCAGTTTTCTATCTCAGAACGACTCGGTGGAGCATCCGAAGGCATTGTCAAAGCTGAAGCGTTCTACTTTGTTCCGGGTAACGCCAACACCGGAGCTCGGGCATCATCCTCACCCCGCCGATGTTTATGTCGGCAGGCAGATCGCAATGGTTCGAGTGCAATCAGATGTGTCCCAAGCTCAGCTTGCCCGATCGATTGGCATCAGTATTCAGCAGCTCCAAAAATATGAGAACGCAAGGAACCGAGTAAGCGCGTCCATGATCTACGAGATTGGCAGGTCGCTGGGTGTGCCCGTCAGCCGCTTTTTCAACGGCCTTCCGGAAAATGGTGAGAGTACCCGCGAGGCTTCAGTTCTGCCGGTTGAGCGAATTGACTTCATTGCCAGCGCTGAGGGACGGCACCTGATCGAGCGTCTTGTTCAACTCCCTCCGCGAGTCCGCGCTCGCGTATCTGCTCTGATCGCAGCAATAGGGGAAGAATTGGCTATCTCTCGATATGAAGAAGGACAGTCACACGGCCGTCAAACTGGCGTTAGCTGATCGCCAGCCGCGTTATGCCCAGAACCGCCAGGTTCTCATTGTGCCTCATGGCTAAGCGACTGATAAGGCAACATTATCATTCGTTTTGTGTCGCCGACAAGCTGTGCGTTTTGGCGCGAAATTGATGGTATAAAGCGCACGGGCATTTTACCCTCAAAATCATGATTCGCCTCGATCCAGCGACCGCCAATGTTGCTCCGCCACCGACCGTGCCGGGTTGGGCGCTCGAGACTGTTGGCGTTCCGCATGACGCCGACGCTGCCTTCCGGGCCGGCGCCGCGCTGGCTTCTCTCGACAGCCAAGCCCGCGCGCAGCCTGCCTGGGCCGGCGCCTGGCGCCAGCGGCTGGCGCTGAAATGCGCAACCGCCAGCATGCGGCTCGCCGGCCGTGCCGAGGATGAAGCTGCCCTGCGCGACGCATGGCAGCTTTGCCCGGCTGGCGCCGATCCCGGTCCCGCCGGCGCCATTTTTGGCGCCTGGCGCCAGCTGACGCTGCAGCCGCCGGCGGTCAGCGCCGATCGGCTGGCGAAAGGGACCGAGCTGCTCGGGCTCGCCTGAGACGACGCGGCGCTCGCTGACCTCTGCACGCAGATCCAAGACGTGGCGGGCTCGCAGCGGCCGGCGCCGTTCGCCGCGGCGGCAAGCGCCGCCCGTGTCGTCGCCATGCGCCCCGATGCCGAGCTTTTTGGCTGGTGGCTCGCCGACCTGGTGCTGGCGAAGAGCCTGCGCTGGCCGCGGCCGCTGCCACTGCTGATGGCGCAGGCTTTTGGCCCGGCTTTTCGCACTGAAGGCGGCAAGCGCATCCGACCCGGGGACAAGAATTTTGAGCGCGCGGTCTGCCTGGCGCTGGTGCAAGCGGCGGCGGAGGCCTGCCGGCTGGCCAGCGAACTGTCGCGTCGCGCCGAGAAGCTTCTGGCGGTGGCGCCAAAGCTGCGCGCCAAGGGCGCTGGCGACGTGATTTTTTTGCTGCTCAATGAAGATGCCGTCGCCGGATCGCTGACGACCAAAAACCTGTCGCGCTTCGCCGCGCGACGCCTGTTCGAGCGGCTGCAGCAGCTCGAGGCCGTGCGCGAGCTGTCGGGCCGCGCCAGCTTCCGGCTGTTTGGGCTGTAGCGATGAGCCAAGCCTCCGTCCGCCGCAAGCCTGACGATCAGCCGGCGCTGCTCGACACCGAGCTCGAGCACCTGCCGCCGGAACTGCGCTGGCGCGAGTGGATGGGCCGCGTCGAAGCCGTGATCTTCGCGGCCAGCGAACCGGTGCCGCGCGAGGTGTTGGCGCGGGTGGTGGGAAGAATCTGCAATCTCGACCTCGTCATCGACGACATCCGCGCCGAGCTGGGGTCGGAACAAGAGCAGTGCGAAATCGTACGCTAAGGGCGAACGGATCATGAACTCTACTGTAGTGCGGCTGTGCAGCATCCGATCCCTGTGGATTGCCTTCGCAGAGCCCCAATTTTGATTTCTTCGCCCGTCCGACTCGACAACGCTCCCGGCAGATTAGTCGTGGATGGAGTTGGGCGATGGGTAAACGGAGGCTTCTCAAGGTTCAGGATCGACAGAGGCTTTTCGATATACCAACCGATGAGGACGGCCTCACCCGACACTATTCGCTGTCGTCGGCCGACAGGCTTGAAATTGGACTTCGCAGACGAGAACACAATCAGCTCGGATTTGCCGTTCAGCTCTGCTTGATGCGATATCCAGGCAGGGTGTTGGCGACCGATGAAACTCCGCCTCGCGCAATGCTAAAATACGTTGCCGAGCAGATTGGCGCCGACGCTGGAACGTTTGCGCTTTATGCACGCCGTGAAGAAACGCGTCGCGATCACATTGCTCGCTTGATGGTCTATCTGGCCGCGCGGAGCGCGACGGGGCAAGACCGTAGAGCTGCGCTGTTGGCTGGAATTCAGGCCGCCACGATGTCCGACGACGGTGGCGCGATAGCGAGTGCTACTGTCGCCATGTTTCGTGAACGCGGATCTCTTCTGCCGTCAATCGACACAATCGAGCGGATCGGTCTTGCCGCCCGTGCCATTGCCCGTCGGCGGGCGGAGAGAGCGCTGATCGAAGAAATTTCGGTCGAAACGCTTCAATCATTAGATAAGCTGTTGGAGGTTCACCCGGCCATTGGCCAAACGCGCTTTCATTGGCTGCGATCAGCGCCGGATGCGCCAGGTGCGTCAAACCTGGTCGGGCTGACCGAACGGATCGCCTTCCTGCGCAAGCTAGAAATCGATCCGAAATTGCAGATGCGCATATCGTCTGGACGGTGGGATCAGATGATCCGTGAGGGCAACGCCACACCGGCATGGCTGGCCAACGACTTCAATGCCAGCCGTCGACACGCGCTGATCGTGGCGCAGATTATCAAGCTCGGCCAGAAGCTCACGGACGATGCAGTATCGATGTTCATCAAGCTGATGGGTCGGCTGTTCTCGCAAGCCAACAACCGCAAGAAGCAGCGGCACATGGACTGCAGGCCGGATACCGCCAAAGCGCTACGCATGTTCCTGGACACGATCACAGCCCTTCAGTTCGCGAACAACTATGGCCGGAACGCATTGGAGGTTCTCGATCAGGAAGTTGGATGGCACCGATTGCTTCGGATGAAGCCTGAGCTTGAGTCGATGGTCGAGGACAACGAGGCGTCGCCTTTGACCTTAGCGGCCGAGCAATATGCGACAGTCAACAAGTACGCCGGTGCGTTTCTGGAAGCGTTCACATTCCGCTCAGCGCGCCGCCACGATCCCCTTCTTGCGGCGATTTCGCTGCTGAAACGGCTCTATGCCGAAAAGCGGCGCACCCTTCCGGATCGCGTCCCGGTCACCCACCTCAGCCAAGGTGATCGACGGCTAATTCTCGGGCAGGACAAGCCCGATCGCCGTCTCTATGAGATTGCAACGCTCGCGGCTTTGCGAGACCGGCTTAGATCCGCGGACATTTGGGTCGATGGCAGCCGATCCTTCCGACCGATCGACGAGCACCTGATGCCGCGGTCAACGTACACCATCCTGAAAGATGAAGATCGCCTCGGACTTGGTGTCCCACAAGACGGCGCGGCGTGGCTCGCCGAAGCGCGGCAGATGCTCGACTTCAACCTGAAGCGCCTGGCGCATAGGGCACGATCCGGGAAGCTCGACGGTGTTCGTCTCGAAGGTGGAACGCTTATCGTCACGCCGGCACCTGGCGAAGTTCCCGCAGCAGCCGAGGACCTGAATGCCGAGATCAGCGAGCTCTATCCGTTGATCGAGGTTCCAGATCTCTTGAGGGAGGTGCATGAATGGACCGGCTTTGCGGATTGCTTCACCCATGTTCGCACGGGTGACACTCCGAGGAATGTCTCGGCCATGCTGGCTGGCGTACTGGCCGATGCAACCAACCTCGGTCCGAAACGGATGGCCAGCGCATCCAAAGGCATCAGCGCCCACCAGATCAGCTGGATGCGTACCTTCCACGCCCGGTCGGAGACCTACCGAGCAGCCCAGGCCTGCGTGACGGACGCACACACCCGCCATCCGCATTCCCGCCTTTGGGGCAATGGCACGACGTCGTCATCTGATGGCCAATTCTTCCGAGCAAGCGACCGCGCCGCAAAGCGCGGAGATATCAATCTACATTACGGCAGTGAGCCCGGATCGAAGTTCTACAGCCATCTGTCAGATCAGTATGGCTACTTCAGCATCCTGCCCATCAGCCCGACCGAAAGCGAGGCCGCCTTTGTGCTCGACGGACTATCCGATCAGGACACAATCCTCGAAATACAAGAGCACTTCACCGACACCGGCGGCGCGAGCGATCACGTCTTTGGCCTATTCGCTCTGATCGGCAAGCGGTTCGCACCGCGACTGCGAAATCTCAAAGATCGGAAGTTCCACACGTTCGAGAAAGGCGATGCATACCCGGCGCTGTCAAACCACATCGGGGCGCCAATCAACACCACCCTGATCCTCGATCACTGGGATGATCTGCTTCATCTGGCGGCATCGATAACCACACGTGCCGTTGTGCCCTCGACGATCTTGAAGAAGCTCTCGGCGTCACCGAAGGAAAGCCAACTGGCCAAGGCTCTTCGGGAACTCGGCCGCATTGAGCGCTCGCTTTTCATGATCGAATGGTACTCGAGCTCGACATTGCGCCGGCGTTGCCAAGCCGGCCTCAACAAGGGCGAGGCAGCGCACAAACTCAAACGCGCAGTCTTCTTCCATGAACGTGGGGAACTCCGCGACCGGTCGTTCGAAAGTCAGGCATTCCGCGCATCGGGCCTCAATCTTGTCGTCAGCGCGAGGCCAGGATGTCCGCCTCTATGCCCTTCAGGATGCGGAATTTTCCACCATACTTGTTGTTCAGCCGATCAGCTTCGCGGTGCTGTTCAGCAATCTCCTGCAACGTGAGCCCACCCGCATAGTGAGCGGACTGTGAATGGTCAGCGACACCATAGTACTCGAACCCGCGCTTACGGGTCGCTTCAGCCATTGCCTCGAGCGTCTCGGTTCCGTCGGATGCGGTCGTGTGAGAATGCAGGATCCCATGCAGGTCTTCGTCCCGGACGAGGGTGGGGAGTTGCCGCCTCGCTGCCCGCTCAATCTCGTCCCTGCCTTCGCGCAGTTCAGGTTCGATGAGCTGGAGGTCCAACGCTTCGTAAATTTCCTCTTCTGTCGCTGACGCAATCAGCTTTCTGCCGCGATAGAGTCCATCGGATTTGAGGGCGACCCCCCTCTCGGCCGCGTAGCTCCTCAACTGCTCAAGATGGGCCGCCGAACCGGTGGCTTCGAGGAGGCTCGCGCCAAAGTGCTTGTTGTCCGTGACGACAAGCCTGAGGGTGGACTGCTCGATTTCGGTCCGCCTCTTCCCAAGCGCGACCAGCGCCAGGTCGGCAACAAGTTCGCAGCCGCGCCGGAAATCACCGGCGATTTCCACGCGCGAAAACTCGGGATGCTCTTGCTTCAAAGATATGACCGCATGCTCAAGGAGCGCCGCGGCCTTGTGCAGGTGAAGCTGTGTCTCGCCGCTTCGAGCGATGGCCAGGTTCTGCAGGATCTTTGTCTGAAGCGAAGCGCCGAGGCCTTTGACTGGCCGGACTGCGATCTGCCTTTGCTGCGGCTTCGAGGTCAGCCAACGAGTTCACGCCGAGCGCCTGATGAAGCTTCAGGATCTTGTCGGGCCGAAGCCCCGGTATAGCAAACAGCTCCAGAACCCCCGCCGGCACTTCCTCGCGCAGCTTCTCAAGGCTTGGATGTGTGCCCGTTTCATAGAGCTTGCGAACGATGTCCGCGATCGCGTCGCCGATCCCCGGGATTCTGGTGAGGGCGCCCGCGGCGATGATCCGATCAAGCGGCTGCGACAACGCAGCCAAACTATCGGCAGCGCGCAAGTAAGCTTTGGTGCGATAGGGATTGCCTCCGCGAAGCGATGTGCGATGTGCATATTCCCTCAAGAGGCTGGCGGCTGTCCGCGGATCCGTTTTTGCCATGGTCGAGGCAAACGGGACCAATGTCCGCGGGTTCCAATCAGGCGCACGAGGCGAAGCCTTGATCCAGTCTTTCTGACGTCGAGGAATAGGCTACAGATTTGGCAATAACTGGTCGGCTCGACCCCATCCCGCCAGGGATTTGCTGGCTGCGCGTTTCTTCAATTCACGAGCATCCCCGACGTGGAAATGCGAAGGCGCATCAATCGTCTTCATTTCCGCCCAGGTGATGGGCGCGGCGACGGGAGCGCCTGGCCGTGACCTCGCGCTGTAGGGCATGATCGCGGTCGCTCCTCGCTGGTTGCGCAGATAGTCGACAAAGATCCGTCCCTTCCGCTTCGCTTTCGACAACACGGCCGTAAAGTGAGAGGGATCGGTCTGGGCGACCGCCTGCGCCAGCCCCGAGGCGAAGGCCTTCACCTCGGGCCATTCGGCCTGGGGTGTGAGCGGGGCGATCACATGGACGCCCTTGCCGCCCGTCAGCATCGGGAAGGTGGTTAGGCCAAGCGATTTCAGAATATCCCGGAACTTGAACGCGGCGGCACGCACCGCCTCGAAATCCAGCCCCTCGTCGGGGTCGAGATCAAACACCAGACGGTCGGCCTTCTCGACGTCTTCGATGCGCGCTCCCCAGCCATGGAACTCAATCGTTCCCATCTGGACACAGGTCATCAGCCCCTCGGCATCGTCGACGTAAAGATAGGGCTCCTCATGGCCGTCCCTTTCAGTGATTCCGACGTGATGGACCTTGTCGCCGAAGCTGCCGGCGTCATGCTTCTGGAAGAAACACTTCTTCGCCCGGCCTTGCGGACAGCGAACAAGGCTGATCGGCCTGCTGCCGGCCCAGGGAAGCATGATCGCGGCGACGTCGGCGTAATAATCGGCAAGCTGTCCCTTTGTGATGTTGGATTCGGGGTAAATGACACGGCCGCGATTGCTGATGGCAATCGAGCTCGTCGCCAGCGCCGGCAGCGTCGCGGTGTGATGTTCCGTCTCAAGCGCAACGGCTTCCGGCTTCTTGTCCTCGCGCAGGCCGAGATAGCTTGGGTGACGCAGTGTCCCTTCGTTTGTCATCTCGGTATAGGCGATCTCGGCGACCAGCTTCGGACGCAGCCAGCGCGCGCCGCGAACTTCCGCGCGTGGTGCTTCGACGGTGGCGGCGCTCTGCTCGAGCGGCGCCATAGTCTTCATCAGACTGGCCATCTCTGCGGTATCGAAACCGGTCCCGACCTTGCCGGCAAAGCCTAGCTTTCCGCCGTCATGGACCCCAAGGATAAGCGATCGAAACGCGCGATCCTTGTCTGACGGCGTCCAGCCGACGAGCACGAATTCCTGCTGACGCACTTGATCTTCAGCCAGCTTCCATCCCGGGCCCCGACATAGTCCGAATCCGCCAGCTTCGAGATAACCCCCTCGAGGCCGGCGTCGCAGAAGCGGTTCAGCAATTCCTCGCCGCGGCCCTGGATATGATCGGAGTAGCGAAGGATGGCGTTCTTCTCCGGCAGGATTTCCTCCAGTTTCGCCTTGCGCTCCAGGAGCGGAAGCCTCGTCAGGTCTTCGCCGTCGAGTTGGAGCAGGTCGAAGGCATAAAAATCGATGCTTGCCGGATCGCCCTTCAAGGCGTTCTGGAGCGCCTGGTAACTCGATCGCCCCGCGGCGTCGATGACAACGGCCTCGCCATCGATGAGCGCGGATCTAACCTTGAGCTTGCCTGCCTCCGAAAGGATAGAGGGGAAGCGCCCGGACCAATCCAGGCCGGAACGTGTGTAGGCACGCGCCTCTCCGCCGCCGATGGCGACGAGAATACGGTAGCCGTCGTATTTCATCTCGTGGATCCAGCGATCGCCGGCGGGGACGGTGTCCACGAGCTTTGCGAGCTGGACGGCCGAAAAGCGGGCGGCCCAAAAGTGGCTTGGTCTTGAGGTGGCTTCGTTTGACGAGCGCGCAACCCGTCGACTGCCTTTCGCTTGGTCACCTTCACCGCCCCATACTCAAGAGGAATGGCCTAATCGCGTCCA
Source organism: Mesorhizobium sp. M3A.F.Ca.ET.080.04.2.1 (assembly GCF_003952525.1). Classification (NCBI taxonomy): domain Bacteria; kingdom Pseudomonadati; phylum Pseudomonadota; class Alphaproteobacteria; order Hyphomicrobiales; family Phyllobacteriaceae; genus Mesorhizobium; species Mesorhizobium sp. M3A.F.Ca.ET.080.04.2.1. Next base: position 2,283,427 of record NZ_CP034451.1, on the reverse strand, counting down.
ACGCAGGACTGCTTCTTTAGTTTCGACGCTCGGGGGGCGGGTGCAGTTCTCCGATTTCCTGAACCGCAGAAAGGGCAGATCTGGTTTGTCGTCAGGCAGCATATGACGTGCCTTCGACGTCTGCCCGTTTACGCTCCGAAAGTGGCATAGAAGGCATTGCCGAATTCTTCATTCCTCGCATTTCGAGAAGTCAACTTGGGGTGATTGGTCGCGCGTGGACGCCTTCATTCAGCCGATGCGTCTAGCCTGCATGCGATCGCCTCGAGCCCGCGCCTTAGCGGCTACTTAGATCCTGAATGGCCGGCTGTAGACCGTCAGGCGTGATATCAACCGTCGCAAGCGTGATCGGCAACTTGAAACGACGGTGACCGGCGCTGCCCGGATTAAGGTAGAGCACACCGTCAACGGTTTTGAGTTTCGGCACATGGGAATGGCCCGACACGACCATGTCGATACCAAGTGCTGCTGGTGAGACTTGCAGTGTTTTCAGATCATGGAGGACGTAGAATGTTCGGCCCGCCAGCCGCACCAAGGCCGTATCGGCGTAGTTCGCAGCCCACTCAGCTCTATCGACGTTTCCTCTGATCGCGGTAACCGGTGCGATCTGCTGAAGAGCGGGAATAATGTCTGGACTGCCAATGTCCCCGGCATGGATGATGTGGTCGACCCCGGTCAGGCGTCGTTCCGCTTCAGGCCTCAGCAGGGCATGCGTGTCAGAGATGATGCCTATCCTGAATGTCATTGTCGGCCGTTATATGATGACATCGAGATCAGCCGCAATTCGGCTGTTCGGAAATGTCCGCACGGCTTCCGCGAGGATTTCTTCGTCGGCATAGCGGCCGGAGATGTGCGTCAGAATGAGTTGCTTCACGTTGCTCGTCGCTGCCAGAGATGCTGCCTGCGCAGCCGTGAGATGACCATAGTCGCGCGCCATGGCCGCATCCCGTTCCAGGAAGGTGGCCTCGATCACCAGAAGATCGGCACCGCGGATATGTTCCGCGAGATCATCGGTCGACTCCGTATCGCCAATGATGACCAGCTTCTTGCCTCCTTCCAGCGGTCCGAGCACGTCTTTGGAGGCAACTGTTCGGCCATCCGCGAGGGTTATAGACCGGCCTTCTGCCAGTTCCTTCCTGATTGGGCCGTCTGGCACGCCCAGAGACGTGAGGTGCTCGGCGCGAAGGTGGCGGCGCGGCGGAGTCTCGAGCACGAAGCCATAGCTGTCTGTGTCGCGGTGACGAACCGGAAAGCAGTCGATCATGAATTCGTCTGCGTCGAAAAACCGGCCGGGCGTCAGCGGCTCAAGCCTTAGTGGGATCGGCGCTCGTCCTTCGCCCCACAGACCGGCGAGCATGTGCGCAACCACGTCGAGGGTGTCCGGGCCTCCATGGACGGTCAGGAGATCGTCGCTTTGCCGCAACCGGAGTGTCGAGAACAGCCCGGGGATGCCGAGGATATGGTCGAAATGCGCATGGGTGAGCAACAGGCGGTGAAGCCGCCTGAAGCCAGCGCCGCTGCGCAGCAGCCGGCGTTGAGTGCCTTCCCCGCAGTCGACTAGAATTCGGTGGCCTCCCGCCTCGACAAGCAGGGCAGGGTGATTTCGCTCGGCAGAGGGTACGCTGGCCGAGGTGCCAAGAAACGTCACTCTGAAAATCATCGAGCAAGTCTAGCCGCGAGCGGCGAGGCCTCAAACCGGGCAAATCACGCGGCCAAGTCTGCCGTGGCCGTCTTTGGACTATTTCGACTCCACGCCCCGCTCGGGCTTTATCCCTGTGCTTTCACCATCGCCATGGACGAGGTCGCGGTCCCAGTCATTGGTCTTGTCGGGTGTCTTGGCAGCCGCCTCCTGGGTATCCCGCTCTTTGTCCTTCCGGGGTCTCGGACCTGGCATGTCCGGCGATGATTTTGGTCTCATTGTTTGTCCTCTTCGGGCGCTCAATCCGAAACAGGGCGGGGTGAATTAGGTTCCGCTGGCTTCGGCTGACGGTGGGACTGCAGCGGCACGTTGCGCGACATCATCGGGAGCAAGGGCCTTTGTGATGGTCAGGCATGAGACCTCCTGAAAATGTGTAGGAATATGTTCTTGTTTTGTTCCAACGAGTCAACAAAAAAAGATGATTGCAAGCGCGAGCGACGGCGATATCATCCCGTCTCGCCCGTAGCTTTTTCAAGGAGGAGGCTATGTTGTATCCCGGCCATGTTGTCATGGACGACGAGCTTGCGATGCTTGCGGGCGTCCATCAAACCCTCTGCCAGGAGCGCGGGATTGAACTCGACAGCGTGCGTGGGCAGAGGCTTGCGGCTCACCTGTTCAAGATGTTCCTCAACGGGCTCACCGAGCAGGAAGAACTACTGCACGCGGCGCGGAACCGTGGGCCGCTCGTACCGCCGGAACAAGCTTTCCAGCAGCCGCTTTCGACTTAGTCCTAAGGTCCAGCGACGACCAGGGGTGGCCCGGTAATCTCCATGTCGAACTGGGCGGCGATCGCTTTTATTTCGGCGAGATCGCGCGGAATCTCCAACCCTAAAGCGGCAACCGCGGGGAAAAAGCCTTCGAGACCACCGGGTGACAAGATGGCGATCCATCGCGCACGCTCAGTGACAACGAACGCGTGCTCGACGCCAGCAGGAATGTAGACCATGCTTCCGGCGCTGCGTTCGAAAGTCTCCCCGGCGCGCCAGAAACGCAGCCGCCCTTGGAGTATGACGAAGATTTCGTCCGCCTCAAGATGACGGTGGCGCGGCGGTCCGTCCCCCGGATCGGCATCGGATGCAAATGCCCCGAACTTGCCGCCGGTCTCTTGCGCCGCCAGGAGCGTTTCGTAGTGCGTACCGTTCCAATCGGTTTGAGTGCTAGGTGCTGCCCGTGTTTGCATCGTCGCCACATGCGGTTGGAGTGAAGCTTTGATGACATGGCGATAGCTACACGTTGAGCTCGGGCAGGCGCCTCCTATGAACCTATGAGATGCGGCGACGAACGGTTGTCAGCAACGCCGGCTTCCGGCAAACTGCAAATCCCTTCAGGTGAGGGAGCGGTGAAATCCGGCACACATGCACGACTTCGATGGCATGGTCGGGCAGATCTATGATGCCGCGACCGAACCCGGCCGCTGGCCGCAGGTTCTTGAGACGCTGTCGGATTTCCTCGAAGGCGCCGCCACCAAGCTCACGTTCCAGAACGCAAGGACGCTGCGCAGCGAAGCGAATTCGGTCCGCATGCCGCCCGAGGCGGACCTCACGTATGCGCAGTACTACTACAAGACCAATGTGTTCCTGCCACGCTTTGCCAGGCTTAGCGCCGGCACGCTGATCCCGATTTGGGACCTCCTGCCGCGCGAGGTCTACCGGCGCTCCGAGTTCTACAACGACTTCTGCCGGCCCGGCGACATGTGCCACTCGATCGGAGTGGTGCTGGCCAACGAGCCGGACATACGCGTCGTGTTCACCTGCGGACGCGCCGAGGCGACAGGCGAGTTCGAGCCCGAGCATATCGAGCGGCTGCGCCGCATCGGGCCGCATCTGGTCCGGGCGGCGAGAGTGGGACTGCGCCTCTCACGTTCCGAGATCGCCAGGAGCGCCAACGTCGAGGCGCTCGACCGTATTGCCCAGGGCGTGCTGGTCGTAGCAGCGAACGGCGAGATCCTGTTTGCCAACCGGGCGGCCGAGGCGCTGCTCACCGAGGCCGACGGGATCAGGATCGAAAAATCGGCACTGCGCGCAACCAGGCCCGCGGATGCGCAATTTCAACGGTTGATTGCCACGGCCGCGGAACGGTTGGACGCCGCGGGCGGCGTAATGACGCTCGCGCGGCCGGCACCGCGCCGACCGCTGAGCGTACTGGTCGCGCCGCTCAAGATGGAGTTGAAGTGGTTCGTGACCGCACGCCCCGCCGCGGTCGTGTTCGTGTCCGATCCGGACAGCGCGCCGCGGACCGCGCAGGACCAGTTGCGCAATCTCTATCGGTTGACGCCGGCCGAGGCGGCCGTGGCCATCGCGATCGCCCGCGGTGAAGGACTTCAGGCGGTCGCCGACGAGCTTGGCATCAGCCTGACCACGGCACGCACCCACCTGCAGCACGTATTCGAAAAGACGGAGACGAGGCGGCAGGCGGAGCTGGTGCGCCTCATCGCGGCGAGTGGGGTTTACGACCGAGAATAGCTGGATCGCAGCGAGGCTCGCCCAAGCAGGTCGCAAGAGCCTCTGAACGACGTCGCATGCACGCGGACGCAGGGGCCTGATCCTCACTACCCGCTCTGCAAGCCTGCCGGCCGGCTTGCGCCCGCAAAGCTGATACGGCCACCGGAGTTGGTTGAACATCGAGCCCAGGCATCACCGCCTTCGGGCAATCATCTCGACCGGCGCAATCAGGCCGGCTGCAATGCTTTCGCTCATGTTTGGGACCATCTGGGGCCGCCGCGCTCCCATGAGTGTCTGGACGCCCAGGACTGTCCGCCCTGTTGCCGCCTGGGCGCGCTGCCGCGCGAAATAGTCAAGCGCAACGTCACGCCGCTGGCGTTCCGACAAGATCTCGAACCCTGCCGCGGAAAGCGCGTCGCGGTACTGCTCTGGGGCGGCGATGGCGTTCGCATCGGCCGTACTCGCCCCAGATATCTGCTTCCAGGAAATCGGAACTGCGGCGGGCGCGCGGGAGTGCGGTTTATTCGCCGTTTTTTCCTGGTTGCCGACTGCAGCGTGCCCTTGATGCGGAAACACAAATTTGACCAGGCGTAGCTTCCGGCACACAAGGTATGTATGAATGCTTTGAATGGGCACGCTATTCCCCCCGAAGTAAGTCAAAAAATCGCAACAAAAGCCGTTCGCTGCGGCTTGCGGTCACGAGAAGCTTTCAGCCCCAAATGTATCTCAAGCATTCGCTAGGAGATTGTCAAACGGCAGGCACTTGCTGGAAGGAAATCGACCTCTCCTCGGCACGATTTCGATCAAGCTCTTATCGGGCCAGATCTCGAATCCTCATAGAAGTCCGCTATCGCCGGTCAGGATACCGGATCTGCCGATCGGTTACAGGGACCCATCCCAGCCATTAGAATGCCTGCCGGAGCCCCCGGAACGGAGCAAGATCCACGGACGTCGAAAACACACAAAGCGCTTCTTCATGTTCGCCTTTTGTGCTTCGAAGGTTGTCTAAAGGTAGCCTGGAACGGCTGCAGCATACGAGATGCGACGGATTTATTCCGTCGCATCTCTTGACGTTAGGTACCCTTCACCTCGATCTTTTTTACGCGCGACAGTGCTTCTTGAGTCTTCGGCAGCGTCACGGTCAGAACGCCGTTTTTGAACTCGGCGTTGACCTTGTCAGTGTCGACACCTGAAGGTAGCGGGATAGAGCGGTAAAACGATCCGTATGATCGCTCCGCCAAGTGATAGCCCTTTTTGCTCTCTTCTCGCCCGCTCTTCCTTTCTCCCTTGATCGTGAGTGCGCTGTCCGTCAGCGAGACATCGACCTCCTTCTGATCGAGTCCCGGAAGCTCCACCGAAACCTCAAGCGCGCTCTCGGTCTCGGCGATATCCGTTCGCGGGCCGCCGGCATCCCAGCGACCAAAAGCACCAAACGGTTGATCGAACCGCTTCCAGAAATCCTCGAAGATGCGGTTTACATCGCGCTGCAGGGAAAAGACGGGATTTTCTTCGTCCCGCTTTGCGATTTCGCTTCCCTTATTGTTGTTACCCCAGGGAATCAGGTCTCTGATCTGCATTGCCAACCTCCTTTTTCCCAAACGAACTAGGCCATCTTGAGTTGGATCTTTCTCGCCTTTGCAGGTGCGGCCTTCGGGATGACCAGCCGCAGGACGCCGTTCTTTTGGGATGCCTCGATACCGTCCCGATCGATGTCTTCAGACAGAGTGAAGACACGCTCATAATCGCCCGAGGCATATTCGGCGTAGACTTGTCGATAGTTCTCGTGCGGCTGGTCCGCCGCGTAGCCGCGGATCGCCAGTGTCCGCTTTTCGAGCGTGATGTCGACCCCATCCGAAGCGACGCCGGGCATATCGACGAGAAGGACAACATTGTCCTGTGTCTCATAAATATCGGCCCGAGGGACAAAAACCGCGCGCGAACGGGTCCGTTCGCTGCCGTCAACTTTGCTAGGGACCTGGCGCTCGGTCGTTTTCAGTTCTTGAGCCATCTTCGCCTCCTTATCCCTTGATCTGGATCTTCTTCGGCCGATCCGCCTCCGGCCGGTGCAGTTCGACTTCGAGTAACCCGTTGGCGAAACGAGCCTCGACCTGCTCCGGATCGACGCGGAATGGCAATTGTACAGTCCGGGAGAAGCTACCATACGGGAGCTCGCGTCGGTGCCAGACAGACTTCTCGTCCTCGGTCGTCGGGGATCCGCGTTCGCCTTTCAATGTCAGCGTGTTGTCGCGGACCGTGAGGTCGACATCGCCCGGCGCCAACCCGGGCAACTCAGCGGTCACGGCCACACTCTCCTCGCCCGCCCAAAGGTTGATTGGCGGAAATTCTGGGGCGGTTGCGGCCGTCATTCCGGCCAAACGCTGATTCATTTCCTGTTGCATGCGCCGCATTTCCAAGAACGGGTCGAACCCCACGCGGCCGAAATCTGATAACAGCATGTGCATCCTCCTTCGATTCGCGGTCACATATGTGCTGGGCTATGCGCCATGCACGTTCATGCCGTAGCCAGAATCCATCGGAGGCGTTGGGGAAGAGATGACCACCGGCCAAGACCGAGACGGTTGATCGCGCACACGCGAGAAAGAGGGTTCGGCAGACCCGGAACACATCCTCCTTGCGAAGCGATATGAACCGCACCCGGTACGACATCAGCGAACGTCGTTCCCGTGCCTGGATCCGATTGTGGCATCCGGCAAAAATGAGGTAGGTGAGCAGGCCGAGCCTTTCAAGGGCTCAATCATGTTGGGCGAAGAAACCTTAAATCAAGCAATCAGCTATCGTTCGCGGCGCGGCTGACGATTGAAGTGCCGGAAATCTCAGTTCATGCGCGTGAGCGGATCGTAGTTTTGCGATCTGTCCATTAACGGCACGATGGGCGGCGGCGACCGCGTGCCTTTGGCATGAGCCAACCCAACATCGCTAGGCGTCGAGTTCTTCCCGACCGACTAAAGCCCGGCCCTAGCGGACAAATCCAGTTCAATCTGTATTGCTCCGCAGGGAGGCATGAAGTGCATGCTCGCCTTCATCGTAGTAGCTCCGCGGCGCGTTAAGTGAGTATGCGGAGCTTCTCATGACTATTCGCGGCATAGGCAACTTTGCATTGCCCTCCCACGGGTCAGACTCTGGCGGTTGATCTGGCACTAAGACACGTAGTACCTGCTGCCGTTAATTGCTGCTGCTCTATAATGGGCGTAAGCCGTTTGGACGCGATCAGCCCCCCTCGGGCGCGCTGCCCTCAGGAAGGCACCACCAGAAACAGCTTTGCTCCACCGCGAAACAGATCCATTGCAATCGTCCCGCTTGCCTCGCGCAACGCAGCTCTCAGTTCGGCCACTGAGGCAACCGGTTTCCGATTGATCGCGACGATGACGTCGCCGGCGCGCAAGCCCGCTCGGGCCGCGGCGCTTCCTTCGTCGACTTGCGAGACAAACACATTGCCCGCCGCGTCCTGGGCGCCTTCCAGAGGGTCCGGCTGCGATGGTGCGGCGGCTGCCGCGTTCTCCGGCGCGATACGAATGGTCACGCTCTTGCGGGCGCCATCGCGCAGATATTCGACGGCCACCTCCGATCCGACCGGTGTCAGACCGATGCGGTTCCTCAGATCGGCTGAGCCGGAGATCGGATAGTTATCGATGCTGACGATCACATCGCCGGCCTGCAACACGGCATGGGCGGCCGGAGAACCGCCTTCGACGCTGCCCACGACGGCGCCCGAACTGTCGGTGAGTTTGAGTGCCTCCGCGAGGTCTGGCGTGAGGTCCTGTACAGCAACGCCGATGCGGCCTCGGCGCACTTCGCCATGGTCGATCAGCTGTTTCATCACCGATGACACCATGGCGATGGGGACAGCGAAGCCGATGCCGACATTACCGCCGGCCGGCGCTATGATCGCGGTATTGATGCCGACCAGCTTGCCATCCGTGGTTACGAGCGCCCCACCCGAATTTGATCGAGGCATCGGTCTGGATGAAATCCTCATAGCCCTCGATGTTGATGCCACTGCGGCCGAGCGCGCTGACAATCCCTGACGTCACTGTCTGGCCAAGACCGAAGGGATTGCCGATCGCTACAACAGAGTCGCCCACCCGAAGTGTATCGGAGTTGCCGAAAGGAAGAGCCGTGAGCCTGGTCGCCTTGATCCTCAGCACGGCGATGTCGGTCGCCTGATCGCTTCCGACAAGCTCCGCTTTGAAACGACGACGATCCTTGAGCGTCACCGAGATATCACTGGCATCGGCGACGACGTGATGATTGGTCAGGATAAGACCCTTGTCGGCATCGACGATAACGCCGGAACCGGCGCTCAGCCTGGGCTGCGCCTCAGGCATGTTGAAATAACGCCGGAAGAAGGGATCGTTGTAGAGCGGGTTGGTCTGCCCAGGCGAATTCGAGGTGACGGCAATATTGACAACCGCAGGCGCCACCTGGTCAAGGATGTCCGGCAGCGGTCGCTGGGTGGTGGTGCTGACGACGGGCGCGGCTACTGCCGGGTACGCCGGCATTGGAGTTAGCGCGAAATAGAGTGCGGCGAGCACGCCGATGTAACTTGACGATCGCACAGTCATTTTTCGGCCCCGAAACGTAGATTGCTCCTCTCGGCGCGGCCAGCTGGCTATCGGGTCTGCCTTGATGGATCGGACCCCATTGTCCAATCCGTCAATTCGTGCCGGCGTGCACCAGTTCGATTGTCAGAACCGCCGGCCATCCCGGGCGCGGCGGCATCAGCTCGCTGAAGGTGCGATTTCTGGGCTCGGTTTGGTGTCTGTGAGTTTGCGAGCGGCAAGAAACATAATCGTATATGCTGCTCTGCGTCGGTCCCAACCCGCAGCCTCGGTTCTATCAAGCAAGTCGTCCAGCACCGGGTCGAGCGCAACCTTCAGGTCCGCTTCATAGTTCAGATCGGTGACCCCTCGTGAGGGCGGGGGGACTACGTTTAAGTTCATCATGTTCATGGCTGTACCCATCTGTCACGAGTGTCCGCGCCCCGTGGGCGCGGACACTGCCATCTCTCGTCAGAAATCCATGCCGCCGCCAGGCATTGCCGGAACCGCGGTTTCCTTTTTCGGCTTCTCGGCAACCATCGCTTCGGTGGTCACCAGCAGGCCGGCAACCGATGCCGCATCCTGGAGTGCGGTCCGCACCACCTTCACCGGATCGATGACGCCCTCGTTGTAGAGGTCGCCAAACGCGTTGGTCTGTGCGTTCCAGCCCCAGCCGAACTCCGGCTTCTCGCGCAGTTTGCCGACGATGATCGAGCCTTCCGCGCCGGCGTTCTCGGCGATTTGGCGCACGGGCGCCTCGATCGCGCGGCGCACGATCTCGATACCGTGCTTCTGGTCCTCATTCTCGGCCTGCACGCTGTCGAGTGCCTTGGCCGCACGAAGAAGTGCCACGCCGCCACCTGGCAATACGCCTTCCTCGACCGCAGCGCGTGTCGCATGCATGGCATCGTCGACGCGGTCCTTGCGCTCCTTGACCTCGACCTCGGTCGAGCCGCCGACACGAATAACGGCGACGCCGCCCGCAAGCTTGGCCAGCCGCTCCTGCAGCTTCTCGCGGTCGTAGTCCGAGGTTGTCTCCTCGATTTGCACCTTGATCTGGCTGACGCGGCCCTGGATCTCGCTCTTCGAGCCGGCGCCGTCCACGATGGTGGTGTTCTCCTTCTCGATCACCACCTTCTTGGCGCGGCCCAGCATGTTGAGCGTGACATTCTCAAGCTTGATGCCGAGATCTTCGCTGATGGCCGTGCCGCCGGTCAGGATGGCGATATCCTCCAGCATCGCCTTGCGGCGGTCGCCGAAGCCCGGCGCCTTGACGGCCGCAACCTTCAGGCCTCCGCGCAGCTTGTTGACCACCAGCGTGGCCAGAGCCTCGCCCTCGACATCCTCGGCGATGATCAGCAGCGGCTTGGCTGACTGCACCACGGCCTCGAGCACGGGAAGCAGCGCTTGCAGGTTGCCGAGCTTCTTCTCATGGATCAGCACATAGGGCTCTTCCAGCTCGACGCGCATCTTGTCCTGGTTGGTGATGAAATAGGGGCTGAGGTAGCCACGGTCGAACTGCATGCCTTCGACGACTTCCAGTTCGGTTTCGGCGGTCTTTGCTTCCTCGACAGTGATGACGCCTTCGTTGCCGACCTTTTGCATCGCTTCGGCCAGGAAGCGGCCGATCTCGGCATCGCCATTGGCCGAAATCGTGCCGACCTGGGCGATCTCGTCATTCCTGGTCACCTTGCGGGCGTTGGTTTTCAACTCCTGGACAATTGCCTCGACCGCCTTGTCGATGCCGCGTTTCAGATCCATCGGGTTCATGCCCGAGGCAACAGCCTTGGCACCTTCCTTGACGATTGCCTGGGCAAGCACCGTGGCCGTCGTGGTGCCGTCGCCGGCGATGTCGCTGGTCTTTGAAGCGACCTCGCGCACCATCTGCGCGCCCATGTTCTCGAACTTGTCTTCGAGTTCGATCTCCTTGGCGACGGTGACGCCGTCCTTGGTGATGCGCGGGGCGCCGAACGACTTGTCGATGACGACGTTGCGGCCCTTCGGGCCGAGTGTCACTTTCACCGCGTCGGCGAGGATGTTGACGCCGCGCAGCATGCGCTCACGGGCGTCGGAATGGAATTTGACTTCCTTGGCAGCCATTGGATCACTCCTTGCTTTAGGCAGCTTTCATTGACTGAGTTGCGGTTCGATCGAAGCCCGGTCAGGCGGCTTTCTTGACCGTTGCGGTCTGCTCGATCACGCCCATCACATCGCTTTCCTTCATGATGAGCAGGTCTTCGCCATTGAGCTTGATCTCCGTGCCGGACCACTTGCCGAACAGAATATGGTCGCCGACCTTTACGTCGAGGGCGACAAGCTTGCCGCTTTCGTCACGAGCGCCCGGGCCGACGGCGATGACTTCGCCTTCCTGCGGCTTCTCCTTGGCAGTGTCGGGGATGATGATGCCGCCGGCGCTTTTCTCCTCGGCCTCGATGCGGCGGACCAGGATACGGTCATGCAATGGACGGAACGTCATATCGTTCTCCTTCGGGACAAACAGATTTTTGAGGTTCCTCCACACCGGACCGGCAATATCGGGCCGGTGCGGGGCGCCACGACCTTTTTCAGGCATCGCGCGCGTATCGAGCTAGTTTTGGTATTTTCGGGTTTCAAGGGGTCGCTGGAAAATTTTTGGCACTCTGCATTCAAGAGTGCTAGAGACGTGAATTCATACAGCTATTTCCGCCAGGCGCGAGATTTTCTGGTCTTGAAATTCGATCCGAACTCCACGAAATTTTTTGCGGCTGGAGTCCCGAAAGGGGTCACTGCAACAACCAACGATGCCAAGGAGATTGTTACGAAGCGGAGACCATCGATGGAACCGTCGAAAAACATATCCTCGATCGCCCCTGAAACCTCTGATCCTTCGCTTGACCGCCTGCTGTTCCCGGCGAGGCACTTCAATCATCCCGACGAGGTGGTGGGCGACCGAACGCTCGACATTCAGGAAAAGCGCGCGATTCTTGCCTCATGGGCGTCGGATGCCTGTGCCGTCGAATCCATGCCTGCGCTGCGAAAGCCACCGGGTGCCGCGAGGCCTGTGACGTTTGACGCCGTCATGGATGCACTTCGCCGCCTGGACAATAGTCGTGGCGAGGTTGGCTGTGAACGGCGGGCCCAAGGACGCCCGCAACGCCTCGACGCCTGAACGACGCACTTGAGAAGGAGAGAAGCATGGTCAGCAGGGAGTTCCGGCTGCAGATGGAGGGCTACGGTCTCACAACCGCGGAGATCCACTACCATATCCCCGATCATCCAAGCCTGTTGCAGCTCTACGTTTGGCAGGAATACGATCTCGCACCGGAATTCCCGACCCTGAAAAGGTTTCTGGATCATTGGGAGCGCGAACTCCAAGGCGCCCTCCATTCCGTGCGCGTCGCCCATCATCGCTTGATAAGGCCTTCCGAATGGAAGGCGGCCGACGGCATCTTCACCATTCAATAGCCGGCGCGCGCCCGGGTGCCGGGTCATGACTGCCAATTCACGTCCGTCTGGCCATGGCGGCTAGCGCCACCCGTGCCGGTGCGGAGATGCACCAACAATTCTCCGCGAGAGAGATGGTTCTGCACAATCGTCACGTGTTTCGCAAAGAATGGCCTGTCCGATGCGATGGCTCTTAGGGGCCGCCGAGTTAGCCGGCTTAGTGTGACCTGTTCGACCAGGCGTCGCCGACGATCCAGGCGGCGAGGCTGATTATGAGCAAGACTATTGATGCCATGAGGGGCATGAAAAGCCATGAGCGAAAGCGGCAACCATTCGGCGTTGAAAAGGTAGCTCATCAGCTCTTTAAAGGACGACAACGGCAATCTCCATTGCCAAGTGGGCGTTCTCCATCGAACCTGTTCGACAGTTCCTTCCGTCTGACACGCCCACTCTGCGGTCACGCAATTTGGGCATGATCATATAGGTCTCTCCGAGCGTCAGCGCAGCGGGGAACGAACAGACTTAAAACAGACAGTCCCCGGCTCTGGCGGCGTCGATCGACGGCTGGGGACGATCCGCAGGATGATAAGGATTGTCGAAGTGTGCTTTGCCATCGCCGCGGCTCAATTCGCCCTAGCGACATCTTCTCAGGAGCACGACAGGCGACGATGCCGTTCCAACATGAGCAGACGCTGAGGTCCACGCCGGGCTGTGATGCCCCTGGCGCGGCGCGTCGAGGGACGGAGGCGCAATGTTGGAGACGCCCAGCTTCTGGAAACTGTGATCGTGCCATTTGGCGGTTGAATGCGGCGGCTTCTTCCGCCGTATTGAAAGCTCTTGCGGTCACCGTGTCGTCAGCCGACAGAATGATCGCGAGATACGAAATCCCACAGTTGGCGGGCTGTATACCACACAGGCGGTCTTCTTGCTGATATCCTAGTTGTACTGACTCATGCGCTGGTTATACCCCATTGCTTGACTTGACCAAGCTATTGGCGAGGAAAGCGTGATCGTCCTTCGGAAGCGCCGTTCACCCGAATGCAAAATCCAGACCGCGAGCAATCCGGATTTCTCCTGCCCCAGCATGATCGAAGGAAACCCAATAATGCCGCACCAAGAGCGCTGGCCGCTCGGTTGGCATCTTCCTTCATTTGGAAATGGGTGCTTCCAATATCTCTCGGTGGCGAGTGCACTTTTCACTGGTTGGAGCGGAAGGACGTAGGGAGGCAGCTGTAGGCAATAGAGTCCGTTCCTGTGCTGGCCCGCTGTGGCGTTCGACGGGCCCCTTGCCTATTGGCTTTAGCCGCTCGGCATCATTCCTGCTCCACTGTTAGAAGGGAGGTCACCCATGGAAAGCGGAACTTTCGAACAAGCGATTTTCGTCAGGGACGATGGTTTCGTTCTCCGAAGAATCGTTGTGTGATGGATGCGATAGAATTCTTGGAGGAATGGCCGGTCGACAGGCGAGGTCTCCTTCACGCGGCGGCATGTGAAACATACTGTTCCGCGTACGATGGGCGAAAGTCGGTCGAGGCGGCACACAAGATCTTTACGACTTGGGCCCGCAGGGTCGGTGTGACCGAGGATGTCCCAGTGGCGGCCCCCGATGAGCAAACGAAACCCACTGCCAGGCGCGGGCTTACAAACTTGGATCTCAAAAACGTAAAAAGTCTAACGGTACGCCACCCTTGAAAGATCGTGGAGACCTGGCTTTGGATCACCATAGACGGCATCGTAGTCAATGGCCGTCGCCCCGATCTTCTTGGATCGGATCCGTCAGGTCGCCTTCGTCGTCAGGTTCGATCAGGTCGATTAGCGCTGCCACCCGTGTTCCAGGCAACGGTCGCCCCAGGCTCATCAATGCCTCATCACCAAAGGCCCATGCCCCGCCTCTCTCAATTCATCGAGCGAGGCGCCGAATGCGATGATCTCCGCAATTGTTACGTCGTCCACGGGTCCGAGGACCGAAAGAACATCTTGGCGTGTCACGGTCATCCCTTTTCCTCCCGTCGAAATACCAGAGAAGGACATGGGTATTGGATGGAGGCCTTGCTAGCGGCCCGTTCGCATTTCAGCGGCCCTCTTGACGCCGCGGAAATCGATGCCCAACTCATCATTGTCGGTTGCCTTGGCATGGGACCGATTTGTCAGGGAGCGCCGCAGCTTCTTGGCGTTCCCTCGTATCTATGTTGCTCCAAGGAGGATGTAGCTATGAGAACCAACCTGGACTTTTCTCCTTTCTATCGATCGAGCATTGGATTTGACCGGATCTTCAGTATGCTCGAAAACGCCAGTCCTTCGCAGAATGCCGACAACTGGCCGCCGTACGACATCGCGAAACTCGGGGAAGACGCCTACCGCATTGTCCTAGCGGTCGCCGGTTTTAGCGAAGACGAGCTTACGATTACGCATCAGCCGAATGTGCTCGTGATCGAGGGCGCCAAGACAGAGACCAGAGAGGTCCATTACCTCCATCATGGCTTAGCTCTGAGGTCGTTCGCGCGCCATTTCGAGCTGGCCGATCACGTGACCATAGTCGGGGCCACATTAGAAAACGGTTTGCTGACCATCGATCTCAGGAAAGAAATTCCGGAGGAGATGAAGCCGCGTCGAATTGCGATCGACGTCGAGACCGGCAGGAAGGCGACGTCCCAGCGCAATGAAAGCGCAGCCGCCTAGTCTTTGGTGGTCGGCAGCCGAGAAGGTGCAGACAAGCACCACCCAACGACAACGGATGAGGGACGCGAACTCAGGCCCGGGGGCGCGAACGTGCCCCGGCCTTGGCAGATGGGCGAGGGCGCCAATGACGGAATTATTTGCAGCAGCTAGGCAGAGCCGGCAGGCCAGGAAACGGTGTCCTGTGGTCGTCGCCACTCCGCTCCCAGTCTCCTGCCAGGCTGCCGCGAGGATCTTTCGGCCCAGCCGTTCGGTCATGACGTCGGCGCGGGTCACCTCCCGGCCGTGGCGTCTCGTGTTCGAACGGCGAGGCCCGCCCGTCATTGAACCCCTGATGGGCTATTGCGGCGGCGGTGACACGCTGACCCAAGTGCAGCTGGATTTTCCCAGCGTGGACGCAGCCGTCGACTTCGCTGAGAATCAGGGACTGGACTACGTCATTCGGACCGATCCGGCCGAGAGGCCCCGACCAAACGTTCGAGACCCTTTCGGAAAAACGGCAGCACGCTCCGTCCCCCTGCAACATCAAAGGCGAGAGGTGAAACAACGGTAATTCATTGGAATCTCAGGGAGGCAACGATGAGAGGTCTGGCTTTTCTGGTCCCCGTCCGGATCAAGACCAACGACGAGGTCCACGACATCAACACAGTGCGAGAGTCGCTCGTGTTCTTGAATCAATGGCCGAAACCGCGGCGCGGACCGGTATACAGTTGCGCAGTAAGAAGTTGCAACGCCGCGATTGCCGGGCAGATGACAACCGATCAGGCACGGCAGGCATTTGTCGGCTTCGCCAGAATCGCCGGGATCCTGGCCAAAACCGATTTGTCTGCGGCGCCCGACGCAAAAGTAGCAGAGAGGCCACCGAAAGGTGAAGGCTTCTCTTGAGAGCCTGGCGAAGGCCTTCGGCTAACGGCGATATGGCACCGCATCAAAAATTTCAGCGAACTTCGCGATGGAGGCGGTTGACCCGCAGCCATGGCCGTTGACCTACAATAACCTGATCGAGCGCAAAGCGGTAGAGATCGCGCCAATCAGAGGACAGAGCAGCCCAATCGATATCCAAGCCTTGGCACGGTTCACAGCTTCGCCCATGCGCAGGATAGGCAGGTAGAAATCCACCCATGTGCCCTGCACGTCGAAGGTAAGCGCACGAACCGTCTCCAGCGCCCGCGTGTCGTCTCAGCTTCCTTCCACACTGAAACCCTGCACCGAGGCATGGCGGAGAATATGTTCGCCCCCGGAGGAACTTCACCCGACCGGTGATGCCCGGCTTCGCCCATTGCGTTGCGCAAAGAAAAAGCCCGTCGCGGTTTTGCGACAGGCTCTCTATTGGGACTTGAGAGGACTAGAATTTGTAGGCGATGCCCAGCCGAACTTCGTTGGTCTTCAGATCGACATCAGCATTGACCGGATCACCAAACGATTCTGAACCGAAGTCAGTATAGCGATACTCGGCGCGCAGCAGCAGATTGTCGGTCATAGCGTAATCCAAGCCCGCGCCTATCGTCCATCCTGTGAACGTATCTCCGAACGAGGGCCCACCGGCATTGCTGCTTACGTCGATGTCGCCAAATGCAACGCCACCGGCGATATAAGGGAGAAAACGATCAACGGCATATCCTAGGCGAAGTCTTGCCGCCCCGCTCCAATTGAGTTCTTCGGTGGCGATGGTGCCCGGAATTGGCACACCGGGAGCGGCGAATATTTGGCCGCTGCCATCAACACCCGCAGACACGAAGTCCAGTTCCGCACCTATCACGATGTTGCTCGACATCTGATAGTTGTAACCGGCGTAAACGCCTCCAAGGAATCCGTCAGGATCTGTCTCGACAAAGCCCGGACCACCGATTTGGTCTATGTCGCCATCACCCCAAGCATAACCCGCCTGAAGGCCGATATATCCGCCTGTCCAGCTAAAAAC
The DNA here is from genome assembly GCF_003952525.1 of Mesorhizobium sp. M3A.F.Ca.ET.080.04.2.1. NCBI lineage: Bacteria > Pseudomonadati > Pseudomonadota > Alphaproteobacteria > Hyphomicrobiales > Phyllobacteriaceae > Mesorhizobium > Mesorhizobium sp. M3A.F.Ca.ET.080.04.2.1. The sequence goes on along the minus strand of NZ_CP034451.1, from coordinate 2,266,711 downwards.
CGGCGCGACATCGGGGACTTGCTGGACGATAGCATCGGCAGCAAACGCCGAGGACGCCAGCAGAGACAACGACAAACCAAGAAGCAACTTCTTCATCGACAATCCCCCTGTAACCTACCCTTTCGTAGCAGAGCGCGCCGCTACGTGCAGTCGTATTTCTGCCACACTAGAACCAGATTTGCGCTTGAGGTTGGATTTCCTCGCCAGGCGAGTTTCTTTCAGAGTGCAGCACCATCGCACCGACCACGTCCCAGGGCGGCAGGGAGATGGACGCCCCTGAAAGGATAAGGGCGCTCGCATTTTGCACTAATCGCGTGATTTCTAATGTGATCGTAGATTTCACTGCACAGGAAGGTGCAATCCCTCGCACCGAGGGTGAGTCCCCAAGTCCCTGCACCCGCCGTCGACTGCGGATGGACCAGCGACGGCGGGAGCGGCGGCGCACGGGCTATTCCGACTCTCACCGAAAACCCTGCAGCGAGGATGCCGAAGAACATACTCGCAGCGCAAGAACCGGACGCGTCCCGTAATGTGAGGCTTGACCCACTCGACGTCATCGCGAAGGCGCTAGAGCGGGATGAAATTGGCTTGATTCGGGACTGCACATTGGAAGCAGTATCGATAGTCGCGCCGAAGCGCCGCCGAACCGTGCTCAAGCTGCTCGGCGCCGCGATCCGTGACCTTACGCAACAGCAAGAATAATGCCGCCAGCACACCACCTCTCCGGACATGATCACTACTCGTCGGTCCCGTGTCGACTTCGTCGACGCCATCGATGGCTTTGCCCCGTGTTCAGACCTATGCCGCTTCAAACGTGAACGACTCATCTCAACCCTTCCGTGACGTTCCGATCCAACCGGACGAGCGTCCGTCTTGGGCGCGGCAACGAGCGGAAACTGGATCGAATCGACGCATACGACTATGTCGGAGCCAAAGGAAGGCGATGCGAGCTCAAAGGCGCAACGCGCCCAGCTCCCTTTGTGCGGCGACGAGGTCGACGATTGGATACCTTGTGTCAAATGCGCGGATCACCGCTTGCAGAGCAGTCACCGCCTCATGGACACGACCTTGTCGTGCCAGAACTGGTGCTAGTTGTGTTGTGGCGCGAAGCTCGAAGAGTCTCGCTTGCTGCCGACGGGCTGTAGCAATCGCTGCTTCGAACAGGGGCGTGGCACCCGTCAGGTCACCTCTGTCCGCGGCGACTTGGCCACGAAGCCGGATGCAATTCTGCCAGGTAGGACGCTTCATCGGTATCAACAACGAGCGTATCGATGTCAGACGGCCCTTTAATTGCGGGTAGTTGTCAATTCGAATCTCGCATTGCCATCGCCGGGGTCATGGTCCTTTCCGAGGTCGAATGCCTCATGATGATGTTCGGGTCGGGCGCCTCAACGTTTCCAACGAGATGCAGATGAACTGCTGTCAGCCGTTTGACCGAGGTCGCCGCAACCACCGTCCCGGCGGGGACATCACGAGTTCCGCGTTGATAGCAGCCCGAGAAGTCGTTTGGGATGGAGTCGGCTAAGCCATCTTTTCGTTACCCCACTCAAAGCTGGTGCCGTCAACCCAAATGCAATGAAGGAGAACGGCGATCTTCCGTGCGATCGCCACCTTTGCCTTCTTCAAGCCGATCCGTCTCGACAGGCGCATCCCCCAGGCTTTCAGCGTGGACCATTTCTTCGTCCGGTGCAGGAGCACGTTGGCCGCCTCGTACAGATAGGTTCGCAACAGTCGATCTCCCCAACGTGAGACGCGGCCATTGATATCCGTTTCACCGGACTGCCTTCGTCGTGGAGTCAGGCCGAGATAGGCTCCCACGTTGGCGGCCGAGCGAAAGCGCGAGGGATCGTCGATCGTGTGGCGGAAGGTGAGCGCGGTCACCACGCCGATGCCGGGGACTGTCATCAGCCGCCGTGTGGTTTCGTCTTCACGAGCGAGATGCCGGACCTGCCGATCAAGTTTCTCCTGTTCACAGCAGACTTGCTCATGGACAGACAGAAGCGCCGGATGCCCGTCAGCAACCAGTTCCCAAACCTTTCGCCGGAACTGTGACCCAATCGCTCGACCGAACTGCAGCCCGTATTCCTTCAGCATGGACCGTGTCTGGTTTTCGAGATCGCGACGGATCTCGACAAGTCTTGACCGTGCCACGAGCATGGACCGGGTGGCCTGACTCTCTGCGCTCTTGACCTTCACTTCCCGATACCAGCCGACGCGAACCAACTCGGCCAGGCCGCGGGCATCGTTCTCATCGCTCTTGTTCATTCGGACTGAAAGCGCTGCCTTTGCATGTCGAGCATCAATGCAGACAACCGGCAATCCGACCCGTTTAAGCTCATGCCAGAGCCAGCTCGACATGGCGCCCGTCTCGAATCCGATGCGCTCGGCGTGAGGCGCACGTTTACGCAGCAACTCCGTCAAGGCTCCCGGATCGGACTTCGCCTTTCCCTGGAACACCGTCTTTCCAGCATCATCGACCACGCAAACGCTCGTCTCTCGCTGCGACACATCCAATCCGACATATTGCTTCACTGCGGCCTCCTTGATCTCAATGGTCGGCGGCTTTTGCCGTCAGCCGAGTCTTCGTCAAAGGAGCGACGGCAGCCAGGTCGGCGTCGCGGACATGGTCCGCAAGCTCATCGGTCGACTCCGCATCGCCGATGATGACCAGCTTCTTGCCTGCTTCCAGCGGTCCTAGCACGTCTTCGGAAGCAACTGTTCGGCCATCCGCGAGGTGATGGACCGGCCCTCCACCAGTTCCTTCCTGATTGGACCGTCTGGCACGCCGAGAGACGTGAGTGCTCGGCGCGAAGGTGACGGCGCGCTCGTGTCTCGAGCACGAAGCCGTAGCTATCGGTGTCGCGGTAACGAACCTAAAAGCAGTCGATCATGAATTCATCCGCGTCGAAAAATCGACCGGGCGTCAGCGGTTCAAGCATTAGCGGATTGGCGCTCGTCCTTCACCCCACAGACCAGCGAGCATGCGGACGACGACGTCGAGGGTGTCCGGGCCTCCATGTACGGTCAAGAGCTCTTCGCCGCTTTGCCGCAACCCGAGCGTCGAGAACAGGCCGGGGATTCCAAAGATATGGTCGAAATGGGCATGCGTAAGCAGCAGCGGTGAATCCGCCTGAAGCCGGTGCCGCTGACTGGCGCTGCGTGCCTTGTCGCGCCGCGGCGAAGCTTCTGGTCCGCGATACCCTCCGATCCAGCTATTCGTACCGACCGTTTTCGCCTGCGAGAACAACGTTGTTCGAAACATATGCGGAAATCACGTCTGCCATGAGTTCCAAAATTGCATCTTTCGAGGCGTCGTCGGTCATTTCTCTCTCCTCTGATTGACCGTGCATCTTGTTCACTTCGCCACGGCTCTTGACGCGAAGCGTGGCCCAGTCGTGACATCGATGATCTCTGGTGTCGTGCTGTCGACGCCGCCGTCCCAGCCGCCGCCGAGCGCCTTGTTCAATCCTATATAGTCGGTGGCGATCGACACTCGGCTTTGGATCAGAGTGTCATCGGCTGAGTAGGCCGATCGCTCGGCATCCAGCACATCGAGAAGGCTCGTCTCGCCCGCCTTGTAGAGCGTCCGTTCCAGCCTCGCGGCTTCGCCATAGGATTTCGCGGAAGAGGCGAGCCTGCCGTTTCTGATGCGCTCCTGCGATAGTGAAACCGTGGAGTTCTCCACGTCTTCCAGCGCGGTCAGCACGGCGGCCTTGTATGCAATGAAGTACTGGTCGCGCTGGGCTTTGGCGACGTCGACGGCCGCCCGCAACTGGCCGCCGTTAAACAGCGGCACGCTGAGCGACGGACCGAACGACCAGCCGATGGTGGAGTTCTTGCCGAGATCGCCGAGCTTGAGGGATGTGGTGCTGATGTCGCCGGTCAGGCTGACGCTCGGATAGCGCGCCGCCTCGGCCTGGCCGATCTTGGCGGTGGACTGCGCATACTGCCGCTCGGCCATGCGCACGTCCGGACGGGTGAGCAGGATGTCGGCCGGGATGCCGGTCGGGATCGGCAGGCGGGGCGCTGGGATCGGCTTGGCGCGCTTCAGCCGCTCGGTAAGGGCCGCCGGCGGCCGGCCAGTCAGCACCGAAAGCCGGTGCACGGCTTCGGCGTAGCTTGCTTCCAGCGTCGGAATCTCCGCTTCCGTGCTGCTTGCCTGTCCCATGGCCTTGGCGACATCTGCCGCCGTCGCGGTGCCGGCCAGGGCCATCGTGCTGGTAAGCTCGGCGGTCTGCTTTTGTGACGCAGCCGAGCGCCGGGCCAGCGCGACGCGGGTCTGATAGCCGCGTGCCTGGATATAGTTGGAGGCGACATCACCGACCAAGGTCAGAAGGGTCGATCGCAGGTGTTCCTCGGAAGCGTCGACGCCATAGCTGGCGGCCTCGACGCCGCGGCGGTTCGCGCCGAAGAGGTCGAGTTCCCAGCTGGCATCGAAGCCTGCCTGGTACTGGTCATAGGTTGTGCTGGTTGCCGTGCCCGAGCTGGTTGCTGCGGTCCTATTGCGGGTAGCCGAGGCCGAACCCTCGGCGGATGGTAGCAACTTGCCCACCGACTGGCGGTAGCTTGCCCGCGCCTCGCGGATTTTGGCATTGGCGGTCGCGACATCGAGATTGCCGGCGACCGCTTCCTCCACGAGCGCGTTCAACTCGGGATCGCGCAGGCGCTGCCACCATTGCGACAGCTGCACCGGCTTAGCCGGCTTCACCGCCTTCTGCCCGCTCCAACTCGCTGGCATTACCAGAAGAGACTTCTGGTAATCCGGACCGACGACGCATCCCGAGAGCAGGGCAGCGGCAAACGCGGGCAAAAGAAGCCCCCTCGCGGTCGCGAGACCGCGTTCAAAACCTGGCATGGAAAGAAACCTCTATTCTTGAGTGGCTGTGGCTGGGGTCCCGTCCGTATCCTGCTTGGTCGCCTTGCCCTTGAAGATGCGGCGCACCCTGACGAAGAGAAGCGGCACCAGGAAGACGCCGATCACGGTCGCCGCGATCATGCCGCCCATCACGCCGATGCCGACCGAGTTCTGCGCGCCCGAGCCCGCGCCGCTGGCGATCGCCAGAGGTGTGACGCCGAGGATGAAGGCCAGCGACGTCATCAGGATGGGCCTCAGGCGCTGTCGCGCCGCTTCGAGCGTTGCTTCGACCAGGCCCATGCCTGCCGCCTGCCGCTCAATGGCGAACTCGACGATGAGGATGGCGTTCTTCGAGGCAAGGCCGATCGTGGTGAGCAGGCCGACCTTGAAATAGACGTCGTTGGTCTGGCCAAAGAGGGTGGCCGCCGCCAGCGCACCGAAGATGCCGATCGGCACCGACAGCATCACCGCGAAGGGGATCGACCAGCTTTCGTAAAGCGCGGCAAGGCACAGGAACACGATCAGCGCCGAAATCGCGTAGAGCGACATCGCCTGGTTGCCGGAAAGCTTCTCCTGATGCGACAGGCCGGTCCATTCATGCGAATATCCGGCGGGCAGTTGCGCGACCAGCCTGTCGATCTCGTCCATCGCCGCGCCTGAGCTTTGGCCGGCGGCCGCGGCGCCCTGGATCTCGACCGCCGCCGAGCCGTTGTAGCGTTCGAGGCGGGGCGATCCGTAGGTCCAGTGGCTGGAGGCGAAGGCCGAGAACGGCACCATGGCGCCGCTGGAGTTGCGGACCTGCCATTTGTCGAGATCTTCCGGTTGCATACGGAAATCCGAGTCCGACTGCAGATAGACCGGCTTGACCCGTCCCCGATCGATAAAGTCGTTGACGTAGTCGCTGCCCCAGGCGCTCGACAGCGTGTTGTTGATGTCGGCGAGGCTGATGCCGAGCGCGCTGGCCTTTTCCTGGTCGATATCGACCGAAAATTGCGGCTGGTCCTCCTGGCCGTTGGGGCGTGTGTTGGCGAGCAGCGTGCTCTTCCCGGCCAAGCCGAGCAACTGGTTGCGCGTCTGGATCAACGCCTCATGGCCGGCGCCATTGACATCCTGGAGGTAGAAATCGAAGCCGTTGGTGTTGCCGAAACCCTGGATTGCCGGTGGGGCGAGGGCGAAGACTTGGGCATCCCTGATCTTGGAGAAGGCGGCCATGGCGCGGCCGGCGACCGCAGACACGGAAAGAGCCTTGGTCTTGCGCTGGTCGAAATCCTTCATCCGCACGAAGGCGATGCCGACATTCTGCCCGGAGCCGCCGAATCCGAAGCCGGAAGCCGTGAACACGCCTTCGACCGCGTCCTTCTCCTCGTTGAGATAGTGGTCGGTCACCTGAGCCAGCACGCGCTGGGTGCGGTCCTGCGTCGCGCCGGCCGGCAGTGAAGCGCTGGTGATCAGGATGCCCTGATCCTCATCCGGCAGGAACGAGCTCGGCAGACGGGCGAACATCCAGCCCATGGCAACGACGATGGCGAGGAACACGGCAAGGAAGCGCCAGGAACGGTTGATGATGCCGTGCGAGCCGTCGCGGTAGGCGATGGTGCTGCGATCGAACATGCGGTTGAACCAGCCGAACGGACCCCTTTGCGTCGCATGGTCCTTGGCCGGGCGCAGGATGGTGGCGCAGAGCGCCGGCGTCAGCACCAGTGCCACCAGCACCGAGAGCACCATCGCCGAGACGATGGTGACCGAGAACTGCCGGTAGATGATGCCGGTGGATCCGCCGAAGAAGGCCATCGGCACGAACACGGCCGACAGCACGGTGGCGATGCCGATCAGCGCGCCGGTGATCTCGTTCATCGATTTGCGCGTAGCCTCCTTCGGCGGCAGGCCTTCCTCGTGCATGACGCGCTCGACATTCTCGACCACGACGATGGCGTCGTCGACGAGCAGGCCGATGGCCAAAACCATGGCGAACATGGTGAGCGTGTTGATCGAATAGCCGAAGAAGGAGAGCACGCCGAATGTGCCGAGCAGCACCACCGGCACGGCGATCGTCGGAATGATGGTGGCGCGCAGGTTCTGCAGGAAAAGCAACATCACCAGGAACACCAGCACGATCGCTTCGGCGAGCGTCTTCACCACTTCCTCGATCGAAAGCCGCACGAAGGGTGAAGTGTCATACGGGTAGACAACCTCGACGCCTTGCGGGAAGGTCGAGCTCAGGCGATTGATCGTCGTGCGTACAGCTTCCGCCGTGCTGATCGCGTTCGCGCCGGTCGCCAGGCTGATGGCGACGCCGGCGGCCGGCTTGCCGTTGTAATGGGCTTGGGTGGTGTAGCTTTCGGCGCCGATCTCGACCTTGGCAACATCGTTCAGCCGCACCAGCGAGCCGTCGGTATTGCTCTTCAGGATGATGTTGCGGAACTGCTCGGCGGTCTGCAGCCGGCTCTTCGCCGTCACCGTGGCGTTGAGCTGTTGGCCCTTGCGCGCCGGGAGCCCGCCGAGCTGGCCGGCCGAGACCTGCGTGTTCTGCGCCTCGACGGCCGTGGCGACATCGCTCGGCATCAGCGCGTATTGCGCTAGTTTGTCCGGGTTGAGCCAGATGCGCATGGCATAGCCGGAGCCGAAAAGCTGCGTCGAGCCGACGCCTTCGACACGCTTCAGCGTGTCGTTGACGGTTGAGTCGACATAGTCCGCGAGGTCGGTCGAGTTCATCTTGCCGTCGCTGGAGACGAAGCCGATGACCACCAGGAAGCCGGTCGAGGATTTGGAGACGGTGATGCCGTTGTTCTGGACGACCTGCGGCAGCTGCGACTGCACCAGCTGCAGCTTGTTCTGCGTCTGCACCTGGGCGGTGTCCGCGTTGGCGCCGCTGGTGAAGGTCAGCGTGATCGAGGCCTGTCCGGTCGAGGTCGACGTCGCCGTCATATAGTCGAGATTGTCGATACCGGTCATGCCCTGTTCGATGACCTTGGTCACCGAGTTCTCGACGGTCTGGGCGTCGGCGCCGGGGTAGGTGGCGCTGATGTTGACGGTGGTGGGAGCGATCTGCGGGTATTGCGAGATCGGCAGCGACTGCAGCGCCAAGAGGCCGCCCAGCATGATCACGATGGCGATCACCCAGGCAAAGATCGGCCGGTTGATGAAGAATCCCGACATCGCTTCAGTTCCCGGTTGCGCCAGAGGCCGGCTGCTTGGCGGCACCGGCGGCATTGCCGCTGGTGGCGGTCGCCGAGGCGGAGCTCTGCTGGCGGTCCTTGATCTCGCCGGTCGTTTCGTCGATCGTCACTTCGACCGCTGTCGCGTCGCCTCCGACGCGCACCAGTTGCAGGCCCTCGACGATGACGCGGTCGCCGTCGCCGACGCCCGAATCCACCAGCCAGTTGTTGCCGACGCCGTTGCGCACGCTGAGCACGCGCTGCTCGACCTTGCCCTGGGCATTGACGACCATGGCCGCCGCCTGGCCCTTGGGGTCGCGGGTGACGCCCCGCTGCGGCACCAGGAAGCTGTTTTGGGCGACGCCTTCCTCAACGATGGCGCGCACATACATGCCAGGCAGCAGCAGGCGGTCGGGATTGGGGAACTGGGCTCTGAGCGCGAAGGTGCCAGTCGACTGGTCGACATTGGCGCCGGCGAACTCCAGCTTGCCGTTCTGCGCGTAGATGGTGCCGTTGTCGAGCTTCAGCTTGACGCTGACATTGGTCCCGCTGAATTTCAGCCGGCCTTCGTTGATCGCCTGGCGCAGATTGAGCAGGTTGGTGCTGGACTGCGTGACATCGACATTGATCGGATCGAGCGAGCGAATGGTGGTCAGCACAGTTTCCTGGTTGGCGGTGACCAGCGCGCCCGGCGTTAGCGAGGATTTGTCGATGCGCCCGGCGATCGGCGCGGTGATCGAGGTGCGATCGAGGCTGATCTTGGCGGTTTCGACGCTGGCCTTGGCGGCTGCGACGTCGGCCAGCGCCTGCGCCAGCGTCGCGGCGGCATCATCGTAATCCTGCTTCGAGACGACGTTCTGCTTCAGCAGCCCGGCATAGCGGTCGAACTTGGCCCGGGCGGTGGGCACCGCGGCTTCAGCCTTCTGCTGCGTCGCGACGGCGCTGTCATAGGCGGCCTGATAGCTCGCCGAGTCGATGACGTAGAGCGGCTGCCCCGCCACCACCTCGGCGCCTTCCTGGAACAGCCGCTGCCGGATGATGCCGTCGACCTGCGGGCGTACCTCGGCCACGAGCGAGGCAGCGGTCCGGCCCGGCAGCTCGGCGGTGATCGCGACCGATTGCGGATGCAGGGTGACGACGCCGACCTCAGGCCTGCCGGCGCCTCCCATGCCGGCGGGCACCTGGCTCTTCTCCTGCGAGCAGGCTGCAAGCAACAGCGCGGCACAAAGCGTTCCTGCCCAGGCAGACAGGCGGCGCGGCCGCGCCAGCGAAAGAGAACGATTAGGCTGGATATACATTGACAGTTCTTTCACTGGGATTGCGGCCCTTGCCTGATCGGTAGCGCCGGGCGCTTCGACCAACAGCTTGCGGAGGTGACGGGCGAGGAAACGCTGGATGTCATCCATGAAGGAGTAGACCACCGGCACGTAGACGAGGCTGAGCACGGTCGAGGAGATGAGCCCGCCGATCACGGCGATCGCCATCGGCGCACGCGTCTCGGCGTCGGCGCCGATGCCGAGCGCGATCGGCAGCATGCCGGCGCCCATGGCGATCGATGTCATGACGATGGGCCGGGCCCGCTTGCGGGCAGCATCGAGCAGTGCCTCGAAGCGGCCCATGCCATGCTCCTTCTCGGCGACCAGAGCATATTCGACGAGCAGGATCGAGTTCTTGGCCGCGATGCCCATCAGCATCAGTATGCCGATCAACGGAGAGACGCCAAGCGCCTTGCCGGTAATGAGCAGGAAACCAAGCGCGCCGCCGACCGAGAGCGGCAAGGCGACCAGGATGGTCACCGGTTGCACGAAGCTGCGGAAGAGCAGCACCAGCGTCAGGTACATCAGGATAATGCCTGCGGCGATCGCGGTCGCGAAGCCAGAAAACAGCTCCTGCATGCGTTGGGCATCGCCGCGCGCCAGCTCATGCACGCCCTGCGGCAGGCTTTTCATGATCGGCAGCGCGCGAATGGCGGTGGTCGCCTGGCCGAGCGTCAGGCCGGAAAGATCGGCCTCGACCGTGGCGCTGCGGCTTCTGTCGACACGGGTGATGCTGTTCGGGCCGGCGTTGAAGCCGATATCGGCGGCGGCGCCGAGCGGTACCGTGCCCCTGCTGCCGGTCAGCGGCAGCATGGCAAGCTTCGCCGGATCATCAATGGCGCCGTCGGGCAAGGTGACGATGATCGAGACCTGACGGTCGCCGAGATTGAATTTCGCCAGGCTGGTGTCGGTGTCGCCGATGGTGGCGATCTTGACCGTCGCGGCGATCTCGGTCGGCGTGACGCCAAGCTCGGCCGCCTTGGCGCTGTCGGGGCGCACGATGAGCTCGGGCTTGGTGGTGGCCGCGGTCGACGTCGGATTGATCAGCCCGGGAACCGATTTCATTGCGTCGATTAGCGCATCGCTAGCCTTTGCGAGGGCTTCGCCATCGTCGCCGACCAGCGTGATCGACACCTTGGCGCCGGAGAAGCCGTCGGCGCCGAACTGGATTCGGGCGCCCGGGATGTCGTTGAGCTTCGGCGAAGCCTCTGCCTCGAATTGCTGCTGGCTCATCGTTCGCTCGGCGCGCGGCTTCAGGTTGACCGTGACGGTTGCGGTCCGTACCTCGGCCGAGCTCGAGCTTTGGTTCGGTCCGCCGCCCGACGAGGCGGCCGTGCCGATCGTGGCAAACACGCTGTCGACGGCCGGCTCCTTCTTGAGCCGTTTGGTGATGTCCTGCACCACCGCCGTGGTCTGCTCGATGGTCGAGCCGGGCTGCAGCTCGACTGAGATCATCGAGCGGCCGCGATCCGCCGCCGCCATGAATTCGGTCGGCAAGTGCGTCGCCAGCATCATCGAGCCGGCGAAGAAGGCGATGCCGGCAAGAAGCGTGATCCAGCGATGGTCGAGCGCCTTGCGCAGCAGCCACAGATAGGCAGGTACCCAGGCCGGCATGTCGCCTTCTTCGTGGCCGCCGGCGCGCACCAGATAGGCGCCCATCAGCGGGGTGAGCATGCGCGCCACCAAGAGCGAGAACAGCACCGAGATGCAGACGACGACGGCAAAACTCAGGAAGAATTTGCCTGGAATGCCGGACATGAAAGCCACCGGCAGGAAGACTGCGACGATGGTCGCGGTAGTTGCCACGACGGCGAGGCCGATCTCGTCGGCCGCTTCGATTGCCGCCTGGTAGGCGCTGACGCCGGTCTGGCGCATGTGGCGCACGATGTTCTCGATCTCGACGATGGCATCGTCGACAAGGATGCCGACGACCAGCGAAAGCGCCAGCAGCGTGATGTTGTTGAGCGAGATGTTGAAGGCTGCCATCACCGCGAAGGTCGGGATCAGCGACAGCGGCATCGCCACCGCCGACACCAGCGTTGCCCTGATGTCGCGCAGGAACAGCCAGACCACGCCGATGGCCAGCAGCGCGCCCAGCCATAGAGCTTCGAGGGCGGCGTCGTAGCTTTCCTGGACGAAGCCGGACGAGGAGGTGACCTCGGTGAACTTTGCTGTTGTAGTCTTGGCGCCCATGTCGGCGATCGCGGCGCGGGCGGCCTTGACGACATCGATCTCGCTCGAGCCGACCGACCTGTAGACATTGAAGGCGACGACTTGCCGGCCGTCGAGATAGGCCGCCTGGCGCGGCTTTTCCCAGCTGTCGACGACAGTGCCGAGGTCGGACAGCTTGACGCCGCCGGCGCCGCTCAGCGCGATGCGGGTATCGGCCAGCGCCTCGACGGTCGTGGCGCTGGCCAGCGTGCGCACCGACTGCTCCTGGCCGCCGATATTGGCGCGGCCGCCGGGCTGGTTGACGTTGTTGGAGGCGAGCGTCTGGCTGACATCGCCGGCGCTGATGCCGAGAGCGGCAAGTCGGTCGGGATCGAGCTCGACGCGGATGACGCGGTCGACGCCGCCGGCACGGGTGATCTTGGAGACGCCGTCGACGCCGAGCAGGACCTTGGCGACGTCGTTGTCGATGTACCAGCTCAGAGCGTCGGGCGACATGGTCGGCGCCTCGACCACGAAGGTCAGCATCGAATTGCCGGTTGCGTTGACCTTCGCCACGACCGGCGTCTGGGCCGCGGCCGGCAGGCTGGACTGCACGCCGGAGACGGCGCTGCGGACATCGTTGGTGGCGGTCTCGGGATCGATGCCGAGGGTGAATTCGACGGTGGTGACGGAAGAGCCCTCGCTGATCGAGGTCGAGACGTCGTCGACGCCTTCGAGGGTCGCGACAGCGTTCTCGATGACGCGCGCCACCTGGACTTCCATTTCGCTCGGCGCCGCGCCCGGCTGCGCTACCGTGACGGTGACGGTCGGCAAGTCGATATCGGGCATGTTGTTGGTGCGCAGTTGCATGAAGCCATAAACGCCGGCAACGCTGAGCGACAAGAACAGCACGATGGTCGGAACCGGATTGCGGATCGACCAGGAGGAGATGGCGTTCATTGCGCCGGCTCCGCCGTGCTCGCGGCATCGGCCGCCTTCGTCTCGTCGGCGGCGACACGCACGAGGTTACCGTCGTTGAGGAAGCCGGCGCCGGCGACGACGACGCGGTCGCCTTCCGACAAGCCGCTTTCGATGGCGACGCGGTCGTTCTGGCGCGTGCCCGTGACGACTGGACGCTCGGTGACCTTGCCGTCATCGCCGACGACGAACACAGCCGGTTTGCCGGCATGCCAGACCAAGGCCGTTTCGGCGACGGTCAGCTGCCGGGACGCAGCCGTCTCGATCGTGACGCGGGCGAACATGCCGGGCTTAAGGCCCGAGCCGTCGCTGACGGCGACATAGACGGTGCCGAGCCGGATGGTCGAGTTGACCGTCTCGGCTATCTGGGAAACGCTGCCGGAAAAGGCGCGGCCGGATGCATCGACGATGTTTGCCGGCTGACCGGCCGAGATTGCCGCCAGGTCCTTTTCAGGGACAAGCACGCCGACCTCCAGCCTGCCGTCGCGGACGATCTTCATCAGCTCGGTGCCGGCCTGGACGATGGAGCCTGTCACAGCCGGCCTGCTGGAGACGATGCCGTCGAATGGCGCGCGGATGATCGTCCTGTCGAGTTGGGCCTGTAGCCGTTCGGTGGCGGCTGCCGCCTGATCGACGCCGGCCTTGCCGGTCTTGACGGCGGTCGCCTTGTCCTCGGCGGTTTCAGCGCTGACGGCGTTGCTGGCGAGCAGCTTGTTGGCGCGGGCCGCGGCCGACAGCGCGGAATCGAGGGTTGCCTGAGCTTGCGCGACGGCTGCCTTCTGCTCGGCGAGCTGGGCTTTAAGCAGCGAGTCATCCAACCTTGCGACGACATCGCCGGCCTTCACATGATCGCCCTCGGCCACCAGGACTTCGGTCAGGCGCAGGCCGCTTTCTTCGGCGCCGATCGTCGCTTCCTGCCATGCAGCCACCGTGCCGGTGGCGCTGACCGACGATGTCACCGTCCGGGGGACCACCTTCTCCACCGAAACGGTGAGCGCCGCTGCCGGCGCAGGCGTCTGCGCCGCCGGCTCGGGCGTGGCGCGGCCATAAGCCTTGAGCGCTGCGACGGCGGCCAGCGCGGCCAGCAAGGCCGCCAGAAGAAGATGTCTTTTACGCAATTTTGCGGTCATGATTTTCAGTGCTTGAAGACGAGATCGGAAGCGGCAGGCGGTAGGCGGCGAAGCTCAACCGGATCGCCCCTTTCAGCGCCTGCTTCGACAGGATCTTTTGCCTGGCACCGGCGCCGGAGCGTATCGGCAAGGGCGAGCCCAGCGAGGTAAGCAGCCGCAGCATCATCAGGGCTTCCCACATCATAACGCGGTCCATGCTTGACGGCGGTCGCGCCGACGCGTCCGCCAATTCGCAAGAGAACCGGCCGGCCCGTGAACGGGTGGATCAGCGGACCGGCCGGCGCAGACGGTCAGAGTTGCTCGCCATTCCGGGGTAGGGGTGGCTGAAGCTGTCCGTGCGGACCTCCGGGGCCGGCTGCGTTGTCCGGCGGATTGCCCCAGGGATCAGGGGGCGGGCCGTGCGGCCGATCCGCCGAAGCGAGGATTTCGAGCTGTTCGGGCGTCAGCTTGGTGCGCAGCACGGCGATCGCATTCTTCAGCTTGGCGGCCGAAGCCGCGCGTTTGGTGACCTCGTCGGCCAGGCGCTCCTGAAAGGCGAAGGGATCGCGTTGCGCCTGGCCGGGGCCACCGGGGGAACCCGGCCCGCCCGCCTCGGGGCCGGGAGCGCCGGGGCCACGGTCGAACCGCGGAGGCGCCAGCACCGCCTGCAGCGCGCTGGTATAGTCGCGCCAGGCATCGAGCTGCTCAGACCGGATGCCGATGCGGGTCTCGAGGGCCGAGAGCCGGGCGGCAAGCATTTCCGGCGGCGGCGGTCCCATGCGGCGGAAGCCGAAGCCTTCCGGCGCTTGCGGCTCGTGCCGCATCGGCCCAGGCGGGCGAGGCCAGGGCATCGGCCCCGGGCCCGTGTCGTCCTTCTGATTGATGGCCGGCGGCTCGTCGCCCGGTGCGGCGCCGGGATCGGGCTGAGCGGCCAGTACGGGATGGATGGCCGCGACCGAAAACAGGCCGAGCGCCAAGAGTTTGCTACGCATGACATGATCCTTTGCTTGCATGCTTCGGATGGCTGGAGGATAGGAGGCGTCTTTTGCCGCTTCGCGTCGCGGCATTGCCGAAGGTTTCCGGAAGAAGGAGATTTGTTTCCGAATGTTTCCAACGGCTTTGCGGAAACGTTCCGTTGCAATTTTCCGTGCCGCTTGGCGGCGTCGCTCCCTATAATCAGGGACGAAAAGGCAAGCGGGCGAAGAATGCAGACACAATCCCACATCCTCGTCGTCGACGACGACCGCGAGATCAGGACGCTGCTCGGGCGCTATCTCGACAGACAGGGATTTCGTGTCTCCGTGGCGGCGGACCGGCGCGAATGCGAGCACAAGCTTGGCTCCGGCCAGTTCGACCTCATCGTGCTCGACGTCATGCTGCCTGACGGCTCCGGTCTCGACATCTGCCGGAGCCTGCGGGACCGCAAGCCGCATATCCCGGTCATCCTGCTGACCGCGCTGAAGGAAGATGTCGACCGCATCATCGGGCTGGAGCTCGGCGCCGACGACTACCTCGGCAAGCCGTTCAATCCGCGCGAGCTTACGGCTCGCATCCGGGCGGTGCTCAGGCGCTCGGCGCCGGACGAAGTCGCCCCACCCAAGGTTCGCGTCTATCATTTCGCCGGTTACCGGCTGGAGCCGGACACGCGCAGTGTGATGAACGCCGACGGAGCCCTGATCGATCTTACCGGCGCCGAGTTCGACCTGCTGCAGGTCTTTCTCGACCGGCCGGGGAGGCTTTTGTCGCGCGACCAGCTGCTCGATCTGACGCAAGGGCGCGAGCGCGACCCGCTCGACCGGTCCGTCGACGTGCTGATGAGCCGGCTGCGCCGGAAGTTCGCCGAGGCGGGCGAGGAGAACCTGTTCAAGACCGTGCGCAATGGTGGCTATCAACTGACCGCGCGCGTCGAGACGGCGGAGACCGGGGCATGACCTCGCTGCGCCGGCGGCTGATCATCCTTCTGGTCGTTTCGATCCTGGGCGTGGTCGGGCTTGCCACCTTCGTCGCCGTCAAGGTCCTCGGTGGGCCGTCGCCGGAGCTGACCATGGGGCCGCTGGCGCAACAGATACAGTACATGGTGCAGCTGGTTCCCGGCCATGTGCCGGGCAGCGGCGATGCGCCGGTGACGATCAGCGATCGTCCGGCGCCGGGTTTCGAGGACCGCAAGCACACGCGAGTGCTGAACGACATGCTGCGCCAGAACGGCCTCGATGTTTCGGCGGTCGTCAGCCGCAACACCGGGCAACCTGGGATGGTCGCGTCGGTCGCGCTGCCCGATCATCGCTTTATGATCGTCAATGTCCCCGACTTGGGCCCGCCGCGCGATGTCTGGTATGTTTTCGCCGGCTGGATGGCGCTGATCGTGCTCGGCGCGACGCCGGTGTCGATCTATTTCACCGGCGTGCTGGTGCGGCCGCTCGAAATGCTCGAAGCCGCCGTCAGCAAGATCGGCTCGGACGGGGTGCTGGCGACCTTGCCGGAAAAAGGCTCGGTCGAGGTGAGGGCCACCGCCCATGCGCTCAACGAACTGTCGGCAAGATTGAGAACGGCGATGGAAAGCCGCATGCGGCTGGTGGCCGCCGCCGGCCACGATCTCAGGACCCCAATGACCAGGATGCGGCTCCGCGCCGAGTTCCTCGAAGAGGACCGCGAGAAGTGGCTGAGCGACCTCGACGAGCTTGACCGCATCTCCGACAGCGCCATCCGCTTGGTGCGCGAGGAGGTCAACCAGGACGCGGTTGAGCCGGTGGCTCTGGAGACGCTGGTTCGCGATATCGAAGTCGAGATGGTCTCGCTCGGTCATGCGGTGACGATCGACCATCTCGACCATGTGTTGGTCAAAGCCGGCGCGCTTGGCTTGCGCCGGGCGCTCCGCAACCTGATCGTCAACGCCGCCACACATGGCAAGAACTGCACGGTCTCGCTATCCGGGCAAGGCAACCGAGCGGTTCTCACCATCGGCGACCGCGGCCCCGGCATTCCGCAGGACCTCTTGAACAAAGCCTTCGAGCCGTTCTTCCGGGTCGACCCGGCGCGCATGCAGTTCATTCCCGGCGCCGGACTGGGGCTGGCGATCGCCAAGGAGATCATCGAGCGTTATGGCGGATCGATAAGGCTTGAGAACAGGCAGGGGGGTGGACTGGTGCAGACAATCATCTTTCCCCGGGAGTAGAACACAAGCCAACGATACCGTCGGCTCCCTCGATAAACATATGATGTCACGTCATCCCGGGCTCGATCTGTCGACAGGGAAAAGGCGCGACTTACGCGCCACGTTCCAGCCCGGACTCGCGCGCGCCGGCGGTGGCAGAGCTGGCGCACCCTATCTGTGCAAGAACGTGGGGCTCTGCTCGCCTCGGAAGTGAAGTCTTCGCTGAAGCCGCAATTTGCCCGCAGTATTTCTCCGCCCATGCGTCCTTTCCAGACATTTTGTGTACCAATGGAAACAGTCGTATCGCGAGAAGAAGGCGAAGGTCTTTGAGACGCTCTCCTATTTCGACTGCGTCAACTTCGCCCGGCAGTGCAAGGCAGCGGCGCTGTTTTTCGGTGGCCCTGATGGACGAAGTCTGCCCGCCCTCTACCGTTTATGGCGCATTCAATGCCTACGATGGCGAAAAGACCATCGTAGAGTACCATTTCAACAACCATGAAGGCGGGCAGGGCTATCAGGAGCGCGAACAGATGGCGTGGCTGAGCGGGCTGTTCGGTGTCGGCCGACGCGAGCGGCCCAGCACTACGTTTCGCCGTCGCAGCGCGCCTCTGCTTGGCGCGCAATCTAAGCTCCAACGGCTATCAGACGCCCCTGTTGCTCTACGCACTTCCATTCTGCAGCAGCACCCCGGCATACGCTTCGAGGGCCTGCCCAACCCAGCCGCTCAACGATGCTGAAGCAGCTTTAACAGCCGCCCTGGCCGAGCCGTGTGGGTTTGGATAGCATCGGCTCCCCTGCTCGGTGTCAGCTTACTCAGTCCTCTGCCCGAGGACCGGACAGGCAGCAAGCGGCCTCAAACCAGTCGCGTTCATACCAGGACAAAGCAATCAGTGCCGCTTTCTTGGCAGGTGACGGCTGACACCGATTGGATTGAATTAGCCCGTCCGGTGACATATTGATTTTCCGTCGCAAACGACTGCCCTCCGGACCAACCAAATCATTATATATCAACACATTACGCTTACTTCTTCAAGAATTAACCGAGCGGTGTCAGATATCATGAGTTATGGATGGAATGATTTTGGGCTCGCTGGTCAATCCGTCTTGTTGACGTCACCTGTGAGACGTAGCGTAAGCCCTTGGATCTCGAAAGCCTCTCCGACGGTGGGTGCGGGGATCGGCGGCAACGGCGTACGAAAGGGGCCGGCGTGACCTATACCGGTCGTGCTCGGCTCAGGAATGACCACTTTGCGCCTGATGTTGCCTTGATGTTTGATTACGATCGACTGAAGGATCAGGCGAGGGTGGTAGGCGAAGCCCTGCAGGCCACGGGTCGACCTCCTCGCGGCAAAGCATTCCTGCATCGGCTATGCCCACGGGCGAGGTTTGTTTTATGGACCTCGTCACAGACCGCGCGTCGAAAATTCCCGCAGGCAACGCTGCACGATGAATCCGAGAATGGCTCAAACTCCTCGGCGTCATGGCAGCATCAACAGGACCGCTTGGCAACATCATAAAGAGGCCGTCTCTCTGTTTCAGCCTCTACGATGTTGACGAGTGTGCATCGGCTCTCGAGGCGGCGTTCTCCAGCTGCCGGAAAGTGAACTCGTCGAAGGATAGTTGCGTCAAGCCCGTCCGGAGAGGCAACGACACCGAGGTCAAACGCCGCTGCAATTGACGTCGAATTCATCCTGTAAGCCGTCGACCGTGCAGCGGCGTGCGACGATGTCCGCTTGGCCGTCCGCCTGCTGGGCTACTCGGGCGGGCCCTTCAAAGTCGGCTAGCAGTAAGTGGTTCGGAAGGAACTGACGATCGTCGGTTCGCGCCTAAACCGCCGGCTGTTGTCGTGCGTCGTCCTCGTACGCGAGGCCTCGGCTGCCGGTCGGGTTGCCGGGCGGCAATGCGCCGTTAAGCAGCCGCTAGAACGGACGGATTTCCTGCCGAAAAGCGCTCGTCTAGCCGCCGCGCGTCTTCCCCAGGCCCAGCCCCCCAATTCGACACGGCTTCTCTCTCTCACAATCTCGACAGGATCGCGCTATCCGCTGCTGGGATTTCCGGTGGTTCCTTGGAAGGCCAACGGCAGATCTAAAACAGGCAACAGGAAAAGCGATGAAAATAGAGGCAGAAGCTTAAAATTTGACATACCCTCCAGCAGAATCGGCCGTTATAACTTGAGTTGAAACTAATTAACCGTCTGTAAACTATCGTTTTTCTGTCCGGCGCTTTGGGCTTTCGGTTTTGGCACGCAGCTTGCACCGATATGTTGCGATGCACAACAACCAGTTTGGGAGCGTGGAACATGAGGGGTAATTTCTCGACAATAACAAAAATGTTTTCGGCCAGCCTAATCGCTGCCGGTCTGTCGATTTCGGCTCCGGCCAAGGCGGCCGACGACACGATCAAAGTCGGCATCCTCCATTCGCTGTCGGGTACTATGGCGATTTCGGAGACAACGCTGAAGGACGTCATGCTGATGCTGATCGAGGAGCAGAACGCCAAGGGCGGCCTGCTCGGAAAGAAGCTCGAGGCGGTCGTCGTCGATCCGGCGTCCAACTGGCCGCTGTTCGCCGAAAAGGCGCGCGAGCTGATCTCTAAGGACAAGGTCGCGGCTGTGTTCGGCTGCTGGACCTCAGTGTCGCGCAAATCGGTGCTGCCGGTGTTCTCGGAACTCGACAACATCCTCTTCTACCCTGTGCAATATGAGGGTGAGGAAAGCGAGCGCAACGTCTTCTACACCGGTGCTGCCCCGAACCAGCAGGCCATCCCGGCCGTCGACTACCTGATGAGCGCCGATGGCGGCTCGGTGAAGCGCTGGGTGCTCGAGGGCACCGACTATGTCTATCCGCGCACGACCAACAAGATCCTCGAGGCCTATCTCAAGGCGAAGGGCGTACCGGCCGACGACATCATGGTCAACTACACGCCGTTCGGCTTCTCCGACTGGCAGACCGAGGTCTCGGCGATTAAGAAGTTCGGCACTGCCGGCAAGAAGACGGCCGTGGTCTCGACCGTCAATGGCGACGCCAACGTTCCGTTCTACAAGGAACTCGGCAACCAGGGCATCCAGGCCGAGGATATCCCGGTCATGGCTTTCTCGGTCGGCGAGGAAGAACTGGCCGGTCTCGACACCGGACCGCTGGTCGGCCACCTCGCCGCCTGGAACTATTTCGAGAGCGTCGATACGCCCGAGAACAAGAAGTTCATCGACGATTGGCACAAGTTCATCAAGAACGACAAGCGCACCACCAACGACCCGATGGAAGCCCACTATATCGGCTTCAACATGTGGGTGAAGGCGGTGGAGAAGGCCGGCACCACCGATCCGGACAAGGTCATCGACGCCATGGTCGGCGTCTCGGTGCCAAACCTGACCGGCGGCTATTCGGCGATGATGCCGAACCATCACATCACCAAGCCCGTGCTGATCGGCGAGATCCAGGCCGACGGCCAGTTCGAGACCGTCTCGCAGACGCCCGGCCTCGTGATGGGCGACGAATGGTCCGACTACCTGCCCGATTCCAAGAACCTGATCTCCGATTGGCGCGCGCCGCTTTCCTGCGGCAACTTCAACGTCGCCACCGGCAAGTGCGGCGGCAAGGGCACCAACTGATCCTCCCAGGTCTGTCCGGTCGCGGCGTGGGACCGCGGCCCGGGCGGGGCCTTCGCGTCCCGCCCGGGCAGAAACTCAAATCTTTGAGATTCGCTGAAGCTGATGATCCTATTGCGCGCAATTGGCTTGACGCTGCTGCTGACGATGGCAGGCCTGCTGCCCTCGAAGGCAGCCGAGGCCGATCTTCGCGCGACCATCGCCAAATTCGCGACGGCAACCAATTTCTCGGCCACGGAAGCGATCGTGCGCGAGCTCGCGGCCAGCGGCGACCCCGCCGTCGAAAAGCCGCTATCGGCGCTCGCTGACGGCAACCTCTATATCCGCAAGGCCGATTCCCAGGTCTTCATCGGCAAGGACGCGGCGAGCGGCGTCGAACTGCTCGATCCGCTGAGCGGCGACAAGTCCGCCGATGCCGCCAAGGCCGATCTCACCAAGATCAAGGTCAATAACGCTCTTCGCCGCGCCATTCGCGACGCGTCGGGCGCGCTGACGCTGCGCGCCAAGGATGCGAGCGTGCGCCTCGCCGCCGCCACGACCATGTTCAAGACGCCTGACGCCGCGAATATCGAGCCGCTCGATGCCGCGATCGCCGCCGAAACCGCCCCTGCCGTCAAGGCGCTGTTCGAGCAGGCGCGCGCGGCGTCGGTTCTGGCTTCCGACAAGCCGGAAGCCGACAAGCTCGCTGCCATCGCGGTCATCGCGGCGCGTGGCAACCGCGATGCGCTTTCGCTGCTGACCTCCGTGGAGACCAGCGCGCAAGGCGCGGTCAAGGACGCGGCGACCGCCGCGATCGGCCATATCAATTCGACGCTGGCGCTGTGGGATGCCGGCCAGAACATCTCGTACGGCATATCGCTCGGATCGGTGCTGCTGCTGGCCGCCATCGGTCTCGCCATCACCTTCGGCGTCATGGGCGTCATCAACATGGCGCATGGCGAAATGGTGATGCTCGGCGCCTACACCACTTTCGTCGTCCAGCAGCTGATCCGCACCTCATTTCCGGGCCTCTTCGACTGGTCGCTGGTGATTGCGCTGCCGCTCGCTTTCCTGGTGTCGGGGCTGGTCGGCCTTGCCATCGAGCGCGGGGTCATCCGCTTCCTCTACGGCCGGCCGCTGGAGACGCTTCTGGCTACTTGGGGCATCTCGCTGATCCTGCAGCAGGCGGTGCGCACCATCTTCGGCCCGACCAACCAGGAGGTCGGCAATCCGTCCTGGATGTCGGGGGCGTTCAACATCGGCCAGTTGGCCGTCACCTGGAACCGGCTGTGGATCCTGGTGTTCGCGCTCCTGGTGTTCGGCGTTCTGCTCTATGTCATGAAGCGAACACCCTGGGGCCTGCAGATGCGCGCCGTCACCGCCAATCGCCGCATGGCCGCATCCATGGGCATCAGGACGCCCTGGGTCGACGCGCTGACCTTCGCGCTCGGCTCCGGCGTCGCCGGGATCGCCGGTGTGGCGCTCAGCCAGATCGACAACGTCTCGCCCAATCTCGGCCGCGGCTACATTATCGACAGTTTCATGGTCGTGGTGTTCGGCGGCGTCGGCAATCTCTGGGGCACGCTGGTCGGCGCCTTCTCGCTCGGCATCGTCAACAAGTTCCTCGAGCCCTATGCCGGCGCGGTGCTCGGCAAGATCGTCGTGCTGGTACTGATCATCCTGTTCATCCAGAAGCGCCCGCGCGGCCTGTTCGCGCTGAAGGGCAGGGCGGTGGAAGCATGATCACGCAGCGCTTCCTCGGCGCCGACCGGCGCGTCGCGATCACGATAGTCATCCTGCTGGCCGCGGCCATCATCGTGCCGCTGCTCAACCTCGCGGTCTCGCCGGCAAGCGCCATTTACATCCCGCCCTATATCGTGGCGCTGGTCGGCAAGTATCTCTGCTACGCGCTGCTGGCGCTGGCGCTCGACCTCGTCTGGGGTTATTGCGGCATCCTCTCGCTCGGCCACGGCGCCTTCTTCGCGCTGGGCGGCTATGCGATGGGCATGTATCTGATGCGCCAGATCGGTTCACGCGGCGGCTACGGCAATCCCATCCTGCCCGACTTCATGGTGTTCCTGAACTACAACGAACTGCCCTGGTTCTGGCATGGCTTCGACCATTTCTGGTTCGCGGTGCTGATGGTGCTGGCGGTGCCCGGCTTGCTCGCCTTCGTGTTCGGCTGGTTCGCTTTCCGCAGCCGCGTCACCGGCGTCTATCTCTCGATCATCACCCAGGCTGTGACCTACGCGCTGCTGCTTGCCTTCTTCCGCAACGACATGGGCTTTGGCGGCAATAACGGCCTGACCGACTTCAAGGATATTCTGGGCTTCAACGTGCAGGCCGACGCGACGCGCTCGGCGCTGTTTTCGGCAAGCGCCGTCACGCTCGCGCTCGCCGTCTTCGTCACCGCGGCGATCGTGCACTCCAAATACGGCAAGCTGCTGATGGCGGTGCGCGACGCGGAGAGCCGCACCCGCTTCCTCGGCTGGCGGGCCGAGAACGTAAAGCTCTTCGCCTTCACCGTCTCGGCCGTCATGGCCGGCATTGCCGGGGCGCTCTACGTGCCGCAGGTCGGCATCATCAATCCCGGCGAGTTCGAGCCAGCCAATTCGATCGAGGTGGTGATCTGGACCGCCGTCGGCGGGCGCGGCACCATCGTCGGCCCGATCATCGGCGCGCTGCTGGTCAATGCGGGCAAATCCTGGTTCACCGGCATGCTGCCGGAATTCTGGCTGTTCGCGCTTGGCGGGCTGTTCATCGCCATTACACTGTTCCTGCCCAAGGGCGTGGTCGGCATGTGGGACGGCTGGCGCGGCAAGGCCAGGGCGCTGCGAGCGGCCTCGCTCGCCGCGGAAGCCGGCACCGATCCGCAGGAAGCGCAGCCGACAATCGTGCGCTCGGCGGCGACGACCCCAGGCGCCTGGTCGCCCCCGGCCCCGAACCGCAGCCGGCGGAGTGAGCGACCATGAGCAAGTCGAACACCATCCTCTATCTCGACGGCGTCTCGGTCTCCTTCGATGGCTTTCGCGCCATCAACAATCTGTCGCTGGTGCTCGACAAGGGCGAGATGCGCGCCATCATCGGGCCTAACGGCGCCGGCAAGACGACGATGATGGACATCGTCACCGGCAAGACGCGGCCGGACGAGGGCGAGGTGTTTTTCGACGGTCAGGTCGACCTCACCCGATATGACGAGGCGGAGATCGCCATGATGGGCATCGGCCGCAAGTTCCAGAAGCCGACCGTCTTCGAGAGCCACAGCGTCGAGGACAATCTGATGCTGGCGCTGAAGGGGCCGCGCTCGATCTTCCCGGCCCTGTTCCATCGCCGCTCGGCCGCCGAGGCGCGGCGCATCGACGATATCCTCGGCATCATCCGCCTCGGCGACAAGCGCGAGGAGCTCGCCGCCAATCTCAGCCATGGCCAGAAGCAGTGGCTGGAGATCGGTATGCTGCTGGCGCAGGACCCCAAGCTTTTGCTCGTAGACGAGCCGGTCGCCGGCATGACCGATGCCGAGACCGAGGAGACCGCGCGCCTGCTCAAGGACATCGCCCGCGACCATTCTGTGATCGTTGTCGAGCACGACATGCATTTCGTGCGCGAGCTCGGCGTCAAGGTCACCTGCCTGCACGAAGGCTCGGTGCTGTCGGAAGGCACGCTTGATTTCGTTTCGGCCGACGAGCGCGTCGTCGAAGTCTATCTGGGGCGCTGAGCATGATCTGGCGGATCTCCTTTCATCGTTTCGACCTTTCCTTCCTTCGGCGCTGGAGAAGGGGCTGAGCATGCTCGAAGTCTCCAACGCCACGCTGCATTACGGCGCTGCCCAGGCGCTGCGCGGTGTTTCGCTGAAAGCCGGCGCGGGCAAGATCACCTGCGTGCTCGGCCGCAACGGCGTCGGCAAGACCAGTTTGATGAGATCCATCGTCGGCCATCACAGGCTGACGAGCGGAAGCGTTGCCTTCGAGGGGAAGGCGCTCGACCGGAGCGCGGCGTATGACCGAGCCCGGTCGGGCATCGCATTCGTGCCGCAGGGCAGGGAGATCTTTCCCCTGCTCACGGTGCGCGAAAATCTGGAATCGGGCTTCGCGCCGCTGAAGCCGGGCGACCGCAACATCCCGTCGCATGTCTTCGAGCTGTTCCCAGTCCTGAACCAGATGCTGTCGCGCCGCGGCGGCGACCTTTCCGGCGGACAGCAGCAGCAACTCGCCATCGGCCGCGCGTTGGTGATGCGGCCGAAGCTCCTGGTGCTCGACGAGCCGACCGAGGGCATCCAGCCTTCGATCATCAAGGATATCGGCCGCGCCATACGCTATCTGCGCGACCAGGCCGGGATCGCGGTGCTGCTGGTCGAGCAGTACCTGGATTTCTGCCGGGAGCTTGCCGACGACGTCAACATCATGGACCGTGGCCAGATAGTGCATACCGGCCCCGCCGAGGATCTGAACAGGCGCGCTGTACGCAAGCTCCTTACTGTCTAGTGATCATCCTTTGACGCGCAGGCGACAGCCGCAAGTGGCGGACCCTACAAAGCCAGCTTAATCGCTCTCTCGCGCGATCAACTCCAGCGGCCAGACCTCGCGGATGACGCGCGCGCCGTCTGGGCCGGCGAAGGTGGGGAGTGCTGCGAGTAGCATTTCGGCGAGCCGCCTTCCCATGGGCTCCAGCGACGGACGGAAGGCGGTTAGCGCCGGGGAGAAGTAGCGGCAAAGCGGCGTGTCGACGATGACGATCACCGCGACGTCGTGGCCCGGCCTGATGCCCATCTCGGCCAGCGCCTTGCAGCCGCCAAGCGCCATCGCGTCATTGTTGAAGATGATTGCGGTCGGCCTTTCCTTGGGGAGCATCACGCGCGGCGTGACCTCGTAGCCACCGGCCTCGTTGATGAAACCGTCGGCGATAAGGTCGGGGTCGATTTCGATGCCGTGCCTCTTCAGCGCCTTACGGTAGCCGTCGAGGAACAGGTAGCCGAAGTTGAGATCAAGCGAAGGGCGGATGGCGGCAATGCGGCGGTGGCCGCGCGCGACCAGCCGGTCGACTGCTTCGTCACCCGCCCTCTCGAAATCGATATCGAGCGAAGGATAGCTGTCGCCCCCGGATTGACTCCGGCCAAGCGTGGCGAATGGAAAGCCGGCCTTGCTGAGATAGTCGATCCGATCGTCTTTCCGCCGTGTGTTAGCCAACACGACCGCATCGGCCCGGCGCGTTTCAACCACGCGGCGCAGCCTCTCCGGTTGGTATTGGCCGGGCTCACCCATGACGACCATCAGATCGAGCCCGCTTTCGGCAAGCCGCGCCTGCAGGCCGGTCAGGAAAGGGATGAAGAAAGGCTCGCCATATTGCTGGTCGCCCGGATGCGGCTGCAGCATGAACGCGATCGACCGGGTAGTGCCTTGCCTCAGACTACGGCCGGACTGGTTCGGCGAATAGTTCAACTCTCTCGCCGCTTCCAGCACGCGCTGGCGCGTATCGGCATTGACGTCGGCGCGGCCGTTCAGCGCCCGCGACACGGTGCCGATCGAAATCTTCAGATGACGCGCAAGGTCATGAATGCTGGACGCCAAGAGCCACTCTCCCTTGCCTTGGCTAGCACCGGCTGTCGCTCAGGCCAAGGCTTCGGGACGATTTTCGCGAACAGCCGGTTGACATTCTACGCCATCGGGTGTGTTCTCGTAAACGTTTACGGAGAAACGTTTACGGTGATGCCGTCGGTGCCGTGACACTCGGCCGGGAGGGGCCGAGAGAGGAGGAGCGCTGGATAATGAAGGTCGTCCTGGTCGGGTGCGGAGCCATGAGCAGGCAGTGGCTCGATGCCGCAAGGCGGATCGAGGGGCTTGCCATTGCCGGCCTTGTCGATCTCGATGCGGAGCGGGCCAAGGCGAGGGCGCGCGAATTCGATCTCGCAAACGCCGTCATCGGCACCAGTCTCGACGCAGTTCTCGATGAGGCGAAGCCCGACGCCGTGTTCGATGTCGTGGTTCCGGCGGCCCGCCGCCAAGTCGCGCTTTCGGCCTTTGCCCATCATTGCCACCTGCTCACCGAAAAGCCGCTGGCCGACAGCCCGGAGAATGCGCGGGCCATCATCGCGGCGGCGCGCCAGGCCGGCCGCGTCCACGCCGTAGTGCAGAACCGGCGCTATGTCGCCAATGTCAGGCGGATCAGGCGGTTCCTGGACTCCGGCGCCATCGGCAAGCCGACCAGCATCCATGCCGACTTCTTCATCGCGCCGCATTTCGGCGGATTTCGCGAGAAGATGCGCCACGTGCTGCTGCTTGACATGGCGATCCATACTTTCGACGCCGCGCGCTACATGGTCGCCGGCGAGCCGGCAAGCGTCTATTGCCAGGAGTGGGAGCCGGCCAGTTCCTGGTACCGGCAGGGATCGTCGGCGAGCGCAGTCTTCGATCTCGGCGGCGGCAAGGTCTTCACCTATGCCGGCTCCTGGTGCGCCGACGGTTTTCGCACGAGTTGGGAAGGCGACTGGCGCATCGTCGCCCAGCGCGGCAGCCTCCTGTGGGATGGCCATGACCGGCTGACGGCGGAGGTGGTTGCGTCCGGCCGCGACGGTATCATCGACAAGACGCAAGCCATCGAGGTGCCACCGCTCGATCCCGCCGACCGGGTCGACGGCCATCTCGGCATCATCCAGGATTTCATGCGCGGCATCGAAACCGGCACCGAGCCGGAGACCCGCGGCGCAGACAACATCAAAAGCCTCGCCATGGTATTCGGCGCGATCGAAAGCGCGGAAACCGGACGGCGCGTAGCGATCGAGATCCAGGAAGGATGACGATGCCAAACCCGCTTCTCGACATCAGGATCGGCACGATGGTGCGGGCCAATCTCGACGATCCGGCGGCCTATATCAGAGAGATAGTGCCGCTTGGCTTCGAGAGCATCCAGCCCTTCTTCTGGCAGACGCTGGGCGGCAAGGACCTGCCCAGGCTGGCCGGCCAGATAAAGGAGGCGATCGGCGATGCCGACGTGGCCGTGTCGTCGATTGGGGTGTTCGGCAATCCGCTCGAAAGCGGCGAGGTCGATCAGGGCGTGCTCCGCGCCTGGGAAGCCGTCATCGATAACGCGCATCTGTTCGGCACTTCGATGGTCTGCGGCTTCACCGGCCGCATCCGCGGCAAGGAGCTGACCGACAGCCTGCCGCGCTTCCGCGAGGTCTGGGGACCACTGGCCAGGCGCGCCGCCGACAAGGGCGTGCGCATCGCCTTCGAGAACTGCGCCATGGACGGCAACTGGGCGAGCGGCGACTGGAACATCGCCCACAACCCGGACGCCTGGGAGCTGATGTTCAACGAATTGCCCAATGACAATCTCGGGCTCGAATGGGAGCCCTGCCACCAGCTCGTATACCTGATCGACCCGATCCCGCAGATCCGCAAATGGGCGCCGCGCATCTTCCACGTCCATGGCAAGGACGCCACCGTGCGTTGGGATGTGATCCGCGAGCATGGCGTGTTCGGTCGCCTGCCTTTCGTGCAGATGCGCACGCCGGGCTTCGGCGACAGCGACTGGACGAGGGTGATCAGCGAATTGCGGCTGGCCGGCTACAAGGGCGCCATCGACATCGAGGGCTGGCACGACCCGGTCTATCGCGGCGACCTGGAGATCACCGGGCAGGCGCGCGCGCTCGACTATCTGAAGCAATGCCGGGGAGGCAATAGCTACCTGCCCAATCCGGTTTGAGCGCCGGCCGGCGGGAGGAGCCGGCCGATCCGAGCAACTGTTGAAAACCCTTGATCGCGAGGGACCAAAAGGGAGGAACGTGCATGAGCATCACGACCAGAAGAACCGTTCTACGCTCGACCGTCGTGGCGGCCGCCACGGCGCTCTGCGCCTCGATTTCCACCTTGCCGGCAAAGGCGCTCGACGCGCAATGGTGCAAGGACGTCCACATCCGCTTCTTCGTCGGCGGCGCCGAGGGCGACGCCTTCGGCACCATCGTCTATAATGGCGCCAAGCAGGCAGCGGCCGATCTCGGGCCGAAGGTCGACTACATCTTTTCCGGTTGGGACGTCGAAAAGATGGTGCAACAGTTGCGTGAAGCGGTCGCCGTCAAGCCCCAGGGCATCGCCATGATGGGCCATCCGGGCGACGCAGCGATCATGCCGCTGGCCGAACAGGCGCATAAGGACGGCATCAAGATGATGTACCAGAACGTTCCGGTGCCGACTGTGGTGGCGGCGTTCGGGGGCGGTTATGTCGGCGCGCAGCAGGAGCAGCAGGGGCGCGCGCTCGGCGCCGAGGCGTTCAAGCTGGCCGGGCTGAAGGCCGGCGACAAGGCGATCATGATCGGTCCGTTCGAGAATGAGAGCCGCGGTGCGCGCGAGCGTGGGACGGTCGCCGCGCTGAAGGAGGCCGGCGTGGATGTCATTCAGATCAATTCACAAACCGAATGGGCAGCCGATCCCAATCTCGCGATCCCGCCGATCACTGCCGCGCTGCTCAACAACCCCGGCGTCAAGGCGGTCGGTTATCCCGGCGGGCAGATGCTCGGCAATGTCGCCACTTATATGCAGGCGGCGGGGAGGAAGCCTGGCGACATTTTCAATTTCGGCTTCGACACCAGCCCACAGATCGTCGAGGCCTTCAAGGGTGGCTGGGTGCAACTGACGGCCGACCAGCAGCCGTTCATGCAGGGCTACATGCCGATCCTCAGCCTTTGCCAGCAGGTGGTGCTGGGGTTGGCTCCCATGAATGTCGACACCGGCGCCGGCTTCGTCACGCCGCAGAACTACGAGATCGTCTCAGAGCTCGCCAAGCAGGCGCTGCGCTGACCTCCCAGGCAGCCGGCCGGGCTTAACCCGGCCGGCGGGACCGCCGGCGAAGAAGCCGCCGAACAGCCATTGCAAGCGAGGATCGCATGGGCGAACGCATCATCGAACTGCGCGACATCAAGAAATCCTACGGCCAGGTCTATGCGCTGGGCGGTGTCAACCTCAGCGTCGATCGCGGCGAGGTGGTCGGCCTGATCGGCGACAACGGCGCCGGCAAGTCGACGCTGATCAAGATCCTGTCCGGCGTGGTCAGGCCGACCAGCGGAGAGATTCTGGTAGGGGAAAAGCCGGTCACGGGATGGAGCGCGGCGCGCTCGCGCGAGGCCGGCATCGAGACCGTGTTCCAGGACCGGGCTCTGGCCGTGCAGCAGACCATCGTGCGCAACATCTTCATGGGTCGAGAGCTAACCGGCTTCATGGGCTGGCTGAAGGTCAACAAGGAGATCGCGGAGGCGAGCCGGCTGATGCGCGAGATCGGCTTCACCTCGAAAGTGTTCACGCCGCATTCGATCGTCGGCCAGCTCTCGGGCGGCGAGCGCCAGGGCGTAGCGATCGCGCGCGCCATCTACAAGCAGGCGGAACTGATCATCCTCGACGAGCCGACGACGGCGCTGTCGCTGACCGAGACGGCAAAAGTTTTCCATTTCGTGCGCCAGGTGCGGGCGAGCGGCCGCTCGATCCTGTTCATCGGCCACAACATCCACCACGTCTTCGACATCGCCGATCGCTTCGTGGTGCTCGACCGCGGCAAGGTCGCGTTGACGGCCGACCGTAGCGAGGTGAAGTCTGCCGAGGACTTGATCAATTTCATGGAAGACGTGGCGCATCCCGGCGGCCTGCCGGGGCTGCACGAGGGCGCGGAGCAGAGAAGGTGATGAGCAAGGCCATGGAACCCGACCTGCAAACTCCCCTCGGAAGAACAAGCGGCCCGGCTGCCAAGGAGTGGAGTCATCCGTCCAACCACTGGCTGCGCGGCTTCGTCCTCGACAACCGCGCATCATTGGGCACGCTTGCCGTGTTCATCGTCATGATGGCGGTTTTCATCATCGCCAACCCGACCGTCTTCACTACCTGGTATCTCTACAGCTCGGTATTGACGA
Organism: Mesorhizobium sp. M3A.F.Ca.ET.080.04.2.1; assembly: GCF_003952525.1. Lineage (NCBI taxonomy): Bacteria > Pseudomonadati > Pseudomonadota > Alphaproteobacteria > Hyphomicrobiales > Phyllobacteriaceae > Mesorhizobium > Mesorhizobium sp. M3A.F.Ca.ET.080.04.2.1. The sequence goes on along the minus strand of NZ_CP034451.1, from coordinate 2,236,521 downwards.
CGCTTCCCGTTGCGCTGTTCGTGGTGGTGCCGCTGGTCTTCGTCGTCACCTGCGACGAGATCGACCTGTCGTTCCCGGCAACGATGGGTTTTGCGTCCTGGGTCTTCGCGCTGGTGGTGCAGGCTGGCTACGATCCGTTCCTCGGCATTGCGGCCGCTCTCGTCACCGGCACGCTGCTCGGCTTCCTGGTCGGGTCGCTGGTGGTCTATGGCGGGCTGTCGTCGCTGATCGCCACCCTCGGCATGAACTTCCTGCTGCGCGGCCTGATCCAGATCATCAACGAGGGCAAGTCGACGGCGCTGACCAATCTGGCCGACAGCGCGGCCTACAAGATCCTCTCCAGCCAGATCTGGGGCATTCCGGTGCAGATCTTCTGGGCGATCGCCTTCGTCGTGTTCTCGGCGCTGCTCTACAACCGGCACCGCTTCGGCGCCCAGGTAAGGGTGGTCGGCGACAATCCGGACAGCGCCAGGCAGATGGGCATCGACGTCAAGCTGGTGAAGGTGAAAGTGTTTGTCTTCACCGGCATCGGGGCGGCGATCGCCGGCACGTTCTCGGTGATGATCAACTTCACCTGGTGGCCGACGGCCGGTGACGGCTATCTTTTGCCGGTACTGGCGTCGGTATTCGTCGGCGGCACGCCGACCTGGGGTGGCATCGGCACGGTGGTCGGCGGCGCCATCGGCGCGGTCACCGTGTCGTTCATCCAGACCGGCGTGGTAGCTGCGGGCCTGAGCGGCTTTTACGTGCAGTTCTTCAACGGGCTGATCATCATCCTGTCGCTGCTCGGCCATAAGTGGAACCAGGCGCGATATCGGTGAAGCCACACTGGGGACATCGTTCAGATAGGGCTCATCGATTTTCGTAGTAATCAACCATCTTTCTCGTGAGCGGGGGGCGATATTGCGAGGCCCGGGGCCAGATTGAGTCCTGTGCGTCAGAAGCCTGGCGCGGCATTGTCCGTTGCTGATCGACGCAACGGCCCACTCGTGAAATGAATTCCGTGGTGGATGCCTACCAGTTCGTCATGGACTGGTGTGGGAACACCGGAGCCTGCGATCCGCGCCTGCAAGGCTGCATTGGCGGGTGAGATCGACGCCGAGACGGCGCGAGGCATTTTCGGTCAGTTCGCCAGGAGGAAGGACATCCTGGTCGAAGACGGAATGATGCCCGTTGCCGGCATCTGCCGGAGACGTTCTCTTTGGGTGACGGTCATGGCCGAACTGCTTTAGGGCTGCTGCGAACGCATGCCCCGCCTGATCGCATTTTTTACGCGAGGGGCCATTGCTTTCAATAACCAGATTGCCTGCCTGACCGTTAGTCCATGGTTTGCTGCGAATTCGGCAGGATTGTAGGCTTGATCCCACTGATGTCCTGACCCTGCGTGGAAACTCCCACTTTGATGCTGGCGGCAATGAAACGTGCGGGGGTCGGGAAGGTTTCGGTTTCAGACTTACGGACCTTCACGCCGAGGCAGCTAGGCAGCCAGTGACCTGCTCCCCGTTTTGTCGGCGCCTATAAGTTAGCCCTGTTCACGTTGTGAGGTGCTCCCCGTCTTTGGACCGCCCCGGGCGGGAACTTCCGGGGTGTCTGGCTCAGGCAGCGGAAGCCGCCGATGAGCCTTTCATGAGCGATATCGGCGGCTTGTTCCCGATGGCGCTGTGGGGGCGGACGGTATTGTAGTCCTTACGCCATTCCTCCATTTTCAGGCGGGCGTCGTCAAGCGTCAGGAACCAGTGGGCGTTGAGGCATTCGCTGCGGAACTTGCCGTTGAAGGATTCGATGAAGGCGTTATCCGTTGGCTTGCGACCGGCAGGCTCTCTCAAGTGTCGCCACGACATCTTCTCCCCGATAGCTGAATCTTGGGTCGACCGCGGGGGAGAAGCGCGAGACGACGACGGTGAGCACGCGGATCTTGCGGCCGGTCGCCAGTTGGTCGTGAACGAAGTCCATGGCCCAGACCTGGTTGCTGGCGATCCTCCCGCAGCTTTGCCTTCACTCGTCGCCTCGGCGTCTTGTTGCGGATTTGCAGGCCCAACTCCTTGTAGAGGCGATAGATTCGCTTGGCGTTCACGGACCATCCCTCCCGGCGCAGCAATACATGGACGCGCCGGTAGCCGTAGCGCACCCGCGTCGCCGTGATCTCCCTGATCCTAGCTTTCAAGGCCGCCTGGTCGCCGCGCTTCGACCTGTAGTGATAGAGTGAGGTTATCGATCCGCAGGCAGGCACAGGCCCGCCTGATTGAGACCTTCCAATCCTTTCGGACATCATCGACAAGACGGCGGCGGCGAACAGGCTTCAGAGCTTTTTTGACAGGACATCCTGCAGCATGGCCTTGTCGAGCGTTAGGTCGGCGACGATCTTCTTCAGCCGATTGTTCTCATCCTCGAGCTGGCGCATGCGCTTGACCTCTGATGGCGTCAGCCCGCCATAACGCTTCTTCCAATTATAGAACGTCGCGTCCGAAATGCCGGCCTTGCGGCACACCTCCGCAACCGGCGTTCCTTCATCCGCCTGGCGCAAAATGAACGCGATCTGCGCCTCCGAAAACCTTGACCTCTTCACGGAACTCTCCTTCTCCCATCATCGGGATCATAATTGGAAAATTCCAGCTCTGAACGGTCCGGAAAACCGGGAGCACGTCACCAGCCTCAGTCCGGCGGGTTGTGTAAACACCAGTTGGCCCATAGGCTGACCTCATTCAGCAGGTATCTCGACGATGAACTTGGAAGACCTCTATCGCATTCTCAGAACTGGTCACGTGCAAGCGCAGGGCATTGTTGACACCGTTCCCGACCCCTTGTTGGTGCTCGACGCCGGTCTAACCGTGCAGAGCGCCAACCGGTCGTTTATCAAAACATTCGCCGTCGAGCGCTATGAGACCATCGGCCAGCATCTCTACGAGTTAGGAAACGGCCAATGGGACATTCCCGAGCTTCGGCGTCTGCTGTCGGATGTCATTCCGAGAAGTACGGCCGTCATAGATTACAAGGTCGAGCACGAATTCCCGGACATCGGGAAAAAGACCATGCTTGTCACCGCGCGCACCTTGTTCAGCCCGGACGACGTCAGCCACGTCATGTTGTTGTCGATTGTGGACGCTACCGAGAGAAGCCGCAAAGCCGAAGAGTTCGAAGCGATATTCAGTGAGCTACGACACCGGATGAAGAACCTGCTTGGCTTGGTGCGGGCACTAGCCAATCAAACAAGGGCCGAGGGCATCTCGGGCGAGGAGTATCGCGACGCGTTCCTAGGCCGCCTAGACGCTATTGTGGAGGCGAATGACCTTTCCCTCAAAGATCATGGCGAAGATAGCCTTGAAGCACTCGTGGCGCGTGCGACCAGAGGCTTCCAGTCCAGCCCCGACGCGATCAGAGTTGAGCCCGGAACGCCGGTGACGCTTGCGTCGAAAGAGATCATGTCACTCAGCCTCGTCCTTCACGAGCTGGCCACCAACGCCGTCAAATACGGGGCCTTGTCAGTACCGGCAGGGCAAGTGGACATCCGGTGGCTGCTTGAAGATGGGAATGCGCTGCGGATCACATGGTCTGAGCGTGGCGGACCATCGGTCGCTGAACCGACCTCGACGGGGTATGGAACCCAGCTCATCCAATTTGCAATCGCCTACAATCTGGGCGGTCGGGTGGAACAGACATATCATCCTGATGGTTTGGAGGCCCAAATCGTCATCCCACTCGAAAGGGCGGCTCGCCCGGATTGAGGGCTGGTGCAGAAGACCGCGTTGATCGTTGAGGACGAATTTCTGATCGCGATGGACCTCAAAGCCATGGTTGAGCGTCGCGGCTGGAGAGTTTTGGGTCCAGTTGCGACTGTTGCAAACGCACTGCGCCTGCTGGAAGAGGAACTGCCGTCGGTCGCGCTCCTCGATATCCATCTGGGCAATGAGGTTGTCACTCCTGTCGCGGAAATGTTGAGCAGCCTCGGCATTCCTTTCGCTGTGGCAAGCGCTTATGACCGGCCGGATCTCGCCGGTGGCCCTGTGATGTCAGGAGTGCACAATGTGGGCAAGCCGACCTCGGAGCATCGGCTGGCGGAGGTGTTGAGGTTGCTCAACATTTCGGCGACAGGAGTGCGATCGCAATATCTGACATTTCCTTCGAACCGGTTCGGGCTGCATTCGAGCTAGTTACGGTCGTGCCCCGCTGAGTGGTGTAGCTCGGCGGTAGCGAAGCCGCTCGCGAGCGCGCCCTCAACAGCGCCGTAGCGAGCGAGCGGCGTAGCGGTGGTCATCGATGTTCTTCGGTAGGGTTGGGTTGCTGACACAACCTGATTCGAAGGAAGCACCGATGACCGACGACATGATGGACCTGCGCACGCTCGTGGAGAAGACCCCCGACGCCGATATCTTGCGCGAGATGATCGGCTTTGCCGCTGAGCGGCTGATGGAGCTGGAAGTGGGCGCGGCGACCGGCGCGGCCCATGGCGAGAAGAACCCGCTGCGGCTTGTCCAGCGCAACGGCTATCGCGACAGGGACTGGGAGACGCGGGCCGGCACGGTCGAGCTGCGCATCCCAAAGCTGAGGAAGGGCTCCTACTTCCCCAGCTTCCTGGAGCCGCGACGCATGGCCGAGAAGGCGCTCACCGCGGTCATCCAGGAGGCCTACGTGCAGGGCATCTCGACGCGCTCGGTCGACGACCTGGTCAAGGCGATGGGCGCGAGCGGCGTCTCCAAAAGCCAGGTGAGCCGGCTCTGCGAGGAGATCGACGGCAAGGTGAAGGCCTTTCTCGAGCGGCCGATCGAGGGCGATTGGCCATACCTGTGGATCGACGCCACCTACCTGAAGGTGCGCCGCGGTGGCCGCATCGTCTCGGTCGCCGTCATCATCGCCGTCGGCGTCAACGCGGACGGCCGCCGCGAGGTGCTGGGCATGGAGGTCGGCACCTCCGAGGCCGAGCCGATCTGGACCGAGTTCCTGCGCAAGCTGACCCGTCGCGGCCTGCGCGGCGTCAAGCTTGTCGTCTCCGATGCTCATGAGGGCCTCAAGGCCGCCGTCACCAAGGTGCTCAGCGCCACATGGCAGCGCTGCCGGGTCCACTTCATGCGAAACGTGCTGGCGCACGCCGGCAAGAGCGGCCGCAGGGTCGTCTCGGCCTTCATCGCGACCGCCTTCGCCCAGGAGACGCCCGAGGCTGCCAGCGCCCAATGGCGTGCCGTCGCCGACCAGATCCGGCCGAAGGTGCCGAAGCTGGCGACAATCATGGACGAGGCCGAGCCCGACGTGCTGGCCTACATGACCTTCCCCAAGGAACATCGCACCAAGCTCCACTCGACGAATCCGATCGAGCGTCTCAACGGCGAGATCAAGCGGCGCACCGAGGTCGTCGGCATCTTCCCCAATGACGATGCCATTGTCCGTCTCGTCGGCGCGTTGCTGCTTGAACAGAATGATGAATGGGCCGTGCAGCGGGCGCGCTACATGACTCTTGAGACCATCAGCCAAATGAGCGATGATCCGCTCATCAGCCTGCCGGCAGTGGCGCGCTGATCAATTCCGGCCCATGCCGGAGAGCACGGCGACCAATGCCGTCAGCTACACCACTCCAGTGGGCACGATCCTAGTTACTCCGCGAAATCGGTTGATGATGACTCCCCGGGGTAACTTGCTGGTGCCAGTCACCAGCTGCCGAACGCTGAGTCGATCTGGGGCGCATGGGTTGGGATGGCGCCAATTTATCGCCCAGCTGTCGAGCGCGGACGCAAGTCGATCCGGCGACTACCTGCCGACTTGATCGTAAGCGGTACGAGATGGCCCTCCCGCCAGCTAGCGGCCGGACTTAAAGCGGGTCGGCATCCAAAACTGACGCATGGCCTCGACGGCGGCCGGAATGTCGGACCATGCGTTTCGGCCGGCAATCGAAGAAGGTGGCACTCGCAAGGGGCGACCGTCTTCGGTATAGAAGCCCATGCACCAGGGCCGTGCGTCGACGCCGCCGTTGGCCATCCGCACGAAGAGCGGCTCGAAGCTCTCCGGCCTCGTCGATAGCGTTTCGCTGATCGCGTTGTGCCGCATGAGCGTGGCCGCGATCGCCGAGAACTCCTCCGTGTCGTGATTGAAGGCATCCGGATCGAGGCCCAGGAGGGGGCATACCCATTCTTCGGATGGCATAGAGACCGGTCCGGCGACGACCGCAGCCACGGCGCCGTCGAGCATCGAGAGCGAGCTTGCCCTGGGGCGACGAAGCGTCGCCGACTGCCCTCGCTTATCCAGCCAATGTCCGAGCTTCTCGAAGGACATCGCGTAGTCGGCCATGGTGGTCTTGGCAGGCCTGCGCTCCTGTCGTGGCTTGTGTCTGGTCATGCAGCTGCTCTTTCGACTTCGCGTGCCGCTTTCCAGTTCCAAACCAGGAGCTCGTGGAGTTGATCGTTCGTCGTGGCGCCGCTGACCATGCGCTCGAGAACGTCGGTGAGATAGGCTTCGGGATCGACGCCGTTCAACTTGGCCGAGTTGAGCAGCGAAGCCAGGATCGCCCAAGTCTGTCCGCCGCCTTCGTCACCACTGAACAGACTATTCTTTTTTCCGATTGCTATCGGTCGAATCGATCTCTCCACGGCGTTCGTGTCTGGCTCCAGCCGCCCGTCATTCAGGAACGCCGTTAGTCCGTCCCAGCGTTCGAGCGTATAATCGATCGCCTTGATCAGCGTCGACTGGCGAGAGACACCGTCCTTCACGGCTTCGAGACGCGCCTTCAAAGCCTCCATCAGCGGCTTCGTTTCCGCCTGGCGCACAGCTCGGCGCCTGTCAGCACTCAAGCCGCGGATGCGCTTCTCGATCGCATACACCGCGCCGATGCGCTCGATGACCTCCCTGGCGAAGGGCGAGTTCGTCGTCTTGTGGACCTTCACGAAGTTGCGGCGTGCATGGACCAGACAATACGCCAGGCGGATCTTGCCCGACGATTTGGCTCCTCCCGCCAACGACGTATAGGCAGCATAGCCGTCGACTTGCAGCACGCCCTTGAACCCGGCCAACTGGCCGGCAATCTCCTTTTTGCCACGGCCACCCGCAAAGACGTAAGCGACCGCCGGCGGCGCGGGCCCTTTCCAGGGTCGGTCGTCCGTCGCATGCGCCCAGAACTGGCAGGTCCGTGTTCGACCTCGGCCGGGATCAAGCACCGGCATTGGCGTTTCATCGCAGAACAGACGCTCGAAGCCATGCATCGTCTTCAGCTGCAGTTCATAAAGGCCCTTGGCCATCTGCGCGGCACTCTTCATCCAGCGCGAAAGCGTCTGCCGGTCAACCTCCACGCCCCAGCCCGCCAGTATCCGGGATTGACGATAGAGCGTCGACTGCCAGGCGTATTTCGCCGCGGCGACATGCGCGACCAGCGCCGTGGTCACCATGCCGCCCTCGATGAGCCGAGCCGGTGCTTTCGCCTGGACGACCGCTTCCTCGCAAACTCGGCAAGCGTATTTGGGGCGGATTGTCCGCATCACGCGCAATAGCGCAGGAACCCGGTCAAGTGCTTCGGCGACGTCCTCTCCGATCCGACGCATTCGCGCCGTGCAGCATGGGCACAGCGTCGAGGATGGTTCAATCACCTGCTCGTGGCGGGGCAGATGCGCGGGTAGTGCTCCAATGTTGCGCCGGGCCTTTGTGCGCTTCCTCCCCGCCGTGCCCGGTGCCGTATCGTCGTTGGCCGCAGTCGGCGCAGCAGCGTCCTCGCCTCCCAGGCCAAGCGCCAGTTGCTCGGCACATATCACCACCGCGCGCTCCGAGCGCGTCCCAAAAATCAGCGTTTTCAGCATCGAGATTTCCGCGCGAAGAGCGTCATTCTCACCCTGCAAGGCAAGCGCCATTTCGGTGAGCACAGCTGGATCGCGAGAAAGGTCTTCGGGCCGAAGGGGCATGAGGCAAGCTAACCAAATCACCCCAAAATAACCAGCAAAATCAGATACCTCAGGCAACATTTGTCGGCCGCTTGACTGCGCGCGGCTCGACCCGGTGCCACTCGCTCAGGCCCTCGAACAGCATCGCAAATTGCGTCGCCGTCAAGCGCATCGTTCCTGCCTGGATCGGCGGCCAGGTAAAACGCCCTTCCTCCAGCCATTTCGTCGCCAAAATCATCCCGCTGCCGTCAAAAATCAGAAACCGCAATTTGTCTGCGCGTTTCGACCTGAAGACAAAGACGTCCCCGCTGTATGGATTGCCCGCCAGCCCCTCCGCGACCAATGCGACCAAGCCGTGCACACCCCTGCGGAAGTCGACCGGCTCCGTCGCCACGAACACCCGCGTGTCCGATCCGAACGCGATCACCGTGTCGATCTCAGTGCCGCAACGATACTCCGAAGCGTCGCGGCATCCGCACCCTGAGGCACCCGCACCCGCGCGTCCCCAATCTCGATTTCGATCCTGTCGCTCGACGACGCATTACCCTCCTGCCTGCCGACAATCGAGCCGCCCGAAACGCCTTCCACCTGCATCTGCGCAAACATCGGCGCGCCGCGCAGTGCCTCTCGTGCCTGGCGCCGCCACACCGAAAGCAAACCCCGGTGCACCCCGTTGCGGCGCGCTACCTCGGAGACGCTGACATCCGGATCCGCGCTCTCGGCAACAATCCGTGCCTTCTCCTCGGCGCTCCAATCGCGCCTTCGCCGATCGCCGGTGATTACCTCGATGCGCCGGTAAGTGTCGGCATCATGCCTGTATCCATCCATGGAATTTGCAGCCTCTGTTAATCCGAAGCTGCGAGCCTCGCTCAGCGCGTGCGCGGGCGCCAGATGGGATGCTCGTACCGGTTACACTTGATCAACGTCATCGGCACACAGCGGATGATCACCTTATCCTGCCGGAAACGTCGCTCAAGTGCAGACGGCGATCACGCCACTCGAGTAGGTCGATCTCTCGGTCATGACTTCAAAGATGACGATCTTGTCGGCATTTGGCTCGTCACCTCCACAAACCGTCGGTAGGAGCCTGCAGGTAGGCGGTGACGCCGTCGAAACGAGCGTCAGCTCTCGCTTTACACTCTCAAAGTCTTCTTGGGCGAAAGGCCGGCCGCCGTTGTCCACACAAGGCAACAGAATCTGAACAAGGTACATTGCGGTCAATGGTGGGAGCGTCGGTTTCTGTCGTCAACGGAATTGTGAATGTCGGTGGCCGCGACGACGGCGTGACCGAGGTTAGCGCGATCTGGTCGATCTCGTTCATCACATCACCGCGGCGCCCTTGTCGTTCGCACACATCGGTTTAAGGTCCTATTGGGTCGGATAGGGGGGAGAAAGATTGTCTCGTCGATCGGCACGAGTCCATCTGCTTGGACTAATCGCGGCAGCTGTGTTGCCGGTCTGGCTTTTTGCTGCCTACCTGCTTGGAACCTACGCCCTGCATGAAAGATCACGGATCGAGCAGGAGGCCCTTTGGACGGCTCGCCAGGTGTCACTGGTAGTGGAAGGGGAACTCGCCAGTCTCAAGACAGTTCTGGATGGGCTCTCCAAGTGCCCCGCTCTTGCCAATGGCGATTGGCAGGCCTTTGGAGCCGAGGCACGCCGCCTTGTCGATGGGACCGATGAGGTAATCACGCTGCGAAATATTGACGGTCGTTGGGTGGTAAGTACTGAATCTGAGCCGTCCTCCGATCAGCCTTTCGCAGCAGCGCCTACTCTCGACGAACGCGAGCAACTGAAACTTGCTGGACTCCTCGTTGGCAATGTGTTCGCCGGGCAGAAGCCGAACGAGTATCGCGTAGCCGTCAGCAGGCAGGTCTCGGGTTTCAACGGCGAACCGTTGTTGCTTTCGATATCAGTTCCTACCGAACGCATCCGCCTTGTCATGCTGCCAGCGGTCCCCGAGGGATGGACTGTCGGCATCGGCGACCGCGAGGGAAAATATGTCGCGAGATCCAAAATGCATGACCAGGTCACCGGGAAACCCGGTTTGCCCGAATACATAGCCAAGGTCGTGGGCCGCTCCGGAACCTTCCAATCTCAGAATTTCGAAGGGACCAGATTGCTGGCTGGATACTACCGGTCGCCTTACTCTGGCTGGTTCTACACCGCCAACGTTCCACTATCCCGGGTCCACGCGCCGCTATGGTGGTCTGTCGCGCAGATTGCAGGGATTGGTCTTTCGGCACTGCTTTTCTCGGTTGCCCTGGCCTACTTTGTCGGCAGGACCTTCACAAAGGCGACCGCAGATCTCGTCGAGCGAGCTGATGCGCTGGGCAGCGGGCGGCCAGTGCAGCCGATCGTTTCCTCGGTCTCGGAGTTCGACACGATTGGGCAGGCCATGATCACGGCAGAGCACGCCATCGCGGAGCGCACGCGCGAGTTGGAAACGGTTTTAGAAACCGTTCCCGCCGCGGTATGGTTTACCTATGATCCGCAGGCGCGCCAGGTAATCCGCAACCGGTTTGCTGCAGACCTCATGGGGCTACCGTCGCAGCCTCACAGGTCGTTTGGAAAAGCGGATCTGGTGATCGATACTCTTGCGTACAAGGATGGCCAAGCTGTCAGTCGTGAGGACCGCCCACTCAGCAGGGCAATGCGAGGCGAAGAGACCACCAACGAGGAATTTGCATACACTCTCCCGTCGGGAGCGCAGCGATACCTGCTTTCCAGTGCACGGCCGATCCGCAGCGCGGACGGCTCTGTCGCAGGCGCGGTGCAGATCAGCTTGGATATTTCCGAGCGAAAACGGGGGGAGGAACAGCGCCAGTTGCTCGTCAACGAACTAAACCACAGGGTCAAGAACACGCTGGCTGTGGTTCAGGCCATAGCTGCCCAATCCATGCGCAACGCCAGCAGCCTGGCACAGGCGCGTGAGGCGCTTTCCAGCCGACTGGTGTCTCTGGCAAAGGCGCACGACATCTTGACCCTCGAGAACTGGAGCGGCGCCGACCTCAGCGCCCTGATTGTAGCCGCCGTTGAGGCGCATGCCTCCCTGGATCGTTTCCACATGCACGGCGAACAAATCTGGCTTCCACCCAACATCGCACTCTCCTTCGCCCTCGCGCTTCATGAGCTGACGACAAATGCGATCAAATATGGCGCACTCTCCAACTCAACGGGATCGATCGAGATCAATTGGAAGCTGCAGGAGGCTGAAGGCGGCCGGCTTCTTGAGCTCCATTGGCGTGAGAAGGGCGGCCCACCTGTCACCCCCGGCAAACGCGGATTTGGTACCCAACTGCTCGAGCGGGTATTCGAGGGAAAGAACGCTGGTGGGGCGAAGATCAGCTACGACCGGATTGGACTACGTTGCGTGTTTCGAGTGAACCTCACCGAGGAAAGGTAGTTCAACATTCACGGAACATAAGTTCCGGTGAAGCGTTGTGCTCCGCTCGGGGGTATCCGGAAAGATGGGCAGTGGCGCGGTTCTAGTCGTTGAAGACGAGACGATGATTTTGCTCGATCTGGAATCGGCGCTGGAAGAAGCGGGCTTCGAGGTCGTAGGGGCAAATAACGCGGCAAGCGCGATTGCCGCTTTTGATGCCGACCCGGAAAAATTCAAGGCGCTGGTGACGGATATCCGAATGGGCTCTGGCGAGACGGGATGGGAGTTGGCGAGGCGTTGTCGCCGCGCCAATGCAGTGCTGCCGGTCGTCTACATTAGCGGCGACAGCGCGACCCACTGGGCTCACGAGGGCGTCCCGAATAGCATCATGATTACAAAGCCGTTCTTCATGCCGCAGATAGTCACGGCGGTATCCACGTTGCTCAACCAACTGCCGACGATCGATCCGACCTGACTGCGCTGGCCTGCTTCGAGAATCCATCTCCCTTACGGCCATTACGACGCTCGTCCTAAGCTTTGCCACTTCGCATTTCCCTTTTACCATTGGACCATCTGCGGCGCTGCGTTTCACGTCGGTCCAAATGCTGCCGGTTAAATGCGACTTCGCGTTCCTTGCGGCGCTAGAGAGTGCGAGGTCGCTGCGAATTCAGCCGCCAGCTTCTATAAGGCGGTCTAAAGGGGCTGATTTTCGGCCCTGTCATCCATGATGGCGCCAAGGGGGCATCCTCGATGACCCTGACCCTGCGTGCCCACGTCATGAAGGTCTTTTGCGCGGCCTCGAGAGACTTCCGGCCATCATACGCGGCGTAACAGGTTTCACACGCAGCTGCGTGCGGGAGGCCACGCCTTTCGACGGGCCATTCCTCCAGAAACTCTATCGCATCCATGATACATTCGATCGTTCGAAGAAGGAGGCTGTCGTCCCTCGCGAAAATCGGCCCTTGAACGTTCCGTCTTCCATGGCAACCTCCCTTCAGACCCACTGAGCAAGATTTTGCCTTCAACGCGCCCGGGCTAGTCGGACTATCATCTCCCGCTTGGCGAGTACCCTCGGCACCGGAGAAAAATATTGGAGGGGTCTATTTCCAATCCAAGGGAGTTGGTGGGCCGCGTTGGCGGCCCTCGCGGCTATCAGATTGACGCCTATCTCAACGATCTCTCGATCTGATAAATCCGTGTTGCCAACCGATCCGCTCTGCACTCCCATGAACGTGACGCAGCCCGTCTGCCAAGTTTTGGCGGACGGGCATTTTGCTTCAAAATCGGTAACAGCCCGCTCGGCTGGGCCAAGTGAACGTGTCACTTAAATGCCTCGTTCATCGACACCGGCGGAGTGGCCTGCTGCCGGTTTTTCGGACACCAGGTTAAGCTAGCATAGCTTGCTCCTCGAACTCGACGGGGCTCAGATAGCCCAGTGTCGAGTGCCTGCGCCGCGGGTTGTAGAAGCGCTCGATGTAATCGAACACATCCGCCCTGGCGTCATCTCTCGTCCTGTAGACCTTGCGGGGTGTGCGCTCGGTTTTCAGCCACGAGAAGAAGCTCGGGAGAGCGGCTCGATGATGCGCCATTCGAATTCAGTCAGGTCATACCGGCTCATGCCAAAAATGAATCAGGGCGTGGGCGAATGTGTAAGCCTTAGGTGGGTTCTCGACCCGTTGACGACCTTGGGCGTTGCAGACTTGAACCTCCAAATCGAGGGAACCTGACCTTCAGCGCAAGAGGGTTCGCTCGGTGAGGTCTTTCACCACGTTTGGCGGCGACCCGCAGATGCTTTTTCGTGTTATGATGGGCTTGCAACGCGCGTAATCTCGACCTCGCAATATGGTAGAGGTCGAAAGCTATTGCCTTGGCACAGGAAGCTTTTCACCCCAGCACTTGATCGCCTCCGAAACGCTGGGTGTGCTGCTTTCCCTGCCTGACCCGGGGCGAGGAGGTTGTCGATGTCCACCAGTAGTGTTGATCGCCCGCTGCAGCCGGGCGACCGGGCACCGAATGTTGTGCTCAATGCGATCTCACGCGAAGGCAAGATCGCGCTCGATGATTTTCGAGGCCGTAGCCCGTTGTTGATCGGTTTGTTCCGAGGCCTGCACTGTCCGTTCTGCCGGCGCCATGTCGCGGCGATGGCGCAACTCAAGCCGGCCCTGCGTGAGAAAGGCGTCGAATGCCTGGCGGTGGTCAATACGCCGGTCGAGCGGGCGCGGCTCTATTTCCGTTACCACCCGGCACCCGATCTTCTCGCCGCATCCGACCCGGAGCGGGCCTCGCACCGTGCTTTCGGCTTGCGCGAGGTCGGGATGGACACGGTCATGGCGATACGGATACATCTCCCGGGCGAGTTGCCCAAGCCTATGGACGTCATGGCAATGGACGAGTTCCTTAACAAGAAGGAAGGATATGAGATGACGGAAGCCGATCAGCAGGCGATGGCTTCCGGCTCGGGGCAGCTTGTCGGTCAGTTCCTAATCGACCGGGCGGGCATCGTACGCTGGAACTTCACTGAAGTTCTGGAGGATGGCCTCAACACCTTCAGAGCGCCGAATCCCGAGGAGTTGATGTCGGCAGCTTCCCAAGTTGCACATCAATAGGCTGCGGAAATGGGCTGCTGAAAACTCGCTCGACGGCCACCGTCCTGTGGTTTGGATTTAACAATCATCGAAATGCTCAGCGCGGGAGGCTAAGAGTCTGCCCGTGGGCTTCGTAGCGATTTCGATTCAACGGTCTGCGGACCGCCCCGATGCTAGAGTGAGCAAGCCACATAGGCGGGGCGACGTCCGCTCCTTGCCGCAATCACGTCGTTCCGACAGGGGCGCGCATACGGCAAGTTTCCACCCATTCGAGACGTTGTCAGTTTATGGGTTCACGACGCCTCGCAGCCGAGCGCGAGCCTCGAAGCTGCCAATCCGCTTCTGACCCAAGACAGCCGCGCTCGCACCCTTATGGTCAACACGGGTTCATCGACTCCTTTTGTAGGATGAAGAGACACCATGGAATACTAGTCCTCCTCCTGGTCGTTAGGTTCGCCAGACCATACGAGAGAATACGAAGGAAATGGGTTGGCGAACCAACCGCTAACGATGGGCCGAGGCACCACTGACCCGATCAGAAGCTTGTAACGTTCGCGCGGCGAAATACCGGCGAAATCGATACTCACACGGCTCCGCTGACCCGCCGGCTCGCGCTGGGGATTGAGCATTGTCTCCTCCTGGAATTTGGCTGGGCTTTTTTGGGAGCTGGTTACCCCGTTCGAACATACTTGCTCAAGATTGAGCGAACGTCGGGCTCAGCCTGATCGCTGATTTGCGCCCTGGTCTCGAGTGCCTCGAGGTGATGCTCCATCGCATGCATGGCTCGGCTGGGATCGTGCTGCCGTAGGCCTGAATGATTTCTAGGTGCTCGTCCACGCCACACTGATCGGAATGCGGGCGGCTGTACAAGGCCACGATCAGCGAACACCGCGATACGATTTCGCTGACATAGCGCGTCAGGGGCTTCGAGCCCGTTAGTTCCGCAAGCAGAATGTGGAATTCACCGGCCAGCCGTATCGACAGGGGCTCGTTGCCACCCACAGCCTCCCTGAGCGCGAATGAAATCTTCGGCCGCTGAGGCTTGTCTAAGATGAGCCATCAGCCTCGCGTTAACACATGTTATGGCGCCGTCCCGCACCCGCGAGAAAATGCGATTGTCCTGGCTAGGATCCGTGCGTCGCGAGCATGATCAGAGATTCGGGGCAAGAGCCGTTGTCGTCCAAAATCGCAGAGGCGGCAACGGGCCTTTCGCTATTGGCGGGACCTTGGTCTGCGCCTGCGCTGGAGTCCGGCAACGGGCGACCGGGTGTCGGATCAGGAATGCGGAGTCGACTATTTCGCCAAGCGGCATGGCCTTTCGCCACCTATCCGAGAGTTGATCCGACAGCACGACAGGCCGCGAGGCGCTTGAGCATGAAGTCAGGAAGCTGCGGGGATGACAAAGCTGTCCGACCTGGTCCCAGTAGGGTCGGACAACGAGCGCATAGCGACGCGCCGCCGATCGGAGCGTCTCAGCTCTACATATGCGACCAGTGCGGCCAGGCTGTCGATCGGAGCGAGCTACGTCAGTCATCTGGCACCAACTGCCTTGCCACGAGCCGCTTGAAATGGAGGCGTGAACGAAGAACCCAAGGAACATTCGGGCCAGGGGTCTTCATTATGGAAGGTGAGGACGTGGCGCTGAAGCAAACACCCGGGAGCCAACTCTGGAGACGTGGCGGCTTCTTGTAAGATCGTCAGCGCCGACACTCTGCCGGCGGCAGCCGCAAAGGCGACAGGCCGCGACGGATAGACGTTCGGAAAAACATTGGGTTCGTGTAACCGACTAGGAGGAACGGGCAGTCTTTGACTTCGCGTTCACGTGACGCCCTAATCGGGCCACTGGTGAGGAACGACCGACGGCCGCTTTGATGTTGCTGTGACCTGGCACTCGTCGACGATATCAGAATGGCCGAGCGCAATGTACCGAAGGCGAGCGGCACCTGATTCGTCAGCACCAGCTTATAACGGCCCTCGCCAACGCGGGACCAAGCTCCCTTTGTTTCAAAGGCCGGCGGGCACCTTCCACCTGAACACAGCTCAGGTGGGGCTCGCCTGATCGCCCGCCTCCACGATCTTGTCGAGTACGGCTTCAGGCGCCACATCGCGCTTCAACTCCTGCAGTTCCTCGTCTGCTTCTGACGGGACCTTCAGGTGCTTGGCAATTTCTTCCACCATCTTGATCAACTTCGTCGTCTCGTGTTCGTTCAGCAGGCTGACCTGAAGATCAAGATCCGCCCGTGCATCATCTTCGGCAGCCATTCGGTTCTGGGTGATAAGGACAAAGGTGGAGAGAAAGATCGCTTCGACGGATGCGAACATCGCCAGGATCACCAAGGAAGGATCCCAGGCTTGAACGAAGGGGAAGATCCCGGTGTTCAAAGCGATCCAGCCGCCAAACAAAATAAGATGGATGTAGACGAAAATCATGCTGCCGGCGAACTTGCCGATTGCGGCCGCGGCCCGCTGCTCCAGTGATGCTGCTTTCGCCTCGCGCTTCCTGCGCTCTACCAGAGCGTCGATGTTGCGGGCCAAGGCGGGAGCGAGCCCTTCCGCGGCCGGTGTGGTTGGAGTGGCGTTTCCCGGGTCGCCAGCGGAAGCCCTGGGATGCATCGTTCGTTCCTATCGCTAGCTGCCTGTCCTGCCTAACTGCCAACGTCCGATTTCGCTCCAACACTGCGAAAACTTCGCGGGTCCTGCTCCGCTGGCAGCGCAGCCGATGCGATGCGCGACAGGAACAAAGGCGAGGCCACCGGGTTGGGCAACTCTCGTGATGTGAATCGGCGACGCCATGCGGAATGTGAAACCAGTCAGCATACGCAAAATTCAGGATTGCCGGCCGATTGAGAAAGCAATCGACCGGTTCCTGCCGAGATGCAACAAGCGCCGGAACTCGGACAGCCGATAGCCTCCTCATGCAAAATCATGTTGAAAGCACGGTCACATTCGACAGCTTTTTCATGGCCGGATTCGAGTGCTCTTCGCACCGGCGAAAGGATGGCGTGCGCCTCGATCTGTTGCGGGCGACCAGCCATGACATTCATGCCGAGGACGACTATCGGCGCTGCGCCGCTCTTGGACTGAGAACCATTCGCGACGGGCTGCGCTGGCATCTGATCGAAAAGGCACCGGGGGTCTACGACTGGTCGAATTGGATTTCGATGATCGAAGCGGCCGGTCGGGCCGGTGTTCAGGTCATCTGGGATATCTTTCATTACGGATCCCCCGATCATCTCAACCAGGGCAGCGAAGGGATGATCGAAAGCTATGCATCTTTTGCAGCCGAAGCGGTTCGGCTGCATCGAGCCATGGCCGGCAAAGCCGCGCTGGTTTGTCCCATCAACGAGATATCGTTCTTCGCATGGGCAGTCGAAGTCGGCTATTTTCCGCCGGCCGGCCCAAAAAGGAAGGGATGGTTTAAGCGTCATCTGGTCAAGGCCGCCGTGCAGGGCATCCGGGCAATGCGAGAAGCTGACCCCGAATGCCGCTTCATATGGGCCGAACCGCTCATCCATGTGGCGCCGCGAGATCGAAGCCGTCCCGAGATACGCCGCGCCGAGAATGTCTGCTTGGGACAGTTCGAGGCCTACGACATGCTGATGGGGCGCGTTGAGCCGCAACTCGGAGGCAGCGAGGATCTGATCGACGTGATCGGCCTCAACTTCTACCCGCACAATCAATGGTATCTGCACGGGCCGACCATTCCGATGGGGCATCACGAGTACCGGGCGATGTCGGAAATGCTGGTTGAGGTCGCCCGTCGCTACAGCAAGCCAATATACATCGCCGAGACCGGCGCCGAAGGCTCCGGCGGGCCGGCCTGGCTCCACTATGTATGCGATGAGGTTCGCGCCGCCATTGGCGAGGGCGCAGCGATCGACGGGATCTGCCTCTATCCGGTCACGGCATATCCCGGGTGGGACAATTCGCGCCATGCCGAGGTCGGTCTGTTCTCGGTCATTCACGCAGACGGTTCGCGTCGTCTCCGCCAAGCGATGGCCGAGGAACTGGCCAGGCAACGGAGGCTATTCAACCTGGATTCGCGATAAGCGAGCCCTGGGGCTGTTCGGCGATGGGGTGTCGCTTCGCCGGCACGGCCACAGGTGGCACCAGGATGTCACTTGGAATGGCAAGCGTTCTCTGGATACGCCCGAACGTCGCCAGAGCCTGGCCGACAACCTGATCCATGTTGTAGTAGCGATAGGTGGCAAGGCGCCCGACGAACCACACGTCCGGGCAGCTCGCTGCCAGCGCTTCGTACTGCTTGTACAGCGCTTCGTTTTCCGGCCGCGGCACAGGATAATAGGGATCGCCCACGTCTGTGGGATATTCGTAGGTCAGGCTTGTCCGGGCATTCTTCTGGCCAGTCAAATGCTTGTACTCGGTTATGCGGGTATAAGCCTCCGTTTGCGGGTAGTTGACCACCGCCACCGGCTGGAACTGCTCGCAGTCGACGGTGACATGCTCGAAACGCAGGGAGCGATAAGGCAAACGGCCAAGCCTGCAGTCGAAATATTCGTCGATAGGGCCGGTGTAGATCAAGCGGCGAAATGAGATCCGGTCGCGGATCTCTCGATAGTCGGTCTGCAGCATGATCTTGATGCTGGGATGATTGGTCATGCGCTCGAACATGCGCGCATAGCCGCCGGCCGGCATCATCTGGAAGCGGTCGCCGAAGTAGCGGTCATCACGATTCGTCCTGGTTGGCACCCGCGCCGTCACGGATTTGCTGAGTTGCGACGGATCGACCCCCCATTGCTTTCTGGTATAGCCGCGAAAGAACTTGTCGTAGAGTTCGCGTCCGACCGTGCTGACGACGACTTCTTCGGCCGTACGGACTTCTTCGACGGTTTCGCGGCGCGATGCGAAGAACTCCTCCAATTGGCTCGAACTCAGATCGAGCCCGTAGAGCCGGTTGATCGTGTCAAGATTTATGGGGATTGGGAGTAGCTTGCCGTCGACCGCGGCCAGCACCCGATGTTCGTAGGGCCGCCATGTCGTGAATTGTGAAAGATACTCCACGATCGACTCTGCGTTGGTGTGGAATATGTGCGGCCCGTAACGGTGAATGAGGATGCCGTCTTCGTTGTAGCAATCGAACGCGTTGCCACCGACGTGATTGCGACGGTCGATAAGGAGAACGCTTTCCCCCCGTTGCGATGCGATGCGCTCGGCGAGAACGCTGCCGGCGAAACCGGCGCCGACGATCAGCCAGTCGAACATCATCAGGCGCTCCTGCGGAACGGTAGAACCTTTTTGCTCTCGCTCGCTTCCTCGATGAGTGCGGCCATGGCGTGCCATGTTCGCTCCCAGGACATGTTGGCGAGATAGGCATCAACCTTGCCCAGCCACATGTCGCGCGGGCCAGCGAGGGCGGAGCGAAGCTTCGTCTCGATATCTTCGGCGTCCGCGATCTCGACCAAACCCGCGGCCCCGTAGCTACGCACCACGTCGACGACGGCGGTTGAGACGACAGGCAGGCCCGCAGCCAAGAACTCCGGTGTCTTCGTCGGACTGATGAAGCGCGTTGCTTTGTTGAGCGCAAACGGCATCCAGCCGGCATCCCAGTGCCGCAGGTAGTTAGGCAGCTCGGCGTAGGCCTTCGAACCGAGCCAGTGCAGATTTGCGGCCTTGGGCAAGCTGGCCGGGTCGATCTTGACCACGGGCCCCAGCATGACGAAATGCACATCCGGCATTGCCTCGGAGGCTCGCGCCACAAGATCGATATCAAGCCGCTCGTCCAGAACCCCGAAATAGCCTACCCGCGGATGAGGAATGTCAGTCTGGTCGGCTGGATCCTTTCCGGCTTTCCTTGCCCTGCGAAAATGGCCGGCATCGATGCTGCTCGGGAAAGGATAGATCGCATGATGCAGGCAGCGCTTCGCTTCGAAAAGGCTTACCCCGCCGGTGAAGACAATGTCGGCACGATCGAAAAGCGCCTTTTCCCACTGACACAGATCCGGTGGCGCGTTCTTGAATGCGGAAAGCTCGTCCATGCAGTCATAGACGCAGACGTCGCAGCAGAGATGCCGGCTGAATCGTAGCGCCATGGGAGTGTAATACCAGGCGCCCAGCTTGGCATGCGGCGTGGAAGCCAAGATCCGGTCGAGGTATCGGCGCTGGATGACATCGGCCCTCACGCGAGACGTTCCCAGCGGAAGAATGGGCGTGGCGACCTGAATGTTTGGCGCCACCTTATCCAAACGCAGCTGTGGCTGGATTTGGTCTTCGAATACCGGCTCCTCGAAATAGACAATCTGCTGCTCTCTCGCTGCGAGCGTGAGGAGGTGCTGCGGGCGCTGATGAACGAAGTTCCAGCGGAGATGAGAAAAGCATATTAGTAGTTGTTGTTCTCTATTGATGGTTTTGGTGTTCGCCGTGTCTATCCCCGCGCCCATGTAAATAATTCCCATAGTGTAATCTCAGGTTTAACTGCGATTAACATTTGTTAGCCGCAGGTGCCGGAACCATTTCCGGCTCCCAGCCTAACTTGCAGTGAAATGACTTGTTCCCGCCTCACCCATTCGAACGGCTGACTCCACGTGGGCTGGCGGACCGTCGGCATGAAACTCTTGGGGACAGGCGTTCGAAATTGGTCAGACGGCCTCATTTGGGTTAAGTCAGCGCTATACTGCCGGGCGGCGAGGCAGCGACCGCTGGGGTGACCGAAATGAGGATTGAATTCGAAACGAACGAGTTCCCATTGTTTCATCCGCAATCCGTGGACGATCTCAAGGATCCATGCCCGGTCTTTGACGGCAGCCGTTGGCACGTGTTCGGCTCGAGTGGCACGGTGACCACCGAAACCTGGAAGATCCTGCACGCCACGGCACCCGAACTGCGTGGCCCCTGGACAGAGCATGATGCGATCCAACTTGCCGTCCATGGCTCCGGCGTCGCGGCGCCCGGCGTCATCCATGAAGCCGGCGTCTTTCACATGTTCATACAGACGGAGTTCATGAAATCAGGTGGCCGCTGCGAGCACGCGGTTTCCAATGACGGGTTCCATTGGGTGGTGCTTAACCCGGCGATCCTTTCGATGCCGGGCACCGACGAGGATGGCATCTATGACCCGCACCCAGCTATCGTCGGCGGAAAGCGCTACATCGTCTATTCCGGAATGCCGAAAATCACTCGGGTGCCGCAACCCGATGTCTATCTGGCGCGAAGCCAGTCCGATTCGTGGTTCGGACCCTGGAAGCGCATCGGCAAGATCCTCGACCACAATGACGTCCCGCATCACAATACGCGCGACGACCCGAACTACGAATGGGGGATAGAAGGCGCTCAATTGGTGGAACTGCCGGACGGCCGCGTCCTTCTGAACGCCACCTGCTTTCTGCCTCAGGGGCAAAGAGGCAGCCGGCAGCGCGTTTTTTTCGCCATAGCCGACGATGTGAAGGGACCCTACACGTCAATTGGCCCGGTGCTTGATCCCGGCGGGCCTGGAGAAAACGGGCACTCGACGGTCATGATCGAAGGCCAGCAACTGACGCTGTTCTATCAGAGCCGTGTGGCCGCAACGGACCACCGTTGGCGCTACGGCCTGGCCAGGTGCGACATCGGCCTGCTTTCGAAGGTTGCCTGAGAGGATTTAGAGCTCGCAGGGCCGGCTCTCATCCGGCTTCAGCGCGAAGCGTCGCCCGATCCCGGCGCGCGGACAGGGCGTTGTGGATGTGCGTGGCAGCCAAGGCTGCATGGCCAAATCCCACTGCTATCTGATTGAGCGCTTTGGCGACGTCTCCTATGGCGTAAAGGCCTTGCACGGATGTTTCCGAGTGTGGCCCCACCAAAATGTAGCCGTCTTCGTCGCAGTGTGCGCCAGCGCCTGCGGCGAGTTCGGATCGAACGTCGCACCCCATGGACGCATACAGCACGTCGATCTGGCGGGACGGCGACCCGTCAGCCATCACCACGTCGAGCCCGGAGCCACGAGGGACCAGATCATCCACGACGTCCCATATTTCTATGTCAGCCGCGCCGGCCTCTAGACGCGCGGTCTCGGAAATATCTGCGGGATAGTTTGAGAGTATGCAAACAAATGGGCTGTAGTGTCTCAGGAACAACGCCTCCTTGAGGGCCAGGCGCTCTGGGCCGGCGACCGCAATACGGTGCCCTGCGGCCTCGTACGCATCACATACAGGACATAATCGGACGGTTCGTGCAGCGATCGCCTCTCGCAAGCCCACTATTGTAGGAGCCTTGTCAACAACCCCGGTGGCAAGGACCACATAAGACGCCCTCATAACACCGCCAGCAGTTGTGAGAGTGAAAGCTTCTTCAGTTCTCTCTAGCCGTTCAACCTTGTCTTGGACAATGTCGGTTGCATACGCTTTCACCTGCTCTCTCAACCGAACCAACAGATCCTCTCCGCTGATGCCATCAGGAAAGCCGGGACAATTGTAGGTCTTGGGAATGAGTTTCGCACGCCCGTCACCGGTATCGAAGATAATCACAGAACGCAAAAAGCGGGCAAGATAGACAGCCGCAGCAAGGCCCGCAGGCCCGGCCCCCACAACAGCCACATCGCGAGCCTGATCACCGATGAAATTGTACATCGCCTTTGAACACGTGCAGGAGAGTGTTGTTCCCAAACATCCTGAGGAGCATTCCGGGGTCACAGGGGAGGACGACGGTTTGCGGCCCGCGATATGAGAAGCGCGGCCAGGTCCGTTCACGGCGACGGAGCGCGGTGTGTCGGTCCAGGATTGTCGGTTGGCGAGGTGGAACATTCCTGATGGGGTCGTGTTAGGGGCGCCAACCCTGGAGAGTTCTCATGTTCATGCACAACAAGCGACTGCAATATACCGTCCGAGTTTCAGAACCCAATCCGCGCCTGGCGTGCATGATTATGGAGCAGTTCGGCGGAGCTGATGGCGAACTCGCTGCGGCGATGCGCCATTTCACGCAAGGATTAGGCGAAGACGACATTGGCCGCAAAGACATGTTGCTTGACATCGCCACGGAAGAGCTCAGCCACCTCGAGGTGGTCGGGTAGATCGTGACAATGCTCAACAAAGGCCTGAAGGCACAGCTCGCCGAAGGCCAGATGAAAGAGGCCGAGCTGTACCTGATGGTTGGCGCCAGCGGCACGACTGCCAAAGAATCGATCTTGTTCGGCGGTGGGCCCGCGCTTTGCGACTCGGCCGGCGTCCCGTGGACCGCCGCCTATATCGACTCGCGCGGCGAGCCCACGGTGGATCTGCGTTCCAACATAGCGGCCGAGGCGCGCGCCAAGATCGTTTATGAGCGACTGATCAACATCACCGATGACCCTGGCATCAAAGATGCGCTTGGTTTTCTGATGACCCGCGAAGTCGCGCACCAGAAGTCATTCGAGAAAGCGCTTTATGCGATAGAAAACAACTTCCCCACGGGCAAACTCCCCGGCATCGAGAAATATGCCAGCATGTATGTCAATACTTCGCAGGGCGAAGGGGACACCACGGGACCGTGGAATTCCGGAGACGAATGGGACCGCATCGACAATCTCGAGGAGGTTATGCCGGTTGACGGCGGAGACGGAACGGCAACCGTCAAGCTAGCGGCCAAGGACAAGAAAGTTGCGGCCAAGCTGGCCGAGCGGACACTGTCGGACCCGTCCTCCCACCCCACTACGGGCGCGGACATTGGCGCTGGCCCGGGGGGTGGGCGCACCAAGAAGGGGGATATGGGCGGCGCCGGCAGCATTCGGGAAGCTGCCGCGCGCCCGTCAAAATAGCGCCCATCGGTGTGCGGTGCGGCTCACCCACGCAGGGAGGTGACATGGAAAGTGACAGCGCCGAACGTACCTTTCGCAACCCGAATCGTGTCTCGGCGAATGACCCCTATGAGGTCGGCTACTTTGCTGCTGTGAATGGGCTGACAGAAGAACAGGTGCGCGGCTTGATCAGAACGCACGGCGAGGAAGTTGCTGTACTTGTCAGAGAGGCGCGAAAGCTCAGGGAGTTCCAATAGCAGCGCTCGACCTCGGCTCACGACCGACGCAGAGTCTGGCGTGCGTCCCAGCAGAAAATCACAGTTCATCGGCACGAGATGAGCGGGCTTCAGGAACAATGGACCTCTTCCCCGGTTTGGGGCTCGCTAAGCAACAGGAGACAACAATGCCTGAATCCCGCGAATGGCTCATCCAATGGCTGAGGGACGCGCATGCGATGGAGGAACAAGCAGAGACGATGCTCTCGGGCCAACTGAGCCGGCTCGACAGCTATCCAGAGCTCAGCGCACGCATCCGATCTCACCTGGCCGAAACCAAGGAGCAGGCCAGACGTTTGCAGTCCTGCCTGGATGCGATGGACGAGGGTTCCTCAACACTCAAAGATGCGGGCGGCAAGCTGACTGCAATGGCTCAGTCCATCAGTGGGGTCTTCGCAGGCGACGA
Source organism: Mesorhizobium sp. M3A.F.Ca.ET.080.04.2.1 (assembly GCF_003952525.1). Taxonomy (NCBI): domain Bacteria; kingdom Pseudomonadati; phylum Pseudomonadota; class Alphaproteobacteria; order Hyphomicrobiales; family Phyllobacteriaceae; genus Mesorhizobium; species Mesorhizobium sp. M3A.F.Ca.ET.080.04.2.1. Next base: position 2,212,320 of record NZ_CP034451.1, on the reverse strand, counting down.
GGTGATGAAGGGCTCTCTTGCCAGCTACACATTCGAACATATGGAAATCGCTTCTTATACGATCCTGATAGCGGCAGCCAATGCAGCCGATGAAGCGGAGATTGCCCGCGTGTGCGAGCAGAACCTCCGCGAGGAGGAAGCGATGGCTGAGTGGCTGAAGAACAATCTTCCTCAGGTCACAGAGATCTTCCTGGCACGGGCCGATGCCGACAGCGACAGTGCCAAGCGTTGATGTGGCTTAACATGACGCGCCGGGCGCCTCCCGATGCGCAAACAGTTACTAGGTGAGCGATTCCACCGCAGCCAGATTTCGTCGCCGGCCATTGAACCGTGCCTTGTTGGCACTTGTGTTCGAAGTTGTCGGTCATTCGCCTTTTCATCAACCATCCCTGGACCAACGGTCAAGTCGAGCGGATGAACCGAACCATCAAGGACGCGACCGTCAAGCGCTTCCACTATGACGATCACGATCAGCTGCGCCGACACCTCGCCGCCTTCATCTCAGCCTACAATTTCGCACGCCGGCTCAAGACGACGCCTTTTGAGTTCATCTGCAAAACCATGGAAAAAAGAGCCCGAGCGCTTTCGACTCGACCCGGTCCATCAAATGCCGGACTAAACACCTAGCCACCGCCCGCCCATCGCGAGATTAGCAGGAACTGATTAGCCTTCTGCGGGTTATAGCCCCGAGCGGCCCGTCCCCCGCCGCTCCCTTAAGCAAGAAGCCCGTCGTTCTCTCCCCGAGGCGGCGGGCTTCCGCTTTACAACCCGGCCGCGGGTTCTTGGCGAACACAAGCAGGGCTTTGCCAAATGTATCAAGAAGGGTGGACCTTTTGTGCGAGTTTACAGGCTAGGGCCGCGTGGGCGGCAGTCAGCGTCGAGAACTGAAAAGCCCCGGCGCAGAGGGGTGATTCAGGCGCCGGGGCAGGGATTGGGCATGCAGGCTAGCACCAGCATCTCCGCCGACGAACTTGCGCGAATGTCATGAACGATTGATCAAGGGTGAAAGCTCGTCAGCGACCTTCACATCAGAATTCATGGCACTCCGCATTCATCGCGAAGAACGCCTTTTGGCCACGCTCTTCGCCGGTCGCGGAATTCCGGCCGAGCCCAGCCGCCTTGGCCCGCGTCGACCGCTGGGCGGCGTAGTTCGGCGCGACCATCAGATAGTCCGGCTTCAACCCCCACTTCTCGCGGTACCCTTCGGGCACTGGCGGGCTTGCTCTTCGGCAATGTCTGCCTTCTTGGCCAGTCGCTTCGCCAGAATATCGAGAGCGGCCTCGTGTAAATTCCCATTCTCGCTGGCGTGGTTGCTCATAGCAGCTGAACCTCCTAGCCTTCAACGGTTGAGAGGCCCATATGTTCACATGCGAAGTTTCCTCGCAGCGGCTGCTTTTTACCGGCCTGCATTCGCGCCTACGCGGCTATTTGCGCTTGGGCTTGCCCTTTGGGGTTGTATTGACAATCTCCTGCGCCAACCTGGCCGCCCGAAGCCGCGCCGTCTTTGCCTTCCTCCTGGCCGCTTCGCCCTCAACTATCGTCCGCGCAACCTGTGTGGTCGCTTCGCCTTGGCATGGACAGCCATTTTTTGCCTCTTACCAAAAAGGCCGGGCACAACCGACCTTCTCCAATGCTTGAAGAGCCGGTGCTCATTTCAAGCTGCTTGGATGTTCTCCGCGGAGCTCTTGCCTTTGCGCGCATCCTTTACGATGTCGAAGCTCACCTTCTGGCCCTCCGTCAAGGATCGCGTTCCAGCGCGCTCCACAGCAGAAATGTGGACGAACACGTCTGGCTGTCCATTGCCCTGTTCGATAAAGCCAAAGCCTTTGGTGGCGTTGAAGAACTTCACTGTTCCCGTAGTCATTGCGATTTCCTTTCAACTCGGCGCAAATCATCCACGTCTGGCAGACTGCCAAACGAGCCAGTTTTCGAAATTGAGAGGGAAAATCGTCAGGGCGCCAAGCGCGAAAACAGCGTTCGTTCAACAAGATCGACGCCAGGAGCATAGCGCTCATTTTGGGTGAGACAAGGTGAACCCGACGTGACACGCCTGCTGCCACACTCGGCGCATTTCACCATCGCACGTCCCATCTCGCTGACGCGTCCGGCCCGAGCTTTTGGTCGCGGCAGCAGTCAGGCAGCCGGCCCGTCATGGTCACGCGCCGTAGTGCCGGAGAGCCGCTGGGCCATCCGACTGAAAGCTCTTCAACAACTGCTCGACCTGATCAACTGAAACGTCGATCAGGCTAATTCGGGACTGCACGCTCCCGCCTTCTGCGCGGGGGTGCTCGGCCTGTCAACAGGCGCCCACGATATCGACCGGCATCGCATTGATCCCGCGTTGCCGTCCACGGCTCACTCGTGAAGCGAACCTCGTCCGATAGGCGACTGGGCGGCGTTACCGAACCAAAGCGGCCGGAGACAAAACCCGCTCCGTTCATATTATTCGACGCGCTGATTGCTAGTTAACATAGACGATCCCAAATCATCCAATTGGTGGATAGAAGCATTTTTGGCCGGTGCTACATTGGGTCGCGAGGATGGCAACTTGGTTTTCTGAGGTTAATCATGAGCAAGACCCTCATTGCTATCGCCGTCCTCGCGATATGCGTCGGCTCTGCCGAAGCCAACGGCAGCAAGGTACAAACCGCGACGCGCTGGCCCACCGCCTTCGAAACCCCTCCCGCCTGCACCGCGTCAAGCTCATTATTTGAAGTTCTCGGCGGCTCGTGTTTTCTCGTCAAGGGTTCGATGATCTATGACGACATCGCCGATCTTTCTCAGATAAATACTGTGGGCTGGTAGCCAAGCCACTGGACCGAGGAACCCGGAGCACCCGCCCGGTTCCAGGCAAGCCACCCCTGGGCCTGCCGGCGCATATCAGAGTCAGTCTCGCGAACTGGTTATCGAACGATGATGCGATGGCAGCCATCCGCGATCTTCTGTGGCAACGCTTCGGGCGGCTGGCGTACCATTCACATTGTTAAAGCGGAATTTAATAAAGCAACGCACTATCTGGGCGCCCGGTCACCGAACTCGGGCAAACAGCCCGGTCTGCAAACGTGTCCAACCTAAATGCCAAGCAGGCCCCCATTCGCTTTTCAAACCGGCGGAGATCGGCGGCACGCCGTGAAGCACTCCTTGCCAGTTCAGCAACCGACGGTGAGCTGCTCGCGCGCGTGCAGTAGTGCCGAATGTGCGCATGGGCAGCGTCCGGCTGGGCAGCGGCGCCGCGCTGCAGCTGAGCGAGGACGATGCACTAGCGACAAGTCGGAAAATCCCCGGTGTAGTCGTGGCGGCGGTGCCAGACCAGTGCGAGCCTATCGTGTGGCCTTCTCAAGCGGCCTAGCCCGGCTGTTCATGCCAGATCACTTGCCGCAGATCACGCCAAACAACCGCTTGGCCGCAGATCTGGCACACCCAAACTTACCCTGCAAGGAGCAGTTTAGCGAGCCATTCTAGCCGGACGCTGAAAATCGCGTCGGCATCGTCGCGCCGATGGGCACAAGCTCAATCACGGGAAGCGACAAAGCCCAGTGAGGGCAGGGCAGGTTGACCCTGCGGCCCCTGGTGTCGATCGAGCCTGCCGGGGTGACGGTGTTTTGCCGCTGCAAGGCGACGATGTCCTGACCCGACAGGCCGAGCGTGGCCAGCTTGGCATAGGGGGAACCCGACGAAATCTGTTCGGGTCGTTCACGGAGGATGTTGATCTTCTTGACGCCTGGCACGCGCAGGAGGTCCTGGCGGATTACCTCGGCCTGCCCCTCACTGTGACCGACCACAGCGAGTATACTGGTAGGTCAAAACTGTTTCGGTGGGGATGACCAGCGCGTCCTCGCGCTAACCCTGTATCGTGACCGTCAACGGTCCCGGACCGCCTTGTCACGAACGCGCCTCGGGTTGTAGCCCGGGCCAAAGCATTGCCCGCACTCCGGCCGATCGAACTCGTAACCATTGCGTTTCGCGTAAGACAGCATCGCCAGCTGACCATGGAACAATCGAATAAGGCGTAGCCACCAAGTCAAGGTCGGCTTCAGGTCAAACTCGCTCGGGTAGCGCGTCCGGTGGCATCTTTGGCAAACGTTCGGCAGCATCGTGGGGGCAAAATGAGATTGATTCGAAATCACGGAGAAGCCGGTGATCGACGCAGACTGGCGGGAACTGAACTGTCCGGCCCCCTAGCTCGGGGACCGCCCAAGCGACAATTGCCGTTGTGGATCACACTAGGCGTTCGATGGGCGCCTTCAATGAAAAGGGCGGTTCATAGTGAACGAACTGTCACTATCCACAACACATTTTCTAGCGTCCCGTTAGGGTCAAATATTGCCAGACCAATGGCACCCGTTCCTCCATATGGAGGCGCTCGCCGAGCTGAGCAGGCCTTCACATTGCGACTACCGCCAGCGGCACCAATTTAACGCTCCCATCGACCCTGGATCGGTACCGGTCGATGTCGAGGATGTACCCTAAATCCGCCTCGCGTACTCGGAGATGCGCTCAAAACCAGTAGCTTCGCCGTCCCGGTAATGGGTGGCAGCCCGGTCCATGGTCGCAGCGGCGTTGTTCGACCCCTTCGCCGGCGGCCCGAACGGATTGGCGATAATGACGTCATCCTGCCGCGAGTAGAGATATTTCAAAGGTTCAGGATCGCCCTTTGCGAAGGCATGCCAGGCCAGATGATTTTGTTCGACCAATTCCGCTAGGTGAGAGCTTAACATCTTAGCGCCCTCAGACGATCGGTATGAGAACTTATCCGAAAACTCTGTCCGCCACTCGCGCAATCTCACTTCCTGATAGCGGTGGCTTTCGGAAACTCTGATCCGCTTGGGAATGGGTGCCCGGTCTGTCACGGGAAGCGCAGGGATGCACAGGGCAACAGGCCGGGCCTCACCCCGTTCGTGGGAGCGGGGCTGATACCAATAGTGCGCCGCGATTTAGCCGTCCGCAATCCTGGGCATCAGCACTTACTAATGACCCTTCCTCGACGATTAGGACGGGCACTCAGCCGAAAGGCGAGTCGCGCTCTCGAACCAGAGATGTCAGTTCAGGCCGAGCAGTAGATAAGTTCGGGGGCTTGACCCTCGGTTATGCCCGTATCTTTAACCAGATCCCGACAGATAATTCCGGACTGCACACTGGAATGTCCGCGACAGCCGAAAACCCGATTGCATCGCGTGTCAGCACTGCCAGCGCGCGTTGCGCGCTTCATAACGGATATCAAGCGATCATTTTTCTTCTAGATACCAGTGCCGGCGCGGTACGGGTGCGCTGCGTCACGCATCGCGAGACCTCGCCGCTACGGGTTATGCCTGCTGCGAGCACCCTTCGTCCCCAGAGGCGCCATCCAATGTCGACTCAGCTTACTGAACCACATAGCGCGCTTCTCCATGTCCCCCTTTTTGTGCTTCGAAAGTCGCAGAAAAGGCATCGTCGAATTAATGACTTACGTCGTCTGACCAGTCGATTGGAGCGAGCCTTTGAGTGGCAACAGTCACTGGACGCCACCGTAGCGATCAGGCCGCGGACTTCTGATATCACCGGCGAGCAGCGCTGCGGTTGCGGCGGCCCCAAGGTGATTTGGCCAACCCCATTCACGCGCGCGTCGTCGGAGTCGAGAGCTGGTCGGTGTCGTAGCGGTTTCGAAGATCGGCGAGCGCCGCCTTTGGATCCGGCCCCGCCCTGCGCTGCCAGTCTGGCGAGCTCTTCGAAATAATGCTCGTGGCCAGGCGGAGAAACGGTCATCAGCACGCGTGCCGGTTTGTCGCTGACATTCGTGATGTTGTGCGGCACTCCCGGCGGGATGAACAGAAAGGTTTCAGGCGTCGCGCGGACCATCTTGTCGCCGAAATGCCACTCGCACTCGCCCTCGAGCAGATAGAAAGTCTCTTCCTGCACCCGGTGAACATGCCGCCCGGTGGCGAACTCCGGCGGGATCGTCCAGTCGAACATGCTCGTGTGCCTGGTATTTTCGCCGGTGACGAGGAAAGCCATGGGATGACCACGCAGCATGACGCCCGTCCTCTCGTCGGGCATGCGGATGACGGCACCAGCGCTCATATGATCCTCCTCTGACTGGGCGCCTTCTTCCGTCATAGTCGGCGGTCCATGCCGGAAAGTCGTGAGTCCGTTGCCAAAAATTTGCTAAAAGGCTCGAATGACAGTGAGGGGCGACCTCTATCAGCTCGGCGCCGGGCTGCCAGGATAGCTCCCGCAAGCTGCGCGAGGCCGCTGGTGCACCTCGGGGCAGTTGGGTAAAGTAGCGATCTGACTTCTTCTTTCTGGCGGTCCCATTTCGCTGGCCTATATCGAAGGAAGCCAGCGATTACCGCGCAGGCAAGGGGTCTGTGACGGGGGAGGTGGGCCCGGTCGAGCCCGCCTTGCCCGCCCAACATCACTCCAAGCGCGCTGATCGACTCGCGGATGTCTCCGGAGCGCTGGCGATGGCACCAGGACGATCGCATGTCAAATGCCGCACCGCCTGTGATCACCACCGCGCTCTCGTGCAGGTGCGCCGCCCAGTTGGTTGATCATGCCAGGTTCGATCAGCTCTCACTCGCCTCTCGCCCTGAGACACCGGCGACAGAGATCCGGAAAAAAACATGCGGCAGGTCAGCCGGCGGGGCACCTGGCTTTAAAGCGCCCGGTTGCCACCACTCCGCATGTTTGCTCAGCAGGGCCCAGGCGTGATCGCGCTGGAGCTTGTGTCCGATGCGGTCGGGGAGCTCCTCATAGCGGCCGTCGACGATGACGCTCTTCCAACTTCTGCCCGGACCCCGCTCATCGACCTGGACTGAGACCAGCCGATTGGCGCGCATCCAATCGATCTTCTTGCCCAACATCGAGAACGCATAGAGATGATTGTCCGAATGGGCATAATAGAGCGGCACGACGTAAGGCTGTCCCTCCTTTGCGCAGCCCAGGCGAGCGAAGCGGTTGGCGGCCAGCAACTTTGTACATTCCAGAGTGGAAAGCGTGCGGATGAGCATCGGCGTCTCCTATTCCTTCGGGTTGCTACATGCTGATTCGCAGCACCGTCGCCGGCTCGGGTTGGGTTACGGCATCGACCGGCTTGCTGGCTGGGTGCGGTCTCGTCACAGATGGCGACGACGTCGTCGTCCGAGAGCTGGGGAAACTTGAGGTAATTTGGCCAATCGCCCGCAAATGCGTCGGTTCGCTTAGGCAGACGGTCCAGTCGGCTTCGCCGGCAAGGTCCGTCAACGTCTCTGGCGGCGCCACCGGGAGGGCTAAGACGATTTCCCGAGGTGAACGTCTCTTCAACGCGCGGATCGCGACTTTCATCGGCGTCCCGGTGGCCGCACCGTCGTCAACGATGACCACCGTCTTGCCCCATACCTCCAAAGGGTCGTGCTTACCGCGACATGCGAGGCGGCGTCTCTCGAGCTCAGGACGTTCATTTTGCGACCAGCACCCGAAGTTCATCATCGCCGAGTGAATAGACCTCCACGACGTCACGGTTGAGTACCACGTCCGGCGGATCGCCATCGACGATCGCGGCGGCTCCCAGTTCCGGATTTCTCGGTGCTCCGACCTTCCGCACTATCGCCAGATCAAGTGGCGCCTTAAGGGACTTAGCGACCTCGGCAGCGACCGGAGCCGCCCCTGGCAATGCGAGCACGATCGGGTTCTCGAGCTGAAGCTTTTCCAGCTCGGCGCCTAGCTTTCGTCCCGCCTCCTGGGGATCGCGAAACATTGGCCTTTTCTTCGTCATGATCGTAACCCATCGCCCCCTCGCGCTCGGTGATGCCGCCGCCGCGCGGCCCGTACATGCCGACCGCATGCACCTCGTCGATATAGGTCATGGCGCTCGCAGGCCGAGCGCGAGGCGCAGCAGCGCTTCAGATGCCGGATCGAGGTGGTGGCGGCCGCCGCGATCGCCGGCGGCAGCGCGGTGGTGAAGATGAAGCCCGGCGCATAGGAGCGCACCGCGTCGATGACCGCGCTGCGGCCGCTGATATAGCCGCCCAGCGTGCCGAAGGCCTTGGCCAAGGTGCCCTCGATGACGTCGATGCGCTCGGCCAGCCGCTCGGCCAGCTCGACGATCTGCCGGATCGGCGCGATGTCGCCGTCCATCGAATAGACGCTCTCGAACACGATCAGCTTGGCGCGCTCGCGCCCGGCCGCCTGCAGCAGGCTCTCCAGATGGGCGACGTCGTTGTGGCGGAAGATCTTCTTCTCGGCGCCCGAGCGGCGCACCCCCTCGATCATCGAGGCGTGGTTCAATTCGTCGGAGAAGATCAGGCAGTTGGGCAACAGCCTGGCGATGGTCGAGATCGAGGCCTCGTTGGAAACGAAGCCGGAGGTGAAGACCAGCGCCGCTTCCTTGCCGTGCAGGTCGGCGAGCTCCTGCTCGAGCTCGACCAGCGGGTTGGAGGTGCCGGAGATGTTGCGGGTGCCGCCGGCGCCCGAGCCCATCTTGCCGGCCGCCGACTGAAAGGCGGCGATGACATCGCCGTGCTGGCCCATGCCGAGGTAGTCGTTGGAGCACCAGACGGTGATTTCCTGGGCGCGGCCGTTGGAACGCCAGACGGCGCGCAGAAAGCGGCCGACGATGCGCTCAAGATCGGCGAAGACGCGGTAGCGCCGCTCTGCATGGAGCTGGTCGATCGCTTCCTCGAAGAACCGCTGGTAGTTCATGTGTAAGGGCCTGTTCAAGAGGCGGCGCCGCGGGGTGCGACGGTTCGATCCGCTGGACTCAACCTACGAACGAGGAAAGAGCGCCGCTTTGAGCTGTATCAAATTGCAGGGCGCGTGGTCGTTTGAGGATGCACAGGTTCTAGGCGCAGGCCGCGCCAAAACTGATCCAAATCAAAGCGCCGAGCCACTTTTCGGCCCACGCTGAGCGGATGTGGAACCCAATCGCAAGCGCTCCGTTTGGCCGTAGTCTCGAACTAGCCGTTCTGGACGAGGAGGGCCTGCATGCTCTTGTATTTCCCTGCGAAAAAGGGCGCGAGGGATGGCAGCATGCCGTTACAGGCATCCGAGTCGATATCCGGCCAACACATTGGCGCGCCTGGCAGCTGGAAAGCGGCCGAGAGGATCGTCAGAACCGTGCGTAGAGCAATTCCGGAAAACGCACCAGTTCCCGTCCTGAAGTTCCGTCAGAACAAAGTGCGTTGCCTTTCAGGTTTCAGCGTGTGGGATCGGCGATCAAAGCCATACGCACCAGATGCGAAAGACTGCCGGCGCCCATCTTGCTCATGAGGTTCGCGCGATGGATTTCGACCGTGCGCGGGCTGATCCCAAGATCGTAGGCTATCGTCTTATTGGGCAAACCCGAAACGAGACCGTCAAGCACCTGACGTTCCCGCTCCGACAGCGTGGACAGATTTTTCCGAATGTCGGCGGCTTGCGGGTGTGACGCCGCCCCGTGGTTGCGGTTATCGACCGCCGAGCGAATTGCGTCGATCAGCACCTGGTCGTCGAACGGCTTCTCGATGAAATCGGCCGCTCCTTCCTTCATCGCTTGCACTGCCAGCGCCACGTCCGCGTGCCCCGTCATGACAATGACCGGCACGGTATGGCCGCGAGCCTTCAACTGCCTCAGGAATTCTATGCCGTCGATGCCGGGCATGCGCACGTCGGTGACGATGCAGCCGTCGACCTCTTTTGGCTCTGTTGCCAAGAATGCTGTTGCCGATACATAGAGGCGCACCGCAAAGTCGGCTGTCGCAAGAAGGAAGCCCAGAGACTTGCGGACGTCGACGTCATCATCGACCACGTGCACGACATCACTGGCCATTGGCGACCTCTTCCCTCTCCACGGCGCGCAAAGTGAACCGAAATGCGGTCCCCCGGCCCGCTACCGACTCTGCCCAGATATGACCACCATGGGATTCGACGATGGTCCGGCAAATGGACAGGCCGACGCCCATGCCCTGCTTCTTGGTGGTGACGAAAGGCTGGAAGAGCTGAGCTGAGACCTCCGGGGCCAATCCCGGACCGGTGTCGATGACGCTAACCTCGGTCATGCCGTCGCGCCGCGCTACGGTGACGACACGCAGCTCGCGGTGCGGCTGCCCCTGCATGGCTTCCACGGCATTTCTCATCAGGTTCAGCAGCACCTGCTGGATTTGGATGCGGTCGGTCAAAACAAGCTCGGCCGTCGGATCGAGATCGTAAGTGACGCGCACGTCCGCCTCTCTGGCCCCAACCAAAGCCAGCGACGAGGCATCCTCGATCAGAGCCGGCAGACGTTCGACGTGACGCTCGCTTTCGCCCCTGGCGACGAAATCCCTCAGACGACGGATGACATCGCCGGCGCGCAAGGCCTGCTCGGCAGCCTTTTCGACAGCCTCCTGCAACATCACGGCATTGTCGTCCTTGCTCTTTTCGAGCAGGCGGCGGCTACCTTTGAGATAGTTCGTGATCGCCGTCAGCGGCTGGTTTATCTCGTGCGCCAATGTCGAGGCCATTTCACCGAGTGCGGTGAACCGCGCCATATGAAGCAGTTCCTGCTGCTGCTCCTGTATCCTGGCTTCGGTTCTGTGGCGTTCCGTCAGGTCGCGGCAGAAACCGGTGAAGAAGCGACCCGTTCCGGGATGCATTTCGCCCACGGAGAGCTCCATCGGAAAGGTCGATCCGTCCTTGCGCTTCCCGGTTACCGTACGGCCCAGCCCTATGATGCGGCGCTCCCCCGTCGTCAGGTAACGCTGCATATAGGCGTCATGCTCCTCCCGGTAGGGCGAGGGCATCAGCAACTTGACGTTTTGACCGATGACTTCGCTGGCTTTGTAGCCGAACAATGTCTCGGCCGCCGTGCTAAAAGATTGGATCAGGGCGCTTTCGTCGATGACGACCATTGCATCGGGCACCGTCGCCAGGATCGAACGCAGGTGATCCTCGCGTAGTTGCAGCGAAGCGTTGGCAAACGACAGGTCGCTGACATCCGTGCCCTGTATGAAAATAGCGCTGATGCGGCCATCGCTAGCTCTAATCGGTTGATTGACGAAGTCTAGGATGCGTTCTTCCGCCATACCCGTCTCGGCGTTGCGAAGGACGATTTTGGCATTGCGGCCCACATAGGGCTCGCCGGTTTCGATGACACGATCAAGCAATTCGAAGAAGCCCTGGCCCTCGAGCTCCGGCAACGCCTCGCACACCGACTTGCCGATAACCTGCCGCTGACCGATCAGTCGCTGGTAAGCCGCATTGGTCAACTGGAAAACGTGACCAGGCTCGCTGAGCAAAGTCATGAAACCTGGAGCCTGATCAAACATCAGCGCAAGAAGCTCATGTTCCGGCAAATCGTCGTGTTGCAGTCGACTGCCTGCCAGCTGGGCGGCCACACTTTCGGGCGAAGCTTGCCCCTTCTTGCTCACAAGCGATCTTCGGATCGGGGAACAGTAGTGATCGATGATCTAACACTCATCCGCCTGCTCGCCAAACAGCTGCTTTGACTTTGATCGGCATCAGCCCTTCGCAGAATGCAAATGAGGATGCATTCCGCTTTCAGGCGAGGTGCCCGAATGTCCTACAAAACGATGGTCGTCAACCTAGCCGTTGATGCAAACCCGGTGGCGATCGTCAATCTGGCAACAGAGCTCGCGCAGCGCTTCGATGGTCACCTGATCGGCCTCGCTGCCGCCGACGTTCCGCCGTTGGTCGCTACGGGAGAAGGCTTGGTCCAGTGCGATCCAGCGCCTCGAGATCGAGAAACGTCTCGCCGAACTGCGCGAGACATTCGAGAAGCTTGTCCCGCCCTCGGTCAGCAGCGAATGGAGACAACGCATATGCGGCCCGACGCGCGCTCGTGCGGCCAATGCCGTGTCGCCTGGAAGGACAGCCGGGAAGCACGCAGGGCCTTGTCTGATGCCTTGCCGACCTATTGATCGCGGAGGTTCTCGCTTGCGGTGACTCTCGTCAGAGCCTTGCCGGATCATCAATCTCCGCCGGGTGACTGCCAGCTGGTTCCTGTCCAAGACTTTGCCCGATATCCACGGGACGAAACAGCTTGAACAGTCTGCATTTTCTTGAAGCATTTCTGCTTTTTGCCGCGCCAGGGCCGACCAATTCTCTCTTGACGCCGGGAGCGGTCAAGCGAGAGAAAGCGATCGCCCTTTGATCGCTCAGGAATGCGGGTACGGGGTCGCATCCGCCTGCTGGTGTTCGCTTCGTCCTTTGGGGTCGCCCGGCGCCGTCCTGATGATCGAGCTGGTTGCAGCCGGATGGCTGGTTGTTCTTGGCCTGCGTCTGATGTCTGGCGTTGGCGCCACACATCCAAAAAGGCCGACGCCATTTCAGTTTTGACGACAAGTGCCATCAATCCGAAGGGATTGATTTATTGCCTGGCAATTGTGCCGACGGACGCCGAGCCCCAGGCGCTGGGTGTGTACTGGGTCGTGCTGCTGGCGACCACGGCTGTCACGGGAAACCTTTTGGATCCTGCTTGGCGGCAGGTTCAGCGGGGGCCGTACCACGGTTGACAGGGTTGCTGGCGCAGCGCTGATAGCATTCGCCGTCTTGTCTCTCGGACCACTGATCCCGTTGGCGGCCAGCTAGCCCCGACCGGAACCGCGGTGTGGCTCCGGCAGGCATCCTTCTAGGAGACAAGCACCATCGAAAATGGTTCCGCACAGAACAGGCTGTCCTTGATCGCCTTCACGCCGGCGACGTTTTCGGCCGCCACGACCGCCGCCTTGCGCTGGCGCTCGTCAAAGATCGCGCCATTCAATTCGACAGCCCCGTTGTCCACCGTCACGCCGAGCAAGTCGCCACCACTCCAGCATTGGCTCTGCAATTCAGCGACGACGCTCCTGCGGATCAACTCGTCATCGGCGGTCGTCGCGCCCGTCTTCGGCAGGACACGAACCAGAGCGCGCAAAAGGTCCGAGCGTGTGATGATGCCGAAAAGCTTGCCACGCTCGACGATCGGCACGTTCTTGATGTCGTGGCGGGCCATCAGTTCGACGATCTGGGCAAGCGAGGCACTCGGCGGCGCCGAGACGACATCGGTTGTCATCACCTCCTCGACCCGACGCCCGTTTGCGCGAACATATTCCTCGGCAATCCTGCCGGGGCCGACCAAGAATTCCAGCCAGTGTGCGCGGGTGCGCTGGATGCCGAGCTCGCCTCGACGCAGGAAATCGCCTTCGCTGATGATGCCCGCCAGCGTTCCGTCGGTACCGAGGACCGGCAGGCAGCTTATCTTCTTCGACAGCATCAACTCCACCGCGGCAGCAATCGAGGCGGCCGGGTCGACCGTGACGACGGGTGTTGTCATTATCGTCTGCGCCAGCATCCTTGTCTCCTACTCTTGGCACTGGCCTTTGTCCTATGCCTGGCCGGTCGCGTCATTGATCTGCGTCAGAATCCAGGCGGCGAATTCACTTCAGCCGTTCATCGCGGTCGATCAAAATGCGCTCGGCCGCGCCATCGAGATCCTCATACTGGCCGCTTCTCAGCGCCCATAGAAACCCAGCCAGCCCGAGCCCGCCGAGAAGGAGCGCAACCGGGATGAGATAGACGAGGGTGCTCATTGGGAATGAACCTGGGCGCCGAGCCGTGCGCGCCGGTCATGCGGCGCGCCTCCTGCCGATGCCGCTTTCTTGAAGCCCTGAAGGCGCAGGGCATTTGCGATCACCAGAAGCGAGGAGGCGGACATCGCAATTGCCGCGATGAGTGGGGTGACCAGCCCCATTATGGCAATCGGCACGGCAAAAGCGTTGTAGACGATCGCGATTGCGATGTTTTGCCGGATCAGCCGGCCCGCCTGGCGCGAGACGTCAAGGGCAAGGGGGACTGCCAGGAGGCTTTCGCGCAGGAACACGAAATCGGCGGCATTGCGGCCGACATCGGCGGCGGTAGCGGGAGCCATGGAGACATGCGCGGCACCGAGCGCCGGCGTGTCGTTGAGGCCGTCGCCCACCATCAGCACCTTGTGGCCGGTCCGCGTCAGCACCTCGATGCGCTCGACCTTGCCGGCCGGAAGAAGCGCAGGCACGAAGTCCTCTATCCCCAAGCTCCCGGCTACTTCGGCGCAGGCATTGGCCGTATCGCCGGACAGCATCTCGACCGCTACGCCGACTGCCTTCAATTGTCCGATTGCCGTCGCGGCGTCGGAGCGCGCGGCGTCCTCGAAAGCGAAGGAGGCGACGATCGCTCCGTTCTTCGAAAGCACGGTGCCGCCAAAACCGCCATATCTGCCTTCGCCGCCGGTACGCGCCTTCCACCCGGCCCACCCGCGGCGGCCGAGGCGCCAGGTGGCGTCCTCGGTGACTGCCTCGATGCCGAAACCTGGGTGCTCGCTGATGCAATCGAGCCTGGGTTGGCCAGAAAATCCGCCGAAACCGGCTATGGCCCTGGAGAATGGATGGCGGGAATGCGCTGCTATGTCGGCCGCTATCGCCAGCATGGTCGGATCGATAGATGCGGCATTGACCAGCCGCGGCTGCCCAAGCGTCAGCGTTCCAGTCTTGTCGAACAGTGCCGTGTCGATCGCGGCCAGTCGCTCCATGGCGGAGCCGTCCTTGACCATCACACCGTTCTCGAAAAGCCGCCGCGCCGCGACCACCTGCACGATCGGGACGGCCAGACCCAGGGCACAGGGACAGGTGATGATGAGGACGGCAATGGCGATCGTCATCGCCAAGTGCCAGTCGCCTGTCGCAACCATCCAGCCAAGGAACGTCACCAGGGCCGTCAGATGCACGACCGGCGCATAGAGTGCCGAAACACGATCGGCGATCCTTCGATATTGCGAGCGGCCGCCTTCGGCTGCTTCCATCAGCCGGACCATCTCCGCCAGGAAGGAATCCTTGGCGGCGGCCGTCGTCTGCATCGTCAGCGGTCCGGTCAGATTGAGCGTGCCGGCCTGAATCGGCTCGCCCGAGCTTACCGTCCTCGGCTTGCTCTCACCGGAAACCAGGGCGCAGTCGAGGTCCGACGTTCCGTGAAGAACCACACCGTCGACGGGGATGCGTTCACCGGCAGCGATGATGAGATGCATGTCCGGCTCGATTTCGCCGACCGGCAAATAGTCGCGGCTGCCGTCGCTGCGCAGCACGATGGCACCGCGCGCGGCCATCCGGGACAGGCCATTCACGGCAGTGCGTGCCCGTTCGCGCATCACGTGGTCCAAAGTGCGGCCGATCAGCAGGAAGAACAGCAGCGAAACGGACGCATCGAAATAGGCGTGATCGCCGTGGTTGATGGTCTCGTAAAGGCTCATGGCATAAGCGAGCGAGATGCCGACCGCGATCGGCACGTCCATGTTCATGCGGCCGTGGCGCAACGCATTCCAGGCCGAGCGGAAGTAGATTCCGCCGGCGAAGGCGAGGGCGGGAATTGCGATCAGCGCGGACAGCCAATGGAACAGGTCGCGCGTTGCGCCCCCGGCGCCGGACCAGATTGAGACCGACAGCAGCATGATGTTGCCCGCGGCAAACCCGGATACGGCGACTGCCCGGATCAGCTCCGACAAGGTTCTGTCTTTCGCGCCGCTGTCCGGATCGAAGAGGTGCGCCTGATAGCCAAGGCGCGCCAGCGTCGCGAAGAAGGGCGGGACCGAGGCGCCGCGCCAGCGGATCGACACGCGTCTGGTGGACAAGTTGACGCGAGCGCCTTCGACATGCTCCAGCTTCGCCAGGGCGGTCTCGATCGTCTGTATGCAGAGGGCGCAATGGACCGACGGCACCGAGAGGTCCGTCTGGCAAAGGTTGCCACCCAGCGAGCGACTTGCCAGCCTGATCTCGGCGCTGGATGGCAGCACGGTCGTTGCGTCGCTGAAATCGAGGGCCATTTCGACACCCGGCGCACAGCAGCTCATTTTAGTGCTCCCTTGGAAACGATGACGCGGCGGACGTCGCGATAGGGTTCGGCGAGGCCGGCATCGGCGTCGATCTCGACGATCCAGACGCCGTCCTTGGGCGTGTGACGAGCGGTAAATTCCGCTGTCTTCGCGGGACCGCCTGCGGAAGATGCGGCGAGCGTCACGGCCTTGTCCTCGGTCTCGTAAGCCGGATGCCGAAACAGCACCCTGACGCCGTGCAACGGCACCGGCTTTCCCTGGGCGTCGACGAGGCCATAGCGGACGTCGCCTCCGGCTATCGTCAACGTGCCTTTCCAGCCAAGTGCTGCCTGAGATCGTCCTTCCTTGGCCCGCTCGTTGAACTGCTGGCTGGCAACATAAGTGTTCTCGACGACCAGGCCGGTCCAAGTCCTGCGGGCGAGCGTTGCCATGGTCAGGTTCACTCCGATCACGACCGCGAAGAAGGTGAGAATGGAGATCAGCATGTGTCTGCCGGTGAACTCGCGCGGCTTTTGCGTATCGGTCCTCATTTGGCCTTCTCCGGCGCGTTGAAACTGGCGGTGTATTCGGCGGATTCGGACCCTGCCTTGTCATCGATGCGGAACTCGAAGCTCTGCACCGGCTCCCTGATCAGCTTCGCGGGTTGGCGAACGAAAACCTTGAGCACCTTGAGCCGATCGGGTTCGACCTGAACGGCAAAGGAGCGGCTCGCGGGTTGGTCGATGCCGACGATGCTCATGTCGCCGCCGTCGAGCCCCTGCAAAGTGACCTCGATCGTCCTCGGCTCGGGGATCATGTTGAGCAGCTTGACGGTATAGCCGTTGCGGATCGAACCGTCCGAAAGCGTCACGAACTGCGGATTTCTGTCGTGCAGCACGTTCAGTTCCAGCCGCTCGCGCGTCAGCAGCGAATAAACGAGGGCCAGCCCGATCGCCGACCATGCACCGAGATAGATGAAGGTACGCAGCCGGAAGATCTTGCCCAGATGGAAATGCGCCAGTCCTTCGGCGAAAGCGCCGCTCGGTGTCCTGACAAGCGCCGGAGTGACAGGGCTGCTGCCGCCGGCCGTCGCCACCGCCATGTTGGCATTGTAGTCCGCCAACGTTGCATAGGAGATCAGCCCGCGCTCGCGGCCGAGCTTGTCCATGACGCTGTCGCAGGCGTCGATGCAAAGCGCGCAGGTGATGCACTCCAGCTGCTGGCCGTCGCGGATGTCGATGCCCATAGGACAGACGGCGACGCAGGCGTTGCAGTCGACGCAGTCACCGACCGGTTGTCCCGAGGCGAGCGCCTTCTTGGCATGGCGCGAACGCGGTTCGCCGCGCCAGTCGTTATAGGTCACGGTCAGCGAATTTTCGTCGAGCATGGCGGCCTGAATGCGCGGCCAAGGGCACATGTAGGTGCAGACCTGCTCGCGCATCAGCCCGCCGAAAACGTAAGTGGTGGCGGTCAGGACGGCGATCGTGACATAGGCGACGGGCGCGGCGGTGCCGGTGAAGACTTCGCCGAGCAGTTTCGGCGCATCGGCGAAGTAGAAGATCCAGGCGCCGCCGGTGGCCGCTCCGATGATCAACCAGATGGTGTGCTTGATCGTACGCAGGGAGAGCTTGCGAGCCGTCCAGGGTGCAGCGTCCAGCTTCATACGGGCATTGCGGTCACCCTCGATGGCGCGTTCCACGACCAGGAACAGGTCTACCCAGACGGTCTGCGGACAGGCATAGCCGCACCAGGCACGTCCGACCGTTGACGTGACGAGGAAAAGGCCGACGCCCGCCATCATCAGAAGGCCGGCAACGTAGTAGAATTCCTGCGGCCAGATCTCGATGAAGAAGAAGTAGAAGCGCCGGTTCGCCAGATCGATGAGAACGGCCTGGTCGGGCGCGAAGGCTCCGCGGTCCCAACGCAGCCATGGCGTCAGGTAGTAAATGCCGAGCGTGATCGCCATCACCAGCCATTTGAACTGGCGGAATCGGCCGGAGGCGCGCTTCGGAAAGATCTTCTTGCGCGCGGCGTAGAGAGGCTGCCGCGTCTTGGCGGAATTGACCGCTTCGGCCTCGAGCCGTTCTACCTGCGTTTGGTCCAGCACGTGCATCTCCGATGGCGGCAGGGAAGGTGCCGCTTTCATCGCGCAGTCTTGCCGCAGGTCTCATCGTCGCGCGTTGATGCAGGTCAAGAATCTGCCGATGGAAGACAAGTCGAGGCCCGGCTTGGCCGGGCCCCGTCGCTTGTACGGTCCAGGGCCGGGAACTAGACCCCGTTCCTATTTCCCGCCCCCAAGCGAATGGACATAAAGCGCCAGTTCCTTGACCGTCGTCTCCCCAAGCCGCCCGGCCCAGGCCGGCATGACGCCGTGCCTGGGGGCGCGGACCTGGGCGGCAATGTTGTTCTCGCCGGATCCATAGAGCCAGATCGCGTCCGTCAGATCGGGGGCGCCGAACTCCTTGTTGCCCTTTGCATTCTCGCCGTGGCAGGCCACACAGTTTTCCTTGAACACCTTGGCGCCTGGCTCGATCAAACTTGCGTCCTGGACGGCTCCCGACAGGCTGGCCACATAGGCGCTGACCTGCCGGATCTGGTCCGAGGTGATGACATCGCCAAAGGCAGTCATCTCCGACTGCCGGGTATCGGGGTCGGACGCGAAACGGATGCCGTGCATGATCGTCTGCTGGATTTGCTCCGCGGTGCCCCCCCACAGCCAGTCGTCGTCGTTGAGATTGGGGAAGCCCTGGGAGCCTTGGGCGCCCGAGCCGTGGCACTGAACGCAATTGACCTTGAAGGCGGCGCCGCCGGCCGCGACTGCAAACTCGCGCAAGGCATCGTCGCCAGCGACTTCGGAAACGGTCTTCGACTCGATCGCCGCGACATATTTGGCCTTGGCGGCTTCCGCGGCGGCCATTTCGATCTTCACGTCATTGCGGCTCGAAAAACCCAGCACCCCTCGAGTGGCGGAACTGAGCATCGGCCAGGCCGGATAAGCAATCGTATACGCGAGCGCCCAGGCGATCGTAATGTAGAAGCAGATCACCCACCACCGCGGTAGCGGATTGTTGAGCTCCCTGATTCCATCCCACTCGTGACCCGTCGTCGAGATACCCGAGACGTCGTCGATATGCTCGTTGCTCATGTCAGTCGTCCTTGAGTGGAATGCGCGCGGCTTCGTCTGCCTGCGGCTTGCCGCCAGGACGGAGCGCGAAGGCGATACAGCCGACGAAGAACAGCGCCATGGCGAGCAGGCCCCAGCTGTCGGCGAATTCCCGCATCAGATTGTAATCCATGGGCCCCTCCTCAGCGGTAGCCGGCGGCTTCGTCGTAGGTCTTGAAGTCGACCAGGGTTCCGAGCATCTGCAGGTACGCGACCAGGGCGTCCATTTCGGTGACCTGCTGCGGATTGCCGTCGAAGTCGCCGATCTTGGCCTTCGGGTAACGCGCTTCGAGACCCGACGTGTCGGCATTGGGGTCCGCCTGCGCCAACAGATCCGCATTGGCATCGGCGATCATGTCGTCCGAGTAGGGAACGCCGACGCGCCGGTTCGCCACCAGATGGGTGGAGAAGTCCCTCACGTCGATCGGCGTGTCCTTCAGGAAGGCATAGCTGGGCATGATCGATTCCGGCACCACCGAGCGCGGGTCGGCGAGGTGCTGGACGTGCCATCCGTTGGAATAGCGATCACCGACGCGCGCCAGGTCGGGGCCGGTGCGCTTCGACCCCCACTGGAACGGGTGGTCGTACATCGACTCGGCCGCCAGGCTGTAATGGCCATAGCGCTCGACCTCGTCGCGGAACGGCCGGATCATCTGGCTGTGGCAGAGATAACAGCCCTCGCGGATATAGATGTCACGTCCGGCAAGCTCGAGCGGCGAATAGGGTCGCAAGCCCTCGACCTTCTCGATCGTGTTGTCGAGGTAGAAGAGCGGCGCGATCTCGACAATGCCGCCAATGGTCACGACGAGCAGAGACCCGACGAGAAGAAGCGTGGCGTTCCTCTCGATGAGCGCGTGTTTGTCCATCAAGCCCATTTTCGGCTCCTTATTCGGCAGGCTGGAGGGCGGGCGCGGAGCCCGGCAGAGGTTGTTCCTCGCGCTGGTAGCCGAGGATGGTCATGGTGATGTTCCATGCCATGATCAGGGCGCCGGCGAGATACATCGCGCCGCCCGTTGCGCGCATGACGTAGTAGGGGTGCATGGCAGCGACCGTCTCGGCGAAGGAATAGACGAGGAAACCCTGCTCGTCGTACTCGCGCCACATCAGGCCCTGCATGATGCCCGAGACCCACATCACCGCCGCGTAGACGACGATACCGAGTGCCGCCAGCCAGAAGTGCCAGGTCACCAGCCGCAGCGAATAGAGCCGCTGACGGTTCCACAGTTTCGGCACCATGTAGTAGATGGCGCCGAACGAGATCAGGCCGACCCAGCCGAGCGCGCCCGAATGGACGTGGCCGATGGTCCAGTCCGTGTAGTGGGACAGCGAGTTGACCGCCTTGATCTACATCATCGGACCTTCGAAGGTGGACATGCCGTAGAAGGCGATGGCCGCGACCATCATGCGGATGATCGGATCGGTGCGGATCTTGTCCCAGGCCCCGGAGAGGGTCATCAGGCCGTTGATCATGCCGCCCCATGAGGGCATCCACAGCATGATGGAGAACACCATGCCGAGCGTCTGGGCCCAGTCGGGCAGGGCGGTGTAGTGAAGGTGATGCGGGCCTGCCCAGATGTACAGGAAGATCAGTGCCCAGAAGTGGATGATCGAAAGGCGGTAGGAATAGACCGGCCGGTTCACCTGCTTCGGCACGAAGTAGTACATCATGCCGAGGAACCCGGCGGTGAGGAAGAAGCCGACCGCATTGTGGCCATACCACCACTGGGTCAGCGCATCCTGGACGCCGGAAAAAGCCGAATAACTCTTCGATCCCAGGAATGAGGCCGGCATCGACAGATTGTTGACGACGTGCAGCATGGCGATGGTGACGATGAAGGACAGGTAGAACCAGTTGGCGACGTAGATGTGCGGTTCCTTGCGCTTCAGAATGGTGCCGAGGAAGAGCACGAGATAGGCGACCCACACGATGGTCAACCAGAGATCGACATACCATTCGGGCTCGGCATATTCGCGGGCTTCGGTGATGCCGAGCAGATAGCCGGTCGCAGCCATGACGATGAAGAGCTGGTAGCCCCAGAAGACGAACCAGGCCAGATCGCCCCCGAACAAGCGAGCGCGGCAAGTGCGCTGCACCACGTAGAGCGAGGTGCACAGAAGCGCGTTGCCGCCGAAGGCGAAGACGACACCCGATGTGTGAACGGGGCGCAGGCGGCCGAAATTGAACCAGGGCGCGACGTTGAGGTCGGGATAGGCGAGCTGAAGCGCGATAATCACGCCGACCAACATGCCGACGACGCCCCAGAACATGGTTGCGATGGCGCCGTAGCGGACCGGCCCATCCATGTAAGCCTCGGGGTCAACCGGCGTCGCCGGCTTGAAATCCGTGTGGCGCAACAGGATCACAGTGAAGCCAGCGACAATGAAGAACAAAACCCACATGTGCTGACGAAAAGGTTCGTCCACGCCGAAGCCGGCGGCCACAAGCGCCGCAAAAGCAAAAAGGCTCAGAAGAACGATCTCCGTGCCAAATCTCATCGCAAGTCCCCGATCTCGAATTCCGGCGGATGCCGACGCCCGCATGAATTCCGCAATCGGAGACAATCGGCCTTGATTTAAGTCAAAGCCCCGTCGTTTCGGTTTGGGCAGCCTCGAGTCCGGTTCGATCAGGAGGCGGTCGTTGAACGAAAAAGGGCACGCCGGCACGTCGCCTTGGGGATGCCGCGACCATGTGTCACCGGAAGATGGGTTCGGTGATCAGGCCGTGCCAAGCGCTATGATGAGACGTGCGCATCGGGAAAAGCTGCGGCTCTGCGACGCGCTCGAGAAATTGGCCGACGCCCTGCCGAACGTCGACCGTCTACAATGCCTCGGCGTGGCCAACACCATCGTTCCACTGCTGCGAGAGATCCATCGCTACGAGGAGACGGTCGTCTTCCCGGCCTATGAGGCGGCTCTCACCCTGGCCGAGTCCAAGCTGGCGTCCACCAACCGGTTGCGCGCGGAGCATCTCGAGGATGAATGCTACGCGGACGAGTTGACCGAGGCGCTTCTGGCGATCGGCCATGGCGACAGGATCGAGAATGCTGAGGCCGTCGGTTTCATGCTGCGTGGCTTCTTCGAAAGCGTGCGCCGCCACATCGCGTTCGAACGCGAACACATTCTGCCGAGGATCGGACTAGGCGGCTTCTAACGTCCCTCGACTGAGGCATCGCCAACGGAGTCGCCCACGCGTTTCAGTCGCCGCAGCGCTGTTCCAGTCGGCTCGTGCTTTCCACCGTGACATGCCGGTTGTTCTCGATCCGGATCACGCCGTCGGTTCGCAATCTCGTAAGCTGGCGGCTCACAGTCTCGATCGTCAGTCCGAGGAAATCGGCGATGTCGGCGCGCGTCAGCGGCAGGTCGAAGCTCGCCGACTTCACCGTGGGATCGACGGCCGGATCGATGTTCTTGGCGATCATCAGAAGGAAGCTGGCGACCTTTTCCGCCGCGGTCTTGCGTCCCAGCGTCACCATCCAGCTGCGTGCTTCGTCAAGCTCGTTCAGCGCCTGCCGGAGCAGGCGATGTTCCAGCTCCGGCGAGTCCCTCATCATCCGCTCGATCACGGTTCTTGGAAAAGAACACAGCGACACCTCCGTCGCGGCCTCGGCGTTGATCGCACTTTCGGTCTTGAAAGGCCTTCCGAGAAAATCCGGCGCGAACTGAAGACCGACGATCTGCTGCCGGCCGTCGGAAAGGCTTTTCGTCAGCTTGACCACTCCCGAAAGCACGTTGGCATAGCTTTCAATCACTTCGGCATCGCCGACCAGCTCGACGCCGGGTGAAACGCTTCGCCTCGACGAAGTCTTGGCCAATTCGATCAACTGGTCAGCGTCGAGCGCGCCGCACACGCCGCGATGACGCGCTTCGCAGGATTGGCAAAGCACAGGGATGCCGGCGCTGTGGATATCCTGTCTGATCGTCATTGCGTTGCCTGAAGTCATCACCCGAAGTCCGGGACACGCACAGGATATCACCGTCGCTTCGCAACATGTTGCGGCAGTTTGTCCACGCCGCCGGCGGCTTGATCAGGATCAAGGTCCAGCGCGGTGGAGCGGCTAGTTTGCCGGCCATGCAACAGACAGCCGCCAACGACTCGCGCCCCGCTCTCACAGCCAAGCTGGCAGAGAACGTGCCGCGCTACACGAGCTACCCGACCGCGCCGCATTTTCATTCAGCGGTCGACGCCACAACGGTACGCGGGTGGATCAATGCCATCGCAGCCGGCGACGAGATATCGCTCTACCTGCACATTCCGTATTGCGACAGGCTGTGCTGGTTCTGTGCCTGCCACACCAAGCAGACACGCCATTATGCGCCTGTCGCGACTTTCCTTCGCTCGCTGCATCGTGAGATCGGGACGATAGCCGGCCTGGTGAGCGGCAAGGGCAGGGTTCGTACCGTTCACTTCGGCGGCGGCTCCCCGACCATGCTGAAGCCCGCAGACATCCTGGCGCTTGGAAAAGCATTGCGCGATCAATTCGATTTTCTTGACAACGCCAGCCTCAGCGTCGAGATCGACCCCAACGACATGGATGAAGGCCGCCTGGATGCGTTCGCCGCGATCGGCATGACGAGGGCGAGTCTTGGCGTTCAGGACTTCGATCCGAAGGTGCAGAAGGCGATCAACCGCGAGCAGAGCTTCGAGCTGACGCGCGATGTGATCGAAGGCATCCGCCAGCGCGGCATAGATTCCGTCAATCTCGACCTGCTCTACGGATTGCCGCACCAGACGCTGGAAAGCGTCGCCTCCACCGTGACCCAGGCGCTGACACTGCATCCGGACCGAATTGCACTGTTCGGCTACGCGCACGTGCCCTGGTTCAAGAAGCATCAGACGATGATCGACGAGGCCTGGCTGCCCGAATCCGAGGCACGTCTGGCGCAATCGCAGCTCGCCTCGCGGATGATCGTGGATGCCGGCTACGAGGCCATGGGTCTCGATCATTTCGCCAAGCCGGCCGATTCACTCGCGGTCTCGGCGCGCGCCGGCACGATACGCCGCAATTTCCAGGGTTATACCGAGGATGGGTGCGATACTCTCATCGGCCTTGGCCCTTCGGCGATCAGCCGGTACCGCCGGGGTTACGCCCAGAACATTGTTGCGACCGGAGAGTATGAGAAGGCCGTGAACGCGGGTCATTTGGCGACCGCGCGCGGCATCGAGTTCAGCGTCGACGATCTGGCGCGAGGCTGGATCATCGAGCGCCTGATGTGCCACTTCTCGTTTTCAGCCGTCGAACTCGTCGAACGTTTCGGCGAAGTCGGACGGAAGCTGCTGCTCAAGGCAAGCAGCGTTGCCGTCGACGACGGCGGCAGCATGCTTGCGCTCGATGGCGAGCACTTCGTCGTGCCGAGAGACAACTGGCCGCTGGTCAGGACGGTGGCGGCAAGGTTCGACAAGTACCTCGGAAACGGGACCGGCAAGCATTCGGTGGCCGTGTGACCAGCGCCAGCAAGCCGCGGTTCAGAAGTGCTCGCCGACCCTGAAGGGGCCGATGCGGGTTCCGGCAGCGATCAGATAGGCGGTCGACCAGCCGATCAGCAAAAACCCGTTCACGCCTTCCAGGGCTGCCAGGACGCGCCATCCGTGCGCCGGCACCACATCGCCATAGCCAACCGTCGAAAAGGTGATGGTGGAAAAATAGAGCGGTCTCGAAGTCCGGCAACACGCCGACCGTCAGATATACCCCTGCCCACAGCCACACTTCGGTGGTGATGATGGCAAAGAGCCCCACCACGACGCTGATCATTGCCGCGATGCGACTGCGCCGGCCATGCATGCGGAAGCGGTCGACCAGGCGCGCCATCGCATGGGTGACAGCGATGAGACCGAAAGTGTGGATCAGGACGGTCAGGCTGATCACCACGGTGCCGAGGCAAAGATTAAGGATCATCCGAGGAAACTAAGGGCAGCGACGGTCGCGATCCTTGCGCAAAATCAAGCCCGGTCCAGGTTCTTAAGACGACTGCATGGCTCGGCGGCGCCTGCCAGGTCGACCTTATGCGCCACCCGGGTTTGGGGCAGGACCAAGGCGAAAGAACATGGCGAGCTTCAGGCTCGTCGCTATCCGTTCGGCGCGTTCGACGAACACCGCCGCGGTTTCGGGAGCGAACAGTTCAGCCGCCGTTTCGGCAAAGAGGGCCAACCAGATGGCGAAGTCTGCTTCGGTGACATCCTTCAGCTTCAGGTGAGCCGGCACCGGCCGCCCATGATAGTCGCCGCTCTTCAAGACGACGGAACACCAGAAGTCCGTCATCTTGTCCAGATGAGGCTCCCAATCACCGGTGATCTCGCGGGCGAAGATCGGTCCGAGGCGTTGGTCCTTCCGCACCCTTGCATAGAATTGGCGGACCAGCGCTCCGATCGACTGCCGATCGACGCCGGGGCGCTCCAGCGACGCCTCGGCGGCAGGGCGAACCCGGTCAAGCAAGACTGACTTTGAAATCATCACGTTCCTTGTTTCTCGAGCAATCAGGTCAAGCCCAGGCGGTGAAGGGCGGCCTGAAGGAAACCGCGGCGATCACGGACGAGCCGGAAGCCGAGATTGTCGGGCGGCGTGCCGACCGCGCAACCGCCGCTTTTGCCGTCGCGGATGAAGTTCGACATGTAGGTTCGATGGAAACCTTCGACAACATGCACGCCGCAATTGTCGACCGAACTGCCGATGCTGGCGCCGTCGCTCGAGATCGAAGTGTGGGTGTAGCATGTCGATGTCCACTCCCAGACATTGCCGGCAATGTCGGCAACCCCCTTTGAGTTGAGGCCGAAGGCGCCGCGTGCCCGCGGCTCAGGATCCGGTTTGCGACCGAGCGCGGCCTCGTTGCGATACTGCTTGAGCCACCGCTTCGCGGGGTTCGCCGGATCGGCTTCGCCGGCCTCTATGTCTCCCCGAAATCGCTCACCGGCGGCATAGGCCCACTCCGCGTCGGTCGGCAGCCGCCACGCTTCACCTGTGCGCGCCGACAGCCATTTCGCATAAGCTTCGGCATCGAAAAGGCTGACGCCGGTCACCGGAACATCGCCGGCGAGACGCGAGTCGGCAGGCTTGCAGACGCCGTCGGCGACGCAGCGATCGTAATCCAACGCCGTCACCTGGAACTTCATGATCTCCAGCGGCGCATGGAGGGTCTCCTCCAGGACCGGTCCTGGTGCCGGGTGACCGTCCTTGAGGAATTCACCGGGCAGCGGGTGATTGAAGGAGCTCGGTTCCAAGACCACCAGCTCACTCAGGACAACCGGATCCCCAAACTGCGAGGAGGGCTCTTTGATGGTCTGGCTAAAGCCCAGACCGACAAGGGCAGCCGCCCCGAGAGTTCCGAATGTGAAGACAGGATCGAAAGACATGTGGCACTCCCGGGAGGCAGCGCAACCACCGCCAGTGGTTGCGCTGCGATTTTTGGCCTCCAGCTATGAGGCAACCGCCCTGGGAGCTTCGATCTGCATCATCAGATCGTCGTCCCATTTTCCGTCGACCGTGAAGTGCGCGGTCGCCCCGAGTTCGACTGCCTCGATCAGATTGTGATTGACGTAGGCGTAGACGCCGGGCTGCAGGAATGTGTAGAGCGCCGCCCCTGCGGAACCGCCGCGGATGAACCAGGTCTCCATGTCCTTGGCAGGTGGGTTCGCGAACTTGCCACCTTCCCAGACGAAGTCACCGTGACCGCCGATCAGGTGCGGACGCGTGTCGCGATTGGCCTGCGAGTGAATGATGAGAACGGTCTCGCCGACGTTCGCCTTCATCGCGTTGTCGCCCATCAGCGATCCCGCGCCGCCGTTGAACACGACATGCGTCGGGATCAGGCCACGCATCACCTTCACGGTGTCGTCGTAGTTGTCACCGACGGAGTCGTATTTCTTGAACTTACCCTGCTCGTCGCGAGGGATGTAGAAGTCGTTCTCGCCGATGTAGTAGATGCGGTCGTAGCGGATGGCCTTGCCCTTGTTGTCCTTCAGACCGTCGCGGGGCAGCACCATCACCGCTCCGCTCATTCCCGACACGACGTGCCAGGGGATCATCGCCCCGCCAGGCGCGCAGTGATAGACGAACGTTCCGGTTCGCGTCGCCTTGAAGCGCAGCGTCACCTGCTCACCGGGGTTGATCAGCGTCAGCGCACCGCCGCCGAGAGCGCCCGTCGCCGCATGAAAGTCGATGTTGTGAGCGAGACTGTTGGTGTCGGGGTTGATCAGCGTGAGCTCGAGATAGTCGCCCTCATGCACAACCATGAGCGGGCCTGGGATGGAGCCGTTGTAGGTCATCGCGTTCAGCTGCGTGCCATCGGCGTCGATGACCATGGGCTTTTCCTCGATGGTCATAGTGAACTCGACGACCTTGGGGCCTCCCTTGGCCACCTGATCGTGAGGGTGCACCAAAGGCGGCGCGACCAGGGTCACCTTTTCGCGCGGCAGCCCGGCGACATCCTGTGCCTTGGCACCCGCCATGACCGGCGTCGCGCCGGTGGCAGCGACTGCGGCTGCGGTAAGAACAGAACCCAACAAAGCCTCGCGTCTGGTAAGCATCTCAGTCTCCCTTTGGTTTCGACCATTCGATGCCATTAGGATAGCGGTTGCGGCGGATACTTCTTTGCACCGGCGCAAATCCGTGCTCCTAAAATGATTTGTTTTTGAGGTGCTTGCGTGGCCCAAGAGTCGCAACGGGAGAGAGGGCAGCAACCAGCACACGCTGAGGCCATCGCATAGCATGGCCGACACAAAAGGCCGGACAGACCACTCCCCTGGTCTGCCCGGCCTGTGCCTTCGGCCCGCCATTGCCGAAGGCAGTCTCACATGGAAGTCACGTCAGTTGGACGCAACCTTGCTCGCTTCGGCGAGCAGTTCGGCGAACACGGTCTTGGCCTTGCCGACCTGCTTGACGGCCTCCGCCGCGGAGAGGTTGACCGGCTTGCCGACGAGGATCAGAGCCACCATACCCATGCCGTAGTGGGGAGCGCATTTCACGCCGTAGACACCTTCCTGGGTCAGCGTCACGTCCACTTCCTCATTGGGCTTGCCCTTGAACGGCTGGGCGCCGTCGGGGATCATGTCCTTGATGCTTTCGGCATTGTGAGACTTGTCGGTCGGAACGAACTTGATCGTGTCACCGGGTGCTGCCCGGACAAAGGCGGGCTGGAAGACCATCGAGCCTTTTTCGCCCTTGTTCAGCATCTGCACTACGTGTTCTTCGGCATTTGCCGCGCCAGCGATTGAGAGCAAGGCGATCGCCGCGGCAATCAGGGGCAGTTTCATTGGAGAATTCCTTTCTTAATTTCACCACGGCACTAACCGTGGCGCCTTTGTAGTTCATGAGACGACTTGGCGATTTGCGCTGGCGCAAATTGCTAGACGAAATGATCGGTGCAGATCCGGGGTGGAAATTGAGCAGCGGGGCCTTGCCCGCCTATCTCGAATTCTCACGGCGCCCGCCAACACGCGGCCGCATGAGCATGCCGCCAAACAGGATCGCATAGCCGGTGAAGGCGGCCACCCACAGCGCTGCCGAGATGTGCAGGAGGATTGCGAAGGAGGGCGCCAAGCCGGCGGCCACGCGCAGGATTGCAGCGACGACGATTGCAACGAAAACCGCGCATGTTCCGCCGCTTGCTTTCAATTCACGACCGGTGTGGCCGAAGGTGGCGCGGGTCATGACGGCAAGCGTCATGCAGGCGATCGCCCCCACCGCCAATGCGTGGATCCCTGCCGCCATGGGAATGGTTTCGGGGGCGAAGGCAGACAGCCCGGCAAGCAGAAGCCCAACGGGCACAAAGGCGAACGCGATGTGCAGGATCAAAACCAAGGGATCGGGCAGTGTCCGGGCGCCCGCCCAGCGGGCGAGCCGGGCCGCATTGAAGACCGCACCGGTGATCAGCAGAGCGCCAGTTCCTGTGGCGTCGGGAAAAATGGTCCATGCCGCAAGCCCGACCGCAGAAAGGGCGATGGTTGCGATATCGAATCTGCCGAACGATGCTGGCAGCCGGCCCGGCTTCTCGCGAACCAGCCAATTGCGGGTGAAGCTCGGAATGATACGGCCGCCAATGATCATGACGAGGATGACCACTGCGCCCAGACCGAGACGGCGGCTCGCGTCTGAAACCCCGTCGTAGTGAGCTTCGACATGAAACATGGCATTTGCCGCCAGAAGGGTCGCAACCGGCAGCAGCACCTTGAGGTTCCGCCAGTTTCGACCGGCGATGATTTCCGTGGCGGCTGCAACGACCACGGCAAGAGAAGAGAGCAGTCCATGACTGCGGCCAGGAGTCAGCCGGTCTCCTGCGAAAAGAACACGGCAATCCGGCCCATGATCCAGAGCGATACCAGCACCAGCAAACGAAAGTCCTGGACGGGCAATCGTCCGGTCCAGTTCGGAATCGCGGTGAGCAGGAATCCCGTAACGACAGCTGTCAGATAGCCAAACAGCAGTTCGTGAATGTGCCAATCCACAGGCACCAACAGGCTGAGCGTCGCGAGCTTGCCGTAGTAGAGAGGCAACCACAAAAGCATGGCGACGCCGGCTTGCAGCGAGCCGAGCAGAAAGAAGGGCCGGAAGCCGTAGGAGAGAATTGCAGGATAAGCGCTTGGCTGTGTCCGCGGAATTGCCATCATATGCCTCTCTGGAAGCGGGCAGGATGCCCATCTTGCTCTTCTATCCGGTGTGCGACGGATGAAGTTTGCCCCAGCGCAAACAAGGCCCGCGGACGACGTTGGACAGGAGGTGTCACCTTGTCGATAGGCGGTCGGCCGTGACACAGTCTGGCAAGGTGCGCGCGCGCCTCGTAGTGTCGAAGCCGGGGAGGACGGGCAGTTGGCAAATCTCGACCGATCGCTGATTGCCGGGCTGGATGTCTTCGAGAGCATGACTGCCGCGGATCTCGACCGGATAGTCGGGCAGGCGAGGTCCATGCGAATCGCCCGGGACCAGCCGGTTTTCGAGCAGGAGCAGGATGCGCATTCCTTCTTCCTGCTGCTCGATGGCCATGTGCGAGTCGTGAAATCCACCCCGGATGGGCATGAAGTCACCGTGCGGTACATTAGCCCGGGCGAGTTGATGGGGATCGCCAGCGCGCTGGGCCGGACCACCTACCCGGCAAACGCCATCGCCGCCGTTGACTGCGTGGTGCTCGCCTGGCCGAGCCAGCTCTGGCCCACATTCGCGACCAGTTTTCCGAATTTCAGCGCCAACACCTACAAAACCGTGGGCAGCAGGCTGCAGGACGCCCATACGCGCGTCATCGAAATGGCCACCGAGCAGGTGGAGCAGCGCGTCGCCCACGCGCTGCTCAAGCTCATCAAGCAATCGGGAAGGAAGACCGACGAAGGGCTCATGATCGATTTTCCGCTTTCCCGTCAGGATATTGCGGAAATGACAGGCACTACCCTTCACACCGTGAGCCGGCTGCTTTCGGCCTGGGAAGACCAGGGCCTGGTCAAGAGTGGGCGCCAGAGGGTGGTCGTGGTCGAACCCCACAAACTGCTTGTCGTCGCCGAATGTCGCACGCCGAAAGGCTAGTCCGGGCTATCCCGGTCCATGGCTGCCTCCAGATCGCGACGGAGCCGGTCCTCGTCCAGATCGTGCTCGCGTGCCGCATCCGAAATGGTGTGAAAGGAAGCGATCGGGCAACCGACGCAGAGCATGCGGTGCTGCAGGACGACACGGATCGCCGCCGGCCTGTCGCGCATGATCCCGTCCATTGTCGCATCGTCGTCGAGTTTGCGTTTCATGGCGCTTCTCCACTGCGGAGGCGGGCATGTTGCATCCTATTCCCGGGATGCTCGTTGCGCTAAGACAAAGAGCGCGCAGTTCGCTGTCGTCCCCGTTCACATTCGAACAGTGCAGATCGTCGATCGCGTCAGGAACCGCTTCTCCCGCCCATTGTCGAGCGAGAACATACCACCACGCCCTGGCACCACGTCGATAATGAGATCGGTATGCTTCCAGGCCTCGAATTGCGGTGCCCCGATATAGAACGGCATCTCGGCGATATAACCGAGCAGCACATCCTACTCGCTGACAATGAACCCGTCGCGCGGGTAGCACATGGGCGACGAGCCGTCGCAGCAGCCGCCGGATTGATGGAACAGCACCGGACCATGCTCGGCAACGATTTCGGCGACAAGCTCGAGGGCAGCCGGCGTTGCAGTGACCTTCGCTTGCATGGGCTTTCCCCAGCCTTCACTCTAGGCGCGGCTTCCTTTCGATGCCGCCCCTACGAGCCAGAGAGGCGATCAGAAGAAGCCGAGCTTCTTCGGGCTGTAGCTCACCAGCATGTTCTTGGTCTGCTGGTAGTGATCGAGCATCATTTTTGTGTGTCTCACGGCCGATCCCGGACTGCTTGTAGCCGCCGAACGCCGCATGCGCGGGATAGGCATGATAGCAGTTCGTCCAGACGCGTCCGGCCTGGATAGCGCGACCGAACCGGTATGCGCGGTTTCCGTCACGCGTCCAAATACCCGCGCCAAGGCCGTAAAGCGTATCGTTGGCGATCCCAAGCGCTTCATCATCGTCCTTGAAGGTCGTCACCGAAACCACCGGCCCGAAGATCTCCTCCTGGAAGATGCGCATCTTGTTGTGCCCCTTGAACACGGTGGGCTTGACGTAGTAGCCGCCCGCCAGATCGCCGGGCAGAAGATTGCGGGCTCCGCCGGTTAGCACCTCCGCTCCTTCCTGTCGGCCAATATCGATATAGGATAGGATCTTTTCCAGCTGCTCCGACGAGGCCTGCGCCCCGATCATCGTTGCCGGATCGAGCGGATCGCCTTGCACGATCGCCTCGACACGCTTGAGCGCACGCTCCATGAACCTGTCGTAGATCCCTTCATGGATCAGCGCGCGGCTGGGGCAAGTGCAGACCTCCCCCTGGTTCAGCGCGAACATGACGAAACCTTCGATTGCCTTGTCGAAGAAGTCGTCGTCCTCGGCGACAACGTCCTTGAAGAAGATGTTCGGCGACTTACCGCCAAGTTCCAGCGTGACCGGGATCAAATTCTGGCTGGCATATTGCATGATCAGCCGGCCCGTCGTGGTTTCGCCAGTGAAGGCGATCTTGGCGATGCGCGGCGAGGAGGCCAGCGGTTTGCCGGCCTCGAGGCCGAAGCCATTGACGATGTTGAGCACCCCCGGTGGCAACAGATCGGCGATAAGGCCTGCCCACAGCATGATGGCGGCGGGCGTCTGCTCGGCAGGCTTCAGCACCACGCAATTTCCGGCCGCCAACGCTGGAGCAAGCTTCCAGCATGCCATCAGCAGCGGGAAATTCCACGGTATGATTTGGCCGACCACACCAAGCGGCTCATGGAAATGATAGGCCACGGTGTCATCGTCGATCTGGGAAAGGCTGCCTTCCTGACTGCGTACAGCGCCGGCGAAATAGCGGAAATGATCAATGGCCAAGGGCAGGTCAGCCGCAGTCGTTTCGCGGATCGGCTTGCCGTTGTCCCAGGTTTCGGCGCATGCGAGCAGATCGAGATTTTCCTCCATGCGCTCGGCGATGCGGTTGAGGATAAGCGAACGCTCGGCTACGCTGGTGCGCCCCCAGGCATCCTTTGCCGCGTGCGCGGCGTCCAAGGCTGCTTCGATGTCCTGGGCATCCGAACGCGCTACCTCGCACAACAGCTGACCGTTCACCGGCGAGTGGTTCTCAAAGTAACGACCGGAGCGCGGCTCGGTCCATTTGCCGCCGATGAAATTTCCGTAACGCTTGTCGAAGGGAACCTTAACCGAGCGTGAGAATTCAACCTTGTTCATGCGTCTTCCTCCCAAAGCTGGCGCCGCGGAATGCGACGCTTCGAGGAGAAAGACTTGCGGGTTTCGCCGCTGTTGTCACCGCGTCGAACGCGGTGCCCGGCCAGGATGTGTCGCAAGATTGCGACACATCCTGCGAGGATTCTCGTAGTGCTCAGTGAGATCGGGGGACGTCCAGGCGATTGAGCTTCCGGTGAAGCGTCGCTCGGCTTATACCAAGCGCCTGGGCCGCAGCCGAGACGTTCCATCCGCCCGCGCCAGCGCGCGCTGCAGGACACCGCGCTCCGCCTGCGCGAGGACTTCAGCGCCTTTCTCCGCCCAGCCGAGCAGGTCGGCCGCGAGCATGGGCTTGTCGAAACACTTTTGGGTGATTCCAAGTGCAAGGCGCGCCGACCGGGTGGCCCCTACCACGAGGTCGTCACCATCGACGGCGATCAGTGCGCCGGAACCCTTGTCGGCGACTGGCGCCAGCAGTATCCGCGCCTTGGGGAACGCAAGCTTGAAATTCTCCGCTTCGATCCGGCGCGCTGCGTCGACCACCGCCACCGAGATTATGTTGACGAAAGCCTCAGTTAGATCGGCCCGGCAGGAAGACACGTCGAGCGCGGCGACAAGATCGCCCTGGTGATCGTAGATCGGAGCGGTGGTGCAACTCAGCCCCGTGTTGCGAGTATGAAAATGCTGATCGCGATGGATCGTCAGCGCGCGCTGCTCAACCAGACAAGTGCCGATGCCGTTGGTACCCTGGCTTTCTTCATTCCAGACGGAACCGGCCCACAACCCCCAGGAATGAAAGGTCTTGTCATCCGCTGGCGCGCCGCGCCGTTCGACCGGCACGCCCTCGCGGTCAGCCAGAAGGACGCAGCATCCTACGCCACCCACAGCAAGATAGAGCCGGTCGAGACTGGGTTGGGCAGCCCGGATGAGCGGTTCGACCGCGCCCCAGTTCCAGCTCCGTCAGGTAACGAGCCGGGCCGCGGTCGGCCGGATCGAGCCGATGCAAATTGGA
Organism: Mesorhizobium sp. M3A.F.Ca.ET.080.04.2.1; assembly: GCF_003952525.1. NCBI lineage: Bacteria > Pseudomonadati > Pseudomonadota > Alphaproteobacteria > Hyphomicrobiales > Phyllobacteriaceae > Mesorhizobium > Mesorhizobium sp. M3A.F.Ca.ET.080.04.2.1. The sequence continues at coordinate 2,178,670 of NZ_CP034451.1, read as the reverse complement.
AGACCGCCGCCAGGAGGCGACCAGCGCGGACGTCGCGGCCGCGTTCGAAGCGATAGCGGCCTGAATCTTGTCGGCATGATGATCGGCCAAATCCTCGTCCTCCCAGAGTTTGCCACGGCTCCCGATTTCTCAACCGGTCCGACTGAGAGCGGCGCCGTCCGGATGCAGTTTCTGATGCAATCAGCGCGCCCGTCAATTCGACAGAAGGACCAGGCAAAATGCGAGATGGGTGTTTTTTGGTCTACGAGGCCGCTGCATGGCCGGACGTTATCGAGACGGTTTAACGGACCAGCCGGGAACTGGTCGACACCCAGAATTCGCAACTCGCTTTCATTGTCGTCCAGAGTAATGCGCGCGGGCGACTGGCCGCATGACATCATTCTCCCATCGCAAGCAGCGTATCCCACTTGAGGATTTCGACGCTGCGCAGGCTGAGCAGCCGGATCACGCCTTTCTCCTTCAGGCGGGTGAAGACGCGCGAGACGGTTTCGATCGTGAGGCCGAGATAGTCGCCAATATCGATCCGCGACATCGGCAATTCCACCTGCCTGAGCTCGCCCTGGCGCTCCGAAATCTCGACCAGGAATGCAGCAACGCGCTCGATGGCGTTCTGACGGCCAAGCACGAGAAGATGCTCTTGCGCACGGGTAAGGCTCTTGAGAGCCAGGGGCAGGAGCTGGCGGGACATGTCCGTTCCCGCGGAGGCGCGAAAGACCCGCACGCCGGTTGAGTTGATCGCTTCGGCGAAGAAATGGTGCGTGGCATCGGCTTCGAAGCCGAAAGTCTCTCCCGCCAGATGGAATGCGCTGATCTGTCTACGGCCGTCGGCGAGCAGGCGGTAAACGCGGACCGCGCCGAATTCGACCTGGTAGAGAGCGCCCGCCTTTTCGCCTTGAGCGTAAATCTCGCTGCCTGCAGGGAAGAAGCTGACCGGCTGCACCGTCGCTCCTTCGAAGACTGGCGAGGGATCCTGCTGCGGCAGATAGGAGGACGGCAATTCAATCTTGGCGGAAGCTTGAGCGTGCATGAGCGTGATCCTGGTTGATCCGTGACAACAGCAATCGCGCAAATCCTCCCATGCCGAAATTCGGTTTGGTCCCTACGGGAAAATACTTAGCTTCGCTCTGGCGCGTTGGTCGAATGTCTTGCTCATACATCCCACAGCGATGCGCGGGGCGTTGTGACCGGCAACCGTCACGGTTTTCCTACTCCGGTCGTGCTGGCTTTCTTCTGCGCCGATTGGTGTGCGACTGCGCGACGGCGACCAATTCGGGCGTGATCGCCGGGGACGCAGTCTCTGCCCCGGCCGGGTTCAGCGGCCCCTGGATCTGGACGGTTGGGAATGGGAGTTCGATGCCCTGCTCCTTGAAGACCTGGCGGAGGCGTACATAGAATTTGCGTTTCATACCGAAGGCGCCTCCCGGTATGGTTTTGACCTTGACCCGCAATACGATGCCGTACTCACCGAACTCCTGCACGCCCTGCATCTTGATCGGTTCGAGCACCCAGTGTTTGAACTCGGGATCTTCCGCCAGTTCGAGGCCAATTCGCTTGATCAGCCTGCGAGCGAAGTCGATATCGGTGTCATAGCCGACGGTGATGTTGAATTTGTCGGTAACCCAGTCACGGCTCTGGTTCTGGACTGCCCCGAGTTCACCGAAAGGGATGGTGAACAGCGAGCCACGATGGTGCCGCAGCTTCACGGAGCGCAGCGAAAAGCTCTCCACGGTGCCCACATAACGGCCCGACGAGATGTATTCGCCAACACGAAACGCATCATCGAGCAGAAAAAATATGCCCGAGATGACGTCCTTGACTATGGTTTGCGCCCCAAATCCCACAGCGACGCCAACGACGCCGGCGCCGGCGATCAGCGGGCCGATCTGGATACCCATTGAGGCGAGCATCATCAGCACCGCCATCACGACGATCAATGCGAGCAGAATGTTTTGGATGATCGGCAAGAGCGTGTGCAGACGCGCCTGCTGCGGATCGACAATCGGCATCTCCTCGTCGCCGATCACCGCGTGCGGCGTCTCGAGGGAATCGAACGGGCTCCGGGGGTTTTGCACCCAACGACGCAGTACCCTCGGTCAGGGCCGCACCGCAGACCGGACCGGGCGGCCAGAGGATTGTTCCGTGACAGGGATCGTCTGTCGAACAGTTCGCCTTTGCCGAAACATAGGCGGCCCGCTCCGCTTATCGGAATCATAACACGGGCCTACTCCACCTTGGGGGTGGGGATGATTTCAATGACCGACATGAGGCGGGTAGGTTCGACATCGCCACCCCACATCACCTCGTCGACCTCCGGCGGAGTTGTCGGCTGGTACCGTCCAGAATGGACTATTCAAGGCCTGCACGTCGTAGGCCTTCGATATATCTGGCACGGTCCTCCGACCGTATCAGTGGGTGGTATTTTTCGACCCAGTCGATGCTGAGATTCGGCTGTAGACGTTTGCATTCGACGAGTCCTTGACGTGCGATTTCCAGATCACCGGCCAGTCCTGCGGCTGCTGTGAGTGTGCGCCAAGCGGTTCCAAAGTTTGGTCTCATCAGCACGGCCCGACGTTCAGCTCTTACCGCTTCGGCGTAACGGCCGGCGACTAGATGGCAAAGACCTTCGACCGAAAGATTCGCTGCTTGGGTTTGGTCAAGGGGGCTCAGTCGTCGTGCGATTTCGAGCTGGCGGAGACCATCTTCTGCAAGCCCGGCATAGCCGTACGCTACCCCCAAGATTATGTGGACGAATGCAAAGTTCGGGTTGCGCTGCAGTGCCTCGTTCAGTTCCTCCACCGCCGGCCCAAATCGTCTCGAAAACGCTGATATGTACCCTGCCGCGAAATGGGCCCATGGGTCGTCGGGATCGAGGTCTATCGCACCCTGGGCAAGCGCGAGGGCACTTGATATGCCTGGTTCAAACTCCAAATTGCCGGAAATTACACGGGTGGCGAAGGCCCACGCGAGTAGGCTGCGAGCGCGTGCATAGTGGGGATCGAGCTCAATCGCTCGCTTCAAGAGGCTGATGCCAGTGTCCTCGTCTTGGATAACCCATGTCCAGATATAAGGCATTGCTCGGACAACGCAGCCCCAGGCGTCGAGACTCTCCGGCGCCTTACTTTGAAGGCGAAGGCGTTCGGCTGCGTAAATCTGCGGCTCTATCGCGGCGACAACGCTATGAGTGATCTCGTCCTGCACGGCGAAAATATCAGAGGCGGGGCGGTCGTAGCGCTCTGCCCAGATGTGATTGCCGCTGGCCGCATCGATAAGCTGGCCAGTTACCCGCAATCGCTCACCCGCCTTGCGGACGCTGCCTTCCAGTACATAGCGAACATTCAGCTCGCGCGCGACCTGACGGATATCTGGCGCCTTGCCTTTGTACGCGAAGGATGAATTGCGCGCGATAACGAAGAAGCCCCGCAGCTTGGATAAGGCGGTGATGATGTCCTCCGCGATCCCGTCGCCGAAGTATTCCTGTTCGGGGTCGCCGCTCATATTCTGGAACGGGAGGACAGCAATCGACGGCTTGTCGGGCAGGGCCAGTTTTCCGCCGGAAGGGTCGGGCACTGTCGACACGCTTGCGATGTGACGGTCTAAGGCCACGCGATAGACTCGCACCGGCCGTGCAATGTTTTTGAGTTCTTTGTCGCCGATATCCTCGAAATCAACCTTGAGCTTGTCGCGCACTTGTTCATATGCCGCACCCGACAGGCAAATACCGTTAGGTTCGCCGATCCCTTGCAGACGGGCAGCAATGTTGACACCGTCGCCCATCAGGTCGCCATCGCCCTCCTCGACTACATCGCCAACATGGATTCCTATGCGAAACTCGATACGTCGATCAGGCGGCACCCCGGCGTTGCGTTCGAGCATGGCGTTCTGCACTTCGATAGCGCATCGGACGGCATCGACCACGCTACGGAACTCGACAAGGGCTCCGTCACCGGTGCGTTTCACCACGCGTCCGATGTGTACCGCGATGGTAGGATCAACCAGATCGCTGCGGAGCGCCCGCAGGCGCGCGAGAGTCCGATCTTCGTCCACGCCAGCCAGTCGGCTGTATCCGACGACATCGGCGGCCAGGATCGCCGCAAGCTTGCGGGTCTCGCTCATTTGCCCCTCCTTCCCTATCCGACATAGCACAGACTCATGGGCGTGGCTGCTCCGTTCGACTTTGACCCCATTGCGAGCATCGTCACTAGGCGCCATGTTCTCAATCGTGCCAAGTCGGCTTCACGAATTAGGGGAGAACTTGCATGGCTGATTTTAACGTCGGCTTCGTGATTTTCCCCAACATCACTCAACTCGACTTCACAGGCCCGTTTGAGGTCCTGAGCCGGCTTGCAACGCCGCCGTCGATCTCGGCTCGCAGCAAGTTCCCGCAGTCGAGCACCCACGTCGTCGCGAAGACAATGTTGCCCGTCGTGAGTGACCGCGGCCTTGGCATCATACCCACCTGCACTTTCGAAACTTGTCCCGCACTCGACCTCCTTTGCGTGCCAGGCGGCTCGGGCGTTGTGGAAGCGCTCGCCGATGCAGTGACGATCGACTTCATTCGCCGGCAGGGCGCGCACGCACAATTCGTGACATCGGTATGCATGGGTGCGTTTCTTCTTGGGGCAGCCGGACTGCTGAAGGGGCGGCGGGCATCGACGCATTGGGCCTATGTCGACCTATTGCCTCTGGTCGGCGCGCGTCACGAAAAGGCGCGTGTCGTGCGAGACGGCAACGTCTTCACGTCGGGTGGCGTCTCTGCAGGAATCGACTTCGCATTGAGCATCATTGCCGAACTTGCGGGGCCGGAGGTCGCGCAAGCCATCCAACTTGGGATTGAATACGACCCATCGCCCCCTTTCGATGCCGGCCATCCCGATAAGGCGTCCGAAGCGGCCACGACTCTGATGGTTCACCGCAACGAGGAGGCCCATGCGGGCATCAAGCGGGGGCTCGAGAAGTTTTCGTACAACTAAGATGTAGCCACCTCTTCGGGAGTGTGCCGCGCCTCACGGGAGGTAGCTGCCGGGGGGTACGACCTCACACTTTCGCCTGTCGAATTGCCCTCTGTAAGTGCCGCCAAGCCGGCCATGTCTGCTCCCAGATGATGGAAGGGGCCGGCGGAACGACCGACAAGCTGAAGGGTTTCGGGTGCCGTCAGGCGTACGAAAGTCTCTCATGCAGGAACCCGCGAGCAGCGGGCGGTGAGCTATGGGGATTTGTGTTTCGAGGTTTTCCAGCGGCTGTCGCGAACGTCCGCGTGCGGTGCTATCAGGGCGTCGAAGAAGTAGCTTCCGGCCAGGTCGGAGAGACTGTCGCGATGACGACGGTCGGGTTCGGGTACCGGGAGACCGGCGCCACAGCGAAGCGCACATGGCATCCCGTTGACCGGCGCCGGCGCGGCGCGGCCGTACGATCAACTTGGCCATGCCGGGTCATGGGGCGTTCTCCCGGTTTGGCGCTCTTGAGGCAGGCGGTTGCACGAGGCTGGCACCACCGTTCGAACCTCTCGATGACCACCATGCGTCCGCCGCAGCAAGAGCAAGGCGGGCGGACGTCAGCCGGTTCTTCCGGAATGTCGTCTTCAGGCGGCGGAGCAACGTTCAGCAGTTCGCGCGCGAGCGCGAGGCTGGCCTCACGGGCGGAGCCGGCGAGCAGCCCATAGTGACGGATTCGGTGGAACCCACGCGGCAGGACATGGAGCAGGAAGCGGCGGATGAACTCGTCGGTGGCGAGCGTCATGACATGCTGTCGGTCGGCGCCGTCGCGGCGATAGTCCTTGTAGCCGAAGGTGACGCCGTCCTCGTCGAAACGGATGAGGCGGCGGTTCGAGATGGTCGAGCGGCCCTGCCACCGCGTGGATCGTCCGGGTCGAGACCTTGGTGTAGAGCGCTGTCGTTTCGAGCTTGCTGTGCCCGAGCAGCACCTGAATGACGCGGATGTCGACATCCTGCTCGAGCAGGTGGGTGGCGAAGCTGTGCCGCAGCGTATGCGGGCTGACGCGCTTGCGGATGCCGGCGACTTCGGCGGCTTCCTGAACCGCGCGATGGAGTTGCCGCGACGAGATCGGATCGGTGCAACTGCGCCCCGGGAAGAGCCAGCCATGCGGAAGCATCACCCCGCGACGCCTGCCTTCGCGCCACCACAGCCGCAGCAGTTCCAAGAGTTGCGGCGAGAGCATGGCGTTGCGATCCCTGCGTCCCTTGCCCTGCTCGACGCGGATCAGCATGCGTGTGCTGTCGATAGCATTTCATCGAGCAAGGTGCCCGAGCAGGCGAGGGCGGTGGCGCTGGTCACCGATGCCTCCAACGCCTGCGTGCTGGCGCTCAGTCAGTCAGCCTCGCAGGCGGCGCTGTTCTCCGGTAGCACCAGCGTCAAGCTGAACGGCTGCTCGGTCATGTCCAACTCAACAGCCTCGGATGCCATTAAGGTGCAAGGGGCGTCCGGTCTGCAGGCTGACTGCCTAATCACGGTCGGCGGTATGGTGCTGAACAACCCAGTGACCACGCAATGCACATCGAAAATCACCCAGGCGCTGCCGGCGTCCGATCCCTTCTCCTCCCTGCCGGCGCCGACAGCCAGCGGCGGTTGCAAGAACGTTAACGGCACCAAAACGACGCAAACACTCCAGCCAGGGACTTACTGCAGTGGTATGAACCTCGGCGGCAACGTCATGTTCGCGCCGGGCGTCTATGTCCTTCAAGGCAATATGAAGATCAACGCGGGTGCAGTGATCTCGGGCAGTGGCGTCACCATCTATATGTCGGGCAGCAACACGGTGAGTATGAACGGCAACGCCACCGTGACGATGAGCGCGCCGACCTCCGGCACGTATTCCGGGGTACTGTTTTACGGCGACAGGACCGGCACCACTGCGCAGAGTACCTTCAACGGCACCGCCACTTCCTCGCTGACGGGAGCGATTTATTTTCCCAAGCAGCAGGTCAACTATCTAGGCAATTTCTCCGGTCAGAACGGCTGCACGCAGGTGGTAGCCGACACCATCCAGTGGTCCGGCAATTCCAACATCAACCAGGACTGTTCGAGTCTGGGAATGAAAGACATTCCGGCGACTACCTCCATTCGACTCGTTGAATAAGACTGAGCGTAGGGTCTGCGACACTCAGCCCGAAGTTCTCATCAGGAGATGGCATACGGCGGCGCGGAAAGCTCAACCGCACTATTGTAGGTGCGAATGGTTTAGGACCCTGGTTGCCGTAGTCGCTTCGCGCGAGCCGTTTCAATCCGGCTCCGTAGTCGTCCTGCAGTCAGCCGCGACTGGCCGCTCGGCTCATTGTTTCATTTCGGGACTCACTGTGCTGGCATACGTCTTGCAGGAGACCACGCATTCGTAACAATGATGGAATGGACAATTGCGATTGCTTGCTCAACCCGGGCGGAAGCCAGGCTCACCGAAATCCATATTCTCAGAGCCGCTGCAGCTTGATGCGGCACGGCTCGAACAGAGTGGGGAGGTGACCATCTCGATTGTTGCTGATGATATCTACTCAAAAAACTCCAAACAGCGCTATCAAATCATCTTGACAGAAGCTGAGCTGCGATTACTCGGCAATTTGCAGGCGCCCGAAGACAGCGCGAAGGGCAGAAAAGGGTATGACGCGGTTATCGCTTATTGACCTTTGGACTTTCCGGCCTGAAAACGCCTGGCCAGCACCGAGCGCAAAGGCAAGCTTGACGCGGGGAATGAAGAATTCAACAACGCCTTCTATGCGACTTCCGGAGCGCAAACGGGCAGACGTCGAGGGCACGTCATATGTTCCCGTATGCTTCCGCCGCTCATTCGCTCGAACCCAATTCTCAGAGGAACCTGCTGGTGTCTGGCAGATGGCGCCCAAGCCATCCCTGACCGGGCGGCGTGCTGGTGCGGTAGCTGCCGCTGCTTAGTGCATCGACGGATGGCCGAATTGGGCCGACATCGAAATGTCAGCTTCAGTCTCACAGATCCTTCAAAGAGCGGACATTTGGCTGGGCTCGGACATCGTCGGTGACCTGTGACTCGAACCAGCCACATCACGGGCAGCTGCGAATCTGACGTAGCGCCCCGGTCGACCCCGTCAGTCGTTGGCCAACGTTTGCGCCGCGGGGGCTCAGGGGGTATGATCTAGCAGTAAGATCGTCAACTCCTGAACTGGCCCGGCGGCTTCGGCTTCCGGGCCTTTTTCGGCTCAAATCGCGATCGAGGCCGCAACCGATGTCGACACTCGATACCCAGCGGTGAGCGCCAGTGCGCTGCCAACTCTGCCGCGGCGACGCGGCCGCGCCAACTCTACCGTGGCACCGTACGGCAGGAGACGCCATCCATCGACGCTAGCGGATTATGCTACTGCGGCAGTTGGCCTAAGCCGGTTAGAAACTTAGAAATGATAGTTGATGCCGATACGAACCGTGTCGAAATTGATGCGGTCCTGGGACGGATCCGGCGGGTTGGTGGTCGGGAAGGACGGCGTGCCAAGGTCGACATGCAGATATTCGGCCTTGAGCGATATCTGCTGGTTCATGGCCCATTCGACGCCGGCGCCAGCGCTCCAGCCCCAGCGTGTGTCGCTGTAGCTGCAAGACGGACCAATGCCGCATGCGCCGAGATCGGCCGAGCCCTTCACATGGCCGACGGCAAAGCCGCCTGTGGCGTAGGGAAGAAAATTCTCGAAAGCATAGCCTATGCGCGCCCGGCCGGTCCCGAACCAGTCCACCTTGGCGGTACAGCCCTCGATCCCGCACGGCGGCACAAAAGGAACCATGAGAACGCTGCCGTCCAAATCGGCATAACTGATGTCGGCTTCTGCACCGAAAACAAATTGACCTTGCTGCCAGTTGTAGCCGGCAGTCAACCCGCCAACAAAGCCGTTGGAATCGAAGTCAACCGAGCTTCCAAAGTAGTGATAGCTGTCGGACTTCCACCCGTAGCCGGCGACGCCGCCGATATAGGCACCCGACCAGTTGATGCCTTCAGCCGGGGCGACCTCCACCGCATCGGCGGCCATTGCGGACCCAGTCAGCAAAGCCAGCAGACCGGCAAACAAGAACGAAAGCGAGCGCATCGAAAAACCCCAGCAAAAAACCGACCTCCAACTTATCAGCGACTGCTGATCAGTGATGTATTATTTGTGCAACATGCCCAGCCTTTCGGTGCTGAACCGACACCCGTCAGGAATCGGGTTCGGAAACAGGACCCTGGGGCTTGCGGGCAACTCTGCCTGCCAGACAACTCCCCCAAGGTGACCCCAAGCTGGGCCCAGCTCGCAAATCCTGTGTCACACTACGATAAGCCGGCCGGCCGCCTAGGTTCCGATCCGGCGCCGTCGCTTTGAATGACTGCCAAAGGCAGTTGCTCCCGCTGTTCCGTGTCTTTTTTAGCGAGACGGCGCTCATTCCAAGCTTATCAAAGATCCGCCGCAGTAACGCCAGGTCAGAAGGGTTCGTAGATGCCACTGCAGGGCAACGTTTGGCATGGCGGCCGCGCTGACCCTAGGCAGTGTTTACATTCAGGATTCCCAATTTGGAGAAAGTCTGATTCATGTGTGGACGGCCCCCGTTGAGCAAGAAGATTCTGACAATGGCAATACTGAAGCGGTCAGGTTCATTCATGTGTTCGGCCTGTTTTTGTGCGGCCTCAGGCCGCTGGCCATGATGGTGTCGGTGGATCGGGCCCTCATCAAGCTGCCGCGCTGCGATGCGCGTTGAATCACTCAGGTTCTCCCGATCCCCGGCTTGACCGGATCTGCATCACTGATGTCGTTCTCTCCTGCCCAAACTGGATGTCATTTCGCGCGACCGTCGTTACCCTCGAGCCATTGACGGCGTCGCGCGGTAGTTTTCCTCACGCGCCATCACCGCCCAGGCGATCCGCGCTACCTTGTTGGCGACAGCGACTGTGACCAGCCGTGCCGGCTTACGCTCGAGCAACTGGTTCGCCCAGGTACTGACGGTCGTCGCTTTTCGCCGCGTGTATCGGATGACCGCCGTGGCGCCGACGACGAGGAGATGCCGTAAATAGCGATCTCCCATCTTCGAGATTCCTCCCATTCTGTCTTTGCCACCGGAGGAATGTTGTTTTGGAACAAGGCCGAGCCAAGCAGCGAATTGACGACCGGAGCGGAAGACTTTTGCGTCGACGACGGTGGCAGCGAGGGCGGTCGCCGTGATGAAGCCGATTCCGGGAATGGTTGAAAGCCGCCGGCAGACCTGGTTCGTGCGATACCACGCCAGAAGCTCGATCTCGATCTTCCGGATTTGTGCGCCAAGCCCTTCGATCGTTCGGGCGAGGAGGATAAGAACCTGTCGCGCCATCGCGGGGAGCGGCCCATCGCCCTTGTCAAGAGCTTCGATTAGACCACGGACATGGGCCCGGCCCTTCGGTGCGACGACGCCATACTCGGCCAGATGCGCCCGCATCGCGCTGATTTGCGCTGTGCGCTGCCGAACCAAGAGGTGGCGAGCCCGATGAAGCATCAGAATGCTCTGGGCATCCGCCGATTTGACAGCCACGAACCGCATTGTCGGTCGCGTCACCGCCTCGCAGATCGCTTCCGCGTCGGCCGCATCGTTCTTGTTGCGCTTGACGTAGGCCTTTACGTAAGCCGGCGGCATCAACTTGACCACATGCCCGAGTGCAATCAGCTCCCGCGCCCAATGGTGCGCCGTCGCGCAGGCCTCCATGCCGATGAGGCACGGCTGCATATCGCGAAGCAACGGAATAAGCTGATCGCGCCGAACTTTTCGACGGAGCACCGCGTTTCCTGCATTATCGACGCCGTGAACTTGAAAGACGTTCTTGGCGATATCCAATCCGATCGTGATAACTTGCATGCGGACGGTTCCTTCCCTCTGATGGTCCTTTGACAACGCCATCTTGGCACATTGCGATGCCGCTGGGTCGGGGGCCGTCCACCCCATCAAGCTGCTGGCTGGATGGAGGTCAGCATGGATGGACCGACAGGAATTGAATGACGCGGTTTGGGAACGGATAGCACCGGTGGTGTCGAAGCGGCGTTTGGGAAAGGCTTTTCAGTGCTTTGAACGATGACGCCGACTTTGAATACGTCCTCGTCGACAGCACCATCGTGCGTGCACACCAGCACAGTGCCGGTGCCCCAAAAAAAGCGATCGATCCGAAAGTCGGTTTGAAGCTCACGCGCTGGGACGCTCCAAAGGAGGGCTTAGCACCAAGGTTCACGCTGCAGCCGATGCTTTGGGCAACCCGATCCGCTTCATCCTGACCGGCGGCGAACGCAATGACATCACCCAGATCGAGGGGCTGCTCGAAGGGCTGAAGACGGGCCATGTCCTGGCCGACAAAGGCTATGACGGGCAACGCGCCATGGACGCCATAGCAGCTGCCGATGCCAAGCCGGTCGTGCCACGTCGCAAGACCACCGCCACATGGCGAACCTTTGATGCCGAAGGACACACACACCGGTCACCCGGTTGGGTACATCGCGGCGTGGTGACCTTGGGGCAGCAGCCGGGCCGCAGTAGGGCAGCAGGCATTCGGCAGCCCGTTCGATCTCATCGGCAGGGCTCATGCAAGCCATGGGGGCTGACCATGATTTTTCCTTCGCAGAGGGATACGCTCGGCGAGAAATTGGAGGCCGTAACGATGCGCCGCGCCGCGACCGTTACGAAGATGCCGCTGGCCAAAAAAACAGGTCGCGACGAGGCGCTGCCATGGTGGATGGCAGGTTCCGCAGTTGAAACACGAGATAAAGCCCGAGTGCACTGCCGCTGCCTCCGGCCAGTAGCGAAGTGAGCAAAGACGGGGAGCTGGCGCCAAGGGCACCCGCTCCCTTAGCATCCTGAACTCAATAATCGCCGTTATAATAGCGGTCGTCGCAGGGTGCGGTGTAGATACGGCCGTAGCGGTCCTGATAGCGGCAGAGCTGCTCGCCGCGGCGCTGCGGGGTGGTGGCGCTGCCGACGACGGCGCCAAGCAGTGCGCCGCTCGCCGCACCGATCACAGTGCTCTTGGTGTTACCGCCGATGGCCTGTCCGACAAGCGCGCCGCCAGCGCCGCCGATCAGCGCGCCGGTGGTGGCCCGCTGCTGGCCCTCGGTTTGTGTCTCGCATCCGGCAAGTGCAGCTGTCACAAGGACCGCTACGAAAATCTTCTTGATCATCATCTCCAGAACTCCTTCGAAGCCCCAAAGACCAAAAGAAACAGGGGCGTACCTGGCCGAACTGGGCTCGCATTGCGGCGGAACGGCGGCGCGCCTGCTCACGAACTGAGTCATGGTTTCCCGGCTGTTGAACAGCATGGTCGCCAAAATGGAAACGAGGCAGCAGAGTTGATGCCCTTCAGGATAACGATGGTGCAAGCCGCCGCTATTTTAGACAAACCTTAATTGCTAGCGGGCTGGTGCGGGCCAGCCGAAGTCCACTTTGGCGCGATTGCAACGCCGGCGGGTTGGGTAACATGGAAGTGGCGTTTTCCGAGGACGAGTGCCAAACCTGCGGCGGCACCCGCACAATGTTCGAATGCCCCAGATGGCGAAGCTCTAACGGACATTGCTGCCCCGCGGGCACGCATCAGCATGCTTTCCGGGCGTGAGCAGGCGCTGCATGGAGTGCGAAGGGACAGGCCCTGGGACGAGGAAAGACACGCAGTTTTCAGCTCGGCCGGCCTGCTAACTGTCTTGGAGCCTTCAGACGTACCTGGATAGTGGTGAGCGCGTCCTTATCGGCTATTACGTGCTCAGGCGATGTCGGCTCCGGAATGGGTTCGCCTTCCTCTATGAGCCCCTCGACATGAAAGGCGAGCGCACTCTCGGCGAGCCGATGCACTTCGGCGATTGTCCGGCCGGCAGTGACGACACCCGGGAAATCGGGAAAGGACAGCCCGAAGTCGCTGTTGTTTTCTTTGTGGATCACCCCAACGTATCGGCGGATGCCATCTCCATAGCTTGTCAACCGCCCCGGCGGGCCTATTTCAAGGCCGCGGGATGGGATCGGGCCGAATCCAACTCACTGCCCTGAGGCGGCGAAGTCGCTGGATCAAGCCATTCGTACGACGGCGCGAAGCGATGGACAAGGTTTCAGCGGCTCGCAACACCCCTCAAGTAAGGCGGGCGGTGGTCCGTGCAGCTCAATATCTGCGAATGTCCACCGAGCGACAGACCTACTCCATTGAAAACCAGAGAGATGCGATCCGCGAGTACGCGGCTCTCATGGGTTACGACATCGTCGCCACATACGAGGATGCCGGCAGAAGCGGCCTCAACATCGAAGGGCGCCCGGCTCTGCGGCGGCTGCTGGCGGATGTCGAAAGTGGGCAAGCCGATTTCGAAACTGTCGTCGTCTACGACGTGAGCCGTTGGGGCCGCTTCCAGAACATCGATGAAAGCGCTTCCTACGAATACCGGTGCCAAAGGGCCGGCGTGCGGATCGAGTTCTGCGCCGAGCAATTCGCAAATGACGGCAGCGTCGGATCGGACGTGCTGAAGGCCATCAAGCGCAGCATGGCTGCCGAATAGAGCCGCATGCTCTCGCAAAAAACCTTCATCGGTCAAACTCGGGTCGTCAAAATGGGTTTCCGTGGAGGCGGGCACGCCGGATATGGCTTTCGGCGTCGACCAGCATCTCCTCGTTGCTGATGCGGGAGGCGCGCGCCTGTGCGACGGCTCGGGCACGCTCGAACAGCTTGCGGCTGACGAGCGGCGTCGACACGTTCGCCGCGCGGATCCATGCGCTCGGAGGATTTTTCACCCGGTTGCGATGAAGCCTTTCGGAAGTTCGGTTCCAGACATTGTTGCCGATGTATTTCTCGTGGGTGAGTATCGAGCGCACTGAAGCGATCGTCCATGGCTGGTCCAGGTCCGTGAGGACGCCGCGCTGGTTCAACGCTCTGGCGATCTCGACTTCCAGCTTGCCCTTTACAAACTGCTTGAAGATCCAGCGGACGATTTCAATCTCTGATTCCGGGCCGGGCACGAGCACGACGCGGTCCGTCGCCAGCGACTTCCACTCATGGCGTTTGAGGATGGCTTTGGGCTTGCCTGATGCGTCCACCAGGAGGCCTTTCCAGGCTTCTGGAAGAGCGAGGATCGCTGTCGGGCTCGATCATCAACGCTGCGCCCGACTGTCCGCCGAGAAGCCTTTACATTCATCGCTTCGGGAGCCTGCAGGCGGCTTACCACCTGGTCGGATACGAGGCCTCGGCGAATTACCGCTATTTCAATGTCAACACCCAGCTTCATCGGCGCCGGCTCGAGATCATTGAGGATCTTGTAACGGCCATCGGCCAGGCGGGCGGGCAGGCTCATTACGACTCCAAGGCCAAGCTTGTGACGGTCAATAAGGAATTCAACATCGCGGTGTGGATCGCCCGCTGCCGGCCCTCGACTTACGGCTATCCTCACTGGCCATTCCACAAACGGCGGCTCCTCGGGGGCGACATTTCGGTGCTGATCAGGATGTTGCCCGACAATGTCACGGTGCGCGACTTTTTGATCGTGCCGGCATGGGAGGCGGAGCGCGCTGCGCCCATGCTGTCCCCTAACAACGGCGTACGCCTTGACGCCTTCCTGTTCCAGTCGCTGGATCCTTTGGTGGACATGGCAAAACGCGCGCCGATTGAGGGAGGCGGATGACGCAAGCCTCTCCGATCCTGAAGAGCAATCGGCACGCAATTCATCTGACCGGCGATTTGCGCGAGCCCGCAGGCCCACTGCACAAATACGTATTTCTTGTCACCCACAAGAATCTGAACGACCGAATGCAGTGTTATCCGCGAGGCGAATGCGTCATGGGAGCGGCTGCAGAGCGTCGTTGAAGCGCTCCGGCAGCTGCTGGCGCTAGACGCTTTTCGAGACCTGTTGAAGGCTGAGGGGTTCACCGTCATGCCAGCGGTGCTGGCGGATAGAATCGCGGGCCGAACTGGTTCGGTTGCTGGAAGGAAGCTTAACCAAAACGAGACCAGCCAGCAGCCTCTCGGAGGAATTTGCCCTGAGGTTTTCCACCTCCTGCAGGACTGCGTCGCACCGCCTAAGATGTTCGGGCTGCTACGCCAGGTTTTGCCGAGTCGACAGGTCGAGATCGTAGAGGCCATGATCGCGCTGGAAAGGGTTAAGCTCAATACCGCCAGGGTGTTTGTCGTACTCACACCGCAGTCACAGCTAACCAATCCATCGGTCCCGAGGAAGCATTTCGCGGGCATCGCTCCCGAGCAGTTTTCCGCTATGGAAGTTGAGTTCGCCGAGTTGAGCAGGGGATTCCGGAATGCCGCCGAGCGCAGTGGCGCCTGGAGCCTCGAGCTCGTGGCGGCGAGGGGCTATGTCAACCGACTGATGGAGAGCGCCAGGGTGGTGAGATATCTTGCCCATGACTTCCCGTGCCAACTTGGGTGCTTCCAGATGCTGTTGGAGACGGCACGCAACTGACCCGCTCTGCGCCCAGCAACAGAATTGGCGCCTGCGGTCTCAGCTCGCGTTGAGTCCGTTGACGAAGACACTAGTTAAAGGGCATGCCTGCGCGCCGAAAAGTCGATCCAAATGAAAAGCTGGTTGCAGAGTGGCCGCTTTCGCCGGCGGCAACGCTTGGATCGTCGGTGCGGGCGAGGGGCATTTTCCTCGAGATGCGCACTCGTCTCCCGACGGCGTTGAAAAAGCTGCTTCACATCGAATCCAGGGTGCTTACGCTGCGGCTGCCGGAAGGCTCGGATGCTGATGTTGAAGCGGCATCTGCGATTATCTCCGAGGCCATGACGGGAATAGAAGACCTGCCCGTGATCCCGCGCGAAGTCGAAGACATCCTGACGATCTCCACAAGCGAGCGGCAACGCTGGCTGAAGGACGGCCGTTTGCGCAGCGCTGGGACAAGAACGGTCAAACTGCGCGGGCGCGCTAGGAAAATCACCTTCCACGTGTTCGATCCACGCCAGATCGAAGATGTGCTTGACCGCGATCTGGTCACCGTCTGGCGCGAGGAAGACGCGGCGACAGCCACCGAGAATCGGCGCCGAGCCGCCGCAAAGGCCGTCCTGAGGCGGGCGCAAAAGAGCCGCCGTGTGGCTGTAGATTTGAGCAATAGCGATGACGACGCATCTCACTCCAAGTTACGTGGCTGGGAGGATTTCGAGAGCGAAGGCCTGTTGCGCTGATGGCTTAAACCTCACGCCGGCGCGTCCGCATCGACCGGCTTCTTCCCGCCCACGCAAGCAGCGCTACGCCCGTGAGCAGACCGATACACCGCTCGGACATGGCGCTCCTCCCGAAGCACCTTGGCTACGGCGTGCCGCTGCATGCGACAGCCGATGCAGCAGGCTCTTGCCTCCGTCAGGTCGACCCTCTTTGAATGCTATCTCTTCGTTACGAACCCGGGAAGATGCCGTTGGTCCAGTCACTGGCCATCGCACTCCAGGCAAGGTCGATTGAGCAGGAGAGGGCCTTGATCATGCCAGCAGCTGTGTCGGCACGCCAAGCACCGGCGCGGCTGCGGCAAGCCGTTGGTCAAGGGTGTACACCGTCGCGCCATGCTCCGACGCAGTCGCGAGATGCAACGCGTCGCCGGCACGAAGCCCGAGCGTATGCTGATCGATGAACTTCGCCGCGGCTCGAAACTGCCCGCTCGTGACCGAACGCACGGTGAAGCTCTCGGCGACCAACTTGTTGAACATTGCCAGCGCTGCCGCGCGCTGCTCCAAATTGATCTGCCCGGTTCGTAGCTTGATCGCCATGGCAGAGGACATCTCGGTGATCGTCCAATCGCTAATCAGAAGCTGAGCGGGATTCTGCTCCGCGAGCCACAGTTGGACGCGCGGAGTCATCGCTTCATTCGAGAGCGCCGCGACGATCAGCGACGTGTCCAGATAGAGCATCAGTAGCGATCGCCATCTCGCATCGACCGTACCAGATCGACGGCACCCTCCGCCTGCACCGGCATGCTTGCCGTCAGGGATCGGAGCAGGGTCGCATCGATCCGCATGCGTGGCCTGGCCACCGCAGTTAGGCGCGCGACCGGCTTGCCGCGCCGGGTGATGTCGATCGAATCCCCAGCCTCAACTCGGTCAACCAGTTCGCTCAGATGGGCCTTTGCATCCGCCAGATTGATCGCATCCATGTCCAAAGCTCCTGACCATGTAGATGGTCATATAGCGCAGGGGACTCAAAAAATCCACTGGGAGATTCCATGCGCCCATTCTGTTTCGTAGCAGCCCTTTTGACATGCTCTGGGCACATCTGTCTCGAAGGTGACGCCGGAAGGTTTTCATTCGCTCCCTACTCGGTCTGGTCTTGTAGCCAAAGTAATATCCGCTTCTATTTCCGGGTCCGCTCACCGAACCCGACCTTGGCTGAACTCGCCGAAATGGCGAGGAAATGGAGATTGATCCGAGCGTCGATCTCCTTCAGGCGCTGCCGGATCCAGAGAAAGTCCACGCGTTTCGGCAGAGACTACGACATCCTTTGCTGACGAAGCGAGGGGTTTTTGGTTGGTCGCCGCGCGCGCATACGATGCTCCGGGCCGAGAGGTTAAAGAACATCAGAATGTTGGTTGAGGCCGTCATCCAATTCCTGGCGATTTGATCTAGACCGGCGTCTGGCGCGGCGGAGCCTGCATCTACATGCGCGCTATACCGGCAGCCCACGGGCAGAGTGAACGCAAGGTGGTCGTAGCCGATTCATTTGAAGGATTGCCGCCCCCCAATGGAAACAATATCCGGCAGACAAGCGTGACAAACTCTCAACGTTTGACGAATTGGCTGTTTCCTTGGATGACGTGAAGCGCAATTTTGCCGCTTATGGTCTGCGCCGACTCGCAAGTGCAGTTCGCGAAGGGCTTTTCAAAGACCCATTGGGAAAGCTGGACAATGAGCGTTTCGCGCTGATCCGTCTGGATGGCGACATGTACGAGTCGACCATGGACGCGCTCACCGCCCTTTACGACAAGGTTTCCCCGGGCAGCATGTCATCGTGGACGACTATGGCGGCATCACCGCTTGCCGTAAGGTCGTGCATGATTTTCTTGACCAGCGGGGGCTGGCACCAAAAACCCACCGCAGTCGGGTCGCAAAAGGAAGATCGGGATCGAGCCGCAAGAGCCTGATGCAGAAGGCGACGGACTCAGCAGCTTTGTGGCGCTCGGCGTCACAGCCGCGGAGATCGACCAATCTTTATGGCTGCGGCTGCTCTATGAAGTGGCGGCGCACAAAGTCTTCAATCGGCCCGGTCAATGAGCCGGCCTCGGACTTGATTTTGTCATCATCCCAGTCCCACCATCGTATAGCGAGCAACTTCGAGATGACTTCCGGAGCGAAGCGATACCGGATGATTTTCGCAGGCACGCCTCCGACAATTGCATAGGGCGGAACGTCTTTTGTCACGACGGCATTCGCTCCCACGACGGCGCCGTCACCAATGGTTACGCCAGATGTGATGATTGCGTCGTGTCCGATCCAGACATCGTTGCCGATCGTAACCCCAGTCTTTTTGCCGCCGTTTTCGATCGGCTCGGGTGTTCCAAGCACATTTGCATAAATCGGGTAAGTTGTGGCGCAACCTGTTTTATGCTCGCCCCTGCACATGATCACCACTCTGTCGGCTATCGAGCAAAAGGCGCCGAGGCTCAGAGGCGCGGTCTCTGAGGAAAATTTGATCGTGGTCCCGGCGTATCCGTATGAGTAGCGTCCGACACTAACACCCGGCGGTATCCTGTACGGCCTCGGCTGCATAACTCCCATGGCGCGCAGCAATTTCGTCAGTTTCGACACGCAGAACGTCCCCCAGTGATGCATGCGCAGCACTAGGGAAATCCATTCCGCTGTACAAGTGGCCAGAGGCCAAGCTTCGCTGCTTCCAGCCCAGAAATCGGCAACGATGTATTTGCGATCGCCAATACAAGTTCCGGCCGCCGGATAGGAACAAGCAACCACATAGTCGAGAGGTCCCTCCGGGACGGCAATTTCGCGCTGGCGTTTTCGCTCGTCCTACAATCCGAAGGCGGCTGCGGGCGCCACCTGAAAGGCCTGAGATTCACCAATTTCCGGCGATACATCGATTCCAAGGGCAAGGAGGATCTGCGGCATTCTCTGGCGTGCAATTAACGACGCTATCGCAAATTCTACTGGGACGCGATCTCCGGCGACGAAATCTCTGATGGCGTCGACTATGTCGTGTTCGGCCCGCTGTGAACAGCGGGACCATTCGATCAGATCTGGCTATGCTGGAAGGTCGCATCCGCACGCAGACGGGCTGCCAAAAACCGCAGGTTGCTCTATCAACAAGTATAACTCCCAACACCTCATTTGTTAAGAAACTGCAACCGGCGACAACTTCTGGTTTTGGCAGTCCAGTTATTAGTCATTGCTTGTTCGTTTAACGCTAAATTAACCATGATAAGGGATGATAACCCTGAGATCGAGACGCACCGTCCGGCTCAACAAGGGGGTTCGATGAACTTGCTTCGCGCCGCGATGGCTTTGGCCCTGCTGGCAGCATGCGCTGGCGAGAGGGCATCGGCCGCCACCGGGAATGTGCTGTTCAATGGCACCATCACTGCGACCTGCACGTTGACCGTCAACTCCAACGGCACGATGACGGTCGGCAGCAACCTGCAATCGTTGAGCTCGCACAACGCCGGTGGTGCTGCAGGCAGCGTCCAGGTCGACACCACGGGCGGCGTTTCGCTGAGCGTTGATCCGGTGACCTCGACCGCGGTGCCGGCCGGTGACACCAGCACCACGACCTGGACGCCGACATTCGCTGCCACGGGGGCGCAGACGATCGCTGAAACGGGCACTGCGACGGCACTCACCGTGCCTGGCACATCGACGGTCGCGGTCAATCTCGCTGGCACCAAGGGCGGTACCGACCGGTTCTCGGCCGGCGCCTATCAGGCAACCGTCACCCTGAGGTGCGAATAGCCATGCCGATGGAGCGGTCGTTGAAAAACTGGATACTCACAGCTGCAATCATCGTTGGGCTCCCTCCTGCCGCGACGGCCCAATCGATGACGCCCATGCGCGGCGAGGTGAAATCCTTCACCGATGCATTTGCCGTGCGGGTCTTCCCGGGCAACCCCTATGACAAGCGGATTCGGGTCGAGGTCCACGTTTATGACCAGAACTTCCAGCCGATCCCGGCCGAGATTTCGCCGAAAGCCTTTCTTCTGGCGGGCCAAGCGTCGCGTCCGGTTCTCGTGGTCGTTCCATTCGACGGTGCGACCGAGCGTAAAGTGCGTATCTGTACAGAGAGTATCCCTTTTCCGGGCGAGCAGACGCAGATAAGGGCACAGATATGCGGAAAGTTCTTCGGGCATCGCAGCTTCTGACCCTTTCGCTGCTGGCCGTCTTGGCGGTCGTAGGACAGGGGTTTGCCGAGGATATCCTGAACCTGAACCAGAACCAGACGGGCTTCACCTTGCCCGGCGTCAGCCTGCCGCAGGGCCAGGACGAGGTTCATGCCAGCGATGGCACGACCTGCCGCTCGGCCGTGTCAGGCAGCGGCGCCTATTTGGATGTCGGCGTCGTCCGGGGCAATGACAACAGCCAGTCGAACAGGGACGTCGCCACATACGGCCGGGTCGTGGTACCGATCGGACGGACGCCGAAACGCGTCGATTGCAGCCGCCTTTACGAGCTCGAGGTCGAACGCCTGCAACTTGAATTGAAGCTTCTGAAAATGGGACTGGCCGACGGCGGCCAGACCGCGAGTACGACGAGCGCGGCTGCCACAGTTCCCCAAGGCACATCGGCCGGTTGGGCCAACGAAGGCTGGAGCATCAGGGGCACGAACGGCAATGAAAAGAAAAAGAAGAGGAAATAGCCCCGCGCTGCTTGCCGTGGTCGCGCTCGCCGCTTTCTGCTTGCCTGCGCGCGCAGCAATCGTCGGCACCTGCATGATCATGATCGGGGCTTCGGGCACGATGACGGCAAACCCCGCGATCAACATCTTCGGCTCCAAGCAGGCTGGCGGATCAAGCGCTACCGCAACCATCACGGCCGATTCCCTGCTATGCACTGCGCTCGACCTGCTCGACTGCTATTCCGTCTCGGCGCCGGCGCCAGTCGCCTTTGGCTCTGCGCCGAGCGGCGGCGACACCAACGTCACCTTCGCAACCGTCTTCCGCCTCGACGGCTCGGGGCTCGACATTCCGGGCAGTTCGCCGCAGCGGATCACCAACGGAACCCATCCCATCCAGGTTGATCTCACTGCTGCCAAAACCGCGGGCATCTTCCCGGCAGGCAACTATCAGGGAACAGTCACGGTCCGTTGCGAATGATGTCAGCCGCTCGCCGGAGCTGCCGAGACGGTCTGTGGCTCCGGGTCGCCACCGCCCCGGCGGGGGCGCCAGGTCCTGCATGCGAAACAAGGAAGTCTGTAACACCCCCTTCATCGCCGGACCGGGCGCTGCTGCTGATGGAAAGCAATTCTCCAGGAAAGGTGTCGGTCGCCGAGATCGCGAGTCGACTGAATCGCTCGCGACGTCTGTTCGAGCGTCTTTTCGCAACAGAACTCGGCACCAGCCCGATGGCCGTCTATCTGGCGCTCGGGGTGCGCTACGACACGTCGCTGCTGGAAGGCAGCGACTTGCCATAGGCGATATCGCCTAACGATGCGGCTTCCAAAATGTGGGATATTTCAGCCGCGTCTTCCGTTAGGCATCCCGCCAACCCATCCAAGGCATCCGAACCGATCCGCACATGCTGCCGGCGAAAGGTTCACCCTAATCGTGACGACGTTCTAATGGTCATCTCCAGATCTCTCGGGCAAGGCGCATGAAGTTGCCACCCATCAGATAACGGACAGTTTGTTCGGGTTGACCGCGGCGCAGCAGGATTTCAATCAATTCCGCCATTTGGCTCGGCATGGAATACGTTGATTTGCCTGCGGGATATTCGCTCTTCGGCCAATAATGCGGATTGCTGGCGATCATGTCATCGATGCCATCGATCTCAACCGGGAAAGCATAGTCCAAGCCGATGCCGACGTGGCGCGGGCCAGCGAGGTCCACCAGATACTCCACGTGATCGGCCAGCCGCTCGGAATCCGTCCGCTCCCCGCCAAGGAAGCGATTGAGCCCAACGACCCCGACAATGCCGCCCGTGCGGGCGCAGGCTTTGATCTGCTCGTCCGTAATGTTGCGGCCATGGGCGCAGAGCGCCTTGGGATTGGAGTGGGAGAAGATGACCGGTCGATCCGTGTATTCCATCGCGTCCATGGTGGTGCGATACCCGGTATGGCTCACATCCACAAACAGACCGAGACGGTTCATCTCAGCGATCACCTGACGGCCGAACGCTGTGAGACCTGTGTCGTCGTCATGGCATCCGCCGCCGGCAAGGTTGTTGCGGTTATAGGCGAAGAGCATCTGGCGCACGCCGAGGCGATGGTAGAATTCGACCATTTCAACTCGGCCGTTCAGGGCGTTCATGCCTTCGATGTCAAAGGTGACCGCCAGTTTGCCTTGCGCTTTCGCGGCGAGAATTTCGTCCGCCGACGCGACTAGCGCGTAGTCGGCGGGACGCGCCAGGATCCAGCGCCGGAAACAGGCGAGCGTGGCCACCGTCTTCTCCCAAGGCAGCAGATCGAACCCGACATCGATGGAGAGGTAGTCGACCCCGGCGTCGCGCCAGATCTGCAAATTGTTCAGATCCGCGGCCGCGTCCGGCATGAAACCGGAATGCGCGTCCCAGATGACTTCGCTGTCAAGGATCGACTGCACTTTGGCGTGAAGGCTCATAGTGTTTGTCTCCGAGGTTGTTTCGTCACCTTGGCGAGCGGGCGGCAAGGGAGGCATCGCCTCGATCTGCTCGGCGCATCCGCTGGTGATCGAGGCGGCGTTCCGCCATGGCGCGGCGCATGGCGCCGATGTGCTGATCGAGGCAACCTGCAACCAGGTCAACCACGAGGGCGGCTACACCGGCATGACGCCGGCCGCCTTTCGCGGCCTCGTCGAAACGCATGCCAGAAGGGCTGGTCTTCCCCTCGATCGCCTGATCCTCGGCGGTGACCATCTTGGACCCAATCCCTGGAAGCATGACGCCGCTGCCGAGGCGATGCGGAAAGCGGCCGCGATGATCGACGCCTATGCGGCCGCCGGCTTCACCAAGCTGCATCTCGACACCAGCATGGCCTGCGCCGACGATCCGGTGCCGCTCCCCGACGAGACGATTGCCGCCCGCGCGGCTGAGCTTGCCAAGGTCGCCGAGGCGGCCGTCGCGCGTACCGGCGGTGAGAAACCCGTCTACATCATCGGTACCGAGGTGCCGGTCCCCGGCGGTGCCCTGGAGCCGCTCGAGCATATGCAAGTGACCGAGCCGGCCGACGCACTCCGTTCCGTCGAGCTCCACCGCCAGGCCTTTGCAAGCGTTGGGCTCGACGAGGCCTTTGACCGGGTCCTCGGCGTCGTCGTCCAGCCCGGTGTCGAATTCGGCAATGCCGATATCATTGCCTATGCGCCGGAGAAGGCGATCGAGTTGGTCGTTGTGCTGGAACGCATGCCGCAATTCGTTTTCGAAGCGCACTCGACCGACTACCAGCCGGCGGAAGCGCTGGGCATGCTGGTGCGTGACGGTTTCGCCATCCTCAAAGTCGGCCCATGGCTGACCTTCGCGCTACGCGAGGCGCTCTACGGCCTCAGTCTGATCGCCGATCAGATGGTTCCCGACCCGTCCCGGGAAAACCTGCAGGCGGCGATGGAGCGGGTGATGCTCGCCTCGCCCGAGAACTGGCGCAACTACTATTCCGGCACATCGAACGAGCAACGCCTGCAGCGGCATTTCTCCTTCAGCGACCGCATCCGTTACTACTGGCTGACGCCGGAAGCGCAGCGCGCAATGCGAGCGGTGCTGGCCGCGCTTGGCGACACGGAGATTCCCCGCCCGCTGATCAGCCAATTTATTGGCCATCTCGATGTCGACGTCGGCGCGGGCCGCATCAGACCGACCGCGCATGGGCTTCTGCTCGGCAGCGTGACACGCGTGCTCGACATCTATCGCAACGCCACGAACCAGTAAGCGGTCTTCGCTTCCAGACCTCGGATTTGACTTAGCCCGCGTGGATCTTTCATGGAGGGCTCGAGCAAGCCGCACATCTGACAGTGGATAGTAAATCCGTTACTGCTCCTTCTTGAACAGGTCCTGGAAGATCAGCGGGCCCCAAGTGCGGCCGCGTGCGTGCACCGCGCGCCACCGTCGTCCGGGCTGTCTATGGTAGTTGATCTTGCGGCGAAAAAGTGCAGCTATCTGGAGCGCGGACGGTACTTTTCGAGATCAGCTGTGGCGGGGTCGAAAACCACAAAGTGGGAAAAGTTGACCGATTGGCCGCGATAGCTGGTGAAACCGCAAAAATTTTTTTTGTGGCAATTTTCCCTTTAAAATCAAAAGCGTAATTTTTTGACGGTCTTGATGCCTGTGTTTGGACGGCGGTAAGAAGTATTTTCCAGTAATTTCAATGGGTTGTATGCTGTTTGAGCAATCGAGTGGGAGTAGAGGGAACGGCGGCAATAGCGTAGTTTCGGCGGCGATTTTTAGCTGCCGTATGAGTTGCCTCGTGTCCATATCTGACTCCTGCTCGACTGAGAATCTCCATCTCCGATCTGGCAGACGCGATCTGCGCCCATATTCCGGATCAAGTACAGTGCTTTCGAACGGCGCGAGTGCTGCGGCGTAGAACGGCGTGCACAAAGGCGTGTCTGCCTTGCGCCTCATATTGCTCATTCGATCGGAACGTAAGCCGACATAGCCGGTTCAGCCGCTGACGGTGCCTTTCGCTTTGCCATTTCCGCCCCAAAGGGATATCGCCGCGCGTCGAGGCACCAACCGTGTACGCCGCCTGTCTGGCCTTAGCCACCTTCCTGCAACCTCGTGGCAGGCCACTTTGCCCAATGCGATCAATTGGGTTAGTCTCGCAATATGCGCCATCGCTGATAAACCATTTCGCTGAGGGGGCGAAAGTTCATGGAGATGCAGCAGGTCCGCTATTTCTTGGCCCTGTCCAACACGTTGAATTTCACCAGGGCGGCCGAGGAATGCAACGTCACTCAGCCGGCTCTTACGCGCGCGATCAAGACGCTTGAAGAGGAACTGGGTGGAGAACTCCTGCGGCGCGAGCGTCAGCACTCGCACCTGACGGAACTCGGGCGCCGCATGCTGCCGTTGCTGCAACAGTGCTATGATGCAGCCACTTCCGCCAAGTCATTGGCCAAGGCTGTGCAAAGCAGTGACGTCGCGCCACTCAACGTCACCATTTCTAACAGTGTCAACATCGCGCTTCTGGTTTCGCCGTTCACCGAACTCTTCCGGGCCTACCCGGGCGTGCATCTCAAGATCCACCGGGGCTCACCAGCGGCCGTGGTGGAGGCGCTGAAAGGCGGTGAAGTGGAGTTGGCGATTGCCGGTCCGCTCGGACAGGCCTGGGATCGCTTGGACATATGGCCGCTGTTCCAGGAAGGGATCGAACTCGCCGTGAATTCAGATCACCCGCTCGCCCGGCGAAACGAGGCTGATGTCGCGCTGGCGCAGCTTGCCGCCGAACCCGTGCTCAGCCGGATCGATTGGGAGACGAGCGAGGAACTCGCACGTTGTCTTTCCGCCAAGGGGTATATGCCCCGGACCGCGCATGAAGTCGAGACCGACCAGGATCTTCTGGCGCTGCTTGAAGCCAACGCCGGAGTGGGCTTTGTCTCGCTTACGGCGCCTCGATCCCCGACCACCCGCCGGCTCAAACTTCGCGATCTGGATGTCTCGAGGATCGTTTCGGTTTATGCGGTTGCCGGCCGGCAGCGCGCGCCGGTCGCGACAACGCTGCTGAATCTGCTGAGGGCGGCCGACTGGTCGTCCTTCGGCGTCAGCGAGCCCGCCTGAGCGCCGCGATCAGGTCGTCGATGTCCATGCGGCGGCGGTAGTCCGGATCGACGAAGCGATCCGTAATGATCCCGTTCGTTCCGACGATGAAGGTGGCTGGAATGGGCATAAACCAGCTGCTGTTGCCCTGATAGTTAGGGATGTCGAGCCCCAGTCCCATAAGCCGCTCCATTTCGGCGCCGACCCAGATCGCGAGGTTGAGCGACAACGCATACCCGTTGTCCATGTCGATCAGGAACGGGAACTGTGCTCCGACCAAGGCCTTCATAGCCTTGGCGAATTTGCGTCGCTCCGGCATGATCGCAATCACCTGTCCGCCCAACTCCGCGATCTCGCGCTGCACTTCGACAATCCCGATAGCGTTCAAGCGGCAATAAGGGCACCAGTGGCCGCGCTGAAAGGTGATGATGGCTGGTCCCTTTGCCAGGATTTCCGCGAGGCTGACGAGCCTGCCATCGTCGTCAGGCAGCAGGAAACCAGGCATGGCTTCGCCCGCAGTCGGCGCCATTGTGCCGGCGCCTTGCTTCTCGAGGCGGTCCACCAGTCGCTCCACGGCGTCAGCGAATTCCGAGTTTAGGCGGCGAACAGCCGCGGCAATCACCCCCAGCCGCTCATTGAGAGGCGCATCCAGCTCGATGGCTGCCTGGACGGACTGCTCGAATGTCATTGCCTGGTCGTCGGCGGCCATGTCTGCACTTTCACACGTCCCGCACAGCCTAACACCGTAACCCCTCGGCAATCGCCATGTTTTTCCTGCATGGTTTCGATGCCCTGCGTGCATCGACACATGCCAGGTCTGTGTCCTAGTTCGCCGGCCTGGGCCGACGCGTTACATCATGTTCCTGATATCCGCTGTGAAGGTCGGGAAAGCGCAGATCATTTCAGATAGCTCCCGTGCCGTGATGCCGTGCGTCATCGCGAGCGCAAAGATGTGGATCAGCTCTTCGCCGGCATGGCCGACCACGTGAGCCCCAAGGATCCTGTCGGTCGTTTCCTCGACTATGATCTTCGACCATGCGACCGGCTCAGCGTAGGTCCTGGCAGAGAGCCATCCCTGCATGTCGTTCAGGTGGACATTGATGTTGAAGCCACGTTCCCTCGCCTGGGCCTCGGTCAAACCGAGGGCCGCCACAGCCGGAATGCTGTAGAGAGACGCAGGTATGTGACTGTAATCCGGCCGATGCTTCGGGCCATCGACGATATTGCGGCCGACGATCCCGCCTTCATAGGTCGCCACCGGCGAAAGTTGCGGAGAGTTCCATACGGCATCGCCGCAGACATAGACGTCTGGATTGGAACGCGAGCGCAGGTGCTCGTCGATTTCGATGCGGCCTTCGCGATGCACGACGACACCCGCCCCAAGATCGAGGCCCTCGACATTGGCCACGCGCCCCGCGCAATTGACGGCCCGATCAGCGTCAATCCTGCATTCGGCGCCATCCTTCGCAAAGCTCACCCGCAGTCGCCCGTCGGCATCTTCGATCTTTTTGACCCAAGCCTTCGTATGGGCCCTGATGCCCAGCCGCTCGCTCTCGGCACGGATTTGGGCAACGGCATCCTCGTCGAAGCCTCCAAGGAGTTGCGGCAGCGCCTCGAGGATGGTGACCTCCACGCCAGCGCGCGCATAGACGTGACCCAGTTCGAAGGCAATAACGCCGCCGCCGATGAACACCACAGCGCGAGGCAACACAGGATCGCTCAGAACATCGTCGGACGTGGTCAGAAATTCCGACCCCGGGATCGACAGCGGGCGCGGCTTCGAGCCGGTGGCAATGACGATGTTTTTGGCCTCGAGCTCTCGGGTGCCGACGCGGACGACATTGCTGGCGACGAATGCGGCCTCGCCGTGGATGACATCGACGCCTCGCTTGGCCATCAATCCGGACAGTCGGGATGGGATGTCCCTGATGATGTCCTTTTCCCGCTCGATCAAGGCGCGCCAATCGGGCCTCGGCGGTTCGACCTTGATTGCATGAGCGCCGGCCCTTGCGATCTCGTCGAGCGCGTGGGCCGCCGCGACCAGCACCTTCTTCGGCGTGCAGCCGCGATTGGGACAGGTGCCGCCGAGATCGCGAGCCTCGATCATGGCAACGGAAAGTCCGGCGGCACGCGTCGCGACCGTGACGCCCATTCCGGCATTGCCACCGCCCAGGATCACGACGTCATACTTTTCCATCGCACCGCCTCCGCCGCGCTAGAGCAATTCCAGGAAAAGTGTGAGCGGTTTTCCGTCCGGAATTGCGCAAAAACAAGGAGATAGGGCGTTTCGCCGTTTCCGTGAAACGGTGAAACGCACTAATGAAGCTTGATCCGCGGTCTGGCGCGCCTGACGATCATCTCGCCGATCGAAGCCAGCATGGTCTTCGCCAGTCCGTGCACCGCCTTGAGGTGCATCTTGTGCAGCGAGCGATAGAGGAGCCTCGCAACGAGACCTTCGATCTTCAGCCCTCCGATCAGGCTGCCGAACGCACCGTAGTCGGCCAGCGAGACCAGGGAACCGTAGTCGCGGTAGCGATAAGCCGGCGCTGCATTCCCCGCGAGACGCGCCGCAATCACCTTGGCCATGTGGTCTGCCTGCTGGTGGGCCGTCTGGGCTCGCGGCGGCAAGGCGGTTTCTTCGCCTGGCAGAATGCAGTTCGCGCAGTCACCAATCGCGAAAACATTCTCGTCTCCGGCCGCCCGCAAGGTTTCGTCGACGATCAGGCGGTTGATGCGGTCGGTTTCGAGACCATCGAGGCTCTGCAGGAACTCCGGCGCCTTGATGCCGGCGGCCCAGACGACCAATTCGGCAGGCATAAAGAGCTTCTCGACAAGTTGGATACCGTCTTCAGTCACTTCGGTGACTCTGATCCCGCATCGTATCTGGACGCCCAGCTTGATCAGCAAACGTGCCGTTGCGCGCGCCATCTGCTCGGGCAGCGCGGGCAGGATCCGCGGCCCGGCTTCGATGATGGTGATGCGGATCAGCCTTTCGAAATCGATGTTGTCGAGATTGTGCGACGCAATCTCCCGCATCGACTTGTGCAGTTCCGCCGCCAGTTCGACACCGGTGGCGCCGGCGCCGACGATGACGCAATGGAGTTGGCCAGGCGACAGCTGCTCATATTGCGCATTGGCGCGCAGGCATGCGTCGATCATCCGCTTGTTGAACCGGGCGGCCTGCTCAGCGGTGTCGAGCGAAATGGCGTGGCGCGCGGCGCCCGGCGTGCCGAAATCATTGCTGACGCTGCCGACGGCCATGACCAGCGTGTCGTAGCCAAGAACACGTGGCGGGATGATCTGGCGACCGTCATCGTCGAAGCTAGGCGCGACGAAGACTTGGCGCTTGGCACGATCGAGGCCGACAACCTCGCCAATGCGGTATCGGTAGCCGTGGCGGCTGGCATGGGCGATGTATTCCACCGCGTCGTGCGACGCGCTCAAGGCGCCGGATGCCACCTCATGCAGAAGCGGCTTCCAGATATGAGTGCGGTTTCGGTCGACAAGCGTGACGGAAAGCCGCCGGTTGCCGAACTTGCGGCCGAGGCGCGTCGCCAGTTCCAGGCCACCCGCGCCGCCGCCCACAATGACCACGCGATGCAGTGACTTGTCCGCGTGCGAGGGAGTCTCCGGGATCGTGCGGAAGAGCGCCGCGTCGTTGGCAAGCACGGCTTCCGGAATCAACCGCATGCCGGGGGTGATGATCTGCATTGGTGTGCTCCGCCGCCTTCCAGGACGCGTTTTTCTCGGTCACTCTTGGGATTCGTGGATGACGATGCCCTGCAGCATGTCGACCTCGCACTCCCACGGTTTGTCCGCGAGGACGCGCTGCCCGTGCTCGTATCCTGCCTGCCAGCGGGTGCGGATGCCCGAACGCGTGAAGTCGATGTCCTTGGTGTGGTCCTCGCCGTCCAGTCGCGGCGAAAGCAGGCGGACGAGGTGCATCACCGACGGGCAGCCATAGGAGGCGAGTTCTTTGAACATCGGATCCTCGCGACGCTCCTCGGGCACGAGCCTTCCCATTTCGCGCACGACATGCCGTAACCGATGCAGTTGCTCCTGCCGTGCAACGTGGTTCCGACCGCGGCTGGCGTATTGAAGATCCTTCTGCCGCCCCATGACCTGCCAGATCGATTTCGGCTCGGTGGCGCGCGGCTGCCACATGTTGACGGCAAAGATCAGCGCGTCTCGCCGCGGTCGCGCATCGAGCACCACCTCGATCGGCGTGTTTGAATAGATGCCGCCGTCCCAATACGGCTCGCCGTCGATGCAGACCGCCGGAAACGCCGGCGGCAAGGCGCCTGACGCCATGATATGCGCCGCCGCCAGGATCATCTCGCGCGTATCGAAGTATTTGAGTTCGCTGGTGTTGACGTTGACCGCGCCGACCGTCAGCCGCGTGTGGCGACCGTTGAGGTAGTCAAAATCGACCAGATCGTTCAGCGTCCTTTTGAGCGGGTCCGTGGTGTAATAGGACGCGCTCTCGACACCGACCTCGCGGTTCACTCCAAACATGGCGCTCAGGTTTGGTTCGAAGAACCCGGGGATGCCGCGCATCAGCGTGCCCATATTGGCAAAGATGTTGCTCGGAACCATCATTCGGAAAAATTCATCGAATGGACTGCTCCGGCTGACGCCATCCCAGAATTCCTGAAGCCTGGGCAGACGATCGCCGGGCTTGTTCCCCGCGATCAGCGCGGCATTGATGGCGCCGATGGACGTGCCTATGACCCAATCCGGTTCGATGCTGCCCTCCACCAGCGCCTGATAGACACCGGCCTGATAGGCGCCGAGCGCGCCGCCGCCTTGAAGGACAAGGACGGTCTGACGCTTGACGTCGTCCTGATGGGCTGTCGCCGGTTCCGCTTGCGGGACCGACAGGTTTTGCGTGATCTTGTTCATGGCGTTCGCTCCTCCTGCAGGTCTAGTGAGCGGTCCAACCGCCTTCGATCGGCATCACCGCGCCGGTGATAGAGGCCGCGTCGTCCGACGCTAGGAACAGGCAGAGCGCAGCAACCTGCTCGACGGTGACGAACTGCTTGGTGGGCTGCGCGGCCAAGAGAACATCGTTGATCACCTGCTGCTCAGTGATCCCACGGGCCTTGGCCGTGTCGGGTATCTGCTTCTTGACAAGCGGCGTGAGCACATAGCCGGGGCAAACGGCGTTGACCGTGATGCCTTGCTCGGCAACCTCCAGGGCTACCGTTTTGGTCAGGCCGGCGACACCGTGCTTGGCTGCGACATAGGCCGACTTATAGGGAGATGCGACGAGCGCGTGCGCCGAGGCCACATTGATGATGCGACCCCATTTGCGCGCCTTCATCGCCTGCAACGCGCGCCGGATCGTATAGAACGAAGACATGAGATCAATCGCCACGACCGCTTCCCATTTCTCGATCGGGAAGTCATCGATCGGCGCGACATGCTGAATGCCGGCATTGTTGACCAGTATGTCGACGGCGCCGAACTCGGCGATGGCCTTGTCCATCATCGAGGTGATTGCGTCGCCCTTGCTCATGTCGGCATCGTCGTATCGAACGGCAACCTGATGATCGGCGGCGAGCCTGGCCCGCAGCCGTTCGATCTCGGCGACGTCGCCAAAGCCGTTGAGGACGATGTTGCAGCCCGTGGCCGCGAAGGCTTCGGCAATGCCTTGCCCGATGCCGCTGGTCGAACCGGTGATGAGCGCTGTCTTGCCTTTGAGCATCGTCTTGTCCTTCTGGTTGAGCCGCTATGAGCGATGGCCGCGCGCGCCGGCTCTGGATCTCACGATTAGTATGCTGAACCGCTGCAAGCTGCGGAAATGCCGTTGAGACATGGATTCGATAGCTGACGGTCAGATCGTTGGCTTCAGGCCACTGGATGTCGAACGACCGGTCGGGTTGTTTGACGTAGCGGCAGCTAGTAAGATTGCGCCGCAAACGCGGGCGGTGCCGTATGCGCGTCCATTGAGGGGAGCGTGCAGTGGAGATCAGCCAGGTCCGATACTTCTTGGCCGTCGCCAAGGAGCTGAATTTCACAAGGGCGGCCGAGCAGTGCAATGTCACGCAGCCGGCGCTGTCGCGCGCCATCAAACTTCTGGAAGATGAATTCGGCGGACCGCTTTTCCACCGTGAGCGCCGATTCACTCACCTCACCGAGCTCGGCCGCATGGTCGAGACCTATCTCGAAGGCGTTTTCGAGAACTCTCGCCAGGCAAAGCAGATTGCCGAGCAATATGTGACCCTGAAGAAGATGCCGCTCAAGGTCGGCATCATGAGTACGATCGCTCCGGACGAGATCATAGAGCTCATCGCGGCCGTTCGCGCGCATCACCCTGGCGTCGAATTGCATCTTTGCGACGCGGACGCGGTGAGCCTCAGGAAAAGGCTGCTCGAGGGCGAACTCGAGGCGGCCATATATGCCTTGCCTTCAGACGTTCCCGACGAGGAAGTGCACTCCCTGCCGCTTTTCCAGGAGCAGATGGTTATGGCTGTCCACCTGGCCCATCGCCTAGCCAACCAGCGCGTTGTGCGGGTGAAGGATATGAGCAACGAAAGCTACATTCACCGCAACAATTGCGAGTTCGCGGGTTACGCGGATGCCATCCTTGCCGAGCAGGGCGTCACAGTCAGTCCGGTTTACTGGAGCGATCGCGACGACTGGACATTGGCGATGATCGCCGCAGGGCTTGGGTTCGGATTCATGCCCGAGCATACCGTCAAGCATCCTGGCGTGGTGCCTTTGCCGATCACGGAGCCGGAATTCTGGCGAGAGGTCAATCTCGTCACAGTGCGCGGCCGCAGGCATTCGCCCGCGGTCGGCGCATTGGTGCGCGAGGCCACGCAGAAGAAGTGGTTCGGCGAGCGGGTTAAGGCGTTGTCCGCCGCCGAGTAGGTTCGCCGGGCAGCATGCCTCGCATGCCTAAGCCACCGGATATCCGGCTACGTTCCCGTCCGTCAGTTTTTCTTGACGGTTGAGGTCACCGACTGAATGACCTCGGTCGCCATCTTGAACTGTGCGGGTCGATCCGTGATGCCATGCCGCTTGGCGATCCAGTCGAAATCGCTGTAGGCGGCGTAAACCGAACCGTCGGCAGTCTGGTAGACCAGCACGCGCACGGGCCAGTCGAGCCCGGCCTCGGGGTTGGATGTGATGAAGGTCGTGCCGAGCGCCGGATTGCCGAACATGACGAGCCGTGACGGCCTGACGTCGTTGCCGGCATTCTTGCCAAGCTGTGCCTGGTCGATAACGCCGAAGAACTTGATGCCTTTCTTGAGCACATCCTTCTTGATGCGGGCGACAGTTTCGGCGACTGAGTAGTCGCTCTTTACGGTGACGACGCCGTCCGACGCGGCGGCCGGGAGGGCAACCGCCACCAGCATCGCGGCGCCTGCGAACAGAGTTTTGAGTTGGTTGGTCATGTCGGTCTCCTTGGTTGGATAACTGAGTTTCGATTTCAGGTCTCAGGCCTTGGGCGTTCGCAGCACGCGCGCGATCGCGATCGCACCGGCAAGAACCGCAGCAAGCACAGCCACGCATGCAGTCCAGCCGACACGGTCGTAGATCTGTCCGATGAGGAAGCTGCCGGCGAGCCCACCGCCGTAGTAGGACGCGAGATAGATGCCGCTCGCGGCGGCGCGATCGCGCGACGCGGTGCGGCTGACATGTCCCGTGGCTATCGCTTGAGCCAGGAAAGTGCCGACGGCAACGAGCGCCATCCCGGCGAGAACGATCGGAAGATTTGGCACGAGCAGCAGAAGCAAGCCGACGATCGCCAATGAAAGCGTTGCTCCGATCCCTCCCCTGGGGCCAAGGCTCGCTGCGACTCGGCCGGCAAGGGGGGTGGTCAGCATCGATGGCAGAAAGACGAAATAAACGGCGCCCAAGGCCATTGGTGTGAGCGAAATCGGCACCGCGACGAGCTGAAAATTCACATAGGTGAACGTGCCGATAAAGACGAAGAGGATCAGGAAGCCGATCGCGAAACAGGCACGCAGCTCGACGTTCCGCAACGGGGCCTTCCAGGCGGCGCGGGCAGGCTGGCCGTCCAGTTCGGCGCGCATCATTGCCGAGGTCTTTTGCAGCGTGAACCAGACAACCGCGGCGCCGAGCAGATTAAGCGCGGCGAAGGTCAGGAAGTTGGTAGAGATACCGAACGTGTCGGCCACCGCCGCCGACAACAACCGGCCGAAAAAGTTGCTGGCGACATTGCCGGTCACATAGGCCGCAAGCGCGCTCGTAGTCTGCCGCGTGGAAAAATGCTCGGCCAGATAGGCCATCGTCAGGGTGAAGGCTGTCGACATACAGAGGCCTTGCGCCACGCGCAGCAGGGCGAAAACGACGATATTGTCTGTCTGTGACAGCAGCGTCGTCGGGATCGCCAGGATGGCCAGGCTGATCCAGATGCCGTTGCGGCGATCAATGCCGCGCCCAAAGAGAGCGACGGCAATCCCGGCCACCGCCATGCCGAAGGTGCTGGCATTGACGGCGAAGCCCATGGTGGCGCGGCTGACGCCGAATTTCACCACCAGCGAAGGCAGGATGGCCTGGGTGGCGAACAGGTCGACGAGCGTCAGGAACGCAATCAGCGCGATCAGGCCGAAGCGCCAGCTGTCCGCGGCCACCATGCGAAGCCGCGTCGGTTCGGAATGTTCACTGGTCGTCATGACGGGCTCCGTTTGCCACGTCCTCAGGCAATCGCCCGAGGACGGGTTTTTGGTTTCTGATGCCGGGATATCTTCACCGCGACGGGCGGCTCACATCATGTGGTCTTCATGCATCGCCGGCGGCAGGACGTCGGCCGAATAGAGGACGGCCGGAACCTTGCCGTTGTTCTTCCACCAGTGGGCGAGCTGGCCGAATTCGGCCGTCGCGTCGCCGGCCGGATGTTCGATGCCGACCTTGCAGGTGCTGCGATATTCGGTGATCGAGCCCTCGACGACCAGGATGTTTGCCGGGCGGACATTGTGCTCATGCCACGGCACGACGCCGCCGGGCTGAACGACGAGCTTGCGAAGGCGCAGCATGTTGCCTTTCCAGGCCTCGCCCTTGCTGCTCAAATCGATTGCGGAAAGCACGGTGTCGGTCACGCCGACCGGCTTGCTGGGATGTTCCTGGATATCGGTCGTGGCGGCCTGGCCGGCAGGGCAGTCACCCGCGAAGGCCGGGGCCGCGGAAAATGCGGCGGTCGCGGTGAGAAGTCCGAGTGTCAGCGCCAGCTTCAGCGGCACCCGCAATGCAATAGTCTTGGAAGCCATGTCTATTTCTCCTTTGTAGGTGCCCAATCGCGGGAGGCGGGGCATGACGAGGAGAGTGACCGGAGCCTCGTCGAAAGAGAAATGCTGACTGGCTCTTAAATCGATACCTGAAAGCTATCGTGGATCATCATACCGACGCGGGCATCCGCGCCACGACATAAGTCATGGCGTCGGTTTTTTTCTTCGATTTGCTATGCAGCCGTTTTCCTGACCGACAGATCGATACCGCTTTCGGGCCAGCTATGCGCCTTGACGCTGTTGACGAAGGTTGATGTGGCCGGCGAGAACCGGCGCCCTGCCACAACGACAAGCGATACCTCCCGCCAAACCTCCGGATCGATAACGGGCCTGATCTGCAATCCCGGGATGACGGCGCTGAATTCCGGGATGAAGCAGATGCCCAGCCCCCCGGAGACCATGTTTTGGATCCAGTCTTCGCGTTCGCTGGCGTAGGAGATTCTGAGCTTCACACCGCGTTCATTGCAGAGACCGGCAAGATAATCGCGATACTCGCAGTTCAGGCGTCTAAGATAGTTCTCGCCGTCGAGTTCCGAGATGGCGACATTGTCATTGCGGGCCAGCCGATGCCCGCTGGGGAACGCAAGCACAAACCGCTCGCGATAGAGCGGCGTAACATCGAATCTCTCCGGAAAACTGTTGCTGGACGCCATGATGGCGACATCGATCTCGCCCGCTTCCAGCAGCTGCGACAGGGATGCCGGCACGCCCTCGACAAGCTGCAGCTGGATGCCCTGCTGGCGCCGGTTGAAGTCCGTCAGCAGACCGGTAAATCGCCGTGGACCGATCGTGCACATCACGCCAACCTTGAGGTTTGCATTCTCTAGGCAGAGAAACCTTGAAGCCTCCTGGCGCACGCCGGTCACCTCGTCGAGGATTTGCTGAAATCTGGGGCGAAGCAAAGCGCCCAGATCGGTGAGATGCGTCAGGTTCCGCTCGCGGCGAAACAGAAGGCCGCCGACCTCATCCTCGAGCTGCTGGATCGCGCGCGACAGTGCCGGTTGGGTAATGTTGCACTTTTCGCCCGCGCGCGTGAAATTCCTGGTCTCGCAAACGGCCAGGAAGTAGCGGATGTGATGGATGTCCATGCGTATCGTCCCTCAGCTGCATAGATGCATTTGCATGCTCCAAGACTGCCGCAATGGACCGGATCACGCCAATGCGCGGGGGCTATAAAGTCGATAGCCTTTCGTCATGCGACGATGGCGGGCCAAGGCCGGGCCATCCAACTGTCTGGTTATGGGTGACGCGCCCGGGAAGTGTCAGCTGTGATGGCCGAGGGCAAAGAGCTGGGCGCAGAACTGCGCATGCGGCTTGCTCATTGCGGCGTCGTTGCATTCCTTCATCATCGCATCCTGCGTCTTCTTCGGCGTGGCCTTCCACGACGTCTCGAACTCGGCGCTCGACTTCATCGTCTTCATGCCGGAATCGGTGAAGAAGGGCTGCATGTTGGATGGTTCGTCAAGGACGCCGGCAAACGCGGCGCCGCCAAGAACCGAAAGGGCAAAAGCGCCAAGGCAGATAGCTTTGAGATCCATTTTAAAGTCCTTATCTGATTTGGTGGTCGTCATACCGACAACCTATTGATTGATTCGACAGTAATTCGGAATCTAGACGTTCCTATTTGCTGACGTCGATCTTGCGACAATCGACTAGTAACTTGCCAATGCCATCTGCATATCAAGGTTATGCCGGCTGTGCATCCCGTAGATGCTTACGAACGCGTCGCTAGTTGGCTCCGCTCAAAGCAAGCACGTTGGCGCAGAATTGGGCGTGGGTCCTGCTCATCGCCGGCTCATTGCACGCCTTCGTCATCTTGACCCGGTCATGCTTTGACAGGGCGAACCAGGCCCTCTTGAAGCCAGCCATCGGTTTCATCGTCTTCATCGTGGCGTCCGTATAGAAGGTCGGCAACGCAGCGAAATCGGTGAACGGGTTGGCGAGCGCGGAACTCGCGCCAAGGCCAATCGCAAGCGCGGCCACACAGGTAAGTCGTCTTCTCATCATTCCTCTCCTTGACAGGCTGTAGCTCTGGCAACGGCAACGCCGGCCTGATCGGAATGGAGAGTGCGGCGTGTGAGGGTCGGCAGCCAATGCAATCTGCCTATGGACTTCATGCCAGCTTGGCATTTCGGCAGAAGAAAAAGATGCGGCAGTCTCTCTCCAGTCGCCTTTGTTGGCGCCCTCGGGATGGAGACCAATCATGCTTGCCCAGTCCGCAGCGAGAACAGTTCAAGCGGTCACGTCAATACCGGATCCTGGTGTGGAAAGCCGGACGATCGAAATCGTGCTGGCAAACGACGCCCATGCCGCTTTCGTCTGGGGGGTGCTCGATCGGCTGCTGGACGAGCCGAACTGCGGCGTCAGCGGCGTTACCGCGTCCGGCTTTGCAGCGATGCAGGCGGCGGTCTTTGCCTATGGGCTGAGCGTCGGCGGCAGGCGTGGCGCGCGGACGGCACTCGCCAATTTCTGGCGGCGCGTCAGCCATGCCTCGATGTTCGCCATCGACAGAACGAGCCTGCTTCGATCGATGCTGGAACAGTCGATCGGCCTCAAGCAGATCAGTAACGAAGACTGCTCGGCGAAACTGGCCGTCCTGGCCGTCAATGCCCGCACCGACGCTGTGAAGATATTTTCCGGTGAGCATCTGTCGATCAACGCGATCGTGGCGGCAGCCACCGTCCCGTTCGTCTCCCCGCCTGTGGAAATCGACGGCGATAGCTATTGGGGGGACGGCGACATCTGGCAATTGCCGTCTGCTCGGTCACCGAAAACGAGCCACCGCCTGATCATCGCGGGCAGGCCTTCGCTGTTCACGACGCTTTGTCCGGATCGCAGCTTTTCCTCCACCCATTGCGCGACCAAATGCGCGCCGGTTCACACCATCTTCGACAGTCAATACCGAGCAGGGGCTGCACTCTTCGTCAGACCCTGGATCGACTGGGGCGAACTGACCGACATGCGTGACAGAGGTCGGCAATGTGCCGAAGACTGGCTTGCGACTGATCTTTTCGAAGCCGACGAACGCCCGGCTGTCGGCTGCAGAACCCAATACATCTAGGCGCTTCCCTCCCGCCTAGCCGCGCCTGCTTCGCATACTCCCGAATGCAGGCGCCGGGCCCTCCGGTTCCCCGGCCGGAGGGCCTTTTTTACCGCTCTCCTGAACATAGTGGCCGCGTATCAATTCCATGCCGAGACAGCATTTCAGCTCGGCGCCACGATCAGAGAGACTGATCTGCAGACGGGCCTCGAGGCCGGTCTTTCTCTCGAAACGTCAACCAGGAGACAAGCCTGTGATCAGCACCAAGACCCTCATCGGATCGGCCCTTGCAGCCGCCACCTCGCTCGCCGCGACGGCGGCATATAGCGGTCCTGCGGCCAAGCCGAGCTTCGCCTTCGAGAAATGCTACGGCGTCGTCAAGGCCGGCCAGAACGACTGCCAGACCGCGACGCATTCCTGCGCCGGCACCGCCACCGCTGACAACCAGCCGGATTCCTGGCTCTACGTGCCCGCCGGCAGCTGCGCCAAGATCGCGGGCGGCAGCGACAAGCCGAAGGCCTAGTCAACTTTTCACCTCGAGCGACCAGATTAGAAGGAGGAGACCGATGTCTACTATTTTTTCGCCACTCGCGATCCCCGCATCGGCGGGCATCGGTCTTCGCTCGCCCCACATCGCAGAGATGCTGACACGGCGGCCGTCCGCCGGCTGGCTCGAGGTCCACGCCGAGAACTACATGGGTGACGGCGCCGGCGTCGAAGCGCTGGAAAAACTTCGCCAGATCTACCCGCTCTCCGTGCACGGCGTCGGTTTGTCGCTGGGCAGCGCGCGAGGCCTGGATCACGATCATCTGGAGCGGCTGCGCAAGGTCTGCGAGCGCTTCGAGCCCGATCTGGTTTCCGAGCATCTCGCCTGGAGCGTCGCCGACGGCGCCTATCTCAACGATCTCTTGCCGCTGCGCTACGATGAAGAAGCGTTGGCGATCGTGGCGCGAAATGTCGAGACCGTCCAGGATACGCTGAAGCGGCAGGTGCTGATCGAAAATCTATCCGCCTATGTCGCGTTTGCCGACTCATCAATGACAGAGGCCGAGTTCCTCGCCGAGCTCGTGGCACAGACCGGCTGCGGTTTGTTGCTCGACGTAAACAACGTCCAGGTCTCGGCACACAATCTGCAATATTACGCCAAGGCCTTCATCGATGCACTGCCGGCCGAGGCGATCGGAGAAATCCACCTTGCCGGCCATGCAACCAACCAGGTCGGAACCGACACCGTGCTCATCGACGACCATGGCTCGCGCGTGCCGCCGGTCGTCTGGGCGCTCTACCAGCATGCCATAGAGCGGCTTGGCCCGCGACCGACCTTGATCGAGTGGGACACCGACGTTCCCGTTCTCGACGTGGTGCTTGGCGAAGCGATGTGGGCCGACATGCTGACCGCTTCGATCATGTTCAACCGCAAGCAAGCCACGCGGCGCGAGCAAACGACAAAAACGCGTGCGACGCTGATCCACCTTTCCGTCCAAAACGAAGCGCCGACCGGCATGCCCGTCCTTGCGGCGTTTGCCGCTGCCAGGTGCGCCAGGCCGTGCATGTCCGCGGCGCTTGTCTCAATCGAGGAGGAATACCATGCTGCCGCTTGAACACTTGCAGACCACCATGGCGCGGTCAGTGCTGGCCATGGAGCCAGTGGTCGCCGCAAATATGCTGACTGCCGGCAAGGCAGATCCGTTGGCGCGTCTGCGGATTTACCAGAACAACACGCGCAGTTCCCTGACAGCAGCGCTGATGGCGGTGTTTCCCGTGACCGTCCGCCTCGTCGACGAACGCTTTTTCCGCTTTGCGGCGAGCGAATTCATTCGGCGGCATCCGCCAGTGGAGTCGCGGCTGGCACGTTATGGCGCGGGCTTTCCACGCTTCCTGAAAACGATCGACACGCTGTCCGACATGCCGATCGTCGCCGAAACGGCGCGTCTCGAATGGGCCATAGCGGAGGCGCTCGACACGGCGTCGCTGCCGCCCCGCAGCCTCGCAGAATATGACAACACCGACCTTGGGCTGTCGCCGGATATCCAGCTCCAGCCCTCGCTGCGGTTGATCGTCTCGCACTGGTCGACCCTGTCGGTATGGAAGGCGCATCAACAAGAGACGGCGGTCGACGAAAACATCACCTGGGCAAGGCGTCCCGAACGCGTGGCGTTGTGGCGATCGGGGAACTACGTGCGGCTTTTTCTGCTCGACCGCGCGAACTTCGCCTTCTGGCATTCGCTGAAACACGGCTTCGGCCTCGAGCATGCCACTGGCCGCGCCTTGGCGCTCGACCCGGCCTTCGACCTGGTTTCGGCCCTCGTGCGTCTGTTCCGCGACAGGCTCGTCACTGACGTGCGCGTCGCCGCGAATTCCCCCTCAAACTGACGGAGACAATCATGACCGCAATATCGGAGCAATCCTCGTCCAACCCGGCCGGCCTTGTCGGCCTCTACAGGCGCATTATCAAGCTTCCAGAACACACTCCGTTTTCGCTGATCCAGCTCGCCGCACGCGTCGCGGTCGCGCATGTCTTCTGGCAGTCGGCGCAGAGCAAGCTGGCATCCTGGCCGGTGACGCTGCAACTGTTCGCCAACGAATACAACCTGCCGTTCATCGACCCTTCGATCGCGGCTCCGCTGGCGACGACCGCGGAACTGACGGGCTCGGTGCTGGTCTTCTTCGGGCTGTTTTCGCGCCTTGCGGCCCTGATGCTGCTCGGCGTCGTCTCCGTCATCCAGATCTTCGTCTATCCGGAAAACTGGGCCGAGCACCTGCTCTGGGCCTCGTTGCTGCTTCTCGTTCTGACGCGCGGCGCCGGTGTCTTCTCGCTCGACTATGTGGCCGAGCGAACCCTCCCCAGAAAATGAACATTTTCGGCGGGTG
Organism: Mesorhizobium sp. M3A.F.Ca.ET.080.04.2.1; assembly: GCF_003952525.1. Classification (NCBI taxonomy): domain Bacteria; kingdom Pseudomonadati; phylum Pseudomonadota; class Alphaproteobacteria; order Hyphomicrobiales; family Phyllobacteriaceae; genus Mesorhizobium; species Mesorhizobium sp. M3A.F.Ca.ET.080.04.2.1. Next base: position 2,137,716 of record NZ_CP034451.1, on the reverse strand, counting down.
AAAGCAGGTGCGCATTTTCATCGTTCACGCACACCCTGAGCCCAACAGCTTCAATGGCGCCCTGACCCGAGAGGCACAGGGCGCGCTGTCTGGGGCGGGGCACGAGGTCGTTGTCTCCGACCTCTACGCCATGGGTTTCAACCCCGTATCAGATCGCCGCAACTTCACGACCGTGCGCGACGCGACCTACTATCGCCAGCAGGCTGAGGAGGCGAATGCGGCTGCCCACGACGGGTTTGCTCCCGACATCCAGGCGGAGATGGACAAGCTCTTCTGGTGCGACGCCTTGATCCTCCAGTTTCCGCTCTGGTGGTTCGGGCTGCCGGCGATCCTGAAAGGGTGGGTGGACCGGGTGTTCGCGTCGGGTCGCCGCATCTATGGCGGCGGCAAATGGTATGATCGCGGCGTCTTTGCCGGAAAACGCGCGATGTGTTCCGTGACAATCGGCGGGCCGCCACCGATCTATTCCGACCGAGGTGAATGGCCCGATAGATTCGATCCTGTTCCCCATTAACCACGGTATGCTCTACTTTGTCGGCTTCACCGTGATCGAGCCTTTCCTTGTGCACGCACCTGCGCGCATCAGCGACGGTGAACGCCGGATTTTCCTTGAGCGTTACCGTGAACGCGTCCTGGGGCTCGCAGACGCTCCTACTATAGCGTATCCGAAGCTCGCGGACTTCGATGAAACCCATGTTTTGAAGTCCGCGGTGTCCAGTTCACTGGCACAGAGCGCCACGCCAGCCGGAGTTTCCTGAGCTAGCGCGTTCGTGCTCGTATCTCGGGGTTGGAAGTCCTGCTCTCACCGCGAAGTCCCAGAGGCGGTCACGTTGCTGTGAACCTGTAACGGTCAGTCGCTACGGATCGAACAACAGAATGTCATGGCGAGGCCTTCCCGGAAGGAAAACTGGCTTGTCGCCCATGGCAAGTGTTTGGGATCGAGCCGGAGGAGAAAGCCGATGCTAGAACGCAATAAGGAGACGCAACCCGATCAGGAAAAGCTGGAGGCACTCCTCGGCAAGATGGTCGGCGATCTCGGCGCCATCACCACCGGTGCCGCCGTGCTGCTGGGCGACAGGCTGGGCCTGTTTGCGGCGTTGAGCGAAGGTGGCAAGATGACCGCACGACAGCTCGCCAAACGGACCGGGACGCAGGAACGGCTGGTGCGCGAATGGCTCTCGGCGCAGGCCGCAGCCGGCTATGTCGAATATGACGAGGCCGGCGACAGCTTCTACCTGAGCCCCGAGCAAGAGCAGGTCTTCGTTAATGAGGATAGCCCGGCCTTCATGGCCGGCGCGTTTGAGGTTGTCTCAACGCTGTGGCTCGACGAGGAGAAGGTGCGTCAGGCCTTCCGCTCCGGCAAGGGTTTGGGATGGCACGATCACAGTGCCTGCTTGTTCCGCGGCACGGAACGCTTCTTCCGGCCGGGCTACAACGCCAACCTGATCGGTTCCTGGCTGCCGGCGCTCGACGGTGTAGTCGAGAAGCTGGAGCGGGGCATAGACGTCGCTGATGTCGGATGCGGGCATGGCGCCTCGACCGTGCTGATGGCCAAAGCGTTTCCAAACTCCCGTTTCGTCGGCTTCGACTACCATGCCCCTTCCATCGAACGGGCGCGCGTCGCCGCCAAGGAAGCAGGTGTCGCCGGGAACACACGCTTCCAGGTGGCGCCGGCCAAGGATTTCCCCGGCACCTACGATCTCGTTGCCTTCTTCGACTGCCTACACGACATGGGCGATCCGGAAGGCGCGGCCAGACATGTCCACAAGGCGCTGAAGCCAGATGGCACTTGGATGATTGTCGAGCCTTTCGCGCACGACCAGCTTTCGGCCAACCTCAACCCGGTTGGCCGCATCTACTACGCCGCCTCCACTTTCATCTGCACGCCCGCATCGCTATCCCAGGAAGTCGGACTCGGGCTCGGCGCCCAAGCCGGCGAAGCGAGGCTGCGCAAGGTCGTGGCGGGCGGCGGGTTCAAGCGGTTCCGCCGCGCCACCGAGACGCCGTTCAACATGGTTCTCGAGGCACGTCCATGAGGGCGGGCCGAAAGCTCGTCATACAGTTCAAAATGCCAACAGGAGGAAGATATGGCTGCTTACAACGTCGTCCGATTCCGCACCAGGCCTGGCAAAGAAGAGGCCTTCATCGACGCGCACAAAAAGGCGAAGCTTGACGCCAAGGGCTTTCGCAAGGCCGCGCTGGTCAGGACTAGTGAGCGGACCTTCTGCGTCGTCGGCGAATGGGAGGACATAGATAGCCTGGCGGCGGCACGACCGCAGATGATCGGCCTGCTCGACACCATCCGCGATCTGCTGGAAGATCTCGGTGGCAACCTCGGCGTGACAGACCCCGTCTCGGGCACGGTCGTCGCCGACATCAAGACAAACGGTTGAAGCGACGTCGTGTGACCGCCCCGCAGAGACTCTGCGGCGGCACCACGCGGGACGCAAAGTCCGGCTTCCTTTTGACCAAGCCGAAAGCGGAAGGTCCGCTTTCGGTCCCTTTTCGGCAGTCGAATGATCGAGTTTGCGAGGGCTCAAGCATCGCGTTATGTTGCGGCCGGCTTCGGCACCCTGACGGTACTTTTGAACGCAATGGGCGCATACGTTTCGGTGCAGTGGGAAGGTCAAAAGGCCCGATTGATCTCGATAGTTCACGAAACCTCGAAAATTTTTCCGCCGAAAATTTCCCTTTAAAATCAACACCGTAAGTTTTTGGCGGGCCATGCGTCGGCTTTCGGTACCGTAGGCAAGGAAAAACCCAGCTAGATCAATGACCTAACTGGGTTAAAGACAATTGAGTGGGAGTAAAGCCTGCCATCCCAGGCTTTGCATGGGTTTAGCCATGCCGCGGGCATTCGTCACCTCTTGTGCGTGATTTCACTGGGTCTGTCGGAACCAGGAAGTGTGATTGGAGGAACCATTGAGATCGGCGGCCTTTGTCTGCGCGCGCGCCCGGCATGGTCTCACCGTTCCGTATGCCGACCACATCGGGTCCGGCTCGAGGTGATGCGGCATGGCAATCGCATGTGGCGCGGCCAGCTCGCCAGCAAGCTGACCGATCGGCACGTCCCACATTGCCATAAGCCCTGGTCAGCCGATGCGCGCGTCGATGATCTCGACGAAGCGCCCGAAGAGGCCCGCCTGCGACTTGATCTTGAGCTTGCGGTAGATGTTGCGGCGGTGGACCTTGACGGTCCCGGGCACGATCCTAAGCGCCCTGGCGATCGATTCAGTCGAGTGGCCCTGAAGCACCAGGTCAACGACCTGCTTTTCGCGCGAGGTCAGCGAAAGGCTTTTCCAGATATGCGCGCGATCGAGTTCGCTGGCTGGCGCAACGATCTCGCCCGGCGATGGGATCGCAATCTCGTCAGCAGGCAGGGCCGGCCAGCGCAGCCTGCAGAAACCAATCACCGCCGGCGCCATGTCGCGCAGCAGCCTGGCGTCGGCGGTGCCGAACGGCCCCGAGGCGCGCTGGCGCATCAGCGACAGCACCAGCGCATCCTTGCCGGCCAGCGGAACGAAGAAGCCGACCTCCTCGGCGAGCCGGGTCTGGCTGTAATAGGAACGGTGGTATTCGCTGGCATAGAAGCGGTCCGGTGCCAACTCGCGCATGCGCCAGAAACCCTCCTTGCGCTCGACCGCGGCGTGATGGAAGGGGTCGAGCAGATAGGGCCCTTCCTGATAGAGCGCGACGAACACATGGCTTTCGGCCGGCGAGAAGGTCTCGAACAGCAGCGGCGGCCGCGCGGCACCCCGATAGCCGAAGATCACGCAGTGGTCGAAGCGGACATGACCGCGTAGCCAGCCGACGATCGCCTTGCCGAAATGGTCGCCGCCGGTCTCACGCGCCGCGGCGATCACGGCGGCGAGCGCATTGTAGTCGTCACTGCGGGAGGTGGCCAATCCATACCCCTCTAAACGATAAAATCGGCTAAATATACCACCTGGGAGGTATATACTAGCCAGCATTGGCTCTGCTAGCGTCGTGACATTGCCTCACGCTGTCGCTGGAGCCCGTGGCTTGACTGCAGTGCCCGATATCGAGTTCCGCGCGGTCACCAAGCGCTACGGCGCCGTCACCGCGGTGAGCGGTATCGACCTTGCCATCCCGCCTTCCGCCTTCGTGGCGCTGCTCGGACCCTCCGGCTGCGGCAAGACGACTTGTCTGCGCATGATCGGCGGCTTCGAGCAGCCGAGCGAGGGCCAGGTGCTGATCCGCGGCCGCGACATGGCTGGAACGCCGCCCTATCGGCGCCCGGTCAACATGGTGTTCCAGCAATACGCGCTGTTCCCGCATCTCGATGTCGAGGAGAACATCTCCTACGGGCTGCGTCAGGCGAGGCCGCGGCTGTCCTCCCGCGACATCGCCCGGAAGGCGGGCGAGGCGTTGGCCATGGTGCAGCTATCCGGTTACGGGCGCCGCAAGATTCACGAGCTTTCCGGCGGCCAGCAGCAGCGCGTCGCGCTCGCCCGGGCGCTGGTCAACAAGCCGGCGGTGCTTCTTCTCGATGAGCCGCTGGCGGCGCTCGACAAGAAGCTGCGCACCGACATGCAGATCGAGCTGCAGAACCTGCAGCGCGAGATCGGCATCACCTTCGTTCTGGTCACCCACGACCAGGAGGAAGCGCTGTCGATGAGCGACTTCGTTTGCGTCATGAATGGCGGCCGTGTGGTGCAACTGGGCCAGCCGAGCGAGATCTATGACGAGCCGGCCGATCTGTTCGTTGCGGATTTCGTTGGCAAGACCAATCTGCTCAGGGGCAAGGTGACGGGGCTCTGCGGCGACCTCGTCGATGTCGCGCTCGACGACGGCACGGTGATTGCGGCGCGCAAGCGGGTGCCGCTCAGCCGTGGCGAGGCCGTTTCCGTCAGCCTGCGGCCGGAATCGCTGAGCCTTTCAGCACCCGGCAGGGGCAGCCTGCAAGGCGTCGTCCGCAACCGCATATTCCTCGGCTCGACCGCGGAATACGCGATCGAGGTGTCGGGCATCGGGTCGCTGCTCGCCAAGGCCGATCATGTGATGGGCAGGGGCAATCTCTTCAAGCGGGGCGAACCCGTCGCCATCGGCTTTGCCGCCGAAGCGCCGCTGGCGTTTCCGCAGCCCAAGAACAACGGGACCAACCAGAGGGAAGACCAACATGTCGAAATCCTATCGTGACGGACTGCCGATAAGCCCTGAAAAATTCGTCGACCAATTGATGCGCCTGAAGCGCGGCTCGATCAGCCGGCGCGACTTCCTGGGCCTTACCGGCCTTGGCGTCGCCACGGCGGTAATGGCGCGCGAGCTCGGCATCATGCCGGCGCCCGCCTTTGCTGCCGAGAGCCTTGGCGATCGCATGTCGATCGCCACCTGGCCGAACTACCACGATCCGGCGACGTTCGAGAGCTTCAAGGCTGAGATCGGCGTCGCCGTCGAGGTCAACGTCTTCGGATCGAACGAGGAAATGCTGGCCAAGCTGCAGGCCGGCGGTTCGGGCTGGAGCCTTTTCGTGCCGACCAACTACACCATTTCGACCTACAAGAAGCTCGGCATCATCGAAGCGCTGGATATGGCCAAGCTAGGCAATTTCGACGGTTCGCAGGAAGATGCGCGCTTCACGGCCGAAGGCACGATCGATGGCACGATCTACGCCGTGCCGAAGAACTGGGGCACGACCGGCTTTGCCGTCAACACCAAGAAGCTCGCCAAGCCGATGTCGAGCTGGAAGGAGTTCTGGGACACGGCCATGGTCGAAGGCGACGGCCGCACAATGGTGCATGACTACCAGCTGACCACCATCGGCAACGCGCTGAAATACTATGGCTATTCCTTCAACTCGCTGAAGCAGGACGAGCTCGCCAAGGCAGAGGAATTGCTGCTCAAGGTCAAACCGCATCTGTTCGCGGTGTCGAGCGACTACCAGCCGTCGATGCGCTCCGGCGACGCCTGGATGACGATGTGCTGGACCAATGACGGCGCGCAGCTCCATCGCGACATTGCCGAGATTGCCTATGTGCTCGGCAAGGAAGGCGGCGAGATCTGGACCGACTTCTACGCCATCCCGAAGGATGCGCCCAACAAGCCCGCCGGATACGCGCTGCTCAACTACCTGATGAACCCGAAGATCGCTGTGAAGGAGCATCTGGCCAATGGTGCCCCCTCGATCGACGCGCGGGTCAATGCGCTGCTGCCGAAGGAGGTGCTCGACAATCCGATCCTCTATCCGGCCGCCGATCTTCTGAAGCCGCTCGAGTTCGGCGCCGCGGCGACACTGACCGATCCGGGCCGCGCCGAGCTGATGGCGCGCTTCAAGTCGGCTTGAGCCGGACCGGCGTCAAGTCCGATCCAGACAAATTGACCGGCGGATGTTCGTCCGCCGGTGCCGAAACGGCTTTCTCGATGCGCGGTACTCGTTTTCGCAAAAATCTGGTGACGGCGCTGCTGCTTGCTCCAGCAGCGCTGTGGCTGATTGTCTTCCTGGTGCTGCCCTTCATTGCCATCGCCATCTTCAGTGTCGGCGAGCGGGCGCCGGAAGGCGGCTACCAGGCCGCGCTCACATTCGCGCAATATGCAAATCTGCCGGCGCGGGCGAACGCGTTCTGGAACACGATGGTGCTGGCGCCGGTCGGTGCGCTGGGCTGCCTGCTCGTCGCCTACCCCGTCGCCTATTATCTTGCGCTGCGCGCGCCGCAGCGCTGGCGGCTGATCCTGCTCGCCCTGATCGTCATCCCGTTCTGGACGAGCCTTTTGATGCGCACCTATGCCTGGCTGTACATCCTTGGCGGGCGCGGCATTCCGGCCCTGCTTGCTTATGTCGGGATCGAGGATCTGCGGCTGATCAACACGCCGGGGGCAGTGCTGCTCGGGATCGTCTACGGCTACCTGCCGCTGATGATCCTGCCGATCTATGTCAGTCTGGAGCGGCTGGATCGTCGGCTGCTGGAGGCGTCCGCCGATCTCGGCGCGACGCCCTTGTCGACATTCATCGGCGTGACGCTGAGGCTGTCGCTTCCGGGCGTGATGACCGGCTTCTCGCTGGTGATGATCCTGCTGCTCGGTGAATATCTGATCCCGACCCTACTCGGCGGCGGCAAGGTGTTCTTCATCGGCAACGCCCTGGTCGACCTCTTCCTGCAGTCGCGCAACTGGCCGTTCGGTTCGGCCATCGCCATCACGCTGGTGCTGGTCTCGGTGGTGGTGCTGATCCTTGCCAACCGCATCTCGACCCGGCTCTCCGGCGCCCGCCGCGTGGACTTGATCTGATGCGAGCCTTCGTCGTCGCCGTTTTCGCCTTCCTCTATCTGCCGATCGCACTGGTCGTGCTGTTCTCCTTCAACGCCGGCCATCACGCCAGCGAGTTCACCGGCTTCTCGACGCAATGGTACGGCAAGGCGCTGTCCAACCCGTTCCTGGTCGAGGCGCTGAAGAACAGCCTGATCATCGCCACGACCAGCGCTCTGCTTGCGGCCTTCTGTGGCACCGCCGCGGCGCTCGGGCTGCAGCGTGTCGGAGCGCGCACGCGGGCGCTGTTCGAGGCGCTGCTGGGTGCCGCGATCGTCGTTCCGGGGGTCGTGATCGGCATCTCGACACTGGTCGCTCTGGTACAGCTCTTTGCCGTCGTCAATCCGTTCCTCGCTTCGCTATGGCCGGCCGACCAGCCGCCGCGGCTTTCTCTCGGCTATGGTTCGATCATCGCCGCGCACGGCCTGTTCTCGATGGCGCTCGTGACGATGATCGTCGGCACGCGGCTGAGCAGCCTCGACCGCAATCTGGTCGAGGCGTCGAGCGATCTTTACGCTACGCCGCTGACGACGTTCCGCGCCATCGTGCTGCCGCAGATCATGCCCGCCGTGATCGCGGGCTTCCTGCTCGCCTTCACCTTCTCTTTCGACGACTTCATCGTCGCCTTCTTCGTGGCTGGCGCGCAGACGACCTTGCCGATCTATGTCTTTGCTTCCATCCGGCGCGGCGTGACGCCGGAGATCAACGCCGTCGCGACGATCGTGCTAGCCGCGTCGGTGCTGCTCGTCCTGCTCGCGCAATGGCAACTCGGCCGACGAAAACCATCGCCTTGAAAGACACATCCATGATTCTCAAAGATCGTATCGCCGTGGTGACCGGAGCTGGCTCGGGCATCGGACGCGCCGGCGCCACAATCATGGCAAGCGAAGGGGCGGTCGTCGTGGTCGCCGACCGGGACCTCATTGCGGGCGAAGCCACCGCGTCCGGCATTCGCGATGCCGGCGGCCGCGCCGAAGCTGTCGGCACCGATGTCGGCGACGACAGGGCGGTGGAGGAGCTGATCGCGGGAACGCTCGGCAGGCATGGCCGGATCGATATCTTGCACAGCCATGCCGGCATCCAGGTCGGCGGCACGCTGACCCAAGTCAGCACCGACGGCATGGATGCCTCGTGGCGCATCAATGTGCGGGCCCAGTTCCTCGCGGCCAAGGCGGTCATGCCGGCGATGATCGCGCAGGGCGGCGGCGTCATCCTCAACACCGCCTCGAATTCGGGCGTCTTCTACGACCGCGAGATGATCGCTTATGCCACCTCCAAACACGCAGTGGTGGCGATGACGAGACAGATGTCGCTCGATTACGCAAAGTATAATGTGCGGGTCAACGCGCTTTGCCCCGGCTGGGTCGACACGCCGTTCAATGAGCCGTTCATTGCCCAGATGGGCGGGCGCGACGCTATCGAACGTTACGTGCGGATGAAAATTCCGATGGGGCGCTGGGCAAGCGCTGAGGAGATCGCCGAAGCCATACTGTTCCTCGTCTCCGATCGCTCTTCCTTCATGACTGGCCAGGCGCTGGTCGTCGATGGTGGAGAGAGCATCGGCTGAGCGCTGGCTCGCTTTGATCTCTCGGGCGGTAAGCAGGAATTCGGTGCACGATCGGGTGGAGCGCCGCTATCGTCTACCTGCGCTGGCGGCGACCTTGGGCCGGCTGGCCGATCGGCACGTAGCTTGCGGCTTCGCCGCGGATTGGCGTCGCCGGCATCAGGATACCGGGCCATCGTACCCCTTGTCGGGCAGGCAACGCACCCTGACGCCGACAATCTCGTCCCAGCCGTTGGTTATGACGTCCCTCGCCCTCTCCTGGTCCTCGAGCGTCGGAAATATCTTGTCTGGATCGTGGATATCGGGATGTTGGAGCCTCCCGCGCCAATCGATTGGGACCGATCCATTGCGAACGAGGTCTGCGATCCGGATCGGATAACATTGGCCTTTCAACCATGCGAGCTGCACCTCGTCTGAGTAAAGGTATTCCATCCAAAGCCGCGCAGCGTTCGGATGCTGAGCACCGGCGCTGATCGCCTGGACATAGAGACCCGCGGTGAAGCCGGTCCTTGGCCTGACGACTTCGATCCTCGCTGTCCCGCCAAGGCGGTCGCGGTCGGCGAGCGCAAGGTAATCCCAGCGAATCAGGATCGGCGTGCGGCCCTGAACAAGCGAGTTGGAATCCCCGATTACGGGCACGAAATTGCCTTTCTCATTGAGATCGGCGAAGAACTTCAGCCCCTGAGCGGCGGCTTCATCCGCATTGCCCTTTGTTCCGGACAAGCCCGCCGCCAAGATGCTCTGGATTGCTTGATTTGAAGAGACGTTGCCGGCGAGTCCAACCGAGTTTCGATACTCCGGCGCAGCAAGATCCGACCAATCCTGCGGGATCTTGGCGACGAGGTCAGCGTTGATCTCGAAGGCGATGGCTCCATAGTAGCCGCCATACCAATGCGCTTGCGCATCTTTGGCGCCTCCCGGGATTGTCTCCCACTTTGAGACTTTGTACGGCAGCAACAGGCCTTCCTGTTTTGCCGATGAGGCGAACGACACGCCGACCTCGATTACATCCGGGATCTGGTAGTCGGCCTTGGCTCGCCCGGCCTTGATCGCCTCAATCTGATCGGCTGAGCTGGCACTGGGTCGAAGTTCTTTGACCGTAAGACCGTATCTGGCCTTGAAACCATCTATGATGGCGCCGTATCCGCACCAGTCGCGCGGCAATCCCATGACGGCAAGCTGCCCTTCCGCTCTGGCCGCTGCGACCAGGTTTTGCATCGGATCGGCGGCCGCTGCATGGGCGCAGACCGATACGGCGCCTGTTGACAGCGCGGCAGCTCCGGCCAGGCCTGCTGCCTTGAGCGCATCCCGGCGACTTATCGGTCGATGATCATCAAGAGATTCAGTGCTGTCTGTATGTTCTGCGCTTGATCCAGGTCTCACGGTGCAATCCTCCGCTGGCTGGGTTCGTCGCATCTCCACGTTGTCGGTCTTTTGGGCGTCGATAATCGTTCTGCAGGGTGGTGGCACGCATTCGCGTCACGTGTCCCGAGGGCGACTATAGCATTTTGCGAAGCCGGGATATGCAGGTGAGAGCGGACAATGAAGGTCTGTTGATCTCGCTCGCCGTCGCTCACAACTGGTACACCGGTTACCATGATCCGGTCACCGGCTATGAATGCTGCGACGACAAGAAGGACTGTGGGGTCATCAACCCGCGATTTGTCGAGCCGCTGCCCGGCGGCGGTTTCAATGTCCGCACCGACAGCGGCAGCAAAGCGCCGCTGCCCATCCTTGCTGGTTCATGTCAATCACATGTATCTGCAGCCCTGAGCGCTGCAGCACGGGAAGGCTTGTGCAAATCCGCGATCCGTCGAACAGAAGCGTAGAACCTTGGATAGTCCCCGGAGCACAAGTCGAACAAACGAAGAAACGCCGGAACCTGTTCGCCGTAGACAGCAGTCGCGGCGAGCTTTGCGTTGTTGATCGGCGCCTCGAACCAGGCGTCGTATCCCCGGTATCCGGCCCACTGCTTGTCGCGCATGTGCCGGTAGCGGATCCGCAGCTTTTCGATCGTCGCCGCTTTCGCAGCCGCCATCCGCTCCGGGCTACGGGAACTTTCATAGACCTGCCTCAACTCGTCCCGAGTATTCGACACCAGTCCGAGAAAATCGGCCCTGCGCTTGCGATCGGCTTCGTAGCGGCGCAATCCGGCGCGATCGCCGGCTGCGCGGAGCCATTTCCTGACGCCGGTGGTTTCAACGGCAACAGCGAACGCCTCGTTGAACGCGGAATCGTCATCGACATAGATGCGCTGATGCGCCAGTTCATGAAAGATAAGGCTTGCAAGATACGTGTCGTCCTGACGGAGCATGGTGCTTAGCAGCGGGTCGCTGGACCAGCCCAGTGTGGAATAAGCGGTGACGCCCGTGACATAGACGTCCAACCCCTGTCTATGAAGCTCGACGGCGCTTTCAGCCGCGGATTTGCGAGCAAAGTAACCCCGGTACGGAACGCAGCCGAAAACCGGAAAGCACCATGTTCGTGGCGCGAGCGAGAATTGCGGCGCGGCAAAAACGGCCCAGGTCACAGCGTCCCGACCGATGTCGACATAGCTGCGGTAGCTGTTGTTTTCGGGCAGTGCCAGTTCATCGGTCGCAAACCGTCGTATGGCGCTGGCCGACGTCAACTTGGTGCGCAAAGCTTTAGGCGTCGAAGGGTCATGGATCAACTTCCCGACATTCCTTCGCGCGGCCATGATCTGCGCATGACCCTCCAACGACTGCGCGTAGTAGGAGATGCTGGTGCAGCCGGCCACTCCGCAGGCCACCAGCACCGCGGCAAGCATTCGAAGAACGCGCTTCACAGCCTGCCCACCGCTGCTCATCTCCCCTGGAGCAAATGTCTTAATCCCCGCTCTCAAACAGGCGCAGGAATTTTCGTCAAGGTCTGGCGGGGCAGCGGGTCCGACTTTCGACTTCGGCAGGATTGGCAAATGCTGCCCCACGCGGGATGCCGCGCTCCTCTCGAAGATGCCAGATTAGCGGCTGCAATCTGGCCCTCGCGCCGTTCCCCCTGACGGCGGAACTTTCCAGGTGGCAACCGCTTTTATCTTGATGGTTCCTGGCGGTCGCGACGAGGGCAAGGTATGGGGTGGCGTTGCTCGGGCGATCCGTCTTGCCCTGCCGCTGGCGGCACTCGCATCCTGCTCATCGTCCGAAACCATCGACGAGCAATCCAAGCTTGCCGCCTCGACAGCCCAGTCCGCTGTGCTGGTGACCGACGCCTGGATTGCGGGCGCGGCGCCGTCCCCCTACGCAAAGGCCGCCTTGCAATCCTTCGCCGAGACGCTCGGAGAGTGCGATCGACAAGTGAGGTCGATCAGTTCCCCTGATGCTACCCAGCCAACCGATCTAACGGCGGCGATGAGACGCCTGTCGGAGGCCGCGGGCCGGGCCGGAACCGCGGTCGGCGCCGACGAACGGGCACAGGCCGGCCAGGCACGGCAGGACCTTCAAGCCGCCCAACCGAGGCTCGGCGAGGCCTACGCGGCGTATTTCGCGCCGCAACGATGAAGAAGCTCCTTGAAATTTCGCTTGGCATCGTCACCAGCGTTGGCGGCTTCCTGGAGGTCGGCTCCATGGCGACGGCTGCGCAGGCCGGTGCCTTGTTCGGCTTCCAACTGGTGTGGGCGATCCTGTTGGGAACCATCTGCATCATCTTTCTCGTCGAAATGGCCGGCCGCTTCGCCGCCGTCAGTCACCACACGATCGCCGACGGTATCCGCGAACGCTTCGGCTTCAACGCTTTCCTTTGGCCGCTGCTTGCAGTCTTGCTGGTCAATTTTCTGGTTCTGTCGGCGGAGATAGGCGGCGTTGCCATTGCCGCCGAGCTTGCCACAGGGATCGGCTTTCAGTGGTGGGCGCTGCCGGTGGCCTTCGTCGCTTGGCTGCTGTTGTGGAAGGGCACATTCGGCCTCATCGAGAAGGGGGTCTCGATGCTGGGTCTGGTCACCCTCTGCTTCGTGGTCGCGGCGGTGATGCTCGACCCGGATTGGAAACAGCTTGCCGCCGGCGCCGTGCCCAGCCTGCCGCATCATGATGGGCCGAACTACTGGTTCATGGTCGTCAGCATTCTCGGCGCTTCGATATCGCCCTACCTCTTCATGTTCTATTCCTCGGGCGCGATCGAGGATCAATGGGACAAGAGCTATCTCGGCACCAATCGGGCCATTGCCTGTCTCGGCATGAGCTTCGGCGGAACGATTTCTGTCGGCGTGCTGATCGTGGCTGCGCTTGCGCTCGGCGCACATGGCGTCAACCGGGTGGACGACTACAACCAGCTCCCGCTGATGCTGATTCCCATCTTCGGCTTCTGGGGCTTCGTCCTCTTCGTCGCCTCGCTGGGCATAGCCTGCTTTGGTGCGGCGCTCGAAGTTGGCCTCCAGCAGGCCTATCTCGTCGCGCAGGGCTTTGGCTGGACCTGGGGCGAGAACCTCAAGCCGCGAGAAGATCCGGGATTCAGCTTGGTCTACACGCTGACGCTGTTCCTTGCCGCCGTCCCGATAGCGCTCGGTCTCGACCCGCTGAAGCTCACCATCTTCTCGATGGCACTCACGGCGGCCAGCCTGCCGCTGACGGTGGTCCCATTCCTCTTCCTGCTCAATGACGAGCGCTATGTCGGCAAGCATCGCAACGGCATCGTGTCGAACGCAGCCGTGATCTTCATCATCGCGCTCGGCTTCGTCCTGGCCGTTGTGAGCATTCCGCTGCAGATTTTGGGAGGCACTTGATGCAACTGCTTCGCGACATTCTGGATAAACAGGTCGTCGACCGCGAGCAGGTCAAGATCGGCAAGGTCGACAGCTTAGTCGCCGAACTGAGGCAAGGCAAACCGCCGAGGATCGTCGCCGTCGAACTTGGATCGATCGCGCTGGCTCGTCGGCTTGGCGCGAGACCAGGGCAATGGGCCGCACGGCTCACGGCAAGGCTGCGCGGGAAGCGGTACGCTCGCCCGCACCGCATCGCCTGGCGCAAGGTGCGCGACATCGGCGTCGACATAGAATTCGACATCGACGTGCGCCGGACCAGAATCTTTGCCTGGCAGGACTGGCTGCGCGATCACCTTGTCGGTCGAATCCCGGGAGCCTGAGGATGGCGAATGTAAACCTCGAGCTTCTGGCCGGTCGCCGCGTCCTCTCGCAAAGCGGCAAGAGCATCGGCCGCCTCGAGGAGATCATCGCGGAGGCGGATGGCGAGGATCTCGTCGTCACGGAATTCCACGTAGGCATCTTCGCCGCTTTCGAACGTCTGTCCGCCTCGATGTTAGGCACTGCGTTGCTGGATTTCTTTGCGCTGCGCCGCCGCCAAGGCCTCTACCGCATACCCTGGGACAAGCTCGATATTTCCGATCCCGCACATCCCAGATTGCTTTGCGACGATCAGGAGCTTGCAGGCTTCAAGGCCACCGATCCCCGGCCAAAAGCTGCCCGCTAAAAAGCTGCTCATCGAAGGGAACATCGCAGCCTGCGTGGAGTTGGATTGCCATGGAGGAGCCTGCGCCATGAACAGTGTCATCTATTTCATCGGTCTCGTCGTCGTCGTGCTCGCGGTGCTCTCTTTCCTCGGCTTTCACTAGGAGGCACCATGCAGCGTGACAATGATAAGGGCCGCGAGCCCGCCGACTTCGCCCGGGCGAAGAGCGAAATTTCCGATCGTCTTCAGCAAGAAACCCAGAGCGCCGCAGAGGTGCTTCACGATGCGCGTGACGAGGCTGCCCGCAGGGCAGGCGACTATGCCTCGGAAGCCAAGCACGCCCTGTCCGAAAAGGCGGAGGAAACGCAGCGCGACATCGGGTCGAGCCTGGCGGCGTTCGGCGGCGCCTTGCGCGCCGCAAGCGAACATCTCGCCAACAATGACCAAAACGCGGCGTCAAAGTTCATGCTCGAAGCCGCCGGCGGATTGGAAGGGCTTTCGTCCTCCTTGAAACAGAAGCCTTTCGGGCAGGTGCTTGAGGACATGCAATCCTTCGGTCGGCAAAATCCTGGAACGCTGATCGCCGGGTCGGTGTTGGCCGGGCTGGCACTCGGGCGATTCATAAAGGCTTCGCCGCCCGAGGCAGACGGCTCGACCCGGGCCGCAACCGGCCCCGGCAATTCGGCGCAGACACGTGTGGAACCAGGCCGGCCCCGGGACAAGTCCCCATCCTCCTGGGGCTCCGACGGTGGCTTCCCCAGCAAGGCAGCGGAGCTGAAGAGATGAGCACTCAGGACAATCCAAGCCTCGCCACGCTGATCGGCGATCTGGCCCAGCAGGTGAGCACGCTCGTCCGAACGGAAGCCAGGCTCCTGCGGGCCGAAATCTCAGAGAAGGCCAGCAAGGCTGGAGCCGGTGCCGTCGAAGTGCTGGGTGGCGCGATATGCCTGCTCGCCGCGCTGATGGTGCTGTTGCAAGCGCTGGTCATTGCCTTGACCCGCTTGGGGCTCGGCGCCGGATGGTCCTCTCTGCTCGTCGGGGTGGTGGTCGCGGGGCTGGGTGTCATCCTGATGCGGACCGGCATGGCAAGCATGGCGCCGTCCGAACTGACGCCCGACCGCACCGAGGAACAACTGAGACGCGACGCCGCCATGATCAAGGAGCAAGCGAGATGAGCGACAAATCTGCAGCCGAACTCGAACGCGAGGCCGAAGCCGCGCGGGCAAGGGTGGTGGATACCGCCGACTCCATTCGCGACAAGATGACTCCAGGACAGCTGTTCGACGAGTTTACCGGGCTGTTCGCGGGCGGGGACTCGCAGATGCTCCGCAACCTGAAGGCTCAAATGCGCGACAATCCCTTGCCGCTTGCCGTGGTCGGCGCGGGTCTTGCCTGGCTGATGTTGGGCAGCGGCCCCTCGGCTGCAAGCACCGGCTATGCAGCCCCCCGCAATCCGGGCCAGCCTGAAGGCGCCTCCGGATCCGGCGTCGGCGGCATGATTTCTGATGCGGCCGGATCGGTCACCGCTGCTGCCAGCGGAGCAGCCGACACGATCTCGGGCATGGCCAGCAGTGCCTCGGAATCAGTTGCGAGTTCTGTTGCAGGAGCAGGCTCAGTCACCAGCGACATGGCGGCGAGAGCCAGTCGCTCGGCGCAGGAACTGCTCCAGAACCAGCCGTTGGCCGCAGCAGCGGTCGGTCTCGCGGTGGGAACCGCGATAGGCGTGATGCTGCCCCATACAGCGGTCGAAGACGAGCAACTGGGCGGCTACCGCGAAAAGCTTCGCGACACCGCCGAAGCCACGCTCGAAGAAGGCCTCGACGCGGCAAAGGAGGTTGCAGCCGAAGCCTATCGGACAGCCAGCGACGAAGCTGGGCGGCAGGCGTCGGGCGAAGGCACGCTGGCGGACAAGGTTAGCGAGGTTGTCAGGTCCGCCGCCGACAAAGCCGACGAAGCAGTGCGGGAGCGGTTTTCCAATTCGGAGCCGCCTCCCCAAAAAACGTAGCCGCTGTTCAATAACCGCCTTCAAGAAAAGTCGAACTGTCTGCGGTTCGGACAAGCACCAATCCAGGAGATGACCAATGCCGCAAGCGCGCGAATGGATCATCCGATGGCTTAGGGACAAGCGGAGACGATGCTGTCCGGCCAACTGAGCCGGCTCGATCGCTGGCCCGAACTCAAGGAGCGGATTCGCGGTCACCTGGAAGAAACCACGGAACAGACCAGGCGGTTGAAGATCAGCCTCGACCGTCTCGGCGAGGGGTCCTCCATGATCAAGGATGCAGGCGGCAAGCTGACTGCGATGGCGCAGTCGATCAGCGGCATATTCGCCGGCGACGATGAAGGGGTCTCTGGCCAGCTACACGTTCGAACATATGGAGATCGCTTCCTGCACCACTCTCATCGCTGCGGCTCGCACCGCTGGCGAGCCGAGGTCGCTCGCGTCTGCGAGCAGAAACTGCGCGAAGAGGAAGCGATGGCTGAGTGGCTCAAGATCAACCTGCCGAAGGTCACGGAGACGTTCCTGGGGCGGGCTGATGCCGATCGCGAGAGCGCAAAGCGCTAAGGAGCCCGCCTCGACGCTCAAGAGACATGCGACGGCGCCACGACGTCACCATTGCCGGACCTGACCGTTTTGCGAGCAATCCAGGAACATTCCTGGCCCAAAAAGGTTGGGAGCGTTCAGTCGCGTCCGGAGCGCTCGTGCTGATCTCGAATGTCCAACAAGAGCCGGCGACCCAAGCTGTTCGCGCTTGTGTTTCGCGACGCGCGCTGCTTGCGGGACTGTCTGCCTCGCTCCTGCTCGGCACGGTTGCCGCAGCCCAATCGGCAATTGTTCGCTTTGGCGTCCTTGGCTTCGGCACCGCCGCCTGGGAGCTGGACGTGGTCCGCCGCCATCGGCTGGATACCTCGAACGGGGTTACGATCGAGGCGCGAGAACTGGCTGGCCCGGAGGCCGGCAAGACCGCACTGCTCGCCGGCAGTGTCGACGTCGTCGTCACGGACTGGGTCTGGGCCGCGCGCCAGCGCAGCGAAGGCGCCGATCTTGCTTTCCTTCCCTATTCGCGCGCCGTTGGCGCGCTGGAACTGCCCGCCGGCTCGTCCGTGCGCGGCCTGTCGGAACTCGACCGAAAGAGACTCGGCATTGCTGGCGGTCCGCTCGACAAGAGCTGGGTCCTGTTGCGAGCGCTCAGCCTTCGTCAGACAGGACATGACATGGCCGAGCGCGTGCAGCCGGTGTTCGGCGCGCCGCCACTGCTGGAGCAGGAATTCCTGGCGGGGCGGCTGGACGCGGTGCTGACGTTCTGGAACTTCGCGGCCCGGCTGGAGGTCAAAGGCGCGCGGCGGCTGCTGAGTGTTGCGCAGATGCTGCAGGGGCTGGGCGCCCCGGCCGAATTGCCGATGCTGGGCTACGTCTTCAATGAGAGCTGGGCGCGCGCAAACCCGAAGACGCTCGCCAACTTCATCAACGTCACCAAGGCCGCCAAATCCTTGCTCGCTACTTCGGACGAGGAATGGCAGCTCCTGGCGCCCCGGCTTGGGACCGAAGATCCACGCCTGCAGGCCGCGCTGCGCAATGCCTACCGGGACGGAATCCCGCATCGCTTCGGCAAGGAGGAACGGGACGGCGCGGCGCGTCTTTTTTCGATCCTGGCCGACCTCGGCGGCGAAGCTTTGGTCGGCAAGGCAAAGAGCCTCGATCCCGGCGTTTTCTGGACAATACCCGCCTGAGGCTCAACACCATGACCGACATCTCAGCCGCTTCCGTAGATAGCCAGCGTTGGCGGTCGGCCGCGGCGATGTTCGCGATGCTTTTCGTCTGGCAGGCCGTGTCGGCGATCGTCGCCAGCCGTCTGTTTCCAGGCCCGGCGGAGGTTGTCGCGGTTCTCCTCAACGAAGCTTGGCGCGGTGATCTGGCGTTCCACCTCGGCATCTCGCTCGCGCGGGTCGCGGTAAGCCTGAGTATCGCCATGGTGGTCGGCGCGGCGCTGGGTTACGCCGCTGGCCGCTCGCAAGGCGCCGACCTCTGGCTGAAGCCCTGGATCGTTCTGTTCCTCAACGTGCCGGCGCTGGTCACCGTGATCCTGATCTATGTCTGGCTCGGGCTCATTGAGACAGCGCTGGTTCTGGCGGTTGCGCTCAACAAGATCCCGAACGTGGCGGTGACGATCCGAGAAGGCGCCAGCCGGCTGGACAAGGACCTGGCCGAGATGGCCGAGATCTACCGCTTCGGCCATGCGACCATGTTGCGCCATGTCGTGCTGCCGCAACTGGCGCCATTCTTCATGGTGGCTTTGCGCAGTGGCCTGGCGCTGACCTGGAAGATCGTGCTTCTCGCCGAACTGCTTGGCCGCTCGAACGGGGTCGGCTTCCAGTTGCAGGTCTACTTCCAGAACTTCGATGTGCCGCGCATCATGGCTTACGCCATCAGCTTCGGCATGGTCATGCTGGCGCTTGAATATGGCCTGCTGGCGCAGATGGAGCGCCGCTTGACCGGATGGCAGCGCTGATGCTGGAGATCAGGATCGAGGCGAAGGCCTTTCCGACCCAGGGCGGCCGCAAGCGCCGCGCGATCTTCCGAGATTTCGCGCTGGATGTGCCGGAGGGGCAAGTCTGCGTCCTTGCCGGGCCGTCCGGCGTCGGCAAGTCGACGCTGCTGTCGATCGTATCGGGCATCGACCGTGGATTCGGCGGGACCATAAGCGGTCGTGCGCTGCCGGTCGGCATGATGTTTCAGACCCCGAGGCTGCTGCCCTGGCTGACCGCCTTGCGGAACATTGAGCTGGCAATCCCGGGACGAGAGCATGAGGCACCGCGATGGCTCGCGGCTGTCGGCTTAGAAGATCACGGGGAAGACCATCCGCAGCGCCTGTCGGGAGGCATGGCGCGGCGTGTGGCGCTTGCGCGCGCCCTTGCCGTCGAGCCGGCGCTGCTGCTGCTGGACGAGCCATTCGCTTCGCTCGACGAGACAACGGCGGAAGCGATGCGCCTGCTTCTCGGCGGTATCTTTGCAAAGCGGCGGCCGACCACTCTGCTGGTCACCCACGATCTGGCGCACGCATCGGCGCTGGCCGACCGCGTCGTCGTTCTCGAAGGCTCGCCGGCCGGCATTACGCGCGATGTCGCGATCGCCCGAAGCCATGGATCGGCGCCGCCGCGGGCGGGGCAGGGGGGCAGTGTCGGATGAGGCTGGCGCTGACTGTTCTCATGCTGCTTGCTATGGCAGTCCCCGGCTTGGCGCAGCGCCAGACGATGACGATCGGCTATCTCGGCGAGCAGCGCAAAGCAGCTTTGCCGCTGGGGCCGCTCGACGAGGACGTGAGTGATGATGGCCTGCAGGGTGCGCGGCTCGGCATTGCCGATGATGACAGCACCGGCCGCTTCCTTGGCCAGCATTTCCGCCTCCAGGAGCGGATATTGAAACCGGGCGAGGCGCCGGCCGGTGCGATCAAGGACTTTGCCGGCGCAGACATCAGCTTCGTCGTCGCCGATCTCGATGCCGACCGGCTTCTGCAGGCGAGCGCCTCGCCCGGCGCGGAGCGGATGACGCTTTTCAACAGCCGCGCTCCCGACGACCGCCTGCGCCAGGAGGACTGCCGCAGCAATGTGCTGCACACCATTCCGAGCCGTGCCATGCTTGCCGACGGCCTGGCGCAATATCTGGTCTGGAAGCGCTGGCAGCATTGGTTCCTGCTCGTCGGGCCACATCCCGAGGATCAGGCGATGGCGGCCGCGTTTCGTCGGGCGGCGACGCGTTTCGGCGCCGAGATCTCGACCGAGCAGACCTGGACATTCCGGCCGGCCAACGGACGAGCCGACACCGGGCACGTCACATTGCAGACCGAGATTCCCGCCGCCACGCAGGTTGGTGACTATGACGTGCTCGTCGTCGCCGACGAGGCTGACGAATTCGGCGCGTACCTCGAAGGCCGCACGGCCTTGCCGCGGATCATCGTCGGCACGCAGGGCCTGGTCGCGACCGGCTGGAGTCCGGTCAACGAAGAGTGGGGCGCCAGGCAATTGCAGGATCGCTTCCGCAGGCAGGCCGGGCGCTGGATGCGCCCCAGCGACTACGCCGCCTGGCTCGCGATGCGCAGCATCGGCGAGGCGGCCACCCGCCTGCACGGTCTCGATCCGGTCGCGATCGGCAAATATCTGCGCAGCGATGATCTCCTC
The DNA here is from genome assembly GCF_003952525.1 of Mesorhizobium sp. M3A.F.Ca.ET.080.04.2.1. NCBI lineage: Bacteria > Pseudomonadati > Pseudomonadota > Alphaproteobacteria > Hyphomicrobiales > Phyllobacteriaceae > Mesorhizobium > Mesorhizobium sp. M3A.F.Ca.ET.080.04.2.1. Next base: position 2,117,298 of record NZ_CP034451.1, on the reverse strand, counting down.
CTCGCCGGCTTCAAAGGACAGGGATTGAGCTTCCGTCCGTGGGACGGCCAGATGCGCCAGCCCATTCTTATCGCCGGCTCGCGACTGCTCGTCTCCAGTTCGCCTCAGCCTGGCTTTTTGCATCAGCGCACGCCGCTCGACACGCTGGGCATCGATCGCGAGGAAAGCGAATGCAAGTTCTGACCGCGCTTCTCCTGGCGACCTTCGCTCTTGCTGGTCCCAGCGCGGCCGAGACCATCTATGTGTCCAACGAGCAGGACAACACCGTGGCAGTGGTGGATGGAGCCAGCATGACGCTGTCGGCGACGATCGACGTCGGCCGGCGCCCGCGCGGGATGGCGCTCTCGGTCGACGGGAAGGAGCTGTTTGTCGCCGAAGGCGATGACAACCGCATCGACGTCGTCGACCTCGCCAAACGACAGGTGGTCGGCCAACTCCCTTCGGGAACCGATCCGGAATTCTTCGTTGTCCATCCGGACGGCAAGCGGCTGTTCGTCGCCAACGAGAACGACAATCTGGTCTCGGTGGTGGACATCGCGGCTGCCAAGATCGTCGGCACCGTCGATGTCGGCGTCGAGCCTGAAGGCATGGCGGTCAGCGCCGATGGCCGCTACGTCGCCTGCACCTCCGAAACCACCAGCATGCTGCATCTGATCGACGCCGGCACGCTTGAACTCGTCGACAATCTGCTGGTCGACACGCGGCCGCGCGCGGCAGCGTTCTCGCCCGACGCCAAGCAATTGTGGGTCTCGTCCGAGATCCGCGGCACGGTCACCGTGTTCGACACGGCGACACGCGAACAAACCGGCAAGATACGGTTTGAGGTGCCGGGCATCCGACGCGAAGGCGTGCAGGTGGTCGGCATCGAAATGTCCCGCGATGGGGCGAGCGCCTATGTGGCGCTCGGACCCGCCAACAGAGTTGCCGAGGTCGACGCCAAAACGCTCGCGGTCCGCCGCCTCTATCTCGTCGGCCAGCGGCCGTGGCACGTCGCGCTCTCCGATGATCAGAAGCGGCTGATCAGCGCCAACGGCAATTCCGGCGACATCTCGTTCATCGATCTGGAGAACCAGGAGGTGGTGAAATCGCTGCCGGTGGGGCGCGGCCCGTGGGGAGTCGTGATCGGGCCATGAACGCTTTGTCGGTCGCCAATCTGGGTCACAGCTTCGGGAACAGACGAGTTCTCGACGGCGTGTCATTCTCGGTAGCGGAGGGCAGGATGTGCGTCCTGCTCGGACGCAATGGCGCCGGCAAGACGACGCTGTTCTCGCTGATCACCGGCCTTTATCACGCCCGTGCCGGTTCGGTGCGCGTCTTCGATCACGCGATGGACGCCAATCCGGCCGCCGCGCTTGCGCGAATGGGTGTCGTCTTCCAGCTGCAGACGCTCGATCTCGATCTGACGGTAGGCGAAAATCTGCGCTACCACGCCGCCCTCCACGGGCTTACCAAGACGGTGAGCCACGAGCGCTCTGTCGAGGAACTCGGCCGTCTGGAGGTGCTGGACAGGATCGACGACCCGGCCCGGGTGCTTTCAGGCGGGCAGCGGCGGCGGGTCGAGATCGCGCGTGCTTTGATGCACAAGCCGCGCCTCCTGCTGCTCGACGAGCCGACCACCGGGCTCGACCTGCCGGGCCGGCGCGCGCTCGAGCGCCACGTGCGCGCGCTTTGCCGGGAGCGTGGCATCGCGGTGCTGTGGGCGACGCATTTTCTCGAAGAGGTGGCGGCCGATGACGATGTCGTGGTTCTCCACCAAGGCACGGTGCGCTGGGCCGGCCGTGGCGATCGGATCGCCGCCGATTTCGGGGTCGCCGGCATCGCGGAGGCATTCGACTTGCTGACGGAATCGCCATGAAGACGGACCACGCATTGCGGGCGCTCGATGGCATCCTGCGCAGGGAAATGCTGCGCACGCTGCGGCAGCGCGGCCGGCTGCTTTCGGCGATGGTGCGGCCGCTTGTCTGGCTGGTGATCTTCGCCGCCGGCTTCCGCTCGGTGCTCGGCCTGTCGATCACGCCGCCCTATCAAACCTATGTCCTCTACGAGGTTTACGTCGTGCCCGGACTGGCTGCGATGATGCTGCTCTTCCATGCCATGGCAAGTTCGCTGGCGATGGTCTACGACCGCGAGATGGGCAGCATGCGCCTGCTGCTGACGGCACCGCTGCCGCGCTGGTACCTGCTTGCCGCGCGCCTGCTGGCCAGCGTCATTGTCGGCCTGCCGCTGGTCTATCTCTTCCTGCTCATCGCGCGCTACTGGGACGTGCGGCCGCCGGTCCTCGGCTATCTCGCGGTTTTTCCGGCGCTTGTGTTGTCGGGGCTGATGCTCGGCGCATTCGGCCTGCTTATCTCCTCAATATCGACCCAGATGGAGAACTTCGCCGGCGTCATGAACTTCGTCATCTTCCCGATGTTCTTCGCCTCGACGGCGCTCTATCCGATCTGGCGCTTGGCCGAAGCTGGGCCGGTGCTGGCAACCGTTGCCGCCTGGAATCCGTTCAGTTCGGCGGTCGAACTGATCCGCTTCGCGCTCTACCTGCGCTTCGATCCGGTTTCCGCACTCATCGTCCTTGGCTGCCTCGGTCTTTTCTTCCTGACAGCTGTGATCGGCTATGATCCAGGCCGCGGCCTCTGGTCCCGGCGCTCTGCAAGCTGATCACTTCAAGGCGTAGAGATAGGCCGCGATGTCGCGCGCCTGCTGCTCCGTGATTTTCGTCGAGGGCATGGCGGTGTGCGGATTGATCTCCCGGGCCGAACGTATCCAGCGGATCATGTTTTGCGGATTGTTCGCCATCACGCCGCCAATGTAGACCCGGCCTGCCAGGCTTGCGTCGAGGCGCGGACCGACCTGGCCTTGCGCGCCCGCAACGCCACTGATCGTATGACAGCCGGAGCAGCCATTCGCCGTCATGATCGGAATGGCGCGCTCCCCAACGCCGCCTGTAGCGACGTCCGCCTCGTGCCTGACGCGATCGCTTCGGTCGGACCACAAGGTCATCCCGGAGATGATCGCAACCAGCAGGACAAGAGCGGCGCTGGCCCCGGCAACAAGCCTAGACAGCGCGGAGTGCATCTCTCGCCTCCCTTGTTGCGCTCGTCCGGATCCACAGCCCGGCGAGCAGCAAGGCGGCCCCGCCATAGACCAGCCCGGCCGGAACCCACATCACCAGCCCGGCAAGCTGCTGGTCTTCGAGCGGGCTCAGGTTCCATAATCCAGCGCCCGCCGCGTTCTGCGGATACCAGAGTTTCGGCGACAGCAGCAGCAGAACGCCGAGCAGGCCGGTATGCAGCGAAGTGAAGAACAGATGCATGACCGCGCTGCCATAGGCCTGCTGGCGGCCGAGGCGCGGCAGAAGCACCCACCAGAAAAGCAGGGCGGTGCCGAGGAAGCTCGCATGCTGCGCATAGTGCGGCACGCCGTGCCGCAGGGCAGCCTCGAACAGGACGGGGATGTGCCAGATCCAGATTGCAATGCCGTGGATGATTGTCGCGTTGAGGGGACGGCTGGCAAACCTCCAGAGAGCCTGCAGCACGCTGCCGCGCGTGAACTTTCGCATGCCCCGCCGAAGGGCGGCGGGCAAAGCCCAGATCAGCACGGCGGCCGGGCAGGCGGCGACCAGCAGCGGCGCGGCGACCGCCATCAGCAGTTCATGCTCGGCCATATGCGCAGTGAATATTCGTTCGCCCAAGGCGTGGATCGGGCTGACGAGCGTTCCCGTCAGCACAGCCCAGCCTGCAGCGAACAACAGCGCCTGCCGTGTCCGCAGAGGCCTGCCCTGGGCGCTGCGGCGCCACAGCCGGACCGCGCCCATCGCATAGAGGAGCGCAATCGCGGCAAGCGGAAAAGTTATGGGAAGCGCGATCGTCCATCCGACCTCGGGCGCGCCGGCACCATAGCAGATCGAGGTCGAGAAGAACGCGTCGAAGCTCATCGCAGGCACTCGTCGAGAATAAGCGCGGCGCTGCCCTGCATGACGATGACGAGAGCAAACAGCGACGCCGAAAACATGCCGAGATCGGCGACGAAATCCTCGGTGCTGCGCGTGCGCTCCGGTTTGAAGGCAGCGCCGCCCCGGCGCTTCGCCTGCCACGACAGCGCACCTCCGAGAAGCGAGAGCAGGACGAGCAACAGCGCCACGGGAAGCACGACCGGCACCTGGCGATTGCACTGCCAGGGCACCAGGGCGTAGTTCAGCTGCGTCGACACGGCCCATGCCAACGGGCCGGACAGGAGCCCAGCCCAGGATATGCCTAACCGCAAAGCGCGCATCTCAGCCTAGCCTCGGGACCCAATAGATAAGCAGATAGATCGGGATCCAGGTCAGCACCACGAAATCCCAGTAAAAGACGTTGTCGCCGACGTCGCCGAAACGGCGGCCGTTGTAGCCATGGCGCGTGAACATCAGCACCGTCAGCACGATCGTATCGCCGACATCGGTGATGAGGTGCGTGGTGTGAAGGCCCAGCAGCACCCACAGCATCGAGCCGTAGGCATTGGTGTCCCAGTAGATATTCAGCGCCGGGAACTCGAACCAGCGCACGATGAGCGGGGCGATGCCGAGCAGCGACATGACCACCAGCCAGATTCGCACCGGCGTCATGGCGCAGTGCTCGGCGTGGCGGTTGAGGATGTGGTTCGGCACCACGCTGACGATCAGAAGCAGGGTGACGATGGTGCCCGGCCAATGGTTGGGTTGCGGTGCGCCGAGCGGCCATTCGGACCATGACAGCGCCAGGTAAAGATAGGCGCCGGCCGCCAGCGCGAAGCCGGTGCCTTCCAGCGCCATGAAGCCGAGCGTGCCCCACCATGTCGGGCTGCGCGGACCAACCCCAAAGCTCGGCAGGGTTGAAAGATCGGCGACGGGGCGCTGCTTCATTCCTCGTCCTCCGGATCGCCTTTCGGCCAGAACCATCCGATTAAAGTGACGGCGATTGGCACCGCGCCCCAAACGATCGCCCACGGCGTGAAGATCGAGTAGAGGAAGGTGGCGCCGACCGCGACGGCGGCAAGCAGCGGCCAGATCGATGGCGTCGCCGATTTTTCCCGGATATCGGGGCGGGCTTCGGCCACCGTGGAGATGAGCAGCTCGCGTGCATCGACCCGAAGCCCCGTCGCTACAGGCATTGCCTCGCGTTCGGCCCAGAGCGGCTCGACATGGCTGACGACCGGAATGCGCGCGAAATTGTAGCTTGGCGGTGGTGACGAAGTCGCCCATTCCAGCGTGCCGGCATCCCAGGGATTGTCACCCGCGGGCACACCCCTCATGGCGCCATGCACGAGGTTGAAGGTGAACAGAACGAAGCTCAGAAAGAAGAGCGCCGCGCCGGCGGTGATGAAGAGATTGATGTTCCCCCAGCCAAGCTCGGCCGGATAGGTGTAGACCCGTCGCGGCATGCCCCACAAGCCGACGATGTGCATCGGGAAAAAAGCCGCGTTGAAGCCGATGAAGGCCAGCCAGAAGTGCAAGCGCCCGAGGGCCTCGCTCATCATCCGCCCCGTGATCTTGGGAAACCAGAAATAGGCTGCGCCAAGCAGCGGAAACACCGATCCGCCGATCAGCACATAATGGAAGTGGGCGACGACGAAATAGGTGTCGTGCACCTGCAGGTCGAGCGGCACCGAGGCGAGCATGACGCCGGTGAGGCCGCCGATGACGAAGATGAAGAAGAAGCCGAAGACGAACAGCAACGGTGTGCGGATCACCGGCCTGCCGTCCCACAATGTCGCGAGCCAGCAGAAGATCTGCAAGCCGTTGGGAATGGCGATCATCATGCTCGACGCGGTGAAGAAGCTGGCGCCGAGCTTCGGCAGTCCCGTCGCGAACATATGATGGACCCAGAGGCCGAACGACAGGAAGCCGACCGCGATCAGCGACAGGACCAGACCGAGATGGCCGAAGATCGGTCGCCGCGCGAAGGCGGGAATGATCGCCGAGACCATGCCCGTCGCCGGCAGGAAGATGATGTAGACCTCGGGATGGCCGAAGAACCAGAACAGATGCTGGAACAGCAGCGCGTCGCCGCCCTCGGCCGGATTGAAGATGTGCGTGCCGACCAGGCGGTCGAGGATCAGGAAGGTCGAGGTGATCATCACCGCCGGCATGGCGAAGACGACGACGAAGGAGGTGACCAGCATCGCCCAGACATAGAGCGGGATCTTGTCCAGCGACATGCCGGGCGCGCGCTGCTTGAGCACGGTGACGATGGTGGCGACGGCGACCGCCAGCGACGATACTTCGGTATAGGTGATCATCTGCGCCCACACGTCGGCGCGCTTGCCGGGGGCGAATTCGGGTCCGGACAGCGGCACATAGGCGAACCAGCCGACGTCCGGCGCCATCGAGAGGGCGAAAGAAACCCAGGCAAAAATGCCGCCCGAGACGTAGATCCAGTAGCTGAAGGCGTTGAGGCGCGGGAAGGCGATGTTGCGGGTGCCGACCATGAGCGGCACCAGGTAGATGCCGGTCGCCTGCACGATCGGCACGGCGAACAGGAACATCATCGTGACGCCATGCATCGTGAACAGCTGGTTGTAGAGGTCTGGTCCGATCAGCCCGCGCCGCGGTCCGGAGAGCTGGATTCGCATCGCGACCGCGTTGAGTCCGCCCAGGCACAGAAAGACGAAAGCCGTTATCAGATAGCGCCGCGCAACGATTTTGTGGTCGACGCTTGACAGCGCGCCGACGATGCCGGACGGCGTCCGCCACGTCTGCGTCAGCCAGCGCTGCAGACTGGCGTCGTCCATGCCGGTGTCGCGCGGCCCGTCCCGTTCGGGGGCAAGATCGCCCTTACCGGCGGTGTCGCGCTGCGGCAAATCGCGCTCGCTGGTCAGGTCGGCGCTGCTCATCTCAGCCCCTCGAGATAGGCGACGATCGCGTTGAGCTCGTCGCCGTTGAGGCTGACCACCGGCATGTGGGCGCCGGGCTTGATGCCTTGGGGATCGGCTATCCAGGCGGCGAGATTGCCGCGGCTCATCGTCAGGGTTCCGGCCGCGAGCGTCTGCCGGCTGGCTATATGGGTAAGATCGGGCGCAACCGTTCCGCCGGCCCTCGTGCCGCCTATTCGGTGGCACATCACGCAGGGTCGCTTGACAAACAGGTCTCCGCCGGCCTTGGCCTCGCCGCTCGTCGGCGCGGCGGCCGGCTGCAACTGCTCGTTCAGCCAGGCATCGAATTTCGGCCGCGGCTCGGCGACGATGAATGTTCCCATATTGGCGTGCTGGGCGCCGCAGAACTCCGCGCACTGGCCACGGTAGATGCCCGGCTTGTTCGCCTCGATATCGAGCACGTTCATATGGCCGGGGATGAGGTCCAGTTTGCCGGCCAGGCTCGGGATCCAGAAGGAGTGGATCACGTCGGTCGAGGTCACAATCAGCCGGACCGGCTCGCCGGCAGGGATGTGGATCTCGTTCGCCGTCGTCAGGATCCGGTTTGGCTGCGCGTTCTCGTAGCGTACTTCCCACCACCATTGGTGCCCGGTCACGCGGATGGTCAGGGCAGCATCCGAGCCGATCGCCGCCAGCGTGCGATTGGCGAAGAAGCTGAGCAAGGTGAGCCCGATCAGGATCAACGCCGTCACGCCAAGCGCGGCTACGACCACGCGGAACTTGCGGTCGTCGGCGCCGGCGTCGAGCACAAGCGGCTCGGTGCGTTGGCGCGAGCGCAGGACCAGTGGTGCAGCCAGAGCGATCATCACCAGCACCCACACCGCCGCGCAAAGCCCGGTGAAGAACCAGATCAGCCATGCCAGCTCACTTGCCGCGGGACCTTTCGGGTCGAGCGCCGATTGCCAGCCTGCGCATCCCTGCAGAAACAAGACGCAGGCCATGGCGGATGCCATCGAGCCGAGGCGCCTCACGGCGATTTCCCCAATGTTGCGGCATCCGGCAGGCGGTTTTCCGACGGATGCACCATCATGTCGTCATTGCGCGACGGCGCGGCTGAAGAGGGCGCCTTGCCGCTCAGCGAACGCACGAAGGCGGCAAGCTCCCAGATCTGGTCGTCGGGGATCTTGTCGCGGAAAGCCGGCATGCCGTTCGGCCGTCCGTCGCGGATGGTGGCGTGGATGCTTTCCATCGAGCTGCCATAGACCCACTTTTCGTCCATCAGCGCCGGTCCCATGCCGCCGCCGCCATTGGAGTGGCATCCCGAACAGTTGAACCAACCGAACAGCCGCTTGCCTTCGCTGAGGTGAAAGGCGTTCGCCTCGAAACCGGCGGCCTTGTTGTCGCTGGGCGAGGGCCGTCCGCCGCCCGGTTCCAGCGTCGTCACCGGCGTCGGCTGCTCGCCGGACCCGAGCGAGGATTGCGGTCGGGTGTCCCGCTCCTCGCGCTGGCAAGCGGCGAGCACCAGAGACGCGCACAGCAGCATGGCGAGGCCGGGCTTCATCGCACCGGGCTCCCGGCGGCATCGAGGCGGGGAACGCCATACTGCGCCAGCACCGCGTCGATCTCCGTCTTGTGCTTGGATAGCGCGGCATCGACCTCGCCGCGCAGACGGTCGTCTTCGCGCCGGACGCCCATGGAGATGTCATAGACCATCGGCAGCAGAGGTCCGTCGATGCGGGGCGCGACCGGCCTGATCCTGAGCGGCACCTTCTGTTTCGCGGCGAAATAACCGGCGAGCGGTCCCCACACGACCGCGAGATCGATCTCGCCGCCGGCCACCGCCTCGACGATCCGCGCCGGAGGATTGGGGGCGGAATAGTCGCCATAGACGGGATAGCCGACCAGACGGCCGACGATGCCGCGGCGGCCGAGCGCCTGGACCGGCGGCGAGTTGGCGCCGTCGTCGCCGATGAGCTGAACGCCGATGCGAATGTCACGCAGGCGCGGGTCGTTGAATGACGAGATATCCGGGCCGTCCTGTCTTGTCACGAAGACGTAGGAGGAGCGGTAGTAGGGCGTGGTGGTGCGCAGCATTTCAACATTGGCCGGCGTGCCAAGCACGAGATCGCAGAGCCCGGCCTTCAGCGTGTTGCGGACGAAACCGCGTCGCTGTGCCCACCATGTGTAGGTCAGGCTGGCGCCGAGTTCGGCGGCGACGATACTCGCAATCTTGTTCTCGAAGCCCTGGCCGGCCGTGTTGGAAAAGGGCATGTTGTTTGGATCGGCGCAGACCCTGAGCTCGCGCGCTTCGGCAGCAGCCGCCGCAAGCAGCAGGGCAAGCGCCGCGACCCAGGCCATGAGGCGCTGGAACGCCTTTCGCCGGCGCAAGCTCAGGCCGAACGCATCAGGGCAGCCGGAACACATAGAGCGTGCCTCCCGGCGTGGTCACATTTTTCAGGTCCTTCATCACGTTGACGAAACCCAGCGCAGCCGTTGCGTCGCGCGGGTCGAGGTCGCCCGAGACGATGGCGCCGGCCCAGCCGCCGACGCCCGACAGGATCGCGACATACTGATGCCCGTCGGGACCGCGATAGGTGATGGGCTGGCCGATGATGCCGGACGAGGTCTTGAACTGCCAAAGCAGATCGCCGGTCTCGGCGTTGACCGCCTTGAACCAGCCTTCCATGGTTCCGTAGAAGACGACGTTGCCGGCCGTGGCGACGGCACCGCTCCATACCGGGAAATTCTCCTTCAGGCTCCAGGCCGGCTTCGCAGTGGCTATGTCCCAGGCGGTGAAGGCGCCGCGATTGCCGCCGGGCCCCGGGATCATGCGCACGTTCATGCCGACATAGGGCGTGCCGGCGATGTAGTTCACCTCGACGCCCTCTTCGTCCATGCACAAATTGTTGTGCGGGATGTAGATGAGGCCGGTCTTCGGCGAGAATGCCGAAGGCTGCCAGTCCTTCGCGCCGGAGGCGGTCGGGCAGATGTTGCGCACAACCTTGCCGGTGCCCGTCTTCTTGTCGGGGTTTTCGATCAGGCGGCCGGACTTGAGATCGACGCCCTTGCTGGAATTGACCGGCCCATAAGGCGTCGCCGAGAGGACCTCACCGGTGGCCCGATCCAGAACATAGAGGTAGCCGTTGCGCTCGGGCCGGACCAGCACCTTGCGCGGCTTGCCCTGCCAATTCATGTCGAGCAGGATCTGTTCGTTGATGCCGTCGTAATCGTGAAGGTCGTGCGGGGTCCACTGATAGAACCATTTCGCCGCACCGGTGTCGGGATCGCGCGCGAATATTCCTGCCGTCCACTTGTTGTCGCCCGGCCGCAGGTCCGGATTCCATGGCCCGGGATTGCCGGTGCCGTGGAAGATCAGGTCGAGGTCGGGGTCGTAGGAGATCCAGCCCCACATATTGCCGCCGCCGATCTTCCACGCCTCCGGCGGCCATGTGGTGACGCCTAGGTCCTTGCCTTTGTCCACGTCGTAATGCGGCTTGAAATCGGGCCCGATCAGCACATCCTTGTCTGGGCCGGTGCCGAAGGCCGTCCAGACGACATGACCGTCGCCGGCATCGAGCGCCTTGACCCAGCCGCGCACGCCCATCTCGCCACCCGAGTTGCCGACCAGCACTTTGCCCTTCACCACCAGAGGCGCCATGGTGATGGTCTCGCCCATGTTGATGTTGCCGATATGCGTGTTCCAGATCGGTTTGCCGGTGTTGGCGTCGAGGGCGATCGTGTGGCCGTCCAGCGTATTGAAGAATATGCGTCCGTCGGAAAAGGCCGCGCCCCGGTTGACAACGTCGCAGCAGGCAACGCCTTGCGCCGCAGGTTCGGGGTTGGGCTCGTACTTCCATTTTATCGGCGCGCCGGGCTTGGAAAGGTCGAGCGCGTAAACGAAGTTGGGAAACGGCGTCACGATGTACATCGTGTTGGCGATGACCAGTGGCGCCGCTTCCTGGCCCTTGTTCACGCCGGTCGAAAAGGTGAAGGCGACCTGCAGGTTCTTGACGTTGCTTTCGTTGATTTCCGAAAGCTCGCTGTAGCGGGTCGAGGCATAGTTCTTGGCCGGCATCGTCCATTGCCCGTCATCGGGCGGCGCGGCCGATGCCGGCGGCGCTATCGCCGGTATCGCGGCGGGCTGCTGCGATGCGGCGGTCAGGAACGGGCAGCAGGCCAGCACGACGACAGCAAGGATCCTCGATCCAGGAAGGCTGCGCGCTGTCGCAGCGTCGCCAGCTCGCCGCTCGCCAAGGCACTTCTCTGTCCATTGCGGCATGCTCTTCATTTGGCAACGGAGCCCCCGACTCCAGCCCCCAGTTCCGCGGCGATATCGGCCTCCTTGCCCGCGCACAGCGGATGGCCCCAGCCGGATGCGCTTTTGCCGCCGGCATCGAGGTCGTAGACGATGGCGTCCTTGCGATTGGGATTGACGCCGGCCGGAACCTTGTCGAGGCCGAGCGCCGCCCGAACGCGCCAGGCGACATTGTGATCGGCGCAGGAGGAATCACCGCTGATGCCAAGACCGCCGACGATCGTCTTGCCGTCATAGAGGGCGAGGCCGCCGCCAAACACCACCACGCCACCGATCGGCTTGCCGATCAGCGGATCGTTGACGCTGCCGAACGTCCTGGCCTCGCCGGCAAAGGCCGCCGCCAGGTTGACCGGATTGGTTGCCTGCAGGCCGAAGAGCGGGCCGCCCGGCTGGACGCCAGCATAGAGATTGGCCGTCGACAGAGCCATCTGAGCCAGGCTCAAGCCGTTGGCCGTGTTGGCCTTTTCGGCGGCGATCAGCCGGCTGCCGGGCCACTGCGCATCGATGCTGGGACCGCTGAAGGCGACCGCGCAGACCGTGCCGTCGCGAGCCACGATCGCAGCCCATTCGTTTGTTTCGAAGCCGCCATTGGCCGGCCCTCCGCTCGCCTTGACGCTGGCCTTCAGCGCGGAGAGCAACTTGTCGTGATCGGCCGGGCAGGGCGCTTGCGCCCAGGCCGTATCGTGCTGCAGCAAACCGATCGCCAAACCCACGAGGCTGACAGCTAGTGAAAGAAACCGACGGCGATCCATGGGCCTCAAAGCATTTTGTTGACTTCGGCACAGGCGAAGCGACCGACGCCTGATGGCGACGCCACGTCCACCATCGCTGCAGGCTGATCTCGCTCTTGCTGCGCGCCTCCGAACTGGCCTGCCGCGGCTTTGTTCCTGGTTACGCGTGGAATATTGGGCTGGATCCTGCCCCTTGGGCTGCGAACCTCACCGCAGAGCCAGTGTGCCTAGCTTCTGTCAGACTTTGCTCTCGTCGCGGTTCTGCTCCTCCGTTGTGACCGAAGCCTGCCCGATCCACGGGCGGGCTTCGCTCCTTCGATGGGCGGGCAAGGTTCGCTCTGGAGACGAGTAGTGCGCCAGGATTTGGCGCCAAGCGACCCGTCAGCCGGGTTCTCGCGCCGACGCTCGTGTTCTGCGATATGCCGCCAATAATGCTGCCTTGGCAGCTTCCCTGCGCTTCTTGATCTCCAGCGCTCTCAGGAAAGCGAGAGCGCCTACGTCGCAGGCATGTCTTGAAGGTCCGTTGGAACTGATGATTATTCTGGCCTGGTCCAGCGTCAGCCCATGCCTTTCCGCGAAGGCTTGTGGGTCATAGGCGTCGTTCCAGTTCGCTATCGGCTTGGTCATCTTGTCTCCTGGCTGGCTTGTGAAGCACAGAACGCGCTGGACAGGCCAAGGTTTCAAAGCCTGAAATCCGCTGGCCGTGTTGGTGAGTTCGCCGCACGCCGGGAGGCATTTCACAGCCGGGCGCCCATCATTTGTGATTGACCGCCCTCGGGTTCGGCGCGCTACCCCTTGAGCAAACCAGGATCGACGGGACCATGAACCGCCTTCTATTCCTCTTGGCCGATTTCCTGTCCCGACCGCCGGGCTTCTATCTCATCGTCGCCGCGATGGCCGCGTGCACGCTGCTGGTGCCTCTTGGCCTGACCAACGTCGTCACCTATGCATTGTCGGTGGCCGCCATCATCATCACGGGCGTCGTCCTCATCCAAAACTATCGCGACACGGCTGCGATCCACGCCAAGCTCGACGAGATCGTCCTGCGATTGAATGAAACAGAGAACGAATTGGTCGGTCTGGAGCACGCCGACCCGGAAGAGATAAAGTCGAAACTGGCGCAGCTTGAGGCGGAGGCAGCCTCCAAGTGAAGCTGACGGCAACGCGCTGCCACGTTCCGGGGAACAAGCGCTGTGGTCCCGCGTTCGCACGCAAATGGAGCAGCTTCGTTCAGATTTCGCAGCGATGGCGCAGCCTGGCTATTGGATTGCCATTGGCTTTTTGCTGCTCCCCTACGGCGTGGGAGTGTTCTTCCTGGTGAGGACGTGCCACTGCCTGTGACTTAACGCCACTTCCGATAGCGAGGAGTTCCATGCGGGCGCAGACGATGCCGTCTGACGGCTAAGCGCGATCTGCACAGTCCTCAATCTGTCGTAGCGACGACGTCCCCGCCGCCAGGCCGCTGGGATCAGAAATCCACGTGAATCGCTGTACGCCGCTCCGGGCACTGACACGGCTTTTGCGCTGGAGGGCATTCGCCCCACTTGACTTCTGCGGCGCCGTGTGAAAAATTTTGCAGCAACTGATAAAAATATCAAAAGGGCGGAAATGGTTGGGTTCGGCAACGGCCTCCTGCGCGACGACGAGACCAGCATGGCCGCCCGCGCCGCCTGGCTTCACTACGCCGGCGGCCTGACCCAGTCGGAGGTCGCCAAGCGGCTCGGCCTCACCAGCCTCAAGGCGCATCGCCTCATCACCAAGGCCAACCAGGAAGGCTTGGTGAAGGTCTATATCGACGGCGAGGTGTCGGAATGCGTCGCGCTCGAGGACGAGCTTTCTCACCGCTATGGTCTCGACTACTGCGAGGTTGTGCCGGATTTCGACACCGAGGACCTGCCGCTCAAGGCGCTCGGCATCGCCGGCGCGCAATTCCTCAAGCGCGAAGTCGAGCGCGGCGAGGACACGCTGATCGGCGTCGGCCATGGTCGCACACTCGCGGCTTGCGTCGAGTACCTGCCCCGTACATCCGCGGACCAGATCCGCTTCGTCTCGCTGCTCGGCGGCTTGACGCGCAAATTCTCCGCCAACCCGCACGACGTCATTCATCGGCTGGCTGAACGCACCGGCGCCGAGGCCTATGTCATGCCGGTGCCGATGTTCGCCAACACCGTCGAGGATCGTGCCGTGCTGCTCGGTCAAAAGGGCATCAGCGAGGTCTTCGATCTGGCAAGGTCAGCCGACCTTCTGCTTGCCGGCATCGGCACTGCCGAGCAGGAGGCCTCGCTCGTTGCCACCGGCATGATCGGCAAGGCCGAGATGGAGGAGACCCGGCGCAACGGCGCGGTCGGCGAACTGCTCGGCCACTTCTTCGACGAGGCGGGAAGGCCGGTGGCGACCACGGTTTCCAGCCGCGCGCTGGCGTTGGCGCGCGAGGACATCGCCAACCGCAGGATCGTCGCCGTCGCCGGCGGCAAGATCAAGGTTCGCGCCATCAAGTCAGTGCTGGAGGGGCGCTTTCTCAAGGGCTTGATAACCGACGAGCGGACGGCGCGGTCGCTCGTGGAACAGACGCCGGTCGGGTAGCCGGCACCGCTTTGGTTGAAACTACCCTTTGGAGGAGAAGAGGACATGCATGAGAAAGAGAAAGACCTGATCGATGCGTTCCTGCGCGAACAAGTCGACCGCCGAGGGCTGATCAAGGGGCTGGGCGCCATGGGCCTTGCCGCCGGCACTGCCGGCGTCCTGCTCAATCTTGGACAAACGCGCGCGCTCGCCGCCGATTTCGACTGGCAGGCGCACAAGGGCAAGACGATCAAGCTCCTGCTCAACAAGCATCCCTATGCCGATGCGATGATTGCCGACCTCGACAATTTCAAGCAGCTGACCGGCATGAACGTCACCTACGACGTGTTCCCGGAAGACGTCTATTTCGACAAGGTGACGGCGGCGCTCTCGGCAAGCTCGCCGGAGTACGACGCCTTCATGACCGGCGCTTACATGACCTGGACCTACGGCCCGGCCGGCTGGATCACCGACCTCAACGAATGGATCAAGGATCCGGCCAAGACCAATCCGAAATATGCCTGGGATGACTTCCTGCCCGGCGTCAGGAACTCCTGCGCCTGGAACGGCAAGCCCGGCGGTGCGCTCGGTTCGGAAGACGCCAAGCAGTGGTGCATTCCGTGGGGCTTCGAGCAGAACAACATCACCTACAACAAGGCGATGTTCGACAAGGCCGGTGTCAAGGTTCCCGGCAACATGGACGAACTGGTCGCCGCGGCTGCCAAGCTCACGAAGGATGTCGGTGGCGGCGTCTACGGCATCGGCGTGCGCGGCTCGCGTTCCTGGGCGACCATCCATCCTGGCTTCCTGTCGGCCTATGCCAATTTCGACCAGAAGGACCTCAACGTCTCGGCCGACGGCAAGCTGTCGGCGGCCATGAACACCGCCGAATCCAAGGCCTTCCACAAGCAGTGGGTGCAGATGATCCAGGAGAGCGGTCCGAAGGACTGGTCGACCTACACCTGGTACCAGGTCGGCACCGATCTCGGCGCCGGCGCTTCGGCGATGATCTTCGACGCCGACATCCTCGGCTACTTCATGAATGGCGGCTCCAACAAGATGGCCGGCCAGCTCGCCTTCGCCGGCTTCAAGGCCAATCCGGCCGCCAAGGCGCCGACGCCGAACATCTGGATCTGGTCGCTGTCGATGTCCAACTTCTCCAAGGACAAGGACGCCACCTGGTACTTCATGCAGTGGGCCTCCGGTCTCGATCACTGCCTCTTCGGCGCAACCAAGATGGACTTCGTCAACCCGGTCCGGCAGGCGGTCTGGAAGGACGAGATGTTCCGCGAGAAGCTCAACAAGAGCTATCCTGGTTATGTCGAGATGTTCGACGCTTCCGCGCCAGGCGCCAGCATCAAGTTCACCGCGCAGCCGCTGTTCTTCGATCTCACCACCGAATGGGCGGCGACCCTGCAGAAGATGGTGGCCAAGGAAGTGCCGGTCGACGAAGGGCTCGACAAGCTGGCCGAAAGCATCAACGGCCAGCTCAAGGAGGCCGGTCTCGGCTGACGGTTGACAGGGCTGGTCCGCCTCGCGCGGGCCAGCCCGGAATTGAGGACAACTTCGCGACGCGGTGCCAAGATCCGGCATCGCCACCTCGCCCCACCGGCCGCCTTGCTCCCTGGGCGGCCGGCAGGCGGTAGCACAGGATTGACGGAACAGCGCGATGACCGCGGCCACCATGCACAAAACCAGGCCCTCCGGCTTCAGGATCAGCAAGAGGGTGTTGCCCTATCTCCTGAGCCTGCCGGCCTTGCTGGTCTGCATCGGCATCCTGATCCCGTTCCTGACTTCCGTAGTCTATTCCTTCCAGCGCTATCGGCTGAGCCAGCCCTGGGCGCGCCAGTTCAATTGGGGCGACAATTACATCTCCTTCTTCACCGATCCGAAATTCTGGAACACGCTGGAGATATCGCTGCTTTATGCCGGCATCACCGTCGGGCTGGAGCTGCTGCTCGGCCTCGGCATCGCCATGCTGCTGCAGAAGCGCACGACGCTGAACAATTTCATCTCGATCATGCTCTTGATGCCGCTGATGACGGCGCCGGCGCTCGCCGCGCTGATGTGGAAGCTGATGACCAATCCGGGCTTCGGCGTGCTGAGCTATCTCGCCAGCCTCGTCGGCCTGCAGGATTTCCGCTGGGCGTCCTCGCCCTCCACGGCGCTGCTCACCGTCGTGCTTGTCGACATCTGGGTCTACACCCCCTTCATCATGATCCTGCTGCTTGCCGGCCTGCGCAGCCTGCCGACGCAGCCTTTCGAGGCGGCGGCGCTCGACGGGGTGCCGAGGAGCTTCGTCTTCTTCCGCATCACCTTGCCGATGCTGACGCCTTACATCCTGACGGCGACGCTGTTCCGCCTGCTCGATTCCATCCAGCAGTTCGACATCATCTACGCCATGACCCAAGGCGGGCCCGGCGACACGCTGACCGTCTTCCAGGTCGAGGCCTATCTGAACTTCTTCCAGTCGACCAATGTCGGCCGCTCAGCGGCGCTGATGATCATCCTGTGGGCGATCACCTATTTCCTATCCAACATCTTCATCAAGAACTGGCTCAGGCTGCGCGAACGCGCGCGCGGCCTGTCATAGGAGCCCGGGATGGAACACACCTCGCTTCTCGAACGTGTCCTGCGCGGCGCAGCACTAACCCTGGTCGTGGTCTTCTTCATGTTTCCGATCGCCTGGATCTTCATGATGTCGTTCCAGACCAACGAGACGATTCTGCGCATCCCGCCGCAGCTGGTCTTCGAGCCGACGCTCGCCAACTACACGGCGCTGATCACCGGCAAGCTGGTCACCGCCGCCGGCACGCTCGACATCGCCTTCATGCGCAACCTGTGGAACTCGGTGTTCCTGTCGGTGACCTCTGTCGCGCTCTCATTGCTGCTCGGCGTGCCGGCTGCCTATGCGTTTGCCCGCCATAAGTTCCGCGGCTCTGAAGACATCGCCTTCACGCTGCTGTCGTTCCGCTTCGCGCCGGCGCTGTTGGTGCTTCTGCCTCTTACCCTCTATTTCCAGAAGCTGGGGCTGGCCAACACCTATATCGGGCTGATCTGGGTCTACCAGCTGATCTGCCTGCCGCTCATCCTGTGGATCGTGCGCGGCTATTTCGAGGACATCCCGGCCGACATCGAATACGCCTACCGCATCGCCGGCCATTCCTGGTTCGCCACCTTCCGCAAGATCGCGCTGCCGCTTGCCGGGCCAGGCATCGCGGCTGCCGGCCTGCTCGCCTTCATCTTTGCCTGGAACAATTTCGTCTTCGCGCTGGTGCTCGCCTCCGCCGACAAGCAGCCGGTGACGGTCGGCGCGCTCGCCTTCATCACCTCTTCGGGCATCCAGTACGGCCAGATCTCGGCGGCGATCGTCCTGTCGATCACGCCGACGCTGGCGCTGGCGCTCTATGCGCAACGCTATCTCGTCGAAGGTCTGTCGCTCGGTGCTGTGAAAGGGTAGTTCGGATGGCCAGCCTCGAGCTCAAAAATATCGTCAAGCGCTACAAGAGCCAGACGGTCCTCGACAACCTGTCACTGACCGTGGCCGATGGCGAGACGCTGGTCCTGTTCGGACCCTCCGGCGCCGGCAAGACCGTGCTTCTGCGCCTTGTCGCCGGCGTTGTCGACCCGGACGAGGGCAAGATCCTCATCGGCGGCGAGGACATGACCGATGTCGATGCCGAATTCCGCGGCGTCGGCATGGCCTTTCAGAACTTCGCGCTGTTTCCCCATATGAGCGCCTTCGGGAACATCGCCACGCCGCTCGAGGCCAAGCGCACGTCCGAAAGCTCCATCAAAACCGGTGTTGAAAGCGTCGCCAAGCTGCTGAAGATCGGCCATGTGCTCTCCC
Organism: Mesorhizobium sp. M3A.F.Ca.ET.080.04.2.1; assembly: GCF_003952525.1. NCBI lineage: Bacteria > Pseudomonadati > Pseudomonadota > Alphaproteobacteria > Hyphomicrobiales > Phyllobacteriaceae > Mesorhizobium > Mesorhizobium sp. M3A.F.Ca.ET.080.04.2.1. The sequence goes on along the minus strand of NZ_CP034451.1, from coordinate 2,099,015 downwards.
ACAAGCCGCGCGCGCTGTCCAACGGGCAGAAACAGCGGACCGCGCTTGCCCGTGCGCTGGTCGGCTCGCCGCCGCTGCTCCTGCTCGACGATCCGCTGCGCAACGTCGATGCCAAGCTGCGTTTCGAGATGCGCCTGGAGCTGCCGCGGCTGCTCGCCGACCGCGGCGCGACCGTCATCTACGTTACCCAGGACTACAAGGAGGCGATGGCGCTCGGCGACCGCATTGCCGTCATGTCGCAAGGCGTGGTCATGCAGCTCGGCACGCCCGAGCAGATCTACCGCGAGCCTGCCAATATCGAGATCGCACGGCTGTTCGGCGATCCGACCATCAATCTGCTCGACGTCAAGCCGCAGCGCGATGGCAAGGGCATCTATATCGGGCTGTCGAATGTGCAGGTGCATCTGGCGGGCGCGCCCGAGGCGGCGATCGGTCGTGACTGCATCATCGGCCTGCGGCCCGAGGCGCTGCATTTCGCTGGCGAGCGCGAACCGGGCGCCATTCCGGTAACGGTCGAGGCCGAGACGCCGCTCAATGAGAAGATCGTCACGCTGGTTCGCACCGTGCGCGGCCGCGAAATCCTCGTCTCGCGGCCGGCCGGCACACCGGGGCACAGCGGCGGCAAGACCCATATCGCCGTCGATGCCAAGAGCGCGCTGCTCTTCGACCACGCGAACGGCGAGCGCATCGGCTCGAAGAACGTCGTCAATCTGCGCAACGGAGAAGCGGCATGAGCACCAGTGCCCTCAGCATTTCCGGTGTCGACAAGTTCTATGGCCCGATCGATCGCGGCGTGCATGCGGTGAAGAACCTGACGATCGAGATCGCCAAGGGCGAGATCGTGGCGCTGCTGGGCTCCTCGGGCTGTGGCAAGACTTCGACTTTGCGCATGATCGCCGGCTTCGAGGAGGTCTCGCGCGGCGAGATTTCGGTGGCCGGCCGCAAGGTGCACATGCTGGCGCCGGTGAGGCGCAATGTGGCGATGGCCTTCGAGGGCTATTCGCTCTATCCGCCGCTCACCGTGCGCGAGAACATGGCCTTCGCCCTGAAGGCCTCCAGGCTGCACAAGGGCGACGTCGAAGCCAAGGTCGCCAACATCGCCAAGCTGCTCGAGATCGAGGACATTCTCGACCGCTATCCAAGCTCCATCTCGGGCGGCCAGCAGCAACGCGCCAGCCTCGGCAGGGCGTTGATCCGCAATGCCGATCTGCATCTCCTCGACGAACCGATGGGCCAGCTCGAGCCGCAGCTGCGCGCCGTCCTGCGTGGCCGCATCAAGCATTTCATCAAGGAGCGCGGCCTGACCGCGATCCTGGTCACCCACGACCAGACCGAGGCCAACGCTCTGGCCGATCGCATCGCGGTGATGGAGGGTGGCGTGCTGCAGCAGTTCGACACGCCACAAAGGATCAAGGAACGGCCGGCGAACCTGTTCACCGGCACCTTTGTCGGCGAGCCGCCGATGAATGTATTCGAAGCATTTGTCGGAAGCGCCGCCGGCAAGGTCAATCTGCGGCTCCCCGACGGCCTCTCGCTCGACTACGACCAGGATGCCTTCAGCGCGCCGGTGCGCGACCTGCTTCTGAGCCGGGAACGAGTCGTCATCGGAGTCAGGCCCTATGCGGTCCGCCGTTCCAAGGACGGCGTTCCGGCCACCGTCTCTGCCAATCAATGGTTGGGCGACCAGACGCACATCGCGGCCGATTTCGCCGGCGGCTCGCTGGTTCTGGTGGAGCATGACCGCACGCGCCTGGAACTGGGCGAGCCGATCAAGGTCAGCATCGACCCGGCCAATCTGCACGTTTTCGACCAGGCGAGCGGCAACGCCATTGCGCACGGCATGGAGCTCGCCTGATGCGGGATGTGCTGATCGGCATCGACGCCGGCACGTCTGTCATCAAGTCCGTCGCTTTCGATACGGCGGGCCGCCAGATCGCGGCCGCGGCGCTTCCGAACCGATACGAAACCTTGCCGGGCGGCGGCGCCGAGCAGGATCTGGCGCGCACATGGACCGATACAGCCACCACCTTGCGCCAGATGGCTGAGAAGGTGCCCAACCTCGCCGAGCGCGTCATCGCCATTTCGGTGACAGGGCAGGGCGACGGCACATGGCTGATCGACAAGCGGGGCGAACCGGTTGCAAAAGGCTGGCTATGGCTCGACGCGCGTGCGGCCAGCATCGTCGACGAGATCCGCGCCAGGCCCGAAGACCGGCTGCGCTTCGAGAGGACCGGCAGCGGCCTCGCTGCCTGTCAGCAGGGCTCGCAGTTCGTGTTCATGAAACGCAACATGCCGGGCGTGCTCGGCCAGGCGGCGACTGCGTTCCACTGCAAGGACTGGCTCTATTTTCGCCTGACCGGCGAGCGCGCCACTGATCCTTCCGAAAGCACCTTCACCTTCGGCGATTTTCGCACCCGCGAGTATGACGATGACGTGCTCGAGGTGCTGGGCTTGGCAGACCTCAGGCATCTGCTGCCGCCGATCGTCGACGGCACCAGGCAGAGCGCCAGTCTTTCGCAGGAGGCTGCCGAAGCGACGGGGCTCACTGCCGGCACGCCGGTCGTGCTCGCCTATGTCGACGTCGTCTGCACGGCGCTCGGCGCCGGCCTGTTCGACCGCCAGCGCAAGCCGGGCTGCTCGATCATCGGTTCCACCGGCATGCATATGCGGCTGGCCGAGACGCCGGCCGAGGTGCTGCTCAACGAAGCCAAGACCGGCTACACGATGACCATGCCGGCGCCCGGCGTCTTCGCCCAGATGCAGTCGAACATGGCGGCGACCCTCAACATCGATTGGGTGCTCGGCCTCGCCTCCGGCATCCTTGCCTCGCAAGGCATCACGCGCTCGAACGGCGAGATGATCGCGCTGGTCGAACAATGGATCGCCTCGTCACAGCCGGCATCGCTGATCTATCAGCCCTATGTCTCGGAGGCCGGCGAGCGGGGGCCGTTTGTCGACGCCAATGCCAGGGCCGGCTTCGTCGGCATTTCTTCGCGGCACGGCTATGCCGACATGGTGCGCGCGGTCTTCGAGGGCCTCGCCTTCGCGGCGCGCGATTGCTACGCCGCCATGGGTCCGCTACCGCGGGAGGTCCGGCTTACCGGCGGCGCGGCCCGCAGCCCGGCGCTGCGCCGGATTCTGGGCGCTGCCGTGGGCGCCGACATTCGCATCAGCGCGCGCGAGGAGGCGGGGGCGGCTGGCGCGGCGATGATCGCCGCGGTCTGCGTCGGCCTCTATCCGTCGATGGACGACTGCGTCGGCGAATGGGTGACACCGCTGCTTGGCCAGGCCGAGCCCAGCGACCGGGAGCTCGCCGCCATATACGAAGCCATGGCTCCCTCCTACGCAATGGCACATGAGGCGCTGCGTCCGGTCTGGCGGTCGATGGCCGCATCGAAAGTGAATTGAGAACTGGCATGCACAGAAAGATTGCGATCATCGGCGACCGTTTCATGCTCCCGGATGTGTTCCGGTCTCAGATCGAGAAGGCGTGCGGCGACAGCCTCGACATCCGCACCCTCGAAACCGCCTGGCCCGACCAACCGATGGAGTTCGGCAATCCGGCGCTCGGTCTCGACAAGATCAAGGAGTATTTCGGCCATCCGGACGAGGTGGTCGGCTTCATCGGCGATGCCGAGATCCTGGTCACCCAGCTTGCGCCACTGTCGGAAGGCATGATGCGGCGCCTGCCGGCACTGAAGCTAGTGGCGGTTTCGCGCGGCGGTCCGATCAATATCGACATGGCTGCCGCCCGGGCCCATGGCATCCGGGTCGTCAATGTCCCCGGCCGCAACGCCAGCGCCGTCGCCGAATTCACGATCGGCGCCATCCTGGCCGAAACGCGCCTGATCCGCGTCGGTCACGAGGCCCTGCGCAAGGGCGAGTGGCGCGGCGATCTCTACCGTGCCGACCGCACCGGCCGCGAGCTCAGCGAAATGACCGTCGGCGTCGTTGGCTATGGCAATATCGGCACCAAGGTGGTGCGCCTGCTGCGCGCCTTCGGTTGCCGAATCCTGGTCTGCGATCCCTATGTGCAATTGAGCGCGGAAGACCGCAACGCGGGGGTGGAATTGGTCGCGCTGGACGACCTCCTTGCCCGTTCCGATGTGGTGACGATCCATCCCCGGGTGACCGATGAGACGAGGGGCCTGATCAACAAGCAAACAATTGCCAGGATGAAGCCCGGCGCGATCTTCATCAACACGGCGCGGGGGCCGCTGGTCGATTACGACGCGCTCTACGAAGCGTTGCTTTCCGGCCAGATCGCCAGCGCCATGCTGGAGACCTTCGCCATCGAGCCGGTGCCGGCCGACTGGCCGTTGCTGCAGCTGCCGAACGTGACGCTCACTCCGCACATCGCGGGCGCTTCGGTACGCACCGTCACCTATGCGGCCGAGCAGGCGGCCGAAGAGGTGCGCCGCTTCCTTGCCGGCCTGCCGCCGGTCAATCCCTGCTGAAGGCCGCCGCGATGATGCAAAGAAGCGGGATCGGAGATCAGCGCGCATGACCGGCGGCAGCGAGATCGTCGACCTCTTCATCATCGGCGGCGGCGTCAACGGCGCCGGCATCGCCCGCGATGCGGCTGGCCGCGGCCTGTCCGTCATCCTGTGCGAGAAGGACGATCTTGCCGAAGGCACCAGTTCCCGCTCCGGAAAGCTGGTCCATGGCGGCCTGCGTTATCTCGAATATTACGAGTTCCGCCTGGTCCGCGAGGCGCTGATCGAGCGCGAGGTGCTGCTCGAATCCGCCCCGCACATCATCTGGCCGATGCGCTTCGTGCTGCCGCACAGTCCCGACGATCGGCCGGCCTGGCTGGTGCGGCTCGGCCTGTTCCTCTACGACCATCTCGGCGGCCGCAAGCGGCTGCCCGCCACGCGCACGCTCGACCTTCGCAAGGCGCCGGAGGGCGCGCCGATCAAGGATGCCTTCAAGCGGGGCTTCGAATATTCGGATTGCTGGGTCGACGACGCCAGGCTGGTGATCCTCAACGCGCTCGACGCAGCCGAACGCGGGGCGAGGGTCTTCACCCGCACTGTCTGCACCGCCGCCCGCCGCGAGAACGGCCTGTGGGTCGTCGAGATGCGCGACGGGAGCACCGGCGTGAAGACGATGGTGCGGGCGCGGGCGCTGATCAATGCGGCCGGCCCTTGGGTCAACGACGTCGTCAACCGTGTCGCCGGTCAGAACTCCAAGCGCAATGTTCGCCTGGTCAAGGGCAGCCACATCGTCGTGCCGAAATTCTGGGAAGGGCGGCAGGCCTATCTCGTCCAGAACGACGACAAGCGGGTGATCTTCATCAATCCCTACCAGAACGATCTGGCGCTGATCGGCACCACCGACATTCCCTACGAAGGGCGGCCCGAGGACGTCAAAGCGGACGGCAGCGAGATCGACTACCTGATCAAGGTCGTCAACCGCTACTTCAAACGTGGGCTTTCGCGCGGCGACCTCGTTCACTCCTTCTCCGGCGTTCGGCCGCTCTATGACGACAATGCCGACAACCCAAGCGCAGTGACCCGCGACTACATCTTCGAACTCGACGCGCCGGAAGGCCATGCCCCGCTGCTGTCGATCTTCGGCGGCAAGATCACCACGTTTCGCAAGCTGGCCGAGCACGCGCTGGATCGCATCCGGCCCTTCTTCCCGAACATGGGCAAAGCCTGGACTTCCGATGCGCATCTCCCCGGCGGCGATATTGCCAACGCCGACTTCGAACAGTTCCTCGGCGATCTTGGCCGCGACTATCCGTGGATGCCGGCCTCCCTGCTCAAGCATTATGGCCGCCTCTACGGCACGCGCACCCGCGCCCTGGTCGGCGCCGCCAGCTCCGTCGCTGACCTCGGGCGACAGTTCGGCAGGGACTTCTTCGAACGCGAGGCCGCCTATTTGCTCGAACACGAATGGGCTTCGACCGCCGCCGACATTCTGGACCGCCGCACCAAGCACGGGCTGCATCTTTCGCCGCCGGAGCGTGCGGCCTTCGAGGACTGGTGCGCCAATCGATTGGCGAAGGCAGGCTGATGGCTGCTCGCATCGATCAGGACGACGCCCAGTCCAGGCGCTTCGTAGTCTGTCGGCCAGCGTCGGCGCCGATCCGCTGCTCGTCCAGGGCGCCGGCGGCAACACCTCGCTCAAGCAGAATGGTCTGTTGTGGATCAAGGCGTCCGGCACCTGGCTGATGAATGCGGCGGCCAGCGATATCATGGTGCCTGTGGAATTGGCGCCCCTGCTCGAGGCGGTGGCGCGACGCAGCCCGGCGGCGGAGAAAGCCGACCAGTTCACGCCGGCCGATCTCAACCCGCACCGGCTGCGGCCTTCCATCGAAACCACCGTGCATGCGCTGCTGCCGCAGAACATCGTCGTCCACGTCCATTGTGTCGAGACCATCGCCGCTGCGGTTCAGGCCAACGCCGAAGCGCTGCTTGCCGAACGCCTGCGCGGTCTCGACTGGGCTTTCGTGCCCTATCGCCGGCCGGGCCTGCCGCTGGCGCAGGGCATCGCCGAGCGGCTGGGGCCGCGCACCGACGTGCTGGTGCTCGGCAATCACGGGCTCGTCGTTGCCGGCGAAACCGTCGCCGAGGCGAGCCTGCTGCTGCGGCGCGTCAGCGGCCTGCTGGCCCGCCCGTCGCGTGCCGCTCCGGCGCCCGATGTCGACGCGTTGCTGCGACTGGCCATGGGCAGCGACTACCGCCTTCCGCGTGCCGTCGAGGCTCACGCGGCGGCGACCGACCTCGTCAGTTGCCGGATCGCGGCGTCCGGCAGCCTCTATCCCGACCACGTCATCTTCCTGGGTATCGGATCAGTGATCGCTGGCCCGAAAGAGAACGCGGCCGCTGTCGCCGCGAGGATGAGCGCGTCCGGCCAGCCATCTCCCGTATCGATCCTGTTTCCCGGCAAGGGCGTCCTGATGCGGCGTGACGCCGATGCCGGCGCCGAGGCGATGGCGCGCTGCCTGGCCGATGTCGCCGCGCGCATCGATCCGGCGGCGCACGTCAACTATCTCAGCCCGCAGGAGAATGCCGAGCTGCTGAACTGGGACGCGGAGAAATATCGCCAGGAGTTGAACCGGCGCAGCGGGGCATCGCTGCAATGACCGCGCTCGTCGTCGGCATCGACGTCGGCACCTCGGGCGTGCGCGCTGTCGCCATGGACGCGAGCTTTGCGATCCATGGCCAGGCTGGCGTCGCGCTCGCCGATTTCGGGACCGATTGGCGGGACCCGGCGACATGGTGGCGAGCGGTCGAGGCGGCCCTCACAGCGCTGTTTGCTCGGGTCGATGCCGGCCAGGTTCGCGCGCTTGCTGTCGACGGCACCTCCGGCACCATGCTGCCGGTCGACGGCGCCGGCGAGCCGCTGAGCGGGGCATTGATGTATTCCGATAAGGTCGAGGACGCCGCCATTCTCTCGGCGATCGCTGCCGAGGCGCCGCCGGAAAGCGCGGCGCATGGCGTCACCTCCGGCCTTGCCAAGCTGCTGCTGTTCCAAAGTAGATTGAAGCCGGCCCGGGTTCTCCACCAGGCCGACTGGATCGCCGGCCGTCTCACCCGACGCGTCGCCGTTAGCGACGAGAACAATGCGCTTAAGACCGGCTATGACCCGGTTCGGCGCCGCTGGCCCGATTGGATGGGCAGGACCGGCGCCGACATGGCCTTGCTGCCGCAGGTCCTTCCGCCGGGGACGGCGATCGCAGCGATCAGCGCCGAGAGCGCGAAACGCTTCGGGCTGGCCGGCGATGCGGTGGTGGTCGCCGGCACTACCGACGGCTGCGCCTCCTTTCTTGCCACCGGAGCCGCCCGCGTCGGCGACGCCGTCACCGCGCTCGGCTCCTCTCTGACGCTCAAGGTAATGTGCGAGACACCCCTGTTTGCGCCTCAGTTCGGCATCTACAGCCACCGCATCGGCGACGCCTGGCTGGCCGGCGGCGCGTCGAACACCGGCGGCAAGGTGCTGGCGCATTTCTTTCCCGTCGAGCGCATCGTCGAACTCTCCGGGTCGATGAAGCCGGACCGGCCGACCGGCCTCGATTATTATCCCTTGATTGGCCCCGGCGAACGCTTTCCGATCGCCGATGCCGGCCTCGCGCCGCGCCTCGAACCGCGCCCGGCGGATGACGCGCATTTCCTGCAGGCGATGTTGGAGGGCATTGCCGCCATCGAAGCACGGGGCTACCGCCAGCTTGCCGATCTCGGCGGGCCGGAGCTGCGATCCGTTCGCAGTGTCGGCGGCGGCGCGCGCAACCCGGCGTGGACGGCAATCCGCGTGAAGAAGCTGGGCGTGCCCTTTCTCGATGCGCTTTGCGAGGAAGCGGCGGCCGGAACGGCAAGGCTGGCACTTCAGGGCGCACGCCAGGCGGGGCTTATATGAGCACCGCCACGACCAAACCCGTGGTGCTGCGAGACCTTGCTGACCTCGCCGGCCGCTACGATCATTTCCTCATCGATCAGTTCGGCGTCCTCCATGACGGCAGCGTCGCCTATGCAGGGGCGATCGAGGCGCTGTCGAAACTGAAGGCCGCCGGGAAGTCGGTTGTGCTTTTGTCCAATTCCGGCAAGCGGTCGGCCCCGAACGAGGATCGCCTGGTCGGGCTCGGCTTCAAGCGCGGCTCCTGGGATATCTTTCTCAGCTCCGGGGAAGTCGCCTGGCGGCGATTTGCCGGGCTGGCAGGGCACCCCGGCCTTGCGTCCGGCACACGCTGCCTGCTGATTGCGCGCGATGGCGACAGGAGCGCTGTCGACGGGCTCGATCTCGAGCTGGTCGATGACGCCGGCCGCGCCGACATCATCCTGCTGTCGGCAAGTGAAGGCGACCGCTTCGAGCTCGACCACTATCGTCATTTGCTGGCGCCTGCGGCGGAGGCCGACGTGCCGTGCCTGTGCACCAACCCCGACAGGATCATGTTGACCAGATCGGGGCCGCGTTTCGGCGCCGGCCGGATCGCCGAGCTGTACGAGGAACTCGGCGGCCGGGTCGAATGGATCGGCAAGCCGTATGGGGCGATCTACGAGGTCGCGCTCGACAGGCTGGGCAATCCTGCGCGGGAAAGCGTTGTCGGGATAGGCGACAGCGTCGAGCACGACATTGCCGGCGCTTCTGGTGCCGGCTTGTCATCGGCGCTGGTGCGTTCCGGCATATTGGCCGCGATGAATGGTCAGGAGCTTGACGAGCTGTTTGCCGGTCACGGCGCCCGGCCGGACTTTGTCCTGCCAAGCTTCGTCTGGCAGGCCTGAGCAGGAGGTGAGATCTTGCCTTTCACGTTGTCGCTGAACACGAATCCCCTGGTCAACCGCTTCGCTGATCCAGACGATCTGATCGACGCCATCGCCTATGACATCGGCGTCAGGGACGTCCAGCTCACGCATGAGTTCGTCAATCCCGGCTGGCCGGCGGCGACGATCGCTAAGTTTATCCGGCTGTTCCGCGCAGCTCTGGCGCGCACCGGCGTGCGCATCACCTCCGGCATGACCGGTCCCTATGGTCGGCTCAACCATTTCGGCCACCCGGATGCCGATGTCCGCCGCTACTATGTCGACTGGTTCAAGACCTTCGCCGACATCTCGGTTGAGCTTGGCGCGAACGGCATCGGCACGCAGTTCGCCATCTTCACTCATAAGGACTATGACGATCCCGAACGCCGCGCCCGCCTCCTCGACATCGCGATGGAGTGCTGGCGCGAGGTCGCCGAGCACGCCAGGGCGGCCGGATTGACCTATCTGTTCTGGGAGCCGATGTCGGTCGGCCGCGAGTTCGGCCACACCATCGAGAGCTGCCGGGCGCTACACGAGCAGATCGAGGCCGCCGGTCTTGCCATTCCGCTCAAGATGATGGTCGACATCGACCATGGCGACGTGACGTCGAGCAATCCCGCCGACATCGACCCTTATGCCTGGGCCGAGGCTTTCCCGCGAGAGTCCCCGATCATTCACATCAAGCAATCGTCGATGAACAAGGGCGGCCACTGGCCCTTCACCGAGGCCTACAACAAGGATGGCCGCATCACGCCCCAGAAATTCCTGGAGACGGTGCGGCGCGGCGGCGGCACCGACAACGAGATCTGCCTCGAGCTGTCGTTTCGCGAGCGCGAGCCTGTCGACCATCAGGTCGTCGCCATGATCCGCGAGTCGGTCGACTACTGGGCGCCTTTCATCGATCCCGGCAGGTCGGCTTTGGCCCCACGCAGCACGGCTCCGACATCCAGACGCGGCGTCTGACGACTTCGGTTCGCATGTGAGCCGGGGCGCCTGGGCGATCGAGCGGGGGATCTGCTAAGCAATATGCAGCATGTCGCGCAAGTGCTCCGGCAGTCGCGGTGAAGCCTGCAAATCGGCACAGCTTTTTGCCCATTGCGACAGATAGTCGGCGATCGGAATTCCGCTGCGCCCCGGCCAGCGATTGAGCGCGCCCAGCGCCTCGACGCAATCCGGCACCCGTTCGTATTCCGCCAGGATGTTGAGGGACATGGCTTTTGCGAATGGATTGAGGTTCGGAACCTCGATTTCGCTTTGGTGATTGGCGAACCAAAGGGCTGGATCCTGGGTAAGCCCCTGGGCGTCCGCCAAAGCGGCGTAGCCTTTGATGATGTTCTCGCGATACTTGCCAATGGCGTCGCCGAAGGCGTTGTCGCCTGCGAAGGGCGGGTTCTTTTTCCACTCCTTCGCCAGGCGCCCCAATCCGCGCAGCGAGAAGGCTTCGACCATGGCTTCCTCGAGCCATTGGCAGGGCGGGGCAGGTTTGGCATCGGCCTGCCAGCTGTTGGCAAACACATGGCCGAGTTCATGCCCGAACTGGTAGGCGAGCTTCGACCAGTCCCGCTCGCCGATGTCGACGATGATCCAGGCCATGCTGCTGCCGTCGCGATGCAGCCAGATGGCCGGTGGGCCGGATGTATGTTCCTCGACGCGCAATCGCGCCGGCTGCCGGTCGGAGAGGAGGCGGACGCCGCCGAGGCATGCGTGCCGCATGCGCTCGACCACCTGAACGGCAGCACCCTCCAGCATGCCGCCCCAGTCTCCGGCAAGCTCGATCGGGGCGGTGAGCAGGGAGGTCGAGGGCACGGTTTCGGGAGATGACGGCGATGGGGCCGTGGAATTGCCCTGCGTGCTACTGCTTCGCCGCTTGACCATTGTTGAAACCGACGCGAGGGCCGCGAGGACGAAAACCAGCCCCGTAAATTCTCGCCTTCTCAGCAACCGACGTCACCTCATGATTGCTGACAGTTGAGATGGGTTCGCGGTTGTACATTTCTTGACGAGTATGCAGGAGCGCAAATGTTGGATCCGATCGCATTCATAATTTTTTATCTTCCGAACACACGGCGAGAAAGGAGCGCGTACTGGATTGCCTCAGCTCTACCAAGTTGAGACAAAAACATGGCTTGTTGCCGCCTGGCCTCCTCATGACCGTAACCACTGCCAGGAGGGTGTATTACGGAAACTGACGCATCCCGCATGACCGACAGCTTGTTCGCGAAGCTGTAGGCGCAAGCTGCCCAATCGATTCCCCAGCCAAGATTGTTGTCGCTATATTCAAGCGTGCGCAGGAATCTAACGACGGAAACCGTCAGCGCCCATACGATGCAGTCTGTCATCGCAACGACCTTTAGATGTGGATCGCGCGTATTCATGATCTCCACGTTTCGCGTGGGGAACGCCGTGTTGTCGATTTCGGGAGACCAAATTCCCAGACTCGAGTCATTATAGAATCGCTTGTAGCACAAATCGACCAACTTACCAAAATCATCGGCTAGGACGTCTCCCTGTATCTGCAAGAGAATATCGCCATCAAAACATTCAAGAGCTCTTTTGAAGGCCATTCCGTAGTAATGACTGCTATCAATCTTCAGCCAATCGTCATTGATGACACCTTCTGGAATAGGATCCAGAGAAGAGTCAATGACAGTAGCTTTTGCAGACCGAAGGCGTGCCTGTTGATATATCCGGGTGACGTTGTCGACCTTATTTGGCCAACAAAATATTATTGTGTGTATACGCAATCCGTTGTTTGTAGATGTATGGTTCAAGGAAGATCACTCGCGCCGGAGTTTACATATGGTCCAATGGCAGTATGAGACTGTCTCGGAGCGGAAACAGCATCAGTCAGGTGCTAGCTGTTCCTTTCTAACCGTGGTCCGTAGTTGTTCGATCTGAAGGCAGCCCGTCATCCAGGACAACGAGTTGCGGCATGCAGAGGTAAGCCTGCATCGAGCCATAGGCCCCACACATCGCGCAATCGATGCCGGTGTCGTCCAGCACCACGGGAGTCCCGGGAAATGGGACAAGGCGGCTTCGCAGCGGCAGCAACTTCTCGAGAAGGATTCGCGCCCCTCTTGGCGAGACGGTGTAGGCCTGCGTTCCAAATGAATGCTGCAGGCGGATGAGCGATCTGGGGAACTTTTCCGACTGAAACAACGCAGTTCTGTTGGCGTAGCGGCGATCGTAGAATTCCAGCTTGGCGTTCGTAAGACCGAAATCCAGCCAGATGAACGAGGGATCAATTATATAACCCCACTGTATCAGGTCCCAACCTGCCGGCGCTCGGGACAGGATGTCGGCGGACTCCTCCATGAATCGATACGATGCGCGAACGTCATCTTCAAAGACGGTAATCGTCCTGTTCTCCGAAACCGACCGCTTCCACAAATTGATATGTGACAGCGCGCATCCCAGTGTCCCCGGGGGATAGGGACAGTCATCGGTGATCATACCGTCCTCGATGAGCGCATCCCTGTCCAGGGAAGCGCCATCGACGGCCGACACGCGAACCGTATTGTGCATCAGATGCCAATTATGACTTTGATACCTGTTCCAGCGCTCGGCGCTGCGGTCCAGGTTGATCAGATGTATCTTCGGCGGGTCCGTCAGCTCAGGTCGCGCCAGCATCGGAGCGGGCCCAGAGCCCGTGGCGCCGCTCAACAAGGGGACGTCGCCCGCGTTGCGCAAAAGCTCGCCTGCGCGTTCGATCCCGCCACTCACGTAGTATTCATGATCGCCGAAGGTGATGTAGCCGTAGACCTGCCGGTTATCCATGTACTGGACGATGCCGGATCGTCGGGCGCTGTCGGCAAAGATGACATATTCATATCGCGATGTGCCGTCCTCATATGTAAGCTCGGTCAGCACGTCGGCGCGCACAAGATAGGTGCAGTGCACGAGCGGCATCTCGATGACGCCGCGCACATGGCGGTTGAGGACCCAGCCATATTGATCGCACTTCGCATAGTAGCCGTTCGCGTCGACCTCGGCGTGGTAGTTCGAATAGTATTGGCCCGGCGAGATGGAGCGCAGCAGCGGCGCCACGATCGGCAAGTCGAGCGCGACCAGCTCTCGCAGCGTGGCCGACCGCACGAAATTGTCGACGTCGACGACGAAATAGAAGTCGCAATTGTGCTCGAGGGTCTTGCGCAGGCTGATGTTGCGGATCCGGCCAAGCACCTTGAAACGCGTCTCGTTCCATTCGTGCTCGCGAAACTGCTCGACCCGGTCGGCTACGTCCGAACTGTCGAACTCGACCGCCGCATAGAGTTGGCCGACGCGCTCCACCCATTCGCGCAATATCTGCTCGGTTCTGTCGGTGTTGTTGTTTGTTCGGATGTAGAGGACGATCGAGTCCTTAGGATAGTCGAGCGACTCGATGCATGCCAGGTAAAGCGGCAGCGCGGGTTCTTTCTGTTTGGCCAATATCGCGACCAGGACGCGCGGCGTGCCCCTTAGCCGCGAGCGCAGCGGACGCTGCGCAACCAGCCTGTGCTGCTCGACCAGGCTCTCGGCGCCGAGCCTTCCCAATTCCGGTGACTCGCGGACCTGGAGCTTGTCAGAGGCGAAACGGGCATTGGCGGCCACGCGCTTCACCATGTCCGGCGGCAATTTGTCAGAGGCCAGCAATTTCAGGCAGGCATCGAGCGACTCCCGATATGCGCCCGCCCAATATGCGTTGACCGAAAACTCGTCGAGCAGCCCGTAGTCATATACCCAAGGCTGAACGAACAGGCCGACTGGCTCCTTGAGGTCCAGGCCGCGACGCGCAAACTCCTGCCCTTCGGCGTTTCGGCCTTGGTTGCGGCAATAGTTGCTCGCTGCGTGCAGAGCTTCCCCGCGAGTGGGTACGGTCTGGGTCGCACGCTCGTAAACCGCGACGACCTCTTCGAAGTCCCGCCCGAGGGCCGCCATGAGGTTGCCGGCCTCGAGCAGGCTTACATAGATCTCCTCGCTCCAAAACCCAAGTTCGGCGCGCTTCAGATAATGTTGCAGCGCCTTTTCACGTTCACCGCAATCTCGGTAGCTCTGCGCGAGATAGAAGGTGTAGCGCGAGATCAGGAACGGGTCGGTCTCGGTTGTAAGCGCATTCTCCAGCACGGCCGCATCGTCCTGGTATTTTCGCGGGTTCTGACTGCGCGCTCCGCCGCGTCCTGTCGCAATGCGGAACCCCTCGGCATTCTGTCTCGTGATGGCGCCTGGAGGAGCCTCGAGATATTCGTGCAGCACGCCCTTGAAGGAGAAAGGCAGTCGGTTGCGGCAGATCTGCGGGCGATAGAACGAAATGCCGCCATGAGACACCTCGACGTCGTACAAATCGTGTTCCATCCGCGATTTGAAGACGGTCGGCTCGAAGTCGGGATCCTGGATCAGCACATCGTCGGCATCGATGATCATCGCATAATCGACAGTCTCGACCTCGCGCAGTCTCTCGAGGGCGAAGCTGCGGTTGTATGCAAAGTCCCGCCAAGGCTCGTCGATGACGGCACCGGCGACGTTGTGTGCGGTGAGAAAGCCGCGGATGAGGTCTTGTGTGCCGTCCGTGGAACCCGTGTCGACGATGAGAATATAGTCGACAAGCGGCAGGACGCTGGTCAGGCATTGCTCGATGACTTTCGTCTCGTTCTTGACGATCATGCACAGGCCGATGGTGCTCATGCCAATCCTTCAGCGCGGCGACGTTTCTTGCACGCCTGTTCGAAATGGTGAAAAGGGGGTGCTTGCGGCCCGCCGCGCACACCAGGCGCTGCGAACCAGCACCTGCAATTTGCCGTTTCAAAATCGACGATCATTTGAGGCAAAGATGTTTGCCGCTTGTCATGTTTTTGACTGTCGCCCCTCGGATGACCGCGAGCTGAGACAATCATATTTGCACCGCTCTGCCATCTGCGACAGCAATCCTTTTAGATGAGTATTCATCCGAGTTTACGCTCTATGCATGCCCCCGCGCGATCATTGCCAGGCCTTGTGGCAAAACTCGCGGGTTCTATCTGGCAAGTTGCGCTCTTTCGGGCGGTTTCAGGTCGCCCGCTACCACGCCGCCTTCGCCTATGGTGAGCCAGCCTTTTCGCAACGGCAAGAGCCGGCCGGACCTCCCCGAACAAATCGAGACGCTGCCAGGCAGGCCAGGACCTGGCCGCAAGCAATTTTTTCTCGACTAGCGGCACCGGTCTAAGCCTCGGATTTTCAACGTCCTTCCGACCGGGCCCATAGTGCATCGCAGTTCTGCTATTCATAAGTTGTAAACTAAACCATTTACAAGGTTATAAATTTCGAATTTACTAATGTCTAATGTAACGGGAGGGTATCCGCGGATCGAGCGAAAGGACCGCCGTTTCGCGTATGTCTGCTGAGCTAGTAGGAGTATCCGGGAGCAAGCCCTTCATGCGTGAAGGCGCACTGCTTTAGGCGTGCAAGCGTATCGTCGGGTCAACTTCAGCCTGTGATCCACGGCCGGCCGTCTCCCCATTGATGTTCCATCGCCAGTAGTCGGTTCCCTCTCGCAGTCGTCGTCGAGAAAATCGCGACACGCGTGATGGAGTTGACAGTGGTTCGAGTGATATCGCCCACCAAACGGTGTCGCGCTGGCGCGGCTTCCCGTCTCGCTCTGTCTCCGCCCCGCCCAAAGCTCGCCGCCCTCAAGAGTTCACCAGCGACTGCCATGCGCTCGTCTCGGAAGCTGCGGCGCTTTCATGAACTTGGAACTTTTTCGGCTCTCGCCAACGTGGCCCGCCCGGGCGGGCGGCGGGCGCTCCGCACGGACTGAAACCCAAAGGACGAAAGAAAAGCGGCGGCGCAAGTCGCAACGGATCGAGGAGGATATAATGAGCTACACAGCGAGCTTTGCGGTCATGGAAGTCACCGTCCGAGGCGTCCTGCCCATAGGCGACTCGACCGAGAACGTAACCTATTTCGTGCTCGACACCGCCAAGAACTCGATCGTCGGTCAGGTCATTCTTCCCAAGGCCGTCAAGCGAAGCCTCGCCGTCGCGCTCACCGTCAAGGTCCCAAGCACCGCCGGCTCATTGGCGATCGGCACGTTTGACGATGGCGGCAATTTCCAGGTCGCGAGCTTCCTGCGGGTGGAGATCCCTGCGGTTCAACATCCCGATGGTGCCGTCGGGGCGCCCGGAAGATGACGCCGCTGCTTGTTCCCGTCGCTCGCCGGTCAGGTCGGTGAGCGGTTTCCCCTTGAATTGAATTCAAAGCCAACAGGAGCCAGTTATGGCCCGCGTCTCTGAAATTCTCTTTCTGGATCCTTCGGTCTCCGACCTGCAAACCATTCTCGGCAATCTGAGGCCGGAAGTCCGGGCTGTCATGCTCGACGGCCGCCGACCGGCCGCGCAGCAGGTCGCCGCTACCCTTGAAGGCCACGAAGGCCTGGGTGCGGTCCACATCATGGCGCACGGCGCGCCTGGGCGGGTCGTGTTCACCGCGGGAGAATGGTCAGTCGAAAAATTGCAGGATGCGGCTGATGATTTCGCCGCCATCGGCAGGGCGCTCGCAGCAAATGGCGAGCTTCGGCTGTGGAGCTGCCAAACAGCGTTCGGCGATGCCGGCGAACGGTTCATGGCGACGCTGGAAGAGGCCGTTGGCGCGGACGTTTGTGCCTCGACGTCGCTGGTCGGCGCGGCCGCCCTTGGCGGAGCATGGGATATTGCCGTTGGTTCGTCCAAGACGTTGCCGCCGCTGAGCCCGGAAGGTGTGGCAAATTACGCGGGAGTCCTTGTGGCGGGCGACCTAACGCTCACTGGAACGATCGACCCGGGTTCAAGCAATAACATCAATACTTACTATTTGGTCGATACAGATGGTACGGTAATTACAACAGATGACACGGTTGTTGGCAGCTTTCAGTTGCCATCAGCAGCCAACGCTGCGGTGCCAAATTTTTCGATAACGGTAACAGTTCCAGAAATTGGACATAACTATCTGATCTACGACGCGGGCTTCCATCTATACGGTTCGCTTAATTTTGTCACCGACACTGACCCCGGTACTCCTGGCGATCAACCAGGTTATCAATTTGTTACTGCGCCGATCAACAACGTCGGCGCTCCCGGCAACAATGGCAATCACTTTACTGGTGGCCTCTTAAGTATTGCGAGTTCAGGCACCGTGGGTCCGACAGGCCCGGCAGGTGCGACCGGCGCCACGGGCGCAACCGGGGCTACGGGCGCGACCGGGGCTACGGGCGCGACAGGCGATACCGGGGCAACCGGTGCGACGGGCGATACCGGCGCCACGGGCGCGACAGGCGCGACGGGCGATACCGGAGCCACGGGTGCGACTGGCGACACCGGTGCAACCGGGGCCACAGGCTCGACCGGTGCGACGGGCGATACCGGCGCCACGGGCGCGACAGGCGCGACGGGCGATACCGGAGCCACGGGTGCGACTGGCGACACCGGTGCAACCGGGGCCACAGGCTCGACCGGTGCGACAGGTGACACAGGTGCAACGGGTGCAACAGGAGCCACGGGCTCGACCGGTGCTACCGGCGCGACGGGCGATACTGGCGCCACGGGTGCGACCGGCTCGACCGGAGCCACTGGCGACACCGGCGCAACCGGAGCCACAGGCTCGACCGGAGCTACAGGTGCCACTGGCGACACGGGCGCGACTGGCGCAACGGGTGCAACCGGCTCAACTGGCGCCACGGGTGCGACTGGCTCGACCGGAGCCACAGGTGCCACTGGCGACACCGGCGCAACTGGAGCCACAGGCTCGACCGGAGCTACAGGTGCCACTGGTGCCACAGGCGACACGGGTGCGACGGGAGCGACTGGCGCAACGGGTGCAACCGGCTCAACTGGCGCCACGGGTGCGACTGGCTCGACCGGAGCCACAGGTGCCACTGGCGACACCGGCGCAACCGGAGCCACAGGCTCGACCGGTGCGACGGGTGCTACTGGCTCGACGGGCGCTACTGGTTCTACCGGAGCAACCGGCGCGACAGGTGCAACCGGAGCGACTGGTGCGACCGGAGCAACCGGATCGACTGGTGCGACCGGAGCAACCGGATCGACCGGAGCAACTGGAGCGACTGGAGCAACCGGCTCGACCGGAGCGACAGGGTCGACTGGAGCAACCGGGCAGACAGGTGCGACTGGTTCCACCGGAGCAACCGGGGCTACGGGCTCAACTGGAGCAACCGGAGCTACTGGTGCGACTGGCTCTACTGGAGCGACAGGCTCGACCGGCGCGACTGGAGCAACTGGGTCGACCGGAGCCACAGGAGCGACTGGCTCGACCGGAGCAACAGGCTCGACTGGGGCCACAGGTGCAACTGGTGCGACGGGAGCTACCGGAGCGACAGGGTCGACCGGTGCGACAGGTGCTACGGGCTCGACTGGCGCGACCGGAGCGACAGGCTCGACCGGCGCGACTGGAGCAACTGGGTCGACCGGAGCGACTGGCGCAACCGGCTCAACTGGGGCCACAGGTGCAACTGGTGCGACGGGAGCTACCGGAGCGACAGGGTCGACCGGTGCGACAGGTGCTACAGGCTCGACTGGCGCGACTGGAGCAACTGGGTCGACGGGAGCGACAGGCGCGACTGGTGCGACTGGTTCGACCGGAGCAACCGGGGCTACGGGCTCGACTGGAGCAACCGGAGCGACTGGCGCAACCGGCTCAACTGGGGCCACAGGTGCAACTGGTGCGACCGGAGCGACAGGCTCGACAGGCGCGACTGGTGCTACCGGTGCGACTGGTTCCACCGGAGCAACCGGGGCTACGGGCTCGACTGGAGCAACAGGAGCGACTGGCTCAACGGGGGCCACAGGTGCAACGGGTGCGACAGGTGCCACCGGAGCGACCGGCTCGACCGGAGCAACAGGCTCGACTGGGGCCACTGGAGCAACAGGAGCGACTGGCTCAACGGGGGCCACAGGTGCAACGGGTGCGACAGGTGCCACCGGAGCGACCGGCTCGACCGGAGCAACAGGCTCGACTGGAGCCACGGGAGCCACAGGCTCGACTGGGGCCACCGGAGCCACGGGTGCAACTGGAGCCACAGGTGCCACCGGAGCAACAGGCTCGACTGGAGCCACGGGAGCCACAGGCTCGACTGGGGCCACTGGAGCGACCGGAGCCACGGGTGCAACCGGAGCCACGGGTGCAACTGGAGCTACTGGAGCCACAGGTGCTACCGGAGCTACGGGTGCAACAGGTTCGACTGGAGCCACGGGTGCAACTGGAGCTACTGGCTCGACAGGGGCAACTGGAGCGACCGGAGATACCGGGGCCACCGGAGCCACAGGCTCGACTGGAGCCACGGGTGCGACCGGAGCGACAGGTGCCACCGGCTCGACTGGCGCCACGGGTTCCACCGGCGCGACCGGAGATACCGGGGCCACCGGCTCTACCGGTGCGACAGGCGGAACCGGGGCAACCGGCGCGACTGGCGCGCCTGGTCCGACGGGTGCGACCGGACCGACCGGCGGCGGCGGTGGGACAGGTCATAGTGAGGATCATCCCAACAACGGTGGCGGCAACGATCCGGACGGCAGCGACAGCAGCAACCCGGGCAAGGGTCACGGCAATGACGGCTCCGACAACGACGGCGCGCCTGGCAATAGTGGCAACGCCAATGTCACTGCCAGCACGCTGGGGCTGACGGACACCAAGCAGTTCCTGCAGTCCGATGCGGACGGCGGCGACAGCAGCGGTTCCGCCTCGTTCGGGAACCTCGTCAGCCAGGCTGTCGGCTCCGTGACGACCGATCTCTTGAACGTCCTCAATACGATCAAGGGCTTTGGCCAGAACCAGAACAAGTCATCCGGCGCGACATCCGACCTGACTTCGGACAAGGGCAAGCAGGGTGCTGGATATGGCCAGACCGACGACACGCTGAAGAAGGCTCTGAAGGATATTCTGAAGCCGAATGAATGAGTGTTGGTCTAAAACAATGCGCGCGGGCCTTGCGGAAACGCAGGGCCCGCGTGCTCACGTCCTGTTTGCAGGCAAAGGGGTCGTATCGCGGGCCTGTTCGGACTATGATGGCTCTTGCCGGAAACCCCGGCTGAGGCGGTGTGACCGGAGCATCCTCGAACTCTCGCTTGTAGGTTGCAGGGGGAGTGCACGGTGAGCGTACATCTGAGCCCACAGGCGGACCCGGCCCGCAACCAGCCAGAAGCGCAGGCGGATACGGCCGGCCAGCTTGGAAGCGAGACCGGCGCCGGGCGGATTCCTGGCGGGCCAGCCGAGTTCGACCGCATGGGGCCGCGCCTCAAGGCGATGCTTCAGGTCGCCCGCTATCACGGTGTCGAACTCGATCCGAACGAATTCAGGGCGGCGAGCGGGGGCGCTGTTCCAAGCGCCGCCGATCTTTCGCAATGGGCTCAGAATGCCGGCATGTGGTCGCGCGCGCTCCGCGTCCGCTGGTCGCATCTCCAGCGCTTCGAGCATGCCGGGCCGGTCGTCCTGCTGTTCAATGATGGCGGCGCTGCCCTGCTGACCGGCGCCAGCGCCGAACGCAACGTCGTTTTCCTCAAGAGCGTCGATACGCCCGACGATGCGGAGGCGGTCCCCATCGACGAGCTCCGGCTTTTGCAGGTGTGGTCGGGCGAAGCGGTCCTGTTGCGGGCGGCGCGGTCCTATATAGCCGCCGACGCACCCTTCACCTTCCGCTGGCTGGTCGATCTGGTGCGGCTCGAGGGCCGGCCGCTCCGCGACATCGGCATCGCCTCGTTCACGCTCAGCATCCTGACCATCCTGCCCCCGCTGATCGTCATGACGGTCGTCAACAAGGTGCTGCAGTTCAGCAGTGTCTCGACCCTGGTGTTGCTCTCCGCCGTCATCGCCGTCGTCTTCATCTACGAGACGCTGCTCGGCCACGCCCGACGGCTGATCATCAACGTCGTCGGCGCGCGCCTCGACACCAAGCTGAACCTGCATGTTTTCAGCAGGCTGCTACGCCTGCCGCTCGACTATTTCGAGCGACATCCGGCCGGCGAGACCATGTACCACCTGGCGCAGGTCTATCGCATCCGCGAGTTCCTCACCGGCAAGCTCCTCAGCACGTTCCTGGACCTGATCACGCTCGCCGTGCTGATCCCGGTCATATTCTACATCAACGCCACGCTCGCCTGGATGGTGCTTGCCTGCGCGGTCGTGATCATGCTGATCATCTTTGCCTTTCTACCGCCGCTGCGCCGGGGCTACCAGGACGTGGTCGACGCCGAGACCTGGAAGGCGGCTGCGCTCGGCGAGACCGTCGTCGGCATCAAGACCGTGAAGGCGCTCGGCCTCGAACCGCAACGCAAGGCGCTTTGGGACGAACGGGTGGCCGACGCAGGCAAGGCGCGTCTCGCCTTCGGGCAACTGTCCAATTGGCCGCAAACCCTCGTCACGCCGATAGAGCGCGTCATGGTTCTCGGCACCATGCTGATCGGCGCCTATCTCGCGATGAGCGACCGGTCGGGCTATATGGTCGGCAGCCTGTTCGCCTTCATGATGATCGCGCAACGTGTCGCGCAGCCGCTGGTCGGCCTGGCTCGGCTGGTCGAGGATTACGAGGAGGTCGGCGCCGCG
This sequence comes from Mesorhizobium sp. M3A.F.Ca.ET.080.04.2.1, assembly GCF_003952525.1. NCBI lineage: Bacteria > Pseudomonadati > Pseudomonadota > Alphaproteobacteria > Hyphomicrobiales > Phyllobacteriaceae > Mesorhizobium > Mesorhizobium sp. M3A.F.Ca.ET.080.04.2.1. Next base: position 2,077,230 of record NZ_CP034451.1, on the reverse strand, counting down.
ATCGGCGAGGCAGCGTCGGTTCTGAACCGCCCGCTGGAAAGCAGTTCCAATTCTGCCGGCCTGCGGCCAAAGCTCGTCGGCGAAATCAAGTTCAGCGATCTGACTTTCAGCTACATCGGCACCAAGACGCCGGCGCTCGACCGCGTCAGCTTCGAGGTTCCGGCTGGCACGATGTTCGGCATCGTCGGGCGCAGCGGATCCGGAAAGTCGACGATTGCGCGCCTCCTGCAGGGCATCAATCGCGACTACAGCGGTTTCCTCAAGCTTGACGGGGTCGATCTCAAGGAAATCAACCTTCGCCACCTTCGCCAAGGTCTGGGTGTTGTCCTTCAGGACAATTTTCTGTTCCGCGGCTCGATCAGGGACAACATCATCGCCGGACGTCCCGGCCTGACGCTTTCGGACGCCATGCGTGCCGCTCACCTTGCCGGCGCGGCCGAGTTCATCGAACGCATGCCGAACGGCTATGACACCTATATCGAGGAAGGATCGCCCAACCTCTCGGGCGGCCAGAAGCAGCGGCTGGCCATCGCCCGCGCGCTGATCCACGATCCGACCATCCTCATCCTCGACGAGGCGACGAGCGCGCTCGACCCGGAGAGCGAAGCGGTGGTCAGCGCCAATCTCATGCGCATCGCCAGCGGCCGCACCATGATCATCGTTTCGCACCGGCTCGCCTCGCTAACCGAGTGCGACCAGATCCTGGTCATGGAACAGGGCAAGGTGCTCGATGTCGCGCCGCATCCCGTCCTGCTGGAGCGGTGCGGGCTCTACCGGCAGCTGTGGATGCAGCAGAACCGGCATCTTGACGGGCGCCATGGCCGCCTGGCGGCCGTGCCGCCCCGGCTCGTTTGAGGGTCGGCCGGCCATGAGCAGCGCGACCTATCCCACCCTTCCTGCCCGCCGCCGGCTGTCGCAGGCCAGCGATCCGACCGCGCCGGCCATCCTCGAGTTCCAGTGGCCGTCGACAGCGGTCGCCAATGCACCCATTCCGCTGGTGGCGCGCAGCATCGTCTGGATCATCACTAGCCTGGTCGTCGCATTGATCGCGCTCGCGGCGCTGATACCGGTAGACCAGGTTGTCACGACCCGGGGCATGGTCGTGTCGCAATCGCCCAACATCATCGTCCAGCCATTGGAGACAGCGATCGTCCGTTCGATCGAGGTGCGCGAAGGCCAGCGCGTCAAGGCCGGCCAAGTGCTGGCTCGCCTCGACGCCACCTTCGCCTCGGCCGACCTCGCGTCGCTGGCGACCCAGGTGGCGACGCTCGAAGCCGAGGTGGCGCGCCTGAAGGCGGAGGCCGACGGCAAGCCCTTCAGCTATGACGGACTGGATCCGAGCTGGACGTTGCAAGCTTCGATCTTCGAGCGTCGCAAGGCAGTGTTCGATGCCAAGCTGGAAAGCTTCGACCGGCAGCGTGACGAGTTGAGCTCAGTCATCTCGCGCTCTCAGTCGGACGCCGAGGGTTATCGGCAAAGGCTGGCTGTGGCGGCGTCGATCGAGAAGATGCGTCAGCAACTCGAGGAAAGACAGGTCGGAAGCCGTCTCAACACGCTTCTCGCCGAGGACAATTCGGCTGAGATGGCGCGCGCGCTCAGCAACGCCGAGCAGACGACGGAGGCCGCCAAGCGTCAGCGGGCGTCGGCTGAAGCGGAGCGTGACGCCTACATTCAGAGTTGGCGTGCCGAGGTCTCGCAGAGCCTTTCGGATGCCAATTCTCGCGTGTCCGACGCCCGCGAGCTTCTCAACAAGGCGAAGCTGCGCAAACAGCTGGTGGAGCTGAAGAGCGAGGCCGATGCCACCGTTCAGTCGGTCGCCAAAGTCTCGGTCGGCTCGGTCCTGCAGTCCGGGGAGCGCCTGATCACCCTTGTTCCGGCCGACGCGGTGCTCGAGGTCGAGACGAACATTGTCGGCCGCAGCAGCGGCTTCGTTCATGTCGGCGATCCCGTGGCCATCAAGTTCGACACCTTCGCCTATTCGCAATACGGCCTGGCGCACGGAACTGTCCGCATGGTCAGCCCGGACTCCTTCTCCGCTCGGGAGCAGGCGCGCGATCCAAACAGCTCGTTGGCCATGCTGCCCGCGGATGCAGACCTGTTCTATCGCACGCAGATTTCCATCGACGATGTCGCCCTGCATGGCGTGCCCCCCGGCTTTGCGATCAGCCCCGGCATGCCGGTCACCGCGGACGTGAAGGTGGGCCGCAGGACCGTGCTCAAATACATTCTCGGCGCCATGCTTCCGATAGGCCAGGAAGCGATGCGGGAGCCATAGCATGGCGATGCTGGACCGACTGACCGGCTATGCTCGTCCAACGCTTGCATTGCGCCGGGCGATCCAGCTCTCCGGCGACGGCAAGCCCGCCGAGGCCTTCCCGCTCATGGCAATTGCGGCGCGTGCCGGAATCGCGGAGGCTGAGTATCGGGTTGCTCGATGCTATCTCGAAGGTTTGGGCGTTCCGCCCAGCCGGTCAGAAGGTGCGCGCTGGCTGCGGCGAGCGGCCGATCGCGGCAACTCCGACGCGCAATCGCTCCTCGCCGCCCTTTACGCGGCCGGACTGGCAAGCCGGGAGGGCGACGGGAACGGCGCCGCTTCGGCGACCCTGTTCGAACGGGATGTTTCTCGAGAGCCGGACTGGGCAGCGGCGCTCGACCTGGCAACCAAGGCCGCCGAAGCCGGCTCCGCTGCAGGACAGGCGGTACTTGGCTATATCCTGAGCAGGGGCCCCAAAGCGATGCGCGATCTCGATGCCGCGCATGGTTGGTATGAGAAGTCCGCGGCCGCCGGTTGTCCGGAAGGATGCCTTGGTCTTGCCCTTTCCCTGGTCCGGCTGCGGCAGCCGGAGCATAGGAGCAGGATTGCCGCCGAGGTGCGGCGCGCCGCCGATGCCGGGCTGCCGACGGCGATCTACCTTCTTGCGGTCCTCACCGAGCACGGGATGGGTGTGGCCGTTGATCTCGAGGCAGCCGCGCAATTCTACCAGCTGGCCGCGGAGAAGGGCCTTGCATCCGCTCAACTGCGGCTGGGGCACGCGCTGATCGACGGCAGCCTGACGGACAAGGATCCCGTTGCCGGCGAGGCCTGGATGCGCCGCGCCGCCCTGGCGGGAAATCTCGATGCGGCTTATCGGATCGGCGAGCGGCATGTGAAGAGCCCGCGTCCGGACTACGCCGAGGCCGCGACGTGGTACCGGCGGGCGGCCGAGGGAGGTCACCAGCCGGCCGCACGTGCCTTGGCCTCGCTTTACCTCTCCGGGAACGGGGTCGCTCAGGATGCCGATGAGGGGGCACGCTGGCTGCGCGTGTCCGCGAACGGCGGAAATCAACAGGCGCAGGTCGACCTTGCCAACCTGGTGCTATTGGGGGCAGGCGAGCCCACCGACCGCAGCAGCGTCGCCGGATGGTTCGAGGCTACCGCCTCGTCGGGCGACCTGATTGCAGCGTTCAATCTTGGGCTCTGCTTCGCCGAGGGCATCGGTGTCCAAAAAGACGAGGAGCAGGCGGCACGATGGATGGGGCGCGCTGCCGAAGGCGTGGCCGAGGCGCAATATATGTATGCGCGCATGCTTCAAAATGGACGCGGCATGACCGCCGACCAGAAGCAGGCCCGGCTCTGGTTCGAGCGAGCGGCCAATGGCGGCATGGTCGACGCGCAGCTGGCGCTCGCCGAAATGCTTCTCAACGGGCGCGGCGGCGAATCCATGCCCGTGGCTGCGGCGCAACTTTTCAAGCGGGCCGCCGCGGCCGGCCACGCCGGGGCGATGTTTGCGATCGGCGCGCTGTACGAGAGCGGCAAGGGTCTTTCACGTGACCCTGCAACTGCCCAGAAATGGTTTACCGCCGCGGCCGAGCGGGGGCATGGCCATGCGCAGCTGATGCTAGGACGCTACTTGTCCGAGGGCCTCGCCGGAGAGCGCGACCCTGCGGCAGGCCGCGTCTGGCTTGAACGGGCGGCGGCGCAGGGTGTTCAAGAGGCCTTGGACGAGCTTCGGGAACCTGCCACGGTCTGAGCGCCGTCATTTCGGCAAAAAAGGTCCCCGGCGGATTGCCCTGCCCGGCACTCATGCCGTGCCGTGCGCAGGGGAACCCGCCGCGCTTACGACGCGTCGAGGGGCGGTTCGCAAAAGCGTGCAGCGGTTTGCGCGACATGCAGAAAACAAAGACTTAAAGCGCGTCGCCTGGAGCCGTTCAGCGCGAGGTGCTTTAGGCAGAGACGCGCCTGGCAGCCGGCTTGTCCGGTTCTGAAGCTGGCCGCGGGAAGGGCTCGACCTGTCCTCCGGTCTTGTCCAGATACTGCATGAGCGCGGTCACAAGGTGGTAGAAGATGCTGGCAGGAACTTCGCTCGCCACCGACCGTCCGCGCTCGTCGATCCTGTCGATCCACAGGCCAAGCGGCGCCGGATCGATGTGCCATCTGAAGAGGCGGGCGACGCGGGCCTCGATCTCCGGCTTCAGATCCGGTCCGCCGATACCGTCCAGGGCGGCGGCCGCCTTCACGGCCTCGCATTGCGGCCAGCTTCGAGAGACCCGGTCGAGGGGGATTCCGGTCCGCGACACGGCCGCGTAGGCCAGGCCCGTGGCGCGGTTCAACCCGCTGGCGACCGCCGAGGAATAGAGCTTCCTTGCATAGGCCGCCAGGTCCTTCTGTCCGCTCGCCTTGGCGAAGTCGACGAGCAGGGAGGCCCATTCGAAATGGTGCCCCGGCTCGGTCCACTGGCCATCGTCTCCCGGCAAGGGCTGCCAATCGCCGTCGAAACGTTCGCCGAGCGTCCAGCTTTCCGGATCGAAGAAATGGCACCGGAAGAGATCGATGACGCGCGCGGCGCGGCGCAGATAGGCGCGGTCGCCGGTGACGTCATGCCAGGCAAGAAAGGACTCCAGCATATGCATATGCGGGTTCGAGAAACGCGCCCCTTTCCACCCGGGGGACTCGAGGAAGCCGTTCAGGCTGTTGTCCTCCAGATGGTTGTCGATGAAATGGAATGTCTCCTGCGCCAGCCGCAAGGCATCCTGGTGGCCGCATCGATGCGCATGGGCAAGCGCCAGCAGCACGCAGGAATGGTCATAGGCGTCCTCCGCCGGGTCAGCCACGCTGCCATTGGGTTGAAGCGTGCGCACCCACCCGCCGCGCTCGGTGCGGCCATGTTTGGCGATGAAGCTGATGCCGTGGTCGATGAGCCTGTCGGCCGGTCCGGTCCAGCCGCGTTCCTTGGCCACGGCAAAGGCGTAGATCTGCCGCGCCATCGTGCGCATCCGCTTGGGTTTGCCCAACGGTCTTGCATCGAAGCCGAGAGCTTCGTGGAAGCCGCCATGGACATCGTCGACACCCGCGGTGGACCATAGTGGCAGGGTCTCGTCGAAGAGCCAGTGCTCGACGCGCTTGCGCCAGGATCCGCTGACGATCACGCGGTCTTCCGACGGCGTGAACTTGGTCTCCAATCGCCCGCTCTTCTCCAACTGCTCGACGACTTTCTTGACGTTCTGGCTGTGGCTGACGGGAGCGACGAAGACGGCATCGGTTGTCGCCACCACCGCCACATCCTTCATGCCGATGACGGTCAATAGCCTTCCCTGACTTCTGAGGTAGGAACCGGTACAATCCATGGCGACGACGTCGCCCATGACGACATTGCCGTCGTCGTCGGCCGGACTCGCCTCGAGCAGCGATTGCCAAGATCCTAGGTCGTTCCAGCGGAATGAAGCGGTCGCCATCGCGATGCCGCGCGCCTGCTCCATGACCGCATAGTCGATCGATATCGAGGGGATGGCCGAATAGAAGCTCAGCGGCAGATAGATGCCCGAGACCTCGACACGCGCGGCCTTGTAGGCCCGCTCGGCCGTCTCCCAGATCTGCGGCTGGAACTCCAGAAATGCTTGCCTCATCGTCTCGGCGCGGAACAGGAAGATGCCGGCGTTCCAGTAGAACCGTCCCGAAGAGACATATTTTTGCGCCGTCTCGGCGTCGGGCTTTTCGACGAAGCGCGACACTGCGGCCACGCCGTCGCCCTTCGCCGCAACCTCGATGTAGCCGTATCCGGTCTCGGGATGGGTCGGCTGGATGCCGAACACGACGATGCTTCCGGATTGGGCGGCGGGACTGCCCGCCTCGACGGTCTGCCAGAATTGCGCCTCGGTCGATATCTCGTGATCGGACGGGACCACCAGCACAAGGGCGTCGCCGCCATGTTCGGCGATGGTCTGCAGCGTGGCTATCGCAACCGCCGCGGCGGTGTTGCGCCCGACCGGCTCGAAGATCGGCCTGCCGCCGTTCAGGCCGAGCGGGGATATGTCGGAGAGGACGCGTTCGGCATGTCGCTCGGATGCGATCAGATAGACGGGCGTCTCGCCGGCCGGCCGGGCCTTGAGCCGCCGCACCGTCTTGGTCAGCATCGAGCCGTCGCCCGAGAGGTCGTGGAACTGCTTGGGATTGTCCTCGCGCGAGAGGGGCCACAGCCGTGAGCCGACGCCTCCGCTCATGACGAAACTTACGATCCGGTCCGGCATGGTCCAGTTCCCTCAGAATGTCTGGTTATAGGCTCCGACCCCTGGATTGCGGCGCAGGACCGCATCGAGAGCCTCGAACATCTCCCGACGTCGTTCAGCCGAGACGGGGCTCTCCACCACGACGACGATTTCGGGCTTGTTCGACGAGGCCCTGACGAGGCCCCAGGTGCCGTCCTGGGCAACGACGCGCACCCCGTTGACAGTGACGAGATCAGCCAGCGGCTGCCCGGCGAACTCGATCCCGTCCTCCCTCATTTTCGTGAAGTCTCCGACGACCTTCGCGACCACCCCGTATTTCTCCTCGTCGGCGCAGTGGGGCGACATGGTCGGGGTGCCGAAGGTCAACGGCAGGTCGCGATAAAGCTGCGCAAGCGTCTTGCCTGGATTGCGGTCGAGCATCTCGCAGACTGCGATCGCCGTGACGAGCCCGTCGTCATAGCCGCGCCCGATCGGCGGATTGAAGAAGAAATGTCCCGATTTCTCGAAGCCGGCCATGGCGCCGAGTTCGGCAACACGCCTCTTGATGTAGGAATGGCCGGTCTTCCAGTAATCCGTCGTCGCGCCGTTTTGCGCGAGAACGGGATCCGTCATGAAAAGCCCGGTCGACTTCACGTCCACCACGAAGACGGAGTTCGGATGCAGACCGGAAATGTCGCGCGCCAGCATGACGCCGACCTTGTCGGCAAAAATCTCGCTGCCCTCATTGTCGACCACGCCGCAACGGTCGCCGTCGCCATCGAAACCGAGCCCGAGATCGGCGCCCGTCTCGAGAACCTTGTCCCGGATCGCATGCAGCATCTGCATGTCCTCGGGATTGGGATTGTAGCGCGGAAACGTGTGGTCGAGTTCGACATCCAGCGGGATGACCTCGCAGCCGATGCGCTCCAGCACCTGCGGCGCAAAGGCCCCCGCGGTGCCGTTGCCGCAGGCAGTCACCACCCTCAGCTTCCTCCTGATCTTCTTCCCGGCGGTCAGGTCTTCGATGTATCTGTCGCGGAATCCGGTGATGTACTCGTAGCTTCCGCCGCCCACCAGATCGAAATCACTATCCAGCACGAGCTTTTTCAGGGCTGTCATTTCCTCCGGGCCGAAGGTCAGGGGCCTTTGGGCTCCCATCTTCACACCGGTCCAGCCATTTTCGTTGTGGGAGGCCGTGACCATGGCCACCGAGGGAGCGTCGAGCGCGAACTGCGCGAAATAGGCCATGGGGGAAAGCGCCAGGCCGATGTCCTTGACCCGCGCTCCAGCCGCCATCAGGCCGCAGACCAGCGCCATCTTGATGGCCATGGAATAGCCGCGAAAGTCGTGACCGGTGACGATCTCCGGACCTACGCCCATTCGGCGGATCAGCGTGCCCAGTCCCATGCCGAGCGCCTGCACGCCCATCAGGTTGAGTTCGGGCTCTTTCTCGGAACCCGCATGGCCGAACCACCAGCGCGCGTCATATTCGCGAAAGCCAGTGGCTTTTATGAGAGCGCTGGTCTCGAAGGTGAATGAATTCGGCTTGGCCTGGCCGACAATGTTCAGGGTCACGGCTTCTGCTCCGCAATTGCCGCCCAGTCATTACCCCAAAGTCCTATCATGCTGGCGGTCGCGCGCCGCTTCATGAATTCGGATAGCCCGGCACCGCCTCATCCGATAGGTGCATGCCCGCCGATGGCCGAAAGGATATCTCGTCCGGGCTCTAACGGTTCGTATCCTGAACGGTGCGCGTCCCGTTCAGGCTCTCACGAAAGCTGGCCTGCAAATGCCGCTGATCGCATTCCATGAGACAGTCGATGAAAGGCGTTTCCGACGCCTGGCTCGCCTTCTCGAGGGCATTCGGTCTGAAATCGGGCGCGAATCCGCGGAACTCCAGTCGTCCGGTGAGAGAATGGAGCAATGCGCAGCGTTCTCCTTGGAGGCGATGGACAACGGCGAGGATTCCAAGCGCCTGTCCGCCAAGGTCGATGCACTCGCGCGGACTCTGGCGATGAACCGGGTAAGACAGGCATCTCTGGAAGAACAGATCGCGCTTGTAGACGGTGCTCGGGCAGGGCTGTCGCGCATTCTCGATTCCCATAGGGTGTAGGTCCTACGCCAATTGGCGGCATTTACCTTCCTTCAGCCGGGGATAGTCTCTTTCGGGCAGTCTGGGATCGCGGGGCCTCAGCCTTCAATGAAAATATCAGCCGGAGACCAGGGATCGTCTGCATCTCGACGGCAGGCGCGCAAGATTGCGACCTGCGCCGGCAGGAGACATTGAATGGACCGCATGTTCCCCCAGAGATGGCCCTCGGCAACGGACCAGCTGGCTTCCGCCAGTCACGAGTTCATCGGTCTTTCCGACATAACCGGATTTTTGAAATGCTATGTCGGAACGATCGTTGCCTCGCTGGTCGCGGCATTCCTGGTGGCCTTGTTCTACAATTCAACCACCGACCCGGCTTTCACGGCGAGCACGCAGATCCTGATCGAGCCGAGGCTGCCGCAGCATCTCCAGGACGGCGGCGAGGTGACCCTGTCCTTGGACACCGCCCAGGTTGAAAGCCAGATCGCGGTGATGCAGTCGGAAAAGATCGCGGCGATGGTTCTCAACCAGCTGAAACTCGTCGACGACCAGAAGTTCAACCGGCCTCAGACTCCGCCGCTCCTGGACCGGTTCAGGAAGGTAGAAGCGATGCTGGTCGAGGCTGTCGGCCTGCGGGATAGCGCGCGCTTCGGCTGGCTTCGGGAGCATTTCGGTCTGAGCATTCGCGAAACGCCGGCGACCCTCACCGAATATGAAAAGGGCCGGCGCGCGATGTCGATCTTTCGAGACGGCCTCGACGTCCGCCGGGTCGGCGTTTCCTACGCCATAGACATATCCTTCACCGCCCTCGACCCCGAAGCCGCAGCCAACATCGCCAACGCGACGGCCGATGCCTTCGTGCGTGAGCAGATCGAAACCAAGGCGGAAGCGGCAAAGGAAGGCGGCGCGTGGCTGGAGACGCGTCTCGAGCAGCTTCGCACCCAGATGAACAAGGCGATGGCGAAGGCTCAGGAGTTCCGTTCACGGCACGACTACAGCGTCAATGGCGAGGGAGCGGCGGAAGACGAGGCGAACGCTGTCCCGACGCTTGAAGAGCTCGAGACGACCGCCGAGACCTATCAGAAGATGTATGAAAGCTTTTTGCAGGCCTATACCAATTCGGTGAATCAGCAATCCTACCCGGTTGCCGACGCGCGGGTGATCACCGCCGCCACCGCGCCGCTCTATCCGAGCGCCCCAAGGCCGAAGCTGATCCTGGTGTTCGCGGCCGTCGCCGGGCTCATTCTCGGAATCGCGCTCTCCTTTGTGCGGCATACGTTCGACTGGACGATAAAATCGCCGCGGCACATCCGTGACAATCTGGGCGTCGAATGTGTCGGAGAACTGCCGCACATCGGCAGGGGCAGGGAGACCGGTCGGGTCGATGAGGTGCTCAGGCATCCGCATTCCCGATACAGCCACAGCCTCAGGAAAGCGCGGACCGAAATCAGCCTTTCCGAGACCGATCATCCGATCAAGTTCCTTGGTTTGACTGCCGTGTCCAACGACGGCTCGAAGAGCTCGGTCGCCAGCAATCTTGCCACGCTCTATTCGATGTCCGGCCTGAAGACCCTGGTGATCGATGCCGACGTCCGGCAACCGACCATGACGACGCGACTGCTCGGTCCGTCGAGCGGGCTCGACAGACCCTGCCAGGATCTCGTCCGGCTCAACATCATCTGCACTCCGGGCCGCCCGTTCGACTTGCTTCCAAGTTCGGTGGTGGATGCCAAGAACCTGCTGGCGGCGAAGAACATGGAGGCGTTTTTCTCGGACCTGGCCGCCTGCGATCTCGCCGCCTACGCCTATGACGTCGTCATCCTCGACCTGCCCACGCTTGCTTCGGGGCCCGACATGCTGAAGGTCGGCTCGATCCTGGACGGCGTCGTTATGGTCGCCGACTGGGGCAAGACGCACCTCGAGACGCTCAAGGATCTTACCAGGATGCTGCAGACCAGCAGGACGCCCATTCTTGGTGTGCTCCTGGCGCGAGCCCGGACGATGACGTTCTCGCACCGCAAGGCATGAAACGGGTTGCTCTATGTTTTTCTTTTTCGAGGTCGCCAAAGCGTCGAGGGGATCATTCCTTGGGATTAGGGGGATAGCCCCGGAGCATTTGCGCTACCACCTTTGCCGTCCTTGCCCGCTGGCCCTGGGCTTGGAACATTAACGCGAACAAGTTCGAACCGGCGACCGGCCCATGACAACCAACGCCTTCGAGAAGCAGTCGCATAGGGGACCTGGCATCTGGGTCCCGCCATTTCTGCCGGTGACCGCCGACAGCCGGCCGGCGGTCGCGCATGCTGTTTCGGCGTCCGAACCCAACAACGCCGGGGCGGTGTTGACGGACCTGTCGCCGTCTTTCAGGACAGGAGCGACAAACCCTCCTTTGGGTGGGCTCTCGAAGCGGATCATGGATCTGGTCATAGCCACGACAGCGCTGGTCCTGGCCACGCCCGTGATGATCGTCGTTGCACTGCTTATCAAGATAACGGCAGGAGGTCCGGCAGTGTTCTCGCACAGCCGGGTGGGCTTCGGCGGCAAGCCGTTCAACTGCTACAAGTTCCGCTCGATGGTCATGAATTCGGAAGAAGTGCTCAAAGCATATCTCGAGGCCAATCCGGATGCCGGCATGGAGTGGAAGGAGACCCACAAGATCAGGGACGATCCTCGCGTCACGCGGCTCGGTTGGATGCTTCGCAAGTCGAGCCTGGACGAGCTTCCCCAGCTATTCAATATCATCAGGGGCGACATGAGCTGCGTGGGCCCAAGACCTATCGTGCACGACGAGCTGAAGCGCTACGGCGATCACGCGGGGGAGTATCTCCGCACCAGACCGGGGCTAACCGGCCTATGGCAGGTCAGCGGCAGAAGCAGCGTGGACTATCCGAGCCGCGTGGCATTGGACAGCCAGTATGTGCGCAACTGGTCAGTCTGGCTCGACCTCACGATCCTCGTCAGGACCGTGTTCGCGGTGATGCGCTTCGACAGGGCGTCCTGAGACCGCACCGGCAACGTTTAGCAACGATGGAGCGTGACGCTTTCCGGCGCCCGCGATTCAGTCACCGCTCGTTCCGCCTCCAACGCGCGGCCAGAGAAAGCCCGACGATATAGGCGCAGGCCAGCGCGAACGCCAGGACGAGGAATCTGGTTACGGTGACGTAGCCGGGCAGTCCAAGGCCGTTCCAGGCAAAGCTGCCGATCACGAGCAGCGCAGTCGCCGCGATCAGGGCGGGAGCTTTGAAGCGCAGCCCCATCAGAACGCCTGCCGCCGATACAGCGACTACACTCATGAGCACCGACATCTCCAGTTAGGGTACCACATGGGACCGTTGGCCTGCTGCGGCAGGGGTACCCGGCTATTGCAATTTGCCGTCGGGCGAATCCCGTGCGCTGATGCGGAAAGCGATCGAATGCACTGATATGCGGCCTCAAAATGCATGGCAAGTGCCGGGGTTGAATGATCCCCTGCCTATCGCCAACCTGCCTGCACTTTTTTGGTGAGTGTGGCCAGGGCAGTTCAATTGTGGAGAGGAAGTCTCCCGCTCGCTATCGCAAGCGCGGTGATATTTGGGTCGATAATCGACGACGCCCGGCGGACGACGATCGGCCGCCCTCGCGATCATCCACGCCGGTCAGTTGGTTCCCTGAATCGGAAGCGTCTCTGCCTGCATGCCTCCGGCTGCCGGCAGGGCGGCCAAGCCGGACTTCGGCCTGGGAATCTCGATCTTCACGGTATCGCCCGGCTCTATCGGGGTCGTTTCCTCAACCGCGAGTTCTTCCGACCCGCCTGCCGTCGTCCTGACGATCTTGAAGACGGGCTTGGCACTTTGCGCACGCTCCCTCAAGGCAAGCAGGGCAGGGGCCGTGACCTCGGTGTCATGCAGCAGTTGCACCGCGGTGTCGGCTTTGCTGGTGATTTCATTGAGCTGCTGCTGCGTTTCACGCAAGGCGCCTGCGATCTCGTTGGCGTGCTGATTGCCGAGGTTGAGGATCTCGATGTCGGTCTTGCTTATCTCCTGCCGCACCCGCAACAGCGAGGTCTCGGCTACCAGTTTGTCGCTCTGCATCTGGGCCAGCGTACCCTCCAGGGACAGCTCCCGCGGCGCCACCGCCAGCCCTTTCTGCACCAGCGTCGAGACCCCGGCGAGTTCCTTCTGGATGAGGTCGATCTGTTTGTCTCGGAAGGTCAGCTGCTGGCCGAGCGAATCCAGTTCCTTTTCCAGAAACTCCTTCAGTTCGCGCAGGGAGCGCAGTTGCGTCGTCATGGCATCCCTGCGGACGGCGAAGATCTTGCGCTCCTGCTCCATCGCCACCGCGACCGTCGGATTGGAAGCCCGCTCCTTCAGCTCTGGGGGGAAGGAGATCTCGTCGCTGCCGGCCTGTTCGGACTCCAGCCGCGCCTTGCGGGCGAGCAGGCTGACGCTGGACTGCGCCAGCAGATCTACGTCGCCCTGGCCCGCGATAACTTCACGCTCGAGCCTCGGCAGATCTTCGTCGCGTGTCCGCAAGCCGCCGGCGACACCCATTGCCTGCAACACGGTCAGTCCGGGTCTGTACGGAAACTCGCCCGGCTGCGCGACGTTGCCGACTACGTAGAACGGTCTGTACTGGGCGATTTCAACGGCGACATCCGGCGGCCGTCCAAGACCCATCTGCTGCATCAGGCGGCTGCCGATCGCGCGGGCAAGATCGCCGGGGGCGGTTCCCTGCGCGCGTATCTGGCCGACAAATGGAAGGAAGAGCGTGCCGTCGGCGCCGACGGTGAAATCGTCGTTGAGCGCCGTCCATTCGAAGAACACGTCGCGCGATGCGCGCCATTCGTAGACTTTGAGCCGGACCTTGTCCTGCGGGCCGAGGAGATACTCGGCAGCCTTCGCAGGCATCGTGCAAGCACCCGCGGCCGCCGCGAGTGAAGCCACTGCCGTTATCATCCATTTCCGCATTGTCGTGTCCACCGTCAGATCTTCAGGATGTATTCGGGTTCGATCCGTCCCATGGCGACATGGCGGATCGCCAGCATGTTGCCTCTCAACCTGCCCCTGCGGTCGACATAGGGCTCCGGCCGCAGGCTCTTTGCGAGGTTGGCCGCAATGTTCCTGAACATCAGCGGAAGCACGAAAGAAGCTGGAACGGAGCCTTTCCTGATCAGATAGATGGGATTGGCGACCTGGGAGTAGCCGAACCGCTCTCCGCTTACGCGTCCTGTCTTGATGCCGAGATGGACGCCTCTGATCGACGTCACACAGACCACTCGGCCCCTGGCTCTCAGTTGGCTGGTGAAATCAATGTCTTCCTGCCAGCCGTAAAGGACGAGGCGCTCGTCAAAGCGCAGATCGCCAACGAGCGAGCAGCGAACGGACATGTTGCACCCGTAAGCGCCGACATGGTCGACCACCGATGGTTCGTCAGGTCTTTTGCCCGCGGCCTCGCGCAGCGCCGCTTCGGCATCTTGCCAGGTCAGGCCTGCATTGCCGGCTCCGTCCCTGACGACGTGCCCCATCACCACGGCCCATCCGCCGTTTTCCGCGAACGCCTTCTCGACCTGCTCCAGATAATCCGCGGAGGGAACGAAGTCGTCATCGAAGAATGTGATGACGTCAAACCGTCCCAGGCAGGATGCCAGAGCGGTGTTGCGCTGTGCGCACAATCCCACCGGCCCGAACACCAGCGACAAGGCGAAAGGGCAGCTTTCCGGCAGCTCGACATGCGCGGAGCCGGGCGCCGACAATATGACCTCGTCGGGAAGCCTCGTCTGGCCGCCCAGATAGGCAAGCAAGCGCGCGAGCTGTTCCTTGCGGCCGAGGGTCGGGATGATCACTGCAAGTTTCATGCTCGATCCACGCGTCGGTTTGCACGAGGCTAGACCGATCAGCGGAGCGAAACAGCATGCATAAAAGGTGACGAAACCAGCCGGGCCTACCTCCGGGCCTAGGCTTTCGGAGTATTCCCGCCGGTGAACGTCCCAGCCATAAGGATGAGGCAAGCATGCGCGCGAAGCAGTCGATACCCGATCGGACAACTTGCCCGAAGCGTTCCGTGGAACGGAGATTGCGGGGTCTATTGGTGCGAGAGGATCCATGCTCCACGAACGCTCTTCCGATTTGGCGGTCGCCGCCAAGATCGAGATGCCCATCGACGAACTCCCCGACGCGCCGGAGCTTCGCGTCGACAGACAAGCAAGGATAGCCGTCGTTCACGACTGGTGCCCGAACTTCCGCGGAGGCGAACGGGTCCTGGCGCAAATCTGCAAGCAGTTCCCCAATGCTGAAATCTTCACGCTTTTCGATTTCCTGACTGCGGAGGTGAAGGAACAGTATTTTCGCGACGTGGAATTCCACACCTCCGCGGCCAATCGGCTCCCGATGGTGCAGAAATTCTACCGCTCGCTGTTCTTTCTCTGTCCCTTTCTGATCGAGCAGTTCGACGTGACTGGGTACGACGCGGTGATCTCGTCTTCAGCCGCATTCTCGCGTGGCGTGATCACGCGGCCGGACCAACCTCATCTTTGCTATGTGCATAGCCCCGCCCGCTACGCCTGGGATGAGCAGTTTTCCTATCTCCAGCAGGGGCGGCTTGGCTTCGGGCCCAAGGGTATGCTCTACCGGTACATGCTCCATCGTCTGAGGACGTGGGACACGAGGACCGCGCACGGTCCGGACCTGATGCTGGCGAACTCGACCTACGTTCGCTCCCGGATCCAGCACATCTACGGACGCGACGCACGCGTCGTCTTTCCGCCGGTTGCGCTCGCCGAACTACCCTGCGTGGAGGATAAGGACGACTACTACGTTTCGGCATCCTTTCTGGCTCCATATAAGCGCACGGACCTGGTCATCCGCGCCTTCAACGAAATGCCGCAGCGGCGCCTGGTGATTGTTGGCGAAGGGCAGCAATCGGCCAGCCTGCGCGCGCTTGCCGGCCCCAACATCAGTTTTTCCGGTTACCTGCCCCGGCAGGACTACGTGGATACCGTGGCGCGCGCGAAGGCGATGGTCTTTGCGGGCTGCGAGGACTTTGGCATAGCCCTGGCCGAGGCGCAGGCCTGCGGAACGCCACTGATCGCTTTCGGCCGCGGCGGGGCAGTCGACATCGTGCGCCGCCTCGGCTCATCGCCGGAGCCGACGGGCGTACTGTTCAAGGCCCAGACGGTCGATCACCTCAAGGATGCGGTCGAACTGTTCGAGGAGAACAGCCTCGCGATCGCGCCCGGCGCCTGCTCCAGGAATGCGGAACGGTTTTCCGAAGAGAACTTCGACCGCGCCATCCTGGAATCGCTTGCGACCGTCCAGGCATTGCACGAGATCAGGTGAGTTCGCGAACCCTGACGATCCTGGTCTGCGTATCGATGCCGTCGGCGGCGGCCATCGCTTCGAGATAGCGCAGGGCCGTCGCCCTCCAGCTGTATGCCGAGGCTCTCGCCCGCCCCTTGCTGATCATCTGCAGGCGCAGGGAATGGGAATTGTGGAGCTGCATGAAGCAGTCGAACCAGGCGTCGGGTTCGTCCGGAGGCGCAAACAGCGCCGAGCTGCCGCAGACTTCAGGAAGGCTCGCTCGGTCGGAAACCACCACCGGGCAGCCGAGAGCCATCGCCTCGAGGGCGGGCAAGCCGAAGCCCTCCGTGAGCGAGGGAAAGGCCAGGCACAGCGACTCTCCCAGCAATGCCGCCAACTGGCCGTCGGAGATACGGCCCAGCCAATGGACGTTTTGGGCATCGATCCTGGCTTGTCCCGACTTGAAGACGTGCGGCTGAGACATGCCGACAATGGCGATCTCGAGCCCGGCTTCGGCTAGGCGCCCAGCCATGTTGAGGACAAGCCCCACATTCTTGTGAGGAGTCGTGCTGCCGACCATGACGATGGTGTTGCGCGAGGCTGCCTTTCGTGTCGCCGACGAATGTTCAGGGTTCCATCGCAGGGCATGCTCATGGCCGTTCGGAGCCACGAAAGCCCGTTGCGCGGGGATGACGCCGCGGCGGACCAACTCGCCCATTGAGTAGTGGGAAACGGTTGAGAGGCTGCATGCGGACTTGCCGAGGCACGGCAGCAAAGCCCTATAGGCGCTCCTGAAGGCCAGCGAGTAGCTTTGCGGGGCATTCCAGACATTCGCATCATGAATGCAGACGATATGTTTTCGCGAAAGCAAGGGTCCCGTGTTGCAAAGGCTGAGCAGGCCGCTGCCGGCAAGCGATGCGGGCAATTGCGTCTGCTCCCATACATGGCCGCTCGCGCGGCCGACCTCGCGGCGACCGATGCAAGCCAGCGGCATCTCCTCCGATTCCGGCGGACAGTGCAGTGCGACTTCCAGGCCCCGCGCCAGAGGCACCTGTTCTGCGATCAGCGTGTCGAGGCAATGGACGACCTCGCGCGCATAGCGCTGCACGCCTGTCGTCGACTGAGACAGGAAACGTCCATTGATTGCCCAGCGCCGTGCCATGGCACCCCCTTCGACTTCAGTCTGGAGCGGCGAGGACGCCGGGTCACCATGGCCATCGGGTCATCCGGCTAAGCGGAAATCATTCGGATGGGCGAGATGGGATGCGCCTTCTACCTCAAACGTCTGAGGACCTCGCTGTCGCCGGGAATGCTAGTCTTTTGCTCGGGCGCCGAAAGTACCGGGGAAGGGGCATGGCAAAACTCGAATACGACGCGACGGAGCTGCCATCGAACCCCAAACAGTGGAACGGGCATCGCGCCGGCATACCATTGACGAGGTCGCTTGCCGAGAACGCCGAAAACCTGATCGGGCATCCCGGCTGGCGGTGGGCCGAACAGAAAACCTCAAGACGGCGCTGGACCGTCAACGGAGATTTCACGACGCTTCGGCCGAACGGAGTGGCCCGTTATGCCCGCGAGGTGACCATGGCGCTCGATGCGCTCATCTCGGAGCGGCATCCGCTCGCTCGCGACCTCGAGATCGATCTTGTGGCGCCGCGCCCGCTTTCCGAACCGCTCCAACTCGACGCCATCCCGGTGCGGGTCGTTCCCGAGTTCAGCAAGCCGCGGCTCCCGCAATTCTGGGTGCAGGCGCAGTTGCCCAGGCACGTGCCCGGTGGATTGCTGAGCTTCTGTAATCTCGCTCCCGTCTTGGTGAGGCGCCAGATCGCATGCATTCACGACATGCACACCAGGCTTATGCCGGCGAGCTATGGACGGGGTTTCCGATGGGCGCACCGCCTTATCCTGCCCGCGCTCGGCAGGCGGGCGGCCCGCATCACAACCGTCTCGCAGCTGTCGCGAAGCCATCTGGTGGGATTCGGCATTGCCCCGGATGAAAACATCGTCGTCACCTATAATGGCAGCGACCACGCGAAGAGATGGGATGCAGCAAGATCCTCGTTGAGCGTCGATCGCGGCAGGCCCTATGTCCTTTGCCTTGGCCGGCGGGATCAGGAATACAAGAACATGGGACTTCTCGCCAGGGTGGCCCAACTTCTCGACGATATGGGTCTCGACCTCTGGATGCCAGGCGACGTCGACGAAACCACGATCCTTCGCTACGTCCCGAAACTGCCGACCAATATCGTCCTCCTCGGGCGCATCGGGGATGATGATTTCAAGAAGGCGCTCGAAGGCGCTCTGTGCTTCCTGTTTCCGTCACGCATCGAGGGCTTTGGGCTTCCTGCGGTCGAAGCAATGGCGTCGGGCTGTCCCGTCATTGCCTCGACCTCGCCCTGCCTCCCGGAGGTCTGCGGCGACTCGGCCTTGTATGCCGACCCCGAGGATGTCCATTCCTGGGCCGAGAAGATCCGTCAGCTCATGAACAACTCATCGCTGCGAGAGTGGTTGATAGCCAAGGGACATGCTAGGGCAAGCAGCTATTCGTGGCGGTGGATCGCCTGGAAATACCTCGAGCTGATGGTGCAGGTGGACGCCGATTTCGAGGAGGTCGCCGGTTGACGCAGCGTGGGCAGCCACGTTCTCGCGCCCCAGTGGATGACGGACTTGATCCAGGAGGGCAGCATGAATGAGCGGATCGATCCAAACCGACTGGACGCCGCGGGCGGACAGGCCTCCTCCAGGACGGTTCTTTTCGACAACTCGCTGTCGATCCTGAACAGGACTGGCGCCTATCACATTGCCAAGGATCTGACGCGGGAATTCGTCCCTGGCGGGGCCGGGATCCGCTACTGGCGGCTGGGTTCCTTCGCTCCCGAAGGCCTGGTCCGCAAGATTGTGGCTCGGCTCATGATGCTGGAAATCAACTGGCTGCAGGATAGCGAGTTTCTGCTGATCCGTGACGAGGTCGAAAGGTGCGGCTTCCGGCTGTTTCTGGATCCGCTTTATGTTCTCAGGTCACGTCTGACTGACAACGATATCGTCCTGTGCCACGATGTCGGGCCGCTGACGCATAGCGAGCTCTACGACGAACGGACCAGCGCCAACTACGAACTTGCTTATCAGAAGATCCGGCGCGTCAAGCCGGGACTCGTCTTCGTCAGCGATTTCTCGGCAAAGCAGTTCAGGTCCCTTTTCGGCTCTGATTTCTGTTTCCTGCGGACCATCCCCCTGTACCTACGCACCGAACTGTTCGACGGCTCGGCGGAGAAGGTCCCTGGCGTCGGCAGCCGCTATTTTCTCACGGTCGGCGCATTCGAAACCCGCAAGAACCAGATCGCCGCCCTTAAAGCCTATCGGGACGGCAGTTTCCATCGCGAGGGGATAGACTATGTGCTATGCGGGTCGCGCGGTGATGGTCATGCGGAGATCGCGGAGCTTGCCAGAGCCACTCCTGGAGTGAAGCTCATGGGCTTCGTGCCGGATGCACAGCTACGCTGGCTCTACGCAAACGCCGAGGCTTTCCTGCTGCCTAGCCTTCTCGAAGGTTTCGGGATGCCGGCACTGGAGGCCGCCTATATGGGATTGCTGCCGATAGTGTCAGCCGACAGTGCGCTGGTGGAGGCGGTGGGCGGCCAATGCTTGCAGGTTCGGCCGGATCATCCCCCGGCAATTGCCGGCGCGATGTGGAAAGCGCTTTCGCGAAGCCCGGAGGAGAAAGCCCAAACGAGCCGATCTCTTCGCGACACGGCGGCAACCGCAACCAAGGATCGGTTCCTGCAGCAATGGAAGGATTTGCTGGCCGCGCACACCACTGCAAATGCAGCACTGCACGATCTGCAGGCGGGACATCAAATACCCTAGGCCTAATGTCGTATCTACCCAACCGTTTTGCCGAAATGCGTGACTGGTACGCTGTCTTATACTTGGCCGCACTGGAGCTTATGCATTGCTTTCATGAAACCCGGCAGCCATCACCAACGAGATCAGGCAGCAGGAGATGAAGTGACCAGCGTCGACGTCATCATTCCGTGCTATAACTACGCGCATTATCTGCCCCAATGCGTGAACAGCGTCGTCAGCCAAGATGTCGACGATCTGAGGGTGCTGATCATCGACAACGCCTCTATCGATAAAAGCGTCGAGGTGGCTCGTCGCCTGGCCGAAAAGGATCGCAGGATCGAGGTTGTATGCCACGAGACCAACCTCGGGCCTCATGCCTCTTTCAACGAGGGTATCGACCGGGCGCGGGCTGACTACTTCATGATCCTGTGCGCCGACGACATCCTTGTGCCGGGCGCCCTCCGGCGCGGCATGGAGATTCTGGAACGCTGTCCGGAAGCGACCTTCGTCCTTGGGGCCAGTTCGCAGCCGTTCATGGGCGATATACCGCCTGAACTGGACCCGCTGCCTGAGGGCGGCAGTCTTTTGAGCGGACGCGATTACATCAGGCAGTGCTGCGCTGCTGCCGGAGAAAATTCCGGGGCGCATGCAATTCTCGTCCGGACGCCTGTCCAGAAATCCGTGGGCTACTATTGCGCCAATCTCACACATATGGACGACCTGGAAATGGTGATGCGGCTCGCCAGCATGGGATCGGTCGCAAGGCTGCGCGGAGCGCTTGTATCGCAGCGCATGCACGTCACGAACCAACTGAGCGTGCTGTGGCATGACCGCCTGAGCGACCTTCAGGAGCGCGAGGCGGCATTCAACAGCTTCTTCTGCCGAGAGGGCTGGGACATACCCGGTTCGAAACGCCTGCATCGCACTGCCATGCAGCAGATCGCGGCGACCGCCTTCTGGTCGGCGGCATCGCATTTCTACAGGGGCAAGCTGTCCGCAGGGCTCAGCCTCTTACGTTACAGCCTCGGGCTAGATCCGACCTTGGCCATATTGCCCCCCGTCGATTATCTGTTCCGCACCCAGGGCGCCCTCCGCCGCATGGCGGCAGTCATGTCGGGCGCGTCGCGATGAACGCGCTCATGTAGCCCCGGATTGCCGCAATCGAATTCGCTGGCCTGACGGTACCGTTCAACGACGGGCTTGCGGCGCTTTCTGCCTGAAATGGCAGTTCAGGACACGATCAAAAACTGAACCGCTCTCGCGTTGCCGCTTGGCGGAAGATCCGCAGCGCGTTCACCATTTCGTCCAGCAGTGGATGACGGGTGACCAGCAGGCCGCAAATCCATCCCGTCGCGACGAGCGCGCCGGCAAAGAGCGCTTGGATCAGCGAAAGCTGAAAGCTGAAGCCATTGGCCATGAGAACGGCAAGCGAGCCAACCATGCTTGCGCCGGCGACGACCGCGCTCCTGCGGACGGCGAACGCAATCTCGCGCCATTTGATGGAAAGCCGTCGGCGCACGAAGCTGAGGGAGACAAATGCCTGAAACGGCACGATGACCATCAAGCTCAATGCGGCGCCATGGAGTCCGGCAGACAGGACGGCTGTGGCCATGACTGCGATCGAGACAGGAACGACGATAAGCGTCCGCAGGAACATGTCCTTGATCGAACCCATTGCAACCATCACCGGATAATTCAGCTCGAAGCTGAAGGAAAAGAGCGACGCGACGGCAATGATCTGCACCAGCGGGGCGGCCTCCCTCCACTGGTGGCCAAGCAATGTATCCACCGTCGGGTAGGCCAGCGCTGCAAGTGCCAGCAGCGCTGGCCAATGAAGGCAAGTGATCAATTCAAGAGCGCCCAGGTATGGTTGTTTCGGGTCGCTGCCTTCCCTCAGCGACCGCGAGAACGCGGGAAGGACGACCGACATCGCGCCGCCGAGGATTAGTTTGTCCGGTATCTGGCATACCGTGAGGCCGCGGCTGAACAATGCGGCCGCTCCTGGCGATATTAGCCGGCCCAACAGTAAGGGCGGGAGCGCCTCGTATCCTTTCGACAGGAGCACCATCGCACCGTTGTAGCCGCCGAAGGCAGTCATTCCGCGCCATTGGCTGAATGTCGGCTTGAACATCCAGAAGTGTGGCCATAGCGCAAGGGCAAGAAGCGATGTGACGACACTGCTTGCAAGCCACGCCCAGGCAAAGCTCATATAGCTGAACCCCGCCAGCGCCAGCGCCACGGTCGTCATTCCTGCCGCGGCAGCTCCGGAAACGTTTATTAGGGCGACCCTGCCGAAAGCCATTTCCCGCCGGAGCAGAGCGATCACCTGGATGGCCACCGTATCGACAACCACGCAAACGGACACTAGCCGCAGGTAGGGAACCAACTCATACTCCTCGAAGGAGGACGCCAATGCCGGGGCGGCTGCCACCAGGAAGGCGGCGATCCCCAACGAGACGGTGAGCATCAAGCTGAATGCTCCGCGAATGTCCCTGCGGCTCAGAACAGGACGCTGGATGATGAAGCTGGAACTGGCGAATTCGCGTGCCGACATCGCCATGCCCAGGATCGCCAGGCAGATCACCGAAACGCCGATTTCAACAGGGGTCAGAATGCGGGAAACAGCGGCGATTGTGGCAAAATTGAACGCAATCGTGATGTAGCGTTCGCCTGAACTCAGCAGAAGTGCGCGTCTGACGATATTCATGGGCATCCCGAATGTCGGCGGCGACGGACAGCGCCACCGGTCCCGGTCGGAGACACGCAGAAAGACCACAGATGGCCTGCGCGGAGTAGCGGTCAAAAGGACGTAGGTCCGACGTTTGATTGAGCCTGACGAGATTGCCTGACAGCACCTGCGCGAGCAGATAGGGCGGCGCGTTCAGAAACAGGGGTCTCGGCTATCCAAAATCATTCGCCCGCACGTCGAGGACCCGAAATGGGCGGTCTTGGACATCGTCCCGTCACCCGCCTTGTTCGGTTCTTGCCCCGGCCATGCAATAGCCATACGACGTAGCACGCCCCGCCGGAGTGATACGTTGCCTTGCCGCACGATGCGCCTAGGGTCAGCATCTTGTTCTGACATGCCAGGAAATGTGATGAGCAGGCGGGACCGCGAACTGTATGGACTGCAGATGCTTCGCGCTATTGCGGCCTTCGCGGTGATCGTCCGTCATACCCTTGAGATGTCCTATGGATCGGCGGGGCGCTTCACTCCTCCCTGGATAGCGAAATCGGGTGGAGCAGGGGTCGATCTGTTCTTCGTGATCAGCGGCTTCATCATGGTCTATGTGAGCTTTCCGCCTGGTCGACTCCCGGATTCCCCGAAGGATTTCATGGTCAAAAGGGCAACACGCATATTCCCATTGTACTGGATCTGCAGCGTCGCCATCGTTGCAATATCGGCGGTCGGATTTCTCCGAAATAGGCACATAGAGTCGTCTACGATATTAAATTCGGTATTTCTCCTGCCGGGAGATAAGTTGGTTTTCGTCGCCTGGACACTTTCATACGAGATATATTTTTATCTTATCTTTGCGATATGCCTCGCAATCGGAAAAATGCCTTTCACTTCTATATCGGCCATGATCGTTATGATCCTCGGAGTTGTATTTGGGGGGCGGATTCAGAATCCGATATTCGCTGATTTCGTCTCCAGCCCACTGGTCCTGGAATTCTGTTTTGGGATCGTTTTGGCTGTGTTGTTTTGCGCCGGCGCACAATGGAGAGTCCCGGCAGTTGTCGGGGCGCTTGGGTTTCTCGCGATAATCGTGGCTTCGATCGTCGCGGTGTCTCCCGAAGGTTTGTCCGAGGCGTCTCGGGTCATCTTCTGGGGGCTTCCGGCCGCTCTGATCGTGGCGGCTTTTCTCAACGTCGATCGGCCGCGGTCTAGGCTGGGCCGAGCGGCTGTACTGCTCGGCGACGCGTCTTACGCGCTGTACCTCACTCACATCTTCGTCATGCTGGGCTATGGCTGGCTAATCAAGTCGACGTTTGTCGGAGGCGTTTCGCAGGTTCCCTTCGTTCCCGCGATCATATCCATATGCATCATCGTCGGCGTGCTGACGCATCTGCTGATGGAAAAACCAATTCTGGAATTCATCAGGAAGACCCTGAAGCGCCAGCGGAGCCGGGGGCCTCTCGAGGCTGGCAACTTGCCAAGCTAATCCAACCGACGGCTGCCATAACGATGCAGCCCCGGGACAGGGTTACGTCCGAAGCGGTAGTGCGGGCACTTCATTCACCCGTATGGGCAAATTGCTTTCCATGAACGCAATCCCGACTATCCAGCCTGATTTGAAACGGGCAGGGAGGGCCCTTGCCATGTCCTTTCGTTTCGCAGCAGCCGCAGCCTGTCTGCTGGCCACCGTCGCGCCTGCTTCCGCTGATCTCATCTGGGGGGTCAACGGACATCCGATAACCGCCTATCCCGGCATATCGGTGGAAAGGCAACTCGACTACCTCAAGGATCTCGGCCTGAAATCCTACAGGGTGAACGTCACCGGCGAGGATAACGTCGATAAGCTTGCCGCACTTGTCGATGCCGGAAAGACGAGAGGTATCGAGATCCTGCCCGTCATCACGCCTGGGGGCATCGATCTGGAAAAGGATAGCCCGCAGGAGCTCTACGGGAAGAGCCGGAAAATGGCGATCGCCCTCGGCAGCAGGTTCAAGGACGACATTCGCGCTTGGGAACTCGGCAACGAGATGGAGACCTACGCCATCATCAAGCCCTGCGAGAAGCGCGACGACGGAACCCAATACCCCTGTGCATGGGGGCCTGCCGGCGGAACCGAGGCTCTCGACTACTACGGGCCGCGCTGGGTGAAGGTAAGCGCCGTCCTCAAAGGGCTGTCGGAAGGCATGACGGAGGTCGATCCGGGCATCAGGAAGGCGATGGGCACCGCCGGATGGGGCCACACCGGCGCCTTCGCGCGAATGAAACAGGACGGAATCGCCTGGGACATCTCGATCTGGCACATGTATGGCGATGATCCGGAATGGGCCTTCCGCGACATTGCCGGCTACGGCAAGCCGATCTGGGTCACAGAATTCAACAATCCTTATGGGAGTCAGCGCGGCGATCGGCAGCAGGCCGACGGTGTCAAGCAGACAATGACGCGCCTTCGCGAACTCAGCGAGAAGTACAAGGTCGAGGCCGGTCATATTTATGAATTGTTGGACGAGACCTACTGGGCGCCAAGCTTCGAGGCCAAGATGGGATTGGTGAGGCTCGCCGCCGCATCCGACGGCAATTGGAGGGCTGGCGAACCGAAGCCAGCCTACAAGACGGTGCGCGATCTGATCCGCGGCCCGCAGCCGCCGCTCAAGCCGCGTCGGGAATGCGATCCCCAGACCACGGCCGCAGACAAGCCCGTCCATGTGAGGCAGGCGAGCTTCGTCTATTGCCTCATACTGGGCCGCGAAGGCGATGCGGCCAGCGTGGAGCGGTGGTCCGTAGCCCTGGAAAGCGGAAACAGCAAGCTTGCGGACATGATCGTGGAAATGATGCGCACGGATGATTTCGAATCCAGATACGCGACGTTTGGCCTGACCGACAGCGCCTACATCAATTTCCTCTTTCAGTTGCTTCTGGGCCGCGGCGCGGACGGATACGGGCTGGAGACCTATGTCACTCAGTTGCGTGCCGGATCCATGACGCGGGAGATGGTGGCCTATGGCATCATCACTTCGGCGGAGTTCAACTCCAGATACGCCGCTACCCGCGAAGCCTCCGCGGTGCCGGCCCCGGGCTAGCAGGAAAAGTGGGCATCATGGCAATGCGCCTCGCCTCTGCGCTGATGGCCGTCATCGCATTCGCGGTCGCCTCCATCGGAAGCTGGGCATGCGAAAGCTCCGGCGGGACGCAGTTTCCGCTGCGGGTCGAAGCTAGGAAGAGCTATCCGGTCGACAAGAATGGCCGCCCGTTCTTTATGCAGGGTGACTCGCCCTGGTCGCTTATCGCCGATCTGACCGACAAGGAAGCTTTTCTGTATCTCGAAGACCGCAAGGCGCGCGGGTTCAATACCATACTGGTCAACCTTCTCGAGCACCGCTTCTCCCGCAATGCGCCGGCAAACGCCTATGGCGAGAGGCCATTTGCGCAGGGCGGAGATTTCGTCGTGCCGAACGAGGCATATTTCGCGCATGCCGATCGCGTCCTGCAGAAGGCATGCGATCTGGGTTTCCTTGTGCTCCTCGTTCCGGCTTATCTCGGATATGGCGGCGATGCCGATGGGTGGTATCAGGAAATGGCAACTGCCGGCGCGGGAAGACTCGCCGCCTATGGGCGTTTGGTCGGAAGTCGGTACCGGCGTTTCAACAACATCATGTGGGTCAATGGCGGCGACTACGATCCTGCGCGCAAGGACCTGGTGAGCGCCCTCGCTAGAGGCATTATGGAAGAGGATCCCGACGCTCTCAGCACGGTCCACGGCGCCCCGGAAACGGCCCCTCTGGATTTCTGGGGTCACCAGCCCTGGCTCAGCGTGAACAACGTTTACACCTATGGTCCCGTCTATGCGGCAGCGGCCAGGGAGTACGATGCCGGCAGGGGCATGCCCTTCTTCCTGATCGAGAGCGCCTATGAGTTCGAACACGGCGCCGACCAGTACCGGGTCCGCGTCCAGGCCTACCAGGCGATCCTGTCGGGCGCTTTCGGGCACCTCTACGGCAACAACCCGATCTGGCATTTCGGCGGTCCAGGCCTTTGGCCGGTGGACATGACGTGGCAAAAGGCGCTCGACACGCCCGGCGCGCGGAGCATGCAGATCCTGCATGACTATTTTTCGTCCATCAGGTGGTGGCAACTGGAACCCGACACCGGCAATGATTTGCTGGTCGGAGGACAGGGCGGCTACCACGCCCGTACACTATCGGCGCGGACGACGGATCGTTCGCTTGCGGTCGTCTATCTGACCTCCGGGAGGGGCATCACCCTCGATCTTGCAAGGCTCGCTGGGCCGCAGGTCTCGGCTCGCTGGATCGATCCTTCCACAGGACGGAGCGAAACAGTGGCTGGATCCCCATTTTCCGCGGATGTCCGGTATTTCGCGCCGCCGAGAGGCGATCACGCCGATTGGCTGCTGGAACTTCGTTCGCCGGTACAAAGCCAATGACCGCTACGAATGACGCCGATCGTTTTGAAAGCCTTGTGATTGCCGACGAGGTCAAGTCGGTTTCTCCCACAGGCCGACAAGGCACAGGGCGGCGCAGGACACGTCAGAGAATAGCTCTTTTCGGTCTTTTCGGCTGCGGCAATCTCGGCAATGAAGGTTCGCTCGAGGCAATGATCGGGTTCCTGAGACGAGAGCGGTCGGAGGCGGAACTTTCATGCATCTGCCGGGAACCAGATATCGTCAGGCAAGCGTTCGGCATCAAAACCTTGCCTATACGGCGGAAAGGCCCGGTCAACGGCCTGGCGGGAAAAATAAACCGGCTGTTCCTGAAAATCCCAGGAAAGCTCGCTGATTTTGCGCGAGCGTTCAGGCACGTACGCAAGGCGGATGTGATGATTTTCCCGGGCACCGGGATACTGGATGATTTTGGCGAACGGCCTGCCGGCATGCCTTACGACATTCTGAAATGGTGCTTGGCTGCCAGGCTCGCCGGCACACGCATTGCCTTCGTCAGCATCGGGGCAGGGCCAATCAGGAACCGGCTGAGCCGCTTCTTGATGATATCGGCGGCGCGGCTGGGTCACTACCGGTCTTATCGCGATCTCCAATCCAGGCAGTTCATGGAGCGCGCCGGGTGCGACAGCCGTGCAGATGCGATCTATCCAGACCTGGCCTTTGGCCTGCCCGTGCCGACCCCTTCCCGCCGAACCGATCCGAAGGTGTTGAGGGTGGGGGTGGGCGTCATGGCCTATCGTGGCTGGTATGGTTTTGCCGAAGGTGGCCAGTCGATCTTTTCGCGCTACATCGGCAAGCTGGCTCTTTTCGTCGTTCACCTCTTGGACAGCGGACACGAAGTCAGACTTCTCACCGGCGATGACGAGGACAGTATTGCCGTCGATGCCGTTCTGGCCGCCGTGAGGAGCTTCAGACCCGACTCGAAGCTGGCCCATGAACAGGTCAAATCCCTCGACGATGTTATGGGGCAGATCGCGCTCACCGACGTCGTCGTCGCCACGCGGTTCCACAACATCGTCTGTGCCTTGAAGTTGCGCAGGCCGACCATCTCACTTGGCTACGCCAGCAAGAATGATGTGCTGATGGAGCAAATGGGCTTGGGTGAGTACTGTCAAAATGTCGAAACATTCGATGTCGACATGCTCATTGCGCAGTTTTCGCGGTTGGCGGCAGACCTGGAAAAATGCGAGCAGGCCATAAGTGAGCGGCTCGTCGAACTAAGGGACCAAATCGAGAGACAGGAACTGCGCCTTCTCTCGGGGGTGGTCGGCTGAGGTGTGCCGTGCGGAGGTGGGACAAGCAATCGATACCTGCCCAAGGTCCAGGAACCTCTCGTAGAAAAGATGGCATCGGGAAGCGGGCAAGAGTGGGGCAATGCCGTTCGTCCCTGACCGAGTGTCTTTGTTCCGAAAATTTCAACATTTCGCGGTATGCATCGGAAATGCGGTATTCGCGGATTCACACAGATCGCCGTGCAGCTTCGACCCTGCGCTGCCCTGACTTCAATCACGACCCCGGCAGAGGGATTTTCCCCGGCGGCTGCTGTGTCCGACATCCTCGATGCAAATGCCCAAGGCGCAAGCAGCTCCCTGAAATGGTATAATGCTATGGGCGCAGCGACTAATCGCAAACTATATCTGGCCAGGCCTTTATTTATATTGCTGCTTGCTGCCATAGTTTTCGGAATCATACTATACGATAAGCTGCGTGAAGGAGAGGTGAGCAGCACGAAGCTTTGGCACTCGCTGACTTGGCGGCTGGAACTTTACGGCCGCAAGGCGGTCGGGGGTGTCCCGGATCTGTCCTGGGGCGAGCTCTTCCAGATGACGAAGCCGTCAAGTGGGTTCGTACTAACTACGACGGTGACGGAGGCGCGCTCGCTGGATGCTGCGGTCAGCAATCCTTATGTCAGTTCGGCAGACCTTAGTGCTGGCGCAGAGATATTTCGCAGGAACTGCACGGCCTGTCACGATGGATCAGGGGCTCACGCTCCGCTACTTGACCGGCCGCTCAGACACGGCGACAGCGACTTGGCCATCTACAAGGTCGTGCGCGACGGGATTCCTCAGAGTGCCATGGCATCCCACGCCGATCTGTCGTTCGACAATCGTTGGAGAGTTGTTGGCTATATCAGATCACTTCAGGCCAAGACTTCGGCCAAGAGCGACGACAGCGCGCGTCGACTTGATATCCGCGTCAAGGGCGACGACCTGCTAGCCCCGAATTCGGTCCAATGGTTGACCTATTCGGGATCATTGGACGGTCATCGATATTCGCCGCTAGCCGAAATCACAAAGGAAAATGTGTCGAGGCTTCATGTCCGCTGGGTTGGCCAGTTCGACACTAATGACCGTGTCATGGAGGCGACGCCGCTCGTAGTCGGGGGCACGCTCTTCACCAGCGTGCCGCCGGCCAGCATCGTCGCCTTTGACACAAAATCAGGCAGCGTGATCTGGAAGTTCGACAGGCCTATTCCCGACAACCTGCCGATGTGCTGTGGCCGGGTCAACAGGGGGCTTGCTGTACTTGGCAACACTCTCTTCATCGGCACCTTGGACGGCGTTCTGGTCGCCGTCGATGCCAACACTGGCAAGGAAGTCTGGGAAACCATGGTGGCCAAGCCCTCCGAAGGGTTCACGATGACGGGGGCACCTTTGGTCGTGAACAAGGCTGTCATCGTCGGCGTCGCCGGTGGCGAATTCGGCATCCGCGGATTCCTGGCGGCCTACGATCCTGAGACAGGCAAGGAGAAGTGGAAATTCAATACCATCCCCGGTCCTGGTGAACCAGGGCACGAGACCTGGAAGAACGATGCCTGGCGTACCGGTGGCGGTCCAACATGGGTGACGGGCAGCTACGACCCGTCGCTCGATCTCCTTTACTGGGGCGTGGGCAATCCAAGTCCTAATTATAATCACGATGTACGCCCCGGTGACAACTTGTTCACCAACAGTGTGATCGCGCTGCGGGCGAGTACCGGCAAGCTCGAATGGCATTTCCAGTTCACGCCGCATGATGAGCATGATTGGGATTCGAATCAGACGCCCATCCTTGCCGAACTAACGATCAATGGCGTCAAGCGCAAGGTGATCTGCTGGGCAAACAGGAATGGGTTTTATTATGTGCTCGATAGGGCTACAGGCGAATTCCTGACCGGCGTAAATTTTGTGGAGCAGAATTGGACCGATGGCCTGGATCGGGCGGGACGGCCAATTGTGCCTGAAGGCGCTTCCACTTCAGGACGTCTCATAAAGCCAGGAAGCGGCGGAACGAACTGGCCGAATCCGGCCTTCGATCAAAGTCAAAGTTTGTTTTTCGTGCCGGCGACAGAGTCGGCATCGATTTTTACGAAATCCGATGATGGCGTCGAGCGTGGGGAGGGTGGACTGTTTGTAGGCAGCGGAGCCGCGACGGTCGCTCCGCCGATGAGGTTCGTGCGAGCACTCGACGCTGCGACCGGGAAGAAAAGGTGGGAATTCCATTCTCCCTATGCACAGGACTCAGGTTACGGCGGACTTCTAGCGACTGCCGGCGGATTGGTTTTTGGCGCTTCCGCAGGAGTGTTGTTCGCGCTCGACTCCGCTACGGGTCGGGAGGTTTGGCGCATGTCGATTGATGGCGATACCCGAGCGGCTCCCATATCGTTTGTTGCCGACGGCCATCAGGAAATAGCAATCGCATCTGGACGAGCCCTCTTTGTTTTCGGATTGTGACCTTGCAGAATGCATTCCAGAGACCGAAACCGAATCCTCCTTTCCAAGTTTCCAACGCGCATCCTCCGAAAGGTTTAGGAGCGCGCTACCCGAAAGACGTAGCCGGTTGCCAGCTTTCGTCCAACTGGGCATGCCGATCTCCCATTGGCGTTCTCGCTCGCTCCTTTGAGCCCAACTAGCCTCTCCGCGACTCTGGGCGCTTGCGAAAAGGTGTGCGATGAAAGTCATGGTAACCGGCCATCAAGGCTATATCGGCTCGGTGATGGTGCCGATGCTTCTGCGCGCAGGGCATTCGGTCAGCGGCTACGACAGCGATCTCTACCGCCGCTGCACCTTTGCCTCGGGAGGAGCGCAGGTTGCCGTGCCGTCCATCCTGAAGGACGTGAGGGATGTGACTGCGAGCGACCTCGAGGGATTCGATGCCGTTATTCACCTCGCCGCTCTTTCCAACGACCCCTTATCCGACCTCGATCCCAATATCACCTATGAGATCAATCACAAGGGAACGGTCCGCTTTGCGAAGGCTGCCAAGCAGGCTGGGGTTACCCGCTTCCTGCTTGCCTCTTCATGCAGCAACTATGGGCAGGCAGGAGACGGCATGGTCGACGAAACGGCCGAGCTGAACCCGGTCACTGCCTACGGCTGGTCGAAGGTGCTTTCGGAACGCGACATTTCGGAACTGGCCGACAGCAACTTCTCCCCGATCTACTTCCGCCCCGCCACGGCCTACGGCCTGTCGCCGCGCCTGCGCTTTGACATCGTGCTGAACAATCTCGTCGCCTGGGCCGTCACCAAAGGCGTGATCCTGCTCAAGTCCGACGGTACGCCATGGCGGCCAATCGTCCACATCGAGGACATTTCGAGGGCCTTCATCGCCGGACTGGAAGCGCCGCGCGAGGCCGTTCACAACGAAGCCTTCAATGTCGGGCGCACGGAGCACAACTACCGGATCCGCGACATAGCCGAGATCGTGGCCAGCGTCGTGCCGGGCTGCCGTCTTGAATTCGCCTCCGATGCCGGCCCCGACAAGCGGTCTTATCGCGTCAGCTTCGATAAGATTGCGCGCACGCTGCCTGCCTTCAAGCCGCGATGGGATGCGCGCAAGGGTGCCGAGCAGCTGTACCAGGCCTACGCCAAGTCGAATGTCACGCTCGAGGAATTCGAGGGGCCGCGCTTCCAGCGCATCGGCCACATCAAATATCTGCGGGCCAATCAGTTCCTGGACGAGCGGATGCGGGTCACCGAACCCTCGCGAAAGCTGGAGGCAGCGGCCGGTTAGCGCGAATGGAACACGTGGTCCCGGCGCGGCTCGGCCAGCCGCCGTCTTCCACCGGTCCTGGGCAGGAAATCTACGCGTTGGCCGAACGCCTCTTTCCGATCTGCCGGAGCATCACCGGGGAGGGCGTGCGTCGAACGCTGGACATCCTCTCGGAGCAAATCGATCTGGCACGGCATGAGGTGCCCACCGGAACCCGGCTGTTCGATTGGACCGTTCCGCAGGAATGGAACATCCGCTCGGCAAGCATTATTGGCCCGGATGGACGCAAGATCGTGGATTTCGCTCAATCCAACCTGCACGTCGTCAACTACAGCATAGGTTTCAAGGGGGTTCTGACGCTCGACGAGCTGCGTCCGCACATCCATACACTGCCCGAGCAGCCGCAGCTGATCCCATACCGCACAAGCTACTATGCCCCGACTTGGGGGTTTTGCATGGCCCATGACCGCCTGGCCGACATGCCTGACGGTCTATACCAGGTGGAGATCGATGCGGAGCACAGGGACGGCAGCCTCACCTACGGCGAATATCTGCATCGCGGTGAGACGGAGCGGGAATTCCTTCTTTCCGCCCACATATGCCATCCTTCGCTTGCCAACGACAATTGCTCGGGCCTGGCGTTGCTGGCAACGCTTGCGAGAATCCTCAAGACAAGGAAGACGCGCTACAGCTACCGCTTCCTCTTTGCTCCGGGCACGATCGGCGCCCTGGCCTGGCTGTCCCGCAACGAGGATCGGCTGCATCTGATCGATCACGGCCTGGTGCTGTCATGCGTAGGCGACCCCGGCCCCCCGGCCTATAAGCGCAGCCGTCGCGGCGACGCCGCCATTGACCGCGCGATGACCCATGTCCTCCGCCGCGAGGACGGGGCAAAGCTGATCGATTTCTCGCCCTACGGCTATGACGAACGGCAATATTGCTCGCCGGGCTTCAATCTCCCCGTCGGCATGTTCCAGCGCAGTGTCCACGGCACCTTCCCGCAGTACCATACCTCGGCCGACAATCTCGATTTCATCCGGCCGGAGCACCTGGAGGATTCCTTGCGTATCCTCATGGACGTGATCGACATCGTCGAAAATGACTGGACGCCGCTCAATCTTTTTCCCAAGGGCGAGCCGCAACTCGGCAGGCGCGGTCTCTACGCTGCCCTGGGCGGGCAGAAGTCTTCGGGCGCAACCTCGATGTCCCTGCTTTGGGTGCTCAATCTTGCCGACGGAGAGCATTCCTTGCTGGCGATGGCGGAGCGCTCGGGACTGCCGTTCGGGGAATTGGCCGCCGCGGCGAGGCTGCTTTCGGACCACGGCCTCCTGGCCGAGGCGGCGTTCGAGCACCGCTCTCGATAGCGTCAAGCCCGAACGAGTCTAAGAGAACCGCTGCATGTCGCGCAAAAGTGTGCAGCGGTTTTCCGAAAACGACATGCACAGAGCGCGTCGCCCGGATCCGTTTCAGCGCCAGGCGCTTTAGGAAGCCAGCTTCTTCAGCAGCGGCCAGTTGACGTCCCTTTCCGATATCGCGGTCGGCATCAAAGGCCAATTTATCGAAAAGACGGGATCGTTGTAGCGCAGGCCCGTCGATGCGTGTGGCGTATAGAATTGCGATATCAGGTAGGAGACCTCGGCGTCGTTCGTGAGCGTCTGGAACCCGTGCGCAAGCCCGGCGGGGATATAGACCTGTTTCATGTTTTCGGGCGTCAGTTCGAAGCCCAGCCACTGGTGGCGTGTCGGCGAATTCGGGCGCAAGTCCACCACCACATCGAAGATGGCGCCGCGGACGCAGGAGACGAGCTTGACCTCGGCGTACGGCTCCTCTTGATAGTGCAATCCCCGCAGCGTTCCTCTTTTGACCGAATGCGACCGGCTGTGCTGGACAAAACGTGTCGCCAGCCCGCAATCGGCCATCTCCTTTTCGCAGAAAAGGCGAGTAAACGAACCGCGGTCGTCGATTACCGGCGTCGGTTCTATCAGCCAGACGCCCCTAAGCTTCGTTTCTGTGAATCGCATGTCGACGTTCGCCCAACGCTGGCCAAATGGGAACCAGCGGCCCGATTGTTTGCACCGCCCGCCGGGGCCGAAAGAGCTACCTAAGCGTTAGAGACTTCTCCGATTGCGGTAGGCACGACTGACCTGACTACCCATTCGGAGGTCCTGGCGCGATCGCCGTCCTTGTCGTTTCCCCGTAAGGATTAAGGCACCCGACAGATTGGCAAATCGAATCCGGGTCCGCCCCATTCTAAGTTGCTTCATCTACCTCCGGGGCGCAGCGGCAGCAGGTTCGTCGTAAGGCTACTGCGTCCCCTTTTTCAAATCAGTCGGGCAGGAGCGGGGATGAACATTCAGGCTGTCGAAGTCGTTCGCGATCACAACACGGCACGCCGGCCTGTCGGCTGCAGGCTCTGCGGGTCCCGGCTGCGCCACACGCTGGTCGATCTTGGCATGTCGCCGCCGTGCGAGAGCTTCCTGCGAGCCGACCAACTGGACCAGGTGGAACTCTATTATCCGCTCAATGTCCTGGTGTGCGATACCTGCTATCTGGTGCAGCTCAAGGAGTACATGAGCCCCGAGACCATCTTCAGCGAATACGCCTACTTTTCTTCCTTCTCGACAAGCTGGGTCGCCCACGCGAAAACCTATTGCGAGGCGATCACGAAGCGGCTTGGACTCGGCGCCGACAGCCTCGCGGTGGAACTCGCCAGCAACGATGGCTATCTTCTCCAGCATTTCCTGCCGCTCGGTGTTCCGGTGCTTGGCGTCGAGCCGGCAGCCAATGTTGCACGCGCCGCTCTCGAGAAGGGCGTGCCGACCAGGGTCGATTTCTTTGGCGTCCGCCTGGCCATTCAGATGGTGGCCGAAGGTCTCCGCGCCGATCTCATCATCGGCAACAACGTCCTGGCCCAGGTGCCTGACCTCAACGACTTCGTCGCGGGAATGAAGATCCTGCTCAAGCCGCAAGGCGTCGTCACGCTCGAGTTCCCGCACATAGAGCGGTTGATGGCCGAAAACCAGTTCGACACCATCTACCACGAGCACTTTTCATACTTCTCCTTGCTGACCATCGACCTGATGGCCACCCGCCACGGGCTGCGGCTGATCGACGTCGAGGAACTGCCAACCCATGGCGGCTCGCTTCGGGTCTATCTCGCCAACGAGGGCAGCAGCTGGCCTGTGAATGACCGCGTCGCCAAACTGCTCGAGCGCGAAAATCGGCACGGGTTGACGGAAATGGCGACCTACGCCTCTTTCGGCGACAAGGCCCAGCGCGCGAAGCGCGACCTGCTGGCATTTCTGATCTCCGCCAAGAACGAGGGCAAGAAGATCTGCGGCTATGGCGCGCCCGGCAAAGGCAACACCTTGCTCAACTACTGCGCGATAGGCCCCGACTTCCTCGACTTCACCGTAGACCGAAATCCCTACAAGAATGGTCGCTTCACGCCGGGCATGCACATCCCGATCAGACCAGTAGACGCGATCGACCACGCGAAGCCGGACTATATCCTGATCCTGCCGTGGAACTTGAAGGACGAGATTATCCACCAGATGCATCACGTCGCCGCCTGGGGCGCGAAATTCGTGGTGCCAATTCCTTTCGTGGCAGTGATCGATCCATCGGAGCTATAGAGATGAAAGTCGTCCTTTTCTGCGGCGGCCGCGGCACGCGCATACGTGACTATTCAGACGCCATACCGAAGCCGATGATTCCGCTCGGCCATCAGCCGATCCTGCGTCACGTCATGCAGTGGTACAGCGACTACGGGCATGACGAATTCGTCTTGTGCCTGGGCTACAAGGCCAATGTCATCAAGGACTTCTTCCTCAACACCCGGCCGCAGACCTTCTCCGATTGCATTGTCACGCATGGCGGCCAGGACGTGAAGCTGCTCGGCGACACGGTCAAGGATTGGAGCATCACGCTGCTCGATACGGGCATCTGGCGCAACATAGGCGAGCGTCTGTGGGCGGCGAAGGACCATGTCAGGAACGAGAAGATGTTTCTGGCCAACTACTCCGACGGCCTCACCAATGTCGACCTCGACGACGTGATCGCGAAGTTCGAGGCCAGCGGCAAGATCGGTTGCTTCCTCGCTGTGCGCGCGCCGCTCACATATCACCTGGCCGACATTGCCGAAGACGGCCGCGTGCGTGAGTTTCGCACGACCGAGACCTCGGAGATCTGGATCAACGGCGGTTATTTCGTGTTCCGGCCCGAAATCTTCGACTACATGCGGGACGGCGAGGAACTCGTTATCGAACCTTTTAGGCGACTGATCGACGACAATATGCTGATGGCATACAAGCATGAGGGGTTCTGGCGTTCCATGGATACGTTGCGCGACTGGCAATCGCTGGAAGACATGGTCGAAAAGGGCGACATGCCCTGGAATAGGAAGATCACCGCCGAGAAAGTTAGACGCAGCATGGTGATGGCTGCATCATGAAGGGACTTGGCCTCGCACGTCGAGGGGAGGACCTCTCCATCCTCTGTCTGGGGGCCCATTCCGACGATATCGAGATCGGCGCGGGAGGAACGATCCTGAGCCTGATCGCTTCGGGAACCAAACTGAACGTCCACTGGTGCGTGTTGAGCGCCGGCGGTCAGCGATCGGCCGAAGCCAGGGCGTCGGCGGAAGCCTTCCTCCAAGGCGCGAACTCATCCAACGTCGAGGTGGCGGATTTTGAAGACAGTTTCTTTCCCGCCCACAGTCGATCGATAAAGCATTGGCTGATCGATGTAAGGTCGCGCACTGCTCCCGACGTGGTGTTCACTCACGCCAGGTACGATGCCCATCAGGATCATAGGGAGGTCAATCAACTGACCTGGAACGTCTTCCGCGATCATCTGGTACTCGAATACGAGATCCCGAAATGGGACGGCGATCTCGGCCAGCCGAATGCCTATGTGCCGCTTGCGCCCGATGTGCTGGAACGCAAGATCGACCTGCTGCATGAGCACTTCGGGACGCAGCGCTCCAAGGACTGGTTCGACCGCGACACCTTCGTCGGGCTTGCAAGATTGCGCGGAATGGAATGCCGGGCGCCCCAGCATTTCGCCGAGGCGTTCACGCTTCGCAAAGCCAAGATTCTTTAGGGGACCTGCAGAAGGCAACCAGCCGCGAATCGGCAGTGAAGGGGCCGAACGTCCCGGTCGATCTGCTACCAAGCTGCCTGCCGTCGTCCGGCGAAACTGACCTTCGCAGGAAAGACAGGCTAAAAAAGCGATTCAAGCCAAGGCACGATCTTAACGTGCTGTGAAGTTGGGGGGACTTACTAAGGTGCGCAACGCACTTGCTCCTGGATTTTCGCTCAACGAAGCACGCATTGGCACGGTCCAGGGCGGGGAAGCTGGTATTTTGGTCTGGAGGTTCAACCAATTGGTTGCAATCCTTACCCGGATCGATGAGGAAGCCTATTCGACAAAGGGCAAATGGTTCCTCGAGACGGGGTTCGGCTTGCTGAGCGGGCAGCACAGGAATTTCGATACGATCGAGGAAGCCGTGACTTGGGTGGGCCGACACACTTTCCCTGATCCTGCTCACTCGGCAGATTCATTGGCGGATTCGGTTGCGTTTTAAACAAGCTCCCGGCCAACTCCTGCCGCCGGTCATGTTCCTCGCCGCGCGGGGTTTTCGCCATACTGCATGTCGCGCAAAAGTATGCAGCGGTTAGGCTTCCGGGCGGTCAAGACGTCGCTATGAGCTGGCTTGCCGATTGCCCCTTGGTTCCAATGATTGCGGCTTGCGGAGTCTCTTGAGCTGCGCTGACTTCGGCCCGTTCGTCTCCGCTGTTGTAGCGGCGGAAAACGACCCTTGACGGTCGACCAACCAGGAAGCGGCTGGCTCCCGACTCCAGGGCCTGCGCATAGACCGCCAGCGCCCCATCGACGGCCTCTATGGTCTTCATGACCGCAGCATTGTCGTGCGTGTAGCTGACGACCAGAGACGGCATGAGCACCCCACGCCTGATCGTCTCCTGCAGGAACAGCGAGCGATATGCCTGCGATGGCTTGCCGTCGAGGTCGAGCGTGGCAAATGCCAGGCAGCAGGGTCGGCCGACGACCTTGAAATGCCGATCCACTCCATGGCGCCTGGCCGCCTCCTCGATACCGTCCCTCAGTTTCGTTCCCTGATCATACAGGTGCTCGACCACCGGTTCGTTCTGATAGACCCGCATGGTCGCGATCGCCGCGGCGAGCGCATGCGTCTCCGCGCCATGCGTGGTTGACAGCAGGAAGACTCTCGGGCGGTCCGTATGCTCCAGCCCGCCGAGACGCATGTACTCGCGTTTCCCCGCGAGGGCGGAGACTGAAAACCCGTTGCCGAGCGCTTTGCCGAACGTCGACAGGTCCGGCTCGATTCCATAAAGTTTCTGCGCCCCGCCCGCATGCCACCTGAAGCCGGTGATCATCTCGTCGAGGATGAGCAGCGCGCCGTTGTCCCTGCACAGCCGCTGGACCTTGTGCAGGAACCCGTCTGTCGGATCGTCGCCGCGGGATGGCTCCATGATCAGAGCCGCCAGCCTGCCTGGGTAGCGGTCGAAAAGCTCCTTGACGCTGGCGACGTCGTTGTAGCGGAAGGTGACGGTAAGATTTCGGACCGCCTCTGGAATCCCTGCATTCATTGGCGTGGTCCCGATGAACCAGTCGTCCGTCGAAAAGAAGGGATGGTCCGCGCAGCAGGCAACGAGATCGCGGCCCGTATAGGCACGCGCAAGCCGGACGGCCCCAGACGTTGCATCCGACCCGTCCTTGCAGAACTTTACCATCTGAGCGCCGATCAGCTCCAGGAATGTCTCGGCGCAGTCGACCTCGATCCTGGCTGGACGCGTGAAATTGCAACCCCCGCGGATCGCTTTCTCTGCCGCCCTGAGCACGCTCGGGTAGGCGTGTCCCAATCCGACGGAACGGTTGCCCATGCCGTATTCGATGTACTCGTTGCCGTCGACGTCCCAGACATGGCAACCCAAACCGCGCTCGATGAAACCCGGCGCGAGGACGGGATATTGGTCCTCGCCCTTTGCATAGGTGTGGCAGCCGCCCGGGATCAGTCGGCGACCACGTTCCTGCAGGCGGACGGATCGTTGAAAACGAAAGCCTTGCTCAGACATGAGGAGAACTCCACTCAGTCAGCAAGTCTACAAGTTCGGCCCAGGATTTCGCGTTCTCCATAAGGTCATCGGTTAGCACTTATGGCGGATACGCTGGCGCCGACTGCTTGGCTGCAAGCACGGGCCTTGCCGGCAACTCCGAGCGGCCTCCGCTGCCGGCAAGGCAGCGGAGGTCTGGATCCCTACTTCTTGAAGATTAGGCAATCGAGGGCGGCCCACCTCTGGTGGGCCATTCTTGATCCATGTACCCCAGAAGCGTCCAGCGGTTCTGGGGCAAGAGATGGATCAACAAAAGACTAAAGCGCGACGCACCTAAGGCCGCTCTTCTATCGAAGCTCCTTCGGAGAAGAGATCGTTGACCTTGTAGGCAACTTCAGTGCGGTTGGTCGCCTTCAGCTTCTTCATGATGTTTCGGATATGTACCTTCACAGTGCTTTCGCGCAAGTTCAGCTCGTAGGCGATGATCTTGTTTGCCTTGCCGCGCCGGAGCGCCTGGGCGACCTCGGTTTGCCTCAAGGTGAACATTCGCGTCAAAGGCTGCGTTTCGCGGCTGCCTGAGTCGATCAGATGCCGCATCGACAGAACACTGCTCGCCGGGACGAATATGCCTCCGGCTGCCGCAAGATTGATCGCCTCGACGCAGACATCGATGCCGACCGAGGTTGGAATGTAACCTCGTGCGCCACACTCGAGAGCTGCCAGTATCTGCGCGAGGTCCTCGTTGTCGGCGAGGACGACCACGGGGACGGATTTGAACTCAGACGATATGCGCCTGATCTCGTCTGCCGTGGCATGGTCGGTGACCTTCCGGCCGCCGAGATTGAAGAGAATGGCCACCAGGGGAGGGGCCGAACCCTTCTTCATGCGCCATTCTTCGATGGAACCCATGGCGGCGACCGCCATGCCGAGCTCGTGATCCACAAGGGCCGATGCGAGGCATTCTCGGTCGAGGGCCCTTCCATCTAATATTAGGAGGCATTCCTTGTGAGCATGTTCTGTTCCGTTACCGGGAACTCTTGGCTGGTTGTCTGAAGTGTACTTAAGCAGTCCTGCTGTTGAACTCATACTACCCACCCTTTTGCATTCAAGCCGCTTCCGGCGGCCGGCGTACCCCTTGCTTGCTAGATTTTGGAAAAGTGATCCCCAATCCCAAACGGGCTTCAGACTACACTGTCTCAGCCTGACGTCCGTAGCCGCTCCTCGGTACCCCACACAAAGAACGGCCAAAGCCAGTTTAGAGCAAATTTATTAGCGATCGCTAACCTAGGTTAATTTTTGGTAAATTTCCAATGACCGGAAAAGGCGTGGCTGAACTGGACCCAAAAGCCAAAGGAAACTAGCTGAGGTATTCTCTTTCGAAGCTGGCCAATTTGACCAAGTTCTTGCGGTTGAGCATCTCTACATGGCCGCCCTTGAAAGAGACGAGATCGGCGTTGCGCAGTTCCCTCAATGTCCGGTTGACGTGAACGGGGGTCATTCCCAGGATGTCTGCCAGTTCGTTTTGAGTGAGTGGACAGTCGTATTTTCCCTGAGAGGACAAGCCGACATTGGAGAGCCTTTCCTCCAACTCGAGCAGGAAGTGAGCGGTCCGGCTCATTGCGTTGCGCCGCCCGACATTCACCACGTGCTCGGCAAAAATGGCGTTCAGCCGCGCCAATGCGTGGGCCATCTTGCTGCCGAGACTGCCCTTCGACAACATGCCTTCGACCAGCGCCTTCCTTGGAATTTCGTAGACAGTAAGTTCGGATGCAGATGCCAGCGATGCGAACCGAGGTCCGTCTACGGAACGGAAACCGACAATGTCGCCCCAGAGAGGGGTGTCGATGATCTGCCGGTCGCCGTCAGGCAGCCCGCGATAAAGCAAAGCCCAACCCGATTTTACGATGAAAATCGTGTCGTTGTCGTCGTCCTGGCGGCACAGGATCGAATGCGGCTTATAGACTCTCGTGGTCGTGCCGGGAAAATCGTTGTTGGACCATTCGATTTTCGACGATGTCCCCTCCGCGGGACGCGAATGCATGAACTGCGACAGTGCCTGCATGGAGACCCGCGAGTTTGTCAATCCCGGCACAACCTACAATAGTTGCTCCTCGAAAGCCAGATGCATGCCGCTTTTCGCCGGTCACTGCTTTTGTCTGATACCGCACCGGGCAATCAGTACGCCACGGCGCGCTGGCTGCCCGCAACGATGAACGTACCTTTTCGCGTCACTGACAACCGCATGCTCAGGCGTTTCCTTTGGGAGTGGTTTCGCTCAGCCATCTCATTTCGGTAGCCGTCCCAACGGGCTGGCTCGCAGCTTCGAAGGCGTCGATCAGCCTCTTTGCGGCCTTGTTGGCAGCGTGCGACTCCGAATACTTGGCTTGCACGGCCCGGGCCCGGTCATACACTTCTTTCAGCCGCTTGACCTCTTTGGCTCCCAATAGTCCAAGCGCAGCCGGATGCCTGGTCATGCCGCTTCTCCTTCTCGCGTCGGAACGTCGAGCAATCCGTTGTCTGCCGGCCGATGCTTGCGGCCGCCGGCGATCCGCCTTTCGAAATGCCAGAATGACAAATGCGCTATCGTGACCGTTACCGTGTAGGAGAGCACAAAGAACACGAGCCTTTCGGCTAACGAGCGTGCTGGCAACACGCCGATATGGCCGAGAATGAAGGCTGCCGCGTTGATTGCCAAGGCATGGAAGATGTAAGCCCCGTAAGATATCTCCCCGATGCGGTGAAACAAGAGCGGTCTCAGAAGCCAGGACAGGGATCGGTCGCCCGTGGCGGCGAGGGCCACCAAACCGCCAGAGGCGATGGCCAGCGCCGTATAGAGAAACACTTCCCTATATTGCCCCCACAATATGCCTGAAACGACGTTCCTGACTATGGCGATGCCCTGGGCATGCACCACTGAATAGTTCAGCCATGTGTAAGTCGCGGCATAAGCCAGCATGGCCGCGGCGCCTGCGCAGGCGAGGGGCCGAGCCAGCCTATGCAGGAGCCCGTAGCGCTGGGCAAACGCCAGGAGCGCGCCCATGGCAAAGGAATCAGTGTGGAGGAAAGACCCTGAATAAATCCGGTAAGCGCTCACCTCGCTGTCGAGATGGAGGCTGGCAACTTCCGTTGCAGCCGCGAACCTCAGGGGGGTGGCCGCGACAAGGGCAGCAAAGAGCAGCAGGATCACGATCCGCTTCGACGCCAGCACCAGCACGACCCCGTAAACGAGATAGAACTGCATCTCGACGGATATCGTCCAAAGGTGACCCACGGGCCATTCCGACAAAGTGCCTCTGCCCAGCCCCATCGCGATGTTGTGAAAAAATCCGAAAAGCGAGAGAACGTCGACAAAGTCCGGATGAGTTCCACTCAGGAGGGCCAGCAAAAGGCCGACGCCCACATAGGCGTAGTAAACCGGGATTATGCGGAGGGCCCTGCGGCGGTAGAAACTGCGCAGCCGCTCCATCGGGGGGCGGTTCGCGGGCCTTTCTATGACCGACAGCGTGACCACGAAGCCGGAGATCACGAAAAACAGCCAGACGCCTGTCCAGCCGAAGGGCATCAGCCCGCAATGCTGCGCCACGACAGCCGTCATCGCAAAACACCGGAGTGCGTCGACAGGGCCGACGCGCCCGGTTTGGTCGGCCGGCACATCGGAACTTTTGGCAAGCATCACTTAGCACCCAGCGCCCGGATGACCCGATCCGAGCCGGAGGCCAGCTTACATTGTGCCGAGGTCTGCAGGACATTCGCCCCCGCTTAAGCTTTAATGGGTACCGCCAGGCCGGCCCTGCACCCATTCAGTCAGAA
The DNA here is from genome assembly GCF_003952525.1 of Mesorhizobium sp. M3A.F.Ca.ET.080.04.2.1. Taxonomy (NCBI): domain Bacteria; kingdom Pseudomonadati; phylum Pseudomonadota; class Alphaproteobacteria; order Hyphomicrobiales; family Phyllobacteriaceae; genus Mesorhizobium; species Mesorhizobium sp. M3A.F.Ca.ET.080.04.2.1. The sequence continues at coordinate 2,034,545 of NZ_CP034451.1, read as the reverse complement.
GGCGTATCTGCCGTCATCCTACCGCTGTGGGATGTCCGACTACGCCCTTTGGTCCCCTTGTTCGGGACTCTCTCCTGCCGAACTATGCACTGTGAAGAATACTGTCTGTCGGCTGACGGACTTCCAACACGCGACGCATGCGAGAAAGGCCGGGGGGCATGCAGTTCTCGATTCCGGGACTGGCAGTGTGCGCCGTTGTCTTGATCGTCGCCTACTATTCCCGCGGCATGCTGATCGTCGGCCTTCTGGCATCCCTGGCGTTTGGGGCGACGTCCGCGATGACCCTGACCTCGATCGGTGGATCCACTCCGCTCATCTACACTTTGTTTGCAGCGCTGCTGGTGACCGCCGTTAGCGCGAGGCGCCACATCTGGATTGAGCTTGGAAGCGTGTTGGGGAGCATTCGCCCGATCTGGATTCTCGCCAGCCTCATGGCTTACGCGATTATCGGTTCATGGTTGTTCCCAAGATTCTTCGCCGGTCAAACAGTCGTCTTCGTCCAGGCGAAGACGCGAGGCGGGGTTGTCGAAGCCGCCTTGGCCCCGGTCTCAGGCAATACTTCGCAGACAGGATATTTCATTCTGGGCGGGCTCACCGCCATCGCGCTTTGCACGCTGCTGCTCCACTCCAACAGGATCGACCAGATACGCCGGGGATTTTTCCTGTGGTGCGGCCTGCATGCGGGCTCGGGGCTAATCGATTTTGTCGGCAAGAATTCGGGCGCTGGAGATTTGCTGGCTCCGATCAGAACCGCCAGCTACCAGCTCATGACGGGTGCGATCGAGGCAGGGTTCGTTCGGATCAATGGAGCCTTTTCGGAGGCCTCCTCCTTTGCCGCCGCGTCGCTCGCCTGTCTGGCCTTCTCCTACACCTATTGGAGGAACACCAAATCGCACCTTGCGCAATGGCTGGCAGGGATACTGCTCTTCCTGGCCATTCTGTCGACCTCCTCGACCGCCTATGTCGGCCTGACGATCCTCTGCATCCCGGTCGCCATATCAATGACGACCTCGGTCCTCAGGGGAAAGGTCGAGCGCGAGGAGATACTGATCATCGCTATCATGGCCCTGGGCACAGTCGCCGTGCTCGGCATCAGCCTCTACAATGCCGGGGCGCTGGATCCCTTCATCAGGCTGATCAACTCAACAATCATCAACAAGGCGAACTCCGCCTCCGGCGAGGAGCGTGCCTATTGGAACGTCAAGAGCCTGCAGTCCTTCCTGGACACCAGCGGTCTCGGCATCGGCTTCGGCAGTTCGAGGGCGTCCAGCTGGCCGATCGCGGTTCTGTCTCAGCTCGGCTTGTTCGGGTCGCTGATGATGGCGATCCTGGTCGGCATCCTTGCCCGCGGAGTCGGTCGAGAGCGTGAGTGGCTGGACCCGGAAACGGATGCCGTTGTCTTGAGCGTCAGGAACGCTGCCCTTGCCAGCATCGTTGCCATCTCATTGTCAGCCGGCAGCGCCGATCCGGGCATGATCTTCTTCATAGCGTTCGCCGTTGTGTGCGCCGCGAAAGTTCGCGCTCGGCGCAGCAGCATCGCATTCGAACGCACGCGGCATCAGTTGGTCGCACACGCGGCGTGACACGCCGCACCTGGAGACCAGCAAGTATCGACATTCTCCCTTTACCGTGTCTTAGCCGGACGCCGCAATTCTACGGCCTTCCAGGCCGCGCGCGCCTTTCTCGCAAACACCGTCCCGCGCGGCTCGCTGGCGGCTCTCGCGGTGGCGGGCGCCGCCGTAACCCTCCAGCGGCTCGTTCTGCCGGTCGTTCACTGGGCCGACGCCGGCCGCCAATGGAACCTTTTGCGGCCATGGACACGATAACGGCTTCACGCGCCACCCCTGTGCGCCACGTCATCTCCATGCTTGATGGAACCGGCGCATGCCGTTTGACGATAAGCTTGTCGCCGATACGATCACCTCTCTCCCTTCGCTCCTCGGCCTGATGATCGTGATCGCGGTGGTTAGCGGGCGAGACCCCGGCGACCCGCTGTCGAGGCGCTTTCTGTTCGGCTTGCGGGTCCTGGCGGTGCTGCTTGCCTGCCGCATTCTGGATTGGATCACCGGCCTCGGTGTTTTTCGGCTCGCCACCATCGTTGCGGCAGGCCTGTTGCCGCTGGCGGCGCTTTTGTTGACCGAGGGCTTGCTGCGCAGGCATGCGCCACTTGTCCTTAAGTCTTTCGCTGCCGGCGGCGCGGTGCTCTTCCTTTTGCTGGCGATGGTCCCTGAACGCTTCGTCGAGCCATGGCGGATGGCGCTGCTTCTGCTTTTCCAGTTCGGCGGCTTTGTAGCCATCGGCTACCTCGTGGTGATGCGCGACAGAGCCAGCCTGTCCTCGGCTGAAAACCGCACCGTCGAGCGCTTTCGTTGCTGCTCATCATCCCGTTCATGATCACGGACTACCGGCCGGGTCTGGTCGACATGCCGGTGCGGCTTGGCCGCATCGCCATCCTGTTCCTGTGCTGGCTGACGATCGGCCTCGGGCGGGTAGGCCTCGGCCATCGCGACACCATCGCGGCTTTCGCCGTCATTGCACTGAGTTCGGTCTTCGCCGGGCTCGCGCTGGGCGGCATCGACCACATCGGCTGGCGCGGCAGCGTCCAGGCCGTGGTGATCGTCCTTTCCGCTTCGCTGCTCGCCGTCATCTACAACGACAGCGTCAGCCTGAGCGCCGAGAAACGGCGCGAATCCCTGCTCAAGCACGTGGCCGAAGGCGACCTGACGGACTCGGCCCGCTTCCTGCGCGGGTTGCAGAACCACATCCTCGTCGAGGGCGCGCTGATCCTGACTACGGGCGAACTCGGCGACTTCGATTTGAAGGTGCTGTCCGCTGCGCTCAATCAGGCGCCCGTGCGCTCGATGCCTGATGTGCATCCCGAGTCGCCGCTGGACCAGGACACGCGCGAACAGCTGATGTGGCTGTTCGAGAAATATGAGGCCACCCACGTTCTTTTGGCCGACAAGCGACCCATTGACCCTTGTGCTGCTCAAGATGCCTGCGTTAGCCGCGTCTGCGGGGGTGGAGATGGAATGCGCGCCGTTCAGCGGATGGCGATACTGATCTTGCAGCGGGAGAGAGCGGCCTGATCGCCCCGCATGGCGAGGATCTCCTGGATTGTCGATCCGTTCGCGGATTTAGCAGGCCGACGTTAGACGCCGGCCTGCTGCGCGATTCTGATCAAGCCGCCCTGATCTTCGTCTCCTCATCGCCGCGCACCATCTTCGTCACGGCGGCGAAGTCGAGCTTGCCGGAGCCGAGGACCGGCACTTTCTGCACGACGCGCACTTCGGCCGGCACCATCAGGTCCATGGCGCCGTTCGCCTTGGCGAAGGCCAGGAAGTCCGCCCGAGTCGCGTTGGTTGCCTCCGTGACAAGGATCAGCTTCTCGCCCTTGCGGTGATCCGGCACCGTGGCGACGGCAGACAGCGATCCCTTCCACAATTCGCCGGCGAGCGCCTCGACGGCCGCCAGCGAGATCATCTCGCCGCCGATCTTGGCGAAGCGCTTGGCGCGGCCACGAATGGTGATGAAGCCCGCCTCGTCGACGGTGACGACGTCGCCGGTGTCGTGCCAGCCGTCCTCCAGCGGTTCGAGCACCCCGGGCTTTTCGGCACGCAGATAGCCGGCCATGACATTGGGGCCGCGCACATGGAGCCGCCCGCCCTCCTCGACACCAGGCACCGGATCCAGGCGATACTCCATGCCGGGCATGATTTTGCCGACACTGCCCGACTTGTTGTACATCGGCGTGTTGATGGCGATTACCGGCGCGGTTTCGGTCACGCCGTAGCCTTCGAGGATGCGCAGGCCGAACTTCTCCATGTAGGTCATGCGCGTGGCAGCCTTGACCGGCTCGGCCCCGGCGAAGCAGTAGCGCACCGAACGGAAGTCGTAAGGGTGCGCCGTGCGCGCATAGCCCGAAAGGAACGTGTCGGTGCCGAAGATGATCGTCGCGTTCGAGCCGTAGATCAGTTCCGGCACGATGCGGTAGTGCAGCGGCGACGGGTAGAAATAGACCGGCACACCCGAGATCAGCGGCAGCACCGTTCCCGCCGTCATGCCGAAGGAGTGGAAGATCGGCAGCACATTGAACACCTTGTCGCCCGAATGGAAGTCGATGCGCGAGGCCGCCTGGGCGGCGTTGGCCAGGATGTTGCGGTGGGTGAGCACGACGCCCTTGGGCGTGCCCTCGGAGCCCGATGTGAACAGGATCGCCGCCACGTCGTCGGGTCTGCGCGCGACCCGCGGCTTGCCTTTGCGCAAGAGGCCGAGCAGCTTGTCCTTGAGGCCGATTGTGGCCCGCAGGTCATCGAGCCAGACGATCTCCACCGAGCGGCCGATTTCTTCGACCACCGCGCCGAGCTTTGCCTGTTCGACGAAGGCGCGGGATGTGAGCACGGTCCGCACCTCGGCCGCTTTACAGGCGGAGAGAATGTTCGCCGCGCCCGCGGTGAAGTTGATCATTGCCGGCACCTTGCCGGCGGACATGACACCGAGCAGCGTGGCGCATGAGCCATTGGCGTTGGGCAGCATGACGCCAAGCGTCTGCTGGTCGGCATAGAGCGTCTTGAACTTTTCGCCGAGCACGGCGGCACCGGTGAGCAGCTTGCCGTAGCTGAGCGAGCCGGTGACCGGGTCCTGCACCGCGAGTTGCTTCATGCCGCGGTCGTTTGCTGCCAGGATGATCTTCTCCAGCACCGTCCGGTCGATATCCTGGGTGCGGAAGACGAGATCCGACATCACCTGGTAGAGCGCGGCACCGGCCGCGGCGCGGCGCTTGCGGCCTTTCAGCTCCGGCGGAACCTCGAGCCTCACCGGCTCCAGGATGGTCACGTTGACCTTCGGGAACAGCCGGCGGCGCACATGCTGCGACGTCAGCCGCGAGAAGTAGCTCTTCTCCAGCCCGTCGATGCGCACCGGCACCACCATCGAGCCGGTCTTGTCGGCGACCATAGCGGCGCCGTCATAGACCTTCATCAGGCCGCCGGTGACGGTGATGCGGCCTTCGGGGAAAATCACCAGCGGATCGCCGCCCTGCACGATCTTGATCAGCGTTCGGGTCGACATCGGCTTGGCCGGATTGAGCGGCAGGGCGCGGGCGAGCTTCAGGAAAGGCCTCATCCACCATGCCTGCGCGATCGTGTAGTCGATGGCGAAGACCGGCTCCTCGTCGGTCAGCGTCAGCGCCAGCGGACCGTCGAGAAAGCTGACATGGTTGAGCGCCAGGATGGGCGCCGGGCCAGCCGCCTTGAGGTTTTCCATCCCTTCCACCTCCAGGTGATGGAAGGCGCGGAACAGAATGGAGACGAAATCGCGGAAAGGATTGGTCGGCAGGTATTTCAGCATCAGCCAGGCGGCGACGGCATTGATCGCGGCAAGGCCGGCCAGCACGCCTGCAATGGAGACGCCGGCGCCCTGGATGGCCGCAACGAGGCCGCCGCCGATGGTCATGAAGCCGGCGCTGACGACGTTCACCGCGGCAACGATACGAGCGCGCCGGTCCTCCGGCGCCCAGGCCTGCACGGCCGCAAAGGTGGGCACGACCAGGAAGGCGCCGGCGATAGCCAGGCCGGCCAGATCGATGGCGACGCGAATGGTGTTCTGCCCGGCGAAAAAGGCAGCGAGCGTCTCGGCCTGGGCCGAACTGTGCAGTCCCCAAACGCTCCAGGCGAGGTCCAGTCCGAACACGGCCATCAGCGCGGTGCCGACCGGAGCCGGCAGAAGCACCATCCGCCCCTGCGACATCCATGCCGCAATGGCGGAGCCGACGGCGACCGCGACCGCGAATACGGCGAGATAGGCGGTCACGGCGATCTCGCTGCCGCCGAGCGAATTCTTGACCAGAGGGGGCAGGAGGGAAAGGACGATAGCTCCGACCAGCCAGAACCAGGAGGCCATCAGCGCCGCCCGCCATATCCGCTGGTTCATCCGCAACTCGCCGACCAGCCGCCAAGTGGAGCGCAGGATGTTCGTGTCGATCGCAAGGTCCGGCGCCGCCGAGCCGGTCGACGGGATGTAGCGGCTGACCAGCCAGCAGCCGACCGCGAGGATCATCATCATCGGGCCGAACACCGCAACGCCAATGCCATCGGCCGAGACGATGCCGCCGACGATCGTGCCGCCGAGGATGGCGGCGAAGGTGGCCGACTCGATCCAGGCGTTCGCCCGGGGCAGTTCCCTGCGTTCGAGATGATCGGGCAGGATGCCGTATTTGATTGGCCCGAACAGCGCCGAGATCACGCCGAACAGGAACAGCGCCGTGAGCAGCACCGGAATGGACGAGAGCGCGATGCCGATGACGGCCAGCAGTGCGGCGCCGATCTCGACGAATTTCAGCCTGCGCGCCACGAAAGCCTTGTCGAACCGGTCGGCGATCTCGCCGCCGAGGGCGGAGAGAAGCAGGAACGGAGCCATGAAGATTGCTCCCGCCAGTGTCACCAATGACGCCGCCTGGTCCGCCGCCAGCGTGTACAGAATGAGGAATACCAGCGTGTTCTTCAGAAAGTTGTCGTTGAAGGCGGACAGGAAGTGCGTCCAGAAAAGTGGCGCGAAGCGCCGTGACGTCATCAGATGGTTGTTCATGGCCATTTCCATTTGGCAAAGACCGTTATAGTGACTGGCGGTTGCTTGCGCGGTTCGAGCCCTGTTGTAGCGCGAACCGGTTACGTTTCGTTACTGCGGTTGATGTCCATCAAGAGCTTCTCGGCCTTGGCATATTCCAACCTGTTGATGAAGCGGCCTGCCTCCTCGGCGTCGCGCAGCGTCTTGGTGATGGTGATGGACGTATGGACGAGCATGATTGCGGCCATCGCGTAAAACCCTTTTGCGGCAAAACTTGCCTCCATGAAGTAGATGCCGCCCGCCATCATGCTGGCGGCGATGGCGAAACTGGCCATGGTGAACATTTTCCAGGCGCCGGAATCCTTGGGAGCGTAGCTGTTGGTGGTCATCGATAGGGTCCTTTCGTTTCTGCGGTAGGTTGGGCAGGTGTCGGCCTGTTTCAGGCCGGATACAGTCAGGCCGGCCTGGAAACCCTCTTCGCCAGCCGTTCGAGCACGACATCGGCGCTGTTTCTCAGCGGCGCGCCGCACCCGGCGGCGGCCAGTTTCTCGCTCATCGCGGCCGGATCGCCCGTCTGCTCCATCTCGGCCATGGCGGCCGCGGCGGCGTCGATCTGCTTCTGACGCGCCCGCAGGCGAGACAGCGTTTCCTCGGCATCCTGGAGCGCCGACAAGGTTGATCCGGGAGCGGTCTCACGCAGCCGCTGCGTCTTGTCCGCGGCGGCCGCAATGCGCTGGCCGCGCTGCAGGTCGCGCAGGCGCATTTCGGAGGCGCGAACGATCCGCTTCAGCCGCTCGATTTCCGTGCCGAAGTTTTTCTGTGCGTCTTCCGACGCGGTGCGCTCGGCCTCTAGCAGGGCGATCGTTTCGGCCGCCTCGCATGCAAGTTCATTCTGTTCCTGTTCGAGCGCCGCAACCGTGCGCTTCTCCAGATCCTCAATGCGGTCGACCAGCTTTTTATGTTGCTGGACCTCCTGATCGTTCTGGGCAATCGCAATGGCGACCGCACGGCGGGCGGCAGCGATGGCTTCGGCGCAGTCGCGTATCTGCTGGCGCAGGATCACCAGCGCGTTGCGGTCGACCACCGCTTCCGCCGCCTCATGGCTGCGCCCGCGAACCAGCGCAAAAAACTGTTTCAACATTCCCGCTTCTCCTCTATGAACATTGTTCAAAAACGCAGCGTAACACACTGTGAACAACGTTCGAGGTAAAAATGAACGTTGTTCATGAAAATCGGATCGAGAAGGTTAATGACGGCAAAACGGGACGCCAGGCGCGAGGATCTGAGGAGCAGGTTGATCAGCGCCGCACGCCTGCGAATTCAATCATCGGGGCTGGGCGGGCTGCGTGCCCGTGACATTACCGCCGATGCCGGCTGCGCGCTCGGCGCGCTCTATACCGCCTTTGCCGACCTGGACGAGCTCGTTCTTCACGTCAATTCGGAAACCTTGGCACGGCTGGGAGAGGCATTGCGCGAGGAAGCGGCCATGGCCGCGGAGCCAAGCGAGAAGCTCAAGGCGTTGGCAAAGGCCTATGTCGGCTTCGCACGCGGCAACCGAAGGCTCTGGGCAGCATTGTTCGAGCACCGGATGGCGCCCGGCGTGCCGGTGCCGGAATGGCACCTCGCCGAGCACGCCGTCCTTATCCAATATCTGGTCGAGCCCTTGGCGCTGCTCAGCCCGGCGCTCGACCGGGCGCAACTCCTGGCGCGGGCCCGGACACTGTTCTCGGCCGTCCACGGCATCGTTGGCGTGTCGCTCGAGGGTCGGTTCATTGGTCTGGCCGCCGCCGATCTCGAAAGCGAGCTGATGGGCTTCATCGGCACCTGGGTCACTGGCCTGAGGCAGCAGGAAGAGCTCGAACCCGCGAAATGAATCCTGCCTTGCGCGGGCTGCGCGACACCTTGGGCCAGGCGGCTTCCGGTTCATGACATCGGCGAAGACGAGTTGTACCCGCTTGGATCATTGCGGTGCCCCGGGCTCTGGGGTAATTTAGATCCTGATTGGATACGGGGGGATGCCTCGCCGCCGCGACGCAAGCCTCTCGTCATGTCCAGGCAGATTGTGAAGTCTTTAACAGACCTCGGCGCCGCAAGCTGCATTGTGGCCGACAGGTCATAGCAGTTAAGGATTTGCCATGCTGCGATGCTGCGCGTTCCTTGCAGCCGTGATCCTCGTGGGCTTCGCATCCTTCGAAGCGCACGCCGATCGGCGGGTTGCCCTCGTCATCGGCAATTCCGAGTACCGGGATATTCCAGCCCTCAAGAACCCGGACAAGGACGCCGACGACGTTTCCAACACTTTTCGGATGGCCGGCTTCGAGGTGTTCCTGGCCAAGGATCTCACCAAGCTGCAATTCGAGAAACAGTTCCGCAACTATCTCGCCGCGGCCGACGGCGCCGAGCTGGCCATCGTTTACTATTCGGGCCATGGCTTCCAGATCGGCGGCGAGAATTTCCTGATCCCCGTCGATGCGTCCCTGAAGGATGCGGCCGACATTGAGGTCCAGGCGGTCAAGCTGGATGACGTGCTTGAGCAGATGCGCTCGAAGTCCAAGATCCAGGTGATCATCCTCGACGCCTGCCGCAACAATCCGTTTCCGCGCAAGGATTACTGGCTGAGGGACCAGCTGATCACCGCCGGCAACACTGGTCTCGCGCAGGTGAAGAGTTCGCTCAACACGCTGATCGCCTTCGCCACCGAGCCCGGCGCGGTCGCCTATGACGGAACCGGCGATCTCAGCCCGTTCTCGTCGGCATTCTCGCGCCGCGCGCTGGCTCCGAACCAGGAAATACGCACCGTCATGGCGGCTGTGCGCCGCGATGTGGTCGAGGCCACCTCCGGCAAGCAGGTTCCGTGGGAGAATTCCTCGCTGATCGACGATGTCGTGCTGATGCGCCGCGCCACCCGGCCCTCGCTGCCGCCGGTGCTGGAGAAAATCGTGCCGTCGGGCATCGGTCCGGTGGCCCTCGACCTGCCGCAGCCGGTCGACGTCGATGGCGGAGCCGTCACCGTCAGCATCGAGAGACCGCCCGCGCTGGGGCGCCTGACCCTTGACGGCAAGCCGGTCGAGATCGGCGCGCCGATCCAGGGCAAGGATCTGCCGCGCCTGAAGATGGAAATCCCCAAGGGCGTCGGTGCTCAGGAAGAGGTCGACATGCTGGCCTACGCCACGCATGACGAATGGGGCGGCGAGGCGCAGGGCATCATGGTGTTCCGCGTCAAGAGCGGCGAGGGCGCCCAAGGCGAACAGGTCGTCGCCTCGCTCGAGGCCGAGCAGAAGCAGCAGGTCGTGGCGCGGGGACTCCACATCACGGGTGCCGCGGAAGCGATCGACAAGCGCGATGTCGCCATTCCCGTCGGTGTCGGCCCGGTTCCGCTGAAACTGGAGTTTCCGACCAAGGACCCCGCCGTCAGCGTGAAACTGGCGAGCTATCCGGCGACGGGAACACTGTCCCTGCCGGATCGGACACTGTCGCCGGACTCGAGCCTGATGGCCGACGAAGTCGAGCATTTGAGCTACGAACCCCAGATCGGCGTCGCCGCGCCGGTCGAGGTCGGCTTCGAGATCCGGGTCGACAACACGCCTTCCAAGCCTGCCACGATGAAACTGTCGCCTAACGTTGACGCCTGCGACCGCGAGGCCGGCGAACCCCTCGACCTGCAAGGTGTCGTGCCGGGTCTGCTGCCGAACGAGATCAGCAGCAACGCCGTGGACGTCTGCCAGGCGGCGGTGAAAGCGTACCCGGATGTGGCCCGCTTCCGCTACCAACTGGGACGCGCGTTGCTCGCGGTGGGCAAGGTCGATCAGGCAAAGAGAGAGATCCAGGAAGCCGCCGACAAAGGCCATGTGCGGGCCGTATTCGAACTCGGCTACCTCAATGCGACCGGGACCGGAATGCCTGTCAACCGCAAGCAGGCCAATACATTCTATGCCGCCGCTTCCGACAAGGGCGATCCATACGGGATGACGTCCTGGGGCCGTGCTTTGTTCAACGGCTACGGCGTCGAGCGCGATACCGGCAAGGGGCTCGATCTGCTGCTCAAGGCGGCCGCGATGGGGCATACCTATGCCATGAACGATCTCGCCGCGATCTTCACGGAAGGGCGCAATGGCGTCCCCGCCGATCCCGCCCGTGCCGTTGCCTTCCTGAAAGCCGGCGTCGAGCGGCAGGATATGTATTCGATGAACCTGCTCGGCCGCAATTATCTCAGCGGCCAAGGCATCGACAAGGACCCGAAGGCGGCGCTGACGCTCTTCCAGAAGGCCATTGACCTTGGCCAGCCTTATGCCCCGGGCAGCCTCGGCCGCATGTATCGGGACGGCGTCGGGGTGCAGCAGAACCTCGACGAAGCGCAGCGGCTGTTCGAGCTGGCAACGACGCGCGGCGATCAGTCCGGCGCCTATGACCGCGCGGCTCTCGAGATGCAGAAGGGCGATCAGGCTGACCAGGCCGTAGCCGTGCGTTTCCTCGCATTCACAGTCGCACTCGACGCTCGCAACGAGTTGCCAGACGCCAAGGCGACGCTGGCCAAATTCGGAACGAAGGCGAAGACGGCGGCGCTCAAGAAGTTGCGTGGGGAACTCAAGTCGAAGATCGCAGCCAGCGGTTCGCTGGAGGACCAACTGGTCAAGGTGGCCAGAGCGGTTTGGGAACAGGCCAACCCGCGTCGGGATTTGTTCTGAGCAACAGGGAGGCAATGGTGGGCAGGGCATTGAAGCAGGCGATTATTGCAACAACTCTCTCCGGCGTTCTTGCGGCACTCATGGGCTGCACATCTCTGTTGCCGAAATCCGAGCCGACGCCGGTGGCGGTGCAGCCTCCGCCGAAGGTTACCGCCACGACGACGGCGCCGACGGTCGTCAAGCAGAAAAAGGCAACCGCCAAGAAGGTCATCGTACCGGTCGAGGAAGAGCCCAAGCCAGTTGTCGCCCCAACGTTGGGTGGTGGCAGCAGTGGCGGCAGTGGCGGCGGTGGCTGGGGAGGTTGACAAGCAACTGGTTGGCTAAGGTCCAGCGGCTTCAATACCCATCGGCCGCTTGCCGCTGCGCCTCTATTTCTGCAATCTGGATCCCCATGTCGACGAAGGCGGCAAGGACGGCGAACCGGTCCGCGAGCGACACGCGCGCCAGTCCGGCCAGGATCCCCGCGCTGACTGCATGGCCGGCGGGCAAGTGCGCCGGCGCCACCTCGTGCGCCGCGCCATTGTCATGCGATACCGCGGCCAGGCAGATCCAGGCGGCCGGCGTCGCTGGAGGTATTGCTTCAGCCGCCGTTTCCATTGCCGTCCGGTGGCGGGGATCGCCGGGCTCGCCGACCCAGTCGCGAATGAGCGCCAGCAATTCGAGATCCCTGCCGTCGAGCAATTCGGCGAGGTTGCCCAGGCATTCATGCGCCCACCAGACTGCCGCCCGCTCGGGCAGCAGGTAGGCACAGAAGGTGATTGCCTCTTCGGGCACCCGGCCTGCGAGCAGCGCTCGGCAGAACTCGATCGACAGCTGATCCGTTGGCGGCGTCTTCATGTCCATGGCGATGGCCGGGCGGGCAAGGAAGAGATCCCGTGCCGTTCTGGATCGGAACTCATTGGCCATGGCTGCCCCGCCTTCATCCAAGGGACCGACGAGCACTCAAGCCCCGAGCGAGGCGCTGGTCAAGGTCTTAGCCATAACAGCCAAAGGGCCTCGGCAGCGTGTCTTTGTTCACAGACAATGGCTTCGGAATTTGATATGGTCCCGCTAGCGAAATCCGACGCTCAAATGGGAGTAACGGTCATGCGGTGGGCCAGTTCAGCCTTGGTATTGGCGGCCGTGCTTTTTTCGACGCACGTTTCCGCCGATCCGCTTCAGAAATCCGAAGACATCGTGAAGTTCTTCACCGGTCCGGGCAATCTCGGCGCGTCCCGCGGCATCTGTGTCGGCACCGAGGAAGAATGCAAGAGCAAGGCCGACAAGGCAGGGGCGCCGCCGCAAAAGGCCGGCCTCGACATGATGATCAATTTCGCCCTCGATTCAGCCCAGCTCGACCAGACCGCGCGCACCGAGCTCGATGAGTTCGCCAAGGCGCTGAAGGACAACCGGCTGAGTTCGTTCAGCTTTGTCGTCGAAGGCCATACCGATGCCTCCGGCTCCGACCAGTACAATCAGGAACTTTCCCAGCGAAGGGCGCAATCGGTGGCGTCGTTCCTGACCGCGAATGGCATCCAGGCTGCGCGATTGGAACCGATCGGACTGGGCAAGTCGCACCCGCGCGTTTCCGATCCCTACGACCCGGTCAATCGCCGGGTGGAGATGCGGATCAGGACCGAATAGGGCGCCCAAACAGATCCGGCAAAGCGCGCCTCTGCAAGTTGGCTCGAAATTCTGAGGGCGGTTCAGCGACTGAACCGCCCTCTGCATCTCAGCCAGGTGACAGTGATCGAGCTGACAACCTGCACAGGCTGAATCCTGTGCCTTGCCTCAATTCTTGAGCGCGCCACCCACCGCAACGCCGGTGCCGAAGATCAGAGCCTTGGTCAGGAAGTCGTCGTTGTTCCGCGGCGGCGGCTCCTCGCCGATGAGGGTGTCCGTATTGCGCCGCCGCTGCACGGTCTGCTGCTGCTTCCGGCTCGGTTTCTGCGCCACAGGCTTCACGGTGCGGGTCTTCTGCGCCATCTGCTTCTTGGCCGCCGCGGCGCGCGCCTGATCGGCTGCGTGCTTGGCGCGCACCGCATCCATCATCGGGTCGGTCTGCACGACTAGGAACGCCAGCTGCTCGCGCGTCAGATAGGTGGTTTGCGGCAGCCCGTTCTTGCCCTGCCAGACGCCGATGGCCTGGCGGGTTTTCGGACCGATATTGCCGTCGATCTGGCCAAGCTCGTTGCCCAGCGCCTCGATGCGCAGCTGCAGGTCGATGCGGCCGTCGCGATCGAGACCGATGGCGCCTTCCGTCAGCTCGCTGCCGGGCGTCTGCTTCATTTCGTCGGAGATGCCGACCGAAGTACGAACCGCCGATCCGGAATTCGCATTCGCCTCATTGGCATCGAGTGCTGCCATCTGTCGATTGTCGGCCTTCGGGTCCTTCAACTGATCGATGTTGAGTTTGGCCACGGTCGCGAAGCGGCCATTCGGGAACTGTTCGAGATAGGCTTCGTAGAAGGGGATGGAATTCTTCTTCGATGCCTCGTCCCAGAGGCGCTGCTCCACTTCCCACGACGGAGCTTCGCTGGCCACGGGAGCAGGGGCAGGCGCTGCGGTCGCTTCGCCTGGCTCGGCCGCGATCAGCGCGGCTTCGGCGGGGGCCTTGCCGAGGAAGACCTCGCGTCCCAGCGATGCGTTGTGCCACGGCCGCTGCCGACCTTGCGTCGTCTCGGTCACCTCGCCGCGCACGCGCGTCAGCGCACTCTGCAGTTCGACGCCGGGTTCGGTCAGATGCTTGGCCAGAGCCATCGAGTAGGGACTGTCCACGCCGTTGCCGTCGAAGGCGATCGCGCCCGGATCCGTTGCATAGGCGATGAGCACGCCGCCGGTGCCGACGCCGTCCGCTTTCGCTTCGACCGGCGCCAGCCCCGCGCCCAGCGAGCGGCTCTTCGGCAGTGCGGCGGCCAGCGTCCGTGCCAGCGGATTGTCGCGGCAGGCGTCGAGAATGATGACGCCGACCGCGGGATCGGGCGGCAGCGCCGCCATGAACTCGTCGATCTGCACCGTGCGGGTCTTGAGATAGGCCGGCGTCGTCAACTCGGCATCGACCGGAATGAGGTAGTTCTTGCCGTCGACCTGCATGCCGTGGCCGGCATAGAAGATGACCGCGAGGTCGGCATTGTAGGATTCCTCGGTGAACCGGCTGATCAGCGCGTGCATGCCGGCATTGTCCTGGTCCACCCCTTCGATCACGTCGAAGCCGGCATTGCGCAGCGTCGATGCGATGAGTTGCGCGTCGTTGGCGGGATTGGGCAAGGGCACGGCATTGACATATTTGCTGTTGCCGATGACCAGCGCGACGCGTTTTGCGTCGGGCGTGGCGGCCTGGGCGCCGAACGCTGCAAGGACAAACAGGACAAAACCGCCCAACAGGATGGCGAACGTTTTCATGGGACAGCCCTCCGCCCCACAGGGGCGCGCTATTGTTGTCTGCGCATGCTAAATTCCATTAGCGACGAAGTCGCTTCTGCCAAAACTGGCTTCCAAGCGTATGTGATCTCGACCACAGTTCTGGTTCACAAAAATCTTTGCGAACAGGCGTCAATGTAGCATTCGCGGCATCGGAAACCAATCGGCCCGGCCGCTGGCCGCGGCACGCCTGCGCCGAAACCCAATGCATGTCGCTCAGAAGTGCGCGGCGGTTCTGGGACAACGACATGCATCAGATAAAACCTAAAGTGCGTTGCCTAAATCCGTTTCGGCGCGACGCACTTTAGATTAGCCAGGCTCGAACGTGGGTTGAATCGAGTTCACCAGAGCGGTTATCGCCTGCTTGTATTTTTCGAACTCGGGCGACGTTTGCCGGATCTCGGTCGTGGCCGTCTGCTGGCCTGCGTCGGTGATGATCCGCGGCACCTTCTGGCCCATCTTCCGCTCCGCCCAGTCAATGACATAGCTGGCGGACTTGCCGGTGAGGAAGGGGTTGGCCTGGATCACGGCTGACCCCAGCACGGCGCTCAGCTGCGACGAGCCTGGGGAGGCGAGCACCTGATGCGCGCCTTCCATGCCTAGGAAGTGGCACAGATAGAGCCGCCCGGCAGTGATCTGGTGGCCGCGGGCGCGAAGGTAGGCTTCGCCTTCGCGCGCCAGGTTGCGCACCATCTCGCGCGACAGCGTGGCGTCGTAGCGAAGCGCGAGCAGGTCGGCGGTCGACAGCGAGCGGGCGAGATCGGGGCGATAGGTGTTCATCATCCGGATCCAGGTCTTGGAGATGAACTGCCCGGCGCCGGTCGCCGAGGAAAGCGGGTTCTTGGCCCGGGCGCTGCCACCGCTTTCGACATGGACGATGCGGTCGGTCAGCGTCTCGACGGCGGCATCGCCAGATCCGCCAGCACCGCCGGACGCATAGGTTGCGACGGTGGTGACCGTCCCCAGCGGGTCGATCGCCTCACCGTTCTGGTAGAGCTCGAAATGAAGATGCGGTCCGGTCGAAAGGCCGGTGGTGCCGATGAAGCCGATGACATCGCCGGCCTTCACCTTGGTGCCGACGCCGCTTGCCATGGCAAATTTCTGCATGTGCGCGTAGCGCGTCTCGCGGCCGTTGGCGTGCGAGATCTTCACCAGGTTGCCGTAGCTGCCGCCATCGCCCTGGAAGCTGATCTCGCCGTCGAAGGCGGCCAGGATGGGTGTGCCGACCGGAGCGGCCCAGTCGACGCCCTTGTGGATCCGAACCGTGCCGAGGATCGGGTGCTTGCGCGGGCCGAAGGTGGAGGTCATGACCCCGCTGACCGGCGTGACCATGCCGTTCATCACGGTCAGCGAACGGACCTCGTCATTGCCGGTGACGCACGCATATTGCCCGTCGCTCTGCTGGAAGACGAAACAGTCGAGGTTCTTCTCTGCGCCCTGGACGCCGACATAGAGAACCCGTCCCGAGATCTCGCCTTGGCCGCGCGGCGTCTGCGAGTAGATCAGCACCAGGCGCTGGTCCTCGCTGGCGAAAGCGTCGAGATCCTGCCCTCTCGACAGATACATGATGGCCTCGCCGATGACGCTGGTCGGGACCTTGTTGCGCGCCGCCGTCGAATAGATCGCGTCGAGCAGGCGATACTGGCGCTTGGGGCCGCCTTGGTCCGATGCGCCAGAATAGTTGAACAAGTCCTCACGCACCCACGGATCGACACCTGACACGAAGGCGCCGGCCGTGCTGCGCGTCAGCGTGCCGACATAGACATTCTTGGCGTAGATCGAGACCTGCATCAGCGACATGGCCGTGGTCTCGCGGTTCGGCCTGAAGCCGCGCATGGCCACGACATAGCCGGCCTCCAGACCATCGCGATTGAACAGCGCCTTCAGCGCTTCGCCGGCGAGCTTTGCGTCCTCGGCCGAGAAGTGAGCATCCGAGACGACGCTGTCCAGGCTGCGGGCGTTGAGGATCTTGACGAAGGTGTCCGCGGTTGCGTCGAAGCGCTGGTATTCGCCGGTAACGGTCGCGACCGTCGTGTTGTTCTCGATCTGGGTCTTCTTGAATGCGGGAAGCGCTGCCTCGCCCTGATCGATGGTCTCGCCCCAGCCGGCCTCGGGATCGTCGGCATCCGCTTTGGGCGCGGAGCTGGGCGGAGCCGCGTCCGTATCGGGGGCCGGCTGAAGGTCGTTTTGCAGGTCATCCTGCTGCTCCAGCCCACCTTGCTGATCGAGATCGCCCAACTGGTCCTCGGGCGCCGCCGCCGGAGCCGGTGGAGTCTGCGCCGGCACCGATTGGCCCGCCCGTCGCTGCGCCTGGAAGAAGGCGAAATCCTCCTGCGTCGACGGGATCGTCGTCATGAATTTTTCGCTGGCGCTCAGCATCACATCGGACAGGATTTCGATCTGCGGGGATGCTCCGGAACTTTCGAGCTCCGCCGGCCGCGCCACGGTCTGGCCCTTCGTTCCAGCCTCGGCATCCGGGGCAAGAGTGATCCACATCGGATCGCCGGCGAGATCGATGATCGCCGGCACATAGACGGAGGCGTCGGGCGGTACGTCCTGCGCGCCCTCGACGGGTTGCAGATCCTCGTCTTCATCGCCGAACGACCAATAGTCCTTGGTGAGATAGAAGCCGCCGGCCATCGCTGCCAGGGCCAATGCGACAAACCCGCCAAGCACCCGGCGCCAGAGCTTGCGCCTGCGTTCGGCCAGGCGCGCCTGCTTCTTTGCCTTGAAGCTCGTGTCGATGCTGTGCGTCACGGGCTGTTTCCGGTTAGGAAGTACGTCCAGCGCACCTGCTCGAGCGTGTCGACTTCGACGAAGCGGGCCGCGATATGACCGCGCTGCCAGCATTCATCGATGCCGCGTATCGAGAAGCGGCGCCTGTCGATGCACATCTCGATCGAGCCGTTCAGGATCGCGTGGCCGAAGACGTCGGTCGCGTAGATGTAGATGTAGCGGTTGGCCAGTTCCTCGCGGATGACATTCACGCACTGGTTGGCGCCGATCGTCCACCAGCCGTCGGTCTGGTCGGCATTGTCGACCTTCTGTCCGACGGCGAGATTGACGACGTCGAGCGTCTGGTTGCAGACGGTGAACTCGGCATGCGCCTTGCCGACGGGTAGGGTGAAGAACAATGCTGCGCCAAGCAGCCCGGCCAGTCTCCGGCGCCGTAGGTCAGACAGGTTCGAACGCCAGCCGCGCCCCTTGCCTGGTTGGGCCGGGAGGGAAAAGGGCGAGCGGCGGAGACCCATCGGCGTCCGTATTATCCGCCGAGCTGGAAATACTTGGCGGTGGCGGAGAAGCCGGGGCCGCGGGCTTGGATCTCCTTGAGGAGCTTGGGCAGCAATTCCGAGGCTGGGGTCGGTCCCGAGAACATCGCGGCCTGTAAATCCTGAGGCCCTGTGATGACCAGCATCACCTGGGGCAAAGCCTTGCCGGCCGCCTTGTCCGCGGCAGCGAGGTCGATCGGGATGTTGAACGTCGCCTTGTCCGGCTGCGGCACCATACGGTCATCGAGGTTGAACGCGATGCCGCTGTGATTGATCAGCAAAACGTTGGAGATGAGCCCGGCGCGCGTGATCAGTGTGCCGCTGATCGGCGAGCCGTCGGGCACCGACGTGCGGTCGAGAACGAGTTCAGGACTCTCGGCACCGCTCCGGCCGAGAAAGCGCAGCAATGTCGGCACGCCGCACTGGGAAGGGGTGATGAGCCGCACGCTGATGTCCGGCTCGAGATGGAACCGTGCCTGGAAGTCGCCGAGCATCTGCTCGAAGGGTTGGACGGCCGTCCCGAACCCCTCGATTGCTGCGGCCCTGTCGGCAGCCGATGTCACGGTCGCATAGAAACAGTTGCCGCCATTGTAGTCGCGCACCCACGAGGCACGCTCGGCCAACTCCCCGGCGGGCTTTGCTGGCGGCGGTGTAGTCGGCTTTGGCAGATTGATGGCGACGTCCGGCTTGTCCGGTTCAGCCGTCGGCGGCTGCGCCGGCAAAGTCGGCGTTTTCGGCAAGCTTGGTGCCGGCGCCTCGGGCTCTGTCGGCTGGCCGGCTGGCGGGGTGGTCTTCTGGTTCTGGACGACCTCCGGCTGAACGGCAGGCGGCGGGGCGGGCTTCTGGATCGGCGGCGGGGCGGGAGCGGTCTTGCCCGGCGGCGATGCCGGGCCCTTGTGATCGGTCACGACCGTATCGGGCTGAAGCGCGGGTGGCGGCGTCCTGGCGGGCGGTGATATCGGGATGGGCTTGATGGTCGGCGGAGCCGCCGTCTGCTCGTCGCCGGTGACGCTTTGCGGTTGGGTAGCCGGGGCCGCTTTCTGCGCGGGTTGCTGAACCTCGACTGGCTGCGGCTGCCGGGGCTTGGTCGTTTCAGCGGGCAGCGGCGGCTTCGGCTCCTGGTCCGGCACGGCTGTCGGCTGCTTGCTGGCCGGTGGCGTGCCGCCGTCTGGTTGCGGTTGAACCGGTGGAGCAGGCTTGGCCGGCTCATTGGTGGCCGTATCGTCGGGACTCGGCGTCTCCGGCTGAGGCTTGGGTTTCTCCGCCTTGGGCTTCGGCACCGGCTTTGGCACCGGCGACGGGGCCTTCACCACGATTGGCGGCGAAGGCCCCAGGACGCCCGAGACATAAAGACCGGCCGCGGTCACCACGGCCAGTGCCACCACGCTGCCTATCGCGAGGATTGGGGTTCTGGATGGCTTCCCTTGCGGGGTAACCGCGGGCTTGGCCGCGCGCGGAGATGCCGCCGCAGGCCGCGATTCTGACAGGTGCGCCGGCCGCACATGCTGGACGAAGGGCTGTTCGCCGGAAGTTGCGGAAGGCTGCGGATGAACGTTGGACTGCGGCGCGGCGGTCCAGCCTGCCCTCGGCAGGCCCGAGCGCTCGCGCGATCCGAAAGATGCCGGCGGCGGCAATGTGGCGTCGTCGTCTTCGCCGCGCGTCGCCCTGGCGATTTCTGCCATGCTGGCTGGCCGGTCGCGCGGATCCGGCTGCAGCATCGCGTCAATAAGGTCCCGGAAGTGGGGATCGATATCCGACAGGTCGGGCACCGATCGGCGCTTCTCGATGACCTCGTATTGCGAGCCGCTCATGTCGATCGGCTTCCCGCGCAGCGCAGCGGCAAGCACCAGCCCCAAACTGTAGATGTCGGACTGCTCGCTGACCTCGCCGCCATAGAGCCCGAGCTGCTCGGGCGACACGTAATTGTACTTCCCGGCAAACCGGCCGCCGATCAAAGTCTCGCCGCCGACCGTTGCCGATCGCGCGATGCCGAAGTCCACGATCTTGGCGCGCTCCACGCGCCCGCCTGGCAGGATGATGTTGTCCGGGGACAGGTCGCGGTGGATGGCGCCTGCCTGGTGCACGGCGCTGAGGCCGGATGCGAGGCGATGGCAAAGCCTGCGCACGTCTTCCGCCGGCATAGGTCCGCGTCGCAGGACATCGAACAGCGACTGGCCGTCGACGAATTCCATCGCCAGATAGGGCCTGCCGATCCCGGCATCGACGGTGAAGACGTGGTATCGGACAACGGCGTCGTGCGACAGATGATTGAGGATCGACGCCTCCTTGCGGAACAAGGACAGGATCGTCTGGTCGCGTGCGAATTCCGGCAGCACGATCTTGATCGCCACATGGTCGCCGGTCTGGATGTTGTGGCCGCGGTAGACTTCGCCCATGCCGCCGGAAGCGATGCGCTCGTCGAGCTCGTAGATTCCGCTGAGCTGCGTGCCCACCCCGGTGTTGGGTGGGCCTCCCGATATCCGCGTCCTGTCGTCGTCGCTCATCGTTCAGCCCTCTGCCCGGACTGATCCGCATGGAGCGATCCGTTGCGACCGTCGCCAATCTTCACCAGCACGATGGTGACATTGTCCGTTCCGCCGCGCGCCAGCACCATGTCCAGCAGGTTCTGGCAGACCGCCTTTGCCGGAACGGTTTTCACCGCCGCTTCGATCTCGGCATCGCTGACATGCGCCGTCAGCCCGTCCGTGCTCAGCACGAAGACATCTCCCGGCAACAGCTCGCCTTGCTGGAAATCGATGACCAATTCGTCGCTGACGCCCACCGCATGGGTGATCACGTTGCGGCGCGGCCAGGTGAGCGCTTCCTCATCGCTGATCATGCCGCGATCGAGAAGCTCCTGGACTTCCGTATGGTCCTTCGAAATCTGTGCGATCGCACCGTTGCGGACCAGGTAGATGCGGCTGTCGCCGGCCCATAAGCCTGCGAAGCGCCCGTCCATGGCGAGCAGGGCGGCGAAGGTGGACCCGATGGTGATGCCGCGCGATCGCGATATGTTGCGGATCTCGGCATTGGCGCGGCTCAGTCGGTCCTCGAAGCGGGCGCGAAGGTCCGGTGCCGAGCTTGCGATGCCGATCGTTGCCAGGTGGTCGACGATGCTGGCCGAAGCGACTTCACCCGCCTCATGCCCGCCCATACCGTCGGCCACCACCCACAGTCCGGTCTGTGGCTCCACCAGGTAGTTGTCCTCGTTGTGGTCGCGGACACAGCCCTTGTGGCTGACGCCGAAGCTTTCGATCGGAAGGGCGACAGTGCTCACTTTGCCACCAAGCGCTTCTCGAACGCCCTCTGTGCCGACCCACGGGCCACTTGCCCTTGCCACTTTGCCACAAGCGCAAAAATTAGAGTACCGAAATGAAGACCTGGACTGGCCATCTCAGAACGCCTTCGGACAGCTGAAGCCTGAAAGCGCGGGGAGCAGGAACGGGTTGGCCGACGACCCCGCCTGCATCGTGTAGGAGACGTCCCGTCCGCCGATCACGAAGCGCACCTGCTCCTTCCCGTCATTGCTCGGGGCGATGGCCCCCTTGTCCAGGAGCCGCTTGAGCGCCCACGGCCCCTCGAACTTGAGAGCGGACTCGCGGCCGGGCATCTCCGGGACCAGGCTGAG
Organism: Mesorhizobium sp. M3A.F.Ca.ET.080.04.2.1; assembly: GCF_003952525.1. Taxonomy (NCBI): domain Bacteria; kingdom Pseudomonadati; phylum Pseudomonadota; class Alphaproteobacteria; order Hyphomicrobiales; family Phyllobacteriaceae; genus Mesorhizobium; species Mesorhizobium sp. M3A.F.Ca.ET.080.04.2.1. The sequence continues at coordinate 2,013,000 of NZ_CP034451.1, read as the reverse complement.
GCTTGCCGATGCCGAAGCGGTTCCGTTCGGCCATATCACCGTGCGCGGCGCGTTGCCGGCCTGGCTGCTCTGGACCGTCTGGCCATCGATGTCGAGCACCGCGCTGTCGGCCTCGCTGTTCAGCGAGAATGGCGTGAAGGTGATGCTGACCGACGGTGTCGATCCGCCCGATGGGAAGAAGGCGCCGCGGATCTCCGCCGCCGACTGGAACGCTTTCAGGGTCGACTTGGCAAGGTCGCGGCCGGCGCGGGCATCCTGCTTCCATGTCCAGTCCTGGCCGGTCATGTCGATCAGCGGCGCAAGGTTGCGGGCGAAGAACCGGTCCATCAGGCCGCCCGGCGCGAACAGCTTGGCAAAGTCGGCCATGGATATTTCTTCCGTGCTGTCGCCGGCGAACGGGTAGCGGCCGTTGACAACCTCCTCGCAGGGGCGCGTGACGGTCTGATCCAGGCTCTGGTTGAGGTTGGCGACCGAGGTTTCGGCGACATTGCCCTCCAACTCGTCCGCGGCCGCGTTGACCATTCGCGCAAGCTGCTTGGGCAGGCGCGAGGAATTGGCGCGCAGCGTCGAAATCTGCAATTGCAGGTTCGCGTTGACGCGCTCCGTCTGCGAGGGGACATCCGCCGCAAGCTTCAGGCTCTGGTAGATGTCGCGGAAATTCTGCGTCAGCGCATCGATCGGCCGGCGTCCGGCGGAACCGCTCACCAAAGCCTGGAAAGGCCTGAACTGAGCCTCCACATTGGCGCCGGCGTTCTGCCCGCCGGACGAAGCCGTGCCGGCACGGCCCTGCGACTTGCCGCCAGCAATCTGCAGGCCGATGCGTGCGAGACCCTTGGCCATGCTGGCCGGATCCTGATCGGCCGTTCCTGCCTCGCCTGCTCCGGCAGCAGCGTCCCTGGTCAAGGCGGTTTCGCCGGCGACAGCCGCAAACAGCCGGTCTATCGGCGAGTCGGCCGACGCGGCGGCGGAAAGCGCGATATATTGCGGCTGGTCCTTCAGCATCGCCTTGAACCTCAGTTGGTCGAGAACGCCGTTCCATGCGATGGCGAATTCCTTGCCGTAGCGGTCGAGGAGCTCGGGACCGAGCTTGGGCAGGTCCTGATCGATGCTGCCTTGCTCGCCGCCGCCGCCGAGCACCCACTGGTCGTCGACCAGCATCTGCGCCATGCGCGACAACTGCTGGAGGTAGAAGCCATTGAAGCCGGCCCGGGTATAGAGGCCGGGGACGCGAAGGTCGGAAAGCTCGCTGCCATCGATGCGTTCGAACAAAAGCTTCGCCTCGGGGCCGGCTTCCGTGGAAACCGAAAAATCCGTCAGCTTGGCACTGTAGACCGCCGACTTGATCAAGGCCGAGGCGCGGTCGGCGACGCTCATGCGCCCGAGCGAGCGTTGCGCGGCCTCGACCAATGGCTGGTTGAGCTCGAAGACCGGATCATAGGCGTCATCGAGTGCGAGCATGGCGCGCAGGTGCTTTTCGAGCTGGGCGCGGCCCTCGCGATTGTTTTCGCCCGGATAGCGGTTCTCCTCCCAGTCCTGCTTCATCCAGGACACGATCAGCTCGTCATCCACCTTCGGCGCCTTGCCGCCCAGCATCAGGTAGATCTTGAGCGGCTCATAGAGCGCGATAGGGTCGGCCATCTTGGCCTGGATCGTCCGCTCGGCCTGAACCAGCAGCCGCGAGCGGAAGCTTCGCTCCAGCGCTTGGCGGTAGGCCGTTTTGCCGGCCGACAGGAGCCTCTCCCGCTGGCCGAGCCCGAAGGTCGCCTGGACCGGCGCCGGCTCACCGGCGGTCTCGAATCCGGCTGGCAGGTTGCGCAGCTGGTCGAGCGGGCCGATGACGTTCTCGAGGTCGACATCGGTTACCGTCGTGCTCTTGAGCAGGGAATCCGCGTTCTGGCGGTACTGCGCCATTGCCTGTCTTGTGGCATCAATGAGCGAGCGGTTGGCCGTGAGGCTGAGACCGAATGCGCCGAGCGCAGCCACGGCCGCCAGCGCGATCGCGGCGAGGCCGCCATAGCGGGCGATCGACGCCCGCCGCTTAGCGCTTCGATCATAGGAAACCCAGTCTGATTCCGGAAAGATCACCTCGGCCAGAAGGTCATGCAGGAAGAAGCTCTTTCCGGTTCCGGAAAGCTGCGCCTGGGACGCGGCGCCGAAGCTGCGGCCGATTGCGCCCAGCACCTGATCGATCGGCGTTCCTTCCTGGGTCCCTGAGGAGAAATAGAACCCACGCAGGCTGACATTGACATGAGATCGCGACGGATCGAACAGGCTGCCGACGAAACGCGCCACGCGGCTCCGCAGCGCGCCGAACTGCGCCGGGAAGCCGAAGATCGATATGCGCGCGACCGGGTCGGCCTCGTCCTGCAGCCGGTCGGCCATCTCCTCCGTCAGGCGTCTTGCCAGAGCATCGAATTCCGCCGGCGTCTCGCCGACCATGTTCCTGTTGCGGTCGGTGGTCTGGAAAGTCGCGCCCCACACCTTGCGCCTGCGCGCCTCGTCGCAATCGCCGAAATAGTCCATGAAGCCGGCGATGAGGTCCGCCTTGGTGAAGAGCAGGTAGACCGGGAACTGGATCTTCAGCGTCTCGTGGAGCTCGCGCAGCCGGCTGCGGATCTCGACAATATGCGCGTCGAGCTGCTGATCATCGAAGCCGATGAGGTCGGCGATGCTGATGGCGAGGATGACGCCGTTGATCGGCTGCCTTGTGCGGTATCTCTTGAGCAGGGCGAGGAAAGCGAGCCAGCTCGCCTTGTCGCGCTGGGCGTCCGAATCCTGTGTCGTATAGCGGCCGGCCGTGTCGATCAGCACCGCCTCATCGGTGAACCACCAGTCGCAGGAGCGGGTGCCGCCGACGCCGGCCACCGGCTGGGCAGTGCCGGAGCCCGCGAGTGGGAAATTCAGCCCGGACTTGACCAGCGCGGTCGTCTTGCCGGCGCCGGGCGGGCCGATGACGATGTACCAGGGGATATCGTAGAGGAAATTGCGCTTGCCGCTCGACCGCTTGAGCGTCGCGATGGCTTCGCTCATGCGTGCCTCGAGCACCTGCGCATCGTCGCTGCGTTCGTCGCTGCGGACGATCGCCGTTTCGAGCGCCCTTTGCGCCTTGTGCCTGCGCCAGAAGCCCAGGCCGTAGACAAGCGCGAGGAGAGCAACGCTCACAGCGATGATCGCAGCCCTCAGCCAGGCGGGCCCGAGCGGACGGCTATCGGCAAAGCGGATCAGCGGTCCGGCATACCAGACCGCCGCCGTGAAACCGGCCAGCGCGAGAACGCTGAATATCCGCAGCACCCAGCGCATCATGAGAGCTTCCGGCCGGCCGCGCTCAAAGTGCCTCCTCCTTGAGGATCATCACGTCGACGCGGCGGTTCGAGGCGCGGCCTTCCGGCGTCGCATTGTCGGCGATCGGCTCGTCCTCGCCCCTGCCGTCGGCGGTTATCCGCGACGGATCCTTGAAGCCCGGCGCCATCATCGCTTCGACCGCCTTCGCGCGGGCGACCGAGAGGTCGAAATTGGACTTGAAGGCGCTCGATTTGCGCGGCTTCACATTGTCGGTATGACCGACGATCCTGATCGGCCCAGGCTCGGCATCGAGGGCCGCGACGATATCCGCCGCGACGGTTTGGAACTCCGGCTTCAGCTCGGCCTTGCCGGCCTCGAACATCAGGGCGTTGTTGATCTCCACCACGATGAAGTTGCCCTGCGTGCCCACCGCCAGCCCGCCGCGCACCAGGTCCTTGGCCAGAGCGGCGCGGATGCGGCTGATCTGGGTGAGCGCGACGGGCGCAGGGACAGGCGCAGGAGCAGGAGCAGCCGCAGGAGGAGCGGCTGTTTCCGGCTCGGCCAGCGGCGCCACGCTGGCGCGCTCGATCGTGACCGGCGTCGATGGATTGAGCGCCAGCAACTCGCGCGCAGTCGCGTCGCCTTCATCGGTGATGAATATTCGCATAGCGAAGAATGCCGCCGTCACCAGCGTCGCCGCGGCCGCCGCGACGGCCCATGGCGGCAACCGGGCGGACGGTTTGGACATCGTTGCCGCCATGCCTTGCCAGTGCGGCGAGATGTCGTCGTCGGCGAGCGGTTGGAAATAACGGATCGTGTCATAGACATCGCGCCGCACGCGCTCGAGATTGTCGCGTTCGCCGGCACGCCCGCGATACTGGCCTTCGAAGCCGAGCGACAGGCAGGCATGCATCAGTTCCAGCAGGTCCTGATGCGCCTCCGGTTTGCCCAGGAGACTGTTCAGCGCCTCGTAGAAACCCGTGCCGGTGGGCTTGCGGTGGAAGAACCGCGCCACCAGGCTGTGCCCGCTCCAGCCGGCGTCCTTCGGCCATGGCAGGTTGCCGACCAGATCGTCGGCGGTTTCGCAAAGGGCAAATCGCGCGATCCGTGCTTCTTCCTCAGCCACGCCGGCTTTCGCCAACTCCCGATCGAACACCTCGATCGCTTCGGCGATGTGTTCGGCGAGCAGACCCGCCTGCCTCTCGACCGGCATCAGCCGCAATTGGCCAAACAGCATCAGCAGCGGTGCTGCCGCGCCGAGGATTGGGTTGGCCGCGCCATATTGCACGCCACCCGCGGCATCGAGCAGGATGTCCTGCTGGAGCTTCGGCGCGGCTGCGGCTGCTGCCGCTTCTGAGGCGGCCCCTTGCTGGATGACGGTGCCGGACGACCAGCCGGTCGGCATCTCCCGGCCGAGGCCAGGGTCGAAGACCGTCGATTCCCTGGCGCCCGGCGGCGCAGGTCCAGTATTGTCCGGGCGACGGCTTTGAGGCGCCGCGGGCGATTGCGGCCGTTGCCGTGAAGCGCGAATGACGGTCTTGCCCGCGCCGGCGGAGGGATCGTCCTTCGAACTCATCGGCGGTTCACCGCCGAGCAGCGAGCATGGAGACGAACCTTATGCCATGGCCTGACGGCGGGCCGGATGGAAAGGCTGATCTCGCCGAAACATGACATTGCTGCACACGCCCCAAGCCACGCCGCTTTGCCCGCCAGGCAAGCTTCCGCGCGCCATCCTAATCGCCCAAGCGGTTAATTGAAATCGGAAAGCAAGATCAGGGTTTCTTCTGTGATACCCGTCACATAGCGTCGGGATCTGCGCCGCCATGAGCCTTGATTGCAATTTCTTATTTGTGCTTGCTGGCCTTGGCGTAGGCTTCGCTGAAATAGGCCAGGAAGACATCGAGCATGCCGTTTTCATGCGTCTCCTCCATGGTCCGCCAGGTAGCGACCAAGGCATCCCAAGCCTGACTTTTCTTGGACGAGAAGGACGTCGGCGGAAGCTTACGGGCGATCGCCTCGGGCGACAGGTCGTCGAGCAACCTGGAAAGTGCCGCCTGCATGGCGGCATAGGTGGCCAACTCGTGCGTCTTCAGATCGCGGAATGCGTCCTCGACACTGTCCGTGGCATCGAGATAGCCGGCCCTGCGCTTGGCGAACATGATCTCCAATATGTCATCGGTTCCCGGCACGAATTTCAGCGGGTTGTTGTCCTCGGCGCCGATCATGGTGCGATGCGGGCTCTTGGCGAGCACCTTGGCAGCCGCGCGCGCCTTGAGCAGCAGCGACAATTGCTCGACGATCATTCTGAGCACCGTGCCGATCTCCGCCGCCACTTCATGCGGGTCGCGCGACTGAATGAGGTCGGGCGAAATGCCGGCGGCTTTCGCGATCTCCCGCAACAACCCGTCGGCTTCCGCCGGCCGAGCCGGCGAGGGCGCCGGCGCCGGCTGCAGCGCAGAGGATGTCGAGACCGGCGCCCTCTGGCTGAGGCGCTGTTCCGCCTGGCCGAAGAACGGCTCATTGGACAATTCGAGCGGCCGGCCTGTCGCCGGCGGCAATTCGCGCTGTGTCGAGCCGGCCCGGGTTTGCGAATGGCCGCTGGTTACGCCTTCTTGCTCGATCGAAACCGAAATGACATAGCGGCCGATCAGCAGCCGGTCGCCATGTCCAAGCCGATGCGGGCCGGCCATGCGCTGGCGGGAGCCGTTGATGAAGGTGCCGTTGCGCGAGACATCATAGAGCCAGAACGCGCCCGCCTGGTAGCGGACCTCGCAATGCCGGCCCGAGATGATTTTGTCCGGGTCGGCGAGCGTCCAGTCGCAATTCTCGCGGCCGATCTCGAAGCTGCGGTCGCGCGCGGCATAGCTGGCCGCGGTGCCCCGGGGCAGCCGGTCGACATTGCTGATCTGAAGCGAGATGAACATCCGGTACGCCGCCGAGCCTCATCGAAAGCACTTATCACTGGCAATCCGGCCGGAAACTCTGCGCTTTTCCCGGCATTGCGTCCGCCATTCTAGCAGCTTGCGGCCGCCGTGGGACAAGAGCGTTTCAGGATGATTTACCGCAAGTGTATTGTGCCGCCACAGTTCTTTGGCCGGCGCCAAAACATGTGCTAGGCTGATTTGGTCCGGTGCGGTGAATTCGAAAAGTTCCCGAACGTGATGCGGTTAACATAGCGGGGGCTTCGATCCATCATACTGGCGGCCGCGTCCAGGAGGGGCACGACCCATGCCGAACGAACGTGCCACGGTTGTGCAGACGCCCGTTGGCGCCGACCTTTTGACCTTCACCCATCTCGTCGGGCGTGACGAGATCAGCCGCTGCTTTTCCTACACGGTTGGCTTCGTCTCCAAGAGCCACGATGTCGACCCGCTGAAGATGCTGGGCGGCCCCGTTTCGGTGGAGGGCGAGTCCGACCCGAAACGTTGGTTCAGCGGCCTGGTGTCGGATTTCAGGCTGACCCGCATCGAGGACCGGCTGGCCTTTTACGAAGCGGTGGTCAGGCCCTGGCTCTGGTTCCTCGGCAACACCACCGATTGCCGCATCTTCCAGAATATGACGGTGGTCGAGATCGTCGAGAAGATCTTTTCGAAATACGGCATCGCGAAATTCGAGAAGCGGCTGCAGGGATCCTATCCCTCACGCGAATATTGCGTGCAGTATGACGAGAGCGACCTGGATTTCGTGCAGCGGCTGCTCGAGCACGAGGGCATCTTCTATTTCTTCGAGCATGACGAGGGCAAGCACACGCTGATCCTGTGCGATGCGATGAGTAAGTTGAAGCAGGCGCCGGGCTACGACAAGGTGCTCTATAATTTCGAGGGCCAGGCCTCGCGGCGCGACGTCGAATACATCACCGAATGGATACCGGGCAGCTCGGTGCGGCCGGGCGCTTATGCCCACACGGATTACGATTTCGAGAAGCCCGGCGCCGACCTGATGGCGAAATCCGCCCAGCCGTTCAGCCACAAGGAAGCCTCGGGTGAGAACTACCGCCAGCCCGGAGCGCATCTCGATGTCGGGCGCGGCGACACGATTGCCGGTGTTCGCCGCGAGGAACTCCAGGCCGTGCACCAGCGCAGCACCGCTGTCGGCACCGTGCGCGGCCTTCATTCCGGCTGCAAGTTCAAGCTGGAAAGTTTCCCGCGCGACGACCAGAACCAGGACTATCTGGTGGTCAGCGCCGAGTACCGGCTGTTCGATCCCGGCTACCGCACCCAGAACGAGGCCCATACCGAGAACTTCAGGATCGTGCTTGGCGTGGCGCCCACCAAATTGCCCTATCGCCCGCCGCGCATCACGCCGCGGCCGATCATGCGCGGGCCGCAGACGGCGACGGTCGTCGGCCCTTCCGGCGAGGAGATATTCACCGACAAATATGCGCGCGTGAAGGTGCAGTTCCATTGGGACCGGCTCGGCAAGAAGGACCAGAACTCGTCCTGCTTCGTGCGCGTGTCGCAGACCTGGGCCGGCAGCGGCTGGGGATTCATCCAGATCCCGCGCATCGGCCAGGAGGTGATCGTCGATTTCATCGAGGGCGACCCCGACCTGCCGATCATCACCGGCCGCGTCTACAACGCCTCGCAGATGCCGCCCTACGGACTGCCGGGCAACGCCACGCAATCGGGCTGGAAGTCCAATTCGTCGAAGGGTGGGGGCGGCTACAACGAACTGATGTTCGAGGACAAGGCCGGCTCCGAGCTGGTCAATTTCCAGGCCCAGAAAGACCACCACCTGCTGATCAAGAACGATCGCAACAAGCTGGTCCAGCACGACCAGTCCGACCGCATCGACCACGACGCCAAGCACTCCGTCGGCCACAACCTCGACGAGGACGTCGGCAACAACAAGACGGTCAAGATCGGCGTCGATCAGACGACGAATATCGGCAACAATGATACTGAGACGGTGGGTGCCAACCGGTCATTGACGGTGATGGCCAACGAGACGATCCACGTTGTTGCGAATTCGACGGAAAATATCGACGCTAACCATTCGCAGACGGTGGGGATCGTCCAGACGATTACGGTGGGCGCTGCGCGTGTGGATACGGTGGGGGCGGCGGAGACGCGCAGTGTCGGCGCGGTGCAGACGAACACGATTGGGGCGTCGCGGAGTATGACCGTGGGGGCCGGACAGAGCCACGATATCGGGGCTTCGGATAATTGGAATATCGCGGCCGATCAGGGCGTCCAGATCGGGGGTGGCCAGACGTTCAAAATCGCCAAGGATCAGGGTAGCGATATTGGCGCGGGACGTTCGGCTAAGATCGCCAAGGACGATTCAACGGAAATTGGTGGTGCGCACTCGGTCAAGGTAGCCAAGAGCAGCCTGTTGGAAATCGGCGAGGACGGAGCGATCAAGGTCGGCAAGGATTTGATCATCGACGCCGGTGCTTCCATCATTATCAAAACCGGGTCCGCTGCGATTGCCATGAAGAAGGATGGCACAATCACGATTGAAGGGAAAAACATCACCATCAAAGGTTCCGGCAAGATCAACGTCAAGGCGTCCAGTGATATCACCATGAAAGGATCCAAGATCAATGAGAACTGAGGTGGTCGATGTCTGAGATGCTGAGCCGTATCGACGGCGTCGTGATCGGTCTTTTTCTGGGCTATGGCGAGGATGCGCCGCTTGTGGTGTTTCCGGGCAATCCTCAGGAAGTTGCGTTGTCGGCGCGCAGCCTAACGGAACTGTCGTCAGATATGATCGGTTCGGAAGTGGCGCTGCTGTTCGAAAATGGCGATCCGCTCAAGCCATTGATCGTCGGACGCATCGTCGATCCGGCGAAAAAGCAAGCCGAAAATAACTTGGTTCGCGATGGCGAGACAGTAAAGATCTGCGCCAGCGAGCGGTTAGAACTCAGATGCGGAAGGTCGGTTATTATCATGGAAAAGGACGGTCACCTGACGATTCGGGGCACGCATCTGGTCAGCCACGCCAGCGCCGCCAACCGTATCCGGGGCGGGTCGGTGAATCTGAATTGATGGCGAAACCACCGGTTCTAGAAAATATCGTGCGTCAGCACGCGGAGATGGCTGCCTTTCTTTGGAATATCTACGACTGGCATCTGCTCAATCCCGATGAAAACCCGGACATGGATGTCGAGCGTCTCGTTCGTCTGATTGAACGCTTGGAGGCGCATCTCGACGGGCTACGCGTCGCGGGTGACGTGGGCAAGAGAATCGCGGAGGAGCGCTACCGCGAGTTTCCCGAGGCGGGAGAGCTGTTTGTGGTCAGGATGCTGACCACCTCCACAACTGTCAAAATATCAGACCTGGATCTCGCAAAGGTTAGAAATTACATACAATCTATTCTCGGAAGTAATAATGCTACCTAAATTCTGTTCCAAGCCATTGACTTCCATCAAATCGACATATCTGGTTAAATCCTGTAGAGACAAGGTAGTAATTGTTGGAGTATAGATAGTAACTATACACGTTTTCTTTGAAACTAACAACATTTTCCCCGTCTATGACGTCCAATCCCAGATGTCCTGCGCCGACAAACATCCGCCCTTTGTATTCCGCTATTGCTCGATAGTTGCGGTCGTCGGGTGGGGAAAAAACCCGCAATTCTGCGCCGTCGAGCAGGGCGCATAGACCGTTTGATCCAACCATCCAGACCCGATCGGCGGCTTGCGCGATTATCCGAAATATGTCTGCGTCTGTTGACAGGTCAATTCTGTTCCATTGGCCGGAGCTGAGTCGGTATAGACCGCCGCCGTCACCGCACGCGTACACGCTGCCATCCGGCGCCTCCGAAACGAGATATACATGCGCCCCATTCGGGATGGGGTATTCCGACAGGGTCGTTCCGTCGAAATGTGCGACGTAGCCTCGTAGTCCGACTATCCAGACACCATGTGCGGACGCGCATAGTTTTGTAATATCCGCATTTACGCTGAGCACCGGTTGCGGGTTCGCGTGAGGGCCGTATCGGAGAGTTTTTCCTGTATGCGCTAGATACACATGTTGATTGTCCGTCTGTAGCATGGAGTATATCCAGCCGCGAAATTCGAAAACCAATTCTGGTCCACCTTGAGTGAAATCATCACAGGTTTTTACCTCGCTAAGATGGATATCCCGGTCCTCGTTAGATTGTATTACTAGACATGAAAGGCCGTTATCGTTATATGTAAATGCTTCCGCGACTTCTACTGAAAATCCGTCTTTTGTAATGTACTTTTCTCTAGCCATTACACATCCTCCTTTACATGGAAGTTACGGGAGCCGTGGTTGTCGGGGCCGGATAATCGCCCTCACCGGGCACTCTGAGCTTTGTTTTCTGTATTTCTTCCTTCGTTTTCTTGGGGTCCGAACATCTTTCCAGATGGTCGTATATTACGGCCTCCAGGCATTCCATTATTTCGTCTTGTTTCTTTTTTGGCTTGGCATTCTTAATTTGGTTATGGTTCTCGCGTACCGACTTGAGCTCCGCATCGATAGCTTCTTTTGCTGTGGGCTGGCGGTAGCGGCCCGTGGGGTTTCCGTTGGCGTCCTTGATTGCGAGAGATTCTTTGAAGGCTTCCTGGTCTCTCGTTTTCTTGCCGTGCTCGGTCGAGTTGTCTGAGCTGGGGCCGTCCATGCAGAGGCAGGGCGCGGTGCTGGCGCTATAGCCGTTGCTGCCGTTGAAACCAGGAATACTTTGGGCTCTGGAACCTCGTTTGTTCTGCATCAGGGCATTGCCGAGCATGTGCTCGGATTCTTTGCCGGTCTTAGAGTGATCGCAGGCTTGCTTCTTGTCCGAATGCTTGTGGAGATTGAGATCGGCCAGAACCGATTCACAGTCTATGCCCGCAACGTTCAGCTGAGCCAGATGTGGCCATGGGGGCGCGTTGCCGACCGGCGATGCGTGATTGTTCGTTGCAAGATCCGTCATCCGAATGACGGGTTCGCCGTCAAATTTCACGTCATTGGACCAGGAATTGAAATACTCCTTGCCGGTGTTCTTCGATGTTACAATGCCTTTCTTTGCTGCAGCCCCGGCTTCGGTGCCGCTGGTTTTCGACAAATATGATTTGTTTTTGATATTTACGGTCTTCCCACCGATCTTTACCGTACCGGTACCTTTGTCGGTATCGCTCGCCATGCCGAAACTGGGGTAGGGCACTGGAACGCCGGGAGGCGTGGCTGGATTCTCGGGAGGTGTGAAGCAGACATCCGGAAAATCGGCGATCGTCTTTGCGTCTACCGCTTTGCCAGAGATCTCAAGTCCGTTGGCAAAGACGTTGGACATTCATGCAGCCCTCGCGAGAACAACCGCCGCGCCGCATGCTCCCGCGTCGTTGGACGCTTCGATCAGCACCGGGTTGCCGGCAGCATAACCCTTGCGAGCTGCTTCAAAAGCCATGCCGAGCATGAGTGGAACGACGGCGGCGCCGATATTGCCGATTGACTCCGCTGGGGACCAGATGTCCTGAAATTCGTGGCGTCCACGCAAAAGCCGCAAGCTCGCCAAGGCACTCTGCTTGAACCAATATTGCTCGCCGACAAGGTCGGCGATACGATAACCAAGGAACCTCATCTCAATGCCTGCTTCATCGAGTGCGGCGCGATAAGCCTCGGTCATTCCGCCGCCCCGCAGCGCCCGGTCTTCTGGGTTGTAAATCTCAGCTCGTTCCTTCGCGAGACCAACGCCGGATACTCTGAACCCTCCCGTCTTTGGCTTCGTGCACACGACAGCGGCTGCAGCCTCACCCGGCATGAAGCCATTCGGATTGTCGCCTGTCAGCAACCGTTCCCGATCCAGATAGTGCGCAATCGCCCCGGATGTCAGGTAACTGTCGACCCCAGCAATGACGACCGAGGACGCTTGACCCGAGTTGAGTAGCTTTCTGGCATGATCGAGCGCCACATGGCCGGCAGGGCGACCATGCGTGATAATCCGGGAGCCGTCATGCGGTTCGATCTGGACAATCTCGACGATTTTTCGAAGCAAAGCGGATCCGTCGCCGTATGGTCGTCCTGCGCGATCGTCTTCAGCGAGGCAAAGAAGCACCGGCATCTGACGGCTTTGGCGAGGCGCCAAGTTGATTGCCTCGCTGATGGCTCCAGCCGCCATGTGAGCCAACCGTTTGGCGCCGATCCAGTTTCGGGGAAGGGGAACTGGCGCCCCAATGAGGGCGGCAGCCTTCGCCCCAATAAACTGTGTTTCCTGAAATCCATCCAGCCTTGCCCGCATCGCCGCGCAACTCGACGGTGCGTCGAGGCCGACTGCCGTTACCATCCCAATCGATTCGATATCCAGGCTGGCGCTCATGCGGGCTCGTCCTCCTCAAAGCGAAGTGGGAAATTGAAACGTCGGATGTAACGTTTGCCCGTAGCACGGGCGAGTAACATGGCTTTCGTCGGTGTGCCGACCCAGCATTCAGAAAAATCCAGGATGGTGCGCTGGATGCGTTGCGACACCCTCCACACAAGCGAGAAGCGCCGGTTTTCCGGGTCAAACAAAATTGTGTCGGGTTGGATGTTGCCTTCGAATGCCTTCTCTCGTCTCTTGAACAGCGCTATCGGCAGGGCGGTCATTGGCAGGCGAAAGGAAACGCGGCCTTCCGGCGTCAAGTTGATGAGCACCACCTCCTCGCCACCACGCGGCAGGTCGATCTGCTGGTCCGGCGGAGCCATCTGGTAGTAGCGCTCGTCGAAATCCTCGGGGAGAAAAGGAAAGACGTTATCGATCCAGTTCTGGTCATACGTTCCGCCATATTCGATCCGACCCGGCCAGCCGCGGCCCATTGGCCCGAAGCTCATCGGCTTGTAGTCGCCGAAGGGCGAACGGATTTCCTCGTCTACCGCCTGCGTATTCGGCAGCCGTAGCCCGGGGATGAGGCGCTGGTTTCTTGTACGCGACCAACCGGTGCCGACCGGGTTGTACCTGTAGCTGGCCGGAAGGGTGTCTTCCGGGTCCAACCGGTCCACCCCACCCCAGGCAACATCATAGGAAATCGGCAGCTTCAGGAAAGGCTGCGGCGCGGTCGCGGTGAACACCGGGCCGATGGCGCGCCATTCGCGATGGCCGACGACTTCGAAGAGTTTCGACCAGTTGCCGACCTTGATGCCGACCGGCACGCGCTCCGCCGGGCGTCCTCCCGGCGCATAGGCGCAGCCATTGGCAATCACATCGCAGCGCGGCTTGCGGAAGGCGAAGTCCGTCTCCCACAGCGTCGCCGAATAGCCGGGCACGCCGGTCTGGGTGTCGGCCATGACCAGCGGAACCTGCTCGGCCGATTTCTGCACCAGCCCGCCCGGCTTCGTTGGGAAATCGAAGGTGCCCTTCACCACCACGACGATCCACTCGTGGCCGGCCTTGTCCATGCCCATGGTGAACTGGTGCGGATATCCCATCTGGTTCCAGATCTGCATCAGCTGGTCTCCCAGCTCGTTGCGAAGATCTGTTCCACCGTCTTGTCCGGCGCCTGCGGGTCGACGTCGAAAATGTCCGAATGCGCCGTCCACATCACCATGTCGTCAATGACATCATCATCCTGGTCGATAGCTGGCACGGCCAGGGCGGCCAACGCCGTGTCGAGCGCGTCGGGTGTGAGCTCGCCTCGCTGCGCGGCGAAGGCCGCTTCCTCGATGCCTTCGAACCAGGCGTCGGCATAGGCGAGCTTCAGCGGCGCTTCGGCAAGCCTCGCGACAACACTTAAGGGAAACTGCCGGCCAACCCTGTCGGCGCTCCGCAAGATGATGCCGGCCGACGCGCCGAAGGAAGTCGGCCCAGCCAGGAAGCGCAAGGCGGTCTCAGCCGGCCAAGCCTCAAGCCCAAACAGCGGCACGATGTGCTGCGCCAGCCAGCGGTCCCACACACGCACAAAATCGCTGGTCAGCCGCCGCGTCACGAAATCGCCGGTGGCGGGCATCTTACCGTAGAAGCCGGGCACATTCATATCTGCGGCGGACATGTGAATTTCTTGAACATCTCTAGCGTGTACGGGTTCTCGACGCTCGCCGCCTTCAGCTCGAAGTCGGCATACATGCCCTTCGTGCCGAGGCGCAGGCTGTAGACGTCGGCGAGTTTGGTGCCGTCGAACTTGCCGCCGCGCAGCATTCTCAGCCACGCCCAGCTGCCGGTCTCGTTCAGCATCACCTCGGGCGAGCCGTCGACCGGCTGGAAGGCGAGCGAGATCACGCCGGTGCCGTCCTTGCCGGGCCACGTCATCGGCTGCGGCCGGGTCGCGTTGTTGTAGTAGACGAGGCTCTGACCATCGAGGTTGAGCGTCACGCGCGTGACATTGGGCGACAGGTCCTTCGGCTCGAGCGTGAAGTTCATCACCGGGCCGGTGCCGCCGGGGAACAGGTCGTCGCGGATGTGCCGCGCCTGTTCGAATGCCGCCAGCGCCGAAGCGTCGAGCCCGAAATCGGCGCGCCATTTCCATGGCTGGCTGGCGGTGTCGACATAGTTGATCAGGTGATCGTTGATGAAGGCGTCGATCAGGCCGGCCGGGCCGAAGAGGCGCTGGAAATCGCGCACATTGACGTCCACCGCGCTGTCGGGGCTGAACGGGTAGCGGTTGTTGAGCGCGGCCTGGCAGAAGGGCAGGATGTCGGCGCGCCAGATGGCGTTGAGCTCGTTGGTGACGGCTTTCTGCGTCAGCCCGCTGGTGTCGCCGGCAATGCCGCTCAGCCAGTCGTCGATCGGGTCGGGCAGGATCTGCGCCTGCCGGGCGACGGCGCCCGTCAGCTCGGCGAGCCCGCCCTGCTTCTTGATGGCGTCCTGCGGGTCGGGGTTCGCGGTCACCGTCTGCAGCACGTTGGAAAGCGCCGTCAGCGCCACCACGGCTGCGTCGAGCGCCGGCGGCTGGCCATCGACCTCGGCGATCGTGCCCTTGAGGCGTTTGAAGTGCTCGGCCACCAGGCTGCCGGTCATGTCGACCTGGTCGGCCGAGCCGGCGCGCGGCAGGAGCTTCGCTCCGGTCTTCACCACCTTGCCGAGCTTGCCGAGCTTACCGAGCAGCTTGGAGCCGGTCTTGGCGGCGCCGCCCTTGTCGTCGGCGGGCGCTTCGTCCGATCGCGTCAGGTCGGTTTCCTGGACCACTGCCGTCAAGAGCCGTTTCAATGCGGAATCGGCGCTCGAAAGGTCCTTCAGATTCTCGCTGGCGACGTTGAGATCAGCCAGCGGCGCCAGCCTCATGTCGCGCAGGAAGCTGTCCCACTGCGCGATGTAGTCGTCATAGTAGAGCTTTAGTATGTCCTCGGAGAGGGCCGAGACGGAGGTCTCGGCATTCTCCGAGCAGCCGCCGGCGAACACCGCGCGATCGAGCGCCGCCTGCGCGGCAACATCCTCGACCCGGTCGAGGACGGCGTCATGGAATCCGGTATAGGTGAAGGCGCCGGGAACACCGACGCGCAGCGTCTTGTCGGAGCGGCGCGCGAACACCTTGGCGCCGTTGGGGCCGGCGAAATTGGCGGGCACCCATTCCTTGACGGCCGCCACTTCCGGGTCGGCCAGCAGCTGCTTGTAGGCGCGTTCCGGCAGCGAGATCGTGCATACCGTCTTCAGCGCCTCGGCCACCAATTCCTTGTCCGGCGCGACGTAGCTGTCGTCGACCGTCATGCGGCGGATCGCGGCCAGCTGGTGCTGTTCGGCGTCGGCAGTGGGGAAGGGCGGCGCGGGCGCGAACTCCGGCAGGCTGTTCACCCACCAGTTCTGCACGAAGTCGGGGTCCATCTGCGACAGGCCGGTCATCATGCGGTACGTCTTCAGCGCGCCGAGCATGAAATCCGGATCGCGGATCTGCCGCCACATCGTGGCTTCCAGCAGCGCCACCATATGCGGCTCGAGCACGTTGCGCAGCGCATGGTCGTAAGTATCGGTCTGGGCGCGCACGAGCTCTGCCGAGGCGGATGGCCCGAGCAGGTCATGCGGCGCATCGGGTGGCGACGTCCGCGACGTCGCAACTGCATCCATCGCGGCCAGCGCGCTGTCCATCGTCGGCTCCTCCACCGAAGCCGGCGTGGCAGCGACTTCGGTCAGCGGCGCCTGCAGCGCCTCGAACTGGCCGGCCTGCGCGGTGATCGCATTGCGGTTGTCGTAGTAGGACCAGCCGAACAGACCGGCGGCAAGCAAGGCAACGAGCGCGCAGGCGGTTGCGGCACCGCGCCAGATCCAGGCGCGCCGGCGCTGTGCCAGCGGATCGAACGTGCCGAGGCCGGCTTCCTTGAAGATGACCTCGGTCAACAGGTTCCTGAGGAAGAAGCTGCGCTTCTCGACGCGCGGCGCGAGCATGGCGCGGCGCGGCGGCAATCCGAAGGAGGAGGAAAGCGCCGCCGTCAGCCGGTCGATCGGCGCTCCTTCCTGTGTCGCCGAGGTCAGATAGAGGCCGCGCAGCCAGGCGGCTTCCTCGTAGCGGCTCTCGCCGAACATCGCCTCGACCAGCACCTGGACCGGCTCGGAGAGGCTGGCAAGCTGGGCCGGGAAGCGGAAGATCTCGGCGCGCGCGGCGAGTTTTTCCTCATCCTCCAGCCGCGGCACCAGCCGCCGCTCGAGTTCCGCCGCTAGCGTGGCGAGTTCCTTCTCGATCGTCTTGGCATCGACACGGGCGTCGAGCGGGAAGGTCGTGCCCCACACCTGCTCGCGCGCGGTCGTCGACAGCCCGCCGAAGAAGGCCTCGAAGCCTTTGATCAGGTCGGCCTTGGTCAGCATCAGATAGACGGGAAGGCGGATTTCCAGTCGGTCGTTCAGCTCCGCCAGCCGGCGGCGGATCTTGCGGCCATGCGCCTTGATGGCCTCGTCGCCTTCCGAAAGCGTGTCGATCGACAGCGCGACGATGACGCCGTTGAGCGCCCGCCGGCCGCGATGCTTCTTGAGCAGATCGAGGAAGCCAAGCCACTCCGCCGCATCGACATCCGGCTGGCTTTCCTGCTGGACGTAGCGTCCGGCGGTGTCGATCAGCACCGCATTCTCGGAGAAGAACCAGTCGCAATTGCGCGTACCGCCGACGCCCTGCAGGTCGTCGGTGAGGTCGATCGGGAAATTGAGGCCCGACTGGCGCAGCGCCGTGGTCTTGCCGGTGGCCGGCGGCCCGACGATCACATACCACGGCATCTCGCGCAGGAACCTGCGGCCGCCGAGCTTGCGCCGCTTGAGCTCCGCCATCACCTCGCCGAACTTGGCGCCGACGGCGGCGACGCTCTCCTCGCCGGGGGTGAGCTGCTTCTCCGCCACGGGTGCCGCGATCTCGGCGACGAACATGCGGTTGGCGCGGATCGCTCGGCGCTGCGCGATGATCAGCCAGATCAGCCACAGGATGATCAGCCCCGCGATCATGGCGATGCGCACATTGTCGGAATCGAACGGCGCATACGGCCCGACCTGGACGATCGGACCGAACACCCAGATCAGCAGCGAAAGCAGCGCGATGCCAATCAGCGTCCAAAGGAAGCGCGAGGTGAGCACGGCCCAGAGGAAGCGCAGGATGAACATCTCAGAGCCTCTTCTCGACCAACACTTCGACGCGCCGATTCAGCGCCCGGCCCTCGCGCGTCGCGTTGTCGGCCACCGGATCGGTCTCGGCGCGACCTTCGGAATGGATGCGCTCCTGCGGCACGCCGGCCTGCACCAAGAGGTTGGCTATGGTCTCTGCGCGCGCCTCCGACAGCCGCTGGTTGGTCGAAAGCGGATTGGATCTTTGCAGGCGCACATTGTCGGTATGGCCGACGACGGTGATGTTTCCGATCAGCTCCTGATTGGCCAGGATGACCTTGGCTATTGCTTCGACCAGCGGCTCGAAGCCTGGGGTTAGCGTCGGCCGCGACGACTGGAACAGCTCGGGATTGGAGGCTTGGATGACCAGCTTGGCCAAGGACACGCTCTCCGTGCCGCTCAGCGCCGCCTTGAGGTTGTCCGGCGCTTCGGCCTTGAACTCCGGCAGCAGCGCGAAGTCGACCGGTTCCGGCGGCGGGGCTTCAGGCTCGGGCGCTTCAACCTTGGGCGGGGCGCGGGCGACGTCGGTGCGTGCGGGCGGCGGCAGGGCCCGAACCAGCGCGGAAAGCTCGACCGCCTGGCTGCTCAGCATCATGGAAAGGCCGATATGCGCGGCGGCGGCGATGACCACCGCAGCAAGCGCCATCACCCAGATCGGAACGATGAAGCGTTGCGGCTCGTCGGAAGCGATCACGCCTCTCCAGTTCGGCGACAGCGGCGAATCCTCGGCGTTGGCATTGCGCAGGAAGCGGGCCGCCGCCACGCGCACCGCGTTGATTGAACGGTCGCCGGCGCGGCCTGGCACGCGGTATTTGCCGCGGAAGCCGAGCGCCAGGCAGTGATATTGCAGCTCCAGCAACTCGCGGTCGCGGTTCGGGTGCCGCTCCAACTCGTCGAGGCGGGAGAAGAACTGCGTGCCGGCATCGACGTCGCCGCGCAGCATGACGACCAGCGGCTGGCGCGGCCATGCGCTGGCCCCGCCCCAGGGCGTGTTGAGCGCTAGGTCGTCGAGCAGCGCCGCCACCACCCATGCGGCCTGATCGGCGCGCTCCAGCGAAGCGCCGGACTGCATCGCCGCATCGCGTGCCCGGACCAACTCGTCGAGCAGGCGCGTGCGCAGCACTTCCGGGTTTTCCGGCGCCAGCGCGCTTTCGAGCTCAGGTGCGAATTCGAGCAGCGGGGCGAATGCGTTGACGAGCGTGTTGGGATGGGCGCGCGACCGCTTCACCGGCGCGCCCGGCGCCAGCGGCGCCATCGGCCGCGGCGCCGCACCGGTCAGCCGGATGCGTGTGCGTTCACGATCCTCCGACAGTCCGAAAGGATCATCCCGGCTCATGGCCTCACCTGTTCACCGAATAGCAGTCGACCTGCGGCTCGCTCGGCAGCACACCGGAGACGCCGATGACGAAGCCGGGTGCGTCGAGCAGTGAGGCCCAGTGCTCGCTCTTCTGGTCCAGCTCCAGGCACAGCCGGTCGCCGTCATAGGGAATCTCGCGCGGCTGCGAATGAAGCGGCTTCAGCGGAATGCCGGGCAGGCGCGACTTCCACAGGCCTTCGAACTGGTCCGCCGAGCCAACCGTCGCCTGGTTGACGAAGATCTTGCGCAGCGCGTCCTCCGACAGTTCGGATCCGACGCGGATGACGATCCGGCTGGCGACCAGGAGCTTCGGGTTGTCGATGCGCACCTTCCAGACATTGGTCGAATGCCGCATGACCGGCAGCGCGCGCGATTTCGGCTCAATGTAGCGCAGGCTGAGGATCAGCGAACGGAGCGCATCGGCCAGCGCCATGTAGGCCGGCCCGGGCGCCATGTGGTCGTAGGCCGGCAGCTCGCCGAGCCGGCGCGAGCTGGACCCGTAGGTCGCCATCTCGCCGGCGAGGCCGGCAAGCTCGAGATAGAGTTCGGCCGGATGGAAGACGTCCTGCGCCAGCATGTGGGCAAGCCGCGGCCGCGCCGCATTGGCCAGATGCAGCATCAGCAGGTCCTCGACGCTGCGGCCAGGGCCGCCCATCACCATCTTGCCATGCGCCTCGGCGATCTGGTCGAGGCCGGTGACCACCTCCTGCAGCAACTGCCGGTACCAGGCGACTGCGCCGGTGATCAGCGTCGGCGGCAAAAACGTCTCGTCGAGCGAGACGCCGCCGTCGGCGCGAATACCCTTGATGTCGGCGACCGGCAGCGCGGTGTAGCCGCCGACCGATTTGCCCGGGGCAAGCAGCACTGCCTGCGGTCGGGCGATCTCGATCTCCTCTGGATCGGAACCTCCCTGGACGGCATCGCGCACCGAAACGATCTTGCCGTGATAGCGGGCGCCGGTGGAGGCGGCATGCGCCGGATCGAAACCGATGCCGCCGGGCGGCTCGAGCGGCAGCGCGACCAGCACCGATCCGGCGCCGGTGTCCGCCGTCACCGGCAAGGGTTTCGGCGCATCCATGGTCTCTGGAATGGAGAAAGGCGTGCCGTCCGGAAATATCCCCCTGGCCGACACGATGGAGACCTGGCCGGCATCGAGCAGCGACTGGTCGAGCGTCAGCTGCTGGAAGCCGAACGTATGCAACTGCCCGGCCTGCAAAGCGCCGCGCACCATCCCCTCGAAGAACCGGTCCTGCTGCTGGAAGTGCTGGGTCCTCAAGAATAGACCCTCGGACCACAGCACTCTGTTTGCGTCGCTCATGCCGCTACTCTCTGCACGGAACCATCGTTGACCGCCTGTCAGGCGGAAATGCCGCCGCTGCCGAGCGTGACATTGACGGTGAATTTCGACCCTGGCGATACAGACTTGGTTGTACGCCAATTGCGCCCGCCAGGCTCGCGGATGAGAGCGACGAAGCCCAGCGCCGTCGCGTTGGGCTCGACGGTGATCGTCTTGGCGGCGGTCTTTCCCGGCGCCACGGAGATGGTGTCGGATCCGATGAGGTCGGCGCCAAGCGCGGAGCCCGCATCGCCCTGCAGCGCGAAATAGTCGGCTGAATTGAACTTGCCGGTGCTGCTCAGACGCATCACCAGGACAGTTACCGGCCGGTCGCCGCCGCCCGGTCCCGGATTCATGCCGGCGCCACCGGTCACATTGACGGAGATGACCGATGGTTTCGGCGGGCCGCTCTGGCATGCCGCAAGCAGCCCCGTCGCGCCGATGGCAACGATGAATTCGCGTCTGTCGATCATGTCTCACTCCTCTTCATATGCATCCCTGAAATCGGCGCCGATTTCGCCCAGGAAGCTCGACTCCGCGCTTTGGGCGATGTCGCGGTGGCGTTTCTGGTAGAGCTCCCACAGCTTGGCGTTGCGCCCGCCGGAAAGCAGGTTGCCGAGCGCGGAATTGGACTTGAGCTCTTCCTCGATCGCCGCCGGGTCGAAGCGGTCGATCATACGGCGCAGCGCTGCTTGCACGCCGCGCCAGGCACGCACATGGTGCTGCGCAAGATCGCGCACCGCGTCGGCGATCGCCGCCTCGCCGGAGAGGAAGCCGGGGCTGCGCTCCGAGATGATGGTGACGATGACATCCTCGGCGGTCGGCAGGAATTTGAGCGGGTTGACTTCGGAGGCCCCGACCACCGTCTGGGCGACGCGCGCGCTTCCCTTCTCCTCGGCGCGTTTGCGCAGGAGCTGTATCAGGCCTTCCAGCATCAGCCGATATTCGCGCCCGAACTTTTCCATTTCGGCGATCGCGTCGCGGCCGGGAAAATCGGCTTGCTCGACGCCCATGCCGCGTAGGAACGCCGCCCGAAGCGCCATCTCGGTCGGCGCCGCCTGCACGGCTTGCGCGGCCCGGGCGGGCCTGGGGACGGGGATGGGGCGTCGCGCGGGAGCGGCTTCCGCAGCTTGCGCAGGCGCGTCCCATGGATGGGCAGGCTGTTGGCGCTGGGTCTCGGCCGGCCCGGCCTGACCGTTGCTCTTCCCCGAGGCGGGGGTTGCGCTCGGCCCAAACCCGAAATCGTCGTCGAAGCTGGTCGATCTCGGCGCGGGCTCCGCCGTGCTGCTGCGGGACGGCATCTCGTCGAAACCGAACGGATCGGAGCGGCCGGGAGGTGGAACCTCGCTGGATGCCGGTGTCGCTACGGGATCGAGACTGAACGGATCGTCGAAGGCGGGCGAGCTGTGCTGGTTCGAGGCGCGCTCATAGGCGCCCGGCACCGGCTGTTCGAACGGATCCGGCAGATCGGCCGGCCGCGGCCGCCGCGGCTCTTCCTCCACCTTGGCCGAGAAGAAATCGTCGCCGCCGATGCTGACCGGCGCTCGCGACTGCGCCTGTGAGCGCTCCTGGTTGGCGACAGGCACCTGCATGGCTGCCGGCTGGCTCGCCGCAGCCTGGATCTCGACATAGACGACATAGTCACCCAGCCTCAGCCGCATGCCGTTCTGCAGGCGCGCGGAGCGGCCGGCGCCGAGCGGGCTGTCGGAATCGTCGATGAACAGCCCGCTGCTCGAGGTGTCGGTGACGAAATAGCCGTCGCGGCCGCCGCTGATCTTGCAATGGGCCCGCGAGACGAACATGTCCGGATCCTCGATCTGCCAGCCGGCATCGGCGCTGCGCCCGATCACCAGTTCGCCCTCGTCCAGGCGGGTCTGTCTGACCACCTGGGAGCGCGGACCCTGTTCGAGCGTCAGCAAGAGGCTCATGCCGCCACCCCTGCCGGTTCCGGTCGCCAGCCGACGATCGTGCGCAGCTTGAGATCGTCGGCATCGCCCCATTCGGCAGGCCGTGCCAGCCAGGCGGTGCGGCCGAGCTGGACGGTCCCGATCTGCGGCGGCGGCACGGCTTCGCGCGCGAGCACGATGCGAAGATCGATATCGAGCGCTTCCCCGATCATGTCGCGGACCGCCTTCTTGAACAGCGCCAGGCGCCGTCCGCCGGGCAGGAACGCCTTGAAATCGTCGAAGGAGAGCGGGCCGACGCGCAGTTCGATGCGGCTCTGGCGGCTGAAGACGCGCGGGCCGATCGTGGCCCCGCGCCCGAGCGCCGCATAGGCCTTGCCGACTTGGCTCTGCAGTGCTGTGGGGATGCCGATCCAAGCGGCGACGAATTCCTTGATCTGCACCGGCACCTTGAAGGCCGTGGCAAGGAACAGCGTCAGCCGCTCCGGACTGTCGACCTGGTTGGCGAGCGATCCGGCCTGGCGCAGCCTCACCGTGTCGAGCTGGGGGTCCTGTGTGCCTGGCAGGCCAATGCCGGACATGGCTTCGAGCATGGCGCGGACGCGGCCGCCGACCGAGCGCTCGACCTGCACCGCCGGATGCGCATCCGCCCAGGCGCGGTAGTAGAGGGCGATCAGGCGGTGCTGGAGGATGTTGACGAAATCGACGAAGGTCGTGTCGCTGGTCTGCTCCGCCTCGGCGCCGCTGAACCACCGCTGCGACAGCCGGTCGAGCACCCAGCGTGTCAGATGCAGCGGCATCGGCCCTTCCGGCCCGAGCAGCCCGAGATTGGCGACCGTTATCCGCGCCGGAGTCTTGTCGCTTGCCTGTTGAAGCTTGACCACGTCCTTGGCCGAGAAGCTCAGTCGCACGTGCTGCCCGAGCCTTGCCGGCTCGTGGTTCGGCTGGCCGGAATAGCCGAACAGTCCTCCCCTCTGCTCCAGCCTGCGCAGCAGCTCGAAGAAGTCGAACCCCTCGGACAGCACCTCGGCCTTTTCCGGTGTGCCGGCCCCCTCCGCGGCGGATCTGACTAGATCAGGTAGCGATTGCCGGGCGTCATCGGCCATGGCACATCCTCCTGCTTCTGCAGCAGCCGCGTGCGGGTCCGCACGAAGCCGTTTATCCCGGCGTGCCGGGCAAACAGCCGCGCAAGCAGAGCCGAAAGCAGCAGCGTGCTTTGCCCTGCCAGCACCGACTGGTCGACATGCAGCGTAATCTCCGTGCCCCGTCCGAAGCACATCGGCCCGTCGATCTGCAGCCGCTCGATGACGGGGCGCGAGTCGATACGGGTGATCGAGTGGACGTTTCGGGCAAGGCTGGGGTCGCCGCGGTCGGCATAGAGGTCGAGCAGCGCATGCAGCGGGTCGACACCACGACCCTCCTTGGCGAGGCTCAGGAAGTTGAGCGCCAGTTGCGACACCAGCCGCCAGGCGAGATTGTCGGCCCGCGATTCACCTTCGGCGCCAGCCGGCAGCGAGGCCGGGATCGCCGGCTGCGGCGGCCGCAGGGCGCCGAGCAGCCTCACCGTTTCGACCGGGTCGGCCGTCTCCAGCGTCAAAGTCGGGGTGTCGTCCAGGATCGGCAGGTCGCGGTTGGTGCAGAGCGCCGTCACGTCGAGGCGCTTGGGCGTGCGGTTCGCCGGGCTTCCGGCCGGGCGCGAGATCGCCAGGAAGACATCGTCGCCCGTGTAGGAGGTGCGGGTCAGGCCATCGCGCCGTTCGTCCTCGGTCGCCCGGCGCGGGCGCCGTTCCGTCGAATAGACCCAGCCGCTGCCGCGATTCTGCCCCAGGCTGAAAAGCTCGGGGATCGCGGCCTCGCTGCCTTCCGCATCGGCGTCTTCCACCCGGGTGACCCGGAAGATCTCGAAATCCCGCGCCCGCGTCCGGTCGGCATGCACCACCTGCCGCGTGCGGCGCGGATCGATCTCGATGACGTTGCATTCCCGTTCGAAGAGATTGATGACCGGCGTCACGAAGAGCTCGAAATCCGCCGGCGTCACGTCGGCGAGCTCCGGCACCGGGCGCCTGAACAGGAAGATGATCTCGATCCCCGCCTCGCACTTGCGCACCACTGGCTGCAGCCCGCGGACGCGCACATAGTGGAAGCGTTCGGGGATCATGAAATATTCGCGCAGCAGCCGGTATCCCTCGAAGGTTGGCCGGGTGCGGGGCATCAGCGCCTCGTCGTCGCCAATGCCGACCATTTCAGGCTCCGGCAGAGCCGTGAGCGGGTTGCTCTTGCCCTCCGGCCGCGCGCCGAGCGCAGAGCAGGCGCCGAAGATCGCGTCGAAAAGCAGCGGGGCCTTCGTGCGCCCGGCGAAATAGAGGTCGAGCCGATCGAGCGACAATTCGCTGAGCTTGGCCTTTCCGGTGATGGCGAGCGCGATGCGAAATGCTGCTTCGCCGCGCACGCCGCCGACCGGGCCTATGCCGGCCGCAGCCAGTCCGCTGCGATCCTGAAAATAGCTGACCGATGTGATCGCGATTGGCCACAGCGTGACCTCTTGCGCCGTGGTGAAGGTCGAGCGCGTCGAGAGGCCGGGATGCAGGCTGGAAACCAGGCGCGTCCCACGTCCGACGGCATGGCCGGCGATCATCGACTGCACCTGCTGGCCGGGCTTGAACGCCGCCATCGCCGTTGCCGGTGCCGGTGTGACCAGGTCCGGATAAAGCACGTCGAGCACGGCGCGCGAGAAGCGCGAGCGCTCCGCATCGACCTTCAGCCGCGTGCGCGCGGCAAGGAAGGCGACGCCGTCGAGCAGCCGTTCGACATAGGGGTCGGGGCAGGGAACCGTGTCGAGCGAAAGATTGCGGGCGACCGCCGGATGCATGTCGGCGAACTCCGCGGCCAGCGCGCGGATGTGGGTCAGTTCCTCTTCGTAATACTCCAGGAACACCCGGTCCATCTCAGGTCTCCCTGAGTTCGGTTCGTGCCAGGCCGTTGTCGAGATTGATCGTGGTGCGCAGCCGCATGCGTTCCGGCGTCGGCGTCATGATCAGCACGGCGTCGATCTCGATCTTCAAGCCGAAGCTCTTGTCGCCGAGGGTGACATTGACCGTCGTGGCGCTCTCCTTGAGACGCGGCTCGAAGGTTCCGAGCACCGCACGGATCTCGCGCGCCAGCGCATCGCGGTCGAAATCGCGCGAGGAACGGCCGGAAAAGGAAGGCACTCCATAGTTGACGACGCTTCGCCGCACTTCCGGGAAATCCGCCAGCGAGGGCAGTTCGTCCAATGCCTGCTCCTGTTCCGCGTCTGAAAGGAGCGGCATGGACTCGAAGCGCTCGGTGTTGAACAAGGCCTCGATATCACGCCGCACCGCCTCCCTCAGCACGCGCGCCGACACCACCACGCCGCGGCTTTCGATCTCGACGCGGTGCTCGGTCTGGAAGGCCAGCCGGTGCAGCCGCCGCTTCTGTTCGGCCGTCAGTTCGGCGTCGGCGTCGATGGCGCGTGCGCTGCCGGCAAGAAGAGCCTCGACGCGCTCGGCGCCGAGTTCTTCCTGCAGCAGTCGGCGCAGCCCCTCTATCTCGGAGGTCAGGCCGGGCAAGTCGTTGATCAGGCGGTCCCAGAGGGAAGGCTGGACCGCCTCGCGCTTCGCCCGCGAACTGCCGGCAAGCTGCGCCTTGCTCGCGCCGGCCCGCCGGACCTCACTTGCCGACATAGACATCCATTTCGATTTCGTCGTCCTTGTTGTAGACGAACTTGATCTTCTTGTAGGCGAAGCTCACTTCCTCCTCGATCAGGTCGGCTTCGTCGTCGGCCTGTTTCATGTCGTACTCCATGATCGAGGCATCGGTCAGGGTGACGACCAGATAGTCGCTGGTCTCGCCGTCGATGGTGCGGCGTGCCGAAAACACCACTTCATCGAGGGCCTTGTTGTCGAACAGTGCCTTCTTCAGATAAGGCGAGGCCTTGTCGTAGTGCTTGGTGAACTTGATCATTCCCAGGGCCACGCGCCCGCGGCGCGAAAGCGAATTCGGATCGTAGGGCGCGACCATCTTGTAGTCGACGCCATGGACTTCGATCTCGTCCTCATGGCCGTCGCGTACGCTCGGACCCTTGATGTCCGGAACTTTCAAAAAACCATCGATTTTCATTGAAGCCATTGTCTTTCTCCACCGCTTTCACACGAAACAAAGATGACTCTGCTGCAATTTCAGCCCTTCACTGACGGCAGTTCCGATACCAGCCGGAGCGAGGCATTGATGCCTTCCAGCTGGTAGTGCGGACGCAGATAGAACCGGGCATTGTAGTAACCGGGCCGGCCTTCGACGCTGTCGACCTGGACCTCTGCCGCGGCAAGCGGGCGCTTGGCGCGCGCCTTGTCGTCGGCGAAGGCTGGGTTGGCCAGCACGTATCGGTTGATCCATTCGGTCAACCAGATCTGCATGTCGGTGCGTTCCTTGAACGAGCCGATCTTGTCGCGCGCAATCGCCTTGAGGTAGTGCGCGAAGCGCGACACCGGGAACAGGTAGGGCAGGTTGGCGCTGAGCCGCTCATTCGCCTGCGCGTCGGGATCGACGAGGCGGCCGGCGCGGGTCTCGTCGTCCTGCAGCGAATGGGCGCCGATGAAGGCCGCAAGGTCGGTGTTCTTCCGGTGCAGGATCGGCATCAGGCCGAGCTTGGCCAGTTCCGCCTCGCGCCGGTCGTCGATGGCGACCTCGGTCGGGCATTTCATCGCGATCGAGCCGTCGTCGGTCGGGAAGGCGTGCACCGGCAGGTTGAGCACCGTGCCGCCGTTTTCGACGCCGCGGATCTGCGTTCCCCAGCCAAAAAGCTTGTGGCTGCGGTTGATGTTGACGCCCATCGGGAAGGCGGCGTTCATCCAGACATATTTGTTGTGGTCGCCGCCCACTTCCTCCTCGAAGGTGAAGCCCTTCACCGGAACCGTCTCCGTGCCGTAGGGCAGACGTGCCAGGACGCGCGGCATGGTGAGACCGATATAGCGGGCGTCCTCGCTCTCGCGCAGCGACTGCCACGAGGCATAGGCCGGGTTGTTCACGATCATCTGCAGGTCCTGCGGGTTCGGCAGTTCCTGCCAGCTGTCCATGCGGAACAGGCGCGGTGACGCCGCGGCGATGAAGGGCGTGTGCGCCGAGGCGCAGACGCCGGAGATGTTGCGCAGCAGCCCGACGTCGCGCGGATGGTTGGAGAATTCGTAGGCGCCGATGATGCAGCCGATCGGCTCGCCGCCCAGCATCGAATACTCGTCCGTGTAGACCTTCTTGAAGATCGGGCTCTGGTCCCACATCTGGCCTTCATAGTCTTCGAGCGTGTCGGCCAGCTGCTCCTTGGAGATGTTCATCACCCGGATCTTGAGCTTCGTATCCGTCTCGGTGTTGTTGACCAGATACCAGAGGCCGCGCCATGTGCCTTCCATCTCCCGCACTTCCGGCGCATGCATGATCTCGTTGACCTGCGTCGTCAGCATCTTGTCGATGCCGGCGATCAGCGACTTGATCGACTTGATCGCATTGGAAGAGATGGTCGTGGTCTCCGAGCGCGACTGCGCCGCGAGCGCCAGGTTTCGCACCAGCTGCTGCAGCTTTTCGCTGTCGTCCTTCTTGACCTTGAAATCCTTTTCCAGCAGTCCGCTGAATTCGCCGAGGTCTATCGCTTCCGCTTCGGCTGTGGCGGCTGCGGTCTTTTGCTGTTCAGCCATGACTTACTCCTCGCCCTTGCCGTCATCCATCGCCTGGCTGGCGATCTTGCTCAGCAGCGGCTCGTTGTTCAGAAGCTGCGCGATGCGCTTTTCGGCGTCGACGCGGCCGTCCATGAAGCCGAGCAACTCTTCGAGCTGACGGCGCATCTTGAGGATCTCGGCCAGTTGCGGGACCTGCTCGGCGATCTTGTCCGGAGCAAAATCGCCCATCTTGGAGAAGGTCAGATCGACCGCCAGTTCCTCGTCGCGCTCGGCGCCCTCGGCTTGCGGCAGCGTGTTCTTCACCCGCGCCTTCACGCGCGGCCCCATTGCCTCCATGAACTTGGGGAAGCGATTGGCGTCGGTTTCGACGAATTTGCGGTCGAGCACCGACCTTGACGCTTCCTTGGTCTGTGAGGCCCCGGCAAGATCGGCCATCACGGCCATGACGAACGGCAGTTCGATGGTCGTCGGGCTGCCGTAGGTTTCAACGTCGTAGGCGATCTGCACGCGCGGGGCGCGATTTCTTTCGATGACCTTGGCTTTGCTCTCTGCAGGCATGCTATTTACCTTTCATTCTTCTAGGCCGGCTTCTTGGGATCGGGGACACCGGCAAGCAGCCGGAATTCCTTCAGCCCCGACGGGGCGAGATCTTCCATCAGTTCAACGAAATCCATGTGCACCATGCGCCGCACGCGTCGGGCGAGATGCGGGATCGGGCTCGACGGCTCGGTGCGGTCGTAGAAGGCGACAACCAGGTCGAGGCATTTGACGACGTCGTCGCGCGAGGTGATCCGGTCGGGCAGTCCGGTGCTCGCTTCCATAGAGCTTGCCACACTTGCCATCCTTTCGGCTCCCATCGCTGCGGCTCCGTTGCGGGCCGGCGCTGCCGCTTCCGCCGGTTGCGGAGAGGGCTTCGCGGCCCCGTTCGCCACTGCGCCGGCGACTGAGTTCCGCTCCAGCGTCGTCAGCAGGCGCTGCAGGAATCGCTTCAATTCCGGAACGGTGGATCCGCTGCCTTCGATGCGGGCGTTGAGCGCGGTCTCCACTGCCTCGAGCGCCGCGATCGCCGCGCGGCCATCGGCGATGAGCGACGTCATCGCCTCGCCGGCCTGGTCCATCTGTGCCTTGCATCCGGTGCGCACCCGGTTGACCAATTGGCTGTGGGTGCTGGTCAGCGCCGCCTTTTCGGCCGCGCTCAGTCCCGAAGCCGCCTCCTGCAGCATGACCTGTTCTTCGAGGCTGCCCTTTTCCAGATCCTCGCCTTTGATCGGCCCGACCGTGCGCGGGGCAAAGAAGACCATGCCGCGCAGATCCTTGAGCAGCCCGTCCTGGCTGTTTTGCAGGTCGATCAGCGCATTGATGCGCCGCAAGGCAGCCTCGCGCGGCGTCGCGCCTGAGCGCAGCGCCGGATGCATCGTATCCCAATGCCTGTCGAAGGTTTGGGCAATCAGCGTCAGGCCTTCAGCGAGCCCGCCCAGCTGGTCTTCATTGGCAAGGGCACGCACCACCAGGACGAGAAGGCGCAGGTCCCGGCCGTGCGAACGCAATTCCTCAGCCTTGGTGATTATGACGGACCAGTCGACCGGAACATCGACTTCCGATTTGTTGTTTCCTTCGTATTCGACCTTTTTCTGCTGTTCGGTCAGGCGCTCCAGCTCATGGAAGGCCGGGTCGTTGCGCAAGTCCTCTCCCGACGGATTCGCACCGTTCAGAGGATTCAGCCAGAGTGCGAGATCGATCACACCTACCCCCAGCCAGCGGCCCTGAGACCCCTATGTGACGCAACGTTATCACACGGCCTCACTCTACCACAATTGACCAGCTGCTCAAAAACTAACGGAACCTAAACGCCCGGTTTCTTTGCCGGAAACCCATCGCGCGATTGCCGGACCCGGTATGTGAAATGCCTCGCATAGCGGGGCACGGCAATCCGGTGTTTGCTGCAGGACAGGCGAGGCTGCGTGGCCGGGAAGCATGCCCCGGACCGTATCCGGTCGCCTTGTTCGTCACACGCTTTGTCAAGCCGCCGCATATATGGCAGGGTATCGGCGGGCAGATTTTCGGGAGCAGGTTCGATGGAACAGCGCCGGGCATCGCAGGGCTTCAAGCGCAAGGAACTGGTCGCCAAGCTCAATCCCACCGGGGTGCGCGCCTTCAAGGCGGCGGCGGACACGGCCAAGCTGCGCGGCAACCCCTATGTCGAACTCGTCCATTTCATCGAGCAACTTGTGCTGTCCGAGCGCTCGGACGTGCAGATGATCGTCGCCGACGCCGGCATCGATCCCAGCCGACTGACTGCCGACCTGACCCGCGCGGTCGACAGGCTGCCCTATGGCGCGACTTCTATCGAGGAATTTTCCGACCACATATTTCACGCCATCCAGGAAGGCTGGAACCTGGCGACGCTGGAGTTCGGGGTGGAAGAGGTGCGCAGCGCCCATATCCTGCTCGCCTGCCTGAAGACCCCGGTGCTGGAAGGTCTGCTGTCCAAGATCAGCGCCGAGTTCGACAAGATCGATGCCGACGGCGTCATTGCCCGCTTCGCCGATGTCACCGAAGGTTCTCTGGAAGCCGGCTCGCCTGCCGCCGCAGCTCCCGACGAGAAGCCGATGAAGCGTGGTCCGGGCGGGGATTCGGCGCTGGCAAAATACGCCACCGACCTTACCCAGCGCGCCCGCGACGGCAAGATCGACCCGGTCGTCGGCCGCGATCCCGAGATCCGGCAGATCGTCGACATCCTCATGCGACGCCGGCAAAACAACCCGATCCTGACCGGCGAGGCCGGCGTCGGCAAGACGGCGGTGGTGGAAGGATTTGCCCTGCGCATTTCCCAGGGCGACGTCCCGCCGACATTGCAGAACATCAGTGTCCGCATGCTCGATGTCGGCCTGATGCAGGCGGGCGCCAGCGTCAAGGGCGAGTTCGAGAAGCGGCTGAAGGCGGTCATCGACGAGGTGCAGGCCTCCGAGGTTCCGATCATCCTGTTCATCGACGAGGCGCATACGCTGATCGGCGCCGGCGGCGCTGCCGGGACCGGCGACGCGGCCAATCTCTTGAAGCCGGCGCTGGCGCGCGGCGAGCTGCGCACCGTCGCGGCGACCACCTGGGCCGAATACAAGCAGCATATCGAGAAAGACCCGGCGCTGACGCGGCGCTTCCAGGTGGTCAAGATCGACGAGCCGTCGGAAGCGGTGGCCGTGCTCATGCTGCGCGGCGTCGCCGGCGTTCTGGAGCAGCACCACAAGGTGCAGATCCTGGACGAGGCGATCGAGGCGGCGGTCTCGCTGTCGCACCGCTATATCCCGGCGCGGCAGCTCCCTGACAAGGCGGTCAGCCTGCTCGATACCGCCTGCGCCCGCGTCGCCATCTCGCAGCATGCCACGCCGGCCGAAGTCGAGGACATTTTGCGCCGCCGCCAGGCGCTCGAGGTCGAGCAGGGCATCATCGGCCGCGAGGCGGCGATCGGCATCGAGGTGGCCGACCGGCAGGCGAGGGTCGAAGCCGGGCTGGCGGAAGCCGAGACGACTTTGGCCGCCGCGCAGGAGCGCTGGGAACGTGAAAAGGCGCTGGTGAGCGAGATCCTCGATCTGCGCGCAAAATTGCGCGGCGAGGGTGTGCCGCTCGATGCGGCCGCGCGCGAGGATGCCGCCGTTGCAGCGGAAGGCGCGGAAGCGGCCGAAGTGAAGGCGCCGGAGCAGAAAACCGCCGAAAGCACGGACGCCAAGCCTTCCAAGGTCAAGGCTGACAAGGCCAAGAAGTCCAAGGCTGAAGCGACAAAGGCTGCAGCGGCCAAGGTCGAAGCACCTGCTGCCGAGGCAATCGCCGGTGGTTCGACGCCGGACTCGGCCGCCGATCTGGCGCGGTTGCGCGAACTGATGGCCGAGCTTGCCGCGGCGCAGGGCGAGACGCCGCTGATCCTGCCTTCGGTGGACCGCAACGCCGTCGCCGCGGTCGTCCAGGACTGGACCGGCATCCCGACCGGACGCATGCTGTCAAGCCAGACCGAGAAGGCACTTAGGCTCGCCGCTACGTTGTCCGAACGCGTGGTCGGCCAGGATCACGCGATGGAGATGATTGCCAAGCGCGTGCAGACCAGCCGCGCCGGCCTCGGCGCCCCGGAAAAGCCGGTCGGCGTCTTCCTGCTCTGCGGCCCTTCCGGCGTCGGCAAGACCGAGACCGCGCTGGCGCTGGCCGAGACGCTCTATGGCGGCGAGCAGAATCTGATCTCGATCAACATGTCCGAATTCCAGGAGGCGCATACCGTCTCCACGCTGAAAGGCGCGCCGCCCGGCTATGTCGGTTACGGCAAGGGCGGCATCCTGACCGAGGCGGTGCGCAGGAAACCCTATTCGGTGATCCTGCTCGACGAGGTCGAGAAGGCGCATCCGGACGTGCACGAGATCTTCTTCCAGGTCTTCGACAAAGGCATGATGGACGACAGCGAGGGCCGCCGCATCGACTTCAAGAACACGCTGATCCTGCTCACCTCGAATGTCGGCTCCGAGGTGATCATGGACCGCACCAAGAACGGCACCGTGCGGACCGGCATCGACGATCTGGATTCCGCCTTGCGCGCCCCGCTGCTGAAAGTGTTTCCAGCGGCCTTTCTCGGCCGCGTCGTCACCATTCCCTACTATCCGCTGTCGGATTCCATGATCGAGGCGATCACGAGGCACCAGTTCGGCAAGATCGCGCGGCGCCTCAAGGTCACCAACGATGCCGAGCTGGTCATCGGCGAGGGCGTGATGGACCTCGTCAAGGCGCGCTGCACCGAGATCGAGTCCGGCGGGCGCATGATCGACGCCATCCTCACCAACACGCTGCTGCCGGAGCTGAGCCGCGGCGTCCTCAATCGTTCGCTCGAGGGTCAGAAGATGACGAAGGTTACCGTTGGCGCTTCCGCGGAAGGCTTCACCTATTCCTTCGAGTAGACAGGCATCAGCAGGGAACCTTTGTCGCGCTTTGGATATTGTGCGGATATCTGTATGGCCGGGAGGCACTGCCTATGATGACCAAATCCGTCGTGATCGCCGCCCTCGCTGTGGGGATCGGCTGCGGTGTATCGGCACCGTCCTCAGCTGGAAGCCGCGACCATCGCCTTCAATCCGAGCGCTATGTTCCCGCGGAGGGCGACCTGATCGACATCCTGTTCGGCGGCCCGCGCTACTACGACCAGCAGCTGTTCACGACAGGCGGCGAACCCTGCTCCTATCAGCGAACGGGACCGGACGCGAACGCCATCAACAAGATCAACGACCATCACTGCGGGAAGTAGCCGGCCCGTTGCGCAGGGCGCGCCCTGAGGAGCACTGGCGCCGGACCGCCGCGGTCTGGTGAGCCGCGTGCAGCCGGTTGCGCGGGCGTCCTTGGCGCACACCGCAATGGACGCGAATTCTACTCCGTTGCTGGCTCCCGCGACTTCCCGTTGCGTGTCCGCCTTTGCGAAATGTCGCCGTCGCCTTGCCTGACGTGATCGATGAAGGCCCGCAGCTTGGGCAAGACCTGATGCCTTTGCGGGTAATAGAGAAAAACGCCCGGCGAGGTGACGGCAAACGGCCTTAGAAGTGCATGCAGGCGCCGGTCGGCGATCGCGGAGGCGGCGACCGGGCCGGGCACTTGCGCTAGGCCCACGCCCCGGATCGCGGCGCCGAGAAGCGTGGAATAGTCATGCGCGATGAGCGGTCCGGTGACGATCGCCTCGATCGCCTTGTTGCCGTCGACAAAGCGCCAGGGTGCGACCGAGCCATCCGTGCGGCGCATGCGCAGGCAGGCGTGACCGCGCAGATCCTCGATCTGTGCTGGACGGCTCCGGTGATGCAGGTAGTCGGGGCTGCCGACCACCACGAATGGGAATGACGGCGTCAACCGCACTGCCACCATATCGGGGGCGATTAGTTCGCCCATCCGGATGCCGGCGTCGAATCCCTCCGCGGCGAGGTCGACCAGTTCTCCGCTTGCGACAATCTCCAGCTCGATCTCGGGATAGGCCTGGCAAAAGGAGGCGACGAGCGGCTCCAGCAACACCGGGAGCACCGCACGTGGCACCGATAAGCGCAACAGCCCGGTCGGTCGCTGGCCGAATTCGCGCGCGATCTCGGCTGCGGCGACCAGTTCCTCGAAGGCGGGTCGTGCGCGCGCAAAAAAGCGCTCGCCGGCTTCGGTCAGGCCGACGCTGCGCGTCGTGCGGAGAAAGAGCGCGACGCCGATGCGGGCCTCGAGCGTTCTTACTGCCTGGCTGATCGCGGACGGCGTCACCCGCAGTTCCGCGGCTGCCTTGCGGAAATTCCGGTGCCTGGCGACGCTCAGGAACGCCTCGACGCCATCCAGAGCGCCATGCCTGACTGTGAAGTTCTGCTTCATGACCAATCTACATTATCGCGGATAGTTGTCGGGAGGAAGCACTCCTATGTTGCAGGAACCACGCTCATCCGGGAGAAAGCAAATGTCACCGGCGACGATATTTATGATCCATCTCGTTCTTGGCTATGTGCCGTGGCTCCTCGGTTTCGGCGCCTATGCCTGGCCGAGACTCCGATCGATGGAGCCCATCCAGGCGCAGCGGGCGATCGCGACGCTGCACAGCTTCCGCTTCTTCGG
This sequence comes from Mesorhizobium sp. M3A.F.Ca.ET.080.04.2.1, assembly GCF_003952525.1. NCBI lineage: Bacteria > Pseudomonadati > Pseudomonadota > Alphaproteobacteria > Hyphomicrobiales > Phyllobacteriaceae > Mesorhizobium > Mesorhizobium sp. M3A.F.Ca.ET.080.04.2.1. The sequence continues at coordinate 1,978,410 of NZ_CP034451.1, read as the reverse complement.
GCTGGTCTTCCTGCTTCCGGGCGTGGTCGGTCCGAACCTGCCCGCCGGTTTCGCCGTCTTCGCCGCCTACGGCGATTTCGCAACCGGGCTCCTAGCCATGCTGGCGTTGGCTTGCGTGAGAAGACCGTCGATCTTCTGGCCCTCGGTCGTCGCCTTCAATCTCGTCGGGATGGTCGACATTGCGGTCGACTATTTTCACGGCAGTCAACTCGGCCTGCCGGAACTGGCCGGCCAGCTGGGCGCCGCCTACGCAATCCCGATGCTTTATGTGCCGCTGCTGATGATCACGCATGTCGCTGCAGTCTGGCTGCTCGTGCGTGCACAGCCCAAGCCGGCTCGGGCGCCAGGCGCAGGAAGGGGCGCCGGCATCGCCTGAATATCGACGCGATCTCAGTAAACCGGCGTCGCCATGTGACGTGGCGCTGGCCAATCTGCCGTGATCTCCGGCTGCACCGGTCGTTCGAGATAGGTCGACAGCACGACATAGCTTCGCGTCGAGGTGACGCCGGGCGTCTCGTAGAGCCGCGCCAGCAGACCTTCGAGCGCCCGGGTGTCCTCAGTGCGCACCTTGAGCAGCATGCAGGTGTCGCCGGCCACCGTATGGATCTCCTCGACTTCAGGATATTCCGAGACCGCCATCAGCTCCGGCGTCTTGCCCCAGCCCCTGGTGTCGATATGCACGAAGGCGAGCAGCGGCTTCTTCACCGCCCGAGGATCGATGATCGCCGAGGTGGCGCGGATGGCGCCGCTGCGCTTGAGCCGCTTGACCCGTTCATGCGCCGCAGGCGGCGACAGGCCCACGCGATCGCCGAGTTCGGCATAGCTGATGGTGGCGTCATCGACGAGCGCGCCTAATATTCTTCGGTCGATCGGGTCGATGTCGCGGGCCGCGTGCCTGTTCCGCTGAATGCCATCTGTTTCTTCATCCATCGCAGAATTCCTCATTGAGGCCTAATGAAATTCGGCCATTATGACGATATGTCGAACAGTGATCAATCAGCAATTCTCTCGGTCACCCCGCGCGCGCCGATCCCAGCGGCAGCCTATCTGCTGACCGGCTGCATCGCCGTCATCGGCTCCAACTCGCTGGTTCTCGGGCCGATCGCGCCTGCCGTCGCGGCATCGTTCGGAGCGAGCGTGCCGGCGGTGATGACCGCCTCTGCCGCATTCGGTCTCGGCACCTCGGCCAGCGCGCTTTTCCTCGCCCGCTACATCGACAGGATCGGCGCGCGGCGCATGCTGCAGGGTGCATTGCTGTTGCTCGGACTGGCGCTGGTCGCCTGCGCGCTGGCGCCGACCGTGGCGGCGCTGGTCGCGGCTCAGCTCGTCGCCGGCATTGCCGCCGGCATCGCTATGCCTGCCATCTATGCCAGTTCCGCGGCGATCGCGCCGCCCGGCCGCGAAAGCGGCACGATCGGCGTCGTGCTGACCGGCTGGACGCTGTCGATGGTCGCCGGCGTCTCGCTGTCGGCGGTGCTTGCCGATCTCATCCATTGGCGCGCTGTGTTCGCTGCCGTTGCGCTGCTGGCCGGAACCGCTGTCGCCGGCCTGACCGTCAGCTCGCTGCGCGACGCCAGAAAAAGCGGCCCGGCCCCTTCACCCCTCGGCGCCTTGGCCGTGCCCGGCATCCCGCCGCTGCTGATTGCCTGCGGCGCCTTCATGACCGCCTTTTACGGCGTCTATGGCTATCTCGGCGATCATCTGCATGAACGTCTCGGCGAACCTGTCAGCGCCAATGGTCTAGCGGCAGTCGCCTATGGTCTTGGCTTCGGCGCGGCGGCACTGCTTGATAGCGTCATCGACCGTTTGGGCGCTCGCCGAGTCATGCCCTTTGCCTATCTGCTGGTCGGAGCCGTCTATGTCGCGATGGCTTTGCTCAGCGGCAGCTTCGGCCTGCTCATGGCAACGATAGCGGTCTGGGGTCTTGCCAACCATTTCGGGCTTAACGTTCTGGTCATGCGGCTGACGGCGCTCGATCCGGCACGGCGCGGCACCATCATGGGCCTGAACAGCGCGGTCACCTATCTCGCCGTGACCGTCGGCACTGCCGGCTTCGGCCCTCTCTATACGAGCCTCGGCTTCGCCAACTGCGCGCTCATCGCCGCCCTGCTGATGCCGGTGGCGGCGTCGGCCGCGGCATGGCGCTCAGCGGGTGCCCGGCAATAGGCTTGCGCCCCCATTCGCTCCTTCGCTAAGGCTGGTTTGCGAACCGGACCGAAGCCCGATGAAGACGACGCTCGAGATCACCGCCGAGCCCTTGCCGCAGGACCTCGCCTTTCTCGGCGAAAGGCTGACGGCTTTCAACGATGGCGATGTCGGCGCCTCGGACCGGAAAGCGCTGGCGATCTTCGTGCGCAACGATGATGGGGCGATCGTCGCCGGCATCTCCGGCTACACCGCCTGGGGCTGGCTCTTCGTGCAGTGGCTCTGGGTTGACGAAGAGCTGCGCGGCCGGCGCATGGCGGCCACTATGCTCGAGGCAGCCGAACGCGAAGCGCTGGCGCGTGGCTGCCAGGGCGCCTGGATCGACACCTTCAACCCGATCGCCGCCAAGGCCTATCAGCGCCAGGGTTACCAGCCCTTTGGCACGCTCGCCGATTTTCCCGTCGGCCGCAGCCGCATCTTCCTGCAGAAGAGACTGTCTGATTAACCTGCGAGTCTGCCGTCGCTCATCGGCCGCGGCACGCCGGTCGTGCTCGGGAAACTGATCGGCAGGCCCCGCAGCACCCGGACCGCGAGGAATGCGAAGCACTCGGCCTCCACCGCGTCGCCCTTCCAGCCGAGCGCCTCGGCCTGCACCACCTCGACGCCGGCACGGCGGCCGAGCATCGCCATCATCGTCGGATTGTGGCGGCCGCCGCCGCTGACCGCCAGCCGCTTGGGCCGGCGCGGCAACAGGTCGAGCGCTTTGCCGACGGCGGAGGTGGTGAAGGCCGTCAGCGTCGCGGCGCCATCCTCCACGCCCAGTCCCTCGGCCATGGCTGCCGTGAAGTCGAAGCGGTCGAGGGATTTCGGATAGGGTGCCGTGAGATAGGGATGCTGCAGCAGCCGCCCAAGTCTTGCCTCGTCGACCGTGCCGACCGCCGCAAGCTTGCCGTCGCGGTCCATCTCGCCGAGACCCTTCGACTTGACGAAATCGTTGACCGGCGCGTTGGCCGGCCCGGTATCGAAGGCGACGATGTTGTCCTTTCCATCCCACCAGGTGATGTTGGCGACGCCGCCGAGATTGAGCACGGCGGTATCGCCGCTGGCGTCCGCCTCCCGCAGAAGCGCCCTGTGATAGGAAGCGGCGAGTGGCGCGCCTTGCCCACCGGCCGCCACATCGGCCGAACGAAAGTCATAGGCGACCTTGGTGCCGAGCAGGGCTGCCATCAGCTCGCCGTCGCCCAGCTGGCGCGTGCGGCCGATGCGTCCCGGCTGGGGGGCGCGATGCAGCACGGTCTGGCCATGGAAGCCGACCACGCCGATATCGGCCATGGTCAGCCCATAGCTCGCGACGAGGCTCTTGACCGCTGCCGACTGCGCGCGTGTGAGCGCTTCTTCCGCCTCGCGAAAGATCGCCGGTTCCGGGCCGTCGAAATTCCAGGCGCGCGCCTGGCGCAGCGTCTCCTCGAGCAGGCTGCGGATCGGTTGCGGGTAGGGGGCTAGAGTATAGGTGCCGAAATCGGCGATGCGCTCGCCGTCGGTCTTGATCAGCGCTACGTCGATATTGCCGTCAAGCACCGTGCCGGTCATCAGGCCGACGGCCCAGATTGCTTCCATGATCGCTTCCTCGAATCGCCGCTGGAGCAGATGTCGGACGGATCGGTCCGACAGGCAAGTCCTTCGCGATCGCCGGCGATCGTCGCATGGGTCGGCGGCTCTTTTGCGCCAGATACCGGAAATGGATTGGCGCCTTTCTTGCTTCCTGTCGCGCAAGGCGCGAGCTTGTGAAGGTCGGCACCGCCCGCAATGTCATCGCAAGGAGGAAACCCATGGCAGCCAATGTTGCAGTGATTGCAGGCGCCGGGCAGGGCCTCAGCGCTTCGCTGGCACGGCTCCTCAGCAAGCAAGGCTTTCGCGTCGTCCTTGCCGCACGCAATGTCGACAAGCTTGCCGCGCTGGTCGATGAGACCAGCGCGCAGGCGGTCGAGACCGATGTGGCGGACGCCGCCTCCGTCGCACGCCTGTTTGAGGCTGCGGACAAAGCCGGTCCGCTGGAAATCGCCGTCTTCAACGCCAGCGGGCGTACGCGCGGCCCGATCGCCGAGCTCGACCCCGAGGCGGTGAAGCAGGCGCTGCTCGTCGGCGCCTATGGCGGCTTCCTGGTTGGCCAACAGGCGGCGCGCCGGCTCTTGACGCGCGGCTCCGGTTCGATCCTGTTCACCGGCGCTACCGCAAGCCTCAAGGGCTTTTCCGGCTCGGCCGGTTTTGCCATGCCGAAATTCGGCTTGCGCGGGCTGGCTCAGTCGATGGCGCGCGAGCTCGCCCCGAAGAACATCCACGTGGCGCATTTCATCATCGATGGCCAGATCGAGCCGCGCGGGCAGGCTGCCGAGCCAGACCGGCCGGATCGCCGCCTCTCGCCGGATGCGATCGCCGAGACTTATCTCTCGGTCCATCGCCAGCATCGCAGCGCCTGGAGCTTCGAAGTCGAGCTCAGGCCATGGGTGGAGACGTTCTGAACCTGCTGGCGCCAGGGCGATTTCGAACGCAATTTGCTCGATGAGCCGAAATAGAACCCCGACTTTGCGCCATCGGCATCAAGTTTGGTCGGCGCGTCGCTTGGACTGCGGTGGTGGGCATGTCATCGTGCAGGACAAGTCCCGCAAAGGAGCCTGGCCATGGCGCGAATAGTCCCGGTGCTTGATCTCGATCGTCTCGACCAGGGCGTGTCGGAACGGCGAACCTTTCTCGTCGACCTGCGCACCGCCGCCCGTGACGTCGGCTTTTTCTATCTCAGCGGTCACGGCATAACGCAGCCGGACATCGATGCCGTGCTCGGCGCCGCGCGGCGCTTCTTTGCCTTGCCGGAGGCAGACAAGCTCGCCATTGAAATGGTGAAGTCGTCGCAGTTCCGCGGCTATACCCGTGCCGGCGGCGAACTGACCAAGGGCAAGGCGGACTGGCGTGAGCAGCTTGACATAGGCGTCGAGCGCGCGCCGATCCCGCAAGGGCCCGGCGTGCCTGCCTGGACGCGCCTGCAGGGCCCGAACCAGTGGCCGGCGGCACTTCCCGACCTGAAGCCGGCGCTGCTTGCCTGGCAGGCCAAGGCAACGGAGGTGGCGATCCGCCTGCTCAAGGCTTTTGCGCTCTCCCTGGACCAGGCGGAGGATGCCTTCGATCCGATCTACCGCGGCGAGCCCAATCACCGCATGAAGATCGTTCGTTACCCAGGCCGCGATGCCACCGGCGGCGACCAGGGCGTCGGCGCTCACAAGGACGGCGGCTTCTTGACCCTGCTTCTGCAGGACGAGAACAAGGGCCTGCAGGTCGAGTATGACGGGCGCTGGGTGGACGTCGATCCGATCCCGCAGACGCTGGTGGTCAATATCGGCGAACTGCTCGAACTGGCGTCCAACGGCTATCTGAGGGCAACGGTCCACCGCGTCATCACGCCGCCGGCCGGGGTGGAGCGGATTTCGGTTCCGTTCTTCTTCAGCGCCCGGCTCGACGCGACGATCCCGCTGCTCGATTTGCCGGAGGAACTGGCGGCTGAAGCGCGCGGCCAGGCAAGTGATCCGGACAACCCGCTGTTTCGCAATGTCGGCACCAATGTGCTGAAGAGCCGGCTGAGATCCCATCCCGACGTGGCGCGGCGGCACTATGCCGATCTCCTCGAGAACGCCGCGGCCGCCGGCTGAAGATTTGCTTCCTGCGAGCGATTTTTTTTCACCTTCGCGTCAGTTTTTGGAATTTCGTTCGTGGAAAATACACCGCTCACGCCCCAAATAGAGGGCATCGTCTGGCGTTCTCCTCCCATTGCGCCGGACGATGTTCCCCTCTGAAGGTTATGACCTTCATTTTTGGCCGGGCCGCTTTTCGCGCCCGGCCTTTTTCTTTGAGTCAGAAAATTCCTCATCAGACAGCCCCGCTCGGTCGACGGCTGCTAGCGCGTGAAGGCGTATCAACGGTTGGCCCGTCAGTTCGCCACGGCAACGAAACGTTAGACAACGTGCCAACTTTGCCGTTGCTGGAGCTACACCAGCGCGCCGCAAACAGTTATCTATCTTGCGACGTCATGCTTCGGGGGTGAGGGCGCGGCTTGCAGCTGGACTTGAAAACGATCGAGGCGCTCGCGCCCGACCAGGCATCGCTTGCCGCCGCGGCCAAGCTGACCAAGCGGTCGAACTGGCCCCGGCTCGAGACGAACGAACAGCTGGGGCTCGTCTGGGGCGAATGCCAGGGCTCGGGGTCCAATCCCTACCGCGTCGTGTTCGACCTCCGCGATCACGGCAACAAATGCACCTGTCCGTCGAGAAAGTTTCCGTGCAAGCACATTCTTGCATTGGCGTGGATCGGCGCCACGGCGCCCGCCAGCTTCGATCGTGTTGATCAGACGCCGGAGTGGGTGAATGACTGGCTTGGCCGGCGTCGCAAGCCCAGTCCGCAGCCGACGCAGACGGCGGCCGATTCGCAAGTCAAAAGCATCGACGAGGCGTCGCGGCCCGAGCAGAGCGATCCCGTTGAAGACGCCGCAGCTGCCGAACGCCGCGAAGCAGCTCAGCGCAAGCGGGCCGAGGACACGCGCAGCGCGGTTTCGGCCGCGCTCGACGAGCTCGACCAGTGGATTGCCGACCAGCTTCGGCTCGGCCTTGCCGGGTTTGTCGAGGCGTGCAGCGAGCGCTGCCGTCGCATCGCCGCACGGCTTGTCGACCTCAAGGCGACCGCGCTTGCGGGCCGCATCGACGAGCTGCCTGCGCGGCTGATGACGCTGCGCAGCGAGGAACGGCCCGATGCCGCGATCCGTGAGCTCGGCAAACTGGTGCTGCTTGCCAAGGCATGGCGCGCCGCGCCCGACGACGCCGAGCTGAAACGCCTGGTTTCGACATCGGAGACCCGCGAGCAGATCCTCGCCAATCCGGATGCCGTGCAGGTCGAGAGCGACTGGGAGGTGCTCGGCGAGAAGATCGAGACCCGCCGCGATGGTCTGGTCAGCCACGCGACCTGGCTGCTCGATCTGCAGAGCCCGACGCCGCGCTTCGCCGTTCTGCTCGACTTCTTCCCAGCCTCGGCCGGCCGGCGGTCTGGCGCTTTTGCGCCCGGTGATCGGTTCAAGGCGAGGCTCGTGTTCTATCCCTCCCGCAATCCGCTGCGGGCGCTGGTGGCGGAACGACTGGGGGATGTGACCTCAGGGGCAGCGTGGCCCGTTTTTAGCCAGGGCGCTGCCGGCGATCCGCTGCAGGCGTATTCGACCTTCCAGGACAATGCGCCCTGGCTCTCCGAGTGCCCGGTCATCCTGCCGGCTGGCGCCATTCTGACGGATGAAAGAGACGGTGTCTGGTGGCAGGCGGGAAGCGGTCCGAGCGCCATCGCCCTGCCCGTGGAGGGCACGGTCAACCACACCCTGCTCGGCATCGAACTCACAGCCACCGCCGCACTCTGGAATGGCGCCAGGCTCGAGCTGCTGGCGTCGCAAAGCAACATCGGGAGGCTCGATCTGTCATGAACGAGCTGGAGCAGGCAGGGCTGGCGAGGCTGCGCGACGGCTGGATTTCGGGTGGCGCGGTTTTCGAACTGGCCCCGATCGAATGGAAGCATGTCGCGGCTGCCGCGACGCCGGACGAACAGGAGCGGCGGCTTCTGGCGATCGCCGCGCAGGCGCTGGACGTCGCGCTTCGGCCGGCCGCACCCAAGACCTTGAAGCGTCGCCCGCCATTGCCCGTGCTCGCGCTGCCGAGGCTTCCCGATCGGCTGCGCCCGCTGCTGCGGGCGGCGCTGAGGCAAGCAGCGGATGCCAGGCGCAAGACGCTGGTGGTCAAGCTGGTGGCCAGCCGCGGCTACGTCACGCATCCGATGGACTGGATACCCGCAGCATCTGATCAGAACGCCCCGGACGTCTATGCGCCGTGGATCGATTGGCAGACAAGCGCCGAACAGGAACGGCATGGCTCGCATGAGAAGCTGAGCGCCGGAAACTGGGCCGACTTCTACCCCGCCGCTCGGCGCGTCGCGCTGGCCGCGATGCGCCGGAGCGATCCGGCCGCCGCCCGGCTGCTGATCGAAGCCAAGGCATCGGCTGAATCGGCCGAAGTCAGGCTGTCGCTGGTCGAGCTCTTGCGCATCGGCCTCGGTCCCGACGATGCGCCATTCCTGAAAAGCCTTGCCACCGACCGCTCCGGCAAAGTCCGCGAACTGGCGGGCCGCATGTTGGCGATGCTGGGCGAACATGGCGAGGCTGGGCCTGACGTTCCAGTCACCGAACTTGCCGGCTTCATTGAGGAAGGCAAGGCCGGCTTCATCCGCCGCCGCATCACATTCGGCCCGGTGAAGACCAAATCGCATGCGCAGGAGCAGCGGCGCGCCGAGTTGTTCGAGCTCTGCAATCTGGTCGATCTCGCTGCCCGGTTCGGGGTCACGGAGGTCGACTTCATCACCGGCTGGCAGTTCGGCACCGACCACAATGCCGATATCCTTCTCTCGCGCATGGTAGCCGCCTCCGGCAGCGACACTGCGGTGGCGCATATGGCCGACATGCTTGTCGCCGAAGGTGGCAAGCATGTGTTTCGCGCGCTTCAATTGACGCCGCGCTTGGACAATCGCCGAAAACGTGTGCTGGTCCGGTTGATCCTTAAGCAGGCGAACTACCTCGGAATGCTCAATCTGGCGGAAAACCTCGACGCTGGCTGGCTGGACTGGGACGACCTGACGAATGGGCAAGTGCTCCCAGCGTTGCGTTCCATCATTGGTGGAAACGACGATGCCATGCGGCAAGGAGTTCACGACTTCCTCGAGATAATGGGCTTTCTTGCTACCGCAACAGCTGCGACGAGACTGATCGAAGATTTAGTTGCAGCCGGCCTGCCGCCCGCCTCGCCATCGCTTGGCCTGCTGCGCCTCAATGCGGCACTGGCCGAAAATCCTTCCCAAATCGTCAGATGATCAACCCGGAGAAGATCGCATGAACGCAGCCATCCGCCTTCCGGCCGAGCAGCTCTACGCCTCCGAACTGCAGGCGCTCGCCCGCGGCGACGACCGCCAGAAGCCTGCCGGCTGGAGCCTGTCGCCCAAGGCCGTGCTGACCTATCTGATGGGCGGCAAGGCGAGCGACGGCACGCTCATCACCCCGAAATATGTCGGCCGCCGACAACTGATGGAAACCGCGATCGCCACGCTCGCGACCGATCGGGCTCTGCTTCTGCTCGGTGTTCCCGGAACGGCGAAGTCCTGGGTCTCGGAACATCTCGCCGGCGCCATCATGGGAAACTCGACGCTGATCGTGCAATGCACCGCGGGCACCGACGAGAACCAGATCCGCTACGGCTGGAACTATGCCCAACTGCTGGCAAAGGGCCCAAGCCAGGAGGCGCTGGTGCCGACGCCGCTCTACCGCGCCATGCAGGAAGGCAAGCTCTGCCGCCTCGAAGAGCTGACCCGCATGGGCTCCGACGTGCAGGACACGCTGATCACCGTGCTGTCCGAAAAGATGATGCCGGTGCCGGAGCTGAACACCTCGATCTATGCCCAGCGCGGCTTCAACATCATCGCCACCGCCAACAACCGCGACAAGGGCGTCAACGAGCTGTCTTCGGCGCTGAAGCGGCGCTTCAACGTCGTGGTGCTGCCGCTGCCGGACGACATGGCGGAAGAAGTCTCCATCGTCTCCAGGCGCGTCGGCGAGATGGCAGGGGGACTGGATCTGCCGGTGCCGAAGAATGTCGGCGAGGAGATCGCCCGCGTGCTCACCATCTTCCGCGAGCTGCGCTCCGGCGCGACATCAGACGGCAAGGTGACGTTGAAAACGCCGTCAGGCTCGCTCTCCACCGCCGAGGCGATTGCCACCATGATCGGCGGCCTCAGCCAGGCAGCGTGGTTCGACGGCGGCAAGCTGCACGCCGAGGGCCTTGCGCCCAGCCTCGTCGGCGCGATCGTCAAGGATCCGGTCCAGGACAAGATCGTGCTGGAGGAATATCTCGAGACGGTGCTGAAGAAGCGGCCGGACTATGCCGGCTATTATGCGGCGCTCAACGCGGCCATCTGAACCATGACCCAGGGCGGCATCAGCTATTTCGGCATCCGCCATCATGGGCCAGGCTCCGCCGAAAGCCTGGTCAAGGCGTTGCAGGAATTGCAGCCGGTCGCCGTGCTGATCGAAGGGCCGACGGACGCTTCGCCGCTGCTGCCGCTGCTCGCCAGCCCCGACATGAAGCCGCCGGTGGCGCTGCTCTGTTATCCGGAGGACGATCCCGCCGCGACCAGCTTTTGGCCCTTCGCCGAATTCTCGCCGGAGTATCAGGCAGCGCTTTGGGCCGTCGCCAACAAGGCGGCGTTGCGCTTCATCGACCTGCCGTCCGCGGCGCGCCTGGCCGAGATGGCGCCTGACAATCCGGCAGATGCCGATGCGGCGGAAGCTGATGGCACGGCACCGGGCGAAGAAATATCGCCCGTCCATGATCCGATCGGCATGTTGGCGCGCGCCGCAGGCTATGAGGACGGCGAAAGCTGGTGGTCGGACGTCATCGAGCAGAATCCCGAACCTGGCCCGATCTTCGCGGCCATCGCGGAAGCGATGACGACGCTGCGCCACGGCGAGGCTTCGATCGGCAAGTTCGAGGCCATGCGTGAAGCGCATATGCGGCTGGAGATCGCCGCCGCGCGGAAGGAATTCGACGGTCCGCTCGCGGTCGTCTGCGGCGCCTGGCATGTGCCGGCCTTGCAGGCGGCGCATACGCAAAAAAGCGACCAGGCGCTGCTCAAGGGCATCGGCCGGCGCAAGACCACGATGACCTTCGCGCCATGGACCGGACCGCGCCTGGCGCTGGGCTATGGCTACGGCGCCGGCGTCCTCGCGCCCGGCTGGTGCAAGCACCTGTGGCAGGCGCGGGGGCAGGACGACGCCTCGGTCCTGTGGCTGGCGCGGATCGCCGCGGTGCTGCGGGCCAGGGGCCATATGATCTCGACCGCCTCGCTCATCGAAGCCGAACGCCTGGCGCGGGCGCTGGCGGCCATACGCGAACGGCCGAAGCCGGGTTTCGAGGAACTGCGAGACGCATCGATCGCCGCCCTCTTCAACGGCGAGGCCTTGCTGTGGAAGATGGTCGAGGCGGAGCTGCTGCTTGGCGCCGATGTCGGCGAGATTCCGCCCGATACGCCGCTCGCGCCGCTGATCGACGATTTGCAAAGGAACCAGAAAGCGGCCCGGCTGAAGCCCGAAGCGCTGGAGCGGGAACTCTCCGTCGACCTGCGCAGCGAAAGCGGGCTCTTCCGATCGACGCTGCTGCACCGGCTGAACGTGCTTGGCGTGAACTGGGGCAAGCTGACGGATACCGGCCGCAGCCGTGGCACCTTCCGCGAGCGCTGGATGCTGGCCTGGCAGCCGGAATATGCCGTTCGCCTGGTGGAGAACCTGGTTTATGGCCCGACGATCGAGAAGGCCGCCAACGGTCGCCTGATCCAGATGATCGGCGCTGCTCCGACGCTCGATACGCTTGCCACGCTGGTCCAGGGCGCCATCACCGCCGCGCTGAGCGAGGCGTCCGCGGCCGGCCTCGCTGCACTCGAGGAAAAGGCAGCGCACAGCAGCGAATGTCTGGAACTCCTGGCCTCGGTGCCGCCGCTCGCCGACATCATCCGCTACGGCGAAGCGCGCAAGACAGAGACGGAGCGCCTCGCCGGCCTGCTGGAGCGGCTGATCATCGAGGGTTCGATCGCGCTGCCCTACGCCGCCCGCGATCTCGACGCGCAGGCTGCAGGCGCGCTCATGGGGGCGATGCGCAAGGCCGACGAGGCGATCAGGCTGGTGGAGCCGGACGAGCATGTCCTGGAGGCTTGGCGCAACGGCCTGGCGGCCGTGCTCGATTCGTCGCGCTCGACGGCGCTCGTCGCCGGCTGCGCCGCGCATCTGCTCTACGAGGCCGGTCTGCTGTCCGCTGAAGCCGCGGCCGACCTGCTGGGGATGCGCCTGTCGCCCGGAACGCCGATCGCCGATGCCGCTGCCTTCTTCGAGCGCTTCTTCAGCGGCGCCGGCCAGAGGCTGATCTATGACGAAGGCCTGCGCGGCGCCGTCGATGCGTGGCTGGCTTTGCTGGACGAGGAGGCATTCGTAGCGCATTTGCCGTTGCTGCGCCGCGTCTTTTCCAACCTGGACAGCATGGAGCGCCGTCGCCTGATCGAGGCCGTGCTTGGCAAAAGAGCAAGCCTGCCCGCCGGGCTGACGCCGGTGCCCGACGGCGGCGAGGCCTGGCGCCGGCATTTTAGTCTTCTGGGCAAGCTGTTTGCAGGGGAGGCCGCCAATGGATGAGGAATCGATTGCGCCGGACCTCGATCCGACGGAAGGGCCGCGGGAGCGCCGCTGGCGGCTGGCGATCGGTGCCGACGATGAGACTTCGTCGGCGCTGTCGGCGGAAGACCGCAAGCTTTCGGCGGCACTCGATGCGCTTTACGGCGACGGCAGCGGCGACACCGCCGGCGACCCGCGCAAGCGGCGCGGGGGACTCGGCCGCTCGGCGCCGCGTGTTGCACAATGGATGGGCGACATACGCTCTTTCTTCCCCGAGCAGGTCGTCCAGATCGTGCAGAAGGACGCCTTCGAGCGGCTGAACCTGAAGCAGATGCTGATGGAGCCGGAATTCCTCAAGGCGATCGAGGCCGACGTCAATCTCGTTGCCGATCTGGTCTCGCTGCGCTCGGCAATGCCGGACAAGACCAAGGACATCGCCCGCTCGATCATTTCCGACATTGTCGCCAAGCTGATGCAGCGGCTCGAGCAGAAGACAGCCGAAGCGATACGCGGCGCTCTCGACCGCTCCAGGCGCACCAACCGGCCGCGGCAACGCGACATCGACTGGCCGCGCACCATCGCCGCGAACCTTCGCCACTACCAGCCGGAGCACAAGACCGTGGTGCCGGAAAAGCTGGTCGGCTTCATGCGCCGCCAGCGCCGGTTGGTCGATCTCGACGAAGTGACGCTCTGCGTCGACCAGTCAGGCTCGATGGCGAGCTCGGTCATCTACGCCTCGATCTTTGCTGCGGTCATGGCCTCGCTGCCGGTGGTGCGCACCAAGCTGGTCTGCTTCGACACCGCCATCGTTGACCTGACGGAAGAGCTCAGCGATCCGGTCGAGGTGCTGTTTGGCGTCCAGCTGGGCGGCGGCACGGACATCAACCAGGCGGTGGCCTATTGCGCCGAGCGCATCGAGCGGCCGACCAAGGCTCATTTCATACTGATCACCGATCTCTATGAAGGCGGCAACGGCCAGGAACTGCTTCGCCGACTGGCCATGCTGGTGCGGTCGGGCGTCAATGTCGTGGTGCTGCTGGCGCTCACCGACCAGGGCCGGCCCGGATACGATCCTTCCATGGCCGGTTCGGTGGCGGCGCTCGGCATCCCGGTCTTTGCCTGCACGCCGGACCATTTCCCCGACATGATGGCGGCCGCACTGCGCCGCGAGGATATCGGCGCCTGGGCGGCGGGCGCGGATATCAAGCTCGTTCGCGCCGACGCCGAAACGCCAAACGCGGCCGAGTAGCTTGGGCGAATTTGGGGCTGGCTCAGGACGGCTTCTCGCCGATCATTTCGAACCGCTCGACCGAGCAATGTTGGCCGATCACTGCGAGCACGTCCGTCGCCGGTTCGAGCGCATCGGGCTGCTTCCACTCGAGCTTGAAGGAATATACGAAGCTGTCGCGGCTGGCATTGTGCTCCATGCCGACGAAGCGGGCGGTGTAACCGAGTGGCTGCACCATTTCTTGAAGATCGGGTGGTGAACTCTTCGGCCATGAGACCGAGACGATCGCCTTGTGGTCGCGGGAAATCTGCAGATCGACCCATTTCAACGCCTGCAGCGTCACCAGCGTCAGCACCGTCGCGGTCGCGCCGAGGCCGTACTGGCCCCCACCGAAGGCGAGCCCGATCATCGTCATGATCCACATGGTCGCGGCGGTGGTGACGCCGGTGACGAGGTCGCCGCGGCGCAGGATGGCGCCGCCGCCGATGAAGCCGACGCCCGTGAGCACGCCGAGCGCAAAGCGCATCACATCCATGCGCACGAACGAATCCGGACCCTTGCCGACGACGTCGAGCAGCATGTTGGCCTGCACCATGGCAACGGCGGCGGCAAGGCCGACGAGAATGGTCGTCCGCAGCCCTGCCGAATGGCCGCGCGCCTCGCGGTTCAGGCCGATCAGGAAACCGGCCAGCAATGTGAGCAGCAGCCGCGCGACGAGGTCCGGCCAGGTCGGGTGAAGCGGCATGTCGCAGCAAAGCGGGTCGAACATCGTCCGTCAGGGCAGCGCAGCCGCGCCCTCCGTTGCGTCTGGACTGTTCAACTTAGCTTGACCGCCGATGGTTCCGCTGCGACGCCCTTCGGCTTCGCAAACGGCTCTTCACCTGGCAGCGATGCGCGCCGCCAAGGAAGCGGATAGGCTTCCCGCGACCGAGGTCAGCCGGTCGCGGGAGATGGTCGCTTAGCCGAATTTCGGATCGAGGCTGCCCGACTTGTAGCGCTTGGCCATGTCCGACAGCGGGATCGGCTTGATCTTCGGCGCGTTGCCCGCGGTGCCGAACTGCTCGAAGCGCTCCTTGCAGAGCTTCTTCATGGCGGCCATAGCCGGCGTCAGATATTTGCGCGGGTCGAACTCGCTGGGGTTCTCGGTCAGCACTTTGCGGATCGCGCCGGTCAGTGCCATGCGGTTGTCGGTGTCGATGTTGATCTTGCGCACGCCGTGCTTGATGCCGCGCTGGATTTCTTCGACCGGCACGCCCCAGGTCGGCTTCATCTGGCCGCCATACTTGTTGATGATCTCCTGCAGCTCTTCCGGCACCGATGACGAGCCGTGCATGACCAGATGCATGTTGGGCAGGCGGCGGTGGATCTCCTCGATCACGTTCATGGCCAGCACCGCGCCGTCCGGCTTGCGCGAGAATTTGTAGGCGCCGTGGCTGGTGCCCATGGCGACCGCCAGCGCGTCGACATGCGTGTCGCGCACGAACTGCTCGGCCTGCACCGGGTCGGTGAGCAACTGATCGTGGCTGATTTCGCCTTCGACGCCATGGCCGTCTTCCTGCTCGCCGCCGCCGCTCTCCAGCGAGCCGAGAACGCCGATCTCGCCTTCCACCGAGACGCCGCCCCAATGCGCCATGTCGACGACGCGCCGGGTGATGCCGGAATTATAGGCATAGTCGGCCGGCGACTTGCCATCTTCCTTGAGCGAGCCGTCCATCATCACCGAGGTGAAGCCGTACTGGATCGCGGTGACGCAGGTCGCTTCGTTGTTGCCATGGTCGAGATGCATGCAGACTGGAATGTCGGGGTGGATCTCGACCAGCGCATCGATCAGCTTGGCCAGCACCACGTCATTGGCGTAGGCGCGCGCGCCGCGGCTGGCCTGCAGGATGACCGGCGACTTGGTCTCCTCGGCCGCCTCCATGATGGCGAGCCCCTGTTCCATGTTGTTCATGTTGAAGGCAGGCACGCCATAGCCGTGTTCGGCGGCATGGTCGAGCAATTGTCTCAATGTGATGCGAGCCACCCAATAGTCTCCCGTAAGCTGGTTTCGAGCCTGTGTTCATAGGCCGTCCGCTCGTCGGCCGGCCGGATGCTTCTGGCCGGAATCCCGCTGGACCGCAACCTTCGCCGAAGCAACTCTTGTTACGGAATGATGGAAATGCCGGCCATGAGGCGCGTTGCCGCGCGTTTGCCCGGTAACCGGTGACAAATTTCGCCGAAAGCGCTCAGCCGCGCTCGGGAAACATCGCCTTCAGGGCCTCGCGCGAGGCGTTCGCCACGCCGCGCTCGGTGATCAGGCCGGTGACCAGCCGCGCCGGGGTCACGTCGAAGGCGGGGTTGGCCGCCGGCGTCGTGTCGGGCGAGACGCGCACCTGCGCGACCTTGCCGTCGGCCGTCTTGCCCCAGACCAGCGAGACTTCGTCGCCGGAGCGCTGCTCGATCGGAATCTCGGCAAGCCCGTCGCCGACCGTCCAGTCGATGGTGGGCGAGGGGAGCGCGACGTAGAAGGGGACGTCGTTGTCGGCGGCGGCGAGCGCTTTGAGATAGGTGCCGATCTTGTTGCAGACGTCGCCATTGGCGGTGGTGCGGTCGGTGCCGACGATCACCATGTCGATGTCGCCGTGCTGCATCAGGTGGCCGCCGGCATTGTCGACGATCAACGTGTGCGGCACCCCGTGGCCGGCCATCTCCCAGGCCGTCAACTGGGCGCCCTGGTTGCGCGGCCTGGTCTCGTCGACATAGACATGCACGGGAATGCCGGCCTCGGTCGCCAGATAGATCGGCGCGGTAGCGGTGCCGTAGTCGACCGTCGCCAGCCAGCCGGCATTGCAATGGGTCAGGATGTTGACGGTCTCGCCCGGCTGCTTGCGCGCCGCGATCTCCTTGATGATGGCAAGCCCGTTCTCGCCGATGGCGCGGTTCAGCCCGACATCCTCGTCGGCGATCTCGGCGGCGCGCCGATAGGCGGCCTCGGCGCGCTGTTCGGGCGCGAGCGGTTTCAAAAAGCGTTTCATCTCGTCCAGCGCCCAGCGCAGGTTGATCGCCGTCGGCCGCGTCTCGTGCAGGGTTTCCCACGCCGCGTCGAGTGCTTCGTCCGACGCATCGTCCCTCATCTGGATGGCGACGCCGTAGGCGGCGGTGACGCCGATCAGCGGGGCGCCGCGCACCCACATGTCGCGGATGGCGGTTGCGATGCCGGCGACGGTTCCGATCCGCTCGATGCGGAACTCGTGCGGCAGCCAGCGCTGGTCGATGATCTCGACCGAGCATTTGTCGTCGCTCAGCCAGATCGTGCGGTAGTGGCGGTCGCCGACGTTCAAATTCCGCTCTCCTGTTCGATCAGCGCGGCCAGATTGTTGACCTCGTCGATGATGTGGATCCGGCGCCGGTTCACGGCGATATGGCGGCCGAAGCGTAGCGCCTTGGCCTCACATGTGGCGCGCAGATCCGCGTCGGCAATGGTCTCGAAATCGGCGTTATGCGCGAGGCCGAGTATGCGCCGGTGCACCTCGATGCCGGCAAAGCCGAGCAGGTCGGTCCAGATGCCCGACAGCATGTGGTCGAGCGCCTGCTCCGAGCCGAGCCGGTCGCCCTGATCCTCGAACAGGCTCCTCTGGTAGAGCATGCCGGTGCGTTCTGTCCGCCACAGATGCGAGAACTCGGCGCGGAAGATGGCCCAGGTCTCGGCGGTGACCTTGAGCAGGTAGGCGCGCATCGAGTCCCGGCTGCCTTTTTCCTCATGACCGCGCTGAGAGAAGAAGGCCATCCAGAAATTGGCGAGCAGCATGCCGACGTCGAAGGCGATCGGGCCGTAGAAGGCGAATTCCGGATCGATCATACGGGTTTCCGTGTCGGTGACCATGATCGAACCGGAATGCAGGTCGCCATGCAGCAGCGTCTCGGCATTGGCGGCGAAAAGGTGCTTCAGCCGCTGCGCTTCGACCTTGAGGTTGCGGTCGGCGCGCAGCTCGGCCACCAGGCCGTCAAGCTGCGGGCTGGTGTGCCGGTTCATGCTGGCATCGAAATAGGGGTCGGAGAACACCAGGTTCTCGGTGATGTCGCAGAGCTCGACATTGTCGGCGAACAAAGCGAGATCGGCCTTGCGCTCCTTTGCCGCCATCGACAGGTCGGAGCCGCGAAACAGCGTGCGGGCCATGAACAGGCCGATGTCGAGCGCGATGTTCGGCAGCTCGCGTCCTTCAATCAGCGCGCGCCTGAGAATGATGTGCGGCGACAGATACTCCATGACGATCAGCGCCTGGGTCTCGTCGAAATGGTAGATCGCCGGTACCGAGCCCGGCGCCCGCGCCTCCTGCCTGGTCAGCGCATGATATTCGAAGAAGGAGCGCTTCAACGGCAACGGCCAGCTGTCGCCGACCAGCCGCACATAGGGCAGCGCCTGCTTGACCACGGCGGCGCCCTTGTCGCCCTCGACGATGAAGACGAGGTTCAGATTGCCGTCGCCGACTTCGCGCACTTTCCACTGGCCGGCATCGCTACCGATCCGCTCGGTCAGCGCTTCGTTCTCGCCAAGGCGGCTCGCCAGCGTCTCCACCGACAATGCTTCGAAAGGCCTCGTCTCGGTCATCCTCACCCTCCTGCTCATGTCTTCCAACGATAGCGGAGCCATGGCGGCGGGGCCAAGCTAGGTAGCGCTTTGTCAATTGTCAATCGTGTTGACAATTGCCGAGCGAGCCCATAGCGTCGACGTCAGGGAGGAACGAATGGGCGCAGACGCCGTGTTCCGTGTGGAGGGCCTGAGGAAATCCTTCGGCCACAACGAGGTGCTTGGCGGCGTCTCGCTCGAGCTGTTCGCCGGTGAAGTGATCGTGCTGATGGGCGCCAACGGCGCCGGCAAGTCCACCCTGGTCAAGATCGTCAGCGGTGTCTACGACCGCGACGGCGGCACGATGCGGCTCGCCGGTGTGGCCTTTGACCCGAAGACGCCGGCAGAGGCCATCCGCGCGGGCGTCGTCACCGTGCATCAGAACATCAATGACGGCGTGGTGGCCGATCTCGACGTCGCCACCAATCTGACGCTGGACAGGCTGAGCGGCAAGGGCGCCTCGCTGTTGTTCAAGCCCGCCAATGTTCGTGCTGAGGCCAGGGCCGTTGCCGACCGCATGGGGCTGGCGATCGATCTCAGGGCACGCGTTGCCGACCTTTCGCTCGCCGACCGCCAGATGGTGGCGATCGCCCGGGCGATGGCGCATCGGCCCAAGGTGCTGATCCTCGACGAACCGACCTCCTCGCTGTCGAGCGCCGAGGCCGACCGGTTGTTTTCGCTGATCGACCGGCTGCGCGGGCAGGGCGTCGCCATTCTCTACATCTCGCATCGCATGTCGGACATCAGGCGGCTTGCCGACCGCATCGTCTCGAAGCGCGACGGCGTCATCTCCGGCGTCTTCGACACGAAGCCGCTCGACTATGAAGGCGCCGTCAACGCCATGCTCGGCCGCAAGATCCATCTCGACCGGGTCGTTGCCAGAAGCTCGGCGCGCGCGGTTTTCCGCGCCGAAGGCCTGCAGATCGCGCAAGGATCGAAGCCGATCTCGATGACGCTCGGCGCCGGCGAGGTGGTGGCGATCACCGGCCTGGTCGGCGTCGGCAAGACAGCGCTTGCCGAAACCTTGTTCGGCGTGCGCAGCCCGCTTGCCGGCGCCATGCATATGGACGGCAAGTCCTACGCGCCTCAGTCGGCGCGCGACGCGATCGCCGCCGGCGTCTACCTCGTCGCCAAGGATCGCGCAGCCAGCGGCATCGTCAGCGGCTTCAACATCGAGCGCAACATCAGCCTGCCGTTCCTCAAGCGCATGTCGGGCCTCGGAGTCATGAAGAAGCGCGCCGAACGCGCTGTGGCGCGCCGCCAGATCGTCGAGCTCGGCATCGTCTGCCGCTCCGAGAAGGACGAGCTGTCGGCGCTTTCGGGCGGCAACCAGCAGAAGGTGATGGTGGGGCGCTGGATGTCGCAGGCCTCGCGGCTGTTCATCCTCGACGAGCCGTTCCAGGGCGTCGACATTTCGGCCAGGCGCGACATCGCCGCGAAGTTGCGGGCAAGCGCCGACGGCCGCGCTACGCTTCTCTTCGTCACCGAGCTCGACGAGGCGCTGGAGACCGCCGACCGCATTCTGGTGATGTCCGAACACACCATTGTCGGCGAGCACAGGAATGCCGATATCGACCTCGACCGCCTGCTGGCGGAGGTGGCCGGCGGGCCGCTTCACAGCGCCGCGTGAGATCGCCGGATGACGAGATTTGGAGTGCAGGCATGAGTTCCAGTTTGGCGGAGAGGGCAACTGCGCGGGAGCGTTCGATGACATTGCGCGACTATGCCATCCGCTATGGCTTCATCGTCCTGCTCTTCGGGCTGATCGCCTATTTCGCGATCGCCGCCGACGGGTTCGTCTCGCCGCAGAGTGCGGTCTTCATCTTCCAGTCGGTGGCGATCACCGGCGTGCTGGCGCTCGGCGTCACCGCGACACTTGTCGTCGGCGGCTTCGACCTGTCGATCGGGTCGGTGGCCACCAGCGCCATGATGGCGGCGTCCTATGCCATGGTGGTGCTGGAGCAGAACGCCGTTGTCGCCGTCATTGCCTGCCTAGTCATTGGCGTCGCCGTCGGCCTGATCAATGGCTGGCTGATCGTCTACATGCGCGTGCCGGACCTGCTCGCGACGCTCGGCATGATGTTCCTGCTGCTTGGCCTGCAGCGCATCCCGACCGAGGGCCGTTCGATCGCCACCGGGATGACCATGCCCGACGGCTCGGTCGCCAACGGCAAGTTCACCGAGGCCTTCCTGGCGCTCGGCCGTCACCGCATCGACTTCTTCATCCCGAACCTCATCCCGGTCTCGGTGGTGGTGCTGATCATGCTTGCGGTGGTGATCTGGTTCTTCCTCGAATACACCCGTTTCGGCCGCATGATGTACGCGGTCGGGTCCAACGAGCGCGCGGCCGAACTCGCCGGCGCGCCTGTCAAGGCATACAAGATCTGGGCCTATGTCATTTCGGGAGTTTTTGCCTCGATCGGCGGGATTTTGCTCGCCGCCCGGCTTGGACGCGGCGATATCGCCTCGGGCAATAATCTCTTGCTCGACGCTGTCGCCGCCGCACTCATCGGCTACGCGGTGCTCGGCGCCGCCAAGCCCAACGCCTTCGGCACGGCCGTAGGCGCGGTCTTCGTCGGCGTCCTCCTGCAAGGCCTGACGATGATGAACGCCCCTTACTACACGCAGGATTTCGTCAAGGGCGCGGTTCTCGTCGTCGCCCTTGTCTTCACCTTCGCCCTTTCCGGCAGGGGCAAGAGATAGTTTTCGACCGGGGCAGATTGAACAAAACAACGGAGGAAAACGAAGTGAGCATCACAAGAAGACTTTTCGGAAAGGCCGCACTCGGCCTTGCGGGCGCGGCGCTGCTGATGCAGGGCACCGCATTGGCAGCGGATCGTCCGGCGCCCTTCGACAAGCCCGGCGTCAAGGTCGCCCTCGTGCGCTATCTCTCGACCGGCGACTTCTTCCAGGCCTATCTCTCCGGCGTCGAGGCGCAGGCCAAGGCGCTCGGCATCGATTTGCGCGTGCTGGACAGCCGCCAGGACGCGGCGCTCCAGGCCGACATGGTCGACCAGGCCATCGCACTCGGCGTGCAGGGCATCATCATCCAGCACGGCCTGACGGAATCGATGAAGGACGCCGCCCAGCGCGCGGTTGATGCCGGCATCAAGGTCGTGGCCTTCGACGTCAATGTCGAGAACCCGAAGATCCCGCAGATCGAGCAGTCCGACCGCGACCTCGCGCGCCTGGCGCTCGAGCAGGCGGTCAAAGACAATGGCGAGAGTTGGAAGGCCGGCTACGTCTACGTGGCAGGCATCGCGCCGCTCGACCGCCGCAACGAGACCTGGGTGGACGTGAAGAAGAAGCATTCGGGCATCAGCGAGGTCGCCATGTTCGGTACGCTCGACAACCCGATCGCCAATTCCGTCGCCAACCAGGCGCGCTCGGTGCTGCAGGCGCATCCCGACATCAAGGTGATGTTCGCGCCCTATGACGAGTTCGCAAAGGGCGTGAAGATTGCCGTCGACGAGGCCAGCCTGAACAAGGACATCAAGATCTACTCGGCCGACATCTCGACTTCGGATATTGCCGCGATGCGCGAGCCCGACAGCGCCTGGGCCGCCACCGCCGCCACCAACCCGGCCGTGGTCGGCCAGGTTTCCGTCCGCGCGCTGGCGCAGCTGCTCGCCGGTGAGGATCCCGGCCACAATGTCATCGTGCCGCCGACGCTGATCACCCAGAAGGAGCTGATCGACAAGGACATCAAGAACATGGAGGATCTGTCGGCCAAGCTGCCGCAATTCGCCCATGCCGACGTCGCGATGCCGGCCTGGATGCCGAACCCGAACGCGAAGTAACATCGCTTGCGATGGCAATGAAAAGAGCGGCTCCGGGGCCGCTCTTTTTGCTTCTTCGGTCCTCAGGCCGATCGCGCGGCGCGGGAGAGCCCATGCGCCACCAGCCGGTCGATGACGTCCGGATAGCTGACGCCGCTCGCCGCCATCGCCTTGGCGTACATGCTGATGTCGGTGAAGCCGGGAATCGTGTTGAGTTCGTTGATCAGGAGCGTCAGGTCCGGCTTCACAAAGAAGTCGACGCGGGCCATGCCGTCGCAGCCCAGCGCACGGAACGCCTTCGCTGCCGTCTCACGGATGTCGCTTTCAACTCTTTCAGGCAGTTCGGCCGGCACCTTCAGCGCCGCTCCATCCTTGTCGATATACTTGGCGTCGTAGCTGTAGAAGCCGTGGCTTTCGGCCGGCACGATTTCGCCGGGGCGGGAGATGAAGAGACCTCCCTGCGTATCCTCCAGCGCACTGCATTCAATCTCGCGGCCACGGATGAACTCCTCCGCAAGCAGCTTGCCATCGTGCCTGAAGCCCTCAGCGATCGCGGCTTCGTAATCCGCTTCGCTGGAAACTTTGCTGACGCCGACCGACGAGCCCTGGCGGGCCGGCTTGATGAAGACGGGAAGCGCGAGCGCGTTCGCGATCTCGGCGAAGGCCGGCACGGCCTCGCGCAGGATGGTGACAGACCGTGCGACGGACAGGCCCGCCGCCTTCAACAAGCGCTTGGCGATATCCTTGTCGAGGGCTGTCGCCGAACCCACAATGCCGCAGCCGGCGAGCGGCACGCGCGCCACTTCCGCCAGCCCTTGCACAGCGCCGTCCTCGCCATGCAGGCCGTGCAGGACGGGAAACAGGATGTCGATCGCGGGCAGTTCGTGCGGCGGCCCGTCCGCGGGGATTGCCAGCATCCGTCCATGTCCGCCCGGCACCAGGCAGACCTGCGTGCCGGCCGAAGGTTTCGCCAACTCGCCACGCTCGAAGCGGCTCAGCAGCCATTGGCCTTCGCGCGTGACGAAGATCGGAACGGCATCGTATTTCGCCGGCTCCAGCGCCCGCATCACATTGGTCGCCGACAGCACCGACACGTCATGCTCGGCCGAGCGTCCGCCGAAAAGCACACCGATGCGAATTCTTTTCGTGGCCATGGACATCTCCACCAATGATCGGGGGTTGGAAACTGACCCCGACGCCGCGGCGGCGAAGAGGCATATCGTATACTCGTATACGAGATTCCGTTTCGCATTCAAGCCGTCGACCCAAGGAAAAGATTGAAGCGGGATTTTGGCCGGTCAGGGCAGGGGCGGTAGCGCAGGCCTTCAATTGCGCGGGGCGGCAAAAGAAAAGAGCGGCTCGAGGCCGCTCTTTTGCTGGGGTGCTGCTTCGACGCCTACCGCAGCGCCGCCGCAATATTCCCGCCGTCCACCGTCGTCACGTCGGCGGTGGTGCGATCGGCGAGCGCCTGATGCAGGAAGGCCTGCGCCACGTCCTCGGCCGTCACCTCCTGTCCGAGCAGGTTGCCGGACATGTATTCCTTCTCCGACACGCCGCGCGCGCCGGAGCGGCTGGCAATCATGAAGTCGGTCAGCAGACCCGAGCGGATGCGATCGGCGTTGACCGCGTTGGAGCGGATGCCATGCGCGCCATAGTCCAGCGCATATTGCCTGGACAAAAACAAGGTTGCGGCCTTCGGCAGGCCGTAGGCGCCGAATTTCGGCCCGGGATTGATCGCCTGCTTGGAGGTGTTGAAAAGCAGCACGCCGCCGGTGCCCTGTTCCAGCATGATGCGCACCGCATTCTGCGCCGCCGACTGATGGGCGAAGAAATTGAGCTCGAAGCTCTTGCGCAGGGTGGCGTCGTCGAGCTCGCCGATCCGTCCTTCCCAGGCAGCCCCGGCGTTGGAGACCAGGATGTCGACGCCGCCATAGACCGCGACCGCTTTGTCGAAGGCAGCCCGCATCTCGGCCGGATTGGTGATGTCGGCGCCGACGCCGATCGAATTGTTTCCGGCCGCCTTTGCCGCCTCCGCGGCCTTGGCGGGATCGAGGTCGACGACAACCGCATGCGCGCCGTTGGCGGCGAAGAGCTTGGCCGTCGCGGCGCCGATCGCGCCGCCGCCGCCGGTGATCAGCACGATCTGGCCGGTCAGCGGCTTCGGCTTGTTGGAGGCGAGCTTGGCCTGCTCCAGCGACCAGTATTCGAGCGGGAAGAGGTCGGCCTTGGAGAGCGGCTGGAAATGGCCGATGGCCTCCGCACCGCGCACCGCTTCGATCCACATCTCGCCGATGTCCGAGGCGATCTTGGCATCCTTCAATGTGCGGCCATGACCGAACATGCCGAGGCCCGGGACCAGCGTCAGCCGCGGCATCGGGTCGAGCATGGTGCGCTTGACGTTGTCGAGCGCGTCATTGGCCTCGAAATAGGCGCGGTAATCCTTGGCGAAAGCCTCGACATGGCTTCGGATGACGGCCTTGTAGTCGCCGAGCGCGTCGGCGTCTGGCGCCGGCACAGCCATCGGCCCGGTCTTGATGCGGATCGAAAGATCCGGCGTCGACACGCCGCGTCCGGCCAGCTCGGCGATCCCGGCCGAATTGACGAAATCGACGATCGCATCGGATGTGCGGAAATCGCTGATCATGCGGTCGAAGCGGCCTTCGCCGCGCGCAACCGCCACCGCGCCGCGCAGCATCGGCGCGATATCGCTCGGCCTGGCCAGTTTCGCCGGCAGCGCCGCCTTTGCCGCCTTGGCCTTGCCGTTCTTCGCGACATAGTCCTCGGCGGCGGTCACATAATGGATCATCCGGTCGTAAGCCTGTTTGGCATCGTCGCCGAAGGTGAAGATGCCGTGCTTGTCGAGGATCAGGCCCTCGACGCTCGGGTCGGCGTCAAAGACATCGCCGGCTGCCTTGGCCAGGTCGAAGCCTGGCATGATGTAGGGCACGTAGCCCATCTTCTCGCCGAACACCGTCTTCACCAGCGCCTTGCTGTCTTCCTGGTCGACAATGGCGAGAACGGCAGTCGAATGCGTGTGATCGACGAATTTGTGCGGCAGGAAGGCGTGGAGCAGCGTCTCGACCGACGGGTTTGGCGAGGAAGGGTCGATGAGGTTGGAGCGCTGCAGCGCCACCATGTCCTCGTCCGAAAGCTTGGCAAGAGCGCGGGCTTTCAGCAGCGCGCCCATCTTCACCGCCGGCAGTCCCTGTGGCTCGATGATAGCCATGTCCCAGCCGCTGCCCTTGACGCAGAGCACGTCCCACTCGTCGCCGATGAGGTCGGTGGCCCTGGTCTTGCACGAGGTATTGCCGCCGCCATGCAGCACCAGCCGCGGCTCGCCGCCAAGAAGGCGGGTCGTGTAGACGCGCAGCGCCAGGTCGCGGCTGACGCCCTTCCTGCCATAGTCCGCAACCATCTTTTCCGCGTCGGCGTCGTTCCAAAGGTTCTTCATTTCTCCGTCCGATGTCCGTCTTCTTGCTGCTCATGAAACATAGGCCGCGACGTCCTGATGACAGAAGCGGCGAGGGTGATTCTTCTAGGAAGCCTTCTTGCTGGCCATTCCGGCGTGCTCGAGAAGGCGTTCGGCCATGCGGGCGCCGATCACCAGATGCGTGCAGAGTCCACCGGTCATAGCCGCCAGCAGCGGCTCGAACTTGCTGTCCTCCTGCACCACCATCAGCCGCTTCTCGATGGCGCGCAGCGACGCGAGCTCGGCGGAAATGACGCGTCGGTTGTAGCTGCAGTCGAGCGCTTCGCCTTTCTGGTCGATGATCTGTCCGGCGATGACGCCGGCAGCACCTCGGCTGCGCAAGTCGCGCATTTCGGCGGGATTGAGCGCGCCGCATTTCACGACATGGCTGTCCGAATCGACCGTGCCCACGGAATACAGCGCCAGGTCGCAGTTGCTGATCCCGGCAAGCTGGTCGCGGATCACCGGCTCGGCGCGCAGGCCCTTTGCCAGTTCCTCGGTCGAGAGCACCAGGGGCGCGTAGAAATTCAGGCCCTTGGCGTTCAGCCGGCGCGCGATCTCCATCGTGCACTGGTCGGGCCGGTAGGAATAGGGCGCGCCGAGATTGCCGCAGAGCTGCACCACCGTGACGTCCTGCAGGTCGGCATAGGACATGATGTCGGCGATGGTGTAGACGGTGCGGCCCCAGGCGACGCCGATGCGATCGCCTTTCTTCACCAGCTCCAGAAAGACGCTCGCCGCCAGCACTGCTATGTCGGTCGAGGGATCGGCGACATAGGCATTTTCCGGCGCGATCCATACGGCGTCGAGCGCGAAGGCGTCCTCCAGTCTGCGCGCGGTCACGTCATCGGTGAACAGCTGCGTCGAGGTCGAGATGTTGACGATGCCGGTCTCGCGCGCCTTGCGCAGATACATGGCGACGGACGCCCGCGAAATCTTGAGCTGGGTCGCCACTTCGTCCTGGCGAAGGCCATGGGCATAGTAAAGCCAGGCGGCCTTGTGGATGAGCTGTTCTGCCGGTCGGATCGCCATGCCGTCTCCTCGACTGACATTAGTCACGGCTCTCGACAAAAGTCAAATCGGCATTATCGGCATGATTTGTCGGTCTGCAGGATTGGCTCGAAACGAGGCATTCTGCCAGACGCCCATATCATAGCATTTTCCCGCCGTTCGCGGGGGATGGCATGATTGCCGCCATGCGGCTAGAAAGCACGAAAAGCACTCTGGGGAGGACGGGATGGCCAATCCCTACGAACAGGATCTCGACCGCAACGCCGCCAACCACCAGCCGCTGACGCCGCTGACCTATCTGGAGCGGGCGGCCAAGACCTATCCCGATCATGTCGCCATTATTCATGGCAGCCGGCGCATCTCCTATCGCGATTTCTGGCGCCGTTCGCTGAAGCTCGCCTCGGCGCTTTCGAAACGTGGGATAGGCAAAGGCGACACCGTGACGGTGATGCTGTCGAACACCCCGCCCATGCTGGAAGCGCATTTCGGCGTGCCGATGACAAAGGCAGTGCTGCATTCGCTGAACACCCGGCTCGACGCTGCCGTGCTCGCCTTCCAACTCGACCATGCCGACACCAAGCTGCTGATCGTCGACCGCGAGTTCTCGGGCATCGTCAGCCAGGCGCTGGCATTGGCCAAGGTCAAGCCATTGGTCATCGACTACGACGATCCCGACTACGCGGCCGATGCGCCCTATCCCAAAGGCGAGCGGATCGGCACGCTCGACTACGAAGACTTCGTCGCTGAAGGTGACGAAGCATTCGCCTGGTCGTTGCCCGACGACGAGTGGGACGCCATCTCGCTGAACTACACCTCCGGGACAACTGGCAATCCGAAAGGCGTCGTCTACCATCATCGCGGCGCGGCGCTGATGGCCTATGCCAACACAATCCATGCCGGCATGGCCAAGCACGCAGTCTATCTCTGGACGTTGCCGATGTTCCATTGCAACGGCTGGTGCTTCCCCTGGACGCTTGCCGTGCAGGCCGGCACCCATGTCTGCCTGCGCTGGGTGCGGGCGAAACCGATGTATGATGCCATCGCCGACCATGGCGTCACCCATCTCTGCGGCGCACCGATCGTCATGTCGGTGCTGATCAACGCGAAGGACGAGGACAAGCGCCAGTTCCCGCAGACCGTCACCTTCAACACCGCCGCCGCGCCGCCGCCCGAAGCCGTGCTCTCCGGCATGGCCGATGCCGGCTTTGCCGTCACCCATCTCTATGGGCTGACCGAGACCTACGGCCCGGCGGTCGTCAACGAATGGCACAACGAGTGGGACGAACTGGAAAAAGGGCCCCGAACGGCAAAAAAGGCGCGCCAGGGCGTGCGCTATGCTGCGCTCGAGGGTCTGACGGTGATGGACCCCGAGACGATGGCGGAGACGCCTGCCGACGGCGAGACCATCGGCGAGGTCATGTTCCGCGGCAACATCGTCATGAAGGGTTATCTGAAGAACCGCAAGGCGACCGACGAGGCCTTCGCCGGCGGCTGGTTCCATTCGGGCGATCTCGGCGTCATGCACCCAGACGGCTATATCCAGCTCAAGGACCGCTCCAAGGACATCATCATCTCGGGCGGCGAGAACATCTCGTCCATCGAGGTTGAGGACGCGCTCTACAAGCATCCCTCCGTCGCGTCCTGCGGCGTGGTGGCGCGCGCCGACGAGAAATGGGGCGAGGTGCCGCTCGCCTATGTCGAGCTGAAGCCCGGCAAGACCGCGAGCGAGGCCGAGATCATCGAACATTGCCGAGGCTTGCTCGCCCGCTTCAAGGTGCCGAAGGCGGTGGTGTTCGCGGAGATTCCCAAGACCTCGACGGGCAAGATTCAGAAGTTCAGGCTGCGGGAAATGGCCAAGGGGGCGTGAGCTCGGCGAGGCTAGGAATTTCGACGTCGGCGGGCTAGCGCCCCCCTCTGTCCTGCCGGACATCTCCCCCACAGATGGGGAGATTGGCCATCACCTTGGCCTTCGCCAATCTCCGACGTCGCAGCATATAGCGCCTGCATCGAAGCTTCCGATCTTCCCCCAAGTGGGGGAGATGTCCGGCAGGACAGAGGGGGCGCGAAGGATCGCTGTGCTCGAGGTTTTCACGCCGCACCCCCGCCCGCGCTCCCCGCCTGTCACCATCTGTCACCAATTATACGCGTACGTCGAATCCGCGTTGACATTTCGCTCGTTTCGATTTACGAGTGACGAAAATTGAAATTCGTCACTCATCAAACGACAGAGAGTTATGTCAGAAGCCGCCCACATCGTTTCCGATCCCGCCAGACAGGAGAATGTGACTCGCATTCTCGATTGCGCGGAACGCCTGTTCAGGCACTACGGCTACGGCAAGACCAACGTCGCCGACATTGCCCGCGAGCTCGGCATGTCGCCGGCCAACATCTATCGCTTCTTCGCCTCCAAGGTCGAAATCCACCAGGCCGTATGCGGCCGCATGCTCGGCGCCAGCTACGCCATGGCTTACGAGATTTCGCGCCTGCCGCTCAGCGCCGAGGAGCGGCTGCGCCGCTACGTTCACGCGCAGTACAAGATGACGCTCGAGGTCATGCTCGACGAGCAGAAGGTGCATGAGATGGTCATCGTCGCGCTGGAGCGCGACTGGGGCGTCATCGACAAGCATGTCGACCGCATCCACGACCTCCTCGCCGAGGTGATCCGCGACGGCATCGCGGCCGGCGAGTTCAGGGAGCAGGATCCGGTCATTGCCTCCCGCTGCTTTGGCGCTTCCACTGTCATCCTGTGCCATCCGCAGATGGTCGCGCAATGCCTGGCCAAGACCAACCGGGCGATGCCCGACGACCTCATCGATTTTGCCATCAGAGCCTTGAAATAGCCGCCGCCCGCCGGGTGCCGGTGTCGACGATCATCTCCACTTCGGGAGTGCTAAGGTGTCTTTGTCCAGTTTCGTCCTCCGCAGGCTGCCGGTCGCCGGCCTCATCGTCGCGGCGCTCGGGCTTGCCGGCTGCAGCCAAGAGAAGAAGGCGGAAGTTCAGGAAGTCATCCGGCCGGTCAAGATCGTCGAGATCGGTGAGGCGCAGACCACCCGCCAGCTCGACTATTCCGGTTCCGTGCGCGCCCGTACCGAGATGAATCTCGGCTTCCGCATAGCCGGCAAGGTAACCGAGCGCCTCGTCGACATTGGCCAGCATGTCAATGCCGGCGACGTGCTCGCCCGCGTCGATCCGTCCGACTACGAGCTGTCGGTGAAGAGCGCGAAGGCGAGCCTCGACGCCGCCGAACGGCAGGTCGAGACCGTCGATCTCGCCAGGAAGCGCGCCGAGCAGCTCTATGCCAAGAATTTCGCGCCGAAGTCGCAGCTCGATCAGGCTGTGCTCACCTATGACCAGGCCGTGGCGACGCGCGATGCCGCCCGTTCGACCCTGGCCCAGGCGCAGAACCAGGTTCGCTACACCGATCTCAAGGCCAGTGAAGACGGCATCGTCACTACCATCTCGGCCGATATCGGCCAGGTGGTCGGCGCCGGCACGCCGGTGATGACGGTGGCTGTCGACGGTGAGAAGGAGGTGCTGATCGCTGTGCCGGAGATGGATATTGCCGGCTTCAAGCCGGGCAAGGATGTCAAGGCGAGCTTCTGGTCGGACGACGCGCTCGTCCTCGACGGCAAGGTCCGCGAGGTCGCCGGCAGCGCCGATCCGCAATCGCGCACGTTCGCGGTTCGTGTCTCGCTGCCCAACGACCCGCGGGTCCTGCTCGGCATGACCGCCAATGTCGAGGCGACCGTCGGCAGCAAGGCTCAGTTGGTGTCGATCCCGCTGACCGCGATGACCGAAAAGGACGGCAAGCAGATCGTCTGGACGGTCGACCGCGCCTCGGAGACGGTGCATCCGCGCCCGATCAGGGTTGCCAATTTCACCGCCGACGGTGTCGCTGTGGCGGACGGCCTGAAGCAGGGCGACGTGGTGGTGGCGGCCGGCACCCAGTTCATGACCGAAAATCTCAAGGTCAAGCTCTCGGGCGATGCAGAGCAGCAATCCGCCTCGGCGAGCGACGACGTCGCGGCAACCAGCAGCGTGCGCTAGCGACGAAGAAATGCCTGCCTCGCCGAGGGCCGGGCAGGCCACGGTTTCCGGGCGACAGGCGCCCGATCGCCAAGATGCCGGCATGATGGCTCCCCCGCGTCCATGCCGCTCCAGAGCGATTGCGCGTCTCTCCGCCGCAGGGCCCTGTCGCCCGGAAACCCGACAGAGACATCACGACTAAACGGCAAGCGTGCCTTGCCGACCAATTGGACTGGACTTGTGCCATGACCACCGACAGCAGCACTGAGAAGCGCCCCTTCAATCTCTCGCGTTGGGCGATCGGACATCCGAGCATCGCCCGTTTCCTGTTCGGCCTGATCATCGTTGCCGGTGCGCTGGGCCTGATGCGCATGGGCCAGAAGGAAGACCCGGATTTCACCTTCCGCATCATGGTGGTGCAAGCGATCTGGCCGGGCGCCTCGATCCAGGACATGGAAGACCAGGTCGTCAACAAGATCGAGCGCAAGCTGCAGGAAACGCCGCATCTCGACTTCGTGCGCTCCTACACCCGCGCCGGCAGCGCCATCATCACCTTGCAGGTCAAGGGCGACACCAATCCTGAAGAGGTGAAGGACGCCTTCTACCAGGTGCGCAAGAAGGTCGGCGACATCGCCAGCGACTTGCCGCAGGGCCTGCTTGGTCCCTATTTCAACGACGAGTTCGGCGACACGTTCATCACGCTGCATTCGATCAGCGGCGACGGCTTCACCTATCCGGAATTGAAGAAATTCGCCATCCAGGCGCGCGACATGCTGCTGACGACGCCGGGTGTCGAGAAGGCGGTCATCATCGGCGACCAGCCGGAGAAGATCTATGTCGACGTCTCGTCCAAGGCGCTCGCCGAGCGTGGCCTGACCATCCTCGACCTGCAGAACGCGATCAAGGGCCAGAACGCCGTCGACCCGGCGGGCTCGGTCGATACCGGCCTGCGCTCCGTTCGCATCTCGGTCGAGGGCGACGTCACCAAAGCCGCCGACATCCGAGAACTGAGGTTGCGCTCCGGCAACCAGGTGACGCGGCTCGGCGACATCGCCACAGTTACCTCCGGCCTCGAGGACCCGTTCGAGCGCAAATACCGCTTCAACGGCCACGAGAGCGTCCAGGTCGGCGTCGTCATGGCCAAGGGCTTCAATGTCAGGGACGTCGGCAAGGATGTCGAGGCGACCTACAAGCGCTTCGAGGAGGGGCTGCCTTATGGCGTTGCTGTCGACCAGATCTCCGACCAGCCCGAGGTCGTCAAGGATGCCGTCAACGAGTTCATGGAGGCGCTCGGCGAGGCGCTGCTGATCGTGCTCGTCGTCTCGTTCCTGTCGATCGGCTGGCGCTCCGGCCTGGTGATCGCCATCGCCATTCCGCTGGTGTTGGCCGCTACCTTCGCCATCATGTACGAGATCGGCATCGACCTGCAGCGCATCTCGCTCGGCGCGCTGATCATCGCGCTCGGCCTGCTCGTCGACGACGCCATGATCGTCGTGGAGATGATGGAGCGGAAGCTGGAGGAGGGACTGGTCAAGATCGAGGCGGCGAGCTTTGCCTATTCCTCGACCGCCTTCCCGATGCTCACCGGCACGCTGATCACCACCGCCGGCTTCATCCCGGTCGGCTTCGCCGCCTCCACCGCCGGGGAATATGTGCGCACGCTGTTCTATGTCGTCGGCATCGCGCTGGTCGTGTCCTGGTTCGTCGCGGTCTATTTCACGCCGTGGCTGGGCCACATGATTCTGAAGCAGCGCAAGCACGCCGGCTCGCATCACGATGTCTTCGACACCGGCTTCTACCGCCGCCTGCGCGCGACGGTTACCTGGGCCGTGCGCCATCGCATCATCGTGCTGGTGATGACGCTGGTCACCTTCGGCACAAGCCTGTGGGCCTTCCAGTTCATTCCGCAGAACTTCTTCCCGCAGTCCTCGCGACCGGAGATCCTAGTCGATCTCTGGCTGCCCGAAGGCACCTCGATCAAGGAGGTCGAAAAACAGGCCAAGGCGCTGGAAGCCAAAATGATGGACGACCAGGACAAGCGCTTCATCGCAACCTATATCGGCGAGGGCGCGCCGCGCTTCTTCCTGCCGCTCGACCAGCAGCTCAGGAATCCGAACTTCGCCCAGCTCCTGGTCATGGCCAAGGACGAACCGGCGCGTGAACGGCTGATCCTCAAGCTGCGCGGCATTCTCGCCGAGGATTTCCCCTCGATCCGCGCCAAGGTCGATCGCCTGTTTCTCGGCCCGCCGACCGGCTGGCCGGTGCAGATGCGCGTCATGGGTCCGGACCGCAAGGAAGTGCGCCGCATCGCCGACGAAGTGAAGGAGCGCTTTCAGGCCAATCCGCTGCTCGGCGCCGTTCATGACGACTGGCTGGAGCCGGTGCCGGCGATGAAGCTGGTGATCGACCAGGACCGCGCCCGCGCGCTCGGCGTCACCTCGCAACGCATCCGCCAGATGCTGCAGGCCACCATGGCTGGCGCGCCGCTCGACGACTTCCGCGATGGCGAGGAGACGGTCTCGATCGTCGCCCGCGAGCCGGACGCCACCCGCCATCTGCTGTCCTCCGTCGACTCGGTGTACATCCCGACCGACTTCGGCGGCTCTGTGCCGCTGTCGCAGGTGGCGAAGGTCGTGCCCGTGATGGAGCAGGGCATCGAATGGCGACGCGACCGCCTGCCGACGATCACCGTGCGCGGCACGCTGCCCGACGGCGTGCAGTCGAACGACGTCGTCACCAAGATGTACAACGACATCAGGAACCTGCGCGCAGGCCTGGCGCCCGGCTACAAGATCGAGATCCAGGGTGGCGCCGAAGACTCGGCCGAAAGCCAGGCCTCGATCGCGGCCAAAGCGCCGATCATGCTGGCCATCATCGTCATCTTGCTGATGGTCCAGTTGCAGCATTTCGGCAAGGCGATGCTGGTGCTGGCCACCGGTCCGCTCGGCATCATCGGTGCCGCGGCAGCGCTTCTGATCAGCGGCGCGCCATTCGGCTTCGTCGCCATTCTCGGCGTCATCGCGCTGCTCGGCATCATCATGCGCAACTCGATCATCCTGGTCGACCAGATCGACCAGGACATCGCAGCAGGCATGGAACGATCGGAGGCGATCGTGGGTGCTGCCGTGCGCCGCTTCCGGCCGATCATGCTGACGGCGTTGACCGCCGTGCTGGCGCTGATCCCGATCTCGCGCGCCGTCTTCTGGGGACCGCTGGCCTACGCCATGATGGGCGGCATCCTGGTCGCCACGGTGCTCACCATCCTGGTGCTGCCGGCCGGCTATGCCCTGTTCTTCGGCCGCGAGCCCAAGAAGGCTGAGGCCGAAGAGCAGACACCGGAGCCGGCCGACATTGAAGGCATTGAAAGGCCGCAGTTGGCGCTGGCCGCGGAATAAGAAGGTGGCGACGTCGTGTCATCCGCCATCGGCGCAAGCCGGTGGCGGATGATCCCGTACCAAGGGGACAGAGGCGCGCGAAACCCGGCTGGCCGGGCGTCAGCCAAGTTCTTCGGCAAGCGCCACCGCCGCACCATATTCGGCGGCGGAGTCGAGCATTGTGTGCCAGAGGCTCTCGGCGAAGGTCGCGAACACCAGCAGGTTGAAGACGGCCTGGCCGTCGTCCCGGTCCTTGCCGCGCCAGAGCGTCGCGCTCGTATGGTCGATCGATGTTGCTGCTGCGGCGCCGACGGGGAACGCGTCAGGGTGCAGGTCGATCGACGACAGCTTGGCCAGCATTGTTCGGGCCTTCGCGCCGGAGATGCTGACCAGTACCCGCGCATGCGACTGGTCGGACAGCGAGGCCGAACCGGCAAAGCTTGGAACCAGCGCGTCCATACTGTGCCTGCCGCCTTTCGACAGCACAAAGAACTGGTCCGGCCCGGACCAGATCAGTGTCGCGTCGGGCGTGCTGACCGCCTTCGGCGTTTCCGGCGCGGCGATACCGAAGCGCGCCTTCGCAGCATTGAGCATCGCTGCCGCCTTGCCTCGCCGCGCCATCACCTGGAT
The DNA here is from genome assembly GCF_003952525.1 of Mesorhizobium sp. M3A.F.Ca.ET.080.04.2.1. Classification (NCBI taxonomy): domain Bacteria; kingdom Pseudomonadati; phylum Pseudomonadota; class Alphaproteobacteria; order Hyphomicrobiales; family Phyllobacteriaceae; genus Mesorhizobium; species Mesorhizobium sp. M3A.F.Ca.ET.080.04.2.1. Next base: position 1,943,869 of record NZ_CP034451.1, on the reverse strand, counting down.
GAGCTCGAAATTGCGGATGTCGGTCAGCGACACACCCGCATCGCCCTTTGCGCCATAGGGGCCGGCAACAAGCGCGCGCTCCAGGGGGCTATGAACGTCCCAGGAAAACTCAGCCACGCTGGCGCCCTCCATCCGGATCATAGAAGACGGAATGGCAAAGCTCGACATCGTAGTCCTCACCGCGCAGCGGATCATGCGCGCGCACGATCTCGCCGATACGGTCGCGGCCGCGCTCGACCAGTCCGAGCCCGATCCACTGGTCGAGCATCGGCGAGAAGCACACCGAGGTGACATAGCCCTGGTCGTTGCCGGGACCGGGGACTTCGCCCTTCGGAATGATGTGCGCGCCGGAGCGCAGGCGCCGCGCCTTGTCGGTCGGCTTGATGCCGACGACCACCTGCCGGTTCGGCGCGATCAGCGCCTCGCGGCCGGCCATGACGCGGCCGACGAAATCCTTCTTGGTCGACATCATTTTGCCGAGGCCGAGGTCGCCCGCCGTGGTGGTGCCGTTGAGCTCGGGCCCAGCGACATGGCCCTTCTCGATGCGCATCACGCCAAGCGCTTCGGTGCCATAGGGTGTCACGCCGAACTGCTTGCCGGCAATCATCAGGTTGCGCACTAGCGCCTCGCCATAGCGCGCCGGCACCGAGATCTCGAAGGCCATCTCGCCGGAGAATGAGATGCGGAACAGCCGCGCCTTGATGCCGCCGCGCAACACGACTTCACGCGCGCCCATGAACGGAAAGCCTTCGTTGGACAAGTCCTCGACCGGATCGACGACCTCCTTCAGCAGATCGCGCGTCTTCGGCCCCGCGATCGAGAACTGCGCCCATTGGTCGGAGACCGAGGTGAGCTGCACGTCGAGTTCGGGGAACAGCACCTGGCGGCAGAACTCGAGATGCTGCATCACCAGCCCGGCTTTGGCGGTGGTGGTGGTGAGGAAATAGTGATCCTCGGCCAGTCGCGAGGTCGTGCCGTCGTCATAGACGATGCCGTCCTCGCGCAGCATCAACCCGTAGCGGGCCTTGCCGACGGCGAGGTTCGAGAAACTGTTGATGTAGACGCGGTCGAGGAAGGCGCCGGCATCAGGACCGAGCACGTCGATCTTGCCGAGTGTCGAGACGTCGCAGAAGCCGACGCCGCCGCGCACCGCCTCGACCTCGCGGGTCACCGATTCCAGCCAGTCCTTCTCGCCGGCGCGCGGGTACCATTGCGCGCGTTTCCAGAGACCGGTGTCGACGAACACCGCGCCCTGTTCCGCCGCCCAGTGATGCGACGGCGTCAGCCGGATCGCATGGAAATTTTCGTCGCGGTGATGGCCGGCGAAAGCGCCGATGGCGATCGGCACATAAGGCGGCCGGTAGATCGTCGTGCCGGTCTCCGGAATGGACTTGCCGGTGACCGCCGCCATGATGGCAAGACCGGCGACGTTGGAAGTCTTGCCCTGGTCGGTCGCCATGCCCAGCGTGGTGTAGCGCTTCAGGTGCTCGACCGATTCAAAGCCCTCGCGCTGCGCCAGTTCGACGTCGGACGCGGTGACGTCGTGCTGCAGGTCGACGAAGGCCTTGCCCTTGCCGGCGACGTGCCAGAGCGGAGTAAGCGAAAAAGCCTCGTCACTGGCGACGGGCATGGATCCGGCATCGCCGCCGCGTCCTGTATCGCGGGCCGCAGCCGCACCGGCTTCAAAGCCTTCGCGCAGACAGGCCCCAAGGCCGAAAGCGCCGTTGGCGGCGCCCGCGGCAACCATGCCGGGCGGCGCGCCGTCCGGCACGAAGGCAGCGATGTCGTCGCGCCATTTAGGCCGCCCGCGATGATAGGAGGTGAGCCCGACCGCCGGGTTCCAGCCGCCGCAGACCGCAAGCCCGTCCGCCTCGACTTCGGCCCGCGCGCCGCCGGTCAGCGAGACGGTGATCTTGCGCACGCCGTCCTTGCCGCCATCGACGCTGCTGACGGAGCCGTGCAGCACCGGGAAGCCTGCCTTGCCGGCAAGCGAGCGGTGCGCGGGCGAAACGTCGGGCCTCGCATCAATCACCGCTGCGACCTGCAGTCCCGCGCCGAGCGCCGTTTCGACTGTGCGCCAGCCATCCGCATTGTTGGTGAACAGCGCGAGGCGTCGCGCCGGCGTTGCCGCGTAGCGGCTCATGTAGCTGCGCATGGCCGACGCCATCATCACGCCCGGCGTGTCGTTGCCGGCAAAGACGATCGGCCGTTCGATCGCGCCGGCAGCGACCACGCACCGCTTCGCAACAATGCGCCACAGCCGCTGCCGCACCTGGTGTTCCGGCGGGACCGGCAGATGGTCGTTCACCTTTTCGATCGCGCCATAGGTGCCGCCGTCATAGACGCCGAACAGCGTCGTGCGCGGCATGATGCGGACATCCGGCATGGCCGAGAGTTCGCCGAGCGCGCGCGCAATCCACTCGGCCGCCGGCAATCCGTCGATCGTGCCGCCATCGGCAAGCAGCCGGCCGCCGAGGACGAAATCCTCTTCGCACAAGATGACGCGCGCGCCGCTGCGGCCTGCCGCAAGCGCCGCCGCCAGGCCGGCCGGGCCGGAACCCGCGATCACCACGTCGCAATGCGCCCAGGCCTTGTCGTAGTGATCGGGATCGGAAACGCCCGCCGCGCGCCCGAGGCCGGCGGCACGGCGGATCATCGGCTCGTAGACCGACTCCCAGAACTTCGCCGGCCACATGAAGGTCTTGTAGTAGAAGCCGGCGACGAAGATCGGCGCGAACAGCTGGTTGACCGACATCAGGTCGAAATTGAGTGACGGCCAGCGGTTCTGGCTGGCGGCTTCGAGGCCGTCATAGAGCTCGGCCGTCGTCGCCTTGGTGTTCGGCTCGCGCCTGGCGCCGCTGCGCAGTTCGACCAGCGCGTTGGGCTCCTCCGAACCCGCCGTCAGGATGCCGCGCGGGCGGTGATACTTGAACGAGCGGCCGACCAGCTTGATGCCGTTGGCGAGCAGCGCCGAAGCCAACGTGTCGCCCTGGAAGCCGACAAGCGTCTTGCCGTCGAAGCGAAAGCTCAGTGGAACCGACCGGTCGATGAGTCCGCCGTCCGCCAGCCGGTGTGTCTGTGCGCCGCCAATCATCACGCACCGACCTTTGCCGCACCGGCGCCCGCTGCCGCCTCAACCAAAGAAATTTCATGCGTCAGCGTGTTGCGGGTGACCTTCAGCCACGCCCGGCAGCCGCCGCCATGATACCAGTGCTCGTCCATCACGCCGGCGACGTTGTCGCGCAGGTAGACATACTCGTAGACCGCGTCCTCGCCGGCATGGGCCGCGGGGCGTTTCGGCTTGGCGTCGCCGAGATAGGTGAACTCGCCGAGTTCGCGTTCGCCGCAGAAGGGACAGACTATCCGCATGGTTCCGAGGGCCTCAGAGCATGATGCGAAAAAGTGTGGAGCGGTTTTTGGATGCCATCATGCTCATCTCTAGTGCAGGTTCGGTTGGGCGCCCTGGCCCTTCTCGTCGATCATGGCGCCGCGCTGGAACCGGTCGAGCCGGAACAGCGCCGCTTCCTTGTGCGATTGATCGCGGGCGATGAGATGGGCAAAGACGAAGCCGGAACCCGGCGTCGCCTTGAAGCCGCCATAGCACCAGCCGGCGTTGAGATAGAGACCATCGACCGGGCTCTTGTCGATGATCGGCGTGCCGTCCATCGACATGTCCATGATGCCGCCCCATTGGCGCAGGAGCCGCACGCGGCCGATCATCGGGATCAGCGCCATGCCGCCTTCGCAGACATCCTCCATGACCGGCAAATTGCCGCGCTGGGCGTAGGAATTGTAGCCGTCGAGGTCGCCGCCGAAGACAAGCCCGCCTTTGTCGGACTGACTGACATAGAAGTGCCCGGCGCCGAAGGTCATCACGTTGGGCAGCAGCGGCTTGATCGCCTCCGAGACGAAGGCCTGCAGCACGTGGCTTTCGATCGGCAAGCGCAGTCCCGCCATCGCCGCGACGCGCGAGGATGACCCGGCGACCGCCATGCCGATCTTGCCGGCGCCGATGCGGCCGCGCGAGGTCTCGACGCCGGTCACCTTGCCGTTGGCGTCGCGCAGGAAGCCGGTGACCTCACAGTTCTGGATGATGTCGACGCCGAGCGCGCTCGCCGCATGCGCGTAGCCCCACACCACGGCGTCGTGCCGCGCCGTGCCGCCGCGCCGCTGCAAGAGACCGCCTTGCACCGGGAAGCGCGCATTGTCGAAGTTAAGGAAGGGCAGCATCTTCCTGAGCGCCGCCTGGTCGAGCAGCTCGGCGTCGATGCCGTTGATGCGCATCGTGTTGCCGCGCCGCGCGTAAGCGTCGCGCTGTGCGTCGGAGTGATAGAGGTTGAGGACGCCGCGCTGGCTGACCATCGCGTTGTAGTTGAGGTCCTGCTCCATGCTTTCCCACAGCTTCATCGACAATTCGTAGAAGCCGGTGTTGCCGGGCAGACCGTAATTGGAACGGATGATGGTGGTGTTGCGCCCGGCATTGCCGGAGCCGATCCAGCCCTTCTCCAGCACCGCGACGTTGCGGATGCCGAACTCGCTGGCGAGAAACCAGGCCGTCGCCAGCCCGTGACCGCCCCCGCCGATGATCACGACGTCGTAGCGGTCTTTTGGCGCCGCATCCCGCCAGGTGGTCGTCCAATTCTTGTGGCCGGAGAAAGCGGCGCGGGCGAGCGAGAAGATCGAGTATTTCATGACGTCATTCCGGGGCCGCTCGCCTCACGCTGGACTGTTCCTGGACCGCCGTATGTGCCGACATTCGCTTCACGCTTTTTGGTCCGATGCTCTAGATATCCAGCGTGTGGTCGCGTTCCCACTGCGTGAAATGCGAAGCATAGGAATTCCATTCCTGGTGCTTCAGCTTTAGGTAGGCCGACGAAAATTCCTCGCCCAGCGCCGCCTTGAGCGATTTGTCGTTGTCGAATTCGCGCAATGCGTCGAGCAGGTTGAGCGGCAGTTTCGGTGCGTCGGTCACCGTATGGCCGAGCTGGTACATGTCGATGTCGTAGCGCCTGCCCGGATCGGCCTTGGAGCGGATGCCGTCGAGACCGGCGGCGATGATCACCGCCTGCAGCAGATAGGGGTTGGCGGCGCCGTCCGGCAGGCGCAGTTCGAAGCGGCCGGGGCCGGGCACGCGCACCATGTGGGTGCGGTTGTTGCCGGTCCAGGTCACCGTGTTCGGCGCCCAGGTCGCGCCCGAGATCGTGCGCGGCGCATTGATGCGCTTGTAGGAATTGACCGTCGGATTGGTGATCGCGGCAAGCGCCGAAGCATGCTTCATGATGCCGCCAAGGAAGTGCCTGCCCTTGGCCGACAGGCCGAGTTCCATCGACTTGTCGGCGAATACGTTCGTCTTGCCGGTCTCGTCCCATACCGAGATATGGGCGTGGCAGCCATTGCCGGTCAGCCCCGGGAAAGGCTTGGGCATGAAGGTCGCGCGCAGGCCATGTTTCTCGGCGATCGAGCGCACCATGAACTTGAAGAAGGAATGCTTGTCGGCGGTCGCCAGCACGTTGTCGAAGGCCCAGTTCATCTCGAACTGGCCGTTGGCGTCTTCATGGTCGTTCTGGTAGGCGCCCCAGCCCAGCGACAGCATGTGATCGCAGATCTCGGCGATGACGTCGTAGCGGCGCATGACCGCCTGCTGGTCGTAGCAGGGCTTGGAGGCGGTGTCGTACTGATCGGAGATCGCGCTGCCGTCAGGCGTGGTCAGAAAGAATTCGGCCTCGACGCCGGTCTTGACATGCATGCCGTCGCTCGCCGCTTCCGCGATCAGCCGCTTAAGCGTGTTGCGCGGCGCCTGGCCGACGAGCTTGTCGTCCATGATGCAATTGGCGGCGACCCAGGCGACTTCCGGCTTCCAGGGCAGCTGGATCACGGAATCCGGATCCGGCACCGCCAGCATGTCGGGATGCGCCGGCGTCAGGTCGAGCCAGGTGGCGAAGCCGGCAAAGCCGGCACCGTCCTTCTGCATGTCGGCGATCGCCTGCGCCGGCACCAGCTTGGCGCGCTGCCCACCGAACAGGTCGGTGTAGGAGATCATGAAATACTTGACGCCCCGTGCCGCAGCGAATTCCCGCAGATCGCTCATCCCGGCGTCTACATTCGTATCGACCATCTTGTTCATTGCGATTCCCCTGTGCGGCGCCAGACGATTTCTTTCTCTGGCGCCTCGTTGACGTTTTCGTTCTCTTGGGACGGCTGGCTGTCCTTAAAGACCTCCCTTCCCCGGGATCCAGCTGGTGCCGGCGAGCGGCACGCCGGCCATGGCGGCGGCTTCGATGGAGAGCGCGACGAGATCCTCGGGCTCGAGATTGTGCAGGCTGTTCTTGCCGCAGGCGCGGGCAATGGTCTGCGCCTCGAGCGTCATCACCTTGAGGTAGTTCGCCAGCCGCCGTCCGGCGGCGATCGGGTCGACCCGCTTCATCAATTCGGGGTCCTGCGTGGTGATGCCGGCCGGGTCGCGGCCCTCGTGCCAGTCGTCATAGGCGCCGGCCGTGCTGCCGAGCGCGTTGTAGTCGGCTTCCCAGCGCGGATCGTTGTCGCCGAGCGCGACCAGCGCCGCGGTGCCGATCGAAACCGCGTCGACGCCGAGCGCCAGCGCCTTGGCGACGTCGGCGCCGTTGCGGATGCCGCCGGAGACGATCAGCTGCACCTTGCGGTGCATGCCGAGGTCCTGCAGCGCCTGCACCGCCGGCCGGATGCAGGCCAGCGTCGGCTGGCCGACATTCTCGATGAACACTTCCTGCGTCGCCGCCGTGCCGCCCTGCATGCCGTCGACGACGACGACGTCGGCGCCGGCCTTCACCGCAAGCGCGGTGTCGTAATAGGGCCGCGCCCCGCCGACCTTGACATAGATCGGCTTTTCCCAGTCGGTGATCTCGCGCAGTTCCAGGATCTTGATCTCGAGATCGTCCGGCCCGGTCCAGTCGGGATGGCGACAGGCCGAGCGCTGGTCGATGCCCTTGGGCAGCGTGCGCATCTCGGCGACGCGGTCGGAGATCTTCTGGCCGAGCAGCATGCCGCCGCCGCCGGGCTTGGCGCCCTGACCGACGACCACCTCGATGGCGTCGGCGCGGCGCAGGTCGCGCGGGTTCATGCCGTAGCGCGACGGCAGGTACTGGTAGACCAGCTGCTTGGAATGGCCGCGCTCTTCCTCGGTCATGCCGCCGTCGCCGGTGGTGGTCGAGGTGCCGGAGAGCGTGGCGCCGCGGCCGAGCGCCTCCTTGGCCGGGCCCGACAGCGAGCCGAAGCTCATGCCGGCGATGGTGATCGGGATCTTCAATTCGATCGGCTTCCTGGCGTGGCGCGTGCCGAGCACCACCGAGGTGTCGCAGCGCTCGCGATAGCCTTCCAGCGGATAGCGCGAGATCGAGGCGCCGAGGAACAGCAGGTCGTCGAAATGCGGCAGCTTGCGCTTGGCGCCGGCGCCGCGGATGTCATAGATGCCGGTCGCTGCCGCGCGGCGGATCTCGGAAAGCGTGTAGTCGTCGAAGGTCGCGGATTTGCGCGGCGTCGTCGGCGGATTGTGATAGGTCATTTTGATGGGTCCCTCTCAATACGCGTCGGCGTTGTCGATGTTGAAGTTGTAGAGCGTGCGGGCCGAGCCGTAGCGCTTGAATTCCGCCGCCTTGACGCCGGTCACGCCGGCCCTGTCGAGCAGGCCCTGCAACAGTTCGAGGTGCTCCGGCCGCATCTCCTTGGCGATGCAGTCGGCGCCCAGGCTGCCGACCTTGCCGCGCACGAACAGCCGCGCCTCGTAGATGGAATCGCCGAGCGCATCGCCGGCATCGCCCAGCACCACCAGATTGCCCGACTGCGCCATGAACGCCGACATGTGGCCGACATTGCCGTGCACGACGATGTCGATGCCCTTCATCGAGATGCCGCAGCGCGAGGAGGCGTTGCCCTCGATGACCAGCAGCCCGCCGCGGCCGGTGGCGCCGGCATACTGGCTGGCGTCGCCTTTGACCACGATCGAGCCCGACATCATGTTCTCGCCGACGCCGGGCCCGGCCGAGCCATGCACGGTGATCGCGCCGCCGGCATTCATGCCGCCGCAATAATAGCCGACGCTGCCGCGCACATCGACGGCGACCGGCTGGTCGACGCCGACGGCGACGGAATGGCTGCCTTTCGGGTTGAGCACCTCCCACGCGGTCTCGTTCGAGCCGGGGGTCAGTTGATGAAGCGCCTGGTTGAGCTCGCGCAGCGGCTGCTGACCGAGATCGAAGATCCTCGCATGGCCTTGCTCGCGCTGCGCCTTCGAAATGGTTGTTGCCGGCATGGGCTCAATGCTCCCAGAAATAGACGGTTGCAGGTTCCGGTTCCCAGACTTTGGCGTTCTCGATCCCGGGCAGATTTGCGAGCGCCCGATATTCGGAGCCGAAGGCGACATACTGTTCGGTTTCGGCCATCACCGCCGGCTTGCAGGCGATCGGATCGCGCACCACGCCGAAGCCGTTCTTGGTGCCGACGACGAAGGTGAAGAAACCGTCGAGGTCGGACAGCGTGCCCTCCAGCGCCTCGCCGAGATTCTTGCCATGCGCGATCTTCGAGGAGAGGTAGGCGGCCGCCACCTCGGTGTCGTTCTCGGTCTCGAATTTCATGCCCTCGCGCACCAGCTCGCGGCGGACATTGTTGTGGTTGGACAGCGATCCATTGTGCACCAGGCACTGGTCGGCGCCGGTCGAGAACGGGTGGGCGCCCAGTGTGGTCACCGCCGATTCCGTCGCCATGCGGGTGTGGCCGATGCCGTGCGTGCCGGTCATCGAGCGCACGTCGAAGCGTTCCACCACGGCTTCCGGAAGGCCGACCTCCTTGTAGATCTCGACCGCCTCGCCGGCGCCCATGATGCGGACATCGGGTCTAAGCGACCGAAGTGCTACGCGTGCCGGCTCGACCTTTTCGGGCGTCGTCCTGATCAATGCATGGGTCGATTTGACCGCCACGCTCACCGGCGCGTTGATCGCCTTGGCGAGTTCGACATCGAGGCCGTGGAAGTCGCGCTCGGGTTTCGGCGACTGAATGGTGATCTTGGCCTCGTTGCCCGTCGCCGCGCCATAGATGGCGATGCCGGCACTGTCTGGGCCACGGTCGGTGAGACAGATCAGCATCTCCGACAGCATCGCGCCGAGTTTCGGTTCAAGCGCCTTGTCCTTCAGGAAAAGTCCGACGATTCCGCACATGTCAGCCTCCGATGTTGTGGCTTCTAATGGATGTACCGAATGAAAGAATGGAATTCAATGGCATGAAAGAAATTTGCCTCTGGTTATAGTTCTACTTTGCACCGCTTCCCGTGCTGTCCCCGTCCGGACCGGTTCGGTGAGCCCAAATCGCGTGGCGGACCCGCGCTATCCTGTAGGCGTCGAGGATCGATAGCGCATAGATGAGAAACCCGCCGGCATGGCGGCCGATGAAGCTGGCATCCGCCGGCGCCACCTTGGTCGTCACCCAGGCCAGAATGACCATGAAAAACAGGAATTGCAGGCCTCGCGCAGGCAAGCCGAGCATGACATGCCCGTTGCCCGGCAGGACGATCGCCGAGGCCAGCACCAGGTAAGGGTTCGAAGGCGGAGTTTGCGTGGAGCGGTCGGTCATGCGGCCTGCCTTTCACGCCGGTTGAGCGCATCGCGAAGCGAGGACGCGGCATCAAGCAGCCTTTCGATCAATGCCGGGTCGAGCGCTGCGTCGCCGAAAGCGGCCTGCCGGAACACGCCGTAGCGCGCCCGGTCGGCCTGGGCCAGCAGCCAGACGATGCGCACCCCGTTGGATGTGATCAGCAATTCCTTGGCGCGGCCTTCGGCAAAGATCCCGGCATGCGCGGCAATGACCTCCTGCGGGAAGGCGACGCCTGGGCGATCGGTCCTGACCACCGCTTCGTCGGGAAGGGTTGCCGCCTTGGGCAGCGTGTGTTCGAGATGGTCGAAGTTGGAGAAGGTCGTGGGCGATCCCGGCCGCATCATCATGTCGAAGGTGCCCGGCACCGCGACCGCCTCGGTGATCGTAGCACTCAGCCAGCGCGTCGGCAGCTTCCTGGTTGCGAGCGTGTCGACGATGGTGCGTATCTGTACGCGTCTGCCGTTCCAGGAACCCGCCCATGCAGCGACCCCTGCCATGCCGTCGGAGATATCGACGGCGTCGGCGATGACGGCGCGGATGCCGGCCTCGTCGGCAGCGCGCGCCGCGCTTGCCCTGCCGCGGCTGGTGCGCGCAAGCCAGGCAAGGTGGAGCACGACCGCAAATGCGATCGCCCCGGCAAACAAGACTGACGTCAACTCAGACATCTCGACACGCCAGAGCCCGCCGTCACCCGGCGGGCTCTCTTCCCGCTCAATAGCCCTGCGGCTTCGGCCACGGCATGGTGAACTGGTCGCCGCGCCGCACAAATTTGTAGCGGTAGAAGTGGAACCAGACCGAGATCAGGAAGTAGAAGGCGATCATCGCGATCAGTTGCGAGCCGAAGCCGAGGAAGATGGCGAAAAAGGTCACCACGCACAGGCAGAACAACACGATTGCCGGCAGCGGGTGGAAGGGATGCGTGTAGCCGCGCTGAATGGAACCCAAAGGCCACTTCTTCCGGAACATCATGATGTTGATGCTCATGAAGGTGTATTGCAGCACGCCCGACAGGATCGAGAAGGTGATCGCCTGATTGAGGTCGGCGATGAAGGCGAAGGCCAGCGCGATCGGCAACAGGAACAGGATCGAGCGATAGGGCGTGCGATATCTCGGATGCACCGCCGAGAACCAGCTCGGCAGGTAGCGGTCGCGGCCGAGCGAGAACCAGGCGCGCGCCGCGTCGTTGATGCAGCCATTGGCCGAAGCCAGCGCCGCCAGCAGCGTCGCGATGAAGAGGAGGTTCTCGAGCAGCGGGCTGCCGGTCAGCTTGCCGGCATCCCACAGCGGGTAATAGGTGATGCCGAGATATTCCCAGGGCATCATCGAGGCGCAGACATACCAAGTCATGGCGGCGGCGATCAGCAGCGTGATCATGCCGGCCATCGTGCCGTAGGGCAGCGAGCGGGCAGGCGAGCGCACTTCCTCTGCGGCCTGCGTGGTTCCTTCGATGCCGAGATAATACCAAATGCCGAACTGGAAGGCGGCAATGACGCCGATCCAGCCATAGGGCAGCGCGTTGCCGGGCGTGACCAGCTCATTCAGCTTCAGCACCGCGCCCTGCGTCCACGGGCTGACCGAGAAGAACAGGATCACGATCGAGATATAGGCGATCGCGGTGATGACGAAGTTGACGTTGAGCGTCATCAGCACGCCGCGATAATTGAGCCATGCCAGCACCACGATGGTCGCCGCGATAAAGGAATTGTGGGTCAAGCCTTCGACGCCTGCCTTGGCGACGATCGTGTCGCCAAGCAGGATCGCATCCGACACTTCGAGCATGGTGTAGGCGAAGACCAGGAACAGCGCGACGTTGAAGGCCATCAAAGGCCCGACGATATGCTTTGCCTGCGCGTACTGGCCGCCGGCGGCGGCGACGGTCGATGTCACCTCGGAATCGATCATGGCGACCGAGGTGTAGAGCAGGCCGACGACCCAGCAGACGATCAGCGCTGCCAGCGCGCCGCCCTTGTCGGCAGCGAAGTTCCAGCCGGTGAACTCGCCCACCAGCACGATGCCGACGCCGAGCGCCCAGACATGGGCTGGGCCGAGCACTCTGAGCAGCGAGACCCTGTCGCCATGGATTACTGTTTCTCTTACTTCAACCGCGGCCGTCATTTGTCAGTCCCCACTCAAATCCGGTGTTTTTCGGAAACGGCTTCAAGCTCGCCTTCGCGCGAGGAGGTCAGGGTGTCCTCGGAATAGCGCGTATCAACCTTGAACCAATCGAAGAGCATCCACAGCGCGAGCAGGATCGAGATGCCCCAGCATGCGTAAGAGACTGTCAGCCACATGGTCTTGTCCCCCGGATTACTTGTCGTCGAATTTTTCGTTGATCACCTCGCGATATTCGCGATCGGAGGCGCGGAACAGGAAGACGAAATAGGCGATCAGCACGACCGCCATGATGATCAGCGTCGGCCAGTCGATGATGTAGTGGAAGCGGTTCTGGATGATGTCGTGGGCCGTCTCCGGCGTATAGCCGAGCTTCTCCCAGATCGATGCCATTGTCGGGTTCTGGCCGAGCGCCTCCCAGGTCTTGGCGTCGAGCGCGTCGATCGACTTCGCCGCTCCGGCGAGCCCCAGTTTCAGCGGCAGCCACAGCGCCACGAAAATGGCGACGACGACGATGGCGATGTCGAAGACCTGGCCGGCCTTGTTTTGCTGCGGCGGGATGTAGCGGGACATGGAATTTCCCTCAAGACTGGCGGTTGCGGTAGGCGTCGGCGTTCTTGATGTCGAGGCCGTAGATGAAGTCCTTGTCTTCCCTGTAGTGGTTGAGCATCGCCAGGATGGCGGCGGTGTTGAAGATCAGCACCGCTGCTGCCGCGACCACCACCACAAGCTTGATCCCGCCGTGCGGGATGTAGGCCCAGGTCATCAGGAGGACGAAGAGGATCGTTGCCCAAAGGCAGACGATCAGGAGCACGGAGCCACGCACGTCGGAACGATACAGCGCCTCGATGCGCTGCTGCAGGTTGGACATCGGTTTTCCCCTTCTTGTCGACGTCCGGCCCCGAATCGGCCGACCGTCCCTCTTTCAACAGAGTGAAATTTTTTTCATAGGTTCCGCCCGATTCCAGGAATTGTCAAGCCGGTTTTGCGCCGGCCAAACCGTTTGGTCCGCCGGCTGCACCTTGCCTGTGGATAAAACTACTTGCCTGCAGGAAAATTGCCGCCGCCGGACGGCGCCTTGAGCGGCAGGGGGATGTCGGCGGCTGCGGTGCGGCACCGGAGGGCTGCTTCTGGGAACTGCCCATGGCGCGGGCTGGTCAGCTCGTGCCGGTTTGCCGATAGCAGATGATCGAGAGATCGTGAATCCGCAGCCGGTTCAGGTTCCGTTCCGTGCGGCGCGTCGGCGTCGAAAAAGGCCTGCCCCGCTTCACCGGGCAAAGGCGCCTCGAGGCATCGCCCTCGAAGCCATCGTCGGCCCGCTCACGACATGATTAGTCCGCCGTCGACATTGATGGTCTGGCCCGTGATATAGGCGGCATCGTCGCTGGCGAGGAAGCTGACCAGCCCGGAAACATCCTCGCCGCTGCCGGCGCGGCCCATGGGAATGTTCTTCACCCACTCCGCCATGAGCTCGCCCGGCTTGTAGTTCCCGAGCAGCTTGCCCCAGGCAGTGTCGTTGTAGGCCCACATGTCGGTGTCGATTATGCCGGGGCAGATGGCATTGACGGTTATCTTCTCCTTGGCTACTTCCTTGGCGAGGCTCTGGGTGATGCCGACGACGCCGAATTTCGAGGCCGCATAATGCGGCGTGTAGATAAAACCCTGCCGCGCCTGGCCGGACGCGGTGTTGATCAGCCGGCCGCCTTCGCCATGCTTGCGCATGCGCCCGATCGCTTCCTGGCAGCACAGGAACACGCCCTTGGTGTTGACCGCCATCACCTTGTCCCATTCGGCTTCCGTCATCGCTTCGATCTTTGCGATGGTGATGACACCGGCGTTCTGCACCGAGATGTCGACGCGCCCGAATTCCTTTTCGGCGAGATCATAAAGTGCCGCGACCTCGTCCTTCTTGGTTACGTCCATGCACATCGAAGCGACCTTGGCGCCCGCGGCCTTCAGGCTGGCGGCGACCTCGTCGACACGCGGGTCGATCGCGCTGATCACCACCGCGGCACCTTCCGCGGCGAAGCGCCTGGCCATGGCCGCCCCTATGCCGCCGCTGGCGCCGGTGACGACCGCCGTCTTTCCTTCGAAACGCTTCTGCATTTTCTCTCCTACCAGCAGACGAAGCCGCCATCGACGATGAGGTCGATGCCGGTGACGAAACTCGCGGCCCGGCTCGCCAGGAACACGGTCGGGCCGACCATCTCCTCCGGCGTCGCCATGCGGCCCATCGGCGTGTCGCGCTCGAAGATCTTGATCTGCTCGGCCACTTCCGGCCGCTTGTTCATCGGCGTCAGCGTGTAGCCGGGACTCACCACATTGACGCGCAGGCCGCGGTCGGCCCATTCCATGGCAAGGCTCTTCGACATGTGGATCACCGCCGCCTTCGAGGAATTGTAGTGCGCCTGCGTCAGGCCGCGATTGACGATCGAGCCGGACATCGAGGCGATGTTGATGATCGAGCCCTTGCGGCGGGTAAGCATGACGCGCGCCTCGGCCTGGCAGGACAGGAACACGCCGCTGACATTGACGTCGTAGAGCTTCTGCCATTTGTCCAGCGGCAGCGTCTCCGCGGGCTCGGCCCCGGCGACGCCGGCGTTGTTGACCGCAATCGTCAGTGCGCCGAGTTCCTTTTCGGTGCGGTCGATCGCGGCCGCGAGGTCGCTTTCCGATGTTACTGAACCGTTCAGCACCAGCGCCTTGCGGCCGAGCGCCTGGATCTTGTCGGCCGTCTCTTCGAGTCCGCCTTTCGAGCTGTGGCCGAAGCAGGCGACGTCGGCGCCGGCTTCCGCGAGCCCGATGGCGATCGCTTGGCCGATGCCGCTGCCGGCGCCCGTCACCAGCGCCACGTCGCCGCTGAGATCGAATAGATTCATGTCGCTCCTCTCCTGAAATGGAGGGGCGCCAACATTGCTGGCGCCCCGCGCGGTCCGGTGCCTGGGAGGGTATCACCTGCTGCGCTTTGTTCCCATCTGCCGTGCCTCAGCTCGTCGCGAGTTCCATCACGGCGACATTGCTTGCTTCATCGCGATCGAGAATGCCGCGCTGGCGGCCGCGGCTCAGCACCAGCACGCGGTGCGAAAGCCCCAGCACCTCCTCGAGGTCCGAGCTCACCACGACAACCGCCATGCCGGAGCGGGCGAGATCGGCAATGACGTCGTAGATCGCCGCGCGGGCGCCGACGTCGATGCCGCGGGTCGGCTCATCGAGGATGAATACCTTCGGCGGCCGCGAGACCCATTTGGCGATGATCACTTTCTGCTGGTTGCCGCCGGAAAGTTTTGAGACCGCCTGGTTCGGCCTGCCCTTGACGCCCAGCCTGGAGATGCCGGCCGCGGCGAATTTCTGAACCGCCTTGGGAAACACCCAGCCCTTCGGCGCGACATGGTCGAAATTGCCGAAGGCGAGGTTCTCGCCGATGGTCTGTTCCAACACTAGGCCCTGCGCCTTGCGGTCTTCCGGCACCAGCACGACGCCGGCCTTGATCGCCGCCGCCGGGCCGCTGAGATGCACCGGCTGGCCGGCGACGCGCACCGAACCCGAAGAGATCGGATCGGCGCCGGCGATCGCGCGCACCAACTCGGTGCGGCCGGCGCCGATCAGGCCGGCGATGCCGAGGATCTCGCCTGCCTTCACCGCGAAGGAGACGTTGTTGAAACTCTTCTCCGGCGAGGACAGGTTCTCGACCTCGAGCAGCGTCTGGTCGCTTGGAGGGGATAGCTTCGGGAACATGCGCTCGACGCTGCGGCCGACCATCTGCTCGACCACCGTGCGCACCGGGATGTCGGCGCGCTCGTGCCTGGCGACGATGCGGCCGTCGCGCATCACCACGACGCGGTCGGCGATCTGCGCGATCTCGTCCAGCCGATGGCTGATATAGATGAAGGACATGCCTTCGGCCTTGAGCTTGCGGATCTGCTTGAACAGAAGTTCCGTTTCCTCGCCGCCGAGCGCCGCGGTCGGCTCGTCGAGGATCAAGAGCTCGGCATTCAGCGTCAACGCCTTGGCGATCTCCACCTGCTGCTGGGCGGCGACGCGCAGTGTGCGTACCTTGCGCTCGGGCGACACGTCGAGGCCCAGCCGCTTCAGCTGCGCCGACGCCTTCGCGTTCATGCTCGCGCGGTCGACGCGGCCGCCGCGCATCGGCAGGCGCCCGACATAGACATTTTCCGCCACCGACAGGTCCGGCAGGAGCTTCAATTCCTGATGGATCATGCCGACGCCGGCCTCGATGGCCGCGGCGGGATTGGCGGGGGAATAGGGCGTCCCCCGCCAGATGATGGTGCCGGCATCGGATTTGATCGAGCCGGCGATGATGTTGGACACCGTCGACTTGCCGGCGCCGTTCTCGCCGAGCAGCGCCACGACCTCGCCCGGCCGCACCTCGAAGCTCGCATCGGCCAGGACCTGCACCGGTCCGTAGCTCTTGCAGAGGCCATTGACGAAGAGCCCGTTATGCGGTGCCTCGCCAGGATGAGGGTCAAGGGGCATCGTGATGCTCGCTCAGGGTCTCAGCTAGCCCTCAGGGGTGCTTCTCGATGAACTGCGCGACATTGTCCTTGGTGGTCAGCGTCGCGTCCTGCAACTGTTCGGCAGGCAGCTTCTCGCCGCCAACGATCTTGATCGCCGAGTCCACAGCGAGCCGGCCCATGCCCTGCGTCTGCTGCGTCGCGGTGACGTCGAACACGCCGTCCTTAAGCGCCTTAAGCGCAGCCACGTCGCCGTCGAAGCCGGCGATCCAGACCTTGTGGTCAGGATTGGCGACCTTGACCGCCTGGGCCGAGCCCAGCGCCAGCGCGTCGGCCTGGCCGAAGATGATCGAAACATTCGGATGAGCCTGCAGCAGATCCTGCGCCAGCTTGAAGCCTTCGTCCTGGTGCCATTGCTCGCTCCAGAGCTCGCCGACCACCTTGATGTCCGGATAAGCCTTCAGCGCTTCGCCGCAGCCCTTCGAGCGGTCGACTTCCGGCGTCGTGCCCTTCTGGCCGTGGATGATGACCATCTCGCCCTTGCCGCCGGCCTGCTTGGCAATGTAGTCGCACACCGCCTTGGCGGAGTTGACGCTGTCGGTGGCGATGAAGGTGTCGCCCGGCGCGCCGTCGGCATTGCGGTCGACATTGATCACCGGAATGCCGGCGGCCTTCGCGGTCTTGGTCGGGACGGTCGCGGCGGTGGCGCCGGCCGGGATGTAGATCAGCGCGTCGATGTTCTGCGTGACGAGATCCTGCACCTGGCTGACCTGCGTGGCCGAATCGCCCTTGGCGTCGACGGTGATGACCTCGATGCCCTTCTCCTTCGCATAGGCTTCGACCGACTGCTTGATCTGGTTGAAGAAGTCAGCTTGCAGATTGGCGACGGCAAGTCCGAGCTTCTTGGCGTCCTTGGCCGAGGCCGCATCGGACAGCCCGAGCAGCGGGACGATGGCCGCCGCCGCAAGCAGCAGTGAACGTTTGGTCAGCATGTTTTTCCTCCGTTGGTGTTCAATCCCGTCCAGCCTGCGCATCGCGGCGCCCCGGCCGGACAGTCCCAGTCTCGGATCGACCGATCCGTTCCGCCCGGACATCCGGGCGAATTCCTATTGTCGCCCGCTCTTCATTGTGCTCGGCGCCGCCAGCTATCTGTGGCGACCGCCAGCGCGATGACCACGCCGATCACCACCTGCTGGATGAAGGGCGACACGCCGAGCAGGTTGAGGCCGTTGCGCAGCACGCCGATGATGAGCACGCCGATCGCCGTGCCGCCGATCGAGCCGATGCCGCCCGACAGGCTGGCGCCGCCGATCACCACCGCGGCGATGGTGTCGAGCTCGTAGCCGACGCCTGAGCTCGGCTGCACCGAATCGAGCCTTGCCGCGAGCACGATCCCGGCCAGCCCGGCAAGCAGACCGCAGATCGCATAGACCCAGTTGGTCAGCGACTTGACCGGAATGCCGGACAGGCGGGCGACCTCGGCGCTGCCGCCGATGGCGTAGAGACTGCGGCCGGTGGCGCGATAGTTGAGGAAGATGGCGAAGATGATCGCCAGCACGATCATCAGCCCGACGGTCACCGACAGGAAGCCGAAATGGCGCACGATCGACAGGTTGGTGAACCAGTCGGGAAAGCCGACGATCTGCGATCCGTCGGTGATCATGTTGGCGAGGCCGCGCGCCACCGACATCATGGCGAGCGTTGCGATGAAGGGCGGCAGTCTGGTCACCGTGACCAGCAGTCCCGAGACCAGGCCGCACAGGGCGGCGACGACAAGCGCCGCGGCGATGCCCACCGGGACGCCGAGGTTGAGATAGTCTGGGTAGGCAACATAGCCCATCACCATCGAGGCAAGCGCCAGCACCGAGCCCACCGAAAGGTCGATGCCGCCGATCAGGATGACCAGCGTCATGCCGATCGCCATGATGCCGAGCACGGTCACTTGATCGAGCACGTTGAGGATGTTGCGGAAGGTCAGGAAGGTGTCGGTGGTCAGCGCCAGCGCCAGGCAAAGCAGCACCAGCCCGATCAGCGGTCCCATCGTTCCGGCAAACAGCGCCGAAAGCTTCGCACTGGACGCGCCCTGCGCGGCGCTGGTGCCAGCCTTCAACTCGCTTGTCTCGTTGCTCACGGCCACTTCGTCTCCTCCGTCCGCGGCCGGCGATGCGTCGCCGTCCGCTCCTGTTCACCAGGCATCCTCCCTTGTGAACAATTTATCTTTGATATGCAATTTTGTTCAGCTAAAACGTTCATCAGAACATTGTCAAGTGCCGGCACGCATTCGGGGGCGGTTTGCGCCAGCGGCCGGTTTGCCATAGGGAAGCTAGGGCGGCGCATCATCGGAAGAAGTTCAAAGTCGGCCGGGAGGGACACGAGGTTGGCGGTGATCGAGAACGAAAAGGCCTCGCGCTTCCCCGATGCGGAGCTCAAGGCCCGTGCCGCCTGGCACTATTATGTCGAAGGCCTGACGCAGGAGCGGATCTCGGAAATCCTCGGCGTCGGCCGCATCAAGGTGCACCGGATACTTTCCGCCGCGCGCGAGGAGGGCGTGGTCCAGTTCCGCATTCGCGACAGCGTGGTCGAATGCGTGCAACTGGAGGAGGGCCTGAAGCAGCGTTTCGGTCTCAGCCAGGCCGTGGTCGTGCCGTCGGCGGCCGACAGGAGCAACGCTCCGCTGATGATCGGCCATGCCGCCGCCGCTTATCTCGCTGATAACGTCAATCCTGGCGATGTCATCGCTCTTGGCTGGGGCCGCACGCTGAAGTTCGCCATCAACGAACTCCCGCGCCGGCCGATCGCGCGAACCACGGTGGTCTCGATGCTCGGCGGCCTTACCCATGCGCAGCCGCTCAACCCGACCGAAAGCGCCTGGGAGTTCGCCGAAAAGATCGGCGCCGAATGCTATCTGCTTCCGGTGCCCGTCTATGCCGACAGGCCGGAACAGCGCGATGCCTTCATGAGCCAGCGCAGCGTCCAGGACGTCGTCTTCCGGGCGCGGCGCGCCAACATCGCGGTGCTCAGCGTCGGTTCATTCTCGCAAGAGAGCCCGATCGCCAATTACGGCTTCATCAAGCTCAGCGAGTTGGAGGAACTGCAGGCCGCCGGTGCGGTCGGCGATATCCTTTGCCACTTCATCGATGCCGAAGGCCGTCCAGTCGACCACGAGGTCAACCGCCGCGTCTGCGCCTATCCGCTGCAGGAGCTTTCGGACATTCCCAATATCATCCTGGTCTCGGGCGGGCAGGAGAAGGTGGCCGTGATGCGCGCGGCCCTCGCCAACACCAAGATCTCGATGCTGATCACCGACGAGGACGCCGCCAAGGGCCTGCTCAGCCGCTAATCTTGCGCTACCTCACCCAACCGGGTGTGGATGTCGCGCGTCGCTTGATAGAGGTCGCGGTAGATCGCCTTGCGGGCGCGGTAGATAGGCACCAGCGCATCAGCGGGATCGACTTGTCTTGCCGGCGGTGCGGCCATCGCCTTTGCCGCGTCTTCAGGTGAAGCGAACCAGCCGATGGCCGAGGCCGCCAGCATGGCCGCCCCAAGCGCTGCTGCCTCGTTGACAGGCGAGACGAAAAGCGGCCGCTGGAGCACGCTCGCCATGACCTGCATCAGCAGCGTCGAATTTGTTCCGCCCCCGGCCGCGATCATCGATCCGGCCTTGCCGGTCTGCGCTTCCATCGCATCGGTGGCGATAGCCTGCTCGAAGGCGATGCCTTCCAGCACCGCGCGGAAGAGATGTTTCGGCTCGTGATCGAGCGACAGGCCGACGATTGCGCCGCGCGCCGCACCGTCCCAGTATGGGCTCATGACGCCGGCCCAATAGGGCATGACCAGCAGGCCGTCGCTGCCCGGCGCAACCGTCATCGCCGCCTTTTCAAGAACGGCAGCCGACGGCGAGCCGGTGGTGCGTACGATCCAGTCGACCAGTTGCATGCCGGAGCGCAGCACCGTCTCCAGCATGAAGCCGCAGCCGGTCGGCGAAACCAGCGTGCGGAAGGCATCCGACGTCGTGACCGTGCCGGCATAGTTTCCGCTGACGACGCCGGAGCCGAGCGAAAGATAGCTCTTGCCGGGTCCGTAGACTCCCATGCCGAGGCCCATCGCCTGGCCGTCGCCGGCGCCGGCGACGACCGGTGTGCCGGCTTTCAGGCCGGTCGCAGATGCGATCCTTTCGGAAACGCCGCCGCAGATCGCGCCGGGCGCAGCCAGTTCGGGCAGTTGCTGCGGCCACAGGCCTGCCGCCTCGACCAGCCGCGGATGCCAATTGCCATGCGCGATGTCCAGCAGGCCGAGCGGATCGGCGCTCGCGGTGCTGGTGACGAGCCGGCCGGTCAGCCGATGGACCAAGAAGGCGTGCACGTCGACCAGCGCTGCCGCCTCGGCGAGTGCCTCTGGCTTGTGTTCCTTCAGCCAGGCGAGCCCATAAAGCGCCGGCGTCGGATCCGGCGGCTTGCCGCTCCAGTTGCGGATCGCCTCGCGGCCAAGCTCGGCCGAAAGCCGGGCCACCTGGCGGCGGGCTCGTTCGTCCAGCCACAGGATAGCGGGGATCAGCGGCTTGCCGGCGGCGTCGATCAGCGTGAAGCTCTCGCGCTGGTGAGCGATC
Organism: Mesorhizobium sp. M3A.F.Ca.ET.080.04.2.1; assembly: GCF_003952525.1. Lineage (NCBI taxonomy): Bacteria > Pseudomonadati > Pseudomonadota > Alphaproteobacteria > Hyphomicrobiales > Phyllobacteriaceae > Mesorhizobium > Mesorhizobium sp. M3A.F.Ca.ET.080.04.2.1. The sequence goes on along the minus strand of NZ_CP034451.1, from coordinate 1,923,061 downwards.
GAAAGCGCCTTGACGCGTGATGCGCCGACCCTGTCGGCGACCTGTTTCAACGCCGACAAAAGCGCCGTCCACCAATGCTCCGCGTCCTGCTCGAAATGCCCGGGCGCGGGGTTGGAAAGCGGATAGGTCTCGCGGGCCTGGAAGAGTTCAGTGCCGTTGCGTGCGAAGGCGATCGCCTTCACGGCCGTCGTCGAGGCGTCGATCCCGATTACGACATCGTCCATCAGAAGGTCAGGCCGCGTTGGTTACGAACCGTCCGTCCGCCTGGTCGAGACGACGGCGGATCTGGGTTATCACCATCGAATCGTCGGGTACACAATTTTCATAGGTCAGGAAGTCGCCGGCCTTGACCGGCTTCACCACCTTGGCGCGCTCGGCGAGGCCGAGCGGCAGTGCGCCCCTGGCGCGCGCATCCTCCCAGGTCATGGCGAAGCCGCGATAGTCGTTCTCGCCGATCATGCCGAGCGACTGGCCGGCGCCGAGATGGGTCTTGGCTACCGCCACCGCCTCGGCCACCGGATGGTCGAGCGGCTCCATGTCGGCGCGCTTGTAGACCACCGCGCGCGCCGCCGACAGCGGCACTTCCAGGCTGGTCAGGTGATAGGGGCGGAAGATCGTGAAATAGGGACCCTTGCCGACCTTGAGGTCGATCATGCGCTCCAGCACGCGCGGGTGCTTGGTCTCGATGATGCAGAACACGCCGGGCGCGACACCCTTGCCGATCGAATAGTCGACAACGCCCTTGCGGTGCAGCACGCCGCCATCCTCGCGCGGGCAGAGCACGCCGGCCAGTTCTTCCAGCGTCGCCGTCGGCCCGTGCATGCCGGGCACGTCGGGCACAAGGCCGGTGGCGTTGGCGATGGCCACCATCTCGATAGCAGTCTTGGAGCCGTCGACGAACTCGACCAGCATGCGCGCATTCATGTTGCGCTCGGCTGCTTCCTTCTCGTAGTCGGCCGGCACCGCATCGATCTTCAGCGGGTTGTTCTTGCCCTTGCCGGCAGCGACAATTGTGAAGCCGAGACTCTTGGCGAAGCCGATGATCTCCAGCGTGCAGGCGGGCTCGTCGCCGGCCGCGCCGGTATAGACGACGCCGGCCTTGCGCGCCTCTTCCTTCAGGAAGCGGCCGATGGTGATGTCGGCCTCGACATTGAGCATGACGATGTGCTTGCCGTTCTTCATCACTTCGAGCGCGAACAGCGTGCCGATATTGGGGTTGCCGGTGGCGTCGATGATGACGTCGATGCGGCCGGCGGCGGCGAGCGCATGCAGGTCCTCGGTGACGGCGATCTTGCCGGCCTCGATGGCGCGGTCGATTGCCGAGGCATTGGGGGCCTGCACGATGTCGGACCTGTCATGGCCGGCAAGCAGCGCCGCGTCGATCGCTGCCTGCGGCCGCACCTCGGAGATGGCGCCGATGCGCATGCCCGGCATAAGGGCGACCTGAACGACGATATCCGTCCCCATCTGTCCGGCGCCGGCGAGACCGATGGTGATCGGACCTTGGCTTTCAGCGCGCTGCAGGAGTTCCGCTGCGAATTGCGGATGGGACATGTCGCTTCCTCCAGTCCTTGGCGCGCCACGGCGCCGCGATCATCAGTCTGAACATTCCTATTTCTATTTGAAAAATATTTCAACCTGTCTTTGCGGCCGCGCCGCGAATCCAAATGCGAGACGAGGTTCCAGCGGCAATGCGGGACCTTCGGTGTCGGGGAAGGGGGCAGCGGGAACTTCTGGAACTGTCGGTCTTGAGTAAAAAACGCCATCGCCTTCAGCATGGCGGACGACTGAATGGCACTGCCTGTGCGGGTGCGCCACCGTCTTCGTCTCCAGCAGACGTAAAGCGCCTCAACCCGGGATGGGCATCGCCTTCACATGCGGGGCCATCGTCTCAGCCGATCGCGAAGAAGGGCTTGCCGAGCAGGTCCGGGACGACATCGATGCCGAGGCCCGGGCCGTCGGGAATGCCCATGCGGCTGCCGGTCACCGGCGGTTTGTTGGCGGCGGTGCGCACCGTCACCCATTCGTGGAAGGCGATCGCGTGCAGCCGGCGCTCTTCCGGTGTCGACAGCGACAAGTGCGCCATGGCGGCGGTGTCGATCTCGGCCCCGCCGGTGTCCTCGACCGTGATCATGAAACCGAGATCGACGGCGACGTCGCGGATCTGGCGCGTCCTGGTGACGCCGCCCAGCCGCGAGATCTTCAGCGTCAGCCCGTCGGCCGCGCCCAGGCGGTGAATCTCCAGCATCTCCTCGAGCGAGGTGACGGATTCATCCAGCACCATCGGCTTGTCCAGCATACGCCGCACCGACATGTTCTCCTCGAGCGTCGTGCAGGGCTGCTCGAACGTGTAATCGATGCCCCGCGTGGCATCGGCGAACTGACGCGCCTGGAAGGGCGTCCAGCCGGCATTGGCATCGCAGAAGATGACCGTGCCCTTGGGCACGGCGGCCGCAACGGCGGTGACCCGCTCGATGTCGTCGCGCACATTGCCGCCGACTTTGACCTGCAGCCGGTGGTAGCCTTCCGTGACGATGCGCTTAGCCAGCGCCGCCATCTGGTCGAGGGTGCCGTGGGTGACGACCTTGTAGAGCTCAGCCGTTTCGCTCTCGCGGCCGCCGAGCATCGTCACCAGCGGCACGTCGGCGGCGCGCGCAGCGAGGTCGCAGCAGGCCATGTCGAGCGCGGATTTCACGTAAGGGTGGCCTTTGAACACCGTGTCCATCAGCCTGCCGATGCCGGCGAGGCCGCGCGGGTCGTGGCCGATGAGATGCGGCGCGATTTCCGGCACGCCCGCGCGTGTTCCCGCTGGAAATGCGGCCGAGTAGAAATTGCCGAGCGGCGCCATTTCGCCCCAGCCGGTCGCGCCGCTGTCGCAGGTGATGGCGACGATCACCGCGTCGAAGCAGTCGGCGACCCGCCCCTTCGACATGCGATAGGGGCCGTCCACGAAGGGCTGCACGACATGATAGGCTTTTATGGTCTTGATCTTCACGTTGTCGTCCGTTGTCAGCTGGAATGGTCAGGCGCTCTTCGACATGCGCTTTTCAAGGCTGCGCGCATAGGCGAGAAGCTCTTCGAAATCGTGGTCGATGTGCTCGCGCGCATGGCGCTGGGCCGCGCGCATGTCGTTGCCTTTGAGCAGTCGCACATAGGATTCGTGCACATCCTCGGCCGGCACCAACTCGTTGCGCGCGCGCTGGTGCAGCGCGAAATACATTTGCAGCCGACTGGCAAGTCGTTGCCAGGTTTCCGAAAGCACCGAATTGTCGGCCCACTCGTAGATCAGCCCGTGCAACTGCAGCGCCGTCTCGATCTGGCGGGTGGTGTCGAGCGCCCGCGTCGCCTGCTTGACGCTCGCATGGCGGCGGTCGAGCTCGTCGAAGAAGCGCCGGTCGCGCAGCGGCCAGGCCTGCTCGATGGCGAACTCGTCGAGCACCTTGTTGAGCGAATAGACATCGATGATGTCCTTGGCGGTGACGTCGATTACGAAGGTCCCGGCATAGGGAATGCTGGTCAGGATGCCTTCCTGCACCAGTTCGCGCATCGCCTCGCGCAGCGGAGCCCGGCTGACCCGCATCTGCTCCGAAATGCGGAGCTCATTGAGCTTCTGTCCGGGCTCCAACTGGCCGGTCAGGATGGCGCGCCTGAGCAGCGCCACGATCTCGGCCCGGCGCGTCGTATCTGCAATCGGACTGAAGTCCACCTTTGCCATGCGCCTCACTTTGAATGAACCGGCGGCCAGACAAGCAGATTGTCGACAATCCAACAAGAAGATTGGCGACCGCTTTTGTGCGGATTGCGACACACAAAAGAAGACGGCGCCCGCGACGTGGCTGTCGAGGGCGCCGTCGGACCGGATCTGATGGGGGAATCAGCTGGCCGGTTTGGCTTGCGGCAAGGGGGAAACCGGCATTCCGGGTCCGATCTTCTGCAGATTGCCCGTGATCACCTGGTCGGTTTCGGAAATGCCGGAGGTCACGGAAATCAGCTCGCCATCGGTCGGCCCGAGCGAGACCAGTTTCTGGTCGACCGTGTTGCCTTTGCCGAGGACATAGAGGTACTTGCCGAGCTGGCTGGAACCGAGCGCCACCTGCGGCACCATCAGCGTGTTGGGCTGTTCCTTCACATGCAGCCGCACGCGCACATACTGTCCCGGCAGCAGCGTGAACTTGGCGTTGCCGATCGTTGCCCGCGCCGTGATGGTGCCGGTTGAATGATCGATCGTGTTGTCGATGAAGGTCAGCTCGCCCTTCTGGCTGGGCTCGCTCTCGCCGGGCAGAAGCACGTCGACGGCGACCGCACCGGCCGCCTTGGCTTGCTCGATCTGTACGAGGTCGGTCTCGCTCGGGTTGAAGGTGACGTAAATCGGGTCGAGCTGCACCAGCGTGTTGAGCACGGTGCCGGCCACGCTCACCAGCGTGCCGACCGAGGCCTGGTTGCGGCCGATGCGCCCTGGAAAAGGCGCCTTGATCTCGGCATAGCCGAGATTGAGCTCGGCGGTTCGCACCGCCGCTTTGTCGAGCAGCAGCGCCGCTTCGGCTGCGCGCAAGGTGCTGGTGCGCTGGTCGAAGCTGTCCTTGGCGAGATAGCCGCTCTTGGCGAGCTCGCTGCCGCGCCCGAGATTCGAGCGCGCATAGTCGAGCGTTGCCGTGTCGCGTTCGACCTGCGCCTTCGCCTGGTCGAGGGCGGCCTGGTAGTCCTCGGGAGCGATCCGGTAGAGCAGGTCGCCCTGCTTGACGTCGCTGCCGTCGGCCGCATTCTGCTCCTGCAGATAACCGGGCACGCGCGCCTGCAGCGTAATGCTGCGGATCGGCTCGACGCGCGCAGCATAATCGAGGTAGATCGGCAGCGTCTTCTTGACGACGTTCACCACGGGCACCGGCATGACGAAGGCTGCCGGCGCGGGCGCCGCGCCCGCCGTGCCGCCATTGAGGCTGAGATTGCCCATGTCCAGCAGGTGCACGCTGGCCATCGAGACCGCGCCCAGCGCGACGGCCGTTCCCAAAGCGATTTTCCATTTACGCATGTTGGTCTCCAGTCCTATTCAGCCGCCTGGGCGAGCGGCTCAAGCGCCGGCTCGGCGGTCGGTTCAATGTCTTCCTGGTGCAGAGATTCCCGATGCCCCGCGGCGGGTTCTTTCTCGCCGCGCTCGCGCAGCTTCTCGATCACCGCGTAGAAGACCGGCACGAAGACCAGCGACAACACCGTCGCCGCCACCATGCCGCCGAAGACGGTGGTGCCGATCGACTGGCGGCTCGCCGCACCTGCGCCCGTCGCGAACATTAGCGGCAGCACGCCGAGGATGAAGGCGAAGGCGGTCATCAGGATCGGCCTGAGCCTTAGTCTTGCTGCTTCCATAGCCGCCTCGACGATGGTGAGACCCTCCTCGCGACGACGTCGGGCGAACTCGACGATCAGGATCGCGTTCTTCGCCGCCAGGCCGATCAGCATGACGAAGCCGATCTGCGAATAGACGTCGATCTGCATGCCGCGCAGCAGAAGCACGAGGAAGGCGCCGAACAGGGCCAGCGGCACGGCGAGCAGCACCATGAACGGCATCGCCCAGCTCTCATACTGCGCCGCCAGGATCAGGAAGACGAAGACGATCGCCAGCCCGAACACGACCGAAGCGATCGATCCGGCCTTGAGCTCCTGATAGGTGATGCCCGTCCACTCATAGCCGAAGTCCCGCGGCAGCACATTCGCCGCCGCCCGTTCCATCGCCGCCACCGCCTGTCCCGACGAGAAGCCGGGCGCGGCGCCGCCATTGATCAGGGCGGAGGCGTTGTTGTTGTAGTGCGGCACGGTTTCCGGGCCGACGATCGGCACAAGCTTGCCGAGCGTGCTCAGCGGCACCATGCCTCCGGAAGCATTGCGCACGTAGAGCCGCGAGATGTCGGTGGCGTCGGCGCGCGCGTCCTTGTCGGCCTGGATCGTCACCCGGAAGGTGCGGCCGAACAGGTTGAAGTCGTTGACGTAAAGCGAGCCGAGATAGATCTGCAGCGTGTTGAACACATCGGGCAGGTTGAGGCCGAGCAGCTTGGCCTTGCTGCGATCGAGGTCGTAGTTGAACTGCGGCGTCGAGGTCGAGAAGGACGAGAACAGCTGCTGCGGATTGAGCTCCGGCTGCTTGCGCGCTTCGGCGATCAGCGCCTGCGTCACCTCGTTGAGCGCCGCGCTGCCGCGGCCCGAAAGGTCCTCGACCTGGAACTCGAAGCCGCCTGTGGTGCCGAGGCCCGGAATCGAGGGCGGATCGAAGGACAGCGCGAAGGCTTCCGGGATCTGCAACAGCTTGCCGCGCACCTGCTCGACCAGCTTGGAAGCGCTCTGGTCAGGCCCGCGCTCGTCCCACGGCTTCAGGATCGCGAACTCGACCGCCGAGTTCGACTGCGCGGCGCTGGTGAGGAAGTTAAGCCCGCTGATCGAGCCGACGATGTCGACGCCGGGCGTCGCCTGCAGGATGTCTCGCGCCTTCTGCGCCACCGCATCGGTGCGCTCCAGCGAAGCACCGTCCGGCAGTTGGATGACGACGAAGAAATAGCCCTGGTCCTCCACGGGAAGGAAGGTGGAGGGAAGCTTCTGCCAGACGAAATAGGTGGCGACCAGGCCGGCCGCGAACAGGCCGAGCATGGCCCAGCGCAACCTGATCAGGACACGCACGCCATGGGCATAGGCATGCGACAGCCAGTCGAAACCGGCATTGAACCAGCGGAACAGGACGAACTGCGTCTCGCCGCGATGGCGCAGGAAGGCAGCACTCAGCGCCGGGCTGAGCGTCAGCGAGTTGAAGGCCGAGATGCCGACCGAGATCGCCACGGTGAGCGCGAACTGATTGTAGAGCCGGCCCGACACGCCGGGGATGAAGGCGACCGGAATGAACACCGCCATCAGCACCGCGGTGGTAGCGATGATCGGGCCGGTGACTTCGGCCATCGCCGCCCGCGTCGCGGCAAGCGGCGAAAGCCCGGCTTCCAGCTGTCGCTCGACATTCTCGACCACCACGATGGCGTCGTCGACGACGAGGCCGATCGCCAGCACCATGCCGAGAAGCGACAGCATGTTGAGCGAGAAGCCCAGCAGGTACATCACCGCCAGCGTCGCGATCAGCGACACCGGAATGGCGATGGTCGGGATGATGGTGGTGCGCCAGCTCTGCAGGAAGATGAACACCACCGCCACGACCAGCACCAGTGCCTCGCCGAGCGTGATCAGCACGTCGTGCATCGAGGCCGAGACGAAGCGCGTCGTGTCGTAATGCATGGCGTAGTGGACGCCTTTCGGGAAGCGCGCCGACAGTTCCTGCATCTTGTCCTTGACCCGCTGCTGCAGGTCGAGCGCATTGGAGCCGGGCATCTGGTAGACGGCAAGCACCACGGTCGGGTCCTTGCCGAAGAAGGCGGAGGACGAATATTGCAGCGCGCCGAGCTCGATGCGCGCCACGTCGCGCAGCCGCACGAGCGATCCGTTTGCCGAATTGGCGCGCACGACGATGTCGCCGAATTCTTTCGGGTCGCTCAAGCGGCCGACTGCGTTGACCTGCATTTCGAAAGCGGTGCCGGCCGGTGCCGGCGACTGGCCGATCTTGCCGGCCGCCACCTGCACGTTCTGCTCGGCAATGGCGTTCTGCACGTCGACGGCGGTGATGCCGAGATTGGCTAATTTGTCCGGGTCGAGCCAGACGCGCATCGAATAGCGGCGCTCGCCGAAGATCTGCACATCGCCGACGCCGGGTAGCCGCTTCAACGGGTCGACCACCTGCAGATAGGCGAGGTTGCTCAGCGCCACCGGATCGACGGAGCCGTCCGGCGAGGTGAGGTCGACGATCAAAACGAAGTTGGGATTCTGCTTCTTGATCGTCACGCCGCCCTGATTGACGATGGCCGGCAGGGAGGATGCGGCCTGCGAGACGCGGTTCTGCACGTCGACGGCCGCCGTGCTCAGCGGATAGCCGACATCGAAGGTGATGGTGATGGTCGAGGAGCCGTCATTCGAGCTCGTCGACGACATGTAGGTCATGCCTTGCACGCCGTTGATCTGCTGCTCGAGCGGCGTGGTCACCGTGTCGGCCACCACCTGCGCGCTTGCGCCCGGATAGTGTGCGCTGACCACGACCTGGGGCGGCGTGATGTCGGGGAACTGCGAGACCGGCAGCAGGAAATAGGCGATCGCACCGGCAAGCACCATGATGATGGCGATCGCCGACGCGAAGATCGGGCGCGAGATGAAGAATCTTACCATGACGCGGTTGCCTCGCCGAACGGTCTGGCGGAATGGCGCAGGCGCCGGGCCCGGCCGGAGCCGGAGTCCTCCAGGAAGGATGGCAGGATCGTGCCCGGCGCGTTTTCCGGCGCGCGCGAACGCAGCATCCGCTCGAAGGCTTTCGGGTCGATCCCGTCCGCCTTCATCGCCAGCCGGATCATCGGATCCCGGATGGCTTCGTCGATCGTCAGGTCTTTGCGCTTCTGCATAGGAGTAGCTCCTTGCTCGTCCCGCATCGGTTGATCACGGGCCGCTTTTTTCTCGAATTCACCGGCCGAAGCCGCATGACAGGCAGGTTTTGCGTCCTATCTCACTCTGGCAGGGGTGTCGGTGGCCTTGTCGTTTGACGGGGAGCGATATAGGTGTTACCAGTAAGTAACATTCTGGAAGTTACAGACCGGTAACACCCTAGTCAAGAGGTGACCTCGGTTTTTTTGGAAACGAAAGGAGATCAGTCATGACCGACGGCGTCGCGGAGCGTTCCCGCCCCCGGGATCGAATCCTGGAGACGGCGCAGGACATGTTCCACAAGCACGGCATCAAGGGTGTAGGTGTCGACGCCATCACCGAGGCTGCCGGCACCAACAAGATGACGCTCTACCGCCACTTCGAATCCAAGGACGACCTGATCATCGAATGCCTGCGCGCCACGGCGGCCAAGGCTTCAAGGATCTGGGATGAGTTCGAGGCCCAGCATCCCGGCGACAAGCTGGCGCAACTGCATGCCTGGGTCCGCAAGGCCTCGGAAATGCTGAGCGCCGACAGCCGCGGCTGCGATATGGCCAATGCCGCCGTTGAGCTTAGCGAGGCCGACCATCCGGCAAGGCGCGTCATAAAGGAACTGAAGGAAGCCCAGCGCGAACGGCTGGTGGCGCTCTGCCGGGATGCCGGCGTCGGTCAGGCGGAGTTGCTCGCCGACACACTGTCGCTGCTGCTTGAAGGCGCACGCGTCTCGATGCAAAGCGTCGGCGCAGAAGGCCCGAGCGCGCAGTTCGTGCGCATGGCCGAGAGCCTGATCGCCTCATTCCGGGCGCGCTGACGGCCGTCTCAGTTTTTCACGGGCAAAGAAAAAGCCCGCTGCCGGGAGGAGGAGGCAGCGGGCTTCGATTTCGAATACGGCACGGGAGGAGGTGTACCGCATTCACCGTCGATGTCTGGGAGGAGGAAGACATCCGACACGGTGATACATACGGGTTGCCCAAGGCGTCGGCAATTGCGAAACATGCATGGCTGCTGTGCAGATTTGCCGGATCAATCGTCAGACAAATCGAAAGGCCCGCCGTCGGCGCCAGCTTACTGGACCGGCACGTTTTCTTTGAAGATCAGCCGCGGCTCGATGAATTTCTTCGTCAGATAGGGTGCCGACGAGGCGATCGAACCTAGCAGGCGGATCACCGATTGCTCGGCGATCAGCCGTGCGTTCTGGTCGATGACGACGTCGGCGAGATCGTCGACCAGATAGCGGCGCGTCTCCCTCGTCAGGTCATGGCAGATGAACACCGGCTTCTTGCGCGGCCGGGATTCCAGCAGCGCCTTCGCCACGCCTGAGCGTCCGGCACCGACACAATAGACGCCGAGCAGTTCCGGCTCGTTGTGCAGCGCCCTCATCGTTGCGCTGTAGCTGATGTCGGGCTCGTCGTTGATTTCGACGGCGCTGGATATGGTGAGGTTGGGGAATTCCTCGCTCAGCACCGAGCGAAAACCCATCTCGCGTTCCTCATGGCCGCGATAGGAACGCGAGCCAACCACCATCGCCAGATGCCCGCTCCGGCCGCCGAGGAAGCGGCCCATCAGCAGCGCCGCCGTGCGGCCCGCAACGCGGTTGTCGATGCCGACATAGGCTGAGCGCGGTGCCGCCGGCACGTCCGAGACCAACGTGACCAGCCTGATCCCGGCCTCGACGAGCTCGCGCAGGATGTTGCGCGTGCGTGGATGGTCGACGGCGATGACGCCGACGCCATTGGCCTTGAGCGACAGGTTCTCGACCGCTCCCTGCAGCGCGCCGGGCGAAATGCCGGCAAGGTTGTGAATGCGGCAGGAGGCCACCAACGGCAGGCGCGCGGCATAGTCTTCGATGTGATGCGCAAGATCGGCCATGAAGGCGTTGGAGCCGATCGGCAGGAAGAATTCCAGGTGCGCCGGCTTCGACGGCAGCACGACCTGGTCGAGCGTCGGCAGATAGCCGAGCTGCTTGGCCGCCTCCATGACGCGCTGCCGGTTGGCCGCGCTCGCGCCCGGCCGGTTGTTCAGCACCCTGTCGACCGTTGCGGTAGACAGGCCGCAGCTTCTGGCGATGTCGGCTACGGTGGCTTTCATGGGTCCAGTCATAGGATGGGATGCGAGCCCCTGTCAGCAAATCAACGTCAGGCCAATCAGCCATGCGGCTGCGGGCCGTCGGCGATGGCGTCGCTGATCTCCTTGTCCGACATGCCGGTGATGATGCGCTCGACCTCGGCGACGGTGGTCATCTTCGGGTCGATGTCGTCGGCCACCACCTTGCCGCGGCGCATGACCACGATGCGGTCGACCACCTGGAAGACGTGATGGATGTTGTGGGCGATGAAGATGCAGGAATGCCCGGAATCGCGCGCGCTGCGAACGAAGCTCAGCACGCCCTGCGTTTCGGCGACGCCGAGATTGTTGGTCGGCTCGTCGAGGATGATGAGGTCGCTGTCGAAATGCATGGCGCGCGCGATCGCCACCGCCTGTCGCTCGCCGCCCGACAGCGAGCCGATCGGCGTCGTCGGCGGAATGTTCTTCGAGATGCCGACCTGCTTCAGCAGGTCGCGCGCCACCGAGTTCATTGCCTCCTGATCCATGCGGTTCAGGAAGCGCGGCGGCTTGATCGGCTCGCGCCCGAGGAACAGATTGCGCGCGATCGACAGCTGCGTGACCAGCGCGGAATCCTGGTAGATGGTCTCGATGCCATGCGCGATGGCGTCGCTGGTGCTGCGCAGGTTCACCTTCCGGCCGCGGATGAAGATGTCGCCGCTGGTCAGCGGCACCGCGCCCGACAGCACCTTGATCAGCGTCGACTTGCCGGCGCCGTTGTCGCCGAGCAGGCCGACGATCTCCCTCTCGTCGACGTGGAAGTTGGCGTCGACCAGCGCCTGAACGCGCCCGTAGGACTTGCGGATGTTCTGCATGCGGATCAGTGGTTCGGCCATGGGTTCACGTCCCTGCCTGGTGCCGGCGTTCGAGCCATGAGTGCAGCGCCATCATGCCGAGGATGATCGCGCCGATGAAGATGTTGTAGGCGAGCCCCGGGACGCCGATCAGTACGATGCCGTTGCGCATGACGCGCAGGATCAGGATGCCGAGGACCGTGCCGACGATGGTGCCGCGGCCGCCGGTCAGCGCCGTGCCGCCGATGACCACCATGGCGATGACTTCCAACTCGTAGCCGGTGCCGCTGTTCGGGTTGGCGGCCGAGGTGCGCAGCGACGAGATCACGCCGGCGAGCGAGGCCATCACCGCCGACAGGATGAACAGATCGACCTTGACACGGTTGACGTTGACGCCGCGCGCGCGTGCGGCATTGGCATTGCCTCCCGCGGCCTGGATCCAGTTGCCGGTGCGGCTCTGCGTCAGCACGTAGCCGAGCGCGATTGCAGCACCTATGAACCAGAACAGCGAGGCGTATATCCGAAACGGTCCGATGTAGAAATCGCCGACCAGGATGTCGGCGAGCCAGCTGCCTTCGGCGCTCCAGGTGCGCTGCGGAAAGCCATCGGTGACGAAGAGCGCGGTGCCGCGCACCACCAGAAGCATGCCGAGCGTGACGAGAAACGACGGAATCTTGAGGCGGGTGACGAACCAGCCATTGACCAGCCCGACCAAGGCCGCGACCACGAGCGCGATGAGGAAGCCGATCTCCAGCGAGGTGACACCGCCGTTGAACAGCGTCCACATCAGCACCGGCGAGAAGCCGAACAGCGAACCGACCGAGAGGTCGAATTCGCCTGAAGTCATCAGCAGCGTCATCGCCAGCGCGATCAGCCCGAGTTCGACGGTGAAGGCGAGCGTGTTGGAGATGTTCTGCGGCGACAGGAAGTCGGGGTTGATGCCCCAGAAGACGGCGATCTCGACGATCAGCAGCACCAGCGGGCCGAATTCCGGCCGCGCGACAAAACGTTGGATGAAGAAACGGTTTTCCATTGAGCCCGCGACGCAGTTGATTGGCTGAGGCCCGCACCCATCGGGCAGGCTCCCGGCACAGGGAAGCAGTCGCGGCCCGAAAGCCGCGACCGTCGGTGTCAGGACTTACTTGCCGGATAGGATCTTGTCGTACACACCGGCGGTATCCTTTTCATAGAGCGCGCCCGTGATGACGTCGAAGCCCGGAGGAATGCCGGCCGACGCCATCGCGGCAAGCGACAGCGCGACGTAGCTGGTCGCCTGCGGGTCCTGCCACTGTGCGGCATTGACATAGCCGTTCAGCACCTCTTGCGTGGTGTCGAGCGAGTTGCCCCAGCCGACGACCGGGATTTCGCCCGGCTTGACGCCGACCTGGTCGAAGACGCGCTTGATCGACCCGGTGACGAGATCGCCGAGACCGATGATGGCCTTCACCTTGCCCTTGTTTGCGGTGAGGTAGTCGACCATGCGGTTGATCACCTCGGCCTGGTCGAGCGTCGCCTCGGTCACCTCATAGGTGATGCCGAGCGGCTCGAACACGCTCTTGATGCCTTCCTCTTCCTGGACGCCATAGGTGGCGCCGGGAACCTCGACGGGCATCCACACAAAGTCGCCCTTCTTCACCAGGCCCTTGTCCACCAGGTACTGCGCCCAATGCTTGCCGAACGTGGCGTTGTCGCCGCCGACATAGGCGTTGAAATCCGCCTTCGGGTCCGGCGTGTTGAAGTTGATGATTGGGATGTTGGCCGCGCGGGCCTCCTTGACGACTTCGACGAGGCTGCCCGGGTCCGGGCTGGTGGTGGCGATGCCGTCGGCCTTGGCCGAGATGGCGGCCCGGATCGCCTCCTGCTGCGAGGCGACATCGCCATTGTGGAACGAGGTGTTGACCTTGTTGCCGGTGTCGCTCGCCCATTGCTTGGCGCCGGCCAGGAAGTAGGTCCAGACCGGGTCGGCCGGTCCGCCATGCGAAATCCAGTAGAACGTCTTGGCCTCGGCCATCGCCGGAATGGCGATTGCCCCGATCAAGGCGAGCACGAGCAGTCTTAGCCGCGAAAGCATTCGATTTCCTCCCGTGTTGAAAACCAACTCCTCAGGCGCGATGCGGTCCGCAAGGCCCGCGTCTCCTGCCAGCGCCCAGCGGGTGTCTCTAGGGCATTCCCTTTTTCGATCGCTGACAAGCCTCCATCGCCAATGGATGTTGGCACAGGCGCACACGCCATCAGCAATCCCATCAGATTGCATCAGTTCAGGTGATATTTTTCGGGGCAAGCGGCGCCGTCAGCCCATCAGCTTGGTCGGATGGGCAGTGACAATCTGGCTCCGGCGCGCCGCTAGATCAGGCCTGCTCTGGCGAGGTCGCGCATGAGGTGGCTGGTGCCGTAGGTCCAGTGCGGGCAGTCCGGCGACAGCCGCACACGATTGACCAGCGCGCCGAGCTTCTCGGACGAGATGGTGACGATGTCGCCGACCTTGTGGGTGAAACCCTTGCCGTTCTCGCCGCGATCCTTCGAGGGCACGAACATGGTGCCGAGATAGAGCGCCAGCCCGTCCGGATACTGGTGATGCGAGCCAATCGCGGCCTTGACCAGTTCTTCAGGCGAGCGGCTGATCTCGGCCATCGAGCTTTGGCCCTCTAGCGAGAACCCGTCCTCGCCCTCGACGCTGAGGCGCACCGTGGCACGCTCCACATCGGCAAGGGAGAATGTCTCGTCGAACAGCCGGATGAATGGCCCGAGCGCGGCCGAGGCATTGTTGTCCTTGGCCTTGCCGAGCAGCAGCGCCGAGCGCCCTTCGACGTCGCGCAGATTGACGTCGTTGCCGAGCGTGGCGCCGACAATGCGGCCGCTGCTATCGGCGATCATGGCGATCTCCGGTTCCGGATTGTTCCAGGTCGAGACGGGGTGCAGCCCGACATCGGCGCCGAAGCCGACCGAGGCCATCGGCTGGCACTTGGTGAAGATCTCCGCATCGGAGCCGATGCCCACTTCCAGATATTGCGACCAGGCGCCGCGCTCGATGAGCTTGGCCTTGATCTCCATCGCCTCGGGCGAACCAGGTTTCAACTTCGACAGATCGTGGCCGATCAGTCCGGCGATGTCGGCACGGATGGCATCGGCCTTTTCCGCCGAGCCGCGCGCCTGCTCCTCGATAACGCGCTCGAGCAGGCTGACGACGAAGGTAACGCCTGAAGCCTTTACCGCTTGCAGATCGATGGGCGACAGCAGGACTGGCTTCTTCGGGTCGCGTCTCGCCTCGAAGCTGTTCGCCGCGATCGCGCCGAGCGAGCCGATCGCCTTGCCCTCGGCTGAGCGCAGATGGCCCGCCGGATCCTTCATCTCGCAGACGTCCCGCACCGTGGGTGCCGCGCTCGACGTGATGTCGACGACCTCGCCATCCCGCACCGTGACGACCAGGGGATGGGGCGCTTCGGCACTCCTTGCCCGGCCCACGAACAGGCCGTCGGCGGGCAGGCGGGTCGGATCGGTCATGATTTTCTCGTCCTCTCGATTGTCGGCCGGCACTTTCCCCGGATTTTGCCCGAACGTCTATCCTGTTGCTCAGATGGTTTGTAGACCACGGCGCGCTGTTCCACAGCCGCGGGCAGGCTGGCCCATTCGAATTGCCCTTTCAAGATCGTGAAATCGACAATAGGATTTTCAGGAAGTTCCCAGCGCTTAGGTGATTTTTGCGCACCTCCTTTTCCGACCCGGTCTGGCAGAAACCCAAAGCGGCCCCGGCATTCCAATCCGCGCTTTCAGCCGCAGTCACGCTCGATGCGGTCATCGTCGGCGGCGGCATCATGGGCCTGTCGACCGCCCTGCATGCGGCCCGGGCAGGTCTCTCGGTGCAGGTGCTGGATGCCGGCGCGATCGGGCAGGGCGCCTCCGGCCTCAACGGCGGCCAGGTCATTCCGGGCCTCAAATACGATCCCGAATGGCTGATCGGACATTTCGGCAATCAGCGCGGAGCGGCGCTGGTCGATTTTGCTGCCTCGACGGCCGACGTGGTGTTCGATCTCATCCGCGACGAGAAGCTTGCCGTTCCTTTCATGCGTAGCGGGTGGATCCAGGCAGCGCATACTGAAACGGCCTTGAAGGCGGCGGCCAGCCGCGACCGGCAATGGCGGTCACGCGGCGCCGACGTCAAGCTGCTCGACCAGGCCGAGATCGCGGCGATGACCGGCGCCAGGGGCTATCTCGGCGGCTGGCTTGACCGCCGCGCTGGGGTCATCGATCCGCTTTCCTACACAATGGAATTGGCGCGGGTTGCCGCGGCTGCAGGAGCCAAGGTCGCCGAACGCCAGAAAGTGGTGAAACTCGGCAGGGAAGCCGGCCTATGGCGGGTTTCGACGCAAGGCGGATCCGAACTGCGCGCGAAATCGGTCGTGCTGGCGACCAACGCCTATACCGACAGCCTGTTGCCTGGCCTTGCCCGCACCATCGTGCCGCTGCATTCCTTCCAGATCGCCACTGCGCCGTTGCCGGCCGATCTTGCCGCCTCAATCCTGCCGGGCGGCCAGGCGGTGTCGGATTCGCGCCGCATTCTCATCTATTACCGCAAGAGCGCCGATGGCCGCCTGGTGCTCGGCGGGCGCGGCCGCATGGCGCTGCCGTCCAGCCCTGCCGACTGGGCGCATCTCGAGCGCGCGCTGGTTCGGATCTATCCGGCGCTTGCCGGCATTCCGATCGAAAAGCGCTGGTTCGGGCGTGTGGCGATGACGCCCGATCACTTGCCCCATCTCCATCAGCCGGAACAGGGCCTGCTCGCCGTGGTTGGCTGCCAGGGCAGGGGCGTCGGCCTGATGAGCGCGATGGGCAAGCGCATGGCCGGCTATCTGGCGGGTGGCGATGGCGAACAATTGCCATTCCCGCTTTCACCCATCAGGCCGATCCCGTTCCACGCCTTCCGCCAGGTCGGCGTTGCCGCGGCGATCACCTGGTACCGGATGCTCGACGCACTGGAGCGCTGATGCCGAACGCGCGCGGCGCACAAGCGGATTCAGCTTGACAGTTTCATGAATATGAAAAAAGCATTAGCCGATTTCAAGAATCCGATGGGCAAGCACAATGTCTACCATCGTTGCAGCGCGGCCCCTGCCGGAGTCCCGCCTCTCGCCGGGCTTCCGTTTCGCCATGCTGCTGCCGGGCGGGCTGGTCACCTTCTTCCTGATCTTGTTCGCGCTTGGCCTGGTGATCTTCCTCGCCTTCAGGAGCAATGACGGCTCGCTGCTCGGCGCCGGCCTGACCTTCGCGAATTTCGTCACCGTGGCCACCGACCCGCTCTACTGGACGGTGACGCTGCGCTCGCTGGTCATTGCCGGCCTGGTCACGCTGGCGACCGTCGTCACCGCCTATCCGGTCGCCTACTACCTCGCCTTCCATGCCGGGCGACGGCGCAACCTGCTGCTCTTCCTGGTCACGCTGCCCTTCTGGACCAGCTACCTTTTGCGCGTCTTCGCCTGGAAGATCGTGCTTGCCTATAACGGCGTGCTGAACTCGGCTTTCATCGAAAGCGGCCTGTGGTCGGAGCCGACACTCGCGTTGCTCAACACGCCGGCCGCGGTGGTGGTGACACTGGCGCATGCCTACGCGCCCTTCGCCATCCTGCCGATCTATGTGGCGCTGGATACGATCCCGAAGTCGCTGCTCGAGGCCGCCTCCGATCTCGGTGCGCGACCCTTCACCAGCTTCCGCCGCGTCGTGCTGCCGAATTCGATGCCGGGCGTCCTGGCAGCCGCTCTCGTGGTCTTCGTGCCGACCGTCGGCGACTATGTCACGCCGGCCATGGTCGGCGGTCCGGCCAGCACCATGATCGGCACGCTGATCCAGTCACAGTTCGGCAAAGCCAATGATTGGCCGTTTGGCGCGGCGCTCTCGGTCTGCGTCATGCTGGTCATCTTCTGCGTGGTGCTTGTCGCACGCGGCGCCGACCGCAGATTTGGCAGCCGCACGTGAGCGCCGCCCGCACGAACGCCGACGCAGGCAGCCGCTGGCTCGGCCTTTATGTGCTCGCCTATCTCGTCTTCCTCTATCTGCCGGTGCTGCTCATTCCGCTGTTTTCCTTCAACAACTCCATCCAGGCGGCGTTTCCGCTGCAGGGCTTCACGCTGGAATGGTATCGGACGCTCTACGGCAATCCGGCGCTCTCGGGCGCGCTTGCCAACAGCCTCCTCATCGGTGTGATCGCCGCGTCCGGCGCGACGCTCTGCGGCATCACCGTCTCCTATATGGACCTCTACGGCCGCTCGCCGCTCGCCGCCACGATCAGCGCCGTCGCCCGCCTGCCGATCCTGATCCCCGGCGTCATCGTCGGCATTTCGCTCCTCATCCTGATCAACCTCATCGGCCTCGGTCCGTCGCGTGTTTCTATCGTGCTCGGCCATATCCTGGTGGCACTGCCGACGACGGTGGTGGTTATGCGCAGCCGTTTCGCCGCGATTCCAAAAACCGTCCGCGAGGCCGCGCTCGACCTCGGCGCCTCGGATTGGACGACGTTCCGGCGCGTCATGCTGCCGCTGAGTGCGCCGGCTGTGCTGTCGGCCTTCATGCTCGCCTTTCTCACTTCCTTCGACGAGTTCATCGTCGTCTTCTTTCTGGCCGGCACCGAGCCGACGCTGCCGCTCTACATCTGGAGCCAGCTGCGCTTCCCGCGCTCGCTGCCGACCGTCATGGCGCTCGGGACGATGATCCTCTCCGTGTCCTTCGTCATCGCCGGCTTCGCCGAAATCCTGCGCCACCGCGGCCTTGGCGCGGCGCGCCGCAATCCAGCCTGAAACGACAACAACGAAGAGGAGAACGAAAATGACATTGCACCTGAAATCGATCACCGGACACAAGGCGCGGGCCGGTCTTGCCGCACTGGCATTGGCGCTGTCGTCGACGGTCGCTTTTGCCGCCGACAAGCTGCAATATTTCACCTGGTCGGGTTACGAACTGCCCGACTTCAACAAGAGCTTCCTGGCCGCGCATCCCGACGCCGTCGAGGCGACCATCTTCGGCGATGACGACGATGCTTTTACCAAGGTCAAGGCCGGATTCCGGCCGGACATCGCGCATCCCTGCTATGACAAGGTCGCGCGCTGGAACAAGGAAGGCCTGCTGCAGCCGATCGACACGAAGCGCATCAAGAACTGGGATTCGATCTTCCCGGTGTTCAAGAACCTGCCCGACCTGCAGGCCGGCGACGGCAAGGTCTGGATGGTGCCGTGGGACTGGGGCAACACCTCGATCCTCTACCGCACCGACCTGGTGAAGAACCCCGAGGCGAGCTGGAATCTTCTGTGGGACAAGCAATATGCCGGCCGCATGGCGACCATCGACGCCGTCCATGATACCCCGATCGTCGCGGCGCTTCTGGCCGGCGTAAATCCGTTCGATATGACGCCGGAGCAGATGGACAAGGTGGCGGAAAAGCTACGCGAGCAGCGGCCGCTGCTTTCCAGCTACACAACCGACATGACCTCGGTCGAGCAGGCGCTGGCGAGCGGCCAGCTGGTCGCCGCCATGACTTGGAATGCCTCCGCCACCTCGCTGAAGAAGCAGGGCGTTCCGGTCGAGTTCATGAAGCCGAAGGAGGGGATGCTCACCTGGGCCTGCGGCTTCGTCATGCTGAAGGACGCCAAGAACGTCGATCTCGCCTATGACTTCATCAACAGCCGGCTCGACGCCGACTCGGGCAAGTATCTGATCCAGTCCTACGGCTATGGCAGCTCGCTCTCGACCGCCTTCGCCGGCGTGTCGAAGGAGGAACTGGACAAGCTGCAGCTGCCTGCGGATCCCGACGTGATGCTGAAGACCACCATCTTCACCGGACCGATGAAGCAGAATGACGATGTCGCCAAGATGTTCGAGAAGGTGAAGGCCGGCGGCTGAGCGTCGGGTTGAAGCAAGAAGCTGGCGCTGCCCCTCATCGCCCTGCCGGGCACTTCTCCCCGTATAGTGACGGGGAGAAGGGGCTGGCCGAAATGCCGGCGCCAGTCCTGCGGCGCCGGCAATTGGCGAAACCGCCGCTGACAGCTTCCCTCTCCCCGTCACTATACGGGGAGAGGATGCTGGCAGGCAGGTGAGGAGCGGTGCCGACGCCAGTTAGTGAGCGCTGAAGGTAGCCGCTGGCCGAAGTACTGCAACGAGGATTACGATGGACATAGCGGAAGAAGCCGCCGAAAGGCCGAAGGACGATGCCGATGTGCGCGTTGGCCGCCGGGTGCGGGCGCTGAGGCTGGAGCGCCGGTTGTCGCTTGCAGAACTCGCCGCCAAAGCCGGCATTTCGATCGGCGCGCTCAGCCAGATCGAGCGCGGCATGTCCTCGCTGCGCGTCAAGGTGATCTGGCCACTGGCGGCAGCCCTCGACATCGAGGCTTCGGCGCTGATTGCCGACGGCAATGACGCGGTCAACGACCTCTATTGCGTGCGGGCGGAAAAGCGGCGCTCGATTCCGGTCAAATCGGAAGGCGTCGCCAAGGCGCTGCTCTCGCCGCCCGCAGCCGCGCTCACCGGTATGCTGGTGACGGTCGAGGCCGGCGGTGGCACCGCGGAAGCCTATGCCCATGCCGGCCACGAATTCGGCTTCGTGATGGCGGGCGAGGTCGAACTCGTGGTCGATGCGACCACTTATGTGCTCAAGGCCGGCGACAGTTTTGCCTTCAAGAGCACCTTGCTGCATGCCTTCCGCAACCTCGGTTCCGAGCGTTGCCAGATCCTTTGGGTCAACACCACCAAGCCGTCCGAGGTGCGCGATGGCGCCTGATGCCACCGAGCAATCCCCGGAAAAGGGTGAGAGGGTTTTCCGCCCGGAATTGCGGGACGCCTTGGTGCGTTTGGACGGAGTCTCGAAAGTCTTTCCAGGCGGCATCGTCGGTCTCGACGCCGTCGATCTCGAAATTGCTCAGGGTGAGTTCCTGACGCTGCTCGGCCCCTCCGGCTGTGGCAAGACCACCAGCCTGCGCGTCATCGCCGGCTTCGAGAGCCCGACCAGCGGCAATGTGCTGCTCGAAGGCCGCGACATCACCGGCCTGAGGCCTTTCGACCGGCCGGTCAACACCGTCTTCCAGGATTATGCGCTGTTTCCGCACATGGACGTCGCGGCCAATGTCGGCTTCGGCCTGTCGGTGCGCAAACTGTCCGGAACCGAGCAGGCCAAGCGCGTTGGCGAAGCGCTCGAAATGGTCGGGCTTGCCGACAAGCTTCGCGCCCGCGTCTCCGAACTCTCCGGCGGCCAGCGCCAGCGCGTCGCGCTCGCCCGTGCCATCGTGTGCGAGCCGCGCGTGCTGCTGCTCGACGAGCCGTTGTCGGCGCTCGATGCACATCTGCGCGAGCAGATGCAGGTGGAGTTGAAGCGACTGCAGTCGCGTCTCGGCACCACCTTCGTCATGGTCACCCACGACCAGACCGAGGCGCTGTCGATCTCCGATCGCATCGTGGTCATGAACAAGGGCCGCATCGAGCAGATCGCGCCGCCCGCGACCCTCTATGATCGTCCGGCGACGAGGTTCGTCGCTTCCTTCATCGGCACGATGAACCTTCTGCAGTCGCGCTTTGTCGCCCGCGACGGCGAGCGTTTGCGCTTCGCCGCCGGCGAGCTGCCGTTGGAGGCGGTCTCGGACAGTGGCGAAACCCCGGCGGCGGGTGACACCCGTATCATCGGCGTGCGCCCGGAGGATCTGCTCGCAGCCACCGAGGCGGCCGCCGGCACCGCGCCCGCGCGCGTGAGTGGCATTGTCTTTCACGGCCGCACCCTGCGCCTTCACGCCGAGCTTGGGCGGGGGACCTCCATCGTCATCGATGCTCCGCGCCGCGCCGACGGCTTTCAATTCGGCGTCGGCGACATCGCGCATGTCAGCCTGCGGCGGGGTGCCAATTGCCCCATGCTGGCGAGCTGATCTCCCCCGGGTTCAACGAGCATCTTCGGCCGCCGGCTTCATCAATCCCGGCGTGGCGGTCCATGGACCAGTGCTGGTCCATTGCCGTCGTGCTCGCTTCCGCTATCGTGCTCTGCCGCGCGGCCTCGCGCCGTGGCCATCGCAATCCATCGAGGTCAGCCAAAACAACATGCGTGATTTCCATTTCCCAGGCCGCTCGCCGGTCCGCGCCACCGAAGCAATGGCCGCGACTTCGCATCCGCTGGCCACACTTGCCGCCATCGACATGCTGCGCTCCGGCGGCAATGCCATGGATGCGGCCGTCTGCGCCGCCGCAGTGCAGGCGGTGGTCGAGCCGCAATCGACCGGCATTGGCGGCGACTGCTTCGTGCTCTACTGCCCGAAGGGCGAGGGCGATGTGATTGCCTTCAACGGTTCGGGACGCGCTCCGAACGCCGCGACGGTCGACTGGTATCTGGAGAAAGGTTTTGGCGAACTGCCGAAGCAGGGCCCGCACGCGGTCACCATTCCCGGTGCCGTGGACGCCTGGTGCCGGCTGCTCGAAGACCACGGCCGCAAGGGCATGGCCGAGGCGCTCGCTCCGGCCATCCACTATGCCGAAAACGGCTATGTCGTGCATGACCGAGTCGCCTTCGATTGGGAGGATCCCGAAACCGATCTGTCGGCCGACGAAGTGGCGGCGCGCATCTTCTTACCC
Organism: Mesorhizobium sp. M3A.F.Ca.ET.080.04.2.1; assembly: GCF_003952525.1. Classification (NCBI taxonomy): domain Bacteria; kingdom Pseudomonadati; phylum Pseudomonadota; class Alphaproteobacteria; order Hyphomicrobiales; family Phyllobacteriaceae; genus Mesorhizobium; species Mesorhizobium sp. M3A.F.Ca.ET.080.04.2.1. Next base: position 1,901,087 of record NZ_CP034451.1, on the reverse strand, counting down.
CGCGGCAAGGCCCCAAAGGCGGGTGACGTGCATCGCCAGCCGGAGCTCGCCGAAACGCTGCGCATAATCGCAAGAAAGGGTCGCGCCGGCTTCTATGAAGGCGAAGTCGCGGAGGATCTGGTCGGACGGCTTCGCGCGCTCGGCGGCTTGCACACCTTGGACGACTTCGCAGTGACGCGGGGCGAGTACAAGACCGCGATCAGCATCTCCTATAATGGCTACGACATCCATCAGATGCCGCCGAACAACCAGGGCCTGACGGCGCTCTTGATGCTGAACGTGCTCTCGGGCTTCGACCTTGGCGCGCTCGATCCCAACGGCGCCGAACGGCTGCATCTGGAGATCGAGGCCGGTCGTTTGGCCTACCGCGATCGCGACGACTTGCTTGCCGATCACGATCATGTCGCGGTGCCCGTAAAGGCGCTTCTCTCCAGCGCCTATGCCGGCCGGCTGCGGGCCGCGATCGATCCCGAGCGCGCCATGACCGGTCTGCCGCGCCTTGAGCTCCCGGGCAGCGACACGGTCTACATCACCGTCGTCGATCGCGACTTGAATGCGGTGAGCTTCATCAACTCGACCTACTATTCCTTCGGCAGCGGCGTCGTCGGCCCGAAGACCGGCATCGTGCTGCAGAACCGCGGCACCAGTTTTCGGCTCGATCCCAGACATCCGAATGCGATAGCACCCGGCAAGCGGCCGATGCACACGATCATGCCCGGCATGATGACCAAGGATGGCCGCGCCGTGATGCCCTTCGGCGTCATGGGCGGCGGCTACCAGCCCTTCGGCCACGTGCATCTTTTGACCAACATGATCGACTTCGGCATGGACCCGCAGCAGGCGCTGGATACGCCGCGTGTCTTCTACAATCACGATATGGTGGAGGCCGAGCGCAGCGTGCGCGCCGATGCCGTCGAGGGCCTGCGGCGCAGAGGCCATCAGGTGGTGGAGGCCGACCATCCACTTGGCGGCGGGCAGGCCGTGCTGATCGACTGGGAAAAGGGCACGCTGACCGGCGCCTCCGATCCACGCAAGGACGGGTTGGCGCTCGGCTATTGAGGGGCACGCTCGCTCAGGCGGGAAGCTCCGCTAGTGCGTTGCAGGCCGGCAGCTGCATGCGTCGGGCTATTCAGCCGCCTCATGGGCTGGAATCAGACGTCGGCCGACCTGCAGCAGGTGCTGGCGCATGGCGGTTGCAGCGCCTGCAAGATCGCGCTCGGCGATGGCTTCCACGATCTTCTCGTGATCGGCAAAACTATGATGGTCGGCAGGGGGGCGCGCGCCATCGGCACGCAGGCGGCCCCACACCACGGTTCGCCGAACCGCGTTGAGCACGTCGAACAGGCCGAGCAGCACGTTGTTTCTGCTCGCCTGCGCAATCTGCCGGTGAAGTGCATTGTCGATGTTCTCATACTGCCGCCACGTCGCCGCCTCGCGCGTCTGGGCGAGCGATTTCCGCATCGCGGCTATGTCGTCAAGCGTCGCGTGCAGTGCTGCCTCGCGCGCGATTTCCGGCTCGATGATTAGGCGCGCGCGCATCACATCGGCGGGGTTGGTGCGCCCGGCGATTTCGGAAATGCCGATCGTCTCTTCGATCGGGCCGCTTCCGACGAAGGTGCCTTTGCCGACATGGCGCCAGATTCGGCCGTCCTTTTCGAGCACCGCCAGAGCCTTGCGCAAGTCGCCACGCGAAACACCCAGGCTTTCGCAAAGCTCTCGCTCGGCCGGCAGTCGCGTCTCGCCGGACAGGTCCATCTGCGCGAGATAGGCCTGAAGTTGCACCAGCGCAGCGTGGCCGCCGTCTCCGATAACATCCATTGGTTTAACCAATTCGCCGATTGATGATTCCGCTTGGTGATAAATCGGCAGCGCGAAGCCGTCAATATCCGAATTGCTGGCTGGAAATCCCGCCGACTCCAGCTGAAAGCGAATTATCGCTTGACCAATCTGAGCAAAAACCATAACCATTTGCAAAATTGGTTATAAAAAATGGGAGGATGCAACATGACCAACTTGTCCAGGCGAGCCGTCCTCGCAACGGCCCTCGCCGCGGCCATCGGCGCAATGTCGGTCGACGCTGCCAGCGCAGGCGATATGCGCATCGCGTTCGGGGATTTGCCGGGAATTGAATCCATCCAGACACTCACCGCCATCGAGCGCGCGAAGGAGCGCGGAGTAAACGTCGAACTGATCATTCTCAATGATGAAGACCTGGCGGCGCAAGCCATCGTCGGCAACCAGGCGGACGTGGGCGTCGGCGCGCCCTATACCCTGATCCAGAAAGCGGGCGTGCCTATTCGTCTGTTTGCGCAGATATCGACGCTGCGCTTCTTTCCGGTCGTCAACAGCGAATTCTACAAGGAGTGGAAGGATCTGGACGGCCAGGACGTCGCGGTGCAGGCGCGGGGCTCCGGCACGGAGGCCGTCATGCTGCTGATGGCCAAGACCCACGGCATCAAACTCGGCACCATCAGCTATGTCCCAGGTTCCGAGGTCCGGCGCAACGCGCTTATCCAGGGTACGCTGAAAGCCTCGATCGTCGACGCGGCCAATCGGCGCGCTCTCGAGGCGGAGGCGCCCGGCAAGTTCATCGTGCTGCCTGTCGATGATCTCAGCGCCACCGATGAAGGATTGTTCGCAACCGCCGACTACCTGAAGAACAATGCCGCCGATGTCGATATCCTGGTCGAGGAACTGATGAAGACGGCGCGCGAGATCACCGAGAACCCTGCCGTTGCGGTAGAGTTTCGCAACAAATACAAGCTGCTGCCCGACCTCGGCGGGGAGGCCGATGCGGAGATCGCGGACTATTACAAAGAAACGGCGGGCGCCGGCAGTCTGGTATTGAACGGCGGCGGGGCGGAGGCGGCAGCGGACGATTTTGCGTTCTTCAGTCTCGCCGGTCAGATCGAAGGCGATCCGGCCTCCCTCAAGGTCGAGGATTTCTGGGATGTCGCGGCTATCGACCGCGCCGTCGCCAAGCTCGGCAAGAAATAGGTCAGGCGAATGGCGACTGGCATCAAGACGGAGAGCGAGGCCGTCGGCCTTGCTAGCCCGTCGGCGCGCAGCGAGGTGGGCGGATGGCAGGACCAGCCAGTTCTCTTGAGGCTGGTTTCGATCGCCCTCTTTGCGGGCATATGGGAAATCACCGGCCGCATACCGGTTAGCTTTGCATTTCCGACTTTCTCTGCCACGTTCACCGCCTTCATCGGCCTGATCGCCGACGGCAGTCTGCCGATGGCCTACGTCTCGACGCTGCAACCCTTGCTGCTCGGAATCGTGCTGTCGGCTTTCCTTGGCGTCGGCCTCGGAACGCTGTGCGGGCTGTGGCGCACCGGTGAATGGTTTGTCATCCCGGTGTTCATCGTGTTGCAGGCCGCGCCCGTCGCGGCGTTCATCCCGATGGTGACTTTTGTCTACGGCATCGGCATCACCGCCAAGACGCTAGCCGTGATGATACTGGCTTTGCCGGTCATCGTGCTCAACACCTACAAGGCGGTGCGGAACGTCAACGAGTCGCTCATCGTCATGTGCCGCTCGTTCCTCGGAACTCGCTGGCAAGTGGTCACGCGGATTATTCTTCCTGACGCCAGCCCGGTCATTTTCGCGGGGCTGCGGCTGGGTGTGGCGGCAGGCTTCGTCGGCGTCGTGCTGGCCGAATTGCTGATCACGCCGACCGGGATCGGCGACTTGATCACCTTTCACCGTTCACGCGCTGACTATGCCGAGATGTATGCGACGATTGCCTCGATTATCGCGTTTTCGACCCTGACGCTGGTTGCCCTGCAATGGGTCGAGCTGCGCGTCTTCAGGCCCGAGGCAAGGAGAACCTGAGATGCGCGCTGCCATGCTGAGGAAGGAACCCTTTTCGATGTCCGCTCCAGTCGATCCGATCGTCGAGGTGAGGGGAATCTCCAAGAGCTACGGCAGCACCGAGGCACTGCGCGGCATAGATCTCGACTTTCCACGCGGCAAATTGACCAGCCTGCTCGGCCCGAGCGGGTGCGGAAAGACGACGCTTCTCAAGATCATCGCTGGGCTGATCAAGGCCAATGCCGGCACAATCGCGGTCGACGGCAAGGTGGTCAGCGGGCCAGGCCCCGAACGCGCGTTCGTGTTCCAGGATTTTGCGTTGATGCCGTGGGCAACAGCGATCCGCAACGTGGCTTTCGGGCTCGAACTGCGCGGCAAGCCAAAAGCCGAACGTGAGAACATCGCACGCCACTACATAGCCGAGGTTGGACTCGCCGGGTTCGAGAACAAATATCCGCATGAGCTTTCGGGCGGCATGCGCCAGCGCGTCGGTCTGGCGCGCGCCCTGGCGGTTGATGCCGACGTGCTGCTTCTCGACGAACCGTTCTCGGCCGTTGACGAGCAGAACCGGCGAAAATTTCAGGAGGACCTGATCAGGTTGCGCAGCAATCAGAGCAAGACCTTCATCTTCGTCACGCACTCGATCGAGGAGGCGGTCTATATATCGGACCGCATCGTGCTCCTGTCGCCCCGTCCAGGCAGGGTTTCGCAGATCATAGAGCCTGAGATCGACCGCTCCGGCGACCCGGACCTCATCCACCGCGACGAGCACTATCTCGATACCGTCCAGGAAATCTGGCAGGGGTTGAAGCAATATGCCGAATGAGGCCCTGAGATGATCCTGTTCGGCTACCGTGCACCGATGATGGCGTCGCTGCTTGTCTGGTGCGCAATGTGGGAGATCGTCGGCAGGCTCGGCCTGGTTTTCCTGCTGCCTCCACTCAGCGAGGTGCTGAGCGCAGCTGTCGGTCTGGTGCAGACGCCCTCCTGGCAGAGCGCGACGGTCACGACGTTGCGTGCCTTTTTCACCGGTACAGCGCTATCGGTCGTGATCGGCGTGCCGCTCGGCATTCTTATGGGCCGCGTCAAGATCGCAGACGATTTGCTCGGTATGTGGGTCAACATTTTTTCCAGTGCCCCGCTCTCGGCGCTGGTGCCCGTGCTGATGATCCTGTTCGGCTTCGGCGAAAGGACAATCGTCGCGGCGGTGTTCCTGTTTGCGATCTGGATCATCGTGCTCGATACCCGCGCCGGCGTCCGGCACATCTCGCCGTCGCTTATCGAGATGGCGCGCTGCTATGGCGCCACGCGGCGGGCGTTGTACCTGAAAATCATTCTCTGGGCGGCGCTGCCGGAAATCCTCGCCGGCATAAGGCTTGGCCTCATCCGCGGCGTCAAGGGCGTGGTGATCGGCCAACTGCTCGTCGCCATCGTCGGCTATGGGGCCCTCTTCGAGACGTTTTCGCGCAATTTCCGCATGGCCGATTTCTGGGCCCTCACCATCATCCTTTTCGCCTTCGCTCTCCTGGTCGCCGAACTGATCGAGCGGGCCGAAGCCAAAGTCGAATATTATGCAGGAGCAAGATAATGAACGTTCACGGCGCAGACTACGCAATCGAGCCGACCCCGATCCCGGCCATCCCGGTCGCTCGGTCCGACAAGCTGTTTCCGGTGCATCGGGTCTATTGTGTCGGCCGCAACTACGCCGCGCACGCCGTGGAGATGGGGCATGACCCGAACAAAGAGCCGCCATTTTTCTTCCAGAAGAACCCCGACAACGTCAACACATCCGGCGAGTTTCCCTATCCGCCGGCGTCCAGCGACGTCCACTATGAGATCGAATTGGTGGTGGCGTTGAAAAGCGGCGGCAAGGACATCCCGGTCGATAGAGCTCTCGACTGCGTCTTCGGCTACGGCGTCGGCCTCGACATGACACGGCGCGACCTGCAGGCCGTGGCCAAGGATCTCGGCCGGCCCTGGGAAGTCGGCAAGGCGTTCGAGGCGTCCGCGCCATGCACCCCTCTGATTCCCGCAAGCTTGATCGGCCATCCCGTTCAAGGCGCGATCTGGCTGGACCTGAACGGCCAGCGGAAGCAGACCGGCGATCTCAATCAGATGATCTGGAAGGTTCCCGAAATGATCAGCTATCTTTCGGGCCTGTTTACGCTCAGGCCCGGAGATCTTATCCTGTCGGGGACGCCGTCCGGCGTCGGCGCGGTTCAGCGCGGCGACATTCTCACCGGCCATATCGACAGCGTCGGCGACATTGAGGTCAAGGTTGTCTGAAACGAAATCGATGATCGCGCGGATCGTCGCAGCCGCAGATGGCGCGCCGGCGATTTCCGCACCCGGCCGGACAACCCTCTCGCATGGCGGATTGCGCCGGTTGATCCAGGAGACGACGACCCGGCTCAACGCGCTTGGCATCGGCCGCGGTGACCGGGTCGCGATCGTGATGCCCAACGGACCGGAGATGGCGACCGCCTTCATCGCGGTGGCTGCGGCTGCCTCGACGGCGCCGCTCAATCCGGCCTATCGGGCCGACGAGTTCGATTTCTATCTCAGCGATATCGGCGTCAAGGCGATCCTGGTCGATAGGGACGAGCAGGGGCCAGCGGTCGAGGTCGCCGCGCGCCTCGGCATCCCTGTGCTGCGTCTGCTCGTGCCGGAGGGTGCTCCGGCGGGCGTCTTCACGATCGATGGCGATCCGGTCGGGCCGGCGGTCGCATCCGGACTGGCCGAGGAGGGCGACACGGCGCTTCTTTTGCATACGTCAGGCACCACGTCGCGCCCCAAGCTGGTGCCGCTCAGCCATGCCAACCTTGCCGCTTCGGCCGCGCATATCGGCGCGACGCTCGGCCTGGCCCCGGACGACCGCTGCCTCAACATCATGCCGCTCTTCCACATCCACGGTTTGGTCGCGGCGGTGCTGTCCTCGCTGGCCGCCGGCGGCAGCGTCTTCTGCACCCCCGGCTTCAACGCGCTGCGCTTCTTCCAGTGGCTCTCCGAGGCCAAGCCGAGCTGGTACACGGCCGTGCCGACCATGCACCAGGCGATCCTGCCGCGCGCCGCGCGCAATCCCGAGCAATTGGCCGAGGCAAGCTTGCGTTTCATTCGCTCCTCGTCCGCCTCCCTGCCGGCCCAGGTGATGGCCGAGCTGGAGGCGACCTTCGGTTGCCCGGTAATCGAATCCTACGGCATGACCGAGGCCGCGCATCAGATGGCCTCCAACCGCCTGCCGCCCGGCCGGCGCAAGCCGGGCAGCGTCGGCGCAGCCGCCGGACCGGAAGTCGCCGTCATGGCGCCGGACGGTCGGCTGCTCAAAGCCGGCGAGATCGGCGAGATCGTCATCCGCGGCCCGAACGTCACCGCCGGCTACGAGAAAAATCCTGACGCCAATGCCAGTGCCTTTGCCCATGGCTGGTTCCACACCGGCGACCAGGGCGTGCTCGACGAGGACAATTACTTGCGCGTCACCGGCCGGCTGAAGGAAATCATCAACCGCGGCGGCGAGAAGATCTCGCCGCTCGAGGTCGACGGCGTGCTGATGGATCACCCGGCGGTGGCGCAGGTCGTCACCTTCGCCATGCCGCATGACAAACTCGGCGAGGAGGTCGCCGCGGCGGTCGTGCTGCGCGAGGGCCAGAGCGCCAGCGAGGCAGAGATTCGCGGCTTCGCCGCGACGCGGCTTGCCGATTTCAAGGTGCCGCGCAAGGTGGTGATCCTGGATGAGATCCCCAAGGGAGCGACCGGCAAGCTGCAGCGCATCGGCCTTGCCGCCAAGCTCGGCCTCGGCTGATGCGCGTCACTGTCTTCGGCGCCGGCGCGATCGGCGGCTACCTCGCCGCCAAGCTGGCGATTGCGGGCCGCGTCGATCTGTCGATCGTGGCCCGCGGTGCGCATCTCGAAGCAATCAAGGCAAATGGGCTTTGCCTGATCGAAGATGGCAAGGAAACTGTCGCGCGGGTAAAGGCGACTGCAAGGGCCGAGGAACTCGGCGCGCAGGACTATGTCGTGCTGGCGCTGAAGGCGCATTCGCTGGCGCCGGCGCTGGGCGAGATCGCGCCGCTGCTGGGCGAGGGAACGGCCGTCGTCACCATGCAGAACGGCGTGCCTTGGTGGTACTTCTACAAGGCCGGAGACGCGCTCGAAGGCACGCGCCTCGATGCGGTCGATCCCGGCGGAACGATCTGGGAGCGTATCGGGCCGCAGCGCGTCATCGGCTCCGTCGTCTATCCGGCTGTGGAAGTCGACGCGCCCGGCCTGATCCGCCATGTCGAGGGCACGCGCTTTTCGCTCGGCGAGCCCTCGGGCCGCAAGAGCGAGCGTGTCGCAGCGCTCGCGCGCGAAATGATCAAGGCCGGGCTGCAGGCGCCGGTCCGCGAGGACATCCGCTCGGAGATCTGGGTTAAGCTCTGGGGCAATCTCTCCTTCAACCCGATCTCGGCGCTGACCGGCAGCACGCTTGCGTCGATCGTCGCCGACGACAGCGTGCGCGCTGTCGCTCGCGCCATGATGCTGGAAGCGCAGGCGATCGGCGACAGCCTCGGCGTGCGCTTTCCCATTCCCGTCGATCGGCGCATCAAGGGCGCCGGCGATGTCGGTCAGCACAAGACGTCGATGCTGCAGGACCTCGAGCGTGGCCGCCCGATGGAGATCGATGCGCTGGTGAGCGCCGTGCAGGAACTCGGCCGCCTGACCGGCAGGCCGACGCCGACCATCGACACCGTGCTGGCGCTGGTGCGGCGCCTCGCCATCGAACGCGGGTGCTATCCGGCTTCGAAATAGACCTGCATCCACTGGAAGTCCAAAATTCATCCGAGCCGCTGGCAATGGGCAAAGGCCGGTCTTAGGGTGCCGGCGAATGCAATACGCCGAGGAGTTCCTGTTGACGATCACCATGTACGGCATCACCACCTGCGACACGATCAAGAAGGCGCGTGTCTGGCTGGAGAGCCACGACATCCCCTACCGCTTCCATGATTATCGCGCCGAAGGGATCGAAGCGGAGAGGCTGAACGGCTGGGTCGGCAAGGTCGGCTGGGAAAAGCTGCTCAACAAGGGCAGCACGACCTTTCGCGAGTTGCCGGAGGGGGACAAGGAATCGCTCGACGAGAACAAGGCCAAGGCACTGATGCTGGCCAAGCCGACCATGATCAAGCGCCCCGTGCTGGAGGTTGGTGAGCGGCTGCTGGTTGGGTTCAAAGCGGAGGTATATGGGGAGGCGGTGAAGTAGGGGCAGGACGGCGAAGCTGCCAATCTCCCCCCTTGCGGGGGAGATGGCCGGCAGGTCAGAGGGGGGTGTGAAGGAACGCGACGTTGGTTGAACGTGTTCCAGTTCGAATCGACAATGAACGCTTGAGAGGTCGGCGGGCCAGCACCCCCCTCTGCCCTGCCGGGCATCTCCCCCGCAAGGGGGGAGATCGGCCGTCGCGTCGGCCTTCGCCAGTCGCTAACGCTGTCAGCTCACGCACCTCGCAAATACTCAGCCAGCGCCACCGCATTATTATGCGCCTCGTCATGCGCGCCGTAGAGCAGCGTCACTTTGCCGTTCCGAAGCAGGCCGCGCAGCTCAGCCACCGCCTCCTCGTTGCGGTCAAGCTCCACGCGGTACCGCTTCTGAAACTCCGCCCAGCGCTCCGGATCATGCCCGAACCACTTGCGCAATGCGTCGCTCGGCGCGACCTCCTTCAGCCACAGCGCCAGCGCGGCGTCCTTCTTGGCAACGCCACGCGGCCAGATGCGGTCGACCAGCACCCGCTGGCCATCGGCTTTATCCGGCGCCTCGTAAATGCGCTTAACGGCAATGTCGAAGGCCACGACGCCTCCTTGTATAGCGGTTTTCTGTCCGGAATTGCGCAAGCACCGAGTCCGCTTTAGGCCCATTCGCCCTCGCGCATGACCGGCACGCGGCTGCCGTCCCTGGTGACGCCGTCAATGTCGATCTTGTCCGAGCCGATCATCCAGTCGATGTGGATGAAACTCTTGTTGCCGCCGCGCTCGGCGATCTCCTCCGGAGTAAGCGAGGCGCCGTTGACGAAGCACTTCGAATAGCACTGCCCGAGCGCGATGTGGCAGGCTGCGTTCTCGTCGAACAGCGTGTTGAAGAACAACAGCCCGCTCTTCGAGATCGGCGAGGAATGCGGCACCAGCGCCACCTCGCCGAGCCGGCGCGCGCCCTCGTCGGTGTCCAGGACCTTCTTCAAGACATCCTCGCCCTTGGCGGCCTTGGCCTCGACGATCCGCCCACCTTCGAAGCGCACCGATATCTCATCGATCAGCGTGCCCTGGTAGGAGAGCGGCTTGGTCGAGCAGACGTGGCCCTCGACCCGCCTTGCATGCGGTGTGGTGAAAACTTCCTCGGTCGGGATGTTCGGGTTGCAGGTGATGCCGTTCTTGGCGGTCGAGGCGCCGCCCATCCATTCATGGCCCTCCGCCAGCCCGACCGTCAGGTCGGTGCCCGGCCCGGTGAAATGCAGTGCGTGAAAATTGTGCTCGTTCAGCCATTTGGTGCGCTCGGCCAGCGCCGCGTTGTGGGCCCGCCAGTTGCCGATCGGATCTTCGACGTCCACACGCGAAGCCGAGAAGATGGCTTCGGCGAGCTTCGCCACGGCGACGTCGTCGGCCTCGCCCGGAAACACTTGGCGCGCCCAGGCAAGGTCGGGATAGGCGACGATGTTCCAGTTGATGTCGAAGCCGGTGATCTTCTCCAGCGCCGGCCGATAGGCCATCGAGTTCGCCTTGTTGGCGCGCGCCACTTTGGCCGGGTCCTGCGCTGACAGCAGCGACGGGTCCTCGCCGCGCACCGCGAGCCGCGCCGCGTTGTTGGCGAAGGCTTTCGCCATGCCTTCGTAGAGCCAGTCGGCGGCGCGATCGAAGCCGGCATCGGTACCGTGGCGGAAGCGGGCCAGCGTGATCTCGTCGTCGTTGAAGATCGGCGTCACCAGCCCGGCGCCGGCCTTGTAGGCATGCTCGACGATGCGCCGTGTCAGCGGCAGTGCCGCGATCGACGACGTCAGCACCAGATCCTGTCCCGGCTGCAGCTGCAGCCCGACCTTGACGGCGACCTCGGCCAGCCTGTCGAGCTTTACCGGGTCGATGGTTGCCGAGACGCCGCGCGAATGTGTGGTCATGATCCTGCCTGCCGTGATTGTGGGACTGATCCTTACATAGACCGGTGCGGCTGGCCTTTCCACCGCGATCGACTGGGTCAGACGGCGCTGTCCAACGCCCGGAACTGCGCCATCGTCGCTTCGATCTCTTCGCGGATCCAGACTTTGAAATCGCGCACCTTGCGGCTTTCGCTTTTTGTAGCCGAGGTTACCAGCCAGTAACCCAGCCCGCTCTCGGCACGCACGCCGAAGGGCGCGACCAGTCGCCCATCGGCAAGTGCATCGGCGGTCAGCAATTGCCAGGCAAGCATCACGCCATGGCCGGCGATGGCCGATTCCAGGCAAAGCATCGGGTCGGTGAAACGCGCGCCTTTCTGGAAGGTGACCGGCTTTGCGCCTGCCGCCTCGAACCAACTGTCCCAGCTGATCATCGAGCGCTCGTCGGTGATGGCGCAGGTCGTGGCGAGATCCTCGATCGATTTCAGCCTGGCTGCAATCGCGGGAGCGCAGACCGGGAAGATCTCTTGCGCAAGCAAAAGCTCCGCACGCACCTCCGGCCATTTGCCGTCGCCCATCCGGATCGCGACGTCGATGTCGGAACGGTCGAGATCGGCGATCCTCCCCGAGGCGTCGATGCGCAAGAGCACGCTGGGGTGGCGGGCGAAATGTCGCGACAGCCGGGGCAGCAGCCATTTCGAGGCGAAGGCCGGCGCCACCGATACCACCAGCGTACATTGGCTCGTCTCGTCGGCCAGCGCCACCGCTTGCGCGAGCTCGCGAAAGCCGGCGCTCAGCCGGGCCGTGAAGACGGTGCCGAACTCCGTCGGCACCAGCCCGCCCGGCGTTCGTTCGAACAGCGCCTGACCGAGCTGGTCTTCCGTGCGCTTGATCTGCTGGCTGACGGCGCTGACCGAGACGTTGAGCTCGGCCGCCGCGGCGGCAAGCGATCCAAGCCGAGCGGCGGTTTCGACGGCGCGCAGGCCGTTGAGATGGACACGGTTCAACATTGCCATTCAGTTTTTCTAAACCGCTTGGGGCGAAATCTCAATTGAAACGGGGCGAGGGGAGGCCGATTTTGTTGAGGTCTAGGGACCAACATTGGAGGTGTTCGGATGAAGATTTTATCTTTTCTGAAGACGCTCTCGGTGCCCGGACCGCGACGAGGCCGGCGTGATGAGAGCGAGATCGCTGGCTGGGTCGTCGATCCACTGTCGCATCCGGTACTCGACACGATGTCGGAACGCGAGCTTGGCGACATGCCGTTCCGGCTGACGGCCGGTCGCACGGCCTACGAGACGGCCTGCCGCTGACTGCGGCCTCGAGCGGGGCGAAGGGCGGCAGTACTGGCCCAACGCAAGCGCATTGTTTCGCCTGCGCACACACTTATTGTGCGCTGCAATGAACTTGGCCTCGCCCACTCCCTTGCGCCTCGCCCTTGCAGGCATGGTTGCGCTTGCCGTCGCCATGGGCATCGGCCGTTTCGTCTACACGCCGATCCTGCCCGGCATGATGGATGAGTTGCATCTGACGCCGGCCGACGCCGGCTGGATCGCCTCAGCCAACTATCTCGGCTATTTGATCGGCGCGCTCGCCGCGGCCGGCGGCTGGGCGCACGGGCGAGAGCGCACGCTGATGTTTGCGAGCCTCGCCGCCAGCGCCATTCTTGCGGGCCTCATGGGATTGACCGGGACGATGGTGGCCTTTCTCGTCATCCGTTTTCTCGCCGGCCTCGCCAGCGCCTTCGTCATGGTGTTCATGGCGTCGATCGTCTTCAGCCATCTTGCCGCTGCCGGCCGGAGCGATTTGCAGGCGCTGCACTTCGGCGGCGTCGGTCTGGGCATAGCCGCGTCCTCGGCGCTGCTGGCCGTCCTCGTCACCGAACATGCCGTCTGGTCCGCTGGCTGGCTGTGGTCGGGAGCAATCTCTGCCGTCGGCCTGCTCCTCGTCGCGCTGCTTGCAGGGTCCGCCACGCCGGCCAACGGCGTGGACGGGCCCGAGCCGGCGCTGCCCAAGGACAGGTCGCTGGGTAAGATGATCCTCGCCTACGGGTTGTTCGGTTTCGGCTATGTGGTGACCGCGACCTTCCTCGTCGCCATCGTACGCCAGGGCGGCGGCGGTCGCGTCTTCGAGGCCGCGGTCTGGATGGTCGCCGGCTTGGCCGGTTTTCCCTCTGTCTGGTTCTGGCAGAAGCTCGCCGGCAGGATCGGGCTCTACGCCGCTTACGTCGCGAGCTGCCTGGTCGAGGTGGTCGGCGTCGCCGCGAGTGTCGTCGTCAAAGGCTCCGCTGGACCGCTGATTGCCGGCGTCCTCGTCGGCGGCACCTTCATCGCCATCACCGCGCTCGGCCTGCAGGCGGCTAGGCAGCTCGCGCCTCAGGCGCCGCGCCGCATCTTTGCGGTCATGACCGCCGCCTTCGGCGTCGGCCAGATCATCGGCCCGATCGCCGCCGGCCTGCTTGCCCAAGCCGCTGGCGATTACGTGCTTGCCTCCTTGATGGCGGCGGTGGCTTTGCTGGTGTCCGGCGTCATCGCCTGGTCGGCTGCGCCAAAATCGCCATGATTTGCAGCCTTGCTCGGCGCCGGGCATGGGGCACGGGCATTTGCTTTCCCACTAATGTGTGACCTTATGCCCGCCGACAGCAACCTCGCTGATTTGCGATTCGACCCGAGGAACCCGCCACAGTGTTCGTATCCTTCTTCCCGCAGCCGAAGCTCTTCTTCACCTCGGCCGCCGCCTGGAGCCTCGCGGCGATCTTGTTCTGGTTCTTCGGCGGCGAGCAACTGGGCGCTATGATCGGGCTGCCTCCGGCAGCGGCAGGAGTTCCGCCGATCATCGGCATTGCGGTCCTGTGGTCAAAACCGTTTCTGTGGTTCTACATCTACTTTGCGGCCTGCGTAGCCATCTTCTACGCCTTCTGGGCCTGGTATGCCCCGCACCCGTGGCAGAACTGGTCGATCCTGATGACCGCTGTCGTCCTCTTCTTCATCTATTTCAACGTGCAGGTCAGCGTCGCGGTCAACAACTGGTACGGCCCCTTCTTCGACTACGTGCAGGGGCTTATGTCGGGAACGACCGCGTCGACCGACACGGAGTTCTACAAGGGGTTGGCCGACTTCTCCTGGCTGGCGCTGGTCGGCATGAATGTGCAGGTGGTCAATGCCTTCATCGTCAGCCATTGGATCTTCCGCTGGCGCACCGCGATGAACAACTATTTCATGGCGAACTGGACTCGGCTGCGTCACATCGAGGGCGCCTCGCAGCGCATCCAGGAAGACACAATGCGCTTCTCGCAGATCATGGAGGACCTGGGCTCGACATTCGTCCAATCAATCATGACCCTGATCGCCTTCCTGCCGGTGATGATCCAGCTTCAGGCGCACATCACCGAACTGCCGATCGTCGGTGCGGTACCGCAGCCTCTGGTCGTTGCGGCTCTGGCCTGGTGCGTCTTCGGCACGGCCTCGGTGATGCTCGCCGGCCTCAAGTTGCCGGGCCTGCAGTTCCGCAACCAGCGCGTCGAGGCAGCCTACCGCAAGGAACTCGTCTATGGCGAAGACCACCCCGACCGGGCTCAGCCGGCGACAACGACGGAGCTGTTCGCCAATGTCCGCCGCAACTACTTCAGGCTCTATTTCCACTACATCTATTTCAACGTCGTCAGGTACACCTACCTGCAGGCCGACAACATCTTCTCGCTGCTGATCCTCGGACCGTCGCTGGTGGCGCACAAGATCACCTTCGGTGCTCTCAACCAGATATCGAATGCCTTCGGCAAGGTGACGAACTCGCTGCAGTTCCTGCTGAATTCCTGGTCGACGATCGTCGAGCTGCAATCCGTTCACAAGCGCCTGCGTGCCTTCGAGGCGACCCTCCAGGGTGAGCCGCTGCCGGATATCGACCAGCGCTATCTGGCACGGCAGGGCGCCGAGGATCCGGCCTGAACTGGACCTGATGGTGGGCGCTCAGCCGCCCGCCGCGACCCTTTGCGCGGCGCCGCCGCGCTGCCGCGCGACATAGTCGCGGAAGCTGATGCACTCGACCTGCTGCATGACACAAACCTCACCGGCAAAACGCTCCAGCGCGTTCCAGTAGGCGCCGTCATTCATCTGGGTGAAGTGAAAGCCCAGTTCCAGCGGCATGCGCTTGCCATTGTACTGGGCGTCGAAGGCGGCGCGGAACGCGTCGTAGGCGCGGCCGGCGAACACGTTCGCCATGGACGGCCTGTCGAAGCCGCCCGAATGCCGGACATAGAGATTGTAGTCCATCGCGACCACCGGCCTCGCTTCCGGCCCTTCCGGAACCAGCGGCAGCGCGAATCGCGTGATGCCGTTCTTGCTCGGCGGCGAGGCGGGGGCTTTCGATACACCGCTCGCGTCGTACTGGAAGCCGGCTTCGGGCAAGGCTTCATAAAGCGCCTTGTCGGTCGACAGATACGGGGCGCGGAAACCGGTCACGGCATGGCGCGCGAAACCGCGCCAGTCGTCCGGTTCGGGTGAAATGCCGTTCATGGCGTAGGCATTCTCGAAGATGTGCCGAAATTCTGCGAACTCTGCCAGCCAGTCGGCTTTGCTCCAATCCTTGCCGTCGAAATGGCCGCACGCATGGCTGCCGATGTCGTGGCCCTCGGCGGCAGCGAGCCGGATCTGCTCCAGCCTGTCAGCCACTTCCTGCTTGGAGGCCGCGAAGCCGATGTTGGATTTGCCGGCGCCCTTGCCGGGCGCGGTGTATTCCTGTCGTGTTTGCGGCGAGAGCAGAAAGACGCACGACAGAAAGTAGGTGAAGTGCGCGCCGGTGCGCTTTGCCAATGCGCGGCTGCGCTCCCATTGCGAGATCTCGCGCGCGCTGTCGAAAGAAATGAGGACGACCTGCTTGGGTTTGGTCGGCGTCGGCGCCGGCGGTCTGGGCGGATCAGCAAGCGCCATGCCAGAGAAGGCTACCCATGCGAGACCGAAGACGAGGACGCGAAACGATTGTGGCATGGGCAGGCTTTCGGCGCTTTCAGCTTGTTCGAAAGCCGGCTATTGCCCAAATGTGGCATCGATGCGTTCCACATCGGCTCTCAGGCCGCGCTGGATTGTCCAGCCGATTTTCCGAGCGGACCCCTTCCATGGCGACAAAATTTCGCTAAAACGCGGGCTCAAGAAGCGCCCGGCAAAGGGCGATAGTCGCGGCCTGCAATGGTTTTTGATTTGATGTCGGACGACAGTTTTATCCGCGAGGTCAACGAAGAGATTCGTCGCGAGCAGGCACAGGCGCTGTGGGATCGTTTTGGTCCGGCCCTGCTCGGCCTCGCGATCCTGGTCGTGCTGGCG
Source organism: Mesorhizobium sp. M3A.F.Ca.ET.080.04.2.1 (assembly GCF_003952525.1). NCBI lineage: Bacteria > Pseudomonadati > Pseudomonadota > Alphaproteobacteria > Hyphomicrobiales > Phyllobacteriaceae > Mesorhizobium > Mesorhizobium sp. M3A.F.Ca.ET.080.04.2.1. Next base: position 1,884,850 of record NZ_CP034451.1, on the reverse strand, counting down.
ACGGCCGGCGTCGTTGGCTACCGCTATTGGGACGAGACCCGCGCCAACCGCTCGGGCGATGCCTTCTCCCAGGCCCTCAAGCTTGCCAATGACGGCAAGAACGACGAGGCGATCGCCGCGCTCGATCAGCTGGAAAAGGACGGCTACGGCGCCTATCCGCTGCTTGCCCGCATGCGCGCCGCTACCGTCAAGGCCGAAAAGGGCGACGTCGATGGAGCCGTCAAGGACTTCGACGAGGTTGCCGCCGACACCGCCATTCCCGCTGGCATCCGCGACATGGCGCGGCTGAGGGCCGCCCTGCTGCTCGTCGACCACGGCTCCTTCGCCGATGTTTCCAGCCGCGTCGAGGCGCTGACCGCCGACACCAACCCGCTGCGCAGTTCGGCGCGCGAGGCGCTCGGCCTCGCCGCCTGGAAGGAAGGCAAGTCGGCGGACGCGCTGAAACTGTTCGACCAGATCTCCTCGGATGACGGCGCCCCGCGCAATGTGCGCCAGCGGGCCCAGCTGATGGCCGAGTTGATCCGCGGGTCGGGCAGCGCTTCGTAGCGCATGTCGCCCAAAAGTGCGCAGCGGTTTTGGGGACAACGACATGCAGAACAAATGGTAAAGCCGGATGGGCTTCAAAGTCGCCATCATCGGTCGGCCTAACGTCGGCAAATCGACTCTTTTCAATCGGCTGGTCGGAAAGAAGCTGGCGCTTGTCGACGACACGCCGGGCGTGACGCGCGACCGCCGTGTCCATCCAGCGAAGCTCTACGATCTCCATTTCGACGTCATCGACACCGCCGGTTTCGAGGACGCCGCAGCCTCGACGCTGCCCGGCCGCATGCGCCAGCAGACCGAGATCGCGATCCGCGAGGCCGACCTGATCTTCTTCACCGTCGACGCCAAGTCCGGCCTGATGCCCGACGACCGCACTTTCGCCGACGTGGTGCGCAAGTCGGGCAAGCCGGTCGTGCTGGTCGCCAACAAGGCGGAAGCCCGCGGCGCGCAGGGCGGCATGCTGGAGGCCTGGGAACTCGGCCTCGGCGAGCCGATCCCGGTCTCGGCCGAGCATGGCCAGGGCATGCCCGACCTGCGCGATGCGGTGATTGCGGCGCTCGGCGAGGAACGCGCCTTCGGCGAGGACGAGGAGCCGAGCGACGAGATCGCCGTGAGCGAGGTGCTGATCGGCGAGGATATTGCCGATCCGGACGCCGAGCCCGCCTATGACGACACCAAGCCGCTGCGCATCGCCGTCGTCGGCCGCCCGAACGCCGGCAAGTCGACCCTGATCAACGCGCTGATTGGCGAGGAGCGGCTGCTGACAGGTCCTGAAGCCGGCATCACCCGCGATTCCATCTCGGTCGACTGGGACTGGCGCGGCCGCCGCATCAAACTGTTCGACACCGCCGGCATGCGGCGCAAGTCGAAGGTGCAGGAAAAGCTCGAGAAGCTTTCGGTGCAGGACGGATTGCGCGCCATCCGCTTCGCCGAGATCGTCATCATCGTGCTGGACGCCACCATCCCCTTCGAAAAGCAGGATCTGCAGATTGCCGACCTGATCATCCGCGAGGGCCGCGCCCCGGTGATCGCCTTCAACAAATGGGACCTGATCGACAATCCCCAAGAACTGCTGGCCGAGCTGCGCGAGAAGACCGAGCGGCTGCTGCCGCAAGTGCGCGGCATCCAGGCGGTGACGGTCTCGGCCGAGACCGGGCGTGGCCTCGACCGGCTGATGGACGCCGTCATCAAGACGCACAAGGTCTGGAACGGCCGGGTCTCGACCGGAAAACTCAACCGCTGGCTGGAAGGCATCCTTGCCCACCATCCGCCGCCCGCCGTCGCCGGCCGCCGGCTGAAGATCAAATATGTCACGCAGGCCAAGACCCGCCCGCCGGGCTTCGTCGTCTCCTGCTCGCGGCCGGACGCCATGCCGCAATCCTATATGCGCTATCTGTCGAACAGCCTGCGGGAGGCCTTCGACATGCCGGGCGTGCCGATCCGGATGGCGCTGCGCACCTCTGACAATCCTTTCGCGGGTCGCGCGAAGAAGCGGTGATCGTCAGCCGGCAACGCCCCTTTTTGCCCTTAACATAAAAACAACACGATCGATCTCGTTAACCCACCATCAAGGTTAATGCTTCATTTTGGCTCTCCAGGAGTCAGTGGCGTTCTGGAGAGTTCCGTGCATCGACGCGTTGTAAAGCGGCTTGTCGCCGCCGCCGGTGAGAGCAAGCGTTCCTTCCTGCCTCCTTTGCTTCTCGGGCTCGGCATCTGGGTCGGTTTCCCGTCCGTCGTTGCCTATCAGGACATGGCGAGCCTTGTTTCCGGGCTGGAGGCGCCAAGCGCCCGCTGGAACGCCTATGTCGAAAAATCCGCCGCCGGTTCGGTGCATGCCGCCGAGATGCCGTTCGTCGATTCCGTTTCCACCGGCTCGATCTCCGGCTCCGGCGTGCAGTTGCCGGGCGTGGGCACCGTTGCGTTTCGCGGCAAGGGCAATGTCGCCGGCACCACGCCCGATGAAGACCGCGTCGTGCGCGCCGACAAGAAGGGCCGCATCGTCCAGGTCTCGCCGGTCGCACCGCCGAAGAATTTCAGCGCCGGCTCGATCTTCCAGCGCACATCTTCACTGCTTCGTCCCAGCATGGACAGCGGCCTGAAGCTGACCTTCGCCAAGCCCGGCATCAAGGGCAAGGAGGTGCAGATTGCCCAGGCTTTCCACCTTCGCCTCGACAAGAAGCCGGATCCCGGTGTGCCCGCCGCGCTCGTCGCGCTCGTCAACAACGACAAGCCGGACATCCTTGCCACTGCCTACGCCCAGGCGGCGCCCGACTACGCCAAGGCCTCGCCATTCGAGGCGCTGCTGCAGGACGAGCAGCCCAATGATGGCCGCTTCATTCCGCCGATGGGCCAGGGCGACCATGCCTGGATGCAGAACCCGTTGCCGGCGAGCGTCTTTTCCCAGCCGGAGCAGGCCTGTCTGGCCAAAGGCATCTATTTCGAGGCACGCAGCGAACCCGTCCGCGGCCAAGCCGCGGTGGCGCAGGTGATCCTCAACCGCGTCCGCAATCCGGCCTATCCGAAGACCATCTGCGGCGTCGTTTACCAGAACGACAACTGGTTCAACCGCTGCCAGTTCTCCTTCGCCTGCGACGGCAGGAAGAAGCGCATCAACGATCCGGTCGCCTACAAGACCGCCCAGGACGTTGCCATGGCTGTTACGGCCGGCAAGATCTTCATTCCCGAGGTCGGCTCCTCGACGCATTACTATGCCAACTACGTCCATCCGGGCTGGGCGCGCGCCATGAAGCGGATGACCAAGATCGGCCTGCATATCTTCTATCGCACCTATGGCGGCGGCTGGAGCTGAGCCGTCCTACCGGGCCCCAGGCAGCACTCTTCGCGGCTGGACTGGCGTGTTGATTGGCGCGCCCTGCCGCCCGGATTCGCGCCGAGTCCTCGAGCGGGCGTGACGGGCACGATGTCGCACCTGAGTAAGCTATTGATTTTCAACGGGAAAATACATCGCACTGAAGTTCGGCCCGTGGCTTGACGGGCGCGGACCCTCTAACTATGTTGCCGGCGACTTTAGAAGCGGACGGACGGTGATAGTCTGCCCGGGCAGGGGGGTTGCGATGGCCGACAAAAACGGGCCAGACGGAACCGGAGAAACCGGCCGCGGCAAACAGCATGAAGCCGCTATCCGCGACGACGAACTTGAGCGCCGCCGGCGCGAGCTTGAAGCATCGCTTGCGACAAGACGCACGGACCGGCTCGAGGGGAAAGACGAAGCGAGCGCTGCGACCGGTTACGGTCAGGCACTGAAACTGTCCAGCGAGTTCATCGCCGGGGTGGTGGTTGGTGTCGGCTTGGGCTGGTTCATCGACCGTCTGGCGGGGATCGCGCCCTGGGGGCTGATCGTCGGGCTGTTGCTCGGCTTCGGCGCCGGCATACTGAACGTCCTGCGTTCGGCAGGGCTTGCACCGCAATTCGGCCAGGGCGACAAGCCGCGCGAGCCGAAAAAATGAATGAAGCGCCGCAAGGCGCAAATGTGAACTTTAGAAGCCGGTTGTGGCTTTGACGGGGATTAAAAGTGGCTGCTGACAAGGTCGATCCGATCCACCAGTTCCAGATCCATCCGATCATCCCGCTGCATATCGGCGGCTACGACGTTTCCTTCACCAACTCCGCTCTGTTCATGGTCGTGACGGTCCTCGTCGCTTCCGCTTTCCTCTACATGAGCACCGCCAGCCGCAGCCTCATTCCGGGCCGTCTTCAGTCGGTTTCGGAAATGGCCTACGAGTTCGTCGGCAACATGCTGCGCGACGCGGCCGGCAAGCAGGGCATGCAGTTCTTCCCGCTGGTGTTCTCGCTGTTCATGTTCGTGCTGGTCGCCAATCTCATCGGCCTGTTCCCCTACTTTTTCACCGTTACCAGCCATATCATCGTCACCTTCACTCTGGCCGCGCTGGTCATCGGCACCGTCATTGTCTACGGCTTCGCCAAGCACGGCCTGGGCTTCCTCAAGCTGTTCGTCCCGCATGGCGTGCCTGGCTACCTTCTGCCGCTGGTCGTGGCGATCGAGGTTATTTCCTTCGTCTCGCGCCCCGTCAGCCTCTCGGTTCGTCTCTTCGCCAACATGCTGGCAGGCCACATCACGCTCAAGGTGTTTTCGGGCTTCGTCGTCAGCCTCAGCGCGCTCGGCGCCGTCGGCATTGCCGGCTCGGTTCTGCCGCTCGCCATGGCGGTCGCGCTGACGGCGCTGGAACTGCTGGTCGCCTTCTTGCAGGCCTACGTCTTCGCGGTGCTGACCTGCATGTACCTGAACGACGCTCTGCACCCGAGCCACTGATCGATTTCTCCGGCGCCGCGGCGCCAGCATACCCAACGTACCAACCGCAACGACTACGAAAAACCACAGGAGTTTTGAAATGGACGCAACTGCAGCAGCTGCTATCGGCGCTGGTATCGCCTGCATCGGCATGGGCGGCGCGGGCATCGGCCTCGGCAACATCTTCGGCAATTATCTGTCGGGCGCCCTGCGTAACCCGTCGGCAGCTGACGGCCAGTTCGGCCGCCTGATCTTCGGCTTCGCCGTGACCGAAGCTCTGGGCATCTTCTCGCTCCTGATCGCTCTGCTGCTGGTCTTCAAGTAAGAGCCAGAGCTGACGCAAGGGGCCGCATGGTGCGGCCCCGCTCTATGGACAGGGGAATGAGATGTTCGTGACATCTGCCTTTGCGCAAGAATCCGCGCCGGCCGCGGCCGAAGGCGAGACGCATGCAGGCACTGGCGTGCCTGCCGAGGAGCATGGCACGTTCCCGCCGTTCAATGCCGCGACCTTCCCGTCGCAGATCTTCTGGCTCGTCATCACCTTCGCGCTCTTCTATCTGTTCCTGAAGCGGATTGTGATGCCGCGCGTCGGAGGTATAATCGACGTCCGCAACGACCGCATCACCCAGGATCTCGACCATGCCGCAAGGCTGAAGGGCGAGGCCGATGCCGCGGTTGCTGCCTATGAGCAGGAACTGGCCGAGGCCAAGTCTCGCGCCAACGCGATTGGGCAGCAGGCGAGCGAAGCCGCCAAGGCGGAAGCCGAAGGCACGCGCAAGAAGCTCGAAGCGGAACTTGAGAAGAAGCTTGGCGAGGCCGAGGCGAGCATCGCCTCGATCAAGGCCAAGGCCATGAAGGAAGTCGGCACGATCGCCGAGGACACCACCTCGGCCATCGTCGAGGCGCTTGTCGGCGGCAAAGCCGACAAGGCCGAGATCGCGGCCGCGGTCAAATCCGCGAGCCGGTGAGGAGCGCATCATGGACGCCACATCACTCGCCACGCTCTGGGCAACGATCGCCCTGGTCATCTTTCTCGGAGCCGTCATCTATTTGAAGGTGCCGGGCATGCTGGCCAAGTCGCTCGATGCCCGTGCGGCCAAGATCAGCAGCGAGCTCGAAGAAGCGCGCCGGCTCCGCGAGGAGGCTCAGCAGCTTCTTGGCCAGTACCAGAAGAAGCGCAAGGAAGCCGAGCAGGAGGCCGCCGACATCGTCGCCGCCGCCAAGCGCGAGGCCGATCTGCTTGCCTCCGAGGCGCACAAGAAGACCGAGGACTACGTCGCCCGGCGCACCGCACTCGCCGAGCAGAAGATCAGCCAGGCCGAGCGGGAGGCGATCGGCGAGGTCCGCGCCAGCGCTGTCGACATCGCCGTCGAAGCGGCCCGCGTGCTGCTTGCCGCCAAGGTCGATGCCAAGGCTGGAGCCGACCTCTTCAAGTCCGCATTGCAGGACGTGAAGGCCAAGCTGAACTGAGCTGTCGGCAGTTTCGGAATCGAAAGCCGCCTGGGCAACCCGGCGGCTTTTTTACTGGGGCGTGGACAGTCTCCCCCCTCGACGGGGACATGTCGCCAAGGGCGACAGAGGGGGTCGGTTCGACCGGGCGCGACGCTCTACTGATGCAAATGCCGTGCTGAAAGGAAAAAAGGACGTCGGCGCTTCACGCGCGACGACCCCTCCTGCCTGCCGGCCATCTTCCTCTCGATGGCCTATCGAGGGGATTATTCCAACCCTGCGAAGCTCTCTTCTTCCTCCGCCACCTCGACACCGCCCAACCGGAACGGCGCAAAGGATGCCCGGTGCAGTCTTGCCACCGGGCCATGCGCCTCGATGGCGGTGCGGTGGCGGACCGTCGCATAGCCCATATGGACTTCGAAGCCGTAGCGTTCGTGATGACCGCCGCAGCCGCACATCATGCGGTCGCGCATCACCTTGGCGACGATCGAGGCAGCGGCGATGGACTGGGAGCGCTGGTCGCCTTTGATCAGCGCGCGGCCTTCGCAGGGCAGCCCGGGAGGCACGTCGCGGCCGTCGGCCAAAGCCAGCTTCGGCTGCAGCGACAGGCCCGCCGCGGCACGTCGCATCGCCTCCAGGCTGGCCTTCAGGATGTTGCTGTTGTCGATGCCTTCCGCGCTGATCGACGCCATCGAGACGCTGAGCGCCGAGCCCAGGATTCTCAGGAATAACGCCTCGCGTTGCAGGTGGGTGAGACGCTTGGAATCATCGAGGCCTTCAGGGATGTTGGCGGGGTCGAGCACGACGGCTGCCGCGACTACCGGACCGGCGAGCGGGCCGCGGCCGGCCTCATCCATGCCCGCCACAGGCCAGAGGCCCTGGGCCATAGCTTTGGTCTCGACAGAGAAGTCGGGCTTCTCGACCATTTCGAAGAGAGGCGGAGAATCGGAACGCGCGCGAGCCATGGTGCGGCGAGGTTCGCATCGGCTCCGATCCTCCGCAAGTCCCTCCGGGTCGATGGGGCGTCGGACCCGGAGGGCACCGTCTCACGGCCGGGGACAGGGGCCGGACGGGATACTTGAGCAATTCCAGGAAAACTGCGCGGCGGTTCTCCGTCCGGAATTGCGGGAAAACAAATACTTAGCAGGTTGCAATCCAGCAAAACCGGGCCTTCCGAATTGCTTAACGCCGGCCTTGTGTGGCCGGCGCCTTCTTCAAAGCAGCATCAGCTGCTCGCCGGCACTGGAACCTGCGACGAAATGGTCCGTCCTGAGCGACCGCCGTTCGACATTCAGCCCGAGCCGCTTGGCGGCGATCTCGAAGCGCCGGCCGATCTGCCAGGCGTAAGGACCCGCGCCTTTCATGCGCTTGCCCCATTCCGAATCGTAGTCCTTGCCGTCGCGCATCGAGCGGATCAGCGACATCACATGCCGGTAGCGGTCGGGATAATGGCGCAGCAGCCAGTCCTTGAAGATCGGCGCCACTTCAAGCGGCAGCCGCAGCACGACATAACCCGCCTCACGGGCGCCTGCAGCGCGGGCCGAATCGAGGATGCGCTCCAGTTCCGGATCGGTCAGGCCAGGGATGATCGGTGCGACCATGACCGAGGCCGGGATGCCGGCGTCGGACAGCTGCCTTATCGCCTCCAGCCGCTTGGTCGGCGTCGAGGCGCGCGGTTCCATCGTGCGCGCCAGCATGCGGTCGAGCGTCGTTACCGACAGCGCCACCTTGGCCAGCCCGCGTTCGGCCATCCGCGACAGGATGTCGGTGTCGCGCGTCACCAGAGCCGACTTAGTGACGATGCCGACCGGATGGCCGCGTGCCTCCAGCACCTCCAGGATCTCGCGCATGATCCGGTAATTCTTCTCGATCGGCTGGTAGGGATCGGTGTTGGTGCCGATGGCGATGGTGCGTGGCTGGTAGCCCGGCTTCGACAATTCCTTGTCCAGCATGCGCGCCGCGTCCGGTTTGGCGAAGAGCTTGGATTCGAAATCCAGCCCAGGCGACAGGCCCATGAAGGCATGGGTCGGCCGGGCGAAGCAATAGACGCAGCCATGTTCGCAGCCGCGATAGGGATTTATCGAGCGATCGAAGGAAATGTCCGGCGATTCGTTGCGCGTGATGATGGTGCGCGGCTTCTCGACCTGAACCTCGGTCTTGAACGGCGGCAGTTCCTCCAGCGAGTTCCAGCCGTCGTCGAATACATGCCGGCTGACCGGCTCGAAACGGCCGGACGGGTTGATGCCGGCTGAACGCCCGCGATTGCGCTCGGGGCGCACGCGCATGCCGCTCTGTTCGATCATCGCATTCGCCATTTCGGCCCTGCCTGCTCCGAAGGCAGCAATGTCGGCACGCACGATCTGTTCCATTTTCGCCCTCTCCCAAGGACTGTCGGCAGGCTGTCGAATCGCTCTGTTCATGAAACTATTCCTATTTCGCCAACGAGAACAAAGCAAGAACTTTCTGCCGTGTAAGGCCGATCTGGCGCGGCCTGCGGCTTTCCGCTATTCGGCTAGGAATGCTCAGCGTTCTCATCGAAACCAGGAACGACGAAGAGGGACTGGCCCGCACGCTGGCCTCGCTGGTCGGCGGCGCGGTCGAAGGCATGGTGCGTGATGTCATCGTCTGCGATGCCGGTTCGACCGACCAGACCCATCGCGTCGCCGAACATGCCGGCTGTCACTATGTTGCCGGTGGCATTGCCGCCGGCATCGGCCATGCCAAGGGTGACTGGCTGCTGATCCTGGAGCCTGGTGCGCGGCTGGCCGAAGGCTGGATCGAGGAGGTCGCCCGCCACACGGCAAAGCAGACGATGCCGGCGCGTTTTTCGCGCGCACGCGGCAATCGGGCGCCGTTCCTGGCGCGCGTCTTTTCTACAAGGCGGGCGCTGGCCGAAGGCCTCGTCATCAGCAGGCGCCAGGCCGCAGCCCTCGCAAAGACCGCGCGCAGCGCCGAGGCGCTGGCACGCGGCCTCGCCACAAGGAGGCTGGACGCGGAGATCTGGGTGGCGCCGCCGAAATGAAGCCCAGAAAAGAAAGCAGGGCGGTAATTTCAGCCATCGCTTTATTGTGCGTTGCACAAATTAGAAGGTGAGGCTAGCATCTCCTTCATGCGGGACAATCGGGTTTGGGCAAATGCCGAAAAGGCAGGCGGCTGACGCCTCCGTCGGACGCCATCCATAAGAGGACCCGATGACACTTGCTACCCCAGACGATTCCGGCGCGGACAGCCTGGAGGCCATTGCCCGCAACGGCAGCTTGTTCAGGCGCATCGCTGTGCGCATCCCGACCTATCTGACTGATCTTCGCGAGAACCCGGCCTGGCTGCCGATGTTCGTGCTGGCCCGCACCATGCCGGGACGCCGCATGCACTGGCTGGGCGCCAAGCGGGCTCGTCCCCTGCAAACCGCAGGCGAGACGATGTTCACCGGCACCGAGCGCGAGGCCGTCGTCGAGGCGTTGCGGTCCGATGGCCTGTTTTCGGGTCTCATGCTGCCGCAGGCGATTCATCAGGAGATCGCCGCTTTCGCGCAGCGCACGCCTTGCTTCGGGAATTTTGACCGTCGTCTCGAATTCATGCCGGGCGAGCATGCCGAGGCGGAAAGGCGGTTTGGCCGCTCGCTGCTCAGCGGCCATTATTTCGAGCGCATTCTGGATTGTCCGGCGGCTTTGGCGATCCAGAAGGACGCGCTGCTTCTCGACGTCGCCCAGCATTACCTCGGCGCTCAGGCGAAATTGATCACCACGCGCGTCTGGTGGAGCTTCCCGACCGGCAAGGCTTCAGACGCCGACAAGAACCTCGCCTCGCTGGGCAAATACCATTTCGATCTCGACGACTGGCGGATGCTGAAATTCTTCTTTTATCTTAAGCCTGTCGATGACGGCACCGGGCCACATGTCTATGTCCGAGGCAGCCATAAGCGCCGGGCGATCAAGCATCAGCTGACGCTTCTGGTCGGCCATCCGGCGGAGGAGGTGCTGGACGTCTACGGGACGGACAGTCCGGTCACGCTGACCGGCGGGGCAGGGCTTGGGTTTGTCGAGGATCCGTTCGGCTTCCACATGGGCACGGTGCCGGCGCATACGCCTCGGCTGATGATGGAGATCGGCTTCGGCGTGTCGAGGCCGTCGCGCCGCCGCTTTCATGGCGAGCCTGTGATCCGCTGACGGCGGCAGCCGCCTATCCGGCCTTGCCGCCCCGCCGCAGATGCTCGTCCAGCCGCGGCATGATCTCGACGAAGTTGCAGGGCATGTGCCGGTAGTCGAACTGCGGCTTCAGGATGCCGTCCCAGGCGTCCTTGCAGGCGCCGGGAGAGCCCGGCAGCACGAACACGAAGGTGGCGTTGACGACGCCGCCTGTCGCCCGGCTCTGGATCGTCGAGGTGCCGATCTTGTCGTAGGAAATGCGATGGAAGACTTCCGAAAAACCATCCATGCGTTTTTCGAAGATCGGCTCCAGCGCTTCCGGCGTGACGTCACGGCCGGTGAAGCCTGTGCCACCGGTGGTGATGACGACATCCACCGCCTCGTCTTTCGACCAGGCGAGCACCTTTTCGCGGATTTTTTCGCGCTCGTCGGTGACGATGTCACGGGCCGCCAATATGTGGCCTGCCTCCGCGATGCGGTCGGCCAGCGTCTGGCCGGATTTGTCGTCGGCAAGGCTGCGCGTGTCGGACACCGTCAGCACCGCGATGCGCACCGGGATGAACGGCCGGCTTTCGTCGGTGCTGGCCATCAGTCAGCCTCCATGCTGCGTGTCGCGGCGACGAACCAGTCGGGGTGGCGGCCGCGGATCTCGATCGCCGCCCGTTTGGCCATGTTGCCGGTCTCGAAAAGACCGAAGCAAGTGGCGCCCGATCCGGACATGCGGGTGAAGGCCGCTCCGGCTTTGTCCAGCGCCTTGAGGGTCTCGCCGACGGCGGGTTGGATCGAGCGGGCGGCCGGGTCGAGATCGTTGCGGGTGACTTCCAGCCAATTGCGGATGGAGTGGAAATCAAGACGATGTGGCAGCGGCGGCAGCGCCTCATTGTCGCGCTTGGCGAGCGCTTTGAATATGTCGGGCGTAGAGACCGCGGCGCCAGGATTGACCAGCACCAGCGCCAACGCAGGAAACGTCGCGACCGGCGACAGCTCATCGCCAATCCCGCGCGCGATCAGGGGCCTGGCAGCCAGGCACATCGGCAGGTCGGCGCCGAGCGTCAGGCCGGTCCGCGCCAGCCCGGTATCGTCGATATCAAGGTTCCATAGCCGTGCAAGTCCGTTGAGAACGGCTGCCGCGTCACTGGAGCCGCCGCCGACGCCGGAAGCGATCGGCAGGTTCTTCTCCAGCCGGATGGCGACGGACGGCGTCCGCCGCGGACCGGCTTCCCGCCGCAACGCCTCGCGCGCCTTCAGCACCAGATTGTCGCCGTCGAGCGGCACGCCGGAGGCGTAGCGTCCGGATACCGAGAATTCATCGCGCTCCGCCGGCTCGATCTCCAGCCGGTCGCCGAAGCGGGTGAAGACGACCAGGCTGTCGAGCAGATGGTAGCCGTCGGCGCGCCGTCCGGTCACATGCAGCGCAAGATTGACCTTGGCGGGCGCAAGCCATGTCCTGGCCTGTGTCCCCGGCTCCAGAATGTCGGCTGCTGGCGAGATGGTGTTCAGTCCTTGGCCAGGCGGTATTCGCCGGTCTTCGGATCCTTGACCAGCGTCCCCATCGTGCCGTTCGCCGCCTGTTTCTCGGTGCGCCGGATCTTCGCCGTCACGCGCTCGGCCTCGCGGATGAAGGCGCGGTAGCCGAAATAGGCGGCGGCGCCGACAACGGCAAAGAAGATGATCTGCGGCATCTCGAAACTCCTCCCGCGATTGCGCGGCAAGGCCGGCCGGACGGGTCGGTCAAGCGGCCATGCTAGACGGTTTCACCGCCTTTTCAAAGCCCGAAGCGCGCCCACAGCGCGCGCTCTTCCGCCGCATCGATGATGCCGGTGGCCGCGGCCGCGGCGATGTCGGGCGCTGAAAAACGCGAGCCGAACAGGCCGAAACGGCCGAAAAGCCCGCGCGGCGCGGTGATCAGCTTGAGCTGGGTCTTGTCGCCGAAGCGGGTCTTCAGCACGCCACGCATATCGCCAAGCGCATCGACGAGGCCGAGCTCCAGGCCCCGCTTGGCGGTCCAGAACAGGCCGGTGAACAGCTCGGGGTCGTCCTTGAGTTTGATACCGCGCCGCTCTTTAACGAGGTCGATGAAGGTCTCGTGCACTTCGAGCTGCAGTGCCTTCAGCCGCTCGACGTCTTCCTTCTTCTCCGGCTTGAACGGATCGAGCACGGCCTTGTTCTGGCCGGCAGTGTGCACGCGCCGCTCGACGCCGATCTTTTTCATCAGTTCTGGGAAACCGAAGGATGCCGAAACGACGCCGATCGAGCCGACGATCGAGGACGGGTCGGCGAAGATCTCGTCGCCGGCGATCGCGATCATGTAACCGCCGGAGGCCGCCACGTCCTCGACGAAGACCAGCACCTTCTTGTTCTTCTCGGCTGCCAAGTCACGAATGCGCTTGAAGATCAGCCGCGACTGCACCGGCGAGCCGCCGGGTGAGTTGATCGAAATGGCGACCGCCGGGGCGTCGAAGGCGAAGGCCTTCTCGATGAGGCCGGCCGTCGAGGCGAGCGACAGGCTCGGCCGCAATTGGCTGCCGCCGGGCATGATGGTGCCGTGCAGCCGGATGACGGGAATGGTGACGACTGTCGAGCGCCAGGATTTCGGCAGCAGGCGGTTGAAGAGGCGTTTCACGAAAGCTTGTCTCCGGAAGAGGTGCAAAGAGCAAGGTGAGACCTCATCCTTGCTCCCGGCATGTAGGAATTCGCGGCTGAACGGCAATGCCGCAACGCCGGCCTCTGATCAATCGCCAAACAGCGATGCCAGTCCATTGTTGATCATCTCGGTCCGCTCGGTCGGCTCGTTGCCCGACATGCCGTGCAGGATCAACGGCGGTTGGATCGAGAGCTTGCCGCGCGCGCCGAGCACCGCTCTGATGACGATGCGGATCGCCGCCCCCTCGGGTCGCGGATGAACGCAAAGCATTTCGGCGTCGCCGAAGCGGCCTTCCATGGCATCGAGGATGGCGACGAGTTGCTCGGGCCGGGCGATCACGGCCAGTCCGCCGCGCGGCTTGACGACGGCTGCAGCGCTCCTGATCCAGCGCTCGAACAGCCCGTCCTCCATGACATGCGCCTCTTTGCGCATCGTATCGGGCGTGGCGCGATCCTCCGCGCCGTTGAAGGGCGGGTTCATGATGGCGAAGTCGAAGCTGTTGTCGGCAAGCCCGGCTTGCGCCCGCGCCCGGCCGGCGAGCGTGACGTCGGCTGTGAGCACCGAGGCGCGGTCGCCGAGATGCGCATTGCCGGGATGCGCAAGCGTGGCGGCGGCAAACGAAGCCATCTTGGCCGAGCGCTCGACCAGCACCGCACGCGCTTGCGGGCAGCGCGACAGGACGGCCAGCGCGGCAGCACCGGCGCCGGCGCCGAAATCGGCGAGCCGTCCGGAAAAGCCGGAAGGCACCGCCGCCGCCAGCATCATGGCGTCCATGCCGGCGCGATGGCCCTGCCTCGGCTGCACCAGCCAGAAGCGCCCGCGATGGAAGGCGTCGACGGTATGGGCCGGCGTGTCCGGGGAAAGGGCGCTCGATGCTGCCATTACTTCTGGCGGATTTCGTTCTCGATGCCGGCATCCTTCAGGATGCGCCGCGCTGCGTCGGCCCTCTCGGCGTCGACCATGATGCGCCGCGGCAGGATTCCGATCGAGCCGTCGAGCACGCTCATGTTCTGGTCGGCGACGAAGCAGGCGATGCCGGCGTCCCGCATCAGCGATTCGATGAAGGAGATGAGGACGGCATCGTTGGTGCGGACAAGTTCAATCATCGAATGAAAATCGCAGGTTGCGGCGTCCATGTAAACGTGCGGGCAGACCAGTGCCACAGCAATTCGAGGAAAAGCGGGCAACGATTCTCCGTCGGCAATTGTGCGAAATCAAACAGTTGGAGCAGTTCGCCTGTCTATCAACCGCTGCACTGCTCCGGCCAGCCGCGCCAATTCGCCTCTTGCCGTATCCGTGGCTGCCGCCCTAGAGTCACAATGGGACAAGTGGCGACGTGCGCGTGAATTGCCGGGAGTGATCGTGGTGGGTGTCGTTCTCAACATCGAAGGCAAGCGGGAACCCGCTTCCATCAAGGATCTCATCGATCTCACGGCAGCCGACATGGGGCGCGTCAACGAGCTGATCCTGTCGAAGGCCGGCTCCGACGTCGAGATGATCCCGGAAGTCGCCAACCACCTGATTTCTTCCGGAGGCAAGCGGCTGCGGCCGATGCTGACGCTCGCGGCTGCCCAGATGTTCGGTTATTCCGGCGAGGGCCACGTCAAGCTCGCCACCTCGGTCGAGTTCATGCACACCGCGACGCTGCTCCACGACGACGTCGTCGACGAGAGCGCGCTGCGTCGCGGCAAGAAGACGGCGCGCATGATCTGGGGCAACCAGGCGAGCGTGCTGGTCGGCGATTTCCTGCTCGGCCAGGCCTTCCGCATGATGGTCGAGGTCGGCTCGCTCGAAGCCCTCGACATTTTGTCGAGCGCGGCCTCCATCATCGCCGAAGGCGAGGTGATGCAGCTGGCCGCCGCCAAGAACCTGGAAACCACCGAGGACGAGCACTTCGCCGTCATCAAGGCCAAGACCGCCGCCCTGTTCTCGGCGGCTGCCGAGGTGGGCCCGGTGATCGCGCTGGCCTCCCGCAACGACCGCGCAGCGCTGCGCTCCTACGGGATGAATCTCGGCCTCGCCTTCCAGCTCATCGACGATGCGCTGGACTATGGCGGCTCCAGCAAGGAGCTCGGCAAGAATGTCGGCGACGACTTCCGCGAGGGCAAGGTGACGCTGCCGGTGATCCTTGCCTATCGGCGCGGCACCAAGGCCGAGCGCACCTTCTGGAAGCGCGCCATCGAGGACAATGTCACCGACGATGCCGGGCTCGAAAAGGCGATCGGCCTGATGACCCGACACGGCGCCATCGCCGACACGATCGGCCGCGCCCGCCACTTCGGCGAGATCGCCCGCGACGCGCTGGCGCCGCTGGAGGCAACGCCGCAGAAGGCGGCACTCATCGACGTTATCGATTTCTGCATCAGCCGGGTCAATTGAGCCTCCATTAAAGCGCTGAACCGACTGTGAAATTGCGCCGGCATTGAAGCCCGACCGCAAAAAGGCCATGCTTTGTCCGGAAAAACTCGAGTCTGTCGGCGGTCCGCCAAGGGGCAGGACTGCGTGTGGCTGAAAGGGATACGATGCGGCAAGGACGTGCGGGCTGGCTGACGAGGCTGGCATTTTTGACGGGTGTGGCGCTTTCGGTGGTGCCGGCCCAGGCCAAGCAGACCGCCCAGCCGGTCCAGATCACGTCTTTCTCAGGCGCGTATCTCGCCGCCCACATCGCCGAAAGCGACAACGATCTCGACAATGCCATCGCCTATTACAAGCAGGCGCTGGCTTTTGCTCCCAGTGACACGGAACTGCAGCAGAGCCTGATGCTGGCGCTGATCGCGCAAGGCCGCTTCGAGGAATCCCTGGTCTATGCCGACAAGCTCAAGGAGGTGCCCGATGTCGAGCGCTTCTCGCGCATGGCACTCGCGGTCGATTCCTTTCACAAGAAGGATTTTGCCAAGGCCCAATACTGGCTGAAGCTGGCGGTCGAATCCGACCTCGACCGGCTGCTCTCCGGCGTCATGGACGGCTGGGCCAAGCAAGGTGCGGGCGACGCCTCGGAGGCGATGGCATCCATCGACAAGCTCAAGGGGCCGGACTGGTTCGGCCTGTTCAAGTCCTTCCATCGCGCCCTGATCGCCGACATTTCGGGCCAATCCGCGAAGGCCGACGAGATCTATGCCGCGACCCTGGCCGACACCGCCGCCGGCGGTTCCGCGCCCGAAACCTGGATGCGCAATGCCCAGGCCTATGCCTCCTTCCTCGCCCGCAAGGGCGACAAGGCAAAGGCGCTTTCGGTGCTCGACCAGGCCGAAGCCTTTGCACCCGGCAAGCTTGAGATCACGGTGCTGCGCGACCGGATCAAGAAGGGCGACAAGATCGAGCCGCTGGTCGCCGGTCCGTCGGATGGCGCATCGGAGATCCTGCTTGACCTCGCAACCGCGCTGAACCGGGGCGGCGGCGAGCCTTTCGTGCGGCTCTACCTGCAATTCGCGCTGGCGCTCAAGCCCGACAGTGATGCCGCCCTGGTGCAGCTCGCCGCCGTCGCCGAGCAGCTGAAGGACGGCGAGAGTGCAATCGCGCTCTACAGCCGCATTCCCGCGTCCTCTCCGCTTAAGGAAGTGTCGGACCTGCAACTCGGCCTCAACCTCGCCGATCTCGACCGGCATGAAGAGGCGATCGCCCATCTCAAGGCGTTCCTCGACAAGCATCCGCAGGACATGCGCGCCTATCTGGCGCTCGGCGGCGTCTATGCCTCGAAGGAGGATTACCGCTCGGCCGCCAATCTCTATGACAAGGCCGCCGAGGCACTGAAGACGCCGACCGCCGCCAATTGGAACATCTTCTACCAGCGCGGCATCGCCTATGAGCGGCTGAAGGAATGGCCGAAGGCGGAGCCGAATTTCCGCAAAGCGCTGGAACTGCAGCCCGACCAGCCCCAGGTGCTGAACTATCTCGGCTATTCCTGGGTCGACATGAACATGAACCTCAAGGAAGGGCTGGCGATGATCCAGAAGGCCGCGGATCTGCGGCCGAGTGACGGCTACATCGTCGATTCGCTGGGTTGGGCTTATTTCCGCCTCGGCCGCTTCGACGATGCCGTGCGCGAGATGGAACGGGCCGTGTCGCTGAAGCCGGAAGATCCCGTCCTCAACGACCATCTCGGCGATGCCTACTGGCGTGTCGGCCGCAAGCTGGAGGCCACCTATCAGTGGGCCCAGGCGCGCGATCTCAAGCCCGATCCGGATGTGCTCGCGACTTTGCAGCAGAAGCTGCTCAACGGCCTGCCGCCGATCGAGTCCAACACCGCGCAGGAAACCCCGAAGGTCAAGCCGGTGCCGCCTCCGGCGCCGAAAGGCTGAGGCCTTTTCAATCATCAAGTTTTTGCGGGGCCTTCGGGCCCCGTAATTTCTTCAGCGGCTCCTTCAGAACAGCTTTCGGTAGACGATGAAGCCCGAGCGTTCCCCGATCCTGTCATAGAGTTGCATCGCGGTCTGGTTGGTTTCGTGCGTCTGCCAGTACACGCGGTTTGCGCCAGCGGCTCGGGCGCGCTGGTACACGCTTTCGATCAGTGCCCTGCCGACGCCTTGGCCCCGCGCCGTCTGCGATGTGAAAAGATCCTGCAGGTAGCAGCTCGGCGCGATCGCAGTGGTCGAGCGGTGGTAGAGATAGTGGACGAGGCCGAGAAGCACGCCATCGCACTCGGTCACCAGCGCGTGGACGGGCTCATAGG
Source organism: Mesorhizobium sp. M3A.F.Ca.ET.080.04.2.1 (assembly GCF_003952525.1). Taxonomy (NCBI): domain Bacteria; kingdom Pseudomonadati; phylum Pseudomonadota; class Alphaproteobacteria; order Hyphomicrobiales; family Phyllobacteriaceae; genus Mesorhizobium; species Mesorhizobium sp. M3A.F.Ca.ET.080.04.2.1. Next base: position 1,867,130 of record NZ_CP034451.1, on the reverse strand, counting down.
CATCGAAGAAGCGTGACCAGGTCATTTGCGTGATCTCGCCGGCAAGCGCCGTCTCGCCCGTGCGGCCGTAGAAGGCGTTGTAGCCATTCCATGGCGGCAGCCACTGTTCATAGTCCTGCCGGACAACGGGGCGGACGGTAAGTTGGCTGGACATGGCGAAACCTCTATCGTGCGGCTCGCGCGAGCAAACGGCCAGCGTGGGCGCCCGGCGATGGGCCAGCCGCCGGCAAAGCGTTCTCCGCGATGCGACGCAGGGCGCTGCCTTGACGCTCGCCGGCCCGGCAACTAGGGAAAGGCCCAATCCTGCGCTTTCCGAGGCCGCCGTGACCGTCGACATTCCAGCCCACATGCATCCCAGCCGCTCCTTCCAGGGGCTGATCCTGACCTTGCACAATTACTGGGCGGCCTATGGCTGCGTCATCCTGCAGCCTTACGACATGGAAGTCGGCGCCGGCACCTTCCACCCGGCTACCACCTTGCGCGCGCTCGGTCCGCGACGCTGGAACGCGGCCTATGTGCAGCCCTCGCGCCGGCCGAAGGACGGCCGCTATGGCGAGAACCCGAACCGCCTCCAGCACTATTATCAATATCAGGTTATCCTGAAACCGAATCCGCCCAACCTGCAGGAACTCTATCTCGGCTCGCTCGCGGCGATCGGCGTCGATCCGCTGCTGCACGACATCCGCTTCGTCGAGGACGACTGGGAGAGCCCCACGCTGGGTGCCTGGGGGCTTGGGTGGGAGTGCTGGTGCGACGGCATGGAAGTCTCGCAGTTCACCTATTTCCAGCAGGTCTGCGGCATCGAATGCGCGCCGGTCGCGGGGGAACTCACCTACGGGCTCGAGCGGCTCGCCATGTATGTGCAGGGCGTAGACAATGTCTACGACTTGAACTTCAACGGCCGCGAGGGCGATGAGAAGGTCACCTATGGCGATGTCTTCCTGCAGGCCGAACAGGAATATTCGCGCCACAATTTCGAATTCGCCAACACGGCGATGCTGCTTCGGCATTTCGAAGATGCCGAGGCCGAGTGCAAGGCGCTGCTTGCCGCCGGCGCGCCAATCTCCCCCTCAGAGGGGGAGATGTCGGCGAAGCCGACAGAGGGGGGCCTCGCAGAAGCCACTGCCGGCAGGGCGTCGAGCACGGCGCGGGTGACCCCTCCTGGCCAGACTTCGTCCGGCCATCCTCCCCTCAGGGGAGAAGGGCATCGGATGGTCTTTCCCGCCTACGACCAGTGCATCAAGGCAAGCCATGTCTTCAACCTGCTCGACGCGCGTGGCGTGATCTCCGTCACCGAGCGCCAGAGCTACATCCTGCGCGTTCGCAACCTGGCCAAGGCCTGCGGTGAGGCGTTCCTGAAGACGCAGGCTGGCGGCTTGACGGCTTGGAGCGGTTGAGCTTCTAACGGAATCGCTGATCCGACCTAAGTGTCGACACCGCTCTTGCGATTTCAACGGTGGTCGCGATTGCGCTTTGGCTGACCGCGCCGTCCATCGTCCGCATGGCTTGCCTGATCCCCGGCATCGTGATTGCGCCATGCATCTGCGCGGCAAAGCAGGCGCTGAGCGCCAGGATCTGCAGGGTTCTCGATGCCTTCGTCATCGTCGTTCAGCCAATAGGTCTCCGCCTGAGCGTTGGTCGCTTCAGCGCCGCGTTCGGTTCATGGGATTTCTGCTTCTTAGGACGGGTGGGTCGGCTCGGTCCCGACAAAGACCTGATAATTTCCTGAAATAGCTCCGACTTGCGATCGGCAGGCAGGGTGACAGCGGCCAGCCGAGTTGCTATTTCCCGCGCATTCACGATCCACCGGCGCCGCGCGCCGACCCTCCCCATCGAGGGGAGGGTAGGGAGCCAACCAATGCCCGACTTGCTTCTCGAACTTCGCTCCGAGGAAATACCCGCCCGCATGCAGCGCAAGGCGGCTGGCGATCTTCGCAAGCTGCTGACCGACGGGCTGGTCGAGGCCGGTCTGACCTATGAGGCGGCGCGCGAATACTGGACGCCACGGCGCCTGGCGCTCGACATCCGCGGACTGACCGCGCGCTCGAAAGACATCCGCGAGGAGATCAAGGGCCCCTCGACGACGGCGCCGGAGCAGGCGGTGCAAGGCTTCCTGCGCAAGGCCGGCCTTGCCTCGCTCGCCGAGGCGCACGTCCACTCCGATCCCAAGAAGGGCGATTTCTACGTCGCCCACATCTCGAAACCGGGCAGGGCGGCCGATGAAATCATCGCCGAGCTGGTGCCGGGCATCATCCGTGGCTTTCCCTGGCCGAAATCGATGCGCTGGGGACCGGCCTCGGCCAAGCCCGGCTCGCTGCGCTGGGTGCGGCCGCTGCAGTCGATCGTCTGCACCTTCGGCCCGGAGACCGAGGAGCCGGTGGTGGTCGATTTCGAGATCGACGGCATTCGCGCCGGCAACGTCACCTACGGCCACCGCTTCCATGCGCCCGGCGCCATCACCGTGCGCCGTTTCGACGACTATGTGATGAAGCTGGAGGCGGCCAAGGTCGTGCTCGATGCCGATCGCCGCAAGGAGATCATTCTGGCCGACGCCCGCAACATCGCCTTCGCCAATGGCCTCGACCTCGTCGAGGACGAAGGCCTGCTGGAGGAAGTCTCAGGCCTGGTCGAATGGCCGGTCGTGCTGATGGGCGAGTTCGAACAGGATTTTCTCACCATTCCGGCCGAGGTCATCCGCCTCACCATCCGCGCCAACCAGAAATGTTTCGTCACCCGACCGCAAGGCGCGGCCGAAGACCTTTCCAGCCGCTTCATCCTGACCGCCAACATCGAAGCGACGGATGGCGGCAGGGAGATCGCGCATGGCAACGGCAAGGTGGTGCGGGCGCGCCTCTCCGACGCGCTTTATTTCTGGAAGACCGACCAGGGCGACCTGCCGGATCTCGCTGGGCTCGAGCCTTCCGCGAAGAAGTTCGGTCTGGATTTGAACAAGCCGCTCGACCAGCGCATGGCGCGCCTCGATCATCTCAACGTGACCTTCCACGCCAAGCTTGGCACGCAAGGGGAGCGCGTTGAGCGGATCAAGCGGTTGGCGGAAGAACTGGCGCCGATCGTGGCGAAGTCGATCTCCCCCCTCGAGGGGGAGATGGCCGGCAGGCCAGAGGGGGTCGCTTCGGCTGGCGCGACCTATTCTGGCCCCTTGAAGGACGAGGACGTTGGCGCTTCACGCGAGGCGACCCCCTCTGTCGCCTTCGGCGACATCTCCCCCTCAAGGGGAGAGATTACGGCGCTCGTAGCCCGCGCCGCGGTGCTGGCCAAGGCCGACCTGCAGACCGAGGTGGTCGGCGAATTTCCGGAACTGCAGGGCGCCATGGGTCGCAAATATGCACTGCTGCAGGGGGAGCATCCGTCCGTCGCCGCAGCCGCCGAGGAGCACTACAAGCCGCAAGGCCCGTCCGACCGCGTGCCGACCGATCCAGTGTCGGTTGCCGTCGCGCTGGCCGACAAGCTCGACACGTTGACTGGCTTCTGGGCCATCGACGAGAAGCCGACCGGCAGCAAGGATCCGTTCGCCTTGCGCAGAGCGGCGCTTGGTGTGGTCAGGATTCTCATCGAGAACCGCATTCGCGTATCTCTGACTTCCATCTTCGGGAGGGCTTTCGCAAACTTCCCCGCCGGCGACGGGCAAGTTTCGGACCTGCTCGCCTTCTTCCATGACCGCCTGAAAGTCTATCTCCGCGACCAGGGTGCACGATATGATCTGATTGATGCGGTGTTGTCGGCGGGCTCGCGCCCAATCTCCCCCGTAGGAGGGGAGATTAGCCAATCGGCGAATGACGACCTCCTGCAGATCGTGCGCCGCGTCGAGGCGCTCGGCTCCTTTCTCGACACCGAGGACGGCAGGAACCTGCTCGCCGGCACCAAGCGCGCGGCCAACATCCTGGCCGCCGAGGAGAGGAAGAAAACGCTGGTCGCCGAGGCTGTTGAGCCGGCTCTGTTCCGGGAAGACGCCGAAAAATCCCTGTTTGCAGCGGTGAATCAAGCCGAGAAGGAAGCCGGCCAAGCGATTCAAAACGAAGATTTTTCCGCCGCCATGCTGGCGCTTAGCGCGCTGCGTGAGCCCGTTGATTCATTCTTTGAACGCGTTCTCGTGAATGATGAGGATCAGGCCGTGCGCGCCAACCGCCTGGCGCTGCTCGCCCGCATCCGCGCCGCCACCGACCAGGTCGCCGACTTCTCGAAAATCGTCGGCTGACGCTGCTCGCAGAGTAACAAGCGCCGGTTCGATCGACGTCTGGCCGTTGGCCCGGCGTCGCCGGACAGCCTACATCGCCTTGCCGTTGGCCGGCAGTTTCGGAGCTTTCTGCGGTGTCGCCTGCGGCTGCTGCTGCGCGCCGTCGCTCGCGGTCTTGTCGGCCGCCGTCGCCCTGCTGTCGCTGTTGGGTGCCGCGGCCGCAGTTCCGTTGGAAGGCGTTGCCGGCGTGCTGCCGTCGGCAGGTTCGGTTGCGGGCGCATCGGTTTTTGCCGACGTGGCGGGCGCGGGCGTGGCAAAGGCGCCGCCGACGACGCCGCCGCGAATGATCATCGGGGCCTGCGTGCCGTGCCTCGGCTTTGCGGGGATGGCCGCGACCTTCTCGTTGCTCACCGCCGGCGCGGCATCGCCGAGCGCCACGACGGACGGCGTCACCGCGGACGATAGCTTGCCCGGCTCGAGCGCCTCCAGCCGAATGATGGAGGGCGTCGAAGTCGAGGCTTCGAGCCGGATGATGGACGAGGCTTGCGCCCCGCCCATCATGGCCACCAGGCCGGCACCAACCACCCCCAGGATACGCGCTGACACCATGACCAACCCAGCCCGCAACGACGGAAACCCAATCCAACAACAGCAAACCAACTGTAACGCCGGTGCGTTGATGCCGGCTTGCACGGAAAGATAGCATTTTAGGAATTGATAATTCGCCAACGCCTGACCTTGCCCCATATTCCTCGCCGTATTACGGGACCGGCATGTTCACGATTGGTGGCGAATTGGCTGAGATAGTTGACGTTGGCCAGGCGATGGAGCAGGCGCTGGCGCTGCTGGAAGGCGGCGACGTCGTCGCCATCCCGACCGAGACCGTCTATGGGCTGGCGGGCGACGCTACCAGTGGCGTTGGCGTGGCGCGCATTTTCGAAGCCAAGGGCCGTCCGCGCTTCAATCCGCTGATCGCCCATGTCGCCGATCTCGCCATGGCAACCCGCATCGCGGTCCTCGACCCGCTGTCGACGAGGCTGGCTGAGGCATTCTGGCCCGGACCGCTGACGCTGGTGCTGCCGCAACGCTCGGAAAACGGCATCCATCCGCTAGCCACGGCTGGGCTGGACACGATTGCCCTGCGCATGCCGAGGGGCTTCGGCGGCGAGCTGATCGCGAGGCTCGGCCGGCCGCTCGCTGCCCCCAGCGCCAATTCCTCCGGCAGGATCAGCGCCACCACGGCGCAAGCCGTCGCTGCCGATCTGGGCGAGAAGATCAAGCTGGTGGTCGATGGCGGCGCCACGCCGGTGGGGCTGGAATCGACGATCGTCAAAGTGGAGGACGGCACGGTGCGGCTGTTGCGGCCCGGCGGCATTGCCGCCGAGGAGATCGAAGCCATTGCCGGCGCGAAACTGCTACGCGGCGCCGCCGGCATCGAGGCGCCGGGCATGCTCGCCTCGCACTACGCGCCGGGCGCATCGGTGCGGCTCAACGTGCGGCAGATCGCCGGCGGCGAAGCGCTGCTCGCCTTCGGCGCCACCCGCGCCGAAGGCTGGCAGCACGCCGTGGCGGTGCGCAATCTTTCCGAGACTGGCGACCTGCGCGAGGCGGCCACCAATCTGTTCGCCCATATGCAGGCGCTCGACCGCAGCGGCGCCGCGGCCATCGCCGTCGAGCCGATCCCGTTCGACGGCCTCGGTGAGGCGATCAACGACCGGTTGTCGCGCGCCGCCGCCCCGCGTGACAAGACAGGCTGAGCCTATCTCATTGATTTGACGCAATTCCGGACGGAAACTGCTTCACACTTTTCCTGGAATTGCTCTAGGTTCATGCCTCATGAACGATCAGTCTTCCGATCTCGACCCCAGCCTTGTCGCTCGCTTCGCCGCCATTGTCGGCGACCAATACGCGTTGCGCGACCAGGCCGACATCGCGCCCTTCATCACGGAACGCCGCGGTCTCTGGCATGGCAGGACGTCGCTGGTGCTGAGGCCCGGCAGCGTCGATGAAGTGAGCCGCATCATGCGCCTGGCGAGCGAGAGCGGAACGCCGGTCGTGCCGCAGAGCGGCAACACCGGGCTGGTGGGCGCCCAGGTGCCGGACAAGTCCGGCCGCGAGATCGTCCTGTCGCTGTCGAGGCTGAACCGTATCCGCGAGATCGATGTTCTGTCGAACACCATCACCGCCGAGGCCGGCGTCATCCTGCAGACGCTGCAGGAGGCGGCCGACGCCGCCGGGCGGCTGTTTCCGCTCTCGCTTGCCGCGCAGGGCTCCTGCCAGGTCGGCGGTAATCTTTCTTCCAATGCCGGCGGCACCGGCGTGCTTGCCTATGGCAATGCGCGCGAGCTCTGCCTCGGCGTCGAGGTGGTGCTGCCGACCGGCGAGGTGTTCGACGATCTGCGCAAGCTGAAGAAGGACAACACCGGCTATGATTTGAAGAACCTGTTCGTGGGCGCTGAAGGCACGCTCGGCGTCATCACCGCCGCGGTGCTGAAACTCTTCCCCAAGCCGAAGGGCAGGGAGGTGGCCTTTGCCGGTCTGTCGTCGGCCCGGGCGGCGCTCTCGCTCTTTACCCTGGCGTCGGATCGTGCGGGCGCCTCGCTCACCGCCTTCGAACTGATCGGCAAGCGGCCCTACGATTACACGCTGCGGCACGCGCCGGGCGTGACCCGTCTGCTGGCCGATGACTGGCCATGGTATGTGCTGATGCAGGTCTCTTCAGGCCGCTCGGAAGAGGATGGCAGGGCGCTGATCGAGGAGGTGCTGTCGGCTGGCCTGGAGCAGGGTATCGTCGGCGACGCGGTGATCGCGGCAAGCCTCGCCCAGGGCGATGCCTTGTGGAATTTCCGCGAGGTGCTGCCCGAGTGCCAGAAGCCGGAAGGCGCCTCGATCAAGCATGATATTTCGGTTCCGATCGCCTCGATTCCCGACTTCATCGAAAAGGCGGCGGGCGCCGTCGCCTCGGTCAGTCCCGATGCGCGCGTCGTCTGCTTCGGTCACATGGGGGACGGCAATCTTCATTATAACATCTCTCGTCCCGAGGGCGGCGATGATGAAGCCTTCCTCGGCCTCTACCACACCATGAACCAGGCGGTGCATGACGTGGTGCGCTCCTTGCACGGCTCGATCTCGGCCGAGCATGGCATCGGCCAGCTGAAGCGTGACGAACTGATCGCCACGGCCCCGGCGATGGCGATCGACCTGATGCGCCGGGTGAAGGCGGCCTTCGATCCGGCCGGCATCATGAATCCCGGTAAGGTTATCTGATCCTTCCAACAGCTGGTGGTTGGTCGCATTCCGATAACCATCCCTTAGATCAGCAAAATTTAACCGACTTTCTTAAGCGCGCCGGTAAGGAGCCAGCGCTAATGTTTCTTCTCAGAACGAAGGCCGGAAAAACCGGCCCGGAGAGAACCGGAAAACGGCCCTCAGGAGAGACAGGAAGGCATTCGATGAACACCGGGCTGAAGCCAGTCTGGGCCGGGCGCAACATGCGTCTCGACCCGTTTCGCCTGCCGCAGATGGTGAGCTATGCCACGCGCGACGACTATGGCGATGTTACCTTCACCATCGACCAGCGTGGCGCCATCATCCGCCGTACGCTGGAGATGAGCGGCGTGCCGGCGATCATCGCGCTGCCCGCCAAGGCGTTCCGCGGCGTCGCCGCCCGCGCCATGGAAGATCCGGACGGCAACGTCACCGTGACGCTGGAACTCCTACACAACGATCCGATGCTGTCGGTGCCGCTGCTGGTCGCCGACGATCTCGATGACGTCGCCGCCGACTGGCGCGCCTGGGCCGAGGCCTATCGTCTGCCGATGCTCCTGATCGAGGCCGACGGCATTGCCCGCACACTGGAAGAATCGCTTGGCGCCGCCATCAAGACGCTGCCCCCGCAGGAACGCCGCAAGGGCCGCATCTCCACCACGCGCCGCCCGCGTTTCCTGGCCCGCCGCAAGGCCGGCAGTCTCGGCCTGAGGCTTGTCGTCGATGGCCAGGAGATCATCGCGCGCCAGTAGTGCGATTCCTCTTTCTCCCCTTGTTTGTGGGAGAAGGTGTCGCCGAAAGCGACGGATGAGAGGTGATCAGCTTGGCAAGGACGGCGATCCGTCCAACACCTCTCAATCGTCTCCGCGCTGCGCGCCGATCCACCTTCTCCCACAAAGGGAGAAGGAAAGTCCCGCTACACCAGCGGCTTCAGCGCCACCCACAGCGCCCCGCCGATCAGGCCCAGAAAGATCAGCCAGCCGACCTGGTTGTTCGACTTGAACAGCCTGAGGCACTGATCCGGATTGTTGATGTCGAGCCGGATGATCTGGCGCGCCATATGCGCGCCGGCGGCGATCAGCCCGGCCAGTGCCGGCATCGGCACCTGCGCCGAAGCGAAGGCAATGGCGAAGCAGGCGAGCGCGCCGCCATAGAGCGCGACCAGCCAGGTCTTGGTGTTGTCGCCGAACAGGCGGGCCGTCGAGCGCACGCCGACGATGGCGTCGTCCTCCTTGTCCTGATGCGCGTAGATCGTGTCGTAGCCGATCACCCACAGGATCGACCCGATATAGAGCATGATGGCGGGGCCATCGAGATCGCCGAACTCGACCGCCCAGCCCATCAGCGCGCCCCACGAGAAGGCCAGCCCGAGCACGAATTGCGGCCAGTTGGTGATGCGCTTCATGAATGGATAGACGGCGACGATGGCGAGCGAGGCGATGCCGAGCGGGATGGCGAAGCTGTTGAACTGCAGCAGCACCACGAGCCCGACCAGCGCCTGGACGACCAGGAAGATCCACGCCTGGCGGCGCGTCACCTTGCCGGCCGGCAGCGGCCGCGAGCGGGTGCGCTCCACCTGGTTGTCGATGTCCTCGTCGGCCAGGTCGTTATAGGTGCAGCCGGCGCCGCGCATGGCGATCGCGCCGACCAGGAACAGCAGCAGGTACCAGGGCGCCGGCAGCAGCGTCAGCAGCGGATCGGACGGGCGCGGATAGGCGCTTGCCGCAAGCGCTGCCGACCACCAGCAGGGCCACAACAGCAGCTGCCAGCCGATCGGCCTGTCCCAGCGCGCGAGCTGCGCATAGGGCCAGAGCCGGCGCGGCAGCGCCCGGTACACCCAATGGCCGCTCGGAGCATCAGCAACGCGGCCCTGGGATGCTTTGGACTGGATGGTTTCCATCGTGCTGGAGTGGCAGCAGTGCCGAACGCCGTCAAGCAGGCGCGTTGTCGCTCGCGCGGTGAAAACATCGTGAGGCGGCGAAGCCTGCGCTGTCTGAACGCCAGCCGGCGCGCTATTGTTGTCGTGTGCAACCGCCGCCAAATTGCCAACACGCCTTGACCCGTCGCGCTTGGACCAATAGCGGGTTCAGCAAGACGATCAGCAAGAGGTGGCCATGAACGTTCTTCTTCTCGGCTCCGGCGGCCGCGAACACGCGCTTGCCTGGAAGATCGCCGCCTCGCCGCTCTTGACTAGGCTCTATGCCTCGCCGGGCAACCCCGGCATCGCCCGCCTTGCCGAACTCGTGAAGCTCGACGTCGCCGACCATTCCGCTGTCGCCGCCTTCTGCCGGGAGAAGCAGATCGACCTCGTCGTGGTCGGTCCGGAAGGCCCGCTGGTGGCCGGCATCGCCGATGACCTGCGCGCCTGGGGCATCCGCGTCTTCGGACCGTCCAAGGCCGCGGCGCGGCTCGAAGGCTCGAAGGGCTTCACCAAGGACCTTTGCGCGAAGTTCAACATTCCCACCGCCGCCTATGGTCGCTTCGGCGACCTGACCTCGGCCAAGGCCTATGTGGAGAATACGGGCGCACCGATCGTCATCAAGGCCGACGGCCTCGCCGCCGGCAAGGGCGTCACGGTGGCCATGACGCTGCCCGAAGCGATTGCTGCGCTCGAGGCCTGTTTCGACGGCTCGTTTGGCGCCGCCGGGGCCGAGGTCGTGGTCGAGGAATATCTGCGCGGCGAGGAGGCGAGCTTCTTCTGCCTGTGTGACGGCGCCACCGCGCTGCCCTTCGGCACCGCGCAGGATCACAAGCGCGTCGGCGACGGCGATGTCGGCCCGAACACCGGCGGCATGGGCGCCTATTCCCCGGCGCCGGTGATGACGCCCGAAATGACCGAGCGCACCATGCGCGAGATCATCGAGCCGACCATGCGCGGCATGGCCAATCTCGGCTCGCCTTTCGCCGGCATCCTGTTTGCCGGGCTGATGATCACCGACCGGGGGCCGAAGCTGATTGAATACAACACGCGCTTCGGCGATCCCGAATGCCAGGTGCTGATGATGCGGCTGAAGGACGACCTGCTGGTGCTGCTCAACGCCGCCGTCGACGGCCAGCTCTCGCATATGTCGGTCCGCTGGAGCGACGACGCGGCCCTGACCGTGGTGATGGCGGCGAGGGGCTATCCCGGCACGCCGGAAAAGGGCTCGGTCATCCGCGGTCTCGACGAGGCCGCCAGCGACGGCACCGAGATCTTCCATGCCGGCACCGCCATCAATGGCGGCGCGCTGGTCGCCAATGGCGGCCGCGTGCTCAACGTCACCGCGACCGGCGCGACGGTTGGCGAGGCGCAGGCCAAGGCGTACGCGGCGGTTGATCTTATCGACTGGCCGCAGGGCTTCTGCCGCCGCGACATCGGCTGGCGCGCCGTCGAGCGCGAACAGGCTGGCGCCTGATCCTGCCAACCCGTTCCGGTCAAGCGGCCCGGGTCTTGCGACTGTCGCCTTTGCGCACCCACTCCGGCAGCCAGTCGCCATGAGCGACGATGAGGTCGTCGATCAGTGACCAGATCTGGTCGAGGTCGAGCTCGGCCGCCGTGTGCGGATCCATCATCGCCGCGTGGTAGATGTGTTCGCGGTTCTCGCTCGTCAGCGCCCGCACCGTAAGCTCCTGCACGTTGATGTTGGTGCGGATCAGCGCGGTGAGCTGCGGCGGCAGGTCGCCGATATGGGTCGGCTGGATGCCCGAGGCATCGACCAGGCAGGGGACTTCCGCGGCGCAGTCGAAGGGCAGCGAGGTGATGCAGCCATTGTTGCGGACATTGCCGTAGATCACCGACGGCTCGCCGGTCCACACCGAGTTCATGATCGAGGAGGCATATTCCTTCGACTGCGTCACCGCGATCCGGTCGGCCGAACGATAGGCTTCCGCCTGGCCTTTCCAGCGCTCGATCTGCTCGACGCAGCGTTTCGGATATTCGTCGAGCGGGATGCCATATTTCTCGATCAGGTCGGGGCGCCCGTCCTTGATGAAATAGGGCGTATATTCGGCGAAATGCTCCGAACTCTCGGTGACGAAATAGCCGAGCCGGGTCAGCATCTCGTAGCGCACCTTGTTCGGGCAGCGCGGGTTCCAGCCGGGCTTCGGCGCGCGGCCTTCGCGATAGGCGCGGACCAGATCGGGATAGAGGTCGCGGTAGGAGCCATCGGGCTGGCGATGCTCGAACTCGAGATAGAAGGCCATGTGGTTGATGCCGGCCGAGCGATAGCGGATTTCCTCGTAGGGCAGGTCCAGGTCGTGCGCCAGTTCCATTGCAGTGCCCTGCACGGAATGGCAGAGGCCGACCTGCTTGATCTGCGGGTATTTCTCGGCGATCGCCCAGGTGTTGATCGCCATCGGGTTGACATATTGCAGCATGATCGCGCCGGGGCAGACGGCGGCCATGTCCTCGCAGATCTTCCACAGATGCGGCACTGTCCTTAAGCCGCGCATGATGCCGCCGACGCCGAGCGTGTCGGCGATCGTCTGCCGCAGTCCGTATTTCTTCGGCACCTCGAAGTCGGTCACGGTGCACGGCTCGTAGCCGCCGATCTGGAAGGCGACGACGACGAAGTCGGCGCCGGCCAGCGCCTTGCGCTGATCGCAATAGGTCTCGGCCTTCGCCTCCACCCCGAGCGTCGCGATCAGCTTGCTGACGACGGTGGCGCTCTCTTCCAGCCGCTGCGGATTGATGTCCATCAAAGCGATGGTCGCGCCTGACAGCGCTGGCCGCTGCAGCACGTCGCCGACGATGTTCTTCATGAACACCGTCGAGCCGGCGCCGATGAAAGTGATCCTGGGATTTCTTGCCACGCTAGCCTCCGGCACATGCCAATAGAGCTTGCCCTCAGCGCTTGGCGCTGTCGAGCGCCGTCGAAGCGGTGCTCACTGGATCGGCTGCGGCAAAGGCGGCATCGAGTTGTTCGGGGGAACGCTGCTCGGTTCGCTTCCAGGCGACATACTGAGGAATTCCGAAGTAGCTGCGCTGCGGCACGGTCTTGACCACCGGCATGCGGAAGCCGTCGCGGAATTTGTCCCATCGCGCGCCGAGCACCGCGACCATCTCTTCGAAGGTCGGCGGCGTCGCAACATCGGCATAGGTGATGGTGACCTTGCCGGCGAGCGCCGCCGCGCGCGAGATCGGCACCGGGATCGAGGCGAGGTAGTCGGACGGAACGTCGATCAGCCCGCCGAAGGCCCATTGCTGGCGCAGCTGCTCGGCGCTCATCGGCGCGACGTTGACGTCGATATCGTTGGGCGTGCCCGGCACGCGATAGGGGCAGTGGAGGCGGCCGCAATTGGCCTGGGCCGAGAACTGCCAGAGCGCATAGCCCTGCCAGTTGCCCATCGGGAAATGCACGTCGATATCCGGCTTGTAGCGCGCATACCAGAGCGGCAGTCGCGACAGCAGCCGATAGGTATAGCGATTGTCTGCGATATACCGCGCAGTCTTGCCGTTGGTGTAGAGCACCGGGAAACGTCCCACGCGCCTGTGCACCTGCCGCACGAATTCCTCCGCGTCCTCAAGCGACATCCACTGCGATGGATCGTTGCCTTCGAGGTCGAGGGCGATCAGGTCCTCCGGTGCGGGCTCGGCGAAGTCGACGAAGTTGTTGGCCTGCTCGACCGGGTTGCCGGGGCGGGCGAGATGATAGGCGCCCCATTTGAGGCCAAGCGCCTTGGCCACCACCTTGCGCGTCTGGAAGAGTTCGCGCGTCACCGCATGGCGCTTCCACAGCGCCTTGCAGAGCTTGAATTCAGTCTCATCGCCCGAACAGAAATACGGCGGAGGCAGCCCGTCGGAGGCCTTGTTGATGAAACCGACGATACGCTTGTCGGTGGCAAGCTGCGCCCAGTCGATGGAATTGTACTCGTAGGCGTCGATGACCAGCGCGCGCTCGTCATTCTTCCATGGCTCGGAGAAATCCGAGGCCCTTGCCGCCGTGCCCAGCACCATCGCAGCAGCGAAAAGCGCCAGGCGGCGAAGATGACGCGCCGGCTTTTTCAATCAGGGTTGTCCCCACTGACCAGAGGGTATCCTGAACCGCTATGGTTAAGGAAGTGCTTTTAGGATCCGAAGAGCTTCAGCGCCGGAGCCGCCTAGCAGCTACCGAGATTCAACGATAAGCCAGTTGTAGAATTTGGCGGCTTTGGCCGAGGCCTTCGCGTTCGTCATCCACGGGCGGAGCAAGGAGCGCAGCGACGCAGCGCAGACCGAGGATCCCTGCCGGAACTTCAAAGCGACTCTAGGGTTCAGGCTTCTGCTCCGCTGGAGCCCTCCGCGCGAGGTCACGGAATGGATGCTCGGGTCTACGCGTCCGCTTCGCTACCGCTCCGCCCGTGGATGACGAAGTCCGCTCCTGCAAAATCGCGTGACAAAGTTTGACGTTTACGTAAAAAGAAGGAGCGGACGACCCCACAGGCGGATGGTTTCGCTGCGGCTTAGGTTCTACGATCGCCGGCCGGACGAGGAGGAGCAGCAGACATGTATCGCGCGCCGGTCGAAGACATCGCCTTCACGCTGAAGCACGTGGCGGGGCTGAAGCCTGCATTGGAGGCCGGCACCTTCGGCGATCTCGGCGAGGACCTGGTCGACGCGATCCTGGCTGAGGCCGGGCGTTTCGCAAGCGAGGAGGTGGCGCCGCTCTACAAGATTGGCGACGAGCATGGCGCGGTGCTGAAGGATGCCGCCGTCACCATGCCGCCCGGCTGGAAGGAACTCTACCGGCGCTGGATCGACGGCGGCTGGAATGCACTGTCGGGTCCGGAGGAATTCGGCGGGCAGGGCCTGCCGACCATGCTTGGCGTCGCAGCACTGGAGATGTGGAACTCGGCCGCAATGGCTTTCGGCATCGGCCCGACGCTGACCATGGGCGCCGTCGAGGCGCTCGACAAGCACGCTTCCGAAGCGCTGAAGCAGAAATACCTCGCCAAGCTCGTCTCCGGCGAGTGGATGGGCACCATGAACCTGACCGAGCCGCAGGCCGGTTCAGATCTCGCCGCTCTGCGCAGCCGCGCCGAGCCGGCCGGCGACGGCACCTACCGCATTTTCGGCCAGAAGATCTTCATCACCTATGGCGAGCACGACTTCACCGACAACATCGTGCATATGGTGCTGGCGAGGCTGCCCGATGCACCGGCCGGCACGCGCGGCATCTCGCTGTTTTTGGTGCCGAAATTCCTGGTCAATGACGACGGCTCGCTCGGTGCCCGCAACGACGTCTTCTGTTCCGGCCTCGAACACAAGCTCGGCATCCATGCCTCGCCGACCTGCACCATGATTTATGGCGACGGCTTTCAGGGCATGACGCCCGGCGCCATCGGCTGGCTCGTCGGCGAGGAGAACAACGGTCTCGCCTGCATGTTCACGATGATGAACAACGCCCGCCTTGCGGTCGGCATGCAGGGCGTGGCGGTGGCCGAGACGGCGACCCAGAAGGCGATCGCCTATGCCAACGAGCGGCGCCAGGGCAAGGCATCGGACTATGCCGGTGCGGGCATGGCGCCGATCGTCCATCACCCGGACGTCCAGCGCAATCTTCTGACCATGCGGGCCCTGACCCAGATTGCGCGCGCCATCAGCTACTCCTGCGCGCACGCCATCGACCGCGCACGCGTCGGCGAGGGCGAGGCCGCCGCCAACTGGCGCGACCGCGCCAACCTGCTGACGCCCCTGGCCAAGGCTTTTTCGACCGATGTCGGCGTCGAGGTCGCCTCGCTAGGCGTCCAGGTGCATGGCGGCATGGGCTTCATCGAGGAGACGGGCGCGGCGGCGCTCTATCGGGACGCCCGCATCGCGCCGATCTATGAAGGCACCAACGGCATCCAGGCGATCGATCTGGTGTCGCGCAAGCTGCCGCTCGGCGGCGGCGAGCACGTGCACCGCTACATCGGCGAATTGAAAGCGGTAGCCGATGGCGTGCGCACGTCCAACATCGAGGGTTTTGGCCGCACCGCCGACAATCTCGACCGGGCGCTCGCCGATCTCGACGAGGCGACGCGCTTCCTGCAGAAGCTGTTGGCCGACGGCAACGCCGACGCCGCGATGGCTGGCGCCACGCCCTATCTGCGCCTGATTTCGCTGACCGCCGGCGGCGCCTATCTGGCGCAGGGCGGTCTCGCCGATCGCAGCCGCGTCGCGCTCTGCCGCTTCTTCGCCGAAAACCTGCTTGGCGAGACCCGGGCCCTGAGGGAGCGCGTCGTCGATGGTGCCGACAGCCTCGCCGCCGCCGGCATGGCGCTGATCTTGGCCTGAACGCCCCGAACTGCGAAGGAACCGACCGTGACCGATCATATCCTCATCGAGCGCCGGGGCGCCGTGCAGATCATCCGCATGAATCGGCCGGACAAGAAGAACGCCTTGACCCGCGCCATGTACGCGAAAATGTCGGCCGCCCTTCTCGAAGGCGACGCCGATCCGGCGGTGCGCGTCCATGTCTTCCTCGGCGTGCCCGGCGCCTTTTCTTCCGGCAACGACCTTGCCGACTTCCTGGTGATCGCCACCGGCGGCGAGGGCGGCACGGAAGTCTGGGACTTCCTGGTGGCGCTGGCCAGGGCGGAGAAGCCCATGGTGTCGGGTGTCGACGGCATCGCCGTCGGCATCGGCACCACGCTTAATTTGCATTGCGACCTGACCTTCGCCACGCCGCGCACGATCTTTCGCACGCCCTTCGTCGACCTCGGCCTGGTGCCGGAAGCCGGCTCCAGCCTGCTCGCGCCGCAAATCCTCGGTCGTCAGGGCGCCTTTGCGCTGCTCGGTCTCGGCGAGGGCTTTTCCGCCGAGCGCGCCAAGGCCGCCGGTCTGATCTATGAGGTGGTCGGGGAAGAGGCGCTGGAAAGCTCGGTGCTGGCGGCCGCGAACGAGATCGCGGCCAAGCCGCCGCAGGCGCTGAAGATCGCCCGCGACCTTATGCGTGGCTCCCGCGAGGAACTCCTCGCCCGCATCAAGGTGGAGAGCGAGCACTTCCGCCAACGGCTGAAATCCGACGAGGCGCGTGCCGCGCTCACCGCTTTCATGACGCGTAAGAAAGGTTGAACCCCCGCCTTGGGCCATCCTCAGGGATAGAGCCGCGTCTTGTCCCAGCCGCCAGCGGCGTTGCGTGAAAATACGAGCCGATCATGCAGCCGGAACGGACGGTCGTGCCAGAATTCGATCGTGGTCGGCACGATGCGGAAGCCTGACCAGTGCTTAGGCCGCGGGATGTCACCGATCGGATAGCGCGCCGTGTACTCCGCCACCGCCTTCTCTAATGCGAAGCGGCTTTCCAGCGGCCGCGACTGTTTCGACGCCCAGGCGCCGATGCGGCTGCCGCGCGGCCGTGTCGCGTAATAGGCGTCGGCCTCGGCGTCGGTGACGATCTCCACCGGTCCGCGCACGCGCACCTGGCGGCGCAGCGACTTCCAGTGGAAGCACATCGCCGCCTTCATCGTGTCAAGAATCTCGCGGCCCTTGGCACTCTTGAAATTCGTGTAGAAGACGAATCCGCTTTCGTCGAACCCCTTGAGCAGCACCATCCGCACATCCGGCATACCATCGGCATCGACAGTGGCCAGCGCCACGCCATTGGGGTCGTTGATCTCGCTTTTTGTGGCGTCGTCGAGCCATTCGGCGAAGAGCCGAAACGGCTCTGCGGCCTCGGTGAAGTCAC
Organism: Mesorhizobium sp. M3A.F.Ca.ET.080.04.2.1; assembly: GCF_003952525.1. Classification (NCBI taxonomy): domain Bacteria; kingdom Pseudomonadati; phylum Pseudomonadota; class Alphaproteobacteria; order Hyphomicrobiales; family Phyllobacteriaceae; genus Mesorhizobium; species Mesorhizobium sp. M3A.F.Ca.ET.080.04.2.1. Next base: position 1,850,042 of record NZ_CP034451.1, on the reverse strand, counting down.
TGCTTGTTAACTCAGTTTCGTTCATAGTTTTCCGAATTTTTTACTGTTGCGGAGGAGTGGGCCGATTGTCGCGTATCGCGCAAGCTTTTGACAACTGGCAATGGAGCGCTATCGCTTCGGCCAGCGCCAAGGCTGCGTTGCTGACGCTGGCGTTTCCGCTTGCCGCTTGCGGCGCCGGCGGCTTCAGCCTGGAAAAGGCCGAGGTCGACCGCTCGATCATCACCTCCAGCGCGTCTCCCTCGCCTGCCGCGCCGGCTACCGGCGATAACGACTCCGACCAGACCACCATCGGCAACGCGGTCTCCTCGGCCGACATCCGCGAGCTCGGCGGCCAGGCGGTGCCATGGGCCAATGCCGGCACCGGCTCGCGCGGCTCCATCACCGAATTGGTGGAGCTGAAGGATGGCGGGCTGACCTGCCGCAGCTTCGCCGCCACGCGGGAGAGCTTCGACGGCGTCGTCATGTACAAAGGCCAGTTGTGCATGGCCGGCACTGGCGGCTGGCGCATGCAGCAATTCAAAGCGCTCTGACTTCGGGGCGCCCGGATTTTCGCTTGTCGGTTTCCTCTTGCGCCACTGGAATTTCTTCCTATCCAAGCGCATATAGGGGGCGACTGTGACTCAATTCTCTCTTGCAGGCAGGAAACATGCGCGACCCCTATGAGGTGCTGGGCGTTGCCAAAAACGCATCGGCCAAGGACATAAAATCGGCCTACCGCAAGCTCGCCAAGAAGCATCATCCGGACCAGAATCCGAATGATCCCAAGGCGAAGGACCGTTTTGCCGCCGCCAATCAGGCCTACGAGATCGTCGGTGACGAGAAGACCCGCGCCGCCTACGACCGCGGCGAGATCGACGCCGACGGCAAGCCGAAATTCCAGGGCTTCGAGGGCGCGGCCGGTGGCGATCCGTTCGCCGGGTTCCGTCGCCAGCAAGGTCCTGGCGGCGCGCATTTCGAATTTCGCACCGGACGCCCGGGCGGCGACCCGTTCGACGGCAACAGCGACATTTTCAGCCAGATCTTCGGCGATGCCTTCTCCCGCGGTGCAGGCCGGGGCGAGCGCCGCCAGTCTGTGCAGGCCGCTGATTTGAACGTCACGCTGGACATCAGCGTCGAAGAGGCGGCCACCGCCGAGAAAGTCACCGCGATGTTCCCGGATGGCCGCAAGATGGCGGTCAAGCTGCCGGCCTATGTCGAGGAGGGCCAGACCATTCGGCTCAAGGGACAGGGCGAGCAGGGGCCTGGCCAGCCCGGCGACGCGCTGGTCAAGATCCATATCCGCCGCCATCCGCGCTACCGCATCGAGGGCCGCGACCTGCATGTCGACCTGCCCGTCGACCTGGCAGACGCGGTGCTCGGCGCCAAGGTGGCGGTCGAGACGCCCACCGGCAAGCTCGCCGTCAATGTTCCGGCATGGTCGAGTTCGGACAAGGTTCTGCGCCTCAAGGGCAGGGGACTGCCGGAAAAAGCTGGCGGTCATGGCGATCTTTACGCACATGTGCGGCTGATGCTGCCGGAAGGCGGCGATGCCGAGCTCGAAGCCCTGATGCGCCGCGCAAAAGGGTGACCGGCGCAGTTCTGTCGCCTCCACAGCCGGTTTTCGGCGCTTGAAGGGGCCTTGTGCCTGTGCGATAGGGCTCTCCACGAAGCAGATATTCTTGCGGAGAGCTTTCACATGGCGGGTGCAAAAGGCCTGATGGCCGGTAAGCGGGGCCTGATCCTCGGCGTCGCGAACAATCGGTCGATCGCTTTCGGCATCGCCAAGGCCTGCGCCGATCACGGCGCCGAAATCGCGCTCACCTATCAGGGCGAAGCCTTCAAGAAGCGCGTCGAGCCGCTGGCGGCGGAGCTCAACGCGCATGTCGCCGGCCATTGCGACGTGACCGATCCGGCAAGCCTCGACGCGGTGTTCGACGATATCGCCAGGCACTGGGGCAAGCTCGACTTCCTCGTCCACGCCATCGCCTTTTCCGACAAGGACGAGCTGACTGGCCGCTATGTCGAGACGACGCGCGACAATTTCCTGCGCACCATGGACATTTCGGTATTTTCCTTCACCACCATCGCCAAGCGCGCCGAGCCGTTGATGGCCGAAGGCGGCTCGCTGCTGACGCTGACCTATTACGGCGCCGAAAAGGTCATGCCGCATTACAACGTCATGGGCGTCGCCAAGGCGGCGCTCGAAGCCAGCGTGCGTTATCTCGCGGTCGACCTCGGTGCCAAGAAGATCCGCGTCAACGCCATCTCGGCCGGCCCGATCAAGACGCTTGCCGCCTCCGGCATCGGCGATTTCCGCTATATTTTGAAGTGGAACGAATACAACGCGCCGCTGAAGCAGACGGTGACGCAGGAAGAGGTTGGCGATTCCGGCGTCTATTTCCTGTCGGATCTGTCGCGCGGTGTGACCGGCGAGGTCCATCACGTCGATTCCGGCTATCACGTCGTCGGCATGAAGGCGGTCGACGCGCCGGACATCTCGACCATCAAGGACTGATCCTCCGTCCCGGCCCTGGTCCGAGCTCCGGAAGACTGATGTATCCGCTCGTCTACATCGCGCGCCACGGCCAGACTGAGTGGAATGTCGAGGGTCGGCTGCAGGGACAGGCGGATACAGACATCAACGCGCTCGGCCGCGCGCAGGCGACCCGCAACGGTCGCCGCCTGGCCGAGTTCGTCGACAAGCCCACCGATTTCGACTTCGTCGCCAGCCCGATGCGCCGCACGCGCGAGACGATGGAGCTGATGCGCGCGGCGATGGGACTCGATCCGCTCGCCTACCGCACCGATCCGCGCCTTGTGGAGTTGAGTTTCGGCGATTGGCAGGGTTTCACCTTTGGCGAGCTCGAGGCCAGGCTTCCGGGTTCGACCGCCGGGCGCCGGCACGCCAAATGGGATTTCCAGCCGCCAGGCGAGGGCGCCGAAAGCTACGAGATGCTGCTCGAGCGCATCAAGCCGTGGTTGGATACACTCGACCGGCAGACGGTCTGCGTCACCCACGGGGGGTCATGCGCTGCTTGTTCCGCCTTGTCGACGGAATGTCGAAGAAGCAAGCGGCCAACCTCGATATCCCGCAGGATCGCCTGCTGCGGCTGCAGGGCCGCAGCCTGGAGTGGCTGTGAGGCAGACGCCTCAACCTCGTCATCCTAGGGCGAAGCAGGAGCGAAGCTCCGTCGCGGAGACCCTAGGATCCATGTCGTGACCTAGCCGAATGGCAAAAGCGGCGCAGAATAGAAAACGTTCTGCACTGCTGCAAAGCTCCGACGCAACGGCATGGATTCTAGGTCTGCGCGCGTCGCTCCGCTCCTTGCTTCGCCCTAGAATGACGAAGCTTTCGGCGTCCGGCTAATTTCGAAAGTGGTCCTCTACCGGCGCACCGCGTTGGCCAAGACCTCGCAGCGAGGAACTAATTCTGGTCGCTGTCCGGCAGCTGCATATCGGTAACGACGTTCTCGCCATTGGTCACGTCGAAAGCGATGACGATGTCCATGCCGGGTTTCAGTGCGTCCAGATCGGTCTCGGCGTTGAGCTTGTAGGATTTGCCGTCGTCCAGCGTCAGCATCAGCGTGTCCTTGTCGACCTTCTTGATCAGTCCTTCGGTCTGGCCGGCGAAGGCGGCGGTGGAAATCAAGAGCATGGCGCCAACAGCGCCAATCAGGGTACGCATCGTCGTCCTCTTTGGTCATTGCGCCGGCTGGTCAGCGGCGGATCCTCAACGGCGGATGGAAGAGAGCAGAAACCAACCGAATGTGTCAAAACTAAATCCGCCCGATCACAGATTGATGCGCCGGAACACCGTTTGACCGCTGTGGAAAACGCCAATAGAAGGCAGCGTGCAGCGCTGCGCGTCCTTCTGGATGCGTGAGGAACGCTGAACCACTTTTAAGTTTGCCGGCTCCGCCGCCGGGCAGGGCGCTTCCATGTCTCACAACACCTTCGGCCATCTTTTCCGCGTCACCACCTGGGGTGAAAGCCATGGCGCTGCGCTCGGCTGCGTTGTGGACGGCTGCCCGCCCGGCATCCGCTTCAAGCGGGAGGATATCCAGGCCGAACTGGACAGGCGCCGCCCAGGCCAGTCGCGCTTCGTCACCCAGCGCCGCGAGCCGGATGAGGTGAAAATCCTCTCGGGCTTCATCCTCGACGAGGACGGCGAGACGATGATCACCACCGGCACGCCGGTGTCGATGCTGATCGAGAATGTCGACCAGCGCTCCAAGGACTATGGCGAGATCGCCCGCCAGTATCGGCCCGGCCATGCCGATTACACCTATGAGGTCAAATACGGCCTGCGGGATCATCGCGGCGGCGGCCGCTCCTCGGCGCGCGAAACCGCGGCGCGGGTGGCTGCCGGCGCGTTGGCGCGCAAGGTGGTGCCGGGCATGATCGTGCGCGGCGCGCTGGTTTCGATGGGCGAGAAACGAATAGATCGCGCCAACTGGAACTGGAATTTCGTCGGCGATGCCGAAAACCCGTTCTTCACTCCCGATCCAGCCTCCGTTCCGGTCTTCGCTGCCTATCTCGACGGCATCCGCAAGGCGGGCTCATCGGTCGGCGCGGTGATCGAGATCGTGGCCGAAGGCGTGCCGGCGGGCCTCGGCGCGCCGATCTATGCCAAGCTCGACCAGGACATCGCCTCCGGCCTGATGTCGATCAACGCCGTCAAGGGCGTCGAGATCGGCAACGGCTTCGAGGCCGCCCGCATCACCGGCGAAGAGAACGCCGACGAGATGCGCATCGGCAATGACGGCAAGCCGGTGTTCCTGTCCAATCACGCCGGCGGCATCCTGGGCGGTATCTCGACCGGGCAGGCGATCGTCGCCCGTTTCGCCGTCAAGCCGACCTCCTCGATCCTGACGCCGCGGAAGTCGATCGACAAGGACGGCAAGGACGTCGATGTCATGACCAAGGGACGCCACGATCCATGCGTCGGCATCCGCGCCGTGCCGATCGGCGAAGCCATGGTTGCCTGCGCGATCGCGGATCATTATCTGCGGCACAGAGGACAGACAGGTAAGGGAATAGGCAGTAGGGAATAGGCAGTAGGCCGCCCGAACAGCCTTTTTCTTTCCCTACTGCCTACTGCCTATTTCCTGCGAGCGAAGCGAGCACCTTATGCCCTACGACCAGAAGAAGATCGTCGAAGCGATCCGCGCCTTCGAGCGCGGCGAGATCGTCGTCGTCATGGACGATGACGGGCGCGAGAACGAGGGCGACCTGATCGTTGCCGCCGTCCACTGCACGCCGGAAAAGATGGCCTTCATTGTCCGCAACACCTCCGGCATCGTCTGCACGCCGATGCCGCGCGAAGAGGCGCGGCGGCTGAACCTGGCGCCGATGGTGGCCGACAATGATTCCGCCCACACAACCGCCTTCACCGTCAGCGTCGATTTCAAGCACGGCACGACCACCGGCATCTCCGCCGACGACCGCACCCTCACGGTGCGCAACCTTGCCAACGGCAATGTCGGCGCCTCCGATTTCGTCCGTCCCGGTCACATCTTCCCGCTGATCGCGCGCGAGGGCGGTGTCTTGATGCGTTCGGGCCATACCGAAGCGGCGGTCGATCTGTGCAAGCTCGCCGGCCTGCCGCCGATCGGGGTCATCTCCGAACTGGTCAATGACGACGGCACCGTCAAGCGCGGCCCCGAGGTGCAGGCTTTCGCCGAGGAGCACGGCCTGAAGCAGATCTCGGTCGCCGATCTCATCGCCTATCGCCAGCGCAAGGAAACGCTGGTCGAGCGCGTCGCCTGTTCCGACATCGACACGCCCGGCGGCAAGGCGCAGGTCTTCACCTACACGCTTCCCTGGGATTCCATGCACCACGTCGCGGTTGTCTTCGGCGACATCCGCGATGGCGAGGACGTTCCGGTGCGCCTGCATTCGGAAGATGTCGTCACCGATGTCTTCGGCACCAGCCACCGGCTGGACGGCATCATGAAGGCGATGGGCGAGCGCAAGCGCGGCGTCATCGTCTATCTGCGCGAAGGCTCGGTCGGCGTCGCTCACCAGGAGCGCAAGCGGCCGGCGAGCGGCGAACGCGAGGACCACGAGGAGGCGCGCCGCCGCGAGAACGAGTGGCGCGAGATCGGCCTCGGTGCGCAGATCCTCAAGGATCTCGGCATTTCGTCGATCAACCTGATCGCCTCGCGCGAGCGCCACTATGTCGGTCTCGAGGGCTTTGGGATTCACATCGCCAAGACCGAAATCCTGTAGGTGCGATTCAGGGTGACGCTTGCGGCTCCCGAGCGGTAGCTCGAAGCCTGCTCAAGCGGGCCCTGGTCACACCACTGGCTAACCATACCGTCGAGTTTGTGCACCGGTTTTGGCAGCCGCGAGCCGCAGCCACAATTGACAAACGTGCGGGTGAGAGCATCCTCCTCGGCCATTCTCTGAGGCGGGAGAGTCGGGGTCATGTGGGACTTCAGCGTCGGCAGGTCGGTGTCCATCATGATGAGGACCTGGCCGTTCATTGCCTTTCGAATGATCGTCTATTTCGGCATCACGGTGGCCTACATCATGGCGACCGGAACCGGCGCCAGCGTCGGCTACGGGGTCGGCCACATCTCCACCGATCCCGACGGACCGATGTCGTTTGCCCTATGGGGCGGGGTTGTCGGCTTCGGCGTCGTTTCGATCGCGGTCTACTGGATCCGCGAATACATCCTCTACGTCCTCAAGGCCGGCCACATCGCCGTGATCGTCCACCTGATCGACGGCCACGACGTGCCCGACGGCCAAGGCCAGATCGCCTATGCGCGTGAGGTGGTGACCAAGCGCTTTGCCGAAGCCAACATCCTTTTCGTCGTCGACCAACTGGTGAAAGGCGCGATCCGCGCCATTTCCGGCCTGGTCGGCGGCATCGCCGCCTTCCTGCCCATTCCGGGACTCAGTGGCGTGGTCAGCTTCATCAACACCGTCATCCGCCTGTCGCTGACCTATGTCGACGAGATCATCCTCGGCTACAATATCCGCATCAATTCGAACACGCCTTTCGAGACCGCCAGGCAAGGGGTCGTGCTCTACGCGCAGAACGGCAAGCACATGGTCAAGAACGCCGTCTGGCTGGCGGTGATCATGTGGGGCGTGTCCTTCGTCATCTTCCTTTTGATGCTGGCGCCGGCCGGTGCCATCCTGTGGGTCATGCCCGGTCAGCTTGCCGGTTGGGCCTTCGTGCTGGCCATCGTCTTTGCTTGGGCTTTCAAGGCGGCCTTCATCGAGCCCTTCGCCATCGCCTCGCTGATGCAGGTCTATTTCGCCGCCATCGAGGGCCAGGCTCCCAATCCCGAATGGGACCGGCGCCTGGCCGACACCTCGTCGAAATTCAGGGAGCTTCGCGACAAGGCGCTCAATTCCTTCGGCGGCTCGCGCTGGGATGCGCCCCGGGCGGCTTGATAGCAGCCGCCTGATCAGGGCTTCGGCCGGTCGCCGACACCGAGGCTGGCGATCGCCGATTTGAGCGGTGCCTCGCCGGCGCCGCAAAACGTCTCGCTCATCACCAGTTCGGGCAAGGGCAGGCGCTTGCCCCAGCCATGTGCTTCCAGATCCGGCTTCGGCGCGAATGCCGAGACGCGGCCGACGCACAGATAGGCGATCGGCGTGACATGGTCGGGGATCGACAGCAGCCGCTTCAGCGCTTCGGTCTCGATAATGCTGACCCAGCCGACGCCGACGCCTTCGGCGCGCGCCGCCAGCCAGAAGTTCTGCACCGCGCAGACGGTGCTGTAGAGATCCATCTCCGGATTGTGCCAGCGCCCGAGCGGCGAGTTCTGCGAGCGCTGCCGGTCGCAGGTGATGCAGAGATTGAGCGCGCTTTCGCAGATGCCTTCGAGCTTCAGCTTGCGGTAGAGCGCCTGCCGCTCCGCCTCGATGGCCGGCAATTCCTGCTCGCGCGCCGCCAAAAACAGGTCGCGCACCTGGCGGCGCCGTTCGGCATCGCGGATGACGATGAAGTTCCACGGCTGCATGTAGCCGACCGACGGCGCGTGATGGGCGGCCGTCAGCAGCCGCGCCAGCACGCTGTCGTCGAGATCGTCGGCGACGAAATGGCTTCGCACGTCGCGCCGGGTGAACATCGCCCGGTAGACCGCCTCGCGCGCCAATTGGTCAAAGTCATCGCCGCCGCCGGCGGCCGCTCCTGCCTGCATCGCTTTTCCCCTTGCGACAGCAGTCCTGCGCCTGACCAAGCGCAAGACCATGTCTGCCAGGCCGGTCTTCTGGCTCGGGATCGTCCCGCGTCCGGCGCCTTCCCGTCATCGACAGTGGCTTTTGCCGGCGCGGTCCCCCTCACAGCGTTGGGCACGCCACGGAGTTCAACCGTGTTCCCGATTCTCCCGCGCGTTGCGGGCACCAGGCAGCGGCACGACCTTACCGTGAGGCGGGCGCCGCGCCAATGCCGTCAGCGACACTATCGGGCGCGAATTTTCCCCAGCCATTCGGCGCTGAAACATGGTCATCCGGGCTGCGGGTGCCTAGATTAGGCGCCATGACAACCCGTCTCTACACCCATCCGGTATTTCTGGAACACCTTACGCCACCCGGTCACCCCGAGCGGCCCGACCGTTTGCGCGCCATCGAGCGTGTGCTGGATGATGAGTCATTTTCGGCTCTGGATCGCGTCAAGGCGCCGGAAGCCGATGAGGCGACCCTTCTCTATGCCCACCCGGAGGATTTCGTTGCCCGCGTCCGCGCCGCCATTCCCGAGAGCGGCATCGTCTCGATCGACGCCGACACCAGCGCCAGCCCGAAGAGCTGGCAGGCCGCGGTGACGGCGATCGGCGCCGCCAATGCGGCCGTCGACGACGTCTTCGACGGCCGCGCCAGCAATGTCTTCGTTGCTGCGCGGCCGCCCGGCCATCATGCCGAGAAGACCACCGCGATGGGCTTTTGCCTGTTCAACACCGCGGCGATCGCGGCCCGCTACGCGCAGAAGAAGCACCAGGCCGAGCGCGTCGCCATCGTCGACTGGGACGTGCACCATGGCAACGGCACGCAGGACATTTTCTGGGACGATCCGTCGGTGCTCTATTGTTCGACCCACCAGATGCCGCTTTATCCGGGCACTGGCGCAAAGAGCGAGACCGGCGCCGGCAACATCGTCAATGCGCCGCTGGCGCCCCGCACCGGCAGCGAACTGTTCCGCGACGCCTTCCTGTCGCGCGTGCTGCCGTCGATCGACGCCTTCGCGCCCGACCTGATCATCATTTCCGCCGGTTTCGATGCGCACCATCGCGATCCGCTGGCCGAGATCAACCTGACCGAGGATGATTTCGACTGGGCGACCGGGCAACTGATGGAGCGCGCCGGGCGCCACAGCGGCAATCGGCTCGTCAGCCTGCTGGAGGGCGGCTACGATCTTCAGGGATTGGCATTTTCGGTCGCCGCCCATGTCGGGCGGCTGATGAAGGGATAGGATATGGCTGGCGAAGGCAATGAGGACGTCAAGGCGATGAGCTTCGAACAGGCGCTCGACGCACTGGAGAAGATCGTCGATGATCTGGAGCGCGGCGACGTCCCGCTCGACCAGTCGATCCGCATCTACGAGCGCGGCGAGGCGTTGAAGGCGCATTGCGATCGTCTGCTGAAGGCGGCCGAGGACAAGGTCGAGAAGATCAGGCTGTCACGCGACGGCAAGCCAGTCGGAACGGAGCCGCTGGACGCCGAGTAGGTAAAAACGGGCAAGGAGTTCACGCATGTGCCGCAACATCAAGACCCTGTTCAACTTCGAGCCGCCGGCGACCGACGACGAAGTCCATGACGCGGCGTTGCAGTTCGTGCGCAAGCTGAGCGGTTCGACCAAACCGTCAAAGCGAAACGAGCATGCCTTCAACCATGCCGTCGAAGCGATTGCCGCAGCGGCGCGTGAATTGCTCGATTCCATGGAGACCACCCAGCATCCGCGCAATCGCGAGGAAGAGGCTGCCAAGGCGAAGGCCAGGTCAGCACTCCGCTTCGCCTGAGCCATCGCATGAGCTTCTTCCCGGCCAACGATCCTGAACCCGGCGATGCCTTCGCCTGCGATCGTATCGAGTTGATGGTCGTCCCCAACGCCAAGGACATCGGCGGCTTCGAGGTTCGCCGCGCCCTGCCGACGGCAAAGCGCCGGCTGGTCGGGCCGTTCATCTTCTTCGACCGCATGGGACCGGCAATCCTGAGGGCAGGGCAGGCGCTCGACGTGCGCCCGCACCCGCATATCGGGCTGTCAACCGTCACCTATCTGTTCGATGGCAGGATCAGGCATCGCGACTCGCTCGGCACTGAAATGGTGATCGCGCCCGGCGACGTGAACCTGATGACCGCCGGGCGCGGCATCGTCCATTCCGAGCGCACCCCGGAGGAACTGCGCGGCGCGCCGATGTCGATCTCCGGCCTGCAGACCTGGCTGGCGCTTCCCGATGGCAAGGAGGAGGTCGCTCCGATCTTCGAGAACACGGCGGTGATCCGCCTGCCGAAGATCGATGCCGAAGGGATCAGCGGCCGTGTCGTCATCGGCGAATTGTCCGGGCTGCGATCGCCCGTCACGACCGCCTCCGACACGCTCTATGCCGATCTGCGGCTGGCGCCGGGCGCCAGCGTGAAAATTCCCCCCGACGCCGAGGAACGTGCCATCTACACGCTGGAAGGCGAGGTCGCGATTTCCCGCGACCGCTTCCCCGCGGAACGGCTGCTGGTCTTCAAACCGGGCGACGAGATCGTCGTTTCGTCCGAGCGGGGGGCGCATTTCATGCTGTTCGGCGGAGCCTCGCTCGGCTCCAGGCGTTATATCTGGTGGAACTTCGTTTCGTCTTCGAAAGAACGCATCGAGCAGGCAAAAGAAGAATGGAAGACAGGCCGCTTCGATATCGTTCCCGGCGATGAGGAAGAGTTCATTCCGCTGCCGGAAAGCTGAACCGCGTCACTGACACGCATTTACATTCGTCTGCCGGCGGCATATTTCGCGCATGATCAAGGCGCATATTTGTGAAGGTTGAGCAATTCCAGGAAAAGTGCGAAACGGTTTTCCGTCCGGAATTGCGTGGAAGAAAGAGCAATTCCAGGAAAAGTGTGAAACGGTTTTGCGTCCGGAATTGCGTGGAACAAAGACACAGAGCGGTCCCGTGAAACGGTTAACCTCTCTGACGCAAGGTTAAGATCTTACAGGCCGCTCCGCAGTGAACCAGAAACCCGAAACCCCGCTTCTCGACCAAGTCCGCATCCCGGCGGATTTGCGGGCGCTTGACGAAAGCGCGCTGCCGCAGCTGGCGACGGAACTGCGCGCCGAGCTGATTGATGCCGTTTCGCATACCGGCGGCCATCTTGGCGCCGGCCTCGGCGTGGTCGAGCTGACGGTCGCCCTGCATTATGTCTTCAACACGCCGCAAGACCGGCTGATCTGGGACGTCGGCCACCAGGCTTATCCGCACAAGATCCTGACCGGCCGCCGCGACCGCATCCGCACGCTGCGCCAGGAGGGCGGGCTCTCCGGCTTCACCCGGCGAGCAGAGAGCGAATACGACCCGTTTGGTGCCGCGCATTCCTCGACCTCGATTTCTGCCGGTCTCGGCATGGCGATGGGCCGCGATTTGTCGGGCGGCCGTAACAATGTCATCGCCGTCATCGGCGACGGCGCGATGTCGGCCGGCATGGCCTATGAGGCTCTGAACAATGCCGGCGCGCTCGACGCCCGCCTGATCGTCATCCTCAACGACAACGACATGTCGATCGCCCCGCCGACCGGTGCGATGAGCGCTTATCTGGCCAGGCTCGCCTCGGGCAAGGCCTATCTCGGCCTGCGCGATTTCGGCAAGAAATTGTCGTCCTATCTCGGTAAGCGCGCAGATCGCGCCATCACGCGCGCCGTCGAGCATGCGCGCGGCTACGTCACCGGCGGCACGCTGTTCGAGGAGATGGGCTTCTACCACATCGGTCCGATCGACGGGCACAATCTCGAGCACCTGATCCCGGTGCTGAAGAACGTGCGCGACAATGCCGATGGTCCGGTGCTGATCCATGTCGTGACGCAGAAGGGCAAGGGCTACGCGCCGGCCGAAGCCGCCGCCGACAAGTACCACGGCGTCAACAAGTTCGACGTCATCACCGGCGCGCAGGCCAAGGCGCCGGCCAACGCGCCAAGCTACACCAAGGTGTTCGCCGAGAGCCTGATCCAGGAGGCGCGCGAGGACGACCGCATCGTGGCGATTACCGCCGCCATGCCGAGCGGCACCGGCCTCGACCTCTTTGGCGAGGTGTTCCCGGCCAGGACCTTCGATGTCGGCATCGCCGAGCAGCATGCGGTGACCTTCGCCGCCGGTCTCGCCACCGAGGGCTACAAGCCCTTCGCCGCCATCTATTCGACCTTCCTGCAGCGCGCCTACGACCAGGTCGTGCATGACGTGGCGATCCAGAAATTGCCGGTGCGCTTCCCGATCGACCGCGCCGGCTTCGTCGGCGCCGACGGCGCCACCCATTGCGGCGCCTTCGACACGACCTTCCTGGCCTCGCTGCCCGGCTTCGTCGTCATGGCCGCCGCCGACGAGGCGGAATTGCGCCACATGGTGCGCACCGCCGCTTCCTACGACGAAGGCCCGATCGCCTTCCGCTATCCGCGCGGCAATGGCGTCGGCGTCGACATGCCGGAGCGCGGCTCGGTGCTCGAGATCGGCAAGGGGCGCATCCTGAAGGAGGGCACCAAGGTGGCGCTTCTCTCCTTCGGCACGCGGCTGCAGGATTGTATGCTCGCCGCCGAGGAACTCGGCGCGGCGGGTCTTTCGACCACGGTCGCCGATGCCCGTTTCGCCAAGCCTCTGGACGAGGATCTCATCCGCCGTCTCGCGCGCTCGCATGAGGTTCTGGTGACGGTGGAGGAGGGTGCGATCGGCGGCTTCGCCAGCCAGGTGCTGCATTTCCTCGCCCATGAAGGGCTGCTGGAAAACGGCCTCAAGGTGCGCCCGCTGATCTTGCCGGACGAGTTCACGGACCACGCCAAGCCCGAGAAGATGTATGCCGACGCGGGCCTCGATGCGGCCGGCATCGTGCGCACGGTTTTCGCCGCGCTGGGCCACGGCGTGCAGGCGCAGCGCGCCTGAATCGAAGCTTCAACTTTCTGAATCGGTTTGCCGGCTTAAAGCTGTAACTTGTTGTTAGCGCTGCCGTATCGTCGCCGGCGAGATGACGTGACATACGAGCAGGTTCCTCAGCTGCTGACGCCGGCGTCGAGCGTCGTGTGTCGCGGACGGTCTGCTGATGCCCATTGCCTTCGCGGCCGGGTTTCGCCAATGAAGGCCGATGAATTCTCCCTTGCCAGCCAGCACGCGCCTGAGGCTCGACGAACTGCTCGTCGAGCGCGGCCTGTTCGGCAGCCGCTCGCGCGCCCGCGACGCGGTCGATCGCGGCACGGTCAGCGTTGACGGCGCGGTCGCCCGCAAGCCTGGCCAGTTCGTCACGCCGGACTGCCTCGTTGCCGTAGACGACCCGGCACAGGCCTATGTCTCGCGCGCGGCGTTGAAGCTCATTGCCGGCCTCGACCTTTTCGGGCTCGATCCCGCAGGCAGCGAAGCGCTCGATATCGGCGCCTCGACCGGCGGCTTCACCCAGGTGCTGCTCGAACGAGGCGCCGCCCACGTCACGGCGATCGATGTCGGTCATGGCCAGATGCATCCTGGGATCGCCGGCAATTCGAAGGTGAGGGCCATCGAGGGGCTGAACGCCCGCGACCTATCCGCCGCCGATCTGGACGGCAGCATTCCCAATTTCTTGGTTTGCGACGTCAGCTTCATTTCGCTGAAGCTCGCCTTGCCTCCGGCGCTTGCCTTGGCCGCCGAAGGCGCCAGGGCGCTGCTTCTCGTCAAGCCGCAATTCGAGGCCGGCCGCGAAGCGATCGGCAAGGGCGGGCTGCTCAAGGACCCGACCGACGCCGAACGCATCGCCGCCGGTTTGCGCGACTGGCTTGCCGGCATTGCCGGATGGCGCGTGCTGGGACTCCATCCGTCGCCGATCGAAGGCGGCGACGGCAATCGCGAATTCCTGCTCGCTGCGGTCAAGGACGCGGTTTCGCGATGAGCGCGCGCTTTACCATCGCCAGGCTTGGCGGGCAGGGCGACGGCATCGCCAGCGCCGATGGCGACGAAGTCTTCATCCCATTCACGCTGCCGGGCGAGATCGTCACCGCGGTCCGCCAGAAAGACCGCGCCGCGTTGATGTCGGTGCTTGAGACCTCGCCGCGCAGGATCGATCCTGCCTGCCGCCATTTCACCGAATGTGGCGGCTGTGCCTTGCAGCATTTCGAGGCCAAGGCCTATCAGCAGTGGAAGCGCGAAAAGGTCGTGCAGGCATTGAAGGCCAAGGGCATCGTTTGCGAGGTCGATGCGCTGGTGCCTTGCGCGCCTCACACGCGCCGCCGTGTGGTCTTCAGCGCCCGCCGTACCGACGCCGGCATGCTGCTCGGCTTCGTGCGCGCGCTTTCTTCCGAGATCATCCCGATCGAGGAGTGCCCGATTTCGCTGCCGGCGATCGTATCGGCGCTGGATCGGCTACGTGCCCTGGCCGGACTGGTCTGCGCCACGCCGAAGGCCTTCCACATGACCGTGACCGTGACGGCTTCGGGCCTCGACGTCGCCGTCCAGGACGCCGGCAGGCTTGGCGAGAACCAGCGGCGGGTCGCATCCAACTTCGTCATGGCCGAAGGCTTGGCGAGGCTTTCCGTCGATGGCGAGGTGATCATCGAGCCGAAGAAGCCGGTGGTGCAATTCGGGTCGATCGCCGTCGCCATGCCGCCGGGCGCGTTCCTGCAGGCGACCGAGGCCGCCGAGCAGACGATGGCGAGCCTCGTCGGCCGGCATCTTTCGCGCGCCAAGAAGGTGACCGACCTCTTCGCCGGCTGCGGCAGCTTCGCGCTCAGGCTCGCATCGAAGTCGGAGGTGCATGCGGTGGAGGGTGACGCGCCGGCGCTTGCGGCGCTCGACCGGGCCTTCCGCTTCGCCAGCGGCCTGAAGCGGGTGACCAACGAGCGCCGCGATCTCTTCCGGCGACCGCTGACGTTCAAGGAGCTGAACGGCTTCGACGGCCTCGTCTTCGACCCGCCGCGTGCCGGCGCCGAAGACCAGTCGAAGCAGATCGCGCGCTCCGACGTGCCGCTGGTCGCGGCCGTGTCCTGCAACCCGGTGACGCTGGCGAGGGACCTGCGTATCCTCATCGATGGCGGCTACGCGCTGAAGAACGTGACCCCGATCGACCAGTTCCTGTGGTCGCCGCATGTCGAAGCTGTCGCGCTGCTGGAGAAGCCGAGACGGCGCCGATAATGTGTGCGGCGGTTCTGCGGCAAGGACAACGCAATCGCCTCGCCTGAATCCGATAGCGGGGCGCGCTGTAGTCCGCAGCCGATGGTTCAGAAGAAATTGTGAAGCCTCTGTTCCCTCGGCGAAATTGTGCCCTAAAGCTGCCTTGTTGCAGGGTCTTAATTGCGTTGTCTGGGAAATATTCCGGCCGCTTCCGCGTTACTGATCTGAACGGACGGCGGATAACGGACGGCGGTTGCAATGCGGACGCTTCAGAAGTTCATCGGCCTCGTCGTAGCTCTCATCGTGCTAGCCGTCGCGCCGGCGACGACCGCGCTCGGGCAGGAGCAAAAACGCCTCGCTTTCGTCATCGGCAACGCGGCCTACTCTCCAGGCGAACTGGTGACGCCGGCGAATGACGCCGGGTTGATCGCACAGACCTTGCAGGCGGCCGGCTTCGATGTGGTCGGCGCGCGCGACGTGGACCAGGAATCCCTGCGCGGCGCCTTCCGCGATTTCCTGACCAAGGTTTCGGAAGCCGGTCCCGACGCAGTCGTCTTCATCTTCCTTGCCGGCCGCGGCGTGCAGTTCGAGGGCGAGAACTATTTCCTGCCGGTCGACGCCAAGATCGCGAATCCGGCCGATGTGCCGATCCAGGCGGTGCGGATCTCCGATCTCACGCGGCCGCTCGCGGCGCTGCCGACCAAGGTCAACATCGTGGTGCTCGACGCCGCGCGGCCCAACGCCCTCCCGCGGACCAACCAGCCGCTGGCCGGCGGCCTCGCGCTTGTCGATCCCGACCCGAACATGCTGATCGCCTTCAATGCCGCTCCGGGAACGGTCGCGCCGGAGGGCAAGGGGCCGTATGGCGCCTATGCCCAGGCTCTGGCTGAGATGATGCGCGAAGGCGGTCTGCCGCTCGACGAGTTGTTCGATCGCGTGCGCCTGCGCGTCAACGAAGTCACCCAGGGCGCGCAAGTGCCGTGGAATGCCTCGAAGATCAGCGCACCCTTCGTCTTCTTCGACCGCGCGCCCGATGCTCCCGCGCCGAAGGTTTCGGAGGCCGAAGACCAGGCGAACCGGACGAGAGAGATCCGCGACTTCGATGCCGACGACGCCTATGTGGCGGCTCTCGATCGCGACACGCTGAGCGGCTACGAGGAGTTCCTCGTCGCCTATCCGCACGATCCGATGGCCAAGCGCGTGCGGGCAATCTGCGCGGCACGGCGCGAGGCGATCACTTGGCGCCAGACTTGGATGCGAGACACGCCGGAGGCCTACTGGTCCTACCTGGACCGTTATCCGCATGGCCCGCACGCGTGGGACGCGCGTCGCCGGCTGGAGCATTTCGACGCCGAGCTTGAGCCACCCCCGAGCTTCACAGTCATCATCTATGACGTGCCGCCGCCGCCGGAGGAGGAATTCATCTATGTCGACCGGCCGGTGCTCTATTTCGACGATCCTGATTTCGATTTCGAGCCGCCGCCCCCCGTTGCGATAATCTTCCTGCCGCCGCCGCCGCCAGATTTCATCGTGCTGCGGCCGCCGCGGCGGCCGGTCGACGTCTTCGTGCTGCCTGTCCCGGTCTTCGTGCCCGTGCCCGTGTGGGTCAGGCCGCCGCGCTATATCGTGCCGCCGCCCAACGACATCATCTTCAACAACATCCACAACACGACCGTTATCAACACCATCAACAACACGACGATCACCAACGAGGCCAGCGAGGCCAGGCAGCCAGACGGCACTGAAGAGGGCGGCCTCACCGCCGGCCGGAAGGTGACCGCCGGCGGCACCGCCGCGATGGCGGCCAGGGTCGCGTTGCCGCCGCTGTTGAAGAAGCGAGCCGCGATCCAGCAACGCAAGCAGCCCGGCGTCGTCATGCCGCTGTCCAAGAATGAATCCGCGGGCAAGCTTGGAACCGATCACACCCTGCCGGGAGGCCGCGGCAAGACGCTGCCGCTCGTCAATGGCAGGCCGGTGCCCAACGGCCTGAATTTGCCCGGCAACGCGTCCAGGAAGCTGCTCGGCAAGCAAGGCACCGTGGACGCCGACCGCGAGGCGACCGGAAACGCAGCTGCTGCCGGCAAGAAGGGGCCGGTCAGCATCCAGGGCAACGACCGCAAGTTCCGCAAGCTGCCGACCGTCAATGGCAGGCCGGCCGAGCAAGGTTTGAGCGTCCGGGAAAAGACCAGGAAGTACAATCCGAATGTATTGTCCGATCGGAACGACGGCAAACCGAGGAAGCTGAGGCGCAAGGATTTGTCCGCCGGCCAGTCGTTCGTCGAACCGAATGATCGGGCTCCGGCCAAGGATAGGGGCAGAAACTTCCGCAAGCTGCCGACGGTCAACGGTGCGCCGGCCGACAGCCGCTCGAGCGTGCAGAAGAGACTGAGAAAGAACAATCCGAATGTGTTCTCCGACCAGGTTCAAGGCCCGGCTGGCGGCGGCAGGAAATTCCGCAGGCTGCAGAACGATCAAGAGGGTTCAGCCGGCGCGGAGATCAACGTCCAACGCAATTTCAAGGTCAACCGGCCGAACGAGAATGCGCAGCGCCAATTCAAGCTGCAGCAAAACCGCAACGTCGAGGTGTTCTCCAAGCCGCAGAGGCCGGAGTTCCGGGCGCAGCCGAGACCTCAGGGTCAGCCGCAGGAGCGTCGTCTGCAGCAGCAGCCCCAGCGACAACCGCAGCAGGGAAACAAGAGACCTGTCTGCGGGCATCCGGGCGAGCCGCCCTGCAGGCAGTAGGTCGGCCGGCAACTCGGCGGCTCCGGTCCGTGAAGTTACAAGACGGGGGATGTCTTTGTTCCGCGCAAAGAAGCAGGAAACCGCTCCGGTCCCGGCAGGCCGTTCGGCCGTCGCGCTTGGCTATGTTCGTGAAGGCTGCCGCCCAGGTTGACTAATTGATGGCACAGGCCCGGGGCTTCAAACCCTGGTGCCGCCCACCGTCATCTGGTTCATTCTCAGATGTGGCTGGCCGACGCCGACAGGCACGCCCTGGCCGGCCTTGCCGCACATGCCGATGCCGTTGTCGAGCTTCATGTCGTTGCCGACCATGGTGACGCGGTGCATGGCGTCGGGCCCGTTGCCGATAAGCATCGCGCCCTTGATCGGCTGCGTCACCTTGCCGTTCTCGATCATGTAGGCCTCGGTGCAGCCGAACACGAACTTGCCCGAGGTGATGTCGACCTGGCCGCCGCCGAAGGAGACGGCATAGATGCCGTTCTTGACCGAGGCGATGATCTCCTCCGGCGGCATGTCGCCCGAGGTCATGTAGGTGTTGGTCATGCGCGGCATCGGCTGGTGCGCATAGCCCTCCCGCCGTCCGTTGCCGGTGGCCTTCATGCCCATCAGCCGGGCGTTCTGGCGATCCTGCATGTAGCCGACCAGTCTTCCGTCCTCGATCAGCACGTTGCGCGCCGAGGGCGTGCCTTCATCGTCGACGGTGATCGAGCCGCGCCGCTCGGCGATCGTGCCGTCATCGACCACGGTGACGCCCTTCGCCGCCACTTGGCTGCCCATCAGCCCGGCGAAGGCGGACGTCTTCTTGCGGTTGAAGTCGCCCTCCAGTCCGTGGCCGACCGCCTCATGCAGCATCACGCCCGGCCAGCCGCTGGACAGCACGATGTCGAACGTGCCCGCCGGCGCTGGAACCGCCTCGAGATTGACCAGCGCCTGCCTGAGTGCCTCGCCGGCTGCGAATTTCCAGCTCTCTTCGGTGAGGAAGTCGCCAAAGCTCTTGCGGCCGCCCATGCCGTAGGAGCCGCTTTCCTGCCGGTCGCCGTCGCCGACCACCACGGCGACATTGATCCTGACCAGCGGCCGGATGTCGCGCACCACTTGGCCGTCGCCGCGCACGATCTCGACATGCTGCCAGGAGGCCGCGAGCGAGGCCGTCACTTGCCGCACTCGCGGATCGGCAGCACGCAGCCAGGTGTCGATCTCCTGCAGAAGCTTGGCCTTGGCCTCGAAGCTGGGCGAGGGGATGGGGTTCTCGTCGCCGTAGAGGTGGCGGTTGGTGCGGGCGGGCGCGGCGGCGAGCGTGCCGGTATAGCCGCCCTTGACCGCCGATACGGCATCGGCGGCCCGCAGCAGCGAAGCTTCCGAAAGATCGCTGGAGTGGGCATAGCCGCTGGCCTCGCCGGCCACGGCACGCAGCCCGAAACCCTGGTCGGTGTTGAAATTGGCCGTCTTCAGCCGGCCATTGTCGAACATCAGCGCTTCGCTCTCGCTGTATTCGAGGAACAGCTCGCCGTCGTCGGCGCCCTTGATGGTGTCGGCGACGATCTCTTTGATGCGATCGTCGGAAATGTCGAATTGGCCGATCAGGCTGTTCATGGCAGGGCTGTCCGCTGGCGGTTTCGTCTTACCCCCGATGTAGGGGCCAAGACCGGCCAAGGCAATCGGCGACGTGCACACGGGGTTGTCAGCGCCGCAAACGACCCGTCGGCCTCATTGCCGCCGCTGCGCTCAGGGCAGGGCGGCGAAGCCTTCTGCGAATCCCTTGAGGTCGACGGGAATGCCGATGCCTTCCTCGGGCGTCTGGAAAACGATGAAGGTGGCGGAGGTGCCGCTCTTCAGCGTGTCGAGCAGCGGTTTTTCGAGGATCACTTCGGCATAGCAGCCGTCCTGGAAGCAGCGCACGAAGTAGGCGCGGCCAATGTCCTTGCCGTCGACGTTGAGGCCAAGCCCGTTGGGCAGCAGCACGCCGAGTGGCGCGAGCACGCGCAGGATTTCGGCCTTGTTGTCGGCGGTGCGCAGGACCACTACCGAAAGTCCCATCTCGGGACGGTCCTCGGCCACGACGTTCTGCATCATCACGCATTGCTCGGAGGTCGCGCCGGCAGGCGTGTCGCAGATGATCGACCATGCCCCGTGCGTCGACTTGACCGTGCCGCTGGGCGGCGCGGCGGTCTGAGGCGGCGCGGCGCTGGCTCCGCCGGCCAAGCTGGCGCCAAGCAGTGCGGCGAGGAAAAGAACCACCTTCGCCGAGGGTCTCGAAAGCCAGGAAGTCATGACGGCTCCATTGCGAATCACGGCACTTTAAGCCGCGCCAAGGCCAAGTAAAGGACGAGACCGTCGCCGGCCCGCCCGGATCCCGGCAATTACGCGCTTTTCCAGAGCAATTTCGCCCGAATTGCGACCGCCCGGCGCGCAGCGTCGCGACGGTCGAGGACCTCCTCTGGGTTGCGCGCAAAAATGCCGCACGGTTTCCTCCGCTCCTTCCTTGCGGAGGGCAGTAGAGTATGGTTTGAACCAGCCTAGGGAAAGACCGGGATTCCCAATCCCGGCACTGTCCGTTATTGGTGCGATCCGATCGCAGGAAGTGGGAGACGTGAGGGCGATGAGAAAATTCCTGGCAAGCGCCAAGTATCTGGCAGGTGCTGCAGCCGCGGGCGCGCTCCTCTCCAGTGCATCCGCTTATGCGGATCAGCCGCGGGCTTGGGAGACCGGATTCCAGGCGCCTGCGACCGACATGATGCGGCAGATCGAGTGGTTCGGAAACTACACCTTCGTCTTCATCGTGGTGATCACGCTTCTGGTGCTGATCCTGCTCGCCTATTGCATCCTCAGGTTCCGCGCGAGCGCCAACCCGGTGCCTTCCAGGACCAGCCACAACACTTTGATCGAGGTCATCTGGACAGTGGGCCCGGTCGTCGTGCTGCTGCTCATCGCCATCCCCTCCTTCCAGCTGCTCACCGCTCAGTATACGCCGCCGGAAGAAGCCAAGCTCACCGTCAAGGCGACCGGCAACCAGTGGAACTGGGACTATGAATATCAGGTCGACAAGACCTTCTCCTTCAACTCGGCGATCCTGCAGGACGCCGATCGTGCCAAGGCCGGCAAGGAAGACCGCAATCTTTATCCGCGCCTGCTCGCCGTCGACAACGAGCTGGTGGTGCCGGTCAACACCATGACCCGCGTGCTGATCACGGCCACCGACGTCATCCATTCCTTCGCCGTGCCGTCCTTCGGCATCAAGATGGACGCCGTACCCGGGCGCACCAACGAGACCTGGTTCAAGGCGGACAAGGAAGGCCTCTACTATGGCCAGTGCTCGCAGCTCTGCGGCAAGGATCATGCCTTCATGCCGATCGCGGTTCGGGTCGTGTCCGACGCGCAGTACAAGACCTGGCTGGAGACGGCCAAGACCGACGTGCCGGCCGCCAACAAGGCGCTGATGGCCGAGATCGACGGCACCAACAAGGTAGCGGCCGCCGGCAATTGATGCCGCGGGCAAGCAGGAATTAGGGAACGGAGCGGAACATGGCAGAGGCTGCAGCTCACGAGCACCACGACCACCGGCCGCATGGCTGGGTCCGCTGGGTGTACTCCACCAACCATAAGGACATCGGCACGCTCTACCTGATCTTCGCGATCATGGCAGGCATCGTCGGTGCCGCGCTTTCGGTGGCCATCCGCATGGAGTTGCAGGAGCCCGGCATCCAGATCTTCAGCGGTCTGGCGCAGATGGTCTACGGCATGCAAGGCGACGCCGCCATCGACGGCGGCAAGAGCATGTACAATGCCTTCGGCGCCGCGCACGGCCTGATCATGATCTTCTTCATGGTGATGCCGGCGCTCATCGGCGGCTTCGCCAACTGGATGGTGCCGATCATGATCGGCGCGCCGGACATGGCCTTCCCGCGCATGAACAACATCTCCTTCTGGCTGCTGCCGCCGGCTTTCATCCTGCTGCTCAGCTCGATGTTCGTGCCGAGCGCTCCGGGCGCCTTCGGCGTCGGCGGCGGCTGGACGATCTATCCGCCGCTGTCGACCTCCGGTCAGCCCGGCCCCGCGATGGACCTCGCGATTCTTTCGATCCACATCGCCGGCGCTTCGTCGATTCTCGGTGCGATCAACTTCATCACCACTATCTTCAACATGCGCGCTCCCGGCATGACGCTGCACAAGATGCCGCTGTTTGCCTGGGCCGTGCTGATCACGGCCTTCCTGCTGCTGCTCTCGCTGCCGGTTCTGGCGGGCGCCATCACCATGCTGCTCACCGACCGCAACTTCGGCACAGCCTTCTTCGTGCCGGATCAGGGCGGCGACCCGCTGCTCTTCCAGCATCTGTTCTGGTTCTTCGGCCATCCCGAGGTGTACATCCTGATCCTGCCGGGCTTCGGCATCATCAGCCATATCGTCTCGACCTTCTCGAAGAAGCCGGTCTTCGGCTATCTCGGCATGGCCTACGCCATGGTCGCGATCGGCGCCGTCGGCTTCATCGTCTGGGCGCACCACATGTACACCACCGGCCTGTCGCTCGACACGCAGCGCTATTTCGTGTTCGCCACCATGGTCATCGCGGTGCCGACCGGCGTGAAGATCTTCTCCTGGATCGCCACCATGTGGGGCGGCTCGATCTCCTTCAAGGCGCCGATGCTGTGGGCGCTGGGCTTCATCTTCCTGTTCACGATCGGTGGCGTCACCGGCGTTCAGTTGGCCAATGCCGGCCTCGACCGCTCGCTGCACGACACCTATTTCGTGATCGCCCACTTCCACTATGTGCTGTCGCTGGGCGCCGTGTTCGCCATCTTTGCCGGCTGGTACTACTGGTTCCCGAAGATGACCGGCTACATGTACTCGCCGGTGATCGCCAACACCCACTTCTGGGTCACCTTCGTCGGCGTCAACCTGATCTTCTTCCCGCAGCACTTCCTCGGCCTTGCCGGCATGCCGCGCCGCACCGTCGACTATCCGGATGCGTTCGCAGGATGGAACATGGTCTCATCCTACGGCTCCTACATCGCCGCCGTCGGTGTCGCGATCTTCCTTTACGGCGTCTTCGAGGCTTTCCAGAAGAAGCGGGTCGCCGGCGCCAATCCGTGGGGCGAGGGTGCCACCACGCTCGAATGGCAGCTGCCTTCGCCGCCGCCGTTCCACCAGTGGGAACAGCTGCCCAAGATCAAGTAAGGCAGCTTCCCCACGCATGCGAGGCCGCCAGCAAGCCGGCGGTCTTGGCCAACGGAATGATGGACTTTAAGTACGCATGGCCCTTGCCGACGACAGATTGATGGAGGAAGCGGGCTTTCGCATGTCGGAAGCGACCGCGGGCGATTTCTTCGCCCTCCTGAAGCCGCGCGTTATGTCGCTGGTCGTCTTCACGGCTTTTGTCGGCCTGGTCTCCGCACCGGTCGCCATCAATCCGCTGCTGGCGGTGATCGCCATCCTGGCGATCGCGATCGGTGCCGGTGCGTCCGGCGCGCTGAACATGTGGTACGACGCCGATATCGACGCTGTGATGACCAGGACGGCCGGCCGTCCCGTGCCGGCCGGCCGTGTCACGCCTGGCGAGGCGCTGAGCTTCGGCCTCGTGCTCTCGGTGCTGTCGGTGATGACGCTGGGCGTGCTGGTCAACTGGCTGTCGGCGGCGCTGCTCGCCTTCACCATCTTCTTCTATGCCGTCATCTACACGATGTGGCTGAAGCGCTGGACGCCGCAGAACATCGTCATCGGCGGGGCCGCGGGTGCATTTCCGCCGGTGATCGGCTGGGCGGCGGTGACCGGCTCGGTCAGCCTCGAAAGCCTGATCCTGTTCCTGATCATCTTCCTCTGGACGCCGCCGCATTTCTGGGCGCTGGCGCTGTTCAAGTCGGATGACTATGCCCGTGCGGGCATCCCGATGATGCCGAACGTCGCTGGACAGGCTTCGACCCGCCGCCAGATCTTTGCCTACGCGCTGATCCTGGCGCCGGTCGGCGTGCTGCCTTGGATGCTGGGCTTTACCAGCGCCGGCTACGGCGTCGTCTCGGTCGCGCTCGGAGTGGGCTTCGTCTGGTATGCCTGGAAGGTGTTCGGCATGAGCGACGGCGACCGCGCCATGAAGCCGGCCAAGGCGCTGTTCGGCTATTCGCTGCTCTATCTTTTCGCCATCTTCGCTGCCTATCTCGTCGACAGCGTGGTCGGGCGCGCCCTCGTCATGGGGGGAGCATGATCGTGGCCGACAAGAACCTCGAACTGGTCACCTTGACCGAACGCCAGCGCAAGGCGCGGCGCAACCGTTCCATCGCCATCGGTGTGGCGCTCGCCGCGCTTGTCATCATCTTCTACGTCGCCACCATCGTGCGCTTTGGCCATCACGGCGCAGGCCTTACATCTTCGGGTTTGATGTGAGGCGTTCCATGAGTGGCGAGATCAGCAGACCTCTCGGCAAGAACGGCAACCGCATCGTCGTCGCGGTCTGCCTTGCCTTCTTCACCGGCATGGTCGGCATGGCCTACGCTGCGGTGCCCCTCTACAAGATGTTCTGCCAGGTCACGGGATATGGCGGCACGACGCAGCGCGCAGAAAAGCAATATGCCGGCCGCGTGCTCGACCGTGACATCACAATTCGATTCGATGCCAACACCAACGGCATTCCGTGGCAGTTCGAGCCCGCCACCCGCTCGGTGACGATCAAGATCGGCGAGACCACGCAGGCCCATTACAGCGCGACCAACAGGTTCAGCCGCCCCATCACCGGCCGCGCCTCGTTCAACGTGCAGCCGGAAATGGCAGGCGCCTATTTCAACAAGGTGGAGTGCTTCTGCTTCACCGACACGACGCTCAAGCCCGGTGAGACGCTGGACATGCCGGTCGTGTTCTACGTCGATCCGGACATCGTCAACGTGCCGGAACTGAAGGACTTGAAGACCATCACCCTGTCCTACACCATGTTCCCGGTCGAAAAGAACAAGCCCGTTGCGTCATCGGCTCCAGCCGCCGGCAGCAACAAAGTTTCCAATTCCGAAGCAAGCCTCGGGGGTTGATATGGCAGACGCGCACGCAAAACCGAACCACGACTACCATCTCGTTAACCCCAGCCCATGGCCGTTCCTGGGGTCGATCGGCTCGCTGGTCACGGCTATCGGCGGCGTCTGCCTGATGCAGTATCTCAAGGCCGGCAACTTCCCGATCTTCGGGCACAACATCGCCAACCCGTGGCTGTTCTTCATCGGCCTGATCATCGTGCTGTACACGATGTTCGCCTGGTGGTCGGACACCATCAAGGAAGCGCATGAAGGCCACCACACGCGCGTCGTGTCGCTGCACCTGCGCTACGGCATGATCATGTTCATCGCCTCCGAGGTGATGTTCTTCGTCGCCTGGTTCTGGGCTTTCTTCGACGCCAGCCTGTTTCCGGGCGAGGCCGCGCAATATGCCCGCACCACCTTCACCGGCGGTGTCTGGCCGCCGAAAGGCCTGGAGGTTCTCGACCCCTTCCACCTGCCGCTTTACAACACCATCATCCTGCTCCTGTCGGGCACGACGGTGACCTGGGCCCACCACGCACTGCTGCATGGCGACCGCAAGGGCCTGATCAACGGCCTGGTGCTGACGGTCGGCCTCGGCATGCTCTTCACCATGGTGCAGG
Organism: Mesorhizobium sp. M3A.F.Ca.ET.080.04.2.1; assembly: GCF_003952525.1. NCBI lineage: Bacteria > Pseudomonadati > Pseudomonadota > Alphaproteobacteria > Hyphomicrobiales > Phyllobacteriaceae > Mesorhizobium > Mesorhizobium sp. M3A.F.Ca.ET.080.04.2.1. The sequence goes on along the minus strand of NZ_CP034451.1, from coordinate 1,824,443 downwards.
CCTACGAGTACATGCACGCTCCGTTCGGCTTCAAGGATTCCATCTACGGCGCCACCTTCTTCATGGCGACCGGCTTCCACGGCTTCCACGTCATCATCGGCACGATCTTCCTGCTGGTCTGCCTGGTGCGCGCCATGCGCGGCGACTTCACGCCCAAGCAGCATTTCGGTTTCGAGGCCGCCGCCTGGTATTGGCATTTCGTCGACGTGGTCTGGCTGTTTCTGTTCAGCTGCGTTTATGTCTGGGCCTCGAGCGGCGCGGTGATCGAAGCCCACTGACCCGGGCGATCTTGGGATTTTTTGAGCAGGCGGCCGTGGCGAGCGGCCGCCTTCTTCTTTTCGACGCAAAGTCGCGGATCGATGGCCCGATGAGGGCTGGAATTCATTTTGCCATCTGCGCAAGTCTGATCGCGGCATCTCCCGCGCTCGCCGGCGAGAAAGTGGATCTCGTCTTGGTGGAGAAATCCAAGCGGCAACTGAGGCTGATGGGCGATGGAGGACAAGCCCTGCGCAGCTACCGCATCGCGCTGGGCGGCGACCCCATTGGCCACAAGCAGCAGGAAGGCGACGAGCGGACACCGGAGGGGCGTTATGTCCTCGACTGGCGCAACGCAAACAGCGCGGCCTATAAGTCGATCCATATCTCCTATCCGAACGCGAACGACGAGGCGGCGGCAAGGGCGCGCGCTGTCGATCCCGGCGGCTCGATCATGATCCACGGCCAGCCGAACGGTTTGAGTTGGCTCGGCTGGCTGCTTCAATTGGTCGACTGGACTGACGGCTGCATCGCGGTTACCGACTCCGACATGGACGAAATCTGGGCAATGGTGGCCAACGGCACACCGATCGAGATCAGGCGATGAGCGAAGATCATTAGATGAGTGAAGATAAGGCGATCTGGCCACCCATCGATCCGGTTTCGGCGGGCCTGCACGGCCACTGTCCGCGCTGCGGCGAGGGCAAGCTGTTTTCCGGTTTCCTGACTGTCGGCAAGCGCTGCTACAATTGCGGTCTCGACTATTCCTTCGCCGATGCCGGCGACGGCCCGGCTGTGTTCGTCATTTTGATCATCGGCTTCATCGTCGTCGGGCTGGCGCTGTGGATGGAAGTGACGCTGAGCCCGCCGCTCTGGCTGCACTTCATCCTGTGGATACCGCTGGCGCTGGTGCTGAGCCTGACGGCGCTGCGCCTGATCAAGGGGGTGTTGATTACCCTGCAGTACAGCAAGAAGGCTGCGGAAGGCAGGCTGGACAGCGGCCAATGAGCGAAGCGACCGGTTCGACCGCTGGCTCTTCGCGGCCGCGCTCGGCATTGCTGCTTGGCCTCGGCCTCGTGATGTTCGCCATTCTTCTGGGACTCGGCACCTGGCAGGTTCAGCGCCTGTCATGGAAGGAGGGTCTGCTCGCGACCATCGACCGGCGCACCCACGCGCAGCCCCTGCCGCTGGCCGATGTCGAGAAGCAATTCGCCGCCACCCATGACGTCGATTACACGCCGGTAAGGGTGACGGGCACTTTCCGGCACCAGGGCGAGCGGCATTTCTTCTCCACCTGGGAAGGCGATACCGGCTTCAACGTCTATACGCCGCTGCAACTCGATGACGGCCGCTTCGTGCTGGTCAACCGCGGCTTCGTTCCTTACGACCTCAAGGACCCGGCCAAGCGGCAGCAGGGTGAGATCGCCGGCAAGATGACGGTGACTGGACTTGCCCGCAATCCGCTGCCGGGCAAGCCGTCGATGATGCTTCCCGACAACGATGTCGCGAAAAACATCTTCTACTGGAAGGATCGCGACGCGATGGCATCGACCGCCGGCCTCCCCGCCGGCGCCGTGCTGGTGCCGTTCTTCGTCGATGCCGACAAGACGCCGAATCCCGGCGGCCTGCCGGTCGGTGGCGTCACCATCATCGACCTGCCCAACAATCACCTGCAATATGCCGTCACTTGGTACGGCCTGGCCGCAGCCCTGGCGGCGGTGCTGATCCTCAGGCTTCGCCGCCCGGCGAAGGACGCTTGAGCGCTGCCGCTCTTGACAGGGAAGGGGTGCGCACCTCATTTCGCCTGCAGCCCTCCGATTGAACCGGCCAGTATTCGATGATTCAGACCAAGCCACCGCTGACGATCAGGCTCTGCCAGCCGCGCGGCTTCTGCGCCGGCGTCGACCGCGCCATTCAGATCGTCGTGCTGGCGTTGAAGAAATACGGGGCGCCGGTCTATGTGCGCCACGAAATCGTGCACAATCGCTATGTCGTCGAGGGGCTGCAGAGCCTGGGCGCCGTGTTCATCGAGGAACTGTCAGAGATTCCGCCAGAGCACCGGAAATCGCCGGTCGTCTTTTCCGCCCACGGGGTGCCGAAATCGGTGCCGGCCGACGCCGAGGCGCGCAATCTCTTTTATCTCGATGCCACTTGTCCGCTGGTGTCGAAGGTGCACAAGCAGGCGATGCGCCACCAGCGGCTCGGCCGCCATGTGCTGCTCATCGGTCACGCCGGCCACCCGGAGGTGATCGGCACGATGGGTCAGCTGCCGGACGGCGCGGTGACACTGATCGAGACCGAAGCCGACGCGGGCCGCTTCGTTCCCGCCGACCCCGCAGCACTTGGCTTCGTTACTCAGACGACGCTTTCGGTCGAGGACACGGCCGGCATCATCCGCGCGCTTCAGGAGCGGTTCCCTGAACTGCACGCGCCGGCCGCCGAATCGATCTGCTATGCCACCACCAATCGCCAGGAAGCGGTGAAGGAAACGGCCGTTGGCGCCGATCTTTTCCTCGTCGTCGGCGCGCCCAACTCCTCGAATTCCCGGCGCCTTGTCGAAGTGGCGGAGCGCGCCGGTGCCGCGATGTCGCTTCTCGTGCAGCGCGCCTCCGAAATTCCGTGGGATGAGATCGCCGATATTTCGACGCTCGGCCTGTCGGCCGGCGCCTCGGCGCCGGAAATCATCGTCGACGAGATCATCGACGCGTTCCGGCAGCGCTTCGACGTCACTATCGATCTGGCCATTACGGCGACCGAGACGGAGGACTTTCCGGTGATGCGGGTGTTGCGCGATGTCGAGCTGACGGCGGCCGACATGGCCTTCGTCAATGGAGCCGCGTAAGTCGGATGGCCGTCTATACCGACGTCAACGAGGGCGAGCTCGGCGCATTCCTGAAGGCCTATCCGGTCGGCGAGCTCCTTTCCTACAAAGGTATCGCCGAAGGCACCGAGAATTCGAATTTTCTCGTCCATGCCTCCACCGGCTCCTATATCCTGACGCTCTACGAGAAGCGCGTCGACAAGGACGATCTGCCCTTCTTCCTCGGCCTCATGAGCCATCTCGCCAGGAAGGGCATTTCCTGCCCGCTTCCCGTCACCGCGCATGACGGCACCGTCATCGGCACGCTTGCGGGCCGACCCGCCGTCATCATCACCTTCCTCGAAGGTCTCTCGCTCAGGCGCCCGACGGCAGCGCATTGCGGGGAGGTCGGCAAGGCCCTGGCCGGGCTGCACCTTGCCGGCCAGGACTTCTCGATGACGAGAAAGAACGCGCTCGGCATCGACGGCTGGCGCAAGCTGTGGGCGGCGTCACGGAATCGCGCCGACGAGGTCGAGCCCGGTCTGGCGGCCGAGGTCGACGCCGACTTCGCGGAGTTCGAGCGTGCCTGGCCGGCCGGCCTGCCGCAGGGCATCATTCATGCCGACCTGTTCCCCGACAATGTCTTCTTTCTTGGCGAGAAGCTGTCGGGGCTGATCGACTTCTATTTCGCCTGCGACGACCTCTACGCCTATGACGTCGCCACCTGTCTCAACGCCTGGTGCTTCGAGAAGGATTTTTCCTTCAACCTCACCAAGGGCGCGGCGCTGCTTGCCGGCTACCAGGCGGTGCGGCCGCTCGGTGCCGACGAGAAGGCGGCGCTGCCGATGCTGGCGCGCGGCTCGGCGCTGCGCTTCATGCTGACCAGGCTTTATGATTGGCTGACCATTCCCGATGGCGGGCTGGTGATGAAACGCGATCCGATGGAATATATTCGCCGCATGCGCTTTCACCGCGCGATCAAGTCTCCATCCGAATACGGACTGACATGAACAAGCGGGTCGAGATCTTCACCGACGGCGCCTGCTCGGGCAATCCCGGTCCGGGCGGCTGGGGCGCCGTGCTGCGCTACAACGGCGTCACCAAGGAACTTTCGGGCGGCGAGGCCGAGACCACCAACAACCGCATGGAGCTGCTTGCCGCCATCACGGCGCTGAACGCCCTGAAGCAGCCCTGCGCGGTCGACCTCTACACCGACAGCAAATATGTCATGGACGGCATCTCCAAATGGATCCATGGCTGGAAGAAGAACGGCTGGAAGACCGGCGAGAAGAAGCCGGTCAAGAACGGCGAACTCTGGCAGGCGCTCGACGAAGCCAACCGCCGTCACAAGGTGACGTGGTTCTGGGTGAAAGGCCATGCCGGCCATCCTGAGAACGAGCGCGCGGACGAACTGGCGAGGCAGGGTATGGCGCCGTTCAAGCCGAAGACGGCGCGACCGGCAGCGGTTGCAGCTGTGTCGAAGCCGGAAGGCGCTTCGCCCAAGAGACCCGCACCCCGGCGCTCGACGCAGAGCTACTGACCACGTCGACTTTTCGTCAGCGGATCGCCAGCGCCGTGGAGAACAGGCCGAGCGCGAACACAGTGTGCGACACGAGATTGAGTGCTCGCACCAGCATCGGATTGGGCCGTTTGGAAGCCGCCCAGCCGGCGCCCATACCGGGCGCCAACAGGAACCAGCCGGCGCCTACGGTCACGATGCCGAGGATGAACGCCGGCAGGAAGGTCGGCTCGCCAAGCCACCCTGCTCCCGCGAGCACGACCAGGATGACGCCGTAGGCGATGCCGACGAGATAATGGAAAGCCCAGCCCAGCGCCTTCTCATGCGCATAGGGCGTGGCCTTGCCGATGTCGTCGTGAAAGACGGTTTCGGGCAGGTGGCGGACCCAGCGACCCACCAGTCCCCAATCCGGTCTGGGCAGACTGAACATTCTGTCGAGGACGATCGCCCAGACATCCATGAAGATGGTGGCGCCGATACCGATCGCGACGGCGCGCCAGGCGATGTCGAACATCAGAGCTGCTCGAGGACTTTGGCGGCACCGCTTTCGGCAACACCCGGCTTGGTCTCGATATTGAGCGCCTTGACGGTGCCGTCGTCGACGATCATCGAAAAGCGTTTCGAGCGCAGCCCCATGCCGTTTGCGGAAAGATCATTGTCAAGACCGACTGTCTTGGCGAAGTCGCCGCTGCCGTCCGCGAGGTAGAGGATCTTGCCTTCGCCGCCGGTGAAGCGCGCCCAGGCGCCCATCACATGGACGTCGTTGACCGAGATGACAGCGATGGTGTCGACGCCGCGCGCGAGAATGGCGTCGTGGTTTTCGAGGTAGCCCGGCAGGTGGTTGTTGCTGCAGGTCGGCGTGAAGGCGCCGGGCACGCCGAACAGCACCACCTTCTTGCCGGAGAAGATTTCGGCCGAGGTGATCGGCTTGGGGCCATCCGCGGTCATTGTCTTGAAGGTCGCGTCGGGCAGTTTCTCGCCAACCGAAATCGTCATGGAATTCCTCGTTCGAAAATTTGGGAAGATTTTGTCTGCGATAGCGAAGTCGGGCGTCTCCCGCAACCGGCAGGCCAGCCTGGCTCAAGGGAAAGGCAACAAGCCGTCCACCGCGCCCTCGGCGCTGACCAGCGTGTAGTAGAGCCCGCCATCTGTGGGCGTCGCCGACGGCCGATCGAGGATCGGGACGGTGAATACCAGCTTGCCCTCCTTTTCGCTGCGCACCGGTGCGCCGAACATGTAGTCGCGCTCGCCTGCGATGAAGAAATCGACAGCATCCGGATCTCCCGGCGATTGCGCTTCGACGACGAGGGTCTCGTGGTCACCGGGCAGCACCCGGACCCCGAAATCGGGCCGCGCCGGGGAGGGCAGCGTTGCAAGTGCCGTCTTCACCAAGGCCGCGTCCGTCGCGTTGTCCGGATCGGAGGCGGGATCGACGCTAAGCCGCGTCTGCACCGGGATGCAGATGGTCTCGCATATGCCGAGGAAGACGTGGGCATCGATGGTCGCCGGCTGGTCGGGTGCCGATAACGTGAAGGTAACGGGCAGCGACACGGGGCGATCATAGCCGGCCCATTTGCCGTAGCCGTCGTCATGCCTGCGTGGTGGGGGGAACGACAGCTGCGCATCGGCAATGTTGGTGCTGCCCGAGATGTCGATCTGCGGCGGCACGCCGGAATCGCCGGGATCTCGCCAATAGGTTTTCCAGCCGGGCTTCAGCGCAATGTCGAGCACGCCATGGATCTTGCCTGACTCGTCGGGCCCGCCGCTGGTCACCAGCCGGACCTTGCCGCCCTCGCTGCTGTACCAGACCGAGGACGAAGCTCCCGCCGGAAGACCCGTTCCCAATGCGATGACGGCGGCAAGCACGAGTATGTTCAGGCTACGCATGGCGGTGATTTGATCGTCCGTTGATGGCCGTGCAATGATTTCGTGATCTTGCCGGTATCATATTTGCGTGACATCCGGCACCCGCAGCATCTTTTCGGCGCGCCGGAAACGGGTTACCTTCACGTCATGGACTTGTTGCGCCACAAAAAGAGAGCCACCGGCAGCGGCTTTCTCGACGATCAGTTCCTGATTGCCATGCCTGGCATGAAGGACGACCGTTTCACGCGCTCGGTCATCTATATCTGCGCCCACAGCGACGAGGGTGCGATGGGCCTGATCATCAACCAGACGCAGCAGATGCTGTTTCCGGATCTTCTGGTGCAGCTCGGCATCATGAACGAGCAGGAGGCGATCCGCCTGCCGGCCCATGCCCGCGATTTCGTCGTTCGCAATGGCGGGCCGGTCGACCGCAGCCGTGGCTTTGTGCTGCATTCGGGCGACTATCGCGTGGAATCCTCGCTCAATGTCTCGGACGACATCTGCCTGACCGCCACGGTCGACATTTTGCGCGCGATTTCGACGGGCCGTGGCCCGCGGCATGCGCTGATGGCGCTCGGCTATTCCGGCTGGGGCGCTGGCCAGCTCGAGAGCGAGATCGCCGAAAATGGCTGGCTGACCTGCCCGGCGACGCCGGAACTCTTGTTCGACGCCGATATCGAGCGCAAATACGACCGCATTCTGGCGTCGATCGGCATCGATCTCGCCCATCTCAGCGCTGCCGCCGGGCACGCTTAAGCCACGCCTGCGCTAACGTCGGAGACTAGCCGAAGCCGCCCTCGACTTCGTCATCCTAGGGTGCAGTGAACGCTCGACCCTTCAAGCCTGCGCGAGCGGATACTGTTCCCGCAGCGTCTTCAGCACCTGGTCGCCGGGCATCGGCGCGCCGAACATGAAGCTCTGCACATATTCGCAGCCCATCTGGCGCAGCTCCAGCGCGTCGCTCTCGTCCGAGATACCCTCGGCAACCACCGACAGGCCGAGCTCATGCGCCATGTTGACCATGGACTTGAGCAGCACCGCCCGCTTCGGCGTGGCGTCGTCGACGAAGCTCCTGTCGATCTTGATCGTGTCGAAAGGGAAGCGCGTCAGATAGGAGAGCGACGAATAGCCCGTGCCGAAATCGTCGAGCGACAGGCCGATGCCGAGCTGTTTCAGCTTGGTCAGCACATGCGCGGTCTGCTCGGGATTGTCCATCACCAGCGATTCGGTGAGCTCTAGCCGGAAGCAGCGCGGCTTGAGATTGGCGCGCGCGATTACCGAGCGCACGTCGCTCACCAGGTCGCGGCGGATAAGCTGGCGGCTGGACAGGTTGACCGAGATCGACAGCGGCGCATCGCCGATCTGCTTTTGCCATGTCGCCAGGTCCTCGGCGGCTTGCTGCATGGCGAATAGGCCGAGCTGCACGATCAACCCGCAATTCTCGGCCACCGGAATGAAATCCCCCGGCGGGATCATGCCGCGCCGCGGGTGGTCCCACCGGAGCAGGGCCTCGAAGCCGGCGACGCTGCCGTCCTCGAGCCGCACGATCGGCTGGTAGGCGAGCGTGAACTCACGTCGCTCGATGGCGCGGCGAAGATCGGATTCGAACTGCAGCCGGTCGGTGCCGACGGTGCGGAAGGCCGGCCGGAAGGGCTCGATCCTGTCGCCGCCGAAACGCTTCGCCTGGTGCATGGCAAGCTCGGCGTCCTTGACCATGTCCTCGGCCGAGGTCTGTGCCGTCGTCCAGGTTATCAGGCCGATCGAGGCGGTGAGCACGATCTCGCGCTTGGCGAAGGTGATCGGGTTGTTGATGGCATGCTTGACGGCGTCGGCCATGGCGGCGATGCGGGCCGGATCCTGCTCCGACAGCAGCATCAGCGCGAATTGGTCGCCGGCAAAGCGCGACAGCGAGTCCTTGGGTTTCAGCAGCCGGTGCAGCCGGCGCGCGATGGTCAGCAGGATGGTGTCGCCGGCCGAGATGCCGAGGCCGTCATTGACCTGCTTGAAGCGGTCGATGTCGATGACGAAGACGGTCGGGCGCACCTTGTCCTCGGTGCGGGCGATCGAGATGATCGCCTCCAGCCGGTTCATGAACAGCTCGCGGTTCGGCAGGCCGGTCAGGTTGTCATGCACGGCGTCGTGCAGCAGCCTTTCCTCGGATTTCTTCTGCTCCGTCACGTCGACCATCGTGCCGACGCAGCGGATCACCTCGCCATCCGATCCGATCACCGGCCGGGCACGCAGCGCGAACCAGTGGTAGTGGCCGTCGGCGCCGCGCAGGCGGAAGTTCTGCGCCACCTTGCCGCGCCGGTGCTCCAGCACCACGTCGAGCGTGGTGCGGAAGGTGTCGCGGTCATCGGCGTGCAGCACAGGCAGCCAGTTGCGGGCCGCGCCCGAAAGGCTGTTGGGGGCAAGGCCGAGCTGCAGGCTGATATCGGGCTTGGTCACGACGCGGTCGCGCAGGACGTCCCAGTCCCAGACGATGTCGCCCGAACCCGCAACGGCCAGCGCTTGCCGCTCGAGGTCGGAGAACAGGCCCTGATGCAGCGCGCCGCCGGCAAAGGCATGCTGCATGACAGTGAAGCCGATGAGCAGGATGATCAGGATCAGGCCGCCGCCCAACGCCGGCTGGGCGATGTCGTTGTCGAGCATGCCGGTGATCGCCATCCACGAGCCGCATAGCCACAGCAGCACCATCACCCAGCTCGGCACCAGCATGATCGCTCGGTCGTAACCGCGAATACCGAGAAAGATGATCAGGCCGAGCCCGGTCAGGGCGGTGGCGGCAAAGGAGATGCGGGCGATGCCGGCGGCCACCGCCGGGTCGACGATCGCCACGCCGGCGATCAGCAGCAGCCCGAGGATCCAGACCAGTGCGCCGTAGCTGAAATGGCCATGCCAGCGGTTGAGGTTGAGGTAGGCGAACAGGAACACCACGAAGGTGGCGGCCAAGGCCACTTCGGTGCCGGCCCGCCACATCTGCTCATTGCCGGGCGAAATCTCGATGACCTTGTTGAGAAAGCCGAAATCGACGCAGATATAGGCCAGAACAGCCCAGGCAAGCGCCGCGGTCGCCGGGAACATCGAGGTACCCTTGACCACGAACAGGATGGTCAGGAACAGCGCCAGGAGGCCGGCGATGCCGATGACGATGCCGCGGAACAGTGTGTAGGAATTGACCGAATCCTTGTAGGATTCCGGGTCCCACAGATAGACCTGCGGCAGCTTGGGCGAGGCAAGCTCGGCGATGAAGGTGACGACGGTGCCGGGGTTCAGCGTCACCCGGAACACGTCGGCGTCGGGGCTGGTCTGGCGGTCGAGCGCGAAGCCCTCGCTGGGCGTGATCGCCGCGATGCGGGTCGAGCCGAGATCCGGCCAGAAGATGCCCGAATTCACCAGCCGGAAATGCGGCGCGACGATCAGCCGGTCGAGCTGCTGGTCGGTGGTGTTGGCGAGCGCGAACACCGCCCAGTCGCCGGTCGAGCGCGCGTCATTGGCCTCGACCTCGATGCGGCGCACGATGCCGTCGGGGCCGGGAGCGGTCGAGACCTGGAAGTTCTCGCCCTGGTTGCGGAAGATCTCGACAGCTTGCGAAAGGTTGAGCGCCTTGTCGTCGCGGGCGATCTTGATCGGCTCGACGGCGAGCGCCGGCATCGCCGCCGAAAGCGTGAGGATGACCGCCAGGATGAGAGCGAACAGCGACGCGATTCGCGAAAAATTCGTCACAAATCAGCCCTTCGTTCCATCGCACGGCGGATCGTCCGCGATCCGCGCGTAGAGGTAATGATCCTGCCAGATCCCGTTGATCCTGAGATAGGATCGAAGAAGCCCTTCGCGCCGGAATCCGGCTTTTTCAAGCACGCGGATCGAACGGGCGTTGTCGGGAATACAGGCAGCCTCGATCCGGTGCAACCTCAGCGTATCGAAGGCAAAGCGCGACACCAGCTTGACCGCTTCCGTCATCAGTCCGCGCCCGCCATAGCGCTCGCCGATCCAGTAGCCGATGTGGCCGCTTTGCGCGACGCCGTGACGAATGTTGCCGAGCGTGATGCCGCCGGCGAGCTTGCCGCTCGACTTCTCGAAGATGAAGAAGGCGATGGCAGTGCCTTGCGCATAGTCCTCGCGGTAGCGGCTGATGCGCAGCCGCCATGCCGTCCGATCCAGCTCGTCCGGCTGCCACCGTGGCTCCCACGGTTCCAGAAAGGCGCGGCTTTCGCCGCGCACCGTCGACCATTCGCGATAATCGTTGGTCAGCGGCACGCGCAGCGTCACCTTGTCGCCCTTCAGTGCCGGCAGGTCGCGGCGAAAGAAAGGGAGCGCGAACACGGCTCTTTGCGGGGTTAGACGGCGAGCTTGCGGGCCGTGGTCTGCGGACCCGAAAGCGAATCGAGGATCGCCTCGTAGGGCGCCAGCGTGCCCACGGGGCCGACGGCGGTCAGCGTCGGCTTGGTCGAGAACAGCCGTGACGACAGATCGGTCAGCCGCTCGACGGTGAGCGCCGCCAAGCGCTCCATCAATTCCTCCTTGGCGATCGGCCGGCCGAACAGAAGCAACTGGCGTGCGATCTGCGAGGCACGGCTGGCCGGGCTTTCCGCCGACATGATCAGCCCGGCGCGGTATTGCGCGCGTGCCCGGTCGAGCTCTTCCTGCAGGATGTTTTCGCCGGCCTTCTGCAATTCGTCGATGATGACCGGCACCAGCTTGGCGACATCGCTCTGGCCGGTCGCGGCGTGGACGCCGAAGATGCCGGTATCCGAAAAACCCCAATGGAAGGCATAGACGGAGTAGCAGAGGCCGCGCTTCTCGCGCACCTCCTGGAACAGCCTCGAAGACATGCCGCCGCCGAGGATCATCGACAGCACCTGCGAGGCGTAGAAGTCGCGCACATGGTAGGCGCGGCCCTCGAAGCCGAGCACGATCTGCGCGTCCATCAGGTCGCGGTCCTCGCGGAAGTCGCCGCCGACATATTGGGCGTATTGCGGCATGGTGCTGTTGGCCTTGGCGCGGAAGCCGCCGAGCTGCTTTTCGACCTCGCGCACGAAATTGTCATGCTTGATGTCGCCAGCACCCACGATCACCATGCGCTCGGCGCCGTATTGCCGTTCGATGAAATCGTGCAACTGCTTGGAAGTGAAGGATTTTACCGTCTCCGGCGTACCGAGGATGGAGCGGCCGATCGTCTGGTGGCGGAAAGCGGTCTCGGTGAAACGGTCGAAGACGATGTCGTCCGGCGTGTCGTGCGCCGCGCCGATCTCCTGCAGGATCACATGCTGCTCGCGCTCCAGCTCTTCCGGATCGAACTCGGACTCCTGCAGGATATCGGCGAGGATATCCACGGCCAAAGGCACGTCGTCGGAGAGAACCCTGGCGTAATAGGAGGTGGTCTCGACGCTCGTCGCTGCGTTGATCTCGCCGCCGACATTCTCGATTTCCGAGGCGATCTGGAAGGCGCTGCGCCGCTTCGTTCCCTTGAACGCCATATGCTCGAGCAGGTGGGCCATGCCATGCTCGTCGTCGCGTTCATTGCGGGCGCCCGACTTCACCCAGGCGCCTAGGGCAACGGATTCGAGGCTTGGAAGGGTTTCGGTGGCGACTGTCAGGCCGTTCGACAGACGGCTTACCTCAACACCCATATGGCAACTACTCCCTAACGTGCCGCCCGCGTGTGGCGGCCCACGTAATCTTCCACCATTTTCAGGTCGGAGGGAAGTATCGTGTATTTTTCGTCGGCTGTCATCAAGCCGCCGAGCCATGCGGGGAGCGCAGGCATAATGCCGCTGGCGCCTTCGACCGCCGCCGGGAACTTTGCCGGATGGGCGGTGCCGAGCACCACCATCGGCACTGCGCCCGAGGGGTGGGCGGCGGCGACATGCACGGCCGCCGCCGTGTGCGGATCGAGCAGATAGCTGCTCGCTTCGAGCGTCGAACGGATCGTTGCGGCGACCTCGCCGACATCGGCCCGGCCGGCATCGAATTCGGCGCGGATCAAGGCCATTTCGCCGGCCTCGACGGTGAAGGCACCCGACTGCTTCAGTCCGTTCATGTAGCGCCTGACCGTCGCGGCGTCGCGGCCCGCGGCCTCGAACAGCAGGCGCTCGAAGTTCGACGACACCTGGATGTCCATCGACGGCGAAGTGGTGGCGAACACGCCCTTGGTGCGGTATTCGCCGGTAGCCAGCGTGCGCGCCAGAATGTCGTTGTCATTGGTGGCGATGATCAGCCTCTCGATCGGCAGCCCCATGCGCTTGGCAGCGAATCCGGCGAAAATGTCGCCGAAATTGCCGGTCGGCACAGTGAACGACACCGGCCGGTCCGGCGCACCGAGCGACAGCGCCGAAGAAAAATAATATACGATCTGGGCCATGATCCGGGCCCAGTTGATCGAATTCACGCCCGACAGCGAAACGCGGTCGCGAAAGCCATGGTCGTTGAACATGTCCTTCACCAGGCCCTGGCAATCGTCGAAATTGCCTTGGATCGACAGCGCATGCACGTTGGCGCCAGTCGACGTCGTCATCTGCCGCTGCTGAACTGGCGACACCTTGCCGTGCGGAAAGAGGATGAAGATGTCGGTGCGGTCCCGGCCGGCGAAGGCATCGATGGCCGCGCCCCCCGTATCGCCCGAGGTAGCTCCGACAATCGTCGCGCGCTGGCCGCGCTCGGCCAGCACATGGTCCATCAGCCGGGCAAGCAACTGCATAGCCACGTCCTTGAAGGCCAGCGTCGGGCCGTGGAACAGCTCCAGGATGAAGCTGTTGGCGCCGGTCTGGACCAGCGGGCAGACGGCATCGTGGCGGAAGGTGGCATAGGCTTCGCGCACCAGACGCTCGAACACAGGCGCCGCGATCTCGCCGCCGAGGAAGGGCGTCAGCACGCGGATGGCGAGGTCCGGGTAGGAAAGACCGCGCATGGCGCGGATATCGGCCGCCGAGAATTGCGGCCATTCACGCGGCACATAAAGTCCGCCGTCGCGCGCCAGACCGGCCAGCACCGCATCGGAAAATCCAAGGACGGGGGCCTCCCCGCGGGTACTCACATAATGCATCGCTACAAGTCCATTTCTGCCGGTGGCGTCATCCACGGCAAATTGGTTAATTTTTGGAGCAGCCTCAGTCGCATTTTCGCCGCGCGGTTGCTATACGTCACCGGCTTTTTGAGAGGGAAGTGCAGTTCATGGCGTTTTATTCGGTCAACCGTCGTTTTGTCGCGGGTCTGGCGCTTGCCGGCTTTATGCTTGCCGCCGCCGGCTGCCAATCGAGCGACAACGGTATCCTGAACTTCGGTTTCAGCAAGAAGGATCCCACCGCGCCGCCTCCGCCGCAGGATCCACAGGTGCTTGCCAGCCAGTTGCGCGCCTATTGTCCCAAGGTCACCTTGCGCGACGGCACCGCCTTCTTCAACACCTACGCCAAGGGCGGTGCGGTCAAGAAGAAGAAGACCGACCCGGCGCAGAACGCGGAAGCGGCAGCTGCAGCGGCTGCCCAGACCGGGCCGAACGGCGCGCCGATCGATCCCGCCCAGGACCCGGCGAAGATCGTCTACCAGTCTTCGATTTCCGACGTCACGCGGGACTGCACCCATGCTAACGGCCAGCTGTCGATGAAGATTGCCGTCGCCGGCAAGGTCGTGCCGGGTCCGATGTTCTCGCCCGGAACGATCACCATGCCGATCCGTATCGTGGTCACGCATGGCACCGAGGTGCTCTATTCGCAATTGCACCAATACCAGGTGCAGGTCACCGATCCGTCCGCTGCCACCCAGTTCGTCTTCACCGACGCCAATGTTGCAGTGCCGGAGCCGGCCGCGCAGGATTACCAGGCCTATGCCGGCTATGACGAGAACGCGCCGAAGGCGACGACGGCGAAAGCCAAGAGAAAGAAGAAGCCCGTAGCGGTGACGAACTGACGGGCCCAGGCGGAGCGGTTCAGCTTTTCACGGAGTGACTGAGCCGCTCTAAGTGCCTGTTCTTGCGAAGTTCCGAACGAAAAGCGCCTCGTTCTTGCCTAGGCGTGCTCCGACCATTCCGCCAGCGCGGCAATCGTGCTGCCGAGTTCCGCCCAGCGGCGGATGACCGTCTCGGCGCCGGCCTCGGTCAGCGCGTCGGCGTGGCCGGGATAGCTGTGGCTTGCGCCGGTGAAGCCGATGACCCGCATGCCCGCCGCCCTGGCGCCGGTGATGCCGTGCACGGAATCCTCGATCACGAAAGTGTTCTTCGGGTCCGCGCCGAGCTTTTCGGCGGCAAACAGGAACACGTCCGGCGCCGGTTTGGTCTTCTTGCTGGGGATGTCCAGCCCCGAGAAGATGCGGCCGGCGAAGAACGGCAGCAGCCGCACCTTCTCCAGCATGAATTCGATCCGCTCCGTGCGGCTATTCGAGCACACCGCGCGCGGCGCGGTCACGGTAGCCACCGCCTCCCGCGCGCCGTCGATGATGCGCACGTCGCTGCGCAGCTTGCGGTCGACCAGTTCCTCGGCGCGGTCGATCAGCGACGCCTGGAATGGGATGCGCGACTTCTCTTCGACCCGCATCAATATGTCCTTGAAGGTCAACCCCGCATAGGTCTCGGAAATCTCCTCCGCCGAGATTTCGTAGCCCGCCAAGGTCAGAAGTTCGGCCTCGACGCGCGCGGCGATGATTTCGGAATCGACGAGCACGCCGTCGCAATCGAAGATGACAAGGTCTGGCTGGGGCATGGCAATCCGATAGCGGGGGAACATGGCCTGACTGGCCCAAGCGGCGCGACATACACCATGGGACCGGTTTTCGCAAACCGCGACCGCGGGCCGGCGGCTTTCACCGAATGTTTACGCTGATCGGTAACCATAACGGGCAGTAACCAGTAACGCGTACCTTGGGTGTCAAATGTCTGCCGTGCGTCTTCTCGACGAGCTTTCCCATGCTCCCCAGCAGTCCGAATGGCTGGACACGATCCTGAAGGGCGACTGCGTCGCCGCGCTCGAGCGCCTGCCGGAAAAATCGGTCGACATCGTCTTCGCCGACCCCCCCTACAATCTGCAGCTCGACGGCGACCTGCACCGGCCCGACCAATCCAAGGTCGACGCGGTCGACGACGACTGGGACCGGTTTGAGAGTTTTGAAGCCTATGACGCTTTCACCCGCGCCTGGCTGCTCGCGGCGCGCCGCGTGCTGAAGCCCAACGGCACCATCTGGGTCATCGGCTCCTACCACAACATCTTCCGTGTCGGCGCCAGGATGCAGGATCTCGGCTTCTGGATCTTGAACGACGTCGTCTGGCGCAAGACCAACCCGATGCCGAACTTCCGCGGCCGCCGCTTCCAGAACGCGCATGAGACGATGATCTGGGCATCGCGCGACCAGAAGGCCAAGGGCTACACCTTCAATTACGAAGCGCTCAAGGCCTCGAATGACGACCTGCAGATGCGCTCCGATTGGCTGTTCCCGATCTGCACCGGTGGCGAGCGGCTGAAGGACGACAACGGCAACAAGCTGCACCCGACACAGAAACCGGAAGCGCTGCTTGCCCGCATAATGATGGCCTCGACCAAGCCGGGCGACGTGGTGCTCGATCCCTTCTTCGGCTCCGGCACCACGGGCGCCGTCGCCAAGCGGCTCGGCCGCCACTTCGTCGGCATCGAGCGCGAGCAGGCTTACATCGACGCCGCCAACCAGCGCATCGCGGCAGTGCGCCCGCTGGAGGGCGCCGACCTCACCGTGCTGTCCGGCAAGCGCGCCGAGCCGCGCGTCGCCTTCATCAGCCTGATCGATACCGGCCTGGTGGCGCCTGGCGCCACGCTCTACGACGCCAAGAAGCGCTGGGCGGCCAAGGTGCGCGCCGACGGCACTCTGGCCATCGGCGACAGCGCCGGCTCGATCCACAAGATCGGCGCAGAAGTGCAGGGTCTGGACGCCTGCAATGGCTGGACCTTCTGGCATTACGAGCGCAGCGGCGGCCTGACCCCGATCGACGAGTTGCGCCGCATCGCGCGCCTCGGCATGGAGCGGGCAGGGGGCTGATCCCGCCAATTCCGCACCTGAATCGATTTCCCAGCCGATCGCCCCAATGCATGTCGCTCAGAAGTGTGCGCGGTTCTGAGACAACGACATGCATAAAAAAAAAGGCGTCGCCTGAATTCGTTTCAGCGCGACGCGCTTTAAGCGATTCAACTCACGCCGCGATTCCCAGCCGCTTGAGGTCTTGCTTGAGCGTTTCGGCATCGGTGAACAGCACCGACTGCCAGCCG
The DNA here is from genome assembly GCF_003952525.1 of Mesorhizobium sp. M3A.F.Ca.ET.080.04.2.1. Lineage (NCBI taxonomy): Bacteria > Pseudomonadati > Pseudomonadota > Alphaproteobacteria > Hyphomicrobiales > Phyllobacteriaceae > Mesorhizobium > Mesorhizobium sp. M3A.F.Ca.ET.080.04.2.1. Next base: position 1,807,780 of record NZ_CP034451.1, on the reverse strand, counting down.
GCGGCCCTGGCGCCGTCGACATTCTTCTGGCTGTCGTCGATGAACAGCGTCGCCGACGGTTCGAGCCCGAACGCCGCGACATGATGATCGTAGATGCCGCGATCCGGCTTGATCAGGCCGATCTCGCCCGAGACGGTGACGCCGCGCGGTCGGTTGAGGAAATCGAAGCGCTGGCGTGCCTCGGCAAGCGTGTCGGCGGCGAAGTTGGTCAGCATGGTCACGTCGTGGCCGCTCTCGATCAGTCCGATCATGATGGCGACGCTGTCTTCATAGGCATGCGGCACCATCTCGTGCCAGTGGCGGCGGAAATTGCGGATGTTTTCAGCGTGGTCGGGATGCTCGGCAATTAGCAACGCTTCCGCATCTTCCCAGGTCCGGCCGCGATCCTGCTCGATGTTCCATGCGCTGGTGCAGACGTTGTCGAAGAACCATTTGCGCTCCTCGGCATCGGGGATCAGCCGGCTGAACGGCAGGTCCGGATCGTAATGGATCAGCACCTTGCCGATGTCGAACACGATGTGGCGGATTTCAGTCATTGCCTGCCTTTCAATGCGGGTGGTGCAGCCGTCGCTTTTTGGTCGCGCCCGGTATGGCCGCCTCGATGACCTTTTTCATGACGGTGGGCAGCGCTTCCCCGGAAATGTCATGGGCCAGCGACCAGAAATGTCCGTCCGGTGCGTCACCTTTGATGTGGGCATGGAAGACTTCGAGTTCGAGCGCGAAATGGGTGAAGACATGGGCGATGCGCCCGGCGCGCTGCCAGTCGGCCGGAAAGGGTGCTGCATCCGTGGTCGTGGCGCCGTCTGCGCGTGCCGTCCAGGCGGTCGTGGGCACCTCCGTCATGCCGCCGAGCAGGCCCTTCTCCGGCCGCTTGCGCAACAGGACGGCGCCGTCGCCGCGCTCGGCGACGAAGGCCGCACCGCGCCTGAACGGCCTGTCGTCCTTGGGCAGCCGGACCGGGAAGCGTTCCGGATCGCCTGAAAGAATGGCGCTGCAATCCTCGCGCAGCGGGCACAGCATGCAGCGCGGCCGGCGCGGTGTGCAGATCGTCGCGCCGAGATCCATCATCGCCTGGGCGAAGTCCCCTGGCCGGTTGTCTGGCACCAAGTCCTCGACGAGCGCGCGGATCTCCGGTTTGGCCTCGCTTAGCGGCGTCTCGACCGAATAAAGCCGCGAGATGACGCGCTCGACATTGCCGTCGACGACCGCTGCCGGCCGGTCGAAGGCGATCGCCGCGATCGCTGCCGCCGTATAGGTGCCGATGCCCGGCAATTCCTTCAGGCCGGTCTCGGTATCGGGAAAGCGGCCGCCCTGCCGAGCCAGCAGGTCGGCGCAGGCTTTCAGGTTGCGTGCCCGGGAATAGTAGCCGAGCCCGGCCCAGGCCTTCATGACGTCCTCGGCCGGCGCCGCTGCCAGCGCCTCGACGGTGGGCCATTTCTCCACGAAGGTGCGAAAATAGGCTTTTACCGCCTCGACCGTGGTCTGTTGCAGCATGACCTCGGACAGCCAGACGCGATAAGGGTCAGGCCTTGCTCCGCGCGCGAAGGCGCCGGGCGTCACGCGCCAGGGCAGGTCGCGGTGATGCGCGTCGTACCAGGCAAGCAGGCGCGCGGCGATGCCGGCATCTGCTGATTTTGTAGCCTTGCGGGTCTGGTCTTGCGGTGCCATTGATCGGATAAGTCAGGGACTGGAAAACGCACATGGCAGGGAAAAGGCCCTTCGGCAATCCCGTTCCGGTGAGCGATCTCGCCACCGAGATCCTCGATCCGGTGCTGAAGAAGCGCGCCGGCATCTCGATCGGGCTGGTGCAGTCCTGGGAAGAGATCGCCGGCCCCCGACTTGCCGCCCATTCGCGCCCGGAAAAAATCCAGTGGCCGCGCCGCCTGCATGAGGACGACCCCTTCGAGCCGGCGACGCTGATCATCGCCTGCGAAGGCATGGCCGCTCTCCATCTTCAGCATGAAGCCGGCGAGGTCATCAACCGCGTCAACGCCTTTCTGGGGTTCAATGCGATCGGCCGCATCAGGATTCTGCAGAAGCCGGTCCTGCCGCAAAAAGCCCGGCCGAAACCGGCGCCGCGCCCGCTCAGCGAGGCCGAGAAGGCGAAGCTGGCGCGCACCGTAGGCAAGATCGAGGACGATGGCTTGCGCGCTTCCCTGGAGCGGCTTGGAGCGACGATCATGGGCCAAAAAAGACCGTGAGCCTGTCTCCCGAAAATGGGCAGCGCTGTCGGGAAAAGACATGCGGCGGGCTGCAAAATTGTCTTCAATATCGCGTATTCGTGATCGCGCCCGAAAAATTTGGCGATTGGATTGGGGACGGCGATGCCTTAATTCGCGCCAACTCTCGCCTTTTCTAGCCCTTGCATTGCAAAATCCAACCGATATCAGGTGATTCGCATGAACAATGCCCCGTCTGGCAAAAGCTTGTCCCGCAGGAACCTTCTGACCACGCTGGCCGCCGTTCCGGCGGTGGCGCTGCTTGCCGCATGCAGCGACTCGGGCGAGGAGGCAAAGGCAGCCAATGCGAAGCCAGCCGATCCGTCGGCACCCGCCAAGCCGGCTACGCCGGCGGCTGCCAAGGTGCCGGAGGCGCAGGGCACGGTCGACATGGCGGAACTGCTCAAGCCCGGCGCGCTGCCCGACAAGCAGCTCGGCAAGGACGACGCCAAGGTCACCATCGTCGAATATGCGTCGATGACTTGCCCGCATTGCGCGCATTTCGCTGCGACCACCTTCCCCGAGTTGAAGACAAAGTACATCGACACCGGCAAGGCTCGTTACATCCTGCGCGAATTCCCGTTCGATCCGAGCGCCGAGGCCGGCTTCATGCTGGCACGCTGCGCCAAGGACAACTATTTCGCCATGGTCGATGTGCTGTTCAAGCAGCAACCCAGCTGGGTTGGCGTCAGCAACACCAAGGAAGCGCTGCTGCAGATTTCCAAGCTCGCCGGTTTTACACAGGAGTCCTTTGAGGCCTGCTTGACGGACCAGAAACTTCTGGACGATGTGAGAGCAGTCCAGAAACGCGGAGCGGACGAGTTCAAGGTCGACTCGACGCCGACCTTCTTCATCAATGGAAAGACCTACAAAGGGGCGATGTCGATTGAGGAAATGTCGGCCATCATCGACCCTCTGCTCTGACGTCCAGGCCGCGCCGAAGCGCTCGCGCCCCGGCGTTCTGGCCCATTTGTCTGGCCGCGGGATCTCGTCGCAGAACCGCGGAGCACTTTTGCGGAACACCCTCATGGGGTGGCGCGAATGAAGTTTTCGCGCCTTCGCCTCCTCGGTTTCAAGTCGTTCGTCGAGCCCGGCGAGTTCGTCATCGAACGCGGGCTGACCGGCATCGTCGGGCCGAACGGCTGCGGCAAGTCGAACCTTGTCGAGGCGCTGCGCTGGGTGATGGGCGAAAGCTCCTACAAGAACATGCGCGCGTCGGGCATGGACGACGTGATCTTTTCCGGCTCCGGAGCGCGGCCCGCGCGCAACACCGCCGAGGTCACGCTTTTCCTCGACAACACAGACCGCACGGCGCCCGCCGCCTTCAACGATGCCGATGAACTGCAGGTGTCGCGCCGCATCGAGCGCGAGGCTGGCTCGCTCTACCGCATCAACGGCAAGGAAGCGCGTGCCAAGGACGTGCAGCTTTTGTTCGCCGATCAGTCGACCGGCGCGCGCTCGCCCTCCATGGTCGGCCAGGGCCGCATCGGCGAGCTTATCCAGGCCAAGCCTCAGGCCCGCCGCGCGCTGCTCGAGGAGGCCGCCGGCATTTCCGGCCTGCACACGCGCCGGCACGAGGCCGAACTCAGGCTGAAGGCCGCCGAGCAGAACCTCGAGCGGCTGGACGACGTCGTCGGCGAGCTCGAAGGCCAGATCGACAGCTTGAAACGCCAGGCGCGCCAGGCGTCCCGCTTCAAGAACCTGTCTGCCGATATCCGCAAGGCCGAGGCTATACTGCTGCACCTGCGCTGGACGTTGGCCAAGACCCAGGAAGGCGAGGCGCGTTCCGCACTCGCCACGGCAACGACGCTGGTCGGTGACCGCGCCGCCGCGCAAATGGCAGCTGCCAGGGAGCAGGGCATCGCCGCGCACCGGTTGCCGGATCTGCGCGACGCCGAGGCCGCCGCTGCCGCCGCCTTCCAGCGCCTGTCGATCGCCAAGACGCAGATCGAGGAAGAAGCCGGCCGTATCCGCTCGCGCCAGGCGGAGTTGGAACGCCGGCTGCAGCAGCTCGACGCCGACATCGCCCGCGAGGAGCGGATGGTGCGCGACAATGCCGATATCCTGGAGCGCCTCCGCGCCGAGGAAGCCGAGCTCAATTCGGAGAACGCAGGCGCGGCCGAGCGCGAGGCCACCACGCGCGCCGCCTTCGAGCAGGCTAGCGCGACGCTTGCACAGAGCGAGGCCAGGCTTGCCGCGCTGACCGCCGAGCGCGCCGAGGCGGCTGCCTCGCGCCACCAGATCGAGCGCACGCTGCGCGAGACCGCCGAGCGCCGTGACCGTTTCGCGCGCCAGCTCGCCGAGGTCGATCGCGAGCTTTCCGACATCGTCGCGCGCATTTCCGGCCTGCCCGATCCGGCCGAGAAGCAGCTTCTGGTCGAGGATGCGCTCGCCCGGCTCGAAGAAAGCGAGGCCGGCGCCATCGCCGCCGAGCAAGCGGTCGCCGAGGCGCGCGCCGCCGAAACGGCCGCGCGTCCGCCGCTGCAGGATGCCAGGGCCGAGCTTGCGCGCATCGAAACGGAAGCGCGCACGCTGGCGAAGATACTCAATGCGGCGAGCGGTGATCTCTTCCCCTCGGTGCTGGAACAGATCAGCGTCGAGCGGGGCTACGAGACCGCTCTTGGCGCGGCGCTCGGCGAGGATCTCGACGTGCCGCTCGACCGCAGCGCCCCGGTCCACTGGGGCGAGAGCGCGGTTCAGCCCGGCGATGCGGCACTGCCCGAAGGCGTAAAGAGCCTGGCCAGTGTGGTGCGCGCGCCCGCGCAGCTTGCCCGCCGCCTGGCGCAGATCGGCATTGTCGAGGTGGCCGATGGTCGCCGCCTTCAGGCGCTGCTTGCACCTGGGCAGCGGCTGGTCAGCCGCGACGGCGCGCTTTGGCGCTGGGACGGTCTGACCGCGAGCGCCGATGCCCCGACCGCCGCCGCACAGCGGCTGGCGCAGAAGAACCGTCTTGCCGAGCTCGATGCCGAGGCCGTCCAGGCGACCCGCGTGCTGCGCGAGGCCGAGGAAGCGCTGGCCCGGGCCGAGCAGGCGATGCGCCAGGCGAGCGAGGCCGAGCGCAATGCGCGCCAGGCCGGCCGCGATGCCCAGCACGGGCTGGACGCCGCGCGCAATGCGCTGGCCGAAGCCGAGAAGGCCGGCGGCGAGCTGGCGAGCCGGCGCGCCGCGCTCGACGAGGCGCGCGCCCGCATCGTCGACAGCCATGAGGAAACGCAAGCCGCCTTCCTCGAAGCCGAGACGCTGCTCCAGGACGCGCCCGACCTTGGCGACCTGCAACTGCAGCTCGAACAGGCGTCCGCCAATGTCTCACGCGACCGTGCCACGCTTGCCGATGCGCGCGCTGTGCATGAAGGCCTGCGGCGCGAGGCAGAGGCGCGCATGCGCCGGCTCGACGCCATCGGCACCGAGCGCAAGAACTGGCTGGAGCGCGCCGAGAATGCCTCCACGCAGATAGCCGCCCTTGGCGAGCGCAAGGCGGAAGGCGAAGCCGAGCGCGAGAGGCTGGCCGACGCCCCTGACGAGATCGACGCCAAACGCCGCGCGCTGCTGTCGCAGCTGTCGGAGGCCGAAACGCTGCGCCAGGCGGCCGGCGACCGCCTGCAGGAGGCGGAGAACAAGCAGGCCGAGCTCGACAAGGCGGCGACCGCCGCCATCCAGTCGCTTGCCGAAGCGCGCGAAACGCGCGTCCGCGCCGAGGAGCGGTTGACCGCGGCAGACGAGCGGCGCGCCGAGGTCGAGGCCCGCATCCAGGAAGCGCTGAATACGCCGCCGCACCTGGTCATCAAGCACACCGGGCTGGAAGCCGACGATCCGATGCCGGACATGGCCGAGGTGGAGCGCCAGCTCGACCGGCTGAAGATCGAGCGCGAAAGGCTGGGCGCCGTCAATCTGCGTGCCGAGGAGGAGCAGAAGGAACTCTCCGACCGGCTGGAGACGATCGTCTCCGAGCGCGAGGACATCATCGAGGCGATCCGCAAGCTCCGGCAAGCGATCCAGAGCCTCAACCGCGAGGGCCGCGAACGCCTGCTGTCGGCCTTCGAGGTGGTCAACGGCCATTTCCAGCGGCTGTTCTCACATCTGTTCGGCGGCGGCACCGCCGAGCTTCAGCTGATCGAGTCCGAGGATCCTCTCGAGGCCGGCCTCGAAATCCTCGCCCGGCCGCCCGGCAAGAAGCCGCAGACGATGACGCTGCTCTCCGGCGGCGAGCAGGCGCTCACTGCCATGTCGCTGATCTTCGCCGTGTTCCTGACCAATCCGGCGCCGATCTGCGTGCTCGACGAGGTCGACGCGCCGCTCGACGATCACAATGTCGAGCGCTTCTGCAACCTGATGGATGAGATGGCCAAGACCACCGAGACGCGCTTCGTCATCATCACCCACAATCCGATCACCATGGCGCGCATGGACCGGCTGTTCGGCGTCACCATGGCCGAGCAGGGCGTCAGCCAGCTGGTCTCCGTCGACCTGCAGGCGGCCGAAGCGATGCGCGAGGCGAGCTGAGGCCGGCTGGCCCTCGGGTCAGAAGTGCCGATAATGTCGTGTGGTTAACTTACTTGTTGCCTGCTGGCCGATGCGCGAGGCGAGCTGAGGCCGGCTGGCCCTCGGGTCAGAAGTGCCGATAATGTCGTGTGGTTAACTTACTTGTTGCCTGCTGGCTTCACGGTCAAAAGACCAAGAATCTGCGCGCACTCTCGTGCTCTATACTGACCAGCGATCATCAGCTGGTAGTAATCTTGTCGCTTGTGTTCCGGTACATGGAAACCGCGCCGAAAAGCCGCCGCCTCCTTCGGTGTTCGCGTGCAACCGAGCTTGCTGGCACTAACCTTCAAACTGGCAAGTGAACATCCGAGCTTGGCCGCAATATCTTTCAAGGGTTCGTTATTAACGTATCCATCAAGAATTATCTTGCGACGAGCTTCTCCTGTAAGCTTCGCGTTCATGTTGTGGTCTCCTCGACTGCCCTTTCACGATGCATGAATCTATACGCGTCGGGTCAACAGTGTCGTTAGCGCCGCATCCAGAAACTTATCCCGGCATGCATTTCTTACTGTCATCCCGCGTGATCCCCGCCTCGGTCAGCTCCAGGTTTGAAGTCTTGCCAGACTACCCAGATACATCACATGATTGAGAGGGCAGGGGCATATCGATTCGGATATGGCACCACGCGATGGACGCTAAGAAGCAAGACGAGGCGCTTGCGAAGCAGGGGCCGGGTCGTGATCGACGTCGTTGGCCGCGCGAAGCGCAACCTCACAACGAGGCAGCCCCGTCAATCGCGCCGGCACTCGAGCCTCTGCATTTTTCAACACTCGAACTGACGCCGGAGGATCAATTCCCCGCCTGGCAGGCGCATATGGCGCCACTTGTCGAAATCAGGCTGCCGGATGGCAGATCGCCGGAGGCTGGCTTTCCTGCGGAGCACACGGCCTGGAACCTCGGCGGCATGCTGATCGTTCAGCAGCGCGCCCCCGCACACAGCTATGTCCGTTCTGCCGCGAAGCTTCGCTCCAGCTCGATCGATCATTGGTATGTCGCCTTGCCGCATGCTGGCCGGTCATGGACGGAGGTCGATCGCCGGGTCGCGGAAAGCCAGCCGGGCAAATTGGAAATCAGGTCGCTTGGCTACCCGTTTCGAGGCAGGACAACGGATTCCGAAGGTGTCTTCGTCTATTTGCCGCGCGATTTGTTCGCCGATGCAGCGGCAACCCTCGACGCCAAGAACAATTCGATTTTGTCCGGCAACCTTGCCAGCCTGCTGGCCGACTACATCAACAGCATCGAAGCCAGACTGCGCAGTCTCACGGCTGAAGATCTGCCCCGCATCGTACACGCAACGCGCAGCATGATCATTGCCTGCCTCGCGCCGCCCGCGGAGCATGCCGCGGCCGCCGAACAGTTGGCGAGTGTCGCGCTCATTGAGCGAGCGCGTCGATACGTCCATCAAAATCTGGATGCGGCACATCTCACTCCGGATTCGATGTGCCGGGCGCTCGGCGTCTCACGCTCCCGTCTCTATCAGTTGTTCGAACCGAGCGGTGGCGTCCTCCACTACATTCAAAGTCGCCGGCTTTTGGCAGCTCATGTCGCACTCAGCGATCCGGCGGACAGCCGGCGCATTGTCGCTATCGCCGAAGCCGTCGGGTTCAGTTCCGCTGCCAATTTCAGCCGGGCATTCAGCAAGGAATTTGGCTACAGCCCCCGCGAGGTCCGCAGCAGCGTGGTGCTGCCGCGCCCCGCCCAGCCTGTTTCGCTTGCTGAACAAAAGAAGGCCGCCTCGTTTGAAGGTTGGCTCAAGGCGCTCGGAAGCTGAGCCAGAGACCCGTGGTGATTGAGATCGCCTGGTGCTTATGCTCCATGAAATGCCGTGTGGAACGCCTGTGGCCGTGAGGCCGCAATCCCCCCATTGCGCGGGCCGGCTGCATCAGCCGGTGGGCAACCGCCTCGCCGATCGCGAGATATGTACGCCCGGATAAGTATTTGGATGCGCAGCTAACGACAACGCCGGCGTGTTCGTAGATGTTCCTCATGACTTAGCGGGGGCCGGCACAGGCGGCAGGTTTCCAAGTTGGGGGGAATATCGAGCCAGCCTGTGCCGATCGCGCCATCGCTATCCGTCAAAAGGGGTGGCGTATTGCGTAAGCGTGCCAAGGCTGGGGGGCGGCCGGCTGGAGTTCATTCCGTCGCAGAATAGGTTAGTGGGGGCACGGCACAGGCGGCAGATCTTCCAAGTTGGGGGAATATCGAGTCGCCTGTGCCGACCGCGCCAGCACCATTCCGTCAAAGGCGGTGGCGTAAGTGAATAGGCGTGCCAAGATGGCCGGCGTTCGGTTGGAATTCATTCCGCCGCAGATGCCAACTCTCGTCGAACAGCCTCCCGAGGATCAGGGATGGGTTCACGAGGCCAAACTCGACGGCTACCGCACGCAAATCATCATCGATAAAGGCGGCGTGCGTCTCTACAGCAAGAACGGCCGTGACTGGACGGCAAAATACTGGCCCATCGCGCTGGCGGTCGAATTGCCATGCCGCGCGGCCATTCTCGACGGCGAGATGGTTGTGTCGGGCGAGCAGGGTACGCCCGATTCTCCTGCGCTGGAAGCCGCGATCTGGAACGAGCCGAGCCGGCTGGTGTTCGTCGCCTTCGACATCCTCCATCTCGACGGTCGCGATCTTGTCTCCTCGCCCCTCCTGCAGCGCAAGCACGCGCTCCGGCAACTGGTCGAGCCTGGCGTCGGCACTATCCGATACAGCGAGCATTTTGAGGGTGACGCTCTGGCGATCTTTCGCGCCATCGAGAAGACAGGGCTGGGTGGCGTCATCTCGAAACGGGCCGACAGCCGCTACAGCAGCGGACCGTCGAAAACATGGCTGAAGGCCGAATATTCGCGAAACCGGGTTTCAAACTGCTGACTGCACGATCCAGGCGGGCAGCCAACGCCGCTCAGCCCATCGGTCGCAATATTTCGAATCACCTTGAGCACGACGCCAATTATCGGAAAATTTGCAATTTATTAACGAACAATGACTGTTCATCGTGTGGATAAGCTGACGCCAATCACTGCAAGGCTTTCCTCGCGACTATGCCGGGCCCGCGGCTTGTTAGCAATGCGAGTTGAAAGTTTGCCAAGCTAGATAGTTATGCTATTCCTAAACTGGGGGACGCACATTGGCACCGCCTACGGAGGTGGCACTTGCATCCAAAGGCATCAGGCGTTGGTACGGAGAGTGAAGGGCCTTCCTCGAGCGCTCCTCGTGCCGACGATGCGCTTCTGGCTGACCTCTTGGCGAACACCGCCGATCTCGTGTCGTTTTATGACCGCGATTTCCGCCTGACGCATTGTGCTGCCACGCTCAAAGGCGTGTACGGCAGCGTGGCGGCGGTGGGCGCCGCCATCTGGGAGATCTATCCGGCCTTCCTGCTTGCCAGGCATCGCGACGAATTTCTTCGAGTGTTCCAGGGCGGCCCTCCGGCCAACATCGACCTGTCGCGATCATCGGGCGAGGCGCCCCGCTCGGTCTTCGTCTTCAGCACCGCCAATGGTGTGGGAATCATCGAATCGAGGGAGCAGGGCGGGCGGAGCGCGGCCGAGGAACAAGAGCATGTGGTCCTGCTCCATCAGGCGACGCACGATGTGCTGACCGGCCTGCAGAATCGGCGGCGATTCGGCGAGCGGCTGCAGCAGGCGCTGTCGGCCATCGGCGGACCGAAGTCGAAGGCTGCGCTGCTGCAGATCGACCTCGACGATTTCAAGGCCGTCAACGATACGCTCGGCCATGGAGCGGGTGACACGCTGCTTCAGCTTGCGGCAGGTCGAATTCGCGACGCGCTGCAGGAAGGCGAATCCGCCTATCGCTATGCCGGCGACGAGTTCGCCGTCATCCAATTGGGAAAGGAGCAGCCCGCCGAAGCTGAGCGCCTCGCCGGATCGCTGATCGATGCCTTCAAGCAGCCCTTCGTCATCAACGGCATTCCCGTATTCGTTGGCTCCAGCATCGGAATTGCATTCGCGCCGGAGCATGGGACCGATGGCGAGCAGCTGATGAAGGCCGCCGACATCGCCCTCTACGCAGCCAAGACGGATGGGCGCGGCTGCGCTCGGACCTTCAACCGTTCGATGCTGCTCCTGCTCGAGCAGCGCGAGAATCTGAGGCGGAGCCTTCGAACCGCGCTGGAGCGCGGAGAGCTCTATTTGGAGTACCAGCCGCTCATTCGGCCCCCCTCGTCGGTGGTCGGTTTCGAGGCGCTGCTGCGCTGGCGGCACCCGGAGATCGGAATCATCCCTCCCAGCGTGTTCATACCGATCGCCGAAGGCGACGGCCTGATGGACGAAATCGGACGCTGGGTGATCGAGGAAGCCTGCCGCCAGGCATTGTCCTGGCCTGCCTCGCTGACGGTCGCGGTGAACCTGTCGCCGGCTCAGTTCCTTAGCGGTTCGCTGACGGACACCGTTGCTCAGATCATTGACGATGTTGGAATTCGGGCCGAACGGCTCGAGCTTGAGATAACAGAAACGGTCCTCCTCGAGAAGACGATCGACAATATCGATACACTAAATACGCTCAACGTGTTGGGAATACGCATCTCGCTCGATGATTTCGGTACGTATTACTCATCGTTGAGCTACCTTAAGAACTTCCCGTTCGACACATTGAAGATCGATAAGTACTTTATCGCTGACCTGGAGACCGATCGCAAAGGCCAAACCATCGTCCGGTCGATCATAAATCTGGCGCACGGCCTGGGAATAAGCGTCACCGCCGAGGGCGTCGAGAACTCGGCGCAGGCAAAATGGCTGATCAAGGAAAACTGCGATTGCCTGCAGGGGCATTTCCTCGGACGGCCGCTCGGTGCGGAGGCGGTCGGCGAATTCATCCAACGGTCCCCGCTGAGGATGGGACGAGCGATGGAGGAGACCAACGGGGCGGGCTAGCGCTTGGCGCCCCGATGAAGTCGAGAGTCATAGAAACGATCGGGGCAGGTGCCGCGCCACTCATCCAGTGAGGCGGGACTTGCGGCGCCCGCCAGGGCTCGAATTCTAATGGAACAAGTGAGAATGTCGATGGGACCCGTTCATGACCTGGCTGGCGAGCCGACTTTTGATCCGATGATCCAGATCGACATGGAGATGGGAGCCTTTGTCTCCGCCTGGAAACACTGCGACTATGTCTCGACCTACATGGCCCGCATGATCAGCCAGAACAGATCGGATTCGGTTCGGCACTCGAATCTCTTTTCCTCCGCCGTCAACGAATTGCTGGAAGTCGCCTTTCGCACGCGCCATGCCGACGGCGAACTGGCATGCAGGGTCTCCCGCCAGGGCGCGACGGACAGGATCGAGCTGACATTCCCTTGCGTGCCGGAGGAGCGCCAGTTCTATGAAGAAGCCGTGGCGCAGGTCGCGGGATCCGAGATCAGGGAGCGATACCTCAACTCCGTGTCTGGCGATCTCGCTCCCAACCGGGAGGTCGTGCTCCTGGAACTGGCCATCGACTACAACGCGACACTCAGTGTGGAGGAGGTCGACGGTGATGCCATCAAGCTAGTCGTCGATCTTCCGCTTGAGGGCCTGTAAAATTGAGCCCCTACGACCTTCTCCCGCGTTTCAGGGCGCACTACGACGCGAACAACCAGGAGTTCTCCCTGTCGGGGGTGGTCCGACCTCAGGCGATCGATGAGCTTGGGTCCAGCCTGTCTTTGCTCCGCGATGCGATCAGCCGCGTGCGCGGCGTTCTCTACATCAATGTCAGGCGCCTGACGCAGATGAACAACGCCGCGTTCCACGCCTTTTCGCGCATCATCATCGACGCCTGCCGAGCACGGCCCGATCTCAGATTCGTCGTCGTCACTTCCAGCGTCGTTGGATGGACGTCACGAAAATTCGGTCGCTTGAGCAGGATCGAACCGAACATAGCGGTCGAGGAGTACGACACCGTATTCTATCCGGGGCAGAGCTTCCTCGAGGAAGGCGGATTCGTTCCCATCCTGCGCACGCAGACCAAGATGACCTGGCGCCACGAGCGCACCATTTTGCCGCGGCACGGCATGAAGCCCGGCATCGTCATGGCCGACATTTGCTGCGGGATCGGTGATTTCGCCGTGCTCGTGCAGAAGGAGTTCCAGCCCTCGCGGATCGTCGCCCTCGACCATTCCATGTCGAGCCTGGAATATGCCCGGCGCATGATGCGGGAGTTCGACATCCGCGGCATCGAATATACCTATGGCGATGCGTCGGAAATGCTGCTCGACGAAGCGCAGTTCGACCTGGTCACCTGCCGCCATTCGCTTCAGATCTTCAACCGACCCGAACTCATCCTCAAGGAGCTGTACCGCATTTGCAAACCGGGCGGGCGGGTCTACATCACCAATGAGAAGAATTCCCATTGCCTCGGCGAGCCGCGCGCCGAAAGCATTCGCTGGACCTACAACGAAGTGGCGGAGTTGTTCGCGCATTTCGAGATGGACGTCGAGCTCGGACCCAAGAGCCGGCGATACCTGGTCGAGGCCGGGTTCGAAGACATACGGGTCGAGACCTTCATGGTCACCAACCTGGACGGTGATCCGCAAGACTTCGCCGATATCATTGCAGCCTGGGCGGATGTCTATGCGGGCGACATGGCGACCAGACGCGGTGACGGTCCGGAGTTCGTCGCGCGGTTCCGGCAGGGTTTTCAGGACCATATCTTCGCTGCCCTCCATCCCAAGGGTTACGCGGCTTGGCCGATCTGGGTCGCGTCGGGGCGACGACCGCAATGACCGATGAGCGGACATCGCGCTTCGGCCTGCGCTCCTTTCGAGCGAAATTCGTGTTGGTCGTCGGTGGCGCGGTCCTTTTCGACCTTCTGGTGAGCGGTGGTCTGGCGCTTTGGAACGTCCAGAAGCTGTCGCGCGACGCCACGTCGGAAGTCGGTGAAGGCCTGACGACGGCAAACCAGGAATACATACGTTCCTACGCTCGATCGACAGCGTTGCGCGTCGACCTGCTGCTCGACCGGGTTCATGGGGACGTCAAGGCATTGGCCGGCGTGCTGCAGGCCCAGATCGACGATCCAGCCAGACAGCAGCAGGTCGGAGCGACGCTGGCGCAGCAATCGCCCGGTTCCGTGAAGGTCGTCTACGACGCGCACGGCGATTGGGCGCAGAACCTGCCGGGCGCGCCGTCGGTGGTAAGCGTGTGGGGCTACCTGCTGGGCGCCGACCACACGCCGCTGCCAAGCGTTCAGCAGGAAATCGATGACAGCACGGTGCTCGATCTCGTCGCGCCGACCCTCATGGCCAGCGGCTCGTCCAAACTGCAGATGTATTATATTGGTCCGAAAGAACGGCCGATCTTCAGGACTGTGCCGTATACCGACCAGGCGCAGACCTTCGACCGCCTCTATCCGGGCCACAACAAGGCGGAATTCTGGGAGTTCTTCTTTCCCGGGATCTACGGGTCGTGGCAGCAATGGGCCCGGGATCCGGCCTCGCGTCCGGTCCCCGACGACATTACCCAGACAGCGCCTTACACCGACGCGATCACGGGAAAGCTGATCGTCAGCTTCTTCCACCCGTTGTGGACGCGCGATCGCAGCGGCGTCGCCGGCACGGCGGGGGCTGACATCACGCTCGATCAGCTCGCGGAAGTCGTTCAAAGCGTGAAGATCGCCGAGACCGGCTTCGGCTTCCTGACGATGTCGAATGGCAACGTGGTGGCGATCAATCCGTCGGGGCAGGCGATCATCGGCCTGAAATCGTCGAGCGATGCGGGCACGCAGGGCGTCACCGGTTTGGAGCGGTCACTGAGGGGAAGCTCGCAGCCGGCGATCGCGTCGCTGCCTCTCGACCAGAAGAATGACGGCGTCATTCAGCACATCATGCTCGACAACAAGGGCGAACGCGTGCCCTACATCGTCGTCCTCAAGCAATTGAAGCCGACCAATTTGTGGAGTTCGGGCCCGATCAAGTCCGAGACGATGTCGGTCGGGATCGTCGTTCCCGAACGGGAGATCTATGCCGCCCTGTTCGCCGCGCAGGACAGCATTTCGCGCGCGACCAATCGCATCCTGCTGTTCCAGATCGCCGCGATCATCGTTTCGCTTCTGATAGTCTTTGCGGCCGTGCTCGGAATCTCGAAGCGGATCACCGCCGGCCTCAGGGCGCTTGCCAGCGCTGCCCAGCAGCTCCGCTCCAAGGACTATTCGGTGCGCGTGAGCATTCCGACGCGTGACGAGGTTGGAGCGGTGGGAGTGGCCTTCAACCGCATGGCCGAGCAGATCAGCTTCCACACGGAAAACCTCGAGCAACTCGTCGACGAACGAACCCGCGAGCTCGGCGACGCAAATCAGGAGATATCCGCGCTCAACGAAAAGCTGCGCGACGAGAACGTCCGCCTGGGCGCCGAGCTCGCGGTGGCCAAGCAGATCCAGATGATGGTCCTGCCGAAACCCTTCGAGCTCGAAGCGATCCCGGGACTGGAGATCGCGGCCTATATGCGGCCGGCCGACGAGGTCGGCGGCGACTATTACGACGTTCTGCAGAACGGATCGCGGGTCAAGATCGGCATCGGCGACGTGACCGGGCATGGTCTCGAGAGCGGCGTGCTGATGCTGATGGTCCAATCCGTTGCCCGCGCGCTGCAGGAGACCAACGAAGGGGATCCGCACCGGTTCTTGGATCGCCTGAACAGAGCGATCTACAAGAACATCGAACGGACCAACACCGGCAAGCATCTGTCGCTCGCCTTCCTTGACTTCGAGGATGAGCGGGTGACGCTGTCCGGCCAGCACGAGGACGTTCTCGTCGTCCGCGCGGCCGGCGAAGTCGAGCGTATCGACACGATCGATCTCGGGCTGCCGGTTGGCCTGGAAAACGACATCTCGCCGTACATCGCCACGCGTGACATCCTGTTCGGCAGTGGCGACGTGATCGTGCTGCACACCGATGGTGTGACCGAGGCGGAGGACCAGGACAAGAAACTGTTCGGCTTCGAGCGCCTCTGCCAGAGCGCGCAAAACCGTTACGGCGGGAGTGCGGAGGAAATCAAAACCGGGATCATCGAGGATCTGATGGCCCACATCGGCATGCAGAAGATCCACGACGACATCACTCTCGTGATCATAAGGCGCACATAGACATGACAACGCTGTTCGGTACCCCAGACATTGCAATCGGGATGAAGGAGAGCGTCAGCCGGGTGCGGCTCTTCGATGGCCCGCTCGACCTGAGCTGGCGTCACTGCGCGACCACGTCGGACTTCATCGCCGATCTCTTCGCGTTGCGCTTCCGTTCCTCCCGCAACGACTACATGGAAGTGCGGCACAGCATCGGATATCTGGTCAACGAGCTCATCGAAAATGCCGTCAAGTTTCGCGCGCCGGGCGAGATCGTGATCGAGGCGTCGATGGATCCGGATTGCTTCAAGCTCAAGGTGTCGAACGACGTCGTCTGCGAAGTCGCCTCTCAGTTCCAAAGCCTCCTGGCGGACATCACGGTTGGCGATCCTGGAGACTTGCTGATACAGCGCATCGAAGCGAACGCCGCGAATCCCGACTTCGGAGGCTCCGGACTGGGATTGCTGACATTGATGAGCGATTATGGCGCACGACTTGCTTGGATATTCAGCGCCGCCGACGAAAGCGATCGGATTTGCCTGGAGACGTATGCCTCCATACCGATCTCGCAAACTCACAACTAGATGAGATGAAGCCACTCAATGGAAATCAAGACGGACGATTACCGGGTTTGGAATGAAGGAAGCGATATCTTTTTCGACGGTGCGATGCGGCTTGCCAGTTCCGAGGCCGGGGCACCGGTCATGGCCTTGGCGAGCAGCGTTCTTGCCGCCAATCCCCTGTCCATTACGCTCAACCTGAAGGACCTTCATTTCCTCAACTCGTCCGGCATCAACATGCTGGCGAAGTTCACCATCGAGGTGCGCAAGCATCCCGATGTTCAACTCATCGTGCGCGGAACGCCCGACATACCCTGGCAATCGAAGTCGTTGCCGAATCTGAAGAAGCTGCATCCGGCCCTGGTGCTTTTGATGAACTGACCTGCGGTCGAAGACGCGCATCCAACCGGCACCTGAGGAGGTGTGCAGGCCGTCCTAATTTTCCGGGGCGGTCGCCGGCGCCGTGTAGCGGCGGCGTACGGCGTCGAGCACGCGCTTGCGGCTCTCCTCGGCCGAGAGCGCCTCGTCCTTCTCGGCCTCGGCCGTCTCGCGGGCGAGTTCCTTGTCCCTGATCTGCTGGCGGAACCATTTGGAATAATCGCCGGCGCGCAGATGATGCATCCACGTCTTGTCGTCGATCCCTTCCGCCATCTGCGCGAAGATGATCAGATTGTGGGCTCGCAGGTTCATCGCCTTCTTCGGCCCGGTGAAATAGAAGCTCCCGGCCTCGTCGAGCTCGCCTTCGGCATATTTGCGGCTGTGCCGCTTCAGCGACTGGCTGGGCTCGACCGCCTTGACGGTAAAAGGCTTCTTGCCGTCATGCGGCCGCCAGAGCAGCACGCGATCGCCCTTTGGCGCGGGAATGCTCTTGGGCGCATCCAGTCCGGTCTCCTTGCAGAAGGTCTTGATGACGCCCTTCGCCTTCGGGCCGAGTGCGATCACGGCCGTCACCAGGCGCAGTGCGTCCGTCGAGATCGCCTCCGGGTGCACGGTGATCAGGACGGTGCCCGGCAGCTCCAGCGAGAGCACCGCGCGGGTGTCCTCGCGCCGCTTCGGCAGCAGATGGTGCGCCTCGTCGATGATCAGCCAATGCGGTCTCGCGGTGCGGTAGCGAGCACTGCCGAGCCCGGGCAGCAGCTCGGCGAAGAAATCCGGCCGCTCGTCGACCTTCAGCGCCAGCCCTTTGACCACGACATTGGTGTCGGGCTTCTCGATCAATTCCAGCAACTGGTCCTTGCTCGGCGCGCTCGACCCGTCGCCCAACGGCACTGCGCCCTGCAGGCCGTCATAATCGCCTTCCGGGTCGAAGATGCAGAACTGCAGGCCCTGTTCCATGAGCCGCTCGGTAAGCGCCGTTGCCAGGGTCGATTTGCCGATGCCGGAGCTGCCGGCGATCAGGACCGTCTCGACGGGCGACAGGTGGACCTTCTTGCCGCGCGCCGTTCCCAGCAGGATGCCGCGCAAGCGTTTTCGGGCGATCAGATGATCGAGCTTGACCAGCTTGCGGATCAGCTCCTCGACCCCCTTTCCGCGGGTGCCCTTCGTGACGAGGTCGGCCGTGTCCTTGACAGCCGGCAGCGCATTGGCGACCGCGACGCTGCAGCCCGAAGCTTTGAGGAAGGCATGGTCGTTCTCCGCATCGCCGACGCCGACCACATTGTGCGGCGAGAGCCTGAGGTCCTGAAGCGCGGCCGCGAGCCCCGTTGCCTTGTTGATGCCGCTGGGCAGGATCATCACCGCGCCCTTGTTGAAGATGATCTCCAGCTCCAGCCCGAGGTTCTTGATGACGTCGAGGACCGTGGCCTGGTGCGGTTCCCATGTGGCAACGATCGAGCGCCCGACCGAGAGCGGCTTGACGCCGCGCTTCTTGAGCCTGTCGACGAGATCGGTGGACGGAGAGGGGCAGATCGTGCGCTCTTCCTCGCTCGCCGGCGTGTAGATCAGCGCCCCGTTTTCGGCGACGACCTTGTCGAATAGGCCGATCTCGGGAAACACCTCCTTGAGATCGGGCAGCTCGCGACCGGTGACCAGGATGAGCTTGCGGCCCGATTTCTTCAGCTTCTCCAGCGCCGAGACGGTGCTTGCGGTCACCAGCCCGTCATGCGCCAGCGTGCCGTCATAGTCGGTGGCCAATGCCATGAAATACATCGGTTTTGCCCTCTCCGCTGGCCGCGCTCGAAGAGCCGGCAGGAGCCGGCCTGACGAACAACAACGCCTATCTGCGGAAAAGGTTTAGGCCGGGGGGCGCATTCCGCACGTGCCCAGCAGGGTGCACCGAAATCGGCAGCTCATTCGAGCAATTCCGGGCAGAATGCGTAGCGGCTTTCCGCAAACCACGCGGTTAGAGCGCAGTCACGGCCCGGCGTTCAAGCGACGCTTCATGAGGAGAAGATCGCCGTCCTTACCGGCGGAATGCTCCTCGACGGTTACATCCTCGGGGTCATCGGCCCAGTGACGGCATCGATGAAGGCAGACATGGGCATGTCGACCGCCGACATGGGCCTGATCGCGTCGGCCGCTCTGTTCGGCATCCTGATCGGCTCGCCGCTGAGCGGCTGGGCCAGCGACAAATACGGCCGCAAGCCGCTGTTCATGATCGACATGGCGCTGTTCCTGATCGCGTCGGCGGCGCAGTTCTTCATCAACTCGGTGGAGATGTTGTTCATCGTGCGCCTGCTGATGGGCGTGGCCATCGGCGCCGAATACTCGGTCGGCTGGCCGCTGATGTCGGAGTTCGCGCCTGCCCGGCTGCGGGGGCGCCTTATGGGCGTCACGAACGTTGCCTGGTACTTTGGATTCATGGTCGGCTATACGGCGGGCTACATCCTCAATCTGCCGGCGCCACTGCCGTGGCGGTTCATCATCGGCACCAGCACCTTCATCGCGGCAGTCCTGTTCGTCGCCCGGCTCGGCCTGCCGGAATCGCCGCGCTGGCTGTGGAGCAAGGGCCGCAAGGACGAGGCCCGCGCCATCGCGCACAAATATCTGGAAAGTGCCGAAGACATGGCGGACATGGAGAAAGAACATGTGCGACAGGGCCGGTCCATGGATCTGTTCTCCACGAAATATTGGCGGATGACGGTCTTCGTGTCGTGGTTCTGGTTCTGCGTTGTCATGCCCTATTTCGCCATCGCGACCTTCGCCGACAGCGTGCTGGAGAAGTACGGCCTCAATGGCGGGCTCGCCGGCGGCGTCGGGCTGTCGATGGTCGCTATGGTCGGGTGCGCGGTCACTGTGGCGATGATCGACAAGGCCGGCCGCCGGCTGTTTACGGTACCGCCGCAGTGGATCACCATGGCGGTCTTCCTGATCATCGGCCTGTGGTCGGGTGCGCCGTCGGCCCTCGTGCTGGGTCTCTTCCTCGTCTTCTCGTTCTTGAATGCGATGAACGGCGTGCTGACGAGTATCTACCCTGGGGAGGTGTTTCCCACCGAGATCCGCGGTGTCGGCACCGGTTTCGCCGCCGCCGTCAGCCGTATCGGCGCCGGCATGGGGACCTTCCTTCTGCCACTAGGAGTGGAGCAATTCGGTGTTTCGACGGTAATGCTGATCGCGGCGGCCGTCGTCTTCAGCGGGGCCTGGGTGTCGCAACTGTGGGCTCCGGAGACAAAGGGGAAAAGCCTCAGCGAGATCGCCGCCACCTTTTCGCACTAACTCACGTCGGCTGGTCCCACGAACTGGGGCCGGGCTCTTCGCCAAATGGCCGCGGGGACATGTCGTCCTCGCGGCCGCCGGTAGGGCGAGAGCGGGTCAGCTTATGTCGCTGACCCGCTTCAAGTGTTTGTCCTTATACAGTTGCGGACGGAAAAAGCCGCTCCGCGCTTTTCCTGGAACTGTTCCAGCGTCACAGGGCCCGCGAAAGAGCAGATCAGCCGGCACGCGTCGGCGGCCTTCCGCGTCATTCAGCGGTCACGTTCGCATTTCTCCATCGTCGCTGCCTTGGCCCGCTCAGGAGGCCCCAGGCACAACGACCGTCATGAAGCGATAGCGTCGGAAGATGTTGGCTGGGGCGCCAGGATTCGAACCTGGGAATGTCGGTACCAAAAACCGATGCCTTACCACTTGGCGACGCCCCAACAGCCGGGGCATGCCCGCTGCGCGCGGCCTTATAGGACGTGCCGCAGCAAAGCTCAATGCTGTGATGACAATTGCACAGGCTGATTTGCGGTCAGAATGTCGCTTTGCCGCCGCAAGGACCTGATCTTCTATTCTCCCCACACGGCCAATTCATTGCCGGCCGGGTCGGTGAAATGGAACCGCCGGCCGCCGGGAAAGGAAAAGATCGGCTTGACGATCGTGCCTCCGGCACTCTCGACCGCTTCCAGCGTCGCCTCCAGGTTCTCGGAATAGAGGACCGGCAGCGGTTTGGCCGGTGCCTCGCCGGCGTCGGCCTGGAAGCCGCCGTCGAGCCCCTCGGCGAAGGCCGAATAGGTCGGACCGTAATCGGTGAAGGACCAGGAAAACGCGGCGCTGTAGAAGGATTTGACGCTGTCCAGCGTGCTGCCGGTCGCCGGCAGTTCCAGATAGTCGAGTTTTCCGTTGAGCTTCATCACGCCACTCCAACTATGTTCCTGTTATGTTCTATATCGTGCCTTTTTCGCCGGCAAGTCTTTTTGACGCAGCTTTTGATTAATCGATTGTAGTTGCGACGCCGGTTCGGCGACGCCTTGCCTTTCGCACTGCAGCATCCTATCGCTCGCATCGGAAGGGCGGGGAACCGGGCCTTGGTCCGGATGTTGTCTATTCCAGGGACTTGGAGGGCGTGCATGACCAAGTGGGTTTACTCCTTCGGCGACGGTGCTGCCGAAGGCCGTGCCAGCGACCGCAACCTTCTTGGCGGCAAGGGCGCCAATCTGGCCGAAATGTGCAACCTGGGCCTGCCGGTGCCGCCGGGCTTCACCATCACCACCGAAGTCTGCAACGCCTACTACGCCAACGGCCGCAGCTATCCGGACGGGCTGGAGGCGAACGTCCTGTCGGCGCTCGACCATATCGGCAAGATCACCGGTCGCCGATTTGGCGATCCCTCGAAGCTGCTGCTAGTGTCTGTGCGTTCCGGCGCCCGTGCGTCCATGCCCGGCATGATGGACACCGTTCTCAACCTCGGGCTCAACGACGAGACCGTCGAGGCTTTGGCCGCCGATGCAGGCGACGCCCGCTTTGCCTATGACAGCTACCGTCGCTTCATCCAAATGTATTCTGACGTCGTCATGGGGCTCGACCATGAAGTGTTCGAGGAAATCCTCGAGGACCAGAAAGCCAGCCTCGGCCATGAGCTTGACACCGAGCTGAGCGCCGTCGAATGGCAGGGCGTGATCGCGCTCTACAAGGCCAAGGTCGAGGAGGAGCTCGGCAAGCCGTTCCCGCAGGACCCGCATGAGCAGCTCTGGGGGGCGATCGGAGCGGTCTTTTCAAGCTGGATGAACAACCGCGCCATCACCTACCGCCGCCTGCACGATATCCCGGAAAGCTGGGGCACGGCGGTCAACGTCCAGGCCATGGTGTTCGGCAACATGGGCGACACCTCGGCCACCGGCGTCGCCTTCACCCGCAACCCGTCGACCGGCGAAAGGCAGCTCTACGGTGAATTCCTGGTCAACGCCCAGGGCGAGGACGTGGTCGCCGGCATCCGCACGCCTCAGAACATCACCGAAGCGGCGCGCATCGCCGCCGGCTCCGACAAGCCGTCGCTGCAGAAGCTGATGCCGGATGCCTTCCAGGCTTTCGTCGACATCTCCGACCGGCTGGAGAAGCATTACCGCGACATGCAGGATCTCGAATTCACCATCGAGCGCGGCAAGCTGTGGATGCTGCAGACCCGCTCCGGCAAGCGCACCGCCAAGGCGGCGCTCAAGATTGCCGTCGAGATGGCCAAGGACGGGCTGATCACCAAGGAGGAGGCGGTCGCCCGCATTGATCCGGCTTCGCTCGACCAGCTCCTGCACCCGACCATCGATCCAAAGGCCGCGCGTGATGTCATTGGCATGGGCCTGCCGGCCTCGCCTGGGGCCGCCACCGGCGAGATCGTCTTCTCATCGAGCGACGCGGAGGACGCCAAGGCGCAAGGCCGCAAGGCGATCCTGGTCCGTATCGAGACCAGCCCCGAGGACATCCATGGCATGCATGCGGCCGAGGGCATTCTCACCACCCGCGGCGGAATGACGAGCCATGCCGCCGTGGTGGCGCGCGGCATGGGCAAGCCCTGCGTATCGGGCGCCGGCTCGCTGCGCGTCGACTACAGGGCCGGCACCATGACCTCGATGGGCCAGACCTTCCGCAAGGGCGACGTCATCACCATCGACGGCGGCAACGGCCAGGTGCTGAAGGGCGCCGTCGCCATGCTGCAGCCGGAATTGTCGGGCGATTTCGCCGCCATCATGGACTGGGCGGATGCCGCGCGCCGCATGAAGGTGCGCACCAATGCCGAGACTCCGCTCGATGCGCGCATGGCGCGCTCGTTCGGCGCCGAAGGCATCGGGCTTTGCCGTACCGAGCACATGTTCTTCGAGGGCGACCGCATCGTCGCCATGCGCGAGATGATCCTGGCCGATACCGAGAAGGATAGGCGCGGCGCTCTCGGCAAGCTCTTGCCGATGCAGCGCTCGGATTTTCTCGAATTGTTCGAGATCATGGCCGGCCTGCCGGTCACCATCCGCCTGCTGGACCCGCCGCTGCATGAATTCCTGCCGAAGACCGAGGACGAGCTCGCCGAGGTCGCAAGGGCGATGAACGTCTCGGCGGACAAGCTCAGGCAGCGCACCGAGGCGCTGCATGAATTCAACCCGATGCTCGGCCATCGCGGCTGCCGGCTCGCCGTCTCCTATCCCGAGATCGCCGAGATGCAGGCTCGTGCCATCTTCGAGGCGGCGGTCGAGGCCGGCCGCAAGGCCGGCGCGCTGGTCGTGCCCGAAATCATGGTTCCCCTGGTCGGTCTCGTAAAGGAACTGGAATACGTCAAGGCGCGCATCGATGCGGTCGCCCAAAGTGTCATGCAGGAGACAGCCACCAAGATCGACTATCTCACCGGCACGATGATCGAGCTGCCGCGCGCCGCCATCCGCGCCCATATCATCGCCGAGGCGGCGGAATTCTTCTCGTTCGGCACCAACGATCTGACCCAGACGACCTTCGGCATCTCGCGCGACGATGCAGCTTCGTTCCTTGAAACCTATCGCCAGAAAGGTATCATCGAGCAGGATCCCTTCGTCTCGCTCGACGTGGACGGCGTCGGCGAATTGGTGCGGATCGCGACGGAGAAGGGCCGGTCGACGCGGTCCAGCATCAAGCTCGGCATCTGCGGTGAACATGGCGGCGATCCGGCCTCGATCCGTTTCTGCGAAGAGGTAGGCCTCGACTATGTGTCATGTTCACCCTATCGCGTGCCGATCGCCCGGCTGGCCGCAGCGCAGGCCGCCGTGCAGGTCGCAGGACAGGCATCGCAGCGTCGCTGAGAGGCCGCGGCGCGCTTACGCTTTCCTGGACAAAGTCACGCGAACCTGCGCGTGACGGCCCCGATGTCGACACTGTCTCCGCCCAGTTCTGCGGTCTCCAATCCGCCCGGTGAAAAGGAACAGACGTTGCAGGCTCCCCCCACCACCGTGCGGTCGATCCTGATAGTGCAGACCAAGTTCATCGGCGACCTCGTGCTTGCCTCGACGTTGGCGCGGAACCTGCAGCTCGAATATGCCGGTGCCCGGATCATCTTCCTTTGCGAAGCCCGCTTCGCCAGTTTTCTAACGGCCCACGACATCGCTGCGGAGGCCGTGACCTTCCGCCGCTCGCATATACGCGGCACCCCGTTGCGGCGCGCGCAGGAACTCGTTCGAACGGTGCTCAAACTGCGCCGCTACCGCTTCGACATGATCATCGACATCTCCGATTCCAAGACGTCGCGGTTCATCTCAGGACTGGTCAGCGCACCGATCCGCGTCGGATATCACCCACCCGAAAGGCCGTTGCGTTGGTTCGAGCGCCAACGTGCCAATGTCAAGGCAAAGCCGTTCGGCTATGGCGAGCAGCACTTTCTCTATCGCTATCTCTCGCCGCTGGAGGCGCTTGGCGTAGACCTGCGCGTTCGGGTTCCTGCCATCCAGCCGCTGCCGCTTGAGACAACACGGGCCTTGGCGTTGCTGGACACGTTCCATCTTCGGCCCAACGCCTATGTGGCGGTGCATGCCGGCGCAAGCTTCCCCGGGCGCCGATGGCAGCCTGAACGCTTTGCCGCGGCAATCGACAGGATTGCCGACGACAGCGGACTGGCCATCGTTCTGGTCGGCGGCCCCGACGAGAAAGACACGGCCGAGCAGATCGTCGGGGGCACCAAGACCCCGATCGTCAATCTCGTCGGTGCCCTCTCGCTCGAAACGCTCCAGGCTCTGCTCAAACAAGCGCGGCTATTTCTCGGCAACGAGAGCGGCCCGATGCACATGGCGGCTGCGGCAGGCACGCCCGTCGTCGGCCTGTTCGGCCTGACCAACCCTGTCCGCTGGGGACCGGTGGGCGCTCCCAGCATCTCCTTGCAGCCGCCCATGCCTTGCGACTGCGTCGGCGGCGACCTGTGCCGCCGCAAAGATCCAAGCCGGTCGTGCTGCGTCTGGCGTCTCGAAGTGGATCCCGTGGTCCAAGCGGTGGGCGAACTTCTGTCGCGAACCCCCGTTGCCGTGCGGCAGGCGAGCTGATCGCCGGGCAAATCGCCGCGTCGGCTCCTTTTCAGATATGAACCGTCCCGATTTTTGCCTAGATGCCGGTCTTGTTGACGGCCTCTTGCGGTCAGCGGCGCGACGAGCCGGGGTTTGGGAAGAATGACGGGTCTGCTTCGGAAATATCTGTGCGCGCTCGCGCTGTCGCTCGCGGTGGTGTCGGCCGGCAAGGCCGGGACGCTGCTCGAGCCGACCTTGCACGTGAAGCCGCAGGGCGGCGGCGGTCGTGTCGCGCTGACGCTGGACGCCTGCGGCGGCAAGACCGATACGCGCATTCTCTCCGCCCTGGTAGAGAACAAGATTCCGGCAACCATTTTCGTCACCGGCATCTGGCTGAAACGCAATGCCGCCGCTGTCGAGATCATGCGGGCGCACCCGGAGCTGTTCGAACTCGAAAATCACGGCGGCCGCCACATACCGGCGGTCGACACGCCGCAAAAGATCTACGGCATCCGCAGCGCCGGCAGTCCCGAGGCCGTTCTGGCGGAAGTCGAGTCCGGCGCCGCCGCGCTGGCGAGCGCCGGCGGTCCGGCGCCAAAATGGTTTCGCGGCGCCACTGCCGAATACAGTCTTTCGGCGATCGCCATGATCCGCAAGCTGGGTTTCAGGATCGCCGGCTTCTCGATCAACGGCGACGGCGGCTCCCTGCTGGGAGCGAAGGAAACCACCCGGCGCATCGCCGCCGCCAAGGACGGCGACGTCATCATTGCTCACATCAACCAGCCGATCCATGCGGCCGGCGAGGGCGTCGTGCAGGGCCTGCTCGCCCTGAAACAGAAGGGCATGACCTTCGTTCGCCTCGACGATGCCGAGGACGTGGGCAATGACGGCACTACCGACTGACCAGTTCCCTTCAGCCGGCCCGCGAACAGTCGCCTGTCATTGCGGCGTGGCTTCCACCGTCACCTTGCTCGCGTAGAACGCGCCATGATTGCGGATATCGAGCACTTCGTCGAAGGGCTGCTCATAGGCCCACATCGCATTCGTTCCGTTCTCTCCGGCGGGCACAATGCTCCAATAGCTGGCATCGCCCTTGTAGGGACAATGCGTCGAGTGCCCGGTCTTGGCGAGGTTGCTGAAATCGATATCGTCGAACGGAATGTAATAGACCGGGGCATAGGGCGGCTCCGACAGCAGCCTGGCCCGTGTCGACCTGGCGATGACCCTGCCACCTGCCAGCACCGTAACGCTGCCCCGATAGGTTTCGATGGTTATCAGTTTGTCGGGATTGCGCTGAAAGCCGGGTGCCGGATTGGCGCGCTTGTCCATGACGATCTCCTTTCCCGGCATAAGCTGTGTCGGACAAAGGACTTGCACAAGCCCGAGCCCCCTTCTTGCACCCGACGCGACGTCAGGCGGCGGCCTTGAACGCATCCATCAGGCCGGCATAAGCGGCTGCGATGCCGGCCACCGGGTTGGTGCTTCTCGCCGCCGTCTCGACCTTCAGCGCGCCGCCTGCGGTCGGCAGGGTGAGCAGGAGGAACTGGCGATTGCCGGCGTCGCCGATGCAGGCGGCGGCGACATGCTCGGTTTCGCCGGCGTTGTCGACGCACATCTTGAACAGCAGCGTGCCGCCGACGGCCTCCAGCGCACCGCCGACGACTTCGGCAAATTGGTCGTCGGAAACGGCTTTAGGGTCCGGCGTCAGATCGGCCAGGCTTTCGGCAAGCGAGCTTTCCAGGGTTTGGTCGTCGAGCTGCGGTTCCATGCGAACTTCTCCATTCGCCAATCTCACCCAGCCCGTTAACAAAACTTGACGTCGACGATGGCCGGATTATGGCGAATCCCGGGATGCTTCGATCCTGCCGCAACCTTGGACTTATGGCGGCTGGACAATCCGCCGGTTCGTCCCACAATGCGTGAAACAACGACGCAAAAGCGCAAAGGGGAGAACCGCGATGCTTGGATTGATGCAGGAATGGCCGCTGCTCTGCCATAAGCTCATCGACAATGCCGAACGGCAGCATGGTCGCCGCGAGATCGTGACGCGCTCGATCGAGGGTCCCGTCGTGCGCACCACCTACGCCGAGATCCACCATCGCGCCCTGAAGGTCGCGCAGCGGCTGGAGCGTGACGGCTTCAGCCTGGGCGACCGGATCGCGACCCTCGCCTGGAACACGGCCCGGCACATCGAGGCCTGGTACGGCATCATGGGCATCGGCGCGATTTATCACACCCTCAACCCGCGTCTCTTCCCCGAGCAGATCGCCTGGATCATGAACAACGCGGAGGACAGGGCGGTCTTCGTCGACCTTACCTTCGTGCCGTTGCTCGAAAAGATCGCCGGCCAGGTCAAGTCGCTGAGGCAGGTGATTGTGCTGACCGACGGGGCGCACATGCCGCAAACTTCATTGCCGAATGCGGTCGCCTATGAGGAATGGCTGGCCGAGGCCGACGGCGCCTTCGCCTGGAAGAGCTTCGACGAGAACACTGCCGCCGGCATGTGCTACACCTCCGGCACGACCGGCGACCCGAAGGGGGTTCTCTACAGTCATCGCTCCAACGTCCTTCATGCCATGATCGCCGCCATGCCGGACGCCATGGGCATATCCGCGCGGGACGTGATTCTTCCGGTGGTGCCGATGTTCCACGCCAATGCATGGGGCCTTGGCCAGAGCGGGCCGATGATCGGCGCCAAGCTGGTCATGCCCGGCTGCAAGATGGATGGCGCTTCGATCTATGAATTGCTCGACACCGAAAAGGTCACCTTCAGCGCCGCCGTGCCGACGGTCTGGATGATGTTGCTGCAATATCTGGAAGAGACCGGCAACAAGCTTCCCCATCTGAGAAAGGTCGTGATCGGCGGCTCCTCCTGCCCGCGCGCCATTACCAGGAAATTCCAGGACAACTACGATGTCCAGGTCGTGCACGCCTGGGGCATGACCGAAATGTCGCCGCTCGGCACGCTGTGCACCATGAAGCCGGAGTATGAAGGGCTCTCCGGCGAGGCGCGTCTGGATGTTCAGGGCAAGCAGGGCTATCCGCCCTTCGGCGTCGAGATGAAGGTGACCGACGACGACGACAACGCGCTGCCTTGGGATGGCAAGACCTTCGGGCGACTCAAGGTGCGCGGTCCGGCAATCGCGCGCGCCTATTACGGCGGCATCGGCGCCGAGCAGTTCGACGCCGACGGCTGGTTCGACACCGGAGACGTGGCGCATATCGACGCCAACGGTTACATGCAGATCACCGATCGCGCCAAGGACGTCATCAAATCGGGCGGTGAGTGGATCTCCACAATCGATCTCGAGAATCTTGCCGTCGGCCATCCCGACGTGGCGGAGGCCGCCGCGATCGGCGTGCCGCATTCCAAATGGGGCGAGCGGCCCCTGCTGGTGGTCGTGCGCAAGCCGGGCAAGGAGCCGAGCAAGGGCGACATCTTGGCCTTCATGAACGGCAAGGTCGCCAAATGGTGGATGCCGGACGATGTTGCCTTCGTCGGCGAAATTCCCCACACGGCAACCGGCAAGATCCAGAAGACCGCATTGCGCCAGCAATTCAGGGACTATCGGCTGCCGACGGATTGAGGATTGTTCATTCGTTCGCCTTCAAGCCCGAGCCAAGAGTGCGCGGCGGTTTTCAGTCCGGAGTTGCGTGAAAACAGACAGTTAGCGCAGTTCAGCAATTCCACGAAACGCTGAACTGCGCTAAGTCTCGACGCGGACTGGGGTGATGCGGCAGACGATGGCTACAATTCCTGAACGGCAGACGTCGAGAGCGGCCGGCTGGTCGCGGCGGATCGGAGCGTTCTCGCTCGTCCTGTTGCTGACGGTGGTTGCCGGCTACCGCCTCGACCTCGTCGACACACCGCCCTTTCTGTGGGTGCTGGCGCTCGTCGCGCTGCTTGCCGCGTTGGCGTTCCTGCTCGCGGGGCTTGCGCTGTCGAGGCTGTGGAATTTCGGCGATCGCGGCGGCCGCGATCTCAGCGTCGGCGCGCTGCTGGCGCTGCTGGTGCTGGCGCCATACGGCATCGCCGCCTACTGGGCGACGATCTATCCGCCGCTGCGCGACATCTCGACCGATCTCGAGAATCCGCCGGTGCTGGACACCAGCGACCGGACGAGCGACATGAACGCGCTGTCGTCGCCGACGCCCGGCGAGCAGGCCTTGCAGGCCGAGGCCTACCCGCTGGTCACCGGGCGCAGCTACAACCTGCCTTTCGAAACCGTGGTCGACGCCGCCGAAACCGTGCTCGACCGGCGCGACTGGCAACTGACCGCTCCCTATCCCGATATCAACGGCCAGAGCGAGGCGACGATCAACGCGGTTGCCAGGGGCTTCGCGATCGGTCTGCCCGCCGACGTCGCCATCCGCGTCACCGACGATGGCGATTCGGTCGTCGTCGACATGCGTTCGGCCTCGCGCTACGGCCGATACGACCTCGGCGACAATGCCGCCCGCATCACCGATTTCCTTGCCGAACTCGACCAGCAGGTCGCCGGCCAGGTGGGTGCCGCGCCGGCCGAATAGGCCAGCCGCGCAAAAATTGGTCAGCCAGGCTCGAAGATGCCGTCGATCGCCGGGTCGCCCGCGGTAGCGACCAGGCCGCGCGCCACCAGGTCCTCGAGATGGGCCAGCACCGACAGGCCGGCTGCTCCATGCAGTCGCGGATCGGTGTCGCGATAGATCGCCGCCACCATGTCCTTGATCGTTCGGTCGCCGTCGCGGATCCGTTCGAGGATCGCTCGCTCACGCATCTTGCGATGCGTCTTCAGCCCGCGCATGAACTTGCGCGGCGCGACGACAGGACCGCCATGGCCGGGCAAAAGCAGGCGGTCGTCGCGCTCGATCAGCCTGTCGAGCGATTCCATATAGTCCGCCATTGCGCCGTCGGGCGGCGCGACAATGGACGTCGCCCAGGCCATGACATGGTCGGCCGAAAACAGGATGCCGGTGCCTTCCAGCGCAAAGGCCGCGTGGTTGGCCGCGTGGCCCGGCGTCAGCACCGTTCGTATCGCCCAGCCATCGCCATGGGTGAGGATACCGTCGGCCAGCGCGACATCGGGAACGAAAGCCGTGTCGGCGCTGGCATCGAGCGGGTTGATCTCGCCGATGCGCAGCGCCCGCGCCGGGCGATGCGGTCCTTCGGCAAGCACGGTCGCGCCGGTGCGCGCCTTCAGCCGTGCCGCGAGCGGCGAGTGGTCGCGATGGGTGTGGCTGACGAAGATATGGCTGACCGGCCTGCCGCCGATCGCGGCAAGCAGCGTTTCGAGATGGGCGTCGTCGTCCGGTCCCGGATCGATCACCGCCAGTGTCTCGCGCCCGACAAGATAGCTGTTGGTGCCGTGGAAGGTGAACGGACTGGGGTTTCTGGCGGTGACGCGCAGCACATGCGGCGCGACGGTGACCGCCTGGCCGTAGGCCGGATCGAAGCGTGTCTCGAGTTCGAGCGTCATGCCGGGGCCCTGCTGCTGCGCGGCAAAATGATTGCCGCTCGGTACGGAAGCCAATATAGGAAAATCACAGCCAGCAAATCAGCCACTACGGGGAAGACCATGGCAACTGCAACCACGATGCGTCCGCTAGTTTCTCTCGCTCTGCCAGAGCAGGGGGCTGCAAGGCTTGGGACACAGCTCTTTCTGGCCATTGTCGGAACCATCCTCCTCACACTTTCGGCCAAGACGAAAATTGTGCTCGGCCCGGTGGATCTTTCGCTGCAGACGCTGGCCGTCCTGCTGATCGCGTCGGCCTTCGGGATGCGCTTGGCGATCGCGACGCTCATCCTCTACCTCGCCGAGGGCGCTTTTGGGTTGCCTGTCTTCCAGGGCACGCCGGAAAAAGGCCTCGGCATTGCCTACATGCTGAGCTCCACCGGCGGCTACCTCGCCGGCTTCGTAGTGATGGCCGCTATTGCCGGCTGGGCCGCGGATCGCGGCTGGGACCGCCATCCGGTCAAGCTGTTCGGCGCCATGCTGGTCGCCGAGATCGTAATGATGGCGATGGGTTTCGCCTGGCTGGCGACGCTCATCGGGCCGGAAAAGGCATGGCAGTTCGGCGTCCTGCCGTTCGTCGTCGGCGACCTGATCAAGGTGGCGCTTGCCGCCAGCCTGGTCCCCGCCGTCTGGTCGCTGCTCAAGCGCGCCTGAGATAAGGCAAAACCATCAAAAGGCCGGCGGGCGCTCTGTCCGCCGGCCTTTTTCATGGCGCGACGCGACGGCTTGTCCGCGCGGGTCGAAGAATCAGGGCGGACAATTGACAAGCCGGTGCGTCACTCCTAAGCACGGGCGACTTGATGGCTGGGCGGGGGCTTCGGCAGTTCAAGGAGAGCTTGTTGAAAGGAATTATCCTGGCAGGAGGCAGCGGAACACGCCTCTATCCGCTTACATTAGCGATTTCTAAGCAGATCCTGCCGATCTACGACAAGCCGATGATCTATTACCCGCTGAGCGTGCTCATGCTCGCGGGAATACGTGAAATCCTGGTCATTTCAACTCCGCGCGACTTGCCGGTCTTTCGCGACTTGCTTGGCGACGGCTCGGAGTTCGGTCTGAGCCTGGCCTATGCCGAGCAGCCGCAGCCCAATGGCCTGGCGGAAGCCTTCATCATCGGCCGCGACTTCATCGGCAGGGACGGCGTGTCGATGATTCTGGGCGACAACATCTATTTCGGCGACGGGCTGTCGCAGCTCTGCCGCCTAGCGGCGGCGCGTGAAACCGGCGCCTCGGTGTTTGCCTACCATGTCGACGATCCGGAGCGCTATGGCGTGGTCTCGTTCGACAAGGCGACCGGCAAGGCCCTGACCATCGAGGAAAAGCCGCAGAAGCCCAGGTCCAACTGGGCCGTCACCGGGCTCTACTTCTACGACAACGATGTCGTCGACATTGCTGGCTCGATCCGCCCTTCGGCGCGCGGCGAACTCGAGATCACGGCGGTCAACAATGTCTATCTCGAGCGCGGCGCGCTGCAGGTGCATCAGCTCGGCCGCGGCTACGCCTGGCTCGACACCGGCACGCATGACAGCCTGCACGAAGCTTCCTCCTTCGTGCGCACCATCGAGCACCGCCAGGGCATCAAGGTCGCCTGCCCGGAGGAGATCGCCTTGGAACAGGGCTGGCTCGGCGCCGACAAGGTTCTGGAACGCGCCGCGCGCCTGGGCAAGAATGACTATGCCGCCTATCTGCGCAAGCGGGTCGCCGACCTGACGGAGGAACGTGGTGCTTGAGGTCAGGCCGCTCGGCCTCGATGGCGTGCTGGAGATCGTGCCGAAGCGGCACGGCGACGCGCGCGGCTATTTCAGCGAGACCTGGAATGCCGAGCGTTTCGCGGACGCCGGCATCGCCCTCGATTTCGTGCAGGACAACCACTCCTATTCGGCTGCCGCCGGCGTGCTTCGCGGGCTGCATTATCAGCTGCCGCCGCGCGCGCAGGACAAGCTGCTGCGCGTTATCAGGGGCAGCCTGCTTGATGTCGCGGTCGACATCCGCCGCTCTTCGCCGACCTTCGGCAAATGGCTGGCGCTGGAGATATCGGCCGAAAAGGGCAACCAGATCCTGGTGCCGAAGGGCTTCGCGCATGGCTTCGTCACTCTCGAGCCGGATACCGAGGTGCTCTACAAGGTGACCGACACCTATTCGCCCGAGCATGACCGGTCGATCCGTTTCGACGACCCGGCAATCGGCATCGAATGGCCCACTGTTCCAGGCGGGTTCCAGCTTTCGGACAAGGACCGAAAGGCGCCGTTGCTCGGCAACGCGGAGGTGTTTGCGTGAGGAAGGACGGCGGCATGAACTTTCTGGTGACGGGCGGTGCCGGCTTCATCGGCTCGGCCGTATGCCGGCATCTGTGCGCGAATCCGGCCTACCGCGTCACCAATTTCGACAAGCTCACCTATGCCGGCAACCTCGCTTCGCTCAGGCCGATCGAGAACGCGCACAACTACCGCTTCGAGCGGGCCGACATCTGCGACGAGCGCGCGGTGCTGGAAATCTTGCGCCGCGACGACATCGACATCGTCATGAACCTCGCCGCCGAGAGCCATGTCGACCGCTCGATCGACGGGCCGGGCGCCTTCATCGAAACCAACATCGTCGGCACCTATCGCATGCTGAACGCCGCGCTCGACTACTGGCGCGGCCTGCCGGAGACGCGAAAGGCGGGCTTCCGCTTTCACCATATCTCGACCGACGAGGTGTTCGGCGATCTTCCCTTCGATACCGGCATGTTCGTGGAGGAGACGCCCTATGCGCCGTCCTCGCCCTATTCGGCGTCCAAGGCGGCGTCGGACCATCTGGTGCGGGCCTGGCATGAGACATACGGCCTGCCGGTGGTGCTTTCCAACTGCTCGAACAATTACGGCCCCTACCATTTTCCGGAAAAGCTCATCCCGCTGGTCATCCTCAACGCGCTCGACGAGAAGCCGCTGCCGGTCTACGGCGCCGGCGCCAATGTGCGCGACTGGCTGTTCGTCGAGGATCACGCGCGCGCCCTCGAGCTTGTCGCCACGAAGGGCCGGCCGGGCGAGAGCTACAATATCGGCGGCAACTCCGAGCGCACCAATCTCGGCGTCGTCGAGGCGATCTGCGACCTTCTCGACTTGAGGCGGCCGCGGGCCGGCGGCAAAAGCCACCGCGACCTGATCAGCTTCGTCACCGACCGCCCCGGCCACGACCGGCGCTATGCGATCGACGCCTCCAAGATCGCCCGCGATCTCGGCTGGACGCCGAGGGAGAATTTCGACAGCGGCCTGGCCAGGACGGTCGACTGGTACCTCGACAACAAATGGTGGTGGGGGCCGATCCGCGAGCAGCGCTATGCCGGCGAAAGACTGGGGCAGGTCGAAGCCAGGAAGGGGGCGGCGTGAGGCTTGCCGTCACCGGACGCGAGGGCCAGGTTGCCGCCAGCCTGATCGAGGCGGCGCGCAGCCGCAGCGACGTGGAAGTGGTTGCCGTCGGCCGCCCGACGCTCGACCTGACGCGGCCCGACACGGTGTTTCCGGCGCTCGAGGCGGCACGGCCGGACCTCGTCGTCTCGGCCGCCGCCTACACCGCCGTCGACCAGGCCGAGGACGAGAGCGACCTGGCCTTTGCCGTCAACGCCGTCGGCGCCGGCAAGGTGGCAGAGGCTGCGGCGCGGCTCGGCGTTCCCGTCATCCAGATCTCGACCGACTATGTCTTCGACGGCACCAAGGACGGCGCCTATGTCGAGACCGACGCGACCGCACCGCTCGGCGTCTACGGCGCCTCCAAGCTCGCCGGCGAGCAGGCGGTCGCTGCCGCCAACCCGCGCCACCTCATCCTGCGCACCGCCTGGGTCTACAGCCCCTTCGGCAAGAATTTCGTCAAAACCATGCTGAGGCTCGCCGCCGAGCGGGAGGAGATTTCGGTCGTCGCCGATCAAACAGGAACGCCGAGCTCCGCGCTCGACATCGCCGACGCGATCCTGCACGTGGCGGCAAGGCTGCGCGACGACCAGAATTTCGCCGCCTGGGGCATCTACCATCTGGCCGGCAGCGGCGAGACCAACTGGAGCGGCTTCGCCCGTCATATCCTGGACACAAGCCGGGCGTTTGGTGGCCCGCACGCGCGGGTGCGCGACATCGCGACCACGGACTATCCGACCAAGGCGAGACGGCCGGCCAATTCGCGGCTGTCGAGCGAGAAGTTTGCAATCACATTTCAGTGGACGAAATCGGAATGGCGCCACTCGGCGGAGTCGATCATCCGGCGGCTTATGCCAAGTTGATTGAGCTGCAATGTCGAATGGAACTTCGGGAAGAACCAATATCCGATATTTGGGGGTATTAGTGAACGAGATTATGAAGATTCTGCGAGAGCGGGTTTCTTTGCGGAATAGCGTGAGGATTATTCGGCAAAGCGGCCTTTTTGACGACCGATACTACCTTGACCAACTCGGCGAGGGAGAGCGGTCTGGTGACCTCATAGCTCACTACGTATCAGTTGGCGAAAACCTAGGATTCCGGCCATCCGAAAAGTTCGATCCGAGATTTTACGGCGGGCGGTATCCCGATGTCGCGTTAAGCGGGCGCAACTTGTTGTCACATTTTGTTACCTACGGCATTCGAGAGGGACGACTCGGTCGTGCCCAGACAGAAGAGTTTGAGGCCGCGACAGTCGCTCTTGAGAAAACAAAGCGTACGATTCTTCTGCTTGTTCATGAATTGTCGAGAACCGGTGCTCCGATACTAGGGTGGAACATCGGATATTACTTAAAGAGAAATTTTGACTACAATATTGTTGTTATATCACTTTCATCTGGGGACATTGCGGAGAGATTTCATGATGAATTTAACATTGTGATACCATTTAATGGTATAAGTCATAATGACGAGCCGCAGTTACGCAGCATAGCGACATCAGCAATTTCACAGTTTAAGCCAGATTACATTTTGGCGAATAGTATGATAACATTCCCTCTCGCAAATGAATTTTTTAAACTTGGGGCCCCTGTCATTGGCCTGGTTCACGAGTTCGCTACTTTCGCCGTCCACATGCGGGAGATCGCCAAGACAATGCAAAATCTGTCAGAACTCGTTTTTCCCGCAGAAGTCGTGCGCCGATCATCCTTCGACAAATTTCCTTCGCTCAAGATGAGGCCGTCGCACATTATAGCACAGGGGAGATCGGAAGTGCCGCACACCAAAAACGCTGCCAAAAGAGGCGTGAACGCCTTGGCTGAGTTTCGCAACGGCGCCGACTTTGTCGTGATTGGCGTGGGTACACTCGAATGGCGCAAAGGGGTGGATCTGTTCGTTTGTGCGGCCGCTGCCGCAAAAAAAAGAGCTCCTAAAATCAAACTTAGATTCACTTGGATCGGAAGCGTGCACGGCAGCGGGTACGAATTGAAGGAATTCTTGAATGAGCAAGTCGTTCGGTCAGATGTAACCGACGTCGTTGAGTTCCTTGAGGCAGTTCCAGATCTCGATTGGGCTTATGCAAGCGCCGACGCATTTTTCCTAAGCTCGCGGCTTGATCCACTCCCAAACGTCAGCATTGAAGCCGTCTCTCGCGGGTTGCCTCTAGTTTGTTTTGAGCACGGAAGCGGCATGGCAGAGATTATGTCGGGGGATATCGATGCCAGACAACTGGTGGTGCCTTATCTGGACGCATCTGCTGCAGCGGATGTTTTCGTAAAGATGGCATCCGACCAGGTATGGATGAGAAAAAAGAAATTCGCGATGCAACGGATCTCAAATCAGCGGTTTGACATGGATGCATATGTAAGGAAACTTGACACCTTAGGCCGGAATATTGCGAGGATAGGCACTTAAGCGAAAATGACTGTTGCGGTGTTTGGAAGTACTGGATTCATTGGTCGTCATGTTATAAAAATACTTGACGCCTCAGGAATCGCTCATAAAAGATTTTCCCACAAGGTAAACTTGGGGGATGTATCTGCAATACCCATTGAGTTCGAAAACCCCGTTTCCTACCGCGACCATCTGACAGATGTGTCCGCAGTTGTATTGCTGGTTAGTCAATCGAGCCCGGGCTCGTTTGCCAATCGGGCCGAATCCGAGGTTGTCCATAATCTTCTACCTTATGCGCGTTTCCTTGAAGTGGTGCCCTCTTCCTCAATCAGGCACATAGTGTTCGTGTCGTCCGGCGGAACCGTCTATGGCCAACAAACCGGGCTGGTGATCAATGAGGATCACCCGACTCGACCAATAAGCTTTTACGGTGCTGGTAAGCTTATGGTCGAAACTATGTTGCAAACAGCACTTGCTGAATTGAGCATTCCCTTGACTATCTTGCGTCCAAGCAACCCCGTTGGCGTTGATCAGGATGTCGGCCGGGTAGGATTCGTCAAGAATGCTGTGCATGCAGCGATGACAGGATCTACGTTGGAGGTATGGGGAGACGGATCTGCTATCAGAGACTATTTCCAAGTAGAAGATCTTGCCAAGGCAATTGTGCTCAGCATAAACAACGTACTTGCGTATAATAAAGTTTTTAACGTCGGATCTGGGGTTGGAACGAGTATAAATGAGGTGGTGTCGCTTATTGAGCGAGTGTCTTCGAGATCGATAGAAATATCCTACCGGCCATCTCGATATGTCGATGTTCGATCGAATGTTTTGTCATACAAACTGATCGCCGATACGCTTGGATGGTATCCGAGCAGAAATCTCTTTGAAATCATTGAGGAGCTTGTCCGACCTTAACCTGTGGTCTGTACCCGAGTTTTTCTGGTCAATTGGTGGTCAAAAGGAGTCCAACCTTGCCATGAGCCCGGGCACGTCGACCTTAAAGGGGACATGGGGTTTGCCGCTGGTATCCAGAGCTAAGCCTTCGTATACGCCAAAGTTCAGCCCCCGCGAGGCAAATATCCGAACATGCCCGTTAATCCAATGAGGCTCACTTTCTATATCGATGAAGCGGGTTCCTGGATAACAAAAAGCAGCATTGTAGATTGCTGAACCAGCTGCGGAGACAATCGTCTCGGCGGAGGAGAATGTTCCGATTTGCTCTACCGCAGTCATTTGTTCCGGTAGGACGACCTCGAACCCTCTTGCGACAAGCGCATCAATCAACTCAGGCTCGTTGACCATTTTGCGAGGATGACCTTCGATCGCTTTTCGAGAAAGATATACTTTGCGACCTCCGTGCGGGCGGCCATGTCGCATCCGCATTCCGTCGAAGAGGCCGATCGTTTCATCGTCGAACCACACGTCCCGATTCCTTATGCTTGGAACAAAGACACGCTTTAAACGATACCAGTGGTCTACCAACCAATGCGGGATGATACGAGAATCGTCAATTCCTGCCGCAATAAGGAACTGCCGAAACGTTTCATGATAGAGCGGTGCTAGAATTTTTATCTTGTTGTCCATGCGTGCCAAAGCGGTGACCTTTGGCAACATTCGATAGATGAACGCTCCGAAGTTCGGTCCTTCAGACGAGGATAACAGCGCAATGGGTTCGTCTATTTCGATGATCGGCTTTTCCTCACGGAGTTGATAGACACCGGGTCGGCCCACAGAAGAAAAACCCATCCACTGGTTGAGATGGTACTCGGGCTGCCCTAGTCTTGAGGTCTCTATACTTTGAATGTCTAGCGTCGGGAAATTCTCGTCAAAGCAGTACCGGCTGTCGCTCGTTACAAGGCCCCGGGTACCTGTCAGAAGAACGTCGTCCAAGGTTGCGATGAAAACTGCTGGTCTGATCGGTGGCATGCCGAAGGCCATGTTGGTAATGCCACCAGACGCGCGGTCATAAAAGGCAGGAGCCGTGCGGGGAGACGGATACGGGCCTGCCTCTCGCTCGACCCACACGCTATTCGTTGACGATTCGAGATCGCCAAGTTCAACTCGGGGGAGTTGTAAGGGATCACGATAGGTGAGGTCCCGAAACATCAATTTGGACTTCGGGTCTGAGAGTCGAGGCGACGTTCTCTGTGGCCTCGATCTATTAAACGGCCAGATCATTAAACTGCCCCGACGAACCTAGACGATTCCGTCCGCTGTTATGTGCCATCTTGCAGCTCTCCCAGGGAATTAGGTGCGGAAAAATCGTGTATTAAGTTTGGCCTCGCAACTTCAGCAAAAACACGGTTGAAGAATGATTCTTCCATATTTGGAATCAGTGGCGAAAGTTTTCTGTATAGGTAAGGCGCATCTGTGGCACTTCGGGGAAAAGAGAGAAGCGTCATTGGTATATCGTGTCGCACCAAAGCCTCTATTAGACTCGTTAACTTTCTTCGCAAAACCTCAATCTGGGCTTCGGGGACCTCAGTGTCCCACAAGCCCCCTTTGACATTCTTCCCTGGGGTAGCCTGCTGGACAAGAATTCGACTCGCCGCAGCGTCCTCCAAGCGCCTAATTGGTATAATGACGTGATCGATTGCCACGCCTGCGGCCAGAACTGCGTCGACTTGCTCGCAGAGAAAAGGACTCTTCACTATCTGAGGTGCATTCAGGTCGAAGATGTGTCTTTCTAGGCCAGCGCGCGCATTTGGGAAGTATTCGTCGTCGGTCCACGTTCCTGTATCAAGTCCCAGCTTTGTCAAAAGTTGAACAAGGTACGTGGTGCCTGCCCGGCCCGTTCCGCTGATGAAGATTCGTTTTGTATGCAGTTGCTGGTGGCTGGCCTGCTCCAGGCCTGCGTCTGGTTGCGGACGTCCACGTCGCACCAGGAGGTTGGCAATCGAGAACATCAAGCCCTCACCCAATCGATGCAGCTTTACTGGGAACAGCCAACCACCCCATTGAAAAACGCGGAGCGGGGGCGAACCTGCGGCGACTACCAAGGGATGTTCTCACCATCGCCCGAGATGTTCCAGCGACCGAGCGACACGTCGAGCCAGATATCCCCACCAATGTCACTGTGGACGGAGCCGACTGATCTGAACTGCATCCCCGATCAGTGTCAAAAGTCACCGCCATCGCGCGTGCCCCCATTGCGCGACCAAACCAATGCGGGGCGCCAATCCAGCGCCGATTGCTGAGGCCCGGCCCGTCAAATCGCCAATTCCAGCCGACCTGGCATCTAAAGACGAAACTTTGCGGCCAGCGACGCGCTGTCCAAGAGGCGTTCAGCTGGTGTAATTGCCACGCTATTCCAGTAGGCATGAAGCCGATCAGCGCCGAAATCATATGCGTTGTCCTCGACGAGAACTTGGCTATTGTCGGCAAGGACAGTGCTATTTGGATCGAGATTAGTCACGAGGACCAAACCTGTACCCACACAATCTATGACGGTGATTGACAGATCCGGGCGATATTTCTGCAGCGCCGGAACAATTTTCCAAACGTCGCCTGTCCAATAACCTTCATAAGCTGTATTTAGCCGAATGGGATCATCCGGCGATCTTACCGTCATGTAATGGTCTAAAGGAAGGCAATCATGGAGCGCTATAATTGAGCCATTTTCGCACTGCTTCTCAGTATTTATGAAATCTCTCAACAGGAATTCAAAGAGGTGCATTCCATCTAAGAAAGCAAAGTCGACTGGTTCACCAAATAGCTCAGTTAAGTTCTGCTCGGCGAAGAAATCATCGCTCGTTTGCTGGTACAAGTGACATGTCGGCTTTTCTGCCATAACGTCTGTTTGGAGCCGGAAAACCGGATCAACAGCGATCGATGGGCATTTCGCGTTCGCCAATGTGACGCCGTGCAAGGTTCCGATCTCGAAATAGTTTCTCGGGTTCAAGTGCTCATGCATGTTTCTCAGAAATTCATGGTAAATCAACCCCGTGACCCTGTGTCCAAAATCTAGGCTTTCGTTTGTGGAGGTACTCATGGTTGGGCTCCGTCCCTTTTCGCTGAAGCTTTAACTACCAAAATATTGGGCGGCAACATCCGGTGCTGGCCCATCCGACCTGACGTGCCCATGCTCCAGCCAAACAATCCGATTGCAGTTTTGGAGCAACAGTTCTCTGGAGTGGCTCGCCAGAACCAGAATCTTTGTCGAACTCACAATCTCTCGCAGGCGCCTATTAGCGCGCTCTTTGAAATCTTCGTCGCCGGTCGAAAGCCACTCGTCCATAATGAGAATTTCCGGCCGGATCGACGTTGATGTTGCGAACGCCAACCTCAATTGCATGCCGGATGAGTATGTGCGGAAAGGCATTTCCAAAAAATCCCCAAGCCCGGAGAATTCGGCGATTTCGTCGAGCCTGGCGCGTAATTCAGACGGCGTAAGCCCCATCATAGCGGCACGCAAACGAATGTTTTCTCGACCCGTCGCCTCGGGGTCTATCCCAAGACTGATATTGATGAGCGACACGCACTCACCGTCGATAGTGGCGCTGCCAGACGTCGGTGCGTAAATTCCAGAAAGTACGCGTAGCAGCGTTGTCTTGCCCGAACCATTGTGCCCGATCAGGCCGACCCGCTCTCCCTCTTTGATATCGAGATTGATATTCTCGAGACCCTTCACGACGATATTTCCGTCATGACGCCGCTCGATGGCCCCCCCCGTTGCAACGCTCAGGACACGATTTTTGAACGATCGGCTCGCCGCGTTGTATACGGGAAACGCTACGGAGACATTGTCGAGATGAACGTGGGACATTTTCAAAGCCAGTAGGCAATGCGTTGACGGTAGCGGCCAAAAAACCAAATCGCGAATACCCACCCGCATGCCATCATGGCAACAACAACGCTCCAGCTCATTGCCGCCGGCGCCTCGCCGAGCAATGGCTCGCGTACGATTGTAACCAAATGATAAAATGGGTTGAGATCAAACAGATAACGAGAAGCGGTCTCCGGAAGCGTCTTGATCTGCCACATGACGGGAGTGATATAGAAAAAAACTTGCAATAGGTTTTGTATAACTTGGGTAAGATCGCGATATCTAGCGCAGACAACGCCAAGAACAAGCATCATCCAAAGCAAATTCAAAGAGACAAAAATGAATCCAACGATTGATAGCATAGTACATAAGGAAAAGTTGCGTCCAAGAACTAAAATCACAATCGGAAAAATAACAAGATTATGAGCAAATATAACCATATTCCGAAATGCAGTTCTTAAAATATGTGTAAATAATGGCATGCGAACCTGAAGAATTATGGCTTCGGCGCTGATAAAACTTGTGCAGCCTTCGTTGAGGCAGGAGGAGATGAAGCCCCAGATGATCACGCCGCTGCAGATGAACGGAAGGTACTCCTGCATAGGAGACCTAAACAAGTTTCCAAATATAAGGCCCAAGGCGCCAATGAGCACGCCCATATTGATCGTTAGCCAAAAGGCGCCGACGCGCGACCTGCGATAACGTTGAGCCACATCCTGCCACCCGAATGTCGTCGCAAGGTGATGCTTGTCGATCGCTTCGGCAATGTCACGCAATGCGTCCTGGGCTTTAGTTATGCTTTCGGCCGCCAAAACCAACGGATACCTCATCGACGTTCAATCGGCAGCGAATAAAACATTTGGATCGGAATAGGAAGCCGAAGCCCCGCGACCAATGTGCGCGGCAACCGGCACGCCGGCGATCCACGTCGTACCGGTGAACATGCCACGGTGAGGTCAAAACGGGGAAGTGCTGCTTTTATTTGGCGGCGTAGGGGTGACTGGCAGAAACCGATGACGGCACGTGTGCGGGCCCAATCCCCCTGGAGAACTTTCTGGTAGGGTTCCTTATATCATCTGATAAGAAGCTGGCCTGCGTGCTGATTTCACGGTGTAGGATCCTGTACGTTGTCCGATCTGTCGGTAGGCGGACAACTGCAACCGCTGTCTGATGGATACCAGCGGGCCTTG
Organism: Mesorhizobium sp. M3A.F.Ca.ET.080.04.2.1; assembly: GCF_003952525.1. Lineage (NCBI taxonomy): Bacteria > Pseudomonadati > Pseudomonadota > Alphaproteobacteria > Hyphomicrobiales > Phyllobacteriaceae > Mesorhizobium > Mesorhizobium sp. M3A.F.Ca.ET.080.04.2.1. The sequence continues at coordinate 1,765,551 of NZ_CP034451.1, read as the reverse complement.
ACGGCTCTCATGCTGTGGTGAAGGAGGTATCAACGAGCGATTTCCCGAGTTACCCGATATCCAATAAGAAGGTTCAGAATGCGCATGGCGCTCTCATTGGTAACCCGCGCTCTCCATATCCTTAAAACCGAAGGACTGCAGTCTACCGGGGTAAGAGCGCTCCGCTTCCTCGCAAGAAGGCGTTCCCTTATTCGGGTTGGAAAGCCGCGTCTCAGCCCCGCCTTTTTATTTTTCAACAAGGATGGCGCGACGAATGCGCGGCGCCCTTTTCCTGAAGATGATCTCGCCCTCCGGATACCGCTTCCGAATACCGCTGCCGTTCCGATGCCGGAAAATATTGCAGTGATCGTCCATGCGTTTTATACAGATGTTTTTCAGGAACTAATCCCGTATTTTAAGAACATTGAGCAAAAATTCTCTCTATATATATCAACGTCGGACGAGGTGAAAAAAAGGGCAATACTAGATATTTGCATTCGAAACGGATTCCGCAACGTGGAAGTTCGAGTTTTTCAGAATAGGGGCCGAGATATTGCGCCGAAAATCGTTGGATTTCGTGATGTATACGATACCCATGAGATATTTCTCCATCTGCATACGAAGAAATCGCCGCATTTGGATTCACTGAAAGGATGGCGAGAATATTTACTTAGGAACCTTATTGGATCAAAAGAGATCGTTAGGTCGATTTTGGCGCTCTTTTCTTCAGATGCGAATCTAGGCGTTGTATTTCCTCAGCATTTTGGTCCTATACGCGGAATGCTGAATTGGGGGTTCGATTTCGAAGCTGCGCAAGCTCTTCTGGCGAAAGCTCATTGGAATCTTAGTAAGGATAGCTTCCTAGAATTTCCATCCGGATCCATGTTTTGGGGCCGGTCTGCGGCTTTGAAGCCGCTCCTTGAGTTGGGTTTGACGTTCGATGATTTTCCAAACGAGGTAGGTCAGGTCGACGGCACATTGGCGCACGCGATTGAGCGAACTTATCTCCATTTTGCCGAATGTGCCGGATTTCATTGGCTGAAGGTCCAAAACAATGCTGATGTTCGATCAAAAGGCCTTCTTACAGTCGAAAACCCAGGGGAATCGAGTATCCTGCAAAAGGTTTACCTACCGCTTTTCGAGGAGCCTGGGCGATCAGATCTTTTGATGAGCAGAGAATACCCAGAACTTCGGCCATTGAGGTTGGTAAAGTCAAATATTCATAGACCGAGAATAAATTTACTGTTGCCTACCATAGATCCGCTATGGGTGTTTGGCGGGATCTCGACGGCCATCAAGACGTTTGACGAACTGTCTGCCCAGCTATCCAGCTTTGACAAGAGAATTGTTGTTCTCGACTCAGCAGTCGAGCCGAATCACCTTGGTAATTTTCAAGAGTTTACGCTGAATGCAGTTGATAGTCAGGCAGTCGTTTTCGAGGCGTTCGACCGTACGCGTCGCATGGATGTGCGTAGAGACGATGTGTACATCTCAACGGCCTGGTGGTCCGAATATCTGCGCACTTCGATTGCGCAGTTCCAGGAGAAGGCCTTTGGGAGGCGCGCCAAGGCTGTGTATTTCATCCAGGATTATGAGTCGAACTTCATACAGTGGTCTTCGCGGTGGGCTATTGCGGAATCGACATATCAGTTTGACGAGAGGGTGGCATGGCTCGTTAATTCGGAAGAACTCTCCTCTTATATAAGTCGGAGGTTTGGACGTACCGACCAGATGGTTATTCCATTCCGCATAAACGAGACGATCAGGCGCAGCGTAAGGCTTGTGCCAAAAGAGAGGATCATTCTTTGTTATGGCAGGCCCACCGCAGCCAGGAATTGTTTCGAGATAATTGTGGACGGCCTATCGCTATGGCAGCAAAGGAACCCGATTGAAGCTAGCAAGTGGCACGTCGTGTTCTTGGGGGAGAACTTTGATGAGAACAGGATTTGGCCGATTCAAAATGGCTCGGTTCCCGGAAAAGTCAGCCTTGAAGAGTACGCGAAATATTTGAGCCGATCATGCGTTGGAATTTCTCTGATGATTTCGCCGCATCCCAGCTACCCGCCTTTAGAGATGGCCTATTCTGGCTTGATCACCGTCTCGAACAATTATGATGCGAAAGAAATTGTCCGTCGCAGTGAGAATTTTGTAGCTCTCGATCAGGTAACGCCTGATACACTTGCCTTGGCTGTAGCTCGATCCGTAGAGCTGGCGGAAGAAAAAATTGGGTTAATATGTGAGCATAAGGAGATCATCGAGATTCCATTCGTTGGAACAAAGTATGATCCTACGGACCTAGCGGCGTTTCTCACAAATTAACTACCCGGTTAGATGATTGTTCCCGTCAGACCGTGATGTAGCGAGGTCGGCTTGTAGTAGCCGGGTATCAGGTAGCACTCGGCGCTCTGCTGGCCGTCCTCCCGAAAAAAACCTAGCCCTCCCTCCAACTCCGCGCTAATTGCGGTACCTGGGCGACAGGCTTGGGGAATGCAATCTGGAGTGGCGGCGGACGATTTTCGGTTCGTCGCCGTTCTGGTAGTAATGTCCCTGCGCCTGGAGTTTAGTACTACCCAATGACTTTCTACGTAGAAGCCGTATCGGAACTCCGACCGAGGATGCGGCGCGCCATCATCATGATCCAGGACCTCGTCATGGTTCTGGTCGCTGTGGCGCTGAGCCTCGTCCTGTCGCAGTCGCGGCTCTCCTTCGAGGCGCTTTCCTATGGCGGGCTGGTCTGCTGGGCGCTCATCGTGCTGGTGGCGCATGTGCTGTTCCGCTCCTGCGGGCTCTACAACACGGTCTGGCGCTTTGCCTCCACGCCCGACTTCTTCAACATCCTGAAGGGCTGCGGCAGCCTCACTGTCGTCCTCTATCTCGCTTCGCTGGCCTTCCGCTTCTTCGAGCCTGTCGCCGGCCTCAACGAACGCCAGTTCATCGTCTTCTTCCTGGTCTCGTTCACCATCATCTCGGCGCCGCGGCTCTACTACCGGTTCCTGCGCGACGGCGCGAGCTGGCGCATCCTGCGCCGCGCGCCCGGCGACGCCCCGGTCAAGCAGGCGCTGTTCATCGGCCGGCTGAGCGAGGCCGACGTCATCGTCCGCTTCACCCGCACCGCAGTGCCGGCCGAATATGCCATCGCCGGCATCATGGCGACGGGGAGCGACGCGCCGCTCGGCACGCAGATCCAGGGCGTGCCAGTGGTCGCGGTCCGGCCGCGCCTGGTCGAGGTGCTGGAGGATTATGTCAACGGCACGGAGAACCTCGACCTGGTGATCTTCGGCAACGGCGCCGAGCGCGACATCGAGGACTACGCCGAGCTGGTGCGCATCGCCCGCCACAGCGGCATCGCCGTCGTCCAGTTCTCGGGCCTCTCGGAGCTGGGGCAGGGCGGCAAGCTGGTGCTCGACGCCGTCGAGATCGAGACCATCATGCGCCGCTCGGCCGTCGCCACCGACATCGAGCGCATTTCCGCCTTTGTCGGCGGCAAGCGCGTGCTGGTCACCGGCGGCGCCGGCTCCATCGGCCGCATCCTGGTCAAGCGGGCGCTGGAACTCGGTGCCGAAGCGGTGCTCGTCGCCGACCTCTCGGAATTCGGCATCTTCCAGCTCGACCAGCTGATCGAGGAGGAGGATCGCGATCGCTTGACCAGCCGCATCGTCGACGTCACCGACCGTCGCCACATGATGCGCCTCGTGGGCGAGTTCAAGCCGGCGATCATTTTCCACGCGGCTGCGCTCAAGCATGTGCCGCTGCTCGAGGAGAACTGGGAAGCGGCGATCCAGACCAACATCTTCGGCACGCTCGCCTGCGCCGAGGTCGCCGCCAAATGCGGTGTGCCGCAGTTCCTGCTGATTTCCAGCGACAAGGCCGTTGACCCCACCTCCGTGCTCGGCATCACCAAGCGGGCGGCCGAGCAGATCGTGTCCTCGCTGCACGAGGTCCATGCCGCCCGGCCGGCGTCGCAGGCCGGCGAGGCGAGTCACGCCGCCGCCCCCGGCACCAAATTCATCGCCGTGCGCTTCGGCAATGTCTTCGGCTCCACCGGCTCGGTGGCGACCATCTTCCAGGCTCAGATCGAGGCCGGCGGTCCGGTGACCATCACCGACCGGCGCATGACCCGCTATTTCATGACGGTGTCGGAGGCCGTCGACCTGGTCATCATGTCGGCCGCCGATGCCGAGCAGCGCCAGGGTGCGGACGACTACGCCATTTACATGCTCGACATGGGCAAGCCCGTGCCGATCCTCGAAGTCGCCGAAACCATGATCCGCATGGCCGGCAAGAGCCCCTACACCGATATTCCGATCCGCTTCACCGGCATCCGGCCCGGCGAGAAGCTGCACGAGACGCTGCAGGGCGAGGGCGAGCAGGTCGTCAAGCTCGATATCGCCAAGATTTTCGGCCTGAGGACCGATGTCGTCGAATGGCCGCGCATCCAGGCCGCGCTGACGGCGCTGCAGGCCGCCATGCGCGACCAGGACAAGGCCGCCGCCCTTGCCGTCCTGGCGGGGCTGCACCGGGTCGAGCAGGCTGCCGGCGGCGCGCGCGACCAGGCGCTGCCGAAAGCGGTGGGACGCTCGGGCTGATTGGGTCTGTGCTGCCGGTCCATGTTCGGGTATTTGAAGCCCGTCCGAACGCCCTTAGGTGAGTGATTCCGAAGCCGTGACCAGACCTGACCAGCGCGTCGCCGTCCTGCTGGGCACCAAGGACGGCGCCGCCTTCATCGACGAGCAGCTCTCATCCCTGCTGGCGCAGTCCTGGCCTGCAATCGATCTATGGGTTTCCGATGACGGCTCCGCGGATGGCACGAGGTCCATCATCGAGGCGTGGCGGCCGCGTTGGAACAAGGGCTCGCTCACCATGGTCGACGGTCCGCGAAAGGGCTTCGCCGCAAATTTCCGCTCGATGATCGTCGATCCCCGCATTGACGCCGACTACTACGCTTTCTGCGACCAGGACGATATCTGGGAGGCAGACCGGCTGGAGAGCGCCATCCGCTGGATGGAGGCCCTGGACGCAGAAATGCCGCTTCTGTTCTGCTCGCGCACTGCGACCATTTCGGAGACCGGCGTCTCGGCCGGCCATTCGCCTCTGTTCCGGCGGCCGCCGTCGTTTCGCAACGCGCTGGTGCAGAGCATCGCCGGCGGCAACACGATGCTGCTCAACCGCGCGGCGCGCATGCTTCTGGCCAAGGCCTCGGCAAGGGCTGAATTCGTCAGCCACGACTGGTGGGCCTATCTGATCATTACCGCGGCCGGCGGCAAGGTCCGCTACGAGCCGCGGCCGCTGGTCAGATACCGGCAGCATGGGGCGAACCTCGTCGGCGCCAATGTCTCGTGGAAGGCGCGGCTCTCGCGGCTCGGGCGTTTGTTCCAAGGCCAGTTCGCCACCTGGACCGACAGCAACCTCACTGGGCTCGCCGCCAATCGGGATCTGCTCACGCGCGAGGCCGCGCTTTGCCTTCGCCTGTTCATCAGGGCGCGCAAAGGCAACGTTTTCAGGCGTTTCAGCCTGCTCAGCAAGAGCGGCGTCTACCGGCAGACCTTGATGGGCACGCTGGGACTCTATCTCGCCTTCCTCTGGCGCCGGATCTGATGCCGTGACGGCAAAGCGGGCTTTTGACGTGATCGTGGCGGCTGGCATGCTGGTGCTCACATCACCTGTCCTGTTGGTCGCCATGCTGGCGGTCCGTCTGACGTCGCCCGGGCCCGCCATTTTTTCGCAGCTTCGCGTCGGCCGCGGCGGCGTCTCGTTTGCCTGCCACAAGCTGCGCACCATGTATGCGGGAACGCCGTCCCTGCCGACCCATGAGGCGCCGTCCAGCTCGGTCACCGCCGCCGGCAAATTTCTGCGCAGGACCAAGATCGACGAACTGCCCCAACTCTGGAACGTGTTGAGGGGCGAGATGAGCTTGGTCGGCCCGCGTCCATGCCTGCCGACGCAGACGGAACTCATCGAGCGCCGCCGGCAACTCGGCGTGCTGGCCGCGCTCCCCGGAATCACCGGCCTTGCCCAGATCCGCGGCATCGACATGTCCGACCCGAAGATCTGCGCCGAGACCGATGCCGCCTATCTGCAGGCGACCTCGATCGGTCTCGATGTCAAGATCTTGCTCGGCACGCTCTACCGGGATTGACCAGCCCGTCGCGCCAGTTCCTCGAGCCGGCCGAGCGTGTCGGCTTGCGGTCTCCAGCCCTCCGAGACCAGCAGCGATGGGTCGCAGGTCTGCGACGCGGTCCAGGCCCGCCATGATGCCTGCTTGCCGAGCAGCCTTGCCGCCAGCATGAGCGGCCGGGCGGGCAGGGGCAAAAGGCGAGCCGGGCGCCCGAATCCTTGTCGAAACGCTGCGATGATGTCGGACGTCGCGACAGGAGAAGCATCGCTCGCGACATAGGCCGGGTGCAGCGATCCAGGTCGGGTCAACAGATGCACCGCTGCACCCGCCGCTGCGTCGGCCGAGATCAGCGAGCGGAGCCCGGTGAGGGCACCTGTCGGCACCGGCAGGGCAGTGTCGGCAAGCCGCATCAGCGTGGCCAGGTTTCCTTTCATGCCTTCGCCATACACCGGTGGCAGGCGCAACGCGGCGGCGCGGCCCACTGACGCGAAGGCTGCCTGCACTTCGATCTCGCCCTGGCGCTTAGAGCGGCCATAGGCGCATTGCGGGGCAGGGGACGTCGCCTCGCTGATCGTGCCGCTGAAGCCGGGGCCGGCGACGGCGCGGATCGACGAAAGATAGACGAAACGCCCGTCGGCGCGCCCGGCCGCGGCTTTCGCCAGCCGTCCGCTTAGCGTCGCGTTGGCGGCCAGATAGTCCCTCTCGCCGGCGGCGCGGTCGTTGTTGAGCGCCGCGCAATGGACGACATGCGTCACATCGCGCATGAGCGCCAGGAAGTCCTCGTCCGAAGCCTCGGCTTCCGGTAGTCGGACCACGTCGTTACCGCTCGCTGCCTCCGGGCGGTGCGAAGCAATCCGGACGTCGAATTGCGCTTCGCGCAGCCGGTCAACGAGCCTACGTCCGATGAAGCCGGTCGCGCCGGTGACCAGAACCTTCATCGCAGCTGGCCGGCGGACGGCGCCACGGCAGGCGCGCTTTTTCCGGTCGGCGACACCGTTCGCCCACAGGCCAGATAGGTGCCGGAGACCAGAAACACCATCAGCGTCGCGTCGAGAATGTCATGGCCGAGCAAGATGCCGGTCAGCCCGCCGACAAGGTAGGTGATGACGGTGACGATCACCATTGTCGCGCCGAGCCGCTCCGTCGCCTCCGCGCTGGCCCGCAGCACCCGCGCCGCATTCCACGCCGCGACGACGAAGATCGCCGCCAGGGCGATGGCGCCCAGCAGGCCGGCCTCGACCAGCGCGGTCAGAAAACCGTTATGGAAATGGTTGAAGCCTTGCTCCATTGCGAACTGGTCGTGAAAACCCTGTTTCATCAGCTCGCGGCTGGCCGTGATGCCGTGTCCGAAGATCGGCGCGTTGCGGAACGCCTCGGCGCCGATCTGCCACATGGCCACGCGCAGTCCTAGCGCTGTCGAGTGATCGCCCTTCGTGGCCAGTGCGGTCCAGTCGCTGAACAGGAAGTCCGCCCGATCCATGAAGACGGGAAAGCCGATGGCGGCGACAGCCACGCCGGCCGCCCCGGCGATCATCGCCAGGCGCCTTAGCTTCGGCCCGCCCAGCCTGCCTCGGTTGATCAGGACCACGGCAATCACCGCCAGCAGCAGCGCGAGCCAGATGATGCGCGACCCTGAATAGAGGATCGCGACGGTGCCGGCGAGCGCCGCGACCGCCAGCCGCTTCCAGTTCCGCCTCTCGATCCCGGACAGCGGCCCCGCAAGGCTCGTTGCCACGGCAAGGCAGGTGACCGTTGCGAACACGATCGCATTGCCGGCGCCGCCTTCGGCCCTGATGCCGATGCCGTAATACTGCACGATGGCGAGCGCCAGGGCGCCGATGCAAGCGGCAGCACTCGCGAGCACCGCGATGCGGGCAAGCGTCGTCTTGTCGGTGATACTCCATGTCGAATAGGAGATCGGGAAGAACATCAGCGTGACCAGCGGCAGGAAGAACCTGAAGTCCGCTTCAAGCGTGCCGTTGACGATCGAGGCGAGCACCACTGCCGCGCAATAGGCATAGATCGCGATCGTCATGGCGAGCATTGGCCTGTCGATGTTGAAGCGCCGCCGCTTCAAGGCGAGCAGCATCACCGACCACAGTGCGCCGCCATGGAAGACGAAGCTGACCGCCGATCCCAGCACCGGCGGCGAGAAGAAGCAGCCGATCGAGAAGTAGATATTGATCTGTGCGGGCGTGAAGTGCCGGCGGAGGGATGAAAGCGCGTTCAATACTCTGCTTCGCAGTTTGGATTAAGCTGCCCTGCCGCTGGTGTTGCCAGGTCCCCGGGCCGGTATAGCGGCTGCCACAGCTCTGCGATAGGGCGGCTGGCCTTGCCCGGAACCAAAAGATGGGCGGCATGACCGCACAGCGACCTCCAAAAATGCGGAAGATTGCGGGCGCGGCAACAAGTTTTCTTCGCTCTTTTGGCCCACTCACTCCGCGGGCAGGATTTTTCGCAACGTAAGGCTTGCGTGGAAAATTCATTCCGTAACTGGTCGCCGGCTGGCCTCTCTGGCATTGTTCTAAACCAGAGCGATCTGCTAGAACGCCCGCCAAAAGGGTCCAGGGTTTGCCGGGCTGTTTCACGAAAACGGCGCCAATGTCTCATGCAAGTCCGCCCGGCACGAAAGAACGTTCAACAGTCCATGAATATCGCGCTTACGCACCTGCAGCGGCTCGAGGCCGAATCCATCCACATCTTCCGTGAGGTTGCGGCCTCGTTTTCCAAGCCGGTGATGCTTTATTCGGTCGGCAAGGATTCTTCCGTGCTGATGCACCTGGCGATGAAGGCCTTCTATCCAGCCAAGCCGCCCTTTCCCTTTCTGCATGTCGACACGACGTGGAAGTTCCGCGAGATGATCGCCTTTCGCGATCAGATGGCGCAGAAGCTCGGCTTCGACCTGCTGGTCCACGTCAACGAGGACGGCGTGCGCGACAACATCAACCCCTTCGACCATGGATCCAACACCCACACCCATGTGATGAAGACGGTGGCGCTGCGCCAGGCGCTGGACAAATACGGCTTTGACGCGGCCTTTGGCGGTGCCCGCCGCGACGAGGAGAAGTCACGCGCCAAGGAGCGCATCTTTTCCTTCCGCAATGCCCACCATGCCTGGGATCCCAAGAACCAGCGGCCGGAAATGTGGAAGATCTTCAACACTCGCATCGCGCCGGGCGAATCGATCCGCGTGTTTCCGCTGTCGAACTGGACCGAGCTCGACATCTGGCAGTACATCTTGCAGGAGAACATCCCGATCGTGCCGCTCTATTTCGCCAAGCAGCGGCCGGTGGTCGAACGCGACGGCATGCTCATCTTGAAGGACGACGACCGCATGCAGCTGCGTCCCGGCGAGACGGTCGAGAACCGGCTCGTGCGCTTCCGCACGCTGGGCTGCTATCCGCTGACCGGCGCCATCGATTCGGATGCCGACACGCTTGAAGCCATCGTCGGCGAGATGCTGACCGCCCGCACATCCGAGCGCCAGGGCCGCCTCATCGACCGCGACGAGGCGGGTTCGATGGAAAAGAAGAAGCGCGAGGGGTATTTCTGAACATGCGCCACATCATGGCCAAGAGCCTTGCCCCGACCGATGGCATCCGCGACTACATGGCCGCGCAGGAGAAGAAGTCGCTGCTGCGCTTTCTCACCTGCGGCTCGGTCGACGACGGCAAGTCGACGCTGATCGGACGGCTGCTGTCCGACACCAAGCAGATCTTCGAGGACCAGCTCGCCGCGCTCGAGCGTGATTCGCGCAAGCACGGCACCACCGGCGATGATGTCGACTTCGCGCTGCTGGTCGACGGGCTGGAGGCCGAGCGCGAGCAGGGCATCACCATCGACGTCGCTTACCGCTTCTTCGCCACGCCGAAGCGCAAGTTCATCGTCGCCGACACGCCTGGCCACGAGCAGTATACGCGCAACATGGCGACCGGCGCCTCGACCGCCGACCTCGCCATCGTGCTGATCGATGCGCGCCAGGGCGTGCTGCGCCAGACCAGGCGCCATTCGATCATCGCCTCGCTGCTCGGCATCCGCCACATTATACTTGCGGTCAACAAGATCGATCTCGTCGGCTTCGACGAGAGCGTCTTCGATCGCATCGTGGCGGACTACAGCGAGTTCGCCAAAGGACTGGGCTTCACGAGCATTGTGCCGATCCCGATGTCGGCGCGCTATGGCGACAACGTCACCAATCGATCGGAGCGCACGCCCTGGTATTCCGGGCCGTCGCTGATCGAGCATCTGGAGACCGTGTCGGTCGACGAGGCCGCCGTCGAACTGCCGTTCCGTTTCCCGGTGCAATATGTGAACCGTCCCAACCTCGATTTCCGCGGTTTTGCCGGCACCATCGCTTCCGGCACCGTCTCGCAAGGCGACGAGGTCGTGGTCGCCAAGTCGGGCAGGGCCACCCGTGTCAAGCGCATCGTCGCGCATGGCGGCGACCTCAAGCAGGCGGTTGCCGGCCAGGCCGTCACGCTCGTCCTCGAGGACGAGGTCGAGGTGTCGCGCGGCAACATGCTGGTGTCGCCGGCCGCACGTCCGCAGGTCGCCGACCAGTTCACCGCCAACATCGTCTGGTTCGACGAGCAGGCGCTGCTGCCCGGTCGTTCCTACATCCTGCGCACCGAGACCGACCAGGTCAGCGCCACCGTCACCGACCTGAAGTACCGGGTCAACGTCAACGATTTCGCGCATGAGGCGGCGAAGTCGCTGGACCTCAACGAGGTCGGGGTCTGCAACCTCTCGACGCGGGCGCCGATCGCCTTCGATCCCTTCGGCGAGAACCGCACCACCGGCGCCTTCATCCTGATCGACCGCATCAGCAACGCCACCGTCGGCGCCGGCATGATCCTCCATTCGCTGCGCCGTGCCGAGAACATCCACTGGCAGTCGCTGGATGTCGGCAAGCGCGGCCGCAGCGACCTGAAGAACCAGCGCCCGGCGGTGTTCTGGTTCACCGGCCTGTCCGGCTCGGGCAAGTCGACCATCGCCAATCTGTTCGAGAAGAAGCTGTTCGCGTCCGGCCGTCACACCTACATTCTCGACGGCGACAATGTCCGCCATGGGCTGAACCGCGATCTCGGCTTCACCGACGCCGACCGCGTCGAGAACATCCGCCGCGTCGCCGAGGTGGCGAAGCTGATGGCCGATGCCGGGCTGATCGTCATCGTCTCCTTCATCTCGCCCTTCAGCGCCGAGCGGCGCATGGCACGCGAGCTCATGGCCGAGGGCGAGTTCATCGAGGTGTTCGTCGACACGCCGTTCGAGGAATGCGCCCGCCGCGACCCGAAGGGCCTTTACGCGCGTGCGCTGAGCGGCGAGATCAAGAACTTCACCGGCGTCGATTCGCCCTACGAGGCTCCGGAAAACCCCGAAATCCGTCTCGAGACGCTCGGCAAGAGCCCTCAGGAGATGGCGGAAGCCCTGGAACGCTGGCTGGATGAGCGCGACATTGCTGAAGACCAATATGACAATGGCGGCGGTATCTGACGACGAGGCCATGCTAGGCGTCTTCGAGCGCTTGGCCCTGGACGCCGGGCGCGAGGTGATGCGCGTCTTCCACGAAGGCTGTGCCGTCGACAGCAAGTCCGACTCTTCGCCCGTGACCGAAGCCGACCGCGAAAGCGAGAAGATCATCCTGGCCGGCCTGCGTGCAGCCTATCCGCACATTCCCTGCGTGGCCGAGGAAGAGGTGGCGGCAGGGGTGGCGACGCCGGACCTCGACAACGCCTTCTTCCTCATCGATCCGCTCGACGGCACCAAGGAGTTCGTCAACCGCCGCACCGATTTCACCGTCAACATCGCGCTCATACGCCACGGCGTGCCGGAAGTCGGCGTCGTCTTCGCACCCTGCACGGGCCGTTTCTTCTCCGGCCGGCCGGGCAAGGCGGAAATGCTCGAGATCGACGGCGAGTTTCATATCACCGGCCGCCAGCCGATTGCGGTGCGGGCCGGTGGAATGCCGCTCGCGGTCGTCGCCAGCCGCTCGCACAACACGCCCGAGACCGACGCCTTCATCCGCGATCTCGGCACTGCCGACATCGTCTCGGTCGGTTCGTCGCTGAAATTCTGCCTTGTCGCCGCCGCCGAGGCGGATGTCTATCCGCGCTTCGGCCGCACCATGGAATGGGATACGGCGGCGGGCGACGCGGTCCTGCGCGCCGCCGGCGGCATGACCCGCACGCTGGACGGCCAGCCCCTCGTCTACGGCAAGCGTAACCAGGCGGGCGATAGCGATTTCGCGAATCCGCATTTCATTGCGACGGGGAAGCGGGCGACGGTTAATCTCCCCCCTTGAGGATGTCGCCGAAGGCGACGGAGGGGGTCGCGTCGCATAGAGCGCCGACCCCGTTCGTCTGTGATAAAGGGCCGAGCCCCTCTGGCCTGCCGGCCCTCTCCCCCTCAAGGGGGGAGATCATCAAGCCGCCGCGACGCTCGCCGAGTTCGAGCCGATATAGTTGCGGATCGTCTCGATGATCCGGTCCTGGTCGGCCTCGCTGAGATAGGGATGCATCGGCAGGCAGAGGATCTGCTTCGGCAGTTCTTCCGAAACCGCAAGGCCGGCCGGCGAGCGCGGATAGTCGCGATAGGCGACCTGGGCATGCAGCGGCTTCACATAGTAGATGACCGACGGGATGCCCTTTTCCGTCAGATGGGCCTTCAGCCCATCGCGCTTCGGCGTCTCAATGGCATATTGCGCCCAGGCCGAGCGGCCGTGGCCCAGGTTGCGCGACGCCTTGACGATGTCGCCGAGGCCGTCGGCATAGCGTTGCGCCACCGCTTGGCGGGCCACCATCTCGTCCTCGAGAATGGCGAGCTTCTCGATCAGGATCGCCGCCTGCAGCGTGTCGAGGCGCGAATTGATGCCGACGAGGATGTTGTCATACTGGGTCTCTCCCTTGCCATGGAAGGCGAAGGACCGCAGCTTGTCGGCCAGCGCAGCGTCATTGGTGAACATAGCGCCGCCGTCGCCGTAGCAGCCGAGCGGCTTTGCCGGGTAGAAGCTGGTCGAGGCGACATGGCCGAACGAGCCGCACATCTTGCCGTCGGCGGAGCCGCCGATCGACTGCGCAGCGTCCTCGATCACCAATAGCCCTTCGCGCTTGGCGATCGCCGTGATCGCCTCGTAGTCGGCGGCAAGTCCGAACAGGTCGACCGGAATGATCGCCTTCGCCTTCAGCCGGCCCTGCTTTTTGATTATTTCGATTGCCGCCTCGAGGCTGGCAATGTCGATGTTGTAGGTGCTGGGATCGACGTCGACGAAGACGGGCTCGGCCTTGGCGAGCGCCACCACTTCCGCCGTGGCGGCGAAGGTGAAGCTCGGCACGAACACGGCGTCGCCAGGGCCGATGCCGGCGGCGAACAGCGGCAGGAGCAATGCATCGGTGCCGTTGGCGCAGGCCACCACATGCTTGACGCCGACGAAAGCTGCGAGCTTGTTTTCGAACTCGGTGACCTGCGGCCCGAGGATATAGCGGCCGTCCTCGACCACATGGTCGATCGCGGCCTTGAGCCGGTCGCGGATTCGTTCGCGCTGCGCGCCAAGATCGATGAACTGCATGTCGGCCTCAAGATGCTGCCAGTAAACCGGCCCGCTGGTACCAGACTTGACGCGGCCGAGAAAGCCGGCCACGGCCAAGGCGAATTGCGCAAGTGTCGCAGGCTGTTACCGTGTTTTGCCGGCGCTTCGTCCGAACAAGCCGGAAAAGCGGCCTTCAAGGCGCATTTTAACGCCCGCTTTTCGCACAGTGCGGGCGATGGAAATATAAAGTGATCGGTTCGGGCAGGGAGGCCCAGCCGGCGCCGACGGCCGATCAGTCGATTTCGTGCCGCCATGGCGGGTTGGCGCCGGCCCTTGAAACCGTCACCGCGGCCGCCTTGGCGCCGAGCGCGAGCGCCTTGCGGATCGCGTCCTCGGAGAGGCTGCCGATCCCTGCCTTGGTGAGCAGGCCCTGTTCGTGCAGCGACGCGAGAATGCCGGCATTGAACGTATCGCCGGCGCCGACCGTGTCGACGACCTGGACCCGTTCCGGCACAACCGTGACCTTGTGCTCCTTGCTGTAGCCGACGGCGCCTTCGCTGCCATGGGTGACGACGATCAATTTCGGTCCGCGCTCCAGCCAGTTGCGGATGACGTCCTCATGCGAGCCCGCTTCGTCGAACCAGTTGAGGTCCTCGTCCGAGAGTTTGACGATGTCGGCCATCGCCATCATCTCCCGGATGCGCCTCAGATGCTTTGCCTTGTCGGGGATGAAGTTGGGCCGAATGTTCGGATCGAGCATCATGACCCGGCTGTTGTGCTCACGCCGCATGAACTCCTCATAGGCCGATCCAGCCGGCTCGGAGATCAGGCTGATGGCACCGAACAGCATGGCTTCGATTTCGGCCCCGAGCTTCGGCAGGTCCTCGATGGTCAGCATGCGTCCGGCAGTGTTCTCGTCATAGAAAGTGTAGGTCGCCTGGCCGTTGGTGAGCCGCACGAAGGCGAGCGTCGTGGGCTTCGGCGACGTGTGCGCATAGGTGGAACTCACCTTGCTCGCCCCGAGCGCCTCGCGAAGCTGGCCGCCGAACAGGTCCGAGGACAGGCCGGAAAAGAACCCGGCCGGCGCGCCCAGCCGCCCGAGCGCGATCGCCGTGTTGAACACCGCGCCGCCGACATAAGGCGCGAAGGCCGCTTCGCCTTCCGTCGTCGTGCGCGGCAACATGTCGATAAGGGCTTCGCCACAGCAGAGGATCATGTCTTGTCGGTCTCCGGCGGATGGATCACGCCCTTGCGGATGATGATGTTGGCGTAGAGTCTGGGTTCGCTGGTCGCCACGATGGCGTGCGCGGTCTTGACGCGTGCATAGAAGTCGGGGCCGGCGAGCGCAATCACCTTGCGTCCGGGCGCACGTCTTGCGCAGACCGCCTCCATCTCGTGATGCACCGGATCTGCAAGCGCCGGATCGCCCTGGACCGAAGCGCGAAACAGCGCCTCCGGCACCGCCTCGTCGACGGGCAGCACGCTGAGGATCGCGTCGAGCACGGGGATGAGATGATGGCCGTCGGCGCGGATCAGCCGCCGCGCCTGTTCCTCCGCAGGATAGTTACCGTCGACCAGCGCGACCTCGTCGCCGTGACCCATCGCGCGCAGCGTCGCCAGAAGCTGCGGGCCGAGCAGCGACGGAATGCCGATGAGCATGTCAGGCGCTCCTGGAAATGGAGGTCGGACCGACGAGGAAGCGTTCGGACAGCGGCAGGCTGGCGCCGCCCAGCGCCCGCGCATGGATGCCGACGGTTCCTTCGCGCACGATGGGCAGCTTCAGTCCCTCTGCATCGATGCCGGCGAGCGCATCGGTGACTGCGTCGACCAGTCGCCGCCTCACGCTGAGCGGCATCCAGCCGTCGATCACGGCGGCCTCGAAATCGATGACTGACGAGGCCGCCACGATGGCATAGGCCAGCGCCTGCGCGGCGCCGGCGATCCAAGCGTCGAGCTCAGCCCCGATCTCGCCCCATTCCTGCGGCGAGGTCCAAAGATAAGAACCATCTACGCCTTTCGCGCTGAGCGCTTTTTCTAATATGGCGATCGAGGCGACGTCGATCAGCTGCGTCGGCTTGCCGTCGGGTCCTGGCACCGGCATCGAGCCAAGCGCGCCGGCATTGCCCGTCGGTCCGCCGAACAGGCGTCCGTTGAGCACGATGCCGCCCCCGGCAAAGGCGCCGATGTAGAAATAGACGAAATCGCGCGCGCCTCCCGCCTGGCCGAAGACGAGCTCCGCCCCGCAGGCCGACGTCGCGTCGTTCTGGAGATAGACCGGAAAGTCGCACTGCCCCTGGATGTCGGCGCGGATGTCGCGGTGGCGCCATTCGTCCATGACGTCGCGCGGCGCGCCGGCAGTGTCGGCCCAGTTCCAGAGCTCGAACGGCATGGCGATGCCGAGCCCGGCAATGCGCTTGTCCTGCGCCGGCGTCAGCTCGCCGCGCATCTTCTTGATGCCGGCGGTGACGAACTCGACCGTCTCGCGGGGCGCCGGGTAGCGGTAGGAATTCTGCAGCATTGCGCGCACGTTGCCGAGGAAATCGATCAGCACCAGCTCGGCGCTTCGGCGGCCGATCTTGAGGCCGATGAAAAAAGCGCCTTCCGGGTTGAGCGCCATCGGAATGGACGGCTGGCCGATCTTGCCGCGCAACGGCGCCTGGCGCAGAAGCAGCTTGTCTTCCTCGAGTTCTCGCATGATGACGGAGACTGTCTGGGCCGAGAGCCCCGTCATGCGCGCAATGTCGGATTTGGCGAGGCTGCCATGCTGGCGCACCAGCGACAGCACGAGCCTTTCGTTGTGGTCGCGCATGCCGCTCTGGTTGGTGCCGCGATGCATGCGGCTCTCCAAAGCTTCGGGCGAACCGTGCCTCGCAATGCCGGTCTCCACCCTGTTCCTCCGTCGGTTTCCCCTCACTGCTTTTCGTTCAGAATGAGTGAACGGCGCACCGCTGTCAATAATAAATAAGAGTGATTTAATTATTGACACGCGTCTCGGACTGGTGTCTGTTGGGCTGGCGTCCACGCTGGGAAAAAGGTTGGATGCGCTCGAGGCGCCGGGCTGGCCGGCGCCCGCAAAGGTTCCACTGGGAGGATATCGTGACCAAGAAATCGCTGCTGAAATCCACCGTCTTCGCGGCTGCCGGGTTGGGCTTGATGGCGTTCGCCTCGTCCGCGTCTGCCGCGGGCGTGGGCGCCTGCCTGATCACCAAGACCGACACCAATCCTTTCTTCGTCAAGATGAAGGAGGGCGCCACCGCCAAGGCCAAGGAACTCGGCGTCGACCTCAAGACCTATGCCGGCAAGATCGACGGCGACAGCGAGAGTCAGGTTGCGGCGATCGAGAGCTGCATCGCCGACGGCGCAAAGGGCATCCTGATCACCGCCTCCGATACCAAGGGCATCGTGCCGACGGTGAAGAAGGCGCGCGACGCCGGCCTGCTGGTGATCGCGCTCGACACGCCGCTCGATCCGATCGACGCCGCTGACGCCACTTTTGCCACCGACAATCTGGAAGCCGGCAAGCTGATCGGCGCCTGGGCCGCCGCCACGCTCGGCGACAAGGCCAAGGACGCCAAGATCGGCTTCCTCGATTTGACCCCGTCTCAGCCGACCGTCGACGTGCTGCGCGACCAGGGCTTCATGATCGGCTACGGCATCGATCCCAAGGACCCGAACAAGATCGGCGACGAGGATGACCCGCGCATCGTCGGCCACGACGTCACCAACGGCAACGAGGAAGGCGGCCGCAAGGCGATGGAGAACCTTCTGCAGAAGGACAACACCATCAACGTCATCCACACCATCAACGAGCCCGCCGCCGTGGGCGCCTATCAGGCGCTCAAGGCCGTCGGTCTCGAAAAGCAGGTGCTGATCGTCTCGGTCGACGGCGGCTGCCCGGGTGTCAAGTCGGTTGCCGAAGGCGTAATCGGCGCCACATCGCAGCAGTATCCGCTGCAGATGGCGGCGCTCGGCATCGAGGCGATCGCCGCCTATGCCAAGGACGGCACCAAGCCGAAGCCGACCGAAGGCAAGAACTTCTTCGACACCGGCGTCAACCTGGTGACCGACAAGCCGGCCAACGGTGTGAAGTCCATCGACACCAAGGAAGGCCTGGCCAAGTGCTGGGGCTGATGCCCGCCTGACCGGTGCGCAAAAGCTTGCGGCTGGGGACTTGATCCCCGGCCGCTTCGGGTGGACGATGCATTTTCGTATGCGCTGATAAATCCCGGCGGAAGACCGGAAGCTAGACGCGGCACGGAGCCATGACGAAGCTCCGTGAGACGGGAGGACAAATGTCGCAAATCCAGGAATTCGAGAAGGTACTCTCGGGCAGCGACACCAGCGTCGCCAGCTTTGACGAGCACGGCAAGTCGTTCGTCAAGCGCGCCCAGCATTTCCTGCATTCCACGCCGGCCGCCGTGCCGCTGATCGTGCTGGTGCTGTCGATCATCATCTTCGGCGTCGCCATCGGCGGACGGTTCTTTTCGTCCTACACGCTGACGCTGATCCTGCAGCAGATCGCCATCGTCGGCATCCTGGGCGCTGCCCAGACGCTTGTCATCCTGACCGCCGGCATCGACCTTTCGATCGGCGTGGTGATGGTGATCTCGGCCGTGGTCATGGGCAATTGCGCCGTCAGCTACGGCATGCCGACCATCCTCGCGGTGGCGCTCGGCCTTGCCGCGGGCGCGGCCTGCGGCCTGCTCAACGGGCTGCTCGTCGCTTACATGAAGCTACCGCCCTTCATCGTCACGCTGGGCACCTGGAACATCGTCATGGCCACCAACTTCATCTATTCGGCCAACGAGACGATCCGTGACGCCGATGTCGATGCCCAGGCGCCGCTGCTGCACTTCTTCGCGCTGAGTTTCAGGGTCGGCTCAGCCGTGCTGACAGCCGGCGTCATCGCCATGGTCCTCTTGGTGATGCTGCTCTGGTATGTCCTCAACCACACCGCCTGGGGCCGCCACGTCTATGCCGTCGGCGACGATCCGGAGGCGGCGAAGCTCTCGGGTATCCAGACCAAGAAGGTGTTGATGGCCGTCTATACGCTGGCCGGCCTCATCGCCGCCTTCGCGGCCTGGGTATCGATCGGCCGCAACGGTTCGATCTCGCCCTCGGCCGCCGTCACCGACTACAATCTTCAGGCCATCACCGCGACGGTGATCGGCGGCATCTCGCTCTTCGGCGGCCGCGGCTCGATCCTCGGCACGCTGTTCGGCGCCATGATCGTCGGCGTCGTCTCGATGGGCCTCAACATGCTGGGCGCCGATCCGCAATGGAAAGTGCTGCTCACCGGCGTGCTGATCATCGGCGCCGTCGCGATCGACCAGTGGATCAGAAAGGTTTCGGTGTAACCATGACTCAGCAGCCTGTCCTCACCGCGCGCAATCTCACCAAGCGCTATGGCCGAGTCACCGCGCTCAACGCCTGCGACTTCGATCTCTATCCGGGCGAAATCCTGGCCGTGATCGGCGACAACGGCGCCGGCAAGTCGACGCTGATCAAGGCGATCTCCGGGGCGGTGATCCCCGACGAGGGCACGATCGAGCTCGACGGCAAGCAGGTTCTGTTCCGCTCGCCGATCGAGGCACGCGAGGCCGGCATCGAGACCGTCTATCAGAACCTGGCGTTGTCGCCGGCGCTGTCGATCGCCGACAACATGTTCCTCGGCCGCGAGATCCGCAAACCCGGCCCGCTTGGCAGCTGGTTCCGCATGCTCGACCGGCCGGCGATGGAAAAGCGCGCCCGCGACAAGCTCACCGAGCTTGGGCTGATGACCATCCAGAACATCAGCCAGGCGGTCGAAACGCTGTCCGGCGGCCAGCGGCAGGGCGTGGCGGTGGCGCGGGCCGCCGCCTTCGGCTCGAAAGTGGTGATCATGGACGAGCCGACGGCAGCCCTTGGCGTCAAGGAAAGCCGGCGCGTGCTTGAACTCATCCTCGACGTCAAGAAGCGCGGCCTGCCCATCGTGCTCATCTCGCACAACATGCCGCATGTCTTCGAGGTGGCCGACCGCATCCACATCCACCGGCTGGGACGGCGCCTCTGCGTGGTCGATCCCAAGCAGATCTCGATGTCCGATGCCGTCGCCCTCATGACCGGCGCCAAGAAACCGCCCGAAGACGCATTGGCGGCCTGACGACGGAGGGCAAATTGCCGCAAGCCAACCGGGTAGCTTCGCAACCTAAATCGATTGAGGGTATGCTGCGTTGCAATAAAATGGGGTAGGACGATCGGCGAAAGCCGGTATGATCGGGCCATGATCACGAGAGGCAGCATGACGCGTGCAATGACATCCGAAGCCCCCGCTCTCGACCATCCCGATCCCAAGACGCTCGCCAACGAGGTGCTTCTCGCCCTCAAATACCGGCTCGGCAAGGACACCACCGTTGCTACGCCCTATGACTGGCTGACAGCCTCGATCAAGGTCGTGCGCGACCGTGTCGTCGATCAGTGGATCCAGGCGACCAAGGAGGCCTACGACAAGCAGGAAAAGCGGGTCTATTACCTCTCGCTCGAATTCCTGATCGGCCGCCTGATGCGCGACGCCTTCTCCAATCTGGGCCTGATGGAGAACATGCGCGAAGCGCTGGCCTCGCTCGATGTCGACCTCGACCTCATCGCCGCGCTCGAACCGGACGCGGCCCTCGGCAATGGCGGCCTTGGCCGGCTCGCCGCCTGCTTCATGGAAAGCATGGCGACCGTCGACATTCCCGCTCACGGCTACGGCATTCGCTACGCCAACGGCATGTTCCGCCAGGAAATCCATGACGGCTGGCAGGTCGAATTGCCGGAGACCTGGCTTGATCACGGCAATCCCTGGGAGTTCGAACGGCGCGAGCGCTCATTCGAGGTCGGCTTCGGCGGCTCGGTGGAATCGATCACCTCCAGGGACGGCCGGCTCGAACGCCACGTCTGGAAGCCGACCGAGCATGTGCTTGCCGTCGCCTATGACACGCCGGTCGCCGGCTGGCGCGCCAAGCGCGTCAACACGCTGCGGCTCTGGTCCGGCATGCCGATCGACCCGATCCTGCTCGACAAGTTCAACGCAGGCGACCACATCGGCGCGCTCGCCGAAAGCAACAAGGCCGATGCGCTGTCGCGAGTTCTCTATCCCGCCGATTCGCATATGGCCGGGCAGGAGCTCAGGCTCAGACAGGAATATTTCTTCTCCACCGCCTCGCTGCAGGACATCGTCCAGCGGCATCTCAGCCAGTATGGCGATCTGAAATCGCTGCCGGACAAGGCCGCCATCCACCTGAACGACACCCATCCCGCTGTTGCCGTGCCGGAACTGATGCGGCTCTTGATGGATGTCCACGGCATGGATTTCGACCAGGCCTGGGACGTCACCAAGCGCACCTTCGGCTACACCAACCACACCCTTCTTCCCGAAGCCCTGGAGAGCTGGCCGGTGCCGCTGTTCGAACGGCTTTTGCCGCGCCACATGCAGATCGTCTACGCCATCAACGCGCAGGTGCTGCTCGAGGCCCGCGCCACCGGAAAGTTCTCCGGCGACCAGATCGCCAGAATCTCGCTCATTCAGGAGAACGGCGACCGCCGCGTGCGCATGGGCAATCTCGCCTTCGTCGGTTCGCATTCGATCAACGGTGTCTCGGCGCTGCACACCGATCTGATGAAGGAGACGGTGTTTGCCGATCTCCACAAGCTCTACCCCGATCGCATCAACAACAAGACCAACGGCATCACGCCGCGGCGCTGGCTGATCCAGTGCAATCCGGGACTGACCGCGCTCGCCCGCGAGGCGATCGGCGACCGCTTCATGGACGACATCGAGGCGATCAAGGGCCTCGATGCGTTTGCCGGCGATGCCGCCTTCCGCGAGAAGTTCGCCGCCGTGAAGCGGCAGAACAAGACGCGCCTCGCCAATCTCGTCGCCGACCGGCTCGGCATCAGGCTCGATCCTTCGGCGCTGTTCGACATCCAGATCAAGCGCATCCACGAGTATAAGCGCCAGCTGCTCAACATCCTGGAGGCGATCGCGCTCTACGATCAGATCCGCTCGCATCCCGAGCGGGACTGGATGCCGCGCGTGAAGTTCTTCGGCGGCAAGGCGGCGCCCAGCTATCACAACGCCAAGCTGATCATCAAACTGGCCAACGATGTCGCCAAGGTCATCAATCGCGATCCGGCGGTGCGCGGCCTGCTGAAGGTGGTGTTCCTGCCGAACTACAATGTCAGCCTGGCCGAGGTGATGATGCCGGCCGCCGACCTGTCGGAACAGATCTCGACCGCCGGCATGGAGGCGTCGGGCACCGGCAATATGAAGTTCGCGCTGAACGGCGCCCTGACGATCGGCACGCTTGACGGCGCCAATGTCGAGATCAAGCAATGCGTCGGCGACGACAACATCTTCATCTTCGGTCTCACCACCGCCGAGGTCGCGCAGCGCCGCGGCAATGGCTATGATCCGCGCGGCGTGATCGAATCCTCGCCCGAACTGGCGCAGGCGGTGGCGGCGATTTCCTCCGGCGTGTTCTCGCCCGACGATCCCAACCGCTATCGCGAACTGATGAACGGCCTCTATCAGAGCGACTGGTTCATGGTGGCTGCCGATTTCGATTCCTATGCCGCCTGCCAGCGCGAGGTCGACGCCGTCTGGCGCAACAGTCCCGACTGGCAAGCCCGGGCCATCCGCAATGTCGCCCGCGTCGGCTGGTTCTCGTCCGACCGCACCATCCGCCAATATGCGAAAGAAATCTGGAACGTACCTGTCTGATATGATTGCATGAGGCCACGAACAATGTGGCCGTCCGGTGCATGTCGCCCAAAAATGCGCAGCGGTTTTGGGATTGCGGCATGCACCAGAACAAAGTCGATGCATGTCGCCCAAAAGTGCGCAGCGGTTTTGGGATTACGGCATGCACCAGAACAAAGGTGCCCAGGGAGGGCGACCGCCTGATGAGGAAGCCGCGCGCGACCGCTGCGACAAGCGGGCCGGACGGACTGGCGCCAGCCGGCGATGTCGCGGCGATTGTTGCCGGCACGCATGGCGATCCCTTTGCAATCCTGGGCGTGCATGAAGCCGGCAAGGGCTTCGTCGCTCGCTGCTTCGTGCCGAATGCCGAATCCGTCACCGCCTACACGCTGGCCGGCAAGGAGGCTGGCGAACTCGTCCGCAGCAACGACGCCGGTTTTTTCGAAGGCAGGCTTTCGATCCGCAAACGCCAGCCGCTGCGCTACCACGCGAAAAATGCCGGCGCCGACTGGTGGCTGACCGATCCCTATTCCTTCGGCCCGGTGCTCGGCCCGATGGACGACTACTATATGGCCGAGGGCTCGCATCTGAGGCTGTTCGACAAGCTCGGCGCCCATATCATCGACCATGAGGGCGCCACCGGCGTGCATTTCGCCGTCTGGGCGCCCAATGCGAAACGCGTCTCCGTCGTCGGCGATTTCAACGAATGGGACGGTCGCCGGCACACCATGCGCGACCGCAAGGACACCGGTATCTGGGAACTGTTCATTCCCGATCTAGGCGCCGGCCGGCCTTACAAGTTCGAGATCATCGCTCCCGATGGCGTCAGGCTGCCGCTCAAGGCCGACCCGTTCGCCTTCGAGTCGGAGCTGCGCCCGGCGACGGCCTCGGTGACGGCGCCGCCGATGGCGCATCGATGGGGCGACGAGGCGCACCGCAGCTTCTGGCAAAAGGCCGATCCGCGCCGCGAGGCGATCTCGATCTACGAGGTCCATGCCGGCTCGTGGCAGCTTCGCGACGACGGCACGTTCTTGAGCTGGGACGAGCTTGCCGAGCGGCTGATCCCCTATGTGGTCGACACCGGCTTCACCCACATCGAGTTCCTGCCGATCTCGGAACATCCCTTCGATCCGTCCTGGGGCTATCAGACGACCGGCCTCTATACCCCGACCGCCCGCTTCGGCGACCCGGACGGCTTCGCCCGCTTCGTCGACGGCGCCCACCGCGCCGGCGTCGGCGTCATCCTCGACTGGGTGCCGGCGCATTTTCCAGTCGACGAGCACGGGCTCGTGCGCTTCGACGGCACCGCGCTTTACGAGCATGAGGACCCGCGCCAGGGTTTTCATCCCGACTGGAACACCGCCATCTACAATTTCGGCCGTCGCGAGGTGGTGTCGTTCCTCGTCAACAACGCGCTGTTCTGGGCCGAGAAATACCATGTCGACGGATTGCGCGTCGACGCCGTCGCCTCGATGCTTTACCTCGACTATTCGCGCAAGGCGGGGGAGTGGATCCCCAACGAGAAGGGCGGACGCGAGAACCTGCAGGCCGTCGACTTCCTGCAGAAGATGAACAAGGAGCTCTACGGCCACCACCCCGGCGTGATCACCATCGCCGAGGAATCGACCTCATGGCCGAAAGTGTCGCGCCCGGTGCATGAAGGCGGGCTCGGTTTCGGCTTCAAGTGGAACATGGGCTTCATGCACGACACGCTGGAATATCTTTCCAAGGAGCCGATCTATCGCAAGCACCATCACAACGAAGTCACCTTCGGCCTGATCTACGCATTTTCCGAAAATTTCGTGCTGCCGCTCTCCCATGACGAGGTCGTGCACGGCAAGGGCACGCTGCTCCACAAGATGGCCGGCGACGACTGGCAGAAGTTCGCCACGCTGCGTGCCTACTACGCCTTCATGTGGGGTTATCCCGGCAAGAAGCTCCTTTTCATGGGCCAGGAATTCGCCCAGCGCCGCGAATGGAGCGAGGCGCGCGCGCTCGACTGGGACTTGCTGCAACACGGCCCGCATCGCGGCGTCCGCCAAGTCGTGCGAGATCTCAACTATCTCTACCGTTCGCGCCCGGCATTGCATGCGCGTGACTGCGAACCGGAAGGCTTCTCCTGGCTGATCGTCGACGATCGCGACAACTCGGTCTTCGCCTGGCTGCGCAGCGCGCCCGGCGGCAATCCGATCGCGGTCATCTCCAACTTCACGCCGGTGCCGCGCGAGAACTATCGCGTGCCGCTGCCGAAGGCCGGCGAATGGCGCGAGATCATCAACACCGATGCCGGCGATTATGGCGGCTCCGGCATGGGCAATGGCGGCATGGTCGAGGCGAGCGGAGAGGAGGGCACATCGGCGACGATGCTGTTGCCGCCGCTGTCGACGATCATGCTGGAATTCGTCGCGGACTGAAGCAGATGATATCTTATCTCGCCGCATCATCGGTCCGGGCAGCTTACTTGGGAGGGTACTGATGGCAGACACGAAACGAACCCAGCCGCTGGCACGCGATGCCATGGCCTATGTGCTGGCCGGCGGGCGCGGCAGCCGCTTGAAGGAGCTGACCGACCGGCGCGCCAAGCCTGCGGTCTATTTCGGCGGCAAGACGCGCATCATCGATTTCGCTCTGTCCAATGCGCTCAACTCCGGCATTCGCCGTCTCGGCGTCGCTACCCAGTACAAGGCGCATTCGCTGATCCGACACCTGCAGCGCGGCTGGAATTTCCTGCGGCCGGAACGAAACGAGAGCTTCGACATCCTGCCGGCCAGCCAGCGCGTCTCGGAGACCCAGTGGTACGAGGGCACGGCGGACGCCGTCTACCAGAACATCGACATCATCGAGGCCTACAACCCCGAATACATGGTCATCCTGGCCGGCGACCACATCTACAAGATGGACTACGAGCTGATGCTGCGCCAGCACGTCGACGCCAATGCCGACGTGACCGTCGGCTGCCTCGAAGTGCCGCGCATGGAGGCGACGGGCTTCGGCGTCATGCATGTGGATGCGAAGGACAACATCATCTCCTTCATCGAGAAGCCCGCCGATCCGCCCGGCATCCCCGACAAGCCGGATTTCGCGCTGGCCTCGATGGGCATCTATGTCTTCAGGACCAAGTTCCTGATGGACCAGCTGCGCCGCGATGCGGCCGAGCCGGGATCGAGCCGCGACTTCGGCAAGGACATCATCCCCCATGTCGTCCAGCACGGTAAGGCTGTCGCGCATCGCTTCGCCAAGTCCTGCGTGCGCTCGACGGCCGAGAACGAGGCCTACTGGCGCGATGTCGGAACGGTCGACGCCTATTGGGAAGCCAATATCGACCTCACCGACGTTACCCCCGAGCTCGACCTTTACGACCGCGACTGGCCGATCTGGACCTATGCCGAATTGAAGCCGCCGGCGAAATTCGTGCATGACGAGGACGGCCGGCGCGGCGAGGCGATTTCCTCGCTGGTTTCGGGCGACTGCATCATTTCCGGCGCATCGCTGCGCCGCAGCCTGATCTTCACCGGCGCGCGCATCAATTCCTATTCCAAGCTGGAAGAGGTGGTCATGCTTCCCGACTGCTATGTCGGGCGCAACGCGCATCTCAAGCGCGTCGTCATCGACCATGGCGTGCGCATTCCGGAGGGGCTTGTGGTCGGCGAGGACCCGGTGCTCGACGCCAAGCGCTTCCGCGTTTCGGAAAAGGGCATCTGCCTGATCACGCAGGACATGATCAACAAGCTGTCAAGCTGACCAGCAAGCTGTCAACCTGATGAGGTTGATCAACAAGCTTTCACTTTAAGTTGTTTTTGTGCATCTCGCTTTCCCCGAACCGTTTCACACTTTTGGGCGACATGCATTAGCAGTGGATCGTTAGCGTATGCAGGTTCTGTCGGTCACGCCCGAAATCTTCCCGCTGATCAAGACCGGCGGGCTTGCCGACGTGACCGGCGCCTTGCCGATCGCGCTCGCCGGCAAGGGTGTGGCAATGCGCACGCTCGTTCCCGGCTATCCTGTGGTGATGGACGCCTTCAAGAAAAAGAAGGCGCTCTATCAGTATCCGCTGCTGCAGGGTGGCAAGGCTTCGGTCCATGCCGTCAGGATCGGCGAGCTCGACCTCTTCGTGCTCGACGCGCCGCATCTGTTCGACCGCCAGGGTGGACCCTATGGCACCGTCTCCGGCTCCGACTGGCCGGACAACTGGCGGCGCTTCGCGGCGCTGAGCCAGGTCGGCGGCGACATCGCCGGCGGCGCCATCTCCGGCTACCAGCCCGACCTCGTCCATGCCCATGACTGGCAGTCGGCGATGACGCTCGCCTACATGCGCTACGGCAAGGCGGTCGGCGTGCCGTCGCTGATCACCGTGCACAACCTTGCCTTCCAGGGCCAGTTCGGCGCCGGCATTTTTGGCGAGCTCGGCCTGCCGGGCCCGGCCATGCAGCTCGACGGCGTCGAATATTATGGCGGCGTCGGCTATCTCAAGGCCGGGCTGCAGGCCGCCTGGGCGATCACCACGGTCAGCCCGACCTACGCGCAAGAGATCCGCTCGCCGGAGTTCGGCATGGGCCTCGACGGCCTCATCAACATGCGCGCTGTCGATCTCTACGGGATCGTAAACGGCATCGACGTCGACATCTGGAACCCCGAAACCGACAAGCATCTTGTCGCCAACTATTCGGCCGAAAAGCTCGATGCGCGCCGCCCCAACCGCAAAGCCGTCGAGGACCGCTTCAATCTCGAGAGCGACGACAGCCCGATCGTCTGCGTCATCAGCCGGCTGACCTGGCAGAAGGGCATGGACATATTGGCCGCAGTCGTCGACGGCATCGTTCAGCGCGGGGCGCGGTTGGCGGTGCTGGGTTCGGGCGATGCCGGTCTGGAAGGCTCGCTGCTAGCCGCCGCGGCGCGGCATCGCGGCCGCATCGGCGTGGTCATCGGCTATGATGAAGCGCTCTCCCACGTCATGCAGGGCGGCTGCGACGCGATCGTCATCCCGTCGCGCTTCGAGCCCTGCGGGCTGACCCAGCTCTACGGCCTGCGCTATGGCTGCGTGCCGATCGTCGCGCGCACCGGCGGGCTTGCCGACACCATCATCGACGCCAACCAGGCGGCACTTTCGGCCGGCGTCGCCACCGGCTTCCAGTTCGCGCCGAACAATGGCGGCGCGCTGCTGCATGCCATTCGCCAGTTGGTCGAGGTGCATGCCAGGCCCGCGGCCTGGGCATCGATCCAGCGCCAGGGCATGAAGGCGGACGTCTCCTGGGACAGGAGCGCCGAGAAATACGTCGAACTCTATCGCTTGCTGCTTTCCAAAAGGGTTGCCTGAGCATGATACGGACCGTCCCCACCAAGCCCTATCCCGACCAGAAGCCCGGCACCTCCGGCCTGCGCAAGAAAGTGCCGGTGTTCCAGCAAGAGCACTATGCCGAGAACTTCATCCAGTCGATCTTCGACGCGCTGGAAGGTTTTGAGGGCAAGACGCTGGTGATCGGCGGCGACGGCCGCTACTACAACCGCGAGGTCATCCAGAAGGCCATCGCCATGGCCGCCGCCAACGGCTTCGGCAAGGTGATGGTCGGGCAGGGCGGCATTCTCTCCACGCCCGCCGCCTCCAACATCATTCGCAAATACAAGACCTTCGGCGGCATCATCTTGTCGGCCAGCCACAATCCGGGCGGCCCGCACGAGGATTTCGGCATCAAGTACAATGCCGGCAATGGCGGCCCGGCGCCGGAGAAGATCACCGACGCGATCTTTGCCAAGACCAAGACGATTTCGAGCTTCAAGATCGCCGATATCGGTGAGATCGACATCGATACGGTCGGCACCGTCAGAGCCGGCGACATGACGGTCGAGATCATCGATCCGGTTACCGACTATGCCGAGCTGATGGAAAGCCTGTTCGACTTCGACGCCATCCGCGCCAATTTCAAATATGGCTTCCGCATGCGCTTCGACGCCATGCATGCGGTGACCGGGCCCTATGCCAAGGAGATTCTCGAACGCCGTCTCGGCGCGCCGAACGGCACCTGCCGCAACTTCAAGCCGCTGCCGGATTTCGGTGGCCACCATCCGGACCCGAACCTGGTCCACGCCAAGCATCTCTATGACGAGATGATGGGATCGGACGCGCCCGACTTCGGCGCCGCCTCGGACGGCGACGGCGACCGCAATCTGATCATCGGCAAGGGCATCTTCGTAACCCCGTCGGATTCGCTCGCGATGCTGGCCGCCAACGCGCATCTGGCGCCGGGCTACAAGGAAGGGCTGAAGGGCATCGCCCGCTCGATGCCGACCAGTGGCGCCGCCGATCGGGTCGCCGAGAAGCTCGGCGTCGGCATGTACGAGACTCCGACCGGCTGGAAGTTTTTCGGCAACCTGCTCGACGCCGGCATGGCGACGATCTGCGGCGAGGAAAGCGCCGGCACCGGCTCGAACCACGTGCGCGAGAAGGACGGGCTGTGGGCGGTGCTTTTGTGGCTCAACATTCTCGCCGTGCGCGGCGAGAGCTGCAAGGACATCGTCACCAAGCATTGGGAGACCTATGGTCGCAATTACTATTCGCGCCATGACTATGAGGAGGTCGAGACCGACCGCGCGAACGCATTGGTCGACGAACTGCGCGCCAAGCTCAGCTCGCTGCCCGGCACCAGCGTACGTGGCATGAAGATCGCCAGCGCCGACGACTTCGCCTATCACGATCCCGTCGACGGCTCGGTGAGCAAAAACCAGGGCATCAGGATTCTATTCGAGGGCGGCTCGCGCGTCGTCTTCCGCCTCTCCGGCACCGGCACGTCCGGAGCGACGCTGCGCGTCTATATCGAGCGCTATGAGCCCGACAAGAGCCGCCACGGTCTCGATACCCAGGAAGCGCTCGCCGACCTCATCGCCGCCGCCGACGACATCGCCGGCATCAAGAGCCACACCGGCCGCAACAAGCCGAGCGTGATTACTTGAGGGTGGTGTTGCGCGGCTCCCCCTTCTCCCCTTGTGGGAGAAGGTGTCGCCGAAGGCGACGGATGAGGGGTGCTCCAGCTTGGCGCAACCCGGTGGTCGGACTGCCGGTGCTTCATTTCTTCCAACACCCCTCATCCGTCTCGGCGCTGAGCGCCGATCCACCTTCTCCCACAAGGGGAGAAGGGGAGGCGCTTGCTTGACCAACCTCGGCGCAACCATCACTCCCGAAGGCACCCGCTTTGCCGTCTGGTCGTCGTCGGCGAGGCGCCTGTGGGTCTCGATTTTCGACGATGCCGGCGCGCGCGAGATCGAGCGACTGGAACTGAAGCCGGAAGGCGAAGGCCTGCATGCGCTCTTTGTCTCCGGTCTGGCCGAAGGCACCCGTTACGGTTTGCGCGCCGACGGCGACTATGCGCCCGAGCGCGGCCTTTGGTTCGATCCGGACAAGCTTCTCGCCGATCCTTATGCCGCCGAGATCGACCGGTCCTATCAATACCACTGGCGACTTGCCGCCAAACGCAACGAGGGTGCCGATACGGCACCATTGATGCCGAAGACAGTAGCGTGTGCGCCTCCGCAGCCGCTCCTCGCGGGCCCACCATTGTTCCAGCCCGGCGGCCTGATCTACGAGCTCAACGTCCGCTCCTTCACCAAGCTGCATCCGGACGTGCCGCAGGCGCAGCGCGGCACCATCGCGGCGCTCGCCCATCCGGCCGTGATCGAGCATCTGAAGCGTCTCGGTGTCTCCGCTGTCGAGCTCATGCCCATCACCGCTTCCATCGACGAGCGGCATCTCCCGCCGCTGGGGCTCAGCAACGCCTGGGGTTACAACCCCGTCACCTTCATGGCGATCGACCCACGGCTGGCTCCCGGCGGCCTGCAGGAGTTGCGCGACACCGTTGCCGCGCTGGGCGAAGCGGGCGTCGGCACCATCCTCGACCTCGTCCTCAACCACACCGGCGAAAGCGACAGGTTGGGCCCGACGCTGTCGCTGCGCGGCCTCGACGCTGAGGCCTATTTCAGGCACCAGCCGGACGGCCGATTGGTAAACGACACCGGCACCGGCAACACCGTCGCCTGCGATCATCCGGCCGTGCAGCAGATGGTGCTCGACACGCTGCGCCATTTCGTCCGCCATGCCGGCGTCGACGGTTTTCGCTTTGACCTTGCGCCGGTGCTTGGCCGGGTCGACGGCGCCTTCGACCCGAGTGCGCCGCTGCTCCAGGCCATCGCTGGCGATCCCGTCCTGGCCGACCGGGTGCTGATCGCCGAGCCGTGGGATATTGGTCCTAACGGCTACCAGCTCGGCAATTTTCGGCCGCCATATCTGGAATGGAACGACCGCTGCCGTGACGATGTCAGGCGCTTCTGGCGCGGCGATTCCGGCGCAGTCGGTGCTTTAGCCACCCGGCTTGCCGGCTCCTCCGACGTGTTCGGCAAGGATGGGCAGCCGGTGAGCCGCAGTGTCAATTTCATCGCCGCGCATGACGGCATGACGCTGGCCGACATCGTCGCCTATGAACGCAAGCACAACGCGGCCAATGGCGAGCAGAACCGTGACGGCCACAATGACAATCTGTCCTGGAACAACGGCGTCGAGGGCGAGACCGATGACACCGCGGTCGCCAAGGCTCGCTTCAATGACCAATGCGCGCTGCTTGCCACGCTCTTTGCCTCGCGCGGCACCATCATGCTTACCGCCGGCGACGAGTTCGGCCGCAGTCAGAAAGGCAACAACAACGCCTATGCGCAGGACAATGCCGTCACCTGGGTCGACTGGGCCGGCCGCGATCAGGCGCTGGAGCAGTACACGGCAGCGCTGTCGGCACTGCGCCGCGCTTTTCCGGTGCTCTCGGATACGCGATTCCTGACCGGAAAGCCGGCAGATGGTTCAGACATTCCGGACGTCGTCTGGCTGACCGAGACGGGCGCGCCGCTTGGCGATGGCGACTGGCATGATCCGGCGCGACATCGCCTCGTCATGCTGCTCGGCGACAGCGGTGGCGGCCGCCTTGCCGTCATCATCAATGGCGACCGCCGGCAATGCCTCTTCACCTTGCCGGTCCGGGATGGTTTCGAGTGGCGGCCGGCGATCGAAGCGCAGCCGGTCGATATTGCGCGGCCGCTCGCCGGCCGCAGTGTGAGTTTGATGATCGAGCAGCGGGCCGAAAAGGCCCGCGCCAGGAAGGGTTCGTGATGGCTGCGGGCAATGCCGAACGAGAGGCCGAATGGTGGCGCGGCTGCGTCATCTACCAGATCTATCCGCGCTCCTTTCAGGACTCGACCGGCGACGGCAGCGGCGACCTCAAGGGCATCACCGCGCGGCTCGCCCATGTCGCTTCGCTCGGGGTCGATGCCATCTGGCTCTCGCCCTTCTTCAAGTCGCCCATGGCCGACATGGGCTATGACGTGTCGGATTACCGCGACGTCGATCCGATGTTCGGCACGCTGGAGGATTTCGACGCCTTGGTTGCCGAGGCGCACCGGCTCGGCCTGAAACTCATCATCGACCAGGTGATCTCGCATTCGTCGGACAAGCACGAATGGTTCGTGGAGAGCCGGGCCGGCGACGACAGTGCCAAGGCCGATTGGTATGTCTGGGCCGACGCCAAACCGGACGGCAGTGCACCAAACAACTGGCAATCTCTCTTCGGTGGCCCAGCCTGGGAATGGGATGCCACGCGCCGGCAATACTACATGCACAATTTCCTGGCCGCGCAGCCGGACCTCAACTTCCACAATCCGGAAGTGCAGGACGCGCTGCTCGACACCGTGCGCTTCTGGCTGGAGCGCGGCGTCGACGGCTTCCGGCTCGACACGGTCAACTATTATTTCCATGACCGTTGGCTGCGCGACAACCCGCCGCTCGCCGCGAGCGTCGCCGGCACCAATGGCGCAACCACTACCTATGCCTTCCAGGAGCATCTCTTCGACAAGACGCGGCCGGAAAACCTCGATTTCCTGAAACGCTTCCGCGCGCTGCTGGACGAGTATCCCGATCGCGCCGCCGTCGGCGAGGTGGGAGATGAGGACCGATCGCTGCAGACGCTTGCCGCCTACACGTCCGGCGGCGACAAGCTGCAGATGTGCTACACCTTCGACCTGCTCGGTCCGCAATTCTCGGCCGCGCATGTGCGCGGCTGCGTCGAGGCGTTCGAGAATGCGGTTGCCGACGGTTGGGTTTGTTGGGCCTTCTCCAACCACGACGTTGTCCGCCACGTCAGCCGCTGGACGCGGCCAGGAGAAAATCCGGATGCGGTGGCTAAATTCTCGATAGCTCTGCTTGCCTGCCTGCGCGGCTCGATCTGCCTCTACCAGGGCGAAGAGCTTGGGCTGGACGAAGCCGAGCTTGCCTATGAGGACCTGTGCGATCCGCTGGGCATCCGCTTCTGGCCTGGCGTGAAGGGCAGGGACGGCTGCCGCACGCCGATGGTCTGGGAAGCGGGCGCCGAGAACGGTGGCTTCTCTACCGCCAAGCCATGGCTGCCGGTTCCGCAGGCGCATCGTGACCGCGCAGTCTACGTGCAGAACGGCGAGGAGCGGTCGGTCCTTGCCGCCTATCGGTCGATCCTGGCCCTGCGCAAGCGCCATGCTGCGCTGGTTGGCGGCTCGATCCGTTTTCTCGACGCCGAGGGCGATGTGCTGGCGTTCGTCCGCGAGCGCGATGGTGAAAGTCTGTTGTGCCTCTTCAATTTTGCCGCCGCGGACGCTGGCTGGGCTCTGCCGCCCGATATTGCTGTCGTCGAACCGATCGAACTCGCGGTGGATGCTGGCGGAGTTCTTGACGAGGGGGTGCTTGCGCTGCCGGCCTTGGGCTGCTTCCTCGGACGGATCGCCTGATCACGCCGCCGGAGTAGATTTCCTGGGCCCATGCCGGCGACAGCGCGATGAAGACCGATCAGCATCGCGAATTCGACCCGTCGACGTTCCTTCGGGATGGTCAGGACTATGACCAAACCTGCCTGCAAAAATCATAAACGGCTGAAGCGGCGAAAGCTGCGCCAAGTTGAGCCGCAAGCTTAGGCATTAGATATCGCTGTTTTAGCGAGGTACTGCTTACTCAACGTCAAGCAGCGGGTGGTTGAAATAAGGTTTCGCTCTATCTAGTCTCCAGCCACCAGTCGCCGGGGGGAACCGGCGGCACGCTCAAAAAGGGCCCATTGAATGGCTCCGGGCGTCAACACGTAAAAGGCGTGGTTGAGGGGCTGCGCCGAAAGGGAGAGACTTCATGCTCAAAAATATGCTGAAGGCGACCGTGTTCGCCACCACCCTGGTCTTGGCCACCGGCACCTTCTACACGCCGGCCTTCGCCGAGACCGTCTACAACCGCGGATCCGCCGCCGAGGCGGAGACGGTCGATCCGCACAAGACGTCGACGGTCTACGAAGCCGATATCATACGCGATATGTTCCAGGGCCTCGTCATGCATGACCAGAAGACGAACCTCATTCCGGGCGCCGCCGAAAGCTGGACAGTGTCCGACGACGGGTTGGTCTACACCTTCAAGCTGCGCAAGGACGGTCTCTGGTCGGATGGCAGCCCGGTGACGGCGGAAGACTTCGTCTATTCGTTCCATCGGCTGGAAGATCCGGCCACAGCGGCCGAATACGCCTCGATGCTCTACCCGGTGAAGGGCGCCGAGGACTTCAACACCAAGAAGGGTAAGCCGGAGGACATGGGCGTCAAGGCGATTGACGCAAATACCCTTGAGGTCACGCTCAAGGCGCCGACGCCCTACTTCCTGGAAATGCTGACCCATCAGGCGACCTATCCGGTCAACAAGGCCTCGATCGACAAGCTCGGCGCCGACTGGATCAAGCCGGGCAAGCTCGTTTCCAACGGCGCCTACACGCTGGCCGAATGGGTGCCCAACGATCATCTCAAGCTGGTCAAGAATCCGAAATTCTGGGACGCCGGCAGCGTCAAGATGGATGTGGTCAACTATATCCCGACCGAGGACCGCTCGTCGGCGATGAAGCGCTTCGAGGCCGGCGAACTCGACTCTTATGGTGACCTGCCGACCGAACAACTCGCCGATCTCAAGACCAAATTCGGCGACCAGGTCCGCGTCGGGCCATATCTCGGCACCTACTATTATGCGATCAAGACCGACAAGGCGCCGTGGGACAATGTCGAGCTGCGCAACGCCATCTCGATGGCGATCGATCGCGACTTCCTCGCCGAGAAGGTCTGGCAGAACTCGATGCTGCCCGGCTATTCGATGGTGCCTCCGGGGATCGAGGGCTACACGCCGGCACTGGCCAAATATGCCGACATGTCGCAGATCGACCGCGAGGACGCTGCCAAGAAAATCCTCGAGAAACTCGGCTATACGCCCGAGCACCCGCTGAAGATGGAGATCCGCTACAACACCTCGGAGAACCACAAGAACACGGCGGTCGCCATCCAGGAACAGCTGAAGCCGCTCGGCGTCGAGGTGACGCTGCTCAACACCGACACCAAGACCCACTACAGCTTCCTCGAGCAGAAGGGCAATTACGACGTCGCCCGTGCCGCCTGGATCGCCGACTACAAGGATCCGGAGACCTTCCTCGGCATCTCGCGCAAGGCGAGCGGCAACAACTACTCGGACTATAACAGCCCGGCCTATGAGGCCGCGATGGACAAGGCAGCCGCCGCCGGCGGCAAGCCCGAGGAGCGTATGAAGGACCTCGCCGAGGCCGAGCGAGTCCTTGTCGACGACGTCGGCCAGATACCGCTTCTCTACTACAGCTTCCACGACATCGTTTCGTCGAAGCTGCATGGCTTCGACGACAATGTGATGGACATCCATCCGTCCCGCTTCATCTCCAAGGACTGACGAGAAACCTTGGCCGTGCCGCCGCTCCCTTTCGGGAGCGGCGGCTGCGGTCCGTCGACGTACCGCGCCAAAAGTCTGGTTGGATTTTCAGGCTACCCGGTGCGAAGATTGAAGATGCCAGCGCGCCACGGTCTCGTCTGGAGAGCTGTCGCCCTGGCTGAAGCGGGGCGCCGATGCTGCGTTATGTCTTCCGGCGGCTTCTGACCGCCATCCCGACGCTATTCGTCATCGTGACGGTGGCGTTCTTCCTGATCCGTGTCGCGCCAGGCGGTCCGTTCAACCAGGAGCGGGGCCTGAGCCCTGAAATCAGGGCCAATCTCGAAGCCCAGTTCGGCCTCAACGATCCGCTCTGGCTGCAATATGTCCACTATCTCGGCAATCTTTTGCGCGGCAATTTCGGCCCGAGCTACAATTTGCCTGACTTCACCGTCACCGAACTCTTCGCCAAGGGCCTGCCGATCTCCGTGCAGCTCGGCTCGTCGGCGCTGGTGCTGGCTCTGCTGCTCGGGAGCATCCTTGGCACGATCGCGGCGCTTAACCAGAACAAGATAGCCGATTATTCGGTGATTGCTCTAGCCACCGCCGGCAGCACCATCCCGACCTTCGTCATCGCGCCGGTGATCCAGCTCGTCTTCGGGCTTTCATGGAAGCTGTTGCCGATCGGCGGCTGGGGCGACGGCGCCTTCATCAACAAGGTCGGCCCGGTGCTGACGCTGGCCCTGCCGCAGATCGCCATCGTCGCGCGCCTGATGCGCGGCTCGATGATTGAAAGCCTGCGCTCCCACCACATCCGCACTGCCCGCGCGCTCGGTCTCTCCGACTGGTCGGTGGTGGTCAAGCACGCGCTGCGCGGCGCCGTGCTGCCGATCGTCTCCTTCACCGGCCCGGCGGCGGCGGCGCTGCTGACCGGCTCGATCATCGTCGAGACGATCTTTTCCATCCCGGGCGTCGGCCGCTATTTCGTCGATGCCGCGCTCAACCGCGACTATACGCTGGTCATGGGCACCGTGGTGGTGATCGCGCTCTTCACTATCGTCTTCAACCTGATCGTCGATCTTCTTTACGCGGTCGTTGATCCGAGGGTGCGCTATGACTGACCTTGCAGCAGCCGTTCCGGAGCCGATCGTCGGCCGCTCGCTATGGGGCAATGCCTGGGCGCGGCTGAAGCGCAATCGCGCCGCCATGCTCAGCCTTTATTACCTGGCGTTGATCGCTGTCATCAGCGTGTTCGGTCCGTGGTTCGTGCCGCATGAATACACCACCATCTACGGCGACTACGTGCGCACGCCGCCGAGCCTATCGGCCTATCCGAAACCCGACATGATCCAGGGCGCGCTGACCGACGCGATCAAGCGCATGCGTGTCGACATCAAGGACTGGCACCAGGACGGTGACCGCATCATAGTCACCGTCACGTCCAAGAAGCCCATCGACGATCGCAGCATCCGCTATCTCGACCGCTCCGACGCCTTCGACGGCACCAGGATCGAGAGCAAGTCGCCTGACGGGCTCGAAGCCACGATGAGTTCTGCCGTCAAGCAGCAATATTTCGTCTTCGGCACCGACAACACCGGACGCGATCTGCTTTCGCGCACGCTGATGGCCGGGCGCATTTCGCTGGCCATCGGCCTGCTTGCCGGCGTCGTCGCCGGCGTCATCGGCGTCATCTACGGCGCGACGGCCGGCTTTGCCGGCGGCAGGATCGACGAGGTCATGATGCGCATTGTCGACGTGCTCTACTCGCTGCCTTTCATCTTCTTCGTCATCATGCTGGTGGTGTTCTTCGGCCGCAACTTCGTGCTCATGTTCCTGGCCGTGGGGGCAGTGCTGTGGCTCGACATGGCGCGCATCGTGCGCGGCCAGGCGCTGTCGATCCGAAGGCAGGAATATGTGCAGGCGGCCGAAGCGATGGGCGTCGGCCAGCGCGGCATTCTGCTGCGCCATGTCATCCCCAACCTGCTCGGCCCGGTGGTCATCTACATGACGCTGCTCGTGCCGCAGGTGATCATCCTGGAAAGCTTCCTCTCCTTCCTCGGCCTTGGCGTGCAGGAGCCGATGACCAGCTGGGGTGTGCTGATCTCGGTCGGCGCCAAGAACATCGGCACCGCCAACTGGCTGCTTCTGTTTCCCGCCTTCTTCCTCGTTTCGACGCTGTTTGCGCTGAACTTCGTCGGCGACGGCCTGCGCGATGCGCTCGACCCGAAAGATCGATAAGGATGGGGATCGCTGACATGGCTTCCGAAACGATTCTCAGCGTCAAGGACCTGCGCGTCCGCTTCCAGACCCTCGACGGCACGGTCGAGGCGGTGAAGGGCATCAACATCAAGGTCAATGCCGGCGAGACGGTCGCCGTCGTCGGCGAATCCGGCTCCGGCAAGAGCCAGACGATGATGGCGGCGATGAGCCTGCTCTCTTCCAACGGCGAGGCCACGGGCGCTGTCGACTATCGCGGCCAGAACCTGCTGACCATGACCAAGAGTGAGCTCAACAAGGTGCGTGGCCGAAAGATCAGCATGATCTTCCAGGAGCCGATGACCTCGCTCGACCCGCTCTATACCATCGGCAACCAGCTGATCGAACCGATCCGCCGGCATCGTGGCCTGGACGCTCAGGCGGCCCGCGAAGAAGCGCTGAAGCTGCTGAGGCTGGTGCACATTCCCGATCCCGAGCGGCGGATGAAGTCCTATCCGCATGAAATGTCGGGCGGGCAGCGCCAGCGCGTCATGATCGCCATGGCCTTGGCCAACGATCCCGACATCCTGATCGCCGACGAGCCGACGACCGCGCTCGACGTCACCATTCAGGCGCAGATCCTGATGCTGCTCGCCGAGCTGCAGCGCAAGCTCGGGATGGCGATCGTCTTCATCACCCACGATCTC
Organism: Mesorhizobium sp. M3A.F.Ca.ET.080.04.2.1; assembly: GCF_003952525.1. NCBI lineage: Bacteria > Pseudomonadati > Pseudomonadota > Alphaproteobacteria > Hyphomicrobiales > Phyllobacteriaceae > Mesorhizobium > Mesorhizobium sp. M3A.F.Ca.ET.080.04.2.1. Next base: position 1,727,565 of record NZ_CP034451.1, on the reverse strand, counting down.
GGTATCGTTCGCCGCTTCGCCGATCGCGTCTATGTCATGCGCCAGGGCGAGGTGGTGGAGGAGGGCGAGGCGGAAGCGCTATTTGCCAATCCGCAGCACGCCTACACCAAGATGCTGCTCGCGGCCGAGCCGAGCGGCACCAAGGGCCCGCCGCCCGCCAACGCGCCAGTGCTGCTCGAAGGCCGCAACGTCGAGGTGGTTTTCAAGATCGGCGGCGGCTTTCTCGGCGGCGAGCCGCTGATGCTGCGCGCGGTGGACAAGATCTCGATCCGGCTGAGGCGCAACCAGACGATCGGCATCGTCGGCGAGTCGGGCTCCGGCAAATCGACGCTCGGCCGCGCGCTGCTCCGGCTCCTGCCCAGCGACGGCGTCATCCGCTTCGGCGACCGCGACATCTCCGAAGCGGACCGCCGGGCGATGCGGCCGCTGCGCCGCGAACTGCAACTGGTCTTCCAGGATCCGTTCGGCTCGCTGTCGCCGCGCATGACGGTCGGCCAGGTCATCACCGAAGGGCTGTTGGTGCATGAGCCGTCGCTCACCAGCAAGCAGCGCGACCAGCGCGCGGTCGAGGCGCTGCGCGAGGTCGGCCTCGACCCCAACGCGCGCAATCGCTATCCGCACGAATTCTCCGGCGGCCAGCGCCAGCGCATCGCCATCGCCCGCGCCATGATCCTGAAGCCGAAAGTCGTGGTGCTGGACGAGCCGACCTCGGCGCTCGACCGCTCGGTGCAGAAGCAGATCGTGGAGCTTTTGCGCAAGCTGCAGGCCGACAATGAGCTGTCCTACCTCTTCATCAGTCATGACCTCGCCGTGGTGCGCGCCATGGCCGACTACATCATCGTGATGAAGCAGGGAAAAATCGTCGAGGAAGGGCCGGCCGAGGAGATCTTCGGCAATCCGCAGGCCGCTTACACCCAGACGCTGATGAACGCTGCGATCGATACGACCAGGTTCAGGATGAGCGCCTGAGGCGGGCGCCACGTGGCGCCGTGCTGTTCATTTTCGCGCTGCGCCGCTCATCGCGAGGACGGGCACCTTTGCTTCCGCGCCGCGACAAGAGCGTGCTGCTGTTGCTGCAGCCGTTCGATCCGGGCCGTCTCGCGATTGGCGACCACCGTCTTCACGCTCTCGCCGCCGAGCAGCCAGTGCGGCACGCTGGTGTTGGCGACCTTGCCGCGGGTGATCGCGACCTGCGAGATCTCGGTGGCGGTCTCGCCAAGCGCGCTGTTGAGCTCGGTGCAACTCATCCTGTCGTATTTCGCCGGGCTGATCGACGCGACAGTGGAGGAACAGCCTGCTGCAACAAGCAGCATGGCGGTCATCGGCAAAATGGCCGTTCGCGTCAATTTCATATCGCACCCGGTCTCACTTGTTCCGATGGTTCTGCGCACGCATCGCGGTCGATCGCGCCCCATTAGGCCAAAGTGTGGGTCTGCTGTCGAGCACTATGGGCGACGCAAGCGACCACGGCTTGCATTCCGACCCCGCGAAGCTCGCGCGAAAACACTTGAGACGTAATAGGTTTTCAGCCTTATGTGCCAGTTCAATAGGTCCAACCCCTGTGTTTCTGTTCAAACGCAACTTCACTCAACGAGGTATGCAAAATTTCTCCGCGCAGGCGAAGAAGTCGCTGCTCGGCATAACCTGCGTGGGAAAACAGGACGGCGGCGGCGCACAGGTCCATGCCGTGATGTCTGCGCTTCTTTTCTCGCGGGTGACCGGAATTCCTTATTTCCATTCGCCGTTCAGACGCGTCGAGCATGGTCGTGACGCGGAGGCTTTCGCGGCCGAATGGGAAGCGGCTTTCAATCTAGGCTTCAGCAAGCCTTGCGTTCCCCACGGTGTTCCGACCATCAGCGCAGGCGCATTCAACAAGGAGTATCGGGGGGTTCCGGCTGTTGTTGCCGAGCAGCACTTTCACAATTTCGCCGAGCGCCATCTCGGGATGTATCCGGCGCTTGCCGAGGAGTTGCGCGCTCGTCTCCTATTGCCGCAACGAACATTTGAAAGACCCACCATTGCGGTTCACATCAGGCGTGGCGATGTGGTCGGCAACCCGGCGGCCGCTCAGCGGCTGACGAGCAACGCAACCGCGCTTGACAACATCAAGCGCGTGCTCGCCGATCGCCCTGGACATCGGGTCGTCGTCTTTTCCCAGGGAGAACCGTCCGACTTCGGGATGCTCGCCGAATTCTGCGAGTTCGAGCTGAATTCGGATATCTTCGCGACCGTTTCAGGGATGATCGCGGCGGACTGTTTGATCATGGCCAAAAGCTCGCTAAGCTATGTTGCCGGCCTGTTATCAAAGGGGGCGGTGTATTACGAACCATTCTGGCACGGGCCGATACCATCTTGGCATGTCCTGCCGAGAGCCGGCGCAGCCCATGCGCGGTCGCCTGTGAGCTTCGCGGCGCCGGCGCTAACCGCGTGGCGATTGCGATCGCGCCGGAGCAAACCGTGGGACTGATCGCCTGCCGTGACTTGGGCGTTTCAGGTAGGTCGGATTTTGCGGGAAAGCTAAGTGCTTGTTTTTTCTGGTCGGAGTGGCAGGATTTGAACCTGCGACCCCATCGTCCCGAACGATGTGCGCTACCAGACTGCGCTACACTCCGTGACCAGACCGCGGGCTTATAGCCGCCACTTTCCGATCCTGCAAGCGTCAATGGCTGCAGTTGTGTCGCATTTCCTTGCTTTCCCGAAACTTGCCCTGAAGCCGTGGGATTTCGCCCTCCGATAAACACCGACTTAAAACCTTGTGTGATAGGCCGTCACCTCGATAAATCGTCCTTTCGGACCTGTGGAGTTTCAGATTTTGTCCCTGACGATGATCGGCGAAGCCCGCCCCAACAGCTTCGAATTCGAGACCTCGGCGCTGATCAAGGCGTCGGGCTTCCGCGAGTATGACGCGCGCTGGTGGTTCGGCCATCCCGGCTCGACACAAGCGCCGGAACTCAACCTGATCGGCGTCCAGGCGCTCGGCATGGGCCTGGGCACGCTGATCAGACGCCTCGGCGGTGGGTCGGACATCGTCACCGGCCATGATTTCCGCTCCTATTCGCTATCCATCAAGCTGGCGCTGGTCTGCGGCCTGATGGCGGCGGGCGCGCGGGTGAAGGATATCGGCCTCGCTTTGTCGCCGATGGCCTATTTCGCTCAGTTCGCGCTCGACACACCCTCCGTTGCCATGGTCACCGCCTCGCACAACGAGAATGGCTGGACCGGCGTCAAGATGGGCGCGGCGAGGCCGCTGACCTTCGGTCCCGAGGAGATGAGCGCGCTCAAGAAGATCGTGCTCGAAGCCGACTTCGACCTAGCCGGCGGCGGCGCCTATGAATTCGTCTCCGGCTTCCGCGCGACCTATCTCGATGACCTCACTCGGGACAAGCACATATCGAGAAAGCTCAAGGTCGTCTGCGCCTGCGGCAACGGCACCGCCGGTGCCTTCGCGCCGGGAGCGCTGGCACGCATCGGCTGCGAGGTGGTCCCGCTCGATGTCGAACTCGACCACAGCTTCCCGCGCTACAATCCGAATCCCGAGGACATGCAGATGCTGCATGCCATCAGCAAAAAGGTGCGGGAGACGGGCGCCGATGTCGGGCTGGGCTTCGACGGCGACGGCGACCGCTGCGGCGTCGTCGACAATGAGGGCAACGAGATCTTTGCCGACAAGGTTGGCCTCATGCTTGCGCGCGACATCTCCAGTCAGCGTCCGGGCTCGGCTTTCGTCGTCGACGTCAAGTCGACGGGCTTGTTCAATACGGATGAGGTGCTTCGCAACAACGGTGCCAGGACCGACTATTGGAAAACCGGCCATTCCTACATCAAGCGGCGCGTTGCCGAGCTTGGTGCCGTCGCCGGCTTCGAGAAGTCCGGCCATTTCTTCTTCAATCCACCGATCGGCCGCGGCTATGACGACGGGCTGATCACCGCGATCGCGGTTTGCCGGATGCTCGACCGCAATCCGCAAAGCTCGATGGCCGATCTGTACCGTGCCCTGCCATTGACCTTCGGCACGCCGACCATGTCGGCCCACTGTGCCGACGAGGTGAAGTATGGCGTGGTCGAGCGCGTGGTCGCTGCCTTCGAGGCGATGCGGCACGGGGGCGCCGAGTTCGCCGGCCAAAAAATTGCCGCGCTCATCACCGTCAACGGTGTGCGCGTCGTCGCCGAGGACGGCACCTGGGGTTTGGTGAGGGCCTCCTCCAACAAGCCGGAGCTTGTCGTGGTGGTTGAGAGCCCGATATCGTCGGAACGGCGCCGGCAGATGTTCGATGCTGTCGACGCCGTGCTGCGCCGAAATCCGGAAGTCGGCGTCTACAACCAGACTTTTTAGCAAGGCGCGTCCATGAGCCAGCGCATCGTCAGTTTCGTCATGAGCGGCGGCGTTGGCTCGCGGCTGTGGCCGCTGTCGCGCGAGGACAACCCCAAGCAGTTCCACGATCTTTCCGGCGACGGCTCGATGCTGGCCAAAACCTTGCGCCGGCTGGCGGCACGGCCGGAAGGGGAGACGCCGATCTTCCTCATCGCCTCCGAACGCCATGCCGAGCGCGTCCGTGCCGATCTCGCCGTTTTCGATCTTGCCGGCGGTGGCCCGCTGTTCGAGCCGACGGGACGCAACACCGCCGCCGCCGTGGCGCTGGCCACGCTGCGCACGCTTTCCGAATATGGCGACGAGCTCATGCTGGTGGTGCCCTCCGACCACGAGATCTCGACCGCGAAGCAATTCTGGCAAAGCGTCGAGGCCGGCGCTGCGGCGGCCGACGCCGGCCGTCTGGTTGTGTTCGGCATCAAGCCGACGCAGCCCGAGACCGGCTATGGCTATATCGAGGTGGCCACCGAGAGCGCTGGTGTGTTCGACGTCTCGCGCTTCGTAGAGAAGCCCGATCTCGCCACCGCGAAAGCCTATCTGGAGGCCGGTACCTTCTACTGGAACACCGGCATCTTCCTGTTTCGCGCCGGCGCCATGCGCGATGCCTTCGCGGCTTTCGAGCCCAGGATCTGGCAGGCGACGGAAGCTGCATATCAGGCAGCGACGTCGGATCTCTCCGGCCTCTATATGCCGCTGGACCTCTACTCGGCCATTCCCTCGACCTCGATCGACTATGCGGTCATGGAGCGGGCCAGGGACATTGCCATGGTGCCGGCCGGCTTCCGCTGGAACGATCTTGGCTCCTGGCAGTCGCTGCTCGATGTCGGCCCCTCCGACAAGCACGGCAATGTCATTCTCGGCGATGTCGTCGCCATCGATTGCGAGAACTCCTACATCCGCGGCGACGGCCGCCTGCTGTCGGCGATCGGCATGAAGGACGTCGCCATCGTCTCCACCGCCGACGCCACCTTCGTCGCGCCGGTCGGCCACAGCCAGCACGTCAAGAAGATCGTCGAGCAGTTGGAGAAGTCCGGTCGGCTGGAGACGCGGTTCACGCCGGCGCATGATCGTGTCATCGAGAGCGGCGCCTGGCGGCGGCGCGTGCGGCATTGGCTGTTCGAGGAGACGCTGCCGCTGTGGTCGACCATCGGCGTCGACGAGCGCCACGGCGGCTTCCATGAGGCACTGGGCTTCGACACTGCGCCGCTGATGAAGCCGAAGCGCATGCGCACCCAGGCGCGCCAGGTCTACGCTTTCGCCGTCGCCAAGGAGCGCGGCTGGGACGGTCCCGCCGACCGGTTGATCGCCCATGGCATCGACTTCATGGCAGGCCGGGGCCGCACCGAGAGGGGCGGCTGGGTGCGCACGCTCAATGTCGACGGCTCGGTCGCCGACCCGGTCGAGGACGCCTACGATCATTCCTGCGTGCTGCTCGCGCTGGCGCATGCCCATATGTCGGGCCATGCAGACGCGTTGCGGCTCGGCGAAGAGACCTTCGCCTTCCTCGACGCCCATCTCGAGGACACCCGCATGACCGGCTTTCTCGAAACCTCGAACGGCGAAGGCGAGCGGCGCTCCAACCCGCACATGCATCTGCTCGAGGCCTTTCTGGCCTGGCATCGGGCGACCGGCGAGCGTGCCTATCTGCGCCGTGCCTCGCGCATCATCGATCTGTTCCGCAGCCACTTCTTCGATGCCGAAAGCTGGACGCTCGGCGAATATTTCGACGACGACTGGAAGCCGGTGGCGGGTGAGAAGGGCAGCTGGACCGAGCCGGGCCACCATTTCGAATGGGCCTCGCTGCTCATCGACTTCGCCGCCCGCAGCGGCCAGACCGACTTGAATGGATTCGCCCGTAAGCTCTACGCCTCGGCCGTCGCCAACGGCCTGAACCGCGCGACCGGCCTGTCCTACGGCGCCGTCTCTCGCCAGGGGCTGCCGCTCGACACGGTCTCGCGCAGCTGGCCGCAGGCCGAAGCGGTTAAGGCGGCCATCGCGCTCGACGGCTCCGGCGGGCCCGACCTCAAGCCCGAGATCGAGGCCCGCGTCGGCCGCCTGTTCCGCTGGCACATCGATCCGGCGCCGCTCGGCCTCTGGATCGACCGCATCGACGAGCGCGGCCGCTCGCTCGCCACCGACGTGCCGGCCAGCATCTTCTACCATCTGGTCTATGCGCTGACGCAGTATTTGGACGGGACGGCGGAGAAGGGGTGACGTTAGGAGCAGACGCGCGGACGCCTCGTTCCTTCGCGCCCCCTCTGTCCTGCCGGACATCTCCCCCACGAGGGGGGAGATCAGATGTCGCCGATGGATTTCGCCAATCGCCAACATCGTAGAAGAGAGTGAGGCGCCCAAGCTGCCAATCTCCCCCCAAGTGGGGGAGATGTCCGGCAGGACAGAGGGGGGCGCTGTCCCGCCGGCGTTCGTGATCTGTCAATAAGGCGCTACCACGTCCCCGGTCTCCACATAGACCGCCTTCAGCTGCGAATACTGCGCCAGCGCCGCCAGCGAATTCTCCCGCCCGATGCCGGACTGCTTGACGCCGCCGAAGGGCATTTCCACCGGCGTCAGATTGTAGGCGTTGATCCAGCAGGTGCCGGCCTGCAGATCGGCGATGACGCGGTGGGCACGCGGCAGGTCGCGTGTGAACACGCCCGCCGCCAGGCCGAATTCGCTGTTGTTGGCGCGCTCGATCACCTCGTCCTCGCTGTCGAATTTGAGCACGCTCATCACCGGCCCGAAGATCTCTTCGCGCGCGATGCGCATGTCGTCGGTGACGCCGGTGAACACTGTCGGCTCGATGAAGAAGCCGCCTTCGAAACCCTGCAGTGATGGCACGTTGCCACCGCAGGCAAGTGTCGCCCCGCCCTGCTTGCCGACGGCGATGTAGGAAACGACCTTGTCTTGTTGGACCTTGTTGACCAGCGGTCCCATCTGCGTTTCCGGATCGAGCGGATCGCCGATGCGGATCGACTTGGTGCGCTCCACCAGCCGCTCGACGAACCGGTTGTGCAGGCCCTTCTGCACGAAGACGCGCGTGCCGTTGGAGCAGATCTGGCCGGTCGAGTAGAAGTTGCCGAGCATGGCGCCGCCGATGGCATTTTCGAGATCGGCATCATCGAAGACGATCAGCGGCGACTTGCCGCCGAGTTCCATCGTCGCATGCTTCATCTTCGAGCCGGCCAGCGACAGCACCTTGCGGCCCGTCGGCACCGAGCCGGTGACCGACACCTTTGCCACCACATCATGACCCACGAGGCCGGCGCCGACATCGCCGTAGCCCTGCACGACGTTGAACAGCCCGTCGGGCAGGCCCGCCTCGCTGTAGATCTCGGCCAGGGCCAGCGCCGAAAGCGGCGTGTTCTCGGACGGCTTGAACACCATGGCGTTGCCCATGGCTAAAGCCGGCGCCGACTTCCAGCCGGCGATCTGGATCGGATAGTTCCAGGCGCCGATGCCCACGCATACGCCCAGCGGCTCGCGGCGCGTATAGGCGAAAGGGCCGCCGAGGTCGATCATCTCGCCGTTGAAGGCTGCGACCGCGCCGGCGAAATATTCGAGGCAGTCGGCGGCCGATGGCGCATCCGCCACCAGCGTTTCCTGGATCGCTTTGCCGGTGTCGAGCGTCTCCAGCCGCGCGAGGTCGGCATTGCGCGCCCGCAGGATGTCGGCGGCGCGGCGCAGGATGCGCCCGCGCTCGACCGGCTTCAACCGCGCCCAGGCCGGCTGCGCGGCGCGGGCAGCCTCGATCGCGAGTTCGATCACGTTCGGTGTCGCCGAATGCAGCGTGGCGATGGTCTCGCCCGTTGCCGGATAGATCACCGGCAGCGGCGCGCCGCCTTCGTCCTCGATGTAGCGGCCGTTGACATAATGCGATGCCGTTGGCTGGGCGCGCATGGTTCTTCTCCGATTTGCTGTCGCGGCCTGGGGACCTTGGTCCGCGAAAATGGCCTATCTGTCCGCCACCTGCCAGCGCGGATTGATCCAGGGTTCCTGGTTGGACGGCGCCAGTGGCGTGCGCCCGAGGATATGATCCGACGCCTTCTCGCCGGTCATGATCGATGGCGCGTTGAGATTGCCGTTGGTCACCCGCGGGAAAATCGAGGAGTCGGCGACGCGCAGGCCCTGGACGCCGATCACCCGGCATTCCGGGTCGACGACACTGGTGAGGTCGTCGGCGCGGCCCATCCGGCAGGTGCCGCAAGGATGGTAGGCGCTTTCGGCGTGCTCGCGGATGAAGTCGTCGAGCTCGTCATCGCTCTGCACGTGGCTGCCCGGCGAAATCTCCTTGCCGCGGAAGGCGTCGAAAGCCTTCTGGCCGAAGATCTCGCGCGTCAGCCGGATGCAGTGGCGGAACTCGCTCCAGTCATCCGGATGCGACATGTAGTTGAAGCGGATCACCGGCTTGGCCTTCGGATCCGGCGAGCGCAGCGTCACCGAGCCGCGCGACTTCGAGCGCATCGGCCCGACATGCGCCTGGAAGCCGTGCGATTTCGCCGCCGCCTTACCGTCATAGCGCACCGCCGCCGGTATGAAATGGTACTGGATATCAGGGTAGTCGATGCCGGCCTGCGAGCGCACGAAGGCTGCCGCCTCGAAATGGTTGGTGGCGCCGAGACCGGTCCTGAAGAACAGCCACTGCGCCCCGATCAATGCCTTGGAGAATGGGTTGAGCACCGAATTGAGCGTGATCGGCCTGGTCGATTCCTGCTGGATATAGAGTTCCATATGGTCCTGCAGGTTGCCACCGACGCCCGGACGGTCGGCAATCACCTGGATGCCGTTTTCCTGCAGATGCGCGCCCGGGCCGATGCCGGACAGCATCAGGATCTTCGGCGAATTGATCGACGATGCCGCGACGATCACCTCACGTCGCGCCTTAACGACCTGAATCTTTTTGTTAGCTTCGATCTCGACGCCGACAGCGCGTTGATTCTCGATCACCACGCGGCGGGCGAAGCCTTTGACCAGACTCACATTCTTGCGCTTGAGCGCCGGCTTCAGATAGGCGTTCGCGGCCGACCAGCGGCGGCCCCTCATTATAGTCTGCTCCATCGGCCCGAAGCCTTCCTGCTTCGAGCCGTTATAGTCGTCGGTGAGCTCGAACCCAGCTTGGCGGCCGGCCTCCATGAAGGCGCCGTAGAGCGGATTCCTGCGCGTGCCGCGCTGCACATGCAGCGGGCCGCCATGGCCGCGCCACCCGTCCTCGCCGCCTTTCGCATCCTCCATGCGCTTGAAATAGGGGAGCACGTCGGCAAAGCCCCAGCCGGCAGCACCTTGTTCGGCCCAGTGGTCGAAGTCGCGCGCATGGCCGCGCACGTAGACCATGCCGTTGATTGAGGACGAGCCGCCGATCACCTTGCCGCGCGGCGTGGCGAGCACCCGGCCGCCGAGATGCGGTTCCGGTTCGCTGGCGAAACCCCAATCATAGAGGCTCATGTTGAGCGGAATCGACAGCGCCGACGGCATTTGGATCAGCGGCCCGATATCGGTGCCGCCGAACTCGATGACGATCACCGAATGCTTACCGTCTTCCGACAGGCGATAGGCCATGGCCGAACCGGCGGAGCCGGAGCCGATGATGACGAAATCCGCTTCAAGCATTGTTCACATGCGCCATAAAATCGGCGAGCGAGACATTGCCGCCGGTAGCCACCACGAGGACGGTTTTGCCCGCCACATTCACCTTGCCGCCGAGGAGCGCCGCGAGCGAGGCCGCGCCCGACGGCTCCAGCACCAGCTTCATCCGCTCGAAGGCGATCTTCATCGCCCGCCGCACCAAGCCGTCGTCGACGGTGACGCCGCGAACCCCAGCCGTACTGACCGCCGCGAAGGGCGCCTCGCCGGGCTTCCTGGCCATCAGTCCGTCGCAGATCGATTTCGGTCCGATCGGCATGGTTTCGATCGCGCCATGCGCGAGTGAGGAACCCATGCCATTGAAACCTTCGGGCTCGACGGCGATGATCGCGGTCTTCGGCGACAGATAGTGGAAAGCGAGCGAGACGCCGCCGATCAGCCCGCCGCCACCGACCGAGCAAAACACCAGGTCGGCGTGCACCTGCTTTGCCGCCAGTTGGTCGAGCGCCTCCAGCCCGGCGCCGGCCTGGCCGGCAACGATTTCGGGATCGTCGAAGGGATGAAGCAGGGTGAGATGCTCCGTCTCGGCGATTTCGCGCGCCTTGGCGGCGGCCACCTCCTCGCGGGCGCGATCGCCATGCTCAGTCAGCACCACGCGGGCGCCATAGCCGGCGGTTGCGTCGCGTTTCGCTGCGGGGGCGTCGATCGGCATCACGATGGTGACGGGAATGCCGAGCGCCTGGCCGGCCGCCGCCAGCCCTTGCGCGAAATTGCCGGAGGAATAGGCGACGACACCCTTCTTCGCCGCGTCCGGCGAAAGCCGTTTCAGCCGCCAGTAGGCGCCGCGCACCTTGAAGGAGCCCGCCCATTGCAACGACTCCGGCTTGACGAAGACGCGCGCCGCGCCGGTTTCCCGGGCGAGGGCGGCCGACTCCAGCAGCGGCGTCACCTGCGTGGCCGCAGACGTGACGGCATAGGCCTGTTTGAGGTGGTCCAGGCTAGGAACGAGAACGCTTGCCATCATTCGCCTCGCGGATACCGTTTGCTCTCCTCGAGATTGTCGAGGTTCATGTGATTGCGCATGTAGCGCTCCGAGGCCTTCTGCAGTGGCTGGAAGTCCCACGGATAGTAAGCGCCGTTGCGCAGCGCCGGATAGACGACCCAGCGGCGCGCCTGGCTCTCCCGAACCGCGGCGTCGAAGGCTTGCATGTCCCAGCGCGCCCGGACCTTTTCCATGAAGGCCGCGACCAGGGCGGCATTCGCCTGATCCTCGGCGAGGTTGTCGCGCTCGAGCGGGTCGGCTTCGAGATCGAAGAGCTGCGGCGCATCGAGCTCGCAATGGACGAATTTGTGATTGCCGTCGCGGATGGCGACCAGAGGCGCGTACGAGCCTTCCGCCGCATACTCCATCAGCACCGGCGCGGTGCGCGCCTCGCCGTCCAGCAGCGGCCGCAGCGACTGGCCGTCGGTCCATGGCGCGATCGCTGCAATGTCGATGCCGGCAAGGTCGCAGAGCGTCGGCGTCACGTCGAGGTTCGAGACCGCGGCCTCGACAAGTCCGGCCGGCACGCCCTTGCCGGCGATCATCAGCGGCACTCGCGCCGAACCCTCGAAGAAGCTCATCTTGAACCACAGTCCGCGCTCGCCCAGCATGTCGCCATGATCCGAGCAGAACAGGATGATGGTGTCGTCGAGCATGCGGGTGCGGTTCAGGACATCCACAAGCTCGCCGAGCTTGTCGTCGACATAGGAGATGTTGGCGAAGTAGCCGCGCCGCGAACGGCGCACCTGCTCGGGCGTGATCTCGAAGGCCGCATAGTCGCTGGCGCGGTAGAGCCGCTGCGAATGCGTATCCTGCTCGTCATAGGGGATGAATGGCGTTTCTGGATCGAGCGCCTGGCAGTTCTCGTAAAGATCCCAGTACTGTCTGCGCGCGACATAGGGATCGTGCGGGTGGGACAGCGAAACGGTGAGGCACCACGGCCGGCGGTCCGCATCGTCCTGTTCGCGCGAAAGGTGGTAGAGTTTTTGCGAGGCCAGGAACACGACCTCGTCGTCATACTCCATCTGGTTGGTGGTCTCCGCAACGCCGGCACCGGTCACCGAACCCAGATTGTGGTACCACCAGTCGATGCGCTCGCCGGGCTTGCGGTAGTCCGGCGTCCAGCCGAAATCGGCGGGATAGATGTCGGTGGTCAGCCGCTCCTCGAAGCCGTGCAACTGGTCAGGTCCGACGAAATGCATCTTGCCGGACAGGCAGGTGTAGTAGCCGGCGCCGCGCAGGTGGTGGGCAAAGGTCGGGATCGAGGAGACGAATTCGGCCGCGTTGTCATAGACCCCTGTGCGCGAGGGCAGCTGGCCGCTCATGAATGAGGCGCGGCCGGGCGCGCAGAGCGGCGAGGCGGTGTAGTTGTTGGCGAAGCGCGCCGAGCGTTGGGCGAGCGCCTTCAGATGCGGCACATGCAGGAAGCCGGCCGGTCCGTCGGGGAAAAGCGTGCCGTTGAGCTGATCGACCATGACGATCAGGAAATTGGGTCGTCTGCTCGTCAAGGCAGGCTCCGTCCGCTGAGCTTGGTTTCGAGATAGTCTTCGACGAGCGCTATGGCCGTTGCCGCGTGCGGCACGCCCTCCTTCAGGGCGCGCCGGATGTAGAGCCCGTCGATCAGAGCCGCCGTCGCTTCGGCGACGCGGTCGGCCTCGGCCCTCGTCAGGATGCCGGTAAGCCCGCTCATCAGGTTGGAATGCAGGCGCCGCGCATAGACGCGAAGCAGCCGCCGCAAGGCAGACGACTTTTGCGCCTCGACATAAAAGGCGAGCCAGGCAGCAATCGTCTCCGGCTGGAACTGCTCGTCGGAGAAGCTGACCGCGACGAGGGCCGAAACGCGCTGGCGGGCAGTGCCCGCGAGGCGAAGCGCGCGCCTCGTGTCGGCGTTGAGCTCGGAAAGGATGTGCCGCATCGTCGCGAAGAGCAGCTCGTCCTTGGCGCCGAAATAGTGATGTGCCAGTGCCGAGGAGACGCCGGCGCGGCCGGCGATCTCGGACATGGTCACGTCCAGCGAACCGCGCGCGCCGATCGCCGAGATCGTCGCATCGATGAGCGCCTTGCGGCGCAAGGGTTCCATTCCGATTTTCGGCATGCGGGGGTCCAGTTTGGAGGAGAGATTATTTTTTATTGACGGATCAATCAATCAAAATCGCCGCCCGGCTCAACCGATCGTCCCGCTCTGGCCCATAACACGCACTGGAAAACGGTTCATTGTTGAACAATATTGAGTCACGTGCCGCGGCAGGACGTGCTAGGCTTGCGGCAAAAGGAGGCTGCCATGACCGCATGCATCGTCGGCTGGGCGCATTCGCGCTTCGGTAAGCTCGAAGGCGAGACGCTGGAGGGCCTGATCACCAAGGTCGCCGTGGAAGCGCTCGACCATGCCGGCATCGGCCCGGACGATGTCGACGAGATCGTGCTCGGGCATTTCAACGCCGGCTTCTCCCCGCAGGACTTCACCGCGAGCCTTGTGCTGCAAGCCGACGACCGGCTGCGCTTCAAGCCGGCGACACGCGTCGAGAATGCTTGCGCCACCGGCTCGGCCGCCGTTCGCCAAGGCATCCGCGCCATCGATTCCAACGCGGCCCGAATCGTGCTGGTGGTCGGCGCCGAGCAGATGACGACCACGCCCGGCCCGGAGATCGGCAAGAACCTGCTCAAGGCTTCCTACCTGCCCGAGGACGGCGACACGCCGGCCGGTTTTGCCGGCGTCTTTGGCAAGATCGCGCAGGCCTATTTCCAGCGCTATGGCGACCAGTCGGACGCGCTGGCCATGATCGCCGCCAAGAACCACAAGAACGGCGTCGACAATCCCTATGCGCAGTTGCGCAAGGATTTCGGCTATGAATTCTGCCGCCAGGAAAGCGACAAGAACCCCTTCGTCGCCGGTCCGCTGAAGCGCACCGACTGTTCGCTGGTTTCGGACGGCGCGGCGGCGCTGGTGCTCACCGACACCGCGACGGCGCTGAAGATGCGCCGTGCCGTGACCTTCCGCGCCAACGAGCACGTCCAGGATTTCCTGCCGATGTCCAAGCGCGACATCCTTGCCTTCGAAGGCTGCGAGCAGGCTTGGGAGCAGGCGCTGAAGAAAGCCGGCGTCACGCTCGACGACCTCTCCTTCGTCGAGACGCATGACTGCTTCACCATTGCCGAACTCATCGAATACGAGGCGATGGGCCTGGCCAAGCCCGGCGAGGGCGCGAAACTGGCGCTGGAGGGCGCAACGGCGAAGGACGGCCGCCTGCCGGTCAATCCCTCGGGCGGGTTGAAATCCAAAGGCCATCCGATCGGCGCCACGGGCGTCTCGATGCATGTGCTGACCGCCATGCAACTGACCGGCGAGGCCGGCGGTATCCAGGTGCCGGGCGCCAAGCTCGGCGGCATTTTCAACATGGGTGGCGCCGCCGTCGCCAACTACGTTTCCATACTCGACCGGATCAGGTAGAAGCACCTCGCATTCTTGCGGGTGATCTCATGACAAATCCGGTTCTGGTCGAGGTTTTGCGCGGCGCGGTGGTCGAGAGCGCCCATCGCGGCGCCGTCAGCGTCTTCGATGCCGATGGCAAACCGGTCTGGGAGATCGGCGACACGGCGCGCCCGGTGTTCCCGCGTTCGGCGGTGAAGGCGATCCAGGCGCTGCCGTTGGTCGAAAGCGGCGCGGCCGATGCCTACGGCTTCGGCGATCGCGAACTGGCGCTGGCCTGCGCCTCGCATTCCGGCGAACCCGAGCACGCCCAACTGGCCGCGGCCATGCTTGCCAAGGTTGGGCTGGACAAGACGGCGCTCGAATGCGGCGTGCACTGGCCGTTCGACCACAACGCGACAGTTGCGCTTGCGCGTAGCGGCGGCGCGCCGAGCGCCCTGCACAACAACTGTTCCGGCAAGCATGCCGGCTTCCTCTGCACCTGTGTGCACTCCGGCATCGCCCATGCCGGTTACGTCAAGGCGGGTCATGCGCTGCAGGACATGGTGCGCGATGCCGTGCAATCCGTGACCGGCGCCGCACATGACGTCGACCATTGCGGCATCGATGGCTGCTCGATCCCGACCTATGCCGTGCCGCTGAAAGCTTTCGCGCTCGGCTTCGCCCGCATGGCGACGGGCAGGGGCTTTGCGCTGGAACGTGCCAAGGCCGCCAAGCGCCTGCTCTCGGCCTGCATGGCTGAGCCCTTCCTTATCGCCGGCACCGGCAAAGCCGATCTCGCGCTGATGCAGGCCGCACCCGGCCGCATCTTCGTCAAGACGGGCGCGGAGGGCGTCTATTGCGCTGCCTTGCCGGAACTTGGCCTCGGCATAGCGCTCAAATGCGATGACGGCGCCGGCCGTGGGGCCGAGGTGATGATCGCGGCCGTGCTGGCAAACTTGCTTCGGTCCGATGAACCGCTGGCGGCAAAGCTCACGGAACTCGCCCATCCAGCGATCGAAAGCCGCGTCGGCGCCAAGGTAGGTTCGCTGAGGCCGACGGCGGCGCTGAGCTAGCGCGGACAATGCGAAACGCATACGCTATGGCCGCCTTTCGGGCGAGCCATGACCAGCCCGTTGCGTCGTCTGCAGGTAGCCGTTTCAGCTGACCTTGTTGCGCTCGACGGTGAGATGCGCGTAGCCTGTGTCGGCTGATCGGGCCAGATCGCCGGTAACCGGATCGGCCCAGCGCTGGCCGACAATGGCCCCATTCTGCGCGCCATCGATGACATTGTCCGAGATGACCGCACCGCCCGCACCCTCGACGACGCTGACCACGATGCCGGTACCCGCCTTGCGGATGATGTTTCCTGTGGCCACGACATTGCGCAGGTAGGGCCCCCAGCCAAGCTGCATGCCGTAGAGCGGCGCGTTCTCGACGACATTGCCTGAGACCGTCGTGTCGGCCTCGGCGCTGATGCCGACGCCGAAGCCTGGCGGATCGGCGCTGTAGGGGCCGGTGGTCGTCAGGTTGCGCACGATGTTGTTCGAGCATACCGCCATGCGGCCGCCCTCGTTGAAGTTGACGATCGAGATGCCGTTGGCGGCGCCATCGACCAGATTGTTGCTGAGGATCGCGCCTTCGAAGGAGAACTCCGAATAGATCCCGGTCTCGCCCGAGCGCGAGCAGGTGTTGCCGGTGATCTGCAGATTGCTGGAGCTGTTGGCGCGGATCGCCGAGAACGCGCAGTCCGAGACGATATTGCCTGAAATGATGACATTGCCCGCGCGGAACGCGTTGATGCCGTTGCCGTTCTGGCCGGTGCCGCCGCTGTTGGCGCCGATGCGCTGCACGCGATTGCCGCTGACGATGGTGCCGTCCTCGGCCGCCTGCCAACGATGCGCCAGGATGCCGCCATTGCCGCAATCGGACACGCTGTTGCCCGAAATCTCCAGCCCGCCGGCCTCGACTGAATAGATGCCGGCGTCCGCCGCACCGGAAATGTCGGAGCTGCCGACGCGGCCGGTCACACGCTCCAACGCCAGGCCATTCTTGCCGCTGCCGATGGCCTGGCAATTGTCGATGACGAGATGCGCGACGCGGCGCAGGTCGAGCAGCCCTTGCGCATAGTCGGCGAGCCAGCGGTTGCTTCCGTCGAGCACCAGCCCGCTGAGCTCGATATGCTCGGCCTGTTCGGCCATCATCAGATGACCGTCGCCGCCATAGACGATACGCGTCGCACCGGGCACGCCCGACAGGCGTACTCGGGGCGGCAGCTTCAGATTGGAAACGACATAGGTGCCGGGCGGCAGGAACACCGGCGCGTCGCGGTCGCTGGCCGCGCTCAGCATCTTGGCAAACGACTTGCTCTGGTCGTCCAGCGCGCCCGGTTGCACGCCGATCTCGATGGCATTGATCGAGCCACGCATCGAGGCCGTTTCGATGCCCGGCAGCACCTTCGCGGATGCCCTGCCGGCCAAAATGCCGGCGGCCGCCAAACCGGCGGTTTGGGCAAGCAGCATTCGTCTGTTCCACATCGGCACAGGTCCTGGCGTTTGCCTGGCCCCTCGCAGGAATCATGCCAACACTGGCTCGTCGGCAAACCGCTTGTGCAGTTGCCGTACCAAGCCTAAGTTCATTGTATGAGCAGAGCTTTTACTCGCGAAGAAGACAGCGAAAATGCCATTGCCGGCATCGGCGAACGGCCAATCAGCACGCACCGCAATCTGGTGACGGCGCGAGGCTTGGCGATGATCGAGCAGGAACTCGAGGGCCTGCGCGACGAATTGGGCAAGGCCGAAAGACGGGCCGACCGCGAACGCATCGCGGTCGTGTCGCGCGACTTGCGTTACTGGACCGCACGGCGCGAGAGCGCTGAGCTTTCCGTGCCGGAGCCGGGCAGCGATGTGGTGCGCTTCGGCATGGGCGTCACGCTGGAAGGCGATGACGGCAAGAAGGTGCATTGGCGCATCGTCGGCGAGGACGAAGCCGATCCCTCGAAGGGCAGCATTTCCCATGTCTCGCCCATGGCCATGGCCCTGTTCGGCAAGAAGATCGGCGAGGTCGCTGCCGTCAACGGCAGGGAATGGGAGATCGTAAAACTCTCGGACAAAGCCGAGAATTAGTCTTCCAGCTTGACCGTATGATCGCGGAAAAATGCCGCGGCGCCCGCTTCGTCGATTTCGCCGGCGGCGACGCCCATAACAAATTCGTAGACCGTGCCGTTGTCGGCCGTAAGACCGTAGCCATTGATCAACAGGAAAGCGCCGGCAGCGACGATAGCCGTACGCTTGTTCCCGTCGACGAAGGCGTGATTCCTGGCAATGCCGAAGATGTAGGCCGCCGCCAAATCCTCGATCGATGGATCGTCGTAGCTGGCTTTATTCTCAGCGCGGGCAAGAGCGGATTCAAGGGCATTCTCGTCCCTCAAACCTTGCGCGCCGCCATGCCGCAGCAACTGCTCAGCATGCATTGCTTCAACGGCACGACGCGACAGAAACTGCCAGCTCATTCGGCAAGCTTCTGAAGCGCGACCTTGTACTTGTCCATGACCTTGCGGGCTGCTTCCATCTGCCGCTCGAAACTGTCATCCACCGGCTCAAGTGCGATGCCTTTGTCCGTCTCGACAATTTGAAGCTGGTCACCCGCCTTCATGTTCATGCGATCGAGGAGTTCTTTAGGCAGGATCACGCCTTCGGAATTGCCGATCTTGCGAATGGTGGTGTTCATAGCGGGATGTCTCTGTTGCAACGCGGATTATAACGCGCCATCTAAGGCGTTGCAACGGAAATTATAACAGACCTAACCAGCCGCCAGCAGCCGCTCCATCAGCCGGTCTGCCGCCTGCGGGATCACCGTGCCGGGCGGGAAGATTTCGGCCGCTCCCGCCTTCAGCACCGCATCGTAGTCCTGTGGCGGGATGACGCCGCCGGCGACGATCAGCATGTCGCCATGGCCGAGCTTTCTGAGCGCTTCCTTGAGCTCGGGGATCAGCGTCAGGTGTCCGGCGGCCAAAGAAGATGCGCCGATGAGGTCGACATCCTGCTGGACCGCTAGCTTTGCGATCTCTTCCGGCGTCTGGAACATCGGCCCAACGGTGACGTCGAAGCCGAGATCGGCAAAGGCGCTGGCGATCACCTTCTGGCCGCGGTCATGGCCGTCCTGTCCCATCTTGGCGACCAGGATGCGTGGCTTGGCGCCGAATTTCTTTTCAAACGCTTCGATCTTTTCCTTCAGCCGGTCTGCAGCCGGGTTGTCGCCGAGCGCGTCGCGATAGACACCGGAGATCGTCTGGACGGTCGCCGCATGGCGGCCGAACACCTTCTCCAGCGCCAGCGAGATCTCGCCGACGGTGGCATTGGCGCGCGCGGCGCGGATGGCGAATTCGAGCAGGTTCTCGTGGCTTTCGGCCGCACGGGTCAGCGCCGCCAGCGCATCCTCTACCGCTGACACATCGCGCGTGCCCTTGAGCCGCTGCAGCTTCGCCAATTGCCTGGCTTTCACCTCGGCATTGTCGATCTTGAGCACGTCGACCTCGATATCGGCTTCCGGGCGATGTGCGTTGACGCCGACCAGCACCTGCTCGCCGGAATCGATGCGCGCCTGGGTGCGCGCCGCGGCTTCCTCGATGCGCAGCTTGGGGATGCCTTTTTCGATCGCCGCCGCCATGCCGCCGAGGTTTTCCACCTCCTCGATATGGGTAAGCGCACGCGCCGCCAGGTCATGCGTCAGCCGCTCGACATAGGCCGAGCCGCCCCACGGATCGATCATGCGCGTCGTGCCGGATTCCTTTTGCAGGATGAGTTGGGTGTTGCGGGCAATACGCGCAGAATGGTCGGTGGGCAGCGCCATCGCTTCGTCGAAGGAGTTGGTGTGCAGCGACTGCGTGTGGCCTTGCGTCGCCGCCATGGCCTCGATCATCGTGCGGGTGATGTTGTTGTAGGGATCCTGCGCCGTCAGCGACCAGCCGGACGTCTGGCAATGGGTGCGCAGCGACAGTGAGCGCTCGTCCTTCGGCGAAAAATTCTTCTCCATCAGGCTCGACCAGAGCAGCCGCGCGGCGCGGAGCTTGGCGACCTCCATGAAGAAATTCATGCCGATCGCCCAGAAGAAGGAGAGGCGAGGCGCGAAGCGGTCGATGTCGAGCCCGGCGGCAACACCGGCGCGCGCATATTCGATGCCGTCGGCAATCGTGTAGGCAAGCTCGAGATCGGCCGTCGCGCCGGCTTCCTGCATGTGATAGCCGGAGATTGAGATCGAATTGAACTTCGGCATGTGCCGCGAAGTGTAGGCGAAGATGTCCGACACGATCCGCATCGAGGGCTTCGGCGGATAGATGTAGGTGTTGCGGACCATGAACTCCTTCAGGATGTCGTTCTGAATGGTCCCGGCGAGATCCTTCTGCGCGACGCCCTGTTCCTCGGCCGCCACGATGAAGAGCGCCATGATCGGCAGCACCGCGCCGTTCATCGTCATCGAGACCGTCATCTCATTGAGCGGGATGCCGTCGAAGAGCTGGCGCATGTCGAGAATGGAATCGATCGCCACACCCGCCATGCCGACATCGCCGGCGACGCGCGGATGGTCGCTGTCATAGCCGCGATGGGTGGCGAGGTCGAAGGCCACCGACAGCCCCTTCTGGCCGGCCGCGAGGTTGCGCCGGTAGAAGGCGTTGGACTCCTCCGCCGTCGAGAAGCCGGCATATTGCCGGATCGTCCAGGGCTGCTGGACATACATGGTCGGGTAGGGGCCGCGCACGAAGGGCGGCAGGCCGGGATAGGTGTCGAGATTTGCAAGGCCCTTGAGATCGCCCTGGCCGTAGAGGTGCTTGACCGCGATGCCTTCCGGCGTCATCCGTTGGCCCTTGAGCTCGATCGGCGCGCGGCGTGGCGCCGACCAGCCGATCTGGCTGAAATCCGGGATCATGATCCGGCTCCGATCGATTGGTCGATGCGCACCGGAAACAGCGGCTCGCATGTCGCGACACCTTCGGTGAGCGCCGGCCGGCGCTCGGCTGGCAATGTCTCGACCGGGCGCTCGCTGCTTGCAGGGAACAGGGTGGTGCCGATGATTCCGCGTTCGCCCCCCCTGTATGCGGCATTGCGCTTCGCTGCGGCGGTCTGCACGCGGTTCTGGATGTAGCCCTGCTGCAGGCTGTGGAGCACGCCGCCCTCGGCCTCAATGCGCTGGAATTCCTCCCAGGCGGCGGCGCAGAGATCGTCGGTCAGTGCCTCGACCGCGCCCGATCCGCTGGCCGGATCGGCGACGTAGTGGATATGACTTTCCTGCGCCATGATCAGCTGCGCGTTACGGGCGACGCGGCGGGCGAACCCGGCCGGCAGTCCGTGCGCGATCGTGTGCGGCAGCACGGAGATCGAATCGGCACCGCCGCTGGCTGCGGCGAAGGCGGCGATCGCGGTGCGCAGTATGTTGGTCTCGGGATCGGCAACAGTCATCATGCGATAGGAGGTCTCGGCGTGAATGTTTGCCGTCGAAGCCGGGATCGAGCAGACCTCCTGGATCCGAGCCCAAAGCTTGCGCAGCGCCCGAAGCTTGGCGATGGAGACGAACTGGTCCTGGTCCACGCTGAGCGCAAAACCGATATAGGGAGCGGCATAGACCAGCGGCTGGCGTGCCTTCTCGAACATTCTGAAATAGGCGACGGCCGAGGCCATCATCGTGCCGAGCTCCTGCGCCTCGGTGGCTCCGGCATTGTGGAACACGCGGCCGTCGGCTTCGAGAAGCACCCCCGGCACGCCCATCGAGAAGAAATGCGCCAGCGATTGCGGCATCGATTCCTGCAGCGCCTCGATCGACATGCGCAGCCGGCCGGTTCCGGCGAAGATCGCCGCCGGGTCGATGCCGAAGGAGAGGTTCAGCTTCGTCGGATCGGAGCGGCGGCGGGTCAGGAAGGCGAGCAGCCAGTCGGCCACCGCGCGGCTCCAGGGATGCGCATCGATGCGCACCTGCACGCGGTTGAGCGGCACGCCTTCGAGCACCGTTTCCAGCGCCTCCGCGGTCCTGGGCAGGCCGTAGCCGAAGGCATTCGGCGCTCCCTCGAAAACCAGAGAGAGGCCGGTCGCGCCCTGCGCGATGTCCTGCAATGCCTGGGCGCTGGCGCGGGCAATGTCCGGATCGTCGATCCGCTGGCTGACAATCCAAGGGGCTTTGGGGTTGGTGCGCAGCAGCGGCTCGGCGGCGACCGAGCGTTCGCTCAGAGGCTCGATACGAATGCCGTCATCCGTGTGCGAAACAAGCTTCTGCTCGAAGGAGCCGCCGGCAAGTGCCTTTTCCGCAAGCGCCAGCCAACGCTTCGCCTCCGCGTTTGGAAGGTCGACATCCTTGGTCAAGGCGCCCGCGCCCATCGCACTCCTCACTTCTCGCCCGCATCGGCCGGTCAGGCCAATCTAGGGCGCTGTGTCCGATATCACAATGCGCCATCCGTCCGGTCGCGGCACTAAGCGATTGCCAAACATGCTCGCAATCCGCAAGCTTCATTGGCGGACCAAATTCGCTGGCGGGCATTGTGGCTCGGGGATACCGTTACTATACCTCGGATGAGGCTGAGCGATTTGACGAAACGGATTTGCGGAGACCGCACCTATGGTTGACGACACCAGCATCTTCATCGGCGCCAGCCGCAAGCCCGACGATTCTTACCAGCGCGCCGAGCAGCTCCTGCTGCGCTACGGCAATCGCCATGGCCTGATCACCGGCGCCACCGGCACCGGCAAGACGGTCAGCCTGCAGGTGCTCGCCGAGGGCTTTTCGAACGCCGGCGTCCCGGTCTTCTGCGCCGACATCAAGGGTGATCTTTCCGGCATCGCCATGATGGGCGAGGGCAAGGATTTCCTGGTCAAGCGCGCCGAGCAGGTGAAGCTCGATCCCTACCGTTTCCAGGAATTCCCGGTCATCTTCTGGGACCTGTTCGGCGAGCAGGGTCACCCGATCCGCGCCACCGTGTCGGAAATGGGGCCGCTGCTGCTCTCGCGGCTGATGAGTCTCACGGAAGCGCAGGAAGGCGTCATGAACATCGCCTTCCGCATCGCCGACGAAGAGGGGCTGCTGCTGCTCGACCTCAAGGACCTGCAGGCGCTGCTGGCCAACATCGCCGAGCGCGCCGACGAGATCAGCGCCCGCTACGGCAATGTCACCAAGCCTTCCGTCGGCGCCATCCAGCGCACGCTGCTGGTGCTGGAGCAGCAGGGCGCCGCGAACTTCTTCGGCGAGCCGGCGCTGCGCATCGCCGACATCATGCGCACCACCCGCGACGGCCGCGGCGCCGTCAGCGTGCTCGCCGCCGACAAGCTGATGATGAATCCCAGGCTCTACGCCACTTTCCTGCTCTGGCTGATGTCCGAACTGTTCGAGGAATTGCCCGAGGTCGGCGATGTCGAGCGGCCGAAGCTGGTCTTCTTCTTCGATGAGGCGCATCTCCTGTTCGAAGACGCGCCGAAGGTGCTGGTAGACCGTGTCGAGCAGGTGGTGCGGCTTATCCGCTCCAAGGGCGTTGGCGTCTATTTCGTCACCCAGAACCCGCTGGATATTCCGGAGAAAGTGCTGGCTCAGCTCGGCAACCGCGTCCAACATGCGCTGCGCGCCTATACGCCGCGCGAACAGCAGGCGGTGCGGACCGCGGCCGACACCTTCCGGCCCAATCCCGATTTCGACTGCGCCACCGCGATCACCCAGCTCGCCACCGGCGAGGCGCTGGTCTCGATGCTGGAAGACAAGGGCGTGCCGGCGATGGTCCAGCGCACGCTGATCCGGCCGCCCTCCTCACGGCTCGGCCCGATCTCCCCGGACGAGCGGCGCAAGCTGATCGCCGAGAGCCCGGTCGCCGGCCAGTACGACCAGATGGTCGATCGCGAATCGGCTTTCGAGATCCTGCAGAAGAAGGCCAAGGAGGCGCAGGACGCCGAGGCTGAGGCGCAGCAGGCCGACAGCGGACGCTCGCGCTGGGGTATTCCGGGCTTGGACGATGTGCTTGGAACGGGCGGCAGGCGCAGCTCCAACCGCCAGACTGTGGCCGAGGCCGCGATCAAATCGGTGGTGCGCTCGGTCGGCTCCTCCGTCGGCCGCGCCATCGTGCGCGGCATCCTCGGCAGCCTGGCGCGAGGGCGCTAAACGGCATCCCGTTGGAAGCGTCCAACTAAAAGGGGAGTTTGGTTTCACCCACCGACGATTGCCGATCGCTCTGCGACGACCTGTTCGACGTATCCATCCCGCGTGCCGTGTCCAGAAGGCCCTTCAAGAGCGTGTCCAAGGATATTGTGCCTGCGCCGCTGAGCGCGAGGACGAACAGGCCGCCGGCGATGGCGAGGTCCTTCTCGAAATGCAGGAGTTCGTTTTGGCTGGCGAAGTTGGTGTGGAAGAGGCTCGCCGTCGTCAGGCAGAACAGGCCGAGCCCGATGGCGCCGAGTCGCGTCAGGATTCCCACCGCCACCGACAGGCCGGCGCCGAGTTGCAGGGCAATCGTGGCCAGCAGCAGCGGCGCGCCGACGCCGAGCGCGGCCATGGCCTTCTCGGCGCCCTCGAAATGGGTCGCAAGCTGCAGACCCTCATGCACGAAGATCAGGGCCAGCAGAAGCCGCCCGACAAGCAGGATGACGTCCTTCGCGTAGGAGTTCTCGGCAAGTTTGGTCGATGTCATGGTGGCTTCCAATCTTTCGAAAAAACGCGCGCGTCTCGCCGAATGCGCAAGACGCGCCGAACGCGTTTGATGTCGAGCGGAACCGACGCGAGGGAGGATAACGCCGGCTCCGCTGCAGGGCGCCCGCCGGCGCCCTATTTGGTCACCCACCCTATTTGGTCACTTTGGTGTCGATGGCATGCTTGAGGTCGGACAGTTCCTCGCAGCCGGCCGGGCAGAGCTTCTGCAGCGAAGCCAGCTGCTCGTCGGCCTTGGCAAAGTCGCCGGTCTCGACATAGAGCTCGCCCAGATATTCGCGGGCCGCCTTGTGGTCGGGCTTAAGCTCCAGCGCCTTGGTGTAGTAGGTGAGCGAGCTCTGGTAATCGCCGGTCTTGCGCAGCGTGAAGCCGAGGAGATTGTAGACGTCGGCTTGCTGGGTGTCCTGTGCCAGGTCGCGGAGATCGGCCAAAGCGCCCATGTAGTCCTTGGCCTCGATCTTGGCCTTCACCGCCGTCAGGTCAGGCGCATCGGCGCCTTCGATGTCGTCGACGGCAAAGGCCGGCACAGTGATGGCGATCGGGGCCGCGGTCAGCACCGCTATGGTGCCGAGTACCGCGAAAAGTGGATGTTTCATTGGAGTTGTCGCTTTCTGTTCGTGATCTGGTTCAGATCCGGGTCGGGGTGAAGGCATAGGCGTTGCCGTCCTTGACGAAGCTGCCGGTGCCAGGGAACGGGAAGTGCGAGCCGCAGATGCGAAGCTTGTCGGCAATCACCTGGTCCATGATCTTGTGGCGCGTGGAGATCGCCATCGGCCCGTCCTGGTCGTAAGCGCCCTGCCATTCGGGATGCGGTGCGAGCAGCGCCGGCACGTACATGGTGTCGGCCGAGACGAGGAACTGCTCGGCGCCGGCGTCGACATGGTAGACCGAGTGGCCAGGCGTGTGGCCGGGCGCCGCCATGATGCGGATGCCGGGCACCACTTCCGTGCCGTCCTCGACGAGCTTCCAGTTCTTCCATTTCGGGAAGTTCTCGGCGATGCGTTTGCCCGCCGGCTTGCGCCCCTCGGGCAGCTTGGCCAGCCGGCTCGGATCGGTCCACCAGTTGTATTCGGCGGCGTTGACGATCAGCTCGGCATTCGGGAACACCGGCCCGCTGGTGCTCTTCTCCATCAGGCCCCAGACGTGGTCAGGGTGGAAATGCGAGATCATGATGGTGTCGATCGCCTTGTAGTCGATGCCCGCGGCCTTCATGTTGGCCGGCAGATGCGTGGCGTTGGCTTGCCACTGGCCGACGCCGGAGCCGGCATCCATCATGATCGTGCGGCCCTTCATCTGCAGAACGACCACGGTGAGCGGGATCGGCATGAATTCGGTGGTCAGCCCGGCCTTGGCAAGCGCCGCCTTGGTCTCGTCGACCGAGACGTCCTTGATGAAGGCCGGATCGTGCGGCTTGCGCCAGATGCCGTCATAGATGGCGGTGACCTCGAGGGAGCCGACCTTGTATTTGTAGAAGCCGACCAGCGGCTCGACCGGGGTTTCTGCGATGGCGGCGGGTGCGAATTCCAGTTTGCCGGCGATGCCGAAGGCGGCCGCGGCCGCCGCGGATCCAAGCACCATGCGGCGTGTCATGTTGAACATCGGAAGTCTCCTCTAGTGTCTACAAATTCATGGGTGCGAGAGATGGCGAAGGGCCCGTCTTGCCGGGTCCCCCGGGCCTAGCGGCCCCAAATGCCCTGACCGGGCTCTTCCGGAGCAGGCTTGACCGCCGTCGTCGGGCGGTGGCGGGCAATTTCAGGCTTCGCGAGGGAACCTGTACGGGTGGTATCGACCGCCGCAACCGGCTGGGCGTTGTTGGCGTCATAGTGATCGCTGCCGGCAAGGGCGCTGCCGGTGGCGAAGATGATGGCGGCAAGGGTGAAGACGGTTCTCTTCATAGTCGTAATCCTTCCGGGTTGGGTTGATGCGGGCCTTGGGAGGATGGCCGCGCTACACAGCAAGACCCGGTCCGGCCGTCGCTTATTCCCGGGATGCTGCGAAAAATATTTTGGACTGGCGGAATTCGGGGGTACCGATGGCCGTATTGGGCCTCGATCGGCGCAGGGCCGGGGCAGCCGGACCTCCGCGCGCGGCATGGCAGACACGCTTCGCGGCTTGAGGGCTGCTCCGACGTCCGCTGCCTGGCTGGTGGGATAAAGTCAGCTGCCGGCGACCGCAGCGCGAAAGCGGGCCGCGAACGCGTCGAGCTCTGGCCGTTCCATGTCGGAGATCGCCCAATACGAGAACGCGCCGTCGCTCCATTGCACCAGCGAGAAGCCACCGGCCGAAAGGTCGACCGGGCTTGTTGCCGTGCCCCCACTTTGCGGCTCGGTGGCCACGGTGATCAGATGCTCGCGGTGGCGGTAGACGAGCGCCGGCACCGGCCGGCCGTCGATGACCTCTACTCTACCGCCGACAAGCGCAAATCCATCCTTCGCGAGGTCCGGCGCGGGTGGGGAAACGCCAAGCCTCGCGTCCAGCCAGGGCTTCACCGTGTGCCGGTCCGACGAGACGACATCCACGGGGCTTTCCGCCAAGAGGCTGCGCCGATGGCCGCTGGCTACCCCGGCGGCGAAGCTGTCGGGCGCACCGCGCTGCATTGCCCACTGTGTGGCGCCGCTGGCCAGCACCGCGCTGACCATGATCGAGGCAGCCATGGCTCGCCAATCGAATGAGCCGAAGCCGCGTCTTGACCAGCTCGGTCGAGAGGCTTTCTGCCGTGTCTGCGCGGCCTGTGGCCGCAACGCGTGCACATTGCTCCCCGCGCCGATGGCCGCGATGCGGGCGTTGAATCCCTCGCTGACGACCGGTTTTGCGAGGCCGCCAACCGCTCCCCGCACGGCAACGATGCGGGCATGCTCGGCAGCCAGAGTTGGATCGGCGGCGATGCGTCGCTCGACAGCCATCGCCGAAGCTGCATCAAGCTCGCCATCGACTAGTGCGTTCAGCATCAGCTTCATTCCGGCGGCATCCTCGGGCAATCCGTCATTGTGGGTGCTCATTGCGCCCTCCCAAGGTCAGAGATCAGCAGGCTGCGTGCTCGTGCCAGCCGCGACATGACCGTTCCGATCGGCACACCGAGCACGGCTGCCACGTCCCGGTAGGCGAGGCCATTGATATCACGCAGAACGAGTGTCTCGCGGAATGGCTGCGGCAAGGCGGCGATTGCCGCTTCCAGGGCCGCCGTATCGGCCTTGGCGATCAGACTCGCCTCCGGGCTTTGACTGTCAGCTACATCGGTGGCGTGCGCGGCGCTCACCTCGTCAAGATCGCCGAGGTCGCCGACTGAGACGATGCTGTGGGGACGATTGCGTGCCAGCCACGTATAGGATGAATTGCGCACGATCGTCAGGAGCCAGGCGCGAGCATTGCCGCCGGCAAAGGTGGCAATGCTGGCATGGGCTTTCATGCAAGCGTCCTGCACCACATCCTCGGCGTCCGTGCCGTTACCCGTCAGCCAGCGGGCAAGTGCAAGCGCGTCGGAAAGATGCGGGATCACGACCTCGCTGAAACGAGCGGCCCGCGCATCATTGTTCAGCATTGCTGCACCGTCATGAGCGCCTCGCGCCGAATGCTCATAGGGCGGTTCTGCCTCGCGAGCGTACCCGCCAGGAACGCGCCTGGTCGCCAGCGGCGAGGAATGTGAAGGCACATGTCTCATCAATGTCAATCGCACTGGACCAGAACAATGCATCCATGCCGATGCGCTCACGAGAACCCAGCTGGAATATGGCGGTCGCGCGGCCGGGTGCGCGCGGACGCCTCATCAGCCCTATGACATGGCGACCTGGCAACGTGACGTTCCTTCGACCTCGACCGGCAGGTCCTCGACAACAGAAGACCGAGGCTGATGGCGATTTATTCCCGAAGGCAGCAAAAATTTTTTTGAGGCAATAGGCCTCAGCAAGACCGGCCGTTTGGTTGGCCAGGAGGGAGGGGAACCTCGGTATTCATTTCTGCGGTGGTGGCAATCAAAGAGCGGGGCGCCTGGCGATCGCAAGGCCGACGCCGAGTGCGATCATCGCGCCGCCGGAAGCCTCGCGCAGCCGTCGGATGACGCCGGAGCGTCCGGCCGCGCCTTCCCGGACGCGGCTCGCCACAAAAGCGACCACCACGTCGACAAGGGTGTTGAGCGTTACCGAGATAAAGCCGAGAAGCATGAACTGCAACGCAACGCGGCCTGCCTCCAGACTCACGAATTGCGGAATGAAGGCCAGGAAGAAGGCGGCCGTCTTCGGGTTCAGCGCTTCGACCAGCACCCCTTCGCGAAACGCCCGCCGCGCGCCGACCGCCGGCGTCGGCGCGCCGCCGTCAAGCGCTGTTTTCGCCTCCTGGCGGGCGGACTGGAAGGTGCGGAAGCCGAGCCAGACGAGGTAGACGGCACCCATCAGCTTCAGCGCCGTGAACAGCTCCGCGCTTGCCAGCACGATCGCGGAAACACCAAGGCTGCCGGCCAGCACGTGGACCATGCCGCCGAGCCCAGTGCCGAAACTGGAGGCAATGCCTTCCGCGCGTCCTCCGGCGAGCGTGCGCGCGGCGACGTAGAAAACACCCGGGCCAGGCGTGACGGCGAGCAGGAGCGCGGCCGCGAAATACAAGGCGAACTGGGTCAGATGCGGCATGATAGATTCGCTTGGGACCCGGCGTTCATACTGGGATCAGTGGCGCGACCTCACGGTCCGAAGGCCGGTCGCTCGCTGCCAGGCCCGCGAGGACGCCGGCGCGATCGGCCGCGTTGCGGTTCTGGCTCATCTTGCGCTTGCCTTCCAGCCTGGTGATCGGCATGCGCAGCCCGACAATCCCGCGCAACTGCGACTGAATGAAATCCGCCGGCGCATCCGATACGGCCCACGGCGAGGCGCGCCCGCTCTCATGCAGATCGGTCAGGCGGGTGACGATGTCGAGCAGCCTGTCGACATCCTCGAAGAATTCGATCGGGCCGTAAGCGTGGACGGCGACATAGTTCCAGGTCGGCACCACCTTTCCGGTTTCCTGCTTGGTCTGGTACCACGCCGGCGTCACATAGGCGTCCTGCCCCATGAAAATTGCCAGGCCGTCGCCAAGCGGCGGAACGCGCCATTGTGGATTTGCCTTCGCGACATGGCCGTAGATCGTGCCTTGTTCACCCTCCTTCTCGGCGAGCAAAAGCGGCAATGGCGTCGCCAGCGGCCCGTCCGCCGTGGCGGTGACCAGCGTCGCCAGCCGCGCCGCGCGGATCGTCGTCCTGAGGCTCTCGCTGTCGTCGTCGCGGAAGGCAGGCGGTGTGTACATGACGAAACTCCTTGCATTGCCAGTGAAGATGCCCGAAGGCTGGCTTGCTGAAAATATCCAGTTTCGAAGGATTTCGGTGGTCCAGTTGCAGCAGGACGGCGGTGTCGCGCGGCGTATCATCGCGGCGATCAAGCAGCAGATCCACGGCGGCGGCTACCGGCCCGGCGACCGGCTGCCGTCGACACGGGCTTTTGCGGCCGAATGGGGCGCGTCCCGAACCACGGTGACGGCAGCCTATGGCCAGCTCGCCGCCGAAGGCTACCTGATCGTCCGGCATGGAGCGCGAGCGATCGTGGCTCCGGGACTGGAGATGCCGTCGTCGGTGGAAGCGCCCGCCGCGGCCGCCCAACCCCGCAACGTCTCGGCATTCGCGCGCCGACTGCTGGCCTTGCCTGCGCCGGCCGAACAGCAGCCGGCCAGAGTTGCGGATTTCCGCTATGGCGACCTGTCCGGAGCGGACTTCCCGGTGCTGGCCTGGCGGCGGGCGTCGAACAAGGCCATTCTCCGGCGCGGTGCGCGGCTGCGCTACGGTGATCCGCGGGGATCCGCCGTTCTGCGCAACGCGCTGCAGGGCTACCTCTGGCGAGCCCGCGGCATCAGTTGCACGCCGGACAGGATCGTCGTCGTCAACGGCTCGCAGCAAGGGCTCGACCTTTGCGCGCGGCTGCTGCTCGATCCCGGCGATTCGTTCGCGATTGAGAACCCAGGCTATCTGCTGGCCCGAAATGCCTTCGTGGCGGCGGGTGGCTGCGCTGTTCCCGTTCCGGTGGACGGCGACGGGCTAAGGACGGATGCCTTGCCGCCGGCCCGCCTGGCCTATGTGACCCCTTCGCACCAGTTCCCGATCGGCGGCGTGCTGTCGGCGACGCGACGGCGTTCCCTCCTGGCCTGGGCAAAGGCAACGGGCGCCTACATCGTCGAAGACGACTATGATGGCGAATACCGTCACGACATTTCCCCGATCCCGCCGCTGCAGACGCTCGACGCCGACGCAGTCATCTATGTCGGCACGCTGTCGAAGACGCTTTCGCCCACTCTGCGGCTCGGCTATCTCGTCGTCCCGGCAAGCCTGGCCCGGGCGTTCCCCGAGGCGAAGCGTCTGACCGACCGGCATGCGCCGATGCTGGAACAGGACGTGTTGGCCGACCTTCTGGCGAGTGGCGCCTATGAGCGCCACGTCCGCAGCATCCGCAGGAAGAACGCCGAGCGAAGGGCGGTCCTGCTGCAGGCTCTGACCGATCATCTTGGTGCGGGTGTTACGGTCGCCGGAGCCGACACAGGCCTGCACGTCGTGGCCTGGATGAACGGCATCGATTCCGCAGGCGAGCCAGCGATCATGGCCGACGCACGTGCTGCCGGGATCGGGCTCTATCCGGTATCGCCGCTCTATGATCCGACCGAGCCGCGGCCCGAGACGGCGGGCTTCATCATGGGATATGCGGGTCTCGACGCGGAAGCGTTGCGGCGCGGCGTTGCGGTGTTGGCGGACATCCTCGCCAAGCACCGCTGACGAACTCATGCCCGTCGCCCAAAATGGCTAAAAGCGCAGCGCCTGATCAGCGCGCGCTTTAGGGGCTCAAAAGATCTCGTCGCTCTCCTGCGGCACCGGCCCCAGCAGGACAGAGTCGTCCGGCACGCCGTTGTCGATCGGAATGGCCCGGCGGTCAGGCATGTCGGCCATCGGCTCGCCGACACTGGCAGTTACGACCACCGGCGTCTTGTTCGGCACGCGATTGTAGAGATCGATGATGTCCTGGTTCATCAGCCGCACGCAGCCCGACGAGACCGACTTGCCGATCGACCACCATTCGGGCGAGCCATGCAGGCGATAGAGGGTGTCTTGGTTGCCCTGGAACAGGTAGAGCGCACGGGCTCCCAGCGGGTTCTTCAGCCCGCCCGGCATGCCGCCGTTCTTGGCGCTGTAGTCCTGCAGTTCCGGCTGGCGGGCGACCATCTCGTCCGGGGGCGTCCATTTCGGCCATTTCTGCTTCCACTGGACGACGGCGTCGCCCGACCATTCGAAGCCGGCGCGGCCAAGGCCAACGCCGTAGCGGATCGCCTGGCCGCCTTCCCGGACCAAATAGAGGAAATGATTGGTGGTATCGACGACGATCGTGCCCGGTCGCTGGCCGGTCGGATCGGGAACGATCTGGCGCAGGAACCTGCGGTCGATCTTCTTGATCGGGATGGCGGGCAGTTCGAAGCCGGAGTCGGACATCGGCCCGTACATGGTCTCGTAATCGCCGAGCGGCGGCTCCTCGTAGGCGGGGGGTGGCGGCTGCACCGGCTGCCGCCCGGGACCGGTGGTGGAACAGGCGGAGACCGCGACAGACGCAGCGCCAAGGGCAGTGAAATTGAGGAAGCCGCGGCGGCTGAGGCGGAAGGGGTCTGACATGGTTGCCTTTTCCAGGGACTTAGTTCGCAAGAAGCATGCACCCGCAGGCTGGCCGCGGCAGCTCCATAACAGTCGGCGGCGATAGGCGGTTCCAATTCTGGCCTCAGGGTGGACAAACAAAGGCGAAGCTGTGACCGCGATGCCTCTGTTGCGCTCCAGCAACAGCATGGTCAGGCGCCTGCCAGAAGACCTTCGAGCGAGGGCAGGATCAGCCCCGGCGGGAGGTCGCGATATTCATCCGGCTGGTCGGCGCGATTGATCCACACCGTGCGGAAGCCGAATTTGGCGGCACCCGCAATATCCCAGCGGTTGGAGGATTGGAACGACACCGCTCCCGGATAGAGCCGCCATCCGGTGACCACCATGTCGTAGACCGACGGGTCGGTCTTGAAACGCTTGATCTGGTCGACAGAGAAGACGTCGTCCAGGATCTGGTCGAGCGCAGCGGATTTCACTGCCGCCTGCAGCATTTCCGGCGAGCCGTTGGACAGGATCGCGAGCTTGGCCCCCGAGGCCTTGAGCGCCTTGAGAACGGCGGGCACTTCCGGATAGCAGTCCAGCCGCCAATAGGCCTCCAGAAGCTTCGTCTTCAGCGCGGGATCGGCCGAGGGAACCTTGCGGAAGGCAAAATCGAGAGCCTGCTCGGTCAGCTGCCAGAAATCGGCATAGGCGCCCATCAGCGTCCTGACCCAGGAATATTCGAGCTGCTTGGCGCGCCAGATATCGGACAGCAATTGTCCGTCCGGTCCGATCTCGCCGGCATGGCGGCGAACGGCGGCGTGCACGTCGAACAGCGTGCCATAGGCGTCGAAAACATAGGCTGCATGATGCATGATCGCTGTTTTGCGGCGTGGCGGCGCCGTGCGCAAGCACTGATTGCGCTGCAAGTGCCTCTGGCCTCAATCAATTTCGCCGATGTCGGTTGACGCCAGCCGCCAGGCATCTTCCAATGGCGCCCCGAAAATCAACCACACGGAAGCGAGCGATGACACTGGCAGCAGCGGCGCAATCCGCGACATGGACTTATGTGGACGGCGACTGGTACGAAGGCAATGTCGCCATCCTCGGACCGCGCAGCCACGCCATGTGGCTCGGAACCAGCGTGTTCGACGGTGCCCGCTGGTTCGAGGGCGTGGCGCCCGATCTCGATTGCCATGCCGCGCGCGTCAATGCTTCGGCAATCGCGCTCGGCCTGAAGCCCTCCATGAGCGCCGATAAGATCGTCGGCCTGACCTGGGACGGGCTGAAGAAATTCGACGGCAAGACGGCGGTTTACATCCGGCCGATGTACTGGGCCGAGCATGGCGGCTACATGGGCCTGCCGGCCGATCCGTCCTCCACCCGTTTCTGCCTTTGCCTCTACGAATCGCCGATGATCCCGCCTTCCGGCTTTTCGATCGGCATCTCGCCGTTCCGGCGGCCGACCATCGAGACCATGCCGACCAACGCCAAGGCCGGATGCCTTTACCCCAACAATGGCCGCGCAATCCTCGAGGCCAAGATGCGCGGCTTCGACAATGCGCTGGTGCTGGACATGCTCGGCAACGTCGCCGAGACCGGCACCTCCAATATCTTCCTGGTCAAGGACGGGCATGTGATGACGCCGGCGGCGAACGGCACCTTCCTGTCCGGCATCACGCGCTCGCGCACGATCAACCTGCTCGGCGACTACGGCTTCAGGACCACGGAGAAGGCGCTGTCGATCCGCGATTTTCTCGAGGCGGACGAGATCTTTTCGACCGGCAACCATTCCAAGGTCGTGCCTATCACGCGCATCGAGGACCGCAATCTGCAGCCCGGGCCGGTGGCCAAGAAGGCGCGCGATCTCTATTGGGACTGGGCGCATTCGACTTCCGCCGCCTGAGCGGCTAAAAAGGCGCCCGGCGCTTCGTTCCGGAGTTGCCCCAGCCCATTCCAGTCCTATCTTAGTCCGGTAGTTTCACCGGACTTTTTCCTGAGGGAGTACCATCCATGGCTTTTGAGTTGCCCGCTTTGCCTTACGACTACGAGGCTCTGCAGCCTTATATGTCGAAGGAGACGCTGGAGTATCACCACGACAAGCACCACAAGGCCTATGTCGACAACGGCAACAAGCTGGCCGCCGAGGCTGGAATGGGCGACCTCTCGGTCGAGGAGGTCGTCAAGCAGTCCTTCGGCAAGAATGCCGGACTCTTCAACAATGCCGCCCAGCACTACAACCACATCCATTTCTGGAAATGGATGAAGAAGGGCGGCGGCGGCAACAAGCTGCCTGGCGCTTTGCAGAAGGCCATCGACAGCGATCTCGGCGGCTACGACAAGTTCAAGGCGGACTTCGTCGCCGCCGGCACCACCCAGTTCGGCTCCGGCTGGGCCTGGCTCTCCGTCAAGGACGGCAAGCTCGCCATCTCCAAGACGCCGAACGGCGAGAACCCGCTGGTTCACGGCGCATCGCCGATTCTCGG
Organism: Mesorhizobium sp. M3A.F.Ca.ET.080.04.2.1; assembly: GCF_003952525.1. Classification (NCBI taxonomy): domain Bacteria; kingdom Pseudomonadati; phylum Pseudomonadota; class Alphaproteobacteria; order Hyphomicrobiales; family Phyllobacteriaceae; genus Mesorhizobium; species Mesorhizobium sp. M3A.F.Ca.ET.080.04.2.1. The sequence goes on along the minus strand of NZ_CP034451.1, from coordinate 1,693,395 downwards.
CGTCGACGTGTGGGAGCACTCCTATTACATCGACTACCGCAACGCGCGGCCGAAATATCTCGAAGCCTTCGTCGACAGCCTCATCAACTGGGACTACGTCCTGGAGCTTTACGAGAAGGCGAAAGGCTGACCAAATCGACGGAAAAGCCCCGGCATGCCGGGGCTTTTCTTTGCGCCGATGCAGGAGGGCCAACCGACCTCATCGACAAAACCGTTGCGCCGCCGAGGAATAATCCCGCCGCGACGCCCGTTAACGCTTAGTCCTGAAAATTCTTCCCGTGGAGCCATTAATGAGAAAGCTAGTCCTCGCCATCTCTATGCTCGCTGTTGCCGGTTCGGCCGCCTTTGCCGATCCGATCCAGGATCGCCAGGCCCTGATGAAGGAGCGCGGCAAGCTCGCCGGCCAGTTGTCGAAGGTGGTCAAGGGCGAGGACGATTTCGATGCGGGCGCAGTGCTGACGACGCTGAAGGCTCTGCAGGCCAACGCCGAGAAGTTCGATGCCGAGAAGCTGTTCCCGGCCGGCAGCGACAAGGGCGACACCACCGCCGCGCCGAAGATCTGGCAGGATATGGCGGGCTTCAACTCGGCCGAGGACAAGCTCCTGGCAGATCTCAAGGCCGCTGTCGCTTCGCCGCCGGCCGATGTCGATGCGCTGAAGACGCAACTCAATACCATCGGCGGCGACTGCGGCAACTGCCACCAGAACTACAGGATCAAGAAGGGCTGATCGCCGGCCATGGCCTGGCTGAAGAAACTTGTCGGCGCCGCCATCGTGCTGGGCGGCGTCGGTGCTGGCGCCGGCTGGGTTCTCTCGGCGCCGGTCAGGCTCGACGCCGCGGCCCTCGCTCAGCTTGCGCCGGGCGACGCCGCCCGGGGCAAGCGCATCTTCTATGCGGGCGGCTGCACCTCCTGTCATGCCAAACCGGGATCCAAGGGTGACGCCCGCCTCGAACTCGCCGGCGGGCTCGAACTCAAGACTGCCTTCGGCATCTTCGTGCCGCCCAACATCTCGCAGGATCCCAAGGACGGCATCGGCGCCTGGAGCGAAGAGGATTTCGCCAATGCCATGCTGAAGGGCGTCTCGCCCTCCGGCGAGCAATTCTACCCGGCCTTTCCCTATGCCTCCTACGCACGCATGAAGCCGGCCGATATCGCCGATCTCTACGCCTTCATGAAGACGCTGCCGGCCGTCGCCGGCAAGGCGCCTGACCACAGGCTGGGCTTCCCCTTCAACATCCGTCGCGGCGTCGGCCTGTGGAAGCGGCTCTATCTCAGCCCTGAGCCGGTGATCGCCCTGCCGCAAGGCACGCCGGACAAAGTGCTCGCCGGCCGCTACCTGGTCGAGGGGCCCGGCCATTGCGGCGAATGCCACACGCCGCGCGATTTCGCCGGCGGCGTGAAGAAGGCCGAGTGGCTGGCAGGCGCCGTGGCCGCTGAAGGCACAGGCATCGTGCCCAACATCACGCCAGCCGGACGCGGCATCAAGGACTGGTCGGAGGCAGACATCGCCAACTATCTTGAGACCGGCTTCACGCCCGATTTCGATTCCGTCGGCGGCGCCATGGTCGAGGTGCAGCGGAACATGGCCCAGCTGACGGCCGACGACCGCGCCGCGATCGCCGCCTACCTCAAGGCCGTCCCATCGCACCCCAACGGCTATCCGGCGCGCAAGCCGGCGAGCTGACAGGATGGCGCGTGCGCGGCCGCGCTCCAGGATGCGTGCGTTGAGCCACGCCAAACGCTTCCCGCATCGCTGCTGATGGCATATTAGTTGACATTGATACTCATGTATTATAGCCGCTTCGGCCAGTTTTCCTGGCTGACCGAAGCTTGCCATGTCCTCGATTGACCTCGTGTCCGCAGCCGCCCGTGGCGGGCAGCGCGCCGCACTTCTCGTTGCCGGCGGACGGACGCTCTCCTATGCGGAGCTCGACGGTCTCGCGCGGCGCTTCGCCGCGCAACTCGGACAGGGAGAAAAGCAGCTCGTGGCCATCTCGGCCGAAGCGTCCGAACATGTGGTCGCTGCCTATCTTGGTGCCCTGCAGGCCGGCCATGCCGTGGCCATGTTGCCGCCTTGCGACGACAGGCAGTGGGAGGATTTCCTATCGGCCTTCCAGCCGGATTTCACCTACCGGCCGGCCGGCGGCCGCTGGCGGCTGGTCAAGGAAGCTTCGCCCGCGAGAAAGGTCGAGCCGCTGCACCCCGATCTCGCGCTGCTGCTGATGACGTCCGGCAGTTCGGGCGCCGCCAAGGCAGTCAGGCTTTCCTATGCCAACCTTGAAGCCAACGCGCGGTCGATCGCGACCTATCTGGAACTCTCGTCCGCGGATCGGGCCGCACTCGTGCTGCCGCTCCATTATTCCTACGGACTGTCGGTCCTCAATTCGCACCTGATCGCCGGAGGCAGCATTCTATTTCCCGGCGTCTCGGTGATGGATGGCGATTTCCTCGGCACGATCGCCGACGCAGGCTGCACGAATCTGTCAGGCGTGCCCTATTCCTTCGAACTCCTGGAGCGGGTGCGTTTCCGCGACGCCGAGCTCAAGGCGCTGCGCATGATGACGGTGGCCGGCGGCCCGCTCAGCCCCGATCTCATCCGCCTCTACCGGGACCATATGCGCGCCCGGGGTGGCCGCTTCTTCGTCATGTATGGCCAGACCGAGGCGACGGCGCGCATCGCTTTCGTCCCGCCGGAGAGCCTTTCCGATAGGGAAGAGCGGATCGGCGTGGCGGTCCCAGGCGGCAGCCTCGGCATCGTCGATGTTAACGGAGAGCCCATCGACGGGCCCGGCATTCCTGGAGAACTCGTCTATCGCGGTCCGAACGTGATGATGGGTTACGCGACGCGGCGCTGCGACCTCGCGCGCGGCGCCGAGGTCGGGGCGCTCAACACCGGTGACATTGCCATGCAGGACGAGCGGGGCTTCTTCCGCATCGTCGGGCGCAAGAGCCGCTTCGCCAAGATCGCCGGCCTCAGGATCGGCTTCGATATCATGGAGCAAGCGCTGGAGCGGGCGGGCATTGCCGCTGCGGTGCTCGGCGACGATCGGGGGCTGCAGGCCTATGTGACGGACTCCGGTTCGAGGGGCAGAGCACAGCGCATTCTTGCCGAGGCCAGCCGCCTGCCGGCCAATCTGGTTCGCGTTGAGGCACGCAAGGACTTTCCCAGGCTTGCCTCGGGCAAGGTCGATTATGCTTGCCTGGACAGGGAGAGGCTGGAAGCGCGGGCGGAAATCCGATCCGAAACGGGCGGCGTGCTTGGCGCCTATGCCCGCGTGTTCTATCCGCTCGCCGTCGGCCGCAACGACAGCTTTGTGTCGCTGGGCGGAGATTCGCTTCGCTTCCTGCAACTGGTGCTGGAACTCGAACGCCTCGGCCTGGAGCTGCCGGACGGCTGGGAACGCCTGAGCGTCGCCGAACTGGCTGGTCGCAAGGGGACGATGCGGCCTCTCAGGCATGGGCAGGCAAGCGAGATTCCCGTCGATCTGGTGCTGAGGGTCATCGCGATCCTGCTCGTGGTCGTGCATCACGAGACGCTATGGCCTATCCCCGGCGGCTCCGGCGTCATGATGCTGCTCGTCGGCTACAGCCTGGCACGTTTCCAGTCGGACCATTTCCGCGCCGGTCGGATTCGGCAGGCGCTGAGGCCCGCGATCGATGTCCTGATCCCGTATTTTCTCATTGTCGCCGCTTATGCTGTTGCGTGGCGGGCGATCCCATGGGCCTCGGTGACGCTGACCGGCAACCTCGGCTATGCCGAACCGGAGCGCCATGAGATGATCCCCTATCTTTACTGGTTCATCGAGGCCTACGCGCAGACACTTCTGGTCTTCGCCCTGATCTTCGCGATTCCGGCTGTGCGCAAGCTCGCCTTGCCGCGGCTCTTCGTTTTCTCGCTCGGCCTGCTGGTGTTTGCGGCTGCAGCGCGCTTTTCGGTGCCGCTGTTCTTCGACTGGGGCAACCGCCAGATATTTGCAATCCATTGGGTCTTCCACGTGGCCGTCTTCGGTTGGTGTGCCGGGCTTGCCGACACTTTCGAAAGAAGACTTGTGGTGACCGCGTTGGCCGCCGCAGTGCTGGGTTACCTCGCTTTCTGGGAGTCGGTCTGGCTCGGCACGACGGTCAAATACGCGATGATCTTCGCAGCGCTTCTGGCCCTTCTTTACCTGCCACGTGTTCGCCTGTCAGCCGGGGCGGCGCGAGTGGTCACGCAGATCGCCGTCGCGGCATTTCCGATCTACCTCTTCCACCGCTTCGTGCCGGAGCAGTTGATGGCGCCCGCCGCGGACTTGTTGCCGGCTCCGGTGTTCAAGCTGCTGGCGATTGTGGGCGGCATCGCTATCGGGATCATCGCCAGCAAGGCCCTGGCAGGCATCCGAACCCTGCGCGGCAGATCTGCCATGGGGCGCCAGCCGCAATTGCGCTCTGCCTGAACGCGTCGTCTATGGTCGTGCTGAAGCGGCTATGCGTGGCGATCGCCCAGGAAGTCGAAGCCGTTCTCGAAAAAGTGGTTGTAGTCGCAGGTCAATTCCTCGCCGGGAGCGATGTCGCGCAGCGCGTAGGTCTCCTCGGGGGAGGACACATCGCAATTCGGCTCGTCCGCGTGGTTCATGTAGCGCGCGTCATCCGCCTCGAAGACAATGAAGTTGGGATCGCGCCGGTCCGGGTAGGAATAGCGGTCGAGATAGGTTTTCACCGGACCGGATTCATTCTCGTAGGTCTCCACGGGAATGCGCCGGTCGAACCTTGGATCGAGCTTCCAGATCAGCGTGCCCCGCGCAATGCGGTGCTTGGCGAAGACGCCGATGCCCTGGATCGGCGATTTGTCGAGATAGACGTCGACGAGCAGCATGACGGACCCTTGAGAATTCCACGGCGTGCGGCGAAAAAGCCGCGCATTGGGTAACGCGCGGCTGTCGCAATTGCGAGTGGAAAATCAGGCCTTGCCGGTCACTTTCAAGGCAAAGGCGTAAGTGTACGCGATCTCCTCCAGCCGCGAGAACCGGCCCGATGCGCCGGCGTGGCCGGACTCCATGTTGATCTTGAACAGCACCGGGTTGTTGCCTGCCTTGCGCTCGCGCAGCCGCGCCACCCATTTGGCGGGTTCCCAATAGGTGACGCGCGGGTCGGTGAGCCCGGCCAGCGCGAGGATCGGCGGATAGTCAAGCGCCGCGACATTGTCGTAGGGCGAATAGGCCGCGATCGTCCTGTAGTCGCCGGCCGAAGCGATCGGATTGCCCCATTCCGGCCATTCCGGCGGCGTCAGCGGCAGGCTGGCGTCGAGCATGGTGGTGAGCACGTCGACGAACGGGACTTCGGCTACGATGCCGCCGAAGCTTTCCGGCGCCATGTTGGCGACCGCCCCCATCAGCATGCCGCCGGCCGAGCCGCCTTGAGCGACGATGCGGTCGTGGCGACTGTAGCGTTCGGCCACCAGATGGCGCGCGCAGGCGATGAAATCGGTGAAGGTGTTCATCTTGTGCCGACGCTTGCCGTCGTCGTACCAGCCATAGCCCTTGTCCTTGCCGCCGCGCACATGGGCGACGGCATAGACGAAGCCGCGGTCGACCAGCGACAGGCAGTTGGTGTTGAAGGCGGCGGGAACGGTGATGCCGTAGGAACCGTAGCCGTAGAGCAGGCAGGGTGCCGAGCCGTCGAGCGGCGTGTCGCGATGATGCATCAGCGAGATCGGCACCAGTTCGCCATCCGCGGCTGGCGCCATCAGCCGGCGGGTGACGTAATGCTCCGGATCGTGGCCGGAAGGCACTTCCTGCGTCTTCAGAAGCACCCGCTCGCGGGTGCGCATATTGTAGTCGAAGATCTGCGCCGGGGTCGTCATCGACGAATAGGTGAAGCGCATGACCTCGGTATCGTATTCATAGGAGCCCGACAGGCCGAGCGAGAAGGCCTCCTCGTCGAAAGAGATGAAGTGCTCCTCGCCATTCGAGCGGTCGCGCACGACGATGCGCGGAAGGCCGTCCTTGCGCTCCAGCCTGACCATGTGATGCTTGAATCCCAGCACCGACAGGATCAGCCGGCCGGGTTCGTGCGGCACCAGTTCTTTCCAATTGGCACGCACCGGGTTTTCGACCGGTGCCGTCATGATCTTGAAATCCTTGGCGCCGTCGGCATTGGTGAGAATGAAAAAGACGTCGCCGCCTTCTTCCAAGTCATATTGCAGGCCGGTCTCGCGCACTGCCACCAGCGTCGGCTCGGCAAATGGCTGTTCGGCGCGGAGCAACCGGTATTCCGATGTCTCATGATCGTTGATGCCGATCAGGATCCAATCGTTGGAACGCGTGCCGCTGACATCCATGAAGAAACCGGGATCGGTTTCCTCATAGATCAGGTGGTCGTTTTCCACGCTGTCGCCGAGGGTGTGGAAGAGCACTTTCGAGGGACGGTGGCTGTCGTCCAGCCGGGTGTAGAAGAACCCATCATCAGCAGCGTTCCACACGCCGCCGCCACCCGTATCCGGTATCTGGTCGGCCAGTTCTGCGCCGCTGGCGAGATCGCGCACCCGCAGCGTGAAGAACTCGGAGCCCTTGTCGTCGAAGGCCCACAGCAGCTTGCTGTGGTCGGCCGAGTGATCGACGCCGCCGAGCCGGAAATAGGTCTTGCCCTCGGCCTCCGCATCGCCGTCGAGCAGGATCTCGTCGGCGCCGCCGTCGCGCGGCGTGCGGAAGTAGCGCGGTTGCTCGCCGCCCAGCCGGAAGGACGAGCCATAGGCAAAGGGGCCATCCTTCATCGGCACCGTGGAATCGTCTTCCTTGATGCGCCCCTTCATCTCGGCGAAGAGCCTGGCCCGCAGGTCGGCTGTGTCCGACATCAATATCGCCTGATAGGCATTCTCTGCCTCGAGATGGCTGCGGATTGCGCCGTCGAGCAGGGAAGGATCCCTGAACATCGCCTGCCAGTTGTCGGCCCTCAGCCAGCCATAGTCGTCAGTCCGGGTGATGCCGTGATGCGTGTCGGTAACCGGCCGCTTCTCGGGCTGTGGCGGGCTGGCGGGCGGGAAAGCGGAAGGTCTGGTCATTACGTCTCGCTGTGGGAATTGCTTGAATGGCAAATGAACACGCCGCTCAGCGGCAGTTCAAGGGCAGGGGTGCAAGGTGGTCTGCAGAAGTAAGTTCAAGGGGGAAAAGATGAAGTCCTGTGTTCGCGCTGCCCTGGCCTTGGCTGTCGTTTCGACAGTCCTGGCCGTGTCCGGCCCGTCTCATGCAACCGCCTTCGCCGCCTGGCAAGTGGTTGGCGTGCCGTTCGGCGACACGCTCAACGCGCGCAAATATCCGGCAAGCACATCGCAGAAGCAGGCGGCCTATCCGAACGGCACACGCCTGCAGATGACAGGCCGCTGCACCGGCGGGGTCGACCTGCTCGATCTTTCCGGTCAGCCGCATTGGCAGCAGCGGCAAGCGATCCGCTATCGCTGGTGCGAGATCTGGCACGATCCGGCGCAGAATGGCCATTTCGTCACCGGCTGGGTCTACGGCAAGTATATCGCGCCTGCCGAGTGATCGGACACTTCCGCGGATGCTTCATAAGACGAGCGCAAAGTTGCTTTCGCAACCTGCGATATGCCGTTGCATCCCGTCGGATTTTCAAGCATTAGCCAAGCATAAGCGGTCGATTGGCGTGGTCGCTCTCTGGGTAAAGCTTGAGTGACGCCGCGTCACGTTATGCTGGTCTGGCCAGAAAAATCTCGCTAAGTTACATGGCGCACGGTTTTTTGAAGCTGAAACCGCAATATTTGATAGACAGCGCTCAATATAATTCTTTTTGTGAATTGACTTACTTGCGCCCCAGCGCCATTAAGATAACGCGACGCGAATCGTAGAGGCTTTCCTGCGTGAAATTCGCGCCATGCCCGATCTGAAAAAAGGGCGCAGTTATAAAACAACTCTCGTTGGGGCCTGAGCACAATGGATATCGTCGAAACACCTTCCAGAAATAGTGACGCACTGATCGAGCTAACCGCCGATGTCGTCGCCGCCTATGTCAGCAACAATCCAGTACCGGTCGGCGAACTGCCTAACCTGATCGCCGATGTCCATGCCGCGCTCGGTCGCGTCGGCGGCGCGGCCGAGCAGCCGTCGGCTGAGAAGCAGAAGCCGGCTGTCAATCCGAAGCGCTCCGTCCACGACGACTACATCGTCTGTCTCGAGGACGGCAAGAAGTTCAAGTCGCTGAAGCGCCACCTGATGACCCACTACAGTCTCACCCCGGAAGAATACCGCGAGAAGTGGGGCCTGGACGCCAACTATCCGATGGTCGCTCCCAACTACGCCGCGGCACGTTCGCAACTGGCCAAGAAGATGGGGCTCGGCCGTAAGCGCAAGGGGCGGTGATTGCGCATTTGCTTCAGCAATTCGACGGCGCCCGTGAGGCGCCGTTTTGCTGTTCGGGACCGCTAATGCATGTCGCTCAGAAGTGTGCAACGATTCTGAGACAACAACATGCATCAAAACAAACACTCAAAGCGCGTCGCCTGAATCCGTTTCAGCGCGGCGCGCTCAAGTATGAAGGCGCGTCAGGCGGTCTGCTTCAGGGCGACTTCCGCGTCGCGCTTGATGCGCTTGACCATCGAGCGCAGGCCGTTGGCGCGCTGCGGCGATAGATGCTCGTCGAGGCCGAGTTCCTTCAGCGTCGTCTCGGCGTCGGTTTTCTGAATTTCGCTCGCCGCCCGGCCGGAAAACAGCGCCAGCATGATGGCGACCAGACCGCGCACGATATGAGCGTCCGAATCGCCCTTGAAGCTGATCACGGGATCCACGCCCGGCCCCTGGTCGGTGGTGAGCCAGACCTGGCTGACGCAGCCCGGCACCTTGTTGGCGGCGGTGCGCTCTTCGTCGGGAAACGGCGGCAGCGCCTCGCCGAGCTCGATCACATAGCGATACCGGTCCTCCCACTCGTCGAGCAGGGAGAAGTCGTCGCGGATCGTCTGGATCGAGGTCGTCATTGCCCCGCATATAGTGACGCGGTGCGGCCACGTCACGGAAAAAGAAACCGCCGCGGGCGTCGAGAGGTCGGACGGGCCCGCGGCGTAAGCGCAACTCCAGGAAAAATGTGAACGGTTTTTCGTCCGGAATTGCCCAGAATCAATGAGGCCGAGTGAGCGGCTGAAACAGATCTCAGTTCTTCGCCGTCAGCATCACCGGGATGTCGACCTTGGCGGGCAGCACGATGTCTTCGGCGACGCCGCCGGTGGTTTCATCCGAGGTGTCCGCAACCTTCGCCGACCCCGCCGGTTGCTCCGACCCCTGATCGTCCAGCATCGCGGCGGCGATCTTGGCGGTTTCCTTGGCTCGGACCGAAATGGTGTGCATGGCCGACTTTCCGGTCTCGCATACATCCGGCTTGCGCTCGCAGATGCCGGCAATGTCGCCGACCGCTTCGCGCGCCGCAAACAGTGCCTGGATCGGCCCGACCGCCTGGCGCCCGTCCTCGTTGGAGCCGACGCTGAGCGGCAGCGCGAGCAGCACCAGCGAAAACCAGAAAGCCATCCTGATCAGAAAGCCCATCTCGATGCCCTCTCGTCCGTGACAGGATCATGCATCATCGGCATGACCTCTTTTATGGGCAGTATAGTGGCACATCTGCGCAAAAGTCGGCTTGCGCGAAAGCCGCGAATTTTCCTCAAATTTTACACGAATTCGAAACGATCGGAATTTGCAGCTGCCTTTTACTCAAAGGCCGCCGATGGTCTTAACGTCATGATAACCATCTATGCCATTGTTTCGAAAGCACGTTTTCGCAAGCGCGCTGGCGCTTGCGATGCAGGCCGCTCAATTTGTAGCGTCAGTTGCGGCTAACGCTCCATTTACCATGGCCGTAGATCGGCGGAGTTTGCGGCTTCGGCATACCAATATTTGTCGGGAGCGAGGCGATGACCTTGCCAGCCTTATCCATTCCTTAAACGCTGGATGCGAGTTTCAAGCCAAGCAAGAGTCACCTGCGTAGCAGGCAGTTCACGACCGGGTATGCGTGCATTGAGTTCGATGACGGCCAGATACGTTCAACTGCCTGGCGCAATGGCGGCCGGCTGTGAACGCATGGTGCATCCAACCGTGACAGGGGAGGCTGACCGCCAGCACCAGCGCCGCTTCATCGGTGTCATGCTCGCCGCTCCCTTCCTTGCCGCCGGCGCCGCGGTGACGCTGGTCACCTCGGGCCTCGGCGCGGCCGTCACGGTGGCCACGATCTTTGCTGCTTTTGGCCTCTGCTGGTTCACGGCGCTCCTGGTGGCGGCGTCAGGCCGCATGGTGTTCGCAGCGCAGGCCGCGCTCGCCGTCGGCGGGTTCGCCCTGGCCGGCGCCATTGCCGCGGCAGGCGGGCTTGCCTCCCCGGTTGCTCTGCTTGCCGTGGCGCTGCCGGTCGAAGCGTGGTGGATCGCTGGTTCCCGGCGCGCGGCGCTGTTCGGCGGGCTTGTGGCGGTTGTCGGCATTCTGCTGCAGTCATTCGCCGGCCACTTGCTGCCGCTGGGCGCGACTGCGATCGCCGCCTGGCATTGGCTGCTGCCGTTCGCCTGGGCATTGACGCTCCTGCCGCGCGCGGGCGCCGTCGCCAATTCGGCCGGAACGCGCCAGGCTGAGCCTGCTGCCGACCGTCTCGAAGACATTGTCGAGGCGGTCGTGCTGCGCGTCGGCCGCCAGGGCGAAGTGCTCGACGCCTCGGGCAAGGCCCGCTCCATCCTGAAGCTGGCGCCGGAGCTGCTGTTCGGGACCGGCCTGTTCGACCGCATCCACCTTTCCGATCGGGTCGCCTATCTCACCGCGCTCGCCGACATGCGCGAGGGCGCGCCGAGGCGCCGGCTGGACCTGCGCATCCGGCTGCCCCGCGACGGCGCCGGCACGGCCGACAACTTTCGTCCGTTTTGCCTGGAGCTGATGCACGGCGATGTCGACCAGGATGTCTTCACCTTCGTGCTGCGCGAAAACGATGTCGTCGCGACATTGCGCGAGGAACTCGCCGCAGCCAGGGAAGCGGCCGCGGCCGCCGAGGTGGCCAAGAGCCGCTTCCTGGCGGTGGTCAGCCACGAGCTGCGCACCCCGCTCAACGCCATCATCGGCTTCTCCGACATGCTGCTGCACGAGATGTTCGGGGCCTTTCGCGATCCGCGCCAGAAGGAATATGTCGGCCTGGTGAGGGAGTCCGGCCAGCATCTTCTGTCGGTCGTCACCTCGATCCTCGACGTCTCGCGCATCGAGGCCGGCGCCTATGCGACCGAAATGGAGCCGTTCCGCTTCATCGAGGCAGTCGAGATGTGCCGGTCGATGATGCAGCCGCTGGCGCAGGCAAAGAGCATCGCGCTCGACGCGCAGATCGCGCCGGACGCAGGCGAGATCAATGCCGACCGCCGCGCCGTGCAGCAGATCCTGATCAATCTCGTGTCGAACGCGGTGAAGTTCACACCCGACGGCGGCGACGTGGTGATCGGCGCCAAGCGCGTCGGCTCGCGGCTGCATTTCTGGGTAAGCGACACCGGCATCGGCATCGCGCAAGAGGATTTCGCCAATCTCGGCAAGCCGTTTACGCAGATCCAGAACGACTACACGCGCCGTTTCGAAGGAACGGGTCTCGGCCTGTCCCTGGTCAAGGGTTTGGTGGCGCTGCACGACGGCACGATGTCGATCGAAAGCGCGCCGGGCGAGGGCACCACGGTGACGATCAGCCTGCCGGTCAACGGGCCGAAGCGGCGATCGGATGCGCCTTCGAACGGCGTGCTGCCGATGCCGGCGGCGAAGCCGAAGGGGGAAGCGAATGGGGAGAGAAATGGCTCGCTCCGCAAGACGGCCTAAGGTGGTCGAACCCGAGCGCGGCGTACTGGGCGAGGGCGCCGTCGCGGTCGGCCAGATGATCTCGCGCAATCCCGTTCTGGTCGGCGGATCGACCGCCTTCCTGGTGACGCTCTTCTATGTTTCCGCCAATGCGCTCTGGTATCAGCCTTATCCGCACACCGGCGCTTTCTTCGCCACCCGCAGCATTGAGAACTTTCCGGATACCGTCTCCAACGAGCCCGAGACCACGATCAACATCGTACGACAGGCGCCGGTCAAGCCGGATCCGGTTGTCCAGCAAGTGCAGAGCATATTGAAGGATCTGAACTTCTACGACGGTGCGGTTGACGGCCTTTCGGGACCGGCCACCCGCAAGGCCATTCAAGCCTATCAGCTCAAGGTCGGGCTGCCGTCATCCGGCGCCATTGATGATGCGCTGCTTGATCAGATCGGCGCACGGCAGACGACGTCTGCCATTCCGCACCCGGTGCCGCGGCCGGCCAGCGCCGCATCCGAGCCGGCCGCGGTTCCTGCTCCGATCCCGGTCTCCGCACCCGCCAATGGCGCAGCCCCGGATGCCCGCATCGTCAAGATCCAGGCCGGCCTCAAGGCATTCGGCAACAACGACATGCAGCTCGACGGCGTCGTCGGCGCCCGCACCAAATCCGCTATCAAGGAATTCCAGGCGCTCTTCGGCCTGCCCGAGACCGGCGAGCCCGACGAGGCCGTCTACGTCAAGATGCGCGAGATCGGTCTGACGAACTGACGGCTGGTGGCGGTTCCTTTAAGCCAATGCTCAGGGTCCCGCATCCCGTGAACGATTGCTACGGCTAGGACGCCATAGCTCATTGGCTCGTAAATGATGATATACCGGCCCTCCACGAGAATACGAGCGGAAGCACTCAGCTCTGGCCGAGCGACGCCCATATTGGGATGGCTCGAGGCGAGCTCCAACTTGTCGAAAATCTGTCCCAAGAGGCGGTTAGCCGCACCTTCGTTGTCGACCGCGATATGGCGCCAAATCTCGCGGAGATCCTGTTGCGCGCGAGGGGTAAGTCGATAGCTAGCCACGTTCGGCGTGCTCAGCCTTCAGAGCACGCAGAAAGGCGGCGCGATCAATTTCCTGACCTTCGCCGCTAGCAATACCTTCGTCATATGCCTGCCTTAGCTGCGCCAGTTCGAGGGCACGAAGCTCCTCGCGGTACTCCCACAGCCTCAGTGCTTCCCTGACGATTTCACTGTTCGAAGCATATCCGCCCCCGTCCACTGCGTCCTGCAAACGGGCGGCCTGCTTTGGCGTTAACGAAATGGTGAGAGTGCGCATAGCTTGGCTTTTCATCGTTCCTTTATAGTGCCTTTCATAACTTTTAACAAGATTTGTTAGGAAACCCTTTCTGGCTGGTGCATAGGCGCTCGCAGGTTTGTAAGCATTTCGCTAAACAGTCCGCATGTCATTCGGAACCTTTCCATGCGCGTGACCACCGATCTGTGGGTGTCGGCCCTGCTGCGCCGTGCCTTCACGGCAGGCGGCTTTGCCGCCGTGGTCAAACGTGGCGCGACTGAGGCAGGCGCTGTCTTCGTTTTGGCGCGCGGCCGGTTGGGCGAGGTCGCCCTTTACGGACCGGCGCCGCAGACCAGTTACGATTCAGCAAAGCCCGACGAGCGCTTCTTCACGTTGCTCGATTGCAGCGATGATGCCTCGGCATTCGATGCGCGGCTGGAAAAGGAAAAGCGGTTCGACCCGGACATCTGGGTGGTCGAGATCGAGGCGGGTGCGGTCCCGGTCGAGGAGCTTCTTTCCTTAAGAACAGAATAGGTGAGCTTCAGGACGCCTTGAGGCCAGCGGCCGAAGCCGCGTTGGTCGTTGCCTGGCGCTCGGCGGTCGCTGGGTTGCCGGCCTTGCCGCGGATCGCTCGCGACAGGGTCTCGGCCTTCCAGGCCCGCACCGTGTCGAGCGCCGCTTCGCGATGCAGCAGCCGGTAGCGATCGAGGAAAAGTCGAATCGCCTGCGGGTGCGGGAACTCGCCGGGATAGACCGCGACCGCGATCAGGAAAGCGGTGTCCTCACTGAGGTCGAGTGCCCTGAGCGCCGCAAGCAGGCCTGCATAGGTCGATTGCTCGGTCACCGAGCGGGCGGTGGCAAAGTCGACCTCCAGCGCATCGGCAAGAGCTGTCTGGAAGAAGGCGGCATTGCCGGTCAGCGCCGTCTCGCGCAGCTTCGCATAGGCCGGCTGACCAAGGAACGTGTTGACGGTGACGTCGCCCGCCGGCCGCATCATCGAGCGCAGCCGGCGCCGAGCATTCTCCCCAGCTTCTCCGGCAGGCGGGTGATGGTCGGCGGCGGAGGTGCCGGAAGTCGGTAGTTTCGTGACCGTCTCCGGTTGGCGCGTCTTAACGAGCGTCGGCTTCTCCAGGGCGCGGATCAGGTCGGCAATCGTTTGGTTGAGCCCTTTGCGCCGCGCGATCGCGCGGGCATGCGGCAGGCCATGGCGGCCGATCAGCGCGATGAGGTCGATATCGCTCAGTGCCTTCGAGCGGATGAGCAGGGGAGCCGCCGTCTCGACCGGCTCCTCGGCGAGCCGTCGCACCAGGGCCGTCGGGGCATATTCACACTCCGACAGCGCCGCGGCGACATAGCGCCGCGATTCGACCGAGACGTCGTCGAACAGCGGCAGCGTCAGATCCTCGAGTTGGGCGATCTCGCGGCGCGACGGCCGCGTCAGCGAGCAGAAGGCCGACACTGCGGCGCGGAACAGCCTTTCGGCTTTTCCCGCTTCGGTCCGGATAGCGATGTGCCTGAAATCCGAAGAAGACACGGAGGATACGCCCGATACTCGACACAACCCTGGTCTCGCTGGATCGGTCGGGCCGATTTCGCGTTTGCCAGAAACAAACATCAAATTAGCGACGATCCGTTAGCGCTCCGTTAACCCTCTGGCCGCCTTAATCGAGTTTGGAGGCGTTGCGTTGTGCTCCGGTCAAACCGAGAGGAATGCGCGAACCATGGGCATGGTCCTGTCATTTGTGCCGAGAACGGCACGCATAAATCGAGCAAGTCACGACACCGCTACGGCGGCGGCGGTCATCATTTTCCCCGGCGTACGCTACGAGCAGCAGCCGCAGGGCGGCCAGGCGCGGCCAAGCGGCGTTGATCCGGGCAAGCCAGGTTCGCCGCGGCCTCCTGTCCCGCATCACTGAGGGTACAATCTAGTAGTCCGGCAGCTCGCAGGCGCTCTGCTCGAGAAACCGTGACACGATCGGTTTCCAGCTCTCGTCCGGCACGAAGGCGCGGACGACGAATATGCCTTCCTCGATCGGCGCCTCGACGAAGATCGCGCCCTGCAACTCCTCCGGAAGATCGCGTCGCACATCGATCATCTGCGCCGGCGTCAGCACCACCGCATCGAGCTTGCCGCTGTTGGCATTGTGATCGTTGAAGGAATAGATGTTGTGGCCGCTGCGGTCATAGACCGAGGCCGACCAGAACGGCACGTCTCCCGGCGCCTTGATCCGCACCAGCCCGTCGGCGAGATCGAAACGGCAGGCCGCGGCATAGAACAGCGGATCCACCGATTTCACCACCGGCGCGCCGCCGGCCTCCGCATCGAGACGCGTCATCTTGTAAAGATCGGACGCCATCGCCAGTCGCGACCAGGCGTCGCGCTCGGAAAATTCCGGCACCAGTAAAAGCACGATGATGTGCACGATGCCGGCGCCGACGAGGCCGATGATCAGGGCGTGGAGCAGCCTACGCATTGCAGCCCGCCTTAAGGATGCGGGGCAGCGTCACGTCGGAAAGGCCCGTGCTGCTGGCGATCGGTGTGTCGTAGAAGGTGAGCACGAAATACATCTTGCCGAAACCGGTGGTCAGCAGCCAGTTGCCTGGAGCCGGGCGGTTGCCGACCGAGATGGAGACCATATTGTCGGGCTTGCGCAGGACATCGTAGGACTGCAGCGCGGCGGGCCTCGGCTTGCCGGTGTCGATGACACCGAGAGACTGGTCGGCGGCATAGAGCGTCCAGAAGCGGGCCGTCGGGTATCCGCCTTCGATCGTATAGGCGCATTGCCGCTTCAGCGGCTCGCCGGCCTCGTCGCGCTCGGCGACGAAGGACAAGCCCTCGGCGCGGCCGAGCGCCAGGACGCCCTCGCGCGCCACGCGCGCCTTCGAATAGGGATCGGCCCCTTGCGTGCCGATATCGGGAAAGGCGGTCCATTGACCGATGCGGATCGCACCGACGCCGTCCTGCGCATTGAGCGCATACCAGACGCTGCCGCCGCCGAGGCCGATGGCCAGAGCAAGCGAAAGCAGTGTGAGGAATGCGTTCTTGAGCATGAAGGCCGGACAAAGAGGAGGTGGCTCGGGATATCGCGGGGCAGGCCCTCATGGCAAGCCGGCTGCTTCGGTGGGACTCTCTAATGCATGTCGCTCAGAAGTGTGCGGCGGTTCTGAGACAACGGCATGCATCGAAACAAAAACTTAAAGCGCCGACAGCGTCTCCGGTGGGGTGGGCGCCTCGAGGACCGGGGCTGACTGGAACACCCTGGTCATGTCCCGCAGCGTCTGCGTGGTGCGGCTGGAGAGCACCGGCGGACGCTCGGCCTGGGCCTGCGCCGTGGCGTCGTCTGCCTCCTCCTTCTTCGCCGCCTCCTCGGCCTTGGCCGCGACCTCCGGGTCGACGAAGGGATGATCGAGACCAGGGATCGGCTTCAGGTCGATGTTCTGATGCGCATAGGCCATCAGGCGCTGCCAGACCATCGCCGGCAGCGAACCGCCGGTCATCTTGTTGGTCGGGGTGAAGTCGTCATTGCCGAGCCAGACGGCGGCCGTGTAATTGCCGGTGAAGCCGACGAACCAGGCGTCGCGGTAGGATTGCGTCGTGCCGGTCTTGCCGGCGACGACGATGTTGGGAAGCTGGGCGCGCCTGGCCGTGCCGATCACCGGCACCGCCGCCAGCATGGTGTTCATGTATTTCAGCGCCTGTTCCGAAAGCACGCGGTGCGGCGGCGGCGCGTCCTTGGTCCAGTCATAGACCACGTCACCGGTCCGGGTGACGAGTTGGGTGATGCCGTGCCTGGAGCCGACGAAACCGTTCTGGGCAAAGACGCTGTAGCCCGTCGCCTGGTCCATCACCGTCATCAGCGACGTGCCGAGCACCATGGTCTTGTGCGATTCCAGCGGTGATTCCACGCCCATCGATTCGGCCATCGCCTTGATCGGGCCGATGCCGAGATGGTCCTTGGCGAGCCGCACCGGCACCGTGTTGATCGATTTGGCGATCGCCGTCAGCAGCGTGACATTGCCGGCCGATCCGCCGCTGTAGTTGTGCGGTGACCAGCTGCCCCAGCTGACGGCGCCGCCCGACACCACCGAGTCGGGCGTGAAGCCGTGCTCCATCGCCGTGGCATAGACATAGGGCTTGAACGACGAGCCGGTCTGGCGCAGCGCCTTGGTGGCGCGGTTGAACTGGCTGGCGCCATAGTCGCGGCCGCCGACGATCGCGCGCACGGCGCCGTTGGTCTCGATGACCACCACAGCGCCTTCGGTGACGTTGTATTCTTTGCCGAATTGCCTGAGGTGGAACTCGACCGATTCTTCCGCCGCCTTCTGGATGTTGGCGTCGAAGGTCGTGTGGGCGACCAGCGAGTGCTGGCCGGTTTTGGCGATCTTCTTGACCTCGTCGAACGCCCAGTCGAGGAAATAGTCCGGGCTCTTCTGCTCGCCGCGGTCGACGATGTCGGCCGGATGCAGCCGTGCCTGCAGCACCTGGCCTTCGGTCATGAAGCCGGCGTCGACCAGGTTGGACAGCACGACATTGGCGCGGGCCCTCGCCGCCGGCAGGTTGATGTGCGGGGCGTATTTGGTCGGCGCCTTGAACAGGCCGGCCAGCATCGCCGCTTCCGCGAGGTTCAGGTCCTTGACGCTCTTGCCGAAATAGAAGTCCGCCGCCGCCTCGATGCCGAACGTGCCGCCGCCCATATAGGCGCGGTCGAGATAGAGCTGCAGGATCTCCTTCTTGGAAAGGTTCGCCTCCAGCCACAGCGACAGGAAGGCCTCCTTGATCTTGCGCTCCAGGGTGCGCTCGTTGGACAGGAACAGGTTCTTGGCGAGCTGCTGGGTGATGCTGGAGCCGCCCTGCACGACCGAATTGGCGCGCACATTCTCGAAGATGGCGCGCGACAGGCCGAGAACGTCGATGCCGTAATGGTCGAAGAAGCGCCGGTCCTCGGTCGCCAGCACCGCCTTGATGACGTGGTCCGGCATTTCGTCGACCGGTACCGAATCGCGCTGGATGATGCCGCGCTGGCCGATCTCGTTGCCGTAGCGGTCGAGGAAGGTGACGGCGAAATCGCCCTGGTTGCGCCAGTCGCCGGCGGTGATCTCGAAGGCCGGCATGGCCAGCGCCAGGAGCACCACGAAGCCGCCGGCGCCCATGGTGAAGCCTTCGCTCAGCACCTCGATGATGGCGCGCCGCCAGCCATGCAAGCGGAAGCGGCGGGAAAAGATGGTCGCCGCTTCCCAGAATTGGCCCGACTTGAACCCGATCTCGTAGAGCGAGGAATCCAGCCACGCGTCGACGGCAAGCAAGGCGGAAGCGATCCGGCCTCTTCTCTTGCGTGGTCTCAAAGGACTTGTCATTCCAGAATTCCGCCCCAGCGCCTTTCCACCGAACCGCATGTGGGCAGTGTCAGCGTACACCCTGCCAGACTATTCGACCATTTTAGCACCGCTCACAAGGGCAGCGAAGCCACACACAAACTTTGTTGATCGCTAAGGTTGATTGGGCGTGCCGGCGGCCGGCTCTGTCGGGTGAAGCAGCGCAGGCGAGCGGCAGGATGGCTGACCCGTACCCCAACGAGCCGATGAAGGCTGCTCTGGTCTCAGCAGATCGCAAGGGCGTCGCCCAAGCGTTGGCGGAGGGCGATTTCGCCGGGGAGGGGAGCCGGCTTTCCGTGCACATTGTCGGCCTGGAACGGCCGGCGTGGCATGAGGAGGCCCGACATGATGGACGAAGCGGTGCGGGATGTCCGGCGCGAACGACGGCGCGGACGCACGAGCGAAGCGGGCAGCGAGTCGAGCCGCCGTCCGAACTACCGTTCGCTGAAGAACCCCTTCCTGCCGCAGCCCGTCTTTTCCGAAGATCAGGTTGCGGCGATCCACGACACGGCGCTGCGCGTGCTCGAGGAACTTGGGATCAAGGTGCTGCTGCCCGAGGCGCGCAGCATTCTTGCCAAGGCGGGCGCCTTGGTCGACGAGGACAGCCAGATGGTGAGAATCGGCCGCGACATGGTCGCGGCGGCGCTCGCCTCGGCGCCCCGCTCCATCCAGACGTATGGCGGCGACCGCTGCCGCGATCTCGCGCTCGAACTCGGCTCGATGACCTTCCTCGCCGGCTCCGGCGCGCCAAATGTCACCGACCTTGAGCGCGGCCGGCGGCCGGGCACGCTCGCCGCGTTCGAAGAGTTCATGAAGCTGCTGCAGCATTTCGACGTGCTGCATATGCTCGGCCCGTGCATCGAGCCGCAGGATATCGACAACCGCTTTCGCCATTATGCGGTCAACCGCGCGCAACTGACGCTGTCCGACAAGCTTCCCTTCATTTTCGCGCGCGGCACGCCCCAGGTCGAGGACGGCTTCGAGATGGTCCGGCTGGCGCGCGGCCTGTCCGAGGACGAGTTCCGTGACGGAGCCTATTGCTACACCGTCATCAACACCAATTCGCCGCGCCAGCTCGACATACCGATGGCGCAGGGCATCATCGACTTCGCCAGAGCCGGGCAGGTGTCGATCATCACGCCCTTCTGCCTGGCGGGCGCTATGGCGCCGATCACGGTCGCCGGCGCGCTGACGCTGCAGCATGCGGAGGCGCTGGCAGGGTTGACGCTCGCGCAGATCGTGCGTCCGGCCGCGCCGGTGGTCTACGGCTCCTTCTCCTCCAATGTCGATATGAAGTCGGGCGCGCCGGCCTTCGGAACGCCGGAGCACATCAAGGCCACTTTGGGCGCCGGCCAGCTCGCGCGCTTTACCGGTCTGCCGTGGCGCTCCGGCGGCGGCAGCGCCGCCAACATCTCCGATGCGCAGGCCGCGCACGAAACCCAGTTCGCGCTGTGGGGCTCGGTGCTTGCCGGCTCGACAGTCTGCATCCACGCCGCCGGCTGGCTGGAGGGCGGCTTGAGCGTCTCCTTCGAGAAGCTGATCACCGACATCGAGGCGCTGCAGACCGTTGCCGAGCTTTGCATGCAGACGCCGGGCGATGCCGACGCTATCGGCTTCGAAGCCATCGCCGAAGTTCAGCCGGGCGGCCATTTCTTCTCCGCCGCCCATACCATGACGCGCTACCGCACCGCCTTCTACGAGCCGCTTGTGGCCGACTGGTCGAATTTCGGCAATTGGACGCAGGCCGGCGGCAAGACCGCCACCGAGCGAGCCTCCGGGATCTGGAAGCGGATTTTGGCCGACTTTCAGCCTCCGCCCGCAGCCGCTGCCACCGCCGGCGTGCTGGACCAGTTCATCGCGCGGCGCACCGAAGAGGGCGGCGCCGCGCCGGTGTCGTGAGGTTCAGCGCAACAGCGAGACGGCCTTGCGCGAATAGGTGGTGTCGCTGACCTGGGCGAGCATGAAGGCCGCCACGTCGGCGCGCGACAGCGTCGGAAGCAGCGAGGTCGCCCGAATGTCATTGCCATGGCGGAACTGGCCGCTTGCCGGGCCATTGCCGAGCTTCGGCGGCCGCACGATGGTCCAGTCGAGGCCTGAGCGGGCGATCAGGCCTTCCTTCGCTTCGTGATCCGCCACCTCATGGCGCAGCATGAGCGGCACGATGATGCCGCCGAGCAGCGGCCCCAGTTGCGTGCGGCTTTCGCGGACGCCGAGGAAGGATTGATAGATGAGGCGGCTCGGCCCGGTCCGCCGCATCGCATCGACGATGTGACCGACACCGGCGATCACGTCGGGGTCGTGTTTCAGCGGCACGCCGACGCCGAGGCAACTAAACACCGCATCGTGCCCGGCAATGGCGCTCTCCACCGCATGACGGTCGGCGACATTGCCCACGACGATGTTCAGACGCTCATGACTGAAGGCGAGTTTACCCGGTGTGCGCACGAAAGCGCGCACCCTATGCCCCTGCGCCAGCGCCGCCGCGACGAGCGCGCGCCCGGTCGCGCCGGAAGCGCCAAAGATCAGCAGGTTCATCGTCAGCCTCCCGCTTCGTCAGCCGACCTGCGCCCGGCGACGAATGCAATCGGCGCCCGGGCCGTCGATCCGGCAAATTCTCGCGCGGGCGGAGCGATCCGGCAATTGACGATTTTCGCGCACGCCTGCAAAACCGCACAGGCTTCCGGCGCCGAGTTGAGGGCAGAGCCGGAAAGCCGCATGGTGCGGCTCACGGCCGATATTCTCGGCAGCCACCCCGTTTCGCTTGTCTATCGCCGCGAGATCGGTAATGAGGCGCCGGTGCGGGCGGTCATCCGTTTCGTCAGCGGCGTGATCAGGGACAATGTGGCGTTGATCAGCGGTGAGCCTTGAGGAGATCGCCGGCAGAGAACGCGCGGCGATCTGGCAAAAGCAATGCGAGGCCGCTAGGCTGCGAAGGGAACCGGGCAGGCGAGAGGAAAGAAATATGACGGCGCCTGGCGATTTGATGCAGGCCTTGTTCCTGAGGCTGAAGACGGACGCATCGTTGTCGGCGCTGCTGGGCGGCGCCGGCCTGCTTGAGCAGGCGAGTGACAAAGCGGCCTTTCCCCACGTGACCTACGGCCGCACCAGCGCCTTCGATCTCGAATCCGGCGCCGACAATGACAACGATCAGCTCATCACGCTGCATGTCTGGTCGAAGGCGCAGGGAGAGGCCGAAACGCGTCTCATCATGGATAGCATCAAGGCCCGCCTCGACGGCGCGGCGCTTTCCATAGGTCCGCGCGGCCAGACGCGCCTGTCGCTCGAATTCGCCGAGGCGCGCTATGACGAGGACCTGACCGTCCATCACGGTCTGCTGCGCTTCCGCGCGCTCACCCAGGAAAGCACCTGAATTAGGCCTCAGCTTTCAAGTTGAGCCTGGATTGCGGCCTTGTCGATGACCGACCAGACCTCGCATATTCGGCCGTCGCGAAATTCGTAGAAGACGTTCTCGGCGAAGGAAACGCGCGCGCCGTTGACCGGCATGCCGAACAGCAGGCCCTTGGGCCGGCAGTCGAAATGCAGGCGGGCGGCCACGCGCGGCGGCTCTGAGACAAGCAGCTCGATGTTGAAACGCAGATCGGGAATGGCGTCGAAGTCGCCTTCCAGCATCCGGCGATATCCTGAAAGCCCGATCGTCTCGCCGTTATACTGGACCTCTTCGCCGACGAACCGGCCGAGATCGTCCCAGTCCTGGGCATTGAGGCAGGCGATGTAGCCCCGGTAACGCTCGGCAAGGTCCTCACTTCGCATCGTAGCTCCTATGGTCACCAGGACGTTCTACCCTAGCTAGGGCAGGGCGAAAGTTTCGCATCCGAATACCGTAGCCGTGCGGATGATTTTCCGGCTATGAATTCGGGGCTTGGTTTGAGGGGTTTCGGGCGGCAGGACTCATTCGTCTCGCGTTGAAGCATTCCAGGAATAGTGCGAAGCGGCTTTGCGTCCGGAATTGCGCAAAAACGATACTATGGGGTTACAGGCAATGGGTTTTCCGGGCGGTTCACCGTTCATTTCATGTTCAGCACGCATGCGTTAGAACCGTGATCATGAAAACCTTTGGCTCCCATATACGCTCCGTGACGCTGGCGCTTGCCGCAGCCGCGCTTTTCGCGTCGCAGGCGATCGCCATGCCGGCCATCGATCCGTCGGTCGAGCAGCCGGTCGTGCTTGCCGCCGGCGATTGCTATGCCATCGGCCAGCAGGTTGCCGCGCAGTATGGCGGCACGCTTGCCAAGGCCTCGCAGGCGACGCGCGGCGGCCGGCAGGTCTGCGTCATCGTCGTGCTCGTTCCCGGCAAGGAGGGCCAGCGCCCGCGCCGCTCGGAGATCGTGGTCCCGTTGGACTGACGCTATCGTTTCCCAGGCCGGCGGAATCGGCCTATACCTCCGCCGCAAAACAGGCTTCGAACCATGCGCGTGCTCGTCGTCGAGGATGACAAGGATCTCAACCGGCAACTGGCCGATGCGCTCGTCGATGCCGGTTATGTCGTCGACCGCGCCTATGATGGCGAGGAGGGGCATTTCCTCGGCGATACCGAGCCCTATGATGCCGTGGTCCTCGACATCGGCCTGCCGCAGATGGACGGCATCAGCGTCGTCGAGCGCTGGCGCCGCGGCGGCCGCAAGATGCCAGTCCTCATCCTCACGGCGCGCGACCGCTGGAGCGACAAGGTGGCCGGTATCGATGCCGGCGCGGACGACTATGTCACCAAGCCTTTTCACATCGAGGAGGTGCTGGCCCGGGTCAGGGCGCTGATCCGGCGCGCCGCCGGCCATGCCTCGTCCGAGATCAGCTGCGGGCCCCTGAGGCTCGACACCAAAGCCTCGAAGGCCGACGTCAACGGCGTCCCGCTCAAGCTCACCTCGCACGAGTTCCGGCTGCTCGCCTATCTGATGCACCATATGGGCGAGGTGGTATCGCGCACCGAACTGGTCGAGCATCTCTACGATCAGGATTTCGACCGCGATTCCAACACCATCGAAGTGTTCGTCGGCCGGCTTCGCAAGAAGATGGGCATCGACATGATCGAAACCGTGCGGGGCATGGGATATCGCATGCGTGAGCCGGAGGCGTGACGCGGAACCGCTGAAACCAACTATGAAGACGCGGCTTTCGAGGCTGCGGCTCTGGCCGCGCTCGCTGACCTTCCGCGTCATCGCCTTTTCGACCGTCTGGGCGATCCTGACGCTGGTCGTCATCTTCACGCTCATCACCACGCTCTACCGCCAGGCCAGCGAGCGCGGTTTCGACAGCCTGCTTTCGGCGCATCTGTTCAACCTGATCGGCTCGGTCGGCATTTCCGACAACGGCGCGCTCACCGGCGCGCCGGACCTAGGCGACCTGCGCTTTTCCGAGCCGAATTCCGGCTGGTACTGGTCGGTGGAGCCAGCCTCCGAGGACGTTCACGGCGAGCTCCATTCCTCCTCGATGACCACCTCGATCCTGTCGCCGAGCGTCGCCGAGGTCCCCTTCAACGCGAACTTTCAGCGCAGCTACTCGACCGAAGGCATCAAAGGCGAGCAGGTCGAGGTCTTCGAGAGCGAGTTCGTGCTCGATGCCAAGAACCGTGCGGCGCGCTTCCGCGTCATGGGCAACCATAGCGAGCTCGAGCAGGAGATCGCGAGCTTTCAGCGTCGCCTGCTCACCTATCTGTCGCTGTTCGGCGTCGGCATGATCGCCATCAATGCCATCGCCATCCTGCTCGGCCTGCAGCCGCTGCGCCGGGTGCGCAATGCGCTGGCCATGGTGCGTGAGGGTACGGCGCATCGGCTCGACGGCAGCTTCCCGGCAGAGATCGAGCCTCTGGCCAACGAGACCAACGCGCTGATCGAAAACAACAGGCGCATCGTCGAGCGTTCGCGCACGCAGGTCGGCAACCTCGCCCATTCGCTCAAGACCCCGCTGGCGGTGCTCATCAACGAGGGTCGCGCGCTCGGCGGCGCCAAGGGGCAGCTCATTGCCGAACAGGCCGCCTCGATGCAGAAGCAGGTCGACCACTACCTGCAGCGCGCCCGCGTTGCCGCCCAGCGCGACAGCGTCGTCTTCCGAACCCCGGTCTCGCCGCTGGTCGAGCGCATGGCGCGCGTGCTGCAGAAGCTCAATCCGCAGGCGAAGCTCTCCCTGTCGCTGCCGCCGGGCGAAATTGTCTTTGCCGGCGAGCGCGAGGATCTCGAGGAATTGCTCGGCAACCTGCTCGAGAATGCCATGAAATGGGCAAAGAGCGCGGTGGCCGTCTCGGTCGCCGTCGTTCCGGGAAGCATCAATCAGTTTGAAATCGTCATAGAGGATGACGGACCGGGCATCCCCGAGGAGAAGGCGCGCGAGGCGTTGAAACGCGGGCGGCGGCTCGACGAGACTAAGCCTGGAACGGGACTGGGGCTGGCCATTGTCGCCGACCTCGTCAACGAGTATGGAGGCGTCCTGGCGCTGGAACGCTCCGGCATGGGTGGCTTGAGGGCGGTGGTGAGATTGCGGAGCCTGCAGTGACGTATTTTATCGATTTGCTTGCGGCCGGTTGCGGCCAAATTTCCGACAAATATCAACACTATGGCCACGATCACGTCTCCGATGGCGCGGCCCCAATCCGTGTCGCTCAGAGCAATTCCAGGAAAAGTCTGAAACGGTTTTCCATCCGGAATTGCGTCAAAACAACGAGATAGAACGGTTAGCCGTTTCCGTGAAACGGTGAACTGCTCTAGAAGTCCATTCCGCTCAAGACAACCGGTTGCTGGCATGAAGATTCGCGTCGCGCTCGTTTCAACCCTGTTGGCCGTTTCCGGCTGCACCACGCTGGGCAAAAGCGGCCCAAGCGCCTCGCTCACGCCGCCGGCCGGGTCCAATGCTTCCGGCGGCAAGGTGGGGACCAGCATCGTCGCGGCGATGAATGGCGGGCTGATCGGCGGCTCGATCGGCTCCGGACTGAGCGACGCCGAAAAGCGCAAGGGGCTCGAGGCCGAATACAAGGCGCTGGAGTACAACAACAGCGGCCAGAAGGTGACCTGGAAGAGCGACAGCTCATCCCACTATGGCGAGGTCGTTGCCGCCCAGCCCTACCGGGTCGGCTCGCAGGACTGCCGCCAATACACCCATACCGTGTATGCCGGCGCTGCGGGGGTTACCGCGCGCGGTACCGCCTGCCGCAATGCCGACGGCAGCTGGACGCCGCTGACCTGATAATTGCGTCCTGCCAACCCCATGTTTGGCAAAGGACATGCAGGGCAAGGCAGGTCGGATCGTCCTATAATCCGGTCCGGTTGATGTCGATCAAGGCCAGACGACAGATCTGCCGTCAAAGCGTCGCAGTGTGCTTGTGTTGGCAGGGCAGGGCTCTGCCGTTATTGGAAGAACCATGCTGTTCTGGGTCATAGCCGCGATCCTCACACTGGGCGCCAGCCTGGCCGTGCTGCTGCCGCTGGCTGGCGGCCCGAAGGGCGCGTCCGCCGCCGGCTCCCACGACCTGGAAGTCTATCGCGACCAGCTCTCCGAGATCGATCGCGACGTGGCGCGCGGGCTGATCCAGCCGGCGGAGGCGGAAGAAGCGCGCGCCGAGATCGGCCGCCGCATCCTGCGCCTCGGCTCGGCTGAGCAGTCAGCAACGGATGCACCACGCCCTTCGCAGGCCGCGCGGCTCATCGCCGCTGCCGCCGTGCTGCTGGTCCCCCTGGTGAGCTGGGGACTCTATGGCGCGCTCGGTTCGCCGGACCTGCCTTCGCAGCCCCTGGCGGAGCGGCTTGCCAAGAACCCGGCCGATTCTTCGGTCGACGAATTGGTCGCCCGCGCCGAGGCCCATCTCGCCGCCAACCCTTCTGACGGCAAGGGCTGGGACGTGCTGGCGCCGGTCTATCTGCGCCTGCAGCGCTTTCCCGACGCGGTGACGGCCTACCGCAACGCCATCCGCCTCGACGGCGACAGCGCCGTTCGTCAGGCCGGCCTCGGCGAGGCGATCGCCAATGCCGCTGGCGGCATCGTCTCGGCGGAGGCTCAAGGTGCCTTCGAGGCGGCGCTGAAGCTCGACCCCGTCAATGCCAAGGCGAATTTCTACCTGGCGATGGGGCTTGCCCAGGAAGGCAGGAAGGCCGAGGCAGCGGCGGCCTGGCAGAAGATGCTGGGCATCTTGCCCCCGGACTCGCCTTGGCGCACCGCAGTGAAGCAGGCGCTTGCCGAAACAGCTGGACCAGCGGTCGCGGCAGGCGCATCGGCCAAAGGGCCGGACGCCGAGCAGATGCAGGCGGCGCAGCAGATGTCGCCGCAAGACCGCCAGGCGATGATCGAAACCATGGTTGCCGGCCTCGACGATCGGCTGAAGCAGAACCCGCGCGACGAGGAAGGATGGATGCGCCTCATTCGCTCCTACGTCGTGCTCGGCAAGGCCGACCAGGCGCGCGACGCGCTCGCTCGCGCTGTCGCCGTCTTCGGGCCCGACAGCGAGCAGGCCAAGAAGTTCACCGCCTTTGCCGCCTCGCTCGGCGTGGCGGCGACGGAGTAAGCGATGACGCGCAAGCAGAAGCGATTGTCGGTGATCGTTGCCGGACTGGCCTTCCTCGGGACGGCTGCCGGGCTCACCTTCTATGCGCTCGGCCAGAAGGCTTCCTATTT
The DNA here is from genome assembly GCF_003952525.1 of Mesorhizobium sp. M3A.F.Ca.ET.080.04.2.1. Lineage (NCBI taxonomy): Bacteria > Pseudomonadati > Pseudomonadota > Alphaproteobacteria > Hyphomicrobiales > Phyllobacteriaceae > Mesorhizobium > Mesorhizobium sp. M3A.F.Ca.ET.080.04.2.1. The sequence goes on along the minus strand of NZ_CP034451.1, from coordinate 1,666,349 downwards.
CTACATGCCGGCCGATCTCGCTAGCGCAACCGTCCAGCCGGGACAGCGCATCAGGCTTGGCGGCCTGGTCGAGAAGGGAACCATCGTGCGCGGGCAGGGCGCCACCGTCGCCTTCTCCGTCACCGACACGCAAAAGTCGGTCAAGGTCACCTATACCGGGATCCTGCCCGACCTGTTCCGCGAGGAGCAGGGCGTCATCACCGAGGGTGCGTTCCGTCCGGACGGCGTCTTCGTCGCCGACAGCGTGCTTGCCAAGCATGACGAGCGCTATATGCCGAAGGAAGTCGCCGATGGGCTGAAGGCTAAGGGCGTCTGGCAGGAAACGAAGAGTGAGTAGCAGCCGTGGTTGAGACCGGACATTTCGCGCTCGTCCTCGCCTTCGCGCTGTCGCTGGTGCAGATGCTGGTGCCGCTGGTCGGCGCCCGTGCCGGTAACCAGCGGCTGATGGCGGTCGGCGGTCCGGTCGCGGTCAGCGGCTTTGCGCTCACCGCGCTCTCCTTCGCGGCATTGGCCGTCGCCTATGCCGGCTCCGATTTCTCGGTGGCGAGCGTGTGGGAGAATTCGCACTCGCTGCAGCCGATGATCTACAAAATCACCGGAACCTGGGGAAACCACGAAGGCTCGATGCTGCTCTGGGTGCTGATCCTGACCTTCTTCGGCGCGTTGGTCGCCGTCTTCGGCTCGAACCTGCCGGCGACGCTGAGGGCCAATGTGCTTGCCGTGCAAGGCATGATCGGCGCTGCCTTCTTCCTGTTCATCCTGACGACGTCCAATCCCTTCGTCAGGCTGAACCCGGCGCCGATCGAGGGCCGCGACCTCAACCCGGTGCTGCAGGATCTCGGCCTCGCCGTCCATCCGCCGCTGCTCTATCTCGGCTATGTCAGCTTCTCGATCTGCTTCTCCTTTTCGGTGGCAGCACTGATCGAGGGCCGCATCGACGCATCCTGGGCGCGCTGGGTGCGGCCGTGGACGCTGGTCGCCTGGATGTTCCTCACCGGCGGCATCGCCATGGGCTCGTACTGGGCCTATTACGAGCTGGGCTGGGGCGGCTTCTGGTTTTGGGATCCGGTCGAGAACGCCTCCTTCATGCCCTGGCTCGCCGGCACCGCGCTGCTCCATTCGGCGATCGTCATGGAAAAGCGCTCGGCGCTGAAGATCTGGACGCTGCTGCTTGCGATACTGACCTTCTCGCTGTCGCTGCTCGGCACCTTCCTGGTGCGCTCAGGCGTGCTGACCTCCGTTCACGCCTTCGCCACCGACCCGACGCGCGGCGTCTTCATTCTCTGCATCCTTACGCTGTTCATCGGCGGCTCGCTGGCGCTGTTTGCGCTGCGCGCCTCGACGCTCACCGCCGGCGGCCTGTTCCATCCCATCTCGCGCGAGGGCGCGCTGGTCCTCAACAACCTGTTCCTCACCACGGCAACGGCAACCGTGCTGGTCGGCACGCTCTATCCGCTGGCGCTCGAGGCGCTCACCGGCGGTAAGATCTCGGTCGGCGCGCCCTTCTTCGACCTGACCTTCGGCCCGCTGATGCTGCCGCTCCTGGCGATCGTGCCCTTCGGGCCGCTGCTTGCCTGGAAGCGCGGCGATGTGCTTGCCGCCGCGCAGCGGCTGATGGCGGCTTTCGCGCTGGCGCTTGCCGCCGTGCTCGTCACCGGTCTGTTCATAGACGGCGCCTCGGTCTTCGCGGCGCTTGGCGTCGGGCTTGCCGTCTGGCTGGTCGCCGGCGCGCTCACCGACCTTGCCGTGAAATCCGGCGCAGGCTCTGCGGCGCCTGCCGTCATGCTGCGGCGCTTCGCCGGCCTGCCGCGCTCGGTCTATGGCACCGCGCTTGCCCATCTCGGCCTCGGTCTGACGTTGCTCGGCATCGTCGGCACGCTCTCCTTCGGTACCGAGAGGATCCTGACCATGCGCGCCGGCGAGACGGTCGAGCTCTCCGGTCATACCTTGCGGTTCGAGGGGCTGTTCCCACGAAAAGGCCCGAACTTCACCGAGGATCGCGGCCGCTTCGTCATGATCGGCAGCGATGGCAACGCCGATGGCGAGATCAGCTCGGCCAAGCGCTTCTATCCGGTGCGTCAGACGGTGACCACCGAGTCCGGCATCAGGACGATCGGATTGAGCCAGCTCTATCTCTCACTCGGCGACGAAGGCAATGACGGTTCCGTCGTCGTGCGTCTGTGGTGGAAGCCCCTGGTGACGCTGATCTGGGGTGGCGGGCTGGTGATGATGGCGGGCGCGGCCATGTCGCTGATGGACCGGCGCCTGCGCGTAGGCGCGCCGTCGCGCCGCCGCAGGCAGGTAGCTGCCACAGCATCCGTGAGCTCGACATGAGGGCCAGGTTTTCACTTGCCTCGCTGGTCCTTCTGCTTGCCCTGGTCTTCGCCGGGACCGCGCAGGCGGTGAAGCCGGACGAGGTGCTGCCCGATCCGGCGCTGGAGGCGAGGGCGCGCGCGCTTTCGGAAGAGCTGCGCTGCATGGTCTGCCAGAACCAGTCGATCGACGAATCCGATGCCGACCTGGCGCGTGACCTGCGCATCCTGGTGCGCCAGCGCCTTGTCGCCGGCGACACCGATCAGCAGGTGATGGACTATATCGTCTCGCGCTATGGCGAGTTCGTGCTGCTGAAGCCGCGCTTCAGCCTGCGCAACGCGCTTTTGTGGGGTACGCCGGTGCTTCTGCTGCTCGTTGGCGGCACCTTTATCGTGATCGGTGCCCGCTCCCGGCGCCCTGCGTCGGGAAGCGTCCTAAGTGCCGAGGAACAGGCGGCGTTGGACAAGATGCTGCGCGAATAATGCACCTTAGAGGTTGGTCGAAACGCTTATGCCGTCGTCATCCACGGGCGGAGCAAGGAGCGCAGCGACGCGCGTAGACCCGAGGATCCATGCCGTGACTTCCACGCTCCGCTGCGGCGGAGAATTCTGCACCGCTGTACTCTACGGTTGAGGTAACGGCATGGATCCCAGGGTCTCCGCGACGGAGCTTCGCTCCTGCTTCGCCCTGGGATGACGACGTCGAGGGTGCTTCCGCAAGCCTCCGAGCGAGGCACATCTCAGACCTTGCGTGTGCGCGCAGCTTCCACCGGCCTCGATGACCGGTCGATTTCCGGCATTGCTCATTCGTGAGTCACCAAACGGCCCGTCTTTGCGTCGGATATTCCGCGCTTGATGCCCTCGATTATCTTAGTCTCCCAATCGACCGGGGCTTGACCCGGTTGGTGCGACCTGCGGTCATTTTGAAGCCTCGTGATCTCACGCATCCTTGCCGATCGCCAACATTACAAAATTTTCATGTACCGGAAATGGCCTCGTAATGTGCGGCTCTCTAATTCTCTTGCCCGAGGATGCTCGCCTGAGCGCATCCCTTCGAAAGAGGATAGAGACCCATGAATATTGCCCCCAATTCATATTCCCGCACCCGCAAGCGCCTACTGGCCGCCGCAGCCTCGCTGGCCGTCGCTGGCGCCATCGGTTTCGGTGCGGTGACCACCGGTACCGGACCTGTGCTGGCAGAAGCCGTGCGTGTCCAGGCGCCGCAGGTGACGGGCTTCGCCGATGTGGTCGAGCGCGTGTCGCCGGCGGTCGTCAGCGTCAAGGTCAAGGCCAAGATCCAGCCGACGGCCGATGACGGCTCCGATGACCAGGACGGCTTCGACAACCTGCCCGACAATCCGCAGCTGCGCCGCTTCTTCAAGGAGTTCCGCGGCTTCGGCGACCAGGGCGGCCAGTTCGGCATGCGTCGCCACCGCGACCACGGCAACAATGGCGAGCCGCGCCCGGTCGCTCAAGGCTCCGGCTTCTTCATCTCCGAGGACGGCTACCTCGTCACCAACAATCACGTCGTCTCGGAAGGCACTGCCTTCACTGTGGTCACCAATGACGGCAAGGAGCTCGACGCCAAGCTGATCGGCTCCGATCCGCGCACCGACCTCGCCGTTTTGAAGGTCGATGGCGGCGGCAAGTTTACCTATGTCGACTTCGCCGATGATTCCAAGGTCCGTATCGGCGACTGGGTCGTGGCCGTCGGAAATCCGTTCGGCCTCGGCGGCACCGTCACCGCCGGCATCGTCTCGGCCCGCGGCCGCGACATCGGCGCCGGTCCTTATGACGACTTCATCCAGATCGACGCATCGGTCAACCGCGGCAATTCGGGCGGCCCGACCTTCAACCTCAATGGCCAGGTGATCGGCATCAACACCGCCATCTTCTCGCCATCGGGGGGCAGCGTGGGCATCGCCTTCGACATTCCGGCCTCGACCGCCAAGCAGGTTGTCGACGACCTGATGAAGAACGGCTCCGTCCAGCGCGGCTGGCTCGGCGTCGAGATCCAGCCGGTCACCTCCGACATCGCCGAGTCGCTCGGCCTGAAGGCCGACAAGGGCGCGCTGGTTTCGAGCGCCCAGGACGCGGGCCCCGGCAAGAAGGCCGGTATCGCCGCCGGCGATGTGATCACCCAGGTCGATGGCAAGGATGTCGCCTCGCCGAAGGAACTCGCCCGCATGATAGGCTCCTACGCGCCGGGCAAGTCGGTCGATGTCACGGTCTGGCGTGATGGCAAGAACGAGACGATCAAGGTCGACCTCGGCACGCTGCCGACGAGCGACAAGCAGGCTTCCAACGAGGACAACGGCAAGCAGTCCGCGCCCGCCAAGGCCGACACGCTGGCCGATCTCGGCCTCACCGTCACCAAGTCGGAGAACGGCAAGGGTCTGGTGGTCACCGATGTCGATCCGGACAGCGATGCAGCCGACCGTGGCATCCAGCCGGGCGACGTCATCACCTCGATCAATTCGAACGAGGTCAACACCACCGACGATGTCTCCAAGGCGATGACGGATGCTGCCAAGACCGGCCGCAAGGCGGTGCTGATGCAGATCACCCGCGACGACTCCAACCGTTTCGTCGCGCTGCCCGTCGGCAAGGGCTGAGCGCGCCTGATCCCGAAAGCCGCGTGGGTTTTCGGCAGGATCATGCGCCACTGCGCAACTTTCGACCTTTCCTGGCGGCGGTTTCAACACCCCCGGACCGCCGCCGGGAAACATGGGGCCGAACACGTCTGTCAGTCACCGTGTTTCGCTCCTGGCGGCAGCGGGTATCCCATGACTCGCTGCCGCCTTACAGCACGTCGCCCAAAAGTGGTTGCCGGTTTTGGGATGACGACGTGCGAAGCCAAAAGCACGTCGCCCAAAAGTGGTTGCCGGTTTTGGGGTAACGGCGTGCGAAAACAAAAGCACGTCACCCAAAAGTGGTCGCCGGTTTTGGGGTAACGACGTGCGGGACCGACAATTGCAAAGGCGCGTCCGATGCCTGCCCCTCAATATTCCAGTGAAATCGCGTATAACGGCTCCATGAAGATTCTCGTCATGGAAGACGATCGCGAGGCCGCCGACTATCTGCAGAAGGCCTTCGCCGAGGCGGGCCACACCGCTCATGTCGCCGGTGATGGCGAGACCGGCTTCGCGCTGGCCGACGCCGTCGACTATGACGTCATGGTGGTCGACCGGATGATGCCGCGCCGCGACGGCCTGTCGGTGATCGCTGCGCTGCGTTCGCGCGGCAACACCACGCCGGTGCTCATCTTGTCGGCGCTGGGCGAGGTCGACGATCGCGTCACCGGCCTGCGCGCCGGAGGCGACGACTATCTGACCAAGCCTTATGCCTTTTCCGAATTGCTCGCCCGGGTCGAAGTGCTGAACCGCCGCGCCAGCGCCAGGGAGGCCGAGACCGTCTACAAGGTGGACGATCTCGAACTCGACCGGCTTTCGCATTCGGTCAAGCGCGCCGGCCGTGAGATCACGCTGCAGCCGCGCGAATTCCGCCTGCTCGAATATCTGATGCGGCATGCCGGCCAGGTGGTGACGCGCACCATGCTGCTGGAGAATGTCTGGGACTATCACTTCGATCCTCAGACCAACGTCATCGACGTTCACGTCTCGCGGCTGCGCGGCAAGATTGAGAAGGGCTTCGACAAACCGATCCTGCACACGATCCGCGGCGCCGGCTACATGCTGAAGGGCGGCTAATGCATGCCGCCTAAAAGTGTGCAGCGGTTTTGGAAGGACGACATGCGCAAAAGCAATGGACCTAAAGCGTGTCGCTTGAACCCGTTTCAACGCGGAGCGCTTTAGAGAGCAAGATGGCCCTTTCCCTGCCGGCCATCATGAAGACGACGGCAGCCCGGCTTTCGGCGCTTTTTTTCCTGCTGTTCGCGCTCTGCGCCGTACTGCTGGTCTTCTACATGACGTCGCTCTCGGCCCGCATGCTGACCGCCCAGACCCAGGACACCATCAACGACGAGATGGTGGGTCTCGCCCGCGCCTACCAGCGCGGCGGCCTGCCAGTGCTGGTGCGCGTGGTCGAGGCCCGCTCGCGCCAGCCGGGCGCCAACCTCTACCTGATCGCCGACCCCAACGGCCAGATTCTGACCGGCAATGTCCAGAGCCTGCAGCCGGGGGTCATCGAGACGGAAGGCTGGACGAAGGAGCCTTTTTCCTATCACCGCTTCGGCGAGGGCGAGCTCGACCGGCTGCGCAGCGGCGCCTCCGAGCAGGCCCCGCCACAGATCGGCGAGAAGGAGGCGCAGCCCGAGGGCGAGCAAGGCCATAATGCCATCGCTTTCGTGCTGCGGCTGCCCAACCAGATGATCATCCTGGTCGGCCGCGATCTCGGCGAGCCCGAGCGCTTCCGCGCCGTCATCCGGCGCTCCCTGATGCTGGCGCTGGGCATGATGGGTTTGGGCGGACTGCTGATCTGGTTCTTTGTCGGGCGCGCCGCGCTCAACCGCATCGACAGCGTCTCCGAAGCGAGCCGCCGCATCATGGGCGGCGACCTGTCGGGACGGCTGCCGGTCACCGGAGCCGGCGACGAGTTCGACCGCCTGTCAGAAAACCTCAACACGATGCTGGCCAGGATCGCGACACTGAACGAGGGACTGAAGCAGGTTTCCGACAACATCGCTCACGATCTGAAGACGCCGCTGACCCGGCTGCGCAACCGCGCCGAGGCGACGCTTGCCGGCAAGCACAAGACGACCGACTACCGGCAGGCGCTGGAAAGCACGATCGCCGAATCCGATCAGCTGATAAAGACCTTCAATGCCATCCTGATGATCTCGCGGCTGGAATCTGGCTATTCCTCCGAGACCACCACTCCGGTTGATCTCGCCGCCACCGTGAGCGACGTGGTCGAGCTCTACGAGCCGGTGGCGGAGGAGGCCGGGGTGGTTCTGGAGGCGCTCGTGCCGGAACCGCTGATGATCGACGGCAACCGCGAGCTGATCGGCCAGGCGCTGTCGAACATCGTCGACAACGCGATCAAATACTCGGCCGACGCAATCGAGCCGAAAGTGCGCGTGACGCTGGAGCGGGCCGTCGGCGAGATCAGGCTCGCCGTTACCGACAACGGCCACGGCATTCCCGACGACGCCGACCGTGCGCGCGCGACCGAACGCTTCGTGCGGCTGGAAAAGAGCCGCTCGCAACCCGGCTCCGGACTCGGCCTCAGCCTCGCCAAGGCGATCATGACTTTCCACAACGGCAGGCTTGATCTTCTGCCTACCAATCCCGGATTGTCCGTGGTCATGAGTTTTCCCGCGCGGGAGACGCAATGATGGCGGCGAGGATGGCGAAGAAACAAGTCGAAGGCGAGTTGCAACTTCGTCCTACACTGGCGCTTCGACCGCTGGACGAGGCTCGCGCCCGGCGCGAACTGTCCGAGATCGCCGACGCAGCCGGGGAGGCGGGCTTGTCCCGGCTGGCGGCGCTGCTCGCCGGCGAGGGGCCGCTGCAGGGCTTGCTCGCGGCTGTTTTCGACCTGTCGCCCTTCCTGCGCGACATGGCGCACCGCCGGCCGGCCATTCTGGACACCCTGTTCGACCAGCCGGTTGAGGCGCGGCTCAAGGCGATCGGCGAGGCGATCGGCCGCGTGGCGCAAGCCGAGTCGGTTTCCGAATCGAGCCTGATGATGGAACTCCGCCAATGGAAGGCGGAGGCGCATTTCCTGACCGCGCTTGCCGATCTCAGCGGCGAGGCCGAAACGGCGCTTACCGTGCGCCGCCTCAGCGACCTAGCCGATGCCTGCACCCGCGCCGCCATCGACTTCCTGCTGCGCGATGCGCACGAGCAGGGCAAGATCAAGCTGCCCGATCCCACGAACCCGGCGCGGCAATCGGGCTGGATCGTGCTCGGTATGGGCAAGCTCGGCGCGCATGAGCTCAATTTCTCGTCCGACATCGACCTCGTCGTCTTCTTCGATCCTGACGCAGCGGCCGTCATCGATCCCCTCGATGCGACGGAACTGTTTGCGCGCCTCACCCGACGCCTTGTTCGCATCCTGCAGGATCGCACCGAGCACGGGTATGTGTTCCGCACCGACCTGAGGCTTCGCCCCGATCCCGGCTCGACGCCGCTGGCGATCCCGGTCGAGGCGGCACTGCATTACTACGAAGCACGTGGCCAGAACTGGGAGCGCGCCGCCATGATCAAGGCGCGCCCGGTTGCCGGCGACCTCGCCGCGGGTGCCGCCTTCCTCAAGGAACTGCAGCCCTATGTCTGGCGCAAATACATGGACTATGCGGCAATCGCCGACGTCCATTCGATCAAGCGCCAGATCCATGCTCACAAAGGTCATGGCGAGATCGCGGTGAAGGGCCACAACGTCAAGCTCGGCCGCGGTGGTATCCGCGAGATCGAGTTTTTCGTCCAGACGCAGCAGCTCATTGCCGGCGGCCGCTTCCCGGAACTGCGCGGCCGTGAGACGGTGCCGATGCTCGGCCAACTTGCCGCGCGCGGCTGGATCACCGCCGAGGCGCGCGATGCGCTCGCTCGCCAGTACTGGTTTCTGCGCCGGGTCGAGCACGCTATCCAGATGGTGGCCGACGAGCAGACGCATGTTCTGCCCGACGAGGACGAGGAGCTGGAGCGCATTGCGCTCATGCTGGGCTTTGCCGGCGAGGCGGAGTTTGCCGACGCCTTTCGGGCTGCGCTGCAGCAGGTCGAGCGCCATTATGCGGCGCTCTTCGAGACCGCGCCGGAATTGTCGGCCGGGGTCGGCAATCTCGTCTTCACCGGCGACGTCGACGATCCCGATACGCTGCAGAGCTTGCATCGCCTCGGCTTCCAGCGCCCGAGCGACATCTGCCGCGTCATTCGCGGCTGGCATTTCGGCCGCTACCGCGTCACCCATTCGGCGGAAGCGCGCGAGCGGCTGACGGAGCTGACGCCGGCGCTGCTGAAAGCCTTCGGCCAGACCCGCCGCGCCGACGAGGCGCTGGTCCGCTTCGACGAGTTCCTCGCCGGCCTGCCGGCCGGCATCCAGCTCTTCTCGCTCTTGCAGTCGAACCCGGCCCTGCTCAAGCTGATGGCGACCATCATGGGCGCGGCGCCACGGCTCGCCGCCATCATCACGCGCCGCCCGCATGTGTTCGACGGCCTTCTCGACCCGGCGCTGCTGACCGAGTTGCCGAACCGCGCCTATCTTTCTGCGCGGCTCGCCGCCTTCATCGAGGGCGACCGCGTCTATGAGGACGTGCTCGACCGTCTTCGCATCTTCGCCTCCGAGCAGAAGTTCCTGATCGGTGTCAGGCTGCTCGCCGGCTCGATCGATCCCGCGCGCGCAGGCCGCGCCTTTTCCGATCTCGCCGATCTTACCATCGAAGCGGCACTCAACGCGGTGACGACGGAGTTCGCGCTGCGCCACGGCTTGATTGCCGGCGGCAGGGTGGCGCTGCTCGGCATGGGCAAGCTTGGCAGCCGCGAGCTCACCGCCGGATCCGACGTCGATCTCATCCTGCTCTACGATCACGATCCGGACGCCGAAGAGTCCGACGGCGAGAAGCCGCTCGCGCCCTCGCACTACTACACGCGCATGACGCAGCGCCTGATTGCTGCCGTTTCAGCGCCGACCGCCGAAGGCGTGCTTTACGAGCTCGACCTGCGCCTGCGGCCCTCCGGCAACAAGGGGCCGGTCGCCACCCACATCGACGCCTACAAGAAGTATCAGCGCCAGGACGCCTGGACCTGGGAGCACCTGGCGCTGGCCAGAGCGCGCGCGATCGGTGGCGATGCCGAACTTTGCGCCGAGGTCGAGGGCGACGTGGCCGCGGTGCTTGCCCAGCCGCGCGACGCTGCCAAGGTCAAGGCGGAGGCCTTCGAGATGCGGGCGCTGATCGAGAAGGAAAAGCCGCCGCGCGATCTCTGGGACATCAAGCTCGTTGCGGGCGGTCTCATCGATCTCGAATTCATCGCCCAGGTAGCGGTCATCACCGGCAATGTCGAACCCGGGCGCCGCGTGACGGCGACCGCCGACATATTGGCGCGCCTTGCGCCGCAATTCGCGGCCATCGATGTCCGGCACGAGCTCTGCGAGGCCGATCGGCTGTATACCGCGCTGACCCAGATGATCAGGCTTTGCCTGACCGGCGAGTTCCAGCGCGACGACGTCCCGCCTGGGCTTTCGGACCTGCTTCTGGGAGTCACCGACCTGCCGGACTTCGGCGTGTTGGAGGCGCACCTCAAGGAGACGTCGCGGAAGGTCAGGAAGGATTTCGACCTTCTGCTGCGTGCGAAGCCGCCATGATGGAGGGACGAGGTTCGTGAAGAGCATCGGGTCCGCAAGCGGAAGCTGGCTCGCGAAAATCCGATGTTCCCACAAAGAGATAGGACGGCTGCCTGAATCAAAATGAAAGGTTGCCGTCCTGGCATCGGGGGTGACGATGCAACAGGAGAAGACCAATGAGAAAGTCCATCAAATTTGCCCTTGCCTTCGTAGCGCTGGCCGGTGCTGTCGGCACCACCGCCTATGCCGAGAACGCCGGCGGCGACCGCATGCGTGAGCGCATGATGATGCGCCTCGACAAGGCGATGAGGGATTCCAATGGCACGATAACCTTCGATCAGTTTTCGAACGCCATGGATTCGCGGCTGAAAAAGCTTGTTGCCGAGAATGGCGGCAAGCTCACCGTCGCCCAACTGGCGGACGCGCTGGAGAAGGCACGCTACGAGCGCATGGCCCGTCGCATCATCGAACGCTACGACAGCAAGGGCGACGGCACGCTGACCGCGGACGACATCACCGGCCGCGAGAAGAAAATGTTCACCCTGCTCGACAAGAACAACGACGGCAAGATCCAGAAGGGCGAACTGCCCAAGATGGGCCGCTTCGGCCACCACCCCCAATGGGGTGGCGGTGATGACAGCATGCAGTGATCTGACGGCTTGGTTCCGGCGGCCTGACCGTCGCCGGAACTGCTCGCCTGGCTATTCGTCCGTTGAACCCGGCGTAGCGCGCGGCGCGTATGCGCTTCTAGGATGCGGTCGCGCAGAGACGGCCTCATGCCGGCTCCTCAAGCTCAAGCCGCCGCCTTCACCGACGGCGGCGACTTCTTCAGCGGGATGCGCACCGATACGATGGTACCGGCGCCTTCGGTCGAGCGGATCTTCAGCGCGCCGCCCTGCAACTCTGCGAGCGAGCGCGAGATGGCGAGGCCGAGGCCGGAGCCGGTGTGGTTCTTGGAGAACTGGTTCTGCACCTGCTCGAAGGGGCGGCCGAGCTTGCCCAGTGCGGCCTTCGGAATGCCGCAGCCATTGTCTTCGATGGTGAGTACCAGCGCCCCCGACGCATTGCGCGCGCGGACCGTGATGCGGCCGCCCTGGCCGGTGAACTTTACCGCGTTGGACAGAAGGTTGATGGCGATCTGCTTGATCGCGCGGCGGTCGGCATAGAGCCGCATGGAGTCGGCGATGCGCGTATCCACCGTGATTGCCTTTTCCGCCGCCTGCAGCGAGATGACCCGCACAGTCTCCTTGATCAGCGGGCAGAGGTCGATCTCCTCGCGGTCCAGCGAGAACTGGCCGGCCTCGATCTTGGACATGTCGAGTATGTCGTTGATGACACCGAGCAGGTATTTGCCGCTGCCGTTGATGTCGCTGGCATATTCCTCGTAGCGCGGCGAGCCGAGCGGCCCGAAGAGACGCTGCTCCATCAGCTCGGAAAAGCCGATGATGGCGTTGAGCGGGGTGCGCAGCTCGTGCGACATGTTGGCAAGGAATTCGGACTTCGCCCGGTTGGCGGCCTCGGCGCGCTCGGTCTCCTTCATGTATTTGCGGTTGAGCTCGACCAGCTCCTTGGCGCGCTCCTCCTCGGCCCGGCGGGCGAGGCTGAGATCGTGGATCGTCGCCATCAGGCGGCGTTCGCTGTCGACCAGCTTTTCCTGATGCAGCTTGATCTGCGTGATGTCGGAGCCGACCGACACGATGCCGCCATCCCTTGTCCTGAGCTCGTTGACCTGCAGCCAGCGCCCGTCGGATAGCTGGCGCTCGAGAGTCACGCCGCCATGCGGGCCGTTGGCATTGGCCAGCCGGCGCTCGGAGGCAAAGGCGAGCATGCGCTCCTCCAGCACGGCGCGGGCGGCGCCCGGCAGGACGTCACGATCCGACAGACCGTTGTCCTGTTGGAACTTGGAGTTGCACATGATCAGCCGCTCGGCCGCATCCCACAGCACGAAGGACTCGTTGATGTTCTCGATCGCCGTCCTCAGCCTCATGTCGGCCGCCTCCGATCGCAGCGCCAGATGGCGCTGCTCGGTGACGTCCACGGCAATGCCGATCAGCTGGATCTCCGGCGCCTCAGGGTCGATCACTTGCGCCCGCGCGCGCATCCACACCCACTGGCCGTCGGCATGGCGCATGCGGAACACCTGGTCGATATGGTCGATCTCGCGTTCGACGATGCGGTTGGCGAGCTCGAACAGATCGCCGTCTTCCGGGTGGATGATCTCGTCGACCTCGCCGAAGGACAGCATGGAGTCACAGGGCTCGTAGCCAAGCATGTCGTACATCGAGCGCGACCAGTACATCTTGCCGCGCACCATGTCCCAGTCCCACAGCCCGCAACGGCCGCGTACCAGCGCCATGTCGATGCGTTGATGCGCCTCGAGATAGATGCGGTCGGCGGCCTGGGCGCGCGCCGCCTGGCCGAAATAGGCATAGAGGATGATGATCAGCACGCCGGCCGTCAGCACGAACAGCGCGACGTTGAGCGACACCGTCTTGCGCCAACTGTCGAAGACGGCCTCCTTCGGCACCAGCACCGCCGCGGCGTTCTTGCGGCTGCCGGAGAGGCTCACCGCCGCGAACCAGTCCTGACCGCCAATGCTGACATTCATGACGCCGGCACGGTTGCCGAACATGAACAGCGGCTGCCCGCCGAGCACGAGGCTGTCGAGCGAGCGCCCCTGCCAGCCTGTCGACAGGGGCGACACGGCGATGATCTTGAAGGCGTCGTCGGTGATGGCCAGCACATGGCTGCGGCCCATGGCGCCCTGGCGGCTGGTGCTTTCGAGGAGATCCATGGCCGTGGCGGCGGCGGCGCTCGGGTCGGCGGTGATCGCATGGGCCATCTGGTCCGCAGCCAAGGCCAGCACCGCCTTGGCGTTGCGCGCAACGTCGTCGCGCTCGTTCATCAGCGACAGGACGCGAAGCGCCGCGATGACGACGAGGAAGATGATGATCAGTGCCGGGATCAGGCGGCGCAGCAACGGCTCGGCCGCCAGCAGCCGCTGGTAGGCCGGTTCGGCGATGAGACGCGTGTTGCCGGCCAGCCCATCGCGCCTCGCCTCGCGACGCGCAAAAACCTTCCCGCCGGGCGCGCCCCACGCGTCCGTCTTGGCCATAAATGGCACTCCCCGATTTGCCGCATACTTGACGATCCGGCTACGCCGCACGTCCGAATCGTCATTAAAGAATCAAAGGTGATTCGCCTTGTCCAGAGGCGCGGCCAAAAAAGATTAAAAGTTGATTGAAATTGCGACTTTTCCTTCTCGCCTGGTGGGAGAAGGTGCCCGAGCAAAGCTCGGCGGATGAGGGGTTCCAGGAAACACCGACGCCTCATTCCGTCCAACACCCCTCACGGTCTCGGCGCTGCGCGCCGATCCACCTTCTCCCACAAAGGGCCCACAACGGGAGAAGGAGAGGGCGCTACGCCAGCGTCCGCTCCACGATGTCCCGCAAGTCGGCCGACAGGTTCTCGGCCTTCGCCATCGTCAGCAGCGCCTGCCGCGCCTGGTCCTGCCGTCCGGGCTCCAGCGAGCGCCAGGACCGCAGCGCCGTCGCCAGCCTTGCGGCCACTTGCGGATTGCGTTTCTCGACCTCGAGCACGATCTCGGCGAAGAGCCGATAGCCTTCGCCGTCGGCGCGGTGGAAGCCGGTCTGGTTGGCGCTGGAGAAGGTGCCTATCAGCGCGCGCACCCGGTTCGGATTGGCGATCGAGAAAGCCGGATGCTGCATCAGCATGCGCACCTTGTTGACTGTCTCTGCGCCAGGCACGCCGGCCTGGATCTGGAACCATTTGTCGAGCACCAGCGCATCGCCGCGATACTTGGTTTCGAAGCTCGCCAGCGCTTCCTGCGCTTGCGGCGAGCCGGCATGGCGATGCGCCAGAACGGTGAGCGCCGCGGCGCGGTCGGTCATATTGGTTGCCGTGCCGAAATGGGCGGCGGCAAGCGCCGCGCCCTCGGGCAGCAGCGAAAGATAATCGAGCAGGATGTTGCGCAACGCCCTGCGGCCCGCGCTCGCCGCGTCGGGGCTGAACGGTCCGTCGTCGGCGAGGCTACCGTAGAGCGCGGAGAAGGTCTCGCGGTTTGCCTTGCCGATGGTGCGGGCCAGCGCCTCTCGAGCGACGAAGATCGCGTCGGGATCGATTCCCTTGCCGATGTCGCGGGCAATGTCGGCCTCACCGGGAAGCGACAGCGCCAGCGCGCGATAGGCAGACTCCAAGGTCTCGTCGCCGGCGATCCTGCCGGCAAGTTCGGCGAGCCGCGCCGCGAATGCCGGCTCCTTGCCGCCCAGCACCTGGCGGAAGGCCGCGATCAGGGCGTCGGTGAGCAGCGTGTTGAACGCCTGCCAGCGCGAGAAGGCGTCGCTGTCATGGGCGGCGAGGAAGAACTGGTCGTCCGGCTTCTGCTGCACCGAGAGCGTGATCGGCGCCGAGAAGCCGCGGTTGAGCGATAGAGACGGCCGTTCCACCACGCCCGAGAAGCGCAAGGTATGCCGCCGCTTGCGGACATGGATGATACCGTCCTCGACGACCGCACCGTCGGCGCCTTGCCAGGCGACGGGCTTGCCGCCAGCGCCGACAAGGCCGAAGGCGAGCGGGATATGCATCAGCCGCTTGCGGCTCTCCGATGGTGTCGGCGGCACCGACTGTTCGATCTCCAGCGTGAACGCCTTGGCGCTGGCGTCATAGGAGGAACTCACCGTCAGGTTCGGTGTACCGGCCTGATGGTACCAGAGCGCGAATTGCGCGAGGTCGCGGCCGGAAACGTCCTCGAACACTTTGAGGAAATCCTCGATCGTCGCCGCTTCGCCGTCATGACGCTCGAAATAGAGATCCATGCCGGCGCGGAAGGCCTCAGGCCCGAGAATGGTGCGGATCATGCGCACCACCTCTGAGCCTTTCTCGTAGACCGTCGCCGTGTAGAAGTTGTTGATCTCGCGGTAGCGGCGCGGCCTGACAGGATGCGCCAGCGGCCCCTGATCTTCGGGGAATTGATGCGCGCGCAGCGTGCGCACCTCGGCGATGCGCTTGACCGCCCGGGAGCGCTGGTCAGCCGAGAATTCGTGGTCGCGGTAGACGGTCAAGCCCTCCTTCAGGCAGAGCTGGAACCAGTCGCGGCAAGTGATTCTGTTGCCAGTCCAATTATGGAAATACTCATGCGCGATGATCGCCTCGATATTGGCGAAGTCGGCGTCCGTCGCGGTCTCCTCATCGGCCAGCACATATTTGTCATTGAAGATGTTGAGACCCTTGTTCTCCATCGCGCCCATGTTGAAGTCGGAGACGGCGACGATGTTGAAGACGTCGAGGTCGTACTCGCGGCCGAAGACTTCCTCGTCCCATCTCATCGAGCGCTTCAGCGCGTCCATCGCGTATCCTGCCAGCCGCTCCTTGCCGGGTTCGACATAGATGCCGAGCTCGACCTTGCGACCCGACAGCGTTGTGAAGCTGTCCTCCACTTTGCCGAGCGCGCCGGCCACCAGCGCGAAGAGATAGCAGGGTTTCGGAAAGGGGTCGTGCCAGACAGCGTAATGCCGGCCTCCGTCAAGCGCACCGCTTTCGACCGGATTGCCGTTGGAGAGCAGCAGCGGCGCCTCGTTCTGCGGGGCCTCGATGCGCACCGTGTAGACGGAGAGGATGTCGGGCCGGTCGAGGAAGTAGGTGATGCGCCGAAAACCCTCGGCCTCGCATTGCGTGCAATAGACGTTGTTGGAGCGATAGAGGCCCATCAGCGCTTCGTTGCGCGCCGGCGCCATCTCGGTCTCGAGCCGAAGCTCGAAGCGTTGTGCCGCGGGCGGCTTCGCAATCGTCAATTGGTCTGGCGTCGACGCATAGTCCGAAGGTGCAAGAGCACGCCCGTCGATGGCTAGGCCGAGCAGCGTCAGCCCGTCGCCGTCGAGCACCAGCGGCGCGGCGGCCGCGACGCCTGCGCGCCGCTCGATGGTCAGCATGGCAGTGACGCGGGTCGCATCCGGAGACAGGCGGAAATCGAGAGTGGTCCGCGGAATGAGGTAATCGCTGGGGCGATAGTCTTCGAGCCTGAAGACATGGCCGGTATCAGTGCGCATTCCGGTGCTTTTCCTGTCGATTTTCGGGCGGACAGCGGGCGTTGCTGGTCCAAGAATTTCAGCGTGGGCGCTCTTTACACGAAACGGTCACTCGACAAAACTGCGCCGGGGTCTATTTCTGGGCTTCGTTTTCCGACCATCGTCACGAGGCAGGATGACCGTCGATCACGCCGGCAATCACAGCACGCTGCGAGGCATCGCGCTGAAGATCGTCTCGGTGGCGGTGTTCGTCGGCATGCAAACCTGCATCAAGTCGGCCGGCGACGTGCCCGCCGGGCAAATCGTGTTCTTCCGCTCCTTCTTCGCCATCTTCCCGATCATCGCCTTCCTGGCGCTCAGGGGACATTTGGCCACCGCATTCGCCACGAAACGGCCTTTCAACCACATCGCGCGCGGCCTCGTCGGCGTCGGCGCCATGGGGCTTGGCTTCTTCGCGCTCACCAGGCTGCCGCTGCCGGAGGCGATCACGCTGAACTATGCCCAGCCGCTACTGGTGGTCGTGTTCTCCTCCGTCTTCCTCGGCGAGGCCATCCGCGTCTATCGCTGGAGCGCTGTCGCCGTCGGCCTTGTCGGCGTGCTCATCATCTCCTGGCCTGAACTGACGCTGCTGGGCTCCGACACAGCGCTCGACGACCAGGAAGTGCTGGGCGTGATGGCGGCATTGATCGCTGCCGCGATCTCGGCCGTCGCCATGCTTCTGGTGCGCAACCTCGTGCAGACCGAGAAGACGGCGACCATCGTGCTGTGGTTCTCGTCGACCGCAAGTGTGCTCTCGTTGCTCACCATTCCGCTCGGCTGGCAGGTGCTGACCCCTGTTCAGGCAGCGCTGCTTGTCATGGCGGGTTTCTGCGGCGGGCTCGGCCAGATCCTGATGACTGCCGCCTACCGCCATGCCGAGGCTTCCGTCGTGGCGCCGTTCGAATACACGTCGATGATTCTGGGCGTCGTCGTCGGCTATTTCGTCTTCGGCGACGTGACATCGCTGAACACCCTGATCGGCGGCGCGATCGTGGTCGCCGCCGGCATTTTCATCATCTGGCGCGAGCGGCAGCTCGGGCTGGAACGCACGCGCACGAGAAGAGCCACGCCGCCGCAGGGTTAAACCTAGGAGCTTACGGCCGCGCGCTCGTTCGTCAGCCGCACCAGACCGCCCGCGCCTGCTCGTCGGCCGGAAAGAACTGGCTCATGCGCTGGCGCGTGCGCCATCCCCACGAGGGGGGAGATCAGCTAATCGCCAGCCCCCGCAGCTTCGCCTTCACCTCGAGGAAGTCCCGCCAGGCGAGCTTCTTGTGCGCCGGCGTCCTCAGCAGATAGGCCGGGTGCAGCGTGGGCATGGCGGGAATGGCAATGCCGGAGGCGGTTGTATGAACGCGCCAGTTGCCGCGCAGGCGCAGGATGCCGTCCGTGGTGTTGAGCAGCGTCTTTGCCGAAGGTCCGCCGAGATTGACCAGCACCTTTGGATTGACCAGTTCGATCTGCCTTTCGATGAACGGTCGGCAGATCTCGGTCTCGTGCGGTGTCGGTGTGCGGTTGCCCGGCGGCCGCCAGGGAATGACGTTGGCGATGTAGGCGGAGTTGCGGTCGAGGCCGATCGCAGCCAGCATGCGGTCGAGCAACCGGCCGGACCGGCCGACGAAGGGCAAACCTTCGAGATCCTCGTCGCGGCCCGGCGCCTCGCCGACCAGCATCAGGTCGGCGTTCGGATTGCCGTCCGCGAAAACCAGGTTCTTGGCGGTGAACTTGAGGTTGCAGCCGTCGAAAGCCGCCATGTGCCGGCGCAACTCGTCGAGGCTCGAAGCATCCGCCGCCAGCTGTCTTGCGAGCAGCACCTGCCCTTCGTCGGGCACGGCGGCAGTGGCGGCCAGGGGACGAGCAGGCGCATCCGGCACCCGGCTCGCGTCGAGCCTGGCTGGCGGCGCCGGCTGCGCCGGCGGCCGGCCCGCGTCGGGGGCCGCATCGGACACCTGTGTTGCCTGGGACCTGCTTTCCCGGACGGGCGCGGTTGGAGCCGGTGCCCGCTCGGCCTGCTTCGGCCGCGCCTCCGCGAACCGGTTGATGGGCGCGTCTTCCAGCGCCTCGTCGGCGCCGGCGCTGGCGTAGAAGGCGAGCAGTTCGGCTATGTCGATCGGATTGCTGGGGGAGGCGGCAGTCATGGGCGCCACCATCGTCCGCGCCGCGCCGATTTGCAACCTCGTCGACACTCTACCCGGTCGGTATGCGGGGGTCCTGCACCAGATAGAACGTCCAGCGAGGCGTGTAGTCGGTGACCAGGAATTCGAAGCTCGCCGTCTTCAGCGGATCGACCTTGCCGTTCTTGAACAGGAGCCGGTCGTAGGGTTCGAACTGGCGGTCGAAATCGGCGAAGTTGCTTGAAACGATATTGTCGGGCCGCTTGTTGCGCTGGTCGAACGAAAGCCCGTCGCCGAACACGCTCGGCTGATCCAGTATCTCCTGCAGTTCGAACTGGAACTCGACCCAGGCCTGGGCGCTGTTGTTCAGCACCTCGATGCGCATGTACATCACCCCATTGGCGAAGTCGCCCGCCCTGCCGAAGGCCTCGATCGGCCTCGTCGCGCGGATGGTCAGCGTGACAGGCGTCGCCGAGTTCAATTCCTCGGTGATGACCAGGGGGTCGTCCTTGGTGCCGGTGCCCGAAGCGCCGGTGATGCGGAAGCCGCCAAGCTCGTCGGAAAAGGAGTAGGCGCCGGTCGCCCATACTTTCTGCTGATCGGCCTGTGCCGGGGCAATCGATAAGAGAAGCGGAAGAACCGCGCGGCAAACCACGCTGGGCGTGAAGAGAAAGCGCTTCGATGAAAAGCCGGATGGCTCGGGAGTGCGCATGAGACCAAGTATTGCCGATAAGCAAGCCGCCGAACAATTAAAAACGTCCGCCAGGCAGTTCCCCTTGCAACCGAACCGGCATGACCGATGCTTTTCCTTGCGGTCCGCGAAAGGCCTCCGGCGGGCGAGTCCGCGACTTTTTGTCGAAATCGGCATTGTCACATCAGCGCCGGTTTCGCGTCGCGAATTGATGCGCTATGCAGCACAGGAGCCAGCAAGATGCCCGGCAAAGGCAAGCCAGTGAGGGGTCGATGAGCGATATCGAACGCGAGAGCATGGAATTCGACGTGGTGATCGTCGGCGCCGGTCCCGCCGGCCTTGCCGCCGCGATCCGCCTGAAGCAGGTCAACCCCGAGCTTTCCGTCGTCGTGCTGGAGAAGGGCGGCGAGGTCGGCGCCCACATCCTGTCCGGCGCCGTCGTCGATCCGATCGGCATCGACCGCCTGCTGCCGGGCTGGCGCGAGGAGGAAGGCCATCCCTTCAAGACGCCGGTGACCGACGATCATTTCCTGGTGCTCGGTCCCGCCGGCTCCTTCCGCCTGCCCAACTTTCTGATGCCGCCACTGATGAACAATCACGGCAACTACATCGTCTCGCTCGGCAATGTCTGCCGCTGGCTGGCGGCCAAGGCGGAGGCGCTCGGCGTCGAGATCTATCCGGGATTTGCCGCGGCGAGCCTGGTCTACAACGACGCCGGTGCGGTGACCGGCGTCATCACCGGCGACATGGGCGTCGATAAGGACGGCACGCATGGTCCGGCCTATGCGCCGGGCATGGCGCTGATGGGCAAATATGTGCTGATCGGCGAAGGCGCGCGCGGCTCTTTAGCCAAGCAGCTGATCGCGAAATACAAGCTTGCCGACGGCCGCGAGCCGGCCAAGTTCGGCATCGGCCTCAAGGAACTGTGGCAGGTCAAGCCTGAGAACCACAAGCCGGGTCTGGTGCAGCATTCCTTCGGCTGGCCGCTCGACATGAAGACCGGCGGCGGCTCCTTCCTCTACCATCTCGAAGACAACCAGGTGGCCGTCGGCTTCGTTGTCCACCTGAATTACAAGAACCCCTATCTCTCGCCCTTCGAGGAGTTCCAGCGCTTCAAGACGCATCCGGCGATCAAAGGCACCTTCGAAGGCGCCAAGCGGATCGGCTACGGCGCGCGCGCCATCACCGAGGGCGGCTGGCAGTCGGTGCCGAAGCTTTCTTTCCCGGGCGGCGTCCTGATGGGCTGTGCCGCCGGCTTCGTCAACGTGCCGCGCATCAAGGGCTCCCACAATGCGGTGCTCTCCGGCATGCTGGCCGCCGAGCATGTCGCCGAAGCGATTGCCGCCGGCCGCGCCAATGACGAGCTCGCCGCCTATGAAGCAGCCTGGCGCGGCAGCGATATCGGCAAGGACTTGAAGAAGGTGCGCAACGTCAAGCCGCTGTGGTCGCGCTTCGGCACCATCGTCGGTGTCGGTCTTGGTGGGCTGGACATGTGGCTGAACACGCTGTTCGGCTTCTCGCCCTTCGGCACGCTGAAGCATGGCAAGGCGGATTCCGCGACGCTCGAGCCTGCCTCGAAGCACAGCAGGATCGTCTATCCGAAGGCGGATGGGATCTTGACCTTCGACCGGCTGTCCTCGGTGTTCCTGTCCAACACCAACCATGAGGAAAACGAGCCCGTGCACCTCATCGTCGGCGACATGGGCCTGCAGCAGCGCTCCGAACACGATGTGTTTGCCGGTCCCTCGACCCGCTACTGCCCGGCCGGCGTCTACGAATGGGTGGACAAGGACGGCAACGCCGCCGCCGATCCGTCCGCCAAGGACGTTCGCTTCGTCATCAACGCGCAGAACTGCGTGCACTGCAAGACCTGCGACATCAAGGATCCGAACCAGAACATCAACTGGGTGCCGCCGCAGGGCGGCGAAGGCCCGGTCTACCAAGGCATGTAGCTGCGCGCCGGGGCGGACCGTCTCGACAGCCGCCCAATGGGAAGCCGGCGAAGGCGCGTTAAAGCGTTGAAATGGGCAGCGGGCTGTGGTTCCCTTCTCCAGATGGAGAAGCGGCCATGCGCGTGGTAATTTTCGCAATTCTGGTTGCGATCGGCGCGCTATGCGGCAGCGCCGCCGTCGCCACGGCCGACACCAAGCTGCTGATCAAGACGCGAACATACAACATCACCGGCGCAACCGGTGCTGCTCTCGTTGAGGCGATGGATCGCAACGGTCCCAAGCACGGCTTCATGACGCGCGCCATTGCGGATACGAGCTATACGGTGAGATGGCACCTCAGCACGAGCCGGACCGATGGCGTCTGTCGTCTGCGGCAGGTCGACGGCGTGCTCGACCTGACCTACACCTATCCGCGTCTGGCATCGCCGGCCGCTCGCGCGCTCGAGCGCCGCTGGAAGCGGTTCTTCGCCGGCGTTCGCGCGCATGAGGAGACGCATGGCCGCATAGCCAGGCGCATGATGGCGGCCACCGCCAGATCGATCCGGAACCTCGAACGGGCCGATAATTGGTTCTGCACCGGCACGCGTCGTGAAGCGCGGCGCCGGATCAATTCCTTCTATGCCGAATATGAGGCGAAGCAGAACGCCTTCGACGCACGCGAGCACCGTGACGGCGGCCATGTCGAGCACCTGGTTGATGCTCTGATCAAGCCTTAACGCTGCAACGCAGAGACTCGATGCAGACTGGAGACCCGCGGTTTCGCGAGCTCGCTACGGAGCGAGCGCCGCAAGCGCGGTTTTGTGCGCGTCCTCGCGCTGCTCGTCGTCCGGGCGCAGCGAGAACTCTACCAGTACCGGCAGATGGTCCGAGCCGGCACCTTCCAGCCGCGTCGACGAGTGGATCGTCACCCGGCCCTTGCTGAACACCTGGTCGATGGGCAGGCCGGTGAAACGGCGCAGGAAGTCGGGCAGTTTTCTGTGAATCCAGGTCGGTCCGGCAGACGGCATGATGGTCAGCCCGCCGATCGCGGCGACGCGCCTTACCGCCGCGCTCCAGGGCGCGGCGTTGCAGTCGCCGGCCATGATCGCGGTCTCGCCGAGAGCGGCAAGCGGTGCCGACAATTCACCGATCTGCCAATACTGCTCGCGGGGCCAGGGCCAACTGAGATGGATCGCGGCGACGTCGACGGCGGTGCCGCCGAAATCGATGGTGGCCGTCGCCATCGCGCCGCGCGGCTCGCAATGCGGCGCGCTGCCGACCGCGAACGGCCGCCGCGAGAGCAGCGCGACGCCGAAGATGCCGTTCGGATAGGCGCAAAGGATGCGATAGGGATAGGCGCTGGCGATGTAGCCGAGTTGCGTCGCCCACATGCCCGACACCTCGTCGAGCGTGATCACGTCGGGATTGGTGCGGCCGATCAGCGACAGCACCTTCTTGGGCGTCGGATTGTCGAAGCGCAAGTTCATCTGCAGCAGGCGATAGACGATCCGGTCGCTCGGCTTGGCGACAGCCTGCTGCGGCCACAGCCTGGGCAGCGCGTTCGTTGTCGTGGCGAAAGAGGCAATGGCGAAGAGCAGCACTGCCGCCGCCTGCAGCCGGTACGACCCGGCCAGCAGCGACAACGCAAGCACCGCGCTCAAGACGCTCAGATGAATGCGGAAATGCGAGAAGGAATCGAACGCCGGGTGCAGCGTGCCGAAGAACCCGGCCAGCAGCGCGGCCGAGAGGGCCATCATTGCCAGGAACAGAACCCCAGCCGTCATGTTCGAGCGCGCGCCGCCTGTTGCCATCGAATTCGTGGTCTGTCGAATGCCGCTGGCATTTGTTCGGCCTGCTTATCGGCCAAATTGCGGCCCCAACAAGACCGCGAGGTCCTGTCGAGCTTTCCTACTGGAAAGCGGTCTCAGAAAAACTTCTGAGCTTGCGCGAGTGCAGCCGGTCCATCGGCATCTCGGCCAGTTTCTCCATCGCCCTGATGCCGATGGTGAGATGCTGCGCCACCTGCCGCTTGTAGAATTCGCTCGCCATGCCCGGCAGCTTCAACTCGCCATGCAGCGGCTTGTCCGAGACGCAAAGCAACGTGCCGTAGGGCACGCGGAAGCGAAAGCCGTTGGCGGCGATCGTTGCCGATTCCATGTCGAGCGCGATCGCACGCGACTGCGACAGGCGCTGCACCGGCCCGCGCTGGTCGCGCAGTTCCCAATTGCGGTTGTCGATGGTGGCGACGGTGCCGGTGCGCATGATGCGCTTGAGATCGTAGCCGGAAAGGCCCGTGACTTCGGCGACCGCCTCCTGCAGCGCCACCTGGATTTCTGCCAGCGGCGGGATCGGCACCCAGACCGGCAGGTCGTCGTCGAGCACATGGTCCTCGCGCACATAGGCATGGGCCAGCACATAGTCGCCCAGTGCCTGCGTGTTACGCAGGCCGGCGCAATGGCCGAGCATCACCCAGGCGTGCGGGCGAAGCACGGCGATATGGTCGGTGATGGTCTTGGCATTGGAAGGGCCGACGCCGATATTGACCATGCTGATGCCGCCATGGCCGGGCTTCTTCAAATGATAGGCTGGCATCTGCGGCAGCCGCGGAGGCGGCGTGCCTTCGCTCGGCATGCCGGCGCCCGCCTTGGTCACCACATTGCCCGGCTCGATGAATTCGCTGTAGCCGCCACCGCCCTTCTCCATCAGTTCGCGGGCGCGTGCGAGGAATTCGTCGATGTAGAATTGGTAGTTGGTGAACAGGACGAAGTTCTGGAAGTGCTGCGGGCTGGTCGCCGTGTAGTGGGACATGCGATGCAGCGAATAGTCGATGCGCTGCGCCGTGAACGGCGCCAGCGGCCTTGGTTCGCCGAACGCCACCTCGAAGGTGCCGTTGGCGATCTGGTCGTCGGTGCCGTCGAGATCCGGCACGTCGAACAGGTCGCGGATCGGCCGCTTGATGCGCTCGGCCGCGGTGCCGTCGACATAGGTGCCTTCGAGGAAGGCGAAATGCAGCGGGATCGGCGTGGTCGATTCCGAGACGGTCACCGGCACGCCGTGATTGCGCATGATCAGGCGAAGCTGTTCGATGAGATAGTTTTCGAACAGCTGCGGCTGGGTGATCGTGGTGGCGAAATGTCCGGGCGTCGGCATGTGGCCATAGGCCTGGCGTGAGTCGATCTGGGTGAACGAGCTGGTAGTGACGCCGATCTGCGGATAGAAGGCGCGGTAGCGCCTGCTCTCGTCGCCGCCTGCGGCAAGCGCTGCGAAGGACTCGCGCAGGAACTTGGTGTTGCGGTCATAAAGCGCCTGCAGCGCCGCTACGGCCTTTTTGGCGTCGTGGAAATCCTGCCTGCCGAAGGGCTCAGGCATCACGACCGATTCGATGGCTTGGGGATAGATTCGCTTTTCCATGGCCCAATATAGGGATTTGGCGAAGCGCTTGGGAGGGGGAGGCCGTCGCGAAGCTCGGCCATGGCCCATTTTTCTTCGGTCAGGGCTATGCGCGCTGCAGGCTGACCAGCAGCACGAAGCCGACGCCCGCTTTCCTTGGCGACGGCGCTTCGATCGTCGAGCCGGTGTCGGCGCGCATCATCGGCACCGCCAGCACCGGGGCGGCAAGCAGCATCAGGATGAGCGCCGCCCGCGGCAGGAGCCCGAGGGTGGTCATGGCGCTGGCAGCGATGCGGTTCATGGTCGTTGTTTCCCGTTTGAGGGTTGGTCGGTTCAGCGGTTGAAATGGTTCATGCAGCCCAGCCGGCAGGAAGCTGCAGCCTCAAAGGAGCGTGCCGGCCGGTCTGCCTGCGCGACGAGGACGGCGAAGAGCATGCCGAACAGGCTCATCAATAGGCAGACGATGGTGAAGCGGCGCGCAAGCATTGGGTCTCTCTCCTTCAATGGAGAAGAGATTGCCCGAATGCCGCTGAACCTGTTCTGAGACCGGCATTCATCTGCCGTTCAAAATTCGCTGACGCTGCCGGGTGCACTTTGCCGGCGGCAGCGCCCGTTGTTCCCTGGCCGCCAGCGAGCCGGGCAAAAAGAACGGGGCCGCCAGGGCCCCGTTCCAAGATCATCGCTTGCGAGTCGATTAAAGCTTGGTCCAGGTCTGGGTCTTGCAGATCAGGCCGCCAAGCACGCAGCCGCTCATCTTGAGCGAGGTGCCGGAGATCGTCGCCTTGCCGGAATAGGTCTTGTCGGTTTCCGGATCGGTTATGGTGCCGGTATACTTGTTGTCGCCGGCTGCCTTGAAGGAGCCGATGGTCTTGCCGGCATATTTGCCGGACTTCAGTGTGATGGAAAACGCGCCGCTGCCGGCGATCGCCGCCGTCGAGCCGGATTGCGTCTTCCAGTTGCCCTCGATCGGATCGGCCCATGCGGCGCCAGCCATGATCAAGGTGGCCCCCAGGGCCAGGCTCAGTTTTCGAAACATCGTGTGTCCTCCCGGTAGATTCGAGCGGGGCAAGTCCGCCTCTGCCCTTTACGCAAACGTCAACCTAGTGCAGCTCTCGCCGAAACGAAAGCGGTGCCCTCACGGAAGCTTGCAGCATTTTGCGGCGAAAAATGAACCAGTGGCGATCGCGGCTTCGATTTTCGTGGTTAGTGAAGTCTTGATTCCGGGAGCCGAAATTTTCGTCGATTTTTGCCGGAACAGGCCGAATTGCGCGCTTCCTATGCTTAACGATTTCCCGTGTTTACCTCTTGTTTTAGCTTTGTTTTCTTCGAATTAAGCACGCCATTTAACGACGGATTCAAGGCCAGGCTTCATCCTCGAAAGCATCGAAAGAGCGGCCCGCCCCACCCGACAAGGGGGACCGAACAAGGCAGCTCTCGGGAGCCAGACAGGGGATTGAAATGGCACGTTTTGAGATGTTGGAAGACGGCTTCGGCGCCATGGGGGCAACCGCCCAGGCCGATATTCTTTTCGAACTGGGCATGATGTATGCCACCGGCCGCGACTGCGAGACCGACGTCGTCGCCGCCCACAAATGGTTCAACATCGCTGCCATCAAGGGCTCCCTCCGCGCCGCCGAGTTGCGTTCGGAACTGTCGGCCACCATGTCGAAGACCGACATCGCCAAGGCGCTGCGCGAAGCACGCGAATGGATGACGATGCACTGAGGCAAGCAGGACGGGAACACTTCGGGCAAGACCGCGGCAAGACGGTCGCCCACAGGAGAAGACCGCGGCAAGACGGTCGCCCACAGGACAAGGCCGCGGCAAGACGGTCGCCCACAGGACAAGGCCGCGGCAAGACGGCCCGGACGAACGGACGACAGGGAAGTAGGCGGGTTTCGGGAGCGGGGGTGTTTGGAAACGCTCGATTGGCAAAAGCCGCGACCGGCCGGGACAAGGCCGGCGCGGCTTTTGGCATTTCACGGCCTGCCAGGTGGTCACTGCCGGACATCGGCCTATATCAACCTGGCGGGTCCGCCGCTCTGATCACAGGCCCAATCGAGTGCCGTCGATGCGCCAAGACAGGCTGGTTCAACGGTGAAATGGTCCCGCCTTCTGAAAGAAGCGCGGCCTGAGCGGTCGCGCGTGAGTGGAGGAGGTCTATCACCATGAAAAAATTTGGTCTTTTGAGCGCGGCCGCATTGGGCCTGATGATGAACGCATCGATCGCGTTCGCCGACGACATCACCATCTCGGTGGTCGGTCCCATGACCGGCCAGCTCGCCAATATCGGTGACCAGTTCAAGCAGGGCGCGCAGGCCGCCGCGGACGCCATCAACGCCGCCGGTGGTGTCAACGGCAGCAAGATCAAGATCGACATCCAGGACGACCAGTGCGATCCGAAGCAGGCCGTCTCGGTCGCCAACCGCATCGTCGCCGACGGCACCAAGTTCGTCGACGGTCACGCCTGCTCGGGCTCGAGCATCCCGGCTTCCGCCGTCTACGCCGAGGCCGGCACGCTGATGATGACCCCGGCGTCCTCCAATCCGGAACTGACCGACGCCGCCGCCAAGGCCGGCTGGCCGACGATCATGCGCCTTTACACGCGCGACGACGCGCAGGGCGCCTTCATCGGTCCTTGGATCGCCAAGAAATACGCCGGCAAGAATGTCGTGGTCCTGCACGACAAGAGCGCCTACGGGCAGGGCGTGGCCGACGCCGTCAAGGCGACCATGAATGCCGGCGGCCTCAAGGAGGTCGACTATGAAGGCATCAACGCCGGCGAGAAGGATTATTCGGCCTTGGTCACCAAGCTGAAGCAGCTCAAGGCCGACGTCGTCTATTTCGGCGGCTACCACCCGGAGGCCGGTCTCATCCTGCGCCAGGCGGCCGAGCAGAACGTCAAGTTCCAGCTCATCATGCCGGATTCGATCGCCTCGCCGGAGTTCTGGCAGGTTGCCGGCCCGGCCGGTGAAGGCACAATGTTCGTCTTCCCGTCGGACCCGCAGGCCAAGCCCGAAGCCAAGGACGCCGTTGCCAAGATCAAGGCCGGCGGCTTCACGCCGGAAGGCTTCACGCTGTTCTCCTATGCCGTGGTTCAGGCCGTGGCCGAGGGCGTCAAGCGTGCCGGCAGCGACGATCCGGCCAAGGTCGCCGAGGCGCTGAAGAACGGCCAGCCGATCAGCACCGTCGTCGGCGACGTCATTTTCGATGAGAAGGGCGACCTGAAGAACGCCAGCTATGACATCAATCAGTGGCACGACGGCAAATACGCGCCGATCAAACCGTAGTCGCATCTGTTCGTGTGGAAATGGCCGGGCTCTCGCCCCGGCCATTTTCGTTTTGGTGGCGGTCGGCGCTCCACGGCGCCCCCCTCTGGCCTGCCGGCCATCTCCCCCACAAGGAGGGAGATCGGACGTCGCCGCCGCTTTCGCCAATCGCGCTGCAGAAAAATGCGCCATCGCCGAAACTGCCAATCTCCCCCAAGTGGGTCCCAAGTGGGGGAGATGTCCGGCAGCACAGCGGGGGGCGGCGCTGTCCCGCGGCACATGTCCGATTACAAGGCTGTCAGCCCTGGCCGTCCTCCGCGAACCGCACCAATACCGTGCCGTCGCTCACCTGCGCGCCCTCGGCCGCGATCTCTGCGATCACCCCATCATGCGGTGCTGCGATGGTATGTTCCATCTTCATTGCCTCGAGGATCAAGAGGGGCTGGCCCTTGATCACCGCATCCCCGGCTGCGGCCCGCACCAGCTTGACCAGTCCCGGCATCGGTGCGCGCAGGCTGCCCGAGGCGGCCGCGGCCTCGTCGGCCTTGGCGAGCGGGTCAGGCACCGTGAAGGAATGGGCGACCGCGCCGTCGAACACGGTGACATGCCCGGGCCAGCGTGCGGTGCGCGGAAGGGTCCGCAGATCATGCGAATTGACCGCATCGTGCGGTGCCTCCAGCGCCACCTGGAAGCGGCCGTCCGGCCGCGCCGAGACCCGTGCCAGCATGTCTTCATCGCCGTAACGAAGTCTGATGCGCCGCGCCACGGTGTGGAAATGCGCATAGCCGGCAAGCGAGGACCAAGGATCGCCGCTGATGTCTGGAGCGCCTGCGCCGGTGGCCGCGAGGGCTGCGGCGGCGATCGTTTCGTCGCTTGGCGGGGGCAGGGCGATGAGTTCCTCCTGATGCCGGCCGATCAGCCCGGTGTCGACATCGCCGGCCGCGAAATCGGCGTTGGCCGCAAGCGCGGCGAGGAAGGCGGTGTTGACGGTGGAACCGGCCACCTCCATCTGCGCGAGCGCCTTGATCAGCGCGGCTAGCGCGGACGCCCTGTCCGGAGCCCGGACAACCAGCTTGGCGATCATTGGATCGTAGAAGGGGGAGATCGTGTCGCCGGCCCGCACGCCGGTCTCGATGCGTAGTGCGGCCCCGTCCGGTGCCGAGTCCGGAAACTTCAGATGGTGGAGCGTGCCCGTTGCCGGCAGGAAGCCCTTGGCCGCGTCCTCGGCATAGATGCGCGCCTCGAAGGCGTGACCTGCAAGCTGGATTTCGCTCTGCGCCTTGGGCAGTTTCTCGCCCGACGCCACGCGCAACTGCCACTCGACAAGATCGACGCCGGTGACCATTTCGGTGACCGGATGCTCGACCTGGAGGCGGGTGTTCATCTCCATGAACCAGAAGCGGTCCGCCTTCAGTCCTTCCGAGGCATCGACGATGAACTCGATCGTGCCGGCGCCTGAATAGCCGATGGCCTTCGCGGCCTTGACCGCCGCCTCGGCCATCGCCTTGCGCAGCGCCGGCGTCATGCCGGGGGCGGGCGCTTCCTCGATCACCTTCTGGTGGCGTCGCTGTGCCGAGCAGTCGCGCTCGAAGAGATGGACGGCATTGCCGAAATTGTCGCCGAACACCTGAACTTCGATATGGCGCGGCTTGTCGACATATTTTTCCACCAGCACGCGGTCGTCGCCGAAGGCGGCCTTGGCCTCGCGCCGGGCGCCGGACAGCGCCTCGGAGAAATCATCCGGATGGTCGACGCGGCGCATGCCTTTGCCGCCGCCGCCGGCGCGCGCCTTGATCAGCACGGGATAGCCGATCTCGCGCGCCTTGGAGGCGAGCAGAACGATCTCCTGCGCCTCGCCGTGATAGCCCGGGACCACGGGCACGCCGGCCTTTTCCATCAGCCGCTTGGCCGCGTCCTTCAGTCCCATGGCGCGGATCGAGGCTGCCGAAGGGCCGATGAAGACGAGCCCGGCCGCCGTCACCTGATCGACGAAACCGGGATTCTCCGAAAGAAAGCCGTAGCCGGGGTGGATCGCCTCTGCACCGCTGGCGAGCGCCGCGGCAACTATTCTGTCGCCGTGCAGATAGCTTTCACCGACCGGCGAGGGACCGATATGCACCGCCTCGTCGGCCATCTCGACATGCAGCGCGCGAGCGTCGGCGTCCGCGTAGACGGCGACGGTGCGCACGCCGAGCCTGCGCGCCGTGCGGATGACGCGGCAGGCGATCTCGCCGCGATTGGCGATCAGGATCTTGCCGAACATGGAGCCTCCCGGTCTTGTCTCGGCCGGCGCCAGTCTGGCAGGCGTCGGCCTACTTCGAGGCGGCGATCTCGCAGGCGCCGCCTGTTACCACCTTGTAGTGCGCGCGCGTGGCCAGGCAGGATTTCATCGCCAGATCTTCCGCCGCCTTCTGAGACGGAGCATTCAGGTGTCCGCCACAGATGATGTAGGACGACATGATCCGGGCATAGGGCGTGGTGGCATAGGCCGAGTGGCCGCCCGCCGCCACATAGGCCTTGTAGGCCTTGGTGCATGGATCCTTGGGATTTCGCGGCAGAAACGGCGGGAAACGCGTGTCCCCCTCGCTTCCGGCCAGCGATCCGGCCATGGCGGCGCCGGACGATGCGACTATCAGCAGGCCGGCCAACATCGCCGCGGCTGCCCGCTTGCAGCTCATTGATTTCACTTTGCTTTCCCCACCGGAAGAATTGCCCTTCTCGCCTGGCGGCTACTTCGATGCCGCGACGCTGCAGGCCCCGCTGGTCTGGAATTTGTATTTCTTGAGCCCGCCCTGGCATGAGCGCATAGCCAGGTCCTCCGCCGCTTTCTGGCTCTTGGCGTTGACGTGGACGCCGCAGATGAAGAATTCCGTCATCCGGGCGATCGGCGTGGAAGCGTAAGCGGAATGGCCGTTCGCCGCGACATAGGCATTGTAGGCCTTGCCGCAATCTCCCCTGGTCCCGAGCGGGAAGTATACCGGATAGCGCACATCGCCCTTGCTGCCGGCCAATGACTGCGCCGCGCCGATGCCTGGCGCCGCGACTATCAGCAATCCTGCAAGTATCGAAACAGTCGACTTGCGACAGTGATTCAGAATCATCTTTTCCCCACCCAAATTGCCCAATCCAGGGTGAGCAGTAGCGAATATTTTGCGCCGCCGCCAGCGCCAAGGTGCCAACTCGCACTTTTGTGTACAGATGGGCCGTCTCGCTCATCATTGTTCAGGACCCGTCACGCGCAGAAATGGCTGATCGGTATAGTTCGGCCGTTTGCTGGTCGAAGCAGCAGAAAGTCACGATTTCGGGAATCGCATTTTCACTAAAAAAGGCAGCGACAGTTTCGACTGCTATTTCCGTGGCCTGGTCTTTCGGATAGCCGTAGATGCCGGTCGAGATCGCCGGAAAAGCCACAGTGCGGCAATCATGGGCGAGGGCGACCTCGAGCGAGCGCCGGTAGCAGGAGGCAAGCAGGTCGGCCTCGCCCTTGCCGCCGCCATGCCAGACTGGACCGACCGTGTGGATGACATAGCGCGCCGGAAGCCGGTAGCCCTTGGTCAGCTTGGCATCGCCGGTCTTGCAGCCATTGAGCATGCGGCATTCGGCAACCAGTTCGGGCCCTGCCGCGCGGTGGATAGCGCCGTCGACGCCGCCACCGCCGAGCAGCGAGGAGTTGGCGGCGTTGACGATGGCGTCGACCGCGAGCTTCGTGATGTCGCCGGTGTGGATACGGATCCTGTCGCCGAGGGCACTCATCGTCTACATCCTGAACACGCCGAATTTCGTGTCCCCGATCCCGGCATTGAGCGCCGCCGAGAGGCTGAGCGCCAGCACCTCGCGCGTCTTGGCCGGATCGATGATGCCGTCGTCCCAGAGCCTGGCCGAGGAATAGAGCGGGTGGCCCTCATGCTCGTATTTCATCAGGATCGGCTTCCTGAACTTTGCTTCCTCTTCCGTCGTCCATTCGCCCCCCTTGCGTTCGATGCCCTCGCGCTTGACCATGGCAAGCACTGTCGCGGCCTGCTCGCCGCCCATCACCGAGATGCGCGCGTTCGGCCACATCCACAGGAAGCGGGGAGAGTAGGCACGGCCGCACATGCCGTAATTGCCGGCGCCGAACGAGCCGCCGATGATGACGGTGAGCTTCGGCACGCGTGCCGTGGCCACCGCCATCACCAGCTTGGCGCCGTCCTTGGCGATGCCGCCGGCTTCATATTTCTTGCCCACCATGAAGCCGGTGATGTTCTGCAGGAAGACGAGCGGAATGCCACGCTGGCAGCAGAGCTCGATGAAATGCGCGCCCTTCAGGGCGCTTTCCGAAAACAGCACCCCGTTGTTGCCGAGGATGCCGACCGGCATGCCGTGCAGATGCGCAAAACCCGTGACGAGAGTCGTGCCATAATTCTGCTTGAACTCGTCGAATTCCGAGCCGTCGACAATGCGCGCGATCACCTCGCGCACATCATAGGGCTGGCGCAGGTCCGTCGGCACGACGCCGTAGAGTTCATGCGGATCGTGAAGCGGCGGAATCGATTTCTGTAAGTGCAGACTTACGGCTTTGGTCCGATTGAGGTTTTTGACGATGCGCCGGCAGATGGCCAAGGCATGTTCGTCATCCACCGCGTAATGGTCGGCAACGCCGGAAAGCCGGGTGTGGACGTCGGCGCCGCCAAGCTCCTCGGCGCTGACATCCTCGCCGGTGGCGGCCTTCACCAGCGGCGGCCCGCCGAGGAAGATGGTCGCCTGGTTGCGCACCATGATCGTCTCGTCCGACATCGCCGGCACATAGGCGCCGCCCGCCGTGCAGGACCCCATCACGCAGGCGATCTGCGGGATGCCTGCCGCCGACATGTTGGCCTGGTTGTAGAAGATGCGGCCGAAATGCTCGCGGTCCGGAAAGACCTCGTCCTGGTTGGGCAGATTGGCGCCACCGCTGTCGACGAGATAGATGCAGGGCAGGTTGTTCTGCAACGCGATCTCCTGCGCGCGCAAATGCTTCTTCACCGTGAGCGGATAGTAGGTGCCGCCCTTCACCGTGGCGTCGTTGACGACAACCATGACTTCCCGGCCCTCGACGCGGCCGATGCCGGTGATGATGCCGGCAGACGGAATCTCCTCGCCATACATCGACCATGCCGCGAACTGACCGACCTCGAGGAAGGGCGAACCGGTATCGAGCAGTTGCGCCAACCGCTCGCGCGGCAGCAGCTTGCCGCGGCCCTGATGGCGCTCGCGCGCCTCGTCCGAGCCGCCACGCTCGACGCCGGCAGCCTTCTCGGCGATCTCGTCGACCAACTCCCGCATGCGCAGGGCATTGGCGCGGAAAGTGTCGGAAGCGGGGGAGATTTGGGTATGGAGCGTGGCCATGGTCGTCTCCTATTGCTCGGCCACGACTTGCAACTTGCCGTCTCGCCGCTCGAAGATATTCTCAGACAAAAGGTCAGGCTCGTCTCGAAAAACCCTGGTGATCAAGGTGCGGGCTAACTGAACCGAGTTGGGCAGGCGCTTGTCGAATACAAAAATTGAGTCGCGTCGCGGAATAGCTATAAGTACTCCGTCGGGAAACTGGGGTTCAAGCAGTGCCCAAAATTTGTCGGTAAGTAGAAGAGCGGGTGAGATAGCCTCATCACCTTCGACGGTGAAGAGGGATATCCCGTCGCGAATCTTCTCCTGCCTGACCTGGGGCATCTGCTTGTCGATATTTTCTAGAGCAAGCTGGCGAAGTTGTGGGAGGGAACGGCCTCCGACGTCGGAAAACGGCACGCTTGCAAGCGACTCCTCAGCATCGATCTGATAGAGGATGACGACATCTCCAGCGAGATCCTCATAGGTAGTTCCTTTTCCGGGTGCCACGTCGTCTTTAAAGGCATCCAGATGCTCGCGAGGTCGAATGTTCGCGATTAGGTGGTCAGCGTCGAAACCGCTTTCGGTATCGGTGAGGACAAGAACGTTCAAGAAGCGATGGATCTCAGTTTCGACTTCGTTGGCAGGCAGTTCGCGAAGGCGACCAAGCAGGTTGGTGACGTCGATTTCAAGTTTCTGGTCCTTACCCGGGCGCACTGTCGTTACGCTCAGTCGAGCCAGATCGACAGGATCAGGGATAGCCTCCTTGACACGGCTATCGCTCCTCAACCGCGAGATAACCTCAAGCCGAAGCGCCGCAGTATCCTTGAATCTTAGCGTATCGGAATGCGCTGTCGCCACAAATCCGGACAGCGATACGGACGCGAGAACTCCGCGTGCCACTGCCCAGAGATGTTTCGACAGCCTTGATATTTTGAAGTAACTCACGTCCCCTCCGCCATGATCTCGCGGCCGATCAGCCAGCGGCGGATTTCGCTGGTGCCGGCGCCGATCTCGTAGAGCTTGGCGTCGCGCAAAAGCCGGCCGGTCGGATAGTCGTTGATGTAGCCATTGCCGCCGAGCAACTGGATGGCGTCGAGCGCCATCTGCGTCGCCTTTTCGGCTGCGAACAGCACGCAGCCGGCGGCGTCCTTGCGCGTGGTCTCGCCACGGTCGCAGGCGGCGGCCACTGCATAGACATAGGCGCGCGCGGCGTTCATCGTCGCATACATGTCGGCGAGCTTGCCTTGAACCAACTGGAACTCGCCGATCGGCCGGCCGAACTGCTTGCGCTCGTGGACGTAAGGGATTGCAACGTCGAGGCACGCCGCCATCAGGCCGATCGGCCCTCCGGCCAGCACGGCGCGCTCATAGTCGAGCCCCGACATCAGCACCTCGACCCCGCGCCCTTCTTCATGCAGCACGTTCTCGAAAGGCACTTCGACGTTCTCGAACACCAGCTCGCCGGTGTTGGAGCCACGCATGCCGAGCTTGTCGAGTTTCTGCGCCACCGAAAAACCTGCCATCGTCTTCTCGACGATAAAGGCGGTGATGCCGCGCGAGTTTCGCTCCGGATCGGTTTTTGCGTAGACCACCAGCGTCTCGGCGTCGGGACCGTTCGTGATCCACATTTTGGAGCCGTTGAGCACATAACGGTCATTGCGCTTTTCGGCGCGCAGCCGGAGCGACACGACGTCCGAGCCGGCACCCGATTCCGACATCGCCAGCGCGCCCACCTTCTCGCCGCTGCAGAGCGCCGGAAGGTATTTCTCCTTCTGCGCCGACGTTGCCCAGCGGTTGATCTGGTTGACGCAGAGGTTGGAGTGCGCGCCGTAGGACAGCCCCACCGACGCCGAGGCGCGCGAGATCTCCTCGACGGCGACGACATGCGCGAGATAGCCCATGCCGGTGCCGCCGAAATCGGGATCCGCCGTGATGCCGAGCAGGCCAAGCGCGCCGAGCTCGGTCCAAAGATGCGCCGGGAACTCGTTGGTGCGGTCGATCTCGGCCGCGATCGGCGCGATCCTGTCCTGCGCGAAGCGCCGCACGCTGTCGCGCAACGCCTCTATGTCGGCATCAAGCCCGAAGCTCAACGTGTTCGTGTACATGCCGTTCCTCCCTGCGCATGCCCCGATCTTCGTGGGGATCATGCGTGAAACTCAGAGTGCCACGACGGCCCTGGCGCGCCCGGAGGGGCGCGCTTCGCCTTGGCTGATTGTCGCGCCGACCAGGCGCATTGTCATCGAAAGATATGAGGTGGTGACTTCGGCGATCGACAGCCGCTCGCCCGGCCGGAACCAGACGATGACGCCGGTCATCATCTGGATCAGCGCCATAGCGGTGAGCCCGATGTCGTCGATCGCAAAGACGCCATCCTCCGCGCCGTCGCGCAGGATCGCGCGCAATTCCTTCTCATAGGCCGTGCGCAGCTTGAGGATCTGGGTGAGCCGGTCCGGCGAAAGGCTGCGCAGCTCCATGTTGGAGACATGCGTGGCGTGGCGGCGCGCGATGTGGAAGGCGATGTGGGTCTCGACATAGGCGGCAAGGCGCGCCACGGGATCCTCGGCAGCGGGGCGGGCCGATCGCCAGGCCTCCAGCAGTCTTTCCATGTGCTCGCGCATCAGCGTGAACAGGAGGTCTTCCTTGGTCGGGAAGTAGCGGTAGAGCGCGGCGGCCTGCACGCCGACTTCCGCCGCCAGCAGGCGCATGGACATCGCCTCATAACCGAGGCGCGCGATCAGGCCGACCGCCGCTTCGCGGACGGCAGCCTCTGTCTTTTCCCCGTCGGAGCCCGTCGTGCGCGCCATCTCAGTCGCCTCTTCGTCCGCAATAATAAAACGAACGTTCAATTAATTCAAGCGCCGGATAAACGGCGTTCCTCGTAGGGAGGGCGACAGCAGGCGGAGTGGGGAACGGCCCGCTCGACCGCGCCGGCAGCCTCGATCAGGCAATTGGAGGTTCAGTCGCCGCGAAACGCCCGGCTGGCCTGGTCGGTCAATGGCTTCAGCAGGTAGGAGAGGACCGTGCGCTCGCCTGTCTGAAGGAAAACCTCGGCCGGCATGCCGGGCTTCAGCTCGAGCTGTCCAGCTTGCTTCAGGCTGCTCTTCGTCAGCGCGATACGCACGGCGTAGTAGGCGACGCCCGCCTTCTGGTCCTCAATGAGGTCGGGCGAGATTCGGTCCACCTGGCCCTCGACCTCCGGCGTGGTCTGTTGGCTGAACGCCGACAGGCGAAGCGCCGCCGGCTGCCCGACGCGGACCTGGTCGATGTCCTGCGGGGCGACACGCGCCTCGACCACCAGGGCGTCGGCCGTCGGCACGATCTGCATGATCGCCTCGCCGGGCGCAATGACGCCGCCGATCGTGTGCACTGCCAGTTGGTGCACGCGGCCCGATTGCGGCGCGCGGATATCGATCTGCTTCAGCGACTGCTCGGCGGAAATCTGCCGCTCGCGCAGCTCGCCCATCTTGGCGTCGATCTCTCGCAGCTCTCCCGCCACTTCGCTGCGCATATCCTGGTCGATCTGGATGATCGCCAGCTCCATCTCGCTGATGCGGCCGCGAGTCTGGGCGGCGGCTGCGATCAGTTGGCCGTTTTCGCCGTCGAGCCTGGCCTGGGCCCGCTCGCTCTCGGTCATCCGAGAGATCGGCACCAGCTTCTTCTTCCAGAGGTTCCGCATGCTGTCGAGCTCGACCTTGGTGAGCGCGATCTCCTGCTGCTTGCTCTTCTGCTGCGCGTCGATGCCGGCGATTTCCTGCCGGAACTGCACGACGCGCTCGCGCAGCTGGGAAACCTGGCCGTCCCGCGCTTGCCGCCTGAGCGCAAACAGCTTGTTCTCGCCGTCGATCAAATGGCCGACCTCGGGATCGGATGCTCGTGCCAGGAGCTCTTCAGGGTAGCGCACGGCATCAGTGCCGTCGCGCTCGGCAATCAGCCGCGCGCGGCGGGCCGAAAGCTCGTCGAGGCCGTTGTCGACGATGGCGAGGTTGGCGCGCGCCACCGTGTCGTCGAGCCGCACCAGCACGTCGCCGGCCGAAACCATGCTGCCGTTCTGCACATTCAGCGCGCCCACCACGCCGCCTTGCGGATGCTGGACAGCCTTGACGTTGGAATCGACGACCAGATGGCCGGCGGCCACCACGGCGCCCGCGAGATTGCTTGTCGCCGCCCACAGGCCGAGCCCGCCGACCAACGTTGCCGCCGCGACGGTCCCCGCCCGCACGTTCCGGCGAATCGCCTGGCGCAGACGCTGCTGCTGCGGCGATGCACCTTCGACGGGTTTTGATCCGCGGTCGAGGAGGGCAATGACCCGTGTCCTCGCCGACAACGCAATATCCCGCACGGCGCGCAATTGGTCGGCTGTGAAATAGCTGGATGCTGGCGCCATCTCAGCCCGCCGATCCGACCGCGTGCAGCGGCGTTGCCACAGGTTGCAGGGCTTGCCGCGCGATCTCGCTCTTCAGGCCGAATGCCTGCTGCCGGCCGCCATTCAGCACCAGCAGATGGTCGAGCGCAGCAAGAGCGCTCGGCCGATGCGCCACCACGATGACGATGCCGCCGCGCGCCTTGATACCTTCGATGGCGCGGGTCAGCGCCTGGTCGCCGGCGGCGTCGAGGTTGGAGTTGGGTTCGTCGAGCACGACCAGGAACGGCTTGCCGAACAGCGCCCGCGCCAGCGCCACCCGCTGGCGTTGTCCGGCGGAAAGTGCCGCGCCGCTTTCCCCGATCTCCGTCTGATAACCTTCCGGCAAGTGCAGGATCATGTCGTGCACGCCAGCGGCCCGGGCCGCCTCGATGATGGTCTCCGGCGAGGCGTTCTCGTCGAACCGGCAAATGTTCTGGCCGACCGTGCCGGCGAACAATTCGACGTCCTGCGGCAGGTAGCCGATGTGGCGGCCAACCGCGTCGACCGGCCATTGCTCGAGCGCCGCGCCATCGAAGCGGATCTTGCCGCGCATCAGCGGCCACACCCCAACCAGCGCGCGCGCCAGCGAGGACTTCCCGGAGCCGCTCGGGCCGATCACGCCGATGCCCGATCCGGCGCCGAGTGAAAAGCCGATGTCCTCCACCACCACGCGCCGGCCGCCGGGCGCGACGACGCTGATGTTTTCCACCGCGAGCGTCGAGCTGGGCACCGGCAGTTCCATGCCGCCTTCGCTGATCGGAAAGGCCGCGAAAAGCCCGTCCAGCCGCTGCCAGCTCTGGCGCGCATTGAGAAAGCTCTTCCAATGCGCGATGGCGAGCTCGATCGGCGCCAGCGCTCGCGACGTCAGAATCGAACTGGCGATGATGATTCCGGGCGTTGCCTGGTGGTGGATGACCAGATAGGCGCCAAGCGCGAGCACCATCGACTGCAGCATCATGCGCAGGATGCGGGAAGCCGCGCCGAATCCGCTGGTCAGGTCGCTTGCCTGTTCCTGCGCCTCGCGAAAGGCGTTGTTTGCCTGGCTCCAGCTTTTCGCCAGCCTGGCGCCCATGCCCATGGCGGCCAGCACCTCGGCGTTGCGGGCGCTCGCCTGCGCGATCGCGCCGCGCTTTGTGCCGAAGCCCGACATGGCCTTGGTCGGGGCGCGGACCAGCCGGTCGGTGAGCACTGTCAGCGACACAAGCAGGAGCGCGCCGATGAGTGCCGCGACGCCGATCCAAGGGTGGAAGAGAAAGCAGATCACCACATAGAGCGGCATCCACGGCAGGTCGAACAGGGCCGCCGGGCCGGGGCCGGAAAGAAAGCCGCTGATCTGGTCGAGATCGCGCAGCGCCTGCAGGCCTTCGCCGCGGTCGCGCGTTCTGAGCGGCAGCCGCACGACGCAGTCGAAGACGCGGTTGGCGATGGTTTCGTCGATGCCCGCGCCGATGCGCGTCAGCACCCGCGCCCGGATCGCTTCGAGCACGCCTTGGAATGCGTAGAGCACGGCGACTAGAACGATCAGAGCCACCAATGTCGGTACGCTGCGGCTGGGCAGGACGCGGTCATAGACCTGCAGCATGAACAGCGAGCCGGACAGCATCAGCACGTTGATCAGGCCGCTGAACGCAGCGACGGCCACATACGAGCCGCGGAAGGAGGTGAGGGCCCTGCGCAGCTCGGAAGGTTTCAGGTCTGGCGAAGACGAACGAATCAGGTGGTCATACCCTCAAAATGGCGTGGCGTTCGGCTGGCTGCTGGTGGGCGGACCGCGATCGAGGCGCGGCCCGCCCTCGTCTGACGGATCAGCCCACGAGGTCCGCGGTCTGATGTTCCGAATGGGCCGCGATCTGTGCCAGAATCTTGCTGACCATGGACTGCGCAGCATCGGCTGCGTCGGCAAACACGTGATTGTCGGCCGGAAGGTGGTCGTGCAGGGCCGCTGCCGCGCGCTCCACCGCCTGATGGATGTGTCCTGCGTCCGACAGGTCCGGAGCGTTCTCCAGATTGGCGTGCGCGGCATGGCGGAACTGGAAATGATCGCCATCGAGGGCGACGGCCTGATGCTTGGCGGCGCCGGCGGAGTCGCCGGAGCCGAGCGTGCCCCGATCGGTTCCCGAATGGTTGTTGAAGAAGTCGGCGAGCCAGGTCTTGGTGGTGGTGCCGGTGTTGCCGGTGTCGGAATTAGCGGTCGGCGCCGAGGGCTGCGTGTGGCTGGTATCGGAACCCGTATCTTCCGCCGATGCGGTCGCGGCGAGCGTGCCCGACTTCATGGTCGGGTCGATGAGGTCGCGCTTGACGTTCTTGGTGCCGATCGTCGCCGTCTGCGTCGAGGTTGCGATGTTGGCGCCGGAGAACGTCACCGTGTAGGTGCCGGGCTTCAACACCAGGTCGTAGCCGCCTGCGGCGGACGTCGTGGTCTTGAAGGTCTGGCCGGCGCTGTTCTTGGCCGTCACCGTGATAGCGCCCAGTCCTTCGCCCGGATCGTAGAAACGGTCGCCGTCCTTGTCGTCGAAGGCGACGGCGGTCAGGAACAGGTCGGTGCCTGTCTTGCCGAAATCCTCGGTGACAAAGGCGCTGCTGCGGCCCTTGTAGTCGCCGACTTCAAAGCCAAGTCCGACTTCCCGGAAATTCGGGTTGAGGATGTTGGCCCGGTGCCCGGACGAGTTCATCAGATTGGTGTGGAGAAGCTTGATCTCGTCGACATAGCCGGTCGGCGCGCGGGTCGTTGCCCAGGCGATGTTCTCACCGGTCGCCCACGAGCCGCTCAGCGTATAGCCGGCATTCTTCATGCGCGTCGTCGGCGACGAACCTCCGGACCCGGTGTGGGAAAATGTGTCGGTCGCGAGCATCCACTGGTCGTGGCCCTCGGCGGCTTCGCTGAGGTCGTTGTCGAAGGCCAGGGGCTGGGCGCCTACCTTGGCGCGCTCGGCATTGATGAGCTCGAGCAGATACTGCTCGTTGGCACTGTGCTGCGGCATTGAATATCCCCGTTGACCTAGTTGGTATTGAACCCCCTGTTCCCGTCACCTGTTCGAGCGCTAGGTCGCATATGTGTCTATGATGTGGCGCTAAAGTAAACAAATCAGAATATACACACATATATCGTGTGCTTAATTGCTGGGCAGTCTTGGTGAGGATGTCGGACCCGTGCTCGAGGCCACCGCTGAGCTCGCTGCAACATTCGCTCAGATGACGATTCGGAAGTCGCTTGGCGCGTCATCGTCAGCGCCTTCCTCGATCTCGACCATGGCGACCGATGCTCCGCGCGGTCCCTGCCAAAGCCGCTCGACCATGGCGGTGACCGCGCCATCGGCGCCAGCGATCAGCGCCGACACCGAGCCGTCGCGTTCGTTGCGCACCCAGCCCGTCAGACCGAGACGCAGTGCCTCGCCGCGCGTCCAGACTCGATAACTGACGCCCTGTACCTTGCCGGAGATGCGTGCCCGCACGGCTCGCTGCTTACCTTGCATCGTCCCGACCTTCCGCCTTCGCCTTGCAGAAACTGGTATGGAGCCGGGCAAAGGCAACCCGGCCCTGGCGAGGTCGAACCGCTGAGCGGCTGCTTCTAGCTCCCCCTTGCGGCGGCCAGCGCGCCCGGCAGCTCCTCGGCGAAGATGTCGAGTTCGTGGTCGAGACCGACGCTCACCCTGATGCAGCGGTCGAGGACCGGCACCATCGGCTTGCGGATGAATACGTCGCGCGACAGCAGGGCCTGCATCACCCTAAGGGCGAAGGCGCCGTCGCTGCCGCAGTCGATGGTGACGAAGTTGGTCGCCGAGGGCAGCGGCTTCAGCCCGTTCTGTTCCGCGATCGAGGCGATGCGTTGGCGTCCCGCCGCGACCCGCGCCACCACGGACTGCAGGTACTCCTGGTCGGCAAGCGCCTCGACCCCGGCGATCTGCGCCATGCGGCTGACGCCGTAATGGTTGCGGATCTTCTCGAAGTCGCGGATCACTTCGCGTTTCGCCACCGCGTAGCCGCAGCGTATGCCGGCCAGTCCATAGGCCTTGGAGAAGGTGCGCATGCGGATGACGTTCGGCCTCGAGACGTCGATCGGCGGCAGCGCCGATGCCGGCCCCAACTCGCCATAGGCCTCGTCGAGCACCAGCATGGTGGTTTCCGGCAGCGCCTCGATGAAACGCAGGATCTCCGGTGCCTCCCACCAGCTGCCCATCGGATTGTCGGGATTGGAAAAATAGACGAGCGGCGCCTTCTCGCGACGCACGGCGGCCAGGAGCGCGTCGAGGTCCTCCTTGTCGTTGGCATAAGGCACGGGCATCAGTCGGCCGCCGACGCCGGCGATATGGAAGTTGAAGGTGGGATAGGCGCCGAGCGAGGTGACCACCGCATCGCCGGCACCGACATACATGCGCGCCACCAGGCCGAGCAGCCCGTCTATGCCTTCGCCGACGACCACATTGTCGACGCCGACTCCCAGATGAGCGGCCGCCGCCACCTTCAGGTCGAAATTGTCGGGATCGCAATACATCCACATGTCGCGGGCGATTGCCTCCATGCGGGCAATGACACGCGGCGAAGGACCAAAACTGCTTTCGTTGGCGCCGATGCGGGCGCGAAACGGCCGCCCGCGCTCGCGCTCCTGCGCCTCCGGGCCGACGAACGGCACCGTGGTGGGAAGCGCACCGATGATCGGCGTGAGGGAAGGGCGCTGGCGCATGGCAAAGGCTCACTGAAGGGGTGCCTTCTTTGCTAGCGTGAGCGGATGGCGGG
The DNA here is from genome assembly GCF_003952525.1 of Mesorhizobium sp. M3A.F.Ca.ET.080.04.2.1. Taxonomy (NCBI): domain Bacteria; kingdom Pseudomonadati; phylum Pseudomonadota; class Alphaproteobacteria; order Hyphomicrobiales; family Phyllobacteriaceae; genus Mesorhizobium; species Mesorhizobium sp. M3A.F.Ca.ET.080.04.2.1. The sequence continues at coordinate 1,623,842 of NZ_CP034451.1, read as the reverse complement.
TGCAAGTTGCCCCGTGTCTTCAGAAGCCGATGTGACTTCCATCTAGTTTATGTGGACGATGACGTAGCGTCCACCGTAGGCCTGGTAGGTACCTGCTGCCACAGTGCCACACCACGATGCCGTTGACCGACGTCTTTCCGGATATGAGCGCGAATGGAATTCTCGGTCGCCCGTGCTTGTCTGCATGATGTTTCGCGGATCGGCATGTCAAAGATTGTGACTGTGCACTCGCAGACCTTTCTGCCTGACGATTCCGAAATGTTCAATATTGGGGACTGATGAACCCCGACGGCTGGATGGACAGGCCGATCGACGCCGTGCCAGGCGAGACGATGGTGTGGATGCCCGGTGGCGAGTTCCTGATGGGCTCGAACAGCCACAATCCGGAAGAAGCGCCGGCACACCGCGTTGTCGGCGGCTTCTGGGTGGATCGCACGACGGTCACAATGCTGAGTTCAGGCGCCTCGTCGACGACACCGGCTGTGTCACGCTGGCCGGGCGACCGGCGAATGCGGCGGACTATCCCGGCGCCAGCCCCGAGTCGTTGGCGCCGGCCTCGGCCTTGTTCGTGAGACCCCCGCGCGGCATCGACCGCGGCAATCACTACAACTGGTGGGCCTATGTGCGCGGCGCGAACTGGCGCCGCCCGCGAGGGCCCGCCAGTGACCTCAAGGGTCTCGACAGCCATCCTGTCGTGCACATCGCATATGGGGATGCGCAAGCCTATGCAGCCTGGGCGGGAAAGGCGCTGCCGAGCGAGGCCGAATGGGAGTTCGCAGCGCGCGGCGGGCTGGATTTGGCGCCGAGTTCGTATGGGGCGACGAACTCATTCCCGGCGGCCAGCACATGGCCAACACCTATCAGGGCGAATTTCCGTATCGCAACGACTGCGAAGACGGCTATGAATGGACCGCGCCGGTCGGCTCGTTCCCGGCAAACGGCTACGGGCTCTCCGACATGGCCGGCAACGTCTGGCAGTGGACGGTAGACTGGTACCAGGAGCATCGCCGGATCGAGAGCCCGTGCTGCACGATGACCAATCCGCGCGGCGGCGAGCGCGAGGCGAGCTATGACCCGCTGACGCCCGACATCAGGATACCCCGCAAGGTGACCAAGGGCGGATCCTTCCTCTGCGCCCCGAGCTACTGCCAGCGTTACCGCCCCGCCGCTCGCATGGCACAGCCAGTGGACACCTCCACGTGCCACCTGGGGTTTCGTTGCATTGTGCGTTTGATGTGACCTAGCCTCAACCGTGGAACGGCCGGCCACACCAAATCAGCTATGATTTGAGAAGCCCGGGCGCGGCAGCTCCAAGGCTGGATTCTCCCGGCTCCTTTTGCTAGCGAGACAAGATGAGCAACCGATTGCCGCCCACTTGGGCCAAGCACCTCAAGGCCCAACCTTCGGCGAAAGCGCTAGCGCCAAAAGCAGCACCGCTAAGAGCCAAGCCGAAAACTAACCTGCCTCGTATTCAGTCCGACGACATGCTGCTGAGGCAGGCGCTAGAACTTCAGAAGGTCGAGCGGCTGTCAGAAGCGGAGGAATTGTGCCACCGCGTTTTGGCGAGGAGGCCGGAACATGCGCTTGCTTTGTACATGCTGGGAACGCTGGGGCTGGAATTTGACGCCGAACTGGCAATAACCTTTTTCAAGCGAGCAGCCGCGCGAGAACCCAGCAATCCGTACTACCAGCTAAGCCTAGGCGAGGCTTTGTTGAAAGTGTTCGACTTTTCGCTAGCCGTCAGGCATCTGCGACTGGCCTGCCAATTGAAGCCCGATCTGATAGAGGCGCTTTGTGGGCTGGGGCATGCCTATGCCGGATTTGACCAGGCTGAAATGGCCTTACTTGTCTATGAAAGAGCGCTGAAGATCGATCCCCATTATCCCCGCGCCCTCATCGGGATTGCGAATACGCTGATGGGGCTTGGGCGGATGGATGAGGCAGCAACTTATTTGAATGAAGCGATTGACCGTCGCGTCAATATCGCTTCGGCTTACAATAGCCTTGCAAACACTCGGAAATTTTCAACCGAACCGTCTGAACTCGCACAGATATTGAGGGAAATCGGCAACACGGCCAATTCCGATGACGAGATGAGCCTGCTGCATTTGGCAGCGGGAAAGATACTGAACGACCTCGGTCGTTATGATCAGGCAATGGACTATTTTCTGAGAGGGAAAGCTCTAAAAGCCAACAGTTTTGCGATCGGCGCTTACCGCAAGCGCGTAGATTCAATTATTAATCTCTTTGATACGAAACTGTTCGCTGAGAAGGCGGGTTATGGGAGTCCTTCAGAGGTACCCGTCTTTGTCGTGGGTATGCCACGCTCAGGCACAACTTTAACTGAGCGGATCTGCTCGAGCCATCCAGACGTCCATGGGGCAGGAGAACTCACCAAACTGGGACGGATGGCTGATGCAATCGGCTTAAAGCTGGAGCCGGGTCAGCCCTTTGGTGTCTCGGTGAGGTCGATGACGCTTCAGCAATCGCGCACGCTAGCAGAAGAATATCTTTCCTATTTGCGTCAGTATTCACCTAAAGCACTGCGCGTTGTCGACAAGTTACCGCATAATTTCGAGGTCATTGGCCTTATTGCACTTCTTTTTCCTAACGCCAGGATTATTAACTGTAGACGTGACGCGATTGACAATTGTCTTTCCTGCTTCTTTTCAAACCTTCGGGAAGGCCATAGTTACAGCGACAGCCTTACGACCCTAGGGCAAACCTATCGCGAGTACGATCGGCTTATGCACCATTGGCAGGTGGTGCTTCCGAGGCGGATTTTTGAAAATCGCTATGAAGATCTGGTCTCTGACCAGGAAGGGCAATCGCGTCGCCTAATAGACCACCTTGGCTTGACCTGGGACGATGCGTGCCTTCGATTTTTCGAGAAAACTGGATCCGTGAGGACGATCAGCCGTTGGCAGGTTCGGCAGCCGATTTACAAGTCGTCCGTGAATCGCTGGAAAAGCTATGAGAATCACCTTCAGCCATTGATTGAATCACTAGGCGATCTGGCCGCGGTCTGATTTAGAGAGGGTGGCTCTTGCGTCAAAAGTGTCGCTTCGGTCAAGTTACTTCCTATTCAACCGGCCACAGCAATGCAGTTCGAGCACAAGACGATCATGACGATTATAAGAAGCCGACTTTGGCTGTCGGGCGGCGATTTCGCGAGGCGAAATCTACTAAAAAGATGTTGGAAGCGGAGGAGGTTGCCGAGGCTGTTATTCTTTGTCGGCATGGGTTCAGTCATCGAGCGTGCTGTCGTCGAGGTGACCAAAGTGGTCACAGTCGACTTCGGCAGCAGGGCGGCAGCAGGGGGCGCCCGGACAATCGCCGAAGGAGCGCATGCGTGCAAGCTTGGCCGAAGTTCCTGATGGCACAACGCGGCTCGCACTGGATTCTGTGGGCTGTTTTTGTTAGCGAGGGACAATGAGCAATCGTCTTCCGCCTGCCTGGTCAAAGCATATAAAGCCCGGCCCAACGTCGAAAGCCATATTGCCGCCGGGAAGGCTGCCAAGTTCGGTGTCGCGTGCAAAGGCCGATGACCTGTTGCTGCAGGAGGCATACCAGCACCAGCAGGCTAAGCGGCTCGAAGAAGCCCAAGACCTCTGTTTTCGGGTCTTGGCACGTAATCCAAACCATCCGCTGGCCCTATACATCTTGGGGACCGTGTATCTTGGCTACGACGATGAGAAAGCCTTGCGACATTTCGCACGCGCCGTTGGCGAGGAGCCCAGGAATCCTTACTACCACCTCAGCTTGGGCGAAGCCTATGTGAAGGTCAGCGAATATTCGCAAGCGATCAAGCATATGAAGTATGCCTTGGAACTGCAGCCCAAACTTATCGAGGCGCTTTGCGTATTGGGGCGGACTTATGTTGCAACCGACAGGCCTGATCTAGCTTTGCCGCTTTACGAAAAGGCAGTCAAAATCAACCCCAACCATCCCAAGGTGCGGCCAGGATTGGCCAGCGCTCTTAGCAGCCTGGGGCGTATGGATGAAGCGGCCGTTCATCTGAATCACGCAATAGAGCGACGGATCGATGTCCCGGTTGCCTATTATGACCTCGTACAAACGCAAAGATTCACGGGGGAGCCTAAGGAACTCCAGGCCATTTTTCGCGAGCTCGGCAATCCCGGGCTCGATTGGAACGATGCTGAGAAGCTCCACTATGCTGCGGGTAAGGTGTTGAACGACCTCAAACGCTACGAAGAGGCGTTCGACCACTTTAACAAGGCGAAACTGACTCTAGGCCAAAAATTCGACATCGACCTGTACCGACGTTGGATCGACTCCATAATCGAAATTTTCACGCCGGACCTATTTGCCGCCAGATCCGGCTATGGCAATCCTTCCGAGGTGCCTGTGTTCGTGGTCGGCATGCCACGTTCAGGGACGACGCTGACGGAGCAGATCCTAGCCAGCCATCCAAAAGTTTATGGCATGGGAGAGCTTACCAAACTGAGACGGGTCGCGAATGCGATCGGCTTCAAAACGTCCTCGGCTGATGATTTGAGCCAGCCAATCATGTCGATCACTCACGACTTGTCCAAAACGCTCGCCGAAGAGCATCTGTCCTATCTTCAGGAGCGTGCACCTACGGCACTTCGCATAGTGGACAAGATGCCGCACAATTTTGAATTGATTGGCCTCATCGGCCTTCTTTTTCCCAATGCCCGCATTGTTCATTGCCGTCGCGATGCCATTGATAATTGCGTCTCTTGCTTTGTCCTGCCCTTCAGTGAGGCGCATAGCTACAACGCCGACTTGCGAAAGCTCGGCCTTTACTATCGTGAATATGACCGCTTGATGCGTCACTGGAACGAGGTTTTGCCGGGCCGCATCTTCGAGAATCGCTATGAGACGCTCGTTGAGGATCAGGAGGCGCAGTCGCGACGTCTCATAGAATATCTCGGACTGCCCTGGGACGACGTCTGCCTGCGCTTTTTCGATAGAGAAGGCTCGGTCACAACCCCTAGCCGATGGCAGGTACGGCAGCCGATCTATAGATCATCTGTCAAACGCTGGAAAAATTATGAAAAGGAAATTCAGCCGCTGATAGAATCGCTAGGGGATCTCGCGGACATCTGACCGCCTATGACGTCACATGGAGGCGCTCGTGGGCATCGGCCCTGGATTGTCTAGCACAATGTTGGCGCCGAACTCTGATGTCCGCACATCAGGCCAGTCCGCAACAAATCATGGGGTGATTCCGAGCCACTCCGAGGGCCCTGAACAGGAACGAGCGGACAACTCTCTAACAGAAAACCCGGCGGCTGCCCGCCGGGTTCTGTTTTGACGCCGTTTCAGGCGACTAGAAGGAACGCTGGAAGCGGAGAATGCCGCCGACGCTGTTCTTCTTGTTCGCATCTGTCCAGTTCCGATTGTCGGCCTGGCCGAATTTGCCGTCGTGATCCCAGTCGACTTCGGCCGTGACCGTGAACCCGGGAACGATGTCGTAGGCCACGTTCGCTGCAACGCCGACGTTCTTGTCGTCGTCCGCCGACGCCTGAAGGTTCAATGAGGTCTTTTCATTGAATTTGTAGGTGCCGCCGCCCCATACGGCCCAGTTGCCGCCCCACTGCTTGTAGAAGTTGCGGTCGATATGGTCGTCCGTGCCGTAGCCGGCCATGATGAAGAGCGACAGTTCGCTCGTGGCGTTCACGTCCAGGCGAACCTTGCCGGACCACTCTTCCCAGGTGCTGTCATACGCGGCAACGCCGGTGATGGCGCCCCAACCCTGCGTGTACTTCACACCCGCGACGACGAACGGAACGTAGCTGTCGATCGTGTCATTGCCGGTCGCAAAGGGCGTGCCCTGATAAGGGCCGGCAGGGGCAAACGCGGTGCCCGAGCCTTCTTCGAGCGAGACCACGGCCGAGAGGCCATTGCCGCCGTCGAAGTAGTACTGGACAACGTTGGTGTCGAAGCCGCCGTAAGGAACGATCGTATCGTTGATCACGTTGCCGGCATAGCCGATGAAGGTATCGAACGCCGATTCGTCCTTGCCTACTCGGAGCCCACCGAGTTGGATCCAGGCGAAATTCAACGTGATGCCCTTGTTGTGGGCATAGTTGTCGTAGGTGCCGAAGCCGTAGCCGTTGCTGTTGCCGAAATTGATGCGGGTCTCGGTGTAGGTCTTCAAGGTGCCGAGTTCGGTTTCCTGTCCGGTCCATGTCTTCAGCGTGAAGCGGGCGTTTTTGAACCAAGTGGCTTGGTCATCGCCGGTCCGCTGATCGAAAGTCCGTGCGCCGTCGAACGAGCCGACGTCGCCGACGCCGATGTCGTAACGGACATAGCCGCCGATGCGCAGGCAGGTCTCGGTGCCGGGGATGTAGAAGTAGCCCGAGCCGTAGACGTCGCAGATTTTGACGTATTCGGCCGGTTCCGGCTCGGCGACGGTCACCGCGTCGGCGGCGCGCGCGCCGGAAACCGCGATCAGTGCCGCAGCTGAGCCGAGAAGAAGGCTCTTGATGTTCATTTTCTGACCTCCAGTCAGAATCGACACTGGAGGTCGAGGAAAATCAGCTGGCAGCGCTTTTTTTCGTTCAATTTCAAATAGTTAAGTCGTAACGTCATTCGTCGGGTCTTGCCGGCCAGAAACGCTTGTTTGCTAGGGCCTTGCCTGATCCGGTCTTAAAATATTGCTCGAGTTGCCGTGCGTTGGCCTCGGTCTCAACCGCGATGTAAGCCTTTAAGGTTAGAGGCAAATGGGCCTTGGTCGAAGTCACATAGCCCGACCGATGCGATTCGAAACGTCGTCGGAGATCATTAGTCGACCCGACATAGACGTCGCCGCTGTTCAGCTGCAGAAAATAGACGTACCACGCGGTTCCGGGTGGCCTGCCACCCGAAGCCCGCAGGGCGTAGGGTGGCGGAGAGGATGGGATTCGAACCCACGAGAAGCTTTTGACCTCTACTCCCTTAGCAGGGGAGCGCCTTCGACCACTCGGCCACCTCTCCGTCGCGCCGCTGGATAAAGAAAAGCGCGGACACAATCAACAAGCGGGCGCCATAAACGCCGAAAATTTGGAGCTCGTCGCTCACCATCTCGTGCCATGCGGCGATTCCAAGGCGATTCCCGGGCGGGCGACTCGGCTGGCGCGCCGCAATTCCGGCCAGCTGGCGCCGAATTCGGTTGGATGGCGGCCCAGCAAGGCCAGATTGGTTAACAAGAGCTTTCGCAGTGAGGCCAAATCGTGTCATTTGTGCAACAACGCCCCCGGATAGCGTCCACAGAGCCCTTTCCTCGATACGATCCTGGTTGAACGGCGCCGCCTCATGGGTAATGTCGAGTTCGAAGGAGCGGCGCGGTGCGCATCTTTTTCGGTTAGTGGGGATGGGGCAGGGAACGCTGTCCTTCAGCAAAAAATACCCAGACCCGTTTTTTAACTTTTGACTGGAGGTCAGAAAATGAACATCAAGAGCCTTCTTCTCGGCTCAGCTGCGGCCCTGATCGCAGTTTCCGGTGCGCGCGCCGCCGACGCCGTTGTCGTCGCCGAGCCGGAACCGGCTGAATACGTCAAGATCTGCGACGTCTACGGCTCGGGCTACTTCTACATCCCCGGCACCGAGACCTGCCTGCGCATCGGCGGCTATGTCCGTTACGACATCGGCCTCGGCCAGCAAGGCTCGTTCGACGACGCTCGCGCAACCGATCACGAGGACGGCAGCATCAACGATACGTGGCGGAAGAACGCCCGCTTCACGCTGAAGACCTGGACCGGCCAGGAAACCGAGCTCGGCACCTTGAAGACCTACACCGAGACCCGCTTCAACTTCGGCAACGTCTCCGAAAGCGGCGTGGCGACAGCCATCAACAACCCCACCACCCCCACCGATGAGGCTGTTCCGGGTCCTGGCGCCTTCAACAAGGGTGTCTCGCTGAACTTCGCCTGGATCCAACTCGGCGGCCTCCGGGTCGGTAAGGACGAATCGGCGTTCGATACATTCATCGGCTATGCCGGCAACGTCATCCAGGATACGCTGGTTCCTTATGGCGGCTTCGATACCAACGTCGTCCAGTACTACTTCGATGCCGGCAACGGCTTCTCGGCCGTGATCTCGCTCGAAGAAGGCTATGGCGCCTACACCATCGACAGCTACGTTCCTCACGTCGCTGGCGGCGTGAAGTGGACGCAGGGTTGGGGTGCCATCACCGGCGTCATCGGCTATGACAGCAACTACGAAGAAGTGGCCGGCAAGGTTCGCTTGGACGTGAACGCCTCCGACGCTCTGTCGCTGTTCATCATGGCTGGCTACGGCACTGACGACAACCTCACCGATGATACCTGGGCTATCCCGGGTCACGGCCGTGGCTTCTACAAGCTGTGGGGCGGCAACTGGGCTGTGTGGGGCGGTGGCACCTACAAGTTCAACGAGAAGACCTCGTTCAACGTCCAGGCTTCGTATGACGAGAGCAAGGATTTCGGCCTCGCGGCGAACATCGCCTATGACGTCGTTCCTGGCTTCACGATCACGGCGGAAGTCGACTGGGCTCACACCGATCACTCCGTCAACGGCAACTGGACCGGTATCCCGGCCGATGAGGACAATGCAATCGGCGGTATCCTCCGCTTCCAGCGCTCCTTCTAAGGGCTGGAACCACATAAGTTGAAATCCGGCCCGGGCGCTCCAATGCCCGGGCCGTTTTGTTTCGTGACTGGGTCAACGCAAACGAAAGGATGGGGGTGAAACGGTAAGCTGATCGGGCCTGTGGAGCGACTTTGTGGGATCCGCCGCCGGCGGATGGGGTCGCACGCCAGACTCGAAAACTCTTGAAAGGACGCTCCCAAGCGGTTAGGGCTGGTCCCTATTCCACAGGGGGTGTGGCATAGAATGTCAAACGAAGCGACCCAAGAGGTTGAGCCCTCCGGTCATTTTGCGGTGTTTTCTTCTCAAAATTCGAAGTTTAGGTATACCTACAACAAGATCAGAGAAGTAAAGTCGTACAGGATCAGCGAGCTCTTCGCAGCATACCGGGACATACTCTGGGATGATGGTCGGCATAAATACAATGTCAGTTCCTTCATCGGTGAGATAGACGAGATTCTCCTTGGGGAGCGTTTCTCCACCTTTGACCAGAACACCCTGGACAATCTTATCGGTACCTTGCGCCAGCGCGGCAACAGCAATGCAACCATCAATCGCAAGATGGCTGCCCTTAGCAAACTGTTGCGCAAGGCACATAAGATGGGTGATATCCACAGCCTGCCCGAGTTCCGCCGCCAGAAGGAGCGGGCGGGACGGATTCGATTCCTCGAGCGGGACGAAGAGGCAAGGCTGTTCGCTGCCATCAGGAGCCGCAGCGAGGATGCCTACAGGCTTTCCGTCTTTCTGGTCGATACCGGCTGCCGTCTCGGCGAGGCGCTCGGCCTGATCTGGAACGACATTCAGGAACACCGCGTCTCCTTCTGGATTACCAAGTCCGGCCGTAGCCGCACCATTCCGATGACCGAACGGGTCAAGGAAGTCATCAAGCTGCCTCCGACCACCGAAGGCCGCCGGCCGAAAGGGCCGTTCACCAAACTCAGCCAGGCGCAGTACCGCGCCATCTGGAACGAGGCGAAGGCCGAGGTCGGTCTCGGCGCCGACGAGCAGGTGGTGCCGCATATCCTGCGCCACACCTGTGCTTCGCGCCTTGTCCAAGGCGGCATTGACATTCGGCGCGTGCAGATGTGGCTCGGCCACCAGACGCTGTCGATGACCATGCGCTACGCGCATCTTGCCACCAACGATCTCGATGGCTGCGTCGTCGTGCTGGAAAAGCCTCGCAGCGAGGACTCGCAGCGCGAGGCGGAGAACTCTGTGTTCGCCTCGCCCTTGACCACGGCCGCGCCCGCCGCGCCGACCGGCAAGGCGAAGGGATCGGAGCCCGCGAAGGCGCACCGCAAGACCTCCAAGGGCAAATAGCCCGCGCGCCGGGCATTGACCGGCGGTGGATAATCTATACTTCTATGTGAAGCCCGGGACTTATAACGTCTCGGGCTTTATTTGGTTTGATTTGCTTCCGCCCGGTCGAAAAAGCCGGCAATCTCGCTTGGGAGACTGCCGGTCTCCAGGAAAGGCGCATGCCCCTGGCCTTCAACCGTGATTGTCTCCATGCCGGAATGGCGCCTCTGCATTTCCTTGAGTGTTGCGGCAGACAGAAGCTTGGAGTTGGCGCCGCGAATCGCTAGCAGCGGCACGGCGGCGAGCGCGTCGAACTGCGCCCACAGATCCGGCAGCGGCTTTTCGAAATCGATGCCGGCCAGCGTGTCGACCAGTGTCGAGTCGAAATCCGGCAATAGCCCGGCTTCTGTATCGCGGTAGATGGCGGCCACCATACGCGACCAGTCCGCGTCGGAGAGGGCAGGAAAGCCGGCGCCGTGCACGCGCCGCTGCGTGTCCACGGCTTCGGCAAAAGTCTTCGGCTTCGGCGTCCGGTCGAGATAGGAGCGGATATGGCAGAGGCCCTCGATCTCGATCACCGGGCCGATATCGTTGATCACGATGGCCTTCAGCACCGCCGGCTTCAGTGCGCCAAGCACATGGATGATGAGTCCGCCGCGGGAGGTACCGACAAAGGCGGCTTCATCGATGTTGAGCGCCGAAAGTCCAGCCAGCACGTCGCCGGCCTCTACGCCGACATTGTAGTGGCCGATATCCGGATCATAGGCGGACAGACCGCGTCCGCGGTAGTCAAACGCAATGACCTTGCGCGGCCTCGCAGCTTCCCGGGACAGGAAGAGCGCCAACTCGTGAAAGTCGCGGGCATTGCGGGTCAGACCAGGCAGGCAGACCACCGGCCAGGCATCGGTATTCGCCTCGCCGTAGATTCGGGCATGGAGCCTCAACCCATCGGGCGCGGCATAGAAGAAGTCGGAGAAACCCTGGTCGCTGGCCGTATGCACTTCGATTCCTCGCCACTGTCGGATTATCGTCGACAGCTACAGATGTGGGCAGGAATGGGCAAGCGGCCCCAGGCGCTGGCGGGCTGCGCCCCCTCTGTCATGCCGGACATCTCCCTCACAAGGGGGAGATCGGCCGTCGTATCGCCTTTCGCCAATCTCCAACGCTGCAGGACGAGCGCAAGACCGAAGCTGCCAATCTTCCCACCTGTGGGGGAGATGTCCGGCAGGACAGAGGGGGGCGCGAAGGATCTCGACCTGAAACGACTCGCGCAGGCCGCTCAGCTCCGTCCGTTCACGAGGTCGCCGACGATGTCGTACTTCCCCGAGATACGCATCTTGTAGACTTCGTAATTCTCCATCACGCGCTGCACGTAGCTTCTTGTTTCCGTGTAGGGAATCCTTTCGATCCAGTCGACCACGGCATCGACGTCCTTGCCGCGCGGATCACCATATTTGGCCACCCACTGCGCCGCGCGGTTGGGGCCGGCATTGTAGCCGGCGAAGGTCAGCACATAGGAGCCGTTGAAGCGGTCGAGCTGCTCCCCCAGGAAAGCTGAGCCGAGCGTCGCATTATAGCCGGCATCGGTCGTGAGCCGCGCCGGCGAGAAGCTCATGCCGGCCTTCTTCGCCAGTTGCTTCGCGGTGCCCGGCATCAGCTGCAGCAGGCCGCGCGCTCCGGCGCTGGAAATCGCGCCGACATTGAATTCGCTCTCCTGGCGAGCAATGGCATAGGCCAGCGCCTTGCCGGAGCCGGAAATGTTTGCCGAATCGGGAATGACGCCCAGCGGATGCGACAGCGCGCCGACATCGATGCCGCGAGCGCCGGCGATCTTGCCGACCTTCAGCGCGATAAAATGATTGCCCTGCTTCTCCGCCAGCACCGCCAGCAGCGCCAGCTCGCCCGGACTGGTCAATTGCCCGGCGAGGTCGCGGTAGAGCGTCTCGGCATAGCGGTCGTAACCCGACTCCTGCAGCCTTTTTATCGCCTTGACCGCCTCGCGGCCTTCAAAACTCAGGCGGTCGGCGTCACTCGGCTTGGGATAGGCGATGTTGAGCGTTCTCAAGCCGACGCGCTCGCCGGCGAGCTGGCCGTAGAAGGTCGTGCCGTAAGCTGCGGCCCGCATGAAATAATCCTTGGCGCTGCCCGGACCGCCGACCTCAGCGGCGCGACCGAGCCAGTAATAGGCGCGCGACAGCGACACCGGCCCCTGGGCGAGTTCTGCGATACGCCCGAAATGCGCGGCCGCGGCAGCCGGATCGTTGAGGCCGCGCAACGCATACCAGCCGGCATGGAACTCGGCCTCGGCGGCGCTGGCCGGGGTGTCGGCTGCGTGCATCGAGACAATCTTGTAGGCGGTCTTGATGTCGCCCTGGTCGACCAGGGCGCGTGAGAGAACGCGGCGCTCGACCCACCAGGCATCGGGGTCGACGAGCGCATCCCGGTCGCTTGGAGCCTTCATTACGAGTGCGGCTGCATCGGCGAATTTTCGCTGCTTGCGCAGATATTGAGCCTGGGCGAAGAAATAGCCGGCGGAACGCTGCGCCGCCGGCACCGCCGTGAGCAACTTGGCCGCATTCTTGTCGCCCCTTCCGGCCGCCGCCCAGGCGTCCGCCAGTTGCTGCGCTCCGGCAAGGGCGGCGATCCGCAAGGCCGAGTTCGGCCGGTCGGCATAGAACATGCGCTCCATGCGATAGCGATGGTCGGCTGTCGGGATCAGCGCGCCGAACTCCTTGATGATGGCGGCTTCGTCCTTGGCGTCCAGTGTTTCGGTGCGCCAGAATGGCGCCAGCACCGCCCGTGCCGCCGCGGCGTTGCCGAGCGCCACCTGCGAGCGCGCCAGAATCACCACGCCTTCCGGAGTCAGCGGCTGGCTGCGGCCGAAGGCCTGCACCACCACTTGCGGCGGCGGGTTTTCGCGATAGAGCGCGCGCTCGCTGTTTTTGCGCAGCGCGATCGTCCCCGGCCATCCAGGCAGCATCTTGGCTGCGTCGGCGATCTCACCGCTCGGCACCTGGTCGCCGCCGTAGAGCGCGATCGCCCAAGCCAGTATGTGCCGGTCGAGCGACGCGGCGGGCAGCGTGTCGCGCGCGTTGCGCGCGGCGGCAATGTTGTTGGCGGCGAGCGCGTCCAGCCCGCTCTTCAGTTGCGCGATGCTGGCCGAAGGGTGATCGGGCTGCGCCTGGTCGGGCACTTGCCCCGCGCCGGGCGCAGGGATCGCCGCCGCCACATGCATCTCGGCGCTGCCGCCGATCGCTATCCCCGGCATCAGCGCAGCGGCCGCACCAAGAAGCGCGAAAAGATGAGCCCGCCCTGTCGGCATTCTCCAAACCCCAGCACATCGCCAGCAGGCACAGGCGCCATCATGGGCCGATCAAGAGCCTAAACTCAAGCCGTGAAAGGCTCGCAGACAAAAGCTTATCGAGGCCGTTCGAAATGCGCCCGCTGGCCTTATGGCAATGCTTGCCGCTGAACCATGTCGAGACTATGGTGCGCGGCTTCGCTTTCGGTTAGAAGGCGCGCAATTAGACCCGAGAACCTGTTTCGAAACTCGCTCTGCCGCCAGAGCGGTTTCGAGCCAAGTTCGAAGAAGTTCCAAGGAGTTGGACAAAATGCTGAGAGGCTCGCTGACCGCGCTCGTCACACCGTTCGAAAAGAACGGGCGTTTCGACGAGAAAGCCTTTCGCGCTTTCATCGAGTGGCAACTGGCCGAAGGCACCACGGGCCTCGTCCCGGTCGGCACCACCGGTGAGTCGCCGACGCTGTCGCATGACGAGCACCGCCAGGTGATCAAGCTCTGCATCGAGGTGGCCAAGGGCCGTGCCCCGGTCGTTGCCGGTGCCGGCTCCAACAACACCGAGGAAGCGGTTGGCCTGGTGAAATTTGCCGAGGAGGCCGGCGCCGATGCCGCGCTCGTCGTCACGCCCTATTACAACAGGCCGACCCAGCGCGGCCTCTACGAGCATTTCGCTGCCGTCGCCCGGGCGACCAAGCTGCCGATCATCATCTACAACATCCCGCCGCGTTCGGTGATCGACATGATGCCCGACACGATGGGCAGGCTCGCGCATGACTTCAAGAACATCGTCGGCGTCAAGGATGCCACCGGCAAGGTCGAGCGTGTTTCAGAACAGCGCGCCACCTGCGGCAAGGATTTCATCCAGCTCTCCGGCGAGGATGCCTCAGCGCTCGGCTTCAACGCGCATGGCGGCGTCGGCTGCATCTCGGTGACCTCGAATGTCGCACCGCGCCTCTGCGCCGAATTCCAGGAGGCGACGCTTTCGGGCGACGGCGCCAAGGCGCTCGACCTGCAGGATCGGCTCTTACCGCTGCACAAGGCGATCTTCGTCGAACCGGGCCTGTGCGGCGCCAAATACGCACTGTCGAAGCTGGGCAAGGTCGAGAATGTCGTGCGCTCTCCGCTGGTGACGATCGAGGCTTCGACGGCCGAAAAGATCGATCAGGCGATGAAGCATGCCGGCTTGATAAATTAGGGGCGAAGCGCCACCTCTCCGTCTCATGAATCAAGTCAAGAAAGCCGACCCCAACAACAGGACGGTCGCCGAAAACCGCAAGGCGCGCTTTTCCTACGAGGTGCTCGACACGATCGAGACCGGCCTGGTGCTGACCGGCACCGAGGTCAAGTCGCTGCGCCAGGGCCAGGCCAACATCCAGGAATCCTACGCCTCGGCCGAAGGCGGCGAGATCTGGCTGATCAATTCCTATCTGCCGGAATATCTCCAGGCCAACCGTTTCAACCACGAACCGCGTCGGCGCCGCAAGCTGCTGGTCAGCAAGCGCGAGATGGCAAAGCTCTCGCAAAGCGTCGAGCGCGAAGGCATGACGCTGGTGCCGCTGAAGATCTATTTCAACGATCGCGGCCGCGCCAAGCTGCTGCTTGCGATCGCGCGCGGCAAGAAGCTGCACGACAAACGTGAGACTGAAAAGCAGCGCGACTGGTCGCGCGAGAAGGGCCGGCTGCTCAAACAGCGCGGGTGAGGAATCTCGGCCGGCAGCCTGAAAAAAGCCAACAGTCTGGATTCCATTTCGCCATCGATGAGCGGCAAGGGGATGGTCTTGAAGAAACGGATTGTTCTCTGGACCCTGGCCAGCCTGGTTTTGGCCGCCCTCGTTGGGGCAGGCGGCCTCATCTATTTTCACACCTTCTCTCCTGATCGCGACCGGTTCCCAGTCAGGGGCATCGACATCTCCCACCACCAGGGCCGGATCGACTGGCGGCGTGTCGCCGCCGACGATGTCGCTTTCGCCGTCATCAAGGCCACCGAAGGCGGCGACCAGGTCGACGATGCCTTTGCGACCAACCTGCGCGAGGCGCGCGCCGCCGGGCTGGCGGTCGGCGCCTATCATTTCTTCACCTTCTGCCGGCCGGGCGCCGACCAGGCGAAGAATTTCATCTCGGCGGTGCCGCGCGGCGAGCCGCTGCTGCCGCCAGTGGTCGACATCGAGTTCGGCGGCAACTGCCTGCAACGTCCGTCGCCGGAACAGCTCAATGTCGAACTCCAGGCGTTCCTCGCTCCGGTCGAGGCGGCCTTCGGCAAGCCGGCAATCGTCTATCTGACCGATGATGCCGCGGTTGCCTATGCCAGCCACATCGCCAAGCGGCCGCTGTGGCTGCGCTCATTGCTTCTGCAGCCAGGCTGCGATGACTGGATCTACTGGCAGTATCACAACCGGGGCCGGATCGACGGAATCAGCGGCGATGTCGATCTCAATGTCCTGCAGGGCGGGCGCGAGACATTGGCTGAGCTGTTTGCCTCGGCACCCGCCTCCTAGGAAGCCGAATGTACTCTTCGCGTATGTCCCTGAAGCATATGCTAAAGTAAGGCATATTCGAGGGGTTCATGCAGCCATTGCCAGGGGATATTCCCGCTCGGCAGAAAGCCTCCGTGGGCCCGGGACTTGCAATTGCCTTTGTGGTTCTGGTCTTTCTTGGCAGTATCCTTGCCGCCATCCGGTTCTAATTGTTTCCATCTCGCGCGAGAGCCCGACCGTGCCGACCATTCGTCCCGCCACGCAGGCCGACTTAGATTCGATCTGGTCCATTCTCGAGCCCGTCTTGCGGGCCGGGGAAACCTACGCGCTGCCTCGCGACTGGAGCCGCGACCAAGCGATCGCCTACTGGTTTGCCGACGGCAACGAGGTGTTCGTGTCCGACGACGCCGGCGACGTGGCTGGATGCTACTACCTCCATGCCAATCAGCGCGGCGGCGGCGCGCATGTCGCCAATTGCGGTTATGTCACATCGGCTGCCTTCACGGGACGCGGCATTGCCACGGCCATGTGTGAGGATTCCTTGCGACGGGCCGCCGAACTTGGCTTTCGAGCCATGCAGTTCAACTTCGTCGTCAGCAGCAACGAACGCGCGGTGAAACTTTGGCAGCGGCT
The DNA here is from genome assembly GCF_003952525.1 of Mesorhizobium sp. M3A.F.Ca.ET.080.04.2.1. Lineage (NCBI taxonomy): Bacteria > Pseudomonadati > Pseudomonadota > Alphaproteobacteria > Hyphomicrobiales > Phyllobacteriaceae > Mesorhizobium > Mesorhizobium sp. M3A.F.Ca.ET.080.04.2.1. The sequence goes on along the minus strand of NZ_CP034451.1, from coordinate 1,607,543 downwards.
TGGCTTTGCCATTGTCGGGACCATTCCAGAGGCGTTTCAGCATCCCCGGCTAGGCTTCGTCGACGCCTATGTGATGCACCGGATGCTCTGAGAGCCGGCAGGATTCAGGCTGGTCGGAAGGGAATGCCAGCCGTTCCTGCCATGACACACGACGCGGACTAAAGCGGGTCGCGCTGAAACGAGTTCAGGCGACGCGCCTTAGGGTTTTGTTTTTATGCATGTCGTTGTCTCAGAACCGCGCACACTTCTGAGCGACATGCATTAGAGGCCATCGCCTTGGTTTTCCAAGAACGCCGCAATCTCCTGGAAGACATTGACGAACATGGCTTCCGTCAGCACGCCCGTATTGGTGTTGTAGCGCGAGCAGTGATAGCTGGAAAACAGCGCCATCCCACCGACCTCCTGTCTCCCGGCATGCCGGAACGGATAGGCCGCCACCCTTTCACCCAGTGCCCGCACCGTCGACTGATGCGCGATCGAACCCAAGGTCAGGATGGCGCGCAGGTTGGGGAAACGCGTGATGGTCGGCTGGAGGAATGTGCGACAGGTGGCGATCTCGGCGCCGACCGGCTTGTTCTCCGGCGGCACGCAGCGAACGGCATTGGTGATCGCCGTGCCGACCAACTCCAGCCCGTCATCGGGTCTCGCCTTGAATTCGCCGCGCGCGAAGCCTTGCGCGATCAGCGTGCCGTAGAGCAGATCGCCGGCATAGTCGCCGGTGAAAGGCCGCCCCGTCCGATTGGCGCCGCGCAGGCCGGGCGCCAGCCCGACGATCAAAAGCCGCACCGAGGCCTCACCCTGCGGCGGCAGGAAGGTCGGCACCGGCGCATTGAACCAACCGGGCTCGCGCTGGCGCCACGCGGCGATGAAATCATGCAGCCGCGGACAAAGCGGGCAGTCGCGACTGGGTTCGGGCGAGGGCGCGGCGCTCAAGGCCGCTCTCAATAATCGTCCTCGTCGACTTCGGCCGGCTCGGGCCGGCGTACCGGCCGCTCCGACGGGTCGCGGCCGACCTCGCTCTTCAGCGTCATCAGGTCGATGAAATGGTCGGCCTGGCGGCGCAGATCGTCCGAGATCATCGGCGGCTGCGAGGCCATCGTCGAGATGATCGACACCTTGCGGCCGCGCCGCTGCAGCGCCTCGACCAGCGTGCGGAAGTCGCCGTCGCCGGAGAAGATGACATAGTGGTCGACGACGTCGGCGAGCTCGAGCGCATCGACGGTGAGCTCGATGTCCATGTTGCCCTTGATCTTGCGACGGCCTGTGGAGTCGGTGAACTCCTTGGCGGGCTTGGTCACCACTTTGAAGCCGTTATAGTCGAGCCAGTCGATCAGCGGGCGGATCGAGGAATATTCCTGGTCCTCGACAAGCGCGGTGTAATAGTAGGCCCTGAGCAGATAGCCGCGCTTCTGGAAGCTCGCCAGCAGCTTGCGGTAGTCGATGTCGAAGCCGAGTGCCCGAGAGGTGGCGTAAAGATTGGCGCCGTCGATGAAAAGAGCGATCTTTTCACGGGGGTCGAACATTGAAAAATATCCCTTTTCAAAAATATTTGTCGTCGAAATCCGCCTGACGGGCAGGCCCGATAATGGTCCCATTTTGCCGTCCCATTCGAGATAGCGCCAGATTTGCGGATATCCAAGGGCGCGGGTGCCGATTGCAAGCAATTGTGATCGCCATTATGTGAGCGCCGGGGCGGGGCGATGCCCGCACGTCGCGCCGGGCAAAGCTTCGTGCCTCGGCCGTCCTCGCCATAAAGCTTGTATTTCGACGGCGTCCGGGTTATGGAGCGCGCCTGTTTTCCACCAAATCCATCGCATGAAAGGGGCAGTCCATGGCCCGCGTAACCGTTGAAGATTGCATCGACAAGGTCGACAACCGTTTCGAGCTCGTGCTGCTCGCCGGCCACCGCGCCCGCCAGATCAGCCAGGGCGCGCAGATCACCGTTCCTCGCGACAATGACAAGAATCCGGTCATTGCGCTGCGCGAGATCGCCGAGGAGACGCTGGCGCCCGACGACCTCAAGGAAGACCTGATCCACTCACTGCAGAAGCATGTCGAGGTCGACGAGCCGGAGGCCGAAGGCGAGGCGATCGCCGATCAGACCGGTGCTGCTGCAGCCGCCGCCGACACCGACGATGCCGAAGACAACATCGCCTTCGACCGCATGAGCGAGGAAGACCTTCTCGCCGGCATCGAAGGCCTGGTGCCGCCGGAAAAGAGCGACGACTACTAAGCGCGTTCGGAACTCGCCCGGATCGGGAATCCGGCACTTCCGTATCGGCAGTTTCGTGGCTATCTATGACATGCGCCGCATAGCCTGCGGCGCATGATTCATTTCAGCACCGCGAGATCCCGCCCATGATGCGTCAGTATGAGCTTGTCGAGCGCGTGCAGCGCTACAAGCCTGACGTCAACGAGGCGCTGCTCAACAAGGCCTATGTCTACGCCATGCAGAAGCATGGCCATCAGAAGCGCGCCTCGGGCGACCCCTATTTCTCGCATCCGCTGGAAGTCGCGGCCATTCTCACCGAGATGCACATGGACGAGGCGACCATCGCCGTCGCCCTGCTGCACGACACCATCGAGGACACCACCGCGACGCGGGCCGAGATCGACGAGCTGTTCGGTCCGGAAATGGGCAAGCTGGTCGAGGGCCTGACCAAGCTGAAGAAGCTCGACCTCGTCTCCAAGAAGGCCGAGCAGGCGGAGAACCTGCGCAAGCTGCTGCTGGCGATCTCCGAGGACATTCGCGTTCTCCTGGTCAAGCTCGCCGACCGTCTGCACAACATGCGCACGCTCGACCATATGCCCGAGTCCAAACGCCTGCGCATTGCCGAGGAGACGATGGACATCTATGCGCCGCTCGCCGGGCGCATGGGCATGCAGGGCATGCGCGAGGAACTGGAGGAGATCGCCTTCCGCTATATCAATCCGGAGGCCTATCGCGCCGTCACCGCGCGGCTCGCCGAGATCTTCGAGCGCAACAAGGGCGTGCTGGAGGAGATCGAGAAGGCGCTGTCGGCGCTTTTCGAGAAACACGCGATCAAGGCCAGCGTCAAAAGCCGACAGAAGAAGCCATGGTCGGTGTTCCGCAAGATGGAGGCCAAGGCGCTCTCCTTCGAACAGCTCTCCGACATTTTCGGCTTCCGCGTCGTCGTCGACGAACTCGAGGATTGCTATCGCGCGCTCGGCGCCATCCACACCACCTGGTCGATGGTGCCCGGCCGCTTCAAGGACTATATCTCGACGCCGAAGCAGAACGATTACCGTTCGATCCACACCACCATCGTCGGCCCGTCGCGGCAGCGCGTCGAGCTGCAGATCCGTACCCGCGAGATGAACAAGATCGCCGAATACGGCGTTGCCGCGCATTCGATCTATAAGGACAGCGGCGGCAAGGTGAACGGCGCCATGCACTCGATCTCCAAGGAGACCAACGCCTACGCCTGGCTGCGGCGCACCATCGAGCAACTGGCCGAAGGCGACAATCCGGAGGATTTCCTCGAGAACACCAAGTTGGAACTGTTCCAGGACCAGGTGTTCTGCTTCACCCCCAAGGGCATGCTGATCGCGCTGCCGCGCGGCGCCACCCCGATCGACTTCGCCTATGCCGTCCACACCGATGTCGGCGACACCTGCGTCGGCGCCAAGGTCAATGGCCGCATCATGCCTTTGATGACGGAGTTGAAGAACGGCGACGAGGTCGAGATCATCCGCTCCAAGGCGCAGGTGCCGCCGGCCGCCTGGGAATCGGTCGTCGTCACCGGCAAGGCGCGCTCGGCTATCCGCCGCGCCACCAAGAATGCCATCCGCAAGCAATATTCCGGGCTCGGTGCCCGCATCCTCGAGCGCGCCTTCGAGCGTGCCGGCAAGACCTTCACCAAGGAAAGCCTGAAGCCGGTGCTGCACCGGCTGGCGCGCAAGGACATCGAGGACGTGCTGGCCTCCGTCGGTCGCGGCGAGCTCGGCTCGACCGACGTCATGAAGGCGGTGTTCCCGGACTACAAGGACGAGCGCGTCACCGTCGCGGCGCCCAAGCAGCGCGAAGAGGGCTGGTCCAAGATCCGCAACGCCGCCGGCATGCTGTTCCAGATGCCGGGCCGCGCGTCCCGCAAGGACAAGAACCAGCCGCGCGACGACGCCGTGCCGATCCGCGGCGTGCGCGGCGACCTGCCGGTGCGCTTCGCGCCGGAAGGCGCAGTGCCCGGCGACCGCATCGTCGGCATCATCCAGCCGGGGACGGGCATCACCATCTATCCGATCCAGTCGCCGGCGCTGCAGGCCTTCGACGACCAGCCCGAGCGCTGGATCGACGTGCGCTGGGACATCGACGAGCGCACCAAGGAGCGCTTTCCGGCGCGCGTCTCGGTCACCGCCATCAACGCGCCGGGCTCTCTGGCCGACATCGCCCAGGTTGTCGCGGCGAACGACGCCAACATCCATACGCTGTCGATGGTCCGCACCGCGCCGGATTTCACCGAGATGCTGATCGACCTCGAGGTCTGGGATCTGAAGCATCTCAACCGGCTGCTGTCGCAGCTGAAGGACAATTCGAGCGTCAGCGACGCGAGGCGCGTCAATGGATGAATAGTGAATAGTGAATAGTGAATAGTGAATAGTGAATAGTGAATAGTGAATAGTGAATAGTGAATAGTGAATAGTGAATAGTGAATAGTGAATAGTGAATAGAAGGTGTTCTCATTACCATTCACCATTCACCATTCACCACTCGCCAAGGGCATGGAGCGAACAATGAACACCGACGAAGTGCTGGGCATCTTCCGCGAAGCCGGCGCCGTGCTGGAAGGGCACTTCATCCTGACCTCGGGATTGCGCAGTCCGATCTTCCTGCAGAAGGCGCGCGTTTTCATGCATGCCGACAAGACCGAGCGTCTGTGCAAGGCGCTGGCCGAGAAAATCCGCAAGGCGGTGCCGGGCAGGATCGACTACGTCGTCGGCCCGGCGATCGGCGGCCTGATCCCGGCCTACGAGACCTCGCGCCATCTCGGTGCGCCGGCGATCTGGGTCGAGCGGGAAGGGGGCGAGTTCAGGCTGCGCCGCTTCGAGATCGACAAGGGGTCGCGCGTCGTCATCGTCGAGGACATTGTCACAACGGGCCTCTCGATCCGCGAGACTATAGACTGCCTGCGCGAGCTCGGCGCCGAGGTGGCGGCGGCTGCCTGCATCATCGACCGCTCCGCCGGCAAGACCGATGTCGGCGTGCCATTGGTCGCGCTCGCCGAATATGAGGTGCCGGCCTATCCGCCGGACCGCCTGCCGCCGGAGCTAGCGGCCCTCCCGGCCGTCAAGCCCGGCAGCCGCAACATCTGAGGCCGCTAGACTAAAGCCTGTCAGGAAGACTGCCGAAGCCTGCGCGTCTTCGTCATCCTGCGACGGAGCAAGGAGCGAAGCGGCGCGCGCAGCCCCCAGGATCTGGGGAGACTTCCACGCCGGTCCAATGGCGATCATTGGCAATCCTCCCGGACCTTTTCCTCAGTTTTGCCAGAATGCCGATATTGTTACCGCTGCGGCAGACCATCGCGGCACCGTTTCGTTGTCGCGTGGCGGCGCTGTCCCTATATCAGACGTTATTGCCATTCTGCGCCCTCGAAGCGCAATATATGTCGGTGCGCCCCGCAACTGGGGGCAGCGTGTGTTGGACCGGGAACTGGAAGAGAGTGCTTTTTCGACGCCGAGAGCCTGATGGCCTCCTGGAGCGGGTGCGTACTTACCTGTGGCCGCGCCGCTCTTTCTGGCGTTCGGTGCAATATTTCTCCAAGCGTATCCTGAGATTGAAGGCCACGCCCCATTCCGTGGCGGCCGGGGTCGCGGCCGGGGTCTTTGCCTCCTTCTTCCCGCTTGGCTTTCATTTTGTCATCGCCGCCGTGCTCTGCTGGGTGATCGCCGGCAACCTGGTGGCCGCAGCCCTGGGGGCGGTATTCTTCGGCAATCCGCTGACCTTTCCGCTGCTCTGGGGCGCGTCCTGGGAGACTGGCAAGCTCATCCTGCACGAGCGCCTGCCCGTGCACGGGCCTCCCGCGCATCTTGGCGAGATGATGCACAAGCTTTCGTTCGCGAAACTGTGGCACCCGATCCTGGAGCCGATGCTGATCGGCGCGGTGCCGCTGGGGCTGGTCTTCGGCTTGCTGTTCTACGGTATCACGCGCTGGGGCATGACGGTGTTTCGTGAACAGCGCAAGCGGCGCATGGCCGAAAGGGCGGCCAAGGCCAGGCATGGCGGGCGGGAAGTGCCCGCGGAATGATCATCGGCATCGGCAGTGACCTCATCGACATCAGACGCATAGACAAATCGCTGGAACGGCACGGCCAGCGCTTCATCCAGCGCATCTACACCGAGGTCGAGCAGGCCAAATCGGAAAACCGGGCGGCGCGCGCCGCTTCCTACGCCAAACGCTTCGCTGCCAAGGAAGCCTGCGCCAAGGCGCTGGGCACCGGCATGGCCGAGGGCGTGTTCTGGCGCGACATGGGCGTCGTCAATCTGCCCGGCGGCAAGCCGACGATGGCGCTGACCGGCGGCGCGGCGGCCAGGCTGGCCGCGATCGTGCCCAAGGGCCACAACGCGGTCATCCATCTCACCATCACCGATGATTTCCCGCTTGCTCAAGCCTTTGTGATCATCGAAGCAGTGCCCGCCGAACAAGCGCCACATTGATTCCATCTGACCACGGCGGCATGACGTTGCCCAGCGCGCGCCGAGACTCTATACCAACCAACGCATAATCGAGGACGACATGAGCGTGGCTGAAAAACGCGAGAAGAAATCCGGCGGACTAGGTGAAACCTTCTCCGTCATCATCCAGGCTTTGCTGCTCGCGCTCGTGATCCGCACGCTGCTGTTCCAGCCCTTCTCCATTCCCTCCGGCTCGATGCGGCCGACCTTGCTCGAAGGTGACTATCTCTTCGTCACCAAATGGGCCTATGGCTATTCGCGCTATTCGCTGCCTTTCGGTCCGGACCTGTTTTCCGGCCGCATCTGGGGCTCGGAACCGAAGCGCGGCGACGTCGTGGTGTTCAAGTTCCCTCCGGATCCGTCCGTCGACTACATCAAGCGCGTGGTCGGCCTGCCGGGCGACAAGATACAGGTCAAGGACGGCCAGCTCTTCATCAACGGCGCCGCCGTCCCGCGCGAAAAGGTCGGCCAGATCGACAATCCCGATATCACCGAGGCGCAGGGACCGGTCGATGTCTATCGCGAGACGCTGCCCAACGGCGTCAGCTATGACACGCTCGACCTGACCCAGAACTCGATCGGCGACAACACCCGCGAGTTCGACGTGCCCGCCGGCCACTATTTCATGATGGGCGACAACCGCGACAATTCCTCCGACAGCCGTTTCACCGTCGGCTTCGTGCCGGCCGAGAACCTCGTCGGCCGCGCCAACGTCATCTTCTTCTCGATCGCCGGCGGCGCGAGCCCGCTCGAAGTCTGGAAGTGGCCGTCGCTGATCCGCGCCGGGCGCCTGTTCCATTTCGTCCACTAGGGTGATGGGCAACAAGCGGCCGACCGCCGATGATCTCGCCGCAGCACTCGCGGAGCGCACCGGCCACGCCTTCGCCGATCGCCAGCGGCTGCAGCGTGCGCTGACCCACGCCAGCGCGCGCTCGACCCATGCCGGCGTCGACTATGAGCGCTTCGAATTCCTGGGCGATCGCGTGCTGGGGCTTGTCGTCGCCGACATGCTGCTCGCCGCCTTTCCGGATGCCGCCGAGGGGGAACTGTCGCTTCGCCTCAATGCGCTGGTCAATGCCGAGGCGCTGTCCGAGATCGCCGAGGAAATCGGCCTGCCTGAGCTGGTCCGCGCCGGCTCGGACGTGCGCAATCTCGACGGCCGCAAGCGCACCAATCTGCGCGCCGACGCGCTGGAATCGCTGATTGCCGTGCTCTATCTGGATGGCGGCCTTGAAGCCGCCCGCGCGTTCATCCACCGTTACTGGCAGCCGCGCTCGCAGGCGATCGGCGCGGCCCGCCGCGATGCCAAGACCGAATTGCAGGAATGGGCGCACCAGGCGGCGGCGGGCGCCGTGCCGGTCTATCGTATCGACGGCCGCGAGGGGCCGGACCACGACCCGCTGTTCACCGTCAGCGTCAAGGTCGGCTCCTTTGCGCCGGCGATCGGCACCGGCCGTTCCAAGCGCGAGGCGGAACAGGCAGCGGCGGCTGCCCTTCTGCTGCGCGAAGGCGTATGGAGCGTGGCATGACCGGCACCGAAGCTCCCGAGACACCCGCCACGCGCTCCGGCTTCGTCGCGCTGATCGGCGCACCCAATGCCGGCAAGTCGACGCTGGTCAACCAGTTGGTCGGCGCCAAGGTGTCGATCGTCACCCACAAGGTCCAGACGACGCGCGCGATCGTGCGCGGCATCGCCACGCATGAGAACGCGCAGATCGTCTTTGTCGACACGCCCGGCATCTTCAAGCCGAAGCGCCGGCTGGACACGGCAATGGTCACCACCGCATGGGGAGGCGCCAAGGACGCCGATGTCGTGGTGCTGCTGATCGATGCCGAGCGCGGCATCAGGGGCGATGCCGACGCCATCCTCGACCGCCTGAAGGACGTCCGGCAGCCAATGCTGCTCGTCCTCAACAAGGTCGACCGCGTCAAGCCGGAGACGCTTCTGGCCCTGACCGTGGCAGCGAACGAAAGAGTGCCGTTCAAGCGCACCTTCATGGTCTCGGCGCTTACCGGCTCCGGCTGCAAGGATTTGCTCGACTATCTCGCCGAGTCGCTGCCCCTGGGACCATGGTACTATCCGGAGGACCAGATCTCCGATTTGCCGATGCGCCAGCTGGCGGCCGAGATCACGCGTGAGAAGCTGTATCTGAGGCTGCATCAGGAGCTTCCCTATTCCTCGCATATCGAGACCGAGAAATGGGAAGAGAAGAAGGACGGCTCGGTGCGCATCGAGCAGGTCATCTATGTCGAGCGCGACAGCCAGAAGAAGATCGTGCTCGGCCACAAGGGCGAGACGATCCGCGCCATCGGCCAGGCCGCTCGCGCCGAGATCGCCGATATCCTCGAGCAGAAGGTGCACCTCTTCCTGTTCGTCAAGGTGCGCGAGAACTGGGGTGACGATCCCGAGCGCTACCGCGAGATGGGACTGGAGTTTCCACATTGAGCCATGTCGCCCACCGGCAATGGGCATGGTCTACAGCAAGCCTCTTGCCCTGAGATCGGCGGCGAAGGTTGCCAGTGGCATGACGAGGGTCAGAGGCGCTCCCGAAAGCGGCTCGGCGCCATAGCTGCGATACCAGTTCGGGGCGCGCTCGCTCTTGGCGTCGATGATCAGCAGCAGACCGCCTCCTTCGGCTGCGACATGCAGGCATCGCAAGGCTGCGGCCACCAGGAGCTGGCCGCCGAGGCCTTGACCTGCCACCGTCAAATCAGTCACCAGGCGGGACGGTCTAGACATAACGTACATACACGTACGTACAAGATGCTGCTGACAGCACTCACCTTGCCGGGGTCGAAGCAATCTTGATTTCGCCGCGCAACGGGTGAAAAGCTCAAGCCATGGAATGGCGCGACGAGGGAATCGTTCTCGGCACTCGCAAGCATGGCGAAACCAGCGCCATCCTCGAGGTGATGACGCGCGCCCATGGCCGCCATCTCGGTCTGGTGCGCGGCGGCCGCTCGCGCAAGCAGCAGCCGGTGCTGCAGCCTGGCAACCGTGTCGACCTGCTGTGGCGGGCGCGGCTCGACGAGCATCTCGGCATTTTCCAGGCGGAAGCGATCGAGATGAACGCCGCCCGGCTGATGGACAGCGCAGTCGCCGTCTACGGCCTGCAGACCATGGCAGCGCATTTGCGGCTCTTGCCGGAACGCGACGCCCATGGCGGCCTTTACGAGGCGCTTGCCGTGATGATTTCCCATCTCGATGATGTCGATGCCGCCGGCGAACTGGTGGCGCGCTTCGAGCTGCTGATCCTCGACGAGCTCGGCTTCGGCCTTGATCTCAGCCAGTGCGCCGCGACCGGCACGCGGCAGGACCTCGCCTATGTCTCGCCGAAATCCGGGCGCGCGGTCTCGCGCGCGGCCGGTGCGCCGTGGCACGACAAGATGCTGGTGCTGCCCGCCTTCCTGCAACGCGGCTCCGGACTGCGCGCCGATGCCTCGGCACTCGAGGACGCCTTCCGGCTGACCGGGTTCTTCTTCACCCGGCATGTCTACGAGCCGCGCGGGATCGAGCCGCCCAACGCCCGCGCCGGCTTTCTCGCGGCGCTGCGCCGGCATCATGTGTCCGCGAAGGCGGTCAGCGGGGAAACCGCCGGACGGTAGGGGAGGGCGTCTATCAGACGCCCCGCCGCTCCAGAAAATCGTCGAGGATCGGACGCTGGCCTTTCAGGATCTTCAGACCAGCCTCGGGCAGTGAGAACCAACCGGCTCTGTCGACTTCGGGAAACTCCTTCATGCGGCCTGATCGCGGCGGCCACTCCATGCTGAACATGTTGCTCCTGATGGCCTCCGCATCGAGATCCGCTTCGACGCTCCAGGCGATCACGATCTTGCCGCCAGGCTGGCGGTAGCTGCCGACCGGCCGGAAATCCCCGTCGATGGCGAGTCCGAGTTCCTCTTCGGCCTCGCGCCGGGCCGCCTCGAGCTCGTCCTCATTGTCGCCGATAAGTCCTTTCGGTATCGACCATGCGGCTTCATCCTTCCGTGCCCAGAAGGGGCCGCCGGGATGGACCAGCAGGAATTCGAAAACGCCTGCGGTTCGCCTGTAGATCAGCAGACCAGCGCTTCGTTGCGGCATCGATCATCCTCATTCGAGCGAACATCCGAGAATAGCACGGGTATTTCAGGACCGGCGGCAGGTAAATCTTGAAGGCGCGTCCAATCCGTGTCGACGTTTCGGCATTGGAAAAGCAATCAGATTGCTGGCAATTGTCTTCGAAACATGCTCGATCTTGAAAGCCGGCAAGGCGCTGATTTGGCTAGCCGTCCCATCGCCGCATTTGTCTGCCAGGACTGGTCCGGTTTTGAGGGGAACCGCCCCATGCTTTTCGGCCTGATTGCGATTGCCGCCGTCATCGCTTTGTTCGTCATCATCTCGCGCCAGCAAACCCGCATCGGATTGATCGAGCGCGAGCTTGGCGCGTTGCGCAGCCTGGTGCTCTCCGGTGTCCCGCTGCCCGCGCCGGCCTCCGGCGCGGTGACGCAAGCCGCGCCCGATGAAGCTCCCGCCTCCGCAGCCGAGGCTGTCACGCCCCAGGAAAGTGACGCGGCAGCCGAAGCCGCTGCAATGGCGCCCGACGCTGCCCGGGCGGCCGAGGCGCCGACCGAGGCAGGCGAGGGCACTTCGGCCAAATCCGAGGAGCTGGCCGAAGCGGCGCAGCCGGTTGTCGCGGCAGAGCCTGCGACGCCGGCCAGGGCAGCCCGGCAGACCGATGTCGAAACGGCGCTCGGCACGCGCTGGGCGGTCTGGGTCGGCGGCATCGCGCTGGCGCTCGGTGGCCTGTTCCTGATCCGCTACACCATCGAGGCCGGCATTTTCGGCCCCGGCGTGCGCCTCGCCATGGCGGCCGCGCTCGGGCTGGTGCTGATCGGCGGTGCCGAATTCATCCGCCGCACCGGCTTCAGGGTGCCGGTGCAGGGTGCGGCCGGCGCCTATATCCCGGCGATCCTGACCGGGGCCGGCGCCTTCATCCTGTTCGGGACTGTCTACGCCGCCCATGGCATCTACGGGTTCATCGGCCCGGCACTCGCCTTCACCCTGCTCGGCGCCATCGCCGTCGCGGCCATCGCCGTCTCGCTGGTGCACGGTCTGGCGCTCGCCGGCATTGGCCTCGTCGGCGCCATGGTCACCCCGGCGCTCGTCGCCGCGCAGGCGCCTAATCCTTGGGCGCTGTTCGTCTATCTGGCGATTGTGCTTGCCGCCACCGCGGCCATAGCCCGCATCCGCGCCTGGGAGGCGCTGGTCGCCGCGGCCTTTGCCGGCACCGGCATCTGGACCATCGCCTACATGACGGATGCGTTGGAGATGAACCTGGCCGCGGTGCTCTTCATCAGCCTGGCCACGCTCGCCGTGCTAGCCTTCGTCTGGCTCGTCCTTTTCTTGACCACTCGCCGCGACGAAGCGGAGCCGGGCTTCGACTGGCCCTCGATCGCGCCCGGCTTCTTCATAGCACTGACGGCGCTTGGCCTGTCTGTCGAGCCGGCCTTCGCCGTCGCCGGCGACGCCCTTCAAGGCGCGGTGCTGCTGGTAGCGCTCGTAGCTGTCGCGCTCTACCGGCCGCGCGCCCTGCCGCTGGTCTTCGCGGCGGGGCTGGCGACCGTGGTGATCTATCTTGGCATCGTACCGCCCCATCGGCGCCGACGTGGTGGGCGCCGGCTTGGGCGTCGAGCCGCTGGCAACCGCCGACACGCTGACCTTCCGTCTCGGCATCGCCCTGGCGATCGTCTTCATCGCCGCCGGCTTCTGGGCCGCGCGCCGCTTTGCTGCCGCGGCGCCCGTCCGCGCCGCCTCATGGTCGGCATGGGGCGTCATCGTCCCGCTGGTCGTGCTGACCGCGCTGTGGCTCACCTTCGGCGATATAGACCGCGACTTCGGCTACGCGCTGCCGGCGCTGCTGCTGGTGCTGGTCTTTGCCGCCGGCGGCGAGTGGATCGCACGCGCCGAAGAACCACCGCTCGTCGGAGGCCCTGCCGTGTCGTTTGCGCTTGGCGGCGCCGGCGTCGCCGGGCTGTTGATGCTGCACATGGCGTTCAGCTCCGGCTGGACGACGGTGCTGCTCGGCGCGGCTGCTATTCTACCTGCGCTGGCGACGCGCTGGCGCTCCTATCCGGTGCTGGGGTGGATCGCGGTCGGCGCCGCTGTTGCCGTGCTCGACCGCGTCGCATTCGATCCGACGATCGTCGGCGCCGCGGCACTGTCGCGGACGCCGGTCTTCAACTGGCTGCTGCCCGGCTATGGCGTGCCGGCGCTCGCCTTCGGCTTCGCCGCCTGGCAACTGGCACGCACCACCAATGGCCGCCCGCGCCTTGCCATGGAAGCCGCGTCGGCCCTGTTCGCGCTGCTCACCATTGCGATGCTGGTGCGCCATGCCATGCATGGCGGCGTCATCGACACCGGCCCGGTCACGCTGGCCGAACAGGCGATCTACACGCTGATCGCGCTCGGCGCCGGCGCTATCCTCGTCGCCATCGACATGCGCTCTCCGAGCTCGGTGCTGCGCTATGGCTCGATGGCCGCCGGCGTGCTCTCGGTCGCCTTCATCCTCATCCGGCATTTCGTGGTGCTGAACCCGCTGCTGACGGACGAATCGACCGGCACCGTCCCGTTCTTCAACCTGCTCTTCCTGGCCTATCTGCTGCCGGCGATCGCCGCCGGCGCGCTGGCGCTCTATGTCCGCGACAAGCGTCCGCGCTGGTATGCGGCGATGCTGGCGCTGATCGCCTCGCTGCTTGCCTTCGCCTACGCCACGCTCTCGGTGCGGCGCCTGTTCAAGGGCGAGTTCATCGGGTTGTGGAGCGGGCTCGGTCAACTCGAGACCTACACCTATTCCGCACTCTGGCTGGCCATCGGCGTGGCGTTGCTCACCGCCGGCGTCTGGTTGAAGTCGCAGGTGCTGCGCGTTGCTTCCGCCGTGCTGATCGCTGTTGCGGTGATGAAGGTCTTCCTCTTCGACATGTCGGAACTGGAGGGCGTGCTTCGTGCGCTGTCCTTCATCGGTCTCGGCGCCGTGCTGATCGGCATCGGCCTTTTTTACCAGCGGCTCCTGACGCGGGCGGCGAGGGGAGGGTGACGACCAGGCTTCCTGCCCGCGCACTTACGTCATTTGATGGCAGGCCGCTATTTTGGAACTATGCCGCGTTAATGTGACAAGTAAGCTCCGCTCGCCTTCAAGGCGGGAATAAACCGGCACTCGCCAGCGTTGTTCAGGTGCTTGGGTACCGGAGCAGGGGTGGCCTGCTTCGCGCTGAGTGCTTGCGCCGCGCCGCGAAGGCGCGTTCAATCAGGATGGGAACCGACCTCGAAACAAGCCGGCATGGACGACAAGAAGGCAGCGATCCTGAGCGAGATACCGCGGTTGCGCCGCTATGCGCGCTCGCTGCTGCGCGACCGCGACTCCGCCGACGATCTGGTCCAGGACTGTCTGGAACGGGCACTCGTGCGGCTCGACAACTGGCAGACGGGAGAAAGCCCCAGGAGGTGGCTGTTTACGATCATGCATCATCTGTTCATCGACCAGATGCGCAAGGTGAGCAGGCGTGGCGAAGCGGCGATCCTGCCGCTCGAAGCGGGCGAAGCCCAGGCCGCGCCCGCCGATCAGGTCGAAAGCATCGCCTCGCGTGAGATCATGGATGCCTTGCAGGCGATCAGCCCCGATCGCCGAGCGGCTTTGGTCATGGTTGCCATTGAAGGTTTTTCCTATGCCGAGGCCGCCAACATTCTGGGCGTGCCGGCCGGCACGCTGATGTCGCGCATCGCGCGCGGCCGCGAGGAATTGCGCGGCCTGCTCGACGACTCCTCGCGCCGCCGCTCGATAAGGATCGTTGAGAGATGACCCGGCGCGATTTCACGGAACGCGATATTCACTTGGCGCTCGACGGTGAGCTGCCGGGCGATGAGCGCATGGCCTATGACGCGTGGCTCGAAGCCAATCCGGAGATGAAGGCAAAAAGCGCGCGCTACGTTGCCGATCGCGCCGCGCTGCGCGCGGCCTTGGCCGGCTTGATGGACGAGCCGGTGCCGGCGAGGCTGACACAGGCGGTGCTGGGCGAGGCGCCGGCGAAGGCGCCGGCCTGGCGCTCGCGCTGGTGGCTTTCGGCGGCGGCAGCCGCCGTGCTGGTGGTGGGCGGGCTCGGCGGCTATCTCGCCGGCGTCGATGGCATCGGCCGCGAGGATGCGGCGGACGACCAGCTCGCCGAGCAGGCGATCGCCGCCCATGTCATCTACGCCGCCGAGAAACGTCATGCGGTGGAGGTGCCGGCAAGCGACAAGGACCATCTGCAGACCTGGCTGTCCAATCGGGTCGGGCTGAAGCTGGTCGCGCCCGATCTGGCAGCTGAAGGCTTCCAGCTCGTCGGCGGCAGGCTGCTGCCGGCCGGCGACCGCGGCAAGGCGGCAATGCTGCTCTATGAGGACGCCAAGGGCGAGCGCATCTCCCTCTTTGTCACCTCCGAATCGGCCGAGACCACCAAGGGCACCTACACGGCCGAAGCCGATGGTCCCGAGGCTGTGTACTGGCTGGACAAGGGCTATGGCTGCGCGGTCGTCGGTTCGCTGCCGCCGGAGCGCCTTTCGGCTGTCGCCAAGAGCGCCTACGGCCAGCTTCTGGCCGGCCTTTCGAGTTGAGTTCGTTGCGATTTTGCGCCTTCGCGCAGCCGGTCCCGTTCAAGTCCTGGATGTCGTTGGACCACCGCGCAACCTGTCACAATTCGGCCCTATTCAAGGTGCGATAGCGCTTGTGAACACAGGCGCTTCGGCCCGTGTTGCTTTGTTGACGTTGCTTTGTTGACCGGGGCCGTTTCCGCAACCCAATCGAGGTTCTCCCAAGCCCGCATGCCTGCCGAGATTCGCAAGGCCCGCGCGTCAGACGTCGATGACCTCGCCGCCATCGAGAAGGCCGTCTTCTCGGGCGACCGGCTTTCCCGCCGCTCTTTCCGTCAGTTCATCGAGCGCGAGACCGCCGAGATGCTGGTCGCGGAAAATGACGGCCATGTCGCCGGCTACGCGGTGGCGCTGTTTCGCAAAGGCAGCGGCGTGGCGCGGCTCTATTCAATCGCCGTCAGTCCTTCCTTCGGCCAGCTCGGCATCGGGCGCCGGCTTTTGGCGGCGGCGGAGGAAGCAGCCTTCGAGCACGATCGCATGCTGCTGCGGCTGGAGGTGCGCGAGGACAATCATCGCGCCATCCAGATCTACGAGCAGGCCGGCTACCGCAGAATAGGCCGTGAGCCCGACTATTACGAGGATGGCGCGACGGCACTGCGCTACGAAAAGACTTTGCGTGGCGATGCCCCCACCGCCACCAGGGTGCCGTTCTACCAGCAGACCTGCGAGTTCACCTGCGGCCCGTGCTGCCTGATGATGGCGATGGCCAATTTCGACCAGGGCTTCGTGCCCGACCCGGTCATGGAGATCCGCCTGTGGCGCGAGGCCACCACCGTCTTCATGATGTCGGGCCCGGGCGGCTGCGAGCCGTTCGGGTTGGCTGTCTCCGGTTACGAGAGCGGCCTGGCGGCAGAAATCTTCGTCTCCTTTCATGGCGCGCTGTTCCTGCAGTCGGTGCGCAGCGAGGACAAGCGCCGGGTGATGGAACTCGCCCAGGTCGACTTCCGCCGCCGTGCGGAACTTTACGGCATTCCGGTGAATTACCGTTCGTTCGGCATCGACGACATCCGCTCGGCGCTTGCGGAGGGAAAGCTGGTGCTGGTGCTGATCAGCGGCTTCCTGATGTTCGGCAAGAAGATACCGCATTGGGTGCTGGCGATCGGCGACGACGGCGACCACATTCTGATCCACGATCCGTGGGTCGAGGACGAAAGGCAGGAGACGATCCTCGATGCCGCCAACATTCCCGTGCCCTACGGCATCTTCATGAACATGGCTCAGTTCGGCCGCGATGGATTGCGCGCCGCCATCACCCTGGGAAAACGCTGAAATATGACCTGGGTCATCCTTACAGGCAGGCAGAACGATCTCGATCAGGTGGCGACGCCGCACAAGATCATCACCAACCGCGACTATCTCGCGCATCCGGCACTTTTCCGCGGCCAGCGGCCGAAGGTGATCAACCTGTCGAACAATTACGGCTACCAGAGCCGCGGCTATTATGCCTCGCTGCTTGCCGGTTCGCGCGGCCACAAGGTGATCCCGACGGTCGAGACCATGATCGATCTGTCGGAGCGCAAGCTCTACGAGCACGCATTGCCGGAACTGGAACTCGCGCTCAACAAATGCCGCAAGGATCTCGGCGGAACCTTCCCCTCGAAGGTCGCCGTCTTCTTCGGCATCGGTCCGTCCAAGATCTGGGACCGCTTCACCAAGCTGTTGTTCGACTGGTTCCGCGCGCCGGCGCTGGAGGTCCACATCAAGGACAGCGCCGAATGGGCCTCGATCCGCAAGATCGGCTTCCTGCCGCTCGCCCGCATGAGCGAGGAGGAAGAAACGGTCTTCCTGGGGTGTCTGGAAACCTACACCAACCGTGAATGGCGCGACACCAAGGGCCGCACGCCGGCACGCTACACCTTCGCCACGTTGGTCGATCCGCATGAGGAATTGCCGCCTTCGGAGATCTCCTCGCTGCGCTACTGGGCGAGGATCGCCGAGAAGATGGGCGTCGAAGTCGAGCCGATCACCAAAAAGGATTTGGCCAAGCTCGCCAATTACGATGCGCTGCTCATTCGCGAAACGACGTCGATCTCCAACCACACCTACCGCTTCGCGCGCCGCGCCCAGCAGGAAGGCATGCCGGTGATCGACGATCCGCTGTCCATGATCCGATGCACCAACAAGGTCTATCTCAACGAGTTGATGACCTACAACAAGGTGCCGGTGCCGCCGACGGTAATGATCGCTGGACCTTCGGACCTGGAGGTCGCGGCGCAGACGCTGGGCTTCCCGCTGGTGCTGAAGATCCCGGATTCCTCCTTCTCGCGCGGTGTCAAGAAATGCGAGAACCTGGCCGAGCTGACCAGGCTCGCGACCGAATGGCTGGAGGATTCCGACCTCCTCATCGCGCAGAAGTTCCTTCCGACCGAATATGACTGGCGGGTCGGCGTGCTCGGCGGCCAGCCGCTGTTTGCCGTGCACTATCTGATGGCCAAGAAGCATTGGCAAATCGTCAACCACAAGGCCAACGGCAAGCCCGACCAGGGCGGCATCAAGACCTTCACACTGAAGGAGACCCCGCCGCATGTTGTCGAGACGGCGGTCAAGGCGGCGCGCTGCATCGGCGACGGGCTTTACGGCGTCGACCTCAAGGAAACCAAGGACGGCGTCTTCGTCATCGAGGTCAACGACAATCCCAATCTCGACCATGGCTGGGAGGATTCGGGCGAGAAGGACGAGGTCTGGGTGCGGCTGACGCAATGGTTCCTTGACCGGTTGGAGCGGCCTGGACGATAGTGTTCCAGACTGAGGGGGCAGACATGCTGTTTTTCGTCATCGAGGACTTTCGCGGCTGCGACCGCAAGGAGATCTATCGCCGCTTCCGCGACAAGGGCCGCCTGAAGCCGGACGAGCTTGTCGTCCACCACAGCTGGATCGCGGCCGACATGAGCCGCTGTTTCCTGCTGGTCGAGGCCGATGACGCCACGATTCTACAGCGCTGGGCCATCGAGTGGAACGATTTGGTCGAGTTCGAGATCGTCCCGGTGGCGACCAACAAGGACATGGTGGCGGCGCTGGCCGGGCATCTCTGACCATCGCCGTGTATCTTTTCGAGGATCCGTGATCAGCTTCTGACGCCCTCGTCAAATGACCGCTATCGCGTCGACCTCGATCAGGTAGCCTGGGGACATTATTGCCACCCCAACCACCACATTCGCCGGTTTGTGATCTCCAAACAGCGAAATCTGCGCGTCTTCGATGATCGGGACATGTTCATCACGATCATAATCGACAATGTAGATCGTGATCTTGCAAACCTGCTCAGGCCGCGCGCCTGCCGCCTTGAGCGCTCGGCCGAGATTGCCGAATGCCAGCCGCGCTTGCGCCGCAAAATCACCATGTCCAACGAGCTTGCCGTTTATGTCTTCGGGCTGCTGGCCTGAGACGAAGACTAGCCTGGATCCCGTCGCGACGACCACCTGCGTGTACATCTCCGGAACCGGCAGATCATCGGGGTTGATGAGTTCGAGCGACATTAGAAATCTCCTGCTTCGTTCGACTGAGATCGACCTTGGTGATCGCTGCGCTGGCGATCGTCAGTCCTCGTCACCGGGCACCGAGCGCCGGCGACCTGATCGCGCGCAGGCATTCCTCGATCAGCCATTCGCGAAACACCGCCACGACGTCGCGCTTTGCGCTGCGTTCGGGGATCGTCAGGCAATAGGGCTGGCGCAGCTCCAGGGATCGGGCCACGGGCCGCATCAGCCTGCCATTTTCGAGCGCCTGGGCGCAATAGATGCCTTGCGCCAGCGCGACGCCCAGTCCTGACATGGCGAGGTCGAGCGCCGCCCGCGACGAGTTGGCGGAGAGGCCGCGTTTGACGGCCCGACCTGGCTCGATGCCTGCCGTCTCGAACCAGTTGCGCCAGGACGGAAACGACGCTCCGGCCGGTCCCCAGTCGGTATGGATGAGGGGCAGGCCAGCGAGGTTGTCGGACTCTATCGCGCCGGCAATGCCGCGCGCGCAGACCGGATAGACGGCGTCCCGGACGATCTCCTGCGTGGGATGCTCGCGATAATGCGGGCCGTAGGACAGCCGGATGTCGATCAGCTCCCGGTCGAACGGCACCGGGTCGTCGTCGCCTCTGAGCGAAATGTCCGCAGCGCCGTGGCCGGCGATGAAGCCGGCGATGCGCTCCGAAAGCCAGCCCATCGCCATGGAGGGCGGTACCGAGACGATCAGCCTCGGCCGGAATGCCCCGCCGCTGACATCGCGCGCGACGCTGCCGATTTCCTGGAAGGCCAGGGTGAGCCTGGGCAGCATCTCGACGCCGGCCTCGGTCAGCACGACGCGCCGGTTGGCTCGGTGAAACAGTCTGCGGCCCATCTGTTCCTCGAGGGTGCGAATGAGCTGGCTGACCGCGGCCGCCGAGACCGACAGCTCTTCCGCCGCCGCGGCGAAGCTGCCGGTGCGTGCCGCGGCCTCGAAGGCCTGAAGTCCGCGCAGCGATGGCAGTGCGACCATGGTGACCTATAGATAAGATTGACTTGTCTATTTTGCAGAATTCCTCGTTTTTCGAAAGGTTTCTTTCTGGAGTAGCGTGGCGCCATGAACGCCATCGACCGCGACCAAGCCCTGGACCACCGCGAAATCATCGCTTCGCTGACCAATGAGGAGCGCAACCAACTGACCGGCAAGTCGGACGGACCGGGGCTGATCCAGTTTGCTGTCCATTCTGGCGCGATTGTCGTTCTCGGCGCGCTGATCGCGGCCAAGGTGCCGTTCTGGCCGTTCCTGATGCTGCCGCAGGGTATCTTGATCGTGTTTCTGTTCACGCTGCTGCACGAGACCGTGCACAGGACGGCCTTCCGGGCGCAGTGGCTGAATGATGCCGTCGCCCGTCTGTGCAGCCTTGCGATCGCGCTGCCCGCAGACTGGTTCCGCTACTTCCATTTCGCCCATCACCGCTTCACCCAGGATCCGCGGAACGATCCGGAGCTGGCCTTCCCGAAGCCCGAGACCCTGTGGCAGTACATCGTCCACGTCTCGGGCCTGCCGGTGTGGTGGGGCCACGCCAACACGCTGTACATCAATGCCATCGGCCGCTGCCGGGACAGCTTTGTGCCGCCGAAGGGCTTGCGCAAAGTGCGGGCCGAGGCGCGGGCGATGATCGCCTTCTATGCCGTGATCCTGGCGCTCGCGCTCTGGTTCAAGGCGTCAGTGCTGCTCTATGTCTGGATCGTGCCCGCCCTCGCAGGCCAGCCGTTCCTCAGGCTCTATCTGCTGGCCGAGCACGGCCGCTGCCCCTTCGTCGCCAACATGCTGGAGAACAGCCGCACGACGCTCACCAACTGGTTCGTGCGCAAGCTCGCCTGGAACATGCCCTATCACGCCGAGCACCACGCATATCCCGGCGTGCCGTTCCACCAGTTGCCGGCGTTCCATCAGCTGATCGAGCGGCATCTCAAGGTCGTCGAGCCGGGCTATGTGAGCTTCCACGAAAAATACATCGAGACGCTGCGCTGACGCCGAAGTTTGCGCGACCATATTTGCTGCTCAGCCGGATCGGCGCAGCAGCGCATGTGAGTGCAGCAGCCTGCTCATCTCGGAAGCGTTGGCCGGCACGCCGATCAGGTAGCCTTGGGCTTGGCCGCAGCCGGCCTTGCGCAGCAGCTCGAGCTGGGCCTCGGTTTCGACGCCCTCGGCCGTGACGGTTATGCCAAGCTCGGCGCCGAGCCCGATCACGGTGCGGACGATCGCCGCCGTGTGGCGATTGTCGATGTCGCGGATGAAGGAGCGATCGATCTTGATCTTGTCGACCGGAAAGCGGCGCAGATAGCCGAGCGACGAATAGCCGGTGCCGAAATCGTCGAGCACGATGCGAATGCCCAGCCCGCGCAATTGGCTGAGCGTCCTTTGCACGGTATCGCTCTCATCCATCATCACCGTTTCGGTGATCTCCAGTTCCAGCCGATTGGCCGGCAGGCTGGAAAAGGCGAGTGCCGAGATCACCCCGCGGGCGAAGCCGCCGCTCTTGATCTGGGCCGCGGAGACATTGACCGCCATGCGCATGTCCTCGGGCCAGTTCGCCGCCACGTTGCAGGCCTTGCGCAGCGCCCAGTCGCCAAGCTGCACGATCAGGCCGGTCTCCTCGGCCGCAGCGATGAAATCGTCTGGCGGCACAAGGCCGCGCGTCGGCGAGCGCCAGCGCATCAGCGCCTCCGCGCCGACGATCCCGCCCGAAGCGATGTCTAGGATGGGCTGGTAATCCAATTCGAATTCGCGCTTGGGGAGCGCCGCTTCGAGCTCGGCCTCCAGCGCGCGGCGCGCACGCATCATGGCGTCCATGCCCGGTTCGAAGAAACGGTAGACGTTGCGTCCCTCGCTCTTGCCCCGGTAGAGCGCCATATCGGCATTGGTCAACAGCGTGTCGGCGTCCTGTCCGTCGCTTGGGTAGAGCGC
This sequence comes from Mesorhizobium sp. M3A.F.Ca.ET.080.04.2.1, assembly GCF_003952525.1. Lineage (NCBI taxonomy): Bacteria > Pseudomonadati > Pseudomonadota > Alphaproteobacteria > Hyphomicrobiales > Phyllobacteriaceae > Mesorhizobium > Mesorhizobium sp. M3A.F.Ca.ET.080.04.2.1. Next base: position 1,585,788 of record NZ_CP034451.1, on the reverse strand, counting down.
GATGCCGAGGCTGACGCCGACATGCATCTCGCGGCCCTTGTCGCGATAGGGCTTGCCGATGATCTCGACGACGCGCTTTGCCAGCTTTTCGGCGTCGGCGCTTGCGCTGACATTGAACTGGATGATGGCGAACTCGTCGCCGCCGAAACGGGCCACCACATCCTTGTCGCTGCGCAGGCAGCGCTGCAAACGCTTGGCCACGCATCTCAGCAGCCAGTCCCCGGCCGGATGTCCAAACGTGTCGTTGACCGCCTTGAAGCGGTCGAGGTCGAGCGAGAAGATCGCCAGCGGCGCAGCCTTGGGCTGGCTCAGGGCCCGGTCGAGCCGCTCGCGGAACATGGAGCGATTGGGCAGGTTGGTCAGCGTGTCGTGATGCGCAAGATGCGTCATCCGCTCTTCGACACGGCGGCGTTCGGTGACGTCCTCGAAGGTAGCCACCCAGCCGCCGTCCGCCAATGGCCGTCGCGCTACAAAGAGTGTGCGGCCGTCGACGAGTTCACGATAGCTCGAACGCGAGTCCCCGGCCTCCAGGCTGGCCTTTGTCTTCTGCACCTCCATGTCGACGTCGACGGGTACGAATATGCCGAGGCTTATAAGCTTCTCCAGCATCTGGCCGTGCGTCATGCCGAGCGAGAAATCGGCTGCGGAAGCGTGACACAAATCCAGAAAGCGCTGGTTGCGCACGATCAGGCGGCCTTCCGCACTGTACATCAGCAGGCCTTGCGACATGTTGGCCAAAGCGGCGTCGAAGCGGCGGTGCTGCTCCTTGAGCTCGTCTTCGCCGCGTCGTTGCTCGGTGACGTCCTCGTAGATCGACACCCAGCCGCCAACCGCCAGCGGCCGGTGAGAAATGAAGATGATGCGGCCGTCCGAAAGCGTCTCCTCATAGGTCGAGGGCTTCGCGCCGTCGATATAAGGTTTGCGGATGGCGTAAAGCTCCTCTGCGCTCTGCGAGGCGATGCCGATGTCGACGCTATGCTGCAGGATGTCGAAGAAGCGGATGCCCGGCTGCATCAGTTCGGGATCGAGCCGGAAGATGTCGAGGTAGTTGCGGTTGCAGATGATCATCCGCTCTTCGGCATCGAACATGCACAGGCCATGCGACATGTTCTCCACGGCGGCCGCAAAACGCGCGTTCTGCGCGCGAAGTTCTTGCGCTATTCGCTTGGCGGAGCCGATGCCGCCTGCCTTCCGCCTGCTGGCGGCCGAACCAGTCTTGCGATGTGCGACGGGCATGAACGCGCCTGCGACGGTGACTGATACGTTACTGTCGCGACCGGCGGTTAATTTAGCGTTCTTTCAGGTCACTGGATTATCGGCAAGAAAAGACTGCCGTTTAGCTTCGAGCGCCTTGAAACGTTTTAGAAATGCCGCCTGCGCCCAGGTCACGGAGCGCGGCGTGAAATCGAAACGATCGGCGGAGAAGCCTCGCGGCCGGCCGAAGTATTCGGTGGCTTCCGCAGTCGAGAAGCCGGCAAGCAGTGTCGCCTCGTAATAGGCAGCGATCTGGTCGGCGCGCTTGATGTCCCTGCGGACGGTCCCGCCGAGCTCCGCCGGCAAGGAAAAGCGCAGGTGAATGGCGCGCTGCAGCCTCAGCTCGCAATCCTTGTAGGAGCCGCCCATCACCGACTTGAACGGCGAGATCATGTCGCCGATGACATATTCGGGGGCATCATGGAGCAAGGCTGCCAGTCGCGCCTCGGGGGAGGCGCCCGGCACCAGTTCAGCGTAGAGCGCCTCGACCAGCAGCGAATGTTGCGCGACCGAAAAGGCGTGCTCGCCACTGGTCTGGCCGTTCCAGCGCGCGACACGGGCGAGCCCATGCGCAATGTCGGCAATCTCGATGTCGAGCGGCGAGGGATCGAGCAAGTCGAGCCGCCGGCCGGAGAGCATGCGTTGCCAGGCGCGCGGCGGCGCTCCGGCGCGATCGGCCGCCATCACGCCTCCTCCGCGCTGAGGCCGTCGGTCGGAAAGGTGAATCTGGCCCATGAAGGAATGACCAGCGTCACGGCCGTGTCGCCGGCCACGATCGCCTCGCCGGCAGCGAGCGCCGCCTTGACGCGATCGATGCGGGCGATGGCAAGTCCGCGTCCGCCGCTGACCGAACCCAGCGTGCCGATCGGCCGCCCGTTGACGGTCACCTCCGTCCCCGCCGGGGGCAGCGAGCCGGTGGCAACGGCGATCAGCACGCGCCGTCTCGCGGTGCCGCGATGCTGCATGCGCGAGACCACTTCCTGACCGACATAGCAGCCCTTCTTGAAGCCGACGCCGCCGGTCTCGTCGAGCAGCACGTCGTGCGGAAAGGCATCGCCGAGCTGATAGTCCGAACCGCTCTCGGCAATGCCATTGGCGATGCGCAAGGCCTGCCAGGCGCCGACGTCGCCATCCTCCGCCGCCATGCTGCCATAGGATCGCTTGACGCCGACGTCACGGAAGCGGGTATCGGCGAACACGGGTGAATCAGAATCTGAGCGCGTTGAATCACCGCCCCACGCAACCGTGACAAGCGCCTGATCCTGCTTGGCAATCTCGGCCTTTGCCCTTAGCCGGTAGAGCATCAGCCGGCGCAGGAAATCGTCGGCGATATCGGCCCGGCATTCGAGGCGGAAGCCGTTGTCACCGCTGCGCGAGATGAGAAAATCGAACAGGATCTTGCCCTGCGGCGTAAGCAGTGCGCCGGGTTTCACCTCATTGGCGGCAAGCGTATCCAGGTCGGTGGTCAGGATATTCTGCAAGAAATGCTCGGCGTCAGGGCCTGACACGGAGAGGAGCGCGCGGTCTTTCAGCAGGGCAAAGGGCATGAGCGGGAAATCGGCCTGATCTTGCAAAATCGACGGTCATTACGTAAGCCGGCGACACTCCCCCCGCAAGAGATTGGACCATCCAATGGCAACCACCTATGACCTCATCCTGACAGGCGGCACGGTGGTCAACCATGACGGCGAGGGCCGGCGCGATGTCGGTGTGAGGGCCGGGCGCGTAGCGGCCATAGGCGATCTCGGCCAGGCTTCGGCCGGCGAGACGATCGACTGCCGCGGCCTGCACATTCTCCCCGGCGTCGTCGATAGCCAGGTGCATTTCCGCGAGCCGGGGCTGGAACACAAGGAAGATCTGGAGACGGGATCGCGCGCCGCGGTGCTCGGCGGCGTCACTGCCGTCTTCGAAATGCCGAACACCAATCCGCTGACCACCAGCGAGGCGGCGCTTGCCGACAAGGTGCGGCGCGCCACGCGCTGCATGCATTGCGACTTCGCCTTCTGGGTCGGCGGCACGCGCGACAATGCCGGCGACGTCGCCGAGCTCGAGCGTCTGCCGGGGGCAGCCGGCATCAAGGTGTTCATGGGCTCGTCGACCGGCGACCTGCTGGTCGAGGACGACGAGGGCGTTGCCTCGATTCTGCGCAACACGCGCCGCCGCGCCGCCTTCCATTCGGAGGACGAGTTCCGCCTGCGCGAGCGCCTCGGCGAGCGGATCGATGGCGATCCGTCATCCCATCCGGTCTGGCGCGACGAGATCGCCGCGCTTCGCTGCACCGAGCGCCTCGTGCGCATCGCCAGGCAGACCCGCGCGCGCATCCACGTGCTGCACATCTCGACCGCCGAGGAAATCGCATTTCTGGAAAAACACAAGGATGTCGCCACCTGCGAGGCGACGCCGCATCATCTGACCCTGACGGCGGAGGACTACGCGCGGCTCGGCACGCTGATCCAGATGAACCCCCCGGTGCGCGCTCCGCGCCACCGCGACGGCGTCTGGCATGGCGTCTCGCAAGGCATAGTCGACGTGCTGGGCTCCGACCACGCGCCGCACACACTGGCAGAGAAGGCAAAGTCCTATCCGGCTTCGCCGTCGGGCATGACCGGAGTGCAGACGCTGGTGCCGATCATGCTCGACCACGTCAATGCCGGCCGGCTCACTCTGCAGCGCTTCGTCGATCTTTCGAGCCACGGTCCGCAGCGCATCTTCGGCATGGCGCGCAAAGGCCGCATCGCAGCCGGCTACGACGCCGACTTCACCGTCGTCGACCTCAAGCGGCGCCAGACCATCACCAATGCGCAGGCAGGCTCCAAGGCCGGCTGGACGCCCTACGACGGCAAAGAGGTCACCGGCTGGCCGGTCGGCACTATTGTTCGTGGCAACCGCGTCATGTGGGAAGGCGAGATCGCCACGCCCGGCCAGGGGAGGGCGGTGGAGTTCTCCGAGGCATTGGCAGTTTAGACAGCCAAGAACACGTCACGGCAGCGATCCTTCGCGCGCCCCTCTGTCCTGCCGGACATCTCCCCCACAAGGGAGGAGATTGGTCGTCGCGCCGGCTTTGGCCAATCGCCAACGATGAAGGAATGGCGCTTTCGGCGAAGCTGCCAGTCTCCCCAGTCCATACACCCCAATGTCCGGTATGCTGAAGCCTCAATCCCCGGCGACGAAGAACATCCACTGGCCGGCCGGCGTAATGCCGACGCGGTAGAAGATGTAGGCGCCAAATTGCTTCATGTCGTCATAGTCGCTTGCGGTGACGAGCTTGAACAACTCGACGCGCTGCCGCGAATCGAGCTTGTCGAGCGGCAGCGCAAAGAAATACGGCCAGACATAGAGTTCCTGCGGCGTGCCGGTGTCGACATGGACGTAGCCGGCGCTGAGCACCTCCTCCAGGATGGCAAGGATCTCCTGGCCGTCGCCGTCGCCTGAGAGCCCCTTGAGGAAGGCGATCGGATCGCCGTCGATGTCGCCGAGCGATAGTTGCGTCATCGAATCACCCTGGCCGATCAGCGGCCTGAGCTTCTCGATGTCGCCGCTCTTGCAGGCCTCGATGAGCATGCCGTGCATGCGCTTGACCGGCTCCGGCAGCCTGTCGAGCTCATAGACGACCGCGGGCGGCGGTGCCTCCGGATCGGCACGCGGGCTGGTGATGCCACCGCTGCCGGACGGCGCCTCCGGCTGGCTCTTGTTCGTATCGTCCGTCGGCTGCCCGTTGTCGGAAGGCTTCGTGCCGAGCGGATCCGGTATCGGCGCGCTGGGTTCCGGCACGGCCGTTCCGCTGTCGCCCGGCGGTGCGACCGGCGAAGGCAGGTCCCCACGCTGGATCTCGCTCAACGCGTAGGAGGGAGTGCTGACCAGACACAGTCCCAGCGGAGCGGCCAGGCAGGACGCTGCGACCCAGATGCCGAGGGTCAGCCCGCGTGGATAGCCCGACATCGAAAATTTCACCGCCTGCCTCTCCGTGTTTTTCCAGGCCCCGCCAAGCCAATTCCAGAACTGTGTAACGGTCGTTCGCAATTGCGCAAAGGATTAGAGCAGTTCGCCAATTCTACCAAACGCAGGGCTACTCTGCCGCGCTCGGCATTCGCGGCCATCAACGCGCATGGACATGATGCCCAAACGGGCCGTTGCCGTCAAAGAAGCGGCAGCTAATGCATGTCGCCGAGAAGTGTGCGGCGGTACGGCGGGACGCGGCTTCAGTGCTTCAGCCGCTCCGGCTCGAAGGCGCCGGCGATCACCTTTTCCCGCATGCGGTCGAGCAGGGCGAGAGCGGAGGTTTCGCCATTTGCGCGCAGCATCTCGCCAAAAGCCGTTTCGAGCGCTGCCTCGGCGATGATTTCCGGCTCGATGCCGGCCGACAGGCCTTCCGCCCAGGCTTCGCAGTGGCTTTCAACGGCAGTCAGGCGCTTTTCTTCCCTGACCAACGCGTCGATTTCGCTGACACCATGTTCCATTGCGATGTCCACCTTTTCAAGCGGCGATCCTTGCGGGATCAGGCTTGACCTGTCTGTTCATCCGCAGCCCCGCAATTGTTTCAGCACGACATTTCCTGCGTCGTGATCCACGCTTCCGGCGGGACTGCGCTCGATCGATCTCAAACTTAGCCGATTAGACCGGCTTGCGGCATCAAAACCTTCAGTTTGAGTTAATTCCGGATTTGTGCGCTAAGGTTTCGTTAATACTGTGGCATGTCTGCAACACCAGTATTTGCAGTCTGGCCCGGTTTGGCACAAGGGTTGAGCCCGCCAGGGCGAATCTCACGGCGCTCAATTGCCATAGCGCGAAGCGATGTCGCGCGACAGGGTCTCGCCCTCCTTCATGTAGCGGGCGATGGCCTCGGTCGCTGAAGCGGTGCACTGCGTGTAAGTGCCGCTAAAGGAGCGATAGCCGCGGTTGAAGGATGCGATGAAGCGGGCGCGCCGCTCCGGATCGGGGTTTTCCGATTCGAGCAGCTTTTCCATCTCGACCCGCCACTGGTCGCCCTTCTCGCCGCAGAGATTGCGCAGGAAATGCAGCGAGCCCAGCACCTCGGCCAGCCGCATCAGCCCGGGCTCGAACGGCGCTTCTGCAGCAAGCGTCGGCCGCGCCGCGACCGCCATGATGACGGCAAGGCATGCGGCGAGGAGGGGCGAGGCGCGTGTCATGTCGGCTTGGCGTGAGAGGGTAAGGCTTTGTGGCGAAACATTTTGTCGCCTGCAAGGCGTTTCTCGACGGTTATTGCCAGGCGTCTTGAGCCGGCCCGAGCAGTTTCTCGGCCACCGACAGGACATCGCCCGCGAGCGGCATCTCCGCCATTTCCGCCAGCGTATAGAAGGCCGCCGATTCGGCATCGTCGCTGGCCACCGGCTCGCCCCCGACGTAAATCGCGCCGAACACCGTCAGCAGATAGTCGACCGCGTGGTTCTCGCCGCTGCCGTCGATATGGATGTCGCGCAGCGGCCGATAGTCCTTGGCCGCGAGGCCGGTTTCCTCCAGGAGCTCGCGAGCCGCCGCTTGCGCCAGGGTTTCGCCAGCTTCCACCTTGCCGCCCGGATAGGCATAGAGCCCCTGCGACGGCGGCCGTGCGCGCCTGACCAGAAGCACCGTCTTGCCACGCACGACGGCAACCGAGACGGCAGGGATGATCTTGCGCGGTTCCATGGCTACCTGCTTGCTGGCCCGGTATTGTCTGGGCGAGGCGAACGACCAGCGCAGCATTACCCGTTGCGGAAGCCTCCTTCCATTGCCACTTTGGCGACAACGCAATTTCGAGAGCTGCAGAGGATCATGGCCGGGCGCTTTGCCTTGACTGCTACCCCGCAGGAAACTGCCGCCTGTCTCGGTCTGGCCGAGCTGGAGGACTTCCCGCCGCGCTACAACATCGCGCCGACGCAGCCGGTGCTGATGGTGGTGGCCGGCCCGCCGCGGTCGCCGGGCTCCAACCTGCCGGACCGCCAGCCGATGCTGGTGCGCTGGGGCCTGATTCCGAGCTGGGTGAAGGACACCAGAGAATTTCCGCTGCTTTTCAACGCCCGCTCGGAAGGCGTGCAGGGCAAGGCCTCTTTCAAGACCGCCATGCGCCACCGCCGCGCCCTTGTGCCGGCCTCCGGCTTCTATGAATGGCAGCAGTCAGGCGCCGGCAAGGGCCAGCCCTATTGGATCCGGCCGCGGCAGGGCGGCGTCATCGCATTCGCCGGGCTGGTCGAGACCTATGCCGAACCGGGTGGCTCCGAAATGGATACGGGCGCGATTCTGGCGACGCGCGCCAACGCGGGCATCGCCCATATCCACGACCGCATGCCGGTGGTGATCGACGAGCGCGATTTTGCGCGCTGGCTGGACTGCCGCACGCAGGAGCCGCGCCATGTGCTCGACCTGCTGCACCCGGCCGAACCCGATTTCTTCGAAGCGGTTCCGGTTTCCGACCTTGTCAACAAGGTCGCCAACACTGGGCCGGAGATTCAGGAGCGGAGCGTCATCGGGCCGCAACCCGGGAAGGCCGGGCGCCAGAAGCCCGGCGCGGACGAAAACCAGATGACCTTATTCTAGCGAAGGCTGCTTTCGGAGGCCTTCCACTCCCGAGGCGCTGGTTGGCGCCTACATCGCCGGCGTTCCCATCATAGGGGACTGCGCCGATCGTGCCGTTTCAGGCGGCGCGCGGCGAAATGATCTTCTGCGCCGGCTTCTTCTTCTTCGCGGTGTGAAGAAGGGCCGCGACGATGGCGGCCGGGCCGATCGCGCGGTACTGCTTGGTGAGCGGCTGTTGCGCCGGTCGGCTTTGTTCCTGCTTGTTTCGAGGCATTGTTCTCTTCCCTGGTAACGTTTTCGTGTCTGCGTCTGATAGTCGATTCGGACCAAATCGTGACGCCGTGGCGGTCTAGCCCGAGAATGTTTCATCACTGTGCCGACATGTTTAATAAAATGTTTCGCGCGGTCTTTACCTGTGATCCATTGACATCTTTCCCGTCTGCAGCGACTTGACGGCAACAGCAGCGGGCGCGATAAAGCCGGCCATGAAAACGTCTTTCGCCATTTGTGGCATTTGCATTATTGGCTAGCCTCGCGCTGGTCCGGACGTTTTCGCCGTATCTTTCCCCAGATTGGACAAACGCCCCGGCCAGCAGGCTGGAGCCCGATTTGCGTCTCGGCGCAAGGCGGGTTTTGCGGGTAACCAACCGGGAAGGGCACGCATGTCGGACGCATCGAAGGGTCTCAGCCTCTACAATACGCTGACGCGCACGAAGGAGCCGTTTGTTCCGATCGATCCGCAACGCGTGCGTATGTATGTCTGCGGCCCGACGGTCTACGACTTCGCCCATATCGGCAACGCCCGGCCGGCGATCGTCTTCGACGTGCTGTTCCGCCTGTTGCGCCAAGTCTATGGCGAAAGTCACGTGACGTATGTGCGCAACATCACGGATGTCGACGACAAGATCAACGCACGCGCGCTTCGCGACTTCGGCGACGAGATCGCGGCGGGAAAACTGTCGCTGAACGACGCCATCAGGAAAGTCACCGAAAAGACAGCCGACCAGTACCACAAGGATGTCGCCACCCTGGGCTGCCTGGAGCCGACCTTCGAGCCGCGCGCCACCGAGTTCGTCGCACCCCGCGCCGACGGCAAGGCCGACATGCTGTCGCTGATCAAGCAACTGATCGAGCGTGGCCATGCCTATGTCGCGGCGGGCGAGGTGCTGTTCGACACGGCCTCGATGCCTGACTATGGCGAGCTGTCGAAGCGCAATCTCGACGAGCAGCAGGCCGGCGCCCGCATCGCCGTCGACGCGCACAAGAAGAATCCCGGCGACTTCGTGCTGTGGAAACTGTCGACGCCGGAAGAGCCCGGCTGGGACAGCCCCTGGGGCCGGGGTCGGCCGGGCTGGCACATCGAGTGCTCGGCCATGTCGGCCGCCTATCTCGGCGAGGTTTTCGACATCCATGGCGGCGGCCTCGACCTGATCTTCCCGCATCACGAGAACGAGATTGCCCAGTCGCGCTGCGCCCACGGCACCAAGGTCATGGCCAACATTTGGATGCACAATGGCTTCCTGCAGGTCGAAGGCCAGAAGATGTCGAAGAGCCTCGGCAACTTCTATTCGATCCATGAGCTTCTGGAGACCGAGACCTTCGGCGGCCGCAGCTGGCCGGGCGAGGTGCTCAGGCTGGCGATGCTGATGACGCATTACCGCGAGCCGATCGACTTCTCGGTGCGCAAGCTGGAGGAAGCGGAGAACACGCTGCGCAAATGGAAGCGGGCCGCCGACCTGGCGCCGGCGACGGCGAAGGAATTGCCGGCCGAAGTGGTGGAAGCCCTGTCCGACGATCTCGCCACCTACGCCGCCTTCCAGCGCCTCACGCAGCTTGCCGGCGAGGCGGTGGAGTTCGGCGGCACCGGCGAGAACGCAGCCGCTGCGTCGCTGAAGACCGCGCTCGCCTTCCTCGGCTTCGACGTCGGCGCGGCCAAGGTGGACGAGGCGGCGATTGCGACGGCGATTGCCGAGCGCCTGGCGTTGATCGCGGCGAAAAACTGGGCCGAGGCCGACCGCGTGCGCGAGGAACTCCTGGCGCAGGGCGTGCAGTTGAAAGACGGCAAGGACCCTGTAACCGGCCAGCGCGTAACGACCTGGGAGATTAAGCGGTGAGGTTGCTTTGGCGATTGGCGAAAGCGCCGGTAACAGCTGATCTCCCCCCTTGCGGGGGAGATGTCCGGCAGGACAGAGGGGGGTGTGAAGGAACGCCGACCTCCGAGCTTGACGTTCTGCACTCCCTTGACCTTCAGATCGCCCAGCTGTCATCGTTTGATATGCTGGCGGGACAGCACCCCCCTCTGTCCTGCCGGACATCTCCCCCGCAAGGGGGGAGATTGGCCGTCGCTTGCGGTTCCGCTAATCTCCAGCGTGGGATCGCGTAGCCATGGGGCACGACCTCGTTCCTTCCCGTCAGCGCAAGAACGCCAAATCCATGCGGCATGCGATGACCGACGCAGAGCTGAAACTTTGGAACGAACTGCGTGCTCACCGGCTGATGGGAATGAGCTTTCGGCGGCAACTGCCGATAGGGCCTTACATTGTCGATTTCGCCTGCGCGGCTCATCGGATCATAGTCGAGGTCGATGGCAGCCAGCATGCCGATGCGGATCACTTGCGCAGTGACGAGGCGAGAAGTGCTTATCTAAGCGCCAGTGGCTGGACCATCCTGCGCTTCTGGAACGACGACGTGATCCGCGATATCGACAATGTCTGCCAGCATATCGTCATCGTGGCTGGCCTGGCGGGCGCTGAGGTGCCCGGCCCATCAATGGAGGAACTCGTTCCATGATCGATCATCTCGGCATCAGCGTTTCCGATTTCGAGGCGTCCAAGGCCTTCTACGACAAGGCGATGGCGCCTTTGGGGGCGTCGCTGCTCTACATGGTGCCGGAAGAGTACACCGGCGGCGCCAAGGTCGGCGGCTATGGCCGCGACCGGCCGGTGTTCTGGCTGAGCTCGGGCAAGGACAAGCCTAGGGACCGCCAGCATGTCGCGTTCACCGCGCGCAGCCGCGCCGAGGTCGACGCCTTCCATGCTGCAGCGCTCGCCGCCGGCGGCAAGGACAATGGCGGGCCGGGGCTGCGCCCGCACTACCATGCGAACTACTACGGCGCCTTCGTCTTCGATCCCGACGGCAACAATGTCGAAGCCGTCTGCCATGATCCGGAGTGAGCCCATGAAGCGGAGCGAGCCATGAGCCTCGACAACCGGCCGGTCTATACAGGCGGCTGCCAGTGCGGCGCGGTCCGCTTCCGCGTCGAGGGCGCGCTCGGCGACGCCTCGGTCTGCCATTGCCGCATGTGCCAGAAGGCGAGCGGAAATTTCTATCTGCCGCTGGTTTCGGTGCGCGGCGCCAAGCTCGATTGGACGCGCGGCGAGCCGAAGCGCTTTCGCTCATCGAGCGCCGTTCGGCGCGGCTTCTGCGCCGAATGCGGCACGCCGCTGACCTTCGAGGCGCCGGACGGGATCGCGCTGGCGATCGCTGCCTTCGACGACCCTGCCGGCATTGCGCCGACCATCCAGTGGGGCACCGAGGCAAAGCTCCCCTATGTCGACAAGATCGCGCAATTGCCGGGCGAGCCCACGATGGCGGATATCGGCTCGGCGCCGTATCTCGCCGAGCTCGTCTCCTACCAGCATCCCGATCACGACACCGACCAATGGCCGCCGGAGGAAAAACCATGACCGACCAAGTTCGAACCGGCGGCTGCCAGTGCGGCGCCGTGCGCTTTCGCATCAAGGGCAAGCTCGGACGCCCGTCCATCTGCCATTGCCGCATGTGCCAGAAGCAGTTCGGCAATTTCTTCGGCGCGCTGGTGACGGTGCCCAAGGACGGCGTCGAATGGACACATGAGGAGCCGAGCTATTTCCAGTCCTCGGTCAACATCGATCGCGGCTTCTGCGCCCGTTGCGGCACGCCAATGACCTACCGCCAGCCCGGTGCGCTGGAGATCGCCATCGGCGCCTTCGACGACCGCTCGGATCTGGCGCCGCAGATCCAGGTCAACTACGCCGTGCGGCTGCCCTGGGTCGAGAAGATCTTCGAGGCGCCGGTTCACGACGACCCCGACTATTACCGCAAGCAGGAGCAGATCATATCCTTCCAGCACCCCGATCATGAAACGGCCAACTGGCCGCAGCAGGGCCTGAAACTATGACGATTGCCGGCGGATCGTTGCGCACGCTCTATCCGGAAATCGAGCCGTTCGACGGCGGCATGCTCGATGTCGGCGACGGCCACACCGTCTATTGGGAGCGCTGCGGCACCAGGGGTGCCAAGCCAGCCGTCTTCCTGCATGGCGGTCCGGGCGGCACCATCTCGCCGAAGCACCGGCGGCTGTTCGACCCGAGGCTCTACGACGTCATGCTGTTCGACCAGCGCGGCTGCGGCAAGTCGACGCCCAACGCCTCGCTCGAGGCCAACACCACATGGCATCTCGTCGCCGACATCGAGCGCCTGCGCGAAATGGCGGGCTTCGACAAATGGCTGGTGTTCGGCGGCTCCTGGGGCTCGACGCTGGCGTTGGCCTATGCCGAGACGCACCCGGAGCGCGTCAGCGAGCTGGTCGTGCGCGGCATCTACACGCTGACCCGCGCCGAGCTGGAATGGTATTACCAGTTCGGGGTCTCGGAGATGTTTCCCGACAAATGGGAGCGCTTCCTGGCGCCGATCCCCGAGGCCGAGCGCGGTGACATGATGGCGGCCTACCGCAAGCGGCTGGTGGGCAGCGACCGCAAGCTCCAGGTCGAGGCCGCCCTGGCCTGGAGTCTTTGGGAAGGCGAGACGATCACGCTCCTGCCGGAGCCGGAGACCAGCACGCCGTTCGGCCAGGACGATTATGCGGTGGCGTTTGCGCGCATCGAGAACCACTACTTCGTCCATGCCGGCTGGCTGGAAGAGGGACAGCTGCTGCGCGACGCCTGGAAGCTGAAGGACATCCCCGGCGCCATCGTCCACGGCCGCTACGACATGCCGTGCCCGGCGCGCTATGCCTGGGCGCTGCACAAGGCCTGGCCGAAGGCCGACTTCCACCTCGTCGAAGGCGCCGGGCACGCCTATTCGGAGCCCGGGATATTGGACCAGCTGATCCGGGCGACGGATCGGTACGCGGGGAAGAACTAGTCGATGTACGGCGTTCCGTCACACCCCCCTCTGTCCTGCCGGACATCTCCCCCGCAAGGGGGGAGATTGGATGTCGCCATCGCTTTCGCCAATCGCCGAGGTCGCAGAAAGAGCGCCGTCGGCAAGGCTGCTGATCTCCCCCCTTGCGGGGGAGATGTCCGGCAGGACAGAGGGGGGTGCTCAAGCACCTTGCCATGATGAAAAAACAAAGACTTTTCCTCTTCGACACCACCCTGCGCGACGGCCAGCAGACGCCGGGCATCGACTTTTCCGTCGAGGACAAGATCGCCATCGCCATGCTGCTCGACGAGTTCGGCATCGACTATGTCGAGGGCGGTTATCCCGGCGCCAATCCGACCGACACCGCCTTCTTCCAGCAGAAGCGCACGGCACGCGCGAAATTCGTCGCCTTCGGCATGACCAAGCGGGCAGGGGTCTCGGCCTCCAACGACCCGGGGCTGGCGTCGCTCGTGCAGTCGAAGTCCGACGCCATCTGCTTCGTTGCCAAGAGCTGGGACTATCATGTGCGCGTTGCGCTCGGCTGCACCAATGAGGAGAACCTGGAGTCGATCAAAGTCTCGGTCGAGGCGGCGGTCGCTGCCGGCAAGGAGGCGATGGTCGACTGCGAGCATTTCTTCGACGGCTTCAAGGCCAACCCGGACTACGCGCTGGCCTGCGCCAAGGCCGCCTATGATGCCGGCGCGCGCTGGGTGGTGTTGTGCGACACCAATGGCGGCACCCAGCCTTCGGAGGTGCTCGCCATCGTCGACAAGGTGATCGCCGGCGGCATTCCCGGCGACCATCTCGGCATCCATGCCCATGACGACACCGGCCAGGCGGTGGCCAATTCGCTCGCCGCGGTCGAGGCCGGCGTGCGCCAGATCCAGGGCACGCTGAACGGCATCGGCGAGCGCTGCGGCAACGCCAACCTGATCTCAATCGTGCCGACGCTGGCGCTGAAGCCGGCCTTCGCCGACCGTTTCGAAACCGGCATTTCGGCCGAGGCGCTGACCGGCATCTCGCGGCTGTCGCGCGCCTTCGACGAACTCTTGAACCGCGCGCCGGAAGCGCAGGCGCCCTATGTCGGCTCCTCCGCTTTCGCCACCAAGGCCGGTATTCATGCCTCCGCGCTTGCCAAGGAGCCGGCGACTTACGAACATGTGCCGCCGGAAGCGGTCGGCAATCGTCGCCGCGTCATGGTCTCCGACCAGGGCGGCAAGGCAAATTTCCTCGCTGAGCTCAAGCGGCGCGGCATCGACGTGCCGAAGGACGATCACCGCCTCGACGCGCTGATCGCCGTCGTCAAGGAGCGCGAAGCCGAAGGCTATGCCTATGAGGGCGCCGATGCCTCCTTCGAGCTGCTGGCGCGCAAGATGCTGCACGGCCTGCCTGAGTTCTTCAACGTCACCTCCTTCCGCTGCATGGTCGAACGCCGCTTCGACGCCAACGGCCATCTGAAGACCGTCTCCGAGGCGATCGTGAAGGTCGAGGTCGACGGCGAAGAGAAAATGTCGGTGGCCGAGGGCCACGGTCCGGTCAACGCGCTCGACATCGCGCTGCGCAAGGATCTCGGCAAGTACCAGAACGAGATCGGCGATCTCGAGCTTGCCGACTTCAAGGTGCGTATCCTCAACGGCGGCACGGAAGCCATCACCCGCGTGCTGATCGAATCGCACGATTCCTCCGGCGCCCGCTGGTGGACGGTCGGCGTGTCGGAAAACATCATCGACGCTTCCTTCCAGGCGCTGATGGACTCGATCATCTACAAGCTGATGAAGAACCGCGACATGGCCGGGCTGGTGGCGGCGGAGTAGGGCTCCTCCACCTCGCCCCCGCAAAGCGGGGGAGAGGTGGCCTGGCGAAGCCGGGACGGAGCGGGGGACGACCTATGCGAGGCCAGAGTCCGAGAAGGATGAGACTCGATCGAAGTCCCTAAATCATAGCCGCCCCACTTTACGAAAGCTCTCTCCGTCCCGGCTTTGCCGGGCCACCTCTCCCCACTTCGTGGGGCGAGGAAAAAACCGTCCCGCTCCCTTGAACCATCAGCGGAAGTCCATTGATCCATCATAATTTTGCGATGGTCTTGCATGGCCGGCTGGGCCATAGCGTTGGGCCATGGTCACCGCTACAGCCGATCTCGATGCCGACGCCAAGGCCCGCCGCGGCTTCATGCTGGCGCTGGGCGCCTATTTCCTGTGGGGGCTGCTGCCTTTCTACATGAAGGCGGTGGCGCATCTGCCGCTGATCGAGGTGATCTGCCACCGCATCGTCTGGTCGGTGCCGATTGCGGCGGCCGTTCTGGTCTGGGCCGGCCGAACGGCCGATTTCAAAGCCGCGATCCGTTCGCCGAAGAGCATTGCCATGGCGGTCCTGACGGCGACGCTTATCTCGGTGAACTGGGGCATCTATGTCTGGGCAATCGCCGTCGACCGCACGGTCGAGACCGCGCTCGGCTATTACATCAACCCGCTGGTCAGCGTGGTGGTCGGCGCGCTGCTGCTCGGCGAGCGGCTCGACCGGCTGCAGATCGCGGCGGTGGCGCTGGCCGCGATCGCGGTCGCGGTGCTCACCGTCGAGGCCGGCAAGCTGCCCTGGGTGTCGCTGGCGCTTGCCTTCTCCTTCGCCGCCTATGCCTTCTTCCGCAAGACGCTGCCGATCGGCCCGAGCCAGGGCTTTTTGCTGGAAGTGCTTTTGCTGTCGGTGCCGGCGCTCTGCTACGTCGGCTATCTCATCGCCACCGGGCAGGATCATTTCGTCTCCAGCACCGGCGACGACACCGCGCTGTTGATCGGCTGCGGTCCCATCACCGCGGTGCCGCTGCTGCTCTTTGCCTTCGGCGCCAGGCTGCTGCGCCTGTCCACCATCGGCATCATGCAGTACATCGCGCCCACCATGGTGTTCCTGATCGCGGTCCTGATCTTCGACGAGCCGTTCGGCACCACCCAGGCGATCGCCTTCGCGCTGATCTGGACGGCGCTGGCGATGTACAGCTGGTCGATGTTCAAGGCTCGCCAGCCGACGCCCGCGACAAGATAATGGAGCGTTCTTCCGTCCGGAATTGCATCACAACGAGGGGGCCATCCGATGTACGTCCTGCACATCGCCAATAAGAACTATTCGTCCTGGTCGCTGCGGCCCTGGGTGCTGATGCGGGAGCTTGCCATCCCATTCGAGGAGCGGTTGACGCCGTTCCCGACCGGCTCGAGCTTTAGGCTCTACCGGCCGTTCTCGCCGAGCGGCCGGGTGCCCTGCCTGGTCGACGATGGCTGGGCGGTCTGGGATTCGCTGGCGATCGTGGAATATCTGGCCGAGCGTCATCAGGGCATATGGCCGGCTGACCCCAAGGCGCGCGCATGGGCGCGCTCGGCCGCTGCCGAGATGCATTCGAGCTTCACCGCGCTGCGCAATCTCTGCCCGATGAGCTGCGGCGTGCGGGTCGAACCGTTCCCGATATCCGATGCGCTGAGGCACGATCTTTTCCGCCTCGGCGATCTCTGGAACGACGGCCTTGGGCGTTTCGGCGGCCCGTTCCTGGCCGGCGACCGCTTCAGCGCTGTCGACGCCTTCTTCGCGCCGGTGGCCTTCCGCGCCCAGTCCTATGGGCTCTCTTTCGAGGGAGCCGCGGCTGCCTATCCGAAGCGGCTGCTTGACCTGCCCGCCATGCGCGAATGGTACGCGGCCGGCCTCGCCGAGACCTGGCGCGAGCCCGGCCATGAAGCCGAGGTCGGCGCCGCCGGAACGGTCATCGAGGATTTGCGCGCATAGATTTCGTGTCGCTCAGGCGAGCCGCCCGTTAACTGCCGCTGTTGAGCGTCAGATGTTCAGTCAATTCCACGGGGGAGGGACTTGCGGACAGCTAACCCGCCGCCAGCCATTTGCGCGACTGGGCGAAGTCCCTGAAGTCCTTGGCATCCATGGGGCGACCAAAGGCATAGCCCTGCAGGATATCGCAGCCCAGCTCCTTCAGGATGCGCGCATGCTCGACCGTCTCGACGCCTTCCGCCACCACCTCGATGCCGAGCGACTTGCCGATGTCGATGATCGAGGACACCAGCCGGCGCTGCGCCTTGGAGCCAGTGATCGGCGTGACCAGCTGGCGGTCGATCTTGAGGCGGCGCGGCTGCAGCTTGAGCAGGCTGACGATCGAGGCATAGCCGGTGCCGAAATCGTCGATCTCGATATCGATGCCGAGCTCCTTGATGTGCTCGATGTTCCACGCGACAAGCTCGTCGTTCTCGTCGAGGAAAATCGACTCGACCAGCTCGAACGACACTGTTCCGTCCTTGATGTCGAGCTTGCGCAGGCCGCTGATGAGATCCTTGTCCTCCAGGCGCTTCGCCGAGACATTGACCGACACGCGCGGGATGTTGAGGCGCTCAAGCGACCAGCGATCGAAGCTTTCCAGTGCTTGTTCGAGGATCGTGCGATCGATCAGTGAGACGACGTTCAACTCCTCCGCCACTTTCAGAAAGACATCGGGAGCGAGAATGCCGTGCTGCGGATGGCGCCAGCGCGACAGCGCCTCGACGCCAACGATCTCCAGCGTCTTGGCGTCGAACTGCGGCTGGTAATAGGCGATGAACTCGTTGCGCTCGAGCCCGCCGAGGATCTCGTCGGCGGTTTGCTTGGTCTTGACGATCTCGCTCTGCAGCTCTTCGTTGAAGAACTCATGGCGGTTGCGCCCCCGGCTCTTGGCCCGGTAGAGCGCGAGGTCGGCATTGACCAGCAACTGCTTGGCGTCGACATCGCTATTGGCCGCGATGCCGATGCTGACGCCGAACCAGCACTGATGGCCGTGATAGTCGACGGGCTGGCGTATTTCCTCGATGATCCGCTCCGCAAGCGTGGCGAGTTCGTCGTCGCTGCGTCCATGGCTCACCACCACGAATTCGTCGCCGCCAATGCGTGCCACGAAATCGGACATTCCGGCATTGGCCTTTATGACCTTCGATGCGTGCATCAGCATCGCATCGCCCGCTGCATGGCCGAGCGTGTCGTTGATGTGCTTGAAGCGGTCGAGATCGAGATGCAGCAGCGCCATGCGTCCGTCGGAGCTGCCTGCGGCCAGCATTTCGTCGAGATAGCGGCGGTTGGGCAGGCCGGTCAGCGAATCGTGGAGCGCCACATGCTCCACGCGCGCCTTGGCGAGTTCCAGCTCGGCATTTTTCGATTCCGAAAGCTGCCGTTCGCGCACCAGGTTCTCGTTGAGCAGGACGTCGCTGGTCACGTCCCATTCGGCCCCGATCAGCTTGGTCGCGCCGCTTTTGTCCTGCAGGAAGTTCGCCCGCGCACGCACATGGCGTATGGCGCCGTCGGGCAGCACAAGACGGTATTGCGAGGAATAGAGCGTCTGCGTCGCCGCGGCGGCGTCGAAGTCCTGCAGCGCCCGTTCGAGATCGTCCGGATGGATCGTCGACGCCCAGTCGTCATAGCCGCGCGGCTTGCCGTCGAGTGGCTTGCCGTAGATTTCGTTGACGCGGTCGTCCCACACCAGCCGTTCCGTCGCGAGGTCGTGCTCCCACACGCCGATGCCCGAAGCATCGAGCGCGACTTCGAGCCGCTGTGAAAGCAGCCTCAGCTCCGCATAGTTCTTCTGCCGCTCGCCGAACAGCCAGCCCGCCACCAGGATCGGCAGCACCACCAGCGTGCCCGCCAGTGTCATCGTGGCCCACAAGGCGCTCTCGTTCTTCGGGTGCTTCGGCCAGCCGCCCTTGGGGACAGCCGATATCTGCCAGGAGCCATGCGGCAGCTGGACATTGGCCGTCACCGGATCGCCGTTGACGATGTTGGCGCCGCCGAAGAAGCGCTGCCCGCTGCTGCCCAGCGCATCCTTGCCGGTCAGCCCGACATCGATGTCGAGAGCGGGGTCGGTCAGGCCGCTTGCAGCGTAAAGCCGATCGACGTCGATCACCGCCGAGACGATGCCCCAGAACCGGTCTCCGCCCCCCGCCGTCGGCACGAAGACCGGGATGCGGCCGATGAAGCCGCGCCCGCCCTGCGCGAGATCGACGGGGCCAGCCAGCACCAGCGCGCGCTCGTCCCGCGCCCGAAGGGCAGCCATGCGCTGCGAGTCGCTGTTGCGGTAGTCGAGCCCGATCGCCTTCTCGTTGCCTTCCATCGGATACATCAGCGAGATCACGAGATCCGGCGCGCCGGCGATGTTGCGCAACTGGGAGTCCTGCTTGAACAGGTTGGCCGCAAGCGAGGCATATCTCTGCTGCCCCATATAGGGCTCGGTAACGATGGTCGAGACGAGGCCTTGCACCAACTGAAGGTTGCCGTTAATATTTCCTTCAAGTTTAGCGCGAATGATGTTGACCTTGGCCAGAACGTCGGCGCGGGTCAGCTGATCGGAGACTTTTCTGTTCTGCTGGTCGACGAACAGGGCGAAGATCAAAAGCACGACGACAGCGATCGCCGCCGGCAGGTTGGCGGGCGAAAAAACGGCCCGTCTGACGCGGCCGAGAGTGAAATCGGTTCTGGTCAAATCGACCTGAATGCCTTTCCTGGACAAGGGTCCACTGACCGAAAATAATCGAAAGTGCTTAAATTAAAGCTTCCAAGGCGGCGGGAAGTGTCAGTATCTGCGCCCGATTGCCCATTTCGTCCGGTAAACTGGCCATATGCCTAATGCTGATAACGGGTGTTTTGTCGGCAGAACCGCGTTGCAATTCTTCGAAATCTCCTTCGACAGGCAAGGTCCCCCCGGGCCGACGACGATCGAGAAGAGATTTGTAAGAACAATGCTTAGAGCGTTGCGAAAGGCAGAATCGCTCTAGCCGATCAGCCCTTGCGGCAGATGTATCCGCAATCTGCTCTCAGGCTTGCTGCCCCGCAATGCGCCGATGCACACGGTCCAGGCTTTCCGCAAGGACGTCGAACAGCTTGCGCTCCGTCAGTTCGCGCACAACCTGCTCGTTGACGCCGCCGCGTGTGGCGTAATCCTGCGCCAGATGCATGAAATCGGCTTCCGGCGCTGTGTCCGGCGCGTTTGCCAGCGCCTTGTAGATGCTGCTGATGTAGGCGCGCGCCTTGTCGCTCGAAACACCTTGGTCCCGCACCCAGCTGTGGATCGTGTCGAGAAGTTTGAAATAGCTGGCATAGGTTGCGGTGACGACGGTCAAGGCGTCGAACTCGTTCTGGTCCTCGACCTCGATCACCTCTCCCAGCCTGCCGAAGAAGGACGCCACGGCGCGATCCGGCGGGCAGATGATCGTCGCCCCTTGCAGGCGGGAGATCATCGGCATGGGTAGCGCCTTGGTGACATGTGTCGCGGGTGCGACAAGGGCGGCTATCTCCTCGCGCGATACCGTGGCGATCAGGCTGACGACGTGATGATCCTCGCGGAACCGGAGCTCCTTGAGGACATCCCGCGCGATCTGCGGTCGGACCGCCAGCATGACCGTATCGCATTGATCGAGCACGGCCTGATTGTCGGCGGCGATGCGCACATCCCGATAGCGCGTGGCGAGTTCCGCGGCGATCTCCTCGTTACGCGGTGAGACCACCACCGGCGTTGCCTCGTCAGGCAGCGATTTCAGTCCGCTCACGATGGCTGAGCTGAGCGCGCCTGTGCCGACAAAGCCGAGTTTCATGGAGGCTCCCGCCGCATCTGTTTCGAAGCCACGACAATACCGGCCGTTCCGTCGCCGACAAGGGGAGGGGCAGCCCGCTTGACCGCTGGCCGTGGGGACTGGGCTGCGGCCTGCCAAACTGGCAAGATGCTTGCTCCCGCCGGATGTCTCCGGGGGTGGGGGGTAGGCAATGGCATTGCTTCAATTCGCGGTCACCGGCGAACAGGTCTCAATCCCTGAAACGGAAGAGGTCATCCGTGAGGCGGAACCGCATCGCAGCCTGGTCCGCTATCGCTCGGATGGCGGCGAGCTGTTCATCAATACGCGGGTGAACATGGCGCTGCTGCGCGCTGCGGCCTCGCTTCCGATCCTGCTCCTGAAGCTCACCCCGCGCGCAAACGAATTGACGCCGCGCGACGCTTTGCTGACGCCCAAGGGATCGAGGCGGAATTACACATTCCTGGAAAGGCTTTGCGGGGATCTGGCCATTGCGAGTTGCCCCGCCTGCTACCTCGCCGAGCAGCACGGCGAGGGACGGCGCGATTTCTACTTCACGACCGAAGATGTCGCCGGCTTCGAGCAGATCGCCCGCAGCGCTGCCGAGGCGCTGGCGTTTCCGCTCGTCATCGAGAAGCATTCGCTGGCCGCGGTGGCGCCCCTCATTCTTCCCGCCGAGGCGATAGGCGACCTCAACCTGGAGATCGCCCCGGCCGCCCGCATCCGGCCGACGCGCTTCGAGTTCTGGGGCGCGGAGCCTTCGCTGGCAAAGCTGCGTGCCGAACTCGAAAGGCGCGGCTACCGCTTCCTCGGCCTCGAGGCCTTCGCACGCGAACTGCGCATGGTGAAAGAGGTGCCGATCGACGGGGAAGGCTTCGCTGCGGTGCTGCGGGAAATCGTTCCGCTGGCCCGCTCGCTGCAGTGCAGCTATCGCGGCACCGAGACGGTCGAGGGCCATGAGCAGTTCCTGCTCGCTCGCCCTTTGCCCGAGCGTTACACCGCGGCGCGGA
The DNA here is from genome assembly GCF_003952525.1 of Mesorhizobium sp. M3A.F.Ca.ET.080.04.2.1. Classification (NCBI taxonomy): domain Bacteria; kingdom Pseudomonadati; phylum Pseudomonadota; class Alphaproteobacteria; order Hyphomicrobiales; family Phyllobacteriaceae; genus Mesorhizobium; species Mesorhizobium sp. M3A.F.Ca.ET.080.04.2.1. The sequence goes on along the minus strand of NZ_CP034451.1, from coordinate 1,564,319 downwards.
CAGGTTTGCTGCGCCGCCTCTTCGGTCGCTCCTGAAGCGGTTGCTCACTGACTCGGTTTTCGGCAGGCCGATTGCAGCACGTCTGTCGGATGAGACTTCCGCGATCGCGCAATATCGTCGTCGGCCGTCTGGAGTATCCTCCTGTTGCGGCGGTTGCCCATTCCGCCCCCGGCCGGCGCCTCGGCACCCCAACAACCCCACCCACTGATGCGCCGGCCTGCCTTCAGCCGCCAGCCGCTGCGGCGTCGTCGTACGGAGCGCCGCTCACGCCGCCTTCCTTGCCCCTGCGATCGCCTGCCGCAACCGTCGCATCCCGGCTTCCGTCTGCGCCTTGTTGCAGGCGGCATAGCCGAGCACCAAGCCGTTGCCGGACCGCGACCAGTAATATTTGGACAGCGGCGAGGCGTTGACGCCGAGCCGGTCGGCGCTCGCCACCACCGTGCGGTCGTCGCAATTCAGCGGCAAATGCGCGACGAGCTGGATGCCGGCCTCGGCCGGCGAGAGCGCCACATCCGCTGGCAACTCGGCGGCGAAAAGCTCGTGGAAAAGCTTGCGGCGCTCGGCGTAGATGCGGCGCATGCGCTTCAGGTGCCGGCTCATATGGCCTTCGTCGATGAAGTCGGCCAGCGCGGCCTGGAGCACCAGCGGGGCGAACTGCCCCGTCGTGCTCAGCGCATGCGGAATGCCTTCGCAGAGCGCCGGGGGCAGCACCATGAAGCCCAGCCGCAGTGCCGGGAACAGCAGCTTGGCGAAGGTGCCGACATAGATCACCCGGTCGGCGTAATCCATGCTCTGGATCGCCGGCACCGGCCGCCCCTGGAAGCGGTACTCGCCGTCGAAATCGTCTTCGATGATCCAGGAATTGTAGCGCTCGGCGATCTCGAACAGGCGCATTCTTTGGTCCATGCGCATGGTGATGCCGAGCGGATGCTGGCAGGCCGGCGTGACATAGATCAGCCGCGGCGCGCTCTCCGGCGGGTTCATCTGCCACCCGTCGCCGTCGACGGCGAGCGGCGTGATGTTGGCGCCGGCCACGGTGAAGGTCGCCCTGGCAGCATAGTAGCCCGGCTCCTCCAGCCAAACCGTGTCGCCGGGGTCGAGCAGCAGCCGGGCCAGCAGGTCGAAGGCGGCCTGGGCGCCGGTCGTCACCACGATCTGGTCGGGCTGGCAGCGCACGCCGCGCGCCGACACCAGATAGCTGGCGATCGCTTCCTTCAGTGCCGGCAGGCCGGTGACGTGATAGGTGCCGAACAGCATGTCGGCGCCGAAAGTGGCGCGGTGCGCCAAGAGCCGCCCCCATACGCCGAACGGAAAGTTCTGCGCATCGGGCATGCCGGGATGGAAGGCGAAGCGGCCGGGCGCGCCGTGGTGGAAGGGCTGCTGCATCAGGCTTTCGCCGCGCTTCGACAGCGGATGGCGGATGACCGCGGCGGCGGCGCCGCGCCTGTCCCTGCCGGGTGAGTTGGCCGGCAGGTCAACGACGATGGCGCGCGCGCCGGGCCGGCTGGTGAGATAGCCTTCGGTCGCCAGCTGGTCGTAGGCGCCCACGATCGTGTTGCGGGCAAGCCCAAGATCCTCGGCCAGGGCGCGGGTGGACGGCAGTTCCGACCCCGGCGCCAGGCGCTTGTCGCGGATCATCGCGGCGATCTGCCGGTAGAGCTGCCGCTGGATCGGTTCGGTCAGCGTGCGCTCGATGGCCAGCGCTTCCATCGGAAAGGCCTGGCGCCTGCGCCGTGACGTCTGCATCGGAAACCTCGGGGGTAAGGGAAGCACCACATTAGCCGCGTCCGCTCACAAGCGAAACTGGCACCTTCACTTTCGCCCAAACTGGTCCTCGCGATGGATACAGATTGGCGCTTAGATGCAAAGAAAAACGGCAACGACATGCCAGTCTATTGCCGGCCAGCGGCTGCACGAGAGTGGGCGACGTCGCCGGAGGTCTGGCCGGGTGGGAGCTGCGATGACCGTCAGGATTGGCATCAACCCCATCACCTGGACGAATGACGACGTGCCGGAGCTGGGCGGCGACACGCCGCTCGAGACCTGCCTCGCCGAGACAAGCCGGGCCGGCTATGCCGGCACCGAGCTCGGCGGCAAGTTCCCGCGGGAAAGCAAGGCTCTGAAAGCCGCCCTTCGGCCCTACAGCCTCGCTCTCGTTTCCGGCTGGTACGATGGCCGCATCTGCGAGAAGGAGGTCGAGGAAGAATTCGACGCGATCCTGCCGCATCTCACCTTGCTGCGGGACCTGGGCGCAAGACACGTCGTCTATGCCGACACCTCGCGCGGCCGCCACGGCGCCATCCACGATCCGATCTCGCAGCGGCCGAAGCTCGCCGACGACGAGTGGAAGGCTTACGGCGCCAAGATCACGCGCCTTGCCGAACGCTTCACCGATTTCGGCGTCGCCATGGCCTTCCATCATCACATGGGCACCATCATCGAGACCGACGAGGAGATCGGCAGGCTGATGGCGGGATCGGGCGAGGCGGTCGGCCTGCTCTATGACACCGGCCATTGCGCCTTCTCAGGCGGCCACCCCGAAAGCCTGCTGCGCCGCCACATCGGCCGCGTCGTCCACGTCCATTGCAAGGACGTGCGACCTGAGGTGCTGAAGCGGGCGCGGGCCGAGGACATGAGTTTCATGGGAGCGGTGATGGAAGGCATCTTCACCGTCCCGGGCGATGGCGCCATCGACTATGCGACGCTGCTCAAGATGCTCGCCGACCACGGCTATGCCGGCTGGCTGGTCGTCGAGGCCGAGCAGGATCCGGCCGAGGCGCATCCGCTCACCTACGCAACGATGGGCTATCGCAACCTTCGCGATCTTGCCCGCGACGCCGGCTTCACCGTCGACGTAAGGAAGGGTTGAGCCACAAGGCGGGGACGCCGGGGAGGGCGATGAGTTCGGTCCTGTATAGGAAGGTGGTCAAGAACTTCGGCGCGCTCAACGTGCTGCGTTCTCTCGACCTCGCCGTGCCGGACCACAAATTCCTCGCCCTCCTCGGCCCATCGGGCTGCGGCAAGACCACAGCGCTGCGCATTCTTGCCGGGCTCGACATGCCGACGACCGGCAAGGTCTTCATCGGCGAGCGCGACGTCACCCGGCTGCAGCCGCGCGACCGCGATATCGCCATGGTGTTCCAGAGCTACGCGCTTTACCCGCAGATGACGGTCGCCGAAAATATCGGCTATCCGCTGTGGATCCGCGGCATGCCGGACGGCAAGCGCCAAGCCAAGATCGACGAGGTCGCCGCCATCCTCGAGATCGGCCATCTGCTGGACCGCCGGCCGCGCCAGCTTTCGGGCGGCCAGCGGCAACGCGTGGCGCTGGCGCGCGCCATCGTCAGGGATCCGGCTGCCTTCCTGATGGACGAACCGCTGTCCAATCTCGATGCGCGGCTGCGCCTCACCATGCGCGGCGAGATCAAGCGGCTTTGCCAGCGCCTCAGCGCCACCACCATCTATGTCACCCACGACCAGGTCGAAGCGCTCACCATGGCCGACCTCGTTGCGGTCATGCATGGCGGCGAGCTGCAGCAGATGGCGCCGCCGATCGACATCTACGACCAGCCGGCCAACCGCTTCGTCGCCACCTTCGTCGGCAATCCGCCGATGAACATCCTGCCGGTAGCGCTTTCCGAGCAGGGCGTGGCGGCCGGCGGAAGCGTCGTTCCGCTGGAGGGAGCCCGGCTCACCGCATGCCGTTTGGCCGAGATCGTCGAGATCGGGCTGCGGCCGGAGGACTGCAGCATTGCCCAGCCGGGCACGCCGGGCGCGCTGCCGGGCGAGATCTATGTCGTCGAGCCGATGGGCAACGAGACGCTGGTCAACATTCGCGTCGACGGCGGCAACCTTTCCGTGCGGGCGGGCCGCGATTTCAGGGGCGCGGTCGGCGAGAACATCGGCGTTGCCTTCGACCCGTCGAACGCCTGTTTCTTCAATTCCGCCGGCCTCACCGCCGTCCACCGGGTCCACAGCAATGGGAGAGAGAAATGACGCATTCCAGCAGACTCACTCGCCGCTCCGTCATCAAGGGCGGGCTTGGCCTCGCGCTCGCCACCACGGCCCTCACCACGCTCGGCCTGCCGATGGCGGCCAGGGCCGCCGGCAAGAAGGTGATCATCGGCGCCTTCACCGATGGCGGGCTCACGCCTTTCAAGCAGAAGATCATCCCACAGGCCAAGGAAGCCGGTTTCGACGTCGAGTTCCTCGAGGACGAATACGGCGTCACGCTCGAGAAGTGGTTCGCCGACGCCCAGAGCGGCGCCGGCCAATACGACCTCTATCTGCTCGATGATCCGTGGGTGCCGCAGTTCGGCGCCGCCAATGTGCTGGAAGATCTCGGTGCCGGCGGCATCGACGGCTCCGACAAGGACTGGATCGGCTCCATGATCGACATGGGCTACTGGCCGCCGCAGCAGGGACCGCGCGTCAAAGGCTTCGAGGACGCCAAGCCGACACTGATCTGCGTGCCCTTCGTCGGCGACCTGCAGACGCTGACCTATCGCAACGACGTCTTCACCGGCGGCGCGCCGAAGACCTGGGACGAGGTGATCGCCAAGGGCAAGGAAGGGGTGGCGGCCGGCACGATCAAGTATCCGGTCGTCTTCCGCGGCGTCTCCGGCAACCCGATCGTCACCAGTTGGTATCCGATCTTCCTGTCGTTCGGCGGCTCGTTCTTCGACGACAAGTGGAACCCGATCTTCAATTCGGCGGAAGGCAAGGCCTCGGCCGATTTCTTCGTCGGCACGATGAAGCAGAACGCGCCGAGCGGCGTGGTCGAGTTCGACTCCGACCAGGAGGGCGCGGCGATCCTCGGCGGCGAGGCGGGCGTCATCATCCAGTATTCCGGCAACGCGCTGAAGGCCGACGATCCGGCGCAGACCAAGGTGGCCGGCAAGCTCGATTTCGGCGTCGTGCCGAAGCAGGAAAAGGCGATCGCCCAGATGGGCATCTTCATCGCCGGCGTGCCGAAATCGGCGCCCAACAAGGCAAACGCGATCGAATTCCTGAAGTGGTACACAAGCGCCGAAACTCAAGCCAAGCTATCGGAAGCGGGCTCGATCCCGGTCAAGCGCAGTGCCTTCGGCGTTGCCAAGCCGGGCAACCGGCTGATCCCGGTCGCCCTTCAGCAGCTCGACGCCGGCGCGCTGCCCCGGCCGCGCACGCCGGACTGGGCGAAGGTCGAGGAACTGCTCGGCATCGAGCTCAACAAGGCGCTTCAGGCCGGCTCCGGCGGCGGCGCCGCCCTCGACACGGCCGCCAAGCAGGTCAAGGATTATCTCACCACGGCCGGTTACTACTGATGCACGGCGCAGCGCAGGCACGCAAATATCGCCTGCAGGGGGCGGGGCTCGACCTCGCCCTTCCATACCTCATGCTGGCGCCGGGCCTGATGATCGTGCTCGGCGTCCTCGTCTATCCGCTTTGGGACGGTCTCAGGGCGAGCACCAAGATCTACCGCTACGGCTCGCCGGTCGCCGATGCCGGCTTCCAGAACTATCTACGCCTGTGGAGCGACGCGCAGTTCCTGAACTCGCTTTGGGTCACGGTGAAATTCGTCGCGCTCTCGGTCTCGCTCGAGGCGGTGCTCGGCTTCGCGCTGGCGCTGTTCTGCCTGCGTGAGTTCCGCGGCATCCGCCTTCTGCGCACCGTGCTCATTGTTCCCATGGTGATCACGCCGGTCGTCGTCGCCATCCTCTTCCGGCTGATCTACGCCAGCGACGCCGGCATGCTGACGGTGCTTTCCGAGGCGATGGGCGGCGGCGAAGTGCAGATCCTCGGCAATCCGCTCAACGCCTTCATCGGTCTCGTGGTGCTCGATGTCTGGGAATGGACGCCGCTGATGTTCCTGATCCTGCTCGCCGGCCTGCAGTCGCTGCCGCATGAGCCTTTCGAGGCCGCGCGTGTCGACGGCGCCGGCGCCTGGCGCGTCTTTGCCGATCTTACCTTTCCGATGATGCGGCCGGTGCTCGCGGTCGCCATCGTGCTCAGGACCATCGACGCCTTCGGCACCTTCGACCAGGTCTTCGTGCTGACCCGTGGCGGGCCGGGAGAAGCGACGAGGCTGATCTCGATCTACGGCTACGATACCGCGTTCAAGTTCCAGCAGACCGGCTACGCGGCGGCGCTGTTCGTGACCATCGGCCTCGTCGTGCTTGCGCTCGCCTTCAGCGCCATCAGGCTCCTGCGCAGGATCGATGCGTCATGAGCACCCGTCTGGCCCGCATCCTGACGACGCTTTTCGTGCTGGCGACTGTGCTGCTGCCGATCTACTGGCTCGTCTCGACCTCGCTGAAATCCAACCGCGAGATCACCCAGGAAGGCACGCTTTACCCGCATGTGCCGACGCTCGCAAATTACGTCAGGCTGTTCACCGAGAAGCAGTTCGGCTCCTACCTGACAAACTCGCTCGTGGTGACCTTTGTCTCCGTCGCGATCGCGCTGGTGGCGGGCGCCATGGGGGCCTATGCGATCGCCCGCTTCCGATTGCCGCTGGCCATGGAGGGCAAGGTCGGGCTGTTCCTGCTGACGCTGCGCATCATCCCGCCGGTGGTCATCTTGATCCCGGTCTATCTCCTGATGCTGAGCCTCGGCCTCCTCGACACCTGGCTTGGCCTGATCGTCACCTACACCGCCTTCAACGTCACCTTCTGCGTCTGGATGATGGAGAGCTTCTTCCGCGAGATTCCGGTCGATCTCGAGGAGGCCGCGATGGTCGACGGCGATTCCCGCTTCGGCGCCTTCCGCCGCATCACGCTGCCGCTGGCGGCACCTGGGCTCGCCGCGACAGCGATTTTCGCCGTGCTGGTCACCTTCAACGAATTCCTCTTCGCGCTGGCGCTGACGGCGACCCCGCGGGCGATGACCATGCCGCGCGGCACCGCGACGCTGATCGGGCGCATCGACACCGACTGGGCCTCGATGGCGGCGGCCGGCGTCATCGGCGCGCTGCCGATCGTCTTCTTCGCGCTGCTGGTGCAACGGCATCTGGTGCGCGGTCTCACCATGGGTGCAGTCAAGTGACACGTTGAGTTCGCCGTCCGGGACGGCCCGACAGGAAAGTCGAACGCATGATGGATGTTTGTCTGTTCGGAGTGGGACTGATCGGCCGTGTGCATGCCGGCAACCTGGCGCGTCACCCGAAGGTGCGGCTGCGCTACATCGTCGATCCCAATCCGCAAGCCGCGGCCAAGATCGCCGCCATGACCGGCGCCGAGATCGCCGATACCGAGGCCGTCATGAACGATCCGGCGGTGAAGATGGTGTTCATCGCCTCGGCAACCCGCACGCATGCCGAGCTTGCAATCGCCGCGGCCGGGAAGGGCAAGGCGATCTTCTGCGAGAAGCCGATCGACCTCGACCTGAAGCGCACCGACGAATGCCTGGCCGCGGTGGCCAAGGCGGGCGTGCCGTTCCAGATCGGTTTCAACCGCCGTTTCGATCCGAGCTTTCGCGCGCTGAAGGAGCGGCTTGTCGCCGGCGAGATCGGCACCGTCGAGCAGGTCATCATCACCAGCCGCGACCCCGAGCCGGAAACCGAGGAGGCGCTGGCCGGCGGCGGCGGCGTTTTCCGTGAGATGACCATTCACGACTTCGACATGGCGCGCAACCTGCTCGGCGAGGAGCCGGTGCAGCTCTTTGCGACCGGCTCCTCGCTGGTGGCGCCGCAATATGGCAAGCTGGGCGACTACGACACCGCGATGTTCATCCTGCGCACGGCGTCCGGCCGCCAGTGCCACATCAACAACAGCGTCAGGACCGCCTATGGCTACGACCAGCGCATCGAGGTGCATGGCCCCGATGGCATGCTGAGGGCCGGCAACCGGCTGCCCACCTCGGTCGAGTTCTCCGGCGCGAGCGGCACATCGCGCGACAGGCCCTACTATTTCTTCGTCGAGCGCTATGCGGAGTCCTACGCGGCCGAGATCGACCATTTCATCGCGTGCGTCGAGGCGGGCAGGGCGCCCGACGTGACCGCCAGCGACGGCCGCAAGGCGATGATCCTTTGCGAGGCGGCGCTTGCCTCCGCCAGATCCGGTCGGTTCGAGCCTGTGCGGTTCTGATCCGGCGACTGCCACCAAAGTCATTCGGAGGACGCTCCATGAAGATTGGCATGATCACCGACAGCCTCGGAAACCTTTCCTTCGACGAGATGCTGAACGCTTCAGCCGAGCTTGGCCTGGAGACGCTTGAATTCGCCTGCGGCAACTGGTCGTCGGCGCCGCACATCGATCTCGCCGCGATGCTGGAGAGTGCGGCCGCGCGCACCGAGTTCGCAGCCAAGGTCAGCGCTCGCGGGCTGACCATCGCGGCGCTCAACTGTTCCGGCAATCCGCTGCATCCGGGACCGCAAGGCAAGAAGCATCGCCAGGTGACCGAGGACACGATCCGGCTGGCGAGCCTGATGGGCATCGACCGCGTGGTGATGATGTCGGGCCTGCCGGGCGGACCCGGCGATGCCAACCCGAATTGGATCGTCACCGACTGGCCGCCCGAATGCGCCGAGATCCAGCGCTACCAGTGGGACGAATGCATCATTCCCTACTGGCGCGATCTGGTGAAGTTTTCGAACAATCTCGGCATCAGCAAGCTCTGCCTGGAACTGCACGGGCATCAGGCAGTCTACAATGTCCATACGCTGTTTAGACTGCGCGAGGCCGTCGGCGAGACGGTCGGTGCGAACTACGACCCAAGTCACCCGATGTGGATGGGTGCCGACCCCATCGCCGCCGTCCGCAGCCTGGGCTCCGCGATCTACTACGTCCATGCCAAGGACACGCGCGTCGAACCGATCCCGGCCGGCATCGACGGCGTGCTCGATGCGCGTCCGACGAACCTCTACGCGGAGCGGGCTTGGAACTACATCACATTGGGCTATGGCCACGGCGAGACCTGGTGGCGACAGTTCTGCACCGTCCTGAAGCAGGTCGGCTACGACGACGTGCTGTCCATCGAGCATGAGGACATGATGCTTTCGCCCATGGAGGGCATGCGCAAATCCGTCGCCCTGCTGCGCAACGTGGCCATCAATTTAGGGGAGTAGGGGAGTAGGGGAGTAGGGGAGTAGGGAGGCGCCTCATCGGCTGCCGGGCACTGCATATTCCTTATTCCCCTACTCCCTTACTCCCCTAAACCTACATCTTGTCTATCACCGATTGCACGCCTTCCGTCGGTGCATCTACCGACGACCCTGCCACCATGATGGCGGCGACGATGGCTTCGGGGTCGCTGACCACCAGCGGCTTCACCCGGTGCGCCGTGTGGATGAAGCCCTCCTCCGCCATGTGCTCGATGAGCGACAGCATCGGATCCCAGAAGCCCTTGATGTTGGCGAACACGATCGGCTTGCGGTGATGGCCGAGCTGCGCCCAGGTCATGATCTCGACGATCTCCTCGACCGTGCCGATGCCGCCGGGCAGCGCCACAAAGGCGTCGGATTTTTCGAACATCCTGTGCTTGCGCTCGTGCATATTGTCGGTGATCAGCAGCTCGTCGAGCTTGTCGAGGGCGGTCTCCGTCGCCTCCCGGTTGATCAGGAAGCGCGGGATGATGCCGGTCACCTTGCCGCCGGCCTTGAGCGCCCCTTCGGCGACAGCGCCCATGATGCCCTTGGTGCCGCCGCCATAGATCAGGCGCAGGCCGGATTTCGCCAGCGAGCGGCCGAGCAGGTGCCCGGCCTTGATATAGGCCGTGTCGCGGCCCGGAGACGAACCGCAATAGACACAGACGGATCGAATCGTGTTCATGTCGATGATTGGTGATGGGGACGGTTGGCGCGGTCAAGCCCATGACGGGCTTTTTCTTGTAGCACCAAGGAAAACACGCTAGACCGGCGTTAGGTGGCTAAGGGGGCAGAAAAGAATATGGCTATCAATCCTTCCAAGGCGTTTTTGTTCGCGGCGGGCGGCGTTGCCGTCGTCGCGGCTGTCGCCTATGGCTCGGGCGCGCTCGATTCCTACATCAAGCAAAAACCCGCGGAGATCGCCGCCCTCCCGCAAGGAGAAACCAAACCGGCCGGATCCGCCGGCACGACCACCGAGGGACGCCTGCCGCAGCCTCCAGCCGACGCGATGGCGCCGGCCAGCAATACGATGGCGCCGGCGAACAAGAACAACGCGATGGCACCGGCTGCCCCTGCCGGGACGGCTCCAGCCGGCACCGCACCTGCCGCTCAAGCGCCCGCTGCCGCCGGCCCGACGCCGCCGACCTTCGACGTCGTGCGCGTCGAAGGCAATGGCTCAATCGTCGTTGCCGGCAATGCGGCGCCGAATTCGAAAGTCGAGATCCTCAGCGCGCCCAAGGTGCTCGGCTCGACCGATGCCGGTCCGGACGGCGCCTTTGCCATCGTGCTCGACGACCCGCTCAAGCCCGGCGACTATACGCTGTCGCTGCGTTCGACGGCGGGCGGTGTCGCCACCCAATCGGCGCAGACCGCTGTCGTATCCGTCCCGCAGAGTCCTACCGGCCAGGTGTTGGCCATGGTCGAGGAGCCGGGCAAGCCGTCGGAACTGATCACCGTTCCGCGGCCGCAAGCCAACGCCGCCGCACCGGCCGCCACCGATCAGGCCGCCGCTCCGGCGGCGCAGGCGCCGGCTGCCGGCTCATCCGCGATGACGACGGTACCGGCGACCGCCCCGGCCACTACCGATCAGGCTGCTGCGCCCGCGACGCCGGCACCCGCCGCTGGCGAACCCAAGATCGTCGTCGAGGCGGTCGAGATCGACGGCAAGAAGATCTTCGTCGCCGGCACGGCCGATCCTGGCCGCAAGGTGCGCGCCTATGCCGACGAACTGCTCCTCGGCGAAGCCAAGACCTCGCCTGACGGTCACTTCCTCATCGAGGCGGCGCGCGACATTCCGGTTGGCAGCCACACCATCCATGTCGACGGCCTGGCCGAGGACGGCGTGAAGGTCGTCTCCCGCGCCGCCGTGCCGTTCGAACGGGAGCCCGGCGAGTCGGTCGCCGCCGTCGCCCCGGGCGAGAACAAGCCGGCCGCGACGAAACCGGCAGCACCTGCAACGGGTGAGGCACCTGCGGCCAAAGTCGCGGAAGCGGCGCCGTCGGACGGCGCGGCCGAAACCGTCGCGCCCAAGCTCGAACATGCCGATGGCTCCGTCATCATTCGCCGCAACGACACGCTGTGGCGCATCTCGCGGCGAGTCTACGGCCATGGCGTGCGCTACTCGACCATCTATCTCGCCAACCAGGACCAGATCCGCAATCCCGACCGCATCTGGCCCGGCCAGGTCTTCAAGGTGCCCGGCAAGTCGAAAGAAGGCGAGCCGGCCGACATGAAGGCCATGGGCGACCAGATGACCACGCCGCCTGCGAAGGCCGAATAGATCAGCTAGCCATCCGCCCAGCTTGCCTTGTCATCGTTCATCGTCTATCGACGATGAACGATGACAGACTCCCTTTCCGAAAGCCGCGCTCCCGACAGCCGTGCCATCGCTCTACGTTTTGCCGCGCTGGCGCACCCGGCGCGCATTGAGATCCTGAAGCATCTTTCGGCCAGCCGCTGCTGCTCTTGCCGCGAGGTGGTCGATCATCTCGATCTCGCCCAGTCGACGGTTTCGCAACATCTGAAGATCCTGGTCGAGGCCGGGCTCGTCCGGTTCGAGGCCGATCGCCAGCGCTCGCGTTATGCGGTCGATCATGCCGCGCTCGCCGGTGTGTCCGCCGCGCTCGACCAACTCGTCAACGCCTGCTGCTCCAGCCGCTGACCCTCTCACCCAAAAGGCAAGAAAAGTGGCCGAAAAGACCGTTTCCGCCGAATCCGGCACCCTCACGACCCTGCGCAATCTGTGGCCCTATATGTGGCCGGCCGAGCGCGCCGACCTGAGGGCCCGCGTCACCTGGGCGACGCTACTTTTGGTCGTTGCCAAGGTGACCCTGGTCGCCGGCCCGTATTTCTTCAAATGGGCGACCGACGCGCTCGCCCACGCCGCGAAGACGCCGCCGCCGCTGCCCGCCTTTCTGCTCGCGCCGGTCATGCTGGTCATCGCCTACAATATGCTGAGGCTGCTGCAGCTCGGCTTCAACCAGTTGCGCGATGCGCTGTTTGCCCGCGTCGGCCAGTATGCGGTGCGCCAGCTCGCCTTCCGCACCTTCGTCCACATGCACCAGTTGTCGCTGCGTTTCCATCTCGAGCGCCGCACCGGCGGCCTGTCGCGCATCATCGAGCGCGGCACCAAGGGCATCGAGACGATCGTGCGCTTCGTCATGCTGAACACGGCGCCGACCATTCTCGAATTCGCGCTGACGGCCGGCATCTTCGCCTTCACCTATGGCTGGAAATATGTGGCGGTGGTCGCAATCACCGTCTGGATTTATGTCTGGTTCACGGTCAAGGCCAGCGACTGGCGCATCTCGATCCGCCGCGACATGAACGACAGCGACACCGACGCCAACACCAAGGCGATCGACTCGCTGCTCAATTTCGAGACGGTCAAGTATTTCACCAACGAGCGCATGGAGGCCGAGCGCTTCGACCGCTCGATGGCCCGCTACGAGAGCGCCGCCACCAGGACCTGGACCTCGCTCGGCTGGCTGAACTTCGGCCAGGGCGTCATCTTCGGGCTGGGCACCGTCATCGTCATGTGCATGTCGGCGCTGGAGGTGCAGGCGGGCACGCAGAGCGTCGGCGATTTCGTCTTCATCAACGCCATGCTGATGCAGCTTTCCGTGCCGCTCAACTTCATCGGCTTCATCTACCGCGAGATCCGGCAGGGGCTGACCGACATCGAGCATATGTTCGACCTGCTCGACGTTCCCCAGGAGATCGTCGACAAGCCCGACGCCAAGCCTTTGGCCGTCGGCCCCGGCAAGGTCGAGTTCCGCGACGTGCATTTCTCCTACGACCGGAACCGCAAGATCCTGAAAGGCATCTCCTTCGAGGTGCCGGCCGGCAAGACGGTGGCGATCGTTGGCCCGTCGGGTGCCGGCAAGTCGACCATCTCGCGGCTGCTGTTCCGCTTCTACGATGTCCAGGCTGGCCAGGTGCTGATCGACGGCCAGGATGTCCGCGACGTCACCCAGGAGAGCCTGCGCGCCGTGCTCGGCATGGTGCCGCAGGACACCGTGCTGTTCAACGACACCATCGCCTACAACATTCGCTACGGCCGCGTCGGCGCCAGCGAGAAGGAGGTGCGCCAGGCCGCCGAGCTTGCCCAGATAGGCCAGTTCATCGAGAAGCTGCCCGATGGCTACCGCGCCATGGTCGGCGAGCGCGGGCTGAAACTGTCCGGCGGCGAGAAGCAGCGCGTCGCGATCGCCCGCACCATCCTCAAGGCGCCGCCGATCCTGATGCTCGACGAGGCGACCTCGGCGCTCGACACCCAGACCGAGCAGGAGATCCAGGCCGCGCTCGACCTCGTCAGCAAGGGCCGCACCACCATCGTGATCGCGCATCGGCTGTCGACGGTGATCTCTGCCGACGAGATCATCGTGCTGAAGGACGGCCAGATCGCCGAGCGCGGCACCCATGCGGCGCTGTTGCGCAAGAAGGGCCTCTATGCCTCGATGTGGGACCGCCAGCGCGAAGCGACCGAGGCCGAGGAGCGCCTGCGCATTGCGCGTGAGGCAGATGAGCTTGGGGTGATCGTGCGGCGCCGGACTTCGGAGGTTGGCTAATCTCCCCCCTCGTGGGGGAGATGCCCGGCAGGGCAGAGGGGGGGCGCTGTCCCGCTGACCTGTCAACGCTTTGCAGACCTGCAAATATCTGCAGGCTCGCGGTTCGTCTTAGGTGAAATCAGAAAGGCCGCGTTCCTTCGCGCCCCTCTCTGTCCTGCCGGACATCTCCTCCACAAGGCCCCACAAGGGGGGAGATCAGCAGCGTCGATCACCGGCGCCAAAAATCCCCTTGACCTCAACCTACCTTGAGATTGCAAACCGTCTCCGAGCCTCCTGCCAAGCAACCTTCCAAGAACGGAGACAGGTCGAAATGAGCAATGAAAATCACCACAATGGCAGCGTCTTCCGGGTCGACAAATTCGTCGTCCCGGCGGAAGCGCGCGACGAGATCCTCGGTAAAGTCAGGATGACCCATGAATTGCTGCGCCGGCAGGAGGGCTTCGTACAGGATTTCCTGCTCGAGCAGTTCTCCGGCCCGGGCGAATTCAACATCGTCACCATGGTCGAATGGGAAAGCCAGGCGGCCATCGACAAGGTGGTGCCGATCGTCAAGGCGGCGCATGAGCGCGTCGCGTTCAGCCCCCAGGAAACCATCGCCCGCCTCGGCGTCAAGGCCGACATCGCCAACTATCAGCGGGTGCCGGAGCTGTAGGAACGCCGGAGGCCTCCTTCCACTTCCATTGTTGCGTTGCGGGGAGGGGGGCTTTCGGCTATTGAGGCCGGACCTGAAACAGGGACCGCCCAGAACTCGATGACGCTTCTCGATTCGGTCAAGAATACGTTCGTTCCGATCCATCGCGAGGGTTATCCCTTCATCGCCGCCTTCGCCGCGGCAACGCTGTTCCTCGGCTATTTCTCCTCGGTCCTGTTCTGGATCGGCCTCATCCTCACCGCCTGGTGCGTCTATTTCTACCGCGATCCCGAGCGCGTCACGCCGGTCGACGACCGGTTGGTGGTAAGCCCGGCCGATGGCGTGGTCTCGGCCGTCGGCCCGGCCGTGCCGCCGCGCGAGCTTGGTTTGGGTTCAGCCGAGATGACCCGCATCTCGGTGTTCATGAATGTCTTTTCCTGCCACATCAACCGCGCGCCGGTGCGCGGCAAGATCACGCGGATCGAGCATCGGCCGGGAAAATTCCTCAATGCCGAGCTCGACAAGGCAAGCGCGGAGAACGAACGCAACGGCTTGGTCATCGACAGCCCCAACGGCACGATTGCCACCGTCCAGATCGCCGGCCTGGTGGCGCGCCGCATCGTCTGCTGGGCCGAGCAGGGCGGCTCGATCGCCATCGGCGAGCGCTTCGGGCTGATCCGCTTCGGCTCGCGCGTCGACGTCTTCCTGCCGTCGAGCGCCGTGCCGCGCGTCGCCGTCGGCCAAACGGCGGTCGGCGGCGAGACGGTGCTTGCGGAGTTCGGCGCCTCGGCCGTCACCCCGCTGGTCAGGATTTCCTGAGCGGTGGGCGCGCCCTTCAAGAAATTCGAGGCGCACGCCAGCGGCGGACCGCGTATCCGCGAGATCCCCATGCGCATGGTGCTGCCCAATCTGGTCACCGTGCTCGCCATCTGCGCCGGCCTCTCCGGCATCCGCTTCGCCTTCGAGAACCGCTTCGAGCCGGCGGTCGTCATGGTGCTGCTCGCCGCCTTTCTCGACGGCATAGACGGGCGGCTGGCGCGCATGCTGAAGGCGACCTCGAAATTCGGCGCGCAGATGGATTCGCTGGCCGACATCGTCAATTTCGGCGTGGCGCCGGCGCTGGTGCTCTACGCCTTCATGCTCGACCGCGCCGGCTCGCCGGGCTGGATCGCCGCGCTCCTGTTCACCATCGCCTGCGGCATGCGGCTTGCCCGCTTCAACGTGCTGACGGAAGACACCGACCAGCCTGCCTGGCAGACCGAGTATTTCGTCGGCGTGCCGGCGCCGGCCGGCGCGGTTCTGGTCATGCTGCCGCTCTATCTGTCGTTCCTGCGGCTCGGGATCGAGCCCGGCCGGCCGGCCGCCTTCGTCGCCACCGGCTTCACCGTGCTCGTCGCCTTCCTGCTGGTCAGCCGGTTGCCGGTCTATTCGGGCAAGACCGTCAAGGTGCCGGGCGACAAGGTGCTGCTGGTGATCCTCGCGGTCGTTCTCTACATCCTGCTTTTGATGGCCTATCCCTGGTATACGCTGACGGCCTCGGTCGCCGGCTATCTCCTCTTCCTGCCGTTCTCGGTCCGCGCCTATTCGAAACGGGCGAGGCTGGAGGGCGAGAAGGTGCCGCCTTCGGATATTGGGTAGGGGTCGCCCAATCTCCCTCCTCGAGGGGGAGATGTCGCCGAAGGCGACAGAGGGGGTCGCCGCGCGTGAAGCGCCAACCTCCTTCGCCTGCGGTAAGAGGTCGAGCCCAGTCGGACCGATCCCCTCTGGCCGCTTTCGCGGCCATCTCCCCCTCAAGGGGGGAGATCACGCCGCAGCGCTCAGCCCCAGGCGGTCGATCGCCAGCTTGCGGGCCGAGACATAGTCGGTCTTGCCCGAGCCCAGCACCGGGATCTCCTCCACCTTGACGATGTCGTTGGGCACCATCAGTTCGGCCGCGCCCGCCTTCTTGCCGAACTGGCGAAGCTCGTCGGCGCTGGCGTCGCCCGCGGTGGTGACCAGCACGATGCGTTCGCCGCGCCGCTTGTCGGGCACCGCCACCGCGGCATGGCGCTCTTCCGGCCATAGCGACTGCACCAGCATCTCGACGGCGCCCAGCGACACCATCTCGCCGGCGATCTTGGCGAAGCGTTTTGCCCGTCCGCGAATGGTGATAAAGCCGTCGCGGTCGACCGACACGATGTCGCCGGTGTCGTGCCAGCCCTCGAGCGGCTGCAATTCGCCGGGACGGTCGGCGGTCATGTAGCCCATCATCATGTTCGGGCCGTCGAGCCATAGCCGGCCGGCATCGCTGATGCCCTCGACCGGCTCCAGCTTCATGCGGATCGCCGGCAGCAGCCGCCCAACCGTGCCGTCGCGGCCATGGATGGCGGTGTTCACGGCCACGACGGGTGCCGCCTCGGTCAGCCCAAAACCTTCGATGATCAAGGCCTGGAATCGGTCGCGGTAGACGTGCCGCGTCTCCGGCTTCACCGCCTCGGCGCCGGCCACCACGAAGCGCAGGCTGGAGAAATCGCCGTCCTTGGCGGTGCGGGCATAGTTGGCGAGGAAGGTGTCGGTGCCGAACATGATCGTCGGCTTCACCTTGCGGGCGATCTCCGGGATGATCTTGTAGTGCAGCGGCGAAGGATAGAGGAACAGCTTCACCCCGGTGACCAAAGGCAGGATGGTGCCGCCGGTCAGGCCGAAGGAATGGAACACCGGCAGCACGTTGAGCAGGATGTCGGCCGGCGAGATGGTGATGCGCGCCTCCGCCTGCATGGCGTTGGCATGCAGGCTGCGGTGCGACAGCACGACCGCCTTGGGTGTGCCTTCCGAGCCGGAGGTGAACAGGATCACCGCCGGCTTTCCCGCCTCCTGCCGCTGCAGCGGGAAGCGCCAGAAAAGCGCGGCGGCCACCTTGTCGAGCGTCGTCACGCTGTCGCGCAAATCCTCCAGCCACAGCATCTTTGCGCCGCCCGCCTCGACTGCGGCGACGACGTCGCCGATTCCCGCCTTCTCGATGAAGGCGCGCGACGACACCACAGTGCGGATGACGGCGGTACGGACCGCTGCGGTGACGCTCGCCGGGCCGGCCGTATAGTTGATCATGGCCGCCACGCGTCCCGCCGAGACCAGGCCAACGAAGGAAAGCACCACGCCATTGGCGTTGGGCAGCAGCAGCCCTACCGCCTCGCCCGGCGCCGTCACGCCCTCGAAGCGGCGACCAAGCACGCGGGCGCCGATGAACAGCTTGCGGTAGCTCAGCGCACCTGAAATGACGTCCTCTACGATCGGATGCGAGGCGCCGACGCGGTCGGCCGCGTCGCGCATGGCGAGAAACAGGCCGCGATCAAGGTTGGTGCCATAGAGCCGCGCTTCGGCGATGCGGTCGAACAGCGCGTTGGTGTTGGAGGCCTGGTCGGGGTTGCGCGCCACCAGCTCGGCAATCGTCATCGGCTCCAGCACACTCAGCGACAGGCGTGGGAACCAGTGCCGCGGCGCGCTTTCGGCCGGCCTAAGCGACATCGGCAGGTCGCGTGCGCCGGCGACGAAGATCGGCACGATGCGGGCGTCAGCCTGCATCGCAATGCGAGTGATGGCGCGAAACAGCCGGAACGACTTGACGTCGGGCTCGACGGCTTCGGGCAGGTAGACCGCGAGCCGCCCCTTGCCCTTCAGCACGCGTACCAGCCGGCGGCTGACGAAGACATGCTCGGCGTTGAAGGCGATGGTGCGGCCAAGCTCGCGCCACGGCTCCAGCCAGGGGGAGCGGGCGGAGGCTTCGTCGAGTATGTGCAGCGTGTCGTCGGGCAGCAGCGACAGCATCAGCGCCGGCTCGATGCGCGACTGATGCGTGACCACGTAGATGACCGGCGTCTGCGCGTTGCGGGCGATGCGGATGCGCTCGTCCGCGATCCGGTAGGCGAGCTTGAACGGCACATAGAGCAGCGCCTGGGTAAGGCGCAGGTCGAGGCGGAACCTCTCGATCACGCCGATCAGCAGCCAGGCAAAGACAAGGCCCGCAAGCAGCGCCAAAGTCAGCATCATGCCGCTCTCTCCCAGCGTCCTCCAGGCGCGGCTCTTGATGGCCGCTTCGGCGCAGAGGGTAACGTAAGTGGGGCCGGCGTCAATGCGGGCGGATGCAGTGCTTCGATCGCCATATGATGCAGCGATGAAAAGCTGTCGCTGTTCAAGGCGCGGTAAGGAACGACCGCTGGAAAGAGTATCATCGGCCATCACCCCGCGGTGTACGGCCAAAGGCTCGCTTGAAGGCATGAGAAAAGGCGCTCTGCGATTCGTAGCCGACCGCAGCGGCAACCGCCGCGACGGTGTGGCCAGCGCTAAGCTTTCGCTTTGCCAGAACCATGCGCCAGTGGGTAAGGTAGCCGAGCGGTGGGCGGCCGACACGGTCGGCGAAGCGCTGCGTGAAGGCCGAGCGTGACATGCCCACCTCCGATGCCAGCATCGGCACCGTCCAACGACGCGCGACATCGCCGTGCAACAGTCTAAGTGCCTTGCCGATCCGTGGATCCGCCAGCGCGGTAATCCAGCCGACACTGGTTGCAGGACTCGTAGCCACGAAAGCGCGGACCGCCGCGACGACGAGGATTTCCGCCAACCGCTCGGCGACGAGCGAACCGCCTAGTTCCGCGCTGCTGACCTCCGTCCTCAGAAATTCCAGCGTCCTTTCGACAGCCTCGGCGGTGGGCGAGGCCCGGTCAACACGCACGAACGTGGGGAGCGCGTCCAGTACGAATGAGGCGGCGCCGGCCGCAAAGCCGCTTCCGCCGCCGATCATGGCCGTCTCGTCACCCGCGCCGAGGCACACCATGTCCTGTCCCGGTGAAGCGTAGAGCGGCATACCGTCGATCGGTTCGACCGCCGGATTGCTGGCCACCGTGTAGCGCGTGTTGCTGATGAGAACGACATCGCCTTCCACGAGTGCTTCCGGCGGATGATCCGGAAGCAGAAGCCAGCATCGGCCACGTGTGATCGCGACGAACTTCAGCCGCGCTCGTCCGTCGAAGGCGAGCGCCCAGTCTCCTGCCGCTTTGAGGCCAGTCCCACGAACGCTCAGCGCACCGAGCGCCGCAAGAACCTCGGAGAGTGGATCGGATGTAGTTTCGGCGGATCGCGATAAAAGCATGGCCGTTTGAGCATAGATCATCCGACCCGCAACGCATAGGCTGGCTTTGCACTCAGAAAACGGAGCCTTTGTCATGACCATAGCGAACAAGATCGTAGCCATCACCGGAGCAGGGCGCGGCATCGGCCGAGCGACCGCTATTCATCTTGCTGCGCGCGGCGCGCGTCTCGCGCTCGGTGCGCGAAGCGAGGCGGAGATCGCTGCTGTCGCGGGCGAGATCGAAGCGGCGGGCGGCGAAGCTATCTACCGGGCAACCGACGTGACGAAGCGCGATGATCTGGACGCGCTGGTCGGCTTCGCCTGCAAGCGGTTCGGGCGGCTTGACGTAATCGTCAACAATGCAGGTATCGGGCCGCTCTCGCGCTTCGATGCTCTGGAGGTCGATGCCTGGGACGCCATGATCGACGTGAACCTGAAGGGCGCGCTTTACGGCATCGCTGCGGCGCTGCCCGTGTTCAGCCGCCAGGACAGCGGCCACGTCATCAACGTCATCTCGACGGCTGGCATCAAGATCATGCCGACAATGGGCGTCTACGCTGCGACCAAGAACGCGCTGCGGACAGCTACCGAAGCGCTACGGCAGGAATCCGGTCCACACCTGCGCGTGACGGAAGTATCTCCGGGTTTTATCGACACGACCTTCGCGGATGACACCATTGGCAATGCGGACATCAAAGCGGCGATCCAAAAGCGCAAGCAAGAGCTTGCCATTTCGCCGGAGGCGATCGCACGGGCGATCGCATTCGCAATCGAACAACCCGGCGACGTCGAGATCGGCAGCATCGTGGTGCGCCCGACGGCGCAGGATTGACGTAAAATGAGCCTATTGGCTTGATGCCCAAACGTGTCCGCCCGCCTTCAGCAGGCGGCACAATCCGGCTTACGGCCTTTATGCCGATCTGGCGGAGCTTCTCGGCAGCGGCCTGGCAATACCGTCGTGAATGGAAATTCCCCAAAAGAAAAAGCCGACCTTTTTGCGGGTCGGCTTCTAGTCGGACGGGTCGAGGGGTTTGGGGGGGACTTGGGGGGTGACCCGTCGATCTAACAATGCTCCAGCCGAATATTGGTTCCGCGACCGCAAAAAAATTTATGCGCGCACCGATTTGGCCTTGAGCCAATCACGCCCGGCGTGAGCGAACACCGCGCAAAGCACGATCGCGCCGCCGACGATGCTGGCTGCAGGCGGAACTTCGCCGAGGAACAACAGGGCAAAGAGGATGGCGAATGGCACCTCGGCCGAACCGAGCAGGCCGGATTCGGCCGCGGGGATCAATCGTGAGCCCTCCGTCCACAGGATCGAGGCCAAAGCGAAGGAACAGCCGAAGGTGGCGAGCAGCACCACGTCGCGGGTGGATACGGCCAGCGGATCGGTGACGAACCAGCCAAGCACGAACAGCAGGAACGCCGACACGGCGCCGGCCCAGACCACGGGCGAGTCGCGGAAGGCGCGCACCATGATCATGTAGAGCGCGCTGCCGGCGGTCATCAGAAGCGCCAGCCCGTCTCCGAACAGATGGCCGCTGCCCATGCCCGAGCCGACCATGATCGCGACGCCGCAAAGCGATACCGCCGCCGCCAGCATCGTCTGCAGCCGGAATTTCTCCCGCACTAGCAGGAAGGCTAGCAGCGCTGCAATGAAGGGCGAGGTTGCGTAGATGACCGCGACGTTGGCGACATAGGTGAATTTGAAGGCGGCGATGAAGGCGATGCTGGCCGCCGCGCCTACGATCGCGAGCAGCCAGCCGCGCCAGCCGAGCCTGAGACTCTCGCGTCCGCCCGACCGTCGCCGCCGCCACAGCACATAGAAGGAGATCAGGATCGAGCCGAAGAAACCGCGCCAGCAGGTGATGGTCAGCGGATCGGCATGGATCGATTTCGTCAGCACGCCGGTCAGCGCGAAGGCGACCGCAGAAGCCGAAACCAGCGCGATGCCCAGCGTGCGCTCGGCCGCCGGGTTGGCGACGCTGCCTGCGACTTCCGGCGAGTCGATTGTGTCCGTCATGGTGCCAGACTAATTCGTTGCTGCTGACAGCCTTGTGTCATGAGCGCTTCACCACTTGCGCAATGCCCTTGCTATAGGGGCGAATTCTTGCCGCTCGCTGCTCCAGCGCAGCGGTTGCGTTGGGGCAGGGGGTGGGCCAGAGCGAAAGCGCCTACTGCGTCGCCTGGTAGAGCTCCGAGGCCGCCTCCTTCAGCGCGCGCCTGCCGTCCGGCCTGAAATACATCATGTGCCCGCCCTCGACGACGTCGAGGCGGATCGGCTTGGCGCCGGCGAGCGTTGGGATCTGGTTCACCAGGTAGCGTGAGGCGAGATAGGGGGTGACGAGGTCGGTGTAGCCGTTGACGATGACGACGCCGAGCGAAGGATTGAGCGAGCGCGCCCGTTGCAGGTCGTTCATCACGCCGGCATAGCCTTGCTCCGAACTGCCATAATCCCAGCCGTGGCTGACCTCGCCATTGAGCAGGCGATAGCTCATATCGGTGTGGAAGTTCAGTTCATCACGCGCATAGGCGACGAAGGCAGAGGTCAGCGCCGGAATGCTGCCGTCGAGCACCGGATCGGGACCGCCGGCCTGCGCGCTTTGCGGCGCGATGTCGGCAGTGCCGATCATGGCGTCGTAGGGACTGAGCACTTTGCCGTTGGCGCGCGAGAACTCCTTGGCGAAGAGGCCGGTCGGGATGCGCGCGAAGTTCCGCCGCACGAGGTCGAGGGGCAGGCCGGTGATCTCCGCCACGCGACCGCTGGCCAGCTTTCCGCCTTGCTCCAGCCCGCTGGTAAGCGCCGTCAGATAGTCGCCAAGCGCGTAATGCTCGACCTCGGCCAGCCTGCTGCGCAGCGCCTCGCCGCCGATCCCGTCGGCTCCGAGCCGCGCCGCCGCCAGCGCCGGCAGCTCCAGCGCCCAGTGCAATTGGTCGAACTGGTCCGGTCGAACCAGCATGAACTCCAGCGCCGGCGAGATCAGCACGATGCCGCTGGGGCTCAGGCCGACATCTTCCTGCAGCGTCCGGGCGAGCAGCGCGGCGCGGAAGCCGCCATAGCTCTCGCCGGCGAGGAACAGCGGTGAAGCTGTGCGGCCGTTCTGCGCCAGATAGAGCCGGATGAAGGCGCCGACCGACTTGGCGTCCTGGTCGACGCCCCAGAACTCCTTGGCGTCATGGCCGGGCGCCTCGCGGCTGTAGCCGGTGCCGACCGGATCGACGAAGACGAGATCGGTCATGTCGAGCCAGCTGTCCGGATTGTCGACGAGCTTTTGCGGCGGTGGCAGGAATTCGCCGTCGGCCGCGGTCGCGATGACGCGCGGACCGAGCGCCCCGAGATGCAGATAAGCCGACGCCGCCCCGGGCCCGCCGTTGAAGACGAAGGTGACAGGCCGCTGTTTGGCCGGCGCGGGTGCTTGCTGGCTATAGGCGACGTAGAATATCTCGGCCGTGACCTCGCCTTTGCCGGACAGCAGCGACAGCGTGCCGGCCTTGGCCTGATAGTCGAGCTTGCGCCCGGCAAGCGTGATCGAATGGCTGGTGACCTGCGGCGACGGCAGCAGCGAAAGCACGCCGCCGGTGGGAGCGGGCCGTTCCGGTGTTTCGGCAACGGCCGGATGCGCCAAGGCGGCGAGGGTCAGCAGGACGAGGGGGACGAGTTTCAGCGTGGACCGCATGATGCCTCCGGGAGCGTCTCCCGCAAAGGTATGGCCGAGGCGGCTGATGTCAAAGGGTGAGAGGAACGATAAGTGTCGCGTCCGCCGCGCTCCCTCTGTCCTGCCGGAAATCGTTCCCCACAAGGAGGGAGATTGGCAACTTTCGCGCCTCGCTCACTCTTGCGACATTTGAGTTTGGCGAAGACGGGCATGACAACTGATCTCCCCAAGTGGCCTCAAGGGGGGAAATGTCCGGCAGGACAAAGGGGGGCGCTGTCCCGCCAGCGTGAAGCGACGCGCCGGACGTCGCTACTGCGCAGAGGGCTCTTCGGCATCCCCTTCATCGGTGAAGGGCGAGGCGCTCGGCACGCACTGCACGGCCCAGCCCTGCGGCGTCGGCTGCTTCTGATATTCGGTGATGGCATTGGTGCACTGTTCGCGGGTGTCGAAGGTGCTGGGCAGCACCACCATGCCGCCTTGCGGGCCGGCGATCACCAGATACCAGACCAACGCTACGCTGGGAGTGGCAGCCATGGGAATTCCTCGCTTTGCTGGATGTCGGAGTCGGAGCGATCCTAGCAACTCGCCGCTCCTGGCGAAAGCACGCGCGGCGGAGCGATGCTCCGCCGCGCGATCACAGACCCGTGAACCGAACGCCGCGTAAAGCTATCACTCGACGGCGAAGCAGTAGAACAGGCCGTCGCCGCCTGTGCCCTTGAGCGCCTCCTGGCTGCAGCCGCCGCGCGAGGCATGCGAGGAGTTCCACGATTTGGCGGCGGCCGAATCGTCGAGGCCCATGCGGTCGTGGTGGCCCATCATCGCCGCACCCTCGGCGCCGCTCATCGTCCAGTCGCCGCAGGTCTGGTCGGCAATCTTTGTGCCGTCGGGCTTCGAACCGGTCAGGATGTCGTGGCGGTTCGGCTCGTCGCCGCGTCCATTCACCACCTCGCCTTTCTCGTCGAGCGCCGTCTGCTTGGTGATGCCGTTCGCGTCGCCGTGCAGCGAGGCGACGTCGTCGGCGATCTTCTCGCCCTTGGCGTTGAGCCAGGGGCCCTTGCCGATGCGGTCGCGGGCGTCTTCGGCGCTGGTCGAAAGATAGGCGTGCCAGGTCTTGCCGGTGACGCCGGCGGCTTCCGCCAGCGAGGCGCAATGCGCGTCGGCACCCTTCAGCCCGCCAAGGTCGGCGCCCTTGCCGGAGCCGACGCTGGTGACGAAGAAGCTCATCTTGGCATCTTGCGAGAGCGCGACGCCCGCCGTGGCGGCGAGAGCGGCGACGCTGGCGGCGACGAGAAGAAATCTGCGCATGTCGGCCTCCGGTTTCGAATGTCCTACATTCGAAGAACGCAACCGGTGGCCTGTTTAATCCGCGCCGGGCGCGAGTTTATTGCAGCGGCTCCGGCAGCCGGTAGGCGACGAAGCGGTTATGCTTGGCCTGGAAGATCAGCCCGGTTTCCTTCAACTCTGGACTTGCTAGCGGCACGATGCGTTTGGCGCTTTCCGCAGGATGAGGCAGCGTTTCCGGATCCTCGCCGGGCATTGCCTGCGCGCGCATCGCGGTGCGGGTGCTGCCGGGATCCGCGGCATTGACCCGCAGCGGCAGGCTCTCGGTCTCTTGCGCCCAGGAGCGCATCATCGCCTCCACCGCCGCCTTGGAAGCCGCGTAGGGCGCCCAGAAAGGCCGGGCCGAATGGGCGACACTGGAGGACATGATGATGGCGCGGCCGGCATCGGAAAGGCGAAGCAGCGGATCGACCGAGCGGATCAGGCGCCAGGTCGAAGTCACGTTGATGGTCATCACCTTCTCGAAAGTCTTGGCCTCCACATGGCCGATCGGCGTGATCACGCCGAGGATGGCGGCATTTGCGACCAGTATATCGAGCTTGCCCCAGCGTTCATGGATCGCGCCGCCGAGCCGGTCGATGCCGGCCATGTCGGTCAGATCCAGGGGCACCAGCGTCGCCTGCCCACGACCATCGGCCTTGATCTGGTCGTCGAGTTCCTCCAGCCCGCCGACGGTGCGGGCCACCGCGATCACATGCGCGCCGGCCAAAGCCAGTTCCTTGGCGATGAAATAGCCGATGCCGCGCGAAGCGCCGGTGACGAGGGCCACGCGGCCGGAAAGGTCGAGGGTCATGCGGAAGATTCCATGGGATCGGCGTGAAGCACCCCTCTCTGCCCTGCCGGGCATCTCCCACTCAAGGAGGGAGATTGGATTTCACCGGCGCCGGCTCTTATTCTGCGGCCTTGGAGAGCAGCGAAATTGGTGGCGACAGCTGATCTCCCCCCTTGAGGGGGAGATGTCCGGCAGGACAGAGGGGGGTAGCCTGGCGAATACAATGGTGACCCGGACTACGACCCGCTGCTCGCCAGCAGCGACAGCGTGCGCACATTGTCGTGGCCTTCGAAGTCGAGCAGGCGGGTCGGGTACTGGCCGGTGAAGCAGGCGTCGCAGAACTGCGGCTGGTCGTCGTCGCGCCGCGCTTCGCCGACGGCGCGATAGAGCCCGTCGATGGACAGGAAGCCGAGCGAATCGACGCGGATGAACTCGGCCATCTCCTCCACCGACATGCGCGACGCCAGGAGCTTCGATTTCTCCGGCGTGTCGACACCGTAGAAGCACGACGCGCGGGTCGGCGGCGAAGCGATGCGCATGTGCACTTCCCGGGCGCCGGCATCGCGCACCATCTGCACGATCTTCTGGCTGGTGGTGCCGCGCACGATTGAATCGTCGACCAGCACCACGCGCTTGCCCTCGATCATGCGGCGGTTGGCGTTGTGCTTGAGTTTGACGCCCATGTGGCGAATGGAATCGCCCGGCTGGATGAAGGTGCGGCCGACATAGTGGTTGCGGATGATGCCGAGCTCGAAGGGAATGCCGGCAGCCTGGGAAAAGCCGATGGCCGCCGGCGTGCCCGAATCCGGCACCGGCACGACGATATCGGCCTCGACCGGGTTTTCCTGCGCCAGCTCCGCCCCGATGCGCTTGCGCACGTCATACACATTGCGGCCCTCGACCGAGGAATCCGGCCGCGCGAAATAGACATATTCGAAGATGCAGAAGCGGGTCTTCTGCGGCTCGAACGGAAATACGCTTTCAATGCCTTTCGAGGTGATCACCACCATCTCGCCCGGCTTGATGTCGCGCACGAAGCGGGCGCCGATGATATCGAGCGCGCAGGTCTCGGAAGCCAGGATCCAGGCGCCGTCGAGATCGCCCAGAACCAGGGGCCTGATGCCGAGCGGATCGCGGCAGCCGATCATCTTCTTGGCCGTCAGAGCCACCAGGGAGAAGGCGCCTTCGACCTGGCGCACCGCGTCGATGAAGCGCGAGTTGAGGTCGCGCTCTTTGCTGGTGGCGACCAGATGCAGCAGCGTCTCGGTGTCGGAGGTCGAGGAAAAGATCGAGCCCTGCTTCTGCAGCACGCGCTGCACGGTGAGCGCATTGGTGAGGTTGCCGTTGTGCGCTACCGCCAGGCCGCCTTCCGCAAGCTCGGCGAAGAAGGGTTGGATGTTGCGCAGGCCGGCGCCGCCGGTGGTGGCATAGCGCGTATGGCCGATGGCACGGTTGCCTTGCAAGCGGTCGATGACGTTCTGCTTGGTGAAGGTGTCGCCGATCAGGCCGACATGGCGCTCGACGTGGAACTGGCTGCCGTCGTAGGAGACGATGCCGGCCGCTTCCTGGCCGCGATGCTGCAGGGCGTGCAGCCCCAGCGTGACGATGGCCGCGGCATCCTGCCGGCCGAAAATGCCGAACACGCCGCACTCGTCGTGGAAATGGTCATCGGCCTCGGCCGAAAGCACGTCGCCTGCGTCTGCCTTCGAGTCTGCCATTGGGGGCTCAAGCTCCGCTAAAACCGCCATATAAGGCGATTGGGCGCCGAACGCAACGCGCCCCGTTGGGCCTTCATCAACATGATGCCGGCCGCTTTGCCGGCAGGCTTTCAGTTTGCCGGCGCCGGACTGGCGGGAGCCGGATTGGCCGGGGCCGCCGGTTCGTTGTCGGCCGGGGCCTCGCCTTCACTGTCGTCTGGCGCCGGCGCATTAGTGTCGTCGCCGGCGGCAGGCGGCTCGGCAGCCGGCTGGTCGGTCGTCGCCGGCGCTTCGGTGGTGGCCGTGCCCTTGTGCGTATACTTGTTGACCAGCTCTTCCGTGTTCTCGGGCAGCACGCTCTCGAGCTTGGCGCCGATGGTCTCCAGAAGCGGACGCGACTTCGCGTTGGCGACCCAGGCGGGCGCCTTGGCGCCGGCCAGCCAGTTGAAGAACAAAAGCGCCACGGCGACCACCAGAATGCCGCGCGCGGCGCCATAGAGGAAGCCGAGCGTGCGGTCGAGCGCGCCGATGCGCGAATCGATGATCCAGTCGGCGATCTTCATGGTGATCACCGAGACGACGATCAGCGCGATGATGAAGACGATGCCGGCCGCCGCCGCCATGGCGACCTTGTCGTTGTCGACATAGGGCTGAACGTATGGCAGCACCGGCTTGTAGAACAGGAAGGCCGCTACCGCCGCCGCCGCCCACGAGATGACCGAAAGCACTTCGCGGGAAAATCCGCGCACCATGGCAAGCATCGCCGAGACCAGGGTGAAGCCGACGAGAATTCCGTCAAGCAGCGTAATCGGCATATCCTTCGCCCCACATCATGAGCCGCATCACTCCCCCTCGTCGGCGCGGCTGCGTCGTGAGCCGGCTATGCGCGCCACAAGGTCGGCAAGCTCGGTGGGCTGAAAAGCGCCGGCCCCGATTCCCCCGGCAACTTCCTCGCTGCCCAAGGGCAGCACCGCGCTTCCGAAGCCCAGCTTTTCGGCCTCTTTGAGACGCTGCTGCGCATGCGCAACCGGCCTCACCGCGCCCGACAGGCTGATTTCGCCGAAATAGACGCAATCGGCGGGAAGGGCAAGACCGGTGAGCGAGGAAACCAGTGCGGCGGCGACCGCGAGATCGGCCGCCGGCTCGCTGATGCGATAGCCGCCGGCGACGTTGAGATAGACATCGTGCTGGCCGAAGCGGACGCCGCAATGCGCCTCCAGCACCGCCAGCACCATGGAGAGCCGCGCGCCGTCCCAGCCGACCACGGCGCGGCGCGGCGTGCCGAGCGAGGACGGCGCCACCAGCGCCTGGATCTCGACCAGCACCGGCCTCGTCCCTTCCATGCCGGCGAAGACGGCCGCACCCGGCGATTTCGCGTGACGCTCTCCGAGGAACAGCTCGGATGGATTGGAGACCTCGCGCAGACCCTTGTCCGACATTTCGAAGACTCCGATCTCGTCGGTCGGCCCGAAGCGGTTCTTCACCGTGCGCAGGATGCGAAAGTGATGATTGCTTTCGCCCTCAAAATAGAGCACGCCGTCGACCATGTGCTCGACGACGCGCGGCCCGGCGATTTGGCCTTCCTTGGTGACGTGGCCGACCAGCACGATCGCCGCGCCTGTGGATTTCGCGTAGCGGATCATCGCCTGCGCGGCGGCGCGAACCTGGGTAACGGTGCCCGGAGCCGAGTCGGCGAGATCGGTCCACAGCGTCTGGATGGAATCGAGAATGACGAGGTCCGGCCGCTTGCCGTCGGCTATTGTTGCCAGGATGTCCTCGACGTTGGTTTCGGCGGCTAGCTCGACCGGCGTCGAAGCGACGCCGAGGCGCTGGGCGCGCAGCCTGATCTGCGCAACCGCCTCCTCGCCGGAGACGTAGACGATGCGGTGGCCTTTCGATGCAAGCGCTGCGGCGGCCTGCGTCAGCAGCGTCGACTTGCCGATGCCGGGATCGCCGCCGACTAGGAGCGCCGAGCCGCGCACGAAGCCGCCACCGGTGGCGCGGTCGAGCTCGCCGATGCCGGACACGATACGCGGCGCGTCCTCGATGTCGCCGGCAAGGCTGGTGAGCACCACGGCGCGGCCCTTGCGGGCATTGCGCGTGTTGGCCGGCCCCGAGCCGATGCCGCCGGCCGTGCCTTCCTCGACCAGCGTGTTCCATTCGCCGCAGCCATCGCATTTGCCGGCCCAGCGCTGATGCACCGAGCCGCAATTCTGGCAGATGAACTGGACGCGTGATTTGGCCATCAGCGTCGCGCCGATCGCAAGTTTTCGAAGGCTGGCGTTCCCGCCCACCCCCCTCTGGCCTGCCGGCCATCTCCCCCGCAAGGGGGGAGATCAGCAGCTTGGCCGCCGGCGTTATTTTTGCAACGTTGGCGATTGGCGAAGGTCGCGATGACAGTCAATCTCCCCCCTTGCGGGGGAGATGTCCGGTAGGACAGAGGGGGTGTGACGGAGCGCTGACGTGGGCCAAAACGCTACTCAAACCTCTCCGGCAAATGATGCTCTTCCGCCAAATCCGAGAAGCGGGTGAATTCGCCGTGGAAGGCGAGGCTGACGGTGCCCGTCGGCCCGTGGCGCTGCTTGGCCACGATGCACTCGGCCTTGCCGCGCGCCTCGTTCATCTCGTTTTCCCATTTGACGTATTCCTCGGTGCCGAGCTTCGGCTCGCGGTTCTTGAGGTAATACTCCTCGCGGTAGACGAACAGCACCACGTCTGCGTCCTGCTCGATCGAGCCGGATTCGCGCAGGTCCGATAGCTGCGGGCGCTTGTCGTCGCGGCTTTCGACCTGGCGCGACAGCTGCGACAGCGCGATGATCGGGACGCCGAGTTCCTTGGCGAGCGCCTTCAGACCGGTGGTGATCTCGGTGATTTCCTGGACGCGGTTCTGCGAGGCCCGGGCGCTCGAGCCCTGCATCAGCTGGATATAGTCGATGACAATGAGGTCGAGGCCGCGCTGGCGCTTCAGGCGCCGGGCGCGGGCGGAAAGCTGGGCGATCGAGATACCGCCGGTCTGGTCGATGAACAGCGGAATCTTCTGCATCGTCTGCGAGCAGGCGACCAGCTTCTCGAAATCCATCTCCGTGATCTCGCCGCGGCGGATCTTCGAGGACGAAATCTCGGTCTGCTCGGAGATGATGCGGGTGGCGAGCTGCTCCGACGACATTTCCAGCGAGAAGAAGCCGACGACACCGCCATTGGCCGCCTTGAACGTTCCGTCGGCCTGCTGCGCCGGTCGATAGGCTTCCGCGATGTTGAAGGCGATGTTGGTGGCCAAGGAGGTCTTGCCCATGCCGGGGCGGCCGGCAAGCACGATCAGGTCGGAGGGCTGCAGGCCGCCCATGCGGCGGTCGAGGTCGCGCAGCCCGGTGGCGATGCCCGACAGTTGGCCATCACGCATATAGGCGGCATTGGCCATGTCGACGGCGGTCTTGACCGCATCGTTGAAGCTTTCGAAGCCGCCGTCGTAGCGGCCGGTCTCCGCCAGCTCGAACAGGCGCCGCTCGGCGTCCTCAATCTGATCCGAAGGCGACATGTCGACCGGCGCGTCATAGGCGATGTTGACCATGTCCTCGCCGACCGTGATCAGCGCGCGGCGCGTAGCAAGGTCGTAGATTGCTCGTCCGTAGTCGGTGGCGTTGACGACGGTGACGGCCTCGACCGCGAGCCGCACGACATATTGCGCCACCGTCATGTCGCCGACCTTCTCTTCCGCCGGCAGGAAGGTCTTCAGCGTGATCGGCGTGGCGATCTTGCCCATGCGGATCAGCTCCGCCGCGACCTCGAAGATGCGGCGGTGCAGCGGCTCGTAGAAATGCCCGGGCTTCAGGAAATCCGAGACGCGGTAGAAGGCGTCATTATTGACGAGAATAGCGCCGAGCAGCGCCTGCTCGGCCTCGATGTTGTTCGGTGCCTCGCGATAGAGCGGTTGCTCCGCCACGCCCAGTTTGCGCGCTGCTTCAGCCATGATGTCCCCGATTTCGATCCCGGACCTTCGATATCAGAACTGCAGAAATCGGTGCTGACCATTCTGCAACAGTGCCTGTCTAACCGGCCTCGATGCTCGCGATTCACAACCAAAATTTTTCCGTGGAAAGATTCGTGATTGACTCGAATCGAGAAGCGCAAGCGTAGCGGGTGTACGGGCGGAACAAAACAAGAAAATGCAACTTGGTTTTGCATCGGTCGCGTTGACCGCGATCCGCCGAGCTAGCGCTGCACATGCAACGCCGAGATCGTCGAGAATATGCGGCCTATCCCAGCGTGCTGCCCCAGTCCGCCCGCCGCGCAGCCCTGAACCTATCGCCGTCGCGCTTGCTGAGAAGCGTCTCGCCGGCGCTGCCGTCCGGCTCGCAAAGCTTCAGCACCACCTTGCCGGAACCTGCCTTCGGCGGTGCGATCACGCGCGCCCCGCGCACCGGCGCGGGGTCTCGCGAGGCGGCGAGATAGATGAACTTCTCGTCCTCCCACGGCACGTCGGCGTCCTTGGCCAGCCGGTGCAGCCGCGAGCGGGCGACCCGGCGCGAGAAATGGCACCAGTCGGGCGCAAGAAGCGGGCAGGCCGCCTCATGCGGGCAGGGCGCCAGCACATGCGCGCCGGCATCGATGAGTTGGCAGCGGGCGGCAAGGATGCGCTGCCAGCCCGCCGGCGTGCCGGGCTCGACGATCAGCAGCGTGTCGGCGGTGAGACGCCAGA
The DNA here is from genome assembly GCF_003952525.1 of Mesorhizobium sp. M3A.F.Ca.ET.080.04.2.1. NCBI lineage: Bacteria > Pseudomonadati > Pseudomonadota > Alphaproteobacteria > Hyphomicrobiales > Phyllobacteriaceae > Mesorhizobium > Mesorhizobium sp. M3A.F.Ca.ET.080.04.2.1. The sequence goes on along the minus strand of NZ_CP034451.1, from coordinate 1,532,787 downwards.
GCCCGCCGATAAGCTTCGGCAGCGAGGCCGGCACGATCTCGTCCAGCACATAGGCCGCGCTGACGAGGTCGGCGGGTCGAATGTCGTCGAGGTCGATGGTGGCATCACCCGCGATCCAGCTCGTCCGGGCGCCGATCGTCCCGCCCGCCAGCGACTGGCCGACCTTGCGCACCGCGGCGCTCGCCTCGACCAGCACCGCCTGCTCGAGTTCCGGCCAGACGTCGGCTGTGGCCCAAAGCATCGTGCCAGGCCCGGCGCCGATATCGAGCAGGCTGCTCGGCTGGAAATCGGGGCGGGTGGCGGTCAGCGCGCCGAGGCTGGCGCGGACCGCGGCATAGGTGGCCGGCAGGCGAGTCGCCAGATAGGCCCTGACCGCCAGGTCCTCGGCCATGTGCAGGCGACCATCGCGCAGTTCGGCGCGATAGCGTTCCGAAAGCGTCCTCGCCGCCTGTCTGAGGGACGGCAGAGGCACCTTGTCGAGCAGGCTGTCGACACCTTGCCGGAGCGGGGCAGGGAGCTCCACCTCAAGCTCCTCTCGGCGCCAGCAGGATGGCCGAGGCGCCGACGATGCAGAGCATGGCCCCGGCCAGATCCCAGCGGTCGGGCCTCACACCTTCAGCCAGCCAGAGCCAGACGAGCGAAACGGCGATATAGATGCCGCCATAGGCCGCATAGGCGCGGCCGGCGGCCGATGCGTCGACAAGCGCCAGCAGGAAACCGAACAGGGCGAGCGAGACCAGGCCCGGCACCAGCCAGAGCGGCGATTTCGCCAGCCGCCACCAGGCCCAGAAGGAAAAGCATCCGACGATCTCGGCAAGCGCGGCTGCGGTGTAGATGAGGTAGGTCATGACTGGATCGGTAGCTCTTACAGGGACTTGTCACAAGATGGGGAGCAGGGATCGCAAGTATGGCGGGCCAGCGCCCCCTCTGTCCTGCCGGACATCTCCCCACGAGGGGGGAGATCAGATGCGCGCCGGCTTTCGCCAATCACAGTTATTGCAGGAAGAGCGGGGCGGCAGAAACTGCTAATCTCCCCCCAAGTGGGGGAGATGTCCGGCAGGACAGAGGGGGGGCGCGAAGGAACGCGACGCTGGTGGCTACCCTCTTTCGCGTGAGCCCTTCTTACTGCACCTTCTTGCGGCGAGTGGGCTTGGCCGGCGGTGCCGGCTCCTGATGGCCCATGTCGCGCAGTTCCAGCGCCTTCTCGCATTTGGCCATGTAGTCGCGCGTCGTCGGCAGCGTGTCGTTCCGCTTGGCGAGCTGGAACTGGAAGATGACCAGGTCCTGCCAGCGGAAGGCGGCTTCCGAGGCGGCCAGGTAGAATTCCCACATGCGGCAGAAGCGCTCGTCATAGATTGCCCTGGCCTTGTCGCGGTTGGCGGCAAAGCGCAGCCCCCAATGCTTCAGCGTTTCCGCGTAGTGCAGGCGCAAAACCTCGATGTCGGTGACCACCAGTCCGGACTTCTCGATCGCCGGCATCACCTCCGAAAGCGCAGGGATATAGCCGCCGGGAAAAATGTATTTGCGGATGAAGGCGCTTGTCGCCCATGGCACGCCGGAACGGCCGATCGTGTGCAGCAGCATCACGCCGTCGGGCTTGAGCAGCGTCGCAGCCTTGTCGAAGAAGGTGCGGTAGTGGTTGACGCCGACATGCTCGAACATGCCGACCGAGACGATGCGGTCGAAGCGCTCATTGAGCGCGCGATAATCTTTGAGATCGAAATGGACGCGGTCCTGCAGGCCCAGCGCATGCGCGCGGTCGGTGGCGACGCCGTGCTGTTCGGTCGACAGCGTCACACCCTGCACGTCGACGTCGAAAGCCTTGGCGAGGTAGAGGCCAAGCCCGCCCCAGCCGGAACCGATGTCGAGCACCGTCTGCCCGGGCTTCACTCTCAGCTTGGCGGCGATATGGCGCTTCTTGGCGAGCTGCGCCTCGTCCAGCGTCATGTCGGGCTGTTCGAAATAGGCGCAGGAATACTGCATGTCCTCGTCGAGGAAGAGCTTGTAGAGCTCGCCCGACAGGTCGTAGTGGCGCTGCACGTTGCGGCGCGAGCGCGAGGCGGTGTTGATCTGCTGCAGCCGGCGGAAGGCGTGGCGCAGGCCTTCGATCGCTTTCGACCAAGCAGCGTCGATGCCGCCGCTGCCCATGTTCTGGAAAGCGATGCGCATCATTCCGAGGACGCCGCCTTCGAGAATGTCGAGCTCGCCGTCCATGTAGGCTTCCGGCACCGCCAGCATCGGATCGAAGGAGATCGCGCGCTCGGCATGCCTGGTCTTGATGTGCATGTGGACCGGCTCGCCGGTGCCGTCGCCGAACGTATGGGCGGAGCCCTTCGGCCCCGTGACCTTGAGATTGCCGGTCCGAACCAGGCGGTCGAGGATGTGCTTCAAAAGGATGTTCATGACCAATCGTCCCTCAAGGTCAGACAGGCATGGCGCATGTTTCCGAACTGTCGCTTTCGGAAGGAGCATGCGCCAGGAAATCCACCATCGCGTCCTCTGTGTGCGTCCTAAGGACGCGCGACGCTCTAGTCTGCCTCAAGATATGGGGTCTCGAAAAGTTCCTTTTGGCACAAAAAAGCCCGGGTCGAAGACCCGGGCGTTGGTCCAGAAATTCCTGGACCTCGATTGGGCAGGAGCGGTGCTCCGGCGAGGGCGGTCAGGCGTTGTCTTCGCCGCCTTCGAACTCGGCGTTCGGGTCGAAGAAGTTCTCCGGCCGGGCATTGTCGTTGATGTCCTCGCCATAGATGGCTTCAGCCGTCGTCAGGGTCTCGCCCTTGGCCTGGCGCTCGGCTTCCTCGGCGGTGCGCGCGACATTGAGCGTCACGGTGACCTCGACTTCCGGATGCAGCGCGATCGCCACATTGGAGAGGCCAATGGTCTTGATCGGCTGGTTGAGCTCGATCTGGTTGCGGCTGACCGTGAAGCCTTCCGCCGTCAGCAGTTCGGCGATGTCACGGGTCGACACCGAACCGTAGAGCTGGCCGGTCTCGCCGGCCGAGCGCACGACGATGAAGCTCTTGCCGTCGAGCTTCTCGGCGACCTGGGCGGCCTCCGATTTGCGCTCGAGGTTGCGGGCTTCGAGCTGGGCGCGCTGGCCTTCGAACTTTTTCTTGTTGGCTTCGTTGGCGCGCAGCGCCTTGCCCTGCGGGAGCAGGAAGTTGCGGGCGAACCCGTCCTTGACCTTGACGGTTTCGCCCATCTGGCCGAGGCGGGAAATGCGCTCGAGGAGAATGACTTCCATGGTTTCGTTCCTTCACTTTGGCGCCATTCAGGATGGCGTCGGACTGTTTGGAACAGGTCAGGAAGCAAAAAGTGGCGTCGCCGCCGTGTCGCTGTCCTGCCTGTCTGGGCAGTTAGAGGCCTGGCCTCAACCCGGGGTTTGATGCTCAACCCGACGCGCCCGTCGCGCCGGTGGAAAGTGCGGGCGGCGAACCGCCCGCTTACTGGACCATGATCCCGAAAACTGGATACCGGTTCTCGGGAAAGATCATGGTCAACTCAAAGGCGTCAGCGAACCACGTAGGGCAGCAGGCCGAGGAAGCGGGCGCGCTTGATCGCCTTGGCGAGCTCGCGCTGCTTCTTCTGGCTGACGGCGGTGATGCGCGACGGCACGATCTTGCCGCGCTCGGAAATGTAGCGCTGCAGCAGACGCACGTCCTTGTAGTCGATCTTCGGGGCGTTGGCGCCGGAGAACGGACAGGTCTTGCGACGGCGATGGAAGGGACGCCGGGTCGGGATCTGATTGATGTCGACCATTATTCTGCACCCCCTTCAACGGCTTCGCGCGGACGGCGCGGACCGCGCTCGCCATCGAAGCTGCGTGGCGGACGGTCGCCACGATCGCCACGGTCACGGTCGCCGAACGAACGCGGGCCGCGATCGCCGCGGTCACGGTCGCCGAAGCCGCCGCGCTCGGAGCGTTCCTCGCGCTTCTGCATCATTGCCGAAGCGCCTTCCTCATGCGCTTCGACCTTGACGGTGAGGAAGCGCAGGACATCTTCCGACAGGCCCATCTGGCGCTCCATTTCGTTGAGCGCAGCCGGCGGGCAGTTGATGTCCATCAGCGTGTAGTAAGCCTTCCGGTTCTTCTTGACCCGGTAGGTGAGGGACTTCAGTCCCCAGTTCTCGATCCGGCCGACCGAGCCGCCATTCGCGGTGATGACGCCCTTGTACTGTTCGACAAGCGCATCAACCTGCTGCTGCGACAGGTCCTGCCGGGCAAGAAACACATGTTCGTAAAGAGCCATTATGTTTTTCTGCCTTTCTTCGTTTCTCTTACCGGCCCTCGCGGCTAAGCCTCTGCAACTTGTCTGACCCGGCCGGAGGCGCGGGGAAGAAAGGAGCATCGCGAGACGGTCGAGAGCGGAGACACGGGAGGCGGAAGCCCTTCTGGCTTCACAGCGCGGCCTTCGAAAAAGCCGCGGCCCTCCGTTCAGCCCCCAGCAAGGACCGGCAGATTGCAGGCGTCTATATAGCAATTCCCCAGGAAGGCAAGGCGCAAGGCGAGGCAGGTGATGCGGCGAGGGGTCTCATTTGGGCAGGCTCTCTGCCGCAGCCGGCTCAGCTCGTATGCGCGATCAGCCTGTTCACCGTCTCCGGGAAGAAATCGGGTGCCGCCTGGCGCTTCCCGAACATCATGTCGTACTGGATCAGGCGGAAATCGTTGATCGCCGGATCGATCTTCTTCTGCCGGGCCCAGTCGGGCGTCGCCTCGCCCGACGGGGACAGGAGAAGATTGCGGTCGACGACGCGGTAGCGATCGCGCAGCGCGCCGAGGAATCCGGTGTAGTAGGGATGGGTTATCCCTGCCGTGGTGAGGATATGGTAGGGCAGGAAGGCCGGGCTCACCGCGCCAAGATCCGCGACCGGGCCGGAGCGGTTCGACCAGATGATCAGCGGCGTCTCGTGATGTTCGAGCGCTGCCTGCGGGGTCGGCTCCTTGCGTGGCGCGACGTTGTCCTTGAGGAAGCCGGTCTCGACATAGACCGGGCCGAGCGGCGGCAGATGGTCGCCGAAGAAGGCGATGATCGTCGGCCGCTCCCGCTTCTTCGCCCAGTCGATCAGGCGCTGCAGCCCGCGATCGGCGTCGGCGGATCCCTCCGCATAGGAGAGCAGAGATTCCCGCGCCCAGCTGCTGATCGGCGCGTCGACCGTATGCGTGGGATTGTAATAGCGATAGGGCTCGTAAGGCCCGTGGTTCTGCAGGCTGACCGCGAACAGGAAGACCGGATCCTCGTTCGCGTCGGCCTCGCGGATGATCTCGTCGGTCATCGCGGCGTCCGAAGCCAGCGGTCCGCGCTTTTCCATTGGCGGCAACGTCTCTTCGGAGCGGAACTCGCTGAACCCGAAATCGGCATAGACCGCGCCGCGGTTCCAGAACCAGTTGGTGCCCGGATGGATGGCGCGCGCCCGATAGCCTTCGCTCTTCAGGAAGGTCGCGAGCGACGGCGTGGGCGTGCGAACATATTGCTGGTAGGGGATCGAGCCCGCCGGCAGGAACGCGTTGGAGAACCCGGTCAGCGCTTCGAACTCGATGTTGGCGGTCATGCCGCCGAATTCAGGCGAGAACATGTAGCCCGATCGCAGCGCCCGGACCGTCGGGATCGGATCGGGTTTGATGCTGACGCCCGGCAGCTTGGTCGCGTCCCAGAAGGATTCGCTCATGACGATGATGATGTCCGGCTTTTCCGCCGGCACCGAAGCGGCCACATCCGGCCGCTTGATCGCTGCGATCGTCTTGTCGGAATAGCCGGGCGGGGCCGAGACATGCGCCATCGGCACGTTGAGCGCGAAGGCGAGCGCAAAGCCATTGGAGGCGTAGTTTTCCTTCTGGTCCCACATGATCGGGATGATTTGCAGCCGGTCGCGCGTCCACGAGAAGGTGGCGTAATCCATGATCGAGACGAAGAAGGCGAGCAGCGGCACGGCAAGCGTCAGCCGGGCCAAGCGGCCCTTGCGGCTCAGGATCGGCACCCGGCGGCGCCACTGCCGCCAGCCAAGGGCGAGCAGCGCCAGGCTGCCGACGATCACCACCGCGAGCATCGCTGCCGTCCATGGCCGCTCGCGCACCAGAAGCGGCATCAGCGCCATGATCTGGCGGGCGTAGAGGAAATCGGCCGGATAGAGCGGATCGCCGAGGTAATGCGATTTCTGATGGCCGACGAAGGCCAGCGCCAGCGTCAGCGGCGTGACGATCATCAGGCTCTGATGGCTGCGGCCGATGATGGCGTCGAGCCCGATCAGAACCAGCGCGAAGACGATGATCGTCGTCCAGCCGGGCTTGAAGGGCTGTAGGAAGAAGTCGACGGTGCCGAAGAAGTCGCCGCGCACGATCCATTCGATGGCGAACACCAGCAGCGCCGAGGCCAGGAGCGTGGCGAGACCGTAGCGCACGATCGGCCATCTGCGGCCCGGCAGATAGCCGGTGGACGGATCGTCTTCCAGGAACTGCGGCACGGGTCTGGCCGCGCCCTTTCTGATCCTTGCCACTTAACTCCCCCGGCCCATGCTACGCGTCTTCCACTCGCGTCACGCTTCTGTCATCGAACTGTCACGCAAAGCTAATGCCTGTGGCGGAAATAAGAAGAGCCAGCAAACGATTCGTGAGCGGTTTTCATCAGGTGTGATCGCCAAAAAGCCTTTTGGAACAGCGACTCGGCCGGTTTTTATGGCCGCAATGGGTGCTGAATGGCTGCCGGCGGGCTTGACTTGGCCGTCCGGCTTGCGCCAGAGGCTGACAAAAGCAAGCCGCTGGAGACCCTAAAATGGCCGTCGCATTCACCTTTCCGGGACAGGGCAGCCAGGCCGTCGGCATGGGCAAGGACCTTGCCGATGCTTTTCCCGAGGCGCGCCGGGTCTTCGAGGAAGTGGACGATGCACTCGGCGAAAACCTGTCGAAGCTGATCTGGGAAGGACCGGAACAAACCCTGACGCTGACCGCCAACGCGCAGCCGGCGCTGATGGCGGTGTCGCTGGCGGCGCTGCGGGCGCTGGAGTCGCGCGGCTTTTCGCTGAAGGACAAGGTGTCTTACGTCGCCGGCCATTCGCTCGGCGAATATTCGGCCCTCGCCGCGGCGGGGTTCGTCTCGGTCGCCGACGCCGCGCGGCTGCTGCGCACTCGCGGCAACGCCATGCAGGCCGCCGTGCCCGCGGGCGAGGGCGCCATGGCCGCCATCATCGGGCTGGAGCAGGCCGACGTCGAAGCCGCCTGCGCCGAGGCCGCCAAGGCTTCGGTCTGCCAGATCGCCAACGACAACGGCGGCGGCCAGCTGGTCATTTCCGGCGCCAAGGCGGCCGTCGAGCTGGCGGCCAGGCTCTGCACCGATAAGGGCGCCAAGCGGGCGCTCATGCTGCAGGTTTCCGCGCCGTTCCATTCGGCGCTGATGGCGCCGGCGGCCGATATCATGCGCGAGGCGCTGGCCGGTGTTGCGAAGAAGGCGCCGAGCGTGCCGGTCGTTTCCAACGTCACCGTCACGCCAGCCAGCGACCCGGACGAGATCGCCCGCCGCCTGGTGGAGCAGGTGACCGGCCGCGTGCGCTGGCGCGAGACTGTGGAATGGTTCGGCGCCAACGGCGTTGCTACGCTCTATGAAGTCGGCGCCGGCAAGGTGCTGTCGGGCCTGGCGCGGCGCATCAACCGCGACATCGCCACCGCCGCAATCGGCACGGCTGCCGAGGTCGAGACGGCGCTCGCGGCGCTTGGCTGATTTTGCCCCTTTCTATTGATTTTTCGGCTTCGCTGCGATACATGAATACATGTATTCAACGGAGATTTTTCCGTGCCAACTTCGATCCGCCTGGCCCCTGACATCGAGGAGCGCCTGGACTTTCTTGCTGCCAAGACTGGACGGAGCAAGGCTTACTACCTACGAGAACTCATCGAGCGTGGGCTCGAGGACGTGGAGGATTACTATCTTGCCGCCGAGGTACTCGAGCGGATCAGGCGTGGCGAGGAAGACGTCTTGAAGAGCGAGGATTTCTGGCGTGGCTTGGACGCTTGAGTACGCTCGCTCAGCCCGCAAATTTGTCGAAAAACTGGATCCGCACACGCGCAATCATATCCGCGACTTCGTCGAAAACCGCCTTGTCGTGCTCGACAATCCGCGTGATCTCGGCAAGCCGCTGAAAGGGCCGTTAGCGACATTCTGGAGATACCGAGTTGGCGACTATCGCGTTATTTGCGATGTGCAGGACAGCCGGTTGGTTATCCTCGTCGTCACGATAGGTCATCGAGGCGAGAGATAGTCTGATCGCTGGATCAGCCCGATTTGAAAGGGGATAAAAATGTTCGAACTGACCGGCCGCAAGGCGCTCGTCACCGGCGCATCGGGAGGCATCGGCGAGGCGATCGCCAGGATGCTGCACAAGCAGGGTGCCATCGTCGGCCTGCACGGCACTCGCGTGGAGAAACTCGAGGCGCTGGCTGGCGAACTCGGCGATCGCGTAAAACTGTTCCCGGCGGACCTGACCAACCGTGACGCGGTCAAGGCGCTGGGCCAGAAGGCCGAGGCCGATCTCGAAGGCGTCGACATCCTGGTCAACAATGCCGGCATCACCAAGGACGGGCTGTTCGTGCGCATGTCGGACGCCGACTGGGACCAGGTGCTCGAGGTCAACCTCACCGCCGTGTTCCGGCTCACCCGCGAACTTACCCATCCGATGATGCGCCGGCGCCACGGCCGCATCATCAACATCACCTCCGTGGTCGGCGTCACCGGCAATCCCGGCCAGGCCAACTACTGCGCCTCGAAGGCCGGCATGATCGGCTTTTCCAAGTCGCTGGCGCAGGAGATCGCCACGCGCAACATCACCGTCAACTGCGTCGCCCCGGGCTTCATCGAATCGGCCATGACCGGCAAGCTCAACGACAAGCAGAAGGAGGCGATCATGGCAGCGATTCCCAGCAAGCGGATGGGCACCGGCGCCGAGGTTGCTTCGGCAGTCGCCTATCTTGCCTCCGACGAGGCGGCTTACGTCACCGGCCAGACCATTCACGTGAATGGCGGCATGGCGATGATCTAGGGTGTGTTGATATTCAGGTGATGCCCGGCCCTGCAAACCGTGGCTTTTTGCGCTTGCGGCCTTCGCCGGCCGAAGCACCGGTGGGTAGCGTGGAGGCTGCAGCCGGCGTAGGCCGGTGCTCACGGACCCGAATGTCCGCTCCGCTCCGGTTCTCGAAAGACGCATTTTCAGCTCGGCTGGCCTGAATCCCAACACACGCTGACGGACCTTGGTCCGGCGCCTGTGAAAACAGGCATTTCGGCTTGGACGCCCGCCGTTTTTCGTGTAATGCGGCCGGCAACCCGGCGGTTCGGGCAAAAACCGGTCCTGTGGCGTTTGCGTTTCCTGCGGGACCATCTTTCAGCTTGATTAGCGGCATTCCGCCCGCTAACGAAGACAGACAACATCAGACGAGGCCCCAAATGAGTGACACCGCAGAGCGCGTCAAGAAGATCGTCATCGAGCATCTCGGCGTCGATGCCGACAAGGTGACTGAGCAGGCGAGCTTCATCGACGACCTGGGCGCGGACAGCCTCGATACGGTCGAACTCGTCATGGCGTTCGAAGAGGAATTCGGTGTCGAGATTCCGGACGATGCCGCCGAGACCATCCTGACCGTCGGCGATGCCGTGAAGTACATCGACAAGGCCTCGGCCTGAGGATTTTCGCAGGTATCATCGGGGAGGACCTGCGATGAGGCGTGTCGTCGTCACGGGCCTTGGCCTGCTTTCGCCATTCGGCATGGGCGTCGAGCACAGCTGGAAGGAATTGCTTTCCGGCCGCAGCGCCGCCCGCCGCGTCACCGAATTCGAAGTGGACGATCTTGCCTGCAAGATCGCCCACGTCATCCCGCGCGGTGACGGCTCCAACGGCACCTTCAATCCGGAGGCCGTGCTTGAGCCGAAGGAACTGCGCAAGATCGGCGAGTTCATCCTCTATGGCATCGCTGCCGCCGACGAGGCGCTGGCCGATTCCGGCTGGAAGCCTGAGACGCATCAGGATCAGTGCGCCACCGGCGTGCTGATCGGCTCCGGTATCGGCGGCATCGACGGCATCGCCGAGAACGCGATAACCCTCAAGGAGCGCGGCCCGCGCCGCATCAGCCCCTTCTTCATCCCCGGCCAGATCATCAACCTTGTCTCCGGCCAGGTATCGATCCGCCACGGGCTTAAAGGCCCCAACCACGCCGTCGTCACCGCCTGCTCGACCGGCGCGCATGCCATTGGCGATGCCGCCCGGCTGATCATGTGGGGCGATGCCGACGTTATGGTCGCGGGCGGCGCGGAAGCGCCGGTCACGCGGCTGTCGATCGCCGGCTTCGCCGCTTGCCGCGCGCTCTCCACCGAGCGCAACGACACGCCCGAGAAGGCGTCGCGTCCCTATGATCGCGACCGCGACGGATTCGTCATGGGCGAAGGCGCCGGTGTCGTCGTGCTGGAGGAACTCGAGCATGCCAAGGCGCGCGGCGCAAAAATCTATGCCGAGGTCACCGGCTATGGGCTCACCGGCGACGCCTATCACATCACCGCGCCGGCCGAGGATGGTGACGGTGCCTTCCGCTGCATGACGGCGGCGTTGAGCCGGGCGAAGCTCTCGCCCGCCGACATCGACTACATCAACGCGCACGGCACCTCGACGATGGCCGATACGATCGAGCTCGGCGCGGTCGAGCGGCTGGTCGGCAACGCGGCTTCGAAAATTTCGATGTCGTCGACGAAGTCGTCGATCGGCCATCTGCTGGGCGCCGCGGGCGCTGCGGAAGCGATCTTCTCGATCCTCGCCATCCGCGACAATATCGCGCCCGCCACCATCAATCTCGACAATCCGGAACGCGAGACCGCGATCGACCTCGTGCCGAACAAGCCGCGCCAGCGCCAGATCGACATTGCGCTGTCGAACTCCTTCGGCTTTGGCGGCACCAACGCGTCGCTCGTGTTCCAGCGTTATAATGGCTGAGCAGCCGCCACCTGCCGTCATTTTTGCCAAATTCTCCCCTAGCCTTGCGCCGGGGGATTCGTTGCAAGAGCAGACGTAGGGCGCCATGAACACAAATCCGGGCGGCAGCGGGGAATTCGGGCAGCGGCAGGCACAGGGTCCGATCGTGCCCAAGACAGCCGCCGAAGCGCTACGCCCTGAAGCCGGCACGCCGCCGCCCTCCAAGCGCTCGCGCGCGTCGCGCAGCCAGGTCGTCGTGTTCCTGAACTTCCTCCTTTCGATGGTGATCCTGATCGTGCTCGCCTCCGGCGCGGCGCTCTATTTCGGCATGCAGGCCTTCGTCGAGCCGGGTCCGTCCGCCAATGGCGACACCTTCATGGTCAAGCCCAACACCGGCGTGCAGGAGATCGCCGAGCAGTTGGAGCGGCGCGGCCTGGTCAGCGATGCGCGCATCTTCAGGCTGGGCGTGCGCGCGACCGGCAATGACTCCGTCCTGAAGCCAGGTGAATACGCCATCAAGCCGCGCGCCTCGATGCGCGACATCATGGAGTTGTTCAAGAGCGGCAAGTCGGTGATGTATTCGCTGACGATCCCTGAGGGACTGACGGTAGAGCAGGCGCTGCAGCGCGTCGCGCAAGAGGATGCGCTGAGCGGCGACATGCCCAAAACCATTCCGCCCGAGGGCAGTCTTGCCACCGACACGCTGCGCTTCACGCGAGGCTATTCGCGCCAGCAGATTGTCGACAAACTGCTGGCCGACCAGAAGAAGCTGGTTGATGATGTCTGGGAGCACCGGGCGCCGGACCTGCCGATCGCCAATGTCCAGGACTTCGTCATTCTGGCTTCGATCGTCGAGAAGGAGACGGGCAGGGGCGACGAGCGCTCGCGCGTGGCGGCCGTCTTCCTCAACCGCCTGGCCAAGGGCATGCGGCTGCAATCCGATCCGACCATCATCTACGGCCTGTTCGGCGGCAAGGGTAAGCCTGCCGATCGTCCAATCTATCAATCCGACATCGACAAGCAGACGCCCTACAACACCTATCTCATCAAGGGCCTGCCGCCGACGCCAATCGCCAATCCGGGCCGCGCGGCGCTCGAGGCGGTGGCCAATCCGTCGAAGACGGACGATCTCTATTTCGTCGCCGACGGCAATGGCGGCCATGTGTTTGCCGCCACGCTGGAGGAGCACAACCAGAACGTCGCCCGCTACCGCACGCTGCAGAAGAAGCAGGCTGACGAGGCCGCCAAGGCTTCCGGGCAGACGACAGCTCCGGCTGCTCCCGAGGACAACAGCGCTGGCGATGACAGCGGTACCAGCGGTGATACCGGCGACGCCGGCGGTGATACCGCCCAATAGCCAGGCGCATCTGCGCCGCGTCCTTTGACGCGGCGCCGTATTCATGTTTTGAGGGAGACCAGCCGCCCGACCGAAGGTCTGGCGATTGCAGCATATGGCCCGCGGTGGTTTTTCGCGCGGGCCATACGCAAGATCCAAGTGGTTCAGTAGGAGGCGCGCTTGGTCGGACAACGCTTGACCTGCGACAGGGGGACGACTTCATCATGAACGTGCAGAGCATGACCGGTTTCGCGCGCGCAGTCGCCGAACGCGACGGCACGTCGATTGCGTGGGAAGTGAAATCGGTCAACGGCAAGAGCGTCGAGGTCAGGCTGAGGCTGCCGCAAGGCTTCGACCGCCTGGAGACCGCGGTCAGGCAAACGGTGCAGAAGCGCTTCGCGCGCGGCAATTTCCAGGCGACCCTGACGGTCGGCCGCGCCGCCGCGCAGCAGGCGCAGCCGGTGGTCAATGAAGCCTTCCTCAAGGACTTGGCTGGGTTGGCCAAGCGCCTCCAGGAGCAGTTCGGCACCGCGCCGGCTACCGCCGACGGCCTGCTTGCTCTGCGCGGCGTTCTCGACATTCCCGATACTCTGGAGAACGAGGAGGAGCGGGCCGCCCTGGATGCCGCCATCCTCTTGGCGCTCGACGCAGCGCTGGTGGGGCTGGAGGAGGCCAGGCAGAACGAGGGCGAGGCGCTGCGCCTTCTGCTTTCCGCCCACATCGATGCCATCGAGGCGCTGACGCTGAGGGCCGAGGCCGATCCGTCGCGGGAGCCGGCGGCGATCCGCGAGCGCATCGCCGAGCAGGTGCGGCTGCTGATGGATGTCTCTGCCAATTTGGACGCCAACCGCCTACATCAGGAAGCCGCCTTCCTCGCCACCAAGGCCGACATCCGCGAGGAGATCGACCGGTTGAAGACGCATGTGGCCTCCGGGAGAGCGCTCCTGAAGAGCGGCGGCGCCATCGGCCGCAAGCTCGATTTTCTGGCGCAGGAATTCAACCGCGAATCGAATACGCTGTGCTCCAAGTCGAACGCCGCCGCGGTCACCGCGATCGGTCTGGAGCTGAAGGCGGTGGTCGACCAGTTTCGCGAACAGGTCCAGAATCTGGAGTGACCGGGATGGTTGCCAAGGAACCGATGGCCGCGAAGGATTTGGGGTCCCGCATCCGCCGCCGCGGGCTTATGCTGGTGCTGTCGTCACCGTCGGGCGCCGGCAAGTCGACGATCGCACGCAATCTTCTGGAGAGCGATTCAAGCCTGGAACTGTCGGTCTCCGTCACCACCAGGCCGCGGCGCGGCTCGGAGATCGAAGGCGTCCACTATCATTTTTGCAGCATGCGCGAATTCGAGCGGCTGCGCGATTCCGACGCGTTGCTCGAATGGGCGGAGGTGCACGGCAACTGCTACGCCACACCGCGGGAGCCGGCGGAAATGGCGCTGGCCGAAGGCCGCGACATGCTGTTCGACATCGACTGGCAGGGCGCCCAGCAGCTCAAGGAGAAGATGCGTGCCGACATCGTTTCGATCTTCATCCTGCCGCCCTCGATGAAGGAGTTGAAGGCGCGGCTGAAGCGCCGCGCCGAGGACCAGGAGCAGGTCATCGAGACAAGGCTGAAGAATGCCCGCCTCGAAATCGAGCACTGGAAGGAATACGACTTCGTCATTGTCAACGACGACCTCGACCGCGCCTTCGCCGAGGTCCGTGCCATCGTCACCGCCGAGCGCCTGCGCCGCGACCGCCGGCCGGGCCTGTTCGACTTCGTCTCGGGGCTGCTGGACGAGAAGACGGAGTAGCGGCGACTGGCCGACCGCTTTCGGGAAAGTCCCGAAGACGGACTGTCGCGGCGACAATCCGCTCATCGATTGCTATCGCAGCCGCCGGGTTCTCGGCCTCGATATGCGTGAATATTCCGTCGCGATCCGAAAGCGCGAACGCTGACCAGACGATCTTCAAGATTTGGATTCATCAGCCTTGCGACGCGCTGCCGCGCGTCGCTTCCGCAAAATGCACCTCGGCTTGATCGTCAGAAATATCGGGCCGGTGATCTTCCAGCGCCTCGCGCACCTTGGCGCGGAACCACACATCGTGCGCCTCGCTGTTTGTGACCAGGTCAATAGGCAGCGCGCCCTCATTGGCAGTGCGGGTGAGAAGTATCCGAACCGCATCCGAAACCGTGAGACCCATGTTTTCAAGCACCGCAGATGCCCGATCCCGGATGTCGGCGTCGATGCGAGTCTGGAAGTGCGTTCGCTGTTGAATGACAAGCGCCAGACCCGACATACGCTCCAGCCGCCAACGATAAGGAGTTGTAGAGCTGGCCGAAGCGCCGCGTCGAACTGTTAGAAGGATCCCTTCCTTTTCCCGGTATGCGGGCAGAAGAGAGCTACACCGCGTTCGTCAGCCGTACGAACTCTTCCACGCTCAGCGTCTCGGCGCGGCGCGTCGGGTCAATGCCGGCGCGGGTCAGCAGCGCCACGCCGCCGAGGCTCTTCACGCTTTGCCTCAGCATCTTGCGGCGCTGGCCGAAGGCGGCTTCGGTGACGCGTTCGAGCCTTCGTCCATCGGCGGGCAGGGGAATTGCGCGCGGCATCAGATGCACGACCGAGGAGGTGACCTTGGGGGGTGGCGTGAAGGCCTGCGGCGGCACGTCGAAGGCGATCTTTGCTTCCGTGCGCCAGCCCGCCAGCACCCCGAGCCGGCCATAGGCGTCGCTGCCCGGACAGGCGGTGATGCGCTCGGCCACCTCGCGCTGGAACATCAGCGTCATCGATTGATAGAAGGGCGGCCATTCAGCCACCGTCAGCCAGCGGACAAGCAGTTCCGTGCCGATATTGTAGGGCAGGTTGGCGACAATCTTCACCGGTCCGCCATTCGCCTTGCCGGCAAGAGTGATGAAGTCTGCCTTCAACGCATCGCCGGCGATGATCTCCAGCCGGCCGGGATAGTGGTGGGAGACCTCGGCGAGAGCCTCAAGGCAGCGTTCGTCGCGTTCGATGGCGATCACCCGTTTCGCGCCGTTGAAGAGCAGCGCTCTGGTCAGCCCGCCCGGGCCGGGGCCGACCTCGATTACCGTCGTCGCGCTGAGGTCGCCGGCCGCGCGCGCGATCTTGCCGGTCAGGTTGAGGTCGAGCAGGAAATTCTGGCCGAGCGCCTTCTTTGCCTGCAGGCCGTGACGCTCGATCACCTCGCGCAGCGGCGGCAATCCGTCGATGGTCATGCGCGAGCGCCTGTGCTCATGCGGCCGCCGTGGCACGTCCGCTGTCGGCAAGCCGGCGGGCGAGCTTCAGCGCCGCGATCAGGCTGTCGGCCCGCGCCAGCCCTTTGCCCGCGATGTCGAAGGCCGTGCCGTGGTCCGGCGATGTGCGGATGAACGGCAGGCCCAGCGTCACGTTGACGGCCTCGTCGAAGGCGAGCGTCTTGGCAGGGATCAGCGCCTGGTCGTGATACATGCACAGAGCCGCGTCATAGAGAGCCCGCGCGCGCGGATGAAACATCGTGTCGGCCGGCAGCGGTCCGACCGCATCGATGCCTTCCGCTCTCAGTGCCTCGACAGCGGGTTGCACGATGGCGATATCCTCGGCGCCCATCGCGCCGCCTTCGCCGGCATGCGGATTGAGCCCGGCGATGGCAAGCCGCGGCCGCGCAATGCCGAAGCGGCTCTTGAGATCGGCGGCGGTGATGCGGGCGGTGACGATGATCATCTCGCTCGTCAGCACCTTCGGCACCTCGGCCAGCGCGATGTGACTGGTGACCGGCACGGTGCGCAGTTCGGGGCCGGCGAGCAGCATCACCGGGGTCGCTTCCGCCCCGGTGTGGCGGGATGCCAGATGCGCCAGGTATTCGGTATGGCCAGGGAAGCGGAATCCGGCATCGTAGAGCGGCTTCTTGGCGATGGGGCAGGTGACGACCGCGGCGGCGCGGCCGGCGAGGCAGTCGGCGACGGCGCGGTCGATGGCCTCGATGGTACCGGCCGCGTTGCCCGTTTGCGGCTGTCCGGGACGGTCGAGATGGCGCGCCTCGAGCGGAACGATGGGCAGCGTGCGGGCGAAGTGCTGCGCCGCCTGCGCCGGCAGCGTTTCGGTGAGCGCCACCTTGGCACCGATCGCACGCGCGCGCGCTTCCATCAGGGCCGGATCGGCCAGCAGATAGAAAGGGGGCACGCCGGCGCTGTCGCCGGCCCGCCACGCGGCGATGGCGATCTCCGGCCCGACGCCGGAAGGGTCCCCGACGGTGAGTGCCAGCGGCGCAACTCTCTTTGGCATGCTCATGCCGTCTCGCGGGACAGACTGCCCATATTGGCTTGGGGCGCGGCGGGGTCAATCTGTCCGGTCACGCCGCCTGGCCCGGCGTCCTAGCGCTCGACGATCTTGGCCTTCTTGCGCAGCTCGTCGACATATTTCTTGCTGAGCTCGTCGGCATCCTTGTCGTTGCCGCCTTCGGCCTGGAACACCATCTGAGCCGCCTTGTCGTCGGAAACCTCGCGCGAAGAGCAGATGCCGATGAACTCGACGCCGCGCTCGGTCGCACGCGTCGGCGTGGCGCTGCCGACCTTGGTCGCCTTGATCTGTTCAGCCCAGTCCGGCGGCAATTGCGGCGCCAGCACGCGGCCGAGATCACGCACGGTGACGTCGATCAGCCCCTTGGCGAATTCGCGCGTGGTGTTGCAGCCGTTGAAACGGGCGCGCATGGCGTCGGCTTCGCGCTTGCGCTTGGCAAGCGTTGCTCCGCGCTCGGAGGCCGGCACCACGAAGATCACTTGCTGCAGCATATATTCCATGGCGGAGGGCTTGGCGCCGCCCTTGTCGAGCATGCGGCGCACCGCGTCCTGCTCGGTCACCGAGCCGCCTTCGCCGGAGCGGTAGCGCGCGCCGAGCGCCTGGTTCCAGGCCATTTGGGCGCGGATGAACTCCTTGAAGTGCTCCTTGGTCACGCCCGATTGGGACATGATGGCGTCAAGCTTGCCCAGCGGCATCTTGTTGTTGGAAGCAAAGCGCTGATAGGCAGCGTCGACCTGCTGGTCGGTGATGCGGATGCCGAGCCGCCTGGCCTCGGCCAGCCGCAGCGTCTGGTCGATCATCTCCTGGCCGGCATTGCCCTTCTTGCGCTGCAGCTTGAGGAACGCGGCCCGGTGCGCGATATCGCCGGTGGTGATCGGTATGTTGTTGACGATGTATTTGATCGTGCTTGCGAATGCCGGCGGCGTCATCGCCGCGATCGAAACCGAGGTCACCGCCAGCATGAGCGCGAATCCTGCCGAGAACAGGTACTTCCTCATCTCACCTTCCCAAATTCATCCCGCTGCCATAGCGCCGCGCCCGGACGCGCAAGGAACGCTGTAGCCTTTGATCCTGCGCATGATCCTTCCGAAAATCGACCCCGATTTCGGGACATGCCAAGTGGCCGACCCCATGCCCGCTCTATACGGCGAAACAATGTCGCCGCAACACCTGCATTGGAATCACGCGCATTTTCGAGAGATCATGCGCCAAATCAAGGCCCGGGCTGGGAACTCGCACCAAGATCCTGCCTTCGTCTGCCCGAAGCCGCTTGCCCGCGCCCCGCCTATTGGATCGTGTCGACGGCGCTGGTCGACGAGCCGAAATCGCCGAGGGTGCGGAACGACAGGTTGAAGCCGACGCTCTGCGACAGCTCCTTGGTCACCGAATCGCGCGTTTGCGCGAACGTCATCACATAGGTGAAGCAGGAATCGTTGTAGGCAAAGCCGACGCCGTCTTTGACCATCACGTTCTGCTCGATATCGTAAGTGCTGGTCCCGAAGACGCGCCAGTTCTCGGCCAGATGCGTCGACGCGCCGAGAGTGACCTCGTGACGGTCGGTGGCGAAGCCATAGAGCGGCTGCGCCTGGATGAAGGCATATTTGGCGCTAAGCGAGACCGGCAGGCCGGAATAGGCGGCCTTCACCTCGGCGCGCCTCACCTCGAGGGACTGTTCGTCGAAGCGGCCGCTAAGCGAGCCGGAGACGCCGTTCGGGCTGCTGAAGCCGACCAGGCCGACATAGTCGGAACTCGGGGTCTGCAGACCCGAATACGCGCCGGCATTCACCAGGTCGGGCGCATCGAAGGAATTCTGGCCGGCCAACTGGTAGGACTGGCCGAAGATGGCATTGGTGGCCCAGCCATTGTCGTAGGAACCCGAATAGCGGAAGCCGACATTGGCGCGGGTGCCGCCTTCCATGCGGTCGTAGCCGGAGAACTTGTCGCGCTCGAACAGTGTCGTGGCGTCGAAGACGAAGCTCTGCGCGTCCTCGTTGGGAACGGCGAGGCCGCCCACATACTGCTCGTTCGGACGCACGAAGACTTGGCCCATCGGCTCGAGAATGTGGCTCGAGCTCGGCATCGAGAACAGAAGCGGCCAGCGCATCTCGAGGCCGAGCGTGGCCATGTAGCGGGCAAGCGACGTGCGCATGTCGTCCTGCTCGCCGAGGTTCGTCGCCATCTGGTTGACCGCCTCGAGCGAGGCGGAATTGGCGTTGACGTAGCCGGCATCGCCGCGCAGCGCGAGCAGCGGGGTCAACTGCAGCCCGCCATCGGTGGTGAAGGTGCGCTTCCATTCCGTCTCGGCTGTCAGCCGGGTCGATTGGCCCTCGATGCCGCGCACATTGTTGACCGAAGTGGGATCCGAAACATCCTCCAGCACGGCATCCAGCCGATCGCGGCTGATGGCGCGCGCGTTGACGTTCAGCGACAGCTGGCCGCCGGCCACCGACATGTCGGGGATATAGGCATAATCGAGCGAAGGCAGCACCCAGGGCTGCTCGCCGGCGCGCGCCGTCGGATCGCTGGAGAGCGTGTTCTCCTGGACCGAGAAGCGCATCGCGCGCACGTCGAAATAATTGCGGTCGCTCAAGCCGGTCAGATAGAGCGACGACTGGTGGACGAGATCGCTGTAGCCGTCGATGTTATAGGTTCGCGAAAAATTCTTGTCGGACTGCAGCAGCACGTCCCAGCCGAAGTTCCAGCGCTCGTTGATGGCGAACTGGCCCTTGGTGCCCATCATGCCGCGGAACTTGTTCGGATCGCCGGCCGCGCCCGAATTCACGTTGTGGCCGCTGGCGTCGATGAACGTGTCGGGGTCCTGCTGGTGGATGCCCGCTATCTTCAGCGTGTACTCGCCATTGTTGAAGCGCTGGCGCCATTCGGCTTCGCCGAGAAAGCCCTGCTTGGTGTAGCCGGTACCGGTGACGGTCAGGTCGTAAGTCGGCGAGAGGGCGAAATAATAGGGGACCTTCACGCCGACCCCGAGGTCGGTGTTGTAAGTGATTCCGGGAATCAGGAAGCCGCTCTTGTGTTTCACCGAGGGGTCGGCGATCTCGAACGCCGGCAGATAGGCGAGCGGATAGCCGAAGAACTCGAAATTCGCGTTCTCGAAGCGAACCGTCTTCTTCTGGCCGTTCCAGATGATCTTGCGCGCCTTGACGCGCCATGTCGGCGCCTTGTCCGGCTTGTCCTCGCAGGGCTCGCAGGCGGTGTAGACGCCATTGTGGAAGGTCGTCAGCACGCCGCCCATGCGCTCGGCGCTCTCGGCGGCAAAATAGGCTTGCTCGACCGTCTCGACGCGCAAGGCGTTGGTGAAGCCGTCCGCGAAATCGTCGGTGATGTCGATATGCTCGGCATTGATCTTGGTGCCGTCGCTGTTGATCAGCTCGACGGCGCCGCTGGCGACAAGGCGCTTGGTGTCGCGGTTGTACTCGACGCGCTGGGCGACCAGCTTGTTGCCGCCATAGTCGATCTGCACGCCGCCGACGGCGGTCACGGTGTGGTTGTCGTTGTTGTAGACCAGCGTATCGGCGGCAAGCAGCATCTGCGTGCCGGAGGGAACGGGCTTCGCGGTGATGTCCTGTGCCAGGGCGGGCGCCGTCGGCACCGCGCAGGCGAACAGGCATGCCAAGGCGGTCGCCCCATAGAGGCGTGCCAAACCGGCCTGCCTATGGCTGCGCAATCCAGCCTCCCTCACTAGCCGTCTTCCTTGTATAGCAGGAACGTCACCCCGAAGAACATAGCCACGACAACCGGAACCCATGCAGCCACCACTGTTGGCACGAATCCCGCCACGCCGAATGCCTTGACCAGTACCGAGACGACATAAAGCAGAAAGCCGGCTAGGACGCCACCCAGAATCATCGTCGCCGACTGCCCCATCCGCGCAAATCGCATTGAAACTGTTGCCGCGATCAGCGTCATGGCGACGAGCAGGAACGGCAGCGCCACGAGCGAATCAAACTGCATGGCGAACGCATTTGCCTTGAGGCCGAAGGAACGGGCAACCTCGATCTTGCTGGGCAGGTCGTAGAAGGGAATCGTTTCCGGGCGCGCCAGCCGTTCCTGCACGAATTCCGGCTTCAGGTTGGTCGCCACGCGGTCGGTGGGCAAGGAACGGATGTTGCCGTCCTTGAACACCTTCACGTCCTGCAACTCCCAGTAGCCATCGCGCAGATAGGCCCGCGCCGCATCCTTGCGCTCGGCGATGTTGCCTTTCTGGTCGATGGCGAAGAACACGGCATCGGCCATTTCCAGGCCCTGGTTGAGGATGGCGCGGGCGCCGATGATCGTGTCGCCGGACTGCGTCTTCTGTCTCAGCCACGGCGTGGCATCGGCAGCGACGGTGTTCGATTTTCCGGCCCGCAGCTGATTCTCCATCTGCTCGGACCAGGAAAAGCCGTGCGCGGCGATCGGGTTGAGAACGCCGACCGACAATATGCCGAACAGCAGCGCGCCGACGCAGCATGGAAACAGGAACTGCCAGGCCGAAACGCCCGCCGAGCGTGCGATGACCAGCTCGTATTTGCGGTTGAGCGACACCAGCGTCGCCATTGCCGAGAACAGCCCGACGAACGGCACCGTCTGCAGCATGATCATCGGCATCCGCAGCGCCGAGATGGCGAGCGCCGTGCCGTAGGTGAAGCCTGGCAGCCCCGTCGTGCGGCCGGAAAGCTCGGTGAAGTCGATCAGGAACACCAGCGCCAGCAGGCCGAGGAAGAACCAGATCGTGATCCCCACGTAGCGGAAGAAGAAGTAGCGGCCCAGCGTCCAGCCCATGGTCAGGCTCCCTGGCCGAAGGCGCGCCGGAAGAGGCGCAGCTTGAGCCTCGTCCAGCTCTCGCTGGCGCGGCCGGCGAAATTCGCCATCCAGTCGGCCCAGGCCGAGGGCAGCTCCATCGACCGCGATGAGAGAATGAACCAGGTGGCGACGGCGGAAGCCACGATCGGCACGGCGTACACCATATAGGCATAGGCAGGCACCTTGTCGGCCTTGCCGGCGGCGAAGAAGCCGAGCCAGCGCACGAACAGCGCGATGGCGATGGCCGTGATCAGCGGATGAATGCGCGCTTCGCGGTGCGAGCGGGCGTCGCCGGCGACCGCCAGCGCGATCAGCGCGAACACCAGCGAATAGGACCATTCCGAGAAGCGCTGGTCGAGCTCGGCCTTGTAGCTGCCGGGCTTGCGCTGGAACATCTTGTCGTTGGGGTCCGGGTTGAGCAGGTATTGCGTCGTGCGGTCCTTCGGCAACAGCATGATCTCGTTCGCCGCCGACATGAAGGCGGAGAGGTCGAAGGCGTAGGAGGTGAAGCGGATGACCGAGAGGTCGCCGGTCACCGATTTGCGGTTGATGACGCCGTCATTCATCATCAACACCTTCTCATCGCCCTTTTCGACGACGCTGCCGCTCTTGGCATAGTAGACCAGGCTGGCGCCTTCCTCGCGCGAATCGGCGACGAAGATGCCGCCGAGCCGGTTGTCGGGAAGCCGTTCGCCGACCTGCAGGTACAGGCCGTCGTCGATCTTGCGGAACGTGCCTTCCTGGATGATCAGCGACAGGAGGTCGGCGCGCGAGGCCGCCACCAGCTGGCGGTTCTTCTGCCTGGCATAGGGGTCGACGCCATTGTCGACGGCCAGGGAAAAAACGCTGGCAGCCAAGGCGAGCAGCAGGATCGGCCGCGCGATCGTCCAGCGGGAAGCACCGGCGGCGTTGATGACCGCAAGCTCGGAGTCGGAGTTCATGACGCTCAGCGTCTGCGCCACCGCCACCACCAGCGCGAACGGCACCACGATCGGGATGATCGAGGGAATGATCAGCGCCGCGACTTCGAAGAAGGTCAGCGCCGACTGGCCGCTATCGGTGACGAGGTCGATCTTGGCCAGCACCTGCGTCGTCCACACGATCGCCAGCGTCCAAGCCAGCGACGCGAGGAACATCGCGGCGGCGCGGCGCATGATGTAGCGTTCAACGACCTTCATGAAGGTTTTTCTCGATTGTGCCGAACGGCATCATGCCCGCCGACAAGGTAGTCATCCGCTGATGCCTGCACAACTGGCTCCGTCGGCGGTCCGGTCCGGTTTGTCTCCCCACGCCGCGCGCCTCGGCGCGGCGGAGTCTCCGCGTCAATGAATAAGAAATGCAAAACATTGATGGTTAACAATAGGTTGTAGCGGGAGACTAAAGTCGCGCCGCGCCGAATCCTTCGCTGTGTTCGGCGGCGATATAGACAGCGATTTCGGCCAAAGTCTTGCCAAATGGCTGAAAACGACCAAATGTCGCGCACGCTTGAAAGCCGGTTCGCGGCACCTCACCCGAAAGCAGGAAATGATGACTTCGAGACCTTCGATCGCCTTTGCCAAAATCGCCGCGCCCAAGAAAGGCAGCGTCTTCGTGCTTGCGGCCGACGGCGGTAGCTTGGGCGAAGCCGCGAAGGCTTGCGACCCGGCGGGAGCGCTGGCTCGGGCGTTTCCGGTCGCCGATTTCTCCGGCAAGTTCGCCAGCACGGCGGAGGTGCTGGCGCCGGAAGGGACGTCGGTCGACCGGCTGGTGGCGATCGGCGCCGGCAAGGTCGCTGACCTCCAGGACCACGCCTGGCTGAAGCTCGGCGGCGCCGTTGCCTCCGCATTGCGCAAGGCAACGGAGGTCGCAGTCATCCTCGATCTTCCCGAACTGCAGCCCGACGGCCGGCAGGCGGCGAACCTTGCCGCCGGTATCCTTCTGCGCAGCTACGGCTTCGACAAGTACAAGACACGGAAGGACAAGGACAACGGCCAAGCCGAGGCAAAGGCGAACGGCGCCAGGAAAGCCGAGCCGAAGCCGGCCAAGATCACCATCCACTGCGCCGATCCATCGGCGGCGAAGAAGGCCTTCGCCAGCGAAGAGGCGGTGATCGACGGCGTGCTGCTCGCGCGCGACCTCGTCAACGAGCCTGCCAATGCGCTGGGCCCCGTCGAGTTCGCCGCGCGCGCCACCGAATTGCAGGCGCTCGGCGTCGAGGTCGAGGTCCTCACCGAGAAGGAGATGAAGAAGCTCGGCATGGGATCGCTGCTCGGCGTCGCGCAAGGTTCGCCGCGCGGCGCCCGCATGGCCGTCATGCAGTGGAAGGGCGGCAAGGCCAAGGAAGCGCCGATCGCCTTCGTCGGCAAGGGCGTCACCTTCGACACCGGCGGCAATTCGATGAAGCCGGCCTCCGGCATGGAGGATATGAAGGGCGACATGGGCGGTGCCGCCGCCGTCACCGGGCTGATCCATGCGCTGGCAGCGCGTAAGGCCAAGGCCAATGTGGTCGGCGTCATCGGCCTGGTCGAGAACGCCGTCGACGGCCATGCCCAGCGGCCGGGTGACATCGTCACCTCGATGTCGGGGCAGACGATCGAGGTGCTCAACACCGACGCCGAGGGCCGCCTCGTGCTGGCGGATGCGCTCTGGTACACCAATGACCGCTTCAAGCCGAAATTCATGGTCAACCTCGCGACGCTGACCGGCGCCATCATGGTCGCGCTCGGCCAGCATTATGCAGGTCTTTTCTCAAACAATGACGAGCTCGCCGGCAAGCTGTTCGGCGCTGGCCAGACGACGCAGGAGCGGGTCTGGCGCATGCCGCTCGGCGTCGAATACGACAAGCTGATCGAATCCAAGAACGCCGATATGAAGAACATCGGCGGCCGCTACGGCGGCGCCATCATCGCCGCGCAGTTCCTGCAGCGTTTCGTCAAGGACACGCCCTGGGCGCATCTCGACATCGCCGGCACCGCGATGGGCGCGCCGGCGAGCGAGATCAACCAGTCCTGGGGCTCGGGCTTCGGTGTGCGCCTGCTCGACCGGCTCGTGCGCGACAACTACGAAGGCTAGGCTTTGCAAGGATGGCCGACATCCTGTTCTACCACCTGACGGAATCGACGCTGGAAGAGGCGCTGCCCGGCCTGCTTGAGCGCAGCGTCGAGCGCGGCTGGCGCGCGGTCGTGCAGACCGGCACCGAGGAACGGCGCGATGCGCTCGACCAGCATCTGTGGACGTTCCGCGACGATTCCTTTCTCGCGCATGCCACCGACCGCGAAGCCCATCCGGCCGAGCAGCCGATCCTGCTCACCACCGGCGAAGGCAACCCCAATGCCGCGCAGATTCGCTTCCTCGTCGACGGCGCCGCGCCGCCGGAACTTTCCGGCTACGAGCGGGCGGTCTTCCTGTTCGACGGCCATGACGCGGCGCAGGTCGAAAGCGCGCGGACATACTGGAAAGCGATGAAGGAAGCCGGCCACGCCGTGACCTACTGGCAGCAGACGCCCGACCGGCGCTGGGAGCGGAAGGCGTGAGAGCCTTCAGTGATCGCTCATCGTTACCTTGTTGATTTTCGTGCCTGGCGGAAGATCTTTTACCTGCCGGTGGATTTGCCCGGCTATGTGGACCTTCACGACGAAGAATGTCTTCTCCATTTGGTCGACCTCCATTCCACCGCCAAGTACCGGTGGCTTCTTGAAGTCGTAGCATTGGCCCCTGTCGAGAACCAAACCTTTGCGTCGCGCCGCCACCACTAGGCTGGCCAGCAGAAGATCATCCTGACGACCGGAATCGTTCAACTGCGTTTCGAGCTCCGACCATGTGCGAGACACTTGGGTCAGGCGCCCCGCGATCATGTCTAAATGCTTGACCGATCCATCAGCGGCACGAAAGAAGATATCGCCAAAGGCCGAAACCGCCGCGGGCTCAAGTCCGTCAAGGCCGATCCACTTCCAACCGTCAAGCGCTTCCGTGACGTCCCTACCGGAAGGTTCGATGAACAAGTGCTGAAGGTTGCCGGGCAGCGCGGCCTTGACTGTGCTTGATGAGCCAGCTTTGTCCTCCACATCTCGTTTGCCGCCAAAGATCGAAGAAACAAAGCGCGAAAAAATATTAGTCATAGGTCACCCCTGCAGGAGCTGTATACTTACAGTCGACTTCATCTGCAACCGAGGGTGAATCGCGTAGGTTGGCGAAGCGCGACCAGACGGGCTTTGAACGCCAACGCGCGCGAGCGGCTGCGCACTGCCTCCAGATCGTCGCGCGAATTGAGCAATGTCGTTTCTGGAGTCGCCAGTCCGAGGCGCCCCGCCAGCCGGATGAAGGCATGCTTGTTATGGACTTCCGCCAGGAGCTCGATATGGGGTGCGAACAGTCGCGCCGGAACCTGTCGGCTTCGCCACGCCAGCGGCGGCCCGCGCCGTCGAACAGGCGCGCCGGATGTAGTGCCACCGGCACGCGCGCTCCGGTGATGAGCACGGTGGTGTCCGGCGGCATCAGGTCTCGCGGTCGTTTCGGTTCGCGAGGACCGTTGTGCGAAATTGCCCTGCTTGGCAATCGCTCAAAAGTTTGTTTTCGCGCAGGTTCCGGAGGGAAAACCGCTCCGCACCTTCTTAGAGTTGGTCTACCGCCCGCCGACCGGCAGCGCGCGCTGGACGAGGTTGAGGAAGAAGCGGATCCCGATCGGGATGATCGCTTCGTTGAAGATGAAGCGGTCGCCATGCAGCCCGGCGCCCGGACCGACATCGCCCGCGCCGATCCAGAGATAGGCGCCATCGCCGACGCCCTGCAGCAGGAAGGCGAAGTCTTCGCAGCCCATGCTGGGCTGGAACTCGGTCGAGACGCGCTCCGTACCCACCGTATCCGCGCCGGCCAAGGCGGCGAGCGCCGCGCCATCGGCCGGATTCACCACCGGCGGGTACCCGCGTTTGTAGGTGAGTTCCGCGCTGGCGCCATGCATGGCCGCGCTCGCCTGCGCGACACGCTCGATCTCGGCGGCGCAATGATTGGACAGCGCCCGGTCGTAGAAGCGGCAGGTGCCCTCGACCTTCACCTCGCCCGGCACGAAATTGTTGAAGCGGCCGCCATGGATCTGGGTCACCGACAGCACGGCAGGCGACAGCGGATCGACGCTGCGGCTGACCAGCCGCTGGATCGCGGTGATAAAGCTCGCCGCGGCCAGCAGCGGATCGTCGCCCTGGTGCGGCATCGCCGCGTGGCAGCCGCTGCCGCGAAAGACGATCTCGAAATCGTCGACCGCGGCCATCTGCGCTCCGGCGCGCACGCCGATATGGCCTTCCGGAAAGCCCGGCCAGTTGTGGACAGCAAACACCTGCTCGACCGGAAAGCGCTTCAGCAGCCCGTCCGCAATCATCTTCTTGCCGCCGCCCAGAACCTCTTCGGCCGGTTGGAAGACGAACACCACCGTGCCGTCGAAGCTCTCGCTCTCGGCCAAGAGCTTGGCCGCGCCGAGCAGCATGGCGGTGTGGCCGTCATGGCCGCAGGCATGCATCACGCCATCGTTGCGCGATGCATAGGCAAGGCCGGTCGCTTCCTTGATCGGCAGCGCGTCCAACTCGGCGCGCAGAGCGATCGCCTTGCCGCTCGTGCCTTTCGCCAACGTCGCCACCACCGCCGTGGCGCTCACATCCGTATGCACCGCAAGGCCGAATTCCTTGAGCTTTGCCGCGACGAACGCCGCCGTCTCATGCTCGGCAAAGCCGAGTTCCGGATTGGCATGAATGTACCGGCGCCAGCCGGTTGCCTCGGGCACGATCGCTGCTACCTCGTCGTTTTCCTGCATCGTCCTGCCTCCGTGTGCATGCGCCGATCTAGCCGGCGGCTTCGCTTGGCGTCTTGAACGGGATTGACGGGCAGGGCGGTTTTCGAGAAGGCTTGCTGCCATGAGCGATGCCAGCGAGCAACGGGAACGCGAAGCGGCAAAGCTGACGCGGCATGACGGCCTCGGCGGCCTCGAAATGCTCGCCGCGCGCTATCGCGACCATGCCTATGCCTTGCACACCCATCCGACCTGGGTATTCGGCGTGGTGGTCGCCGGTGTCGAGAAGCTCAGGATGGGCCCTCGCCGGCATCTGGCGACGGCAGGCTCGATCATCATCGTCAACCCGGAAGAGCCGCATGACGGCGAGAAGGGCGCGCCGTCCGGCTGGGCCTACCGCACCTGCTATCCCGACGTCGCCCTGATGGCCGAGATCGCCGCGGAACTCGAACTGCCGGGACTGCCGATGTTCCGTCACGGCGTCGTGCAAGCGCCCGCGCTGGCGAGGGCCTTCGTGCAGGCACATCGGCTGGCGGAGCAGGGGCTCGAGCAGGAAGCGGCGATGCTTGTGGTGCTGCGCGAACTCGTCGGCCGCTTTGGCGCCGGCCAGCGCGCCGACCGGGTCGCCGATGATGGCGAAGCGAGTCGGCGCTTTCGTCTCTATGGCGAGATGATTGCGGCCGATCTCTCAATCGGCTTCGACCTTGCGCATCTGGCGGTGGCCGCCGGCGTCACCCGCTTCCAGGTCATTCGCGACTTCCGCCGCGCCGTCGGCATGACGCCGGGGCAATATCTGCGTGATCGCCGCATCCGCGCCGCCTCGGTGCTGATCAAGACCGACATGCCGCTGGCCGAGATCGCCGCAGCGACCGGCTTCGCCGACCAGAGCCATCTCACCAGGGTGTTCAAGGCGATCAAGGGGCTTTCGCCCGGCGCCTGGCGCGCCGCCGCCTGATGGATGTCGCCCAAAGGTGCGCAGCGGTTTTGGGGGGAACGACATGCATCCAAAAACAAAAAATTCAATGCGCGTCGCCTGAATCCGATCAACGCTACGCGTTTTGATGCTCAGGCAAGCTGGCGCAGCTACATCAGCGACGCCGTGGCCAGGCGATTCTTGGCGACGTTCGGCTTCTTGTCGCCAATATACTCCACTTTCGTGTCGACCAGCCGGTCGCTGTCGATGCCCGCCGCGGTCAGAATGTTCTCGATCGCCTTCACGCGCCGCTTGGCCAGATCCTTGTTGATCTTGGCAGCGTTGGCGCCGGTAAATTCCTTGGCCGCCAGCGCCGTCATCTCCACGTTGCAGCGCGTGTCGCGAATGCTGGCGGCGAACTTCTCGAGCTCGCGTTTCACCTTCGCTGAAATCACGGAGGAGCGGCTGGCGAAGACGAGATGGACCTGCTCCGGCCTGCGCTTCTCATACTGCCGGCAGGAGATGCCTTGCTTGGGCAAGGTGTAGAGGATGGCGCTGCGCGCTTGGCTCGTGTCGGCGGCGCCGTCATCGACCCAATAGGAAAGCGCCAGCACCATTTCCGGCTTGACGCCCTGTGCTTTGAGGAAGTCGCTCGTCGCGTTCAGCCTGCGGCCGGCAATGTCATACGCCTTGTCGTATCCGCCTTCCTTGCTCGCAGTCGCATAGAGCCTGTACCCGCAATCGTGGCCGGCGCCATTGACGAACTCTCCCAGGGCTTTTGCGGATTCGGCCGATATCTTGCCGTCACCCTTCGTGAACAGGACCCGGTGCGAGTTCCACTGGGTGCACTTTGGTCCAACGTCACCTTCCTGTGCGACCGCCGGGAAGAATGCCGCGCTGACGGCAATAATGAAAACGGCAAGGCCGACAATGCTCTTCATCTTCGTGGCACCTCCCAGGCTCGCCGCCGTCTACTACTGCACTTCGCGGTCCTCGCAAGGTAACGTTCGCGCGATTGGCACCGGCGTCAGTCCCACGCCAGCAGCAGCTTGCGCCAGAAAGCGTTGGACGGCATGGGCTTGGAACCAGGTGGCAGTCTGATCGCCAGATGGATCGTCAGCCATTTGCGATCGATCTCGCGGATGGAGACCTTCAGGTCATGCAGCTCGAAGGGTCTCGCGACACGTGTCCAGCCGGAGAAGGCCAAGGCGCCGACCGGAGCATCGTGTTTCCAGACGAGTTTTTCTTCCGGCCGCCCCAGTGCCATGGCGAACTCGAAGGGGGAAGCATCCTCATGCGCGATCTCCACCGTTGCGATCACGCTTCGGGCAAAGGCCGGGAAAGTGGAATTGAGGGCGGCGACCACGGGACCATGGTTGCTCGGCCGCAGGAAAATGCCGCCATTGTCGCCGGCAACGAGCAGCGCCGGCAACTCGGACGGATAGTTCGTTGTCAGCGTCGCACGCTTCAGTTCCTCGCCGCTCAGCCGGCGCATGCGCTGGCGCTGCTGCGGCGCATTGAGGCGTGGGCGCCGCCCGCCGGGTGAAACCACGTTGCGGATCTTGATGCTGGAGAAGCCGCCAAGCACCTTCGCGTCCGGCTGCCTGTCGGCGCATCTGACGGCCAGCAGCAGATCGCGCCTGCCATCCGCAGGTCCATCGGCATCGGCCATGATTTCGCGCGGTTCGTGCGGACGGCTCACATTCGCCCAGCCGCTGCCGCCATTTGCAAGCAGTTCGGCGAGCTGACCGAAGTCCCGCTTATCCGCATCGACGAGCGCGATCTGAAACTGCGCCGGTTCCGTGACCGCTTCATCAAGATAGACCCAGCAGCTCGCGCCGACCGTGCCTGGCGGGCATACGCCCTTCAGCAGCGCCATCGAAACGGCGCCGCCGCTGGCCTGGACGAACAGCTGGTCCGGCGATTGCTCGACATAGGTCAGCAGATCCGAATCGGTTGGATACGACCCGACATGGGCGAGTCGCAGGATCTCGGCCGAGAGGTACTGCTCGCGATGCAGCAGGGAGTGCAGTTCCGGGACCGTCTCCTCAGCCGAGGCGTTGAGCATGTCGACAACGCCCAGGGTGAAGTCGGATCGGCCGGCATGGGCGAGCAGCGAGATCGCCGTGTCGGCCCTGCCTTCGCGCGCCGCTATCTCAGCCAGCAGCTGGATCGCATCTGCGGAATTGGCGGCAGCCGAACTCAGCCGCAGATACCGGTCGTCCTTGACCCGCAGCTCCAGGTTCCAGAGGTTGAGTTCCTTCTCGTGGCTGGCGGTGTTCGAGCTGATGCCGAGCTGCACGAACATGTCCGTCCGCGCGAATTTGTGCTTGCGGAACACGTCGATGATCGGCCGCCGGTTTCTCAGCCACTCGGCATTCCGGTTCATGCCCGTCGGCGAAGACCGGTACCAGTAGAGCGGCTCCGGGATGGTCACGATCTCCAGGCCGGCAAGATCGGCGCGCAGGAAGAATTCCCAATCGCTTGCCGAAAAGCCGCGCTCTTCGTTGAGGTAGCCGACCTTGTCGAACACCTCGCGCCGGAACATGGCGTTGGCATCGCCATAAGGGTTGGTGATCAGCGCGATGTCGGGTGGGCCGCCGACCGGGAAATACAGCATATAGCCGCTCTTCGTGTCCGGCGGCACGAACGGCTCGTTGAGCCACTTGGCGAAGGTGGTGCAGATATCGGCGCCGGACCTCAACATGCCGGAGACGAAGGTGCTGACCGCATTCGGGAACAGCGCATTGTCGTCGTCCAGGAACAGGATCAACGACCCCTTGGCGTGGCGGATGCCGTTGTTGCGCGCCTTGCCGAGGAAGCCGTTCTTCTGCCGGATGATCTGCCAGCCGCGCTGCTTGAACTCCGGCTCGAGCTCGGCCAGTAGCCGGATCGCCTCGGGATCGGTGCTGCCGTCATCGACAAGGACCAGTTCGATGTTGGGATAGTCCTGGCGCCGGACCGAGGCGATCGCCTGCGGCAGCAGGCGCGCCCGATTGTAGTGCGCCGTAATAATCGAGACCAGCGGCAGCCGGCCCCGGCCGAGCCCGCCGGGCTTGGCGGCCTGTTTTGCGAATTTCGCGTGCAGCCTGCTCCAGGCCTTCTCGCGCGCATCCCGGTTGTGCTGCGGCTTCGCCGGGTCGAACGACCGGCTTTCCATGACCGACGCAATCTTGGCCGCGATCGCTGCGGCGGAAGCCTTCATGGTGACGGCATCGGCGGAGCTCGGATGGATCACGTCGCGAATGCTGCCGACATCCGTGGTGACGAACGCGATCCCTTCGTCGAGGCACGTCACAACATCCAGCGGAAGATGGGCGGCCGAATGAGTGATCGCCACCAGCGCATGGCTCTGCCGCAGATATTTGAAGATCTGCGGCTCGTCCCGGATGGGCAGAAGCTTCAGCTTGAACGGCCATTGCCGCGCCCGTCGGACGATCATGCCGCCCGAATGCTCGCCGAGCACATGGCCGAATGCGCCGACCACCGTCACCGACAGGTCGGTGACGCCGCTGTCGGCCAGGCGATCGAGCGCATCGCAGAACAGCGTCAGCCCGCCGCGCGCCTCCGTGCCGGAGAAATGAACCACTTCGGGGCTGAGCCGCTCCCGGGGCCGGTAGTGATCGACGGTGAAGTTCGAACGCCACTCCTCGGGCGGCAGCGGGGCGGCGATGTGACGACTGGCGGGCAACTTCCATCCCGCCTTGGTCATCCAGTCGAGCAGCGACTGGCCGGTGACGACGAGATGGTCGCAGGTCTCGGCCGCTGTCCTCTCCATATGCGCGACCGTCATCTGGTCCTTGTGCTCGATCGCCCGGGAGTTGGCTTCCAGCTTCCAGATCAGCGGTTCGTGGGCGAGCACGACGATCACCGGCGGATCGGGGAACACGCCGGTGCGCTTGGCAACCGTGGGGAAATGCGCCAGCCCGCCTTCGAGCGAAAAATAGACGACGTCGAACGGGTTCTGCTTGAGATAGTGGTAGACAGCCACCGAGTTCTTGTCGCTCGCTTCGTCGCCGCGCAGCAGCTCCGGCGACAGCGGCAGCAATTCGAGCCGCACCAGGAAATTGTCGAAGCACCATTTGGCCAGCCGCGCGATCTCCTCCGCGTCAGGCCGGCTGCCGAGCGGGCTCGCCACCCAAAGCAAGGTCACCCTGTCGCCGGTCTTCGCAAGGTGCTGGGCCAGGGCGTAGACCGCCGAGCCGGGATCGGCCGTCACGGTCGAGCCGAACTCGACCTCCGAAACGATGCACACGTTGCGGGGCTTTTGGCTCGCCTGCCGCCTCCCGGCGGGCACCGCTCGTTTCTTAGAACCAACGCTCAATCGGTCCCCCAATCAATCCCAGCTCAGTCCAGCTTTGTCAGCCTGTCCAACGCGAAGCAGTCTTGCCAACAGTTGGATAACACTTTGATAATTGTCTTGGGTGCATAACACGCGTCTGCCTTCGCTCAACCGTATTGATGACGTTCGGATGGTTGGCTTTCAATCCCCAAAACATCTCGCGCGACTGGATGACCGGCCGATCGACATGGCCCACGACGAGATCCTTTGCTTTGTCGGATTGCGCAACGAAGCGGCCTTGCTGCCGCACATCCTCGACCACTATCGCAAGCTCGGGGTCGACCGATTCTTCTTTCTGGACAACGGCTCGACGGACGGAACGCGCGAACTGATCCTGGAGCAACCGGACAGCCACTGCTTCCACACCGAAGGATCGCATTTCGCCGAAAACATCGATCCGCCGAAATGGATCAACACGCTGATGAACGTCTTCGGCAGCGGCCATTGGTGCCTATCGATCGACGCCGATGAGCTTCTCGTCTATCCCGATTGCGAGCAGACGAATCTGCGGCAGCTCTGCGCCTATCTCCAGTCGACCGGCGCCGAAGCCGTCATCGGCTCGATGATCGACATGTATGCCGACGGACCGCTGACCGAATGCAGCTACGACGGCAAGCTCCCGCTGCTCGAGGCCTCGCCCTATTTCGATCCCGAGCCGGGATGGCTGAGGCCCCGCGACGGCCTCTATCCGCCGGAGCAGATGTTCGGCGGTGTGAGAGAACGTGTCTTCTGGCACGGCCGCTTCAAGCAGACGTTTCCGCCCTGTCTGACGAAAGTGCCGATCGTGCGATGGGGGCGGGGCACAAGCTACCACGTGGCGCAGCACACCCTCACCAAGGTCAGCTTCAGCGAACTGCGCGTTGCCTTGCTGCACTTCAAATTCGTCTGGGGCTTCCGCCAAAAGTCGGCGTCGTCCCTGAACGAGAATGCGCAGCTCAAGGAAAAGACCCTCGAGGAACGTGCAGCCTACATGGAAGCATTGGAGCGAAACCCGAAGCTGGCGCTCCGCGACCATCGCTCCGTCCGCTATCGCGACACCGCGCAGCTCGTGGATCTCGGCTGGATGAAAACCTCGGATCGCTACGCTGAGTTCATCTCAAAGCAAGCGACGCGCCGTCTTCGCGACGGCGCGTCCGCCTGACATTTATCGAGAAAATCGGCGCTTATCCGCCGTAGCGGCCGCCGCCATCCCCACCGTTCCCGTTTCCACCACCGGCTGCAAACTGTGACAGGCTGTTCAAAGCCAGCGCTTTGCAGGCCGTCGGCGCATTCGGATAACGATGCAGATAGTCCTCTAGCGCCTCGATGGTGCCGATCTTGAGGGCCTGCTCGCAGGCGAGCTCGGCTTCCTTGATCGGGGCAACTTCGATTTGCGCCTGCGCCGCGTTCGAGAACGCGACACTCAACCCCAGCAGACTGAGGCCGCCCAAAAGTAGCGACTGTATTTTACGCATTACGCCCACCCATACACTGCACACCCCATAGACTGTTGATACTATTGATTTGTTAGCAATTTGTCAACCATATCGACAGAAACCTGCTGGGGGATGGTTAACGGCTTGAGCGCCTGTTTGGGTCTGCGAAAGGGGCTGCTGCTGGCAGGCTGGATCGTGTACGGCCGCGGAAATTCGGCGTCGAAAAACAGGCCAACAGGCAGCCTGTCGAGTTCGGATGTCGAACGCCCTGCTTTAGTCGCTGAACAGGGTCAGCGTCCGAAAGAAGGCGTTGCTCGGAGCGCCGTTCGGCCCTTCCGCGAAGCGCACCGCGAGCACGATCGAAAGCGGCATCTTGCGCCTGACACGGGCCGTCGTCGCCACGACGTGGCGCACGAATTTGTCGCGGACCATTATCCAGCCGGAGAAGCCGATCGTCTGCGCGCCGATGTCCTGCTGCCAGTCTATGGGCTGGTCGGGGCGGGCGAGCGCCAGGCCGAATTCGATTGCCGGAGCGTCGGCATGGGCGAGCTCGACGGCTGCCTCCATTCTGCGAAAAAAGGGCGGGAACTGATGGTCAAGCGACGCGGCGACCGGGCCCTCCGCGTGCGGCCGCAGGAACACGCCACCCCCGTCAGGCGCGACCAGCAGCAACGGCAGCGCGGAACTTCGCGGCGTAAGCAGCCTTGCAGCCTTCAGCACCTCGTAGGCGAGCGCGACTGAAGCACCGGCCGCCTCGGCTCTGCCCGATGCATCCGGCTGCGGCTTGACGAGGCCGTCTCCAAGCAGGGCGGCGCGCGTATCGTTGCGGCCGACCGAGGCGGCGATGCCGGCAAGCGCCTCGATCGCTGCCTCGCCGTTGGGCTCGAGGTCGCTGAGCTCCAGGTATTTCCGATTGGCCGGTGTATATTTCAGGTTCTCGCGCGCGCTGTCGACTTCGGAGCGTGCCGTGTTCTGCGCGATGGCCAACTGGTGGAGCAACCGGACGTCCTCGGATCGCAGCGTCCGCAACGCTTCCATGACGGGCAGGCGGTTGTCATACCAATTCGATGTGCGGAACATGCTGCCCGGTTTCGACCGGTACCAGTAGAGCGGCTTCGGAATCGGCCTGAGCTTGAGCCCGGCGAGCGAGGCCCGCGCGAAGAATTCCCAGTCGTGCATGGCATAGCCTGGATCCTCGATCCAAAATCCGATCTGCGAGAAGACCGCCCGGCGCACCATCGCGTTGGCATCGCCATAGACGTTGTGGATCAGTCCCAGCGCGTCCGGGCCGCCGAGCGGCAGATACTGGATCAGCCCATCGGCCCGGTTCTCCGGCACGAAATCCTCGTAGAAGATCAGTTGGAAGGCCGTGCAGATGTCGGCGCCCGATGTCGTCATGGCGCGAACGAACTGATCGACGGCTTCCGGGAACAGCGCGTTATCGTCGTCGACGAACAGGATCAACTCGCCGCGCGCGGCGCGCACGCCGGCATTGCGCGCGGCGCCAAGATGCTTGTGCAGCCAGCGCAGGATCTTCCATCCGCGTCGACGGAAGCCCGGTTCCAGCGCATCCAGCAATTGCCTGGCTTCTTCCAGATCGCTTCCATCGTCGACCAGCACCAGTTCGAGATTGCCGTAGCTTTGCGCCTCGACCGCCTCGATGGCCTGCTTGAGATAGAGCGGCCGGTTGCGATGCGCCATCACCACCGAAACCAGGGGTGCCGGTCGAGCCTGCTTGCGGATGCGCTTTCGGGCAGCGGGCACATGGCGCGAATCCAGCCATGCCTTGCGGCAGGGGCCCGACATATCGATCCGGCCGGGGCGGGGGGGCTTGTCGAGCGCCGCCAGCATGGCCGCCGCCAATTGCGCCGCGTCGGCCTCGACCAGCGGCGCCTGGCCGGCCTCAGGATTCCAGGCTTCGGCATTGGCGCCGGCATTGGTTGCAACGAACGGCAGCCCTGCAGCGGTGCATGCGGCAACGGCTTCGCCTGTCGATGCAGCGAGGCTGGGGATCACGGCCAAGGCGCCGCTGCGTGCGAGGTAGTCGAGCCTCTCCCGGAAGGTCGCGCGCGGCAACAGCTTGAGCCGGAACGGCCAATGCTCGGCGCGCCGCAGAAGCAGCCCGCCGCTGTGCTCGCCCATGATCTTGCCGAATGGACCGAATGCGGTGAGGGTCAGCCCTTCGGGCGCCGATGGCGCGAGGATGTCGAGCGCGTCGCAAAGCAGCGTCAGGCCATCCCGGAACCGAGCTCCGGCCAGGGCAACAAGTTCGCACGCCTTGCTCTCGACCGGTGACGCCGGCGCTTCGGTCCGGCCGGCCCGAAACGGTGGCGGCAGCACCGTCGCCTTCCTCACCTTCCAGCCTCTCGACAGCATCCATTGGCGCAGCGCCGCGGAGGCGCAGATCGTCCTGTCGGCCATTTCGGCGCAGTGCTTTTCCATATGGGCCGTAGCGATAGCCTCGGTGCTGCCCATGAAGGCCTTGTCGGCTTCATGCACCCATTCCTCCGGGGCGCTGGCGAGGAGGACGATGGGCGGCGCGGCGAAGGCGCCGGTCTCGGCCGCGAGCAGGGTGAAATAGGGCAGGCCACCCTCGAGCGGCGCGAAGACCAGATTGTATCTGGAGCGCTCGAGATAGTGCAGCAAGGCCGCGGACCGGCTCTCCGGGCTTGCCAGCGAGGGGAGCAACTGATCGGACCGGTCGAGAACCTCGAGTGTGACCGCGGCGGCCTCGAGTTCCTTGCGTTGCGTGGCCAACTGCTCCGGCGAGGGCGCTTCCCGGCCGGCGACCAACAGCAGGGTGACGTCGTCTCCCTCATCGGCAAAGAGTCTGGCGAGCTCGCTGAACGCCGTCGCATCCTCGACCTCGCTGTCGCGGCGGATCGCATGCGTGACCACGCAGATGCGGCGACGAGCGCCATCCTGCTTCGGCTTGCTTCCAGCGGTCATTGAACGTTCCTCTGACCCCGATCGACCGGCACGGCTTCCACGCTTCTCTGCTCTTTGACCATGCCGGATTTACTTTCCAGTGATCATCCTTGTGCGCCACCGGTAAACCAAGACCATCAAGCGGCGCCTAAAACAGCTGCGCAATCAAGCGATTGTTACAAGTTTACCGACACGGCATAACCAATCTTTACGCGTCCCGGCTAACCGTTCACGGCATAGCAGGAGGCGCGAATGAAAACGATAATGAAGTTTCTCGCTGCGCTCGCCTTGATGGGCGCCATGATCTCGACGAGCTCGGCAGACCAATTGCTGCGTCCGCGCATGAATCTCGGCAATGGCTATGTGAAGACGATCAGCGGCGACCGTGGCGGCTATGTGATCGACTATGCCATCCGCGTGCTGAAGATGCGCCGCAGCGGCGGCTTCGTGCGCTTCAACGGTGCGTGCGACTCGGCCTGCACGCTTTACCTGGCGATGCCCAAGAGCAAGGTCTGCGTCACGCGCAGCGCCTCGTTCGGCTTCCACCTGCCCTATGGCGCCGGGGCGCGCGGCAACCAGGTCGCGGCCGACTTCATGATGAAGAACTACCCCGGCTGGGTTCGCGGCTGGATCGCCAAGCGCGGCGGCCTGAAGAATTCCATAACGACCATGACCTATGCGGATGCGAGCCGGTTCCTTCCGACTTGTCCTTCCGAACAGCGGTCGACCATTGCGAGCCTGAGCCCGACCCGCCTGCGCGGCGGCTGAACCCCGCAGCAGGTGTTGGGACGACCGATGACGGCGGGTGCTTCACGGCGCCCGCCGTTGCCGTTTCAAGTGGCCGCTCACATTTGAACGCAGAGGTCGTTTGTGTATGTTCGGGCGTAACTCCATTGGGTGTGGTGCG
This sequence comes from Mesorhizobium sp. M3A.F.Ca.ET.080.04.2.1, assembly GCF_003952525.1. Classification (NCBI taxonomy): domain Bacteria; kingdom Pseudomonadati; phylum Pseudomonadota; class Alphaproteobacteria; order Hyphomicrobiales; family Phyllobacteriaceae; genus Mesorhizobium; species Mesorhizobium sp. M3A.F.Ca.ET.080.04.2.1. The sequence goes on along the minus strand of NZ_CP034451.1, from coordinate 1,495,174 downwards.
AATGCAGTCTTGTCAGAAGTTCGTGCTGATCGCTTCCCCCAGAACCGGCTCGCAAGCGCTCAATCGCCATCTCAACCAATATGAGGGGATGGTGATGCATGGCGAGATTTTCAATCCGCGCTTCGTCGGTCTGCGCTATGACTACCATGACAAGATGAATCTGCCGCGCGAGGCTGTCGGCACGCGCGATGCTGCTCCCGAGCAGCTCATCGCGCGCATCTTCGAGGATCCGTCGGCCCGCTTTGCCGGTTTCCACATATTTCCCGAGCAGACGCGCCCCGCCGTGCTTCCGGTGCTCGAGGACGAGAGCGTGAAGAAGCTCTGGCTGGTCAGGAACCCGGTCGCCTCGTTCCTGTCCCTGCTCGAGGCGGAAGCGTCGGGCGTCTGGGTCGTCCACGCCTCCGAGCCCTTGCCCGAGCCCAGCCGCAAGAAGGTGTATTTCGACCTTGAGCGGTTCAACGCCTATCTGCGCGAGCTGAACCTGTTCCGGACCAAGATCAAATCCGTGCTGTTCGAAGCCAATCAGCCCTATTTCCCGATCCACTACAACGATATCGCCGATCCGCTGGTCGGAAACGCGATCATAGCCTATCTCGGTGGGTCGCAGCGCCTCGACCGGTTCGAGGCCGAGATATTGAAGCAGCCGGTGCGCCCATACGCCGAGCGCATCGAGAATTATTGGGAATTCACCGCCTATTTCAGGGCCATTTCCACCGAAGACCTGCACGCGCTTGGGTGATGCGGCCGGCCGGCGGGACCAACGAAGACCAATCGCGGATCGGCTTTGGCAGCTCTTGCGCTTCGATGCCTCGGTTAACCAGTCCTGAAGAGAGATGGTTAACGCACGCTTGATTTTGTTGACTCTTTTTTAACCCAGACCGATTTTGCGGGTTGGGGGTTTTGAACGCTCTGGTTGTGGCTGGCCGGAGCGCGAAGTGGCGGCGGTATTTATATGAACATCGGCGGCGGCATGGGGTCGACGAGCTGGCCTGAAAACGGTGCGGCGAATTCGAAGAAGGGCGCGGCTTTGCCGCGCGCTATGCGCTTTCGGCGCATGTCGTTGCAGATCATCTGTACTGGAGTTCTGTCCTGGCTGCTCTTGGGCATCTACCGAAGCGTCATCATCGATCCGCAGACGACGGTGCAGGGGCTCCTGGCGTCCGCTCCCGTTGGACTGGCCGCAAGCTATTATGACCTGATCCTCATTGCCTCGCTGACCGCGGCGGCCCTGGCACTGCGTTTCCTGGCAAGGGCCAGCCGCCTCGCTTCCGCGGCGGTCGCCGTCCTGTTCTATGTTGCAATCCTGGTGTCGCTCGCCTGGGGATTTGCCAACATCAACCTCGTCAAGATGCTGGGCGAGCCGTTCACCTTCCAGTGGCTGGTCTATGGCGACTTCCTGCAGAATGCCGACGCAAGGAACGCCATGGGTGACGCCCTCAACGTCCGGGATTTCGCGACCCTGTGCGGATCCGTCATGCTGGTGTTCGTGCTTGGCTATGCCGCGGCCGGATTGTGCCTGCGGCTGAACACAGTCGGTCACCGCGCCTTTCTCGGTGCGCTCGTCCTGGCTGTCGGCGCGGCGCTGGTCGGCACGGGCTACCATGTGCGCGCCGAGTCGCTGCCGGCGTCCAAGGTCGACAATCCGATCGTCTATTTCGTTCAGTCGGCCTTGTTCAGCCCGATGCCGGTGATGCTCGCCATGAGCGCCGGCGCCAACGACCCCGATGTCGCCAGCGTCGGCGAGCGGCCGCCGGAGACGTCCAGCTTCAAGCCGCCGGCGCCGAACCCGATCAAGAACGTTCTGATCTTCATGATGGAGTCGGTGCCGTCCAAATATGTCGAGACATTTGGCGGCAACTATCCGGTGACGCCGACAATCAAGGCCTATGCAGGCGATTCCATCCGCTTCGACAACATCTATGCGCACGCGCCGTCCACGCACTATTCGATATTTTCCCTGCTCACCTCGCTCTACAACGACATTTCGTTCTACGGGATGACCAGCCGGTATCCGTACCTGCCGCTGGACACTGTCTCCAACACGCTGTCCAAGAACAACTTTCGCACCGGTTTTTTCTGGAGTGCGGATTCCCGTTTCCAGCGCGTCGACGAGTTTCTCCTCAACAAGGGACTGGACGTGATCCAGGATTATCGCGGGCAGAAATGCGCTACCCCGACCTTCAAGCTCAGCTCCGAGCAGTGGAAGAACATGGACTACAACAGCGACCTGTGCACCGCGCAGTCCATCATCGACTGGATGAACAAGGATTCGCAGAAGCCTTTCTTCGGCATCATGTTCACGGCGATGACCCACTATCCCTACATCACCGCCAGTCCGATGTTTTCGAAGATGGCGCCGTCGTCTCACGACAAGGGTTTGGTGCATTATTCGGACGACGAGAAATTCAACGCCTATCTCAACGCCCTGAAGGTCGGCGACACCGCGCTTGGCGAGATCCTTGAATCGCTCAAGCGGTCCGGCAAGCTCGATTCCACGCTCGTCGTCGTGCTCGGCGACCATGGCGAAGCGTTTGGAGAGCATGGCGATTACGTCCATGCCAGCGCGATGTATGACGAGAACGTCCACATCCCGCTGATCATGATCAACAAGCATCTGTTCCACGATCAGGTCGCGCACCCGGTTGGCGGCATCATCGATATCGCCCCGACGATCTTCGACATACTGGGCCTGCCGCTGCCGAAGCAGTGGCAGGGGCGCAGCCTGTTCAGCGAGCAGAGGCCGAACAAGACTTTCTTCTTCAATCCCTGGGCCGGCTACCTGTTCGGTTATCGCGAGAACGATCGAAAGGTGATCTTCAACGCCACGACCGGCAAGGTCGAGGAATATGACCTCAAGGCCGATCCCGGCGAAAGGACGAACCTATTCAGCGAGGATGCGAGCGACAGGAGCGCGCTGCTGCAGCCCATCGCTGGATGGGTGCAGTCGCAGAGACGCCGCATAACCGATCTGGTCGCTGCCGCCGAGAACGACGCCGGGCGCTGCACCGCCACGAATCTGACGATCGAGGCAGCCGGCACCGATTATCGGGGAGCGCCGAGCTTCGACGTCTTCGTGGACGGCAAACGCCTCGCCGAGATCGCCGTCCAGGGCAAGGAGAGCAAGGCATCGGCGGCCGAAGCCCGCGTCGCGGAACTGCAGGAGGCGGCAATCGACGCGCAGCCGTTCCGCGTCGACATCAGCGGCGTGCCCAATCCGAAGACGATCGAAATTCGCTACATCAATGACGAGTGGGCCGGTGACGGTCTGCCCGGCGACCGCAACCTGTTCATCAAGAGCATCAAGGTGAACGGACAGCTGGTCCCCAAAAGCAAGCTGCATGTCGACGAGCAGTCCCATGGCTATACCGACGACAGCGGCACCGCCATGTACACCAACGGCTCGCTATCGGTCAGCGGCCCGTTCATCGAAGGCTGCATGTAGCGCAGAGCAATCCGCTCGCGCTACCGCTGGCCTTGCGGCTGCCATTCCTGCCGGTACCAGTCGACGAACTTCGCCAGCCCTTCCTCGATCGACACTTTCGGCTTGAAGCCGAAGTCGCGCTCCAGCGCGCTGGTGTCGGCAAAAGTCTTCTCCACTTCGCCCGGCTGCATGGGCAGATTGTCGCGATCCGCCTTGACGCCGAGCAGGCTTTCCAGCGTGTCGATGAAGCGGCCGAGATGCACCGGCTGGCTGTTGCCGATATTGTAGATCCTGTGGCGCTCGCTATCGGTTGCCGGCGCCTTGTCCAGCACCGCCACGACGCCGTCGACGACGTCGTCGACATAGGTGAAGTCGCGCCACATCTCGCCATGATTGAAGACGCGGATAGGCTTTCCGGCGAGCATCGCCTCGGTGAAGATCCAGGCAGCCATGTCCGGACGCCCCCAGGGGCCATAGACGGTGAAGAAGCGCAGGCCCGTCTGCGGCAGGCCGTAGAGATGCGAATAAGTCGAGCTGATCAGCTCGTCCGCCTTCTTGGTCGCGGCGTAGATTGAAACCGGATGGTCGACGCGGTCGTCCTCCGCGAACGGCACCTTGGTGTTGCCGCCATAGACCGAGCTCGACGAGGCGTAGACCAGATGCTTCAGGCCGGGCAGCGCGCGGCTGAGCTCCAGCATCTCGAGATGGCCGGCGATGTTGGCGTGGATATAGGCGCGCGGATTTTCGAGCGAGTAGCGTACCCCGGCCTGGGCGGCGAGGTGCACGATGCCGCTGACCGGTGCTCCCTTGAGCTCGGCCGCCAACGCCCCCGGCTCGGCAATGTCGAGCTGGTGGAACGAAAATCCCTCGCTGGGCGAGAGCCGGGCAAGCCGCGCTGCCTTAAGCGCCGGATCGTAATAGGCGTTCATGTTGTCGACGCCGATCACTTCGTCGCCGCGCGCGAGCAGACGGCGGCAGACATGGCTGCCGATGAAGCCGGCGGCTCCGGTTACCAGGATGCTCATGCTGGCTCTCCAGGGCAGGGGTCAGGCGCGGCTGTCATTTCCGGCGCGAGCTCTTCCTGGCGCTCGCCGGCAGGCTCGGCCGGTGCCAGCCATCGGCTTCGCCATGTGCGGGCTGCGGCCGCGCCACATAGGCGAGCGCGCCGTTCGCTTCGAGATAGATGCGCGACAGCATCTCGGCGAGCACGCCCGAGGTCACCGCCTGCAGCCCGGCGATGACCAGGAAGAAGCCGGTGAACAGCATCGGGCGGGTGCCGATATCCTGCCCGAGGAACAGCTTCACGCAGAGCAGGTAGGTCAGGATCAGCGAGCCAAGCACGCCGAACACGATGCCGATGCCGCCGAAGAAGTGACCCGGCCTGGTGCGGTAGCGCATGAAGAAGAACATGAAGACGAGATCGAGCACCACGCGGAAGGTGCGCGAGATGCCGTATTTCGAATGGCCGTGGATGCGGGCGTGATGGGTCACCACTTCCTGGGCGATGCGCCGCGGCGTCGTCACCGTCGCAAGCCATGCCGGAATGAAGCGGTGCATTTCGCCATAGAGCCGGACGCTGCGGATGACGCTGCCGCGGAAGATCTTGAGGCTGCAGCCATAGTCCTTCAGCCGCACGCCGGTGACGCGCGCGATCAGCGAATTGGCAATGCGCGAGGGCAACCTGCGCATCCAGAAACCTTCCTGGCGGTTCTTGCGCCAGCCGGCGACGAGATCGAGGTCCTCGGTCAGAAGGCGATACACCATGCGCGGTATGTCGAACGGATCGTTCTGCAGGTCGCCGTCGAGCGTCGCGATCACGTCGCCGCGCGCCGCATCGAGCCCAGCCTGCATGGCGGCGGTCTGCTTGTAGTTGCGCACCAGTTCCACGCCATGCACGTGCGGGCCGTATTGGGCGGCGAGCCTGCGTATTTCGGCGGGCGTCGCGTCGGTGCTGCCGTCGTCGACCAGCACCACCTCCCAGGGCTGGCTGTAGCCTTCCAGCGCCTGGTGGATGCGCACCAGCAGCGGCTCGACATTGTCGGCCTCGTTGTACATCGGAATGACGATGGAGAGCCTGTGCTCCGGCATGACGGCGCCTTCGGGCAGGCCCGCGGCAGGGATGGGAAGCACGTTCATGGCGGTCATTTCCTTGCGGCTCCCGTGGTCTCGGGCAGCGTCGGTTTCGAGGGAAACAGCCAGGCGATCGCTCCGGTTGCAACGGCCGAGCAAAGAATGAAGAGGTGCAGCGCGAGCGCGGCCTGCAGGCCGTCCTTCACCGCGATGCCGGAATAGACCAGCGCCGCGGCGGCACCCGCCTCGTAGGTGCCGAAACCGGCGACGCCCTGCACGGGCAGGATGGCGGCGGCCTCGGCGCCGACCGCGCCGGGAAAGGCGGTCTGGAAGGAGGTGCCGAGCAGCATGGCGAGCAGCCAACCTTGCACGGCGAGCTTCAGCGCCCAATTGGCCACCGTCCACCACCAGCCGTAGCGGGAACGCCCCGTCGCTTCGGTGAAGATGTCGCGCAGCTTGCCGAGCTTCGAGACGATCTGGCCGCGTCCAGCCCAGTCATGCGGCGCGCGCGCCCAGCGCGGCAGGTACCAGGCGACGGCAATCAGCGCGGCGATGCCCGCGGTCCTCAGCGCCGGATGCAGGCTTGGCCACACCAGGCAGGCAAGCACGCCGACGACGAAGGCGTCCTGCAGCCTGAACCACAAGAGCGAGGCGCTGGCGCGCACGATCGAAATGCCGAACACCTGGCGCAAGAGCAGCGGAAAGGCGGTCTCGCCGCCGCGGAACGGCACCACATTGATCATGGCGTTGTGGACCAGGATGACACGCAGGCAGGCGCCGAAGCGCCCACCCACCTCGTCGCGGAACTCGTCGCAGACGCGCAGCGCGCGCAGCACATAGGTGACGAACAGCGCCAGCGCCACCGCCGCGAAGGCGCCCGGCGTGATGCTGGCGAACGCATCGCCGACCATCTTCCAGCGCGAGTCGCCGGCAAGCCATGCCAGCAGCGCCAGAGTGACGATTATCGAGACTGCTCGCTTCAACCAATTCTCCGATGGCGTCCATCGCCGCGTTCCGGATGCTGCTTCGACTGCGAAGCTCGTGCGGCCGCGGATCGCCGGCGTTTGCCCTGCCGTTCTCGCAGGGCAGGAGGCGGGACCGCCGAAACGCGGCTGATCCTATAGACCACCGGCGTTTGCGAATCCACAAGCTTGGTTCAGGCTTGTCGAACAAGCGGGCCGCTTCGATTGGGATGCGATCCCGGGCGAGCCCGTCCAGACGGCAAGCGGAAGGTTGACGCCACTCTTTGGCCCGCGGTCGCGGCGGTACGGCGGCGGCGCGGTTTCCAAACGCATCCTCCGCCATGTCATCGTCGCGGCGCCCCGCATTGCGGCGCCGCCTGCGCGGCCGGCTCGTCAGCCACCGCGTCGGGTGGTGCGGCGAGCGCGCCGACGGCGGTTGGGAGGCTCGCTGAGAGAGCCCTCATCCAAGCTCAGCGAGCCCCAGCCCCGACGCATTACTAACGGGGACGGCTGCCAGCCTTGCATGCTGGCTTTGTTCGTTGGCGACGGTTGCGGACGCCACGCAATCTTCTTCTGCGGCCGGGGCGGCGATCGGAACGGAGATGGCAGCCGCCGGTCTTGCCGGCACGAGCCCGAAGAAGGGCGCGGCCGTGCTGACGATGGTGTCGATGTCGGAAAGCTCCGCCACGAAGCCCAGCTGCTCGCGCGCCCTGGTCGGATCGGCGTAGAGTTCGGCCGGATCGCCGGGCCGGCGCGCCTTGTATGCGACCGGGACGGGACGCGACGTCACCCGGGTCACCGCCTCGAGAATCTCGTTGACCGAGATGCCCCGGCCGCTACCGAGATTGACCGACAGGTTCTCGCCGCCGGCCTGCAGATGCATCAGCGCCTTGACATGCGCGCGGGCGAGGTCACCGACATGAATGTAATCGCGAACGCAGGTGCCGTCCGCCGTGTCGTAGTCGGTGCCGAAGACTTCGACCGCATCGATCATGCCGGACGCGGCCATCAGCACCCTGGGGATGAGGTGGGTTTCAGGCTCGTGCCACTCGCCAAGCTCGCCGTCCGGGTCGGCGCCGCAGGCGTTGAAATAGCGAAGGATCGCGTATCTGGTTCCATAGGCGGAGGCGTAGTCCTTGATGATCTGCTCCCCCATCAGCTTGCTGCGGCCGTAGGGGCTGATCGGGTTTTGCGAGGCGGTTTCGCTGACCGGCAGCGTCTCGGGAACGCCATAGGTCGCGCAGCTGGAGGAGAAGATGATCTTGTCGATGCCGTTTGCCCGCGCCGCGTCCAGCACCGTGGCCGTGCCGGCGACATTGGTCGAATAGTAATCCGCCGGCCCGCTGACCGACTCGCCGACATAGGCGAGCGCGGCGAAATGGATGATCGCCTGCGGCCGATGGGCGGCGATCGCCCGCTGCAGCGTGCGTTTGTCGCGAATGTCGCCGACCACGAGCGGTCCCCAGGCAACCGCCTTCTCGTTGCCGCGGCTCAGATTGTCGTAGACCACCGGCAGGTAGCCCGCCGCCGAAAGCTGCTTGCAGGTATGGCTGCCGATGAAACCGGCCCCACCTGTCACCAGGATCCGACGCCGTGTCATGACATGACGGCCTCTTTGGCGGCGCGGCCGCGGCTGCGTGCCGCAACGAACTGGCGGCTGCCGAGCAAGGCGTCGAAATAGGCTGTGGTATGGGCGAGCCCTTCGGCGAGCGCGACCTTCGGCTCCCAGCCGAGATGCTGCCTGGCGACGGAAATGTCGGGCTTGCGCTGCCGGGGATCGTCGATCGGCAGCGGTCGATGCACGATCCTCGAGCGCGAGTTGGTGTAGTCGATGACCATCTCGGCCAGTTCCATGATGGTGAACTCGACCGGATTGCCGAGATTGACCGGATGCTGCGGCGCCGCGGGCACGTTCACCAGCCGGATGAAGCCCTCGATCAGGTCGTCGACAAAGCAGAAGGAGCGCGTCTGCTGGCCGCTGCCATAGACGGTGATGTCCTCGCCGCGCAGCGCCTGGACGATGAAGTTCGACACGACGCGGCCGTCGTCCGGCTGCATGCGCGGACCGTAGGTGTTGAAGATGCGCGCGACGCGGACATCGATGCCGTATGTCCGCGAGTAGTCGAAGAACAGCGTCTCGGCCGAACGCTTGCCCTCGTCGTAGCAGGAGCGCGGACCGTGCGTGTTGACGTTGCCGAAATAGGCTTCGGGCTGCGGATGAACCAGCGGATCGCCATAGACCTCGGACGTCGATGCCTGGAAGATCTTGGCGTTGTTGCGACGGGCGAGTTCAAGAAGGTTGATCGAGCCGAGCACACTGGTCTTGAACGTGTGGATCGGATCGGCCTGATAGTGCGGCGGAGAGGCCGGGCAGGCGAGGTTGTAGATCTCGTTGACTTCGAGATCCATCGGCAGCGCATCGACGATGTCGTGCTTGATGCAGGTGAAGGACGGATCGCGCTGTATGCCGCTGAGATTATATCGCTTGCCGGTGTGGAAGTTGTCGAGAACGACGACTTCATAGCCGTCGCGCAGCAGCCTTTCGCAAAGATGCGATCCTAGAAATCCGGCGCCGCCGGCGACCAGGGCGCGGCCACGTCCGGCGCTCCTGCGGTTGACTCCAGGATTGAGCTTGACGACCCTACTCATAACGCCCCCTTGACTCGGCACGCGCATCATCACCCCAGCCGAGCAAGTGCTTTGCTCGACCAAGCCCCAAACAGCGGCGAAGCCTCGGCGCAAGCCGGGACCGCCATCAACGATGTGCGTTGTAGAGGTAGAGTTATGGAGCTTTGCCCGACGGCCATTGATTGCCGTTCAGCACACTTTCGCCCCTAGTCGCGATCCACGAAGCCGGTTGCCACCATCGCGGACTGCTCGCCCAAATTGCACACCCAACGTATATAAAAATATACCTCCCAGTCGCGTAGTCAACAAAATTAGCGTTCTGTTAACCTCGCTTCTTGGCGATTGGTTAATCATCGCGGACTGCCGGGTTGGCTCTTGCGCGACTGGCGGCGCCTGGTCTTGAAGTTGTCGTCGTCTAAGGGGGAGATGTCTCGCCCATCGGCAAAAGCTTTCGGATCCAGATCTGGAGGAAATATTCAAGGCAGGGCGAACTAAAGCGTCAGGTCGCTGTCAATAAGCGCTGCTGGTTATAGAGATATGCTTTAAACGTTCGCAGAGCTGCGCGGAATAAAGTTCACGTCAGGCCGGCAATTAAGGAATGTGGTGTTCACTCCCGGATCGCACGGGGATGAAGGTGCGCGGGCTCCCTTCCGGCTGCCCGGCCCGGACTTCCGCGCCGGAGGGGGCCTGCCTGCTCAATCGTGTCCCGGGGCCTGCAACTGCTCGGCCAGCGCTACCACTTTTAGGTGCAGAGAATGCATCCAGGCCTACAGGCGAGCCGACGGAAGGCCTCAGGCACGCCGGCAATGCTCCCCATGCTGCTTGCGGCTGTAATGGCATGGCGCGCCGATCTTGGCGGCCATGCCGCGCAGATTTATTCGCCGCCCATATCCTTCTTGAACTGGTCGAAGTCGACCTGCATGCCGTTGAAGATGGTGCTCCAATGGCGGGTCAGCGCTGCCATTGCCACGGCTTCCTGGATTTCCTGCTCGGTGGCCCCGGCCCGTTTGGCGTTCGCGGTGTCCGACCAGACGCAGTAGTTGCACGGGATCTGCGCGGCGACCGCCAGCGAGATCAGCGACTTGACCTTCGGCGACAGCGCCGTCTTGTCGCTGAGTTCGATGGCCTTGACCTCGGCCCACGCGCCGGGCAGACCGGCTTTCGGGAATTGTTTCACGAAACCGGGCACGCCGCCCATCGTCGACTGAATATCCTTGATAGCGGTGTCGTAGTCGCCGGCGCTGGCCGGTGCGGTCAAGATCGGGGTCAGCGCGACCGCGGCAAGCAGCGAGGCCGAATGCAGGCAGGAATGAACGGTTGAAGCGATGCGAGAGACGGACATGGTTTCTCCTCTGGTCTTTGCTAACCTTACGGTGTAAGGTAGTTTGGAAAATGAACCTTACAGTGTAAGTTGTCAAGCGCGCCATGGACTCGTCTGTCGAAAAAAAGCGAACGCGCGGCCGGCTGTCTCCCGAGATGATCGAGGACGCCGCCTTCGAGGTGATCGAGAGGGAAGGGCTTTCGGGCTTTTCGATGCGCAAGCTCGCGGCAGCGCTCGGCTGCGAGGCGATGAGCATCTACCACCACTTCCCCTCGCAGGCGCATCTCTATGAGGCGCTGGTCGACCGCCAGATGAGCGGGCTGGTGATCCCCGACGAGAGCCTGCCTTGGCGCGAGAGGGTCCGCGTCGGCATGCAGGAATTCCGCCGCGTCGCGACCGAGCATCCGGCCTTTGCGCCCTTCATCGTCGTCTACCGGATGAACTCGCCGCCCTGTCTCGCCAAGCTCAACGGCATCATCGGCCTGTTCGAGGCAGGCGGCTTCGGACCCGAGCTCAGTGCCCGGCTGTTCCGTGCCGCCGGTTACTATCTGATGGGCGCTATCCTCGACGAGACGGCCGGCTACGCCAAGCGCCCGTCGGCGGTCACCACGGTCAGCGACGAGGAATTGGCGCGCGACTATCCGAGCGTCGTGGCGGCCGGAGCCTATTTCGGCGCCAGCGGTTTCGACGAGACTTTCAAGCTTGGCCTGGAGATGTTTCTGGACGAGATGGAGCGAATACGCGACGCTGCCCTGGGCGAGGCCGCCAAAGGGCGTCGCGGTCAATCGAAGAAGAAAAAATAACCAGGGCTTTCTATGCGCTTCCTCTCGGTTCTTGTCCTGATCGCCGGCGGCGCCATCGGTCTCCTCTATCCTTGGGCGATGAGCAATTTCTCCGGCCACGCCATCGGCACCTGGCGCGTTTACGAGACCGGCCGCTTCAAGCCGGCGACGGTGCAACTGACAGCGGGCGACGCACCGGTCCGGGTGCTGGTCGACCTCACCGCGCGGGCCGAGCGCGTCGCTTCGCAGCAGCGCGCGGTGCTGACGCTGACGGCGGCGAACGGCGGACGCACGGCGCTCGCCTCGACGCTGTCCTTCAACCACACCGACAATCCGCGCCAGGTGAGTCCGCAGCTGCCCGACAAGATCTTTCGCGACGAGGCCGGCGTGATCGAAAGCGTGACGCCCGGTGCCTACGTCTTCACTGTCGGTCCGGGCGACGCCGACGGCATCGACATGCGCGCCGTCGATCTCGTCTTGCGCGCCGGCACCGGCGCGATCGATGAGAGGGCGCGGCCTGCGGGCTATGTGCTGATCGGCGTCGGATTGCTTGGCCTGGTGCTGTCGCTGGTCTTCGGTCGTGGCAACAAGCCGCCGGCGAACCCGAACTCGCAGCCGCCGCCGCGCTGGGGCCGTGGCGGCTCGACGAGGTAAGCACCCATGAACTATCGCCACGCCTATCACGCCGGCAATTTCGCCGATGTCGTCAAGCATGCCGTGCTCTGCCGGCTGGTCGACTATCTGAAGCAGAAGGACAAGGCTTTTCGCGTCATCGACACCCATGCCGGCGTTGGCCGCTACGACCTGGCATCGGTCGAGGCCGGCAAAACCGGCGAATGGCAGGGCGGCATCGGCCGGCTGATCGAGGCATCGCTCGAGCCGCCGGCGGCGGCGCTGCTTCAGTCCTATCTGGAAGCCGTGCGCGCCGAAAATCCCGAGGGCGGCTTGCGCCGCTATCCCGGCTCGCCGCTTGTCGCCCGCCACCTCCTGCGCAAACAGGACCGGCTGACCGCGATCGAACTCCACCCCCGCGACGCGGCGCAATTGAAATCGGTCTTCGCCGGCGACTTCCAGACGCGGGTGATCGAGCTCGATGGCTGGCTGGCGCTTGGCGCGCATCTGCCGCCGAAGGAAAAGCGCGGCCTCGTGCTGGTCGATCCGCCCTTCGAGGAGGAGGGCGAGTTCGCGCGCCTCACCGACAACCTGCGGCGGGCGCACCGCCGCTGGCCTGGCGGCATCTATGCGCTCTGGTACCCGATCAAGGACCGCAAGGCGGTTGCCGCCTTCAGGTCGGCGCTGAAGCAGGCCGGCATCCCAAAGATGCTCGATATCGCCTTCGACATCCGGCCCGCCTCGAACGAGCCCAGCCTCGACGGCAGTGGCATGGTGGTGGTCAATCCGCCCTTCACGCTGGAGGGCGAGTTGCGTGTCCTGCTGCCGGCCCTGCACAAGGCGCTGGCCGTCAAGCAGCCGTCGCGCTGGACGGTCGAATGGCTGGCCGGCGAGCAGGGCCGCGGCTGAGCTATGCCAGCGCCGACGGCGTGAGGCCGGTCAGCCGCCGGCTCTCGCGGATCAGATGCGCCTGGTCGGCATAGCCGGCCTCGATCGCCAGCACCGCGGTCGAGGCATCGCCCGCCTTCTCACGCAGGCGCCGGAACCGATTGAAACGCAGGATACGGTCGAGCGTCTTCGGGCCATAGCCGAAGGCGTCGTCGAAGCGCCGGCGCAGCGTCCGCTCGCTCATGTTGAGCCGTCTCACCAGGAAGGGCAGCAGCGGCGCTTCAGGCGGCAGGCCTTCATGGATGACGTCGAAGGCGCGGCCCATCAGCGGATCGAGCGCATCGCACCCTTGCGTTTGCCTGCCGACCGTCTCCTCCAGTAGTCGCACCATGCCGGCGAGATCCGGCGCGTGCTTGATGCCGTCGGAGAGTTCGCGAGCGCGGCCGCCCCACAATTCGGCGAGGTCCAGGCGCTCGCCGACAATCTCGCTGGCCGGCAGGCCGAGCCAGCCCGCGGCAGCACCCGGCAGGAAGCGGAAGCCGACGATCACGGCGCCCGCCGGGGGCCGCTCGATCTGCGGCTCCTTGTCCGGACCGGCTACGCGGAAGCGCCCGTCGATCCATTGCAGGTCGATGGTGGCATCCGGCGTGATGACGATGGGCGGAACGTTCTCCTGCGGCATGCGGTGGACCCAGACCGCGGAGAAGACGCCGGCCAGGCCACCGCCGGCGGGCCGTTCGCGAAAAGAAGCCGGTTGACCGCGCCAGCACCGCTTCCATGTCTTCTCCGATCTGCGCCGGCAGTTTCCCTGCGCACCGGGCCGTCAGTTTCCCTGCGCACCGGTGCGATGGCCATTTTGGCCGAAATCTTCAATGCCGGCCGCTGCTGTTGTGGCAAACAAGCATAAATTTGCGGGCGCCTTGAGCGCTCTGCCCGCACCCCATCCGTCATCGGGACGTGGTCAAGAATATAGAAAGGAGAACGCGAAATGAAACCTCGCATCACCGTCTTCACGCTTGGCGTCGACGATCTGGAGGCGTCGCTGAAATTCTATCGCGATGGGCTGGGCCTGCCGACCGAAGGCATCATCGGCCGCGAGTTCGAGCACGGTGCCGTCGCATTCTTCGAGCTCGCCGGCGGGCTGAAATTCGCGATCTTCGAGCGCTCGAGCATCGCCCATGACGCCACGGTGCCGCAGAGCGGCCGCAGCCCGACCGAATTCACCATCGGCCACAATGTGGGCAGCGAGGCGGAGGTCGATGCCGCGATGGCTGAGGCCATCAAGGGCGGCGCGCGCGTCGTCAAGCCGGCGCAAAAGACCTTCTGGGGCGGCTACGCCGGCTATTTCCAGGACCCCGACGATCATCTGTGGGAAATCGTCTACAACCCCGCTTTTGTCCCGCAGGACTGAGCCCTCGAAAGCACGGGAGGCCGACATGCCCGTAGAGGCGATCCAGATCATAGGCGCGCTTCTGATCGGCGGCGTCTTCGTCTTCGCCGGCATCGAGCATTTCGTGAAGTTCGACGCAATGCGCTTCTATCTGGCGAGCCGGAACGTCCCGGCTCCAGCTTTGATGCTGGCCTGCGGCTCGGCGGTCGAGATCGGCGCCGGGCTCATGCTTGCCCTCGGCATCGCGGCAGCCTTCGCCGCGGCTGCGCTGGTCGTGTTCACGTTGGCCGCGAACGTCCTGCTGCTGCGCTTCTGGACCTGCGAAGAGTTGGAACGGCAGGTTCTGCGCAATGCCTTTCTGATCAACTTTGCCGTCATTGGCGGGCTGCTGCTCGCCGGAACGGCTTGACGACCTTGCGAATGGAACGATGCATTCCGGAAACCATTGTTTTCGCAACCGCTTGACCGGCGTCGAGCGAATCCGCACAGTGCGCGCAATCGACCCTGAGAGGCTGTCATGACTCGCTTCGCTCATTCCGCCCTTGCCGCGCTGATTTCGTTCGCGACGCCGTTTGGCACGTCGCTTGGCTTCACCCACGCCGCGCATGCCGCCGATCTTGCCGTCTACACGGAGGATGACAGTGGCGTCTGCGGTCAGCCCTGGGTGCTGAGCAAGATCACCAGCCGGTTCTCTTATCAGGTGCATCACGTGCCGCATCTGCCGGATGTTTCGATCACCGACTTCCATCGCATCCACCAGCATCGCTACTTGCCGGCCAGCGAGGAATGGCCGATCGGCCGGCGCTATTGCGGCGCAACGGTCAGCCTGTCGGATGGCCGCGACCGCGCCATCTGGTACCTGATCGAGGAAGGCCAGGGCTTCGCCTCGATCGGCGACAATGTCGAATTCTGCGTCGCGGGCTTCGACCGCTGGATGGTCTATAACGGCCGCTGCCGCGTGCTGCGGTAAAAAGTCGGCCGCACTTTCCAGACTGATCTAAACAGCCTGTGGCTGCGTTCACAGCTGTGCGGGCGGCGACGGTGCGATGACCGGCGCCAGCGTTGCGGTCGTCGCAACTCGCTGACACCCGGCGACTCCGCCGTTGACATGACGTCGCGAGCAGCCTCCCGCTATCCTCATGCTCGCGCGCCCTGGCCGGACAGATAGGCGCAGATCAGCTCGCCGAGTTGCTTCTGCAACTCCGGCGCATCCAGCATGTTGCGGCGCGCTGCATTGTGGATCACGCCCTCGACCGCCGAGGAGAGCACGCGCGCCACGGTCTGCGTGTCTTTCAAGCGCCGGCGGTACTGCGCGACGGCCGTCGCGTAGTGCTCGAGATAGCGCGCCTGGAACGAGGCATGCGCGGCCCGCGAGCCGCGGTCGCCGGGGGCCTCGTCGAGCAGCACCTGATGCAGCGTCGGATGGACGCTGTGCGCGGCGATCATGCCGCGCACCAGTTCGCGGGCGAATTGCCTGAGCGGCTTCTCGTCGGCCGCCGCGTCGCGGATGACCGACAGCACCTCGTCGAAGTGGCGGCGTCGGATCGAGTCGACCAGGGCGAGCTTGTCGGGAAAGTACTGGTAGAGCGAGCCGATGCTCACGCCAGCCGCCTCCGCCACCTTGTTGGTGGTGAAGCCCGCCCAGCCCAGTTCGCTCAAAACGCGAGCACCTGCTTCAATGATCGCTTCGACGGTGGCGACCGAGCGCGCCTGGCGCGGCTCTTTGCGCATGCGCCGGGCTGGCTTTGCAACGCGAGTAGACATCCCCGACCAGGTCCCCCAAAAATATAAACAAGATACTCACATTTATCTTCAACGCAAACGGAGCCGCAAAGATGAGCGCCACGATTTTGCTGCGCAGCCTGCTTGCCTACCAGGCCTGGGCCAATGACGAGTTGCTGGAGACGCTCGCCGGTATCGATCCGCAACGCAACGCAAAGGAACGTCACGCCGCGCTGCGGCTGATGAACCACATCCATGTCGTGTCGCGGATCTTTTCGGCGCATCTCACCGGCGTCGCGCATGGCTACGCCAGCGACAACACCGAGGAGACGCCGAAGCCCGCGCAGTTGCGCGCCGCGATGGCGGCGAGCGACCGCTGGTTTCTC
The DNA here is from genome assembly GCF_003952525.1 of Mesorhizobium sp. M3A.F.Ca.ET.080.04.2.1. NCBI lineage: Bacteria > Pseudomonadati > Pseudomonadota > Alphaproteobacteria > Hyphomicrobiales > Phyllobacteriaceae > Mesorhizobium > Mesorhizobium sp. M3A.F.Ca.ET.080.04.2.1. The sequence continues at coordinate 1,478,992 of NZ_CP034451.1, read as the reverse complement.
GACTATGTCGAAGCCGTTTCTGAGCGCGATCTGTCCGAGCCGGTCGCCTTCACCTTCACCGATGGTGACAGTGGCTGCATGACCAGGCAGGAGATGCTGACCCATGTCGTCGTGCACGGCAGCTATCATCGCGGCGAGATCGGCCGCATGCTGGCCGGGATCGTGGTCTCCCCGCCTTGGGATACCTATGCCGTTCATCTGCACCGCGCCGAGCCTTCGCGTCGCCTGCAGATGGAGCTCGAGCCGTTCGGCGCCTGAGATGGAACGGAATCTGATGTATGTGAGCGAAAAGCTCGCATTCGTGAAAGCAAGATTTGCAGCGGCCGCTTGACCGTTTTGCTTGGCCTTTACCTGTACATCTTCCTGCTGGACAAGGTGAAGTGGAGGGTCTGGCTCCGTTTGTTGAATATGTATGGCAAGCTCACATTTTGCGGGGAGCGCGGCAGGGATGATCGAGCGATAGAGTGCAGCGCGAATTCTCGGCAACGCAACTTCACTTGGACAAGCAAAGATTCGCTCTCGATTTTTGCGCCGATACGCCTTGAAGGACGTTTCTCGTAACCGAAATTCAATATATGAAAATCATTGTGTTGCTTCGCTGGCTAGAAAGTCGCGAGTCAGATATGCATTGACGCGCGGGTCACTCATGACCAGCGGCAAAACGCAAGGGGCATCGCATGGCAAAGCAAACAACGAAGGCGCCGGCGGCGAAAGCGCCGGCAAAGAAAGCGGCACCGAAAGCTGCCGCTAAACCAGCAGCAGTGAAGAAGGCAGCGGCACCGAAGGCAGCCGCCAAGGCTCCGGCCAAGGCAGCGGCAAAGCCCGCCGCCAAGGCAGCAGCCAAGCCCGCCGCCAAGGCCGCGGCCAAGCCTGCCACCAAGGCAGCAGCGAAGCCCGCCGCCAAGGCAGCGGCAAAGCCTGCCGCCAAGAAGCCGGCAGCCAAGGCAGCGGCCAAGCCCGCCGCCAAGGCGCCGATGAAGGCCGCCGCTGCCAAGTCGACGGCAGCGGTGAAGAAGGCGGCGCCTGCAAAGAAGGCGCCGGCCAAGAAGTAGTCGCGGGGCTTCGCTCGCGAACGCGAACGGGTGAGGGCGGGTGCCGTGGGCGCCCCTCTCGCCCATTCGGCGTGACGCCGATCGAAGCTGGAGCGCTCTGTCCAAAGCTCTCGGAACTTGCCATCGGCAAAGCTTCCGGGAGCTTTTTGCTGTTGCGCTGCGACGCGCAATCTGGTGCCGGCGCGTTGGCCGCCTGGATCGGCGCCGCTGGCCGTTGCCCTCCAGTGACCGTTCGGTCAACAGTGCGCGAGAAAACTGGGAAACCGATCATGCCGAAACTGCTCTATGCCTCCGCCTCTCCCTATAGTTCCAAGGTCCGCATGGCCGCTGCCTATGCCGGCATCGCGGTCGATCTCGTGCCGGTCAAGACCGAGGACAAGCCGGCGGAGCTGATCTCGGCCAATCCGCTGGGCAAGATCCCGGTGCTGGTGCTGGAGGACGGCCGCTCGATCTACGACAGCCGCGCCATCACCCAGCATTTCAACCGCCTGTCGAAGAATGCGCTGTTTCCGCGAGATCCCGACAAGCGGCTCGAGGCCGAGGTGCTGGAGGCGCTGGCCGACGGCATCTGCGACTGCGCGCTGTCCATGGTCTATGAACGGCGCACGCGGCCTGAGACGATGGTCCATCAGCCCTGGCTCGACCGGCAGTGGACGAAGATCATCGGCGCGCTCGACCTGCTCAACGCCAACCCGCCGAAACTGCCGAAGAAGATCACCGCCGGCCAGATGGCGTTGCGCGCCACCCTCGGCTATCTGTCGCTGCGCTTCGGCGGCCAGTGGGAGAAAGGCCGCAGCCGGCTCGTGCGCTGGGCGGCGCGCTTCGACGAGAAGTTTCCCGAGCTGAAGAGCTGCGTGCCGGGGTGAACAGCTAATCTCCCCCACAAGGAGGGAGATCGGCAGCTTCCTCCAAGTGCCTCCCCATATTGAATTGTCGCTCGGATTCGTGATTGCATAGGCCGTGCAATCGCAAAGTGGTTCGCATGGCAAAATCAGTCACCACAGTCACCAAAACAACCGCCGCCCCCGACCCCATGGTCGAGCGCCTGCGCGTCGCGCTTGGCAGGCGCGCCTTCACCGAGCAGAAGATGTTCGGCGGCACCTGTTTCATGATCAACGGCAACATGCTGATCGGCACCTCGAAGCGCGGACTGCTGGTGCGCGTCGGCAAGGACGCGCATGCGGCCGCGGTTGCCCGACCGCATGCGCGGCCCATGGAGATGGGCGGGCGCTCGATGGAAGGCTATGTCCACGTCGCGCCGGAAGGAACGGCCACCGAAGCCGACCTTGCCGGCTGGCTCGATCTTGCGCTGGCTTTCGTCGAAACTTTGCCGCCGAAGGGCAAGCCGGGCAAGGTCGCAAAGCGGCCAGCCTGAGCAGATCGCGCAGCCTATTCTGCACTGCAACGGCGGCGTCGGCAGTTCGACCGGACACGCCAGCCGGCGGAGGACGCGATGACATCTCTGACGGGACGTTGCATGTGCGGCGCGGTCACCTGGACCTATGCCGGCGAGATCACCCGCAATCTGGTCTGTCACTGCGCCGACTGCCAGCGTGCCACGTCGTCGCCCTTTACGGCCTTCCTGGGAATGCGGCCGGAACACCTGACCTGGACCGGCGACATCAGGCACTACGAGAGCAGCCCGGACACGTTGCGCGGGTTCTGCCCGTCCTGTGGCTCGAGGCTCTATTTCCGCTCCGGGAAATGGCCTGCTGAAATCCACGTCCACGCCGCCACCATGACCGATCCCGCCGACTATCGGCCCGACGCTCAGGTGGTCATGCGCTCGCGGGCGAAATGGCTGGACCGGCTGCCATCGATCCCGGCCCATGACGGTTTTCAGCAGAAGCCGTCGGGTGGGGCGCCTGCCGAAGGAAACTGACGCCCTCAAGTCCCAACCCGATCGGCGGACTCAACACAAGGCACAAAAAAAGCCGGGCGCGGGGCCCGGCTCTTTCGTGTCGTGGCTTGTACGACTTAGAACTTCATACCGACGCCGAAGGTGACGCGGTTGTCCTTCGACTTGACGTTGCCGACATTGTCGAAGTCCTTGTCGCCGTAATCGCTGTAGCGATACTCGACGCGGCCGAACACGTTGTCCGTGATCTTGATGTCGGTGCCGACACCAGCCGTCCAGCCGAGCATTGCATTGCTGTCGCTGCCGGCTGCGGTTTCGATCTTCTGGTTCTTGGCCGCGAGACCGCCGGTGCCATAGAGCAGGATCTCCGGGGTCACCGAGTAGCCGAGACGGGCGCGCAGCGAGCCTTCAAGCCCACCCTTGGCGGTGATGCCGCCCTCGGAGCCCTTGACGCCGTTGTAGCCGAGATCGGCTTCAGCACCGTACACGAAGTTCTCCTGCTGCCACTGATAGCCGCCGAAGACGCCGCCGACGAAGCCCTTGGTGCCGACATCGATACCGACGTCGCGCGCATCGGCATGGCCGCTGAAGCCGTAGCCGGCGCTCAGACCGACATAGGGGCCGGCCCAGGATGCCACGGGGAGTTCGGCGACCGGAGCGGGGGGTGCCGGCGGCTCTTCAGTGACGACGTCTGCGGCATAAGCGGTACCGCCGAGGGCGAAAAGCCCGAGCGCAACCGCGAGCGGACGCGCAAACTTGAGATTGGCTTGCATTGTTGTTTACTCCTTAAGCCACAAGACACTTTAGGCTTGGTTGTTCATGAAATGCCCCGGCCCGTCCGGGGGGATAAACGAGCCTGGCGTTCAACGGTTCCAAATGTCGTGTCGAAATACGGCTGAAGCGAACCTGAACTTGGGTCATTCCCCGGCGCGAATAAGGCCGAACCATGACGTTGCATCTTCGCCACAGCAAATGTCAGCAGGCTAATGAGGTTGCGCTGCACGCCGCTTGGTTCAAGGGGTCCAGCGACATATATTGCGCTATGACGGGCCCGGATCCGGGCCGGGCAAGCGTGCGTATCGGCCGCTTCGCCACATTCCCGCCTCAGGTGGAAATGGTGTTTAACCCCTTGGTCCGTCATATTGTGCCGGCTGCCGGAATCGCGGCGTCGATTAAGGATTGACAGATGAGACAAGCCCCAGCCGTTGCGCTGGTAACGGGTGGCGCGAAACGGATCGGCAAGGCTATCGTCGAGGACCTTGCGGCGCATGGCTTTGCCGTCGCCATCCACGCCAACCGGTCGGGCGCCGAGGCTGAGGCTGTGGCCAGCCGCATCCAGGCAAATGGCGGGCGCGCCGCCGTGGTTGTCGCCGACCTGACCGACATGGACGCCGTCGGCGATCTCGTCGGCCGTTCGCAGGCCGCACTTGGGCCCGTCACGCTGCTGGTCAACAACGCCTCGCTGTTTGTTGACGACCGTATCGAGGATCTCGACTGGCAGGCCTGGGACCGTCACTTCGCCATCCATGTGAAGGCGCCGGCGCTGCTGGCGCAGAATTTCGCCCGCGCGCTGCCGGAGGGCGCGGAGGGGCTGATCGTCAACATCATCGACCAGCGCGTCTGGCGGCCGACACCGCGCTATTTCTCCTATGCGCTGTCGAAATCGGCGCTGTGGACCGAGACCCAGATGCTGGCGCAGGCGCTGGGCCCAAGCATCCGCGTCAACGCCATCGGCCCCGGCCCGACGCTCAAGAACAAGCGCCAGGACGATGATGATTTCGGCAAGCAGGTCGAAGGCCTGATCCTCAAGCGCGGCCCGCAATTGCCGGAATTCGGCGCCACCATCCGCTATCTATGGGAAGCGCGCTCGGTTACCGGCCAGATGATCGCGCTCGACGGCGGCCAGCATCTTGCATGGCAGACGCCCGATGTGACAGGCATGGTGGAATGACTCCCGCAGACCAGAAACACAGACGAAACGGCGCCGCCGACGATCTGCCGCCCGGCATCGATCTCGAGGACGAGGCAACGGAGGAGATCGTCGAGCCGGAGCCCATGCCGGCCGGACCCGATGTCGCCTTCACCGCGATCGACTGGACGCCGCATGCCGGCGATGCCGACGGCATGGTCGGCGCCGAGGTGATCCAGACCTTGGTCAAGCGGCTGCCCAATCAGCCGGGCGTCTACCGCATGATGAACGCCGCCGGCGACGTGCTCTATGTCGGCAAGGCGCGCAGCCTCAAGAAGCGCGTCACCAACTATGCGCAGGGACGCTTCCACACCGCCCGCATCGGCCGCATGGTGCGCGAGACGGCGACGATGGAGTTCGTCGTCACCCGCACCGAGATCGAGGCGCTGCTGCTCGAGGCCAACCTCATCAAGCGGCTCAGGCCGCGCTTCAACGTGTTGATGCGGGACGACAAGTCGTTTCCCTACATCCTCTTGACCGGCGATCATGTCTCGCCGGGCATCTACAAGCACCGCGGCGCGCGCTCGCGCAAGGGCGACTATTTCGGCCCCTTCGCCTCCGCCGGCGCGGTCGGGCGCACCATCAACTCGCTGCAGCGCGCCTTTCTGCTCAGGAGCTGCACGGACTCCTTCTACGAGAACCGCACCCGGCCCTGCCTGCTCTACCAGATCAAGCGCTGCGCCGGCCCGTGCACCGGCGAGATCTCGCATCAGGGCTATGCCGAACTGGTCGCCGAGGCCAAGGATTTCCTCTCCGGCCGCAGCCAGAAGGTGAAGACCGAGATTTCGGCCGCCATGCAGCAGGCCTCCGAGGAGCTCGATTTCGAGCGCGCGGCCATTTATCGCGACCGCCTTGCGGCGCTCTCGCATGTCCAGGCGCACCAGGGCATCAACCCGCAGACGGTCGAGGAGGCGGACGTCTTCGCCGTCCATCAGGAAGGCGGCCAGACCTGCATCCAGGTGTTCTTCTTCCGCACCGGCCAGAACTGGGGAAACCGAGCCTATTTCCCGAAGGCGGATCCGGCACTGGAGGGAGCCGAAGTGCTGGGCTCGTTCCTGGCGCAGTTCTACGACGACAAACTGCCCGCGCGCACGCTGCTGCTTTCCCAGCCCGTGCAGGAACAGGAACTGCTTGCCGAGGCGCTGTCGACCCGTGCCGGGCGCAGGATAGCGATCTCGGTGCCGCAGCGCGGCGAGAAGAAGGACCTGACCGACCATGCGCTGCAGAACGCGCGCGAGGCGCTCGGCCGAAGGCTCGCCGAAACCTCCACGCAGGCGCGGCTGCTTAACGGTTTTGCCGAGACCTTCGGGCTGGCGAAGCCGCCGGTCCGCATCGAGGTCTACGACAACTCGCACATCATGGGCACGAACGCTGTCGGCGCCATGGTCGTCGCCGGGCCGGAAGGTTTTGTGAAGAACCAGTACCGGAAATTCAACATCCGTTCGACCGAGATCACGCCCGGCGACGATTTCGGCATGATGCGCGAGGTGATGCAGCGGCGCTTCTCGCGGCTGCTCAGGGAACATGGCGACGCTCAGCCTTCGGACGGCGTGGAAGCCGAGAACGGCACGGACGAGGACCTGGTCGCCGGCAACGGCAGCTTCCCGGCCTGGCCCGACGTCATCCTGATCGACGGCGGCCAGGGCCAGATGACGGCGGTGCGGCAGATCCTCTCCGATCTCGGCATCGAGGAGCGGGTCGCGGCCATCGGCATCGCCAAGGGTCAGGACCGCGACGCCGGGCGCGAGCGCTTCTTCGTCAAGGGCCGGGACTCCTTCACGCTGCCGGTGCGCGACCCGGTGCTCTATTTCGTCCAGCGCCTGCGCGACGAGGTGCACCGCTTCGCCATCGGTTCGCACCGCGCCCGCCGCAAGAAGGAGATGGTCAAAAGCCCGCTCGACGAGATCGCCGGCATCGGCCCCGGCCGCAAGCGGGCGCTGCTGCTCGCATTCGGCACCGCCAAGGCCGTCAGCCGCGCCGCGATCGAGGACCTGGTCAAGGTCGACGGCATTTCCGAGCATGTCGCGAAGCTGGTCTACAACCATTTTCATGACAGCTGACCATTCTTGCGCCTATTTTTGCCTGACCAATCGAATCTCGCCTGTTGACCCCCCACATTGGCTTCTGATTTGAGTAGCAGGCGGAGGAGAATTCCCGAGACGACATGGCCCAGCGCGCGTTCAACCTGCCGAACATTCTCACCTACGCCCGTATCATCGCGGTGCCGCTGGTGGTGCTGTGCTTTTTTCTCGAGGGGCATTTGAAGTCGTCCGACTTCGCCCGCTGGTCGGCGCTGGCCATCTTCCTGCTCGCCTCCATCACCGATTATTTCGACGGCTATTTCGCCCGCGCCTGGCAGCAGACCTCCAACATCGGCAAGATGCTCGACCCGATCGCCGACAAGCTGTTGGTCGCCACCTGCCTGCTTCTGCTTGCCGCCGATACCGATCGCCATGCCGGCATCGCCGGCTGGTCGCTATGGGCGGCGATCATCATCCTGTGCCGCGAGATTCTGGTGTCGGGACTGCGCGAATATCTGGCGGCCCTCAAGGTCTCCGTGCCGGTGACGCAGCTTGCCAAATGGAAGACCACCATCCAGATGATCGCCATCGCCTTCCTTCTGGTCGGCCCGGCCGGCGACAAGATCTTCCCGCTGACCACCCAGATCGGGCTGGTGCTGCTGTGGATCGCGGCGCTCGTCACGCTCTACACCGGCTACGACTATTTCCGCGCCGGCCTGAAGCACATCATGGACGAGTAAGATGTCGACGAAGCTCATCTATTTCGCCTGGGTGCGCGAGCGCATCGGCAAGCCGGAAGAGGAGGTCGAGCTGCCGGCCGGCATCGAGACGGTCGCCGACCTGCTGCGCTGGTTGAAGTCGCGGGGCGAGGAATACGAGCACGCGCTGCAGCATTCCGACGTGATCCGTGTCGCCATCAACCAGGAACATGTCGGCCATCGCGAGAAAATAGCGGGCGCGCGCGAAATCGCGCTGTTCCCGCCGATGACCGGAGGCTGAGGTGGCGAGCGCCGTGGCGCCTGTCATACGCATCCAGCGCCAGGATTTTGACGTCGCCGCCGAGATTGCCGCCCTGACCAAGGACCGCGCCGACATCGGCGCCGTGGTGACGTTCTCCGGGCTCTGCCGTGACGAGCAGGGCGCGCTTTCGGCGCTCGAACTGGAGCACTATCCCGGCATGGCCGAGGCCGAGATCGGCCGCATCGCCGCCGAGGCGGTTCTGCGCTGGCCTCTGCAGGGGCTGACCGTCATCCACCGCCACGGCAAGATTGCGCCCGGCGAAAACATCGTGCTGGTGGTCGCGGCCTCGTCGCATCGGCAGGCCGCCTTCGAGGCGGCGAACTTCCTGATGGATTACCTGAAGTCGCGCGCGCCCTTCTGGAAGAAGGAGCATCTTGCCGATGGCTCCGAAGGCGGTTGGGTCGAGGCCAAGGAAGCCGACGACGAAGCCGCCGACCGCTGGAAGTCGGGCGGATGAAGCCCGGCCTGGTTCCGGGGCTTGGCCCCGTTCTACCATTGAACCGCACTCCTTGCCGCCGTTGATACCTGACGGCAAGTCCCGGACCGTCGTTCCTACGATGGGGTCGGTCCGACCCCGAGATTTTCCGGGAATAATCCGGACACCCGAAGCGTTCCCTTCTGAGATGGCGGGCAGGCACAAGGGATGTTTCCCAAGAACATCCTTCGTTGAAGCCGCCAGACCGAAAGCGGCTCGATCTGGCTACTCAAAGGAGACCAGATATGAAAAAGCACGCGCTCATCCTTGCGGTCACAAGCCTTTCGCTGATCGCCTTCGCCGGCCTTGCCAAGGCGGACGACCACCTCGTCAACGCGCTTGAGCATGGGCTCAGCCCGGACAGCCAGGCGTTCCAGACCAACAAGGCCGGCCATAGCGGCGACCTCGCGCCTGGACAGGGCAGCCCGTTCGGAGGCGAGGACATGAGGACGCCGTCCACCGACACCGAGGCAGCGAACCTTCATGCGAATGTGAAGGAGCGCGAGGCAAAGTGACGTCTCGACCCGCCGCGAGGGGCGGCGGGTGCTGCACTGCCGTGAACCGACCAGCGCGCAGCCGGGCATCGCGCAATCGAATGTCGCCGAGCGTGCATAGGAAGCGAGCCTCGCCCGTATGGGCTGGCCGGCGATTTCAAGCAGCAGCTTGCGGATCGCCTTCTCGAACATGGCGAGATCGCCAATGGTGAAGGCGTCCGGTCTCCTTGCCAGGCTCCAGCGCCGATTGACCGGAATGGCGGAAACACCTAGTTTCGCCGCTGCAAGAATGGGGATGGGGTTCCCCCGAAACCGCCCAAGCTTTTCGCATCTGGGCTGATGACTCCTGCCAGGCGTGCTCTGCGCGGCAGGATCTGCTTGTGCGCTCGCAACATGCCTGTTCGGTCAACGCGGCTCGGGCCGTAAATGGAGAGGCATGAAGCAATGACCCTTGCGGCTTGCGCCCTGGTCCTGATCGGCGGGTTTTGCGGCGGCATATCCCGCTTCTTCCTTTCGGGCATCGTCGGCCGCGCGGTCGGCGAGACCTTTCCCTGGGGCACGCTGGCGGTCAACGTCTCCGGCGCCTTGGCCATCGGTGGCTTTGCCGGCGCGGCTCGCACGGTCGGCGGCGTCTTCGCCAGCGATCTGGTCCGTGATTTCATCGTCGTCGGTCTGTTCGGCGGCTACACCACCGTCTCCTCCTTCTGCCTGCAGACGCTGAACCTGGCGCTGGACGGGGAGGGGCGGCTCGCCGTCTTCAATGTCGTTGCTTCATCGGCGGCGTGCGTGCTCTTCGTCGCGGCCGGCTTCTTTGCCGTCGTCTGGATGGCGGGGTAAAGGCCATGGGAGGCAAGGACAGACAGGCAGCGCAACTCTATCTGGCGGTCGGCGGCGGTGCGGCCATCGGCTCGCTGGCGCGTTTCCTCTCCGGCTATGTCATTGTTTCGTTGCTCGGCCTCAGCGCGCTTCTTGCAACGGCTTTCGTCAATGTCGTCGGCTCCTGGGTCGTCACGTTCTTCGCCACGCTGACCCGGCCGGACGGGCGCCTGATGATTGGCCCGACCGCCCGCCAGTTCGTCACTGGCGGCTTTTGCGGCGGTCTCACCACTTTCTCGGCCATGAGCCTGGACACCTTCATCCTGCTTTTCGAGCGCGACCTCGGCCTCGCCGCGACCTATCTTGTCAGTGTGGTCGTGTTGTCGCTGGCGGCCGCCTGGCTCGGCTATGCCATGGCGATCAGGATCAACCGGTAATCTGGGAGGAGAACATGGAACTTCCCAGCCAATGCGTGCTGCTCAGGATATTCTTCGGCGAGGATGACAGGTCGGCCGACGGCAAGCCGCTGCATGAGGCGATCGTCATTACGGCGCGGGAGGCCGGAATGGCCGGCGCCACGGTGCTCAGGGGGCCCCTCGGCTTCGGCCGCTCGAGCGTGCTGCACACGGCCAAGATCCTGCGCCTGTCGCAGGACCTGCCCATCGTCGTCGAGATCGTCGACGCGCCGGAAAAGATCGACGCGCTGATCCCGCAGATCAAGGCACTGACCAAGAGCTGCCTGATCACCAGGGAAAAGGTCGAGGTGGTCCGCTACGGCGAAGGGGATTGAACCGCGTGCCGCTTCGATCAGCTTCGACGAAGACGTCGGCTGATCGTGACTTCGTCGAAAATGCCGGCCGCAAAAATGTCCATGGCATCCTTGGCCAGGGCCGAGGCTTCGGGGCTGCCTGGGGTAAGGCCGCGCTCCTGGCAGACCTCGTCATAGATGCGCTTGAGCAGAGCCAGATCGCTAGGATAGGCGATGCCGCTCTTCGAGACATGGGGATTGATCATCGCGTCCTCTCAGTTTGGGACGGAGACGCGACAGATGCTCGCGGGGCGCAGAGCATCCATCGCCGGGCGCACAACCATAGGTGCTTCGAGCGGCTCCGCATTCACCCAGGTTAAAGGAAAAGGCGGCTCCGGCAGGAACCGGGCCGCCTCGTTTCCTGCTGTCAGCTGGCTCAGCCGACGATCTCGGTGTCCGAGAACCAGTAGCGGATCTCCTGCGCGGCGGTCTCCGGCGCGTCCGAGCCGTGCACCGAATTCTCGCCGATCGACAGCGCATGCACCTTGCGGATCGTGCCTTCGGCGGCATTGGCCGGGTTGGTGGCGCCCATTACGTCGCGGTTCTTGGCAATCGCGTTCTCGCCTTCCAGAACCTGGACGATGGTCGGGCCCGACGACATGAATTCCACCAGCTCGCCGAAGAACGGGCGATCCTTGTGCACGGCATAAAAGCCCTCGGCCTCGCGGCGGCTCATCCACACGCGGCGCGACGCGATGACGCGCAGCCCGGCATCTTCCAGCATCTTGGTGATGGCGCCGGTCAGGTTGCGCTTGGTCGCGTCGGGCTTGATCATGGAAAAGGTGCGTTCGATCGCCATTGGGTCGTCCTTGTTCTGGGAATGGAATTGGAGTGGCGGGCTCTATACAGGCCGCTCGACGCCTTGCCAAGGGGAAGCGGCTTCCGAGCAATTCCTGGAAAAGTGCGAAATGGTTTCCGTCCGGAATTGCATCAAAACAAACACATAGAACGGTTCGGCGTTTCTGCGAAACGGCGAACCGTTCTGGTCAGGACCGGCTCTTTGCGGGATAATCCGGCGGCTGCGGGCGCGGTTCGAATGCAGGTCGGAGCATCGCGGCGGAGCCGAAGGCGATGAACTGGCCTTACCTCAGACGCGGCGATATCGCTGGCATTGTCTTCATGGCCATCGTTCTTGCCGGGATCCTCTTCGTCCTGCTGTTCTTCCCGCAGCGCGGGCAGCAGAATTTCGGCTTCGGTCCGGAGTGGCAATGCACGCGCATCGAGCACGGCGATCCGATCTGCGTCAGGCTGGTCGAAAAGGATGCGCCGGGAAATCTCCCCCCTTGAGGGGAGATGGCCGGCCAGAGGGGGTGGTCTCGCGCGGAGTGCCGAACTTCTCTTTGCGTCGCAGCATTTGAGGCGATCCCCTCTGTCGCCTTCGGCGACATCTCCCCCTCGAGAGGCTATCGAGAGGGAAGACCACTAGGCGGCAGCGGCAACCTGCCGGCCGATTCCGCCATGCAGGTCGAGGCAGCGCTCGAACCACTGCGCCACGCTGTCGCCTTCGTCGAGCAGCCGGTAAGGCGAGGCGATGCGCCCCCATTGCAGCGCGCCGAACACGATGTAGTCGGCAAACAGCGGCGATGCTCCGCCGAGGAAAGGCTGGTAGGTCAGCATCGAGCGCAGCGGCTCCAGCGAGGCGCGGAAGCCGGTGATGCCGGCGTCGCGTCCGGCCACCACCTCTTCCAGTCTCTTGCCGAAGCGCTGCTCGCGATTTTCGCGGAAATATGCCGCGTTCGCCTCGTCCTGCATGCCGTGCAGGTCGAGAAGCGCCACGCTGGTGATGAAGGGATGGATCGTGAGCTGGGACCAGCGCTCGATGAAACGCGCCATCGCCTTGCCGCCCTCGCCGCCAAACAGCGTCGGCCGCTCCGGATAGGCTTCGTCGAGATAGAGCGCGATGGCGAAGGAATCGGCCACCACCCGCTCGCCGTCGCGGATCACCGGCACCGTCTTGGACACGCCGCCCTCGACCTTGGGCACCTCCAGGAAGCGCGTCGGCAACTGGTTCACCTCCAGCCGCTTGTGCGCCAGCGCCATCTTCGCCTTCCAGCAATGCGGACTGAATGGCCGTTGGGCATCGTGGCCGACGAGATCATAGAGCATAATGGTCATTGGCGGGGTGGTTCCTGCGGTTTACGAAGAGCCGGGATTCGTTGCGAGCCGGATGAAAGAATGAAACAGCATTTCATGATGTTTGCGGCCTATAATCAATGGGCCAATGGACGCATCTATGATGCCGCGGCCGAGCTTCCGGAAGAGGAACTCTGCCGAGATGTCGGGGCCGTCTTCGGCTCCATGCTGGGCACGCTCAACCATCTGCTCGCCGTCGACCGCGTCTGGATGAAGCGCTTTACCGGGGAGGGCGACGCGCCAGGGGACACCGCGGCGATGCTCCACCGCACGCTGAGCGGACTGAGGCTGGCACGCGAGGCGGAGGACAAAAGGATCCTCGACTGGCTCGGCCGCATCAGCGACAAGGCGCTCGCCGGCCGCTTCTCCTACATGACGCTTACCGACATGCGCACCGTCTCTCAGCGGCTGGCGCCGGCGCTCAGCCACTTCTTCAACCATCAGACCCACCATCGCGGCCAGGCGCATATGTGCCTCACCGTGCTCGGCCGGCCGTCCGTGCCGCTCGACCTCGTGCTGTTCCAGCGCTCCGAGGAAGGTCGCGCCTACGCCTGACCGGCCGCTGGCCATCGCATCGGTGTCGGTATGTTAGGACTTCTTTTGTTCTCTCGCTTCACAATAGGCCATTGCAGCAGGAGAAAGGCATGCGCATCGATTTGTCCCCGACGAGTTGGGGCAGGGTCATTGTGGTCACGGTTGCCGGCACGGCGTTCTTCATCGGCGCCGCCTTCTTCGTCGATTCCTACAATTTCCCATCGCTGTCGCCGGAGGCGCTGCTGTGGGCGAAGCTCACCGATCTGTTCCTGCCGCTCATCCTCGGCGGTTCGTTCCTGTTCTTCCTGATGTGGAAGATGCGCCAGCTGGCGATCACCCAGAAGGAGCTCACCATTGTTGCGGCGACCGACAGCCTGACGGCGGTCTTCAACCGCGGCGCGTTCTCCATGCTGGTCGAAGCCTATCTGGAGAAGGCCCGCAGCCACGCGGTCGCCGACACCGGCGCGCTGCTGATCGTCGATGCCGATCACTTCAAGTCGATCAACGACCGCCTCGGCCACGACTGCGGCGATCAGGCGCTCAAGATCATCGCCAACACGATCAAGGCGCAGCTGCGCGGCGCCGACATCGTCGGCCGCATCGGCGGCGAGGAGTTCGCGGTCTTCCTTCCCGGCGCCGACGCCTCGCGTTCCTGGCTGGTCGCCGAAGGCATCAGGCGGCGCATCCGCGAGATCGAATTCTCGCATGAAGGTCGGCCGTGCCCGCTTTCGGTCAGCATCGGCGGCATCGCCTTCAGCGGCATCACGACCTATGCCGACATGTTCCAGATCGCGGACAAGCATCTCTACAAGGCGAAATCGAATGGCCGCGACCAGGTGAGCGTCGAGGCCTCCGGCCCGCGCGGCGTGGCGGCAGACGACACGTCCGGCACGGTTCACTGAAGTCTTTCAGGTAACGCCGTAAGGCAGCAATATGTCAGGCGGCAAAGCCGTCATGGCCGCGTGTGACCGCAACCGGCGGCAGGTCCGCAGGCCACAGGATGCCGGCCGTCACCGCGAAGGTGATCAGCGCGTCGCGGGCCGCCTCGGCCGGGATTTCTCCCGCACGCGCGGCCTCGCAGGCCTTGGCCGCGGCGCCATAGCTCAGGCGCCGGCGCGAGGGCGCGAACTCGGTCAGGAACTCATGCATCTCGGACAGCGAGGCGATCATGCGCTTATGGCCGGCGCCGACACTGACCGCGACCGGGGTGAAGAACATCCTGTCGTACATGCTTGCCTCTCGAATGGAAGCGGAGGATGGCGGGACCGCCATCCTCCGGTCTTGGGTAGGACGCCCAACAACGCGCCTTGCGGGACGAAGTTCCATGCCGGGAAGCCATTTTGTGGGACGCGAGAGCGAGGCTGGGCAGGAGCAGGCAAGCCGTCCCCGAAGAATACCAGCGGTACGTTTACTGCGCTGTTCCGATCGTCGTGTCGGGGGTTGAGGCGGAGCCCTGATAGTGCGGCGAAAGCAGAAGGAACAGGATGGCGACTCCGGCGACGACCGCCGCAACGGTATTGACGAAAACCCGACCGGCCAGACCGGCCAGCCGCTGCCGCCAGCTCATAGCCGAAGGGATGAAACGCATTGTCCGTTTCTCCTCGTTTACGTCAGGCTGCCGCTCCTCTCCGCCAGCGGCAGCCTGGGCACGCCCCGCCGAACTTGCCGGTCTGCAATCCTGCAAGTCGTTGCGAGCCGCAGACCCTGTCCTGAAGATCGGCCGCCATGGCGAGTATAACCGTCTTCGGATCTGCCCATTGTACCAGGACCTGCAAACGCAAATGAACAGCGCAATCGAAGGTTCCATCGCTCGCGCCGAAGATGACGGGCGTCTTTCCGAACGCGAAGTGAATACGCGATAAAAACACCCCCGACCGGATATATGGAAGTCTATATTAGTCTATTCGGTCGCGCTCTCGGTGCGCGTCACCAGGTAGTCGGTAGAAGTCGCGTGAGAGCCGTTGCCGCGGGTGACGCGTACCACGGCGACACCCTGGCCGGAGGCGAGGCCCTTTACCGTTCGACACCTGCCGATCATATTTGTGCCCTCGAGCCGGGCGAGCAGGGCGGCGGCGCATTGGTTCATCCCGCCATAGATGGCCGGCCGCGTCTCAGCCCGGTGACAGGACTGCATGTCGGGGCTGCAAGAAAGCAGGATCAGCGCCACTACAGCTGTCGGCTCCATCGACGCGCTCCGTTGATGGGCGAAGAACGCCGATCCGGGCCTTTGGTTGCCGCATGGCCGTGCCGAAACTGGAAGCCTATTTCCACATGCCGCGCATGCGAGCGCCGAGATCGACCTTGACCGCAGGCCTGGCGCGCGGGTCGTTGGTCATCCGCGCGCTGGCCCAGGACGACTGCTCGAAGGCGGCAAGCATCGAGGCCGGGATGAAGCGGGTGCGCGAGGCGTAGACGTGGCGGTCGCCGCGCGCCGGCTGGTTATGCGGGTAGAACCGCTGCGGCACGACAAGGTGCAGGCTGTCCTTGGCCCGCGTCATCGCCACATAGAGAAGCCTGCGTTCCTCCTCGATGTCTTCCTTGGTGCCGACGCCGAGATCGGCCGGGATGCAGCCGTCGACCGTGTTGAGCAGGAAGACGTTCTTCCACTCCTGGCCCTTGGCCGAATGGATGGTCGACAGGATCAGGTAATCCTCGTCGCGGTGCGGCGGGCCGGCCTGGTCGCTGGTGGCGTCCGGCGGGTCGAGCGTCAACTCGGTCAGGAAACGTTCGCGCGAGGGATAGCCGGACGCGATCTGCTCCAGCTGCAGCAGGTCCGCGCGGCGCGTGATCGCATCCTCGTGAATGCGTTCAAGATGCGGCTCGTACCAGAGCCGGACCCGTTCGAGGTCGGCCGGCCATTTAGCGCCGGCCCTGAGACTGCTGTAGATACCGAGAAAGACCGGCCAATCTTCAGCCGCGCGCTGCGGCGGCCGGAAGCGGGCGAGGCCCATCGTCTCGTCCAGCGACGTCGCCATCGCCTCGATGATCTGCGAAGCGGCGGACGGACCGATGCCCGGCATCAACTGCAGCACGCGGAAGCCGGCGACGCGGTCGCGCGGGTTCTCGGCAAAGCGCAGCATCGCCAGCATGTCCTTGACGTGGGCGGCGTCGAGGAATTTCAGCCCGCCGAATTTCACGAAAGGGATATTGCGGCGCGTGAGCTCGACCTCCAGCGGCCCGCTGTGATGCGAGGCGCGGAAGAGCACGGCCTGCGCCTTCAGCGCCGTGCCGGCCTCGCGCTCGGCCAGGATCGCCTGGCAGACGTAATCGGCCTGCTCGGCCTCGTCGCGCACGCTGACCAGTTGCGGCTTGTGCGACGATCTGCGCTCGGTCCACAGGTTCTTGGTGAAGCGCTCGGTGGCTTCGCCGATCACCGCATTGGCGGCGGCAAGGATGGTCTCGGTCGAGCGGTAGTTGCGCTCCAGCATCACGACCGAGGCGCCTTGCGCGAACTGCTTTGGGAAATCCAGGATGTTGCGCACTTCGGCGGCACGGAAGGAATAGATCGACTGGGCGTCGTCGCCCACCACCGTCAGCCCGGCGCCATCCGGCTTCAATGCCAGGAGAATAGAGGCCTGCAGCCGGTTGGTGTCCTGGTATTCATCGACCAGCACGTGATCGAAGCGGGAGCCGAGATGCGCCGCGATCTCCGGCTCCGCCGCCATCTGCGCCCAGTAGAGCAAGAGGTCGTCGTAATCGAGCACGTTCTGCGCCTGCTTGGCCTCGACATAGGCCGCGAACAGGGCCTTCAGCTGGTCCGTCCAGCCGGCGCACCAGGGAAAGGCGGAGCCCAGCACCTCGCCGAGCGGCGCCTGCGCGTTGACGGCGCGCGAATAGATCTGCAGGCACGTGCCCTTGGTCGGGAAGCGGCTCTCGGTCTTGGAAAATCCGAGTTCGTGCCGGGCCAGATTCATCAGATCGGCCGAATCCTCGCGGTCGTGGATGGTGAAGGCGGGATCGAGCCCGATCTGCTCGGCATAGTCGCGCAGCAGCCTGGCGCCGATGCCGTGGAAGGTGCCGGCCCAGGAGAGCGCGTCGGCGATGATGGCGGCGTCGCGGCCAAGCACCTCGCCGGCGATGCGCTCGACGCGCTTGGCCATCTCGGCCGCGGCACGGCGTGAAAACGTCATCAGCAGGATGCGGCGCGGATCGGCGCCCTTGACGATCAGATGGGCGACGCGATGTGCCAGCGTATTGGTCTTGCCGGAGCCGGCGCCGGCGATCACCAGCAGCGGCGCCGCCACCTTGCCGTCGCCATGCACCACCGCCAGCCGCTGCTCGTCATTCAGCCGCGCGAGATAGGCGGGCGCCTCGAAGGACGAATCACGAGCGGCGATGTTCATCGCCCATCAAGCATCGTTTCCGCTTTGTTCGCAACGGGGATCTCCCTCCTTGAGGGGGAGATGTCGCCAAAGGCGACAGAGGGGGTCGCCGCGCGTGAAGCGCCGGCGCTGTCGTACTTCCGAGAAGGAGCGCCGCGCTCGACGCGAGACGACCCCCTCTGGCCTGTCGGCCATCTCCCCCTCAAGAGGGGAGAACAGCTGTGTCTACCGCTTCGGCTCCACTCCCATCGCCGCCGACTGGCGCCGCAGCGCGCGCCGCTCGTCGCCAGGCATCTCCAGCGGTGCGACGTCGCCGGGCACTTCCTCGATGATCCTCATCGTGACGCGGTAGGCGGTATAGGCGAATAGGCCGGTGAGCAACAGGCGGATCATGACCATCTCCTGATTTGGCTTCGAGCGGGCTCGGTGTTCAACCGGGCATGTGCCGGTTGGTTCCCCGTTCCACGCAACCAAACCGCCAGCGCTTCGTTTGCCCAGTGAAAAGGGGCGAACGAGAGGAGGTCGTCATGAAGAAGCTTCCTGTGCTGCTGGCCTTTGCGGCAGGGCTCGCGCTCGCCGCCTGCGACAACAGCGTGCAACCCACCAAGGCGCCGAGCGACACCGTCGACAAGAATCCTCAGGTCGACAAGAACCCGGTGCCGCAGTCGACCACCGGCGGCGATCAGCCCGGCACGCCACCGAAGCAGTGACGCCGCGCAATCGCCAGCCATAGTCGAATGAAAGTCGCCGGCAAGAGAAAGGCCGGCGCTGCTTGGGAGGAAGCTGGGAAGCGCCGGCCAAGCGGGAAAATCAGGCCCGCCGCACAAAACACCATAGCTGAGTCTTGCCGCCGGGTCAGCGGCGCGCCGCGGAAGACCTGTTGAAGGTGGTCAGAAATTCCAGCGATTGTGTGAAATCTACAACAAATGTCCTGAGCTGGTCCCAGGCATTGGTGCTGCCGGTTCATTGTAGAAGATCGAACACATAGCCTGGTATGCTGTGCGTTCTTGAATGTCTAAACTTGCACGGGTGCCTTACGCCATCGCTGCCCGTCTTACGGGCAGGTTCGTGATCTCGACGTCCAATTGGCGCTGCGTCAGCGCCGCTTCGGCCATGATCCACTGCTTGAACAAGCTCACCTTGCGGGCGCCAATCGCCTTGCCAGGGCAGACGAAATACCAGCCGGCGCTGTTGGGATGGTGCACCGCGAACGGCGCCACCAGCCGCTCGGCGCGGATGTCGCTTGCCATGTAGGCGCGGTTGGCGACCGCAAAGCCCATCCCGGCGTTGGCCGCTTCATAGGACATCATGCAGGAATCGAAATAGATGCTCTTCGCCTCGCCGAGCACGAAGCTCGCGCCGGCGAAGCGCAGCCACGACTGCCAGTTCTGGGTGCAGGTCTCGGAGTGGAGCAGGGTGAAGTGCCTCAAATCGTCGGGCGTCACCCTCGACAGCGGCTTGTTGCCCAGCACCTCGTGGAACAGCTTGCGGCTGCACACCGGGGTCAGGTCCTCCCGGAACAGAAGCTCGGAACTGAGGCCCGGGAAACTGCCGTCGCCATACCGGATCTCCAGATCGTATTCCGAGGTCGCGAATTCATGCGTGGCATAGGATGTCGAGACCCGCATCTCGATCTCGGGATACTGCCGCTGGAAGGCGGAGAGCCGTGGAAACAGCCAGCGCGCGGCAAAGGTCGGCAGCACGCAGATCTTCAGAACATGAGCCTGGGACTGGCCGGTGGCCTCCATATTGGCGGCCACGATGCGCTCTAGAGCCTCGCGTACCTGCGCCACATAGGCCTCGCCCTCCGGCGTCAGCGACACCGCATTGCCGCCGCGCTGGAAAATCTTGAAGCGGAGCTGGTCCTCCAGGCTCTTCACCCGCTGGCTGACTGCCGAAGCGGTGATGAACTGCTCTTCGCCTGCGCGCGTGAAGTTTTTATGCCGTGCGGCACTCTCCACGATTTTCAGTGAATTCAGGTTGACCTGACTGAGCAGACGCACCGGTTTGGACCTTAAGCTGGGCTTAGGCTAGCACCAGCATTCCTAAATTTACAGGGGTAGGGGAATTAATTGACTGTTTACCAAGTGTTGCCCCCAGCTTGGAGAAGTAGAATGAACGCCCATACAATCCCCGAACTGCGCTGCGCGATGAGCCGCGAGGCCATCATTGGCCATGAGACGGCTTGGAAAGTGTCGGGCTTCGGGGTCGCCCAGTATCGCCACGGCTACGACCCGGATCTGCTTACCGCGATCGAGGAGGCGGCGCGCAAGCTCAAGGACAAGCACGCGGTGCACAAGCATCTCGATCTTACCTTCATCACCGGCGCCGACCGTTACATCCCGGAGATCAAGGAGCTTCTCAACGACAAGCTGCGCCTGGAGCGGCTCTCGGACATGATGGGCACCAGGCTCGAACCCTATCCGCTGTCGATCGTCGGCTCGACCGTCACCTTCATGAGCCCCAGGGACGGCGCCGTCGATTGGCATTGCGATGGCGTTCCGGTGACGGAGCTCATTCCGCTGTCGATGACCGATCCGCTGATCGGCGGCCATCTCGAGATCTATTGCGACGACTCCGAGACCGGCCGTGCCCTCCTCGAAAGCGGTCGCGACCTGCCGCGCAACAAGATCATGCGCATCGACCACAAGATCAATTATGCCACGCTGGGCCAGTTCCTCGGCGTGCTGCACCGCGCCGCTCCCATCCAGCTCGGCGAACGCGTCACCCTGGTGCTCAACCAGCGCTCGGTGTCCAAGCCCTATGTCGACGACAACCGCATGTTCTACCTCGCCGCCGACAACGACCAGGACCGTGCCTGGGTGAACGAGCTGGCCGAGGATGTCTGGAACAACCAGCTTCCGGCCTATCGCCGCCATGCCGAAGAACACCCCATGCCACAACCGGTCGCCGAGACGGTCGCCGGCGGGGCAAGGGAAACATGGTAGCGAGTCCCGAGCCGGCCGGACGGCAGCCGTCGCTGAGCGCGCAGCCGGGCATGGCTCGAGGGCGAGAAATCCGCAGCGGCGCCGCCGCCCCGATGGCGGCGCTGGCCTTCGCTCTCGGCGCCGTGGCGCTGTGGGCCACCAACGCCCTTGTCGGCAAGACGCTGCTGGCCAGCCATCCGGTGTCGCTGGTGCAGTTCCTGCAGTTCTGCGGCGCCAGCCTGGTCTTTGTGATGATCAGGCTGGTGCGCACCTCTCCGTCTCCCCTTGCGGGGTCCGAAGGGCGGGGCGAGAGCCGTGGCTCGCCCCCGGGCAGTGGACCGGCGCGGCGCGCCGAGACGGATGAGGGATGGTGGCCGGAGCGCGGTCGCCACCAAGCTGGAGCACCCCTGATCCGTCATCTTCGGCGACACCTTCTCCCACGAGGGGGGAAGGGCAAGCCTGCGCGGAGCCTGGCCGCATACGCCGTCGGCTTCATCGGCCTCGTCGGCACCATGGTGCTGCAATACATCGCCTTCGCCTCGATGCCGGT
The DNA here is from genome assembly GCF_003952525.1 of Mesorhizobium sp. M3A.F.Ca.ET.080.04.2.1. Classification (NCBI taxonomy): domain Bacteria; kingdom Pseudomonadati; phylum Pseudomonadota; class Alphaproteobacteria; order Hyphomicrobiales; family Phyllobacteriaceae; genus Mesorhizobium; species Mesorhizobium sp. M3A.F.Ca.ET.080.04.2.1. The sequence continues at coordinate 1,458,013 of NZ_CP034451.1, read as the reverse complement.
CATCGAGGCCAATCTCGTCGCCTATACTTGGCCGCTGATGGTCGCCGCAGCCATCATCGTGCTCGGACGTCCCAGGCGGCCGATGCTGCTTGGTCTGACCGCGGCGGTCGGCTTCGTCGGCGTCGCGCTGGTGATTTCGGGCGGGCGCGCGCAGGCCTTGTTCGCGGGCAGCCTGGGCGGCTATCTCGCCGCCCTCGGTTCGGCGCTGTGCATGGCCTTCTATTCGATCACCGTCGGGCGTGTTGCCCTGCCGCCGGATCGCCTGCTGCTGCCCTCGGCGCTCATCGGCGTGGTGCTGACCTTTCTGTGGTGCCTTCATGACGGGATGGCCCGCCCGGCCGCTGCGGATCTCGCGCTTGGCCTCTATCTCGGCGCCGGGCCGATGGGGCTGGGCTATTATTTCTGGTCGCGCGCGGCGCGGCTCGCCCAGGGCGGCAGGCTTGCGATCGTCGCCTATCTGACGCCGATCGCGTCCACCTTGCTTTTGGCGCTGTCGGGCGAAAGCCTGTCGTTGACGGCCGTCGCTGGCGCCGTCCTGGTCATCGGCAGCTGCATCGCAGTCGGCATCGAAGGTTCGGAGACTGAGGATCATGCCAGGGACCATGTTAAAGATCATGCCGAAGATCATGCTTGACGAGGAGGAACGGCGCGCCAGACAGGAGGCGCATTGGCTGGTCAGGGAATTCGGCGTCGAAGCGCCGCTCTATGCCGCCATGAAAGCCGAAGGAGCGATCGAGCAAAGGGATTTCGGCCGCTGCGCGCGCTGGAAGCGCGTCCTTGAGATTCTGTCCGACAGCGAGCGGCCGGAATTCCGGCGCCAGGCCGCCACGACGAAATGAGCGTGTGGAGCGGTCTGCGATCTGCTCTGATTGCGCTGGGCTTTCGGCCGCACTCCCACAACGCCGGGCGGTCGGGGCTGGCCGCAAAAACTCCAGCTGCTCGAAATGGCGGTAACTGCCAAACTTCGAACCTATAAAGGATTATACATCAATCGAAGTGCTGAAAGCGCCATCTGGTCAGCCAACAGGGGCTTGGCGCGATGTAACGCACCGCTTTGGGCTATTAGAAATCCTAACTTGCGCGATAGCCACCTTCGGTGGAAACATTTAGCGGTATTGAGTCGTGTGCTTTACTGGCACAGGAGGGCCCGTTGGGGGGCTTGTCCGATTCGATACCTAAAGAAAAGTCTCCAAGAACAGCTGGCGACTTCAGAGCCAGCAGAGGGTGAAAAAATTGTCAAATCTCGACGACAAGACCGCAATCGAGCTGACCGCCGACATTGTGTCGGCTTATGTCGGCAACAATCCACTTCCGGCTTCCGGCCTGCCTGATCTGATTGCCAGCGTCAGCGCGTCGGTGCGCAAGCTCGCCGGCGCCGCCGCCGTCAAGGAAAGCGCGCCGCTGACGCCGGCCGTCAATCCGAAGCGTTCGGTCTTTCCTGACTACATCGTGTGCCTCGAGGATGGCAAGAAGTTCAAGTCGCTGAAGCGGCATCTGTCGACCGACCACGGCCTGACGCCGGACGAATACCGGGCCAAATGGGGCCTTGCGCCCGACTATCCGATGGTGGCGCCCAGCTACTCGGCCACCCGCTCGGCATTGGCCAAGTCCTCCGGCCTCGGCCGTAAGCCGGCCGATGCCGGCAAGGGCAAGCGCAAGGGCAAAGCCTAAGCATATCGACCCCACCTGGCTGGTGGGGTTGCCGGCTGCACTCCCCGGGTGACAAGCTCGCGCTTGCCGCCCAGCGTTGGTGTGTGGCCGGCCGTCCCCGTCGATCCCGGCAGCCTGGCGGGATGTCGGCCTCACCGGTGGCCGGTGAGGAGCGGTCTTGCCGGCGCGCTGGCTCTTGCGAAGCGCTGACGTCCAGTGCAAAAGCCCGGCCATGCTCATCATCAACGATCTCTCGCTGCGCATGGCGGGGCGCCTGCTTCTCGACCATGCCACGCTGACCTTGCCTGCCGGCACCAAGGCCGGTCTCGTCGGCCGCAACGGTACCGGCAAGACGACGCTGTTCAAGGCGATCACCGGCGATTTTCCGTCCGAAACCGGTTCGATCAGCCTGCCGAAGAACACCCGCATCGGCCAGGTGGCGCAGGAGGCGCCCGGCACCGAGGAGCCGCTGATCGAGATCGTGCTCAAGGCCGATGTCGAGCGCCAGGCGCTGATCGAAGAGGAAAAGACCGCCACCGATCCGCACCGCATCGCCGAGATCCATACGCGGCTCGCCGACATCGACGCGCACTCGGCCGAGTCCCGCGCCGCCACGATCCTTGCCGGGCTCGGTTTCGACGAGGCCGCGCAGAAGCGACCGGCCTCGTCCTTCTCGGGCGGCTGGCGCATGCGCGTGGCGCTCGCCGCCGTGCTCTTCTCCGAGCCCGATCTTCTGCTGCTCGACGAGCCGACCAACTATCTCGATCTCGAAGGCACGCTGTGGCTGGAGAACTACGTTTCCAAATATCCGCACACCGTGTTGCTGATTTCGCATGACCGCGATCTGCTCAACCGCGCCGTCAACTCGATCGTCCATCTCGACCAGAAGAAGCTCAGCTTCTGGCGCGGCGGCTATGACCAGTTCGAGCGCCAGCTGACCGAGCAGCGCGAGCTGCAGGAAAAGAGCCGCGCCAAGCAGGAGGCGCAGCGCAAGCACATGGAATCCTTCGTCGAGCGGTTTCGCGCCAAGGCCTCGAAGGCCAGGCAGGCGCAGTCGCGGCTGAAGGCGCTGGAAAAGCTGAAGCCGATCGCCGCGGTGGTGAACGACACCGTGCGGCCGTTCTCCTTCCCCGAGCCGGTGAAGACGGTGGCCTCGCCGATCGTGGCGCTCAACGGCGTCAATGTCGGCTATACCGAGGGCAAGCCGGTGCTGAAGAAGATGACGCTGCGCATCGATGCCGACGACCGCATCGCGTTGCTCGGTGCCAACGGCAACGGCAAGTCGACCTTCGCCAAGCTGCTCGCCGGGCGCCTCAAGGGCGAGACCGGCAGCATGACGATCGCGCCGGGCCTGAAGGTGGCGATCTTCGCTCAGCATCAGCTCGACGATTTGCGCCCCGAGGAGAGCGCCTATGAGCATGTGCGCCGGCTGATGCCGGATGCGCCGGAAGCCAAGGTGCGCGCCCGCGTCGCCCAGTTCGGGCTGTCGACCGAGAAGATGAACACCGCCGCGAAGGATCTGTCCGGCGGCGAGAAGGCGCGTCTGTTGATGGGGCTCTCCGCGTTCGAAGGTCCGAACCTCTTCATCCTCGACGAGCCGACCAACCATCTCGACATCGACAGCCGTGAATCGCTGATCCATGCGCTGAACGATTTTCCGGGCGCGGTGATCCTGATCTCGCACGACCTGCATCTGCTCGAGGCGACGGCCGACCGGCTGTGGCTGGTCAAGGACGGGGCGGTCAACCCTTATGACGGCGACCTCGAGGATTACAAGACGTTGGTCACCGGCGTTTCCTCCAATCGCCGCGAGCAGAAGGAAGCGGACAAGACATCCAAGGCCGACCGCCGCCGCGAGGCGGCCCAGCGCCGCGCTGCGCTGGAGCCGCTGGCCAAGGAAATCCGCGCCACCGAGGCGCTGATGGACCGCATCCGCAAACGCATCGACCTCATCGAGGACGAACTCGCCAATCCGGCCGTCTATGAGAAGGATCCCTCGACCGCCACGCGGCTGGCCAAGGAGCGCTCGCAACTGGCGCAAACGTTGGCGCAGAACGAGGACAAGTGGCTGACGATGTCGGCGGAGTATGAGGAAGGGATCGCGGAGTAGCGCGTGATCTTCCCCCTTGAGGGGGAGATGTCGCCAAAGGCGACAGAGGGGGTAGCCGCGCGTAGAGCGCCGACGCCTGGTGTGACGAAAGAGGACGTCGGCTCTTTACGCGAGACGACCCCCTCTGGCCTGCCGGCCATCTCCCCCACGAGGGGGGAGATTAGCCAGTCATCTGGCTCTACACGCCACCCGCAAAACCCGCTACAAACTCCCGCATGAACCAGCACGCCAAGCTCGGGATCGGCCATTCGGCCTGTCCGCATGACTGTCCGTCCACCTGCGCGCTCGAGGTCGAACTGCTCGACGACAAGCGCATAGGCCGCGTCCATGGCGCCAAGGCCAACAGCTACACGGCGGGCGTCGTCTGCGCCAAGGTCGCCCGCTATGCCGACCGCGTCCACCACCCGGACCGGCTCCTGAAGCCCTTGGTGCGCGCTGGAAGCAAAGGCGAGGGCGCCTGGAAGGAAGCGAGCTGGGAAGCGGCGCTCGACCTCGTCGCCGAGAAGTTCATCGCCGCCGAGGCGAAATACGGCTCGGAAACCGTCTGGCCCTACTATTACGCCGGCACGATGGGGCTGGTGCAGCGCGACGGCATCCAGCGGCTGCGGCATGCCAAGAAATATTCGGGCTTCTTCGGCTCGATCTGCACCAATCTCGCCTGGACCGGCTGGATGGTGGGAGCGGGCGCGCTGTGCGGCCCCGATCCGCGCGAGATGGCAAAGTCCGACTGCGTGGTGATCTGGGGCACCAATGCGGTGGTCACGCAGGTCAACGTCATGACCCATGCGACCAGGGCGCGGAAAGAGCGCGGCGCCAAGATCGTCGTCATCGACATCTATGAGAACGCCACCATGAAGCAGGCCGATCTCGGCCTGTTGCTCAGGCCCGGCACCGACGGCGCGCTCGCTTGCGCGGTCATGCACGTGCTGTTCCGCGACGGGCTGGCCGACCGCGCCTATCTCGAAAAATACACCGACGACCCGCGCGGGCTGGAAGCGCACCTCAAAGATCGTACGCCGCAATGGGCCGCCGCCGTCACCGGCTTGAGCGTCGCCGAGATCGAGGCCTTCGCCCATCTCGTCGGCACGACCAGGAAGACCTATTTCCGCCTCGGCTACGGTTTCTCGCGCCAGCGCAACGGCTCGATCAACATGCATGCCGCCGCATCCATCGCCGCCGTCACCGGCGCATGGCAATATGAGGGAGGCGGCGCCTTTCATTCCAATTCCGGCATCTTCAAGCTGAACCAGGATCTGCTCGAAGGCACCGCGATGCGCGACCCGAACGTGCGCTATCTCGACCATTCGCGCATCGGCCCGGTCCTGACCGGCGCCGAGGACGCGCTCTATGGCGGGCCGCCGGTGACGGCCCTGCTCATCCAGAACACCAATCCGGTCAACGTCGCGCCCGAGCAGCGGCTGGTGAAGCAAGGCTTCCTGCGCGAGGACCTGTTCACCTGCGTGCACGAGCAGTTCATGACCGACACGGCCAAGCTCGCCGATGTCGTGCTGCCGGCCACGATGTTTCTGGAGCATGACGACCTCTACAAGGGCGGCGGCAACCAGCACATCACGCTCGGCCCCAAGCTGATCGAGCCGCCGCAAGGACCGCGCACCAACCACTATGTCATCGAGGAACTCGCCGAACGGCTGGGCGTTTCCGACAGGCCGGGCTTCGGCCTGACCGAGCGTCAGCATATCGACATCATTCTCGGCAAGCGCGGGCTCGGCAGCTTCGATAGCCTGAGGGAAGAAAAGTGGATCGACCTGCAGCCTGAATTCGACGACGCGCATTTCATCAACGGCTTCGGCCATGCCGACAAGAAATTTCACTTCCGCCCCAACTGGACCGGACAGTCGTCGCCCAACCGGCCGCCGAAAAGCATGGGCCTGTTCGGGCCGGTCGATCTGCTGCCCCAGTTTCCCGACCATGTCGAGCTGATCGAAGTTGCGGACGAAGAGCATCCGTTCCGGCTGACGACGTCGCCGGCGCGCAATTTCCTCAACTCGACTTTTGCCGAGACGCCGGTGTCGAAGGCGAAGGAGGGCCGGCCGGAACTGCTGCTCCATCCCGAGGACGCCGCCGCGCTTGGCATCGCCGATGGCGACCGCGTCGAGATCGGCAACCGGCGCGGCGAGGTGGTGATTCACGCAAGGTTCTTCGACGGTGTGAAGCGCGGCGTGGTGGTGGCCGAAGGCATCTGGCCGAACAGCGCGCATGAGCGCGGCGAGGGCATCAACGTGCTGACCGGCGCCGACGCGCCGGCGCCTTACGGCGGCGCCGCCTTCCACGACAACAAGGTCTGGCTGCGGGCACTTTGACATAGATGATGGGAGCGCATTTGGTAGGTCGCACGGCTTGGAGATTAGCCGAAACATCCATCGCTTCGTCATCCACGGGCGAAGCAAGGAGCGAAGCGACGCGCGCAGACCCGAGGATCCATGCCGTCACGCTGAAGCGCCGCCCACGGTTCAGAATTCTGCTTCGCTTGTGCCCCGACCTAAGTCACGGCATGGATCCTCGGGTCTTCGCGACGCCGCTTCGCGGCTGCTCCGCCCGTGGATGACGAAGTCGGGGAGGTTTCGGCCAATTCCGAACCTGTGCGCTGATTCTTCGAGGTGTCCTTGCCGCAGCCATTGAAAATAGCCATTGCCGGCGCGCTCGGGCGCATGGGGCGGCAAATGGCAGAGGCCGTCGCAGCCGACCCTCGACTTGACCTGGTCGCTCGCTTCCACCGGCCGGGCAGCGCCGGCGAAGGGCTGGTCGAGCGCGATGAAGCGCTGTCGCTTGCAGATGTCGTCGTCGATTTCACCACGCCTGCGGTATCCGCCGAACTTGCGAGCGACTGCGCGGCGCGCGGCGGCCCGGCGCTGGTCATCGGCTCGACCGGCTTCAGCACCGCCGAGCTGGACACAATCGCCGGAGCTGCCAGGAAGGTCGCCATCGTGCGTTCGGGCAGCTATTCACTTGGCCTCAACATGCTGACCAGGCTTGTCGAGCAGGCGGCCCGGGCGCTGGCCGCTGACGACTGCGACATCGAGATTCTCGAGGCACATCACCGCTTCAAGGTCGACGCGCCGTCCGGCACGGCGCTGATGCTGGGTGAGGCGGCCGCGCAAGGGCGCGGCGTCGAGCTGAACGATGTGGCAAAGCGCGTTCGCGATGGCGTCGTCGGCCCACGCCCGCAGGGCGAGATCGGCTTTGCTGTGCTGCGCGCCGGCAGCATCGTCGGCGAGCACAGCATCAGCTTCCTCGGCGACGGCGAAGTGCTCACCCTTTCGCATTCGGCCGGCGACCGCTCGATGTTCGCGCGCGGCGCCATCGCCGCTGCCCTTTGGGTCGCCGGACGGTCACCCGGCGAATACGACATGCGCGATGTGCTGAGCCTCACGTCTTCGTGACGGGTGCGAGCCCGCCGGACCGTTCGTTCGTCACCAAAACGGCTGAAAGCCAGCTGAAAGCTTAGGCATGCCATGAGGGTGCTGCGGCAGGCGCCGCGCGTCCGGTTCGGGAGCGGCCGGCAAGGAGGAAATGCGGTGCAGCCCGGATGGCGCGCCGCCCGTTTGGAGGAAGTTACGTGACCGGTTTCATCTCGAAGTGCATTCTGCGTTCTGCGGCGCTGACGCTGGCAATCGTCGCCACGGGCGCGACGGCGGCCTCGGCGGCCGACAAGATCACCATCATCGTCGGCGGCATGGAAAAGCAGATCTACCTGCCGGCCGTGCTCACCCAGCAACTCGGCTATTTCAAGGATGAGGGGCTCGACGTCGAGCTGGTCAATTCCCGTGCCGGCGTCGAGGCCGAGAACGAATTGCTTGCCGGCGCCGTGCAAGGTGTCGTCGGCTTCTACGACCACACCGTCGACCTTCAGTCGAAGGGCAAATACATCCAGTCGATCGTGCAGTTCAGCCAGGCTCCGGGCGAGGTGGAACTGGTGTCGGCCAAGCACTCGGAGATCAAGTCGCCGGCCGACTTCAAGGGTGCCACGCTGGGCGTCACCGGCCTCGGCTCCTCGACCGATTTCCTCACTCAGTACCTGGCCGTCCGCAACGGCCTGAAGCCCGGCGACTACACGCTGCTGCCGGTCGGCGCCGGCAATACCTTCATCGCCGCCGTCAAGCAGGACCAGATCCAGGCCGGCATGACCACCGAGCCGACCATCGCCAAGCTGCTCAAGACCGGCGAGGCCAATATCCTTGTCGACATGCGCACTCCCGAGAAGACCAAGCAGGCGCTGGGCGGGGACTATCCGGCAGCGTCCTTCTATGTCCAGTCGGCCTGGCTCGACAGCCACAAGGAAGAGGCGCAGAAGCTCGCCAATGCCTTCGTCAAGACGATGAAATTCATCGCCAGCCATTCGGCCGAGGAGATCGCCGACAAGATGCCGAAGGACTATTACGCCGGCAACAAGGACCTCTATGTGCAAGGGCTGGCCGGTGGCAAGGCGATGTTCACGCCGGACGGCCGCATGCCCGCCGACGGCCCGGAGACGGTGCTGAAGGTGCTGTCGACTTTCTCCAAGAGCCTGCAGGGCAAGCAGATCGACCTGTCGAAGACCTATACGTCGGCCTTCGTCGACGCCGCCAAGTAGCATCGGTCGGCAAGCGCGGACCATTCCGTCCGCTCGTTGAAAAACAACAACTTGCGCTGCTTGCCTGAATCAATCCGGCAGCGGCGCGCCTTCCAGACATTGGCGCTTGGGAAACCGCGGCTGGCCGCGATCTTCCCGTGCGTCCTCGCGACAGGAGTGTGCCATGCAACCGCAAACCGTGGCGGTCCAGAAACTGTCCCAGGCCGCGCTACCGGCCGACGCCGCGATCGCCATCGATGACGTGACGCTGCGCTTCGTAACGCCGGACGGCCACATGATGACGGCGATCCGCGATTTCACCATGACCGTGGCGCGCGGCGAGTTCGCCTGCGTCGTCGGGCCGACCGGCTGCGGCAAGTCGACGACGCTCAATCTCGTCACCGGCCTGTTGCGGCCGACCACCGGCAATGTCCGCGTCATGGGCAATCCAGTCAGCGAGATCAGCCGCGACATCGGCTTCGTCTTCCAGGCGGACGCGCTGTTTCCGTGGCGCAGCGTCATCGACAACGTCGCCGCCGGCCCGCTCTATCGCGGCACGCCGAAGGCCGAGGCCTATGACCGGGCGCGCGACTGGATCGCCCGCGTCGGCCTTGCCCGCTTCGAGAAGCATTATCCGCATCAGCTCTCGGGCGGCATGCGCAAGCGCGTGGCGCTGGCGCAGACCTTCATCAACCAGCCCAAGATCCTCCTGATGGACGAGCCGTTCAGCGCGCTGGACATGCAGACCCGCACCGCCATGCAGGACGAGCTGCTCGGCCTGTGGTCGGAACAGAAATCCTCCGTCGTCTTCGTCACTCACGACCTCGAGGAAGCGGTGGCGCTGGCCGACAAGGTCTATGTGCTCACTGCCGGACCGGGCACGGTGAAGAGCGTCTACCACATCGACCTGCCGCGCCCGCGCGTCATGGCCGACATCCGCTACGATCCGAAATTCATCGAGATCGCCAAGGTGATTTGGAGTGACCTGCGCGAGGAAGTGCAGCTCGGCCAGAGCCGCGGCCTGCAAACCGGTCATTGAGAGGAGAAATCGTCATGACCGCCATCTCTGCCACCGACCAGGCCGCAATGCGCGCGACCTCGATCGTAGCCGCCGAAGCCCGGGCCAGGGCGCGCCTGCGCCGCCGCCATGCCCTGGTCATCGGGCTGCGCCTCGCAATCCTCGTAATCTTCCTCGGCCTTTGGGAATTCTGCGCCGACTACAACATCATCGATCCGTTCTTCTTCTCCAGCCCCTCGGGCATCTGGGAACAGATCTGGTCATGGGTCACCGAGGGCACCTCGCAGGGGCCGCTCTGGCTGCAGATCTATGTGACGCTGGAAGAAACCTTCCTCGGCTTCGTCATTGGCGCGCTCGGCGGCATCGCCGCCGGCATCATCCTCGGCCGCAACAAGCTCCTGGCGGACGTCTTCTCCATCTACATCAAGATCGCCAATTCCGTGCCGCGCGTCGTGCTCGGTTCGGTCTTCATCATCGCGCTCGGGCTCGGCATGGCCTCCAAGGTGGCGCTCGCCGTGGTGATGGTGTTCTTCGTCGTCTTCGCCAATGCTTTCCAGGGCGTGCGCGAAGCCGACAGGGCGATGATCGCCAACGCCCAGATCCTCGGCGCCTCGCCCTATCAGATCACCACCACGGTCATCATCCCCTCGGCGATGAGCTGGATCCTCGCCAGCCTTCACGTCAGCTTCGGCTTCGCGCTGGTCGGCGCCGTGGTCGGCGAATTCCTTGGCGCCAAGCAGGGCATGGGCCTGCTGATCTCGACCGCGCAGGGCGCCTTCAACGCCAATGGCGTCTTTGCCGCCATGATCATCCTGGCGGTGATGGCGCTGGTGGTGGAGTTCATCATCACCCGCTTCGAGAACTACGTCGTCAAGTGGCGCCCGGCACCGTTCAACGAGCAGGGGACTTGACAGCGCCGCCCGGCGTCTCGTCCGGCGCTGCCAGCGGCAGCCGCACCTCGACCTTCAGCCCTCCGGCGGCGGCATCGCCAAGCGCGACGCTGCCGCCGGCATGCTCGACCACCTCGCGCACGATTGCCAGGCCGAGCCCGCTGCCTTCCTCGCTTGATCCGGCGACGCGGTAGAAGCGCTCGAAGACGTGCTCCCGTTCCTCAGCCGGAATGCCGGGGCCGGTGTCGGTAACCGTCAGCAGACCCTCGCGGTCGCTGACGGCCAGCTTGACGGTCACGCTGCCGCCGGCCGGTGTGTAGCGCAGCGCGTTGTCGACGAGATTGACGATCATCTCGCGCAGCATCGTGCCGTCGCCGATCACCGCAACAGGCCCGGTTTCCTCGAGGCCGAGATCGATGTTGCGGGTGATTGCTGTCGGCGCCTGCGTTTCCAGCACCTGCCGCGCGGCTTCGGTGAGGTCGATGCGGTCGGCTCGCGGGCGCCGGCTGCCGGGCTCCGCCCGCGACAGGGTGAGCAACTGCTCGGCAAGCCGCGCCAGCCGGCCGGAGCTTGCCTGCAGGGCCACCAGCGCCTCCTGGCGCCGGTCGGCGGCGGTCTCGCGCAGCGCGTAGCTCGTCTGCGTCGACAGCAACGCCAGCGGCGTGCGCAACTGGTGCGCGGCATTGGCGATGAAGCGGCGCTGCGCCGCCATTTGCGCCCGCACGCGCTCCATATAAGCATTGAGCGCCTCGATCAGCGGCCTGATCTCGCTTTGCGCACCACGCACTTCGACCGGGTCGAGATCGCTGCGGTTGGGTGAGCGCACCGCGTCGCGCAGCCGGATCAGCGGCGCCAGCCCGCGGCGCAGGCCGAGCAGCACGAAGACGCCGGCGATCGCCACCAGGGCCAGCTGCTGCGCGAAGGCGCTGAGCCACAGCCGCTTCGCCATCGCATCATGACCGGCAAGCGTGACGCCCACGGTGACCCTGATCGGCGAATCCGGTCCGGCGCCGATCACGGCATGGCTGAAAGTTGCGAGGCGCAACAGTTGATCGCGGTAGGGCGCCTCGATGCTCGCATCACCCGATGCCGTGGGCAGGTCGGGGTAACCCGTGAGCAGCCGCCCGCCCGCGGTCTCGACGCGGTAGTAAACGCTGTCGCGGTCGCCGGTGTCGAACATCTCGATCGCGGCCGGCGGCACGGTCGCGTCGAGCACGCCCTCGGCCATCGTCACCTGCTCGGCGATCGCGCGCGCCGACCCGACCAGCATCCGGTCGGTGACCAGGTCGGCTGTCGCCAGCGCGTTGCGCTGGCTGGTCCACAAATTGACGGTCGCCAGTGCGGCCAGAGGCAGCACCACCCAGGCCAGCAATTGCAGGCGCAGGCTGCTAATCCTCATCGCGCCTGATCTTCATGGCGCAGCAGATAGCCGAGGCCACGCAGGGTGGCGATCTGGACGCGCGATCCTTCCAGCTTCTTGCGCAGGCGATGAACGTAGATCTCGATGGCGCTGGGGTCCGCATCGGTGTCGAAATCGTAGACCGCCGCCGACAGCGCCGCCTTGCTCACAGTGCGCCCGGCCTTGACCACCAGCTGCTCCAGCACCGCGTGCTCGCGCGGCGTGAGCGCCAGTGTCTCGCCGGCCAGCGAGAACAGCCTTGTGTTGGTGTCGAAGACGAGATCGCCGCAGGAAATCACGGGCGCGGTCCGGTCGTTGGAGCGCCGCAATTGCACGCGGATGCGCGCTTCCAGCTCCTCGATCTGGAACGGCTTTGCCAGGTAATCGTCGGCGCCTTCGTTGAGGCCCTTGACCCGCCCGTCGAGGCTGGCATTGGCGGTGAGAACGATCACCGGCACCGGGTTGCCGCGCGCTCGCAACCGCTTCAGTACCTCCATCCCGCCCAGGCGCGGCAGCGCGAGGTCGAGGATGATCAGCGCATGGTCGCCGGCCGCCAGCGCATGCTCGACGTCCTCGCCGTCATGCACGACGTCGACGACATAGCTCGCCTGGCGCAGCGTCTTGCTCAGCCAATCGGCCAGTTCGCGATTGTCTTCGACAAGCAAGAGCCGCATGGTCCATCGCTTTTCAGCAGTGCATCCATCCGCGTCGCCAAGCCTTTCGCGCACGCGGCCGGCGGTCCCAACGGACGTTGAAGACAATCGATAGTCTCGATCCGTCGGCAAGGCAAACACCACCGGGATGAAGGCCGCAGGCGCCGTTACGCCGACCAACCGGTGCGCGGCGCGATAAGACCGAACCGTTCGGTTCAATTTATGTTGACGCATCGTGCAGGCCCGGTGAACGTCCGCCGGGTCGATGGAAGCTCGCGCTCAAGCATCGTTTCGGTAAGCGATTGATATAAAAAGAAAACAATGTGGCAATGGTACTTTTGGCGAATATTTCAAGATCGAACCGATGGGTTCGATTTGCACGTTTTCGTGATTGGAAACAGCAGCAGGGCAGACCCATTTCGGTTTTGTCCAAGCGACGCGATTTCCTCCCAAGGCACGCCACTGGACGGACAGAACTTTGAAAATTTGGAGTACCTGAAATGAACAAGATTGCTCTTACCGCTGCGGCCCTTCTCGTGGCCACGGGCAGCGCCTTCGCCGGTTCCGACCACTATGGCTCAGACAATGTCAACCAGCCGGCCGTGACTCAGTCCGCCCGGGCTGGTGACAACATCGACCGCGGCATCACCGGATCGATCCGCAAGTTTGAGCAGCGCGATCTCAAGATCTCGCCCGATCAGAACCAGCCGCAGTCCGGCCGGGGCATCTGGGGCCGTTAAGCCGGCCTCAGACCCGAACCAACCCTCGAACAATCAAGCATCAATCCCAAAATCTGGAGCAACTGAAATGACCAAGATCGCTCTTACCGCCGCCGCCCTGCTGGTTGCCACCGGTGCCGCCTTTGCCAACTCCGACCACTACGGTTCGGCCAACGCCAATCCGCCGGCCGCTTCGGTCGACAGCACGATCACCGCTTCGACCAGATCGGACGCCAATGTCCAGAAGCCGGTGACCCAGGGCGCCGATCGCGACCTGTTCGGCAATCATTGAAAGGTTCGGTCTTCGATAGACCTCAAAGCGGCGGGCTGGTCCCGCCGCTCTGTTTTTGTGGGCAGCAGCCCGGCTGATGCGCGATGCCGATCAATCGGTCATCACGAGGCGGCGATGGCCGTAACGAGGCAACCGGCGGCGGCGAAAGGGGATCAAGGGAGACGGCGATGAGGCACTGATCTCCCCCACGAGGTCCCACGAGGGGGAGATTGGCAGCTTCGTCGGCTACCCCAGATCCTTCGGCCTGATGCAATGCGTTAGCCGGGCAGCGCCGAAATCGAGCTTCGCCCAATTCCCCTTCACCGTGAACCGCGCCAGCGCCGCAGTCGGAAACTTTGCTTCGATCTTTTTAACCACATCCGCGTCCGACCCCGCGCCGGCCAGCCGCCTCACGAGTTCCTGCAGGCCAGGATTGTGGCCGATCACGATCAGGCTTGTCGCCTTGGCCTGCCGTACGCGTGCCAGTACGGCGGCCGCCTCAGCCTCGTAAAGCTCCTCATCGAACTCCGCCGGCACGGGCTTCGGCAATTCAGCCGCGACCAGCCGCCAGGTGTCACGCGTGCGCAGGGCCGGCGACACCAGCGCAAGCTCCGGCAGCCAGCCGCGCCGCGCCATCTCGCGCCCCATCAGCGGCGCTGTCTTCAATCCGCGTGGCCCGAGTGGCCGGTCGAAATCGTCGAGCTTGGGATCGTCCCAACTCGACTTGGCGTGGCGCAGCACCAGGAGTTGTTTCATGGGCATTGATCAGAACCCCGATTGCTGTCCAATCGGGCACGGGCTTTGCACTTGATATCTTCAATGTCCAAAACAGCGAACGGACCACTGGCCAGCCCTTCCGTCCACAAGGTGATCGGCCGCCTTCCGAATCCGGCCAATTCATGGTCCCAGATCGTCGTCCATTCTGTCATCGGCAGCCGCCGCCAAGTGTATCTTAGGGCAACAACAGGCATGATCATAATTGGTCTGCAAGGGTCGGCCCGTCGATCGGAGAGACCGGCCTGCGCGCCTACGGCGTGATCCGCGCCAGCTGTTCGAGATCGGTCTCCTCGCGCAGCGGATCCGGCGCCATCACTACCGATGTGGCGTTGTCGGCGTCGTCGGCGAAATGGGCGAGCACGGTGTGGCCCTTTTCCATGCGCGCCTTGCCCTCGGCGACCAGCCCCAGCGCCAGCGGATAGATCCGATGCTCGGCTTTCAGCACGCGGGCGGCGAGCGTGTCCTCATTGTCGCCGACCATCACCGGGACGGCGGCCTGGGCGATGACCGGGCCGTCATCCGTTTCCGGCGTGACGAAATGCACCGAGCAGCCATGGATGCGCACGCCTGCGCGAAGCGCCCGCGCATGCGTGTCCAGCCCCTTGAAGGCGGGCAGCAGGGCAGGGTGGATGTTGAGCATGCGGCCTTGCCATTTCTCGACGAAGCCGCGCGACAGGATGCGCATATAGCCGGCCAGCGCCACGATCTCGGCGCCGAAGCCGGTGAGCGCGGCATCGATCGCCGCATCATGCGCGTCCTTGCTCGCATGGTCGGAGCGCTGGATGACCTTGGTCGGTATGCCGCGCGCCTGCGCGACGCCGAGGCCGGCCGCATTCGCGCGGTCCGAGATGACGCCGACGATCTCGGCGGGATAGGAGGGATCGCTCGCCGCCGCAATCAGCGCCGTCATGTTGGAACCGCGCCCCGAGATCAGGACGACCGTGCGCTTCCTGCTCATAGGGCGATCGAGCCCCGATAGATCACGCCGGCGTCGCGCCGCGGTACGATGCGGCCGATCGGCGTCACCGTCTCGCCGGCCTCCTGCAGCACCGCCGCCACCTGCGCCGCCTGGCCGGAGGCGACGGCGAGGATCATGCCGATGCCGCAGTTGAAGGTGCGCATCATCTCTTCCGGCGCAACGCCGCCGGTCTTGGCCAGCCACGAGAACACCGGCGGCACCTCGATCGCCTCGAGGTCGAGCTCGGCGGAGAAATCCTTCGGCAAAACGCGCGGAATGTTTTCGGGAAAACCGCCCCCGGTGATGTGGGCGAGCGCCTTGATGCCATGCGTGTTGCGGATGGCCTTCAGGATCGACTTCACGTAGATGCGCGTCGGCTCGAGCAGCGCCTCGGCGAGACTGGCTTCATCATTGAACGGCGCCGGGTCGCTCCAGCCGAGGCCGCTTGCGGCCACGATGCGGCGCACCAGCGAAAAGCCGTTGGAGTGCAGGCCCGAGGAGGCGAGGCCAAGCAGCACGTCGCCTTCGACAATGTCGTCGGTGGGCAGCAACTGGCCGCGCTCCGCGGCGCCGACGGCAAAGCCGGCGAGGTCGTAGTCGTTGTCGCGATACATGCCGGGCATCTCGGCCGTCTCGCCGCCGATCAGCGCGCAGCCGGCCTGCCGGCAGCCTTCGGCAATGCCGCCGACGATCGCCGCACCCTGGTCGGGGTCGAGCTTGCCGGTGGCGAAATAGTCGAGGAAGAACAGCGGCTCCGCGCCTTGCACGACGATGTCGTTCACGCACATGGCGACCAGGTCGATGCCGATCGTGTCGTGTTTTCCCGCATCGATGGCGATCTTGAGCTTCGTGCCGACGCCGTCATTGGCCGCGACCAGCACCGGATCGGTGAAGCCGGCCGCCTTGAGGTCGAACAGCCCGCCGAAGCCGCCGATCTCGCCGTCGGCGCCCGGCCGCCGCGTCGCGCGCACCAGCGGCTTGATCTTCTCGACCATCAAATTGCCGGCGTCGATATCGACGCCCGCCTCGGCATAGGTGAGCCCGTTCTTGCGCGTGGCCGGATCGCCCTTGCTCATATCTGGCTCGTCCCTGTTTCCATTGCGGGCTCTTCGCATGAATGGTTTCGGGGAGCAAGGATGACGCGCTGGTAGGGGAGTTTTGCCCCCGATAAAAGCGGATATGTCGGCGGGACAGCACCCCCCTCTGGCCTGCCGGCCATCTCCCCCTCAAGGGGGGAGATCAGATGTCGCGGTCGCTTTCGCCAACCGCCATGGTTGGAACAAGAACACCGGCGTCGATACAGTCAATCTCCCCCCTTGAGGGGGAGATGCCCGGCAGGGCAGAGGGGGGCGCCTCGCGCGGACCTGCGTCGCCCCCTCCCTTGCGCCAACCTCCCATCTCCCTCATCTATTTCAGAACAAGCCATGACGGGACCTCGCGTGACCATACCCAACATGATCACGATCATGCGGCTGCTGCTGGTGCCCGCCGTGGTGTTGGCCATGCTGCAGGCGCGCTGGGACTGGGCCTTCGCCGGCTTCCTCGTCGCCGGCGTTTCCGACGGGATCGACGGCTTCATCGCCCGCCGCTACAGGCAATCCTCGCAACTCGGCGCCTATCTCGACCCGATGGCCGACAAGCTGCTGCTGGTCTCGGTCTTCGTGGTCATGGGCTTTGCCGGCGAGTTGCCGCTGTGGCTGGTGGTGATCATGGTCTCGCGCGACGCGCTGATCATCGGCGCCGTGCTGTTGTCCAGCATCATGAGCCACCCCGTCGAGATGAAGCCGCTATATGTGTCGAAGGCCAACACCGCCGTGCAGATCGTGCTGGCGGCATTGGTGCTTGGGGAACTTGCCTTTTCGCTGCGCCTCGACCCGCTCCGGCCGGTGCTGATATTGCTGTCCGGGGTCTTGACCGTGGCTTCGGCCGCGGCCTATCTCGTGGCCTGGCTAAGGCATATGAGCGGCTATGGCGAAGGCTCCCAGTCGAGCGACCCCAAGACCAACGCCCCCAAGACGGGCAAATCCGATACGGACACCTGACGGTGAAGCCGCGGCGGTCGCGGTGGCTGATGATCAATCGGCCGCGCTTCGCCGCCAGATCTTCTTCTGGCTGGCCACGGCCATGCTTCTGGCGTTGTTTCTCTATGTTTTCTCGGGCATCCTGCTGCCCTTCGTCGCCGGCATGGTGCTGGCTTATTTCCTCGATCCGGTGGCCGACCGGCTGCAGCGGCTCGGCCTTTCGCGGCTGATGGCGACGGTGGTGATCCTGATTGCCTTCATCGTCGTCGTCGTGCTGGCCTTCGTCATCCTGGTGCCGGTGCTGGCGACGCAGATGGCCGATTTCGCCCGCAAGCTGCCGGAATATCTCACCCGCCTGCAGTCGCTGATCACCAGTTTCGATCCGAAATGGCTGGAGCAGCGCTTCGGCGTCAACGCCGGCAGCCTGCGCGACGGGCTGAACTCGCTGCTCACCTCCGGCTTCAGCGTGCTGACCGCCGTCTTCACCTCGATCTGGAGTTCGGGCGTGGCGCTGGTCTCGGTGGTGAGCCTCTTCGTCGTCACCCCGGTCGTCGCCTTCTACATGCTGCTCGACTGGGACCGCATGGTCGCCGTCGTCGACAGCTGGGTGCCGCGCGACTATGTCGAGACGGTCAGGGCGCTCGCCCGCGACATCAACACCGCCACGGCTGGCTTCGTGCGCGGCCAGGGCACGCTCTGCCTGGTGCTCGGCGCCATGTATGCCACCGGGCTGACGCTCACCGGGTTGAACTTCGCCATCCTGATCGGCTTCTTCGCCGGGCTCATCTCCTTCATTCCCTATGTCGGCTCGCTGACCGGGCTGGTGCTCGCCGTCGGCGTCGCCTTCGTGCAGTTCTGGCCGGACTGGATGATGGTGGTGCTGGTGGCCTGCGTGTTCTTCGTCGGCCAGTTCATCGAGGGCAACATCCTGCAGCCGCGGCTGGTCGGAAAGAGTGTCGGCCTGCATCCGGTCTGGCTGATGTTCGCGCTCTTCGCCTTCGGCGCGCTGTTCGGGTTTGTTGGGCTGCTGATTGCGGTGCCGGCTTCCGCGGCGATCGCGGTGCTGGTGCGCTTCGCCATCAGCCGCTACCTCGAATCGCCGCTTTACAGGGGCCGCGTCGCCGAACCCGTGCCGCGTTTGCCCGCCGATCGTGACGGCGGCCATCGCTCGCAACCACGTCGCTGAAATGGCCGGCGAGCGCAACGATCCGCCGCGACAGCTGCCGCTCGACCTTGGCCACGGCACGGGCTACTCGCGCGACGAACTCGTCGTCTCCGGCACCAATGCTGAGGCCGCGGCGCTGGTCGACCGCTGGCCGGACTGGCCCGCGCCGGTGGTGGTGCTGGCAGGTCCCCCCGGCTCCGGCAAGACGCATCTCGCCTCGATCTGGCAGGCCCATGCCAACGCGGTCGCCATCGATTCGCGCAGCATCGGCGTGCACATTGCCGGTCTTGGCGCCACGCCGGCGGTCATCGACGACATCGACAGGGACCCGATCGACGAACAGGGCCTGTTCCATCTGATCAATGCCGTGCGCGGCGCCGGTTCCACCCTGCTGCTCACGGCGCGGCGCTTTCCCGCCGCCTGGCGGGTGACGCTTCCAGACCTCATCTCGCGGCTGAAGGCGGCGGCGACAGTCGAGATCCACGAGCCGGACGACATGCTTCTGGCCGGCGTCATCACCAAGCTGTTCGCCGATCGCCAGGTCGAGGTCGAGCCGCATGTCGTGCAATATCTGGTCAGGCGCATCGAGCGCTCGCTGGCGACCGCCATGCGCGTCGTCGAGCGCCTCGACCGCGCCGCGCTGGAGCGCAAGACGCCGATCACTCGCGCGCTCGCCGCCGAGACCGTCAGCGCCATGGACGAGGGCCAGGGCGAGTTCGATATTTAGAACATCGAGGAAGGCTGGCCCCGGGACTGCGCGCTCTTTACGCCCATAGGCCGGCCAGATGCCGAGCCAGCAGATAAATTCCGGTATGCGCCGCCACGTAGCAGGCGGCGACAAACACGAAGAACACCACGCCGACGGACCGGGACCGGGCGACGCTGCCATCCTGCCTCTTGCTCGGCCGGTTGTTCCAGACCCACAGCGCAGCGCACAGAATTGCCCAGACGATCATGACCGGAACCGTGAAGCCGTAATAGGCCAGGTAGGCCGGGCCAATCAGCGACAGCAACGCCTCGATAACAGGCATCCAGAGTCCCCCTTTTGCGGAAGTCTAGAGCAACTCCAGACAAACTGTGTAGCGGGTCCGATGTTGCGGGACGATGCGTCGTGGCTGTCCCATTTCGAGACCGTTTCCCTGGCATCCATCTTGCAGCGTGGAAGACGCCGGTTGATCCCGGTCCCGGTCGCGTTCCAGATCGGGTTGTAGGCTCGCCGGGCTTGAGGTTGTTGGGGACTCGCCCGGCGGGTTTACGGTCCAGGCAGATCGGCCGACCTTACCTGTGGCTCAGCCTTCACGCAGAAACCGCAATTGTTGCCGATTCCACTTCACATCGTAATGGAACAGCAGTTCGGGCTGAATGGACTTTGCCAATGGACGAGATCAGCCGGCTCGCGCCGATGTCCTCGATCAATGCACTTGTCACCTTGTACGGGCGGCACAAAGAAAAAGCCCCGCCGGAGCGGGGCTGCAATGCTGCAATTTGCAGCAATCAGAACTTGTAATTCAGGCCAATGCGAACGGTATGGAAGGCCACGTCGTTCTTGAGGGTAACACCGGGTTGAGAAAACACAGTCGATTTGCCGAGATCGGTGTAGAGATATTCGGACTTCAACGACCAGTTTGAATTGATGGCGTACTCGGCGCCTCCTCCGACGGTCCAGCCGGCTTTGGTCTTGGACGAGTCGATCCCGGCAAATTGGAGTTCGGTCTTGACCTTACCATAGGCCAGGCCGCCGGTGCCATAAACCATGAAGCGATCGACAGGCGTGTAGCCGATGCGAGCACGCACCGTGCCGAACCACTCAACCTTGGTCTCAAGCGGGGGTCCAAAAAAGATGCTGGAAGTCGCTTTGACATCGGAAGCCTGGAAGTCGGCTTCGATGCCATAGACCATCTGGCCCGACTGCCAATTGTAGCCGGCCTGAACGCCGCCCAGAAAGCCGCTTGCACTGATATCAGCAAAATCGGAGGTGACGCCGCCACTATCGAGCGGATGCTTGAAGTTGCCGAAGCCGCCGCCGGCGTTCACGCCGATGTAAGCACCCGTCCAATCGAAGGAGGACGCAACCGGCAGGGGTGCCTCCTCGCCATTGATCACGGCGTCTGCGGCATAGGCGGTGCCGGTCGCAAGGACGAGAACGGTTGTAAGAAGAAGCTGTTTCAACGGATGGCCCTTTCGTTGCCAAAGACTGCACTGCTGGAAGGGCGCTCGCCGATTTCAGCGAGAGGCGCCCGTCGCAAACCTTTCCAGGTTTGACGTCCAGGCTTAGGTAGGATGAATGCCCCCCGTAAGGGCCTGCGTACCACCTGAGCGCGAGTAGCCTTTCTGCCGAACTCCGCCGGTTGTCAACGCTGCCAATCGGGAGACGCAAGTATTTCTTTCAGAAGGTGCTGAAAAGCCACAGCGGCTGGAAGAGTGTCTGTTCTTTGTATTGCCGGAGCAGCCCGGGAGGCCAAAGGCAGGAGCGGCGCTATCAGCGGATTCGACCAGTTGCGTCGGGTACTCACAAACAAGTTCTTCTCGGCCCGGGACGGAATCAGGTCGGTCTGGGAGGCCGATCCTGGAATCCTATCCATGCAAGGCGCGATCGAAGAATGGTCGGAGTGGCGTGATTCGAACACGCGACCCCCTGATCCCAAATCAGGTGCGCTACCAGGCTGCGCTACACTCCGACGCTCGCGGCGTATAGGGTCCCGGCGCCGAGAAGGCAACCGAAAAACGGAAAACCCCCTTCGCCATCGCCATGCAGAAACGGCGCTCGCGCTGCCGCGCAAGGTCGCCCTGCAGGCTACAGATCGACCTTCGCGACCTTGTCCTTGTATTCCTGCTTGGGATCGTAGCCGAGCAGCAGCTTGATTCCCGATACCATGCTGGAGGCGTCGAGCCAGATCTCGGCCTGATCCGGGTCGAACCGCAGCGATGTCAGCTTCGGATCGTCCCTTCCGCCTTCGAACCACGCTGCGACATAGCGGTTCCACAGCCGGTCGATGACCACGCTGTTGTTGTCGACGCGCAGCCTGCCTTGCACGGTCGCGAAAAGGTCATGGCCTTTTGAGACGAAGGTCGCCGTTGCCTGGTCGCCACCGGCAAGGCCGAGGACGAGTTCGGTGTCCTTCGCCGTGAAGAACCAGATCGGGCCGTTGCGGTCGTCCTCCAATTGTGCCGTCATCGGTCGGGGAATGATGTTCGAGCCGTCAAGGCCGATCATCATCGTCATGTCGGATTTCAGGGCTTTCCAGAATTTCGCTTCCAGTTCAGCGGGTGTCGGCATCTGTTTTCCTTTCGCCAGAGAAAGGCAAACGACCGGCAGTCCTGTCTGTTCCTTGCAGCGCCTGGCCGCGGCGCTCAGCCCCTGGCGACCGCCTTGGCGATCGCCGCGCCCTGGATGCGGGCATTGGCGAAGCAGCCGCGAATGCTCGGCCGCATGCCGGTGAACCAGAGTCCCGGCAGCTTCGGGTCGCCGTGTGGGCCATTGAACAGGGGCACGCCCTTGGCGTCGAGCACGTTGAGCTTGCCCACCATCGTCTCCAGCCCCGTTCGATAGCCGGTGGCGGCAATCACGACGTCCGGCGAGATCGCCTGCCCGTTGTCGAGAACCACGCTGTCGGCCCGGAACTCCAGCACCTGCGGCACGACGATGATGCGGCCGGCCTTGATCGCGTCGACCGCGCCGTCGTCGGCGGCAATCGCCGTATAGTCGGCGCCGAGCCGGCTGGCGCCGCCCGACGGGGCAGGGGGCAGGCCGTATTCGCGCAGATCGCCGAAGACCAGGCGCTGCGTCGCCGCCATCGCAGCGTCCGCCAGCCTGACCGGCAGCCTTGCCATCAAGGGCGAGAACCGGTGCACGGCGATCTTGCCGATGCGCTTCGGCAGCAGCGAGGGCCCGTTGCGCGCGGCGAGCCACATCTGGCCGGTCTCGACAGTGGAAAGATGGTTCAGCGCGTCGAAGCCGGAATTGCCGGCGCCGACCACCAGAACCTTCTTTCCGGCATGATCGCTGGCCCGGCCGAAGTCGGCGGAATGGATGATCCTGCCTGAAAAATCCTCCATGCCCTTCCAACTGGGAATGAAGGGATGCCGGTCGCGACCGGTCGCGACCACCACGTGGCGTGCCGCGCGCGCTCCGGTGTTGGTCTTCACCAGCCAATGGTCGCCAAGGAATTCGATGCCCTCGACGACTATGCCGAAGGCGATCGGCAGCCGGTGCGTTGTCGCGAAGTCGTTGAACAGACGGATCACGGCGCTGCGATGCGGAAAGGCGGGCGTGCCTTTGGGAAACGAAACGCCTGGCAGTGTCGACAGATCGCGATGCGTGTTGAGATGCAGGTTCTCGTGGCGGCGATGCCAGGATTCGGCCAGCCGACCCTCGCGCTCCAGGATCTGGGTGGCGATGCCGGCCTCGATCAGCGCATGCGCGGCGGCCAGACCCGCGGCACCCGCACCGATCACGAGCGCACCGTCGAGGATCGCAGGCTCGCCGGTCCAGCCCGGCGAGATTTCCGCTTCCATGCTCATTCTGTTCTTTATCGTCGTCATGGCCGTCAAATGACACGGCCGTGTATCCGACATATGCCGCTGGCAGGGCGATGGGAATAGGCCGAGGTTGCACAGAACTCCGGCATTGTGTCGCGGACAAGGTCACCCGTGCGCCGGGTCGGCGTGCCGGTGCACCAGCTTGAAGCCTCCGTCCTCCAGCCGGAAGACCTCGGTTACGCGCAAGGTCATCTCGGCCGGCTGGCCGTTCTTGCCCATGCGTGCCTTCGCATGCTGCAGCCCGGTCCAGAAGGCCAGATCGCCGCTGGAGGAGGCTTGCAGCACTTCCAGATCGGAGCTTCCGCCCCGGTGGAAGCTGGCCGCGTCGCGCTCATAGCGACCGGCGACAGCGTCGGCGCCCTCGAGGTGGTCGCCGCGCGGCGAAAAGAACGTCGCCGGCTCGCTCTGGGTGACGATCGACTTCAGCGATGTCGGATCGCCGTTGACATAGTCTTCGGCGATCTTTTCGCGCTGCCTCATGAAGGCGTCGAAGGATGAGCCGCCCGGCCGCACCGCTCTTATCCAGTTCTCCAGCGCACCCATGAATTTTTCCAGGAACGCGGCGGTCTCGCCGTTCTTCACCGCGCCCTTGTCGTCGAGCAGCTCGGCGACATTGCCGATATAGGCTTCCGGCTGCTGCATCACCGGCATGTCGAGAAAGACGAAGGTTTGCCTCAGCGCCTGGTTGGACCCGAACGCCCCGATCTTGCCCGGGCTGACGCTGACGACGCCGGCGGGCAAGCCCTTGAAGACGCTTTCTCCATGTGGTCGGGAGCCGACGTCCAGGGCGTTCTTCAGGCAGCCCGGAATCGAGCGGTTGTATTCCGGCGTGACGAACAGCACCGCGTCGCAGTCGCGGATCGCGGCGCGGAAGCTCAGCCAGGTCGCGGGCGTTGTCTCGCCTTCCAGGTCCTCGTTGTAGAGCGGCAGTTCGCCGATCTCTATGAAGCGGCAGTTGAGCGAGTCCGGCGCGCGTGCGGCAAGCGCCTTGGCGATCTTGCGGCTATAGGATTGGGCGCGAAGGCTGCCGACGAGGATGGCAAGCTGCAGGACGGGGGTCTCGGCTGTGCTGGTCATGGCTGGCTGTCCGGTCTGGAGCGATGGGTGGCGCTGCTTCATGGCACGAGCGGCCGCGTTGCGGCCCTACGGCTGAAGCACCGCCTGACTTCGGTTAATGTTCCGGTCGTTGCGAGGTTCCGCCCTCGACAGCCGCGCTGCCTCGCCTGCGGCCTTGCCGCCGGCGCCGTTGCACAGTAATGACGAGTTGGCGCTGGGGCCCGCAGTGGGTTCGGTTGCGGCGCCGATGAAGCAATACCCCGCTTCGGGGCGTCAACGAGGTGGTCATGTCCGCGCGCATTTTCAGCCCAGCCAAAACCGCGATGCAGTCCGGCAAGGCCAAGACCGGTCATTGGGTGCTGGAATTCGATCCCGCGCAGCGCAAGAAGATCGACCCGCTGATGGGCTACACCTCGTCCGGCGACATGCTGAGCCAGGTGCGGCTCACCTTCGACACCCGGGAAGAGGCGGTCGCCTATGCCGAGAGGGAAGGCCTGGCCTTCCGCGTCGAGGAGCCGAAGGAGACGAAGCGCCGGCAGATTTCCTATTCGGACAATTTCCGCTATGACCGCAGGACGCCCTGGACGCACTGACCCTGACGTCGAGCGTCCTGGCGCAATAGCATCACCGGCCCCGGCCGGCAGCGGTCCCGTAGCTCAGCTGGATAGAGCACCGGCCTTCTAAGCCGATGGTCGCAGGTTCGAATCCTGCCGGGATCGCCAGTTTTCAATTGTCCGACCCGGAGACATAGGTAACAGCTTGTCCCTAAGACATGGGTGACAACCTCGTGCCGAACGGGTTGTCGATGGTCTGCAAGGTTCTCTGCTCCAGGTCGACGGGTGGCGGCACGTTCGTTGCCGCCAGCAATATCGACGCCGGCAAGATGCCTCAGGCCTGGTCGATGCTCACGCAACCAGTTCTGTTTCGTCCGCGGGTCCGCGCCTGATCACCCAGCCGTCTGCTGCGATGATCCGGACGCCGGTGAACTGGCAACAGCGCCAGGGCTTGACCGGCCGTTGCTCTCTGAAGTCGGCGTGCGGAGCACCCCATACTTCGAGACGAAATCTGCAGCCGGGCCGCGAATGTCGGTCATCGCCGCCTCTACTTGCTCTTCGGGCCAGTCCCACCATCGGATGGCCAACAGGCCGTCTATGACCTCCGGGCCAAACCGATACCGGATGATCTTTGCAGGATTGCCAACAACCACCGCAAAGGGCGGCACATCCTTCGAGACGACGGCGCCGGCTCCCACAACTGCCCCGTCGCCGATCGTCACTCCGGACAACACGATGGCGCGCGATCCTATCCATACATCGTTGCCGACGGTGATAGGACCTTTTGTGATATTGGCGGAATCCACGAAAAAGGTGGAGACCGAAGACGTCGGGTGTTCTCCGGCGGCTATGAAAAGTGCTCCGGCCGCGACTGCTGTGTAGCTTCCAAGGATGACCGGGGCTTCCGCGGTGGCATTGAAAACATTGGTGCAGTCAACGCCGTGGGTTTTGCGGCCCATAGTGACGTACTGGCCCGGGTATGGCTTCCGCAGACCCAACCTTGTTCGCAATTTTCTGAACATCGCCATGTGATAATCCCCCGCAACTCTTTGCCGGCGCAGCCGCTCCGGCCGGAGCGCAAGTAATCCGGGCTCGCGCCGCGCGCAATTTCGTTAGCCGCAATTCTCAATTGAAATCGAAGCAATCCCCAGGGACCGCAATTTCGCGCGGGCGCCGTCGTGAAGAACCCATGCCTCTATCGATCGTCCCTGCGAAAAAGCACTGAGCAGTCGATCTCGTCGTGAAATGGCGCCTGCGGATCGAGCACCAGCCAGGATGCATGGGTCCGCAGTTCCCTCAGCCTGGCGTTCTTCTCGAAGCGCGCCTGGCGCTCCGCCTCCTTTTGCAGCGAAAGATCAGGTTCGGCTTGGTTGCGCAGAGGTCTCATCGCAGTCATCCAGACACCCCGGCCGGGATCCTCGACCCGCTATTCGCCCAGGACGACCCCGGAGGCGACGATCTGCGCCGTCCGCGCCGTGAGTTTCTCGCGCTTCACCAGCCTGGGCTTCTCGTAGGTCTTCTTCATTCCGCCGTTCCGAAACAGATTGGCTTCGACCGACAGAGTGAACGCACTCGCCGGACTTGCGTTCCCGTTCTCGCCGCGCCCTGTGGATAGTAACGGCTTCTTTACCATGGCCCCATCCTTGCGTTGAAAACCGGCCTTCGACTCGCCGAAAAAGCAAATGCCTGGACCTTCAGGCGCCCTGGAGCCCAGCGGCCGACGTTTTCATGTATCCCCAACGGGCGCGTAAGCGAGGACGCGTTCGCAGTATACGTCGGTCGCGGATCGCCAATGCGGGGGTGACTACCAAGCAAGCCCGCTCCGGCCTGGGGGCCGAAACGGGCTAGGCTTGGTATGGAGCCCGCAGTCGGGCAGATTACGGAAAGTAGATCTGCCGGCAGCGGCAATGTGTCGAGGTTTTTGCGCCGGCGCCGGCCTGCTGGCAGGACCCTATTGGCTGTTATCCAAGGTTGGGCGGCACCACGGCATGATCCCGCAGTTGGTCAGGCGAGCAGGCCGGCGGCCTTTGCCGCCTTGCGCAGCGTCTTGCGGGCGTCGATCGGGCTTCTCAGCCCATCGAGCGCGTCGCGGCAGACTCGGCTCGCTGCCCGCCAGGTGCGGTCGCGCGCTCGCCGCGGCCATCGCTGGTCGAGACACTCGACGGCCTCGAAACAGGTTGAAACCTTGCGTTTTCCGCTTGGCTGGAAGTCGATCACGACTGGTTCGGAAAACCAGACATCGTTCATCACTTTCTCCATTCTTATGGTCGTCTTTTGAGCAAGCAATCGGCGCCGGGCGGCGCCCGATGGGATGCGGATCCGAGGGCGATAGGCGGATCCGCGCATTAACCATTCACGACAGATAATGTTCCGAAGAATTTGAGCGCGCTGGGCAGAAGAAAAGATCCGCCCGGAGAGGGCGGGGACTGGAGCCCGGATCGCCACCATTCGGCTAACGCGTGCTGCCCAAACCATCCATCAAGACAAGGCTTGAAGCGCTTGGCCTGAATTCGTGCAGCGCAAACCGTCTCCAGCAAACTGGCGGTATGCGCGGTGCGGCGGATCACTCGACCAGCACATGCGCCTCGCGGGCGGCGCTTACGAAGGCGTCGCGGGCGTTGTCGGCCGGAACGTCGCCGCTCATTGCCCGGCGGCAGGCGCGCACCGCCGCGCCATGCAGGGCGCTGCCGGCGTCGCGCCACTGTCCCGTCAGCAACTCGACGGCCTGCTGCGCATTGGAAATGTGCCGGATCGAGCCTGCGATGCCGACGGCGACTTCGACCGGCTTGGAAAACCATCCCTGGACCATTGCGAAAACCCCTGATGCGTTTGACGCACTAGAACGCGGGGACCGCCTTTCGGGTTTCATCCAGCATTTCAACAGGATGTGAATGCGCTGTCAGGGGAGCGGGGCGGGTCGGCCAGACCGGCAGCGCCATCCGGCCGGCGAGCGGAATTTGCCAAATACGCCTGCGACGGCGGAACCCGTCGGCATTCAGGCGCGTTAGCGGCGCTATGATCAAGCGCACCTTCCTGGCCATAATCTTTGTGCAGGTCGCCCTTGCGTCGGCTTACGTCACCGAATTCGTGTGGGTGGAGGTCAACCCGGTGGTGGCGGCCGAGGCCAAGTCTCTAGCAATTTCCGTGGATAAGGAATTGGCGAAGCCGACGCGGCCATTTGCGCCCTGTCAGTGCCCTGATGCCGGACGAGGTCCGGGAACGTCCACCGTGCTGGTGCTTGCCGCCGGCAATTGAAAGCAGTGGAAATGTTACAGGGGCTCGGCGGCGGGCAGACGCGTCGCAAGCAGCAGCGGGTCGATTATCGGCCGAGCGGCCTGCGTGAAAGCTCGATGAGTTCCGCCTCGTCGGTAATCCCAGCCATGTAGTTCGCGATGATGCGGGAGGCGCGCGCCTCTTTCTGCTGCTCGGTCTCGCCCTCGACACGACCGCTCTCGAAGACGCGGCCAAGCATGGCCGTCTCGGCGGGCGTGAATGTGTTTCGCTCAATGGACATGGCTTCCTCCTCGAGAGCCCTGCGTGAGACCGATTCAGCGCGCGACGCGCTTTATAGTTCCCGGCTAATATTATCATGGGTCAGCCTTGGTGAGGGAGCCCCTGCCAACTCTGCGATTCGAGCTATTGCCGCTGGCGGCGAAAGGCGTCAACCCAGGATCCTGCGTATCTTAAGCGCCGGTTCGTCCATGCTGAAGGCTTGGTGAGACGGCTGGTCCGGCATCCATCTGCGCACCCGATTTCCGCTGCTCCTCGTTATATCCTTGATGAGCGAGCGATCCGCTGATATTCATTAGCAGCGCGGAATTATTCCGAATCTGCGCCAACTTGCGCCGCGCAACATTGCGGCGCAAGTTGTCCGAGGCCAAGACCCCGACGTGGTGGCAACCGGGTTGCGAAGGGATCTTGGTCGAACAAGAAGCAGGGCCGGTTCCGATCCCAGTCGGAAACGGCTCATGAAATGCTCTGGAAGTCTGAAGCCATTGCCCCCATGGCCTCGGAAGAGCATGAACATGGGGAAATCGATGGTTACGAAGAAACTTACCGACAACGCGGAAAGCGCGGCAGCCTTTCTTGCGGTGATGGGCAACGAGAAGCGTCTGCTCATCATGAACTACCTGGCCGAGGGCGAATTGTCGGTCGGCACGCTTGCCGACAAGGTCGAACTCAGCCAGTCCGCGCTCTCCCAGCATCTGGCCAAGCTGCGCAGGTTTGGCCTGGTCGACACCCGCCGCGACCGCCAGAATGTCTACTACTCCTGCAAGTCTTCGGCGGCGTGCGAGCTTCTGAAGCTGCTCGACGGCTTGCTGGCCAAGGAAAAGCCGCTCGCCGGACCGGCGCGACAGGCTCTCGTCGAGAGGATGCGGCCCCCGCAGGCCGCCTGATCGGCAACCCGCAGGCGAGGCGGGCGGCCTCGTCCGGCGCTGGCGTGAATGCAGGCCGCACCGACCGCGCAGCGAAGTTGGTGCGGGCTCACGCTTGTTCCGCTTGTGCAATGGCGTTCGTCAATCACGTTTGTTTGAAGAGCGCCGGCCAAGACGAGCGCAGCTGCCCGTAAGCTCATGATAAGATTGGGCTTCCTGTGTGCGTCCGGTCGTCTTGGTCGATCGAAGTTCACGCATTTGTAAATCGCCCGACCGACAGCTGTTGGCTAAGTTCCCCGCGATCCACACCCCCGGATCACGTGATGGGCCGAACTTCCACTTTGGCGCCTCACGAGGCCTGCCGCTCCTGGGAGCGGCGGGCCTCCTATCTTTTGACGGATAGCAGCGGCCGCCTCATGGCGCCGTCTGCCGCCGGGTGATCACGCTGCGGACGGCGAGCACCAGCACCGTGACGATGATCAGGATCACCGATAGCGCGGCGATCGCCGGGTCGATGTTGTCGCGCAGCCCCATCCACATCAGCCGGGGTAGGGTGATGGCGTTGACCGAGGTGATGAACAGCGTCACGCCGATCTCTTCCCAGGACAGCACGAAGGAAAGCAGGGCGGCGGTGACGATGCCGAACTTGATGTTCGGCATGATTATCCGCGTCGCGCGCTCCCACACGCTGGCGCCAAGGCCGCGCGCGGCGAGGTCGATGCGGCGGTCGAGCTGGCTGAGCGAGACCAGGATCAGCACCGTGGCGAAAGGCACCGTCATCACCGAATGCGCCATGGCGACGCCGAGCCAGGTGTCGTAGCCAAAGAAAGTGGAGATGCCGGAGACGGAGGTGAGCAGGAAATAGAGCGTCACCGCCGACACCACGGGCGGCACCACCATCGGCAACAGCACGAAGCCGACGAGGGCGGCGGTGAAGCGCGGCTGGAACATCCACACACCCAGGCTGAAGGTGAGCGCCAGCACCGTGGAGAGCGCGCTGCTGACGACGCCGATCCTGATCGACAACAGGATGGAATCCAGCCAGCGCGGATCCTCGATCAGCGAGCGGTAGTGGCGAAGCGACAGTTCCCCGCTGGGCATGGTCAGCATGCGGCTCGGCGTCAGCGACACCGGGACGACGGCAAGCAGTGGCAGGAGCAGGAACAGCGCCACCAGCAAAGCGAGGACGAGCGAGACAGGGCCGGGGCGATAGGTCGGCATCCCGCTACACCAACTGCTTCGGTTTGACGGAACGGAAAAGCAGCGCCATCAGCGCGCCGACGAACACCACCAGCACGACGCTGATCGCTGCGCCCAGTCCCCAATCGGGGCTCTGGAAAATCCTGAGATAGATGAGCTCGGCGATCATCACGCTGCGGCCGCCGCCGAGGATGGCCGGGGTGACGAAGAAGCCCAACGAGAAGACGAAGACGATCATCGCCGCGCCGATGATGCCGGAGCGCGTCATCGGCACGAACACCGTCCAGAAGGTGCGCATGCGGCTGGAGCCCAGCCCGCGCGCGGCGAGCAGCACGCGCTCGTCGAGGCTCCGCATGGCCGAGGCCAGCGGGAACACGGCGAAGGGAATGAGGAAATGGGTCATGCCGACGACGACGCCGAATTCGTTGCGCACCAGGGTCAGCGGCTCGGAGATGAAGCCGATCGATTGCAGCCAGGTGTTGATCAGGCCCCGATTGGACAGGAGCGCCACCCAGCCGAAGGCGCGCGTCAGCACTGAGATCCAGAACGGCACCAGGATGCAGAATTCGGCGAGCACGCGCTGCACCGGGCTGCCGCGCACCCACACCACCGTGATCGCATAGGCCGCGGTGACCGACACGAGCGTGACGATCGCGGCGATGCGCAGCGTGCGAACGAACACCGACTGCACCAGCGGGTCGCTGACCAGCGCGCCATACTGACCGAGACCCGGTCTCGGCAGGGTGAAACTCCACTTCACCACACCGAGGAACGGCCAGGCATAGGCAAGCACGAGAAACAGGAGCAGCGGCGCCATCAAAAGCGCCGCGCCCATCCTGTCGGAGAGGGTGCCTCTCATCAGCCGGAAATCCTCGCCCGATCAGGCGGAGATGATCTTGGTGTATTCGTCCAGCGCCGCGCCGTAATTCTTGGCGTACCACTCCATGTCGAGCACGATCTGCTTCTTCATGTTTTCGGGGTCTACCGGGTTGATGCGCTTCTTGTCGGCCGGGATCAGCGCGTCGGTTGCCGGGTTGGCCGGGCCTTGGCCGAGCTTGTCGAACATCACCAATTCCTTCTGCGGGTCCTGGGTGCTGGCGATGAACTTCATCGCCGCTTCCTTGCCGCCCGGATTGTTCTTCAGCACGGCGAGCGCGCCGGGCGAGATCAGGCCCTGGTCCCAGATGAACTTGATCTGGCCGCCGGAGTCCTGTTCGATCAGCGAAGCGCGCGTCGACCACACGATCGCCATCGAAGCCTCGCCGTTGAGCAGCACGCTCTGGCTCTCGGCGCCGCCGCCCCAATAGGAGACGACGTTCTCCTTGAAGGCTGCGATCTTGTCGTGCGCGCGCTTGAGATCGAGCGGATAGAGCGAGGCCGGCGCGACGCCGTCGGCAAGCAACGCGGCTTCCCAGCTCGACACGCCCCATTTGTAGAGTGAGCGCTTGCCCGGGAATTTCTTCACGTCGAAGAAGTCGGCCATGCCGGTCGGCGCGTTGGAGCCGAATTTCTGCGAGTCGTAGGCGATCACATAGGAGAAGAAGTAGGTGGAAGCCGCATACTCCCAGCCGAAGCCTTCGCGCATCTTCTTCTTGTCGACGATCGAATAGTCGATCGGCTCGAGCATGCCCTGGCCGCCGAGCGTGATGGCCGAGAACGGGTCGACGTCGACCAGGTCCCAGGTGGGCGCGCCGCTCTTGAACTGCGCCGCAATCGCGCCTTCGGTCGGGCCTGAGCCGTCCATCTTGACCGGAATGCCGGTGTCCTTGGTGAAGGCCTGGCCATATGCCGCGTCGTAGGCCGTTATGGCGTCGCCGCCCCAGTTGACCAGCACCAGTTCCTTCGCCGCGGCGAAAGCGCCGGTCGAGCGCAAAAGCATCGGCGTGCCGGCAAGCACGAGGCCCGCAAGCTGCGCGAACTGCCGGCGCGAAATCTCGCCGCGCTTTGCCCTTTCGGCGAGCGATTGGATGGTTTGCTTCTTGGTGTCGTTCATGTCAGTTCCCCATGTTTTCGTTGGTCTGATCCGGAAACCGTGCGGCGAATTCAGGCCGCTTCGGCGCTCATTGTCCTCCGTCCGGAAGGAGGAAACCCTTCTCCGCCGGCCAGGTCAGCCAGACGGAATTGCCTTTGCTGAGCGCGGCCGCCGCCACCTCGTTCGGCACCGAGACGGTCACCTTCGCGCCCTGGCGCGTCGTGAGGTCGAGCTTGGTCGCGGCACCGAGATAGGTCGAGGCGACAGCGGTCGCGGCAATGCCGTTCTGGCCGGCCGCCGCCTCCGGCGCGATCGACATGTGCTCGGGGCGGATGGCGAGGATCGCATCGCCATTCACCGCCTCGGCCTTGCAGCGCATGCTGACCGCGCGGTCTTCGCAGAGGCCGGTGGCGCCGTTGTCGGCGGGTTTGACGCCCTTCACCGGCAGCATGTTGATCTCGCCCAGGAACTCGGCGACGAAGCGGTTCGCCGGCCGGTCGTAGACCTCCTCCGGCCTGCCCACCTGCAGCAATTTGCCATGGTTGAAGATGGCGACGCGCGACGACAGCGCCAGCGCCTCGCTCTGGTCGTGGGTGACGAAGACGAAGGTGGTGCCGGTCTCCTGGTGCAGCCGCTTCATCTCCGCCTGCATCTGGCCGCGAAGGCTCTTGTCCAGCGCCGAGAACGGCTCGTCGAGGAGCAGCACGCCCGGCTCGAACACCAGCGCGCGCGCCAGCGCCACGCGCTGCTGCTGGCCGCCGGAAAGCTGCGCCGGCAGCTTCTTCTCATGGCCTTTCAGTCCGACGCGCTCGATCATCTCGCCGACACGGCTTTTGATCTCGGCGGCCGTCTTCTTGCGCACCTTGAGTGGGAAGGCGATGTTCTGCTCGACGCTCATATGCGGGAACAGCGCATAGCCCTGGAAAACCATGCCGGCGGCGCGCTGTTCGGCCGGGCGGTCGGTGATGTCGATGCCGTCGCTGAAAAGCCTGCCTTCGCTCGGCTGCACGAAGCCGGCCAGGATCATCAAGAAGGTGGTCTTGCCGGAGCCGGAGGGCCCAAGCAGTGTCAGGAACTCGCCGCGGCCGATATCGAGCGTCAGATTGTCCAGCGCCCGGAACGAGCCGAAGCTCTTGCCGATCCCGTTCGCCTTGATCTCTGCGGCCCGGCCGGGTTGCTGCATCCTGGCTTTCCTCAGTGTTGGATGAATCGTAGGCACGCCGGCGGTTCACCGCAACCGAATAGTTTTCGCCTGATCGGCAAATTTGATTCACGGGTGGGGAGCGGGCGAGGCGAGAGGTGGTGCTCTCGAAGGCGCTGCCTCAATACACCCCAACCCCATCCTTCGACAGCTTGGCCCTCAGCCACCCTCCGAACGCGTTGAGCACCGGATGCTCCGCCTTGGCGTGCTCGGAAACCAGATAATACGACCGCGGCGAGGGAATCGCGGTGTCGAACGGCTTGACCAGCCGGCCTTCGCTCAGCGCCCCGCGGCTGGTCAGTTCGTCGCCCAAGGCGATGCCTTGACCCGCAATTGCCGCCGAGAAGACAAGGTTCATGTCGGAAAAGAAGATACCGCCTTCGGGGTCGGGATTTTCCACCTTGGCCAGCGCCAGCCAGCGCGCCCAGTCCTCGGTGTCGCCGAGATGCAGGAGATTGGCGCGCAAGACATCTGCCGGCTTGGAGAAGCCGCCGACCTTGTTGAGCAGCGTCGGGCTGCAGAGCGGCGTGAAGGAGATATCGCAGAGCAGCTCCACCGCGCGGTTCGGCCAGTTGCCGACGCCGAAGGCGATGAAGGCGTCGGCTTCCGCGTTGCTGACGTCGTCGAGCCGGCGCGGCGTCAGTATATGCAGGGCGACGTCCGGATACATCTGCCGGAACTCCGCTATATGCGTGCAGAGGAAAAGCGAGGCGAAGCCCGGCGTGCAGGAGACCGCGAAGGAGCCGCCGACGCCGGCGCCGGCATTTTGCGCCACCGCATCGCCGAGCACGGTGAGCGCCTTGCGCACATCGGCGGCATAGCGTTGGCCGCGCGGGGTCAGCGACACGCCCTTGCCGATGCGCTCCAGGAGGTCGAAGCCGAGTTCGCGCTCGAGCAGCCTCAGCTGGTGCGAGACGGCGCTGCGGGTGAGGTGGAGTTCGTCGGCGGCGCGCCACACGCTGCCATGACGGGCGAAGCTGTCGAGGGCGCGCAGCGCCTGCGTGGAAGGTATTCGCAAGAGGCCTCAGGTGAACCGAATTTGCACGAGCCGGGAAAACATATCACTTTTTGACGAGCCGCTTCACTGCTTTCTTGGGCACATGGAGGAACCGGTGGCGACGTCCGCGCAGGAAACAGCACTCGCTTGCATCGACG
Source organism: Mesorhizobium sp. M3A.F.Ca.ET.080.04.2.1 (assembly GCF_003952525.1). Classification (NCBI taxonomy): domain Bacteria; kingdom Pseudomonadati; phylum Pseudomonadota; class Alphaproteobacteria; order Hyphomicrobiales; family Phyllobacteriaceae; genus Mesorhizobium; species Mesorhizobium sp. M3A.F.Ca.ET.080.04.2.1. The sequence continues at coordinate 1,423,759 of NZ_CP034451.1, read as the reverse complement.
GCATCCAGCCGCTCCTGTCGGTGTGGACCCGCAGCATTTTCGACTTTGGCGAGACCGCCTGGCGCGAATACGAGTCCGCCGCCTGGTATGTCGACCGCCTGAAGCGCGAGGGGTTTTCGGTCGAGGAAGGGTCCGGCGGCATGCCGACCGCCTTCTGCGCCCATTGGACCAATGGCGACGGCCCGACCATCGGCATGTATGCCGAATATGACGCCGTGCCCGGCAATTGCCAGGACGCGGCGACGGTGAGGCGGCCGCGTGCCGGCCTGGGCGTCGAAGCCGGGGGGCACACCGATCCGCATTCGGGCCTCGGCATCGGCAGCCTCGGCGGCCTGCTCGCCACCAAGGCGGCGATGCTCGAGCACGGCATCCCGGGCACCCTGCGATTCACCGGCGAGCCGGCCGAGAAGGTGAGGGGCTCGAAGCCGATCCATGCCGCCAAGGGCTATTATGACGGCCTTGCCGGGATGATCTCCTTCCACCCCTTCTACATGCTGCCGCTCTGCAACACGGCGCGCTGGGACACCCATTGCGGCGCGGCCTACGCGATGATCTACCGCTTTGTCTGCGACGAGCCGGAAAACTGGGCGCGCGCGGGCGATGGCACACCGATCCCGCAGGCGCATTCGGCGGTCAGGGCGCCCGGGGCCAACGATGCGCTAATGACCATGTACATGGCCTCCAAGGTGCTGCGCGATTCCATGCTGCCGCATCAGGGCGGCTGGTCGATCAGCGAGGCGATCCTGACCGCCGGACAGGCGACCGCCGACAATCTGCCGGCGGGACTGGCCGAGATCCAGTACATGATCCGGGTGCCGACCATTGCCATGGCCGAGCAGGTGACCGCCGTGCTCGACCGCAATGCGCAAGCCGCGGCGGAGATGAGCGGCTGCCGTTACGAGCGCCACTGGGTGTCGAAGTCGCGGCCGGGGCTGGCCAACCACGCCATGGCCGGCATCACCTATGACGCGCTCTCCACCGTCGGCCCCCCGCAATGGAGCGAAGAGGCCAGCGCCATCGCCCGCGAGATCCAGGTCAATGCCGGCGGCGAGGCGACCGAGAACCCATTCATCGACGAAATGGAGCGACTGATCACGCCGCAGGAGGCGGAAGCGATTCTGCGCCGCGAACTGCCGCCGTCGCAGGTGAACTCCACCTCCGACGATTACACCGACATGAGCTGGCATGCGCCGACCGCACGCTTCTATGTCGCCCGTCCGGCGCTGCGCTCGGCAAAAGGCCACGCCTGGCCCGGCTGGGTGATGAACGCGCTGGGCGGCATTCCCGCCACCATCGATCCGATGGTCGCCTGCGCCGCGAAGACGATCGCGCTCACCGCATTGCGTCTGCTCGAAGACAAGGCCGCGCGCGATGCCGCGATGGACGAGTTCGTCGCCCGAACCGGCGGCGGCGTCGGCGGCTCGAACTGGATCGCGCCGCTCTGCGACTATGATCCGCCGATCAATTTCCGCTGGCCGGAATATGTCACCACCGCGCGCGGGCGCGACTGGTGGATCCCGGCCGCCTCCACCGCATGACACGAACAACCTAACCTCGAGGAGAACCCCATGACCGTCCATGACCGCATCGTCGCCGAGCCGTTCTCGCTGCAGCGCCGCAACCCCGCCGGCGGCACCAAGCCGCTGACCGCCTGGGGCTTCGCCAACGAGACCGATGTGCTGACCGACGTGCTGCTCGGCTCGCCCAATTTCCTGCGCCATCTGTCGACCAGCTCGCTGTCGCGCAAACATCTGCGCGAGGCGCCCTGCAACATCCAGATCGCCCAGGCGCAGCACAAGGACCTCGTCGCCGCCTACGAGCATTTCGGCGTCAACATCCACTGGCACGAGCCGACGCCGGAACTGCCGATGCAGGTCTATTCGCGCGACTCCAGCGTCATGACGCCCTATGGCGCATTCATCACTGCGATGGCCAACTGGTGGCGGCGCGGCGAGAACTACGCCGCCATCCGTACCTATGAAAAGCTCGGCATCCCAATCTACGACATGGTCACCGCAGGCACTTTCGAGGGCGGCGACTTCAACGTCATCGAGGAGGGCGTGGTGCTGATCGGCTGCGGCGGCGCCCGCACCCAGGAAGAGGGCGCGCGCCAGGTGCAGGCCTGGTTCGACAAGGAAGGGTGGGAAACCCGCATCGCCTTCATCGACGAATATTATGTCCATATCGACCTCATGGTGGTGCCCATCGCCGAAAAGCTCACCGCCGTCTGCCTCGCCTGCACCGAGCCCGGCATCGTCGACTGGCTGAAGGGCAAGGGCCACGAGATCATCGACGTGCCCTTCCAGGACACGATGGCGCTCGGCTGCAACTTCATGGCGCTCGGCAAGGACAGGGTGATCGCGCCGACCTCCAGCAAGACGCTGATCGAGAAGCTCAAGGCGCGCGGCTTCGAGGTCGCGGCGATAGACATGAGCGAGATCTCCAAGACCGGCGGCGGCATTCACTGCATGGCGCAGGCGCTGAAGCGGGTGAAGGCGTAGGGCGTCTGTCGCCAGGCATTCGGCCGGCGCGGCATTCTGGCGGCGCGTGATTCCAGCCGAGGCGTTGTCCATTTTTCACGAGGATGGACAACGCAAGGGATCGGTTTTACGAGTCAGCGCAACCAGCGGAGATCTTCGCGCCCCCCGATGAACAAGATCGATACCCACGACAGCAAGGGCAGCGACGAGCGCTCGACCGCCACCAGCCTCTTGCGGCTCGGCACTCGCTTGAAACTCTCGCGGCAGACGCGCGGGCTGACCCTGAAGGCGCTCGCCGAGGCCGCCCATTGCTCCGAAAGCCTGCTGTCGAAGGTCGAGAACGGCAAGGTCTCGCCCTCGCTTCCGGTGCTCCACAGGCTCGTCGAGGTGCTCGGCACGAACATTGGCTGGATGTTCGAGGAATCCGACGGCGAGGAGGGCATTGTCTTCCGCGCCGGGGCGCGGCCCCTGATCACGCTCGATCCGCTCCGCCGCGGCCAGGGCATATCGCTCGAACGCGTGATTCCCTATTCGCCCGGCCATCTTCTCCAATGCAACATCCACCATATCGAGGCGGGCGGCGAGAGCGCCGGTCCGATCCAGCATGCCGGCGAGGAAGTCGGCTACTTGCTCGAAGGCTCGATCGAACTCATGATCGGCGAACGGACATTTCGCCTGTCCGCCGGGGATTCCTTCGTCTTCAATTCGGAGCTGCCTCACTGGTATCGCAACGTCGGCACCGCCCGCGCCAGCATTTTCTGGGTGAACACGCCGGCGACATTCTGATCTCTCCCCTTTCGTTCGCGAATCGCTAATTCAAGTCACTTGACAAGCATTCAAGCATCTTGAATGATGCCTGTGCGCTCAGGCGTCAGGTGAGCCCGATCAAGGGCCTTTTCCGAAATCAAGGGGAACCGGAATGCGTCTTACCAAGATTCTTTCAGGCTGCGCCGCAGCCATCGTCATGACCCTCGCCCTCGGCTCGGCTTCGGCCATGGCCGAGACCTATGCGCTCGTCACCATCAACCAGCAGGCACTGTTCTTCAATCAGATCAATGACGGTGCCACGGCCGCGGCGAAGGCCGCCGGAGTGGATCTCGTCATCTTCAACGCCAACAATGTGCCGAGCGCCCAGAACGATGCGATCGAAAACTACATCACCCAGAAGGTCGACGGCATCATTCTCGTCGCAATCGACGTCAATGGGGTGAAGCCGGCGATCACCGCGGCCAAGGCCGCCGGCATTCCCGTGATCGCCATCGACGCGCAAATCCCCGATGGTGACAACGTCGCCTTCGTCGGCGTCGACAACACCAAGGCCGGCGAGGACATCGGCAAGTTCTACGCCGACTACGTCAAGAACAACATGAACGGCAGCGCCAAGATCGGCGTCGTCGGGGCGCTCAATTCGTTCATCCAGAACCAGCGCCTCGATGGCTTCAAGAAGGCCGTTGCCGAAAGCGGCCAGAAGGTCACATTCCTCGACACGGTCGACGGTCAGAACGTCCAGGACGTCGCGTTGTCGGCTGCCGAGAACCTGATGACCGCCAATGCCGACATGACGACGCTTTACGCCACCGGCGAGCCGGCTCTGCTCGGCGCCGCGTCCGCCGTCACCAGCCAGGGCCGCACCGGCGACGTCAAGCTTTTCGGCTGGGACCTGACCAAATCGGCGGTGCAGGGCCTGGAAGAGGGCTGGGTGGTCGCCGTCGTCCAGCAGGATCCGGCCGGTGAGGGCAAGGCTGCGATCGAAGCCTTCGTCAAGCTCAAGAAGGGGGAAAAGATCGACCCGATCATCAATGTCCCGATCACCATCGTCACCAAGGAAAATGTCGGCCAGTTCAAGGACATGTTCAAGTAATCTCTCCCGAGACGGCCGGGCTGCGCATCGACCTGACGGTTGACTGCGCCGCCCGGCCACCGTTCACTTGAATACGACGGCCTGAACTGGAACCGTGATGAGCGATGGCGAGACCTACCGCGTCAGGATGACCGGCATTTCCAAACGATACGGCCCCATCCAGACGCTGGATGATGTCTCGCTGGCGCTGAAGCCCGGCGAGGTGCTCGGCCTGGTTGGCGACAATGGCGCCGGCAAATCCACCTTGAGCAAGGTTCTGTCCGGCGCGGTCATTCCGGATTCCGGCACGATCGAGATCGACGGCAAGGCGGTGTCCTTTTCCTCGCCGGCCGATGCCCGCGCGGCAAGGGTGGAGATGGTATATCAGGACCTGTCGCTCTGCGACACGGTGGACGTGGCCGGCAACCTCTTCCTCGGCCGCGAGCCGCGCCGCCGCGTCCTCGGCATTCCCTTTCTCGACGGCAGACGCATGCATGACGAGACGCGCCAGATGCTCGACCGGCTCGGCATCGTGATCGCCGACACCAGGCTCAAGGTCGAGAACCTGTCCGGCGGACAGCGCCAGTCGATCGCCATCGGCCGTGCCGCCTCCTTCGACCCATCGGTGCTGATCATGGACGAACCCACCGCCGCGCTCGCGGTGGCCGAGGTCGAGGCGGTGCTGGAATTGATCCGCGGTGTCAGCGCCCGCGGCGTCAGCGTCATCCTCGTCACCCATCGCCTGCAGGATCTGTTCCTGGTCTGCGATCGCATCCAGGTCATGTATGAGGGCCGCAACGTCGCCGAACGCAACATCGGCGACACCAGCATCGAGGAGGTCGTCAACCTGATTGTCGGCCGTAAATTCAACGCGCGTTCGGCGCGCGCCACTCGTGGCGAGGAAGCGCGGCCATGAACGTCACCTCGCAGTCGGCCGATATCGGCGCCTCGCCGCCCAAACGCGCCCACAAGAGCACGTGGCGCGACGTGGCGATCGCCAATGGCGGCGTCGTCTCGATCGCGCTGTTCTTCCTGGTCGTGTGTGTCGTCTTCTCGCTGGTCACCGGCTCTTTCCTGACCGCGCCCAACCTGCTCAACATCGTGCGCCAGTCCGCGCCCCTGCTGATCGTCGCGGCGGCCATGACCTTCGTCATCACCACGGGCGGCATCGATCTTTCGGTCGGCTCCGTGCTGGCCTTGACGGCGACGCTGTCGGCCGTCTTTCTGCAGGCAGGCCTGCCCTGGCCGCTGGTGGTGGTCGCCATGCTGGCGCTCGGCGCGGCGACCGGTGCCCTGCAAGGTTTCTTCATCGCCTATGAGCGCATACCGGCCTTCATCGTCACGCTTGCCGGTTTGTCCGTCATCCGCGGTGTGGCCTTGCTGATCACCGGCGGCTATTCGATCCCGGTCGAGCCGTCCAGCTTCTTCGTCAGCATCGGCAGGGCGTGGTTCATCGGCGTGCCGGTACCGGCGCTGCTCGCCCTCGTGGTGCTGGTCGTCGCCTATCTCGCCTTCAATCAGACGCCGTTCGGCCGCTATGTCACCGGTATCGGGGCCAACGCCGAGGCGGTTCGCCGCGCCGGCGTCGACACGCGCTTCGTGACGCTCTTCGTCTATATCCTCTCGGGCATGGCTGCGGCCGCGGCCGGCATCATTCTGGCGGCGCGGCTCGGCTCCGGCTCGTCCAACGCCGGTCAGGGCTTCGAGCTTGACGTCATCGCCGCAGTGGTGCTTGGCGGCACCAGCCTGTTCGGCGGGCGCGGCACGATCATCGGGACCGTGCTCGGCGCCTTGACCGTCGCCGTGATCGGCAATGGGTTGATCCTGGCGCATATGTCGCCCTTCCTCACGCCGATCGTTACCGGCACGATCATCCTCGTGGCCATCTGGCTGAATTTCCGCCTGTTCAAGGGCGCCGTGCGGGGCCGCTGACATGGATCATCTGTTCGACGACAAGCCCAGGGAACGGGCCCCGATCGGTGTCCGCTCCGGCACGGTGATGACCGTCACCGGCCCGCTTGCGGTCGCCGACATGGGCGTGACGCTGATGCACGAGCATATCCTGCTCGACGGCGCCACGTCGTGGAAATGCCCGTGCCACCCCGAGGAGAGGAAGATCGCCGAACACCCGGTCGGTATCGAGATCATCGGCGAATTGCGGATGAACCCATACATGAACCGAGACAACGTCTCGCTCGACGACAGCGACCTGGCGCTTTCGGAACTCGCCAAATACCGGGCGCTCGGCGGCCGCACCGTGGTGGACGCCACCAATATCGGCATCGGCCGCGACCCGGTTAGGCTGGCGCGCATCGCGCGCGCCTCGGAATTGCGCATCGTCATGGGCACGGGCTTTTATCTTGAGCACACGCATCCCAAATGGCTGAAGGCCATGGACGTCGACGATGTCACCGAATTCCTCGTCAACGATGTCGGCGGAGGATCGGAGCAGCCCGAGATCATGGCCGGCATCATCGGCGAGGTCGGCGTCAGCAAGGATTTCACCGAGGAGGAACGCAAGTCGCTGCGGGCTTCCGCCCGCGCCGCCAGGATCACCGGCGTGCCGCTGACCATCCATCTGCCTGGTTGGGAGCGGCTGGCGCATGAGGTGCTCGACGTGATCGAGGCGGAAGGCGCCGATCTGAGGCACACGGTGCTGTGCCACATGAACCCGAGCCACAACGATCTCGCCTACCAGAAGAGCCTCGCCGAGCGTGGCGCCTTCCTGGAATACGACATGATCGGCATGGATTTCTATTATGCCGATCAGGACGCGCAATCGCCCTCCGACGAGCAGAACGCGCAGGCGGTCCGGTCGCTGATCGACATGGGTCTGATCGACCGTATTCTTCTGTCGCAAGACGTCTTCCTCAAGATCATGCTGACCCGCTTCGGCGGGTTCGGCTACGGGTTCATCCTCAGGCACTTCGTGCCGAGACTGAAGCGCCATGGCGTCGAGCAGCCGGCGATCGACAGAATGCTCATCGACAATCCGAAGACCGTTTTCGCCGCGAGCCTGTGAGCCGCGACCAGTTCGACTCAGGGAGTAGACATGTCCAAAAAGAAAGTTCTTCTCGCAGGCGAATCCTGGGTCTCGACCGCGACCCACATCAAGGGCTTCGACCAGTTCCCGACCGTGACATACCACACCGGCGCCGATGAACTGCTGGCCGCGTTGAAGGACGGGCCGTTCGACGTCACCTTCATGCCCGCGCATGAGGCGCAACGGAATTTCCCCCAGACCATGGACGCGCTTTCCGCCTACGACGCGGTCGTGCTTTCCGACCTCGGCGCCAACACGCTGCTGCTCCACCCGGACACCTGGGTCCATTCCAGGCCGACCCCGAACCGGCTCCGCCTGTTGCGAGACTATGTCGGCAATGGCGGCGGCCTTCTGATGTTCGGCGGCTACTACAGTTTCCAGGGCATCAATGGCGGCGCACGCTACCACAAGACGCCCGTCGAGGATGTCCTGCCTGTCTCCTGCCTGACGGTGGACGACCGCGTCGAGGTGCCGGAGGGCTACGCTCCGGTGATCGTCGGCCCCGACAGCCATCCGATCCTCAGGGGGCTCGGCAAGGACTGGCCGATCCTGCTCGGCTTCAACGAGGTCAAGGTCAAGGACGGCGCGGAAGTGCTGGCCACCGTGTCTTCGGATTACGGCTCGCTGCCGCTGCTGGTGACCGGCACATACGGCAAGGGCCGCACAGTCGCCTGGACCTCGGATGTCGGCCCGCACTGGCTGCCGCCGGGCTTCGTCGCCTGGAATGGCTACAGGACGCTGTTCGAACAGATGCTGGGCTGGGCAACGGCCAGGGACTAGCCATGCGCGTCCATGTCGTCGGCAATGTCTGCATCGATACGACGTTTCGGCTGGACAGGTTTCCGCAACCGGGCGAGACACTGAACGCCTCCAGCCATGCCGACGGGCTGGGAGGCAAGGGCGCGAACCAGGCGGTGGCCGCCGCGCGCTGTGGAGCGGATGTTCGGTTCCGGGCCGCCATCGGCAACGATGCGGCCGGAGCGTGGATCAGCGAGCAGTTGAGCCGCTATCTCGACATCGGCTACCTGACGACGCTGCCGCTGCCCAGCGACCGTTCGACGATCATGGTCGAGCCGGGCGGTGAGAACCTCATCGTCACCGGGGCGAGCTGCGCGGCCGCTTTCGATCCCTTGGCCGAGGATGGCTTCCTGTCCTCGATCGAGCCCGGCGACATCGGGGTGATGCAGGGCAATCTTGGTGAGGATGCAACAGCCGCATGCCTGCGGGCGATGCGCGGGGCCGGGGCTGTGACGATCTTCAATCCCAGCCCGCTCGCGGCCGGTCACGCGCCGCCTCTCGATAGCGTCAGCCTGGTTGTGATCAACACAGTCGAGGCCGCGCAGCTGACCGGATACAGCGATCCCGCCATGGCGGCTCGCGAATTGATCCGCAAGGGTGCCGCCGGCGCGATCGTGACCCTTGGCGCATCCGGCTGCCTGGTCGCTGACGGCGAGGCGAGGATCGAGATGCTGGCGGCTCCCAAAGTGGCCGTCGCAGACACCAGCGGCGCCGGCGACGTTTTTTGCGGCTGCCTGGCCGGCTGCCTGGCATGCGGCATGGATCTGGCGGCGGCGGCGCGCATCGCCGTCCGCGCCGCTGCCATCTCCGTCGGGCGCCCAGGCACGCTCGGGTCCTGCCCCACCAGGCAGGAGATGAAAATGCTCATGGAAACGGGTCAGGTTCAAAACGCATGACACAACAACCGGTTGGTCGCAAACCCATTGGTCCCAAGCCCGTCGGCCGTGCCGCGCATGACGTGCTGCAATCGATCTTCGGCCGGCGCAAGGTGGTGATCGGCGTCGTCCATCTGGCACCATTGCCGGGTGCTCCGCGCTATGATGGCGAGGCGGTCGAGGCCATCTACAAACGCGGCCTCGACGACGCGCGCGCCTATCTCGAGGGCGGTTGCGACGGCGTGATCGTCGAGAACCATGGCGATGTGCCGTTTGCCAAGCCGGACGACGTCGGGCCGGAAACCGCCGCCTACATGTCCGTCGTCTCGGATCGCATCCGCCGTGAGCTCGGCCGGCCGATCGGCATCAACGTGCTCGCCAACGCCGCCATTCCCGCGCTGTCGATCGCCAGCGCCTCGGGCGCATCCTTCATTCGCGTCAACCAATGGGCCAACGCCTACGTCGCCAATGAAGGTTTTGTCGAGGGGGAAGCGGCGCGCGCCATGCGCTTCCGCGCCAGGCTCCGCGCCAACGGCATTCGCATCTTCGCCGACGCGCATGTCAAACATGGTGCGCACGCCATAGTCGGTGACCGGCCGATCGAGGAACAGGTGAAGGATCTGGCCTTCTTCGATGCCGACGCGGTGATCGCCACCGGCCAGCGCACCGGCCACGCCGCCGACCTCGGCTATATCAGCATGATCAAGGAAGCAGCCGGATTGCCGACCCTGGTCGGCAGTGGCGTGACGCTCGAAAACGTCAACGACATCCTCGATATCGTCGACGGCGTCATCGTCGCCAGTTCGCTGAAACATGACGGCGTCTGGTGGAACCAGGTCGATCCTCAGCGGGTGATAGCCTTCATCGGCGGCCTGAAGCGGTGACCTTGGTGCCGGAGATCGATGGCCAGCGTCTGCTCGGGCGGCTCGATGCCTTCGCCCGGATCGGAGCGACACCGGCCGGTGGCGTCAACCGGCAGGCGTTCAGCGTCGAGGACCGCAAGGCGCGGCGCCTGCTGACCGAACTGGCGCTCGAGCGCGGCTTCACCGTCTTTCAGGACGGGATGGCGAATCTCTTCGTCCGCCGGGAGGGTTCGGACCCCGCGCTTCCCCCGCTGCTGATCGGCAGCCATCTCGACAGCCAGCCGACGGGCGGGCGCTTCGATGGGGCGCTCGGCACGCTTTCCGCATTCGAGGCGCTCGAGGCGGTGGCGGACGCGAAGCTCGAGACCACAATGCCGATCGAGGTCGTCGCCTGGGCCAATGAAGAGGGCAGCCGGTTCGCGCCCGGCGTCATGGGCTCCATGGCATTTGCCGGCGCCGACGTTTCGGGCTGGGATTCAATCGTCGGCAGTGACGGCGCATCCCTTGCGAGGGAGCTCCAGGCGACCATTGCCGCCTTGCCCGAGGCAAGGCTTCGTCCGATCGGCATGCCGATATCGGGATATATCGAGCTCCACATCGAACAAGGGCCATCGCTGGAAAAGGAGGGGCTGCCGATCGGTGTCGTCACCGCGGTCCAGGGCACACGTTGGCTGGAAGTCGCCATCGAGGGAGCCGCCGGCCACGCCGGGACGACCGGCCTTGCCTATCGCCGGGATCCGATGGTTGCCGCCGCCGCGGCGATGCACAGGCTGCAGCAAACGATCATGCCGCTCGACACTAGCGCGCGGCTCACTGTGGGACGCATCGCCGCCAGTCCGGGATCGATCAATGCCATACCTCAGGACGTGGTCTTCACCGTCGACCTGCGCCATCCAGAGCCGGAGCGGCTGGATGCCATCGAGGCCGAGGTGCGCCGGGTCTGTACGGCCGAGGCCGAGGCGCAGCACTGCGTGACGAGGATCGCACGTTCCTTCGACATGCCGGGAGCCGCGTTTTCCTCAGACATGGTCAAGATCATACAGCAAGCCGCCAACGCTCTGCAGTTGCCGCACCGGCAGATGATTTCGGGTGCCTTCCATGACGCGCTGTTCCTCGCCCGGGTGGCGCCGGCCGCGATGATCTTCGTGCCATGCCGCGACGGCCTGAGCCACAACGAAGCCGAATATGTCGAGCCCGCCCACGCAATCGACGGCGCGCGGCTGCTGTTGCTGGCCGCCGTCATGGCGGCGTCGCCCGGCGCTCCGCACCGGTGAGCCTTCCAAGCACCCGCTGAAGCCTCGGTCCCCTGAGGGATGGAAATATTGCGTCGTGCGCCGGCAAATTGCCGGCGTCTGCGGACCTCGGCAAGCCCGCCTGCAACTGCCACCAGGCTGGAAATGCCGGATCCCGCCGCCCGCCGAAACTTGCGCCCCGCCTAACATGAGCGCACACTAAAATTCCCGGAGGAGGGCTCATCAACAAGAATTGGGAGGAAAATCATGAATGCCATGAGCTTCACTGCCCTTGACGGCGGCAAGACGACGGTCGCTGCCGCCGCCCTGGAAACGCTTTCGACGCAAATACGCGGCACGGTGCTGCGGGAAGGTGATGCCGCCTATGACGGCGCACGCAGCATCTGGAACGGGATGATCGACCGGCGGCCGAGTCTGATCGTGTGCTGCGTCGGCGCCTCCGATGTCGTTACAGCGGTGAATTTCGCCCGCGAAAACGGGCTGCTCGTCTCCGTGCGCGGCGGCGGCCACAACATCGCCGGCACCGCTATCTGCGATGGCGGCATGGTGATCGATCTGTCGCTGATGAAGTCGGTGCGGGTCGATGTCGGGGGGCAGCGGGCCTGGGTCGGACCCGGCGCCACGCTTGCCGACGTCGACCGGGAAACACAGGCCTTCGGTCTGGCGGTGCCGACCGGCATCAACTCGAGCACCGGTATTGCCGGCCTGACGCTGGGCGGCGGCTTCGGCTGGATCACCCGCAAATACGGGCTGACCATCGACAATCTCGTTTCGGCGGACGTGGTGACTGCCGACGGCAGGCTGCTGCGCGCCAGCGAGAGCGAGAACGCGGACCTGTTCTGGGCGCTGCGCGGCGGCGGCGGCAATTTCGGCGTCGTCACGGCGTTCGAGTTCCAACTCCACCGTTTCCAACCACAGGTATTGTCCGGTCTCGTCGTCCATCCCTTCGCCGACGCCGGCAACGTGCTTCGCGAATATCGCGCGGCGCTCGAAGACGCACCCGACGAACTGACCTGCTGGGTGGTCATGCGGCAAGCACCGCCGCTGCCGTTCCTGCCGGCCGAATGGCACGGCAAAGAGGTGCTGGTGCTGGCCATGTGCTATTGCGGCGACATCGAGGCCGGTGAAACGGCGACCCGAAGGCTTCGGACCATCGGCCGGCCGATCGCCGACGTCGTCGGTCCCAATCCGTTCACCGGCTGGCAGCAGGCCTTCGATCCGCTGCTTGCGCCCGGCGCCCGCAACTACTGGAAGAGCCATGACTTCACGGAGCTTTCCGACAGCGCGGCCGAGGTCGCCACGGAAGCGATATCGCGGCTTCCGGGTCCCGAATGCGAGATATTCTTCGGCCATGTCGGCGGTGCGGCGAGGCGCGTCAAGGCGGATGCAACGGCGTTTCCGCAGCGCAGCTCGCATTTCGTGATGAACGTCCACGCCCGCTGGCGCGAACCGGAAATGGACAGGGCCTGCATCGAGTGGGCGCGCGGCATCTATGAAGCCTCGAAGCCCTATGCCGCCGGGACGGCCTATGTGAACTTCATGCCGGAGGACGAGGTCGACCGCATCGAAGCGGCCTATGGCGGCAATTATCGCCGACTGCTCGAGATCAAGCAGCGCTACGATCCGCAGAACCTGTTCCGCATGAACCAGAACCTGCGTCCGAAGGAAAGCCTGCGAGCGGCCTGACGGCAGACACCAGTCCGGGACGGCGCGGGGTGTGCGCCGTACCGGCTTATGAGGAATGCTGCTGCGTCTCAGCCTGAGCGTCCGAATGCGGGACGCCCATAGCCTTGCGCCTGGAGCGCGCGTCGAGCCGTTCCTGCAGGTGTCCGTTGAGCACGATCATCTCCTTCAGCGCCCTCATCGCGTCGCCCTTATGCTCCGCGATGAAGGCTTCAGCGAGCGCCTGGAGCGCGGCTTCCTGGCGGCTGTCGACGATGTGGTCCATGGCGGTTTCCTTGGCTTGCACCGTCATGTGAACAAAAAGGGAACAAAAATGTCGAGAACGAATTGACTCCACGAGGAAGGCGTTCCTATTTTGTCAGCAGATGGGGCGGTTGCTCGGGATTGGGAGAGCCGCATTGGGCAGACGGAAAAGCCGCTTCGACAAATTGTTCCAGTCGGATGCGGAGGCAATCATTCGCGACGCGCTGGAACTGCGCGAGACGGTGCTGGCGGCGCAGCTTCACCTCAAGGCCAATGGCGAAATCTATTGGCGTCTCAACGGGTTGGTGGACAGGCTGCACGAGGTGATGGCCGCGGTGGCGGGCCAGGAACCCGATTTCCGCGCCGCCTGGCTCGGCCTGTTGCCGCTGCCCGAGGATTATTCAGACCGGACATGAGAAATGGCCGGACCCATGGACAGCGTCGGCCGGGCGGCCAAGGCCAACATGCTGCTCATCGTCGAATGCCGCCACTGCTACCATGTCGGCCGCTTCAAGGCCAACGACGTGGCCAAGGTGGTCGGCTGGAACAAGCCGCTCGAAGTGATCCGCTTCCGCTGCAAGCGCTGCGGCCGCAAGGACACCGAGATCAAGACCCAGTTCATCGACCAGGATCACCCGCCCAAGGGCTACATCTGGGTGCTGCAGAAGGCGAGGGGATAATCGCAAGATGCCTTCCAACTGCGTATCGATCGCTCAAGACGCGGGCTATTTTGAGGATCTCCAAGAACAAGGCGCTGTGTCCGATAGCCCTACAGCAAGTCGCGCAAAACTGTGCCGCGGTTTTGCGAAAACAACATGCATCAAAAAGCGCGTCGCCTGGATCCGTTTCAGCGCGACGCGCTTTAAGAGTTCAAGGCTTGGTTTGCCGCATTCGGGATCGACGGCGTCCCCGGCCGAACCTACAGTGGCGACCCTCGACACCCTCGAGCCTGCCCGGAGCCGCCCCATGGACAGCCGCCTCGACCGCATGATCGCCCGCCTCACCACCCAGCGTCGGGCGCTGGAGCGGGCGGCTGAGGAGATACGGGGCCTGCCCGGCCCGGTGCTGGAGATCGGCCTGGGCAAGGGCCGCACCTACAGCCATCTGCGCAAGCTGTTCCCGGACCGCCGGATCATCGCCTTCGACCGCGACCTGCACGCCCCGGCCGAAGCGGCGCCGGCCAGTGCCGACCTTGTGCTGGGCGAGTTCCGCGAAACGCTGTCCGCCTTGTCCGGCTGCGCGCCCGCGGTCCTGGCCCATGCCGATTTCGGCAGCGAGGACCGCACCCGCGACGCCGCCCAGGCCGGCTGGCTGGCGGCGCTGATCGATGGGTTGATGGCACCGGGCGGCCTGGTGGTCAGCGACCGGGCGATGCAGTCGCCGCGCTGGACCGCCTTGCCCTTCGACACGCCGGACTGGTCGTATTTCCTCTGGCGCGTGAACTAGTCCAGTTTCCGCGCGGCTTCGCCGGCCGGGCGGCTAAGGCCAACATGCTGCTCATCGTCGAATGCGGCCACTGCTACCGTCGACCAGGATCACCCGCCCAAGGGCTATATCTGGGTGCTGCAGAAGGCGAGGGGGTAGGGGCAGTCTTGCACTGCAGGTGGCCCAAGAGCATATGGAAAGTCGGAATAGTCGACGCTATTGGTGAGAAATGGAGACCTCCGACAAAGTCACGCTCAACGACAACGAGAAGCGGCTATTTGCAAAGTTCGGATTAATGGTGCTCCTGGCCGTTGCTGTATTTGGCTACAGCAAATGGTCTCGCTCTGCCATGGAGTCTCGCGTCTACCCAAAGTCTGATCTTGCAGCAGCCCTGGCCTATGTGGACTCTCTCCCCCAGACGTCAGCGCCGACACTCTTCTCCACCAACAACCGAGATATCCGGTTCCATGGCAATTCCAAACTGGCCTGGCGCGCCCTGATCGAGTTTCAATCAAGGCAGGCTGTCGACTATCCTACAGGGCCGCCGAGCTTTGGCTCGAGCATCCACGTCATCATCATGCCCGGCTTCCTGCAGCAACCCATCATAAGGCAACAGCAACTGGCAGCAGAGATGGCCAGCAATGGGGTGGCCAACGCAATAGTGAGAACCGGAAATTCCGACGGCTGCATGGCTGGAAAGGACACTTCTTTTGGCTGGACAGAAACAGGCTTCGTGCTGGTGGACCCCAGCTTCGGGAAAATGTCGGATGCTCAGGTAGTGGACTGCATCGTTGGCGGATTGAGCTTTGTTAACGGCCTGCCAGTTCGCGCAGGTACCTTTTCCATCAAAGACATTCCTGCTGCTGCCGTTAGCGCAGTAATTCTGGATTACGTCATGCGATGCGCCTATGACGGCGAAACTGAAAGTGAGCCTGCCGGCCGATCAAGGGCAGGCATCACCACTCGGCCATCCTTAAAATGCATCCACGACAGGATCCGCACTGCCTTGGAAGGCAAGTCGAGCTGAGGCCAAAATCCCTTAGGGCATCGCCCCGACGATTTCCTGCCCATACTCCCTAAAACAACGACCCTTGCGCCGGCGGCTCGGCCGGAAACTTGATCTGCGTCGCCGGCTTTTTCACGATCACCAGCGCGTCGTCCGGCGCCGGTCGCTGCAGCTTCTTCGCCTCCGACCATGGCGCAGTCAGCCACAACTCAGTCTCCTCCGACGTGGTCAGGATTACCGGCATCGCCTTCTCGTGGATCGGCGCGATCAGCGCGTTGGGTTTTGTCGTCAGGAAGCCGTAGAGCTCGTGGTCGCCCGGGCCCTCCTTCACCTTGCGCACGCCGTGCCAGGGCGTCCACAGGCCGGCGAAGAAGAACAGCGGTCGGTCTTCACGCAACGCAAACCAGAAATTCTTCTGCACGCCGGTTTCGGGATCCTTGTCGCCCGGCGTCGGCGAGGGCTCGGCGAAGCTCGTCACCGGCACCACGCAGCGGTTCTCGATGCCGAGAAAAGGCAGCCAGTGGGCATATTGCGGGTTGCGGATGTTCGTGGTGCCGGAATCGGCGTTGCCGCGCACGCGATCGGCCGGCGTCGGCATGCCCCAGCGCAGCCTTGCGAGCTCGCGGCTGCCGTCGGCGGCATTGCGCACCACGGGCGCTGCCTGATTGGGATAGATGTCGAGCGAAGGCTCGAGGTTGCCCGAAATGTCGCGCAGCGCACGTGTCCACTGGCGGATCGCCTGCTGGCTGGTGGTGATGTTGTAGAGATTGCACATGCGGCGGCGTTTCTCCGGCTGCCGACTGTTTCCCGCATTTGCCGGGAAAGCGCCAGAGCCAATGGCGGCTGCCTGCCCGGTGCAGGACCGCGCCGAACAGCAGCGCGGCGCGCGTCAGGCCGGCTGGTGTGACGGCGGCTCGCCTCGGCAGCCCCAGCCCGACCTGCAGCGTGAAAGCCTCCGGCACGCCGATCGTGCTGGTGACGTCGAGGCCGGCACCGTCATCGCCAAGCGTGCGCCAAAATGAGAGACTGGGCGGAACATTCGGTAAAGGCCGAACTGCCGTGTCGGATGGGCAGATTTGATGAAGGACGGGTGGCCGTGACGCGCCGGGCGGCCCGGCAGCCTGGGGGGGTATTGGGTTGGCAGCCGGGCCTGACCGGAGTTTGCGAGCCTGCCGGCTCATGCGAACATGCGCTTGCGCTCATGTGAGGGCAAGAACGACCTAGGCCCTAGGACCAAAGCAGCAGGCGGGGCGCAAATGGCCGAGCCCGGCCAGTTGCCGAGCGCCTTCTGGCACCCTGGAACTCGCGCATCCCTCGGTTGACCCTGCGCGGCCCCGTGAACGTGTCGCCTCGGTGCGCGTTGATCCCCGGCCGCCGCCTTGAAGCAGCGGGTCCCGGCAAGTGGCTGGTCCACTGCCACATCGCGCACCACACCACGAACAACCATGTCGAAGAGAAGGGCGGCGGCGGGCTGATGGTGCTCATCGACGTCAGCAGACGAGGACCGGAACTTCCGGCCTCCGTTGGACGGGCAGCGGATTGCTTAACTTAAAAACCGAAGAACTGCCTGCCGACGAGATAGCACAGCGCCCCGACCGCCAGCGGGAACAGCGCGGGTGCGACTTTGCCGAGCAGCGACGGTTTTATGCCTGTGCCTGGCTCATGTGGCTTGGCGTTGCCGAGGTTCTTGGTCATGGGCTGTTGCCGCAACTTGTTGCCGCTTAACCCATAATATTAGAAATCGCTGATTAATTTTCTGACAATTCCGACCGCGCAATTGCGCCGATCGGTGCGCGGGAGGCTGGAACATTCCTCTACAACCGGAGTTTGATATGCGGTTCGGCTCTCTGTCGCCGGGCTGGCCAGGTCCGCTGGTCAGGGTCGGCGCACCAGTAACGTGGAGACGTCGCGATGACCCACTATCCGCATAGCACGGCCAGCATCGGCGGCCACCCGATCCATCCGATGCTGATCCCTTTTCCGATCGCCTTTTTTGTGGCGACTTTCGTTTGCGACCTGATTTTCTGGCGGACGGGCAACCCTGGCTGGATCGTCGCCACGCTCTGGCTTCTCGGGGCGGGCCTGATCATGGCGGCCCTGGCCGCTCTTGCCGGGCTGACCGATGTGCTGGGCGACGACCAGGTCCGCAACCTGCGGGATGCATGGCTTCACGCCGGCGGCAATGTGCTTGTCGTGCTCATTGAACTCTACAATTGGTATTCGCGATACTCCACCGGCGAGGCGGCCGTGGTTCCGGTTGGCCTCACGCTGTCCCTGATCGTCGTCCTTATCCTCCTGTTCACCGGATGGAAGGGCTGGGGCATGGTCTACCGCCATCATGTCGGTGTCGCCGACGATCCGGGCGGATCGCGCTGAAGGCCGCCGTGCCAGCCCGTGAGCGCCGCGGCGATCATCGCTGCGAACCATTTCGTGGGACGAAAATGGCCATCAAAAGCGTTGTCTGACAAGACAATGCTCGAGGCGCGGCGTTCGCGACTGGTGCGTGGCGCCACCGCATGACCCGGTTCTCGGAACCGCCGCATGGCCGATCGAGAAGGCCATGTGCCAGGTCGAGTATTGCAGCATCAGCCGCGCGCACGAAGCAGCGCGCGGCACCGCACTGAGCGAGGATCCTCCGGCAGCAGGGCAACGGTGGCACCGCGCCCGACGCCCAGGAGAAGGAACATGCCCGTCAGCGCCTACATCAACCGGATCGCGACAGCGGTTCCGGAGCACGAAGTCCATGAGTTCTACCTGCGCTACGCGGCCTCCATGCTGCCCGCCGATCGCCGGAAGATATTCCAGCGCATGGCGGGTCTCGCCGGCATCGAGCATCGCTTTTCCTGCTTTGCGCCCGCGCTCGATCCCGAAGGGTCGTCGGCCGACCTTGCAGGAACCTTCAGGCGCGGCGCCTTTCCCGGAACGGCCGCCAGAATGGCGATGTTCAGCCAGGCGGCACCCGTTCTTGCGCAAAAGGCCGTCAACGGACTCCACCTTGGCGACGAGGCATCGCGTATAACTCATCTCATCATCACCACCTGCACCGGCTTCTCCGCGCCGGGCATCGACCTCGACCTTGCTGCGCGTTGCGGCCTGCCGGACGGCATCGAGCGCACGATGATCGGTTTCATGGGCTGCTACGCGGCAATCAACGGCCTCAAGCTTGCCCGCCACATCGTGCGCTCGGACCCCCGAGCCAGGGTCCTCATGGTCAACATCGAGGTCTGCACGCTGCATCTGAGGGAAACCACCAAGCTGGAAAAGCTGCTCTCCTTCTGCCTTTGGGGCGATGGCTGCGCGGCGACGCTGGTCACCGCCGAGCCGCCGGGCATCGAACTCGACTCCTTCCGCTGCACCGTCGCGTGCGAGCAACGGGCGTTGATGACCTGGGATATTCGCGACCACGGCTTCGACATGGTGCTGTCCGGCCAGGTGCCGGCGGCGGTCCAGCAGGCGTTGCGCAGCAACAGGGACGCCATACTCGGCGGCCGGCCGCCGGAGGCGATCGACCTTTGGGCCGTGCATCCCGGCGGGCGCACCATTCTCGATGCCGTCGAAAGGGCGCTGGACCTGGAGCCCAGCGCGCTCGAACCGTCGCGCGAGGTGCTGCGCCAATACGGCAACATGTCGTCGCCCACCGTCATGTTCGTGATGGAGAAGATGCTGCAGGCGCCGGGCGGACGCCTTGGCTGCGGCATGTCGTTCGGACCCGGGCTGACGGCCGAGACCATGCTGTTCAGGACCGTCTCGTGACCGCGCTCGCTCAACGCAGCCTCGTGCCGGAAATCCTTGACGGCCTTTTGGCCGAGGATCCCCGCGCGCTGCGCTCGCGCCGCGATCTCGCCCGCATCAACGCGCTGATGCTCCAGGCACCGATCATGGTCTCGCTCTTGCGGAAATTCATCGTCACGCCGCCCGGCCGCATTCTCGAGATCGGTGCCGGCGATGGCACCTTTATGCTCAAGGTGGCCCGGCGCATGGCAAGAGAGTGGCGCGCGGTGGAACTGACGATGCTCGACCGCGTCGGCCTCGTCTCGCCGGACCTCGCCGCGGATTTCGCCGGCCTGGGATGGAAGCTCGAAACCATCACCGCCGACGTCTTCGACTGGGCGGAGAGGACCGAGGGCAGGACCTTCGACGCGATCACGGTCAACCTGTTCCTGCATCATTTCGACGACGATGGGCTGTTGCGCCTGTTCTCGCTCCTGCGGCGCAAGGCGCCGCTGATCCTGGCGACGGAACCGCTGCGTGCCAGCTTCGCGCTGGCCGCGACCCGTCTTCTGCCGGCGATCGGCGCCAATGACGTGACCAGGCATGACGCCGCCCAGAGCGTGCGCGCCGGCTTCCGCGGGACGGAACTTTCCGATCTCTGGAGTGCTGCCGGCGGCCGGCCGCTGGAGGAGCGGCGCGCCGGCCTTTTCTCCCACGTCTTCGTCGGCACCGGTCAGATGCCGCCCGGGGATGCCCGATGAGGCGTGCCTCCACCCACGACGCGATCGTCATCGGCGCCGGCCCGGCGGGCTCCTCGCTGGCGCTGGCGCTCGCACGCCGTGGATGGGCCGTGGCGGTCGTGGAAAAGAGCGTGTTTCCGCGCCGCAAGGTATGTGGCGAATACATCTCGGCGAGCAACCTCGCGCTTTTGGACCAACTCGGGATCGGCGATGCCTGGCGCGCCGAGGCCGGCCCCGAGATCCGCCGCGTCGGGCTGTTTTCCGCCGAGACCAGCATCGAGGCGCCGATGCCGGGCGCGAGGTCCGGCCCGGCGGCGGGAGACGGCTTCGGCCGCGCGCTCGGCCGCGACATATTGGACACGCTGCTGCTCGACGCGGCCCGCTCGGCCGGCGCAGACGTGTTCCAACCCTGCCGCGCCGTCGCCATCGAACGCGACGGCAACAGCCAGGCGGTACGCATCGAGGCGATGGACGCCCGCGACGAGGCGACGATCCTGCGGGCGCCGGTGATCGCCGCCGCGCACGGCTCGTGGGAGCCGGGACCGCTGCCGAGCCAGCTCGACAAGTCCAGCCGCCCCGGCGATCTCCTCGGTTTCAAGGCGCATTTCACCGGATCGTCGCTTGCGCCCGACCTGATGCCGCTGCTGACCTTTCCTGGCGGTTATGGCGGCATGGTGCTGGCCGACCATGGCCGCATGTCGATCTCCTGCTGCATCAGGCGCGACATGCTCGCCCGCCTGCGCGGCAGCCTTGCCCGCCAACGCGGCGGCCATGTCTCGGCGGCTGAAACGCTCGAGCATCATCTCAGGGCGACATGCCGGGGCGCCCGCGACGCTCTGGAAGGAGCCTCCCTCGACGGCCCGTGGCTTGCCGCTGGTCCGATCCGGCCGGGTATCCGCGCCGGCTATGAAGCGGACATCTTCCGTGTCGGCAATGCTGCCGGCGAGTCGCATCCGATCATCGCCGAGGGCATATCGATGGCGCTCCAGTCCGGCTGGCTTCTGGCGCGGGAACTCGGTGAGGCGGCAAGCGCGCGGGCGCAGCGGGAAGCGGCCGGCAGACGCTATGAGGCGGCCTGGAGAAGATTGTTCTCGACGCGGGTCCGTGCTGCCGAGGCCATCGCCCGCCTGGCCCTTGGCCCGGGCGGCGTTGTCCTGATGCAAGCAGTCGTCCGTCATTTTCCGCGGGCGCTGACCTTGGGCGCGCGGCTCAGCGGCAAGACGAGTCCCGTCCCCGGTTTGACCGATCGGCGCCTGGCGCAAAGCTGAACCGCTCCAGGCCACAGCCCGCACCAACTGTATCTGGCTTTTGTCGACAGCATCGCAATTGTCGTGTCTGTACAAACCTGGTCCGCTTCCTCGCGGCGTGATTTTTGGGGGCGAAATTTCTTGCCGAGCCAGGTGCGGCAGGTCTTTTCGACGGCTTTGCCGGCTGCCATCATCGCCCGGCTTGTTCCAGTGCCGGGCCGCTTGGTCGCATTTTAACCCTAATCCTTCTCTACGCGCCCGGGTTGCTGCGGTTCCCGTCTTCACGCTTTCTTGACAGATGCTGGAAAAACGGGCAGCAAAGCGGGTGAGGGAGAGCATTTTTACCGTGACGGAGATCATGGAGGGCTCTTTTTTCGTATGGACCGTCGCCACATTGGCGATCGGTGGAGGGATTGGTTAACCATCTTTGTCCATCTTTTGAATCAATCGGCAACAGACGCGTGAAGGTGCAGGGGGCACCAGGCGAACTGTGATCGTGACGGGTGCCAGGTCCGCAAACCGGCATGCCGATTGAGAGTGGTCGTATGGCGTTTTTGCGTTTGAAGAACCGGGGTGACACTCCTGAAGGGGGGGTAACTTCGAAGAAATCTGGTGGTCGTTGGGTTGTGGTGCCTGCTGTCGGCGCCGCGCTCGCCCTGTGGTCCATGGCGACAATGGCCGGCCTTTATTCGGTGAGCACCTCGCTCACCGCCGCCTCCAACGGATTGCCGCAGGGCCTGCTTGCGCCGGGCAAGATCACGCTTGGCGACCAGCGGCGTCAGCTTGCCAACGCCTGGACGCCGCGCCTTGCCTCGAGCGGCGCCTACAAGCAGGGCTCGCTCACCGGCGGCTGCGACAGGGGTTGCCTCAGCCTCGCGACGAGCTTCGCGCGTGACGGAAAGGCGGCGCGGCTGAAGCCGGCGGCGCCCAACAGTGTGGCGCACCAAACAATCAGCGCCGCGCGCGAATCCGTGCAGGTCGCCTCCGCCGCAACGCTCGCCGATCGCTTCGACGGCGTCGTCAAGCGCGCCGGGCTTTCGCCACAGAAACTTGCCGCCGCCTTCGCGCGCGCCGAGAGCGCGCCCGTGCTGCTGGCGAGCCTGCCGATGGCGAGCCGCTTCGGCGGCGGGCTACCCAACGCTCCGGCCGAAGCGCGTTTCGGCTCCGCTCAAATCGACGTCCAGGGGGCTTCCGAACTGGCGCTGTCGCTGGCCAATGTCATGCCGGAAGCGACCGCCGACGTGCCGGCCGCCGTCGCGCTCGCCGACAGCGATGCGCCTGGTCCGGCGGCCGCCGCGGGTGGCGCCGCCGCTTCCGGGCAGGGCGAGGTGCAGGTCGCTTCGCTGACGCCGCAGGACGGGCTGCCCGACAGCATCGACTTGCCTGGCCTTCGGCCGCGCACGGCGCTCGACCGCGCGCCCCAGGCGCCCGAACAGAACGCCGCGAAGCCGCAACCCGCGAAGCCGCAGGCAGCACAGCCGGCAAAACCACAGGCCGCCAGACCGCAACCGGCCGCCGTCGACACTGCGGACGGCCCGCAGGCGCCGCGCTCCTTGAGGAGTAGCGATCAGGGGCTTCCGGGTGTGCAGGGATCGAAGCCGATCAGCGGTGAGCCTGCCAAGCGCACCAAGCCGCAAGCCTCCGAGATGCTCGCCTATGCCAAGCCGGACACGCCCGAGCGCGGCAATATGGGCAATGCCTTCAGAAACCTGTTCAATGCGCCTTCGACGGGCAATGGCGTCGCCATCTACGACATCTCGGCCAAGACTGTTTACATGCCGGACGGGTCGAAGCTCGAGGCACATTCGGGATTGGGCTCGATGGTCGACCAGCCCCGCTTCGTCAACCGCAAGAATGTCGGTCCGACGCCGCCCGACACCTACAATCTGTCGCTGCGTGAATCGCGCTTCCACGGCGTCGAGGCGATCCGGCTGACGCCTTCCAGCGGCAAGAACAAATATGGCCGCGACGGGCTGCTGGCGCACACCTACATGCTGCGCGGCGGCCGCGCCGAATCCAATGGCTGCGTCGTCTTCAGGGACTATCACCGCTTCCTTGCCGCCTACAAGAAGGGCAAGATCAAGCGCCTCGTGGTGGTGCCGCGCCTGACCCGGTCGCCCACCCAGCTCGCCCAGGAAGGGCGCTCGGGCTGATCGCTATTCGGCTGGTGCGGTCTCCTTTAGCTTCGGCAGGATCATGTCCTTGGCCGCCGTCAGCGCGCCGAGCACGATCAGCGCGCAGGCCAGCCCGATCGACCAGTGATAGGTGCCGAAGCCGAACACCAGCAGGGCCACGACCGAAAGCAGCGGCGCGGCATAGGACAGCGCGCCCAGGATCATGATGTCGCCGTGCTTGCAACCCCAGTCCCAGGCATAGAAGCCGGCGCCGAGCGGGATCGTGCCGAGCGTGGCGATCGCCGCCCATTGCGCCGCCGGAGCCGGCCAGACCGTCTCTTCCAGCCCCAGATGCAGCAGGAAGGCCACCGCCGAGGTGATCAGGCAATAGCCGGCGACGACGTCGACCGGCGCCTGGCCGAAACGGCGCGACAGCACCGAATAGCCTGACCAGACGAAGGCGCAGAACAGCGCGATGATGTGCCCCGGCATGATGCCGCCGGCCAGCCCCACGCTGCCGCCCTTGCTGATGATGGCGACCGCGCCGGCCAGCCCGAGAAGCACGCCGATGATATGGTGGAACCGCAGCCTCTCGCCGGGCAGGAAGGCGGCGAACACCACGATCAGCAACGGCCAGAGATAAGCAATCAGGCTGACCTCGACCGGCGGCGCCGACTGGATGGCGAAGAAATATGCGCAGTGATAGATGCACAGCCCCGCCACGCCGAGCGCCCAGACCTGCCAGGGCTGGCGCAGCGATCTGATCGCCTGCGGCCGGAATATCCAGCTGGCGACGCCGACCATGCCGCCGAGGAAAAAGGTCATGGCCGCGAGCTGGAATGGCGGGATCGGACCGGCTGCCGTCGAAAGCAGTGCCAGGAACGACCAGGTCAAAATGGCGATGAAGCCGATCAGGGTGGAGATTGTTCTCGTCATGTCAGCGCTTGTGGCACGGCCGACGGGTTGCCAGTTTATCGCCAGCGACGGATTGGGAAGCGCCGGCGACCTGGGCGGCAAGGCCGGGCGACGATCATGTCGCCGGCTGCTTCCGTGCTTTCACTGTTGCGTCAGTTCCGCCAGCGCCCGTTGCAGGGGCGCCGGCGAAACCTGGATCGGGCCGGTGAAGGGTGCGTCCATGTCGATGATCAGGTAGATGGCCGCCGCCGCCAGCGCCCCGGAGACGACGACGGTGCCGACGATGGTGGCGTTGCGCGGCGCCCGGAACCCGAAACTGGCGAAGATCAGCACCAGCCACGCGACCAGCAGTGCGATCAGCGGGGCGGGGATGGCGCCCTCCGATTGTTCGGCCAGTATCCAGCGCTGCTCGATCAGCTTCTGCAGCTGCTGTATCGCCATCTGCTGCGCGGCGACGTGCTTGGCGTCCGGCGGCGTCAGGTTGGCCAGCCTGTCGCCGACCTGGTTGAGCAGCAGTTCCGACAGCCTGTTCGGGACGACGGTCGTGTCGCGGTCGTTGGCAGAGGTATCGACGACGCGCTGGGCATAGGCGATTAGCGATTGGCGGGCGCCTTCCGCCTCCGCTCCGTACTGTCGTATCGAACGGTCAAGCAGGATGAGATCGGTGGCGAAGGTGTGAACGTTGCCATTGATGGCCTCGAACGTGTTCTTGGCCGAGTTGATCATCAGGCCGAGCACCAGCGAGGACAGCACCACGAACAGGTTGGCGGCAAGGCGCACCACGGCGCTGGTGTCGTCCTGGCGATGATGAGTGGGAAAATGCTCATAGATCATCAGGCTGACCAGCGCCGCGCCGGCCAGACAAGCAAAGATCGCCAATCCGATCAGCACCTCTCCCATGGCCGGTATTGTGCACGGGAAAGGGCGCTTGCCAATCGGCCCGGCCGAGGTTGAATCAAAGCGGCAGCATAAGGGTGTATGTTGTTGTTCGGTAAGGACCCTTTCAGGCTGGCATGCCGTTCTGTCACGCTGTCACGCGGACCCTTCGCATCTGCCTGACAGAGCCGCTGGCCTTGAAAGCCCTTTCAATGTCGGCCGAACGCTTTATCTATGGCCGCGGGCGGCTCAAACCCCACCAGCATTCACGAGGCTATCCATGACAATTCGCGCTGTCGTCTGGGGCGAGAACATCCATGAGCGGACCAATGAGCTGGTCGCCGGTATCTATCCGGAAGGTATGCACGCCACCATCGCCAAGGCGTTGAACGCCGAGACCGCGATCTCCGCCTCGACCGCGACGCTGGAGCAGCCCGAGCACGGCTTGTCGGAATCCCGCCTCGCCGAAACCGACGTGCTCGTCTGGTGGGGCCACAAGGACCATGGTGCGGTCGCCGACGAGGTGGTCGAGCGCGTGGCGCGCCGGGTCTTCGAAGGCATGGGGCTGATTGTTCTCCATTCCGGTCACTTCTCGAAAATCTTCAAGCGGCTGATGGGCACGCCCTGCACGCTGAAATGGCGCGAGGCCGGCGAGCGCGAGCGGCTATGGGTGACCAGCCCCAGCCATCCGATCGCCGAAGGTATCGGCGAGTTTTTCGAGCTCGAATACGAGGAGATGTATGGCGAGCAGTTCGCCGTGCCGGAGCCGCTGGAGACGGTGTTCATCTCCTGGTTCCAGGGCGGCGAGGTGTTCCGCTCCGGGCTCACCTACCGGCGTGGCGCCGGCAATGTCTTCTATTTCCGGCCTGGCCACGAGACTTATCCGACCTACCACGATCCGACCGTGCAGAAGGTGCTGCGCAATGCGGTGAAGTGGGCGCACAACCCGCAAGGGGCCAAGCCCGCCATCCTCGCCGCGCCGAACGTGCCGGTGGACAAGGCGCTGGAGCCGATCGTCGAGCGCGGCGGCAAGCTGCACGCGCCGGGCGAGGCGGGCTTCCGCTAACCCGATTTTCCGCCCCACTGATTTGAACCGGACACTTCGCTCGGAGGAGCACAATGCGGCTTTTGATACTCGGCACCGGCTGGATGGCGCAGGAACATGCCCGCCGCTTTAGCGCCATCGCGGGCGTCGACATCGTCGGCGCGGTCGACGTCGATGCGGCGCGTGTCGGCGACTTCGCCGACAGCCATAAGATCCCGAAGCGCTTCACCTCGCTGGAGGCCGCGATCGATTGGGGCCAATTCGACGCGGTCGCCAATGTCACGCCCGACCGCATCCACCACCCGACCACCATGGCGCTGATCGCCGCCGGCAAGCCGGTGCTGTGCGAGAAGCCGCTGGCCGAAAATTTCGGCAAGGCCGACGAGATGGCGCATGCCGCGGAAGCCGCCGGCATTGTCAATATGGTCAACCTCACCTACCGCAATGTCGCGCCTTTGCAGATGGCGCGGCAGATGGTGCAGGCGGGCGAGATCGGCACCGTGCGCCATGTCGAGGCATCCTATCTGCAGAGCTGGCTGGTGTCGAAATTCTGGGGCGACTGGCGCACCGATCCGAAATGGCTGTGGCGGCTGTCGCGCGGCCATGGCTCCAACGGCGTGCTCGGCGATGTCGGCATCCATATCCTCGATTTCGCCAGCTATGGCGCAGCCCTCGACATCGACCATGTCTTCTGCCGGCTGCGCACCTTCGACAAGGCGCCGCAAAACCGCATCGGCGAGTACGAGCTCGATGCCAATGACAGCTTCGCCATGACGCTCGATTTTTCGAACGGCGCCTTCGGCGTCGTGCATGCAAGCCGTTGGGCCAGCGGTCATCTCAACGAGCTCAGGCTGCGCATCTATGGCGACAAGGGTGGCATCGAGGTGGTGCACAATCTCGACGGCTCGCTGCTGAAGGCCTGTGTCGGCGCCAATGTCGAAAACGCCGAATGGCAGGAGCTCGACGCCGGCACCGTGCCGACCAACTACCAGCGCTTCGTCGAAGCAGTCAGGAGCGGTGTGCAGACCGAGCCAAGCTTCCGCCACGCGGCGGGCCTGCAGAAGGTGCTGGATCTGGCCGTGGTGTCGGATGAGAAGCGCGCAGAACTGAGGGCCAAGGCGGATACGCAGTGAGTTTCGGAGGGAGAGGTTGGCACTCCACGGCGCCCCCCTCTGTCCTGCCGGACATCTCCCCCACGAGGGGCCCACGAGGGGGAAGATCGATGTCGCGCCGGCGTTCGCCAACCACCAAGTTCGAAGAAGGGCGCCGTCCGCGGAGCTGCCAATCTCCCCCCAAGTGGGGGAGATGCCCGGCAGGGCAGAGGGGGGCGCTGTCCCGCCGGCCTATCGGCTACTTCCCAATTGAGAACACCGACGAGATTGTATCGGAAACTCGCCCACCCCGGTGATTGCGGAATTGGACGGCTGGCATCCTTCCGCCACACCGCCGAACTGCATAAGGTGCTGGATCCGTACCTCTCGTGCAGGAAGCAGGAAGCGAAAGGAGCCAGCATGGTCACGCGTCGCGCCGAATGTTGCTGCGGCCAGCTGTCAGCCACCTGCACGGGTGAGCCGGTCCGCATCTCGGTGTGCCATTGCCTCGACTGCAAGCGTCGCACCGGCAGCGCCTTCAGCTACAATGTGCGCTTTGCCGAGACCGACGTGGCGATCGAGGGCCGTGCCTTGCAGTTCATCCGCGTCGGCGAGCAGGGCGGCCATGTCACCTACAGCTTCTGCCCGGATTGCGGGACCACCGTCCACTATCGCATCGACACACAGCCCGGGCTTACCGCCATCCCGGTCGGCGCCTTTGCGGATCCGTCTTTCCCGCCGCCCTTCCAGTCCTTCTACCACGACAGCCGGCGCTGCCAGTGGGTCGAGATAAACGCCGAGCCGCTGGCGAAGTTCGGGTGACTGCCAGCTTTGGTTCCTGCCCCGCGAATGGGACGGAGAGGGGGTCGGCGCTCCCCTTCAATCATTTTTGAGTAAGGTTGGCACTCTACGGCCCCCCTCTGTCCTGCCGGACATCTCTCCCACGAGGGGGGAGATCGATGTCGCGCCCGCTTTCGCCAATCACCAACACTTCAAGGAAGGGCGCCGTCCGTGAAGTGCCAATCTCCCCCCTAAGTGGGCCCCAAGTGGAGATGGCCGGCAGGCTAGAGGGGGGCGCTGTCCCGCCAGCCTGGCCATTTTCACCGAGAGCGATAAATCCCCACCGCCGCCGCCACCAGCGCAGCATTGCCGTCGGCAACACTGCCGTCCGGCAGCTCCTTGCCGTCCTCCAGCCCGACCCGCGTCGAAAACTTGCGCGACGCCGCCCGCTCGACGAAGGGCCACACCGTCGCGTTCTCGCCATGCAGCAGGATCGAGCGGTGGATGCCGGCGCGCTCCAGCACCTTTTGGATGCTGTCGGCGACCGCAAAGGCGTCCTCCGCCGGCTGCTCGGAAATCTCGATCAGCACGCGCAGCACCCGCCCGCCATGGTCGAGGCTGGCCAGCCGCAAGGCATCGCCGATCGAGGCAAGCCCGGCCTCGATGCCGATGCCGCGGCCGCGCAAGGCTTCCATCACTTCAGGTGCCGCGGCTTCGCCGAGGTTGACCGAAGCGTAGTCGGGCAATTCCTGCCAGCCGGCGATGGCGGCCAGCGTGCGCCGGTCGTCCTTTTCGATCCAGGCCCCGGTCGAAACGCCGATCAGCGTGCCTGGGCAGGCATGGCGCAGCGCCGCCACCGTCCTGTCCATCGCTTCCGGCTGCAGGCTTTCCTGTCGGTCGGCGCCGCGCGCATGGACATGCAGCTCGGCGGCGCCCGCCGCGACCGAAGCTGCGCCTTCCTGCGCCATGGCATGCGCGTCGAGCGGCAGGGCAGGGTGGAAATCGGCGGGGCGTGCCCCGTTGATGCAGGCCTGGACGATCATGGCGAGGCAATCCTGTTGCTGCTGGCGGGAGTCTAGCGCAGGGCAGG
Source organism: Mesorhizobium sp. M3A.F.Ca.ET.080.04.2.1 (assembly GCF_003952525.1). NCBI lineage: Bacteria > Pseudomonadati > Pseudomonadota > Alphaproteobacteria > Hyphomicrobiales > Phyllobacteriaceae > Mesorhizobium > Mesorhizobium sp. M3A.F.Ca.ET.080.04.2.1. The sequence continues at coordinate 1,394,641 of NZ_CP034451.1, read as the reverse complement.
GGAACCGGAAATGGCCGCGGCGAAATCCTTGGCTTTGGCGCAAGCACGCGCCGCTTGAATCAATGCGGCAGCGCGCCGTCCCAATCGCTTTGTTCGCCTGCGTTTTTTCCTGGCTGTCGGTGTTCGCTGCACGAACCTTGACGCAGCCTGGGCGCCTTGGCTCCCCGGCGCCCAATTTCCTCATTGGCCGCGACCGTGAACCAGCGAACTTCCTGCACGGTCAGGCCGATGAGCACGCGGCCCGCATATTCGGCGGGTACGTCATTGGTCGTATCAACCACAGCCCAGTTGTCGGCCGGGTCCAGCACCGCCACGAACCTCATTGGATACCCCATCGCCAATCGCGAGAAGTATGGCAGCCGCTGCCCGCCGCTGCTGTGACCGAGCCCACATTGGGCCGCTTTGCGCGGATCGCTCGATGCCGGCAGACAGGCGTTCGTTCTACGTGCTGCGGCTCCTCACTGCCCCGCCTGGTCGGCATCGGTCAGCGTGCCGAGGAAGGCGACGATGTCGTCGATTTCGGCGTCGGTCAGCGCCGGTTTGTCGCCCGGCTTCCTGCCATCGAAGGGCAGGTCAGTGTTGAGGTTCCCCCAGTAGGCCTTTGGCAGATCGTCGAATTTGTTGACCGTGCCGTCGGCGTTTTTCGGATACCAGCGGCCGGGGTCGCTGTCGCGGCTGGCGTAGAAGGCCACTGCCTCGCGCAGCGTATGAATATGGCCGTTGTGGAAGAAGCTCTTGCGCAGCGCCACGTTGCGCAGCGTCGGCGTCTTGAACAGGCCGCAATATTCGCTGCGGCCCTTGAAGTCGGTGCGCAGCGGCCCGCAGAGGCCGAGGTCGAAATGGTTGGGATCGGCATTGGCGGCAATCGCCGGGTTGCGCGGCATGCCGATGGCGATCAGGCCGAAATCGGTGAATTGCGGCGGCTCGCCGTTATTGGCGGGTTCGCTCAAGTGGCAGCTCGCGCAATTGCCCTTGCTCTCGTCCTCGAACAGCGCGCGGCCGCGCAGCTCCTGCGCGGTCAGGGTCGCCTTGCCGGCGAGGAACGCGTCGTAGCGGCTGGAATAGGGATAGAAATCGGCGCTGCTCTGCTCGAACGTGCCGAGCGCTTCGATCGCCGCGTCGAAGGCCTCCTGCGGGTGCTCGAACACGTCGGCGCCGAACGCCGCCTTGAAGGCTTCGGCGTAGGGCGCCTTGCCGAGTGCCGCGACCACTTGGGCCTCGTCCTTGTTGCCCATCTCGAAGGGCGACAGGAGCGGGATCCTCGCCTGGTCCTTGCCATGGTCGGCGCGACCGTCCCAGGTCAGCCCGCCGGTCGGGCCGTTGTCGACGCTTTCGTCGCCTTCATCCTCGGAATCGTAGAAATGCTCGGTGAAGGCGGGCGCCGCCTGCAGGTAGCGCAGCGACGGAACCGCCCGCTGGCCCGGCTGGTCGAGGTTCGGCCCGCCCATCTCGACCGGCGCGGCAGAGGCCGGACCGAAAGCATGGTTCGGATCGTGGCAGGACGAGCAGGCTTGCTTGCCCGACGCCGACAACGACGGATCGAAGAACATTCTTCGCCCTAGCGCCGTCAGCGCCTCGGCGCGCGCGAAGGCCTCGGCGCGCGACATCGGGCCGGGTTTTACGCTGCCCGCCGGTGCCGTGTTTGCCGGCAGAGCCACGCCGAAGATCGTGACTGCCGCAACGGCGATCGCCTGGCTTTTCCATCGTTTCGTCGTCATCACACCGCTGCTGCCATCCAGATCCGCGGCTACGATAAGATCGCTTGGCCGCCTGCGGCAAGCCGCCGATTGGCCGGCCCGATGGCGCTGTGTATGACGAAGGGAGTACCGATCGCAGCAAGCGCAGCTGGTGGGGCGCCGATGCCAATTGGTCATCGCCGCGCCGACCCTTGGCGGTTGTCCTCGCCAATGCCTATCCCTTATCTATGGATGTCAGATCGGACGAAGGACATTCGATGGGCGAGCTCAAAATAAGAACCCGCGCTACCGGCGCTTCTGCCGTCCTGCCGCCGGGCGGACTGCCTTCGGTGACGACGCCGACCGGCGGCGCTGTCGATGTGGTGACCTCGGTGAGCGCGCCCGGCTTCAACCCGCTCGACCTGCTCTACGCGTCCTTGGCCGCCTGTATGGTGCTCAGCGCCCGCATCGCCGCGAGCCGGCTCGGGGTCGCCGACCGGCTCGGCGAGGTGAGGGCTGAGGTCAGCGGCGAGAAGGCGAAGGACGAGCCGTCACGCGTCGAGACATTCAACATCAGGCTGGACATCGGCGGCGATCTCGACGCGGCCACCAAGCAGCAGATCGTGGAGGATGCGGAAAATATCTGCACCGTTTCCAACACGCTGCGCGGCGCGCCGGTGCTGCGTGCGATGTTGGGGTGAGGGCGATGGCGCGTCTTTCCCCCATCGACTACGCGACCGCCACGGCGGAAATCCGTGCCGAGCACGATCGGGAACTCGCATTGCGCGGCCACATGACCAACATGAAGCGCATCCTGCTGCACTCGCCGGCGGCACATCGCATCTATGCCGAATGGTTCACGCTGCGCGATCTCTTGCGGCCCAGGCTCGACGACCGCGCCATATGGCTGTTCTCGAAGGCGATATCCGAGACGCTTCGCGCCGAAGTCCCGGTCGCCTTCTTCCGCCGCGCGCTGATCGATAATGGCCTCGATCCCGACACGATCGTTCCGACCGCCGACGAGGCGCTGCTGATCGATTTCGCCAAGGCGGTCGCCGCCGACGCCAATGCCCTGCCGGACGCCACCTGGGCCGCGCTCAATGCGCGCTACGACGAGGCGCTGCTCGTCAACCTCGTCGCGTTTGCCGGCATCATGGTAGCGACCTGCGTGTTCACCAACGCGGTGAAGGTGGACCTCGATCCGGAGCTGGAGGCATATCGCCGGAAGGCTTGAGACCAAGGCGGTGCGCTGCCTTCTCGGTTGGCGGCACGCGCGCCACCGCCTCAGCCATGACGTGCTCCAGGCGCCCGATGATGTCGCGGAGCAGGTCGAGCGCACCATCGAGGCGGGCCGCGAGGCGGCGCGCCCGCAGCAGGCATTCCGCCGCAGGGTATGGTGGTGGCGGGTTCGCAGCGAGGGTTGCGAAGAGGCACAAGGAAACTGAGGTCGCGATCCTTCGCGCCCCCCTCTGTCCTGCCGGAGATCTCCCCCACGAGGGGGGAGATTGGATGCCGTGCGGGTTTCGCCAATCGCCAACGTTGCAGAAAGGGCGACGCTGCCAATCTCCCCACCGGTGGGGGAGATGTCCGGCAGGACAGAGGGGGGCGCTGTCCCGCCAGCATTTGCAACAATCCGATTCCGCATCTCCGCAGGAATCGGGTGGCCGCAGCATGGCCGCCGCCCCACTTTGATACCGACCGAAGGAGGCGCTCATGACCATCCTGGACACGAAGCGAGCAACCCGTTCCGCCGAGCCCCGCGTCGCCGCGCTGGACTGGCGCGGCGTCGTCTCCGACCTCAACGCCTATGGCTGCGCTGTCCTGCCGGGCCTGCTGTCGGCCGAGGAATGCGCCGAGATCGCCGCCCTCTATCCGCACGAAGAACATTTCCGCAGCCATGTGGTGATGGCGCGCCATGGTTTCGGCAGGGGCGAGTACCGGTATTTCAAATATCCGCTGCCCGACCTGATCCAGGGCCTGCGCACCGCGCTCTATCCGCGCCTTGCCGGCATCGCGAACGACTGGAACGACAAGATGGGCGCAGCCTTGCGCTATCCTTCCGATCACGCTTCCTTCCTCAAGCGCTGCCATGACGAGGGCCAGAACAAGCCGACGCCGCTGCTGCTCCAATACGGCCCCGGCGACTTCAACTGCCTGCATCAGGATCTCTACGGCGCGCTCGCCTTTCCGCTGCAGGTGGCAATCTTGCTCTGCGAACCCGGCGAGGATTTCACCGGTGGCGAGTTCGTGCTCACCGAGCAGCGCCCGCGCATGCAGAGCCGCGCCGAAGTGGTGCCGCTAAGAAAAGGCGACGCGGTGATCTTCGCCGTGCATAACAGGCCGGTACAGGGCACCAAGGGATTCTATCGAGTGAACCTGCGCCACGGCGTCAGCCGCCTGCGGTCGGGGCGCCGGCATACGGTGGGGATCATCTTCCACGATGCGAAGTGAGAGTAGGGGAGCTAGTCAGTAGAGTGTGACCGCTGAAAGCGGCGGATAAGGGGTTCCCTTATCCCGCGCATTCCCTTATTGGCCCTACTCCCCTACTCCCCTACTCCCCTACTCCCCTACGAGCCCATGATCCGTCTCGAAAACATCGGCAAGCAGAACGGCCGTCAGATCGTCTTCATCGAAGCCTCGGCCGCTCTGCAGAAGGGCGAGAAGATCGGCCTCGTCGGCCCGAACGGCGCCGGCAAGACGACGCTGTTTCGCATGATCATCGGCCAGGAGCAGCCGGACGAGGGCCAGGTCTCGGTCGAGCGCGGCGTCACCATCGGCTATTTCAGCCAGGATGTCGGCGACATGGAGGGACTAAGCGCCGTCGCCGAGGTGATGGAGGGTGCCGGCCCGGTGAGCGCGGTGGCGGCCGAGATGCGCGAGCTCGAACACGCCATGGGCGACCCCGACCGCGCCGACGAGATGGATCAGATCATAGAACGCTACGGCGAATTGCAGCATCGCTTCGAGGAACTCGACGGTTATGCGCTCGACGGCCGCGCCCGCGAGGTGCTGGACGGTCTCGGCTTCAGCCAGGAGATGATGGACGGCGACGTCGCAAAACTCTCCGGCGGCTGGAAGATGCGCGTCGCGCTCGCCCGCATCCTCTTGATGCGGCCGGACGTCATGCTGCTCGACGAGCCGAGCAACCACCTCGACCTCGAAAGCCTGATCTGGCTGGAGAAATTCCTGAAGGATTATGACGGCGCGCTGCTGATGACCTCGCATGACCGCGAGTTCATGAACCGTATCGTCTCAAAGGTGATCGAGATCGACGCCGGCGCGCTGACCTCATACTCCGGCAATTTCGAGTTCTACCAGGAGCAGCGCGCGCTGGCCGACAAGCAACTGCAGGCGCAGTTCGAGCGCCAGCAGGCGATGCTCGCCAAGGAGATCGCCTTCATCGAGCGCTTCAAGGCGCGCGCCTCGCATGCCGCGCAGGTGCAGAGCCGGGTGAAGAAGCTGGACAAGATCGACCGCGTCGAGCCGCCGAAGCGCCGCCAGACGGTGGCCTTCGAGTTCCAGCCGGCGCCGCGCTGCGGCGAGGACGTGGCGACGCTGAAGAACATCCACAAAAGCTACGGCAGCCGCTCGATCTATGCCGGCCTCGACTTCCAGATCCGCCGCCGCGAGCGCTGGTGCGTGATGGGCGTCAACGGCGCCGGCAAGTCGACGCTGCTGAAGCTTGTCGCCGGCGCCTCCGAGCCGGATGAGGGCTCGGTGGCCCGGGGCCCGAGCGTCAAGATGGGCTATTTCGCCCAGCACGCCATGGAGTTGCTCGACGGCGAGCGCACCGTCTTTCAGACGCTGGAGGACAGTTTCCCGCAGGCCGGCCAGGCGCCGCTGCGGGCCCTTGCCGGCTGCTTCGGCTTTTCCGGCGACGAGATCGAGAAGAAATGCCGCGTCCTCTCTGGCGGCGAGAAGGCACGGCTGGTGATGGCGCTGATGCTGTTCGATCCGCCGAACCTGCTGGTGCTCGACGAGCCGACCAACCACCTCGACATGGCGACCAAGCAGATGCTGATCGAGGCGCTTGCGCAATATGAAGGCACCATGCTCTTCGTCTCGCACGACCGCCATTTCCTGGCCGCGCTTTCCAACCGCGTGCTGGAGCTCACGCCGGATGGCATCCACACCTATGGCGGCGGCTACACGGAGTATGTTGCCCGCACCGGCCAGGAAGCGCCGGGCTTGAGGGGGTAGGGGAAGGCAGGGCGAAGCCGCGCGAGACTCGAAGACACCTGCCGCGACCTGTTGGCGTTGCGGCGGTGGAATTGAAAACGCCGGCGGGACAGCGCCCCCCTCTGTCCTGCCGGACATCTCCCCCACTTGGGGGGAGATCGGATGTCGCCGCGGCTTTCGCCAATCGGCAACATTGCAGGCATGAGCGACGCGCCGAAGCTGCCAATCTCCCCCCAAGTGGGGGAGATGTCCGGCAGGACAGAGGGGGGCGAGAAGGATCGCGACCGATCCCTTCTCTCACCCCTTCGCCAACCCGCGCTCGATCAGCCGCGCCAGGCGCGCCGAGAAGGCCCTGGCATCGGCCGGCTTGTCGCCGTCGAGCACGCGCGCCTCGTCATAGAGGAGGTGCGCGGCGTCTTCCTTGAAACCGCGCTCGTCGTCGCCGAGCCTGGCCAGTGCGGCGACGCGCTCGTGGCGCGGGTTGATCTCGAGGATCGGCTTGGCGGCCTTGTCGAGCCGGCCGGCGGCGTTGAGCAGCCGCTCGAACTGCCGGTCCGGGCCGTGCTCGGGCGCCACCAGGCACACCGCGCTTTCGGTCAGCCGGTCGGAGGCCTTCACGTCCGCGACTTCGTCGCCGAGCGTCGACTTGACGAACGTGAGGAAGCCGTCGATCTCAGGCGTCGTCTCGGCCGCGGGTTTCGCCGACGCGTCGAGCAGGGGAATATCGGTCAGTTCGGCCGCGCCCTGCGTGACCGACTTCAACGGCTTGCCGTCGAACTCGGGCGCCATCGTCACCCAGAAACTGTCGACGGGGTCGGTCAACAGCAGCACCTCGATGCCGCGCGCCCTGAACCCTTCGAGCTGCGGCGAGGCCTCCAACCGGGCGCGATCGTCGCCGGCCATGAAGAAGATCGCCTTCTGGCCTTCCTTCATCGCCGCGACATAATCGGCGAGACTGCGCAAGGCATCGCTGGAAGCCGTCGAGCGGAAGCGGGCGAGCTTCATGAGCTGCTCGCGCCGCTCGTAGTCTTCGTAGAGACCTTCCTTGAGCACGACGCCGAAGTTCTCCCAGACCTTGGCATAGGCCTCGGCGTCGTTGTCGGCCAGCTTGGCGAGGTCGCCGAGCACGCGGTTGGTCACACCCTTGCGGATCGAGGCGAGCAGCGGGCTTTCCTGGATCATCTCACGCGAGACATTGAGCGGCAGGTCGGCGGAATCGACCAGCCCGCGCACGAAGCGCAGATAGCGCGGCACCACGTCGGCGTCGTCGGTGATGAAGACGCGCCGCACATAGAGCTTCATGCGCCCCTTGCGGTCCTGGTCGAAAAGGTCGAACGGGCGCGAGCCCGGCACGAAGGCCAGCACGCTGTATTCCTGCCGGCCCTCGGCGCGGAAATGGATGGTGGTCGCCGGCTCGTCATACTGGCCGGCGATGCTGCGGTAGAAGTCGGTATACTCTTCCGGTTTGATCTCGCTCTTTTGCCTCACCCACAGCGCCGTGCCGTCTGCGATGTCGCGCGCCTCGGCGCCAGGCTTCTCGACCAGCGCGATCGGCACCGGCACATGGCCCGACTGCGACTTCGCCAGGCCTTCCAGCCGGTAAGGCGTGGTGTAGGAGGTCGCGTCCTCCATCAGGTGCAGCACGACGCGCGTGCCGCGCTTCGGCGCAGCAGTGAGCGGCACCGGAGCGATCTCGTAGGTGCCCTTGCCGTCGGAGGACCAGCGCCAGGCCTCCTCGCTGCCGGCCTGGCGGCTGATGACGTCAACATGGTCGGCGACCATGAAGACGGAGTAGAAGCCGACGCCGAACTGGCCGATGAGCTGCGAGTCCTCGCTCGCCTTGCCGGCCTCGATGCGCTCGATGAAGGCGCGCGTGCCGGAGCGGGCGATGGTTCCCAGCGCCTCCGCCATTTCGTCGCGAGCCATGCCGATGCCGTTGTCCTCGACGGCGAGCTGCTTGTTGTCCGGATCGGCGGAAATGGTGATGCGCGGCTTTGGGTCGTCGCCCAGCAGTTCCGGGCGGCTGATCGCCTCGAAGCGCAGCTTCTCGCTGGCGTCGGCGCCGTTGGAGATCAGCTCGCGCAGGAACACGTCCCGGTCGGAATAGACCGAATGCACCATCATGTGCAGCAGCCGCGAGACGTCCGCCTCGAATGTCCTGGTTTCAGCCTGTTTGGTATCCGTCGTCATTCAGAAACTTCCCAAGTCTTCCTTCTGCCTCGGCGCGCGGAAGCGCGTTCGGGACATCATCGTTAAGATCATTTCAATTGTGCCGGCAGCCCGGCCCGGCCGAGACCGCCTTCGGCCTGACAATATCGTGATGGCGCGCGAAGGCAACAAGGGGCGGGGCCAACTGAAGCATGCTGCCTGAGCCTGTGCCGCGGTTTCGGGCCAACGACATGCGTCAAAACAATAACTTAGCGCGCCTGGCGCGACGCGCATCCTGCCGCCGGCGAGATCGAAAAGGCACTTAGCGCCAGCGGCAGAGGTGGCGCTGGCGGAACGCCGGGCAAGCGTCTGGAAAGCCACGATAACCTTAATTTATCCTTCTTTCGGGGAGGCTTCCCGTACGGAACGTAAAGAGCTAGATTAGGAATTCGTTAAGTACTCGCCGGTGTAAGCGTAAGGGGTATGTGGTTATGAATTTTAGGTCTCTGATCAAGCGGGCCGAGGACGTAGATAAGGAATTTCAAGAACTTCAGTCGGATTTGGCGGAGGCTTTCGAGGAATGTCTTGCGGCTGACGAGGAGACGTCCCTGGAGGACGAGGCGGCCGCCGACCTGGCGGCGAGCGACGGGGACGAGCCCGCTGAAGCCCAGTCCGAAGCCCCGGCATCGCGGCTTACCGCGCACACCCAGACGCGGCTGGCAGCCTTGGAGGCCGTCGCCGAGCTTTTCCGCGACGGGCAGGGCTATCTGGAGGAGATCGAGGCAAAACTGGCCGAAATCACCACCGCGCATCAGATGACGCGCGATGTTTTGAACGTCCTGCATGGCGACGTTCTGCGCGCCAACGAGATGGAACTGACCAACGCGGCCTTGACCGCGGAACACAAGATCCTGTCGGAGCAACTGCTCGACGCCGCCAGGAAGCAGCGCGAGCGCGACGGCGCGGCCGAGGCCTGGCAGCAGCGCGAGGCGAGCCTGGTCCAGGACCGGGAGTCGCTGCGCGATGCCCTTGCTGCGGTGCGGCTCGAACTGGTCGAGATGGGCAATGAGAACGCCAGGCGCAAGGCGGAGTTCGGCGAGGTCGTCAAGTCCCTGGCGGCCAAGACCGTCGAGTCCGACAGGCGCGCTGCCGAGAACAAGCTGCTGCGCGAAAAGCAGGTCGGCCTTTCCGTCGACCTCGAGCAGGCGCAGAAGCGCGAGGCGGAGGCGCGCCACAAGTTCGACGAGTTCGCGGCAACCCATGCCAGCGAGACGGCGCGCGTTGCCGACCTGATGGCTCAGCTCGGCAGGCACGAAAAGGAAGAGGCCCGCCTGCAGAAGTCCCTCGAGACGGCGCAGACCAAGCTTGCCGAAGCCGCCGAGGCAGCCCGCATTGCGGAAGCCGATAGCGCGGCCGAACTGGCCCGCAATCATGCCGAGATGCGCGGCCTGCGTTCCGAGATCCAGGAGCTGCAGGCGCGACTGGAGCAGGCTTCGAACGAACAGAGCGAGGCATTGTCGGAGCTAACCAGGCTCAGGGCGCAGTTGAACGATGCCATGACCGAGCGCCAGATCGCGGAGGAAAGGCTGGCCGTTCTCAGGAACGAGAGCGAGATCGACAAGAAGAACCTGTCGGTGGCCAGCACCAGCCTGTCGCAGCTTACGCTGCAGCAGGCATCCGATCAGATCCAGCTCGATATCCAGAAGCAGGAGTGCGAGGATCTGCGCGCCGAGATCGTGACGCTCAACGCCCGCATCAAGGAGCTGCTTCCCTACGAACGGCTGCACAGGGTGACGGATGCGAGGTCGCGCAACGACGTTGCGCCCCCGGCCAACGGCATCATCGCGGAAGTGGTGCGCCCGACCGCCCGCCGCACGCCCCGGCGCAACCTGCGGCTCAACGCCGGCTAGAGCAATTCCAGGAAAATTGCGTAGCGGTCTTCCTGGAGCCGGCTACTTGCCCGCCATATGGTCGGCAAGCTCCTGCGCCTGGGCAAGCAGCGCCGGAAACACCGGGTCGCCCGGCAGGCGCTGGCCCATGCAGGCGCGATAGTCGCCGTCGCCTTTTTCCCAGGCGGCATTGGCGGAATCATAGGCCTGCTGGTCCTTGAGGTCGGAGTTCTGATAGGCCTGCTGGAATGTCTGCGCGGTGGCGTCGGCCGCAGTCCACACGGCCCCGCAGGCGGCGATCTTCGGGACGGCGGGTGCCGCGGGTGCCTCCGCGATCAGCACGCGATCGCCCTTGACCACCGCAACCACGACCTGCTGGGCGTAGATCGGCCCGACATCCTGTGTCCAGCCGCCGAGCCTTGCGATCGCCATGTCAGCGCCTTCGGGCTTCTTCAGCGCAAAGTCGAGCGTCTTGACGAAAGCGGCGTCGGCGCCGATCGCCTGGGTGTAGAAGGCATCGAGCTTCAGCGCCTCGTCGATATGCTCGGACCCTCATCGCTCTTGGCGTATCTCAGCCCATCGAGCATGCCGAACCCGACATCGGAATCGCTGAGGCTTTCCAGATTGATGGTTCCGTTGGCGGGAAAATCCTCGACCGCCAGCGGGCCAAGCAGCGCGGAAAGGCGCCCCTGCAGATCGGCAAGCGCCTTGGTGTTCGTCGCATCGATCGTTTCCACCGCAGCATTCGCGCTTTCCTGCGCCGCGATCTCGGCGATCGCCTTGTCGCGCGCGGCGATATAGTCGTCCTCCGGCGAGGCTGCGAAAGCCAGACCGCTCGCGAGGGTGAAGAGAAGCGTCCAGATAAGCCGCATGAAATAGCTCCCCACCTTCGGTTTATCAGAAGACAACGCCAACCCATTTGAAGCCAAGATTGGGCTAAAAAAAGACTTGGCGCAGCTAATCTCCCCCCTCGTGGGGGAGATGGCCGCGAAGCGGCCAGAGGGGGTCGGTTCGACTGGGCTCGGCGATCTACGTTGGCGCCACACGCGAGACGACCCCTCTGTCGCCTTCGGCGACATCTCCTCCTCAAGGGGGGAGATTCACCCCTTCCGCTTCTCCACCTCCGCTTTCCTCAACAAGAAGCGCTGGATCTTGCCGCTCGGCGTCTTCGGCAGTTCGGTGACGAACTCGACCTCGCGCGGATAGGAATGCGCCGAGAGCCGCTTTTTCACATGCTGGGCGAGTTCCTCGCCGAGCGCCTCGCTGCCCTGAAAAGCCGGCGCCAGCACCACGAAGGCCTTGACGATCTCCGTGCGCTGCGGGTCCGGCACGCCGACCACTGCCGCCTCGTTGACCGCCGGATGCTCGATCAGCGCGCTTTCGACATCGAACGGGCCGATGCGATAGCCGGCCGAGGTGATGACGTCGTCGGCGCGGCCGATGAAGGAGACCGAGCCGTCCGGCTCATATTCCACCGTGTCGCCGGTGCGGTAATAGCCGCCCGCGATCGCCGGCGTTTCCGCCTGGTGGTAGCCCTCGAACCAGCGCAGCGGCGAGCGGGCGATATCGACGGCAAGCACGCCGGGCTGGTTGGGGCCGAGCTCGCGGCCCGCCTCGTCCAGCACCACCATGCGAAAGCCGGGCATGGTAAAGCCGGCCGAACCGGCGCGAACCGGGTGCGCCAGCCCATGATGGTTGTTGACCATCATGCCGTTCTCGGTCTGGCCGTAATGGTCGTGGATCGGCGCGGCGAGGTGGGCCTCGAACCAGCGGATCACCTCCGGGTTGAGCGGCTCGCCGGCGCTGCTCACCACGCGCAACTTGCCTTTGATGCGCGCGGCGGCTTCGGCGCCTTCCGCCATCAGCAGGCGATAGGCGGTGGGCGAGCCGGCAAGGCTGGTGACGCCGAGCCGCTCGACGATGTCATAGGTGCTTCTGGCATTGAAGGCGCCTTCGTAGAAAGTCGTGGCGATGCCGAGTTGCAGCGGGCCGGTGATGGCGTAGTAGAGCCCGTAGGCCCAGCCGGGATCGGCGATGTTCCAGAACACGTCGTCGGGGCGAAGCCCGATCGCGTCGCGCATATAGGCGCCGAAGGCGAGCAGGGCGTTGAGCGGCACCGGCACGCCCTTCGGGTGCCCTGTCGTGCCGGAGGTCGACATCATCATGAACAGGTCCGAGCCCTTGCGCATCACGGGCTCACAGTCGGGGGAGGCAGCGGCAATTGCTGCGCGGAAATCGATGTCGCCGGCAGGCAAAGTCTCGCCGGGAGCGAGGATGGTGGCGATGCGCGGACGTTTTTCGACCTCGTCGAGCTTGCCGCGATTGGCGGTATTGGTGACGACAAGCTTCGCCTTGCTGTAGCCCAGGCGATGCTCGATCGCCTTCGGGCCGAAGGCGGTGAACAGCGGCTGGTAGACCGCGCCGATGCGCCAGGCGCCGAGGATCAGCGCCACCAGCTCCAGAATGCGCGGCAGCATGCCGGCCACAACGTCGCCGGGGCCGACGCCGAGATCCTTCAGCATGTTGCCGGCGCGGCCCGACAGGTCGCCGAGATCATCGAAGCTGAACTCGCGCAACTCGCCAGTGGCCGAGATCGCCCGCAGCGCCAGCCGGTTCCCGCCCGTGTAGCGGCCGCAGCATTCGACATAGGCATTGATGCCGCGTGCCGGATCGCCGTGAAGCCGCGCGAGCTCGTCCTCGATGCGGAAGCGCTGGACGGCATCCTCATAGCGCGGCAGCGTGGGCGCTTTGGCCATGGCAATCCTCCCTTTGGCGGCGGATATCTCCCATAGCGCGCCATCGGGGGAGATTGCATGAAAAGATGGCCGTGGTCGATTGCGGCGAAAGTCGAGGGAAGCGATGGCAGGCGAGCTCTGTTGGCGTTCTGTCACACCCCCCTCTGTCCTGCCAGGACAGAGGGGGGTGTGAAGGATCGCCAGCTTGTCGCTCTCAGGTCCGTTGCAACAAAGCCTTTCCGATCAGGACATTAGCGCCAGTTCCGGAATCAGCATCTGAACGCATGGCACCGCTGGCGACGGCGGGCTTGGCCCCGCCAGCGCCGGCCTGTACAATCATAGGGTGAATGCAGGAGGGCGCGGATGCGGCTTGATCGGGTTCTCTGTCATTGGAGGGTTTGGGGCTTCCTCGCCGTCATGGCGCTTTGGCCGCCTGCGGTATCGGCCGCTCCCATCACCCCCGAGCGCATCAGCACCGCCCTCTCCAAACTCGAAGCGCTGGCCGAAGGCGCTGTCGCCAACGGTGCCGTGCCCGGGCTCGCCATCGCGGTCGTGCATGACGACAAAGTGGTGTTCCTGAAGAGTTTCGGGCATCGCGAAGCCGGCAAGCCGGAGCTTGTCGACGCCGACACGGTGTTCCAGATCGCCTCGCTGTCCAAGCCGGTCTCCGCAACCGTCGTTGCGGCGCTGGTCGGCGAGGGGGTTTTATCGTGGGACTCGAAGGTGGCCGATCTCGATCCGGCCTTCCGGCTGGCCGATCCCTATCCGACCGCCGAACTCACCATCCGCGACCTGTTCGCGCATCGCAGCGGGCTTCCTGGTACGGCGGGAGACGACCTCGAGGACATCGGCTACGACCGCGCCACGATCCTTGGTCGCCTGCGCTTCGTGCCGCCGTCGTCGAGCTTTCGCGCCGGCTATTCCTACTCCAATTTCGGACTGACCGAGGGCGCCATCGCCGCTGCCAGGGCGACCGGCAAGTCCTGGGAGGAGGTCGCCGAGGAGAAGCTCTATCGGCCACTGGGAATGGCCTCGACCAGCTCCCGTTATGCCGATTTCGTCAAGCACGCCGACCGCGCAGCGCTCCACGTCAGGCTCGATGGCGTCTGGACCGCGAAGATCAAGCGCAATCCGGATGCCCAGGCGCCCGCCGGCGGCGTCAGCTCCACCGCGCGCGACCTTGCGCAATGGGTGCGCCTGGTGCTGAGCGACGGCGTCCATGACGGCAAGCCGCTGATTGCCGCCGACGCGCTCGCCCAGACCCATGTGCCGCTGATGACGCGGGGCAAGAACCCCGTCTCCGGTGGCGAATCCTTCTATGGCCTCGGGTGGAATATCGAATTCGGCCGCCACGGTCTGAGCTGGGGCCATGCCGGCGCCTTCAGCGTCGGCGCGCGAACCCTGGTGACGATATTTCCGCACGAAAAGCTTGGCATCGTCATCCTCACCAACGCCTTTCCGACCGGCGTGCCGGAGGGGCTGTCCGACTGTTTGGCCGATCTCGTGTTCGACGGCAAAGTCGAGGGGGATTGGATCGCGGCCTGGAACGGGATCTATGGCGGCCTTTTCGGCCCGGCGGTCGAGGCCGCCAAGGCCGCCTATGCCGCGCCGCCGTCGCCGGCAAGGCCGGCTCGGCCGGCCGACGCCTATGCCGGCCGCTATGCCAGCGACTTCATCGGCGATGCGGTGGTGTCGGGCGCCGGCGACGGCCTGCTGCTCAAGCTCGGGCCGTCAGGCGCGCGGTCCTATTCGCTGGCGCATTTCGACGGCGATCGCTTCGTCACCTTCCCCGACGCCGAGACGCCGGACAGGCCCGCCGGCGTCAGCTTCGCCATCGGCCCCGACGGCAAGGCCACGGCGATGACCGTCGATTTCCTCGACGACAATCATCTTGGCACGCTGCAGCGCGTCGGCGACTGATGGCGAATTACTGGCAGCCTTAGACTCTGTCCTTACGCCGAAACACGCGAAGATCCATCTCGTGCCAACGTGTCATCACCTTTTCCTCGAAGCGATCGATTTTGAATTTAACGCAATCCGTGCCCTCGATCAGGAAGGTATCGTCCTTGGATGCAACATCCTCCAGGAATTGAAGAGACTGAGCGGCAAGGTTGACTTCGCCACTCAGCCCCGAAGTTTGACCGATCAATTGGTAAAAGGTGAACATTGCGTAGCAATAATTGTCGAAGGTCTCGAACTCTGAGAAGTCCGCGACGTCACATTCATCCAAGGTCATTGCGGGGTAGCTGTATGGACCCTGAGTAATGCCATTCGTGTCTCGCCTTATGGCCTTGGACATAGTGGGCAGATAGAGGGGTTTGGTGGCGCCGACCTCCTCCAGCACGGAGGTACTCCACTCCCAGCAGCTCATGTATCTGTGATCGAAGGCCTCGCGCAGCACGCCATCTTCGTCTGGCAGCCACAAGTTATGTTCTCGCTCGGCGTCGATTAGCTGGTAAACGTCGAAAAGAAACTCGTATATGAGTGCAGCCACCGTCGCGTTTCGCATTTCTCAACCTTACTGATGTGACCTGGGCTGCGCACTTAGGATTATTGGGTAATTCCTCCATACTGAAGCAGCTTGAAGCAGTCGCCGCTGCCCGACTTCGCTTGCGCCAGCGCCGGCTTCGCCCGGTCTAGCCATTCCTGGTGCGTTTTGGCGTCGGCTTCGATGGCGTCGACCGGGGCGGCTTTGACGAAGCCGCGGCCATGGCTGAACAGCCAGCAGGCGCGGCCGAGATGCCGCCGGGCGCGCTGACGCAAGAGATCGGCATCGTAGAAGATGTCGAGCACCTCCTGCTTGATCTTGCGCTCTTTTTCGGGATCGGCGACCGCTGTCGCCACCGGCTCGCCGCCGATCGCGTCCTGCAGGTCCTTGTAGTCGAGCGCGAGCTGGGTGGTGGCGTATTTGATCTCGCTCTCGTCGCGCACGATGTCGAACCACAGCGTCGGATCGAGCTCGTTGACGACGAAGGAGGATTCGAAATCGCGCGACAGGTTCAGCACATCGAACTCGCCGACGTCGATGTCGCGCTCGACCAGACGGATCTTGTCGACCTGCTTGCCGAGCTCTGCCCCATGCAGACTGACGGCGGTATTCTTGCCGCCGAGATCGGGGCTGATATACGGCCCGCCTTCATCCAGCAACTCGTCGAATTCACCGAGCGACTGGATGACCGGCGTGCCGCGGGCAATGCGGGCGGCGAGCTTGGCCATCACCTGCTGCAGCTCGGCATCGCGCTTGCGCTGGTCCTGGTAGTTCTGCTGGAAGAAGAAGATGAACAGCGAAACGCCGATGCCGATCAGGATCACGCCCAGCTGCGAGAAGATGTTGCGGTAATATTCGAGCAGCTTTTCGCGGTGGCGCACGTCGTCGCGCACGCTGTGGGCGACGCGCAGATTGACAATCAGCGACAGGATCAGCAGCCCCCCGCCGACCAGGATGAGCCCGCCGATGAGCAGGTAGCCATGACCAGTGTTGAAATTCATGTTGTCTCCCCGAAGCCCCGGACGAGGCAGAGTAATCGCATTTCGGTCAAACACCTATGGCTTGAGGAGCCATGGCTGGCGCTCAGTCACACCCCCCTCTGGCCTGCCGGCCATCTCCCCCGCAAGGGGGGAGATTAGCGGCTTCTGCGCCCCGCGCGTCCTGCAGCGTCGGAGATTGGCGAAGCCTGCGCGACATCCGATCTCCCCCCTTGCGGGGGAGATGTCCGGCAGGACAGAGGGGGGTGGGCGGGAACTCGACGTCGACCAAACTGCGACTGCCACGACGAGGCTCGCCATTGACCCCATCGCCCATCCAGCCGATACGTCCGCGAAATACCTTCCGAGAACTGCCATGACCTCAGACGCCAACCTCAAACAACCAGCCACCATCGCCGCCCGCCATCCCGACACCGCCTGGCAGGACGATGTCCGTGCCGGCGTGCGCCACGTGCGCGACCTCGCCTCCCTGCCGCTGTCGCCGGCCGAGCGCGCCGCGGCGCAGGAAGCGGCCGCCAACCATAAGGTGCGCATCCCGAAACCTTATCTCGACCTGATCGACTGGAGCGACCCGGACGACCCGATCCGCGCCCAGGTGATCCCTGCACGCCAGGAACTGGTGGCCACCGAGGGCGAACTCGACGACCCGATCGGCGACCACGCCTTCAGCCCGGTGCCGCGGCTGACCCACCGCCATGCCGACCGCGTGCTCTTGTTCCCGACTTATCAATGCGCGGTCTATTGCCGCTTCTGCTTCAGGAAGGAATCGCTGACCGCGATCGGCCGCGGCTATACGCGCGAAGCCCTGGAACCGGCGCTGGCCTATATCGCCGGGCACCCAGAGATCCGCGAGGTGATCCTGACCGGCGGCGATCCGCTGTCGCTGCCCGACAAGGCGCTGGAAGAGATCCGCGCCCGCATCGAGGCGATGCCGCATGTGCGGCTCTTGCGCATCCACACCCGCGTGCCGGTGGCGCTGCCGTCGCGCATCACGCCCGGCCTCGTCGAGGCGCTGCAGGGCCGGCTGATGGTGACCGTGGTCACCCACTTCAACCACCCCCGCGAGATCACCCGGGAGACCGAGGCGGCTTGCCGGACGATGCGGCAGGCGGGTTTCGTGCTGCTCAACCAGAGCGTCCTGCTCAAAGGCGTCAACGATGATGTCGAGGTGCTGGAGGAACTCTGCCGCGAGCTGATGTATCGGCTGGGCGTCAAGCCTTATTACCTCCACCATGGCGACCTCGCGCCCGGCATGGCGCATCGCCGCACCACAATCGCGCGGGGTCAGGCTCTGGTCGCGGAACTGCGCGCCCGGCTCTCCGGCATCTGCAACCCGACCTATGTCATCGACCTGCCCGACGGCGGCGGCAAGGTGCCGCTGGCGGCGAGCCACGTCGAGGGCTGCGAAGGCCGGCAATGGCGCATTCGCGGTCAGGACGGGAAGGTGAGGAGATATACCGAGGTGCTGGGCGAGTAGGGGAGCCGTGTCGGCAGTCCACGGCGGATGGCACTGCGCCGCTCGCGCTGCGCCGCGATCGGAGCGATCGCCACGCTGTATCAAAAACCTGCACTGTCTACCGATCGCCGTGACGGGCGTCAGGACGATCGCACGTAACGCGCGTCAGGCCTTTTTGAAGCCGGCGGTAACCTCGTCCTTGTGCGCGGCGAAGGCCTCCAGCACCTCCTTCTTCTCGGGCTTCGGAATCTTGAAATGGTCGAGCGTCCGTCCGAGTTCGGCCGCGACCTCATCGAATTCCGCGGGAGAGATGTGCAGGTCGCGGTGAGCTTCTTCGAGGCCGAGCGGCGTCGCGCCGGGCTTGGTGGCGACGAATTTGAGGGGACCGCCCGAAACGTCGCAGACCCACAGCGTGCGCATGAACTTGAGGCCGGGGAGCCGTTCTAGGTTCTTGGTGTGCCATTTCCGCAGCTGCGGGTTCTTGGACTTCTTGCCGACGATCGGGTTCTTCACCAGGGCGTCGCTGAAATGGTCCACCACCGCCGCGATGGCGAACACGCCCCCCAGCCGCTCATAGAGGCTTTTTTCGGGCTTGGTCTGCGCCAGCGCATTGTCGGTGGGCAATAGCGCCGTCGATGCGGCGGCCACCGCCAGCCCGGCGACGACGTTTCGTCTTGTCAAAGCTATTGAAACAGCCGTTTTCATCTCTGGTTTCCTTCGCGTAGCGCCAGAGCAAGCCGCGGCCTGTCTGGCGGCGTCGATGAAGTGAATGTTTGGAACATAGTGCACTTTGCCTTGTCGGCATCGTCTGCAAGGTCAACGAAGCCCTTGCCCGAATTATTCCGAGAGCGGCATTCGGCGATCCGCGCGGCGGCCGGCTGCGTGGCGCTTCTTGGGAACCAGCCTCATCGCCCCGCATTCTATGGGCGGGGGTTGAAGGAGCGCGGCGTGAAGGCTTTGTTGGGAATTGTCGGCGGCTTCGTGCTGACCTTGGCGGTGTTTGCCAGCGGGCTCGCCTTCGCCACCTGGCTGCTGGCCGCCAAGCCGGTGCGTGTGGCGACGCCGGCGATCGGCGTTTCCGAACTCTGGACCAGGGACGCCAAGCCGGTCGATCCGGCCAAGCAGAACCTCGAGCGCCTTCCCGCGCAGCAGGCCGCCGGCGTGCCGGCCGCCGGGACCGCGGCGAAGACGGGGACGCAGACTGCGGCCGTCGTGGCGCCGGCGCAAGCCGCGCCGCAGCCCCAAACCCAGACACAAGCCCAGACGCAGACAGCGGTGGCGCCGGACGCCTCTCAGCCCGACGCCGCTTCGGCTGCCCAGCAGCAAACCGCCGCCGACCTGCCGGCCGCCCATCTCGAATGGTGCGCCAACCGCTATCGCAGCTACCGTCCGCAAGAAAACAGCTACCGTTCCTACAGCGGCGAGCTGCGCCCTTGCATCTCGCCCTATCTCGACCCCGGCCGCAGCGCCTCGATCGGCGGGCGTCAGGACAATCAGGACGAGGTGAGCGACGACCAGGCCGAAACGGAAGGCTACGCCACTTCGAGCGACGGTTTCGCGACCACCTATGGCGATCCGCCCGAAGAGGAGCAGGTTTTGAGTGCGGACCCGCAGGCCTCGGCCGACCACGTCGACTACTGCTTCAGCCGCTACCGCTCCTACCGGCCCGAAGACAACAGCTATCAACCCTACGACGGCGGCCCGCGCCGGCAGTGCGAGTAGCGCCGCCACGAAAGGCCGGCGCGAGGCGCCCCCCTCTGTCCTGCCGGACATCTCCCCCTCAAGGGGGGAGATCAGATGTCACGTCGGCTTTCGCCAATTATCGGCGCAGGAACGCAGGCGCCGTAGCCGCCACTGCCAATCTCCCCCCTGGGGGGGGAGATGTCCGGCAGGACAGAGGGGGGCGCCTCGCGCCGTACCATTCCAGTTGGCTTCGCATGGCCACCACCACCACAACCACCACAACCCGTTACCCGGCAGACACCATCCTGAAACACGTCGCCATCTCGCCCGCCATAGCTGCGAAACGCTCAACCTGCATGGTCGCGCATGTCAGAATTCAGGAGAAGTATGTTTATGACCCCCGACCAGATCAGGCTTGTGCAGGATACGTTCCGGCAGGTCCTCCCGATCCGCGTGGCCGCCGCCGCGTTGTTCTATGACCGCCTCTTCGCGATCGACGACAGCCTGCGCAATCTGTTTCCGGCAACCGACATGACCGGCCAGGGCGCCAAGCTGATGGCGGCCATGGGTTTCGTCGTGCAGGGGCTGGAGCGCGCCGAGACCATCCTGCCCACCGTGCGCGATCTCGCCCGGCGCCATGTCGGTTACGGCGTCGAGGAGCGCCACTATCCGGTTGTCGGCGAGGCGCTGATCGACACTCTGGCCACCGGCCTCGGCAATGCCTTCACGCCGGAGGTGCGCGAAGCCTGGGAAGCGGCCTACGGCCTGCTCTCCGGCGTCATGATCGCGGCCGCGCGCGAGGTCGAACTGGCGGCTTGAAGCCAGCGCCTCTATCTCTCCCCTTGCGGGAGAGAAAGCGATTTCAACACCTTAGCCGTTAGAAATCGCAAGTGAGGGGAAAAGCGCCGCCTTTGACTAAGAGATGCCAGCGCCCTGCGAAATCCCCTTCCTGGCATTTTCCAGGCACTTGGCCGGGGACAAGACGGCTAGAAAAGAGGATAGACGCCGCGTTCCTTCGCGCCCCTCTCTGTCCTGCCGGACATCTCCCCCCAAGGGCGGAGATTGGCAGCTTCAGCGCCGGCTCTCCCTTTCAACGTTGGAGATTGGCGAAGCCCTAGCCGACATCCGATCTCCCCCCTTGAGGGCCCTTGAGGGGGAGATGGTCGGCAGACCAGAGGGGGGTGCCTCGCACCGACGTCTCAGGCCTCAGCCCACAACCTTCCCCGGATTCATCAAATTCCCCGGATCGATCAGCCCCTTCACCATCCGCGCCAAATCCCGCTTCACCGGATCGGCATAGCGCTCATAGGCCTCGCGCTTCTCCAGCCCGACGCCGTGCTCGGCCGAGAGCCGCCGGCCGTCGCCGCATCCCGCTCGAACTTCGCAAACCTCGCCTAAGCCCAACCCTGTTGGCTCCCACTTCTTTGCTGCCGAGGTAGGCCGGGTCGCCGGCTTCCCAGTGGTGGCGCGCTCCAGTGAATTTCGGGCTCACCGCGTCGGCGTTGGCCGCCGCCAGCCAGTCGTCCTTGTCGATCGTCGGGCGATTCATGGCGTGCGTCATGCATCTCCAAGCAGCAACAGCGCGCCGATTGCCGCGCTTGCCCTTGATGCTCGCTTGCTGATGCTGCGGCACGACTTTGCAGGGAGCCTACCTCCTTGCAGGGGGAGCAATCGCACCTGGAACAATGTCGGTGTTTTGCGCCACCTTGATCCGCCAGCCCGCTTGTTCTTCCTTCACAACCAGAAGCAGAATGCCTTTTCGTGTTCCGGCGGGTGAGCCGTCCGGGGCGGATGCACCGGTCAAGGTCCATGCATAGTGCAGCGATGCGAGGCCTGGAAACAGTTCCACGACCGACGAGACGACACCCTCCAGCCGGCTGTCGCGAAACATCGTTTTATGAGTTGCGCGGTGCGCCTCCTCGATCTCGGCGCGGTTCTTCCACCACATGCCCACGACATTGACGAAATGCGCATCCTCGCAGAACAAAGCTGCGAAGTCGTCCATGTCATGCCTGTTCCAGGCATCGGCAAAGGCAGTCGCGACATCTTCGGCTTTGCTGACCGCCATGACAAGATCTCCCTTGCTCTCCGCCAGGCCTGCGGTTGGACGATAGCGGCATCGGCAGGCACTGTCACCGCCCCGCCACAAAACTTAGCCGCGCCACTTCCTTAACGCTCCCGACCCGCAAAATTAACCATTTGTTAACCATTGCGCCGGCACCCTTTAACCATTGAGTAAGGATTCGTCTGGCCGTGACCTTCGCCGCCCCTTTGCACAACAAATCCATCCGCTTCCGCGCCCGCTCGTTCGTCGCCTTCACGTTGACGCCGGAGGCGCCGATCGACGAGTGGCTGCAGGGGCTCGATCACTGGATCGCCAACTCGCCGGGCTATTTCGCCGGCCGCCCGGTGGTGCTTGATCTGAACCTGCTAAAACCGGGGCCGGAGGAAATCGCCGCCCTTGTCGGCGTGCTCGGCTCGCGCGGCATCCGCGTCTATGCCATCGAGCTCGAAGGTGCCGAGCTCGGCCCCGAATTGCCGCCGCTGCTCGCCGGCGCCAAGGAGGCGACCGCCGAGGGGCTGCTCGGCCGGGCGGCGCGCAAGGCGAAAGCGGAAGAGATCACGGTCGAGACCGCCACCGTCGAGGAGGTGGCCGCCCAGGTGAGGGCGCCGCAGGAGGAACTGGTCGACGCCGAACTGGCCAGGCTTGAAGCGGTCAGTGCCGAACCCGCAAGGCCCGAACCGGCGATGCCGGGGCAGGGCGCCGAGCCGGTGCGGCACGAGCCTGCCGCCGGCACGCTGATGATCAAGGCGCCGATCCGCTCCGGACAGTCGGTCTTCCACCCGCATGGCGACGTCATCGTGCTGGGCTCGGTCGCCTCCGGCTCCGAAATCGTCGCCGGCGGCTCGATCCATGTCTATGGCACGCTGCGCGGACGGGCCATCGCCGGCTCGGAAGGCAACGTCTCGGCGCGCATCTTCTGTCGCAAGAACGAGGCCGAACTGCTCGCCGTCGACGGCTGGTACACCACAGCCGAGGAGATGGAAGGCGTCTCGCGCGGCAAGGCGGTGCAGGCCTTCCTCGACAACGATGCGCTGTGCGTGGTGCCGCTCGGCTGACGCGCAATCTTCAGACCGGTTTCGCGTGGCAAAGTGTGCATGTCGCCCAAAAGTATGCAGCGGTTTTGGGTGAACGACATGCACCAAACAAGAATTACGGGTCCCGCCGTGCCCGGCACGGCCAGTAAATAAAAATCGCCAATGGAGGCTGGATATATGGGCAAGGTAGTCGTGGTCACTTCGGGCAAGGGGGGCGTCGGAAAGACGACCTCGACGGCCGCGCTCGGCGCAGCCGTGGCCAAGACCGGCAAGAAGGTGGCTCTGGTCGATTTCGACGTCGGCCTGCGCAATCTCGACCTCATCATGGGTGCCGAGCGCCGCGTGGTATTCGACCTCGTCAACGTCATCCAGGGCACTGCAAAACTGTCGCAGGCGCTGATCCGCGACAAGCGGCTGGAGACGCTCTACCTGCTGCCGGCCTCGCAGACTCGCGACAAGGACGCGCTGACGGAAGAGGGCGTCGCCGAGGTCATCGCTCGCCTGCGCTCGGTCTTCGACTATGTCTTCTGCGACAGCCCGGCCGGCATCGAGCGCGGCGCCCAGCTTGCGATGCGCTTCGCCGACGAGGCGGTCATCGTCACCAACCCGGAAGTGAGCTCGGTGCGCGACTCCGACCGCATCATCGGGCTGCTCGACGCCCGCACCATGAAGGCCGAGCAGGGCGAACTGGTCAAGAAGCACGTGCTGGTCACCCGCTTCGACGCGGCCCGCGCCTCGCGCGGCGAGATGCTGTCGATCGACGACGTATTGGAGATCCTGTCGACGCCGCTGCTCGGCATCATCCCGGAAAGCCAGGATGTGCTGAGGGCCTCCAACCTCGGCGCGCCGGTCACGCTGTCGGAACCGCTCAACGGCGCCGCAAAGGCCTATATCGAAGCGGCACGGCGGCTGGAAGGCGAGGACCTGCCGGTGGTCGTCCCCTTCGAGCGCAAGGGTTTCCTCGAAAGGCTTCTCGGAAGGAGGGCGGCATGAGCATCCTCGACCTCTTCAAGCGGCGCACCAGCGCTCCCGTCGCGCGCGAGCGGCTGCAGCTGCTTCTCGCCTACGAGCGCCAGAGCCGCGGCCAGCCCGACCTCGTCTCCGTCCTGCGCGAGGAGATCATGGCCGTCATCGCCAAGCATGTGCAGATCGACCAGGACTATCTCCAGGTCTCGATGGAGCGCGGCGCGACCATGTCGACGCTGGAAATCGACATCCAGATCCCCAACAAAAGCGCCGTGCCCCTGGCGATGGCTGGGTGAAGCTGCCGATCTCCCCCCTTGTGGGGGAGATGCCCGGCAGGGCAGAGGGGGGCGCTGTCCCGCCAGCGTTGCCGTATTTTCTCGATACCCCTCGCGAGGATTCTTAGTTGAAGTCCATCTGGACCCGATCGAGGTAGCGCTCTACGGCGCCCCCCTCTGTCCTGCCGGACATCTCCCCCACAAGGGGGGAGATCAGATGTCGTCGCCGCTTTCGCCAATCGCCAACGTTGCAGGAATGGCACGGCGCTGAGGCTGCCAATCTCCCCCCTTGCGGGGGAGATGCCCGGCAGGGCAGAGGGGGGTGTTTCGCGCCAACCTTGGCCACTTCCCTTGCAAAGAAAGCCATCACTCCGGCCGATACAACTCGTCCATGCTGAGCGCCGCCATCTCGGCGAAGGGCGCCTGCTTCTTCACCCTGCCATGCTCCAGGATCACCAGGTCGTCGCAGAACGAGATGGTCGAGTGGTGGTGGCTGATGACGATGGTGGTGCGGCGGCCGGCGCGTGATTTCAGCGTCTCGACGATCGCCGCTTCCGACAGCCCGTCGACGGCATTGGTGGCCTCGTCGAGGATCAATATGTCGGGGTCGCGCAGCAGCGCCCGCGCCAGCGCGATGCGCTGTCGCTGCCCGGCCGACAGGTTGACGCCGCGATAGCCAACGACGGTCTGGTAGCCCTGCGGCAGGGTTTCGATGAAGCCGTGCGCCTCGGCGAGTTCCGCCGCGCGGCGCGCCTCTTCCGCGCTGGCGCTGTCCTTGCCGTAGGTGATGTTGTCGAGGATCGTGCCGTCGACCAGTTCCAGCTCCTGGCTGGCCAAGGCGATGTGGCGGCGCCAGTCGGTAGGATCGATCTCGCAAAGCGGGGCGCCGTCGACGAGGATCTGGCCCGCGTCCGGCTCGACGAAGCGGCAGAGCAGGTTGACGATCGTCGTCTTGCCGGCGCCGGAGCGGCCGATCAGCGCCGTCGAGCGGCCGCTTCTGATATCGAAGCTCGCCGCATGCAGCACCGCGGCGCGCTGCTCCTCATTGGCATAGCTGAAGCTCACGCCCTCGAAGGCGATTCTTTCGCTCAGGCCTGCGAACGGTCGGCTGCCCTCCGGCGGCGCCGGCTTGCCATGCGGATCGAGCAGCCAGCTCACCTCCTCCAGCGAGCCGGAAAGCCCCTGCAACTGGCTCCACGTCATCTGCAGCGCCCTGACATGCGGCTGCAGCCGGTAGAGCAGGATGAGGAAGGCCGCGACCAGCGGAAAGCTCAGGCCAGCCAGCCAGGCGCCGATCACCACCGCCAGGAACAGCATGGCGTGCAGCACCTCCGTCAGCGGCGCCAGCGCGCCCTGGCGGCTGGAGAGCAGGAAGGCCGCCCGGCGCACGCCGTCGGAGGCCTTCTCGAACGCCGCCTTCTCGCGCGCTTCCTGGCCGAAGATGCGGATCAGCCGGCCGGCATGCACCAGATGCAGCATCTGCGAGGCCAAAGCGCTGTTGCGCGCCGAAACGCTGCGGCTCGGCGCCCTCAGATGCGCCGAAAGCGCCATATGCGCCGCCTGCACCAGCGCGAGCCCGAGCATCACCAGCAGCGTCATCTGCCAAGACAAGAGCAGCAGGAAGCCGAGCAGGATCAGCGCCGCCGAGGCGCTGACGATCGCGCCGAGCATCCCCTGGATGGCGTCCGACGCGCGCCAGGATTCGTTGGCGATGATGTTGAGCAGCCGCCCAGGGCTCTGCCTGAGGAAGAACGGATATCCGACGCTGAGCAGGCGCTCGGCCAGCGCGCCGCGGATCGACTGGCTGGCCTTGCCGTAGATATGAGCGGTCAGCACCGAATTGGCGAAGGCGAGCAGGTTCTTCAAGAGGATCGAGCCGAGGATCGCGGCCGAGATGGCGATCAGCCGCTCGCGCTCGCCGAGCCCGGCGCCGACCTTCTGCAGCAGGGCTGAAAGCCCGGCCATGCCGGTCGCCTCGCCATGCCCCATGATGATGCCGAGCAGCGGGATGATCAGCCCGATGCCGAAACCTTCGAGCGCCGCGCTCGCCAAGCCGAGCACGACGACGGCGGGCAGCAGGGCGAGCTGACGGCGGCCGAGGGCGCGTCGGAGCATCGACAGGGTCGGGGTGTTGCGTCCGGTCATCGCGCGCCGGCCTCGGCCTCGGTATCGGCGGCCGTCGGGTTCGGGCGCTGTTGCCGTCGCGGCCGTCCGGCAAGCACCAGAAGAGCGAACTTCGCCGCGCCCGCCAGATTCATCAGCACGATCGGCCAGTGCGACAGCCTGAGCTCCGGGTCGAAGCGCGGGCCGCCCATGATTTCGCGCAGCGCCGCCCGCGCCGCCCAGTAGAAATGGCGCAGCAGCCATGGCGCCCGCCAGAGATGCTTCAGGCACAGCGCGCCGTTGCCGAAATGATAGTCGCGGTGCAGCCGGTCGATCGCCTTGCGGTCGCGCCGTCCATGGTGGTGGAAGATCGTCATGTCGGGCACGTATTCGACCGGCATGCCGGCAAGCATCGCCCGCACAAGATAATCCGTGTCCTCGGCCGAGCGCAGCGCCCCGCCGGCGCCGAAGCGCTCGTCGAAGGGACCGATGCTGGCGGCGACCTCGCGGTGCATGGTCATGTTGCAGCCGAGCACGAAACCGCCCGGATGGACGGCGGGCGTCAGCCGCTCGCGCTTGTCGCAGCGCTTGATGGTGAAGGGCAGGTCGGCGGCGTCGCCGAGCTGGACGCGGCCGCCGCGGATCAGCCATTTCTCGCCGCTCGCATAATGCCTTTCCAGGTCGACGAGATAGTTGCGGTCGAGCCGGCAGTCGTCGTCGACGAAGACCAGCACGCGCCCGCGGGCGCGGGCCAGCCCGGCATTGCGCGCCGCCGCCAGCCCCGGGCGGGTCTCGAACATCGCGGTCAGCGGGATGTCGCCGATCGCTGCGATTCGCGAAAGATATTGGGCCGTGCCGTCGCGCGAGCCGTTGTCGACCACCACCAGCTCGGCAGCGAAGCCTGGATGCGCCCGGCAGGCGGCGCGGATCGAGTCGATGCAGGCCTCCAGCACGCCGACGCGGTCGCGCGTGCAGACGATGAAGGAGACCTGGGGCCGCTGCTTCGGCGGGGCGGCTGCAGGCGCGCGGGCGCGCGACAGCGGATGGTGCGCGGCGTTCATGTCGAGAGCTCCGCGCCGAAGCTGCCGATCTCCCCCCTCGTGGGGGAGATGGCCGGCAGGCCAGAGGGGGGCGCGAAGGAACGCCAGCCCTCGGGATTGGCGTGTTCCAAATCACGATTGTCGTGCGACCAAAATTTGACAGGTCGGCGGGACAGCACCCCCCTCTGTCCTGCCGGACATCTCCCCCTCAAGTGGGGAGATTGGCTGTCGCGCCGGCTTTCGCCAATCGCCGGCATCGGTAAGTAGGCGCACCCGCAAAAGCTGCCGATCTCCCCCCTTGAGGGGGAGATGCCCGGCAGGGCAGAGGGGGGTGCCTCGCGCATCACCCTCATGCCGCCTCTACCTTATAGGGCGCGAGCACGGAGGCCGCCGGCCTGGCCTTGGCGCAATAAGCCAGCCAATCCGCCTGCTTGCCGACCCACATCGAGGCCTGGCTGAGCCAGGGCGCCCAGGCGCCGGGGCTGAGCGCGTATTTCTCGCGGCGGCGGATGGCGTTCCATTTCGCGGTCCGCGTCAAAAGTTCATGGGTCAGCGCCGGCCGGCCCTCGT
This sequence comes from Mesorhizobium sp. M3A.F.Ca.ET.080.04.2.1, assembly GCF_003952525.1. Classification (NCBI taxonomy): domain Bacteria; kingdom Pseudomonadati; phylum Pseudomonadota; class Alphaproteobacteria; order Hyphomicrobiales; family Phyllobacteriaceae; genus Mesorhizobium; species Mesorhizobium sp. M3A.F.Ca.ET.080.04.2.1. The sequence goes on along the minus strand of NZ_CP034451.1, from coordinate 1,367,336 downwards.
CGTTGACGAGTTGGTAGAGGAAATAGAACAGGTTCAGCGCGCCCGCCTCGAAGCTTGGCCGCGACGCATCGGGCAGGGCAGCGATCCGCTGTTCCAGCGTCCGGATGAAATCCGCCGCCCGGCGCACGGTGTCGAAGGAGACCTCGCCTCCGATGGCGCGCAGGTCGCGGGCGTCCTCGGCAAGACCTTCGCGCTCCAGATTCTCGGCGACGATCCTGAGGTGGGTGCGCCGCATCTCGCGCAGGTGCCGGCTGGTCACGCTGCCGGTGTGAACGCGGTAGACCAGCAGGCTCTCCGCCATCATCGCCGTCGGGTAACGGTCGGCGAGCCGCCGGAAGAGGTCGAAATCCTCGGCGTGGCGGTAGCTGCCGTCGTAACGGAGGTCGGCCTCTGCGATGACCTTGCGGCTGTAAACCACGGTCGGATGGATGAAGATCGTGAAGAACTTCGACAGAACCGGGAGACCGAATCGGAACACCGGATCGAGCCGGCCGCGGGCGATGCGGCCGTGCTGCAGAATGTCGACGACCGCGCCGCAGAAGCCGAGTTCGGGCCGCGCCGCAAACAGCGTCGCCTGGCGCGACAGGCGCCAGGGATAGGCGAAGTCGTCGGCATCCATGCGCGCGACCAGTTCGCCGCGCGCGACCGCCAGCCCTTCGTTCAGCGTGGCGACGAGGCCCCGGTTCTCGCGGGAGATGATGGAGACGCGGCCATCGGCCTTGCGGCAGCGCTCGAGGATCTCCAGCGATCTGTCGGTCGATCCGTCATCGATGGCGATGACCTCGAGCCGCCCGTAATCCTGCCGCAGGATCGACTGGATCGCGGCGGCGATGTAAGGCTCGGCATTGTAGACCGGCAGCAGCACGGAGATCAGGGGCAGCGCGGCGCTCGCCATCAGCGTCTCGCCTCCGTTCGCTGCAGGTCGAGCGCGCTGCCGCCAGCCGTGCCAATCCATTTGCTTTCGTGCCCGCCGCGCGTGCTCGGCCGCGCCACATAGGGGAAATAGCGCTTGAGGCTGTTGAGCGGCCTCTCGGCGAGAAACCAGGAGAGCGAGGCGGCTACCAGCGTGGCGGTGCCCGCGACCAGCAACCGGCCCGGTCCCTGTTCCGAAACATTGAGCGGGATCCACGGCTGCGCCTTGACGGCGTATGCCAGGAGGATCGGGTGATAGAGGTAAATGCCGTAGCTGATGCGGCCGACAAACAGCAGCGGCCGCCGTTCGGCCAGCCAGCCGAGCGTGCCGCGCAGGCCGTGCGAGCACATCGCCACGATCGCCATCATCGGCACCAGCGGCAGCACCTGGACCAGCAGCCAGCGCGGCCATTCCCATGCCGAGCTCGCCGGCCCCGGATCGGACCAGACCACGGCGAGGAACGCTGCCGCGAAGGCCGGCCAGCCGCGCCGCATCCATCGCGGCACGTCGGCGCCCCGGGCGCGGCGCACGGCAAGCAGGCCGCCACAGGCGAGCGCGTCCATCGAGGCCGGCGGCAACAGGTCGCGCGCGAGTGCCGGAACGGCGGTGATCGGCCAGTAGAAGCGGTAGGCAAGCGAGAAGGCTATGGCCCCGATGGTGATCGCCTCGATGCGTTTGCGCGGCGCCAGCAGCATGATCACCGGCCAAGCGACATAGAACTGTTCCTCGATGCTGAGGCTCCAGAGATGGCAGAGCACCCATGGCGTCCAGTCGTTGCGCAGCGCGTACCAGAAGTTCGAGAGGTAGAGCGCATGCCAGGTCAGCGAGGATCTTGACTGCTCGAGATCGGTGAACCAGACGAGCCCCAGCACCGCGAAATAGGGCGGGAATATCCGGATCGCGCGCCTGACATAGAACGAGCGCAGCGCCGGTCCGGCTTCGAATGCGGCCGCGTCGCGCGCCTCCAGCAAGAGGCGCGTGATCAGGAAGCCGGAGAGCACGAAAAACAACCGCACGCCGAGATGGCCGAGGAAGGAGGTGCCGCCGGGTGCAAGGAAATGGGCATAGAGCACCAGCGACACGGCCACGGCCCGCAACGCGTCCAACTGGGTATCGCGCCTTTCGCCCATCACACGCTCGCCTCGCCGATCCCAGGCTCGAAATCGGTGCCGCTCAGCGGAAGCCCCAAGCTGGTCAACTCCTCCACCGCATATTCGCAATTGCTAAAGGATTGGAACGAGAAATGCTGCGCCGCAACACAAAATGTTTGCCGCGTTGAAATAGAACTGTGAAGCATGGCCAGAAAAAGAACCGGATATCGCCATTGTTTCGCCTCTTTCGGCGGAAGCGCATCAATCCTCAAGCAAATGTGAGAGGGGAGAGCCCCGATCTTGCAAATAGGTGCATGCACGAGGCGCCGTCGGAAGCCTGCACAACTTTGCCGGGCAGGTCGGTAACAATCGGCAATTCTTCTTGTCGCTCTGGATTTATCGCGAGAATCTCACAGAGCTGAATTTCAAGCTGTTGTGCGATGCGGCAGAGCCGCGGGGTTTGCCACGGACGCCGCGACTCAAGCTGAGCGACGCTTGCCGGCCGCCATTGCAGGGGGCATGGCCGTCGCCTTCGGTGCGGCCCTCACCACAGGCAGGTTGTGCCGCCTGGTTGACGCCCAAAAAGCGCTTGCGGTTCTCGCCAGGGCGACTTTCATCGAAACAGGGACTTGAAGCGCGTTGCCTGATCCGTTTCAGTGCTGCGCGCGCTGGAAGGGGCGGACGCGCGATCGCGACAGACCACATCCGATGGTTGAATTAGGACTAAGGTCTGATACCGATCCAAATTTAGTCTGATCAAACAAGACAAGGGTCGTGGGCCACTTCCCCGCGACGCGTCAATTGGGGATGCTTATGTCGCGGCAGTGCCAGTGGGGTAGTTCGGCCGAGGGGCCGGAAGGCTGGCATGGGGAGAATGGGATGCGCATACCGCGCATGGGCTGCAGATTCGTTCTGCGCGCGCTGGCCGCGCTTGCGTTCGCTATTGCCCCATTTCATCTCTCCCTCGACGGCCCCGCGGTGACCAAGGCCTATGCCGACAAAGGCGGCAATGGCAATGGCAATGGCGGCGGCAACGGAAACGGTAACGGCGGCGGAAACAACGGGAACGGAAACGGCAACGGCGGATCCAACGGAAACAGCAACAACGGCAACGGCAACACCAGCGGCAACAGCAGCGCCAAAAGCACGAGCAGCAGCACCGCCGATGTCGAAGATCATGTGACCGCCGCGACCGGCGACAAGGTCGAGGTCAGCGCCAACAGCATCGAGGTCACGCATCGAAACGGAATGAAGGAGACGATCGAGAACGGCCGCTTCAGGATGGAGGACAAGTTCGGACGCACCATCGTCGAGCGCAGGGCCACCGTGGCGGATCTCGATCGCCTGAAGAGTTTGTGAGAGCGAGGTTCTATCTGGATTTAGATCTTAAGGGACCAAAAGCCAGCGCTGCAAAATCAGGTTGCCACCTTTTGCTTCGTCTCTTTGGTCCTGATCGTCTTACGACAGAACTCCCGCTGCTCACCTTGCCCCCGCCTTTTGGCGGGGGTACTTTTTTGGGCCCTTGAATGATGATCGGGGGCGGACCTTGGCGCAGGCCCCAACCGGGGAGAAATCCATCTGCGCAATCAAAGTGCTACGGCGTTTTCTTCGCGTCCGAGTGGATGCGTGCGCCGTTACCGTGCCGCGGTTCATTGCTGCGACCGCGCAGTTCTCGCACTGTCAGTGATAATGAATTGCCGGCTGATTTCAAGCGGTTTGGCTAACGCGGCGTTAAGCCGGGCGCCTGCCGGTGCCAAGCTGCGCAGCTGCGACATAGGTCCCCAAACGGTGGCCAAAAAGGTCCGACCCCCTATGGCAAGGGTCGTGGGCCGCTTTCGTAACCTTACCAAAGCGTGAATCCTTTCCGGGTCGAGACCCCGGTTGCGCCTTGGCCGGGCTGGGAGCGGAACTCCGGCACGGCCGAGGCGGATCGGCATGAGAAGGACAGATGCGCCAACCGGCATTCACTCGGCTTGCCTGGTCAACGCTGCTTGCCGCAGCGGCGCTGGCGCTTGCCGTCGCGCCGGTCCTGCCTGACGGCGCGACCAAGCTCGTCGTGGCGACGGCCTTTGCCGGCAACAATGGCAATGGCGGCGGCAACGGCGGCGGCAATGGCAACGGCAACGGCGGAAACAATGGCAACGGAGGCAGCAACGCCAATGCCGGCCCCGGCAACAACAGCGGCAAGGGCAACACCAATCCTGGCGGCAAGGCGAGCCACGTCAACGCCGCGACAGGCGACGTGGTCGAGATTGTCGGCAACAAAATAACGGTCATCCACCGCAACGGCATGAAGGAGGAGGTCGACAACGGCCGCTTTGAGATGACCGACGCGCTCGGCCGCACAATCGTCGAGCGCAAGGCAACACAGCAGGATCTGAAACGTCTGCTGAACTTGTGAAGATCGAAGAGAAGTTACCCCCTTTTCCCGGTCTTCACTTGTCACCCCCGTCTCCGGAGGCGGGGGTGATTGTTTTGGGGAGAGGGAATAGTGAAGGGAGTGGTGAATGGTTAATAGTGAATAGTGAATAGTGAATAGTGAATAGTGAAAGATTTTAGGGGTGAGGCCTTTGGCTATGAGCTAGATCATTCACTACTCACTACTCACTACTCACTACTCACTACTCACTACTCACTACTCACTACTCACTATTCACCATTCACCATTCACCATTCCCTAATTCCTCTCCTTCGCCTCATGCATCAGCAGCGCCGCTTCCGTGCGGTTGCGCACGTTGAGCTTGGCCAGCACCCTGGTCATGTGGTGCTTGACCGTCTTTTCCTGCAGCGACAGCCGCGACGCGACCTCCTTGTTGCTGAGGCCTTCCGCCACCAGCCTCAGGATCTCGGCCTCGCGGCCGGTGAGCTGGCTGAGCGGGTCCGGCTTGCGGCCGGAGGGCTGCAACAGGTCCGAAAGGAGCCGCGCCGACAGCGTCGGCGAGACGTAGCTCTGGCCGTTGGCGACGTCGCGCAGGATCTCGGCCAGCGATTTGGAGCCGACGCCCTTCAGCACATAGCCGCGCGCGCCGGCCTTCAGCGCCTGGGCGACGTCGCCATTGGTCTCCGACACCGTCAGCATGACGATCTTCTGCTCGGGCATCGCCGCAAGGATGCTGGCCAGCGCATTGAGACCGCCGCCCGGCATGCTGATGTCGAGCAGCAATATGTCGGGCGTGCTGCCGCGCGCCAGCTTTTCGGCGTCCTCGGCGCTGGCGCCTTCGCCCACAAGTTCGAAGCCGCCGATCTCGCCGAGGCTGCGCGCCACGCCCTCGCGAAACAGCGGATGATCGTCGACAATGGCAATACGGATCGGTGCGGTCACGGCTGCTCCTCGACAGACAATGTGATTACGAGTCTCGTTCCCCCCGAGCCCGACAGCGTTTCGAACTGCCCGCCGATGCTCTCGATGCGTTCCCTGAGACCCGCGAGTCCCAGGCCCTCGCTCCGGCCTGGATCGAAACCAGGACCGGTGTCCATCACCTCGACCACCAGCTTGCCGCCCTTTGTGGTGGCTCGCACCTGCTGACCCTTGCCCTTGCCGTGGCGATAGGCGTTGTTCAGCCCTTCCTGCACGAAGCGATAGATGCTGATCTTCTCCGAGGTTCCGAGTTCGGGCAAGCGCTCGGGCAGGGTTAGCAACACTTTGGTGTCGGTGCGCCGCTCATGCTCGGCCACCGCCAGCCGCAATATGTCGGTCACCGCCTGGGCCTCGATCTGCGGCAGCACCAGCCCGTTGCAGATGCCGCGTATCTCGCGCATCGCCTCGCCGAGCGTCTTGTGGATGCCGGCGATCTCGGCCTCGCGCTGCGGTTTCGGCGTGGCCGGATCGACCAGCACCGGGCTGTCCATCCTGAGCGCGGCGAGCGCCACCAGCTGCGCCGGGCCGTCATGCAGGTCGGCGCCGATCCGCCTCAGATAGCGCTCGTTGAGGGCGGTGGCGCGGCGCGAGGCGCGCTGCACGCGCTGGCGCAGCGAAGAATTCTGCGCCAGTGCCGACTGCAGCTCGGCAACCTTGGCCTCCAGGGCCGTCCGCTGCGTGGCGATGGTGCGGCTGCCGCGGAAGACGATGCCGGACAGCAGCGCCAGCGCCGTCAGGGTGGCGGCGGCCACCACCAGCCACGTCCACCACAGCGCGGAGTTCAGCGTTTCCTGGAAATCGTCGGCGACTTCGTAGAATTCCGACACCGCCACCACTTCGCCCGACCACGGCTCGCGCACCGGATTGTAGATCTCGAACAGCGGCGCCTTCACCGCCTTCTCCTCGGTCGCCTCGGGGTCGTCTCTGAGGTCGTTGTATTCGGCCACGACATTGCCGGCGAAAGCGGAGACGAGATTGGGGTTGGGCGGGAAGGTCCTGCCGATCAGCGCCGAGTCGTCGGAGTAGAGCACCAAGCCGTCGCGCCGCCACAGCTTGAACGAGACCAGCCTCTTTCCCAGCGCGCCCTGGCCGAGCGTCTCGTCCAGCGCGCGCTTGACGGTGTCATCCAGTTCCCGGCTCTTGCGCAGGTCCGGCAGCAGCGGCGCGATCACGCTGTCGACGTAAAGGGCCGTGGTCGTGGCGGAGTTGTGCATGACGCCTGCGCGGATCTGCGCGGTCACCCACAGGCCGACCACGAGCATCACCGCCAGGAGCCCGATGCCGCCTACGATGAGGAACTGAACCGCCAATGACAGCCGGCTCAACTGATCGAAGAGTTTCCTCAAATCCACCCCAGGCATCCACGCCGTCAGATTCTTCCGCGGCGCGGAGAGTATAGGGCCATTGCGGCGATTGCGACACAGACCTTGGTCCGGTCGCTGGCGGACGGTTAACGGCGCTCGCCAATCCGCCGTTGCGCCGGGCTGGTCTGCTCGCCGGCGCAAGGGCGGTTCTGCCAGGGGGATGCTCTACGGAACCGACCCGTCGCTTGCCTGTTATGCGATGGAAGGGACGCTTCCCGCATAGGAGCGATATTGATGAAACGTCTTCTAGTTGCCACGGCGCTGCTGGCCCTGTCCGGCGGTCTTGCATTTGCCCAATCGAGCGGAACCTCGTCGAGCGGATCCACCTCGACCACCACGACGATGCCAACCACCCAGGACACGGACACGACCACAACCAACTCGACGAACTCCGCCAAGGACTGTGCGCCGGGCCAGGAGACCGGCAGCGCGAAGCAGGCCGCCCCTGGCCAGCAGGACGACACAACCGCGAAACAGGCCGCCCCCGGCCAGGTGAAGAAGACGACCGAAGGCTGCTAGGCCAGACAGCTTCGTCGAAGCCGTGGGCGAGCGCCGCCATGCTTCGCTCGCCCGCAAGCGCCAGGCAGCCTCAAGCGCTTAGCATCGATGGAACATTAGCAGATTCTAAGGGTTGACGTTTCTGCGAGGGTGAACAGGAAGCGTTTCCGCGCACACCCTCACAGATCCGGTAGAGGCCGGCCACGCCTAGGCGCGGGTCTCCGGCCGGCCATCAGTGGAGAGCACCATGAACAACATCATCTGGATTGTCGGCGCCATCGTCATCGTCATCGCCATCCTGAGTTTTCTGGGCCTGCGGTAAGGCAGCGCCGGCCCCTGAAACACGAGCGGGGGGTGGCTGAGACCTGACGCCGTCTCACGCCACGAAACCGAACCTGTCGACATCGAACAGGCCCATGTCGGTGAGCTTGAGATGCGGGATCACCGGCAGCGCCAGGAACGCCACCTGCAGGAAGGGCTCTGGGATGGTGCAGCCGATCTTCTGAGTGGCCTCGCGCAATTCGTGCATCGCCTGCGTCACCGTCTCGAAGGGCTTCAGGCTCATCAGCCCTGCCAGCGGCAGCGCGAGTTGCGCCGTGACGCGGCCGCCGTCGGCCACCGCCATGCCGCCGCCCATCTCGATCAGCCGGTTGACCGCAACCGCCATGTCGGCGTCGGAGGCGCCGACCACGGTGATGTTGTGGCAGTCATGGCCGATCGAGGAGGCGATGGCGCCGCGCTTCAATCCGATGCCTTTGACGAAGCCTTTACCGATATTGCCGTTCCTGCCGTGACGCTCGACCACCGCCGCCTTGAGGATGTCGGCCCCGATGTCCGGCTGCAGGGAGTTTTCGGCGATGGGCAGGGCGGCGTCCTCGCGGAAGCTGATGAGAAGTCCGGGCTTGATGACGATCACCGGCGTCTGGTTGCGGCCGCTCGTTGCCTCGATGCGGAAGGCCTCCGGCGTCACCGGCCTGGCCTTCACCGATGACAGGCCGACCGGGTTGACGGCTTTTCGCGTCTTGAACAATTCCGGCGTCACCAGCCGCCCCGCCGCGATCACGTCGCTCACCCGGCAGTCCTCCAGATGCTCGAGCAGCGCGATGTCGGCGCGCCAGCCGGGCGCCACCAGGCCGCGGTCGGCGAGCCCGAAGATGCGCGCCGCCGAATGGCTGGCGGCGCGGTAGACATGATGCACCGGGCAGCCCGTGGCGATGAGGCGGCGGATCGAGGAATCGAGGTGGCCTTCCTCCGCGATGTCGAGCGGGTTGCGGTCGTCGGTGCACAGCGCCACGAAGCTAGAGGTGTCGGCGTCGAGGATCTCGGCCAGCGCCTCGAGGTCCTTCGAGGCCGAGCCCTCTCGGATCAGGATGGCCATGCCCTTGGCAAGCTTCTCGCGCGCCTCGGCGGCGGTGGTGGTCTCGTGGTCGGTGCGGATACGGGCGGCGAGATAGCCGTTGAGCCGTTGGCCCCTGAGCAAAGGCGCGTGGCCATCGATATGGCCGTCGGCGAAGGCGTCCAGCTTGGCGATCATGCCGGCGTCGCCGGCCAGCACGCCCGGAAAATTCATCACCTCGGCCAGGCCGACCACCTTGGCATGGGTGCGGAAGGGCAGGAGGTCCTCCGCTTCCAGCCTGGCGCCCGAGGTCTCGAATGCGGTCGACGGCACGCAGGACGACAGGTTGACCCGCACATCCATGATGGTCTGCTCGGCGCAGTCGAGGAAATAGCGGATGCCTTCCGCACCCAGCACATTGGCGATCTCGTGCGGATCGCAAAGCACGGTGGTGACGCCGTGCGGCAGCACGCAGCGGTCGAACTCGAGTGGGCTGACCAGTGAGGATTCGATGTGGAGATGCGTGTCGATGAAGCCCGGCACCGCGAAGCGGCCGCGGCCGTCGATCACCCGCTCCGCCTCGTAGCGCGCATGGGTGCCGACGATGCGGTCGGCGACGATGGCGATGTCGGTTTCGGTCACCGCGCCGCTGACGATGTCGAGCAGCCGCACGTCGCGGATCACCACATCGGCGGGAACCTCTCCGGCGCCGGCGCGGATCATGCGGATCAAAAGCTCTCTCGAATCCATCGGGGCTCCCGTCTGAAAGAGCGTTCACGCTCGCTCCAAGTAAGGAGACGGTCAAGGGGCAGGCCGGAAGCAGCCATTTACTGCACGAGGGACACAGCCGTGCATCTGCAGGCAGTGTTCGCTGCTTACACGTCACTTTCCCTGAAACGTTCGTGAGATGATCGCCGACAGTTTTTCGGCTAGCCGCCGAGGCCGCTTCGGTGAGCCGGTGAGCGCCAGATGCGTTTCACCCAACTGCGGCAGCTTCGCGCTCGCCAACGCCCTGATGTGATCTGTCAGCGTGCTTTCCGGCAATACGCCGATAGCGACGCCGGCGGCGATTGCCGCTCGAACACCTGAAATGCTCTGGCTGGTGCAAACGACCTGATACTCCAGTCCGGATTTCCGAAGCAGGTCGAGACAGCGTTCCCTCCACCAGCAAGTCTTATCGAACAGCGCCACCGGCAGAGGCCGACGGTTCTCCACATTGTGGAAGGCGGAGCCGGTCCACACGGCGCGTTCGCTATGAACAATGACGTCGTTTTTGGAGACGCGCTCGGGCGAGTGCAGGGCGAGATCCAGTTCGCCGGCAGCCAGTGCACGTGGGAATTCCATGCTTGAACTGCAGCGCACGAAAATGCGAGCTGTGGGCTCCGCTTCGGTGAAGGTGGCCAGGATAGACGGAAGAATCGTGTCGCCATATTCCTCGGGAATGCCAAGGCGGATCTCTTGCTCGTCTGGCGCTTCGCGCAGATCGGTTGCCACCTGATTCAGCATTTCGACAACGTCGCGGGCGACGGGTAGCAGCCGCTCGCCGGCGGCAGTCATCGCAACTCCCCGGCCATGCCTTTCGAACACCCGCTGTCCGAGGGCAGCCTCCAGCTTTTGCACCTGGAGGCTGACTGCGGACTGCGTTCGGTACAGCCGCGCCGCGGCGCCACTGAGGCTCCCCGCCTTGGCCACAGACAAGAACGTGCGCAGCAATTCGCTGTCCAGTTGGGTACGGTTGCTATCGCGTGCGCTCATAGCTGATATTTATGCTATTCGTTTCATTTATGGAAGCCGGACTGGTAGTTGTGGCACAAAAGGTGATGCCATGACGGTTGCGGTTCCGCCGCTTCAAAGAAAGCACCTCTTCTGGGCGACAGTCCCTATTCTGACTTCTGCTGTCGCTCTGATGTGGCCGCAAAAGGTCACTGCGACGCTGCATTTTGTCGTGCAGAGTTTCATGGACGTCGCATTGTTGATCGCCTTGGGGCTGGTCATCTCGGCGTGGGCCGCGGCTAGCGGAGCGGCGACAGTTACGGCACGATGGTTCAAGGGACGCCCTGTCGCGACGATCTTGATGGCGTCGGGAATTGGTAGCGTAATACCCGTGTGCGGCGTAACGGTGCTGCCGCTCACGACTGGCCTTCTTGCATCCGGCGTTCCGCTTGCACCCATCATGGCATTTTGGGTTTCCTCTCCAATTACAGGTCCCACCATGCTCGCCGTGACCTGGGCGCTGCTAGGCCCTGGGTTCGCCATTGGAAAGTTGGTTGCGGCTTTCGCGCTTGGAGTCTTTTCGGGCGCGATAACAGCTCTCCTTGCCCGTACGCAGATGGTGCAACATCCGCTACGGTCACAAAAAAGCATGAGTGGACTGTGTGACACCTGCACGCCGGCGGGCCTCTCTTTCAGGATTTGGCGAGACCGGGCGCGTATGCGTGCATTTGGAACAAATCTTGTCTCTACAACAAGAACTGTCGTTCTTTGTTTGACGTTTGCCTTTTCAGCTGAGTTTCTGCTGAGAGACTTTCTGCCGTCTGATGCTCTTGCCGCTTATGTCGGCGTAAACTCCAGCTATGCCATCCCGCTTGCGGTGCTGGTCGGCGCGCCGATGTATCTCGATGGCCTTGCCGCACTGCCTCTAGTCCAAGGTTTGCTTGATCTCGGCATGTCACCTGGTGCTGCAATGGCGCTCCTCGTTTCAGGCGGCGCGGTTAGCATCTGGGGTGTCATGGCTGTCGCACTGGTCCTCAGGCCGTCAACGATTGCGTTGTTCGTGGCGCTCGCGGTTTCCGGATCATTGGTCATCGGCTATGTCTTCCAAGCGCTCTGGACGCTCTTGTCTTGATTGTCGCCATCGGAGCGGGGGTGGGGTTCACAACTATCGGGCACGCGGAAGCGAGAGGGCACTCAAGCTGCCTTCGGCCAGAACAGCCAAAGCAGCGCCAGCGCCGCCAGCACCCAGACCGCAACCATGAAAGCCAGGCCGGCCTTGCTGACCGGCTTGTCGCGGCGCGCGGCCTGGTCGCGGAATTCCTGCATAAGGTCTCCCGGGACGAGCTTGACGGCGAGCATGATGCCGAGCGGCACGATCACTAGGTCGTCCAGATAGCCGATGACCGGGATGAAATCAGGAATGAGATCGACGGGGCTCAGCGCATAGGCCGCGACGGCGCCGGCGGTGGCCTTTGCATACCAGGGCACGCGCGGGTCGCGCGCGGCAATCCACAGCGCCACGACGTCGCGCTTGACCCCGCGCGCCCATCGCTTCGCTGTATCGAGAGCCGACATGTCGTCTATATACGGATGCGCAAGCCGTCAGGCCAACTGTCGCAGGACAATCCGTGGCCCGGGTGGCTCTGACATTCCGCCGGCAATCCGTCAGCTGCAGCAAGCCTCGCTCGCGGCCGAGCAACATGATCTGCTCGCCTTCTGTTCTTCCAGCCAGCGGTCGCGCGGCTTGCAGCTCGCCGGTCGCGGCGACAGTTCGACTTCGACGGCGTTCCCGACCAACATCGGCTGACCTGCCCGGTACAATTCCATCGGTCGGACACCGTCGCTGACTTCGAAGGTGAGCTTGGCGGACTGGTCGAGGGCGACGTGATCGGACACCTTACGGATGATCGCGGCGAACTTGCCGGCCTGCATGTGGACAGGCCCGCCTTCGTCCACGTCCCATAGCTGGACGAAGATTTCCGACCAGGACTCCGGGTTGGCGCCGCAATCCAGTGCCGAGAACTGTCCAGCCTTGACTTCGGTCACATGATAGCCAGGCTTCACTGGCCGGCCATCATAGTGGAACACCAGCGGGCTGTCCTTGACGTCCGCCAGCGCGTTCAGCAGATCGCCGATAGTCAGGTCGGAGGGATCCGCCGGAAGGGCAGGGGTGATTTTGCGGTTGTCAGGAGAGAGCATGTCGGCTATTTCCTCCATTTCAATATTTCAAGGATTATTGAAACGTGGATGAACGTCAAGCCCTGATCGCCTTTGGAGCGTTGGCGCAGGAGACGCGCCTGCGCCTTCTGCGACTGCTGGTGGTTGCCGGGCCGGATGGCATCGCGGCCGGTTCGCTCGCCGAACAGACCGAGGTTTCGCCCTCCAACGTCAGCTTCCATCTCAAGGAACTGGAGCGCGCCGGCCTGGTCACGCAGCGGCGCGACGCGCGCTCGATCATCTACAGCGCCGAATATGAAGCGATGTCCGGGTTGGTCCGGTTCCTGATGGAGGATTGCTGCTCGGGTCGTCCGGAAATCTGCGCGCCCGCGCTGGCTGCACCTTGCTGTCAGCCCGGCAAAGGGACCCGGCAATGATCATCGAGCCGATCGACGCGAACGATCCGGCCATAGGCAGCATGAAAACGACACCCTTCAATCTGCCGCGCCGATTTGTTGCCGAAGCTCTGGGCACAGGCTTGCTGGTCGCAACCGTGGTCGGTTCCGGGATCATGGCCGAGACGCTGACGCATGACGCGGCGTTGGCGCTGCTCGGCAATACGTTGGCCACCGGCGCCATGCTGGTGGTGTTGATCACCATCCTCGGCCCGATCTCGGGCGCGCATTTCAATCCGGCCGTCTCACTCGTGTTCTGCTTGAGCCGCACGCTGCCGGCCCGCGATCTGCCGGCCTATCTGGTCGCGCAACTCCTGGGCGGCATCGCCGGCACGATCGTCGCGCACCTCATGTTCGCCCTGCCGGTTCTGGAGATCGCGACCAAGCTGCGCGCCGGGCCGGCGCAATGGTTCTCCGAAATGGTGGCCGCATTCGGCCTCGTCGCGGTCATTCTCTCCGGAGCCCGGTTCGAGCAGCGAGCCGTGCCATGGCTGGTCGGGCTCTACATCACCGCCGCCTACTGGTTCACCGCCTCGACATCCTTCGCCAATCCGGCCGTGGCGTTGGCGCGTTCGCTGACCGACACCTTCTCCGGCATCCGGCCCATGGATCTCCCGGGCTTCATCGTCGCCGAGCTGCTTGGGGCCTTGATCGCGCTGGCGCTGATGGGCTGGCTGCTGCGGCCGGGGATCATTCCGCAATCCCAGCCACGGAAGGCACAGTCATGACGGTCACGATCTATCACAATCCCGCCTGCGGCACCTCGCGCAACACGCTCGCCATGATCCGCGCCAGCGGTGAGGATCCGGTGGTGATCGAATATCTGAAGACGCCGCCGAGCCGCGAGCGGCTGGTCGCGCTGCTCTCGGCGCTGGGCATGGCGCCGCGCGAGCTGCTGCGAGAGAAGGGGACGCCTTATGCCGAGCTTGGCCTCGCCGACCCCAAATGGAGCGACGACGAGCTGATCGATTTCATGCTCGCCCACCCCATCCTGATCAACCGGCCGATCGTCGAGACCCCAAAGGGCGCAAGGCTATGCCGGCCTTCGGAGGCGGTGCTGCCGCTCCTCGACAATCCGGTGCGCGAGTTCGTGAAGGAAGACGGCGAGAAGCTCCAGGAAAGGAAGTCGGTCTGAGGGGTGCCGCGCGAGAGATCAGGCTGAGCGGAACCGGCGCTGGGCGCTTTCCGCCCGGCTGCTCAGGCGCACTCCCTCAGTTCGACCACTTCGACGCCGAGGCGGAAGGCCTGTCCGTCGGCGTAGGAGCGCGCATATTGCTCGGCCTCGAACGGGAAAATCACCGTGGTGCCGTAAGCGGTGACGCGCACCGTCCACTTCTGGCCCTTGACGAGTTCAACCCCGTGAAGCTTCGCCGTCACCATCTCACCCTCCTCAGTCCCGGCATGCTCGCGACGTGAAAGATAACGTCGCAAATGTCATTTGAGTACAAATAATCCGACCGAATTGTGGTCGCTGGCGTCTCGATTCCGACATTCGGGCGCTTGCGTCCGTGAAATGGATCACTGTCGGGCGAGAGTTCTTGTGCCAGCGGCGGCCGATTGGGGTGGTGCCGACATGCTCGGAAGCGGAACCGGAGCAACGGCAAGGGGGTTGACGTCACTGATTGCAAAGGAGGTTGCCATGATCCGCAAGCTGAAGTCCGGCGAATACCGTCTCTATTCGCGCAAGGTCGATCCGAGGACCGGGAAACGCAGGAATCTCGGCACGTTCAAGTCGCGCGAAGCGGCCGAGAAGCATGAGCGCGAGGTGCAGTACTTCAAGCGCCACTAGTTTCCCGGCACGACGACCGCAATGGGGATTTCACCGGTCGTTTCGGTGAACCATCGCAAACGTTCGCAATTGGCCGAAGCCTTTCGCGCCGTCGTCATCCTGCGGGCGAAGCAAGGATCGAAGCGACGCGCACAGACCCCCTCTCGTGACTTCGACGCGCTGCTGCAGTGCAGAATTCTGCTCCGCTCAATCCCTCGGCAAAGGTCCCGACGGGGATCCCCGGGTCTTCGCTCCGCTGCGCGTCGCTACTCCAGACGATGTTGAAGAAGCTCTAGCCCGAGAGACCGGCAGCCTCGGAGGCCCTTTCCTTTTCGATTTCCTCGGGCTCCTTGCTGTCGATTTGCGCGATGTCGTTGCGCGCGTTGCCGGTCGCCCGGATCAACTCGTCGAGCTTGGCCTGCAAGGCCTGGGTGTCGCGGTGCTCGGCCCTTTGGATGAGCAGCGTCATCGCCCACGTCACCAGTGTGGCAATGCCGTGCCAGTCCAGCGTCTCCGGCTCGAACACCAGCCAGCCTAGCGTGAATGCGCCGAGGATCAGGAACGCCGAAGGCCTCGACGTCATCGTGCCGATCTCGGTCAGCGCTTCCCGGATACGATTCCTGGCCATCAGGCCGAACGGCGAGGCCGCGGGGCGGTTCCAGCATCTGGCCGATGCTGGTCGGAGGAATTCGCCGGCGGCAGTCTCCGCTGGCGGTATTTGCGCATCATCTTGACGCTCCTCGTGTCGACGGTGATCCGTCCGAGCACCTGGATCGTGGTGCGGCCGAGATCCTCGTCGACGTGAACCACTTCGCCTTCGAACTGCAGCTTGTCGCCTGGCTTGGCATTGGGCTCGACGATCGAATAGGTGTGGCAGTCGGTCGGAATGGCGACCGTCACGCGGTCCTCGACGCGCTCCGTCACCGTGGCGATCACCGCCACCCTGTCGCCAATCTCCACCGGCCGTGCCATCGGGCGTACGCTCCACGTCTCCGCGCCGCGAGGGGATAGGTCGGCGCCGTTCAATTAACGGCGAAGCCGCCGCTTGGTTGCGGCCTGTTGCCTGGGCGTGGCGCTGCGGGTCCGGTCCATGCGTCGGGCAGCGCCGCAGGGTTGGGCGGCAGGCTCTTGCGAGATCCTGCCCTGGGGGATAGGATGAAGTCATGACGATACACAGCTCCCATCCCGATATCATCGCCCGGCTCAAGCGCGCGCACGGCCATCTTGCGGCGGTGCTCACCATGTTCGAGCAGGGCCGATCCTGCCTCGATCTCGCGCAGCAGCTTCACGCCGTCGAGAGCGCGGTGAGCAATGCCAAGCGTGAACTGATCCATGACCACATGGAGCACTGCCTGGTCGACGGCGGCGAGCCGACCAGGGAAACGCTCAAGGAGCTGAAGCAGCTCACCAAATATTTGTGAGGCTGCCATGCCGAAAAAGCTTCTGGACTGGCTCGGCTTCGGCCCGCACGGCCACGACCACGGCCCACACAGCCACGGCAGCCACGGCGATGGCCATCGTGGTCCGCATGGCCACACCCACGGCGTCATCGACGCCACCATCGCGACGACCGATCGCGGCATCTGGGCGATCAAATGGTCCTTTGTCATCCTGGCGGTCACCGCCGGGCTGCAGGTCGCGGTCGTCGTGGCGTCGGGCAGCGTGGCGCTGCTCGCCGACACCATCCACAACATCGCCGACGCGACCACCGCCATACCGCTTTGGGTCGCCTTCGTGCTGGCGCGCCGCAGGCCGACCAGCACCTTCACCTACGGTCTCGGCCGCGTCGAGGATCTGGCCGGCATCGTCATTGTGCTGATCATCCTGGTCAGCGCGATTGTTGCCGGATACGAGGCGATCGACCGCCTGCTCGACCCGCGGCCGGTGCGTTTTCTCGGCTGGCTCGCCGCGGCCGGCTTCATCGGCTTTCTCGGCAACGAGGCGGTGGCGGTGCTGCGCATCCGCGTCGGCCGCCAGATCAACAGCGCCGCGCTGGTCGCCGAAGGCTATCACGCCCGCACCGACGGCCTGACCAGCCTCGCCGTCGTCATTGGCGCGATCGGCGTCTGGCTCGGCGTCCCGCTTTCGGACCCGATCATCGGCCTGCTGATCACCATCGCCATCTTCGGCATCGTCTGGCAATCGGCGCGCTCGGTGCTCACCCGCATGCTGGACGGCGTGGAACCCGGACTTGTCGGCGAGATCCACCACGCCGCCGAACATGTCGCGGGGATCGACAGGGTTGTCGAGGCGAAGGCCCGATGGCTCGGCCACAGGCTGCATATAGATGTGACGATTGCCGTCAACGACGGGCTGCTGCTGGCCGCCGCCAACAACATCGCCGCGTCGTTGAAGGTCGAGCTCTTTGCCCACATTCCCGGGCTCGCCGTGGCCACGGTCCGCTTCGTCGAGCCCCAGCCCGAAGGTGGCCATCATCACGCGCCGGACCCGTTCCTGGTCTCGGGCAAGCTCGCCAGCGGGCTGTTGGAGATCATCGACACGCCGCAGGGCGAGCGCATGCGGCTGCGCCTGTCGCGCCATGCCGAGGGCCTGCAGGCGAAGGTCGCGATCGAGCGGCCGGGCGGCGCGGTGGAGCGCCTGCCGCTGTCGCCGGTCGGCGGCGACCACCACCATCTGCAGAGCCTCGTCGCCCCGGCCGAGCCGCACGCGTTCAGCGCCAGGCTGCAGCTTGCCGCCGGCGGCGACAGCGAGGACCTGCCGTTCGCCATGTCCGAGCCGCACGGCCATCACCACGAGCATCAGCATGGATGATTGAGGCGCTGTTTGGGGCTGCCCGTCGTATCCGGCTGGTCCGTTGCAGAGGGCTTACTGGACCGGCGCGTGGGCCATGATGAACTTCAAAGCGTCGTCGTAGCTGTTGAAGTCGTCGATATTGGCGGCGAGAGGCTTGTATTCGCCGCTCACGGCCCAGACCGGCTTCTCGCCGGAAGAACTGAGCAGATAGAAAAACGCAAAGCACTTTCCATCGGCCCAGACGAAGTACAGCTCTTCGTCCCGAAAGATCTTTTTCACGGTGATCATGGATTGCGCGCGGCCACAGCGCGATGCCTTAGGTTGAGGGCCTCCTTGTAGCGCGACGCGCCGCAAGAGTCCAATCGGGCTTAGGCGACCCTGTCGGCGATCACCAGCAGGCACGTCCGCGAACAGCCGGCCTGAATGGATCGATTCACTCAGTCCAGTTTCGTCAGCCGGTGGAAATTCGCTCTGACCCGTCGGCTTGCAGGTCTGACTGCCGCAACCAAGGCTGCCTTGCCGGCGGCGCCGTTGAGCAGGGACGGGCTGCGGCCAGAAAAAATTTCCGGCCAGAACCGCAATGCGGAACGGAAAAGGGTTACCTGCGCGGCGTATAGTCCCTCAGCGCATGCGAGCGCTTTCTCGCTGATGGCGCCCGCCGCTTCCACGCCATTGGGGGCGCTGCTGCCGGCATCCAGGGCAATCATCGGCAGGCGCATCATCACTACGGCCGGGGCCAGCATAAGGTCGCTGTAGAGCGAGGCTGCGTTTCGGACGTGACGTTTCCTGCGCACCGGCATGAGGACTCCTGCTTCGAGCGATATCGCCGCTCCAATACGCGCCAGGCAGGAGTTTGTTCCTCTGTGTGCAGAAACGGGATCGGGCAGCCGGCCGCGACGGGCAATCGCTAACGGAACGGAAACGCCTCGCTGCTATCGTGTCATGTCGGGCTGAGATGCTGAGCCCGCCGAAGAGTTCCGGGATGCGTGCGACATGACCACCTTTCCCCGTATCGAGCGCCGTCTTCACTCGCGTGAATTCGTGATGAAGGAGGCCACGATCGTCACCGGCGAGGCCAGGATCAGGTGCTCCATCCGCAACCAGCACGAACACGGCGCCGAACTGCGCGTCGGCCCTCAGGTGGAACTGCCGGATCGCTTCACGCTGATCGTCCCTGACGACGACGCCGCCTATCGCGCCGTGGTGCGCTGGCGCCGCAACGAGCGCGTCGGCGTGCAGGTCTTCAGCAATTCGATCAAGAGCTGACGCGCGCAATCAGTCGTCGCGAGCCTCAAATCGGAATGCTCGCCTCCAGCTCAGTCGCGATGCTCTCTTTCGCGTCAGTCGCGATGCACTCTTTCGTTTCAGTCGCGGTGCTCCGGCATGGCCTTCAGCTGGTCCTTCGTCCAACTGGTGACGGCGTGGACGTCGCCGTCCTCGTCGCGCATGAAATCCAGCTGGCTGGCGCTGACGGCGACGGGCTTGGCGCCGATGCCGAGAAAGCCGCCGACATCGATGACGACCCGGCTGCCATGCAGGTGGTCGACGGAGCCGATCTTTTCGTCGTCGGGGCCATAGATGGTGGCGCCCTCGAGGATGTCGGGGGTGAGTTCGGCATTGGTCAGCCTGACGTGGTTGGTGTGGTCCATGGTGGTCTCCTGTGGGTTAGACAGGAGGAACCTCCCACGGCGCCGAGGGTTCCCGCGCGCTCAATGCTGTTCCCTTCGCCTGGGAGCGAACCGCGGTTGCGACGCTATAGCCTCTTCCGGGCCCTGAGGTTACGCGCCGCCTGCTCGATCGCGGCGCGGTCGTTGCCGAGCCGGTCGAGCAGCTCCTGCGCTTCCTCGCTGCTGATCCCGGTGTGCATGGCAAGCGCCTCCACGGTCAGGATGTCCGAGCTCGACAGCTCGCCGGTCTCGGGCAGCGCATCGCCCGCGGTGAGCGGCAAAGCCGCCTCGCGGTCGATCTCCGCCTCGGCCTGATGCCAGTGCCGCTCGTGGTCGCCAAGGATGCTGCCCTCGCGCTGCCAGATCTCATAGGCGCGCTGCCTGATCTTCTCGGTCCGATCGTCTTCCATGGCCTTGTCCTCCTTGCGTTGTCCATCAACGCAGGGCGAGGCGGAACGATCCGTGCCATTGCACACGGCGATCGGCTGCTTGGAGGATTTGAGGAGCTTACATGCGTGCCCGGGCCGAGGTGGGGTCGTAAGGCGAATCGGCAATGACCTCGGCGACCTTCCACTCTCCCAGCACCGCGACGTCGAGCTTCGTTCCGGGGTTGGAGAAACGCTCGGGCAGCACGGCCAGCGCCACATCGTACCCGAGCGCGTAGGCGTAGCCGCCCGAGGTTATGCGCCCGACCAGCTCGCCGCCGATGTAGAGACCCTCGGAGGCAAGCGTGCTCGCGCCGTCGGTTTCGATCTTGAGCGTGACCGAACGGCGCTGGTCGTTCCTGTCCTTGTATTTCAACACCGCCTCGCGCCCGACGAAATCGCCCTTGTCCAGGCGGATGAAGCGTTCCAGCCCGCTCTCCAGCGCGTTGAGCTCCGGGTTCATGTCGCGGTACATGGCGCGGTACGACTTCTCCAGCCTGAGCGATTCCAGCGCATGCAGCCCGACAAGCCGCATGCCGTGCTTCTCGCCCTCCGCCAGGATCGCGTCCAGCAATTGCCGCTGGTACGCCATCGGGTGGTAGAGCTCCCAGCCGAGCTCGCCTTCATAGTTCACGCGCAGCAGCCGCACGTCGCTGGCCAGAGCCACATTTCCGGTCTTGACGCCGAACCAGGGGAAGTTCGCGTTCGAAAGGTCGATCTCCGTGAGGGGTTGCAGCACTTCGCGCGCCTTGGGCCCCACGACCGTGAAGCAGCCGCGGTCGTTGGTGACATTCTTCAAGGACACGCTGCCGTCGGCGGGAAGCAGCTTCGAGAGATCGTCGAAATTCCAGCGCTCCGCCCTTGGCGTCGAGATGAGGTAGAAGCTGTCTTCGCTCAGCCGCGCCACCATGTATTCCGCCTGCACGCCGCCGCCGGCCGTCAAATGGTGCGCCAGCGTCGCCCGGCCGATCGCGGGCAGGCGGTTGGCCAGGATCCCGTCGAGCCATGAGGCCGCGCTCGGCCCCGACACCTCGAACTTGGTCATCGGCGTCATCTCGACCAGGCCGACGGCGTTGCGCACCGCCAGCACTTCCTCGGCGACAAGGTTCCCCTTCGGCGTCCAGCGCCAGCTGTACTGGTCCTTGGCCTCGACGCCGTCGCGCGCGAACCAGTTGGGCATCTCCCAGCCGTTGAGCACGCCCCAGACGGCGCCAAGCTCGGTCAGCCTGGCATAGGAGGGCGCGGTCTTCTGCGGGCGGCAGGCGGGCATGTCCTGTCCCGGATATTTCTGCTCCGCATGCGTGCCCCAGGCCTCGCGCACCTTCTCGCGCGTCCAGGCCTTGTTGGCATAGTCGCCGAAGCGGCGGGGATCGAGGTCGGAGGTGTCGAGGCTGTTGCCGCCTTCGACGATCCGCTCCGACAGGTAATAGCCGATCGCGCCGCCCCACAGGATGCCGCCGGGCACGCCCTCGGCCAGCCAGACATTGGTCAGGCCCCAGGCCGGTCCCATCAAGGGAAGCTCGTCCGGCGTCATCTGGAACGGCCCGCGGACATTGGCCTTGAGGCCCACGCGGCCCAGCGCCGGGATCAGCTCCAGCGCCTGTTCCCAATTCCACGACACCGCCTCGAAATCCTCTTCGACCAGATCGGCGCCGAACCAGGCGGGAACACCGTTCTCGGCGAACAGCTTGAGGTTTTCGGTGCGCTCATATGGCCCGAACATCAGGCCGTCGCCTTCTTCGCGCAGGTAGCCCTCGAAACCCTCGTCGCGCAGGATGGGCATTTCGGGACGCCCCTGCCGCTTGCGCTCCACCACCTCCGGCACCGCTTCGGTGATCCAGTACTGGTGCAGGATCGGGATCGCCGGAATTTCAAGCCCCAGCAGCGCGCCGGTCTGGCGCGCGTAATTGCCGGTCGCGCAGATCACGTGCTCGCAGGTGATGTCGCCCTGGTTGGTCTGCACCAGCCACTCGCCGCTCGGCGTCCGCTTGAAGCCGGTGACTTCGGTGTTGAGATAGATCTTGCTGCCGAGGTCGCGCGCGCCCTTGGCCATGGCATGCGTCACGTCGGCCGGCGCGATGTGGCCGTCATCGGGGTGATAAAGGGCGCCGAGCATATGGTCGTTGTTGAGCAGCGGGCACAACTCCCTGGCTTCCGCGGGTGTCAGCAACTGCGCCCGCGCGCCCTGGACGTCGGCCACGCTCATGTAGCTCTTGAATTCGTCGAACCGGTCCCTGGAATTGGCGATGCGCAACTGGCCGCATTTATGCCATCCGACGGGCTGTCCCGTCTCCGCCTCGAGCCTTTCGTAGATCTCGATGGTCTTCCTTACCATCCGGCCGACATTGATATTGCGCGAGTAGGACGGGACGAGGCCCGCCGCATGCCAGGTCGAGCCCGCGGTCAGCTGGGTGCGCTCGAGCAGCGCCACGTCGGTCCAGCCGCGCTTGGCCAGTCCATAGAGGATACCCGCGCCGACACACCCGCCGCCGACAATCACCACTCTCGCATGTGCTTGCATCGAGCCACCAAGTCCAGATCGTTTCCAAAAAAGCGCCGCCGAAGCTACAGGCGACGAATGAACCTGTAACGTTCTGAAAAACTAGGGGTGATGATAAACTGGGCTTATGCAGTGTTCCCGCATCGCGCCCCGCCAGCGCTCACTGCGCGGACACATCCTGCGCCGTCTCGTCCTTGAACTCGACCTTCGTGCCCGGCTTCACCATGGCCGCGAGGTCCTCAGCGTCCCAGTTGGTCAGCCGGATGCAGCCATGCGAGAAGCTGGTGCCGATCTTGCCGGGTTCGGGCGTGCCGTGGATGCCGTAGCTGTCGATGGAGAGATCGATCCAGACCGAGCCCACCGGATTGTTCGGTCCCTTGGCGATGGTGAAAGGCTCCTTGCTCTTGACGCCCTTGAAGGCGAATTTCGGATTGTAATGATAGGTCGGGTTATGCACCACCCGCTTGATCTCAGCGCCGCCGCTCGGCGCCGGTTTCTCCTCGCTGCCGATCGAGGCGGGATAAACCGCGACCGCTTTGCCTGACACGTCGAGCACGCGCACCAGCCGGGATGCCTTGTCGACCTCGACGGTCGCAATCTCCGCCGGTGGGTCGCCGCGCCCGACGTCAGGCACGACCAGGCTCGCGTCGGCCTTCCTGAAGCCGGCGCGGGGATTGAGCATGCGCAGCAATTGTTCGCTGACATGGAAACGCTCGGCCAGCCGCTCGCGGGCGTTGCGATAGCCGAGCCGCTTGAGGCGGGCCATGCGCTCCAGGCGCGTGGGAATGCGCCGGGTGAAAGGCCCGCGCACATCCTTGGCCGTGACCTCATAGGTCACCAGAACCGGCTCGGTTGAGCCCGCCGTCAGCTTGTCCCAGGTCTCCCTGGTGAGCTTGCCGTCCGAAGGCAGGCCGTTCGCCGCCTGGAAGGCCGAGACGGCCTTGGCAAAATTGTCGGAAAGCCGGCCGTCGATCAGGCCCGGTGAGAAGCGGGCGCGGTCGAGGAGGATCTGCGCCTTCAGCAGCATCGGATCGACGCCCTTCGGCTCGCCGTCGCTGAATTGCGCCTGGTTGACCGTGTCCAAGTCCAGCCTGGCGGCCTGGCTTGCGCCGCACGCGAGCACCAGCGTCACCATAAGCGTGAGAATGAGCCTGACCATCGCTGTCGATCCCGAGACAAAAACTGCAACAAGAACCTGTCTCTAAGACGCGGCACGGCCAATGTTGTTCCTGAGCCAAGTGTCCGCCAAAACATACAATTTCGCTAAAATGCCCGGAACCGACAGCTGGCGCGGGGCTTGATTAGCGATTCCTGGAGTCGCGCGTATGAGTAGCGGCAAAAGCCGGCTTTCGTTCATCGAGTTCCAGTCGCCCACCCTGGTGGAGAAAGCTCCCGAAGACGGCGAATGGCTGCACGAGATCAAATATGACGGTTACCGCACCCAGCTCATCGTCGAGGGCGGTTCGGCGCGTGCCTTCACGCGCCGCGGCTACGACTGGTCGCATCGCTACAGGAGGATCGTCGAGGCGGCGGCGCAGTTGAAGGCGGAGTCGGCGATCATCGACGGCGAAGCCGTCGTCTTGGGCGACACCGGCCTGCCCGACTACCAGGCGCTGGAGCGGGAACTGGGCAACCCGAACTCGCCGCGGCTGATCTTCTACGCCTTCGACCTCATGCACCTCGATGGCCGCGACCTTCGCCAGCAGCCGCTGGTCGAGCGCAAGGCCGCATTGGAGAAGCTGCTCTCGGACACGGCGCCGACGCTGACCTATGCCGAGCATCTGGCGGTGAGCGGCAAGGACATGTTCGAGCATGCCTGCCGGATGGGCCTGGAGGGGATCGTCTCCAAGCGCGCGGATGCCGCCTATCGCTCCGGCGTCCAGCCGAGCTGGGTCAAGGTCAAATGCATCAAGAGCGACACCTTTCCGATCGTGGCTTTCGTCGAGAAGCTCGGCGCCAAGCCGCGCCGCATCGCGTCGCTCTACATCGGCAGGCGCGACGGCGATCGCCTGCTTTATGCCGGCAAGGCCAAGAGCGGCTATACGCTTGAAGTGGCGCGGCGCGTGCGCGAACGCCTCGATCCGCTGATCGTCGGCGAGTCGCCGCTGACCGAGCCGATCATCAAGCCGAAGGCGACCTGGGTCAGGCCGGACGTGCTGGCCGAGGTGCAGTTCAGCGGCGTGACCGATCGCGGCATTCTGCGCGAAGCGGTGTTCAAGGGATTGCGCGAAGAC
Source organism: Mesorhizobium sp. M3A.F.Ca.ET.080.04.2.1 (assembly GCF_003952525.1). Classification (NCBI taxonomy): domain Bacteria; kingdom Pseudomonadati; phylum Pseudomonadota; class Alphaproteobacteria; order Hyphomicrobiales; family Phyllobacteriaceae; genus Mesorhizobium; species Mesorhizobium sp. M3A.F.Ca.ET.080.04.2.1. Next base: position 1,343,103 of record NZ_CP034451.1, on the reverse strand, counting down.
TTGGTGTCCATCCCGCCGAAGCCGCCGGCGCCCTCCAGGCGGCGGGCGGGCCACGAGCACGGCGTCCCGCGCGAGAACATCCTGCAGTTGCTCCCCGACGCGGTCGCGCCTTCCAGGGAAGATCTCGCGCGCTACTGGGAGCGGGTTGCCGACCAGGCGCTGGTCCATCTTGCCCGGCGGCCGCTGAAACTTGTCCGCCATGCCTTCGGCGCCATCTTCTATCACAAGGGGACGCTGCCCAGCATTCCCGCCGCGGTGCACCAGCTGCGCGTGCAGAAGCGCGAAGGCGGGGAGGGCGTGCGGGTCTGGGTCGACGACCTTGCCGGCCTGCTCGGCCTCATCGAGATGGATGCCGTCGAACTCCACCCCTGGAACGCCACCGTGGACGATATCGAGCATGCGGATCGGATCGTTCTCGACCTCGATCCCGGCGAGGGCGTCGGATGGGATGAAGTGATCGAGGCCGCGCTGGCGCTGCGCGACATCATGGCGGCGGCCGGCCTGGAGAGCTGGCCCAAGCTGACCGGCGGCAAGGGCATTCACCTGATGGCGCCGCTCGGCACGAAAATGACCCACGACCGCGCCCGGCACATGGCAAGATCGCTGGCGCAATGTCTCGTCGATGCCGATCCCGAGCGTTACCTGCTGTCGGCCGATCCGGCAGCCCGAAAAGGCAGGATCTTCATCGATTATCTGCGCAACGGACGCGGCAACACGGCAGTCGGCGCCTTCTCGCCGCGGGCGCGGCCCGGCTTCCCGATCGCGCACCCTGTCGCCTGGACGCAGGTCGAGCGCGGCATCCGGCCGGACGCCTTCGCCATGGACCATCCATTCAGGGCGGCTGCCCGCAAGGCGGCGTGACATCAAAGCTGCGTGTGCAGCCTGCTGGCCAGCCAGTCCGTCACCTTTTCGGTGAAGGGACGCGCTTGCCATTCCTCGAGGCTGATCTGTCTCGACTGCCCAAGATCCCGGTTGAACAGGTCGATCTGCGTCTGCGCGAACGCCTTGCCGTAGACGTTCAGGTTGACCTCGTCGTTGAGCCGCAGCGACCGCTCGTCCAGATTGGCGGAGCCGAAGGTCGCCCAGACATCGTCCACGATCAGCAGTTTGGGATGATACATCGTCGGCTGGAACTCGTAGATCCGCACGCCGGCCTCGAGCAGTTCGCCCCAGAAGTAGCGCGAGCCCTTTCGGACGATGGGCACATCCGTCAGCGCATTGGGGACGATGACGTCGACCGCCACGCCTCTCTTCCTGGCGTCCAATATCTGCTGCAGGGCGATGTCGTCCGGGACGAAATAGGCCATCCCGATCCTGATGTGATCCTTGGCGGCAGCCATCGCGGCCAGCATCATCAGCTCCATGTTTTCGGAGCCGTTCGGCTGCGAGGCGAGGATAAGCTGGGCGCTGAGTGACCCCACCGCTTCGGGCGGCGGGTAGAATTTCTCGCCCTGCAAAGTCTCGCCCACGGTTTCCAGCCAGTTTTCGGCGAACGCGGCCTGGAAGGCGGCCACGGCCGGTCCTTCGATCTGGTAGTGCGTGTCGCGCCACTCATCCGGATTGCGCGCATCTCCCAGCCAATTGTCGGCGATGCCGACCCCGCCGGTGAAGGCGACCTTGCCGTCGGTGATGAGCAGCTTGCGATGCGTGCGGTTGTTCACCCGGTCGAGCGTGTACCAGTAGACAGGCCGATAGCGCTGGAACCGCACGCCCGCGCTCGTCATGATGTGGATCAGGTCTTCATCGAAGGGCAGGCTGCCGACCCAGTCGACAAGCACGCGCACCTCGACGCCCTCCCGCGCCTTCGCAGCCAACGAGGTGGCGAATTCGTAGCCGACAGATCCCGACCAATAGATGTAGGTTTCCATGTCGATGGTGGAGCGCGCCGCATGGATCGCGCGCAGCATCGCCGGAAAGATCTCGTCGCCATTGACCAGGGTTTGCACGGCGTTCGCATCGAACATCTGTCCTTGCGAATAGTTGGTCATGCTCTTGGCGAATTGCGCATCGGCGGCATCGAAACGGTGCGGCACGATGCTGCGCAGAACCCGCGGCTCCGGCATCAGGTTGATGACGGCCAGCGTGACCAGGCTGGCGGCAATCGCAACGGCGACATATTTGAGGATATCGAGCCCGCGGCCGAGCCTTCGTCCGATCGATTTCCTGATTGCCGATAAAGCTCCAAAGCCTCGAGGCCGCACGTTGCTCGCCCTGCGGTTAAGTCCGGTGATTTGCCAACAGCAAGAACTTTCGATCCTGATGCAGGTTCCCGGCGTCGCGTGAGATGCATGGACACGCCCGGGCGCCCGACCTTTCACCCGTCGAATTCGAGAAGCAGCGGCACGATCGACGAACCGCTGCATCCTTCGCGCGCAATCGGCGTTGAAGATGGATCAACCAGGGTGGGTTTAGCCATGGACACCGATCGAGCGCTTCCTCACGCCAGCCCGGAGACCTCCGAGGAGCCGGATATCCTCGTCAACAAGACCGCGCATTTCGTCGGCGAATGGATCGATGAGCATCTGGCGGAGGTCCCGGCTGCGCTTCCTGACGACCTGGCCGCCGAGAGCCTGGCCGATCGATGTATCGCCGACGCGGCAAGCGAAGGGATACTGCCCGAGGACATCAGCGAGGAAGTCGGCGACCTCAAGGAATACATCGCCGACACCCTGCGCGCCGAGCACGGTCCGACTGGCGCCGGCTCTGGGAACCATGGCGAGGGCCTTACGGCGCCCGAGGGAGAAACGAATGCCGAAATTCCGCTTTGAGTTCATCGAAAGCACGGCCCAGCCGGCGATCCAGGTCGAGATGGAAAGTCTTGAGGCCGCGAAGGCGGAGGCAAGGCGGGCCGCGAAGGAGGCGATGCTCGACGGGATTGTCGAAGGCATGGATCCGACTTCCTGGGTGACGAAGATCTACGACGAAGCCGGCTACCTGGTCGCCACGATCGGCTTCCAGGACCTGGTGTCCGCCGCGCCCTCTGCTGGCCAGGCGACTGAGGAAACGGAGCCAGGGGTGATCCGGTCCGGTTGAGAGGGCCTGGTCAGCCGGCCTTGCCTGGCCAGGCAAGGTCGATCCAGGCTGGGGCATGATCGCTGGGCTTCTCCCAGCCGCGCACGGCGACATCGACGCCGGCGCTTTGCAGCTTCTCCGAAAGAGCCGGGCTGGTCAGCAGGTGATCCATCCGCAGCCCGGAACTGCGGTCGTAACCGCCCCGGTAGGAGAAATTCCAGTAAGTGTAGACGCCTTTTTGGGGGTGGATCTGCCGAACCGCATCCGTCCAGCCCATGCCCAGCATGGCGGCGTAGGCCTGGCGGCTCTGCGGGAAATAGACGGCATCGCCCAGCCAGCGTGCCGGCACAACCGCATCGATCGGCGTCGGCACCACATTGTAGTCGCCGCAAAGCACGGTGTCCTGTGCGAGCAGCGTCTGGGCATAGCCTATCAGACGCTGGAACCAGCAGAGCTTGTAGTCGAATTTCGGTCCGGGCGCCGGATTGCCGTTCGGCAGGTAGATGCAGCCGATCACCAGCCCGTCGACCATGGCTTCGATGTATCGGCTGTGGGTGTCGTCCGGATCGCCGGGCAGCCCGCGCCTGCGCTCCAGCGGCTGTTTGCCCCGGGCGAGAATAGCCACCCCGTTGTAAGACTTCTGCCCGTGCCAGATGGCGCCGTAACCAGCCTGCCTGATCGCTTCGGCCGGAAACTTCTCGTCGGATGTCTTGAGTTCCTGAAGGCAGACGATGTCGTATGCGGTTTCGCCGAGCCATTTCAGCAGGACCGGCAACCGCCCGTTGACGCCGTTCACGTTGAACGTCGCGATCGTGGTCATCTTGGCGCTGGTCTGTGGGAGCTGATTGGCCGCAATCTAGCTGTCGTCCTTGTAGGTCTTGGCGGCCTCTTCGATCTTGCGCCAATCATTGCCGTAGCGCCTCACGAGCTCGCGCGCCTGCGCAGGCGACAGGTTCTGTGTCTCGACGATATGGTTCACTTCCGTCTCTTCGCCCTTCAGCGGACGCGAACGCGGTCTCTTCGGCCGGCCCGCCCGTGTCTCCTCTGCACCTCGCCTTGGCATGCATCGACCCTCCTGGTTTGGATTAACCGTCGAGAGCAAGGAAGGTTTCGGCGAGGCCAGGATCGTCGGCGGACGCTTAAGATGCGATCGCCGCCATTAACCATCAATTAACTATGCGGTCGCCTTTAATTCGATCTTGGAGGATACTGATTTCGGATGGTGAGTCGCTCCGGGGCGCGAACGAGAAAGCGCGCTTTGGCTCCGCACGAGAGCCGGATTGAAGGAAGCGACGGAACGCCGTCCTGACACGGGGAGGCGCCTGCATCGAATTCGATGAGGAGCGCCAAAATGCAGATCGAAGACGCAGTTGCAGCAGTGACAGCCGAAGCGAGCGCACTTCTGTCTTGCCTCGGCCAGCCTGTCGTCGCCTACCACGTCACCGAAATCATGAGAGAGACCGACATGGAGCACGCCCGCGAGATGCGGCTCGCCTTGGTGCGGCGAAGCATCGAGGCTCTTGTCGATGACGGCCTGGAGGACGCTGCGGCCGAACGCTTCACATCACAGTTCAGCGGCCGCGTCGGCCTGACCTGGAGACTTCTGCACGACGGCACCTCGCACTGATCCCGACCAGGTTCCTGCAACGACCTGTTTTGGGCGCGGAGCTGATATCCGCGGATGTCAGCTTTAGAGCCGTTGCCGTCGTTTTCGTCCCACCTGCCGAACGACGGGTTTGCGCCTATCTCGGCCTAGCAGACAAACCTCAGTCGTTCTTCCCTGCACCACAAGCGGACCTACTGCTTCCGGCCCCTTTTTCGGTCCTATGGCTGCCCGAGAGGCTTCGCCTCCCCCGCCTCGCATTCCGGCAGCCGCACAGGTTTGGCGAGCTCTGCCAGCGCCTCGGGCTTGGCGCAAAGCGGAAAGCCGGCGAGCGGCATTGTCTCGATGAAACGACCGCGCTCCGTCTTGCTCAAGCTGTATTCATTGACCATGCCCTCGACGGTCAGGTCCGGATACCGTTTGAGGGTTTCCCTGACCGAAGCATTCGCGTCATCGATTCGATCGAGCGCCGCAAAGGAGCTGCTACGCATCATCCACTCCCATTTGCTGTAGTTATCGGTCGTCTTGCGCTCCAGCATCTTCAAGGCGTCCTCATAGCGGCCAGCCATAAAATAGGCATTGGAGTAGAAAGCGGTTGCCCACATCGGGTAATTCGGGTCGAGCCGTATGACTTGGTCGACCAACTGAGCGCCGCGTTCGGGTTCGTCGAAGGCTGACGCAAAGCCGGAATAGAATGTCAGGATTTCGGCCGACCCCGGAGCGAGGCGGAGGGCCGTGTCCAGCTCGACCTTGGCGCGGGCGTTGTCGCCCTTGTCTTTGAGGCTCATGCCAAAAACCGCGTGCGCCTCAGCGTCGCTCGGATCGAGCCGCACCGCGCGTTCGGCTACATCGGCAGCCGCCTTGACCTCGCTCTCGGGATTGATACCGAAGCCAGCCAATATGTTATGAGCATGATAAAGTTCCACCCAGGCGCGTGCGAACTCCGGATCCAACTCGACAGCGAGGTTGAGCAGCCTAATGGCCTCCTGCTCATCCGCTACGGTAATCTTTTCAATCCTTTCGGTTCCGAGCAGATAGTAATCATAGACAGTCAAGCTGTCCGGCCGCTTGCGCTTCGCTGCAGCCCGCCCCGCTCCCTGAATCAGCCCCACGCCGTTGCCGAGACGGTTGGTGACCTGCTCGGCGATCTCGGTTTGAATGGCGAACACGTCTTCAGCGGGCCGGTCCCATCGCTCCGACCACAGATGATTGCCGGTTTTTGCATCGATCAACTGCGCGGTGATCCGCAGCCGGCCTCCCTGGCGTTGGATCGAGCCTTCCAGCACATAGCCGACGTCGAGCGCATTTGCGACCTGGCGGACATCCAGCGACTTGCCTTTGTACGCTTGCGTCGAATTGCGTGCCACGACGTCGAGTTCGGGAAACTGCGCGAGATCGGTGATTATGTCCTCGGTGAGGCCATCGGCCAGACGCCCTGTGGCGTCGTCGCCGCCAAAGTTGTTGAAGGGCAGCACTGCGACCGACGGCTTGGCACCCAGAGCAGCTGAATGAAAGAACCACCATGTCCCGCCGCCGCCCAGCAGAGCAAACAGTACGATGGCCGCCGCCGTCCCAACCCAGCCCGGCATCGCCTTGCGCAAGGTCCGGCGCGGCCGCTTGCCGTCGAGCCTCAGCCGGTACATCCGAACCGGGCGGCTGATATTCTTTACTTGTTGCTCGCCAGCGAAATCGAGGGACCAATCAAGCTTGCCTTGCAGATGGTCAAAGGCTGTGCCCGACACGATCACGCCGCCAGCATCGGCGAGTTGCTGCAATCGCGCGGCGACATTGACGCCATCGCCATAGACATCGCCGTCAACCAACGCAACGTCGCCCAGATTGACCCCGATGCGGAACACGATGCGCTCAGGCTCCGGCAGACCTTCGTTGCGCGCGGCCGCCGCACTTTGGATTTCCGCTGCGCAGGCGACTGCGTCGACCACGCTGTCGAAGACGACAAGCGCGCCATCGCCCATCAGCTTGATGAGGCGGCCATGGTGCTGGGAGATGGCGGGGTCGAACAGCTCGGCACGAACGGATTTCAACCGCTCGATGGTGCCGGCCTCATCGGCCTCCATCGCCCTTGAGTAGCCGACCATGTCGGCCGCCAGGATCGCCAGCAGCTTCCGGTTCAATGGAGGGACGATCATCATCCGGCCCCCGGACCCAATAGGGCTAAAATGGTACACCCAGCGCAGCGCCCTGACGAGTGGCCCACCAAAGGCAGGGCCATCGATTAGCCCCGGTGGTCGGAAAGGTCGCTTCTGGTGCAAAGCGGTCCGCACGAGGCTGGATACACGGGTCGGCTTTCTTGCCCAGTCATCCTGAAAGTTGACAGTCGGGTCCCGGCCACTTTTCGGCCGTTGAGGTCAGCGCTGCTGCTCACCAAAAGCGGACGTGCACGGGCAGGGCGCGTTAGTTCAAGTCCCGACCCGAAGGAGACGGTCTCCGGCAAGCCAGCTGGAATCGAGCCCAGGCATCACCGCCTTCGGGCAATAATCTCGACCGGCGCAATCAGGCCGGCTGAAATGCTTTCGCTCATGTTTCGAACCATCTGGGGCCGCCGCGCTCCCATGAGTGTCTGGACGCCCAGGACCGTCCGCCCTGTGGCCGCCTGGGCGCGCTGCCGAGCGAAATAGTCAAGCGCAACGTCACGCCGCTGGCGCTCCGACAAGATCTCGAACCCTGCCGCGGAAAGCGCGTCGCGGTACTGCTCTGGGGCGGTGATGGCGTTCGCGTCCGCCGTACTCGCCCATGGCAGCGGATAAGACAGCTCGCCGGCACCAGTGCGCATGACGTCGAAGATACCAAGACGCGCATCCGCGCGCAGGACCCGCGCAACCTCCGAAAATAGTGCGCTCTTGTCGGCAATGTTCATTCCGACGTGCAACATGTATGCGGCAGTGAACGAGCCATCTGCGAAGGGCAGCGCCAAAGCATCGCCCTGCTGCAACGAGACGCGCTCCTTAAGATGCAGCCAGCCGGAGAGGACATTGCCGGCTTCGACGTAGTCGCGGGTGAGGTCGATGCCGGTCACCTGGCAACCATACTGCGCAGCGATCTGCCGGGCCGGTCCGCCGAGGCCACAGCCGATGTCGAGCACCCGATCCCCAGCGGTGAGCGCAAGTTGCGCTGCCAGCTCTGCCGTGGCGGCGCGGCCGCCGATGTGAAACTCGTCCACCGGCGAGAGATCCTCGGCGGTGACCGTGCTTTCGGTCTTCCCCATCGCGGCAAGGCCATCGCGGATATCCGCAACGAGGCTGCTTCGCGCGTAGTGGTCAGCAACCTGTGAACGCGGCGCCGCTTCCATGATCATCGCCCCTTTTGTGCACCTTCGCGGATCACCTCTGCGCCACCGCCCGCTTCCGTCATCGCAATCGGCCATTCCCCGAACTCGGTCCGCCTGTGATAGCATTTGATCCAAGCTCTAGCCATGACGGATCACGACCCGTGCTTCACATCGCATATCGATGAGCCTCCTGATGCTTGGCGGCTCAACCGTGTCAGTCCGCCTTGTCCTCCGAAAACATTGGAGAAACGTCCATCCACATCGCGCCCACGGCATGGCCGTCGGGATCAGCGAGGTCGCGGGTGTACATAAACCCATGATCTTCGATTGGATTGATGTCGGCAGTGCCGCCGTTTGCAGCAGCTGCGGCGGCCATCGCGTCGACGGCCTCGCGGCTATCCAGGGACAGCGCCAGCATGACCTCGCTGGACGTTGATGGCGGGATCGGCCGGGTGGTCATAGTCTGCCATTTTTCACGGCTGAGCAGCATGAAGTGGATTTCATCGCTCCACACCATCCCCGCAGCTGTCTCACTGGTGAACTTGGGATTGTTCTTGAAGCCGAGAGATTCATAGAAAGCCATGGACGCCTTCACATCGGTCACCGGCAGGCTCACGAAAATCTTCTTGCTCATAGATCGTCCCTTTCGAGATGCCAGTCCAGCGAGTGGCGTCTGCTTGAAGACGGTCGACCGACTGCAACGCCGACACGGCCTCTCATTTTTTTGGATCGCCACCGCAGCGGCACGGAAGCCGAGGCTCAGCATACGTTTGATCCAAGCCGCTCATTCAAGGCCCGGTCCTAGACAGGCTCTCTCCCCTGGTGGATCATGCGTGGTAGGTAGCCAGGGGCGCCGCCATGGACGTCGGAGGTTGGCTGCGGAGGCATGGCCTCGAACAGTATGAGGCCTCCTTCCGCGAGAATAAGATCGACGGCACGGTCCTGCCGAGATTGACGGCCGAGGACTTGAAGGATCTTGGCGTCGGTTTCGTCGGACATCGTCGTAAGTTGCTCGACGCCATCGCAGCCTTGCGCGCTCAAGCAAGCGCACCAACGCCGCTGTTATCCGATGCGCCTCCGGCAGTCGACAACGCCGCGAAGGACACCGCTGAGCGCCGCCAGGTCACCGTCATGTTCTCGGACCTTGTCGGCTCGACAGCGCTCTCCGCGCAAATGGACCCCGAGGATTTGCGTGAGGTGATTGCGGCCTACCAGAGGTGCGTTGCCGAGGCCGTGCGTGGCTTTGGCGGGTTTGTGGCCAAATACATGGGCGACGGCGTGCTGGTGTATTTTGGCTATCCGAAGGCGCACGAGGAGGACGCGGAGCGAGCCGTGCGAGCGGGGCTGGCGGTCGTTGATGCGATCGCAAGGCTGGCGACCCCGGCACAAGGGGCGCTTGCGGTACGCGTCGGCATCGCGACGGGGCTGGTGGTGGTGGGCGATCTCATCGGCGAAGGGGCGGCGCAGGAGGAAGCGGTGGTCGGCGAGTCGCCGAACCTGGCGGCGCGGCTCCAAGCTTTGGCGGCGCCCGGCCAGATCGTGATCCCGCTTGCGACGCGCCGACTGCTCGGCGGGCTGTTCGAGTTCGACGACCTGGGCCTGCACGACCTGAAAGGGTTCGACGCCCCGATCCGCGCGTGGCGCGTGCTTCGCGAGAGCGCCGCCGAGACCCGGTTTGAAGCGCGCGCGACGGGTAGCCTCGCCCCCACAGTTGGGCGCGAGGACGAGCTTGCTCTGCTCGCGGAACTGTGGAGCAAGGCCGCTTCCGGGAAGGGGCAGGTGATCCTGCTCTCCGGCGAGCCCGGCATCGGCAAGTCGCACCTGGTTCAGGCGCTCCGCGAGCGTCTGCGGGACCGGCCGCACATCCGCATACGTTGCCAGTGCTCGCCGTTCCACGCAAATAGCGCCCTCCGCCCGTCGATTGTTCAGCTAACCCGCGCGGCTGGCTTCCACCCAGACGATTCGCCGAGCGTAAAACTCGACAAGCTGGAGCGCCTCCTGGCGCGGTCCGCGGACACCGTCCCGGACGACGCCCCCTTGTTGTCGGCGCTTCTTTCGCTCCCGGCCGGCAGCCGTTATGCACCCCTGAACCTCAGTCCTCAGCGCCGCAAGGAACTGACTCTCGAGGCTCTGGCCCGGCAGCTTATCGGTTTGGCGGCCCGCCAGCCCGTGCTGATGGTTTTCGAGGATATCCACTGGATCGATCCGACTTCGCTCGAGCTTCTCGAGCGATTGGTCCCGCAGATTCCGCGCCTTGCAGTATTGGCGATCTTCAGTTTCCGCCCTGGATTCGACCCGCGTTGGATCGGCCACCCGCAGGTCACCTCGCTCGCGCTGAATCGCTTGAGCCGCCGGCAGGGCGCGGCCCTGGTGGGGCGGTTGACCGGGGGCAAGGCGCTGCCGGGCGGGTTGCTCGAGCAGATGGTGGCCAAGACAGACGGCGTGCCCCTGTTCCTCGAGGAGGTGACCAAGGCCGTCATTGAATCTGGCGTGTTGACCGATGAAGGCGACCGTTACGCCCTCTCGGGTCCGCTGCCACCGTTGGCGATCCCTGCAACCCTGCAGGATTCTCTGGTGGCGCGGCTCGATCGGCTGATGACGCCGGCGCGGGAGGTCGCGCAGATTGGCGCCGCCATCGGCCGCGAATTCTCTTATGATTTGCTGGCGGCGGTGGCGCAGCGCGAGGAACGGGAACTACAGGACGCCCTCGACCAACTGATCGGCGCCGAACTCGTGATCGCGCGCGGTCGGCCGCCGCACGCGACATGCATGTTCAAGCACGCATTGGTGGGAGATGCCGCCTATGCCACCTTGCTGCGCAGTCGCCGCCAGCAGTTGCACACCCGGATCGCCCACGCGCTCGAGCAGCATTTCGGCGAGGTCGTCGAACACGAGCCCGAGATCGTGGCTCAGCACTACACGGCTGCGGGCCTCTCACTTCAGGCTATCGGCTATTGGCAGCGCGCGGGAGAGAGCGCCAACGACCGTTCGGCCAACGATGAGGCCCAAAACCATCTGCAGAAAGCGCTGAACTTGATCGAAACGCTCCCTGCAGGCCCCGAGCGCCAGCGGCGCGAACTCGCAGCGCTAACGGTGCTGGGCCGCGTGCTCACCGCCAAGAATGGCTACGCAAATGCCGAGGTCGAGCGGGTCTATTCTCGCGCGCGCCGCCTTTGCGAGCTGATGCCGGAAGATGCGGCTGTCTTCCCGGTTCTGCTCGGCCTGGCCATCTACTCGGCCACGGGCGCCAAACTCACGTCGGCGCACGAGCTGAGCGGACGGCTTCTCGACCTTGCTCTGCAGAGTAACGATCCCGTGTGGGTGGTCGAAGCCCATTATGCTCGGGGGGTCAGCTCTTCTTGGCGCGGCGACTTCAGGGAGGCACGCAAACATCTGGAACTGGGCTCCGAAGCTTATCGCCCACAGCGACACCGGGCTCATCTCGCCCTCTACGGCCAGGATCCCGGACCGATTTGCCTATGTCGTGGGTCAGCAGTGCTTTGGCACCTCGGCTACCCCGACCAGGCGCTGACCCGGATGGAGGACGCCCTTGTCTTGGCCGAGCGATTGGCGCACCCCTTCAGCCGCGCTTACGTGCTGGTATGGGCAGCGTGGTTACGAATATTCCGACGCGAGGTGGCCGAAGCCGAGGAGCAGAACGAGCGTGGGCTCACCTTCGCGACCGAGCAGGCGTATCCCTTCTGGGTTGCCATGGCCGCCCAGCAGAAGGGATGGCTCTCGGCGAAGCAGGGCCATAAGGAGCGGGCGATCGCCCAAATCGAGGACGGCCTGGCCCGGATGCAAGCCGTCGGAACGCAAGTGACGCAGGCTTACACGATGGGATTGCTGGGGGAGGTGCTCGGGAGTGTCAATCGCGCGTCTGACGGCGTGCGCCTGATCGATCGGGCTCTCGACCAGGTGAACCGGACCGGCGAGCAGTGGTGCGATGCCGAATTGCTGCGGCTCCGAGGGGCGATATGCGCTGCCGCGGAACCAAGCGACTGGCACGAGGCTGAAATCTCGTTCCGCCAAGCAATTCAACGGTCACGTCAGCAAGGCGCCAAATCCTGGGAGCTCCGCGCCGCCACATCGCTTGCGCGCCTTTTGGCCGAACAAGGCAAGCGCGCCGAGGCGCATGACCTGCTCGCGCCGACCTACGGCTGGTTCACCGAGGGCTTCGACACGCTCGATTTGAAAGAGGCCAAGACCTTGCTCGACAAGCTGGGAGCATGATGACGTACATGCCAGCCATTCCCAGCCCCCGAAAGTGACACGGCAGCCTTGCGCCTCGAGGCGGTCGCTATTCATCGACGGACGCGCGTCCAGATGCGCGGTGAAGTCTGGAATCATGTTCCTTCGCCCTCGGCTGTCGACCATGTCGAGCCGGTTTTTGGCGGCGCAAATCGCCAGCGCTGGACGGCGCTGCTGCGTTGGGCGGTAAGGTTGGCGATTGCACATTTGCCGGGAACGATGCAGCCTAGCCTTGGGGGCTCGAAAAGCTGCCTCCCGGAGCGGGGCCATGCAGGAAGGATACGCGGCACGGCTACTGGTGCTTGTGACACGCGCCCAGTTTGCCGGCGTCATCCTGGGTTTGTCGCTGGTCGCGGCGCTTACCATTGTCCGGGCGCGCGACCCGCAGCCGTTGAGACTCGCCCGCGAAGCGACGTTCGACCAGTATCAGAGGCTGGCACCTCGCAGCTTCGAGTCGATGCCCGTCCGTGTGGTCGACGTCGACGAGGCGTCGTTGCAGAAGTTCGGGCAGTGGCCGTGGCCCAGGGATCGCATGGCGGCCCTGGTCGAGAAACTGACCGAGCTCGGTGCGGCGGCCATCGCATTCGACATCCTGTTCGCCGAGCCCGACCGTCTGTCGCCTCGCCGCGTTGTGCGCGACGTGCCAGGCATCGATCCGGCCTTGCTCGAGCGCCTGCCCGACAACGACGAAATCTTCGCCCGCTCGATCGCCGGCAAGCCGGTTATCCTGGGCTACGGCATCTCCAACGAAGGGAACTATCGGCCGCAAGTGAAGGCCGGCATTGCCTTTACCGGCGAGAGCCCGGTCGATGCTCCTCCCCATATCAGGGCAGCCACACCGCTGCGGCCGCAGCTTGAGGCCAATGCCGCCGGCATCGGACATATCAGCCTCAATCCGGGCAGATCGACCGCCGTGGTCAGGGCAGCCCCACTCTTCCTGAGTGATGGCGAGCAGCTTTATCCCGATCTTGCCCTGGAAGCCATAAGGGTGGCGCAGGGCGCCTCCACCTACCTCATTGCCGGTGCGCCGGATCGGCAGGGCATAATGACCTCCGTCAAGATCGGCGACTTCGTCATCCCGGTGACCTCGGCCGGCGAACTCTGGCTCTATGTCAGTCCCGACCGGGCGGAACGGTATGTTTCCGCCAAGGACGTGCTCGCACCCGACGGCGTCTCGCCCGAAACAAGGGCCGCGATCGAGGGCAGCATCGTGTTTGTCGGCACCTCCGCCGCCGGCCTGCAGGATATTCGTGTCACGGCGCTCGGCGAGAACGTGCCGGGCGTCTCTATCCACGCCCAGATCGTCGAGCAGGTGCTGTCCGGCCACTATCTGTCGCGGCCCGACTGGGCGAACGGGCTGGAAATCGCGTCCATCGCGACGCTGGGCAGCCTTCTGGTGGCTCTCACGATTTTCGTAAGCCCCGCGATCGCGCTCGCCTGCGGCCTGGCGATCACGGGCCTTGCGCTCGTCGCATCATGGCTTGCCTTTTCGCTTGCGGGACAGCTGTTCGACCCGTTTGCGCCGATCGTCATGGGCACGATCACGCATTTCGCGACAACCTCCTTCCGCTTCCTGGTGACTGACCGGGAGCGGCGCGCGATCCGGCGGGCCTTCGGGCAATATTTGTCGCCATCGCTTCTCTACCGCATCGAACATACGCGCAACGCGCTTCGTCTTGGCGGAGACGACCGCGAACTGACCGTTATGTTCGTCGATGTGCGAAACTTCACCGAGATCAGCGAGACACTGCCGCCAACCGCGGTCGTGCGGTTTCTGAACACGCTTCTCGACGCGCTCAGCCGTCATGTCACCGCCAACGAAGGCACGCTCGACAAGTTCATCGGCGATTCGATCATGGCCTTCTGGAATGCCCCGATCGATGTCGCGGATCATCCTGCCAAGGCCGTTCGCGCGGCATTGGCCATGCGTGAGACGATTGCTCGCCTCAATGAAAGCGATGCATTCGGCTTCGGGCCAGGGCAGACGGTTCGCGTCGGCATCGGAATCCATACCGGCATCGCCTGCGTCGGGAACATGGGTGCGGAGTCGCGCTTCAACTATTCCGCTGTTGGCGACGCGGTGAACACCGCGGCGCGCATCGAGACGGCGTGCAAGACGGTGAATTTCGACATCCTCGCGTCCGACGACACGGCACGATCGCTGACAGGCTGGGCCCTGCTCGAAGCGGGATCGCTGGAGCTCAAGGGAAAAAGCGCGAGGACCAGAATCAATGCCGTCGTCGGCGATGAACATGTTGCGTCGTCGCCGGATTTTGCGGAATTGCGGCTTGTCCACGGCAAGCTCCTCGAGGCGCTGCATTCGCGCTCTCCGGGCAGCCGAAAGATCATAGCGGCGGCCAAAGCCAAGGCCGCGGGCTTGCCGGCAGGCCTGCAGGACTTCTATGCCCGGATAGCGCGCAGACCGGGTGACTTTCTCGCCCAGGGGGCGGGAACGGCGGTGGAAGCGAATGCCGGCTATGCGGAGCAACAATTCGGCTCCGGTTCCTGACCGTCGCATACCAAGGAAAGGAGCGGCGATCTGCTGCTGCTGCCGTCGCCGCCGCCGGCCTTTGCCCTATTTTTTCCCAGGGCCCTCGGATTTTCCGGGATTGCTCGGATCATGCTTACCCGGATCATTGCCATGGCCGTTGTTGCCGTCATCCGCAGGCGGGTCCGGCGGGTCCGGCGGGCTTGGTGGATCGGGCGTGCCAGGACTGGGTGGACTGGCCGCCGGTGCGTGCGGCTCCGCCTTGTCCTGCTGAATGGCGGCGGCAAGCCCGCAACTTCCGCCGATCCCGGCAAAGGTTCCCGAAAGCTGCTGGGTACCGGTTAGAAACGGCAACGCCCGCGGGGTGCCGAGTGTGGTGAGCACAGATCGATTGACCTTGATAACGTCGGTCATTGCGCCTGAAGGCGTGGCGACCACGCAATCGCAGCGCCGCTTCAGTTCCCTGCATCCGCCGCCGCTGCAGAATTTGGCCGACCCTTTCAGGAGCACGACGGCGGTCTTGCCGTTGGGCGCGACGTGGACATCGAATGCGGTTCCCCGCACGCCTATCGTGCCTGCAGGCGTCACGATCCGGTAGGCGGATGAAGGCGAGCTTCCGCTTATCCAGCGAAACGTTCCCTTGGCAGCGCGGATGGTGAGGGTTTTCACCGACTTCTCATCGTTGAAAACGTACTTGTCGATGACGACGGAAGAACCCCAGCCTACCGCCAGCTTGGTGCCATCCAGGAACACGAATTGGCCAAGCCCGGTGTTGGAGGTCCTGATGCGCTCGTCCCGATGAACGGGCGCGCTGACCACCAGCGGTCCGGTTGCGCCGGTAACGGAAGTCTTGATCAGGACTGCCTGGCCCACTGCTTCGGCGGCCATCGTCGGTGTTGCATTGTTGAGAGTCGCGGCAAGCGCGGCAATGGCAGCCCACCTCAAGGACGGCATGGCATCCTCCCGAAACGCCCTTATTAGCACATGCTTGCATGGCTGTCCCTGCGGAGGCATACCTCAAATGGAGTAGAACATGGCTCTTTGGTCAGGAGCACTCGAAGCACGCATTGGAGCGCCGACGCATCGAGCCTCTTGTCGATGACGGCCCGGAGGGCGGCGCCGCCGAACGTTTCGCATCACAAACCCAACCGAACGGAAGAAGACCGGCGCCGGTCTTTTTTGGTGCGGCGAGCGGAGGATACAGGCCTCCGCTCGCGGATGGCCTGAGCGGTCAAGCCGCCTTGAGGTCCCTCAAGACCTTCTCGAAAGCATCCTTGATCGGCTTCGACACGTCCTCGGCAGCTCTCAGCATCAAGGCCTGCAAGGTTTTGGCCTGCTCGATGGAGGTTTCGATCTGCTTGTTGAGGAAGGCGGACTGCAGTTCCAGGAACTCGGAGGGTGATTTCGCGGCAACCAGTGCTTCGAGATGTGTGAAGCCGGCTTCGGTATTGGCTCGCAGAGCGGCAATCGTCTTCAGCGACACCTCGTTGCGGCTTGTCTTGGCCAGCTCAAAGCTCGACTCAAGCGCCTTCTGAGTGGTCTCGGCGTCCGATTGCAATTTGGAAAAGGCCTCCTTCGCCTGCTCGACGCCCTGTTCGGCGACGGCGCGAACCTGCTCGGTGGCCTTGGACGGATCGAAGCTGACGGATTCGACGTTCTCGATCGTTTCGGTCTTGCCGGTGGTCTTGGACATTTTTTCATCCTCTCCCAGAGAGTGGCCTCAAAACAAAGCCCCCTCCTTCATGGTACGAAACCACCGCAACGGATTTGTGAAGCTGACATGAATTTGTCGTCGGCGATGCAGGATCGGTCTGACGCACGTCAGGCTCTGGGTGGCATTGCATGAGCCCATCCTGCATCATGTAGGTGGTTGAGCGTCGCTTGCGCGCCGCGTTGGCCATTCGCAGGCCAATGGCATTTCCGAAGAAACGCTAATATACATCATGGTTCGAGCGAGCAGCGCCTCTGCCTACTCGAGGGATGCCATGCGAAGGTTCATCTTCACGGCCATGTGCATTGCCGCCGCGACAGGCGCGAACGCCCATGACTGGTACGAAAACAAGGTCGATCCGATAACGCATTTCAAGTGCTGCGGCGGGACTGATTGCCGCCCCATACCTCAGTCTTCGGTGCAGTCCAGGATCGACGGCGGCTACAACTATCTGCCCGATGGTTTCCACATCCCGCGTGAGCGTGTGCAGGAATCGCCGGACGAGCAGTATCATATCTGCGAGAACACCTACGTCATAACCAATCAGCCATATCTGCGCTGCTTCTTCGCGCCGCGGCTCAAGATGTCTCGACTGCTCTCGCGATAAGACAATAGAAGCGACCGGGCTCTATCTCGACCACAGCAGCCGCCGCGACGCCAGCGCCAGGCCGAGCCCGGCGGACGGCCCCGCCGCGCTGCGGGAAATACACGACGCTTCGCCGCGGTGAACGCCTTCGCTCGATCTTGCGTCTTGTCGCCGCCCTTCAGCATGGTTGCGGATTTCAGATCTGCAGCGTCGGCTTGCATCGCCAGCCGATGCTCACCGCTCCGGAACCACGGCCCACAGCGTCCTGGCAAAGCCGCGCTTGTCGAGCGGCCACGTCTCGCCGGTCACCACTGCCTTGCCGCCTTGACATTTGTAGGAGTAGACGGCGTCGTGCCCCGTCGCGAAGGCCGGCACGACGTCGTCGTTCGGATTGGCCTTGCAGAAGGCGTCCGCGCCGGGATTGTCGCGCGCCGCGTTCATCCTGGCGCAGGGCAGGTTGGCGCCGACGACGCAGACCAGGACCTTGCCGTCCATGCAGCGATAGTTGGCCTGCGTCTGCAGCTGCGACTCGTCCGGCGTGGTCCTGGCGTCGGGCATGAGCTTTTTGAGCGCCTTGAGCGTGCCGTCGTAAAGCTCGTGCGAATAGGGCCGGATCGTATCGTCATTCCGCAGCTCGCGGCACAGTCGATAGAGGTCCGCGCTGTTGGCTGCATTGCCAGAGGCGATGATGGCGAAGACGCCCAGGGCCGGCGGCAGCACCGTCGCGAAACCGATCGTCCAAAAGCGCAACGCCCGCATATGCGACCTCCTCGGAGGCCCCGCGTCGAAGTTTTCCGGCGCCGCAGTCGACGCCTGCGCAGGCCCTCAAGCCACTTGCAGCTTGCTCGTCACCGCGCCCTCATGCAAGCCGCCCGCGCGGTCACGGGCAGCATTCGGCCTGCCAATTGCCGGGTTGGAGTCTGAAGTTTCGATGCGCCATGGCTGCTCGCGACGCCATCTTCGGAACCACCGGCGCCGCCGCAGGTTGAATTCGATCTGCGGCCGATGGATGTTGGGCGGCCGCTCCATCGCTGTTGGAGGATCCGGCCTTGAGCATCGTCGAGAGGATGAAGAAGGCGGCGGAGAAGGTCACCGGCATCGCAAGGCCGGGCAAGGCGCGGCTCGACGGCTGCCTGCGCGAGCGCAAGGCGAACGCCTTTCGCTTCAAGGATGACGGCCTCGTGCCCAATCATCCCTCCTGGCCGCTGATCGTCTATCGCGGCGCCGTCAAGCTGCCGGACGGCCTCGATCCGGCGGCGGTCTTCGAGGAGCTTTTCGACGCCAATGGCTGGGGCGACAGCTGGCGCGACGGCATCTACGATTATGTCCATTATCATTCGCGCATCCACGAGGTGCTGGGCGTCGCGCGCGGAACCGCCAAGGTGCGCTTCGGCGGCGACAAGGGCCGGGCGCTGTCGCTGAAGGCCGGCGACGTGGCGATCCTGCCGGCCGGCACCGGGCATCAGCGGCTCTCGGCATCCGGCGACTTTTTCGTCGTCGGCGCCTATCCGCGCTCCGGCACCTATGACGAATGCACCAGGCCCGAGCAGCACGCCGAGGCGCTGCGAACGATCCCGAAAGTCGGCCGTCCGGCGAAGGATCCGGTCTATGGCGGCGATGGTCCACTGCTTGCCGCATGGAAGCGGGAGCGATGACCAGCATCGTGGCCATCGAGCATATGACACTCGACGGCGTGTATCAGGCTCCCGCGCGCGCCGACGAAGATACCCGCAACGGTTTCGCGCATGGCGGCTGGTCCAACGCCGGCAACGACGCGAGGATGCAGGAAGTCATCGGCCGCTACATGATCGGCGGATGGTCGCTGCTTGCCGGCAGGATCACCTATGAAGACCTTTATGAGGGCTGGGCCGTGAGGCAGCCCTCCAGCCCGATGACGCAGGCGCTCACCACCGTGCGGAAGTTCGTGGCCTCCCGCGATGCCGGCTATGAGCTTCGCTGGGACAATTCCACGCTGCTGGCCGGCGAAGCCGTGGAGACGGTGCGCCGGCTGAAGCAGAGCCACGACCGGCCGCTGATCCTGTTCGGCAGCGGCAGCCTGCTGCGCTCGCTGATGCGGGATGCGCTCGTCGAGGAAGTGGTGCTGATGATGCATCCGCTGATCCTGGGCGAGGGGCTCCGCCTTTTCGAGACCGGGTCTGCTCTGTCGAAGTTGAGATTGTCGAGCCAGGCCACGACCGAAACGGGCGTGGCGATCCTCACCTATGCCTGCGCGGCGACGCACGGGCCTGTCCTCATCAGTTGATCTTCCGTCGCCGGCGGCTATCCGCGTCTCGGCACCTGTGACGAATGCACCAGGCCCCAGCAGCATGCCGAAGCGCTGCGCACGATCCTGAATGTCGGCGGTCCGAAGAAGGACCGGGTCTATGGCCGCCGTGGCCCGCTGAGGACGCAAGGAAGCATCGTGGGCACTCGACTGATGCCAGGGCTCGCGGGACCGCTCGAACCGGGGTCACGTTTGTGGCTTCTGCACGACTCAAATCGAACCTGCGACTGCAATCCTGCTGCTTATTCGACTTGCCTCAAGACATGCATTAGAATACACTAATATTTCATAATCTTGGGATCACCAAGTGAGGGGCGAGAACAAGGCGTCAACAGCTTCCAGTATGCAGCCGTGATGGCAAGCGGCCGTGCCAAATGGCACTGATCGACAAAGCGCTCTCCAGAGCATGAGCGAACAGTCGGCATGCACCTGCAAAGCTTTCGCTGGTAAGCTCTGGCACCAGACGTGATGTTATTTCTGCGCCGCTTCGCACCCGGCTCGGGGCATGCGGCGAGCTGTGCGTAACAGCGCTGGTGGCTAAGCCTGTTCGGTAAGCGATCGATGATCGCAGGCCTCTCTTGATAGACGAGGGCCAGATGCCGACCTGTTTTTCACATCCGTATATCAAGCTGGACCGGTTTCTATTGCTCGCGATCTCCGCGGTTGCGCTTCTGCTTTGCGCGGGGGGCGGGAAATTGTATGCGGGGGAGTTCAAGAACACTCCCTGTTGGTTTGAGGTTCCGCCGGACCGCACAATGACGTGCGGCGTGCTCAGCGTGCCTGAAAACCGCAAGAAAAAGACCGGCAACCAGGTCACCCTGTCGGCAATCGTCTTCGAGCCGGAACGCGAGCGCCACGAGCCCATTGTGTTTCTCACGGGGGGGCCGGGTCAGCCCGCCGACATAAGCAACAGGGAAGACATTGACGGATGGTGGGAATTCATCGGTGCTCAAAGCTGGATGATTGGGCGCCGGGTTGTCGTTGTCGATCAGCGCGGGATTGGAAAGTCGGCTCCGACCCTGGACTGTTCGCAATATTTTGAGCCTGATCACTGGAACGCCATTCTGAAAAGCGTCGCGGCCGACAACAACTTTGGCAGCTTCCAGAAGAAAGAGCTTGTCGCGTGCAGGACCGCGTTGGTCGCCAAGGGGATCGATCTCGACGCCTACAATACTGAGGAAAACGCCGAGGATATCAATGATCTCCGCAACGCTCTCGGGATAGAAAAGTGGGTTCTGTATGGTATCTCTTACGGTACCAGACTCGCGCTTGAGGTGATGAATCAGCACCCTGAAGGCGTCTCCGCGAGCATATTGGATTCAGTTGTTCCGTTGGACATCAACTATCTAAGCGAGGACGGTCCAAATCTGGAGCGTTCGCTCAAATTGCTGGAGCGGGATTGCCAAAAAGAAAATAGCTGTATGAAAGACCTGTCAAAGGCCGTTCAGGTTATCGCCAGGCAATTGGATCGGCAGCCGCTACTTTTACGAAGTTCTGGCCAGGATGCCAAATACACATATGTGTCTGGCGCAGAGTTCTTGGATATCATTTTCGGCATGCTCTATGATCGCGATGCGATCCTGTCGCTGCCAGAGCTGATCGAGAGAACATATGAACAGGATTTCAGGCCTCTGGCCGATATATTGTTCGAGCCGGACGATCTGGAGATTTCCCAGGGAATGGATTTCTCCGTCACTTGTTCCGACAACAATATGCCTGATCTGAGCGACAAGAACGATCAATACTGGGCAAAATGGGTTCAATCGGACGACTATTCCTGGGCGTGCCCCGTTTGGGCTCTTGAGCACGGGGCAGCATCTCAGCCGCCGCCGCGCCGCACCGACATACCAACGCTTCTGTTGTCGGGCGAGTATGATCCGGCAACGCCAACCGTGTGGGCAAATCACGCGGCCCAAACGCTTCCTTTCGGGCAAGTGGTTGTTTTCCGCGGAATCGGACACGACGTCATAGATTCCGATCCATGCGGGTCGAAGGTGACCGCCGATTTCCTGGCAAATCCTCGGCGCAAGGTGACGACTGCATGCATCGCGCAGATGGAGGCTCCCAAGTTCGCGAACCCCGTTCAGAAAATGTGGTCGGGAGTGACGGCACAACATGCCTTGTCGGCAATGGCGTCCAAGCAGGTGAGATTGCCCTTCCGTTTCCGCCACCTCGGTTCTGTCTCGTCCGAATAAATGTCGCGAAAGTGGAGAGGAGATTGAACAATGTCTATGACACGTCGCGCATTGCTTTCCACGCTGAGTGCAAGTGTCATTTGCGTCGCCTTTGATGGCGTTGCGTCCGCGAAAGGTGGCGGAGGCGGCAAGGGCGCGGGCCGGGATGGCGCGCTGGATACGGGAACCGGAATTGTACCCAGTCCGGCCAACGCAACCAACCAGATGCAGGTAAGAAGTTTCAGGATTTTCGAAGGCAAGGCGTGTCGTCGTGACTACATGCGGTTTTGCCCCACGAAGCCGATAGGCAAATGCGACCTGGAAAGCAGGGTCGACCAATTGTCGCCTGACTGCAAAGACTTCGTCGCTAAGCATCGGTGAAAGCCACAGCATCTGGCTGGGACTATGATCCTGGCGATCCGATGCGGCTTGCCTGGAGGGCAAGAATTGCTTCAGCCTCGTCCTGAAGCTGGGCGGGTTGTGAAACTCACGGATATTTCGTCTGCTTCACCTCGTCCCGGCTGTCGCTCTCCAACGCCTTCGGCAGCGGCAGGCTGGAGCATTTCAGGTGCACCTCACGGGCGAACCGCTTTCGCTGCTGCCGCTCGTGCTCTTTCACGGCCGCTACCAGCCCCATGCTGTAGGGGCCGAGCATCACGCCGAAACCCCAGCCGGGGTGCTCTTTCTCGCGAGTCTCGTAGTTCGAGGCATCCATGCGGGCTTGCTGGCATTCCGGCGACGCCCATTTCGCGTCCTGCCGCGAAAGCGAGGCTTCGTAACTGACCGGAGAACTCGCGCATCCAGCCACCGCCGCGCTCAGCGCGACGACCATTGCAATTCTCATCCGCAAGCCTCTCCTAATTTTAGGCCGGAGAGAGCACAGAACGCCGCTGTTCACAAGGAGAGGGCCACGGCGGGAGAGCCGGCGGCTCAGTTTGCCGCAGCATGCGTCGCCGCGCGAGGCGGGGCTGAAAGGAACGCCGGGGCGCGTCACCTGCACCGTGCAACCTCCTGATTTCAGCAGAATTTCAGAACTTCGTCGGTACGGCGCGAGCAATGTCGGGCATGCTGCTCTGATATTCGGAGGCAGCCATGTTCGACGATCAAGCCCGCTACCGCGCACGCCAGGAACTCCTCGAGCTCGTCGCCGGCGGAATGGTCAGTCCCGGCTACGCGCCGCCCGGCGTGCTGACCGAAATGCTCGAGATCGCCGCCATGGAGCTGAAGGGTGACAGCGGCCGGCTGCAGCGGGCCAGTCCAACGGACATCTTGACCCCGGCGTGGAATGGTAGGCGAATAGGCGACTGGATGTTGCGCAAGGGCAGGTCGCTGGTCCATGGCGGAATCCGCTTCGCAGGGAGTTTTGCAACTTGGCGCCTGCCAGCTTGACCTGGAGCGCGGACTGCTGCTCAGGGACGGGGCAGCGGTTCCCCTGCGTTCAAAGGCGTTCAGCCTGCTTTCCTATCTGGCGCGGAACGACGGCAAGGTCGTCACCAAGTCCGACCTGATCTCAGCGGTCTGGGGCGGCATCGCCGTCACCGAGGATTCCCTCACGCAGGCCGTGCGCGACATCAGGAAGGCGCTCGACGACGGCGACCAGGCGATCCTGAAGGCCGTGCCCAAGCGCGGCTACCTGCTTTCGGCTCCCAGCCACAAGCAGCACTGCTCACAGCCGGTCGTGGCGGTGGTGCCGTTCGAGGACGGCCGCGCGCCCGGCGAGACGTCGGATGCCCTCAGCAGCGCCTTCGCGGAGGACGTCGCGGACAGGCTCGCCCGCTTCCACACGCTGACGATCCTCAACCGGGAAACGGCTCTCGCGGCGTTCCGGCAGGCGCAGGGCAGCGGTCCGGCCATCGCGCTGCGGCCGGACTTTTTCGTGCGCGGGACCGTCATCAGGGATGGCGGACAGCTCAGGATCAGCGCCAAGCTTGTCGACGCGCAGGCCGGAACGCTGATCTGGGGCGAGAGCTACACGGCGGCGGGGCCCGACCTGTTCGCCGTCCAGGATGACATCGCCCACCGTGTCGTGAACCGGCTGGTGTCGAACCTGGAGGCGGCCGCCTTGCGGCGCAGCGCCGGCAAGCCGACGCAGGACCTTGCGGCCTACGAACTGGTGACCCGAGCAATCGTGCGGTTCCGCGGCTATCGTCCCGACGACAATGCCGAGGCCCTGAAGCTGCTCAAGGCGGCGGTTTCACGCGACCCCGACTATGGGCTCGCCCATGCCTATATGGCACTGGTGGAGCTGGCGATAGCCGACTACGGAAGCGCGCCGGCGCATGTCATCGCAAGCTGCGTCGACCGTGCAGCGCTCGCCGTGACGCTGGCGCCGGACGAGCCCCGCTGCCACCGCATCCTGGCGCAAGCGCGGCTTGCCGCGCGCGACCACGAGGCGGCCGAGCACCACATGCGGCGCGCGCTCGACATCAATCCCAACGATGCCGACACGATGATGCAGCTCGGCCATGTCCTGTGCCTGCGAGGGCGGCCGCGCGAGGGGCTGGAGTTGATGGACAGGGCGATTGCCGCAAATCCTCTCCATGCCGATTGGTACCACTGCGATCGGGGCATCGCGCTCTATGCCGCCCACGACTATGCCGGCGCCGCAGCAACGGTACAGCGCCTGCCTTACGGGCCGCGGCGGTGGTCGATGCTTGCGGCCGCGCTGGCGCGCTCGGGCGACAGGGCCGGCGCGCGGGAATGTGTGATGCACATTCGCAGAACCGACCCCGGCTTTTCGCCGATAGAGCATTTGCAAAGCGGCATCGAATTCGAGAGGGCGCAGGACATAGAGCATCTCATCGAGGGCTTCGAACTCGCTGCCGCCCTGGCAGTATGATCTTCTTCGCGTCAAGCCCATGATGTGCGATAATTCGAAAGCCGCGTTTGAGGGCGGCGGCAATGTCATTGTCGCGCTACGGTGGTGTGTACGAGCCGGCCGATCTGGCTTTGCTCCAACGTGTGTTCAATCGGCTGTGCGAGGAACGCCGGCTGGCGCGAAAGGACCGGGAACAGCGCGAACAATTGGCTGGCGAAGTCATCCGCGCTTTCGATGACGGCACGACAAACGAAGCTGCCTTGTGGCGGGCCATCTCCAAGCGGCGGAAAGCGCGCCCGGATTTGTCGGATGTATGATCGCGGTCCTGGCCCCGGTCGCGCCGTGGCCTCGCGGCAATCGGCGGGCAGGCCGCTTAGAGCTTGCGGCTGAGATAGGGCGAGCCGCCGATGCCGAAGCGCCAGTCGGCCTCCACGCCTTTGCTGATCCCGATCCTGCGTCCGGTGAGGATCGCCGCCGCGTCGGTCTCCGAGCGGGCGAATTCGAAGGGCGGCGCGCTCAGCAGCAGGCCGTTATGCGAGCCGTCGACAGCGAGCGCCTGGCAGAGCTTGCCTGGACCCGAGCACAGCAGCCGGTCGTCATCGGTGCCCCGGTTCGCCCGCATCGCGGCCAAGCCGAATTCGGGCTGGATCGCGCGGATCAGCACCGCGCTGCCCGGCAGGCAAACGGCATTCAGGCACCAGTGGATTCCGTAGGAGCGGTAGACATAGGCGGTGCCGGGGGCGCCATACATCGCCGCGTTGCGGGGCGTGCGGCCGCGATAGCTGTGCGAGGCCGGATCGTCGGGACGGTAGGCCTCGGTTTCGACGATGATGCCGCCGACGCCGTCAAGCCCCAGCCGCGCGCCGATCAATGCGCGCGCCACCACGACGGCGTCGCGCGCGAAGAAATCGCGATGCGCTCCGTCCTTAGGCGGCATGGCGTTGACCGCTCGTCAGATAGGCCATGATCATCCTGCGGCACTGGTCCATCGCGCGCTCGCCTGAAACACTGACCGGGTGGCGCTCGATGGCGCGATGAATGACGTTTTCGAGCAGGATCTCGATCAGCGCCGCCGCATCGCCGAGATCGAGGTCGGGCGCAATCTCGTGCCGGTGGCGCGCAAGCTGCTCCTTGATGATCGCGGCGATCCGGCTGCCGACTTCCTGGACCTTTTCCGCGCGATAGCGCGGCGCCAGCTCGTTCAGCGCCCGGTACAGCTTCGGATCTTGCGGATGGGCGGCCATCGCCACCTCGATCATGGCCTCGA
The DNA here is from genome assembly GCF_003952525.1 of Mesorhizobium sp. M3A.F.Ca.ET.080.04.2.1. NCBI lineage: Bacteria > Pseudomonadati > Pseudomonadota > Alphaproteobacteria > Hyphomicrobiales > Phyllobacteriaceae > Mesorhizobium > Mesorhizobium sp. M3A.F.Ca.ET.080.04.2.1. The sequence continues at coordinate 1,317,620 of NZ_CP034451.1, read as the reverse complement.
CGGTTTCCGCCAGCGTGCCGTGCCCGCTCGCCTCCACCGTCTGGCTGAATGCCGCCGAGAATTTCTCGGCATGGTGGTCGACCAGCGCCGCCGCCAAGCCCTGCTTGTTGGGGAAATACTGGTAGAGCGAGCCGACGCTGACGCCGGCCCGCTCGGCAACCCTGGCGGTGGTCAGGCCCTCGAATCCGATATCGGTCAAAAGCTGAGCCGCGGCCTGGATAATCGCCTCCACGGTGGCCCTCGCACGCTCCTGCCGCGGAAATTTGCGTTGCGTCACATCCATTTAGCCAGTCGCGCCGCAGCGCGCTCCAAAAGCGAATACAAAATGTGACGAAACCGTCACATATTCACCCAAGCATTGCAAGCGGCCATCGGCATCTGGCCGAAACGGGTCACCGAGGCCGGCAAATCGGAGACAGCATCATGCTCTATACAAGCGTTCTCGATATCCACGCCTTCGCCATGATGGCAGCCGTCGTGCTGTTCCTGGCGGCCGAACTGCTGCTGTTCGCCGGCACCGGCGGCGATGCGAAGATGGCGCGCTTCGCGCTCGGTACCAGCCGCTCCGCCAATGTGGTCGCCATGATCGGCATGCTGGCCGGCATCGCGCTTCTCTATCTCGGCGGCTGGTCGCTGCTGACGCCCTGGCTGCTGCTCTCCTTCGCGCTGATCGCCGCCATGATGGTGGTCAACCGCCGCTTCGTGCGGCCCTGGCAAAAGAAGGTCCAGGCCGCCATCGCCGACGCCTCCCGCAGCGATCTCGGCGCGCTCGCCGGCGACCGCCGAGCGCTCGTCGGCCGCGTTGCCGTCATTGCGCTGTTCGCGCTCGTGGGCGCGCTGATGATGCTCAAGCCGGAACTGGCTCTGCTGGCATAGGAAGTCTCGCAGGTGCCGGTCCAGCCGGGGTCTGCAGCCCGGCAGCCGGCAGCGGCAGCTTCTCCGCTACGCCTCGACGCCCCGCGATCTCCGCCGCCGGATCCCTTCGGCGATGAACACTCGCGACAGCGCATGGTAGAGCGGCTCGTTGGAGATCAGCCGCGCCGTGCCGTAGCCAAGCACCGCCGCGCACATCAGTGCGATGACGTTGTCGTGGTTGCCGGTCATTTCCAGGATGATCACGAAGGCCGTCATCGGCGCCTGCACGACGCCGGCGAAATAGCCGGCCATGCCGAGCAGGGCGGCGGTGCCGGTGGCGGCGCCGAGCATCAGCCCGAGCGTGCTGCCGAGGCCCGCGCCGACGGCGAGCGACGGCGCGAAGATCCCGCCCGGGATGCCCGAGACCATGGAGAGCAGGCCGGCGGCGAATTTCGCGATGAAGAAGAATGGCGGCAGCGGCGCGCCCTCGATGGCGCCGCGCGCCTGCGCATAGCCGGTGCCGAAGGTGAGGCCCCCCGACGCGAGACCGACCATGGCCACCGCCAGGCCGCAAATACCCGCAACGACCAGCGTTCGCCACAGCGGCTGCAGCGCGTTCCAGCGCCGTATGCGCCGCGTCGCCTTCAGCGCCAGCAGCGAGAACAACGCGCCGACGCCGCCGCCGATGATGCCGCAGGCCAGCACCAGCGGCCATTCGCTGCCGAAGGCCACAGTGTCTCTGGCGACGCCGAAATAGGTGTAGTTGCCGAGCAGCCCCATCGAGGCGAGCCCGGCGAGGATCACCGCCGTCAGCACCAGCCCGTTGGTGCGCGCCTCATAGGCTCGGCCCATCTCCTCGATGGCGAACACGATGCCGGCAAGCGGCGTGTTGAAGGCGGCCGCTATGCCGGCCGCCGAACCTGCAAGGATCAGGCCGCGCGCCTGCGCGATGCCGCCCCAGCGCGCCGCCTGCAGCATCAGCGAGGCGCCGACCTGCACGGTCGGCCCCTCGCGGCCGATCGAGGCGCCGCTGAAGAGGCCGATGACGGTGAGCGCGATCTTGCCCACCACCAGACGCAGCGAAAGTATGTGGCTGCGGTCCTCCTCGTCGCGCAGATGGCGCGCGGCAATCGCCTGCGGAATGCCGCTGCCCTGCGATCCGGGAAAGAATGCGTAGGCGAGCCAGGCGCAGAGCACGAAGCCGAGCGGCGTCATGACAAGCGGCAGGTAGAAGCGCCAGCCGTCATGCGCCCCGACGAGCGCGTGGAACAGCGCCTGTGCCCAGTCGGCCAGAATCGCGAACAGCACGCTGATCAGACCGATCGAGATCGCGCCCGCCCAGAACACCAGCCGCGGCTGCCAGACGCGCCGTGAGGCCCACATCGCCCGCGAGCGCCGCAGCATTGGGTGTTTGCGCGATAAGCCTGCCATGTCGGGTTCCGTGATGATCGGCCCGGCCTAGCACACTCTTGCAGCCGATCAACCCCGCGCAGTCGCCGCGCAGTCAGGCCCAGAGGGGAAGGAACGCCGATCCAAGCCTCGAAAGCGGGGGCAGGTCGGACATCCCGCCGGCGGGAGGCGCCGGCGGGAAGGCTTCGCTCCGACGTCGAGGACGTTTCACATCGCCATTTTTTCACATTCGGCCTGCGCCTTCTTGGTCGACGTGTCGATCATGTAGGCTTTGCCTTTGGCGTCGGTCATCATCATCATGCAATGCTTGATCGGCTTGGCCGTTTTCATCATTTCGGCGCTGGTTTTGGCGTCCGGCATCATGGTGCCCATGTGCCCGTCGGGCATGATCGCCGTCACTTGCCCGCCCTTCATCATCGTCATCGTGCCCATCGTGTCCTCGGCGAATGCCTGCGAGGCGCAAAGGCCGACGGCGCCGGCGATGACAACTAGCTTGATCGAATGCATTCCGCATACTCCCATTTTTGAAGGGGCATGGTTGCCCCATTCGGGACTTCGGGGCGCATTCCGGTCCGTTACATGGACACGAAGATGTGATTGCCCGTGTCCTGCCTACCTGACAGCTTGGCCCGGCCAGGGCGGCGCGGCCGGGGGCTAGAGCGCCGCCCGGTTCGCGGCGTCCAGCGCCATCTGCCAGTCATTTTCCATCACCGCCTTGGCGAAGGCCGAGATGGCGGGGGAGGGCAGCCGGTCGGCGACCGGCACCAGCGACACCTCGCGCACGATCTCGGGGTCGACGACGAGCCGGTGGCAGACGCCGGGCTGGCTGGCCGAGAATTCGGCGATGAAGCAGGCGGGCGTCGCCGCCAACACGCGCTTCGAGGTGGCGCCAGCCAAGGCTTTCCCGGGCAAGTACGATCTCGTCGCCTTCTTCGATTGCCTGCATGACATGGGCGATCCGGCTGGTGCGGCCAAACACGTGCCTCAGGCGCTCAAGCCGGACGGCACCTCGAGCCCTTTGCCCATGACCAGCTTTCGGCTAATCTCAATCCGGTCGGCCGCATCTACTACGCCGCCTCGACCTTCGTCTGTACGCCGGCCTCGCTTTCCCAGGACGTAGGACTGGGGCTCGGCGCCCAGGCCGGCGAGGCGAGGCTGCGCAAGGTCGTGGCCAGCGGCGGTTTCACCCGCTTCCGCCGCGCCGCCGAGACGCAGTTCAACATGGTCCTCGAGGCCCGTCCGTAGGTAGGCCAAGCGGCATTTGGCAAATTGATGGGAGGAAGGCATGACCGCTTACAACGTCGTCCGGTTCCGCACCAAGCCGGGCAAGGAGCAGGCATTCATCGATGCCCACGAGAAGGTTGCCCTCGACGCCGCCGGCTTCCGCAAGGGCGCTCTCATCAAGACCGGCGAGCGGACCTTCTGCTTCGTCGGTGAATGGAACGACATGGACAACATCGTGGCGGCCCGGCCGCAGATGATCGGCCTGCTCGACACGTTCCGCGACATGCTGGAGGATCTCGGCGGCGGGCTCGGCGTCACCGATCCCGTCTCGGGCACGGTGGTCGCCGACGTCAAGACCTGAAGGGTGGCGCCCGCACGTCGCGGTGCGAGCCGGCGGCCGCAAGCCGGCGGCTGCGGGCGGGCGCGCGCCTTGATTGCAGTTTGCCGAAACCAACTCTGACCCGGCGGGGCCAGGCCGCGGATTGCGCGCGCCAATCAATGTGCCGCGACGGTCGCAGGAGCTGATCTGGCAACCCCGCATCGCGACGGCGATCCCGCCAGGACAGCGGGACCGCAGATTGCGTTCGCGCTTCGCATTTCGCCCGTTCCGTGCTTGACTACGGCACTTCTCCTGCCTTGAACAAGGTGTGGCGATTACCGGACTTGTCGACGCCGGCGACGAGCCCGACCTTGTCTGCCGTGAGGTGAATCCCGACTTCGAGCGCCGCCAGAGCGGGCAACTGGCTCTCGTTCGACTGGATCGAGACGGGCGCCCCCCAGCAGCCGGCCGACAGGCCCCGCCGGCACGGCTTCGGCACGGAACCGATCGAGGGCCGCACACCTTATGAGTTGAACGGCAAAGGCAAGCTGACGATCGGAGCCGATGGCGCTCGGTGCCATCTGGAGTTTCCGCTCAAGAACGGCGCCAGCATCCTGGAGACCGGAGCCCCCAGCCAGCAACCGTGTTCGGAGGAGCGCTCGACATGACCGGCGAACAGAATCTGAGCGGCCGCACCATTCTGGTGGTCGAGGACGAGTACTATCTTGCGACCGACACTGCGCGCGCACTTCAGGGGGCCGGCGCCGAAATCATCGGCCCGTGCCCGACCGAAGACGACGCGCAGGCCGAATTGCGCGAGCGGCGACCGGACGCAGCCATAATCGACATCAATCTCGGCCAGGGCGCCTCGTTCAACCTGCCCGAGACCTTGAGCGAGCAGGGCATCCCCTTCGTCTTCATCACCGGCTACGACCAGGACGTCATACCGCAGGCGTTCAGTCACATCGAGCGGCTGGAAAAACCGGTGCAACCGCGCCAGGTGGTCGGCGCGGTTGAAAGGCTGCTGGAGCGGATCGAGTAGCTGCCTCCCAACGCCGAATGAGGGTTAGCGATACCGCCGCAACGCCGGGGTTGTGATGGATGTCGTCTGAGCATTGTCGCCAGAAGCGATAGTTGTTTGTTTCGGTTCGCAGATGTAAGCGGTTGAGAGATACTTAAGGCCAACAGGAGGTCCGATAAATTCATATTGACGTTTCAGATATTTGCATTCGGATTCTGAACTCAACACCTTGGGAGGAAAGCCGTTTTCACGATTGCCGGCTACTACAGTGCCGTCAAGATTTAACAGAAGGGTAATTAAAAGGAACTGATCCATCGCTATCCCCTAATCTCCCTGACATGGTCGGGGCCGCGGAGTTTCGCGATGCGGGAATCCGCTTTTGCAGCCATTTGCGCTGCCAAAAGAAGAGCGAGCGCGATGATGAGCCTGTTGCTTCATGTCTTCCTCCTTCCAATCCCGTGCTGCTGTGATTGCTTGGAAGCGACGGTCGAATTGGCTAAGCTAGGAAGCGCGCCAGGAGGGTGAAATGTCCCGAAAGGCTCCTGAAATTGACCTGAAACCTGCTGAAACGATCACGTTTCGCGGTTTGGTCTTCCTGACGAAAAGCAGGGAACTGCGGACCGCTGAAGGCAAGGCGATCGAGCTTCGCAGCCAGTCCGTAGAGGTGCTCTCGACACTGGCGGCACGGCCGGGCCAGATCGTGTCCAAGGATGCTTTGATGCGGGCGGTCTGGCCCAACACCTTCGTTACCGAAGACAGCCTTACGCAATGCATCGCCGATATTCGCCGTGCGTTGGGCGACGACGAGCATGTGATCGTGGAAACCTTCCCCAAGCGAGGCTATCGGCTGAATGCCGATCCATCGGCCGCGGCGCACCCAAATGCCGCAGCCGGCACGCAACGTGCCAGGACGTGGGTCTCGCGACACAGTTTGATTCTTGCTGCGCTCGTTCTCGTTGCGGCAGCGATCGGCGCATACTACGGCGCGGAAACATGGCGAGCCGCTGCGGTTTCTTCGAGCGACATGCCCAGGATTGCGATCCTTCCCTTCGACGACATGAGTGCCGGCGCGGATAAGGGATATCTCAGCGATGCCGTTGCCGAGGGGATCATCACCGAGCTGGCACGAAGCAAGACTTATGCCGTCATCGCCCGGAACTCGAGTTTCAGGTACCGCGGTAAGCCCACCGACACCAAGCAGATCGCAGATGAACTCGGCGTCGACTACCTGCTTGAGGGCAGCCAGCAGAAGATCGGAAACCGGCTGAAAGTGACGGCCCAACTGCTGAAGGCGCATGATGGATCGCATGTCTGGGCCAACAGCTACAACCGCGAGATCGGCGATCTTTTCGTCGTCCAGGAGGAAATCATCCGCACGCTCGCGGAAAGGGTCGGGCGCAGGATCGAACGCCCCTTGCCGCAGAGCGGTGCCGCCAGGGTCAGCGCGCTGCACTATCATCTGATGGGGATTGCCGAGATCCGGGAGGACTTCTCGGCCGCGAGGAACAAGCTGTTTCGGCAACTGAACCTCAAGGCGATCGAAGAGGATCCGAACTCGCAGTTCGGCTATATCGGGCTGGCCTGGTCCTATCGCAACGATGCGATGTTCGGCTGGAACGATCAGGAATCGAACCGTGACGAGGCGTTGAAGCGCGCGGCCGAATACGCCGACAAGGCCATCCTGCTCGCTCCCGATGATGCTGAAGCGCATAATATCCGCGCCAGCATCCATACCGAAGCCGGCGAGGTCGAGCAGGCCCTTGCCCGCTACGATCAGGCAATCGCCCTGAACCCCAGCAACCCGGATTTCCTGGTCCGCAGCACGGATGTGCTACTCTATATTGGCCGGACAGACGAAGCGATCGATCGGATCAAGCAGGCCATGGGCATCGATCCTTTCTACCCAGACGACTTCAACTGGCAGATGGGCTGGGCGCTCTGGGAAAAAAACGATTGCGCGGCCGCACTGGCGGCGATGCGAAGAATGTCCAGAATCCCGAGCGGCGCTCACCGCATGCTTGCCGGCATCCACGCTTGTCTGGGAAACAAGCGAGAGGCAAGGCAAGCGCTTGCGGTTTTCCTCCAGAGCACTCCCGACGAATCCATCAGTAAAGAACGCAGGGAGTGGGAGAAGATATGGACCGCTCCCGGAAGTCTCGACCGCTGGATCGAACAGATGCGATTTGCGGGCTTGCCGGAGGAGTGATGGCTGACCGCAGGCGACCCGGCATGGTCGAGCCGCTCACCCCAAAAGATTGCGCGCCGTGCGCATGAAGATCCTCGAGCCGATCGGGATCAGATCGTCGGGAAAATCGTAGTCCGGGTTGTGCAGCGAAGGATGGCGCTCGCCGGCGCCGAGGAAGAACATCGCCGACCTGGCATTGTGGCCGAAGATGCCGAAATCTTCGGAGGCGCGCATCGGCAGGGCTTCCTCGCCGCGCGTGACACCTTCCTCGTCCAGCGCCCGGTTGAGATGCTCAACGGCATCGGGCGCGTTGACGCTGGCGACGAATATCTCGTGATAGTCGCAGCGCACGGACAGGCCATGCGCGGCGGCGACCTTTGCGGCAAGCGCTTCCGCGGCCGCGACCAGCTCCGCCATGCGCTCGTCGCGCCGGGTGCGCAGCGTCGCCCAGACCTCGGCGTAGCCGGGCGCGATTCCGAACACCGCTTCGCCCATCGCGCAGTGAGTGACGGTGACCATGCCGAAATCATCGTCGGCGAAGGTGCCGCGCCCGAGACCGGGCAGCTGCGGCATCAGCTGGCTCACCGCCGGCATCGGCGAGGTGCCGGTCTCCGGCATGGAGGAATGCGCGGTCTTGCCGTCGAGCATGATGCGCATGCCGCGCGAGGCGCAGTTGACCACGCCGGGCTTGACGCGCACTTCGCCGAACGGCACGCCCGGCAGATTGTGCAGCGAGAAGGCGAAGTCCGGCGCGATTTCGGAAAAGCGCGGGTCGGCGACGACGCCGGCGGCCCCATTGCCGGTCTCCTCCGCCGGCTGGAACATCAGCACCACGCGCCCGCGCGCCGGCCTCTCACGGCCGAACAGCCGGCCGAGCGCGGCCAGGATCGCTGTGTGCCCGTCATGGCCGCACATATGCGACTTGCCCGGCACCTGGGATGCATGCGCGACGCCCGAAAGCTCCTCGATCGGCAGCGCGTCGAGCTCCCAGCGGAACAGCACGGTGGGCCCGGCCTGCCCGCTGTCATAGACCGCCGCGACGCCATGCCCGCCCAGTCCGGTCAACACCCTGTCCGGCCCGGTATCGGCCAGGAAGGCGACGACCTCTTTTGCCGTCTTCTCCTCCTCGTTGGAGATTTCCGGCTGCCGGTGCAGCTTGCGGCGCCATTCCGTCAGCTCGACGATGTCGCGATTGGTCAGGGTCATGGGTACGGCTCCCGCTTGGCTTCCAGCTTCACACAAACACAATAGGGTTTTGCTGGCGCCGTGCCATGTCGGTCGATTCAGATAGTCCATCGGCGAATTGCCGGACATAGGGGTCGGGCGAGCCCACTATCCTGCGCGGCGCCAACCCCTTTGTGTGAACATGGCTGGCGAAAGCATATATGATATTGCTAATATAAAAACAGGCCGCGCACCATCGGCGGTCGGGAGGATCCAAGTGCGAAGCCGCTGGACCATTCTTGCTGTTTTGTTTGTCGCACGTGCTGCCTTCGCCTTCCAGTTTGGAAGCGTGGGGGCCGTCGCGCCGCAGCTCAGTCAAGGTCTCGGCGTGAGCCTGGCCGATATCGGTATCCTTATTGGGCTCTATTTCGCGCCGGGCGTCCTGCTTGCGCTTCCCGGTGGCACGATCGGCCGCCGTTATGGCGACAAGGCGACCGTGCTCGCTGGGCTTCTGGCGATGCTCGCAGGCGAATTGCTAATGGCGTCGTCGACCTCATGGGGCTTGCAAATCGCGGGCAGGTTGATTGCCGGGACCGGCGGTATTCTCTTGAGCGTTCTCATGACCAAGATGGTCGCAGATTGGTTCGCGGGTCGCGAAATCGCCACCGCGATGGCCATCTTCGTCAACTCGTGGCCGGTAGGCATTGCAATCTCGCTCATGCTGTTGCCATGGATCGGACTGACATTCGGGCTTCACCTTGTCCACCTTGCTGTCGAAATGTGGATCTTGATCGCACTGGGCGTCATGGCGGTTGTCTATCGCGCGCCGGAGACGGCCGCCTTCGTTGAAAGCGAGCGCGGCAGTCTGACCCCAGAAACGATTTATGCCTTGGTCGCGGCCGGTGGAATCTGGTGTCTCTACAATATCGGTTTTTCAATGATCTTTAGCTTTGGACCGTCGATGCTCGGTGAGCGACACTGGTCCATTGCCGCAGCTGGATCAGCTATCAGTATCGTGCTCTGGCTCGCTGTGATTTCCGTGCCCCTCGGGGGCGTCCTTGCTGATCAGACCAAACGCGGCGAAGCAATCGTTGTTACGGGCAGTATAGCCTTTGCGATGCTAACGTTGATCCTGTCGCAAAGCGGGCCAGTGCTCCCTACCGTAATTGCGCTGGGGATCGTTTGCGGCCTGCCGGCCGGTGCGATCATGAGCCTTCCTGCGCGTGTGCTCGAGCGAAAGACGCGGTCGATCGGAATGGGAATTTTCTTTACGGTTTTCTATGCCGGGATGCCGGTAGGAACGACAATTGGAGGAAGGCTCTCCACGTCAATTGGCACCGCGAGCGCAGCTCTCGACTTTGGTGCCGTGATGCTGCTGGTTTGCCCGGTCATCCTGTGGCTGTTCAGGCGTGTTGTTCTTGGCCAAAATCGGACTGCCGTTTCATCCACATAGCCGGTTTCACTCAGCGTTCGCGCGGAACTCGCCAGACTGTTCCACACGAAGACATGCGAGGCGGATGGCGCCAGCCAACCGCCCGCGGCCGGCAATTAGCATCGGATTCCTCGGCGAGGAGCCCCCGTCAGCCGTTCGTGGCGCCGGTAAAGACCGCCAGTTGCGCCTCAAAAGCCCGCTTGAACGCAGGCCGTGCTTCGCCGCGCGCGACATAGGCGGCAAGGTTCGGGTACTCCTCCAGCAGGCCCGATCCGTTCAGCCGCCGCAACACCATCACCATCATCAGGTCGCCGGCGCTGAAGCCGCCATCGAGCCAGTCGGCATCGCCGAGGCGGGCGGACAATTCGCCCAGCCGCTTGCGGATGCGATCCTCGACCAGCGGCAGGCGCTGCTCGTGCCAGGGCTGGTCGCGCTCCACCAGCTTTGCAGTTTCGCGATCGAGGATCGGCGGCTCCAGCGTGCTGAGCGCGGCGAACATCCAGGTGACCGCGCGCGCCCGGCCATGCGCATCCTGAGGCAGCAGCCCGGCATGGCGCTCGGCGATATGCAGCACGATCGCGCCCGTCTCGAACAAAGCGAGGCCGCCTTCCTCATAGGTCGGGATTTGCCCGAAAGGCTGCAGCGCGCGATGCGCCGGCTCTCTCATCTCGCGGAACGAGACCAGGCAACGTGATAAGCCTGGCCGACCTCCTCGAGCGCCCAGCGAACGCGCATGTCTCGCGCCTGTCCCCGGCCGCGGTCGGGCGAACGTTCGAAGGCTGTGATGGTGGGGGTCATCGGAAGGCTCCGGGTTGTATGACGGCGTGCATGATCTCAACGATCGTCTTATGGTTTGGTTCTTGGGTTCTGCCCAAAGGACGACCGGCCGGCGCCGTTTCCGACAGCTTTCACCATTTTCTTTCGCGTCGGATCTGTCGCTAAACTGGTACTGAGCGGAGGAGGGAGAATGGACGACGGGGGCGAACACCGCGATCTGGCCGAGATCGCCGCCATCCGCGCCTTGCTGGCGTCAAGGCCGCGACCGGTGGGCTGGGACGAGCGCCGGGCGCGGCTCGACGAGGTCGGTTCGGGCTGGCCGGTTGCGCAGGACATCCGATGCGAGGCGGTGGTCATCGACGGCCTCGCGGCGGAGTGGTCGCTGGCGCCTGGCTCCGACAAGGACAAGGTCCTGCTCTTCTTCCACGGCGGCGGCTACTGCTCCGGCTCGATCAAGAGTCATCGCCGAATGGTGACCGAGGCCGGCCGCGCGATGGGGGTGCGCACGCTCGCCATCGACTATCGACGCGCGCCCGAACATCCGTTCCCGGCGCAGCACGAAGACGCGCTGGCCGCATGGCGCTTCCTTGCCGGGCAGGGCATCGCGCCGGATCGCATCGTCGTTGGCGGCGACAGCGCCGGCGGCAATCTCAGCCTCTCTTTGGCCGGCAGGTTGCGCGCGGCGGGCGAGCGCTTGCCGCGCTGCCTGTGGCTGGTTTCTCCCTGGACGGACCTGTCGATGTCCGGCGCGACGCTGTCGAGCAAGGATGGGACCGACCCGATCATCCACCGGGCCTATCTGGAGGAACTGGCGGCAGCCTATGTTCCGGATGGGATCGACCGGCGCGATCCGCTGATCTCGCCGCTGTTTGCCGATCTCAAAGCGTTTCCGCCGATGCTGATCCAGGTTGGCTCCGCCGAGACGCTGCTCTCGGATGCAGCGCGGCTCGCGGAAGCCGCCGGCGCGGCAGACGTCAAGGTCCGCCTCGAGGTCTGGCCGCATATGATCCATGCCTGGCCGGTCTGGAATGCGGAACTGAGCGCCGGCCGCCGTGCCTTGCAGAGCGCGGGCCAGTTTGTCCGCGAATTCATGTAGTCCTCGGCTCGACCTGCTCGCGTCATTTGCCATGGCACCTCCGCCCCTCGGTCCAGGCGAAGTTATGTAACACGCGCAGATTGAGCTATAGTGCCCGCCGCGCACGCGGGCATTCATCGAGCAGGGGGTATGACATGCAGGCAATGCCGATAGCCCATCATGGCGAGCGCTCCGCCGTCGCGGCCATGTCCTCCCTGAGCGGTTATCCGGCCGCCGTGCTGTGCTGGCTGCTTTCGGCCGGCGTCTATATCGCGGCCAAATGGGTGGCGCCGGAAATGCCGCCCTGGGGACTGTGCTTCTGGCGGCTGGCGCTGGCCTGCGCCATCCTGCTGCCGATCGTGCACCGCCATCACGGCGCGATGATTGCGCTGCTCAAGACCCGGGCGCTGGAGATCGTCGCCGTCGGCGCTATCGGCCTCACCATCTGCCAGGGCATGATCTATCACGGCCTCGCCGACACCGACGCGACCACGGCCGGCATCATCATGGCGCTGTCGCCGGTCATGACCATGGTGCTTGCCCGTTTCGTGCTCGGCGAGCCGCTCGGGCTCTGGCAGTCGGTGGGCGCGGCGATCGCGCTCGTCGGCATGCTGGTCATCGTCGCGCATGGCGACCTGACGGCGCTGCTGCAGCTGCGCTTCAATCTCGGCGAGTTGTGGATCGTCGGCAGCGCGCTGTGCTGGGCGCTCTACACCGTGCTCGTGCGCCGCGCCAAATTCGGCATCGAGCTCTTGCCGCTGGTCGTGCTGCTGCTGGGGGCCGGGGCGCTGGTCGCGCTGCCTTTCCATCTGTGGGAACTGGCCAACGACGAACGCTCCACCATGAACGCCAACGGCCTGCTGGCGCTCGCTTATCTGGCCGGGCCCGGCGGCGCGCTGATGTACTATCTCTACAACCGCAGCGTCGAGACGCTGGGCGCCAGCCGGGCGAGCATGCTGCTCTATCTGCAGACCATGTTCGTCGCCATTCTCGCTTATCTCTTGCTCGGCGAGAGCCTGCACGACTACGATCTCTTGGGCGCCGTCTTCATCGTTGCCGGCATCGTGCTTGCGACGGTGCTGAAGCCGAAGCCGGTTCCCGCCCGCGCCGCCTAGAAAGCCGCGCGACGGCCCGCTCTGCACTGTTCGCGAACCCTGATCGGGTGTACCTTCTTCGATCCGTATCGGCGGGAGGGACGGCCGGATGCGTGGTCTCATCGCAAGCTTGCTGATTTTCCTGGGTGCTCTCGCAGCCGCCCGCGCCGGTCCGCTCCACGACGCGGCCAAGAGCGGCGACCTCGGCGCCATCACTGCGGCGCTCGATGCCGGCGCCGACATCGAGGCGCAGGAGAAGGGCGCCACGCCGCTCTTCTTGGCGGTGCGCAGCGGCCATGTGGAGGCGGCCGAACTGCTGATCAAGCGCGGCGCCGACGTCAACAAGGAGTCGAAGCTCGGACTGCCGATGACCGTTGCCGTGCTGAAGAACGCCGCCGACATGATCCAGCTGCTTCTGGCGCATGGCGCCGACGCCAACGGCACGACGCGGGGCGAGCCGATGCTGACGCTGGCCGTCGCCAATGGCTGCCTCGACTGCGTCAAGGTGTTGGTCGAGGCCGGCGCCGACGTCAACGCCGTCTGGATCCAGGGCGACCCCACCGAGCTGCCGGGCATCATCACGCCCTATCACCTTGCCAGGCACGACGACCATGCCGACATCGCCGCCTATCTTTTGGCGCATGGCGTCGTCATCCTGAAGCCGCCGCCGATTTCCGCCAGTCTGGCGAAGGGCGACCCGGCCAAGGGCCAAGCCCTGTTTGCCACCACCTGTGCCCCCTGCCACGTCGTGCGGCCGAAGGACAATTCCACCATCGGGCCGAACCTGTGGAACGTCGTCGGACGCGACAAGGCCTCGACGACATTCGAGCGCTACTCCAAGACCCTGCTCGCCTGGGACGGTGCCTGGACCTATGAGGACCTCAATATCTTCCTCGCCGGTCCGACGCTGACGACGCCCGGCGTCAACATGGACTTCCGCGGCGTGCCCGACGAGACCGACCGGCTGAACGTGATCGCCTATCTCAGGACGCTGGCCGACACGCCGGTTCCCCTGCCGTGAGAACTGGCGCGTCGGCTAAACGAGCCTGAAGTGCAGCCGCAGTCCACAGTCAAGATCAGTCCCAGTCAGGCCGAAGCGATCGCCCACAGCTGCGTCAAGCCCATCGCAAGAACGAGGATCACGCTTGCTCCGATGAACAGCGCCACAGGTATCTGCTTCAGATGAGCGCCGAAGCGGCTGCCCGAGAAGTCGTCGACGGCATCATCCAGCATTGCCTTTAGCTCATCCATGGCGGACCTAGTAGCCAGAACACCATAAACCGTAATTGCGACCACAATCGTCGCGAGCGCGAGCCTTGCGGCTAGTCCCGCTGATGGTCCGTACGCCAGTATCGCGAACATAGTCCCGATATTGGCGAAAAAAATGATCGCATATGTCTGCGTCAGATGGCCAAGTCGCGCGGCTGCCCCCGCCATATATTGATCAACGGTGAGTTTCGCCATGTGCTCCTCCAGCAAGTGACCAGCTAAGTACCGAGTTGCAAATAACCTACCGGCGTCGGAGCGTCGGGAGCTTGGCAAGTCGTTCATTGCGCTGCATGCGGGCGCCCCCCCCACGAGAGTTCGTTCGATTTCTGTCAAAGCGAGCGAGAGCCAGCATCGACGATCGCAGGCTTCGCAACGAATTCGGCTCGCCGCCCATAGCTAATCCGCGATGAATCGATCGCTTATCTGCTCCGGCTGTCGAACCTTGAAACAAGGGGCCCGGTGGATTTTTTCGCTGAGCGATGCGAGTTCAGCTCCTAGATTAGCATATACTAATATGCTATGCAAATGCGAGGGGCTACTTCCATGGTGCAGTTGAAAAGGCCTATTGCATTGATATGGCTTGCCTTAGCCAGCAGTGCGAATGCTCACGATTGGTACACTGCCAAAACTGACCCGGTTCTTCATTATGCTTGCTGCGGCAACAAAGATTGCCACCCAATCGATCCCAATGACGTCAGGGCGACGAAAGACGGTTACTATGTCAGGCTGTCCCGCCCGACTCACATGAATGACCTACAACAAGCGGAGTGGTTCATCCCAAGAGAGCGTGTACAGGCAGCGCCCGATGATCGATATCACATCTGTGAGCGGCTAGTGACGCTCTATCGGACGATCATTCCACACATGAAGTTCGAGACTTATCAGAGAGTCAGGTGGACGTGTTTCTTCGCGCCAAGGGGCACAAGTTCAATCGCGCAGACCCACCAGATGTGATCTGGGCTAGCGTTTGCGTTTTTCCATTTCCTGATAAACGAGCAAGAGCATTGTCGCCTCGGCGCTTCCCGGCCGAGCATTCCTTGGCAACCGTTTCTCAAGCGCCTGCAGCTTCGCGCTATCCGGTAGTGTCTCAATTTGAATTTTCGGCCACGCGCTTTTGTAGGGGCCGCGCTTTCCCGGCTTCGGCGCAACGGCGTCCATCTTCTCGGCTAGCTATTTAGCCCACCGCTTCGCAGCCGCCTTCTTCGCGATCTCCGCGCGCCGCTCCGGTGACATGTTGGCGGCGCGTTTCTTTCCGCCTTTCGACCCAAGCTCTTTGGCAGCTGGGTTCTTACCGTCATCTGGCGTATCGTCGGCTTCCTCGCCCGTAGCAATGCGCATGACGCGGACGGCGTTGCCGATCACGTCGGCTGGTCGCTTCTGGCCTTTAGGTCCGGTGGGCATCGTGCAGCCTCGACAATTCCAACTCGGCGTCTGACAATTCCTTTTCCCAATACGTGATGTCTTCCGGTGTGGCGGGGAGAGGCATTGCGTTTGCTTTGTAGGCTGCCAGGATGGACTTTGCCAGCCGAACGCGCGATCGCTCGGTATCGCGTAGCAGCTCAAAAACGTCCGGCTGATTTTCTTGTTCGTTCTCCATACCACCAAGCATATAGGCGGTTCGGCCTAGGGGAGCAAACGCGGCAAGGCGCTTTTGCCTTGCGCCCAAATTTCAAACTGAGACACTACCCGCTATCCATATCCGAGAGGTGGTTTCCAATCGCCTCGATCGCATCACGAAGTCTCGCCACCAACTCGACCGCAACGACCTGCATTTTCCTCCGTCCCTCACATTATATGAGAAGGCTCTAACGTATCTGGCGGCCTTTTAACATGTGGCGATTCGGGCATGCTTCGAACAAGAAGTGAGATCGGGTTGGAACCGGGGATGCTCCACATCCCCGGAAGTGGGGGCGTGGTGCGGAGATCCTCGTGAAGAAGCAGGACGTGTGACGCCGAGCACCCAAGCCCGGCGCCGGTTTCCACCGCACGTCAAGCAAAGTGGAGTCAGTCATCTTTGCCAATGGTCACATCTGCTGTGTCTAACGCCCTCAGCGTCTCGGTTCTGGTTCCCCATTGATTCGATTGATAAGGCCGGTGCGGTCGCAGCAATCGCCTATCTCAGAACGCTCGCCGACGCGCCGGCTCCGCTGCCCTGAGCCGCATCGGCGCGGCCGTCGCCGGGATCTGGAACACCAGAAGCCCCGGCCTGGCATCCCGGAGGCATGAAACCTTCTGATTTTTGAGCCGTTGTCGGCTGATGTCGGAGATAGACGCCAGGCCAAAAGCGGCCGATGGGGCCAAATCGGGGGAGGATAGGCTGTCGCGGCCGGGAAAGCTGCGGGCAGAGCAACTGCGCGACGAAAAATCGCGCTCAGCGGAATCGCGCCCAGAGAAATCGCGCCCAGAGAAATCGCGTCCACAGAAATTGCGCTCAGCGAAATCGGGCGATGGGAAAGCGCGCCCAAGGAAGCCGCGCGGCAAGCCGCATGACGGGAAACCGCGCGCCAGGACAGCGCGCGAAGAAAGGTCGCCTTCGCACAAGCCCCCCGAGGACAAGGTCTCGCCTGTCGAGGTCGCGTCGGGGGTCGTCGGCGAGCCGGGGCCGCCGCCGCCCGATGCGGTCGAGCCCGGTCCGGAGCTGACGCCGGAGCAGGCCGACCGGGCGCGGAGGAAATATCTGCTGAGGCGCTTCTGGATCAGCGCGCGCGGCTACTGGAGCCGCCGCGGCGACAGGCTCGCCTGGCCGTTCACCATCGGCGTCCTGGTGATGATCTGCATCAATGTCGGCTTCCAGTACGGCATCAACGTTTGGAACCGCTCGATCTTCGACGCGCTCGAGCAGCGCAACGCCCGCAGCGTCTATTTCCTCAGCGCCGTGTTCGTGCCGCTGGTGCTTTGCAGCGGCAGCCTTGTCGTGGCGCAGGTCTATCTGCGCATGACCATCCAGCGCCGCTGGCGCTCCTGGCTGACCACCGCCGTCATCGCGCGCTGGCTCGCCAACGGCCGCTACTACCAGCTGAACCTGGTCGGCGGCGACCACCAGAACCCCGAGGCCCGCATAACCGAGGACCTGCGCATCGCCACCGAGTCGCCCGTCGATTTCATCTCCGGCGTGCTGAACGCCTTCCTGGCCGCCTCGACCTTCATCGTCGTGCTGTGGACCATCGGCGGCGCGCTGACCTTGCCGATCGGCGGTGAGAGCGTCACCATCCCCGGCTTCCTGGTCATCACCGCGGTGATCTATGCCGGCATCACCTCGACCTCGATGGTGGTGATCGGCCGCAACTTCATCCATCTCTCCGAGCGCAAGAACCAGGCCGAGGCCGAAATGCGCTACACGCTGACGCGCGTGCGCGAGAACGGCGAGAGCATCGCCCTGCTCGGCGGCGAGGAGGAGGAGCGCAGCGGCATCGACAAGGACTTCGCCCATGTGCTCAAGCAATGGGCGCTGCTGACCGGTCAGCACATGCGCACCGCGCTGGTGTCTCAAGGGTCGATCCTGTTCGCCCCGGTTGTGCCGGTGCTGCTCTGCGCGCCGAAATTCCTCGCCGGCGACATGAGCCTCGGACAGGTCATGCAGGCGGCATCCGCCTTCGGCATCGTGCAGGGCGCCTTCGGCTGGCTGGTCGACAACTATCCGCGCCTGGCCGACTGGAACGCCTCGGCCCGGCGCATCGCCTCGCTGATGATGTCGCTCGACGGGCTGGAGCGCGCCGAACAGAGCGACAAGCTGGGCCGCATCCAGCGCGGCGAGACCGACGGCGAGGCGATGCTTTCGCTCGACAATCTCTCCGTCTCGCTCGACGACGGCACCGCCGTGGTCAAGGAGACCGAGGTCGCGATCGAGCCGGGCGAGAGGGTGCTGGTGGCCGGCGAATCCGGTTCCGGCAAGTCGACGCTGGTGCGGGCCGTCGCCGGCCTGTGGCCCTGGGGCGGCGGCAGCGTCAACTTCCACCCCGACCGGCGCCTGTTCATGCTGCCGCAGCGCCCTTACGTGCCCTCGGGCACGCTGCGCCGCGCCGTCGCCTATCCGGGCGCGGCCGACAACTGGACGCTCGAAGAGATCAGCGCCGCGCTCGACAAGGTCGGCCTCGACTATCTGAAGGACCGCATCGAGGAGGAGGCGCCCTGGGACCAGACGCTGTCGGGCGGCGAAAAGCAGCGGCTGGCCTTCGCGCGTCTGTTGCTGCACAGCCCCGACATCATCGTGCTGGACGAGGCGACCTCGGCGCTGGACGAGAAGAGCCAGGACCAGATGATGCAGACCATCATCCACGAATTGCCCAAGGTCACCATCATCAGCGTCGCGCACCGGGCCGAGCTCGAGGCCTTCCACAGCCGCAAGATCACGCTGGAGCGCCGCAAGGGCGGCGCGATCATGGTCAGCGACATCAACCTCGTCCCGCGCAAGGGCAGGCGCAACGTGTTCGCGCGCGCCTTGTGGGGCAGCGGCGGGCGCGATGGCGGACGGCGCGAGGCGCAATGAGGCGCCACGACCGTGGCGCGGCCCGTCGTGTTTATTAGCGGAAACTAATTTTCGAGCCACCCGTTAAGAGGACTGGGAGCGAATTTCAACGCTCGCACCACCACCCACGACGGATGGATAGCGGCTAAGTTGAAAGGAGACAGTCCCTAAGCCTTTTGCGGTGCTTGGCGTGGCCGGGAGCTTTTCTATCATTCGTCGTTCGGTGCGGCATGCAGCCGCGCGATGCGGGTTCACGGAGAAGACAGCGGCAAGGGTCGCGCAGCCGGAGGGTTCAGTGATGGGTAGCCAGTCGACATACCTCCACCGTGACTCCACCTCCACCAAACGGCGGTATTTGAGTTTGCTTCATGGGCGGCGCGGCAGAGCGCCCAGCCCCATGCTGTGCCTCATCTCGCTCTGGCTCGTTCTGCTGCTGGGATCTGCGGCAAGCAGCCAGGCGGCGGCCGACGACAAGCTGGCGCCGGGAGACAGGATCGAACTGCGCGTCTGGCGCTGGACGACCCTGCGCGACGGTGCCGTGGAAGGCTTGCAGCTCAACCAGAATTTCAGCATCGACGCGACCGGCGGGCTCGAGCTGCCGAACATCGGCAGGCTCGAAGCCGCGGGCCTGCAAACCGACGAGCTGGCAAAGCTGATCGCCGATTGCCTGCAAGCCAGAAGCGGCCAGGCCGAGCGGCCGGAGACGACGGTCAAACGCATAGCCCAGCCAGCCATGGAAACGACAGCCTCCCTGGCGGCCGCAGGCGACAAGCCGGCGCCCGAACCGCCGGCGGTTGCCGCAGCCACCGCCAACTCGCCGGCTCCGCAGGGCGGCAACATCGAGAAGGAACCTGGCACGGCGCCTGCGGGCGCCCCCGAGCCGCAACTCTCCGCGGAACTGGCGTTCAAGGCGGCGCAGGCGCTCAGGCAAGGCGCGCAAGCCTTGCTTGGCGGGCATGAGGAGACCGGCTTACGCCGCGAACTGGCGGCGGCGCGCGCGGCCGTGGACCTCATGCAGCGCAACACCCGCGACTTGAGCGCCCAGGCACGCGCAGGGACTGATGCGGCGGCCAGGCAAGGACAAGCCCTCGAGGAGCAACGGCGGACGGCCGAAGCGCTGGCGCGCGACCTTGAGGCGGCGCGGCGCACGATCGAGGGCTTCAAGGCCAAGGCCATCGTCTGGGACAACGAGAAGGCCGCGATGCTTGGAGCGCAGCACGCGACGCAGGCCTCGCAGGCTGCGGTCGAGCAGGCGCTGGCTGTGGAGCGGCAAAGGGTCGGGCGCCTGGAACAGGAACTCGCCACCTCCCGCCAGACCATCGTCGCCCTCCAGACCGGCGCGGATCGCGCCGCGGCCGAGCAGGCCGGCGCCGTGAGGGACCGGCAGGCGGCCGAGGCGGAGCTGAAGCAGGCCGGCGAGGCGCTGGAGCTGGCGCGCCAACGGGCAGATGCCGCTGCACACGATCTCGACGCTGTGCGCAAGGAGCGCGACGCGGCACGGCAGGCCGCGGAAGGCCTCGGCGCGGCCTTGCAGGAAGAGCGTGAAAGGGCAAACGGCCTGGCCCGCAGCCTCGGTGCCGCGCGGCAGCCCAATGACGTCGCCAAGGCGCGCGGCCGCGCGGTGGGCCTGACGCGCGCGCCGAAAGCCCGCAATCCGGCCCATCGGCTTGCAGCTGTGTCGGAGCGTCCCGTGCCTGCGCGCAAACAGCTTCGCAAGCCGCAAGCCGATCTGGTGGCGACCATAACGCTTCCGCCCGCCTTGCTTCCGACGCGACCGCCGAGGTTCGACCTCGCCGGTGATGAATGGTGAGGCGAGATGCATGCCGCAGCAGGAGGATGGCCATGAAAAACTATCTTGCGGCCGCGCTGGCGATCGGAATCTCGACCGGGCCGGCCTTGGCTCTTGAAGCGGGCGTGGGCGCCAGCGTCGGCGGCGTCGGGGCGAACGCTGGCGTGAGCGCCGGTTCGCAAGGCGCCTCCGTCGGGGTCGGCGCGAGCGCCGACGGCGTCGGCGGTGCGAATGTCGGTGCATCGACCGGCACCGGCGGCACGGGCGTCAGCGCCGGCGCCAATCTGGGCAGCGCAAGCGCTGGCGTCTCGGCAGGCGTCAGCGCCGATCCATCAGCCGCCGCAAGCGCTGGCGTGTCGGCAGGCGTCAGCGCCAATCCATCAGCCGCCGCAAGCGCATCGGCTGCCAGTCCCGACGCGGTCACGACGGCCGCTCCCTCGGCCAAGGGCGCCGGAAAGCCCATCGCCCTGCCGCGCGCGCTGAGGCCCTCCAAGGCCGGCGAGGGCGATTTGCAGCGGGCCACCAAGGGCTATCCCGTCGCGCCGCTGTCGCCGTTGAAAGCGATCCCCGGCACGCCGGCCGCCGTGGTGCGCACCTGCCGCGCGGCGATCATGACCGCCGCCAGGCCGCTCGGCGCCATGCGTGTCTACGTGGCAAGCGCCGGCCTTTTGCGCCGGCGCGGAGGCGGACTCAATGCCCCCATCGAGGTGCGCATAGACTACGCAAGGCAAGGCGGCATCGAAATCCGGCAGGCCAAAGTCGGCTGCCGCCTCGACGCGGCGGGCAGGGTCACCGCGGTGATATGACGCCGGGCCAGGCTCAACCGCCGGCGCCGGGCAGGGCGAGACCGCGGCCTCGACGCGCGCCGCACGGACGTTTTTCGGGAACAGGGCGCTGAAGCGCGGCGTTGAAGCCATGAAGGGACGGCCGTCCCTGCCGCTTTCGGCCTTCCGCACAGCCCAAGGTCGGGCGCCGCATGGGACGTTGAACTCCCATTGGAGACCCCTCATGCGAACCTTCGTCATCCTTGCAGCGTTCACGCTGCTTGCCGGCCCCGCGTCGGCAGCCGATCACCTCTTGACCGCCACCGAGGCTGGCGGCCTGACCACCGACAGCCAGCCGTTCCAGAACGGCATCAACAACAAGGCTCCCACCGGCGAGGATGTGGTCGGACAGGGTAGCCCGCTGTCCGGCGAAGACGCCACCGTGCCGGCCACCGATACCCAGACGGGCGCCTCGATCAGGAGCATGCCGTCGGCCACTGAAGGCAAGACGGCGCCGTCGGCCCACGCCAACAAGTGAGAAACCGCGCCGCCTCGCCAGGAGGCGGCGCTCCGCATTCTGGTGCCGGCTATTTCACCGTGATGCTCATGCCGCTGAGGTCGGCATTGACCTGCAGGCCCACCTGCCGGCCTGTGAGTTCGAGCTCGGCGCCCTTGTCGTTGGTCATGACGATGACCTGCGCGCCTTTGCCCAGCGCGCCGCCGCCGCCGGCAGCACCATAGACGCCCGTGACGTCGCGGGCGCGGCGAATGTTGCGCACCTTGCCCTTGAAGTAGGTCTTGGACGCCCCGAAGGCGAGGCCGCCCGAGATGCCGCCGATCGTGATCGGATAGCGGCGGCCGTGGAAGGTCAGCGTGCCCTCGCCACCCGAGCCGCCGACGAAGAAGGCCGCCTTGTAGACGGCGAAGCGGATCGTGCCGGTGTCGGCATGTGCGGCGCCGGCAAGGCCGACGCTGCCGGCGGCGATGGCGGCAAACGCGATGGAACGGAACCTGGACGAAATCTTCATGATGGGGACTCCTCGACATCGCCGCGTGCCCGGCCGGGCAGGTCGGCGTCGGATCAAAGTGAAAGCTGAACAGTCTTGCCCGCCATTTGGTTCCCGGCAGGCGGCCGGAATCCGGGGAGTCGGGGGAGCCGGGGCAGGGACTGAGACAGCAGCTCGTCGCTTCGGCCGTTCGGATGGCTGTTGACGATGCCGGGCAAGCGATATCTTGTTCCCGCGGTCACATGGCGACAGGCGTGGCGCGACCCGGGAGAGAACATGAACGACGCTTCCGAACAGCTCACATCGGCCGGCCATGCGGCCTGGAGCGCCAACGCCACCCATGAGCCGGCATCCGCCTGCGGGCAGGGCCCGCAGCGCGGCCCTGCGGGGGGAATTCCGCCGGGCGGCCATCGTCGAAGGGGAGAATTGAGATGAACGAAGACGCCGCGGGTTCGAAGTCGCACAGTCCGCGCCGGCTCGCCGAGATCGCCAGCTATCACGCCCATATCTACTATGACGGGCAGGCCGAGCGGCGGCATGCCGAATGGCTGCGCCAGCGCATCGGCGAAAGCTTCCGCGTGCGGCTGGGCGATTGGCGCGACGAGCCGGTCGGCCCGCACCAGCAGGCCATGTACCAGGTCTCCTTCGCCAACGAGATTTTCGCTTCGATCGTGCCGTGGCTGATGCTGAACCACGGCGGCCTGAGCATTCTCATCCACCCCAACACCACCAACCCCAAGCGTGACCATACGCTCGACCCGATCTGGATCGGCCGCCCGCTGGCGGTGAAGGGCGAGGTTCTCGGCGACGAGGACGAGGCGGAAGAGGCGCTGGAGGTCAACACCCAGCCGACGCTGGAGGCGTAGGGGCGGCGCCGCCGACGCTTCGTCATCCTCGGGCTTGACCCGAGGATCCATGCCGTGACGCTCGCCGTGGAACGCGGCGGGGCAGAAATTCCGCATCGTCGCAACGCACGCAGGTAACGGTATGGGTCCCAGGGTCTGCGCGCGTCGCTTCGCTGCTTGCTCCGCCCTGGGATGACGAAAGGCACGGCGCCAGAGGAAAAACCGCTGCGTTTGCTGAATTTGCTTAAAAATGCGGCGCCGCTCACACTATACGCCTTTTGGCTAAGTCCATTTATTGCAGTAGGCGGCGGCCCTCGACTCAGACGCGATTGGGATCAATACTTCACGCCATAAGTTAATGCATGTCGCTCGGATGTGTGGGCGGTACTGGGGCAACGACGTGCATCGACACGAAGACCTGAAGCGCGCCGCCTGAACCCGGTTCAGCGCGGCGCGTTTTAGGCGGGGCGGGGGCTCTCGAACATGGATGCCGATATCATCTCGGGCATTGCCGTTACGTCGATTGTCGTCGGCTTGGCCGGTCAGGCCGTTCTGCTTTGGATCGCATGCCGCGGCCTTGGCTGGACGCCGGCGATGCAGGTCGCGAGCAAGCGAAGAGCGCGCTTCGCCGACGGCCGCAATTTGCCTGGCTCCTCGCGCCGGTGAAGCGACACTGCAGCACTGGCCTGTGCGGCCTGCGCCGACGGACATAGGCGGCGTCGCCCTCGACAAGGGCTGCGCAGCCAGTCATCACGACGATGACAAGCGCGCTTGATTGCCGATCTCTCAATAAAGCGTGAGCTGAAAGCCCTGGTCCTTCGGCCCGTTCCTGCGGCGGCCCTTGCGGCTTTCCGGATCGGCCCGGTAGCAGGTCACTGCCGGCAACGCTGAAACCACCGACACTGACAACCGCGACGAGGCACCGGTAGGCGAGGATGCCGATCGCACTGAGGGCTCCCACGACGCTGGAAAATCTTGAAGGATCATGGCCGACTGACAGCAGGGCCTTGGTTCCTGGCCCTTGGGGTGTCGAACATAGGATCGCTGCATCCGTCCAGCGCACCGCCGCGACCTTTGCATAAGCCGTGCCGATGGTGCACAAGACCGCATCCGAAACGGGAAGCCACGGCGATGCTGCCACTCGACACGATCGTTGCCTTTGCCGCGGCCGCGACGCTGCTGGCCTTTGTGCCTGGGCCCGACAATCTGTTCGTGCTCATCCAGTCGGCGCTTTATGGCCGCATGGTGGGCGTGTTCGTCACCCTCGGCCTCTGCACCGGGCTGATCGTCCACACCGTTGCGGTCGCCATCGGCGTGGCGGCCATCTTCCAGACCTCGCAAGCCGCCTTCGACGCGCTGAAGATCATCGGCGCGGCCTATCTGATCTATCTCGCCTACAAGGCCTTTCGCGCCAGGCCCGAGGCGCTGGCAAGCGCCGCCGGCAAAGCCAAGCCGATGCGGCAGATGTATCTGCGCGGCATCGTCATGAACGTGACCAACCCGAAGGTGGCGATCTTCTTCCTCGCCTTCCTGCCGCAGTTCACCCATCCGGAGCGCGGCAGCATCGTCGCCCAGATGCTGCTGCTCGGCGCCATCTTCATCCTCTGCGCCTTCTTGTCGTTCACGCTGATCTCGATGCTGGCCGGAACGCTCAGCCGCTGGCTGCGCCAGTCCGACCGGGGGCAGCTGTGGCTGAACAAGATCGCCGGACTGGTGTTCGTGGGCCTGGCGCTGAAGCTTGCGACGTCGCATCGGTGAGGGGATGCCTATCAGATGCTAACCAACGCATTGCTGGAGGAGTTGCGCTGCAGGGGCGAGGGGGCCGACTTGGACTATAAGGCGGAGCGCTATCCATTTGCCAGCGCCAGCGATGAAGAGAAGTCGGAAATTCTAAAGGACATCCTAGCGCTGGCCAACGCGCACCGGGACGGTACCGGTTACATACTAGTGGGGTTTAGGGAAAACCCTCCCCATCCGGCGGAAGTGGTTGGATTGTCCTCAGAAGGCGCCATCGATGACTCTCGCCTCCAAGAATTCGTAAATGGAAAGCTCGAGAGCAAGCTGAACTTCCGTTACGAGGAAGGACTGTTCGAAGGCCAGCACATAGCCGTGATTTCCATACCGAAGCAGCAACGGCCCTTCTACCTCAAGAGGGCCTACGGCAAGTTGACCAAGGACGCAGTGTATATCCGCCGAGGGAGTGCCACCGCGATTGCGTCACCTCGAGAGATCGCGATGATGGGAGCAGCCAACGTGGCGCGGAGCGAAGCTCGGGTTTTGCTGTCATTCCATGGCCCCGAGAACCAGCCTTTGCCGAGTAGCTTCGAAAGGGAGTTCCTGACCTTCCCAGAAAAATTGCCTGATTTCGCCGAAAATCGGAACGAAATGTTCGCCTTCCCAAGACCTCTTTCGAACAAGAACTATTGGAGAGACGGTGCTTACTATTACTCAAGTTGGAGGCGGGTGATACAGGTTAGGTTATTGTTGTCCAACAATTCTGAGTTCTCCCTCGGAGATACACATCTCGAAGTGACTTGCAATTGCCCGGAAGGAGAGGCGATGTCGATGCTTCGGGCCGACTGCATGCCCGAGGTGCCAGGCACCTCCTACTTAGCCCAGCTCAAGCTGGAGCGTGCTAACCAGCTCATGGTTGTCGATGATCGCGGTTGCGAGCCGGTGGCTCATATAACCATAGGAACGATACGGCCAGGCCAGACGGTTCGCGCTGAAGAGGATTTGGCACTCCTGCCCACGAGCCCGGGGAGCTATCTTCTTCGGGCTCGCATCTTGGCCAATGAGATTCCGACCCCGATACTGATAGAGCACCAGTTTGACGTTGCGGGTCCCGTGCGGAAGGTCAGTGCGCGGGAGCTCTTGGTGTCAATGGACGCCCTCTCGGACGAGAGTGAAGACAGCGGGGGATAAGGCAGACCTGCTCTAGCAGAATGCGTTTCGAGCACGAGGTGCAAACTGAATCGTCGCGGGCTGGTCGCCTGCGCTTACATGTCCAATTCGAGCGGTTCGTGCCCTTGCTTCTCGTGCCAGATGACCTGTCGTAGATCTCGCTTATCGACCTGCTGCCCACAGATCGGGCACAGGTAGAAGCGGCCCTGATCATCGGTCGGATCACCGCCGTGCTTCTTTCCCGTTTTGCTAAGAGGCGGAATACGGGACAGCTTGGTCATAGTTTGCTCTATGTGCCTTCGCGCCTGCGTTGCGCTCAACGGCGGCCTCTATGAAGTGTTCCATACTGCTTTTCAGCAAGCGCTAACGAAACAGTCGTGCGGCCGCACAATTTCTATGTGATCGCCGTTGAGCAGCCGAGACCTCTTGGTTGTAGTCGCAATTCGCTATACCTAATGTCAGCCCTTGGGGACTTGCGTCGCAAACTTACTCGGCGGGCCGACTGGGACGAATCTCACGAGACGTCGCAGCCTCATGCCGACTGCGTGATGGGCTCCCAGCCTGATTTGCGGCGGCTGATGGGCAGAATGGGGGTAAAGATGGAAGTAAAACGAGAGCATTTCTTACAGGCGGCTTTAGAGATCGGTCAGGCTGGCGAGAATGATACGCTGCCATATGATGTAGATGCAGCGTTTATCAAAGATAAGTCGAAAGAGTTGTCCGAAATTTGTTTCACTTTATTCAAGTTCGTTGACGACAAGCCCGAGAAAGAAGCCGTTGCATTCATGAACGAGCTTACGGTCGGCTCTGAACGATTGCTAGCCCCTTCGAGATCTCATGGATTTCGCATTACCACAAAGATCCACCCGTTTTGGAATCTGTACTTGAACGGGCTTGGGCTTGCCATCGCCCAAGCAAACGAAGGAAATCGGAGCCCTCGGGTGCACTCATACCGTCTTGGAGGCCAGAACCCTGAGTTCTTCGATAGAGCGAGATCATGGCGAGCGTACAAGGAGGTTACCCTTGAGGAAAAGGCGCTCCAACAGGAGGGATGTGTCGTTGTTCAGACGGATATCTCAAGTTTCTACGAGCATATATATCACCATCGACTGGAAAATGTTGTCAAAGACCTTGAGAGCAAAGACTCCACCGTGGCGCTGCAGGTCAATCGCATACTGAGTAAATTGGCTGCAGGTCGTTCGTTTGGGTTGCCTGTGGGAGGACAGTGCGCCCGGATTCTTGCGGAGGTGATGATGACGCCAATTGACCTCTCGCTTTCTGATGCAGGCATCGTTTGGCACCGCTACGTCGATGACTTCACCTTGATTTGCAGCTCTCAACAGGACGCTTATAAGGCGCTCTCGGTGCTCTCGCATTCTCTTGCAGATTACGGCCTGTCGCTGAATCGAAGCAAAACTACTATACTGAGTGCAAAGCACTATATTGATTACATTGCTGCTCAACTTAGTGGCGGCGAAGACGCAAGTGTTGCCCTGAGAGAGCTTGATCTGCATTTTGATCCGTATTCCGACATGGCTCGGGGCGAATACGAGCAACTGAAGAAATCTTTCGATGAGATTGACATCCAGTTTTTGCTTGACCTCGAAAAAGAAAAGTCACAACCAGACAGTTTCGTGCTAGCACAAATAGGTCGTGCCCTGAAGTTCCAAGAGCCGGCGGTGGCTGCTCAATTGTGCGCTACATTGCTGGATCCTAAGAATCTTGATTCGTTTAGGGCTTCTTGGTCGAAGATCTTGAGAGGGGTATATTCAGTAAGATCAAATGATGAGTTTAAGGCTGTGTTCGATCATATTGACCAATTGCTTGATGACGTGTTGTCGACAGCATCGCACCTTCTATTGCCTGAGGCAAATATTCTCCACTTCTTACGTGCAATACGATTTAAAAGGACGGAGGTGCGTGGCGCGTTTATTCGGGGTGTCTACGATCATACCTCTTCGCAGTCGGTAAAGCGTGCCTGTATCGACTGCTGGAGGTACTGGCGCGAACGTGCGAGCTTCACCCGTTTGAGAAATCAGTGGCAGAACTTAGGGGCTGATGAGCAGCGGATGCTCTGGCTGGCAGCAGGGAATTTTGGCGACGACGGCGCTCACGCTAGGAGTCAGTTGCGGAGGTCGTTAGGTCAGGTTTGGCGGCTCGGGTTTGAGTCGGCCGGTGGCGCTACCTTTGCATCTTGCTACGAAGATTGGGCGAAAGATGTCGCTTGAACGGCTCCCTCTTCGTGATCCGAGGACTGTAGCGCGGGATATACCGGGGGTACTAGATGTGCTTTTTCCCCGTCTGTCCGGCGGGCTGGTGAGTTCGCTAAACAGAAAAATGTTCTCGTTCTCAGGTATAAAGCCAATATCGGATACGCTCGTTGAGCATAGTAAGCTCCAGAA
The DNA here is from genome assembly GCF_003952525.1 of Mesorhizobium sp. M3A.F.Ca.ET.080.04.2.1. Taxonomy (NCBI): domain Bacteria; kingdom Pseudomonadati; phylum Pseudomonadota; class Alphaproteobacteria; order Hyphomicrobiales; family Phyllobacteriaceae; genus Mesorhizobium; species Mesorhizobium sp. M3A.F.Ca.ET.080.04.2.1. The sequence goes on along the minus strand of NZ_CP034451.1, from coordinate 1,289,619 downwards.
AGCGATGCTATTTGAGCTCGCAATAGTTCGAGCAGAGGGTATTCTCAGTGGACACAGTGCACCAAGTTGGGAAGATTGCCTCCGGATCGCAACGGAGCGTCAAGCAAAGCACTATGATGCGAAGATCCCAGAAAAACTCGATCAATGGGATGTGTATATAGCAAGCCATGCCGCGCGCAATTTAGTCGCTATGTTGCAGAGGGTTGGACGTCAGAGGCCCGAGGCGCAACTGGAAAGAAGCCCCGTGATCCCAGGGTTGGGCTGGATTGCGTCTGGAGCAGGGGACTTTGCCATCGGAGGGATGCTTGTTGAAGTGAAGCACACCGATAGAAATTTTGTATCTGGGGATTTTAGGCAAATATTAATGTACTGGATTCTGAAGTATTCAGCAGCAATCGACAATGAAGCGGATATTTGGTCGGAATGCTTACTGTTGAATCCAAGAAGAAATGCGGCACTTTTGGTGAAGTTTGACTACCTGCTGCGGTCGGCTTCGGCGAACCTCGGGAGAGTCGAGTTATTTGAGCTTTTGCGCGCGGTGGTTGGCCAAGATCGAGATCATCGATAGGTTGAGGCAGGCCCCCATTCACCCCCCAGCCAACCGCGGCAGCAGAAAAATCTCCGCCCCCGGCGGCAGCTCCTTCCCCCACGTATCCCTATAAATTACCCCGTCGATCGACACCGCAATCCCCCGGTCGATCCAGGGCTCGATGCCGGGATATTGTTCCGAAAGCTTGCGGAACAGCTCCCTGATGTCCTTGGCCTCGATGTCGAGCTTGTCCTTGCCTCCGGCGGCGGCGCTGAGCGAACCCCAGAGCGTGACGGCGACCATCGGACCTAGACCCTCATTGGGGATGGAGCATGTCCGACCTTTTCGGCATCATGCTCCATCCCTTTGTTTTGACGCAATTCCGGACGGAAGACCGCTGGAATGGCTTCAGCCTTCCCGCTCCGCCTCCAGCGCCGCGAGAATCCGCGGCGGCGACATCGGGATGTGGGTCATGCGCACGCCGACCGCGTTCGACACCGCGTTGGCGATCGCCGCCAGCGGCGGCACGATCGAGGTCTCGCCGACGCCGCGCACCCCATAGGGGTGGTTGGGGTTGGGGATTTCCAGGATCTGGGTGTCGATCATCGGCAGGTCGGAGCAGACCGGGATGCGGTAGTCGAGGAAGCCGGGGTTCTGCAGCCGCCCGTCTTGGCCGTAGATATACTCCTCGTTGAGCGCCCAGCCGATGCCTTGCGCCGCACCGCCCTGGTACTGGCCCTCGACATAGGTCGGGTGCACCGCTTTGCCGGCATCCTGCACCACCGTGTAGCGCAGCACTTTTGTGAAGCCGGTCTCGGGGTCCACCTCGATGTCGCAGATATGGGTGGCGAAGGAGACGCCGGCGCCGTCGGCGACGAGCTCGCTATGGCCGGCGATCGGCCCGCCGGTCTTGGCCGCGGCGGCTGCGATCTCCTTCAGCGACAGCTTGCCGAGATTGCCGTGTTTTTCGCCTTTAGCCACAGCGTGGCCCTGTTCCCAGGCGACGTCGTCGACCGGAATCTCCCACATCTGCGCTGCGCGCTCGCGCAGCGTCTTAATCGCATTGCGGGCGGCCGAGATGGTCGCCATCGAGGAGGAGAAGGTGCCGCGGCTGCCGTCGGTCATGTCGTTGTAACCGAGGGAGGACGTGTCGGCGACCACCGCCTTGACCTGGGCATAGTCGATGCCGAGCTCCTCCGCCGCCACCAGCGACAGCGACGCGCGCGAGCCGCCGACGTCGACCGTGCCGACGGCGAGCGAGACCGAGCCGTCCATGCCGATGTTCAGGTCGGTGCAGGTCTGGCCGCCGAAGTTGAACCAGAAGCCGCAGGCCATGCCGCGCCCCTGGTTTGCCTTCAGCGGCGCCTTCATGTGCGGATGCTGCTTCACCGCCTCGAGCGTCGGCCCGATGCCGATCGGGCCGTAGACCGGGCCATAGGAGGAGCGTGTGCCTTCCTGGGCGGCGTTCTTGATGCGGAACTCGACCGCATCCATGCCGATCTCCTTGGCGAGCTCGTCGATCGCGCTCTCCACCGCGAAGGCCGCCATCGGCGCCGACGGCGCGCGATAGGCCGCGGTCTTCGGCCGGTTGACCAGCACCTCGTAGCCGACGGTCTTGACGTTCTCGAGCTTGTAGCAGGCGAACGCCGTCATGGCGCCGATCTCGGCCCACATGCCGGCATAGGGGCCGCAGCTGTAGCGCAGCGTCGCTTCCGCCGCGGTGATCGTGCCGTCCTTCCTGGCGCCGATCCGAACGTCGATCGAGGTGGCGCTGGTCGGGCCGGAGGCGCGGAACACCTCGTCGCGGGTCATCACCAGCTTCACCGGGCGGCCGGCTTTGCGCGACAGCGCGAGCGCCACCGGCTCGGCCCAGACATGGGTCTTGCCCCCAAAGCCGCCGCCGATCTCGGAAGAGGTGACGCGCAGCTTGGAGACCTCGATGCCGAGCAGCTGGGCGCAGTGCTGGCGGTAGACGAAATGGCCCTGGGTGCAGACCCACAGATCCGCGGTGCCGTCCGGGTTGACGCTGCCGACGCAGGCATGCGGCTCGATATAGCCCTGATGCGTCTGCTCGGTCTTGAACGAGCGCTCGACGACGAAATCGGCCTGGGCGAAGCCGGCATGGGTGTCGCCATGGCCGAACTGGCTGCGCTTGGTGACGTTGGAGGCCTTGGCGGGCTTTTCCTCGGCACCCTCGGTGAAGACCGTGTCGTTGATCACCGGTGCGGTGTGCTTCATCGCCTCGTCGACATCGGTGACATGCGGCAGCACCTCGTAGTCGACCTCGATCAGCTTCAGCGCCTGGCGGGCTATGCGGGCGTCTACCGCCGCGACCGCGGCCACCGCATGGCCGTCATAGAGCGCCTTCTTGCGCGCCATGCAGTTGTCGAGGATGTCGTACATGGCGGCATCGCCATCTGTGAGGTCGGGCAGGTCCTTCGCCGTGATCACCGCCTTCACGCCGGCGAGCTTCTCCGCCTTCGAGGTGTCGATGTTCCTGATCACCGCATGGGCGTGCGGGCTTCTCAAGATCCGGCCGACCAGCTGGCCGGCCATGTTGAAGTCGGCGCCGTAGCGGGCGCGTCCCGTCACCTTGTCGACGCCGTCGGGGCGGATCGGGCGCGTGCCGACGGAGGTGAAATTGCGTCCCGAGTATCGCGGATCGAAGTTCATCGTCATCAACCCTTCATCACGGCGGCCGCGTCCTGAACGGCGCGCACGATCTTGTCATAGCCGGTGCAGCGGCAGAGATTTCCCGCCAGCCCGAAGCGGATCTCCTCCTCGGTCGGGTCGGGGTTCTTGGCCAAGAGGTCCTTGGCCGCGATCAGGAAGCCGGGCGTGCAGATGCCGCATTGCAGCGCTGCATGCTCGAGGAACTTCTGCTGCAGCGGGTGCAACTGGTCGCCCTGAGCCATGCCCTCGATGGTCTCGATCTGACGGCCTTCCGCCTCCGCGCCGAGCACCAGGCAGGAGCACACCAGCCGGTCGTCGAGGATGATGCTGCAGGCGCCGCAGTCGCCGGTGCCGCAGCCTTCCTTGGCGCCGGTGAGGCCCAACCGGTCGCGCAGCACGTCGAGCAGCGTCTCGTCGGGCTGGCACAGATACTCGACGTGGTCGCCGTTGATTGTCGTTGAAACCGCTACGCCGGCCATCACTTGCCTCCTGCACGCTTATAGGCGGTGGTGGCGGCACGCGTGGCCAGCACACCCGCAACTTTTCGTCTGAAATGGATGGTGCCGCGCTTGTCGTCGATCGGGCGGCAGGCGCCCGAGCAGACCTTGGCCAGCCGCTCCAGCGTCGCCTGGTCGAGCTTCGAGCCGACCAGGATCTCGGCCGCCTCTTCGACCAGAAGCACCGTCGGCGCGGCGGCGCCCAGCGCCACGCGGGCCGATTTCACCACGCCCGCATCGTCGAGCGTCAGGTTCACCCCGGCGCTGACCACGGCGATGTCCATCTCGGTGCGCGGAATGAAGCGCAGATAGGCGTCGCCCGCATTTGGCGGCCGCTTGTCGAGCAGGATCGCCTCGACGATCTCGCCCTTGGCGAGCGAGGTCCGGCCCGGTCCGGTCGGCACGGCCTCGACCGCGATGGTGCGCCTGCCAGACGGCCCGACGACCACGGCCTTCGCACCCGCCGCCACCAGCGCCGGCACGCTGTCGGCGGCCGGCGAGGCGTTGCACAGATTGCCGACGATGGTGCAGCGTCCCTGCACCTGCTTGGAGCCGATCAAATTGGCCGCCTCGACCACGCCCGGCCAGGCCGCCTTGAGCGCCTTGTTCTCGCCCAGCGCCGCGCAGGGCACCGCGGCGCCGATGCTGAAGCCGTCTGCCGTCTGCTTGATTTCGCTCAGGCCCTCGATCGCCTTGATGTCGACGATCAGCTCGGGCTCGATGAAGCCACCCTTCATCCTCACCAAGAGGTCGCTGCCTCCGGCCAGAATGGCTGCCGTGCCGGTTGATCCGGCCAAAAGGCCGGCGGCATCTTCTATTGAATGCGGACGTATGTAGCGCATCGTCTCCCCATGATTATCGGAAATCTCGGCACCGTTATAAAGCCTCTGCTCATAATGGCCATCCCGCTTTTGCATGTGCGGGTTGGGCCAGAGCCGGCGAATCCTGTCCCAGAGGGGGCCGGGCAGGGGGCCAGGGCTTTGCTCATATGGATTCTTACGAAGGTTGAGCCCGCCCTAAAATGAAGATTCTTACGAGGATTGACCCCACCCCTAGTGCCGCGCCAACGCTTCCGAATATTCATATGCCTTGGGGCAGAGGCCAGGGGAACGACATTCGCCGGCGCAAACCTCGTCGGGCTGGCCGCTTCAGCCGCGTCCCTGCAATGCGGTTCGCCGCCATTGCCGGAAGCGTCGCTCCCAGCGCCGCAAGGCAGCGTTGACCGAGGGCCGCGGCAACGGCCGCGACGGCATGGACGAGGCGACCAGCCGCTCGCCGAGCACCGCGGCGACGGTCGCATAGGACCGCAGCCGATGCACGGCGCCGACGCTTGCAAGGTCGATGTGGCGGGCCGGATGCGCGGCGACGCTGGCGATCGTCTCGCGCCAGCCGGGCAGGTTGGCCAGCAGCGGTCCCGGCGCAAGATCGCTGTTTCGGTATGGCCAGGCCGCCGAATAGACCGCCGGGATGCCGTGGCCGAGGAAATCGACCGCCTTGATGTCGGATTTTGAATCGATGAAGGCCTGGTGACGCTCCGAATGCACCGGCAGCGGCGCGACCGCCATCGTCGCCTCGGCCGCGGCGAGAAACCGCCGATACTCGGCGAAAGCCAGCCCCGGTATGTGCTCGAGCTGGCGAAACAGCGACCGGATGCTGTCGGCGAAGCGGCCGACCAGGATCGCCTTCAGGCCGAGCTCGTTCGCCGCCGCCGCAATCGCCTCGGTAAGGCCCGGCGTCTCGGTCTCGATCAGCGGAACATCGCCTGAAACCCAGAGCAGCCGCTTGGCCGGCACGGCCCATCGGCTCGCATCGACGGCGACCGGCTCGAGGCCGTTCGGAACGACGATGCTGCGATCCTGAAAATCGACGCCGGTGGCTTCCGCGAGCTCGCTTGCGAGCTTCTGGTTGGGCGTCGACACGGCCTCCGCATGCGCCAGGCACCAGGCGATCCGGCGGCTGGTCTGCTCCAGCTTGCGTTGCTGGAACGGCCGCCGCGGAAGCAGGTCGTCAATGTCGTAAATGAACGGCAGGCGGCGGCGCGCCAGAAAATCCAATTGCGTCCCGCTGATGTTTCTCTGCGCAATGGCCGCGTTGAAATGGTCGAACCTGCGCTGGCCCATTGGCGCCATGTCGTTGTCGAGCAGGACGTAGTCTGCAATGACTCCGCTCTTGACCAGTGAATCAAGCAAAGGCGCCAGACGTATCTGCCCGATGTCGGGATCGCTGGCGAGAACAGCTACGTTGATGCTCATTGTTGCCAGCTGCGTCGGGTTGGCTCTGTCGAATCTGGCGGATTGTTAGCAGGGCGCAGCCGGTTTGTCTTCGGCTGCGCGAGCGTTGTTGCCGCTCATCTTTCGGTGAACGCCCGCGCGAAGGAATCGAGCATCGGCCGCGCCAGATACTCGAAGAAAGTCCGCTCGCCGGTGCTGATGAAAGCCTCCACCGGCGTTCCCGGATAAAGCTGCTCGGCCTTCACGCCTGCCGGCAGCCGGTCCGCGATCTTCAGCCTGGCGCGGAAATAGGGCTCGTGCGTGGTCTGGTCGACCAGCCGGTCGGCGGAGATCTGCGTCACCGTGGCCGACATCTCCGGCGTCAGCCGCATGTTGAGCGCCGACAGCCTGAGTTTGGCCGGCTGGCCGACGCGCACCTGGTCGACATCCTTCGGCCGCAGCTTGGCATCGACGACCAGCCCCGCTGCCGTGGGCAGGATCTCCATGATCTTTTCGCCCGCGCCGATCACGCTGCCCGCCGAATTGTAGGTCGACGACACCACGATGCCGGCCGCCGGCGCCGTGATCGTGGTGCGGGCAAGCACGGCCTGAGCGGCCCGCCTCTGCTCCTCGATGTCGGCGAGGTTGGTGCGGACCTCGTCGAGCTTGGTCAGCGCTTCCTCGACGCGCTGCGTGGTCAGCCGCTCGGTCTGCTGCTCGGCCTCGATGATCTGCGTGTTGGCCGCGGCAAGATTTGCCTCCAGCGCGCCGGCCTGGCCGACGAGGTCGGCCTCTGAGCGCAGGAGCTGCGAATATTCGGTGCGGTTGGTCAGGCCCTTGTCGAGCAGGCTGGTCTTGATGCCGAGCTCCTTCTTGACGACGTCCGATTGCTGCTGGATGGCGAGCTTCTGGGCGTTCAGGCCCTGCACCGACTCGCGATGCATGGCGACCCGCTGCGCCAGGATCGACTGTTCGGAGCGGAAGCGGGCGAGCCTGGCGTCGAACTCCTTCTGCTGTTCGCGGATGAGGGCCTGGAATTCCTGCTGGAAGGGCGCCGGCGCGGCCTGGCTGATCGGCGCCAGCCTGTCCAGCCCGTCGCGCTCCGCCTCCAGCCGCGCCGCGCTTGCCGTGAGCGCGATCGACTGTCTGGTCAGCCGGTTGAGGTCCGCCTCGGCCGCCGTCCGGTCGAGCAGGACCAGCGGCTGGCCCTGCCGCACGCGGTCGCCCTCATGCACCAGCAGTTGCTGGATGATCCCGCCCTCGCGATGCTGGATCAGGATGTTGCCGCCCGTCGCCGCGATCGTGCCTTGCGTGATCACCGCGCCCGAGAGCGGCGCGAGGGCCGCCCAGTAGCCGAAGCCGCCGGCCAGCAGCGCTATCGCCGCATATCCGGTCAATGCCACGCGGCGGAAGTCGGTGCGCGGCTGGCGGTCCCAGGCGAGGCTCTGTTCCATCGCCTAAGACCCGAAGCGGATGCTGTGCGCCCGGATGGTCGGCGCGAACGATCCCGTCACCACCGTGTTCGGCTTGGCCGCTGCCGGCTGCCGCAGCACCTCGGCGCTGGCGCCGAAGGCTTCGATCACGCCGCCGCGCAGCAGCATCACGCGGTCGCAGGCGGCTGCAATCGCGGGGCGGTGCGTGATGACGATGGTCGTCACCCCGGCGGCGCGCGCCGCGGCAAGCACCGCTTCCAGCGCCGCCTCGCCGCTGCCGTCGAGATGCGTGCTGGGCTCGTCGAGCACCAGGATGCGCGGATTGCCGTAGAGGGCGCGCGCCAGCCCGATGCGCTGGCGCTCGCCGCCCGACAGCGCGCCTGACGCGCCGATCATGGTCTGGTAGCCGTCGCGCAGCGCCAGGATCAGCTCGTGCGCCTCTGCCCGCTTTGCCGCCTCGACGATCGCGCCGTCCTGCGCTGCTGGGTCGAAGCGGGCGACGTTTTCCGCGATCGATCCGGGAAAGAGCTCCACCTCCTGCGCCAGATAGCCGATCTGCCGGCCAAGCTGGTTTTCGTCCCAGGTTCTAAGCTCGGCGCCGTCGATGCTGACCGAGCCGCCGCTCGGCTGCAGCGCGCCGACCAGCAGCCGCGCCAGCGTCGATTTGCCGGCGCCGCTCGGACCGACGATCGCCACCGCTTCGCCTGCGCGAATGGCGAAGTTCAGGCGCTTGAGGATGGGCTCGGTGCCGAAACCCGCATTCGGCGCGAGGAAGAACAGGTCCTGCACCGCAATTGCGCCGCTCGGGTCGGGGAGAGCGAGCTTGCGCGCTTCCGCCGGTTGCGCCGCCAGCGCGGCCTGCAGCCGCGTCCACGCCCGCCTGGCATCGACGATCTGCCGCCAGGACCCGATCAGCTGGTCGAGCGGCTGCAGCGCGCGCGACGACACCAGCGAGGACGCGAAGATCATGCCCGCCGTCATCTGCCCTTCCAGCACCAGCCAGGCGCCGGCGCCGAGGATCGCCAGCTGCAGCACCATGCGCAGTGCCCGCGATGCGCCGCTGAAGACAGCGTTGGCGCCGGCGGAGCGGTCGTGCAGGGCGAGCGCTTCCGCCACCTGCCGTCCCCAGACCCGCGCGGCATTCTCGACCATGCCCATGGCGCGCAGCGTCTCGGCATTGCGGGCAAAGGCCTGCTCCGCCTGGCTGGCGACGGCCGAGCGCTCCAGGGCCAAGGCGTCGTTCCTGCCGATGGCAAGCTGGTTGGCCACGACCAGGAGCAGCAGGAGCACCGCACCCGCCAGCGTCAGCCAGAACAGCACCGGGTGGATGAGATAGAGCAAGGCGAGGAAGACGGGTCCGAAGGGGAGGTCGAACAGCACCGCCACCCCGCGCGACCTGATGAAGGCGCAGACCGAGGCCAGGTCGCGCAGCGGCGACAGGCCGCCGGCATGTCTGGCGCCGAGCGAGGCGGCGAATGTCGTCGCGCCCAGTCTCCGGTCGACGGTGGCCGCGACGCGCTGCGCGTAGATGGCGCGAACCGCGTCCAGCAGCCCGAGAAAGGCGAGCGCTGCAACCGCGATCGCCGACAGGTAGATCAGCGTCTCGAGGCTGGAGGAGGGCAGGACGCGGTCATAGACCTGCAGCAGGTAGAGCGGGATCACCAACAGCAGGATGTTGATCAGCAGCGAGAACAGGCCGAGATCGGCGACGGCGCGCCGGAACACCGGCCGCAGGCCGGGCGGCCTCGACAGTCCCGCAAGCTCTTGGCAGCGCTGGTCCATTGCGCCGCTGCCTAGGCCGTGGGTTCGCCCGCTATGCTGACATGGGCCTGCTGCAGATCGTCCAGCGTGTAGGCGTGGATATAGTCGATCTTCATCTGCGCCGGCGTGGCCAGATGATCGGGCGGCACGCCGGCCTGGCCGCCGATCGCAAGATCGACCAGCATGTACATCGGCTTGTGCATGTCGGAGGGCGTCGCCGCTTCCGCGACCTGCACGCCGTCATAGGTCCAGACGAGCTTGTCCGGCGTCCACAAGAGGCCATAGGTGTGAAAGCCGTCGGTGTCGGAGACGTTCACCGTCGACCCGATCTTGGTATGCGTTCCCGTCTCGTTGGTGTGCGCGGTCATCAGGAGTTGGTTCGGGTTCTGGCCGTACATTTCCACGACGTCCAGCTCCGGCGGCCACGAGCCGTCTTCCGGCAGCAGCCAGAAGGCCGGCCAGGCGCCGGCGTTTTCGGGCAGGTCGGCCCGCATTTCGAAATAGCCATAGGTCTGCGAGAAGGAGTCGTGGGTGGTCAGCAGGCCCGAGGTGTATTCGTAATTGTTGATGTAGGGCTTGATGTCCGCTGGTGCCTGCGCCGCGGTGATGGTGAGGACGCCGTTGTCGACGTTGAACGGGTGGACCGAGCTCGTCGGCCCGTAATTGGCGTCGATATACCACTGCAGCTCGTTGTTGCCGGTCAAGGTGCTGCCGTTCGGCGCCCCCCACCAGAAGTTGGTATCCCAGGTGCCGGTGTGCCCGTCCGAAAGGCTCAGCGTGTTGAAGTCGTCGGAGAAGGCGAGCGTCATTCCGGACTTGTCGATCGGCAGCTCGAACTGGCTGGCCTGCATCTTGTCGGCGGTCGTGTTGTTGAACACCAGCACCTCGTTCGACCCGAGGTCGAGCAGAAGATTCGTGCCCGCCTGGATCATATGCGCCTTGACGTCGGCGAAGGACGTGAAGTCATAGCCATTGAGGCGCACCGTATCGTCGGCCCCGAAATCGGTGATCAGATCGCTGCCATGGTCTTTGGTGATGATGAAAGTGTCGGCCCCGCCGCCGCCGATCAGCACATCGTTGCCAAGGCCGCCGTCAAAGGTCTGGCTGCCGGAGCCGCCCTTGATGATGTTGTCGATCGAGTTGCCGAACGCGAAGTGGTTGTTGCCGGTGACGACGAGGTTCTCGAAATTGCTGGGAAGCTTGTAGCTCATCCAGGTGTCGATGGTGTCGACGCCCTCGCCGGGCAGCTCGACCGCCCGGTTGATCGTCGAATAGAGGTGGTAGTAGTCGTCGCCCGGGCCGCCATACATGGTGACGTTGACGCTGGTGTCGCCCCAGAAGGAATCGTTGCCGGAGGTGCCGTGCATTTCCGGCCCGGCGCCGGTGGCCGAGAACCAATGGGTGGAAGCGCCGCTATAGGGAAGAGGGACGCCCTTGGCGTTGACGACGGTGGTCATCGGTCGATCCTTCCTCGTGATGCTGGCCCGCGCGATCGGCGGATGCGGGGTTCCACCGGCCGCTTGCGGACCAACTTGCAACTCACGCTATCGTTCCAAGGAATCACCATGGAGTACAGGGAAAAATTTCATTTCATCTATCAATTCTTGCAGATGAATATAATAAGGAAGTCCTAATACACTTAATTGCGCGAATTCTGGTCAATTTTACTCAATATTGTTTGTTTCTGAAAATGTCCTGCCAAAAGATTGGGCAGGTTGTCGCGAGACCGCGCATTTGTTTTCGCGCAGCCTTCTCACCGGAGCGAATCGTCGCCTGCCATGCCTCGTCGCCGATCGCCCAGGCGGCCGATCGCCCAGGCGGCGGCCGATCGCCGGCCTGAGCGTCCGCTCCGGAAACTACAGGCTGAAGCATTACGCACGGCGGGAAGCGCAGGTCGTGGTCGGCAAGGTCTCGCTTCTTCAAGCGCCGCTCGGCGTGCCTTGGGGAATGCCCGTGGTGCTGACCGTGGAACGCCGATAGCGAACCTGTTGCGCGGCGACGTGGGCATGGGCACAAAAATACAAGCCGCGCCGGTGAAGGAGCCGGTTCGTTTTCCGACCTTGAAGCAGATGCTTTTTTAGCGTGCTGCGAATAGTTCCGATCGGGGGACCAGTATACCCGTGACGCTGTCTTGTGGGGCTCACTGTATTGTGCCTTAACAGACATCCGTGCGTGTGTTAGCGCCCCTGCTGCTGGGAGCATTGCGGACCGCGGGAGGCCTCGCGGTTTCGGTTCGGGTGAGCAATTGGAGTAGGGAGCAGTCGAGGCTCCTACATGGCAGGATGGAGCGGCATGGAGATTGCGATCGCAGTCGCGGATCTCGTCAGGGCGGGCGGGGTTGAGCGGGATGCCGCGCGAGTGGCGCGGGTGCTGATCGATCGAGGACACCGCGTGAGACTCTACAGCACGTCGGCGGGGCCACTCGCGGCCGGCATTCCAATCACCATACTGCCGGCGCGGGGTCTGACCAATCATGGCCGGATGGCCGCCTTCGCGAGCGATCTTCAGGGCGCTGTCGATCGCCGCAGGCAGCTGGTCGTCGGATTTCAGAAGCTGACCGGGCTCGATGTGCTCTATTGTGGCGATTGGTGCTTCGCCGAGCGGCGGCGATCGCAGCTGTTGCCGCGCTACCGCGTCATGCGGCAGCTGGAGGAGGCCTGTTGCGGCCCGCGCTCGAACACGGCCCTGCTCATGCTCAGCCAGCCCCAGGCCGATGCCTACCGGCGCGCATGGTCGATCCGGCCCGAACGTATCACGGTTCTGCCGCCCACGCTCGCCCCCCGCCGCATTCTTCCCTCGCTGCCCGACCCCGAGCGGCAGGAATTGCGCCGCTCCCTCGGCATCGAGGAGCGACAGAACGCGTGGCTATGGATCGGCGTGCAGCCACGAACCAAAGGCCTGGACCGCGCTGTCGCCGCGCTTTCCCTGGCGCCGGACGCACTGCTGCTGGTCGCCGGCGTCGATCCCGCGCACAAACGCGCGCGCCGGATGTTCGAGGAGGCCGACAGGCGAGGCTGCCGTGATCGCATTGTCGCCGTCGGCGCGGCCGACCACGCCATGCTCGACAGGCTTTTCGGCGCCTGCGACCTGCTCGTTCATCCTGCCCGCCTGGATGTGACCGGCACGGTCATCGTCGAGGCGCTTGCGGCGGGCGTGCCGGTCGTCACGACGCAGAACTGCGGCTATGCCGCGCATGTCAGCGCCTCGGGTGCCGGCCTCGTGCTTTCACCCGATGCCTCGCCGTCGGCGATCGCCGAGGCCGCGCGTGTCGTGAAGAGCAAGCGGGCGAGCCTCAGCAAGCTGGCGCACGACTATGTCGCGACAACCGAAATGACCACCGGGATCGAGCTCGCCGCCACGAGAATCGAAGAGGTCGCGAGCCGGATGTCCGCTGCCTGAGCCAGTTCCTTTCCGTGTAACGGTCAATTGCTCTAATGCATGTCGCCCAGAAGTGTGCAGCGGTTCTGGGGCAACGACATGCATAAGAGCGAAGACTTAAAGCGCGTCGCCTGAATCCGATTCAGCGCGACGCGCTTTTGCGTCGGGACCGCCGCCATTGCCGTATGCGTTGCTCCCATCCGCGCAGGACGGAGTTGATCGAGGGGCGCGGCAGCGGCCGATAGGGCATGGCGGATCGGGCAAGCTGGTCGCCCAGCATGGTCGCGACGGTCGCGTATGATCGCTGGCGGTGAACGGCCTGCACTTTCGGGCCATCGATGTGCCCGGCGGGATGCCCGGCAACGTCCGCGATCGCCTCGCGCCAGCGATGCGGCTCGTTGGCCACCAGCGGCGCGAGGTCGAGATCGCTGTTCCGGTATGGCCATGCCGCCGAGTAGACCGCGGGAATGCCGTGGCCAAGGAAATCGACTGCCTTGATGTCGGATTTCGAATCGATGAAGGCCTGGTGGCTTTCCGAATGGAAGGGCAAGGGCGCGACGGCAATCGTCCGGCGAAGCGAGGCCAGAAACCTCCGATAGTCCGCGAAGCCAAGTCTCGGGATATAGTCGATCCGGTCGAACAGCGACTTGATGCGATCCGGGAAGCGGCCGATCAGGATCGCCTTCAGGCCGAGTTCGTTCGCGGCGGTGGCAATCGCCTCGGCCAGGCCCGGCGCCTCGGTCTCGATCATCGGAAGGTCGCTGGACACCCAAAGCAATTGCCTGGCCGGGACGGCCCATCCGCTCTCGTCGACCGCGACGGGTTCCAGACCGTTCGGGACGACGATGCCGCGGCCTTGAAGACTTACGCCGGTGGCCTCTTCGAGCTCGATTGCAAGCTTCTGGTTAGGGGTCGATACGGCGTCCGCATGCGCGAGGCACCAGGCGATCCTGCGGCTGGTCTCCTGCTTCTTGCGATGCTGGTGCGCCGGCAGCCGCGGCAGCAGATCGTCGATGTCATAGACGAAACGCAGACGCTGACGCGCCAGAAAACGGAGCTGCGCCCTGCTGACGTTCCGCTGCACGATCACGGCGTTGAAGGCGTCGAAGCCGCGTCGTCCGATGGGAGCCAGGTCGCGGTCCAGCAGCACGTAGTCCGCTATCGCCCCGGCGCGTGTCAGCGCGTCGAGCAAAGGCGCCACACGTATGCGACAGATCTCCGGCTCACTGGCGAGAACGGCTACGTTGATGCCCATTGGGCCTCTGCATGTGTTGGCATTGGCGAGCGGACCCAAATTGGCTTGGTGCTGTGGCCGGCGAAAAGATCTGCACTCGAGACATTGCAGGGGTCACGCCCGACCGGCCCTTGCCGACTTTCAGCCAGGATTTCTGCCTCGGCCTGCCCGCTCACGCCTTGCCCATCGCGATCGACTTTTCGAATGCCGCCGCCAGCCCTTTGGCGACCGCCTCGTCGAACCCCGCTTGCCGCATCGTCTCGATCGCGGCGGCTGTCGTGCCGCGATAGCCGAGGAAGGCTTCGACCGTGTCGGGGGGAGAGGCGTCGTTGAGCTCGAGCAGCCGCCCGGTCCCCGTCAGCACCGTGTTGACGGCGCGGCGCGCGACTTCCGGCGACAGGCCGAAGCCGATCGCGTGCACCATCATCGCGTTCGCCAGCAGGGCCGGGAAGGCGGGACCCGAGCCCGTCAGGCCGGTGAGGTAATCGATGTCGCGCTCGCTCGCCACCTCGTCCTGCAGACCGCAGGCATCGAAGATTGCCCGCACGATGGCGCGGTCCTGTTCGGTGGCCTCGCTGCTCGCGATCCACGGCGTGTAGGATTTTGAGACCTCGGCCGCAGCGTTGGGCAGCGTGCGCACGACCCGGCGCGTGCCGTGCCTGTCGCCGATCTCGGCCAGCCTGATCCCGGCCATCACCGAAATCACCAGCTTGCCTTTGGCATCCAGCCCAAGCGGCGGCCAGTCCTGCGGCCGCACCGAAAGCATGATCACATCGCAACGGTCGGCGAGCGCCTGGTTGTCGTCGGTCCAGAACGCGCCCGGGAAACGCTCCGGCTTCGCGCTCCGGTAGGAGAGGGCGAGACCTTCCGCGCGCACGACTCCGGCTGCCAGCGCCGCGCCCGCAATGGCGCCGCCCAGCCAGCCCGCGCCGCCCACGATGCCCAGCTTGAAAGATGTGCTCATCCTTGCCTCCGTTGCAGCGCCGCACGGTAGCCGTCGGGCAAACAATTTGACAGCGAAAGCGCGCGGCCGGTGCCACGGCCGCTGCCTTACCCAAGGTAAGCAAAATTTCACCAAGCGCTATTAGAAACCGCTCTCATGGATCGCAACAAGAACAACGACCTCTTTGTGCTGATGGCGGCGCTTGCTGCGCTGGCGATCTACAACATCGCCTGCGGCATCAAGACGGGCGAAGTCCGGGGCAGGTTGAATTGGGTCGCGCTCGCCGACGATCCGACACGCTTTTGGAACATCGTGGTCGGCAATTCGATCGTCCTGGTGGCCTCAGTGGTCTTTTTAGGGGTTCTGTGGGCGCTCAATTCCCGCAGACCCGGATGACCTGAGCCGGCGCCCGCTCTACCTCACACCGCCCTCGTTATTCCGCCGTCGACGCGGATGTTCTGGCCGGTGATGTAGGCGGCGCCATCCGAGGCGAGGAAAGCGATCGTCGCGGCGATCTCTTCCGAGGTGCCGTAGCGCTTCATCGGCACACTGTCGCGTCGCGCTTCGGTCTCCGGGAGGCTGTCGATCCAGCCCGGCAGCACGTTGTTCATGCGGATGTTGTCGCCGGCATAGGTGTCGGCAAAGATCCTAGTGTAGGCGGCGAGCCCGGCGCGCGCCACGGCCGAGGTCGGGAAGGCGGCGCTCGGCTCGAACGCCCAGGCAGTCGAGATGTTGATGATAACGCCCGACTTTTGTTTCTGCATCACCGGCGTCACCAGCCGGGTCGGACGCACGGCGTTGAGGAAATAGGTGTCGATGCCCTTGTGCCAGTCCTCGTCGCTGATCTCGATGATCTGCGCCCGCGGCCCATGGCCGGCGCTGTTGACCAGCACGTCGATGCGGCCCCAGCGCTCCAGCGCGCCGTCGGTCAGGCGCTTGAGGTCTTCGTTCGACTGGTTGGAGCCGGTGACGCCGAAGCCGCCGAGCTCCTTGCCCAGCGCCTCGCCCTTGCCGGAGGAGGAAAGCACGCCGACCTTGAAGCCGTCGGCCGCCAGCCGCTTCGCCGCCGCCGCCCCCATGCCGCTGCCGCCCGCCGTCACAAGAGCCACTTTTTCTATCGCCATGTCGCTATCGATTCCTGCCTGTCAAAGGCGAAGAAGCCGCCTTTGCGCTGAAGTTCCTGCTCTGTTATCATGAGCGGATCGATCGCGCGAACCAGTTTCGCTTTTTTTATCCAGTAGAAAAACTACTCGCATGGCGGATGGTATCGGAAGGCTCCCTTCGCTCAACGCGCTCCGCGCCTTCGAGGTGGCGACGCGCCATCTCAATTTCCGGCTTGCCGCCGAGGAACTGCGCGTCACCCAGGGCGCGGTCGCGCAGCAGGTGAGGGGGCTCGAGGCCGAGCTCGGCCTGAAGCTGTTCGAGCGCCAGCCGCGAACGCTGGCGCTGACCGAGGCCGGGCGCGGCTATGTCGCCAATGTGCGGCGCGCCTTCGAGCTGATCGCCGAAGCGACCGAGGCGCTGCGCCCGGAGCCGCAACATATCACCATCAGCGTCACGCCGACCTTTGCCTCGAAATGGCTGATCCCGCGCCTGCCCGACTTCACTGCCGCCCATGCCGACATCGATCTGCGCATCGTCGCCAGCGACCGCATGGCCAATTTCCAGACCGACGCGGTCGATCTTGCGGTGCGGCTCGGGCGGCCGCCCTTCGGGCCTGGCCTCAGCGCCGATCTTCTGTTCGAGCAGGAAATCGTCGCGGTGGCGAGCCCGCTGCTCGTCGAGAAGCTCGGCGTCCCCGACGCCGCGGAAAGGCTTACCCGCTATCCGCTGCTGCACGATTCGCATGGTTTCTGGCCGCGCTACCTGGAGCTGGCTTTCCCCGGCCACGTGCCGACCGCGGCCAAGAACATCCGCTTCAACCAGACCTCGCTCGCCATCGAGGCCGCCATCGCCGGCCAGGGCCTGGCACTCGCCAGCCTCTTCTTCGTCGAGGACGACATCGCATCGGGCCGGCTGGTTCGGCCGATCCCCGCCGTGCTCGCCCCCGGTTCGGATTTCTACGTGGTCTCGCCGCGCAAGCCACGCCATCCGGCTCCGGTCGCGGCGGTGAGCTCCTGGCTCGCCGACTTGGCCGGTCGGGGCGGGTTGAAGCAGCGGCGAAGCGCTTAATCTCCCCCCTCGAGGGGGAGATGGCCGGCAGGCCAGAGGGGGTCGCCGCGCATGGAACGCCAACCTCCATTGCGCAACGAGGCCGAGCCCAGTCGGACCGACCCCCTCTGTCGCCTTCGGCGACATCTCCCCCTCGAGGGGGGAGATCGGCGTCCCGCCATCGCGACCCTCTACTGATTGATCTCGGGCTCGACCAGCCGCGCCAGGTTCTTCAGCGATTCCTGCCAGCCGAGATAGCAGGCCTCGGCCGGAATGGCGTCGGGAATGCCGGCCTGGGTGATGTTCAGCTCGGTGCCGACCGAGACCTTCTTCAGCTCCACGGTCACCTGCATCTCGCCGGGCAGGTTGGGGTCGTCGAACTTGTCGGTGTAGCGCACGAGCTCGCCCGGAACGAGCTCGACATAGTCGCCGCCGAACGAATGGCCGTCGCCCGTGGTGAAGTTGCGGAAGGACATCCTGAACGTGCCGCCGACCTTGGCCTCCAGGTGATGCACCGTGCAGGTGAAACCGTTCGGCGGCAGCCATTTCGCCAGCGCGTCCGCCTCGATGAAGGCGCGGTAGACTTTCTCGGGCCTTGTTGCCAGGACGCGGTGCAGGCAGACAGTGCTTGGCATATCGTTTCTCCTGTTGATTGCCGGTCTATGCTCCAAGGACGAGCGAGGCTTGGCAAGACCGACATGGGGGCGGAATTTTTTGAGTGTACTGCCAGGCGAAAGCGGCGGAGCGCGTGATCTCCCCGCTCGAGGGGGAGATGCCGGGCAGGCCAGAGCGGCCCGACCGGACTCGGCCTGATTGGAGGTCGGCGTTCCACGCGCGAGGACCCCCTCTGACCGCTTCGCGGTCATCTCCCCCTCGAGAGGGGAGATCAAGCGCTCACAGCTCCTTCTCGGCCAGTTCCCTGAATTCGTCCGGCACCGAGCGCGCCGCCTCCAGCGCCGCCGTGCCGTAGCCGACGGCCTGGCGGCCGAAGCGCAGGCGGATCTTGTCGACGGCGCGGTCGGCGCCGAAGCGGGCGAGCCCGCTGCGGCTGCCGGGCTTAAGCTTCTCGTCGGCCAGCCCGAGCGGCAGTTCGAGCTGCAGCTCCGGCGTCTCCTCCAGATGCGAGACCGAGATCGCCAGCAGCGAGATCTCCTTTTCTCGCGCGTTGGCGGCCAGCACGCCGCGCACCAGCTCCTCGGCGATTTCGGCCAGCATGTTGGTTGCCGCTATCGGCTGCTCCAGCGTTACCGAGCGGGTGACCGCGCGCATGTCGGCGAAGCGCACGCGCACCGTCACCGTGCGTCCGGGCCGGTTCTTGGCGCGCAAGCGGCTGGCGACGCGGTCGGCCAGATGCAGCAGCGTCGGCACGAAGACGCTGGGCAGCGCCGGCTTGCGGCCGAGCGCCGACTGCGCACCGGCCGAAATTGCGCGCCGGTGCGTCTCCAGCCGGCGCGGGTCGCGGTTCCAGGCAAGTGCTGCCAGCTTCTGCCCGGCGGCGTGGCCGATCAGCCGCTCCAGCGCGCCGCTATGCGTGCGCGCCAGCTGCCCGATCGTCTCGACGCCGATCTCGGCCAACCTTGCCCTGGTCGCCGGTCCGACGCCCCACATCAGCGACACCGGCAAATCGTGCAGGAACTCGATCTCGGTGCCGGGCTCGACCACCACCAGCCCGTCCGGTTTGGCCACCTGCGAGGCGATCTTGGCGAGATGCTTGGTGCGGGCCACGCCGATCGAGATCGGCAGGCCGAGCTCGGCCTTGACGCGGCGGCGGATGGTCCTGGCGATCTCCTCCGGCGGCCCGAACAGATGCGTGCAGCCGGCGACGTCGGCGAACGCCTCGTCGATCGAGATGCGCTCGACCAGGGGCGTAAAGTCGTCGAGCACCTTGATGGCCGCGTCGCCGAGGCGCTGATACTCGCTGAAGCGGCCGCCGACGAAGATCAACTGCGGACAAAGCTCGCGCGCCTTGCGGCCGGGCATGCCGCCGCGCACGCCGAAAATCTTCGCCTCGTAGGAGGCGGCGAGCACTACGCCGCCGCCGACGGCGATCGGCTTGCCTCTGAGCGACGGGTCGAGCAGTTGCTCGACCGAGGCATAGAAGGCGTCGAGGTCGGCATGCAGGATGGTGGCGGCGCCGGCGGTGGCGTTCGTGGCAGGCATCCCGCGCTCCCGGCTCCATCGCCGCACCGCATCGCAGCATTAGTAGCGACTGTTGCAAGAGGGATATTTACCAGAACATAATGAGAACAAAACCGGTCTGCTTGTCAAGTTGCCGTGTGGCGCCAGCCGTCTTCCCCTTGCGGGGGAGATGTCGCCGAAGGCGACAGAGGGGGTCGTCGCGCGTCAAGCGCCGACCTCCTTCGCCCCCGCAATAGGCCGAGCCCAGTCGCACCGACCCCTTCTGGCCGCTTCGCGGCCATCTCCCCCTCGAGCGGGAGATAACCGGCGCGCTATGCCGGCTTGGCGTATTGCTCGGCGCTCAGGACCTCGATGCATTGGAAAGGCTGGTTGCCTTCCACCCAGGCGTCGTGGCCGGGCGGGATGGTGTAGGACGAGCCGGCCTCGAAGGTCTTTTGCGTTCCGTCGGTCATGCGGATGGTGATCTTTCCGGATACGACATAGCCGACATGCGAGACCTGGCAGCTCTCGGTCTTGACCACCGGCTTCACGCATTCGGACCAGCTCCAGCCGGGCTGCATATTCATTCGTGCCAGGGAGTAGCCCGGCAACCGCACGATCTCGACACGCGTCTTGGCGGGCGAGCGGACCTCGTCGGGATTGTCGTGCGACTTGGACTCCAATTTGCTGACGGTCATTGCGGTTTCGGCCATGGCACTCTCTCCCCTAGCAAAAGCGGCGCCTGACGCAGCGATCGCCGGCGACCGCTGCCCGACTCATACGCCCGCTCATGAGAAATTGCTAATATAGTTGGGGAGCGTCACGGCTCCTCTCAATTTTTTGATTGCATCTTATCCGAAGTTAATGCGCAATCGGATTGTTCGATGCTTTCCTGGCCCTCGCGCTGGCACGACGATGGTTGAGGGACCATCCGTTCCCGCCCGAAAGGGAGGATTCGATGCACCCTCGACGAACAGTCTGGGCGACACCGTCGCAGCCCACGCAATCCCCGATCAGGACGATCCCGAACTTGGTCGGGCGCGCGCCGCGCGTCAGGCCGGGCGAGACGTAGCCGGGCGGGGGAAAAGACCATTGGGCGCAGGATAATCAACGAACAACCTGGGAGGAAACCGATGCTTCATGAGGCTCCGAAAACGGATGCCCGTCCGCCGGTCATTGCTGCCCGGCGGGCTCCGCCGGCGCTGCGCCAGTGCTGCGACAACTACATTTGCCCCACCTGCAGCCAGGTGGTCGAACTGACCGATTTCCGCCAGGTGGTCTGGCATCAGCAGCCCGGCCATCAACCCATGCAATTGGAGGACTGATCGGGCCGAGTGCGGGAAGGCTGCCCGGACGTTTCTGTTGCGAAAAAAGGGCCCGCGCTCGAGGCGCGGGCCGAGTTTGAGTAGCCGGTATATCAACGCAACCCGGCACGATTGGTTGCGCCGCTATCAGCCGCCGTTGGCCGGTGCTGGTGCCGGCGCCGGTGCAGGCGCGGCCGGGGCTGGCGCCGGGGTGGTCGTCGGCGCGGAAGGCGTCTCCACCTTGGGCGCCTCGACCTTCGGCGTGTCGAGCTTGACATTGACGTCTGTCGAGCCGCCGCCGCCACCGCCGATATTGATGACGCCGGTGAAGAACAGCAGCACCAGGATCGCGACGATGGCGAGCACGACCGCGATGGCAGTGCCGCCGCTCCCGCTGTTCACAACTGTAGGTCCGTCGGCCATGACTTCCTCTCCTTTTGCCGATTTCGATGCTGGCCAACGGAGCCAAAGGATGATTGTTCCGGCGCTCGGGCCACGGTCCATGGCGCCCCTGGGACTGAAGTCTCACCCTGCGACGCAGAGGCCCGAAATGCCGGATTTGTTGAAACAACCTACGCGGCAAATCATTGGGCCGCAGACCGTCGAGCACAGTCCCTTCATCGGCGGTTGACCACGAGGTGCCCGCCATTTCCTGCGATATGGCGGGCATCTCCTCACAGCATTTGCGGCCGGGCGCAGTCGCTTCGTGTCGCGGAAATGCGGCTAAAACAGATGGTTAGAGCCGGATGCCGATGTCGATTTGAGGCATCCTGCGTCAGGAGCGCTCCATGCAACCGGGCGAAATGATCGCGAACGCCTTCGCCGTTCTCCTGCTGGCGGGATTGATCGCCGGCATCTTTCTCGCCTTCGGCAGGCCGCTCTGGCCGGAGCCCGGCGCGCAGATGGTGGTCCTGCTTCCCGTCGATCCGTCGACGACCGGCTCCATGCGCCAGTCCTGCATGGAACCGTGCCTGCCGTTCCACTTCGATCTCAGCCATGCGCCGGCGCGGCCGCAGCGCTAAAAGCGCCTCGCGCTGACACGGATCCAGGCGATACGCTTTGGGTCTTTGTTTTTATGCATGTCGTTTTCGCAAAACCGCTGCACACTTTCGCGCGACATGCAGTGATGCACGTCGCCCGGAACCGCTGCGCATTTCCGTGACCGCGACGCGCGGGAACCGCTTCGCCCATCGCGCCGTTGATTCGCGGAAGGGATGTTGTGGGCGGAGGCCGCCATGGACAACTTCGAACTCATCGATCTTCTCTGCGTCGTCGACGCCTGCGCCAGCGATCGCTCGGCCGGGCGCCTCGTCTCGATGTCCAAGGCAGTCGAGGAACTGCGCGTGCTGACCGGCGATTTCGTCTCCTCGGACGAGGCGGCCGTGAACGCCCTGAGCCAAGTGGCCTTGCAGCGCGGCTGCGCGGTGCTGTTCGACGAACAGCCGGGCGCGGATATCGTGGCGTGACACAACAGACCACGCCGGCGATCTATGTGAGACGATCCGCTCTGGCCGCTTCGCGGCCATCTCGCTCGAGAGGGAGATCAGCGATCACTTGGCCAGCGTGATCATCCGGCTGGCATACATCTCCCGGCTGCCGAGTTCGGCCGCGCAGTCCGACTTGAACGCCGAGTTTCCCGTGATCTGCACCGTGTCGCCGACCAGCCGCAGGCAGCTGCCTTGCGAATTCATGTCGGAGTTGCCGGCATAGGTGATCGTGGCGTCGGGGGCGTAGATGAAACCGCTGATGACCGAGCCGGCTCCGCCGTTCAGCGTCAGCGCCGACGTGTTGCCGTGGGGCTGGTAGATGGTGATGCCGGCATAGGGGCCGGTTGTCATCGGCGACAGGTTTACCTGCTCGTTGGCGTTGATGTAGATCTGCGAGCCTTCCATCAGGAAGAGCGTCACGCCCGCGCCGGTCAGCGTGCCATTGCCGCCGGGCTTCACGCTCACTCCGCGCAGGATGTAGACGCCCGGGTTGAGAGTGATCTTCCCGGTCCAGCTCTTGTCGCAATAGGTGCCCGGCGACAGCGTCACCATCTTGCCGTTGGGCATCGATTTGCAAGTCCCGAGCGCGGGAGGGACGACGTCGGCCAGTGGGTCGAAGGACGCGTACTGGTTCTCCAGCGGCGTGCCGCAGGTGAGCGTGGCGCTGGGCGGTGTCATGCCTTCGGTCTCGCCGACCGTCGAGACGCAGGCGGCGCTGACGACGGCCGAGCCGCCGCGGTTGACGGCGTCCGAGGCGTCGGAGTTGGCGGCGATCACGCAGCCATTCATGGCGACGCTGGTCGTGCCCTGAAAGTTGACGGCATCGTCGGCATGCTCATTGAGCGCCAGCACGCACGCTTCTGCCCCTGGTTTGATCTTGACCGAGGCGGAGCGCGTCGCCTGCCAGTCGGACGCGCTGCTGATAAAGGACGGGCGGCTGATGCTGGACGACAGCGCGATGGTGTAGCCGCTCGGACTGCCGCTCGCCGTCGCCTGGAAGGCCGAGACGCTGCCCGCATACTCCCCGGCGTCGGCGACGCTCATATTCGCCGCGAAGAAGGTCTGGCCGAGCTGCTGCACGTCGCTCGCCGACATGCTGGCCATGTATTTCGTGCCGATGGCGAGGCCGGCCGCATCGAGCGAGTTCTGCAATTGCGCGGCGTCGTCGCTGGTGCCCACCAGGTTGACGGCGCCGGCCACGGCAAGCATCAGCGGCACCGCGGCGACAGCGGTCGCCACCGCGAAGTTGCCGCCCTTCGAAGCCCAGAATTGCGCAAGCATGGAAAGCACCCCTCGCCGGATATGGCAGAGTGATACGTCAGCGGCCTCTACGAGCGATTTCCGAAAAAGTTAAAATGCAAAAAGTCTAAAATATAAATGTTTTCCGTGGTTTGAGCCTTAAGTCCTAGCGGCGATGGGTCTAAAGTCTTACTGTTTGCGCCACAAGTCGGTGAGACTGGCCTCTGCAGTCTGACCTTCGCAAGTCGAGCGAAAAAATTAGGCATTCCTTTATCCACGGGTGATGACGTGGTCGCCGGGATAGCTTGGGCGCGCTCGGCCATGACACAACTCGGTCGGATCATCAAAAAATTCCTCTCTCGCGGCTTGCGGAGGGGGGAGGGCGGCAATGTCGCCACCATCTTCGCGCTGACCCTGCCGATTGTCGTCGGCGGGGCCGGGCTCGGGGTCGAGACGTCCTACTGGTACTATTCGAGCCTGAGGCTTCAGTCGACGGCGGACGCGGCCGCCTATGCCGGCGCCGTGGAGAAGTCCTGGGGCTCCGACACTGCGACCATCACCGCGGCCGCCACGGCATCGGCGACCGAAAACGGGCTGGGCACGGGCACCATCACCGTCCACACGCCGCCGACGTCGGGGGCTTATACGGCAAAGAAGGCGGTCGAGGTAATCCTCAACCAGAACCTCGACCGGATGTTCACCTCGATCTTCTCATCGAGCAAGGTGCCCGAGCAGGCCAGGGCAGTGGCGCTGATCACCGACGCCTCCTACGCTTGCGTGCTGGCGCTCAGCAACTCGGCCGCGCAGGCGGCGCTCTTCTCCGGCAACACCACCGTCAAGCTCAACGGCTGCTCCGTCATGTCGGATTCGACCGCCAGTGATGCCATCACCGTGCAGGGATCGGCGGGTTTGGCGGCCGACTGCCTGATTTCGGTCGGCGGCATGGTGCTGAACAACCCAGTGACCACGAAATGCGCCTCGAAGATCACTCAGGCGCTGCCGGCGTCCGATCCGTTCGCGAACCTGCCGGCGCCAACACCCAGTGGCGGTTGCAAGAACGTTAACGGCAGCAAGACAACGCAAACACTGCAGGCCGGTACATACTGCAGTGGCATGAACCTCAATGGCAATGTCGCGCTTACTTCCGGCACTTATATCGTGCAGGGCAATTTGAAGATCAATGCCGGCGCGGTCATCACCTGCGCCTCACCCTGCACCAACGGCGTGACCATCTACATGTCGGGCAGCAACACCGTCAGCATCAACGGCAACGCCACGGTGACGCTCAGCGCCCCGACTTCCGGAACCTATTCCGGCGTGCTTTTTTACGGCGACCGGACCGGGACTGCGGCACAGAGCACCTTCAACGGCACCGCGACCTCCTCGCTGACCGGCGCCATCTACTTCCCCAAGCAGCAGGTCAACTATCTCGGTAATTTCTCCGGCCAGAACGGCTGCACGCAAGTCGTCGCCGACACCATCAAATGGTCCGGCAACTCCACCATCAATCAGGACTGCTCGAGCCTTGGGATGAGCGGCATCACGGCCGCGTCGTCGATAAAGCTCGTCGAGTAGGCGCCATGCAACCACCGGCGACCCGTTTCCGCAGAGACCGATCCGGCGCCGCCGCGGTCGAGTTCGCGCTTGTGCTGCCGGTGCTGTGCGTCGCCCTGCTGGGCACCGTCGATGGCTGGTCCTACGTCACCCACTCGCTCTCGATGCGCGCCGGCGTGAAGACGGCGGCGAATTTGGTGCTGGCGGGCTCCAGCGACGACAACGCCACGCAAGCGGCCGCGCTGGCGAGTTGGGAGAAAAAGCCTACGGACGCGGCCGTCACGGTGAACCGCGTCTATAAATGCGGGACGATTGTGGTGGCGTCGGCGTCGACCATGTGCGCGGGATCGAAAGTGCCCACGATCTACGTCGAGATCCAGGCGTCGGGCACCTGGACGCCGCCCTTCAGTTTCGGCCCGTTCCCGGAGGACACGGCGATGGACCATCAACAGGTGGTCCGTGTCCGCTAGGCGAAGCCCGGGAAAAATGCGCAGCGGTTTTCTGACCCCAATTGCGTCTCGCTGCAAGCGGCTGAATCCAAAGGCGTTTGCCGGCAATGTTTCGGGCGGCGGCGCCATCGAGTTCGCGCTGATCGCGCCTGTCCTCATCATGCTGTTGTTTGGGATTTTCGCCTTCGGCTGGTCGATGAATTCCAACTCCAGCGTTCGCTACACGCTGGAGGCCTCCGCGCGCTCGCTGCAGCTCAACAACACGATGACCCAGTCGCAGATCCAGGCGATCGCGACGCAGAAGCTGACAGCGCTTGGCCTCAAGAACGTGAGCGTGACGATTGTCACCGATCCGGCAAGCGGCGGCTTCTGCATGGCGCACCTGACCGCCAGCTACGCCTACGTCATCGATTTCCCCTATTTCGACCAGTTCCCGATCAACTATTCGACCACGGTCTCGGTGCCGAAACTCAGCAGCGTGGCGGGAGCTTGCCCGACCTGAAACGCAGTTGACGCCGAACCGGCAATGCGAAACTTCGCATGCGTCCTTGCGCCTTGCCTACCTTGCAGGCCGGCCACACCAACGTAAGCACGAGCGGGCCAGTTTGTGCCGCCGCGATCTGCTGCTTGAGCGTCACAAGCCATTGATTTCAGCACCTTTCACCTGTTCGTTCACGCCGTTCGCGAGCCGGAAAACCCGCTCCTTGGGACCATGGTCGGGGAGGACATGGGCACTCATTGTTGCAAACGGCCGAGCGCGCCTAAGGCCTTTGATTTAATCAGCAATTTCAAGGACATAAGGGGCATTCTGCGACGCTCTGCAGGCCTGCGGGGCAGCTTGCTCGCACATCGCTACCGCAACTGTCTAAAGTTTACTGCATTCAGTTAGGGAATTCTCATACGACACGCCGTAGCGGTCGGGTGAGGTGGCGATTTCAGTAGACCCGCAGGAGGTATTATGAAAATCCGAAAAATCCTTTTCACATCGCTTGCCGTTCTGGCGCTCGCGGCGGCTCCGGCGATGGCCGGCGGCAATGGCAATGGCGGCGGTCATGGTGGCGGCAATGGCGGCGGCAATGGTGGCGGTCACGGCCATGCCGGTGGCAATGGCGGCGGCGGCAAGAGCAGCGGCAAGAGCGGCGGCAGCGCCACGCACGGCAAGTCGGCGTCAGCCAAGGGCCAGCTCGCGAAATCGCAGGTGGACGACGACACCGATGACACGGCGACGCCGAAGGAGAAGAACCTCCATGCCAAGCTGGGCCGGCTGAATTCATTGCAGCGCAACATCAACGCCTACCTGAACTCCAAGAGCCCGAAGTTCGCCGCCGTCCAGGCCTATGTGACGCAGGCTGCGGCAGCCAAGAACGCGCAGGCCGCGGTTGAGACCGCGCAGCAGGCCGTAGACGACGAACAGGCCAAGCTCGACGCGCTCAACCAGCAGCTGACAGACCTCAATAACATCGACCAGTCCCAGATGACGGACGACGAGAAGGCGGCACTGGCCGACCAGATCGCGGATGTCGAAGCACAGATCGCGGATCAGCAGACCGCGGTGGATGATGCCAACCAGGCACTCACCGATGCCGAGACCGCGGCTGCCAACACGCCAGCTCCCGACGATCAATCGCTCGACGAGGCCCTCCAGGACATGGCCAACAAGCCGGTCGACCAGGAGGTCACGGACTGGGCCAAGGACGTGCTGTCGCAGAAGATCGACGAGGCCGCCGCGGCGACGTCTACGACGCCGTAAGTCGGGCGCTACCACCGACCAGAGGGTAGCCGTAAGTCGGGTGCTACCGACCAGAGGGTAATAATTGATGCCGCCGTTCCCCCGGCGGCATTTTTCGTGGCAGCAAAGAAACGGCAGCAATGAAGCTGCCGATCTCTTCCCTCCTGGGGGAGATGCCCGGCAGGGCAGAGGGAGGCGCTGTCCCGCCGGCGTCTCAGATCTCGCTCCGGCTTTCGTCAGGAAAGCCATTGACAAAAGCCCGACTCCGCTCGCTCATTTAAGCACTCTCTAATGTGCGGAGCCGGCAATGCCATATACGTATCGGTGCAGAGACTATCCGGGGATGGAAGCCTGTCCGGGAAGCTTCACGGCGCAAAGCGCGGAAGAGGTGATGAAGCATGTCGAGCTTCACGCCAAATCGGCTCATGGCGAAGATCCCGGTCAATGGTCCGACGAGGAGCGCAAGCAACTCGAGGCGATGATAAGCGCCAGCTAGCCGCGCCTTTGAAGGCCGCGCCATCCCTCTTCGGCTACCCGAGCCCCGGGGCTGAACCCTCGCTTGGTGCAGGTCCGTCGAAGCAGCCCTGGCTTCGACAACGCTGCGCAAAAGCCGCCGCCGCCACAACCGCGCATTGGCTAATATGCATTGCGACGTGTAGACTTGGCAGAGTCGGGTTTGACTGGGCATTGGGAGGACAATCATGCCACGGGTTTCGGAACTCTTCTTCAAGACGGCCATCGTGTTTCTCGTCCTGGGCATAGCGGCCGGGCTGCAGATGGCGATTTCGGGCGATCACGGCGCCTTCCCGGCGCACGCCCACATCAACCTTCTCGGCTGGGTCACCAGCGCGATCTTCGGCGGCTATTACGCGCTCAACCCGGCCAAGGCCGAGCGCCGCGTCGCCATGATCCATTACGGCCTTTACACGGTCGGCATCGTCATCATGCTGCCGGCGCTCTATTGGATGCTGGCGGCCGGTCATCCCGAGGTCGAGCCGGTCGTGGCGGTCGGCTCGCTGATCGTCGCCGCCGCCGTGCTGGTCTTTGCCTTCGTGGTGTTCTCGTCCTCGGTCCCGGTGCGTTCGGCCACGCCCGCCACTGCGCGCTGACGGGGCGACGGAGCGCGTGATCTCCCCCCTCGAGGGGGAGATGTCGCCGAAGGCGACAGAGGGGGTCGCCGCGCGTGGAGCGCCAACCTTCATCTGCCGCGAGAAACAGGCCGAGTCCGGTCGAACCGACCCCCTCTGGCCTGCCGGCCATCTCCCCCTCAAGGGGGGAGATCACGCGCGTCGCTGCACGGATATGACTTTCGGTTACTGGAAGTCCCGTTAAGGCATCTGCCTCGGGAACAGCCGCGCAATCAGGGCATGGATGATGCCGTCGCGCTCGAACGGGCCCGGCAGCTTGGCCGGCCCCGCGGTGGCGTCGGACTTCGACTCGTCGGCCGACCGGCTCTCGCCATGCACCAGCCACAGCACGGCCGTGAAGTAGCCTGCCTGCAGCACGACGGCCGCGAGGAATGTCCAGCCCAAAGCTGCCCAGACCGATCCGGTGCTCACCAATGTCCAGCCCAGGATCGCGAGAAGTGTCGCCGTCATTCCCACAAGAAATTGCGGAAAATACATATGCCCATCGAACACTCCCGGCGTTGATGCCGGCAATGTCCGCCCGTGTCTCTACCCGGTTTGAGCCTTGCACCTTTCAGGCACGACCGCAAGTTGGGAACAATGCCAATGTGTGCGGCCCATTGACGTAGGACTTACGTCGTAGGCCGCCAAATGGCAAGCGCGCGCTTCAGCAAGCCGCCTGCCGTCCGAAGAAGCAGAACCTTCGAATTTGCGTCTGTGGGGCGGCCGCCATTTGGCGCAGCCGGCCTTCCCAGGCTCCTGGCCGATGCCCGGCGGGACCATCGCCTGAGGACTTTTGCGCCCGGAACCAAGTTTCCGGCGGTCCGTTCCCAACTCGTGCAATTGAGGAGGCTCTGATGGATCGCAGCGTCTACCAGGCGCGCTGGATACTCGCGCCGATACTTGGCTTCAGCGTCGTCTTTTTCGCTGTCGGACTGCTGGTCGGCTAGCGTCGGCGCTGCGGGGAACGCGCCCTGAAGGCCTTTGGAAAGACCCGGCCCGCTCGATCGAGCTTGGGCTCAGGATCAGCGGGCCGGGCACTACCCCATGCCGGGGGGCGGGCAGAGGCAAAACAACATTGCGCCGCCGGCCGCCATCTCGCCATAACAAGCGTTACAGCATGTCGCGCAAAACTCTGCAGCGGTTTTGCGAAAACGACATGCATGAACACTTAGCCGCTCACTCTGAATTCCGCAGCCGTTCCAGATGGGTGATGTGTTCGAGTTGGATCGCCTGGAACTCCTGCAGCATCTTCACCGCCTCGTCGGTAGGGTGGCCATGTTCGGCCAGCCGCTCGATCAGATCCCGCTGGCGAGCAATGCGCTCTTCGCCTTCACGGACGTGGCGCTGTGCCATTTCCAGCTGGGTTTCGCGGCGCGGCATAGCGCCGAAGCATAGCAGCGGCGGCAGCATCGGAGAACTAGGCCCGTTGCCGTGTCTGTGCTCCAGCAACGGGCCTAGTCTGTCCGGCTTGCCTTGTCGGTGGACACATTGGCAGCAAACCGGACGTTCCCCAACAACCGGGGCAGAGCCCCACCCGTAGCCCCACTGTGCGGCTTGATTCCGGGCCGCGCTGCAACAAAAGTTAATTGACCCGGGGCGACTGAAGTCTGACGTTCGAACGCATTGGTCCCAGCATCGACGATCGGTTGGTCGTAGGGCCGGTGGCGCTGCTGCATGGCGGCTGGGCCGAACTTCCCGAAACGCCATATTAGCAGCCGCTTGACGACGTCCGTGCGTGCTCCAGACTCATGTCATGGCTCGGGGCATCAAGATCGGCGACGAGGTCGCCACGTCACCATCCCGTCCTACGGATTTCCACACTCGCTCGTCGACCGGACGTCGAAGGTCAAGAAGGGCCAGCTGATGGAACTCATCGGCGACGTCACGCATGTCGACGGCGAGTGGCTGACGATCAATCTGGGTGTCCCGGTGACGGTGAACGGGGATACGGTTCGCCTGGTGACAGCCTACAAGCCGCCGGCCCGCAAGACGCCGCTCATCGACAAGGCGACGTGAGGGCCGGGCGCGCGCCTCCATGAGATGCTGCAGCGGCCTGAACCGTGGCGCAGTCTGATGCATGTCGTTTTCAGCGCGACGCGCTTCAGGGGCAGGGCGGCGACGCAAGAATTTTCACGCATCCATCATAGTTAATTCCCGGCCGCAGCGCTGGGGCCTAACCATGTCGGATGAAGAGCTACATCGTTGAAATCATGTCCGGTGACGTCGTGACCTCATCGCAGTTGGTGGAGGCGCACACGGCGGCCGCCGCAGCAGCCCGGGCAACCGGCCGCGCCGTCCGCATTCGGCGCGACGAGGTGCTTTGGGTCAGGGTCACCGACGCCGCGAACGGCATCGTCTACAAATACGCCTTCCAGTAGATTTTACGCATATGCCCGGAACTGTGCAGCGGTGCCGGGACAGCGAGGTGGCCCGAGATCAAGGACCTGAAGCGCGTCGCCCGAAGCCGTTTCATCGCGGCGAGCGTGGCGGCTTGGAACAATTCCCACGTCGTGGCTGTTGGTTCTGCCAAGGAGGAACAAACATGGCTGACGACAGGATGAAGCGCGACTTCCGCGACCGCGACCGCGTGTCGGCGGATGAGGACTATGAGGTCCGCTATTTCGCCAAGCAGCACCGCATCACGCCCGAGCAGGTTCGGGAACTGATCGGCGCGCATGGCAACGACCGCAAGACGCTGGAGCGCGAGGCCAGGAAGCTCAGAGGGTGACGAGGCTTTTCAGATCTGGCCCGCGCGGCGCGTGATGTGGCGCTGAAGATGTGTCGAGACTGACGGGCCCCGGAGCCCGGCCTGTCGTACTGATTTTGGGGGCACATTTCGCAGGCCGGGCCTTACCCCGAGTTTCGGGATGAGCGGGGCAAGGATCTATAATGCGCCGTCTGCCTTCGCTTCGCCCTAACATTTGTTAGGGATTACTAATATTAGAAGATGCAGGGCTCGCCCGTTGCACCTTTTCGGTGACCTGCGTCCTCCACCGAAACGTTACGCAGTTTGGCGAGTGCATTTGCCCGCCGAACGCCGGACTACCCGCAATAGGATAGCTGCGCACTACCCCTTCTCCTTATGGATGCATTTTGGCCGTTTCGGCGGTGGCGTATATTCTTCGCAGCCGGTGTCCTGATAGCGCGGTCCCCCTAGCTACCCGCCGGTTAGGCCCGGTCGCCTGCGATCCGCGAACCAACATGGGTAGCCGGGCCGCTCCCGCCTTCTTCATTGGCTTTCCGCGCGCAGGCAGCGCTTTTTGGCAGGCCGAGGGGTCCTCACGATGGCCGATGCGCCAAGCTCTTGACGGTCAAAAATGTCGAACCCATATCGCCTTTCGGGCGGAACCGCGCTGTCGGTCGCCGCCTTCACCCGAAGCAAGAATTGTTCGTTCGATTTGGAGGATCCTATGAACGATCGGATGTTCGACAGCCCTGTTCTGGTAAAGAGCGGGAACAGCGTCATTGAGGAAGTCGCTTGCCTGGAAGACGCCCTGGAATTCCTGTACGAATGGCCCAAAAACAGACGCGGTCCCATCTACGAGACGGCACTTCGCGCATGCCAGCGAGCATTCGACAGCGACTACCCGCTGAAGGCGGCCCGAGACGCCTTTTGCGGTTTTGCGAAAGCCGCCAGAATCCTTGAGGAAGCGGCCGCGGGACTGCCTTGGATGACCTCCAAAGGCGGCCGCAGCGGCGGCTTGGTGGCCTAGAACCGTTGCCGGACAAGGGAGTTCGCGATGCTGGCCAAACCCTTCGAAACGCCCATCCGAGTCTGGGTCGGTTTGGGCTTCCCCCGGCAGTTGAACACGGTGGTCGACGCCTACCAGTTTGCCATCGACTGGTGCGGCAACAGCCCTGAGCAGAAAGCGGCGATCCGCGCCTGCAAGGCCGCGTTGGTCGGCGACATCGACGCCGAAACCGCAAGAGGCGTCTTCGTGGCCTTTGCCCGCCGCAAGGACATCCTCATCGAGGATGATGGCGCAATGCCTCCCGTCATCAGCGCAGGGCAGTCGAAACACGCCTGACGTGACTGAGGCGGCTCCCTATGCCGCCTCGTCCGTTCCAAGCACCTTCGCGTCTCTGCAGCGGTTCTGAGACAGCGATATGCATCAGCACAAGAAACATGAAGCGCGTCGCCGTTTCAGCGCGACGCGGCTTTAGACCCGGCCGTCGCCTCGACGGCCGATCCCCTGTATACTTGCCGCAAACCAGGGAGGATCGATCATGCCGTTATACCTGACCAGGTTCAGCTACACGCCGGCAACATGGGCCAAGCTCATCCACAACCCGGAGGACCGCCGAGAGGCGGCCAAGCAGTACATAGAATCGGTCGGCGGGAAGTTGCATGGCTTCTGGTACGCCTTTGGTGAGCACGACGGCTATAATCTGTGGGAGGCTCCGGACAACGTGTCCATGGCCGCGACGGCGCTCGCGATCGGCTCGGGCGGCGCGCTGAGCTCCATCGAGACGACTGTCCTGCTGACCGTGGAGGACACGCTTGCCGCGCTGCAAAAGGCATCGTCGATCAAGTATCGACCGCCGGGAGAACAAGCGAAGCCGACCGAACCCAAAGGCTAACCGCAGGGTCGAGGCGAACGGCAACGCCATGCGCCTACTTTAATGCATGTCGCCGGAGCCGCGATTGTCGCCGGCCGTCCGGCGGCTTGCATGGGCGGGGCGCTTGAGTAATGCTGTCTGTGGGGGGTGGTGTGATTCTTTGGAAGCACCACGATGTTCATCGACTACTACGAACTTCTGGAAATAAGTCCGCGGGCCAACTCGGAAACGATCGAACGCATATTTCGCTATTTCGCCATGCGCTACCATCCCGACAATCGGGACACCGGCGATGAGGCACGTTTCAGCGAAATCGTCGAAGCGCACAACACGCTCAAGGATCCGGTCAAGCGCGCCCGGTACGACATTCAATACAACGACCGGCTGGAGCATCGGCGCGAACTGGCCGAGGAGGCCAGCGATCCCAAGAGCATCGAACGGGATTCGACCATTCAGGCGAAAGTGCTTTCGCTCCTCTATGTGCGGCGCCGACAGGACGTCAACAGTCCTGGCATCGGCGACGAGGAGCTCGAGCGCCTGTCAGCCTGTCCGCGCGAGCATCTGGAGTTCCATCTCTGGTATCTCAAGGCAAAAGGCTGGATAGCCAGGATCGAAAACGGGATGTTTGCCATCACGGTCGACGGCATCGATCGCGCCAACGCCGAGCATCGTGGCAACGCCCCCGTCACCAGATTGCTGAACCACAGCTAGACGGTTCGGGACAGCGTCGCTTGGCCAATTTCAGCCTGGCGCCCATTAAGGGTGCGAGATTAACCAATCGTAGACCGCGCTGTCCTAATCTGAGACAGCGCGGTCTGCTGCAGACTGGCCGCGCAGGCGGCTCCGGCATTCAGGCAACCCTACCCCTGGTCGGAGCCGCCACTTTCTATATACCAGCAGCGGTTGAATCAAGCCTTACCAAGCATCCTTTCCAGTGTATTTCCCGGATCGGTCGGCTTCGACGGTTCGACGGCCCCGGGCGCCATTCGTCTCGCCAGCGGGCTCCTTCTGTTCGCGTCATGTTCGAAATAGAAGCTGTTGCTAAAATATACCTGTTCACGGCCGTTTGGATGAGAGGAGGGGTAACCGAAAAGAGGTAGGGAACATTGCCCCCGACGCGCGGTTCGGCACATGTCGGCTTGCGTAAAACCCCTCGCACGCAAGCCGGCCTAGTCCCAAACTTGCCCGCTGGCTCAGCCAAGCGGGCTTTTTTGCGATCTTCCGATTGTTGCCGATTGGCGCCGATTATCGGGGGCGGCCGCGCCAGCTTTGGAATGGGTTTGTAGCCTGCCAACGCTGCGCTCGGCGCCTTGGCGGCGCGTGAGCGGAACATAGGCGGCCCGGCCCGCTTATCGTAGTGTGACACAGGATAGTGCGGGACCGGGCCTACCCTGCGGCAAGGCAGGGCAGGCGTATGGTGCATCTCTGCCCCGGTCTCGCGTTAACAAATGATAGTCCTCCCAAACAAATGATAGTGGAAGGTTACTGCATGTCGCGCAAAACTGTGCAGCGGTTTTGCGAGAACGACATGCATAAAAAGATAGACCTATAGCGCGTCGCCTGGATCCGTTTCAGCACGCCGCGCTTTAGCTTCCGGTTTCACGAAAAAAGGCCCGCCATGCCGGGGGCGCGGCGGGCCTTGGGGCTGGTCTCGCCTATCAGGTCAGGATCAGCACGATCGTGTAGGTGTTCGGATCGACGATGACGATGCGTCCGTCGGCGAGCACGAAATACTCGTAGCTCTCGTAGGCCGGAATGATCTTGACGATACGCGCCGGCAAGCGGTGCAGACGGATCTTGTGGCGCGGCACCTCGACGCCGACCGAGATGTCGAACGTCACATCGCGAACCGGCTGGACCTTGGTCTCGTGGATGATCTGCGTGATCTGCGTCTTCTGCTCGACGGTCACGTTGGTGATCGAAGCCGTCTTGTCCTGATCGGTCTGGACCTTGGTCTCGCCCTGAGCGTTCTGCTCAGTGGTGGTGCCGGTCTGACCTTGAGCGTTCTGCTCGGTCTGCATCTTGGTGGTACCCTGGGCGTTCTGCTCGGTCGCCGTGCCGGCCTTGCCCTGCGCCTGCTGCTTCTTCTTCAGCTGCGTGTTGTCCTGGGCATTCTGCTCAGTGGTGGTGCCGGTCTGGCCCTGGGCGTTCTGCTCGGTCTGCATCTTCGTGGTGCCCTGAGCGTTCTGCTCGGTCGTCGTGCCGGCCTGGCCCTGGGCCTGCTTCTTCTTCTTCAGCTGCGTGTTGTCCTGGGCATTCTGCTCAGTGCTGGTGCCGGCCTGACCCTGGGCCTGCTCATCGGTCTTCATCTTCTGCTTGCCCTGGGCCTGCTCTTCGGTCTGCTTCTTCATCTTGCCTTGGGCCTGTTCGCCCGCCTTGCCGCCCTTCGGGCAGTCGGCCTGGCCGGCCGCGCAATTGTTGTCGCCGCTCGGCTGCACGGCTTCGGTCTGCGCCATCGCGGCGCCGCAACCGACGCCGAGTGCAATCATGCTCGTGATAAGCAGGTGTTTCATCGGAGTTTCTCCTCGGAAAGTCGGTCCCTTCGCTGGAGTAACCCGCCTTCAAACGCATTGTTCCGAAATCGTCCGGCGGGCAACGCCTGGCGCGGCCGGGTGAAACCGGCGCTCCGATTTGCAAGGAACAAGCCCCGTCCGCTGGCGTTAGGGCCAGTGCCGCCCGGCTGTGGAAATCGCAGGCGCAGCGCAGGAGGCGATTATCCACAAGGAGACGATCGATGAAACTGCATCTCACCACCGCCGCCGCGGGCCTTCTGCTTCTTGCCGGCATCGGCGCGGCAGCCGCCCAGGATGTCATCATCCAGCCCGAGCAGGAAACGGTGATCCGCGAATATGTGCACAAGCAGCCGCTGGCCTCGGTGAAGGTCCCGGGCGTCGAGCTCAATGTCGGCACCGTTCTTCCCGACACTGTCGAACTGCACGAAGTGCCGAACGTCCAATACCGTTATGTCGTCGTCGACAACCGCACGGTGGTGGTCGACCCCGGCACGCGCAAGATCGTCAAGGTCATCGACTGACAAAGATGATCGCCGGCCAGGCCCGCTGCTCGCCGAGCGGCGGGCCTGAGCGTGTATTACTTTGTTACCAACAGCTAACGGAACCTTTCACTCTACAGCGAGTTTGGCGCTCTGTATTCGCGATCCCTTATATAAAGCGATGCCTCATATACAACACAACTTTGGGCAGGATGCGGATCGGGCGGCGGCAAAACGAGGACGGGTTGGGGGAGGAGACTGACCAAAATGTCGAAACGAGAAGTCGGAACATCCCAGTCGCTTGGGATACGAGTCGCCGATTTGAGAGCCAGGATGCGGGACGCCCGGATCACCGAACATGAGATGAAGGCCTTCCAGAAGGTCGCGGCCATAATGGGGGGCGGCGACGGCTCCCTACGCATCGATGCGGACGATCTGATCGCCGCATCCTTTGTCACCGAGTCGTTCAGCGAACCGACGCCGAACTGACAGCGGACCATCCTCGTCAAGCGGATCTGTCCAGGCCGCCCGATTGGTTTCGGCGGCAAGCGCCGCATTGCGCTTCCGCCAGGCTTGTATGGAAAAGGCCGCGGGCCGGCACAGGAGGGCCAGCTTCTTTCTCGGGCTTTTGCGCGGCCGCGAAGAGGCCGCCCCGCCGCTAACGTTCCGCCGAGGGTTCGCCCGAACCCTCAGAGCCGCGGCTGGTGGTCGCGCCTTGCTTTCATGCGCCTGATCTTGGCTTCGCGCAGCGCCGTGACCGGGTCGATGCCGGTCCACACGATTCCGGCCTGCTCGGCGAAGCGGATGAAGGCGCGCCTTGCCGCGCTGAGTTCCACCTCGCCGGTGCGCGCGGCCTCGCAGGCGCAGAGCGCGATCCTGTGGCTGCTGCCGCGTGCCGCGGGCGGCCATTCCTTGAGGAAGTTCTGCATCTGCGCCAGCGATGTGATCTCGCGCTTGAACCCGGCCCCGACGGCGATCGCCACCGGGGCCCGCAGCGCAACGTCGCTTTTGACGAGTTCATTCATGGCTGCACCTTTTAGGCACTCCTGCGCGTCAGCGACGCGCTTTAAGTGTTTGTTTTCGCGCATGTCCCTGAACCGCCGCGCAGTTTTGGGCGACACGCTCTCAAGCTGCTCAATGCGGAGCGGTTGAAAGGGTTCCGCCGGCCACGCCGGCAGCCAGATCACGCCTCTGCAGCCAGCAATCGGGCATCGCCGGCGGAACAAGAGCCGGGCGCCGACGTTTGCCCATCGAGCTCGCAAGTTTGACCTGTCGATGTTTCCGCTGCCGGCGGAGGCAGGGGCGAAGCTCGCTTAACCAACAGGAGACTTACGATGAAACGCTTTCTCATTCCTGCCGTCACCGGCGTTGCCCTGATGGCCGGCCTCGGCCTAGCGGCTGCGGACGAGGTGATCATCACCCCCGAGCAGCAGACCGTCGTCAAGGAATATGTTCACAAGCATCCGATCGCCTCGGTCAATATCCTTGGCCTCGAGCTTGGTGTAGGCTCGACCGTGCCGGATACGGTTGAGCTGCAGACGGTGCCGGACGTTCAGTACAGATACGCTGTCGTGAACGATCACACCGTGTTGATCGATCCGGGTACGCGCAGGGTCGTCCAGGTCATCCAGTGACGACTGCGCCATGACCAACATGCCCTCCCGCCGTCCAGCGATGGCGGGAGGGTGTTGGCTTTGGGAGGAGCATTGGCATGCATCATCCACATGTCGAATCGCCTGACATTGCCAAGAACGTGGACCAGCTTCTGGCTGAACACCGCACCGGACTGCTGTCGATGAAGGACGCGATCGCCCTCCTGCGCCAGCGCACCGGCACCGAGCGTTCCGACGCGGATTTGGCCGCGTTGATCACGAAAAAGGCAG
The DNA here is from genome assembly GCF_003952525.1 of Mesorhizobium sp. M3A.F.Ca.ET.080.04.2.1. Classification (NCBI taxonomy): domain Bacteria; kingdom Pseudomonadati; phylum Pseudomonadota; class Alphaproteobacteria; order Hyphomicrobiales; family Phyllobacteriaceae; genus Mesorhizobium; species Mesorhizobium sp. M3A.F.Ca.ET.080.04.2.1. The sequence goes on along the minus strand of NZ_CP034451.1, from coordinate 1,252,365 downwards.
CGCATCTTGGCGTCGCCGTCGTTTCCAACGACCGCTGAAGAATTCGCGCACGAACTCCAGCGCCGCCGCCCCGATGTGCAAGACGGCGCCGTAAAATTCGGCTAAGCTTCCCTCCGAACCGGTCCCAACCACGGAGGCGACAGTGACGGACGACAGGCAGGAACGCATTCGCCGGCGGGCGCACGAGATCTGGGAACAGGCGGGGCGGCCGGAAGGCTCGCATATGGAGCACTGGGACCAGGCGACGGCGGAGATCGACGGCGAGAAGCAGCCGAAGTCCAAGGCCGCGCCCAAGAAGGCTGCCGCCTCCAAGGCTGCTGCCGTCCCCAAGGCTGCTGTTGCCAAGACCGCCAAGCCCAAGCCAGCTCCCAAGGCAGCCCCCAAATCAGCAAAGGCGCCAGCCAAGCCGAAGGCCAAGAGCTGATTCTGCGGCGGTCGTCAGGCCGCTGCCGTTATCCGATGATCCTGGCGTGGAGCGCCTCATCTCCTCCCTTGAGGGGGGAGATGTCGCCGAAGGCGACAGAGGGGGTCGCCCCGCGTGGGGCGCCAGCCTCCATTTGCCAAGAAGCAGGCCGAGCCCAGTCGGACCGACCCCCCTCTGGCCTGTCGGCCATCTCCCCCTCGAGGGCAGGGCTATCGCATATGAGTAAGCGCCTGGATGAGGTAGTCGTCATTCCAGGCGCATTTCTTGATGCGGTGGCTAATGGGGACTTTGTCGACATCGGCGCCCTGAAGGATGTTTCTGGCGATGCGGTTGAGGAGCGCGGTGTTGGCGGGAGCATTGTCCTTGCGGGCGCGGGATTGATCCTCGTCCAGATGGACGTCGAGCATCCAATGCAGCCCATTCTCGATCTGCCAATGGGCTCTTGTGAGTTCGAGCGCCTGTTGCGGTGATAGCAATGTGGAAGCCATGAACAGGCGCGTCAGCGGCTTGGTCTGGTCGCGCCGGCTGGTGATGCGGATGAAGGCTTTGTGACCGGGCATCAGCGGTTCGGCCGCCGCCACGACCTCGGCCTGCCGCCATTCGCTGCGGCCATGGCTGGTTTCAGTCCGCTCCGCGACAGCGGGGGTGATCTCGGTCAGTTGTTGCTTGGCGTGAGCAACCCAGTGCCGGCGGTTTCCTTTAAGCGCGAGCAGGTAGTCGCCGCCGCGTTCGGTGATGGCCTTTGCCATGCGCGTGTGACAGTGGAGCGCATCGGCGGTGACCATTCTGCCAGTAAGATCAATGAGTTCGACGACCCTGAGGGCTGCCTCGACCTCGTTCTCTCCGGCGCCGGGCGATACCGCCGCCAGACACAGCCGCGTCTCGGCGGCGAAGGCTGACACCGTCAGCGGCGGACTGGCCGCAAGGCCCTTCTCATAGGCTCGCCGCAGCGCCTTGCCGTCGAGCGAGACCACCTCCTCGCAGGCACGCGCGAAGCCCGCGGCAAAGGCGGCGAAAGCACGGCCGAACGCCTCTGGATCCAGCAGCCGCAACAGCCGCGAGAAGGTGTCGTGGCTGGGCGCCACCTCATATTCGATCAACCGCGACAGCGCCTGCTTGCGCTCTTGCGCGAACAACGAGAACTCCGTCGCATTGCTCGCCCCGCACAGGCTCGCCGCGATCATCATCACGATCAAATCGCCAAGCCGATGCGTGGCATTGCCGGCGCGCGGATCGGGCAGCGCGCCAAAATAGCTCTCAAGGCTGGAAATGGCAGTCTCTCCTTCGTTCGACTGCCTGCCCAAAGAATCCCTTCTCAGGCCAACTTCAAGTCCCAAAAAGCCATATGCGATTCCCCTGCCCTCGAGGGGGGAGATTTCAAGCCGCGGTCGAAGAAAAAATCAGCGCGCCCCCTGCTTCTTGGCGTATTGGGCGACGGCGCAGAGGAAGGCGAGCGCTGCGGTATCGCAAGCAACGCGGGACGGACCTTTCGCGAACAGGACCGCATCCGCGACGGGAACCGTCAGGCCATGCTTTCTGGCAAATGAAGTGACTTCATAAGGCTGGTCGTCGGCTTGCTCGCCGATGTTGATTTGATGGTCCATCAACCGAATTCCTCCCTGGTAGGCGACTTTTGCCCTCCTGCACCCGAAACGGATTAAACTACCCGCGCCGGACGCGAGTCCAGCAATTGGCAATTGTGTGAAACGATGCATTTTTTCGGTGAAACGATGTATTTTTCGAGGCGCGCCCGAGGGTTGTAGCGGCACGATCCGCAAGCTCCGCGGGGGATGGCAACCGCCTTCGCCGCGATCCTTCGCGTCCCCCTCTGTCCTGCCGGACAGCTCCCCCACAGGTGGGGGATCAGAGTCCCGGCCGCTTTCGCCAATCGCCAACGTGCTGAAGGGCCACCCTGCCTGTCTTCCCCCTCGTGGGGAGATGTCCGGCAGGAAAGACGGGAACGCTGTCCCGCAGGCGTTCGGCCCGATTTGTCCTCACGAACCGGCTGCTCACTCCCACGCATCGCTTGACTTGGCGAACCCCACGCCGGCAGCCGTCATGGCCAGTTCGCACTCGCTGATCAGCCTGAGGTTTCTAAGGTAGCGCGCGACGGTCTCGGGCAGCCAGGCTGCGCAGGCCTCGACATAGGCGCGGCCATGCACCAGCGTGCCGGTCGACAGCCGCTCATCCTTGTCGGCGATCACCTTCAGATATTGCCGGATGAAGCGGATGTCGTCGGCGATGTCCTGGCTGGCCATGCGCCAGGCGCTGGCCAGCCGCTCGCGCTCGGCGAGCGGCATTGGCGAAAGGAGAGGGCGGGAAAGATCGGCGAAAGCAGCATGGTTGGCGGTGTTCAAGATTGTCCCCTGGAGAAGAGGAATATCGTACTTTATGTACGAATAGCGGTCAAGCGAGTTTCGTACAGTTTGAACGATGATGTCGCTATAAGAAAACTGCAGAAATCTTGTTACGCCCCATTCTCTTCTTGGCGGAGAAGCTGTCGCCGGCCGTCCTACAACGCTGCCGATTGGCGAAAGCGCCGCCGACAGCCAATCTCCGCATCTGTGGAGGACTTGTCAGCGAGGCGGACGCAAATGACGAACGTCCGGAGCGCCAGCGAAGGGCTGGGCCGCGTAGGAACGCCACCTCTCAGCCCGTCGGCAAAAATCCGGATCAGCTGCCCGCCTTGTTGCGGCTGAACAGCCGCCTCAGCCAGACCAGCGGCAGGAGCAGGACGAAGGCGCCCTTCTTCAGCACCACTAGCAGCAGGGCGATGAGGCCGGCGCCGGCGGCCTTGCCGTATTTGACGCCGAGCATCGTCGCCAGAACGCCCAGCGCGCCATAACCGGCGACTTTGTCGCCGCTGGCAAATTCGGTGTAGGAGGTGCCGAGCCGCGGCTTGTAGGCGGTGGTCGACGCCTCGACGATCTTCTGCACGGATCCGGCCGCGATGTTGCCGTCCACCGGCACGATCTTCATCGGGATATAGCCCTGCCGGTCGAAAATCGAGACCGAGATGTTGATCGTCCTGTCGCGGGCCCAGTTGAGGACATTGGCGTAGTAGAGAATGTTCCGAGCCCTGTCGATCTGCGGATAGACGAGCCAGCCCTCGAAGCGGATGTCCTGGCCGACCCGCTCCGACTGCGCCTTCACCGAAGCCTTGAAGCTCTCCTCGATCGAGCTGATCTCGTCGTTGCGGTCGGCGCCGTCCCAGTCAGCCAGGCTCACATAGCCGTCAGAGACCGGTTTTTCGACGGTCAAGTTGTCGATCTCCGGCGTGAAGCCGAAGATCAGCTGGTCGATCGTGCCGCACTCCGCCCGGTCCCAGCCGAACTCCTTCACCACCAGATTGCAGCGGTCCTCCGGCTTGAGGTAGATGGCGCCGCCGCCAGCCGGAGTGATTGTGCCTCTGGCGGCGCTCAGAGGCTGGGTAAAATTTTGCGGATGATAGTCGGTGTCGTTGGCATGCACGATGGCCGGCTCCGCAAGGAAGCAGGCATGCGCCACCAGAATAAAAATCAAATTTTCCCTGACTGATTTGTTCATGAACCCCCCTCCCGATAACGGGACCCCAACCTCACGCGTCCGTTATCTAAGGGGATTTCGCAGCCAAGTACAAGTCCTCGAAGTTCTTTTTTTGTTCTTCGTTAAAACTATGGAACTGTTGCGGCGCCATCCAGCAGGCCGCGGTTCGCCGCCGGCCCTTTGAGGTTCCCGTTTCGAAGGCCGGCCCCAAGCGCAGCCGCGGTTGCCCAACGCTGCCGACGAACCTACCTCGCCCCGAGACTCAGCGCCTTCTTGCGGTCGGCCGCGGCGCGCTTGTGGGTGCCCTTGGCCTCCCGGGCCTCGCTTCGCGCTCTGTAGAGACCGGCAAACCTGGGATCGAGCTTGATGGCCTTGCTGAGATCCGCAATGGCTCCATCATAATCCGCTGTGGTAGTTCGGATCTCCCCTCTGCCAAAGTAGCCATGGACGTTGTGGGGTCGAGGCTGAGCGCCTTTCGAAGTCGCTATAAACCGCTGGCACCGTCGTGCTGGCCCGTACGATCGGCATAGACCTTCGCCTCAGTGGGGGCGAGATTGGCGCTCACATGTCGATCATCGACCGTTTCACCCGCCCGATGATGGTGATCGCGCCCTCCAGTTCCGGCGGCGGAATGTCGAGATAGGACGCCGGCTGGAAGGGTGGGGTGTCGTTCGGGCGGTAACGCTTGTAGGTGGCCCGCCCTGTCTCGTCGGCGATGACGTAGCAGCCATTGGTCACCAGCCGCTTGTCGCGCAGATTGACGAAGATGATCGAATCCGGCGGCGAGATCTTGTTCATCGACGGCCCGTCGACGCGCAGCGCGATCCACTCGCCTTCCTCGAGGTCGGCGGTGGGGATGGTCGGATAGTCGGAGAGGTTGACCACGCCCTCCTGGCTGCCGAGCTCGCCGGCGCTGATCCAGGACACGATCGGCACGTCGACGGTGAGCGGCGAGGGGGCAAGGTGCACCGGCGCCGCCTCGGTGCCGTCCACATTGAACAAGAGCCAGCCGGGGTCGACGCCGAACAGCCGGCCGTATTTCTCCGCCGCCTTGCGCGACAGCGGCCGGTTGCCGTTCTCGTGGCTGATAAGCGTGTTCTTGTTGATGTCGCGCAACGCGCGCGCCGCATCGCTGGGCGAGGCATAGCCCGCCTGGGCGCGCGCCTGCTGCAATCTGTGCCGAGAATCCATCATCGTACAAAATGCCTGAAAATTATCGTCCAAACTGTACGATTTCGCTTGCGTGCCATTCGTACATAACGTACGCTTAGCGCATGAATGAGCATCCCGCAAGCATTTCCGTATCGCCAACCAGCATTTCGCCACCGCCCCCGAGCGTCCCGGGTCTGCCCACCGGCGTTTCGGGGCTGCCCACGAGCATCTCGGAGCTTATCGACCGCTGGCAGAGCATCGGCGCCTTCGCCGCCGCTGTCGGCTGCGGCTACGAGGCCGCGCGCCAGATGCGCCGCCGTGGGCGCATCGCGCCGCAGCACTGGCCGCATGTGGTCGCCGCCAGCCGCAGGCTCGGCATTGCCGGCGTCAGCTACGAATGGCTTGCCGGGCATCGCCGCTCCTCGATGCAAGGGGAGGCGGCATGACCATGCATTTCGAACTCCAATCGTCCGGACTGTCCTCCTCCCCGGTCCGGGCGCATTCCGGGGCGTTCGCCCCGGATCCGGTCGAACCGCCCGCACCCCGGTTCACCGGAACGGCCGGAGCCGCTCCTCCCTCGGCTCCGGCCCCCAATTCGGGCACCGTCGGCGCTGCACCCCCAGCCCTCGACAAGGGGCAGGGGGACTGCGCTGCCGCGGTCAGCCTATGCGCCGGCCACCTGGCTGCAACGCTGCCGGATTTCGCTCCCGCTTGTGGGGAGGGGCTAGGGGCGGGGGTACCTCGCAGAGCGCCGTCCTTGCTCCCAGGTCGCGCCATCTCCTGCATCCGCACCGAGGACGGCACCGTCATCCTGTTCGACCGCATGACCGGTCGCGCGGTGTCGGGGCTGACGCGGGCCGCCGCCGAGGCGGCGCTGCTTCGATTGATTGGTGCGGCGCCCGCCGCCTGATCCGCCCCTTTTGTCCGACCTGAGATGCGGCCTCGCGGCCGAACCCTGGCGCTTGGCCGCAAAGCCAAGGCCTTCGCAAGACCAGCCCTTCGCAAATCAACGGAATGAGACATGCCCGCCGCCTACACTGAAAAGGAAATCGACGAGATCGCCGCCTGGCTTAAGGAGGGGCTTTCGGCCTCGCGCATTGCCGGCCGCTTCAGCGCCCTGCGCGGCAGCCCGGTCTCGCGCAACGCCATCATCGGCATCGTGCACCGCAATGCGGGCCTGCGGGCCATCGGCTTCTCCAACCCGAAGGGCGGCCGCGCGGGCGGCCGGCCGCGCAAGCACGCGCGCCCGGATCGGCCGGGCCGGCGGGGCAGGGTTGCAGCTGTAGGCATCACGCTGTCGGAACCGGCGGCACTTTCCAGGCTTGTCGAGTTGACAGAGGGCGCCGGCGCCGAAGCCGCCAATCTCCCCCCTATCCTCAAACTAGGAAGCGGGGGAGATGCCTGGCAAGGCGCTGTCCCGCCGACATATCCGTTTGTTGGACTGCTGCGAAAGCCGCCGACGCCACCATCCGCACCCCACCCAAAAAGCCCAAGTCCCGCAAACCCGCGCGCGCGCTGCCCCCAGCCTGGCTGTCCCCCGGCGAGCGCGAAAGATCCGAAGCCCAGCTCTACAAGCTGCCCGCGCCGCCGCCGCCGGCGGCGCCCGGCCGCCAGCCTCATGTCGCGGCGATGCGCTTTCTCGACTGCCTGTTCGGCCGCTGCCGCGCGCCGATCGACCTCGCGCTGCGCGAGGAGCCTGAGGACGACCCGCCCGGCGCCCGCCCAGGCCCCGACATGCTCTGCTGCGGCCTGCCGACCACCGCCACCCGCTCCTACTGCGTCCATCATCACGCCAGGTTCCACGGCCATCGCGGGAGGGGAATGTGAGAGGCGGGGCGCTAATCTCCCCCCTCGAGGGGGAGATGTCGCCGAAGGCGACAGAGGGGGTCGCCGCGCGTGAAGCGCCAGCCTCTTCTTGCGATGTCTCCAAAGCGCCGGAGCTCTACGCGGGACGACCCCCTCTGGCCTGCCCATCCTTCGCAGCAGCTTCGCTGCAGCTACGGAGGGTGAACCGGCCATCTCCCCCGCAAGGGGGGAGATTAGCCAGTCGCCACGGCCCCGCCTCTCATCAGGCCTGCCCATGAGCGGCACGATCTGGTCGAAATTCTTCTGGTCGGATTGGGAGTCCGATCCGAACCTGCGTCTCTGCTCGCTGGCGGCGCAAGGGCTGTGGATGCGCATGCTGTGCATTGCCGCCGCGCACGAGCCGGTCGGCTATGTCGCCATCGCCGGCAAGGGGCTGGACGAAGCGTCGCTCGCCCGCCTCGCCGGTTGTGGGACCGGGGAGCTTGGCGCGCTGCTCGGCGAGCTCGAGAGCAACCGCGTCTTCTCGCGCGACCGCCACGGCCGCATCTATTCCCGGCGCTTGATCGCGGATGCCCGCAAGGCGCGTGTCGCACGCCGCAACGGCCTCAAGGGCGGCAACCCAAGCCTTTCGAAGGAAAAGACGATTCCGCCGTCGGATAAGCGGCGGGCGCGGGCAGGGGATAAGCCGGAGGATAGGCCCCAGAGTCCACAAGCCAAGAGTCCACAAGACCAGAGTCCAACGGGAGAAAAAGCTCCCGCTTTTTCTTCCCGGGTCCCAGCTTCGCGGGACAGGACCGACAAAGCTCGTTCGGGACAAGCAACCGCGCCCGCACCAAAATGGCATCGCCGCAAAACCCATGTCGATGCCGCCAACGCAATCATCGAGGAGATCAATGACCGCAGCCGAATTGCAGCAGGCGGCGAAAGCGCTGGCCGCGATGTTCTCATGCTTCCCGCAATCCGCGCTCGCTGACGCCGACATGCAGCTGCGCGGCTATCTGGCGGCGGTGCAGGATGCCGAGTTTTGCGACGTCCAGGCCGCCATCCAGCGCTTCATCCGCGGCGAAGCGAAGGTGGTGAACGCCCAGTTCTGCCCCTCCAGCGCCCAGCTGTCGATCGAGGTGCGCGAGAGGCGGCTGATGCGCGAGCTGCTGGCGAAAAGGAAAGGGCAGTCACCTGTGAGACTGGTGAAAGCATAGGCGCCAGCCAATCTCGACATGTCGGCGCGAGGCACCCCCCTCTGCCCTGCCGGGCATCTCCCCCGCAAGGGGGGAGATCGGACATCGCCTCGGCTTTCGCAAATCGCCAGCGGTGCAGGAAAGGCGCCTGCGCCAAAGCTGCCAATCTCCCCCCTTGCGGGGGAGATGTCCGGCAGGACAGAGGGGGGGTGGCTCGCGCCAGCCTCTCCAATGACGACCCACCCCACCACAAAGGACCAGCCCATGCCCCGCAAATCCGCCAGGAAGCCCGCACCGCCGAAACTCCCCAAGGGCGAGGCCGAGCAGGTGCGCATCCGCCGCGAGGTCGGCCATGATTTCGCGCTCAAGACCGACGCCCACGGCCGCCAGCGCCTCACCCCCGGCACGGCCGAGGCGCGCCGCGTCTACGAGGTGTCGAACGGCGGCTACACCTCCACCGGCGGCATCGTGCGGCTGCGCAATGTCGATCCGCTCACCGGCATCACCTCGCTCACCCGCCAGCAGCGCGAGGCCGGCCAGCGCTTCCGCGACGATTTCGAGCGCACGGCGCGCGAGGGCCTGCAGCCGCAGTCCTGGAGTGAGCGCGTCGACGGCGGCCGGGTCGGCGGCGGCATCCCCGACCGCGTGCTCTCAGCCGGCCGCGCCCACGCCCACGCCGAGGCGGCGCTCGCCCATTGGGAAGTGGCGGAGGTGGTCCGAAAAATCTGCCTCGAGGGCCAGTCGGTGAAGGCCATCGCCGAACGCAGCGGCGAAGGACGCGACGTGGTGGTGAAGCTGCTGAAGGTCGGGCTGGATCTGCTGGCGGTGCACTATGGGATGATGGGGAGGCGGGCGGGGTGAGTGGCACAAAAAACTGTTTGGTTTAGAATACTTGGCACCCGCGATCTCGTTGGGCACGATGGCGTCCATGATCGCCAAGGAGACACCCGGATTGAAGATGAAGCCGCCGGTCGGCCACGACCAATTCGCTCCACTCGTGAGCGTCCAATGACCAAGCTCTGGGAACTGGAAAAGACCGTCGAAGTCGAGTTCACCGTCGAAACGGCGATCTACCGCTTTCGCCTCGAAGCGCAGAAGCCTGCCCACGAGCACGGCAGATACCGGATCCGGCTGTTCGAATACGATCTGTTCCGCATCAAGCCGACGCTTGGCGATTATCCCGAGGGCGGCGCCGACCACGAAATCCAGTTCGCCGCCAACCTGTCCATCGACCGCAAGGAATACAAGGCCGCCTCTGCCGACGAAGCATTGCAAATGGCCATCGACGACCTGCGCAAGCAGCTTTTCGTTTAGGATCGCAACCGAATTGCCGGCTTCGGTGCTGTCGCTTGATCGCACCGATTATCGTACATCATCAGGCACTTGGCGCCAGCCGGTGAATCAAGGTCTGAGCCGCGCGACTGCTTTGAAGTCTCAAATCGCAGACGCCTGGCGCTGCCCCTTATCCGCCTGCGGGCACCTTCTCCCCGTGAACGGCAGGGGAATCGCATATGGCTTTTTGGGACTTGAAGTTGGCCTGAGAAGGGATTCTTTGGGCAGGCAGTCGAACGAAGGAGAGACTGCCATTTCCAGCCTTGAGAGCTATTTTGGCGCGCTGCCCGATCCGCGCGCCGGCAATGCCACGCATCGGCTTGGCGATTTGATCGTGATGATGATCGCGGCGAGCCTGTGCGGGGCGAGCAATGCGACGGAGTTCTCGTTGTTCGCGCAAGAGCGCAAGCAGGCGCTGTCGCGGTTGATCGAATATGAGGTGGCGCCCAGCCACGACACCTTCTCGCGGCTGTTGCGGCTGCTGGATCCAGAGGCGTTCGGCCGTGCTTTCGCCGCCTTTGCCGCGGGCTTCGCGCGTGCCTGCGAGGAGGTGGTCTCGCTCGACGGCAAGGCGCTGCGGCGAGCCTATGAGAAGGGCCTTGCGGCCAGTCCGCCGCTGACGGTGTCAGCCTTCGCCGCCGAGACGCGGCTGTGTCTGGCGGCGGTATCGCCCGGCGCCGGAGAGAACGAGGTCGAGGCAGCCCTCAGGGTCGTCGAACTCATTGATCTTACTGGCAGAATGGTCACCGCCGATGCGCTCCACTGTCACACGCGCATGGCAAAGGCCATCACCGAACGCGGCGGCGACTACCTGCTCGCGCTTAAAGGAAACCGCCGGCACTGGGTTGCTCACGCCAAGCAACAACTGACCGAGATCACCCCCGCTGTCGCGGAGCGGACTGAAACCAGCCATGGCCGCAGCGAATGGCGGCAGGCCGAGGTCGTGGCGGCGGCCGAACCGCTGATGCCCGGTCACAAAGCCTTCATCCGCATCACCAGCCGGCGCGACCAGACCAAGCCGCTGACGCGCCTGTTCATGGCTTCCACATTGCTATCACCGCAACAGGCGCTCGAACTCACAAGAGCCCATTGGCAGATCGAGAATGGGCTGCATTGGATGCTCGACGTCCATCTGGACGAGGATCAATCCCGCGCCCGCAAGGACAATGCTCCCGCCAACACCGCGCTCCTCAACCGCATCGCCAGAAACATCCTTCAGGGCGCCGATGTCGACAAAGTCCCCATTAGCCACCGCATCAAGAAATGCGCCTGGAATGACGACTACCTCATCCAGGCGCTTACTCATATGCGATAGCCCTGCCGTGAACGGGGAGAAGAGGGCTGGGCGCGCCGGCGGTGCTTGTTCTGCGACGCTGAAGGTTGGCGAAAGCAGCGATCACAGCCCATTTCTCCCCGTCACTATACGGGGAGAAATGTCCGGCGGGACAATGAGGGGCGGCGCCGACCCACGGGCTTGTCAGTGACGCCTCAAGCATCCTTCAGCGGCTTCGGCCCACCCTCCGGCGCCCCCTCCCACCCAAACACGCTCCGCCCGCCGAGCAGATGCGACTGGTCCATCTCGCCCGCCACGATCTCCTTCAGGCTCGGCCCGGTCACATAGCGCTCCATCCTTCGCGACTCCCCATCCAGCCGCTTGAGCGCCTGCAGTTCCTCCTCGCGCCCGAGCCTCGCCTTGCTCACCGCCGATTTCAGCACCGAGATCGTCTCGTCATAGACCTTCAGCGGCACCGGGAAGGGGTGGCGGTCCTTGCCGCCGTGGGCGAGCGAGAAGCGCGCCGGGTCGGAGAAGCGGCAGGGGGCGCCGTGCACCACTTCCGAGACCATGGCGAGCGCCCGCACCGTGCGCGGGCCGACGCCGGGGACCAGCAGCAGCTCGGGGAAATCCTTCGGGCCGCTGTCGATCGCGGCGGAAATGTTGCCGTGCAGGCGGCGCATGACGATGTCGCTCTCGCGCACGTCGTGATGCGCCGGCATGACCAGATGGGGCAGCAGCGGCTGCGCGGCGAGCCCAATTTCTGGCTTAGCTCGCTCAGGCTGCGGCTCGAGCACGGCAAGCTCGGCCAGGATCTTTTCCGGGCTCATCGTCTTCAAGAGCGCGATCTGGCCGCTGCGCGCCTTTTCGGCGCGGTGGTCGGTGAGGTTGACGATCTCGCCCTGGCGCTCGCCCTCGATCGCCGCATGCGGCTGGTCGACGAAACTCGTCAGCCCCTCCGATAGCCAGTGGTAGCGGCGCGCCTGGCGGGCGTCGCCGTTCATGCCCTGCTGCACCACCACCCAGCGCCCGTCATCGGTGACGATGAAGCCGTGCAGATAGAGGTCGAACCCGTCCTGCACGGCGGCGCTGTCGACCTTGGCGACGAGCCGGCTGGCGGTGGCAAGCGCGGCGCCGTCAAGCCCGACATGATCGCCGATGGCCAGCAATTCGCCAGGCGTCTTGCGCGAATGCGCGCCGCGCCCGCCGCAGACATGGATGCCGAGCTCGCCGGCCATCGGGTTCAGCCCGCGCTTCAGCGCGCCGATGACCGAAGTGGTGATGCCGGAGGAATGCCAGTCCATGCCCATCACGGCGCCGAAGGACTGGAACCAGAAGGGATGGGCGAGGCGGCGCGAAAGCTCGTCGCGGCCGTAATGGTGGATGATGGCTTCGCACAGCACCGCGCCGAGCTTCGTCATGCGCTCGCCCAGCCATTTCGGAACCCGCCCGCCATGCAGCGGCAGGTCGGCACTGCCGCTTCGCTGCGTCATGTGGGATTCTCCCTGAATGCCGAAAGGTAGATGGCAATTCAGGCAGGATTTGCAAGCGCGGTCAAATCTCCCCCTCGAGGGGGGAGATCAGCCAATCGCGACCCTCAATACCGGCACACCCGCACGCGTTCCAGCACACGGCGGTGATGGTGCCAGTGCCGCACCCACTTCACGTGACAGTGGCGATAGTGGCGGTGCCGGTAGTAGTAGCGGTGCGGGTAGCGCACGGCGTAGCCCGGATAATAATCGTTATAGTAGCGCGGGCCGTAATAGCGGCCGCCATAGTCGTAGAATGGGCCGCCATAGTAGGGTCGGTAAAACGGAAACGGCCCGCCGAAGGGGCCACCGAAAGGGCCGCCGAACGGGCTCAAGCCGAGGCCAAAGAACCCCTGTGCGTCCGCGGGCGCGATTGTCGCTGCCGCGGAAGCGACGGCGATCACCGAGGCAAGTAACAGTTTTTTCATGGCAACCTCCTCCTTGAAGGCCGATTACCCGGTAAACGCCCTGCGGGAAGCCTGTGTTCCCGATTGCTAATGTTCGTGATCGCCGATGTTCGTCGGAGGAGGATGCGTAGCTGAGGGGCGGTCAGAGCCGTCCGTCCAGAGCCAAGCGCTGTGATTGGGAAATGCAATATCCAGGCGACCCCTGTCGCCCACGGCGACTCTCCCCCTCGCTGGGGGAGAGTCGCTGGCCACCCGTTACCGGCGGCAGATGCGCACTTCCTCCACCACGCGGTGGTGGTGGCGCCAGTGCTTCACGAGCTTGATCCGGCAATTGCGATAATGCCGGTGATGATAGCGCACCACATAACGATCGCGATAGGGAGTGTAGTAGTCGTCATCGTAGACGTGTCGGTAATAGCGATGAGGGTAATACCCGCCATAGTAGTCTCCGTAGTAAGGATCATAGGACGGGCCGATACCGATACCGAGCTGGACGCCGCCGGCGCTGGCCGGTGCAACAGCGAACGCCGAGGCGATGGCGATCATTGAAGCAAGCAGAAGCCGTTTCATCGCTGCCTCCTTGAGGTTTCGATGGATGCCCCTTCGATCGCTAAACGGTTTCGGGGCGGGTGGTGTTCCCGGGAAAATGTGCGGCGCCAAGCAATCTCCCCCTCGAGAGGGAGATGGCCGCGAAGTGGCCAGAGGGGGTCGTCGCGCGTAGAGCGCCGGCGTCCTTTCGGCGGCGCAAGAAGGTCATTGATGACGTTTGACGCGCGGCGACCCCCTCTGTCGCCTACGGCGACATCTCCCCCTCGATGGCCCCTCGAGGGGGGAGATTGGTCGCGCTCCGCAACCATCGCCCCCGCCATGCGTTGCACGCCGGCGAAATATCGCCAATGATGGCGGTGGAGGCTACAAGTGGCGGCCAATCGTGGGAATGGTGAACGGGCGTCGGAGCCCGGGCTGGCGAGCCTGCTTGCCGCCTCCAGGGGGCATCCCCGCACCGCATTGCCGACCGTCGCCAGCGTCGTCACCACGGTCGCGGCACTCTATTTCGGCCGCGAGGTGTTCCTGCCGATCGCCGTCGCGCTGCTCTTGACCTTCGCCATCGCCCCGGTCGTCGCCTGGCTGAAGCGCTTCGGCGTTCCGCGCCTTGCCGCCGTCATTGCCAGCGTGCTCGGCGCCTTCGCAGCACTTGCGCTGTTCTCCTTCGTCGTCGCCACCCAGGTCAGCGACCTTGCCAGCAACATCCCCGTCTACCAGATCAACATCCTGACCAAGATCCGCGCGCTCAAGGAAAGCGGGCTCGGCGGCGGCATCATCTCGCGCCTGAGCGGCGTCATCGAGCGCGTGGGCCAGGAGATCGAGCGCCAGGAGCCGCAGTTGCCTTCGGCCGCCGAGGCGCCGAAGCGCGAGCCGATTCCGGTCGAGGTCGTCGCGCATGAGAAGCCGCTCGAAGTGCTGCAGAACCTGGTGGCGCCGCTGCTCAGCCCGCTCGCCTCCGCCGGCCTGGTCATCGTCGTCGTCATCTTCATGCTGATGGAGCGCGAGGATCTGCGCGACCGCTTCATCCGCCTCGTCGGCTATGGCGACCTGCACCGCACCACGCAGGCGCTGCAGGATGCCGGCAAGCGCGTCGGCCAGTATCTGCTGATGCAATTGGTGGTCAACATCGTCTACGCCATCCCCATCACCATCGGGCTCTGGGTGCTGGGCATTCCCAACGCGCTGCTCTGGGGCCTGCTGGCACTGGCGCTACGCTTCGTGCCCTATATCGGCCCGATCATCGGCGCGCTGCTGCCGCTGTTTTTGGCGCTGGCCGTGGCGCCCGGCTGGTCGCTGCTCCTGTGGACCGCGGCGCTGTTCATCGTCATGGAGCTGATCACCGGCAATGTCGTGGAGCCCTGGCTCTACGGCTCGCGCACCGGCTTGTCGCCGTTAGCCATCATCGTGGCGGCGATCTTCTGGACCTGGCTGTGGGGGCCGATCGGCCTGGTGCTGTCGACGCCGCTCACCGTCTGCCTGGTGGTGCTCGGCCGGCATGTGCCGCAGTTCGAGTTCCTCGACGTGCTGTTCGGCAACGAGCCGGTGCTGGAGCCGCATGCCAGGCTCTACCAGCGGCTGCTGGCCGGCGATCCGGAGGAGGCGACCGACCATGCCGAGGAGATGCTGGAGGAAAAATACCTGTTCGAGTTCTACGACCAGGTGGCCGTGCCGGCGCTGCTGCTCGGCGAGCAGGACCGCATGCGCGGCGTCATGGACGACGAGCAGCGGCAGCAGGTGGCCGAAAGCGCGCTGACGCTGGTCGCCAATCTCGACGACAGCGCCCAGGAGGAGGCCGAGGCCGAAGAGGAGGAGGAGGCCGCCGCTTCCGCCGAGGAGAAGCGGCCCGAGGGCAAGACAGCCGAGGGCAAGGCGCCCCCCGGCAAGGGCTCGCAAGCCAAGGCTTCGCAAGCCAGGATCGATGGCCGCAAGGCAAGCCCGGACAAAGCGGGCACGGATAAGCCTGGCGCCGACAAGGCGGCTGAAGTGAAGATCAATGGCGACAAGACCGCCGACGAGGCCGAGGAGGTCGACCTGCCGGACGGGTCCGGCATTTCGGTGCTGTGCGCCGGCGGCCGCGGCGAGCTCGACGACGCCGCCGCCGCCATGCTGGCGCAGGTGCTGGTCGTGCAGGGCGCCGAAGCCTCGCGGGCGAGCTTCGCCGAGCTGGAGCCGTCCGCCATCCGCCGCCTCGCGCTGGACGGCATCGACGCCGTCGTCATCGGCTTCCTCAATCGCGATTCCACCAAGCATGCGCGTTTCATGGTGCGCCGGCTGAAGCGCCTCAAGCCGCAGCTCAGGGTCGGCATCGTCTTCTGGTCGGAGATAGGCAATGGCGATGTCGAGGCCGCGGCCGAGCTCGCCGGTGACCTGAACGCCGATTTCGTCGCCCACGGCATGGTCGACGCGGTGACCGGCGCGCTCTCGCACGCCGCGCCCGTGGCG
Organism: Mesorhizobium sp. M3A.F.Ca.ET.080.04.2.1; assembly: GCF_003952525.1. NCBI lineage: Bacteria > Pseudomonadati > Pseudomonadota > Alphaproteobacteria > Hyphomicrobiales > Phyllobacteriaceae > Mesorhizobium > Mesorhizobium sp. M3A.F.Ca.ET.080.04.2.1. Next base: position 1,236,751 of record NZ_CP034451.1, on the reverse strand, counting down.
CTGAAGCCAGCCCACAAACGCCGGCCCCCGGCGCGGCGGAAGCTGGCACGGGCGGCGGAGTAGGGGGGCGGCTTAGTAGGGCGCCGACGCCGAAGCTGCCGATCTCCCCCCTTGCGGGGGAGATGCCCGGCAGGGCAGAGGGGGGTGTGAAGGAACGCCGACGCCTCCCATAACGGCTTCAACGTCAGAAGTCGCAACCTGGCCGGTTGATATGCTGGCGGGACAGCACCCCCCTCTGGCCTGCCGGCCATCTCCCCCGCAAGGGGGGAGATCACGCGCTCCAGCGCCCCGCGCTACCTTCACTGGGCAAAACCATCCCCTCACCGTCACCCACTGTCGCGGCGCCGCGTGCGGGTCGGGCCGACATCCGCTAGTCTATCACCCGGCCAACGCAAACCGCAGGAGCCACCGATGACCAAGCAGACCATCCTCAAATTCGGCGCCGTCGAGCATGCCGATCCGGGCGACCTGCCGGGCTGGGTCGTGGTCGAGGGCAGGCCGACCATGCAGACGGCGGTCCAGCACACCAGCGAGGACGGCAAGGTGATGTCGGGCACCTGGCGCGCCTCGCCCGGCACCTACCACGCCACCTACACGGACTATGAATTCGTGCACATGATCGCCGGCCGCATCATCATCACGCCGGACGGCGGCGAGTCGGTCGAGGTCGGCCCGGGCGATGCCTTCGTTGTCGAGGCGGATTTCAAGGGCACCTGGAAGATCGTCGAGCCGGTGACCAAGCATTTTGTGGTCGTGGTGGGGTGAGTCTTGTCTCCCCCCTTGAGGGGGAGATGTCGCCGAAGGCGACAGAGGGGGTCGTTGCGCATGGAGCGCCGACGCCTTCATTGTCGAGAGAGGGGCGTCGGCGCTCTACGTGAGACGACCCCCTCTGGCCTGCCCATCCTTCGCAGCAGCTTCGCTGCAGCTACGGAGGGTGAACCGGGCATCTCCACCTCGTGGGGGGAGATAAAGCGCTCCATCGCCCCGCCTACCGTCCTACCTTCGAGATCACCCTCTTCTCCACCTCCGGCTCCAGCGATTCCGCGAACGGCGTCGCCAGATGGTGCTGGTCGCGGAAGGCGAGCTTGCCGTCGATGAAGACGTGGCAGGTGGTGGCGTTGCAGAAGCGGTCGGTGAGGTCGACATAGCTTGCGTTCGGCACGCTGGTGACGATCTCGCGCTCCACCGCCGCCATCTTGTCGTTGGCGGCATCGGCGCGCGCCTGGTCGCAGAGCGAGGGCGTCCCGCCCCGCCACAGCGCGCGCGCCACGCAGGTGTCGATATGCTCGTCGTTGAACGGCACGTCGCGGATGAAGGCGATCTTCAGCCCGGCATTGCTCAGCGTGGTCAGCGTCGAGCGCAGGCCGGCCTGCCAGGCGGCGTCCGAGGTGTCCGGCTCGCGCTTGCCTTCCGCCATCTTGCGCGAGGAGGTCAGCGCCAGTTCCGAGATCACCACCAGCGCCGGCTTCGCCTGGATGATCTCCTTGATCGCCTGCTCGCGCCACTGGTCGCATTCGCTGTAGTTGCGCTTCAGCTTGGCGACGAAGAAGGTGAAGCGCGAGGCCCGGCATGAGCTCTTCAGCCAGGTCTCGACCCGGTAGCCGTCCTTCCTGGCCGCTTCGATCAGCGGCGTCGACCAGTGGTCGGCGTGGGAGTCGCCGAACAGCGCGATGGCGCGCCGGCCGGTCCCGAACACGCAGGGCGCCGGCCGCACCGTGAAATAATCCTGCACGCAGGCGCTGGCGCGCGCGGTGGCCGGCTCGGCCGCGCTTGCGGCGATCTCGCGCTGCTCGGGGTCGAGGTCGTGCACGGCAAGCCTGGCGTTGCCATAGGCAGCTGCGACGCCGGTGCCGGTCAGGAGGAGGGCCGGCACCAGCGCCCGCGCCGCGTTGGCCATCAGCCAGCCGTTGCGGCGGATCGGGTTCTCGATCAGGTGGTAGGTCAGGACGGAGAGGGCCAGCGTCAGCCCCAGGCAGATCAGGCGCTGCGGCACGGAGAGCTCGGTGGTCAGCATGCCGGCATAGACGATCACCGGCCAATGCCAGAGATAGAGCGAGTAGGACAGCCTGCCGACCCACTGCAAGGGCGGCAGCGCCAGGAAGGCATTGACGCAATTCCAGGAAAAGTGCCCCGCGGTTTTCCGTTCGGAGTTGCGTGAAGAAATGCCATTCCCGACGCCGGCCGCGCCCGCCAGCAGCAGAAGGACAGTGCCGGCCACCGGCACCAGGGCCAGGAAGCCGGGGAAGGGGGAGTCCTCGCTGAAGGTAAGGTAAGCGAACGCAATCATCGCCAGCCCGGCGAGGCCGAAACCCAGGCCGAGCCGCGGGCGCTTCGCCAGCAGCCACGCCGGCGCCAGCGAAGCCAGGCCGCCCGCGGCGAACTCCCAGGCGCGCAGCGGCGAGAAGTAGAAGGCCCAGGGCTGCGACACGGTGGTCAGCCAGGCGCAGACGGCGAAGGAGACGAGGCCGGCAATGCCGATGGCAAGCACGATGGCGCGGCGGCCGGGCTTCAGCCAGGCGGCCAGCATCAGCAGCGCCGGCCAGGCGAGGTAGAATTGCTCCTCCACCGACAGCGACCAGTAATGGATGAACGGGTTGCTGGCCGCGTCGTTGGCGAAATAGTCGAACGACCAGCGGATCAGCCACAGGTTGATCATATAGGCCGAGGCGAACATCGCGCCCTTGGAATAGAGCGCCTGCTCTTCCGGCGAGAGCACGATGACGCCGAAGGCGAGCGTAGCGAGGATGACGAAGAGCGCTGCCGGCAACAGCCTGCGCGCGCGCCGCGCGTAGAAGCGCAGCAGGTCGAGCCGGCCGGTCGAGGACATCTCGGCGACCAGATGCCGGGTGATCAGATAGCCCGAGATGACGAAGAAGATGTCGACGCCGGCAAAGCCGCCGGGAAGGCCCGTCAGGCCGAAATGGAAGGCGACCACGCCCGCCACGGCGAGCGCACGCAGACCTTCGATGTCGGGCCGGAAGCCCTGGGACGGTTCTGACACGAAGACGAACCTCGCAATGTTCGTTCGTATCCCGCCTTGAAGAAAGCCTCGCCTCTATGCGCCTCTATCGCAATGCAACATATTTAACGCGCCGCAACATAAAGGGAGGGTGCTGATCTCCCCCCTCGAGGGGGAGATCGAATCGATGTCGCCGCCGGTTTCGCCAACCCCCTTAGCCGAAGCTACCCTGCAATTGTCCAGAACCGCCCGATCTGGTAAAATCCGGTCACCGACAAACGGCCCCGGAGAGCCGTGCGTCCGACATCATGCACAAGACATCCACTCGAACCGGAGAACGGCCATGAAACGGCTTCTGACGGTCGCTGCGCTTATGGCAGCGGGCAGTTTGATTGCGATGCAGAGCGCAGTTGCCGACGATGCTGCGCTGATCAAGAGCGCCGAGTCCGCCGCGCCCGCCGCCGTGGCGAGCGGCGCCGCCATCTACTCAATGGACGACAAAGGCAACATGAAAACCTTGCGCGAGGGCAAGAACGGTTTCTGGTGCATGCCGGACAACCCGGCTTCGCCCGGACCGGATCCGATGTGCGGCGATGCCAACTCGATGGAGTGGGCGATGGCGTGGCTCGAGAAGAAGGATCCGCCCAAGGGCAAGGTCGGCTTCATGTACATGCTGTCCGGCGGCACCGACGGCAGCAACACCGATCCCTATGCGACGGCACCCGCCGAGGGCAACAACTGGATAGAGACCGGCCCGCATGTGATGATCGTCAACGCCATGGACATGATGGCGGGCTATCCGACGGACCCCAAGCCGGACACGAGCAAGCCCTATGTGATGTGGCCCGGCACGCCCTACGCCCATCTGATGATCCCGGTTAAGTAGAGATCGAGCGCCATCTCCCCCCTCGAGGGAAGATGTCGCCGAAGGCGACAGAGGGGGTCGCCGCGCGTGAAGCGCCAGCCTTCACCTGCAGCAAGGGGGCCGAGTCCAGTCGAACCGACCCCCTCTTGCCGCTGCGCGGCCATCTTCCCCTCGAGGGGGGAGATCAGTGCGCCCCGTCGTCAGGCATGCCCGCGCGGACCGCGATGTCTCGCGGTCCGCCCTTCTGTCGTCACGCATTCCCGCGCGGACCGCGATGCCTCGCGGTCCGCGCGGGTGGGCGCCTGCCCCCGCGGCGGCGCCAAGCCTCCCAACGCTGCCGGCGGCTTGGGCTGTTCGGCCTTGTCGGCCGCCGCTGTTTTCCTCGCTCGCTCCCGGGGGGACGCGCGACGCGCTTCAAGTCTTAGCTTTGACGCAGGTCGTGATCCCCGCTGCACATTTCGGGGCGACGTGCATCACCGCAATTCCGTCCGGAACTGCGCAAAAACAAATGGTTAGAGCGGATCGGCGTTTCGGTGAAACGATGATCCGCTCTAGAAATGCAGGTCCAGCGCCTCCGGATAGCCTTGGCCCAACTGGCTCTGATCGGCTGACGAGGCCGTGCTGCCGGCCGGTGCGATGGTGCCGCCGGTGACCGTCTGGTCGAGCGGCGGGGTTTTCTGCGTCTTGACGACCTTGGTCCCGTGCGGCGGGATCTTCTCTTTGGCTATGGCGGCTTGCGACAGCGCAAGGGCCACGACGAGTACGGACAGAACGATTTTCATGACAACTCCCCAGTGCCCCACAACGAGCCTAGCGCCGGCAGTCCCGCCGCGAAGCTTGCATGCGCGGAAAACCCTGGAATTCTCTGGAATTCCTGGAATATTAGCTGTTGGAAAATCGGCGTGGCGGCCGACTGCCGGCGTGTGTTATTGCTGGTGAGGCAAGGGGAAACGGCATGGCGCAGCATATCGCGCAAAAGCTGCGGCTGACGTCGGCGGTGCTGGGGACGGTCAGCCGCAAGGATCTGGCGGCGGCGTTTCGCGCCGTCAACCCGAAGACGGCCTTCGACCTCGGCCGCGCCGACAAATGGCTGCAGGGCAGGGCCCATCCGCGCGAGCTCAGCGTCTATGACGACTGGGCTAAGGTCCTGCGGCTCGATCAGCCCGGCGCCTGGATCGCCGAGAGCGACCTGTCGAGCTTCACGGCCGAGATCTCGGCCCGTCACGGCATCGACAGCGCCGACCTCGAACGTCGCGCCGTGGCGCAGGTCGAAGCCTCCTCCGCGCATGACGATCGCGGCCTGAGCATCGCGCTCGTCGGCAGCTATGCCTGCTATTCGCGAGCCTGGTCGCCCTATTATCGCGGCCAGCTCATCAAGGGCAGCCTGGCGATCGAGGCCGGCCCCGGCGTGCATGGTCTCACCGCCACCTATCGCGAGGCGCTGCCGACCGGTCAGTTGGCGCTCGCCGGCCCGGTCACGCCGGCCAAGCGCGGCCTCTACCTGCATCTCAAGGAAACCGGCGGCGATGCCCAGTTCTTCTTCAGCCTGTTTCCGCAGTCGCAGCCGGGCAGCGTGCTTGGCGGCTATATGTGCGGCACCGCCATCATCGGCCCGGAGGCGCAGCCCTCGCTCACCCGCATCCTCATCATCCGCCTGCGCCATGCGGCGCCCGACGCCTCCTGGGGCGGCTATCTGCTGCCCGGAGGTTCGATCGCCGCTGACCTGGCCGGCCTCGGCATCGCCATCGAGCACCCCGAAACGGTCGACCGGCAGCTCGGGCAATTTCTCGCCGTCGACGGCGACGGCGGCGCCAACCAGATCCCGCCGGCCGAATTCCGCGCCATCCTCGACGTGTTCGACCGCCACTGGCTGCGCCAGCCGGCATGACGCCGCGCAAGCCAGCGGGCCTGTCGCGAAGCCGCGCGGTTCGCCTGCCGTCCGCCCAAACCTTGACAGCGCGGCTCGTTCGCGCTCCCCTGCGCCAGTCGTCGACTGTGCAGGACCAGCCGAATGAAGAAGCCTTACAGGAAACCGACGCTCGACAAGCGCGATAAGCTTTCCGCCGCCACGGCGACGGTGCCGGCGTCCGGCTTCACATTCTGAGCCCGCGATCTGGCGGCCCGCAGCCGCGGCTTGACAAGCCGTCCTTGAGGCGCTCACCTGCACGGATTGTCTTCAGGGGGAATCTCGGATGAAGAAGGTTTACGCGAAGCCGACACTCGAGAAGCGCGGCAAGCTCTCTGCCGTCACCGCGGCCAATGGTTCTTCGATATTGATCTAGCCAGCGGCCCGAGCGCCGCTTCGACGCTCCTGGCCAGGAGCGGGCGGTGCACTGCAGGTGCCCGCCCGTCCGGCGCCGCCGCCAAGCTGCTGAAACCCCGTCCGTCCCCAACAGCAACGGTCATGCGTGACCAGTGATTGCGAAGTGCCATTGGCGTGCCCGGCTGTCAATCTGGCCGCGCCGGGGGGTGCAAGCGCGTTTTTCAGCATTTTGCAGCGCACATTTGGGTTGCCGTGAGCGCCGCGTCGTGGCCTCGCCAAGCCCCGAGATGGCGGATTTCCGGCCTTTTCGCCCGCTTCATCGGGCGATCCGCTTATCCGTTTGAATAGGCTGGTTTTTCGCGACTCGTCTCATTGGCGGGGCCGACGCCCACCTGACTTTTTTTGGGTGCATTTCTGCCGACAGCATTCGCTTATGGCGGAGCGCCCGGTGACGGCTGCTCTCCCCCTCGAGGGGGAGATGGCCGGCAGGCCAGGTCGGTCCGACTGGACGCGGCCTATTGCAGCCGTGGAGGATTGGCACTTCAAAGCGACCCCCTCTGTCGCCTTCGGGTAACGCTCCCGCTGCGCCTCTGTGAACCGCTTCATGGTGTCTGCACGCCACCATGCTACAATGCGCGGCGCGAGCGGGGAGGGTGCCATGGCCAATCATTTGCTGCGGGTTCTGCGGCGCTCCAGGCTGGAACGGTTTGCGCTGGGGCTGCTCGTCTTCCTGGTGACGCTGATTGCCGCATTGCTGGGCGGCGCCCGGGTCTGAGGCTGCCGAAGCGCAGGATTTGCACCCGGCGACCACTGCGGCCTTGGCGATTTGCTGCCTTGGCGGATCAAGTGCGGTCGTCAGCCGGCTATGACCGGTTTCGCGAAAGTGGTAACAACTCCGGCCGAGAGTGGAACCGGGCCTGCGACCTTTCACAGTCGGCCGCCGCGCATCGCGATCACGATGGCGCGTCGGCAGGGTCCTGAGAACGCCAAACGGCGGGCGCTGCGGCCCGCCGTTTGGCTGCCCAGGCTCGCCGCTTAATTCGCGCCGCCGAGCTGCTTGGTCATCTTGCAGAAATCGTCGTGCTGCTTGGCGATGGCCTCGTCGCCGCAGTCCTTCTTCATCGAGGTGCGGTCTTCTTCGGTGAGCGCCATCCAGGCGGTCTTGAAATCGGCTTCGCTCTTCATCGTCTTCATGCCGGCGTCGGTGAAGAACGGCGACATCTTCTGCGGATCGTCGAGTGCCGAGGTGCCGGTCGTGCTGCCGGCCATTGCCGAGCCGGCCATGATCGAAAGCGCCATCGCGCCAAGGAAAAGGAAACGGGTTTTCATGATATACCTCCAAGTGAAAAGATCGTTCGCATCACGATCGATTGAAGAACGAATATCGCAAGTGGAAGTTTCCCGACGAAAACAATATTATCCTGGCAGGTGCAAATCTTGTAGATAAACAAGGAAGACAAGACGCAAACAAACCGCTCCAAGTTACAAAGTAACTGGAGAAGAGGAGTGCGTGAACTGGCGCAACCTCATGCAGAACGGGCCCGTCGACGATAGGTTCCGGGCGGAAAGCGAAAGTCGGTTTCGCTTTACGATCGGCCGGCGCACACCTCCCGCACCAGCGCGCGCAGCCAGCGATGCGCCGGATCGGCGTCGAGGCGCGGATGCCACAGCAGCGAGATGGTGAGTTCCGCCAGCCGCAGGGGCAGCGCGAAGCTGAACATGCCTTCGCGCAGCTTGCCGGTATAGCGCTCGGGCACGGTGGCGATCAGGTCGGAGCCGCGCGCCAGCGCCAGCGCTTCCGAGAAGCCGCCGACCACGGTTGCGATCTCGCGCCTGAGCCCGTCGAGTTCCAGCGCCTCGTCGACCGGCCCGCGGTCGAGTCCGCGGCGCGAGATCAAAATGTGGCGGCCGGCGGCGAAACGCGCGGCGGTGACCCTGGCTTGGCTTAACGGGTGACCTTGCCGCACGACGCCGACGAAGCGGTCGCGGAACAGCGCCTGCGCCCGCACCTCCGGCCCGGTCGAGCCGCCGACCACGCCGGTCTCGAGGTCGACACCGCCTTCGCGCATAGGGGCGCTGTCCTTGTCGGGCTTGGCCACGAAGCGCAGCTGCACGCCCGGCGCTTCGGCGGCGACGCGGGCGATCAGCCCAGGGCCGAAATTCTCCACGAAGCCGTCGCTGTTGCGCAGCGTGAAACTGCGCACGAGCCGCTTGAGGTCGAGCTTCGCGGCCGGGCGCAGCATGGCTTCGGCCTGTTTCACCAACTGGCCGACCTCGGCGCTGAGCTCGATCGCGCGCGACGTCGGCACCAGGCCGCGCCCGGCCCGCACCAGCAGCGGATCGCCGGTTGCTTCGCGCAGCCTTGCCAGCGCCCGGCTCATTGCCGAGGGGCTGAGCCGCAGCCGCCGCGCCGCCTTGGCGACGCTGCCTTCGGCGAGCAGCACGTCCAGCGTGAAGAGCAGGTTGAGATCGGGTCGCGACATAAGCGCAACCATAACATGGTTGTCGCTCGGTGACATGGCGTTTCATGCAATGATGAAGTGCAAATGCTGCATGTTCCGCCATATCTGGCAGCCGCCTATCTTGCCGGCAAGTCTCACCCGCGCCGGAGAAGCACCATGGCCGACATCGCTCATTCCCACGTCGCATCCGCGAGCCGATCCACGGCCGGCGCGCTGGCCAGCCTGTCGCTCGCCATGCTGCTCTCTTCGCTCAGCACCTCGATCGCCAATGTCGCGCTGCCGACGCTGAGCACTGCCTTCGCCGCGTCGTTTCCGGCGGTGCAATGGGTGGTGCTGGCCTATCTCGTGGCCATCACGGCCTTCATCGTCAGCGTCGGGCGGCTCGGCGATCTGGTCGGCCGCCGCCTGCTGCTGGTCGCCGGCCTTGGCCTGTTCAGCGCTGCCTCGCTTGCCGCGGCGCTCGCGCCGTCGCTCGCGCTGCTGGTTGCCGCGCGCGCCGCGCAAGGACTGGGCGCGGCGGTGATGATGGCGCTGACCGTCGCTTTCGTCGGCGAGACGGTGCCGAGGGAGCGCACCGGTAGCGCCATGGGCCTGCTCGGCACCATGTCGGCGATCGGCACCGCGCTCGGCCCCTCGCTCGGCGGCGTGCTCATCGCCGCTCTCGGCTGGCGCGCGATCTTCCTGGTCAACGCCGGGCTCGGCCTCGTTGCCCTGCTTGCGGCGCAGCGCTTCCTGCCCGCCGCGCGCGAGGCCAAGGCGGCGAGCGCCGTCGGCCAGCCGGCGAAGAAAACTGGCCCTCGCTTCGATGTGCTTGGCACGCTGCTGCTCGCCGCGACGCTGGCCGCCTATGCGCTGGCGATGACAATCGGGCGCGGCCATTTCGGCGGCCTCAACATGGCGCTGCTGGCCGTGGCAGCGCTCGGCGCCGGTCTGTTCGTCATCGCCGAGGGCAGGGTCGCCGCGCCGCTGGTGAACCTCTCGCTGCTGCGCGGTTCCGTGCTGGGCTCGAGCCTTGCCGTGAATGCGCTGGTCTCGACTGTGATGATGGCGACGCTGGTCGTGGTGCCGTTCTATCTGTCGCGCGCTCTCGGCTTGGGCGAAGCGCTCACCGGCGCCGTCATGTCGATTGGCCCGGTCGTCTCGGCGCTCTGCGGCGTCGTTTCCGGCCGCATCGTCGATCGCCTCGGCGCCGGCCGCATGATCATCGCCGGCTTGGCGATGATGGTCGTCGGCTGCCTCGCCCTGTCGATGCTGCCGGGCCTGTTCGGCCTCGCCGGCTACACGGCCGCGATCGTGCTTCTGACGCCGGGCTACCAGCTCTTCCAGGCGGCCAACAACACCGCCGTGATGCTGGATGTCGGTGAGCGTGAGCGCGGCGTGGTGTCGGCCATGCTGAGCCTGTCGCGCAATCTCGGCCTCGTCACCGGCGCGGCGGCGATGGGCGCGGTGTTTGCCTTTGCGGTGGGTGCGAGGGATATCGGTCGGGCAGCGCCCGAGGCGGTCGCGAGCGGGATGAGAGTCACCTTCGCGGTGGCGGCGGGATTGGTGGTGGTGGCGCTGCTGATTGCCGTTGGACGTTGGCGAAAGCGTTGAAGCTGCTGATCTCCCCCCTCGTGGGGGAGATGCCTGGCAAGGCAGAGGGGGGCGCTGTCCCGCCAGCCTGTCCGTTTTTGTGACAAACAAGATCACGGAAGGCCGAGTTCCTTCGCGCCCCCCTCTGTCCTGCCGGACATCTCCCCCACGAGGGGGGAGATTGGCAGCTTCGGCGCCGTCGCCAAATGTAACGCATCGCACATTCGGCACTGCCATCTTGGCGTATCGGTCGTGCCGGCAGCGAACAAGGCTTCCGCATTTTAGCCGATTTTGATATTCCGGTGCGGTGTTCTCTCGCCGCTGCGATGAGGAACCGAAGGGGGTAAATGGCAACCGAAGGGTGCCTGGCCGCATGACCGACGGTCCGCAAGCCGGGCCGCTGGAATTGCGCGTGCTCGGTAATTTTGAGGTGGCCCGCGGCGGCGAATTGCTCGACCTGCCGCCCTCACGCAAGACCCGCGCCCTGCTCGCCTACCTTGCCGTCACCGCCAGGTCGCATCAGCGCGAGCGGCTATGCGAGATCTTCTGGGACGTTCCGGACGATCCGCGCGGCGCGCTCCGCTGGAGCCTGTCCAAGATCCGCCAGGTGCTGGGAGATAGCGAATCCGCCCTGGCCGCCGACCGCAACGCGGTGTCGCTGAAGGTCGAAACCGACTATGCCCGCCTGCAGCCCCTGGTGAAGGGCGAGCTGTCCTCATGGCCGACCGACGAGCTGGAGGCCGTTGTCGCCTCGATCCGCGGCGATGTCCTGGCCGATCTGTCGCTCGAGCGGTGCGCCGAATACGAGGCGTGGCGGCAGGCCATCGCCAGCGAGGTCGAGATCGCCGAGCTCGGCATATTGCGCGAGCTGGTCGAGCGCCTGGCCGGCGAGCCGAAGCGGGCGCTGCCGCTCGCCCGGCGTCTGCGCCGCCTCGTTCCCGAGGATGCAAGCCTTGCGGCCGAGATCGAGGCGCTGGAGGAGAAGGTCAGGACGGCGGCCGCGCAGCCGACGGCACGGTCCGCGCAGCCCGCCACCGCTGTCGCCGCCCCGCCGCAATCGCCTGCGCCCGCCAAGAGGCCGGCGCACGCGCAGGACCCCGGCCGCGCCGTGCATTTCTGCCGCGCCGTCGACGGCACCAGGCTCGCCTATGCCAGGACCGGCAGCGGCCCGCCCATCCTGCGCGCCGCGCACTGGATGTCGCATCTCACCTATGACTGGGACAGCCCGATCTGGCGGCACTGGATCGCGGCGCTGTCGCGCGACAACCAGCTGGTGCGCTATGACGAGCGCTGCAACGGCCTGTCGCAGCGTCAGGTGCCCGACGTCTCCTTCGACACCATGGTCTCCGATCTCGAATGCGTGGTCGAGGCGGCAGGGCTCGACCGCTTTACCCTGCTCGGCCTCTCGCAGAGCTGCGCCGTCTCCATCGCCTACGCCATACGCCATCCCGAGAAGGTATCGGGCATGATCCTCTATGGCGGCTATGTCAAAGGTTGGCGGGCACGCGGCGACGCCGGCGAGATCGCGACGCGCGAGGCGATCGCGACGCTGATGCGCGAGGGCTGGGGCAAGTCGAACCCGATGTTCCGCCAGGTGTTCTGCTCGATGTTCATTCCCGGCGCCACGCACGAGCACTTCGCCTGGATGGACGAATTGCTGCTGCGCACCATCCTTCCGGACGACGCCTGGCGCCTGCAAAGCGCCTTTTCCGTCATCGATGTCGGCGATCTTCTGGAGAAGGTTAGCGTGCCGACCTTGGTGTTGCACGCGCGCGACGACAATGTCGCCCCGGTCGAATCCGGACGCACCCTGGCCGCCGGCATTCCAGGCGCGCGCTTCCTCGAGCTGGAAAGCCGCAACCACATCCTGCTCGAAGGCGAACCCGCCTTCGACGAGTTCGTCGGCCATGTCCGGGCCTTCATCGCCGAAACGGCCGGGTGACCGGCCTTGGCGATCGCGTCAGTTCATAGGCGACGGATTTGGTGGATCGCCGTGCCGCCGTCTCCAGGCAATGCCCGCAGCCGGACCGGCCGACCCTGGTTGGCTTGTCGGGCCAGGCGTTCGGCCTCCTCTCGCGTCAACCCGACTGGCAGCTCGCCCGCGATCTCCGCCGGGAGATCGTAAAGCAGGTCATACACCATCCAGTCGTCGCACGGATCCTGGATGACGGCGAATCTCATTGGGCAAGTTTGCCGCTTTATTTGATGCGACTCAATTGTGACCGAAGTCTAATGTGCCGGCGCAGAGGTCTTAGACTGCATAGCGCCGTATATTGGCCGTGACGGCGGATGTATTCGGCAGGCCGCTTGGCAGCATGTTTCGAACATTCAGAGCATGACAGCTATATCGAAAAGCTCCGCAGCTCCCAGCTGCTCATGCCGAATCCTTCGGCTTTATGGCCAGGGCCTCGCGAAGCAGCGAGGGCCATTCGAAGCCGATGAGCAGGACGAGTTCCCGGGCCTGCTCTTCGGTGATGCTGGTCCTCTCGACCAGCCGCCGAACGAGCACGGCCAGCGTGTCATTCTGCTGCTCCGATGTCATGGGAAGGCCTCCGTGGGGCCCCCTAACATTAACATTTGATATTTGTTCCCCGCTATCTTGTTGATCTTGCTCGGCCTCGAGCCGGGTGTCGACGCTGTCGGCAACGCAGAGGCTTGTCGAGCCGCTGCGCATGCCCACAGCTTGCCCGGCAAGAGCCATTCTCGCCCAGCGATCGCTCGATCACCCAGCACGCGCCCCGAGTCGCGCAGCTTCGTCAGCCGCGTCTTCCGGTGTCCGACAGCAGTGTCGCACTGCGGCGCCAGACAGGGCGCTCGGCGCAAAAGGCTCCTCCAAAAAAAACCCTTGACGCCTCACCTGCCCCATCCTCCTTGGCTGCAAGGCTTTCCGGCATCTCCAACCGCGGTAAGCGTCCCTCGACGGGTCTAACCCGTTCGTATTAGCGCCCCCTAAAATGATTGGATTGACACAAACGCCCAAACGGAGCGCGATGCAAGCCAATGCCGCGTCCTCCCTTGGGCACGCGGCAGAGGCCTTCGGTGGAACCCACCCAACAACGCAACACCGGGCCGGGCTGGCTCGTCTCTTGTGTAAGCAGGAGCGAGCCAGTTTGGCGTTCGGAAATAAACCCGCCGGGCGAGAACCCCAACCACCTCAAGCCCGGCGAGCCTACTAACCTGATCAGAATACGCGATCAGGACCGGGATTAACCGGCAACGTCCTCGGTGCAAGGCGTATGCCAGCCTTTCGGTCCTGAAATGGGACAGGTCAGCTTCGGGCGACTCGGCCATGGCCGGGCGTCTGCCGGCAGCTGAAACAAAAAAGCCCGCCTGGGGGACGCCAGGGGGCAAATTTGGGGTTGGAATCCCTGCCTGCGCACAAAGGGGTATGGGCGCAAGCAGGCGCAGTATAACTTTGGCCGGGAGAGAAGGTTCCGTACCTCTTTCGGCCTATGCATGCCGCCCGGCAGCGCGCAACGGTCCCGGGACAAGGGCATGCATCGCTCAGCCGAAAACAGGCCCGCCCGCTGGATCAGCGTGCGGGCCTTTGTCGACCGACAGCGTGACACAGGAGAGAATCTCGCCGCGCCCCGAACCAATATCTCGGCGAGATGTTCCAAAACAAAACAAAAACCCGCCGGCCGAGCCGACGGGTTTCTCAATGGCTGCTGGCCGGGACGTCAGATCGTGGTTGGACCTGATGCCGCCGGAACGGCCGTAACGGCGCCCAGTTTTTCGCGCCTGGTCAGTGTCGGCTTCTCATATGTCTTCTTCATGTGTGGCCCCGCATTTGAATCCAACGCCCGATACCTGCCGCGAAGCTGCTCGACCGTCAACAACAAATGATGAGCGCGCCGGAAGCGAGCAACGGCCCGTTGCCGGGAGGAGGGCAGCGGGCCGTTGCGCTTGGCGGCAGCTACATCCGGGAGGAGTGGACTGCGGCCTGCCGAACCCCCGGGCGACCACATTGTTCCGCAGCCTGCGTGCTCCTGCTTGCCCCGAAGCTGCCCGGCGCCCGGCCGGAACCAAACGGAACGGCATCGGTTTACCCGGCGAAGGGATGTTCAAGGAACCGGGAATATCACAATGAAAACAGTGCTTCTCGCCGCCTTGGCGCTCAGCATCGCGGCGCCGGCCGTAGCATCCCCGGCCGAGGCCGACCTCGTCATCAAGACGCACCACAGGCACCATCATCGGCACGCCGTCGTCATCAACGACGAAGGCCAGCGTCTGCATCACCGCCGCCACGGCACGGAAGCCTTCTACGACAACGGCAGGCGCGCCTGGCATCGCCATCATCGCCGCGATACCGTCGTGATCACGGGCTCCATCGAGCGTCATCATTACCGCCACCATCGCCGTCACGTCATCGTCGACAGCGACACCGACTATTGATCGGCTCCGGCTCGTAGGCGCGGCCTGCGGGCATTGATCCGCCCGAGGCTCGGGACCGACAGCGTCACCGCTTGCCGTGCGCCATGCTTGCGGCGGCCGGCAAGCGGCGCAGCGAAAGCATGGCCAGCGTGCCGATGAGCGGGCCCGGCGCCAGCACCAGGAAAGCCCAGCGCCAGCCGAGCAGAGCCGCGGCATGCGGCAGCAGCCAGATCGTCAGCACCGTCAACCCGAAGCCGAGCCCAAGCTGCACCGACAGCGCGGTGCCGACGAAACGCTGGTCGGCAAGCTCTGTCGCCGCCGCCGAGAACTGCGCGGAATCACCAACCACCGAAACGCCCCAGACCAGGATGACCAGCCCGAACAGCCACAGCGGTCCGTCGAAGGCGAAACCAATGACTATTGCGCAGGAACCGGACACCATCATCATCCCGGCGGTGGTCAGGCTGCGGCCGAAGCGATCGGAGAGCACGCCGCCGATGAGGCAGCCGCCCGCACCGACGGCGATGGCCAGGAAAGTCAGCACCGACGCCAGTTGGGGCGAGGACTGCTGCTGCGCCTCCAGCGCGGCGCGCGTATAGGCGAGCAGCCAGGCCCACATGGCGTAAAGCTCCCACATGTGGCCGAGATAGCCGATATTGACCAGCATCAGCGGCCGGATGCGAAAAACCGCGCCGATCTGGCGCGGTTGGAACACGGCCTTGCCGAAGGCATAGGGCCCCTCGCGGGCGAAGAACCAGAACAGCATCGAGCCGGCAAGCGCGGCCGCGGTGGCGGCCATCACCACGAGCTGCCAGTCGAGCGAACCGGCCAGCGCCCGGAACAGATGCGGCAGCGAGGATCCAAGCGTGAGAGCGCCGATGAGGGCGCCGAGCGCCAGTCCCCGTCCGCGCACGAACCATGTCGAGACCAGCTTTAAGGCCGGCGGATAGACGCCGGCCAGCGCCACGCCGGTCAGGATGCGCGCCGCAATAAGGCCTGCGGGCCCCGGCTGCAGCAGGAGCGAGGCATTGGCCGCGGCCGCGACGAGGGCCGAGATCGCCATCAGCCGGTTGAGCCTGACGATGTCGGGCAGGTTGACCAGGCTGGCCGCCAGCGCGCCGGCGACGAAGCCGATCTGCACGCCATTGGTCAGCCAGACATCGACCGCCCCCGACAGCTGCCAGGCGGCCCTGAGTTCGGGAACGATCGCTGTCGCCGAGAACCAGGTGGTGAGTGACAGCACGACGGCAAGGCAAAGCACGCCGAGCATGCTCCAGCGGTTTGCATCCTCGGCAAGGAGAGCGCCGCCGTTCTGCAAGGCCATCGTTTCCGCCGCTTAACTCTTCGCCACCGGCACGGTGAATACCGTTGCGGTGCCTGTCAAGCAGAGCTCGCCGGCCTCGTTGCGCACCGACGTCTCCAGCCTGGTGATCGGCTTGTCGGGCCGCACCTCCGTGACCTCGACGCGGCCGGTGATCAGTTCGCCGACGCCCACCGCCTTGACGAATTTCCATGCCACTTCGAGGAACACCGAGCCGGGGCCCGGAAGATCCTCGGCCACCAGCGCGTTGAGGATGCCGGAGGTGACGCCGCCCTGCACGATCAGCCGGCCGAACACCGAGGCTTCGGCGGCCGCCTTGTCGTAATGCAGCGGGTTGCGGTCGCCGGTCATTTCGGTGAACGCGACGATGTCTTCGGCGCGCGTGCGCCGCGAGCGCTCGGCGAAAGCGCCCACTTGCGGCCGCCCGTTGGCGATGCCAACCCAGCCGTCCTTCATCACATGTGCAGTCATGATCGTGCTCCCATTCTGTTGCGATACGTTCCGCAGCCGGTCGTGACCGGCGCCTTGTCCTCGTTCGCCGGCGTCCGCCCGGCCGCCGGCCGCGATGCGGAGCGGCGCAGCGGCATGCCCCGTTCGGACAGCGCCTGCACCTCGGCCTTCATTATCGCGCTGAGCCGCCGGTGAGTCTCGCCGATGCCGGCGAGCGTCCAGTCGAAGCCGGCCACGGCATCGGTGGTGGCGAGGATCTGGGCGGCGACGAGATCGCGGTCGCGCTGGTAGGCCGCGAACGCGGCTTCGGAACCATCCACAATGGCCCGTGCCAGGCTCTCGGCGTCGCGCAACGCGTCGGAAATGCCGTGCGCGGTGATCGGGTCGCGGAAGAAGCCGGCGTCGCCGACCAGCGCCCAGCCCGGGCCATGCGCCTGGCGGATGAAGCCCGGCACGCCGCGAAAGGTCTGCAGCCGGACGTCCGTCGGCGCCCGGCTCGCCTGTTCGGCCAGCGCCGGCGACAGCGCCTCCAGCACCTCCATGCGCGCGCCTGCGTGGCCGAGGCGGAAGCGCTGGTCGAACAGCCTCGTCGGCACCGAGGCGACGATGCAGGCCTGCCCGTCATTGGTCGGGATCAGCGAGCCGGCGAGCCCATCGCGAAAATACCAGTGATAGCCCGCGCCGGGTTCGACCGGCGCATAGCCGTAGACATGGGCGGCCGAGACGCTGCCGTGCCGCAGCATCGGCGCGTTGCAGCATTTGGCGACCAGCGAGCCGATGCCGTCGGCGCCGACGACGATGTCGGCGCTCACCCTGAGCGACGCGCCGGCTGCCCGGATCTCGACACCGCGCACGCGTCCGCGTGTATCGGCGATGAGATCGCCGACCGCCATGTCGTGCAGGAACTCCGCACCCGCCTCGCGCGCCGCATCGACCAGCATGCGGTCGAGCACGGTGCGGCGCGGCGCGATCAGGCCGGGAAGGTCGGGCCCCGCGTCGAGCGGGATGGTGATCGCCTCGTCGCCATAGTGGAAGGTCGTCGTCTCGATCAGCGGCGTGCCGGCCTCGAGCAGCGGCTCGAGCAGGCCCCAGCGCGACAGCTGCAGCACGGCCGGCCGCATCAGGGCATGCGTCGACAGCGTGTCCGAGCCATAAGGCCTGCGGTCGATCGCCAGCACTCTGAGCCCGGCGCGGGCGAGCAGCAGGGCGGTCGAGGCGCCGGCGCAGCGCGCGCCGACGATGATGGCGTCATAGTGGGCGCGCCTGGGGACGGCTGGAAGCGAGCGGTTCGGGATCGTCAGCATCGTCATTGTCCTCACGCGGCGTTCTTCACGCGGCTTGGCGGCTGTTGCGGTCGAGATAGAGCGAGATCTCGGCGGCGATCGCCTGCGCGTCGGTGCCGACGCCGCCGATGAAGTTGGAATCGCGCTTGCGCAGGAAGCGGAAGCCGAGCGCATAGAGGCCGGGCACGCTGGTGACGCCGTCGCGATGCGCGATCTCGCCGTCGGGCCCGAGCGCCTGCGGCTCCAGCCAATCGAAGGAGCGGGCATAGCCGGTCGCCCAGATCACCGTGCCGATCGATCCGTCGGTCAGCGAAAGCCGCCGCGCATGGGAAGAGGGAACCCTGACCGGCTCGCGGCGCATCGGCCGCGCCGCGCCGGCGAAACGGTCGATCTCGGCGAGCAGGCGCGCCTGCTTCACCTCCGCCGCCGCGACTTGGGCCCCGAGATCGTCGGCGAAGCCGATTGCCCCATCGGCAATGCCTTGCACACGCCCGGTCAGCTCCACGCCGAGCCCCTGCAGCGTGGCAAGGTCGACATCGGCCCCGTCCGGCCGGCCGGCGAGCTGCAGCGACGGCTGGCGCCTGGCGCTTTCGGGATTGGCGAGAGCCTCGAGCCGCTGCGTCATCAAGCCCATCTCGCAGAGCCAGAAGAAGATGTCCTTGCCGCGCCATGTCCGCGGCAGGCGGGTGTGCTTGCCGACCGAGAGCAGCACGCGGCGGCCGGCACGCGCCAACTCGTCGGCGATCTGCACGCCGGAGGAGGACGCGCCGACCACCAGCACGCCGCCGGGCGGCAGTTCGGCAGGGGAGGAATAGCGCGAGGCATGGATGGTGAGCGGGCCGCCCATCATGTCGGGCGCGCAGGGGACGAGCGGCCGGTCGCAATGGCCGGTCGCCACCACCACGGCCTTGCCCGACCAGTCCCCGGCGCTGGTGGCGAGCGCGAAGCCGGCGCCGTTTCGCCGGCACGAAAGTACCTCGACGCCGCATTCGACCGGCACCTGCCAGCGGCTTGCATAGGCTTCGAGGTCATGCACGAACACGTCCTTCGTCCTGAAACCGTCGGGGTCGGGGCCGGCATAAGGGGAACCGGGCAACGCGTTCAGCCAGTTCGGCGTCAGCAGCCTGAGCGAGCGCCAGGCCTGCGAGCGCCAGCGTTCGCCGACGCGGCCGCGCTCCAGCACGGCGTGGTCGATGCCGCTGCGGCCAAGGCAATGGCTGAGCGCAAGCCCGGCCTGCCCGCCGCCGACGATGACGACGTCTGCGCGTTTCATGGCTCTGTTCCGTTGGCTGGGAGGGAGACGGTGGGTGGGGTAGGGCCCGTCTCCCTCCGTGGGTCATAGGATCACTGGATGGTCTTGATCCCGACCGTGACCGGCACGCCGTTGGTCAGCACGTCGAATACCGCCGAGCGGGCGCGGGCCTGCTCGACCAGCTGCGTGAGCTTCTCGGCCGGCGCATCGCCCTCGACCTCGAACGACACCTGGATGTTCTGGAAGCCGTTGCGCACCTCGTCGGAGATGCCGAGGATGCCGCGCAGGTCGATGTCGCCGTCGACCGAGCACTTGACCTTGGTCAGCTTGATGCCGCGCGCCGCCGCGATGTTGGCGAGGCCCGCCATCAGGCAGCTCGCCAGCCCGTGCAGCAGCCATTCGACCGGGGTCGGCGCATTGTCGGCGCCGCACAGGATCGCCGGATGGTCGCTGTCGGCATAGAAGGGCTTCTCGTGCTTCTGCTCCTGGCCGGCGCCGTGGAAGCCATGCATGACGCTCTTGGAGTGCGTGCCTTCGACCCATTCATTGTGGGCGCGGAACTGGAACTTCGCCAGTTCCGGCTGGCCGGCGACGAAGTTGATCGTGGCGAGCAGGTTCGGCGTGTCTACGCCGTTGAGCGGAACGCGTGCAGGTTTGGTGTTGGGTTGCATTTCTCTTCTCCCTGGGTCGTTTGCGGCTTGGTTGCCGTGACCATGCAGTCTTGGCGCCGAGGCGTTTGAGCGAGAGTGGGTGCCAGCGTGGAATTTTCGATACGCGCGCCGTGGAATTGCATCGCGCGTTTCATTTCCAGATGGGCGCGCCGCCTCAGCCGAACATCCTGTCGGCCTGGGTTAGCGCGCCTTGCGCGGTGGTGTAGCGGTCGATCTGCGAGCGGCTGATGCCCATGTCCTTCAACATGTGATCCGGCATCGCCTGCAGCGCGGCGCGCTCGCTGCGCATCTTCATGGCGTAATAGGCAAGCCGCAAAAGGCGGCCGGCAGAGCCGGCAAGGCCGAAGCCCGCGCGGCCGGTTTCGTAATGCGCATGATCCATCGTCGTCATCGTCGTCTCCATCAAATTGCGACGCGACCATTCGCGCCGTCGATGGAAGGACAATGAGGCAAGGGCGAGGGAGCCAGCGTTGGAGCCGGCGTCGAAACGAGCGTGGAATCGTGAGGGCAGCGCTAATCCCCCCTCGAGGGGGGAGATCAGCCAGCCTCAATCGGCCTCGCCGCCCGAACCTTTCCCGCACGCGGCCATCACCTTGCCGATGGCAGCACTCGACCCGGCCAGCGGAAAGCGCGCCTCGCCATATCTGTCGGCGGAAACCGTGACCTCGCCCTTGCCGCGCAGCAGGGCGAGCAGTGGGTCGTCTATGCTCAGCTCGGAGGTGAAGTAATTGTACATCGCCTCGAGCTCGAGCTTCTTGGTGAGGCTCTTGTCGCCGGCCTTGAAGGTGAAGGAGCCGCTGATGCCGGGTTCGAGCTGCGGGCCCGAGGCGCCAAGATCGTAGCTCAGCACCGGCTTGGGCAAGCAGGTCAGCATCAGATGCGCGTCGCCTCGCGGCCCGCCGCAGACCGAGGCGGTGAGCACGCTGCCGCCCTCGTCCTCTTCCATCTTGGCGGACCAGGCGCAGGCGGCGGCGTTGGCGGACTGGGTGGTGAAAAATGGAGCGGCCACAGAGGCAGCCGTGATGAATTTCGCCAATGCGCTTTTCATGATCGTCCCCCACTAAAGCTGTCGGATCATACAGAGATTGGCGAAAGCTGGTGAGCGAGCTTTGTGGGTAGAGAATTGTGAGGCGTCGGCGCGAGGCACCCCCCTCTGCCCTGCCGGCCATCTCCCCCTCAAGGGGGGAGATTATTCGCTCCGCCGCTTTCGCCATGTTCCAGCGCTAGAAGGCTAGGCGCGGCGCCGATACAGCCAATCTCCCCCCTTGAGGGGGAGATGCCCGGCAGGGCAGAGGGGGGTGCCTCGCGCCGGCCTGGGCAAGATCGGCAGCGGCCGCCGCCTTCGCCCTTCCACCGCACGTCCTCATTGGACTTCGCCTCGGCACAACCCCATATTGAAACCACGGAGCTTTTAGCGTGAGACTCGCGCGGCTGGCCCTTCTCGCAGCGGCTTTCGCGGCCGCCGTCTGTTTCCCCTTGTCCTCGCCCGGAACGGCGGCGGAGAAGATCGCCCTGAGCGTCGCCGTCGATGGTGCGATCGGGCCGGCTAGCACCAGGCAGCTCGAGGAGGCGCTCGACGTCGCCACCAGGCGCAATGCCGCAGTCCTCATCCTTCAGCTCGACACGCCGGGCGGCCTGGTCACCTCGATGCGTGAGATGATCGCCGACATCCTGGCCTCTCCGGTTCCGGTCATCGGCTATGTCGCGCCGGCCGGCGGCCATGCGGCCAGCGCCGGCACCTATATTCTTTACGCCACCCATGTCGCGGCGATGGCGCCCGGAACCAATCTGGGTGCGGCGACGCCGGTCGAGCTCGGCGGCCTGCCCTCGCTTCCGGGCGGCGAGAAGGACGACAAGGGCAGCGGCAAGCCGGCCCCCGACGCCATGATGGCGAAGGCGACCAATGACGCGGTTGCGCTCATCCGTTCGCTGGCGGAGCTGCGCGGACGCAATGGCGACTGGGGCGAGAAGGCGGTGCGCGAGGCGGCGAGCCTGTCGGCCAACGCCGCCTTGCAGGAACACGTCATCGACATCGTCGCCCGCGACGCGGCCGAGCTTCTGCAACTGGCCGACGGCCGCACCGTGGAAGTGGCAGGCAGGAAGGTGGTGCTGGCGACCAAGGGCCTTGCCGTCGAGACGCTGGAGCCCGGCTGGTTCATCCGGCTGCTCTCCGTCATCACCGACCCGAACACCGCCGTCATCCTGATGCTGGTCGGCGTCTATGGCATCATCTTCGAGTTCACCAGCCCGGGCGCCGTGGCGCCCGGCGTCATCGGCACGATCTGCCTCGTGCTCGGCCTCTATGCGCTCAACCTGCTCCCGATCAACTACACCGGCCTTGCGCTGATGCTGCTCGGCGTCGCCTTCCTGATCGTCGAGGCCTTCAACCCCACCGTGGTGCTGGGCCTGGGCGGCGTGGCCGCCTTCCTGCTCGGTTCGGCCATGCTGCTCAAGGTCGAGGGGCCCGGCTTCGCCATGTCGTGGGCCGTCACCGCGCCGGCCGCGGCGCTGACGCTGGGGCTGGCGCTGTTGACCGGCAGCTATCTCTGGGCGGCGCGCCGCAACCCGCCGCGCATCGGCGGCGAAGCCATGCGCGGGGTTTCCGCCGAGATCCTCGACTGGCAGGGCGGCGAGGGCCATGTGCTGGCCTTGGGCGAGCGCTGGCGGGCGCGGGCCGAGGGACCGCTGGCGCCTGGCGACGAGGTCGAGGTGATCGGCGTCAGCGAACTCGTGCTGACGGTGCGGCGTCGCGGCGCGCAAAGCAACGGAGCGGTAAAATGATGGTCGGTTACGTGGCCTATCTGGTCATCGCGGTGGCAGTGATCATGTTCCTGTCGGCGGCCATCCGCATTCTGAGGGAATATGAGCGCGGCGTGGTCTTCACGCTCGGCCGCTTCACCGGGGTCAAGGGTCCCGGCCTCATCATCCTCGTGCCGTTCATCCAGCAGATGGTGCGGGTCGATCTGCGCGTGGTGGTGCAGGACGTGCCGCCGCAGGACGTCATCTCGCGCGACAATGTCTCGGTCAAGGTCAACGCCGTGCTCTATTTCCGCATCGTCGACGCCGAGCGGGCGATCATCCAGGTCGAGGATTTCATGACCGCCACCAACCAGCTGGCCCAGACCACGCTGCGCTCGGTGCTCGGCAAGCATGAGCTCGACGAGATGCTGGCCGAGCGCGACAAGCTCAACAGCGACATCCAGGACATCCTCGACCAGCGCACCGACGCCTGGGGTATCAAGGTGTCCAATGTCGAGATCAAGCATGTCGACCTCAACGAGAGCATGGTCCGTGCCATCGCCAAGCAGGCCGAGGCCGAGCGGCTGCGCCGCGCCAAGGTCATCAACGCCGATGGCGAGCAGCAGGCCGCCGCCAAGCTGGTCGAGGCCGGCCGCATGCTGGCCGCCGAGCCCCAGGCCATGCAGTTGCGCTACTTCGAGGCCCTGCACGACATCGCCGGCGAGCGCTCCTCGACCGTGGTCTTCCCGCTGCCGGTGGATCTGCTCAGCCAGTTCCTGAAGGGGCAGGGCAGGTGATCTTCCATCTCGAGGGGGAGATGGCCTCACTCTCCTTCGTCATCCTAGGGTCTGCGCGCGTCGCTCCGCTCCTTGCTCCGCCCTAGGATGACGAAGACGAGAGGCTGCGTTCCTTCGCACCCCTCTGCCTTGCCAGGCATCTCCCCCGCAAGGGGGGAGATCACGCGCTCCAAGGGCCGCCTCAAATCAACTTCTCCAGCGTGATGGGCAGATCCCGTACCCGCTTGCCCGTCGCGTGGAAAACCGCGTTGGCGATCGCCGGCGCGACGCCGACGATGCCGAGCTCGCCGGCGCCCTTGCCGCCGAGGGCGGAGGAATGCGGGTCGGGGATGCCGACCGAGATCGTCTGGATATCGGGGATGTCGGCATTGGTCGGCAGCATGTAGTCGGCGAGGTTGCCGTTGACGATGCGGCCGTGCCGGCGGTCGACGATGCCTTCTTCGAGCAGCGCCTGGCCGATGCCCATGATGATGCCGCCCTTCCACTGGCTTTCCGCCAGCTTCGGGTTGTAGAGCCTCCCCGAGTCCAGGGCCGACACCACGCGCGAGACGCGCACCGTGCCGAAGTCCCTGTCGACGCGCACTTCGACGAAATGCGCGCACCAGGAATGACGCGAATAGTCGCCCTCGGTGTGGGGCAGCGCCATGGCGATGGTGGTGTAGTTCTTGTAGCGCTCCTGCGGCGTCGCGTTGGCCGGCATCGTGTCGCCCTTGGCCTCGATCCTTTCGCGGCCAAGGGCGCTCATCAGCTCGGCGATCGTCAGCTCCGGCCCTTCGCCGCGCGGCGAGGCGATGCGGCCGTTCTTCACCTGAAGCGTGTTCGCCTGCAGCCCCTTGAAGGGCGAATGCGGATCGGAGAGCGCCAGCCCGATCAGCTCGTCCAGCGCCTGGCCCGCCGCCTTGTGGACGGCGCCGGTCATGACGCCGGCGAGCCGCGAGCCGCCGGTGACCCCGGCGCGGGCGAAGTGCGAGTCGCCGAGCTTCACCGAGACCTGCTCCACCGGCACGCCGAGCGTCTCGGCCGCGGTCTGCGCCAGGATCGTGTAGGTGCCCTGGCCCATGTCGATGGAGGAGCTTTCGACCTCGGCCGAACCGTCGGCGAGGATCTTCACCACCGCCTCGCCATGGGCGCGCCGCACCGGATAGGTGCCGGCCGCCAGCCCCCAGCCGATGAGCTGGTGGCCGTCGCGCATCGAGCGCGGCTGGGGCGAGCGCTTCGCCCAGCCGAAGGCTTCCGCGCCGGCCGCGAAAGCCTCGCGCAGCTGCCTGGTCGACCACGCCTTCTTCGCGTGCGGATCCTGCTCGGCATAGTTGATCAGCCGCATCTCCAGCGGATCGATGCCGAGCTCATAGGCGAGCTCGTCGATCGCGCATTCGATGCCGAAGGCGCTCGGGTTCTCGCCGGGCGCGCGCTTCGCTCCCGGCACCACCGTGTTCACCCGCACCACATTCTGCTTCGAGGAGAAGTTGGGCGTGGCGTACATGATCGAGGTGACGGAGCCGAGCGGCTCGACCCACATGCCGTCGACCGCCGTCTCGTTGACGCCGCGATGCACGATCGACTGGATGCGGCCGTTGGTGTCGGCGCCGATCGCCACCGTCTGGCGGGTCGCGGCGCGGCCGCCATAGGATGTAAAATTCTGCGGCCGGTTGAGCACCAGCTTCACCGGCCGGTTCAGCATCTTCGCCGCCGCCGCCGCCACCGCGCTGTGCGCGAGCGCCAGCGCTTTCGAGCCGAAGCCGCCGCCGATATAGGGCGAGACCAGCCGCACATTCTCGAACGGCACGGAAAACCATTCGGCATAGGTGCGCGCCATGCCGTCGAGCCACTGGCTCGGCTCCCAGATGGTCAGCTGGTCGCCTTCCCAGCGCGCGATCAGCCCGTGCGGCTCCATCGCCGCCTGGAATTCGCGCGGCGTGTTGTAGGCCGCGCAGACGCGCACCGTCGCGGCGGCGAAGGCTGCTTCGGCGTCGCCCCATTCCTTGGTCATGGCGTCGATCGGAATGCCGTCGGTGCCGTCGCTGAGGTCGACAATGGCCGGGATCTCGTCATAGCTGACCTTGACCAGTTCTGCCGCCGCCACCGCCTGCTCGAAGGTCTCGGCCACCACGGCCGCGACATGCTGGCCGGAAAAGGTGACCTCGCGGGCTAAAGGTGCGTAGGTCGGCTGCGACGGCGGATTGCCCAGCCAGTCCGAGGCGCCCTTCAGCTCCATGATGGTGTCGGGCGTCAGCACGGCGAGCATGCCGGGCGCCGTCTCGGCCGCGCGGGCGTCGATGGCTGTCACCTTGCCGGCGGCGATGGTGGCGCCGACCAGCACCGCATGCGCCAGCCCTTCGAGCTGCTGCTCGACGGCGTAATGCGCCGCACCGGTGATTTTGGCCGGGCCGTCGACGCGCGACAGCCGTCCGCCGACCGCTTCGAGGCGCGCGCTGTCCGAGGCGGCGTGTTTCATCTCATGAACGGTCATGCCGTCTCTCCCAGTTTGAGGATGGCGCGCGCGATGACGCGCGGCGCCAGCGCGATTTTGTAATGGTTGGCGCCATGGTCGACGGCGCCCTCCATGGCGAGTTCGCTCGCCTTGCGCACGGTGTCTTCATCGAGTGGCTTGCCCGTCAGTGCTTCCTCGAGCGCGCGCGCCCGCCACGGTTTCGTCGCGACGCCGCCGAGCGCGACGCGGATGTCGCGGATGGTGCGGCCGTCGGCTTCGAGCTCCAGCCCGACCGCCGCGCTGGCCGCTGCGAATTCATAGGACTGGCGGTCGCGCACCTTAAGATAGGTCGAGCGCCGGGCCGCGGCCGAGCCCTGGATCTCGATGGCCGTGATCACCTCGCCGGGGCGGATGTCGTGCTCGCGCTCGGCGGTGGCGCCCGGCGCCAGGAAGAAGTCCTCGACCTTGAGCTTGCGCTCGCCGAGATCGACCTCGGCGTCGAAGGCGACCAGTGCGATTGCCAGGTCGCCCGGATAGGTGGCGATGCAGGCCTCGCTCACGCCGAGCACCGCATGGCCGCGCGTCACGCCGCCGATCGCCGAGCAGCCGCTGCCCGGAGCGCGCTTGTTGCAGGCCGCGAAGTTTTGCGGATCGCGGAAATACGGACAGCGCGTGCGCTGCATCAGATTGCCGCCGATGGTGGCCATGTTGCGCAGCTGCGCCGAGGCCGCCTGCCAGAGCGCCTCCGAGACGGCCGGGAAATGGCTCTTCACCCCGGCATGGTCGGCGACATGGCTCATTCTGGCCAGCGCGCCGATGATCGCACGATCGGCGCTGACGTCGATGGCGTCGAGTCCCTCGATATGGCTGATGTCGACAACGGTCGCCGGTTCGACCACACCGCATTTGGCGAGATCGACCAGCGTTGTGCCGCCGGCAAGCAGCATGGCGCCGGGAAGCGCCGCCGCGTTGCGCGCGGCCTCGACACTGTCGGCGCGGAGGTAGGAAAAATCTCTCATGAGCGGAGCTCCTGTGCGGCCTGGCGGACGGCGGCGACGATGTGCGGATAGGCGCCGCAGCGGCATAGGTTTCCGGCCATGTATTCGCGGATCTCCTCATCGGAGCCGGCATGGCCTTCGCGGATGCAGGCCACCGCCGACATGATCTGGCCCGGCGTGCAATAGCCGCACTGGAAGGCGTCCTGCTCGAGGAAGGCGGCCTGCACGGCATTGAGCGTGCCGTCTTCGCCGGCCAGTCCCTCGATGGTTGTGATCGCGCGGCCTTCGACCTGTGCGGCCAGCGTCAGGCAGGCGAGCACCCTTTGGCCGTCGACATGCACCGTGCAGGCGCCGCACTGCCCTTGGTCGCAGCCCTTCTTGGTGCCGGTCAGATGAAGCCGCTCGCGCAGCGCGTCGAGCAGCGTAACGCGCGGCTCGATGTCGAGCGCATGGTCGCGGCCGTTGATGGCGAGATGGATGGAAAGCGTGGTCGGACTGGGCTGGGTTGAGCCGTCGGCGGCTTGGCCGTTCCTGAAATGGCCGTCTTCAGGAGGATCGATGATGATTTGGCCAGTATGGATTTGACTTGTCATGGGGCGTCGGGCTCCGATTGCTGGACGCTAGGGGGAGGGAAATGGGGCTGGGCAGGTGAGGGGCAAGGCGTCGAAGCTGCTAATCTCCCCTCTCGAGGGGGAGATGCCCGGCAGGGCAGAGGGGGCGCTGTCCCGTCCCCTTCCTTCGTCATCCTCGGGCTTGACCCGAGGATCCATTCCGTGACGCTTGTCGAGGAACGCGGCGGGCCAGAATTCTGCACGCTGCGGCGCCCGAAGGTAACAGCATGGATCCTAGGGTTTGCGCCGCGTCGCTGCGCTCCTTGCTTCGCCCTAGGATGACCAATTAGGGACGTCGCGGAATGCCCCCCGCACTTCCATCGTTCAGCGAAAGCTCTCCGTCGTTCACCACGTGACATATCGCTTCCCCTGATTATATGATAAGAGCACTCCACTAAAGCGGAGGCGCCTCCGTTTATTTACGTGGGGGCTGGACCGCATTGGTTCAACCCCCGAAATGCCAGCGTGGAGAAAAAACTGTCCGACCAGCCGCCAGCCCCCGCCGAAGAGAGGCCCGACGCGTCAGCGCCAAAGCCGCTGCGCGCCGATGCGCGGCGCAACCGCGACACGCTCGTCGAGGTGGCGGCGCAGGCTTTCGCGGAACACGGCGTCGACGCCTCGCTGCAGGAGATCGCGAAGCGGGCAGGGGTCGGCATCGGCACGCTGTACCGGCATTTCCCGACGCGCGAGCATCTGGTCGAGGTGGTCTACCGCCGCGAGGTGGAAGGGCTCTGCCAGGCGGCGGACGAACTCGCCCGCTCGCATCCGGCCGATATCGCGCTGGAGCTCTGGATGCAGCGCTTCGTCGACTACATCGCCACCAAGCGCGGGCTGGCCACCAGCCTTCGCCTCCTGCTGACCACCAACGCGACGCTGTTCTCCGACACCTCCGGCCGCGTCTCCGGCGCACTGAAGGGCCTGATCGAACGAGCCGCCGCCGCCGGCAGGATCCGCGCCGACATCGATGCCTCCGATGTGCTCCATGCGTTGGGCGGCATCTACTCGGCCCCCAACACCTCCGACTGGCGCGAGCGGTCGGGGCGCCTGGTGAGGCTCTTGATGGATGGCTTGCGCTTCGGAGCGGGGGGATAGCGCGCCGCTGATCGCGCCTTGAGGGACTCTCGAAGTTGTGAACCCACAGGACGATGTGAGCCCACGCACAACAGGCATCCCCGCTTGCGCCCCCGGCTCAATTGCGCAATGCTTCCGGGCATGGCCGGCCAGTATCTGGACCACAAATTGGAATGCCCCTTTTGCGGCACCGTCCGTCTGCAGATCCCGGCCGATGCTGAACCCACCACTCCGATCCATTGTGCCGATTGCGGCAAGTATCTCGGCACCTGGGACGAGCTGCAGACTGACTTTGAGCTGCAAGGCGGGACGGACGGCGTGTTCCGTTTGGACAGAGGACGGATCGAGAAGCTGGCCTCGAACGGCAAGTAGGATCGCGCGGCCGGCTTCCACTGCCCCGTTGGATATCCAATAAGGGCCTGTTGCGGGATCGCGTGGGCCTGGTCGCATGCTGGGGCGTGTGGCGGCTGTATCATTTTAGTACAATCCACAATTTGTAGACTCTTGCTGCAGATCGGCAGCTAGTGACTCCGTCGAGCCTCAAGGGAGGGAAAGGCCCGCGGACACCCGGGAGGAAACGATGGCTGTCCAAAAGGAAGACTACCGAACGAACAGAGCCGACTACGTGATCGCTGCGATGGGAGGCCGATTGGCCGCTGATGCCGATCGCAGCGAGGCACTGGCAAGGAGAAAGAAATCTCTGTCGCTGCGAGATTGGCGGACGGCCAGATTGGCCGCAAATCCGTGTGAAAGCTTGCCGGCCCCGAAAATCAGACCGCGCGGCTAGTTGGCGCTTGGGTGCCAGCCGTCCTTTGCACGATTGGCCCCCGCAGCATGAGACGCTCATGACCGGCTTGGAGCGTGCCCAGAAGTGTACAGCGGTTCTGGGGCAACGACATGCTTAAAACAAAGACTTGAAGCGCATCGCCTGAATCCGTTTCAGCGCGACGCGCTTTAAGCCGGGCGCTGCACATCCCGCACGCGAGTGCGGCGCCTGCTGCATTTGAACAGGCCCCGTGGAGTTCCTGGGCGAGAGACGGTGCAGCCCCGGTGCAGCCCGGGGGGAACGGCTCTCTGGCAATGACGTTGTCGTCGATGGCACTGGCGGATGAAATTCGCATGGTGGAACGACACGTCGAACTGGGCGAGCGGCACATAAGCCGTCAGCTCGGCCTCATCAGGCATCTTGATCACGAGGGTTTGCCGGTGACCCAGGCAATGGAGTTTCTCCATCTGCTCGAGGATATGCAGGCGCTTCATCGCTTGCACCTGTCGCGGTTGCTCAGGAAGGCCGGGGGGCAGTAACCGATCAATCACAGCCGAAGCCGAGAGCCGCGCCCGACGGGGCGGCATTTGGGCGACCTTCCGGCGACCAATATGTGGGGTCGCCGAGCACCGCCCGGATATGCTCCCCCATGTCCGTCGCCAAGATCAGAGCGCTGTTGGGGCTCCAGACCCAAGCGCTCTCCGGCTTCGCAAAGGCGGTGCGCCGGTTCCTTTATCCGGCTCGTTGGTGAGCCTTCGGCGCATGGCCGGGCCCGGCAGCCCGACTTGCCCTGAGCCCGCAACGCCGGCGCGATCAGCCTCGACAGCTAGCAAATGTTATATCCATCCTCAGAGGTTCATGGCATAATTCGTTGTAGGGCCTGCTTTTTCTTGATTTCAAGGCCCCTTTTCCTGGGTGACCGACGGCTGCTCCCCCCACCCCAACCCCGCGCTGATCGGTCGCCCTATTCTTTCTGGGCCGGACTGCAGAATCCCTTAGCCCTCCTGAGTGGATCGCGACGCAGGAGCGCGTGCGTCGCTGCGACTCACGTCAAGCTTGTCCTGCAAGTCAGGTGATGTCGGGCTCGAGCAGGGCTGAACCAAATTGCGACCACAGCTGCTCACAATCTCCGACCCGAAGGCTCGGCGTTCCCAGTTCGCCGTAGCGGACCATCGCAGCGCGAACGTCGTATCCAAGCACCGAGGCGTTGGCTACGAACTGAATGGCTTGTCCTAAGCTGATGGTGCCGATCTGGGCTTCGGCGTTGTTGGTGAGGTCGATCACTCCAAGAATTTCCGCGTCGACGTTTCTGGCGGCGAGAACAGCAACCGAAGGAGCACTACCCAGGGCAAACAGCATTTCATTAGTCTCTGCTAATGTATAAACCGCGAAGCCGTGCAGTTGTTCCGCAGACGAGTCATCCGGCGGTTGCCGCATGACTTGCACGGTCAAAGCAGCTGCGACGTTCTTGGCGGCGGGGCCTCGATGCGGCTTGGCCGCCCCGGCAACTCCGAGCGCGCGCCCTAATACACAAATTAGTGTTTGTTCATGGAACCTTGTGGCGGGTGTTCCATTGCAACCGAATGCAAGAAGCTGTCCAGCGCATCCGGACGCGGGCACCGTCCCCACGCTACTCATTGGTGCTGCCGATATACAATGAGGAAGAGGTGTTGCCCCGGCTGGTCGAGCGCATCGGCGCGCTGGTCGCGCGGCTGGACGGAGAGACCGAGGTCATCTTTGTCGACGACGGCAGCAGCGATCGAAGCGTGCCCTACCTGCGCCGCATGGTCGCCGCCGAACCAAGCTTCCGCCTGATCGAGCTTTCCCGCAACTTCGGCCATCAGATCGCCATCACCGCCGGCATGGAAGCCGCCGCCGGCCAGGCCGTCATCGTCATGGATGCCGACCTGCAGGATCCGCCCGAGGTGGTTCTGGATCTCGTGGCGAAGTGGAAGGAAGGTTTCGAGATCGTCTACGCCAGGCGCGTCAGGCGCGAGGGCGAGACCTGGTTCAAGCGCTTCACCGCCAGCCTCTTCTACCGTGTGCTGGAGCGCATGACGCCTGTCGACATCCCGCGCGATGTCGGCGACTTCCGCCTCGTCGGCCGCAAGGCGCTGGACACCTTCAAGCGCATGCCCGAGCACGACCGCTTCGTCAGGGGCATGTTCGGCTGGATGGGTTTCAAGCAGGCGGCGGTGCCGTTCGAGCGCCCGGCGCGCACGCTCGGCGAAACCAAATACCCGTTGTGGAAGATGATGCGGCTTGCGATGCACGGCATCATCAGCTTTTCGGAGCGGCCTCTGCAGCTGGCGCTGTTCACCGGATTGGCGATTTCCGCTCTCGCCCTGGTGTTCGGCGCCTATGCCATCCTGGCCTGGATCCTCGAAGCCGGCGTGATTGCCGGCTGGACCTCGACGGTGGTGATCGTGTCGCTGCTGATCGGCATCAATCTCTTCATGACCGGCGTGATCGGGCTTTATGTCGGCAGCATCCACGCGGAGGTGAAACGGCGCCCGCTCTATGTCGTCGAAAGGCTGAGCGGTTTCGACCGTCCAATGCGCATCGCCCCCCGCGACAAGCGCGCATCGTTTCGCAAGTCCGGCAACGGGGTGACGACGGATGTCCGAGCTCTTCGACAGCTATAGGTCCAGCTACGGCGAGGCGGTCGAGGGCTCGATCCGCTTCTCCGGGCTTCAGCATGATTTCTTCCTGCGTGCCAAGGCCGAGCTTCTGCGGCGCCTGATCGTCGAGCAGGATCTTCGGCGCGGCGGGGCAGGCGTGCGCGCGCTCGATGTCGGCTGCGGCGTGGGCTCGCTTCACCCGCATCTCGCCGGTGTCTTCGATCGCCTCGACGGCTGCGACGTGTCGCAGGAGTCGCTCGCGCGCGCCAAGAGGGAGAACCCGCATGTCGCCTACAGCACGTGCGCCACCGCGCGCCTGCCTTACGCGGACGGCACGTTCAACCTGGCCTTCGCCAGTTGCGTCGTTCACCACGTGCCGCCTGCGTCGTGGCTGGAATTCCTGCGCGAGATGCGGCGCGTCGTGCGGCGGGGCGGCCTTGCCTGCATCATCGAGCACAATCCCTACAACCCGCTGACGCGCATGGCGGTGCTGAGGTGCCCGTTCGACAAGGACGCCGTCCTGCTCAGCGCCCGCAAGGCGTCATCGCTGCTTGCTGAGGCGGGCTTCCGCGACGTGCGTGCCGAGCATTTCCTGCTCCTGCCGTCGACGAGGCCGCTGGCCGGCAAGCTGGAGCGCGCGCTCGCCGCCCTGCCGCTCGGAGCGCAATATGCCTGTGTCGGACGTGCCTGAGCATCGTCTTGCCGGCGGCCTGAAGCTCCTGGCGCGCTTCGCTTCGGTCGGGCTTGTCGCCACGATCCTCTATGCCGTCCTGACCGCAGTCTTTGCCGGATCGGAATGGCTCGGCCTAGCGCCGGTCGAGGCCTCGCTCTGGGCTTACGCGGCCGCCGCCCTGTTTTCCTATCTGGCGCACAGATCCTTCACCTTCATGTCGGCGGGGCCGCACCGTTCGCAGGTGCCGCGTTTCGTGCTGCTGACGCTTGCCGGCCTCGCCCTGGCTTATGCGGCGCCGTGGCTGCTGACGGTGACGCTCGGCCTGCCCCTCGCCGTTCCGGTTCTCCTTACCTGCCTGGCCATCCCGGCGCTCAACCTTCTGGTGCTCGACCGTTGGGTGTTTGCCGAGCGGCGCCGCCGCGATGACGGGCCGGCCTGAGCGAGGCTTCAAAGCGCATCCAGCCGGAACGATTGCAGCTTGATGGCGCGGTTGTAGATGTTGCTCGCATCGGCGCTTTGCGGGACGCCGTCGGGGTAGTCGAAGGCCATGTCCAGCGTCGCCTTGCCGGCCAGCACGGCATGCGGGATGACGAAGGTCACCGTCATGGGCGCGGTGCCCGACACGGTCGCTCGGTGCACCTCGACGCCGTTCGCCGAAATGACGACCCGTTGCGAGCTGCGCCACGGACGGATGACGGCGGCGAGCTCCAGCGTCGCCCGCAGCCCGTCGCGCGGCGGCGGCAGGGCGAGTCTGAGGCGCGAGGTCTCGCCCAGCGAATGGGTGCCGTCGGCCACCGGCCCCGACCAGCCGCAGACCCTCATGCCGGCTGTTTCCGTGGCCCCGTCGGAGCGGAACGACACGGTCCGGTCCGGCGTGTAGCGCGCGATGGCGTCGCGGTTGAGGCAGGTGGTGGTCTTGTCGACGTAATAGGCGCGGTAGTCGTCGTTGACATTCGGGGTGAGGGCAAGCGCGAGGATGGCGATTTCGGCCGCCGCAAGCGCGCCCGCCAGCGCATAGCCGCCGGCCAGGATTGCCGGCCTGGCCGAGTTCGTCAGCTCAGACAAGCGCAAGATAGCCTCCAAGCCAGGCCACGGTCATGAAGTAGCAGGTGACGAGGAAGACAATCAGCGCCGCGACCAATGTCGCCTTCCAAGCCGACAGCAGCACCGCCGTCATCATCGTCAGTGGCGCCAGGCCGACGACATAGCGCACCATCGAAGCCAGGTTCGAGGTCAAAGGCAGGATCAGGGCCATGGCGCAGAACAGGGCCGCGCCAAACTGCCTGCGCGCCGCCAGCACGGCCGACAGCGCCAGCCCCAGGATTGCCGTCGACGCGCTCCATTGCGGCGCGGTCGGCAGCCAGCCCGGCTTGGGGTGATAGGCCAGGCCGTCCCAGAGGAACAGCAGCGGATTGCCCGCCACGCGCCCGAATGCGCGCTGGACATGGACGAAGGCAAAGCCGTCCCCGACGGTGAGGTAAAGGTAGAGCATGTAGGCGAACAGCCCGGCGGGCGAGATCAGTATGGCGATGATGAGATCCGGCCGGCCGAGCAGCCAGCGTGGAAAGCTCATAGTCGACCCGCCCCTGGCGCGATGCTCCTCGAACATGCGGATGACGATCGCGAACACGGCCAGCACGCCGACGACCCGCGTTGCCGAGAGCAAGGCGCAAGCCAGCCCCGCCGCGAGATAGTTCGCGCGTTTGAGCGCCAGGAAAAGGCATGACGTCAAAAGCACGAAGAGCGGCTCGGTGAGGAAGGTGGCGAAATAGAAGGAGAACGGGCCGCTGAGCAGGAAGGCGCAATAGAGCACATAGGCCCGCATGTTCCTGTCCACGAGCGGCCAGGCCACCAGGCACGAGAGATAGCCGCATGCCAGCGATGCCGCCGTCGCGATCGCGATGGTGGAGAAGGGAAGAACCGAGCGGACCGCCGCCACCAGCATTGGATAGAGCGGAAAGAATCCCCAGCGTCCGACATTGCTGCGGCCCGGAATGGGAAAGCGCTCATAGCCCTGCTCGGAAATGTCCACATACCAGCTGCAATCCCACTTGCAGAAGGCGCGGACATAGGCCGTCAGGCTCGGATCCGGCGACACCGACGCGAATGCCGAATAGCGGATGGCAAGACCGCTCAACAAAAACAGCAGCGGCACCGCCGCTACCACAATCACCGTGAGGCGAATGCCGCTCTTCGCACCCGCCACATTTTCAACTGCCAAATCCGCCTCCACCCGTCCGGATGGCATCGCCAACGGCCTCCGCATCAGGCCGGCGGCCCGGCGCACTGGCCGGGTCGGTCCGACACCGCAAAGGTAAGTAGCAGTGGGAAGTTTGGTTCCGTGGCCTATGCTGGCGATTGGACGTCGCACCGGCCGTCGCCAAATTCCGCAGGGCAGGTCAGGAACCCGCCGGCGCTCCGCTGACCGAAAAGAACTGCAGCGCGCCCGGCAGGCCGCTGGCCTTCATCTCGCCTTGCTCTTCAAAGCAAAAGCCGGAACCGACGATCAGGTCGCGCACGGTCCGCGATGCGATGATCTCACCTGGGCGGGCATGATCCAGAAGCCGCGACGTGACCTCGATGGCAATGCCGGAGAAATCCTCGCCGCGCGCTTCGCACTCGCCGACGTGGATTGCCGCGCGAACGCCGTTGGCTGATGGCTTCAGCCGCTCGCCGATCGCCATCGCGCACTGGATCGATCGCGTCGGCCGCTGGAACACGGCAAGCACCCTGCCGCGCAACCGCCTGATCTCGGTGCCACCGGCAAGCAGCAGTTCGTCGCGCACAATGTCCGCGTGCGGCTCGGCCGGATTCTCGCCGTATGCCGCGTCATCGATGGCGAGCACCGACACCAGCACCCGCTCGCTCGGGGACCGCGTTGCCGATTAGCGAAAGCCGCCGCATTGCCGATCTCCCCCCTCGTGGGGGAGACGTCCGGCAGGACAGAGGGGCGCTGTCCCGCCGGCGTCTCAAGGCGGCCCAGCCACTCCTGCCGCAATAACAATGTGCTGGCAGACATTGTCGATGTCGCGGAGGACATCGTCGTTCCAGAAGCGCAGGACGATCCAGCCATCCCGTTCCAAGCGATCGGTTCTGACCTCGTCAGCAACCGCACGCCCAGCATCGCCATGCTGCGATCCATCCACCTCCACGATCAGCCTCTTCTGCGGGCAGGCGAAGTCGACAATGTAGCCTGCGACCGGAAACTGCCTGCGGAAGCCCAGCCCCATCAGCCGATGCGCGCGAAGTTCGTTCCAGAGCTTCAGCTCCGCGTCGGTCATGACCTTGCGCATCGATCTCGCATTGTCGCGGTGTCTGGGTGGCAAGGGTGAATGCGGCATGCTCGAGCGGTGGGACTGATGTTTGTTTCGCCAATGCTTCTACTCTACGGCGCCCCCCTCTGTCCTGCCGGACATCTCCCCCACTTGGGGGGAGATCGGATGTCGCGCCGGCTTTCGTCAACCGCCAACGTGGCAGGAATGGCACCTCCGGCGACGCTGCCAATCTCCCCCCTTGTGGGGGAGATGTCCGGCAGGACAGAGGGGGGCGCGAAGGAACACCAACCTTGGAAATCGAATTGCCCCTGGCTACTTTGTCGTCCCAATCACAAGCGGAGCCCCACCCATTCCAAAGCCCACCTTCCTCGAAATCGCCCGCCGGGCCGGCGTCGGCACGGCGACGGTGGAGCGCGTGCTGAACGGCAGGGGCGGGGTGCGGCCCGGGACCGTCGAGAAGGTCGTCGCGGCGGCGCGCTCGCTCGACTATCCGCGCCGGCTGCCGGAGGCGCATCGCGGCGTCATCCGCATCGAGGTGATCCTGGTCAGGCCCGACGCCACCTTCTTTGCGCGGCTGTCGCGCGCGTTCGAGCGCATTGCCGCCACGCTCGACCGGACGATCGCGGTGCACCGTACCTTTCTCGACGAGGCCAATCCGGCGGCGATCGCGAAACGCATCCTTGAACCCGAGATGCGGCGCGCTGCCCTTATCCTCGCTGTGCCCGATCATCCGCTTGTCAGCACCGCCTTGCGGAAACTCGAGGCGGAAAACGTGCCGACGGTGCAGATCGTCACCCAGATCTCCGGCACCAGAAGCACCTATGTCGGCATCGACAACTATGCCGCCGGCCGCATGGCAGGGCTGTTGATGGCGCGCATGCAGCGCCGCCCGGGCAAGGTGGTCGCGATCTGCCACAGCCAGATCTACCGCGTCCACCGCGACCGCGTGCGCGGCTTCTTCGATTATCTGATCGATGAAGGCCAAGGCTTCGAGCCCATGGCCGCCCTGTTCGGTTTCGACGACGGCGACCGCAACGCCGAGCAGCTCCACGAGGCGCTGAAGCGCTGGCCGGACCTTGCCGGCCTCTACAACGCCGGCGGCGCCAATACCGCGCTGAACGAGGTGCTGCGCCGCCACCCGTGCGGCCGCGAGATATTCTTCGTCGGCCACGAACTCACCGAGCGCAGCGCCCGCGGCCTGAGCGAAGGCACGATGGATGTCGTGCTCGACCAGGCGCCGGAGGCGCAGGCGCGCCGCGCCATCGACCTGGTGCTCGCCGCGCTCAACCTGCACGACCTGCCGGTCGACAACCCGCCGATCCGCTTCGTTACCTTCACCGCCGAGAACCTTTGATCTGATTTGATCAAGGTAGCGCGAGCCATCGCACCAATAGCGGTGCTAACTCGTCCGCGGACGGGAGACGATCGGGCTCTCCCCCTCATCCGGCCGCAGCGCGGCCACTTCTCCCCGAGGGGAGAAGAGGGCCGGCACCGACGCTGTGGCTCCTCTCCCCACCGGGGAGAGGGTGAGGGGGGAGCTTTTCCAGCCTGCGATCGTCCCGCCCGCCGAACGGAGGATCACCAGTGGCAAGACGGCTCACGGCCTACGATCTGCAGAGCGCCAAGGGCAGCAGGAAATGGCTGCAGCTGCATGTCGACACGCCGGCCGAGGCGGCCGCCGCGGTCGCCTGCGACATCGTCATCCTCTCCTGCGAGCCCGACCACAATCTGGAAGCCATTCGCCAGGCGGCGCCCCACGCGTTCCTCTCCGTCGGCATGCCGCATGGCGCGGTCGCTTCGCCCGATGAGGCGGTGCGGCTGGGCTTCGCCATGATGAAGCGCGGCGCCGATGCGGTCTATTGCTCGCATTCGCCGCGCTTCATCGAGGCCATGGCGGCAGAAGGCATTCCGGTCACCGGCCATGTCGGCCTGGTGCCGAATCGCGCCACCTGGACGAACTTCCGCGCCGTCGGCCGCACGGCCGAGGAAGCCTTCAGGGTGCTGCGCGCGGCCAAGGATCTGGAGAATGCCGGCGCCGCCTGCATCGAGGTCGAGGTGGTGCCGGTGCGCGTCGCCGAACACATCACCCGCTCGACGCCGCTGATCACCATGGGCATGGGCTGCGGCACCGCCTGCGACACGCAGTATCTGTTCTCCTGCGACGTGCTCGGCACCCATGCCGGCCACTATCCGCGCCACGCCAAGCGCTATGCCGACTTCGTGACGCTGGAGGCCGAGCTGCAGGAAAAGCGCATCGCCGCCTTCCGCGCCTTCGGGCGCGACGTCGCCGAGGGCAGTTACCCGGAAGCGGAGCACCAGGTGGACATGGACGTTGCCGCCTATGACCGCTTCCTCACCCTGTCTCAATCCCTCACCCTGTCTCAATCCCTCACCCTGTCCAAGCCCTTGTGAGACCAGCCATGGACGACCTGCAATTCGGCACGCGCAACAAACGGGGCGACTGGGCTCCCAACGAACCGGCCGGCACCGCGCCGCTTTTCGTCTTTCCGCCGCGCCCGCTGGCGGTGCTGAAGTGGCTGCCGCATTACTTCCTGCCCTACAACCTGCTCTTCGCCGTCACGGCCGTTGTCTGGTGGCGCTACGTGCTGCCGGACGTCGAGGTGATGAAGACGCTCTCCGTCGGCTGGATCCTGCGCCTGTTCCTCGTCAACTGCGCGGCGCTGCTCGTCTTCTTCGGCGTCTTCGAGCTTCGACTCTACATTTTCAGAGCGCAGGGCAACCGCTTCAAATACAACGGCAAATGGCCCTCGGAGCAGAAGAGCAAGGCCTTCTTCTTCGAGAACCAGAACATCGACAACATGCTGCGCACCTTCGGCACCGGCATGCCGATCTGGACGGCGATCGAGGTGACGATCCTCTACGTCTACGCCAATGGCTACGTGCCGTGGCTGACCGTCGCCGAGCATCCGGTCTATCTGTTTTGCCTGGCCCTGGTGGTGCCGATCATCCATGAGACGCATTTCTTCATGCTGCACCGGGCGATCCATTGGGGGCCGCTCTACAGATGGGTGCATTCGGTGCACCACAATTCGGTCAACCCGTCGCCCTGGTCGTCGCTGTCGATGCATCCGGTGGAGCAGCTCGGCTATCTCGGCGTCGCCTTCTGGCACCTGGTCATTCCGTCGAACCCGCTGCTGGCGCTCTACCAGCTCCACTATGCCGGCTTCGGCGCCATTCCCGGCCATGTCGGCTTCGACAAGGTGGAACTGACCGAGGACAGGACCGTCGATAGCCACGCCTACATCCACTACCTGCATCACAAATATTTCGAGGTGAACTACGGCGACGGCCTGATCCCCTTCGACCGCTGGCTCGGCACCTTCCACGACGGCAGCAAGGAAGGCGAGGCGCGCATGCAGGCCCGCTACGAGAAGAAGAAGGCGCGCGCCAACGCCGCCGCTACCAAGTGACGCCCTCAAGACAGCCAGGTTGGCGGCGTTAGCCGCTCAGTGAACCGCATTTGCCGTCATGGTGAGAGGGCTTCGGCCATCCGCCCGAATATCCCGAAAGGGGCCATCCCGAAAGGGCCGGAGACAAGAGCGGGTGAACCGGCACCCATCCGCAAAGGGAGGACAGCGTGAAGAAACTTCTCATCTCGACGGCTTTGGCCGCGCTGTGGTCGACGACATTTGCCGTGACCATGTCGATGCCGGCAACCGCCTTCGCCGCCAAGCTCGGCGTCTCGATCGTCAACTTCGACAACAACTTCCAGACGCTGCTGATGCACGGCATGCAGGACCGCGCCAAGGAGAAGGGCGCCGAGATCCAGGTCGAGGACGCCCAGAACGACGTTGCCAAGCAGCTCGACCAGGTCAAGAACTTCATCGCCAGCGGCGTCGACGCCATCATCATCACGCTGGTCGACACCAATGCCTCCAAGACCATCAGCGAGG
This sequence comes from Mesorhizobium sp. M3A.F.Ca.ET.080.04.2.1, assembly GCF_003952525.1. Lineage (NCBI taxonomy): Bacteria > Pseudomonadati > Pseudomonadota > Alphaproteobacteria > Hyphomicrobiales > Phyllobacteriaceae > Mesorhizobium > Mesorhizobium sp. M3A.F.Ca.ET.080.04.2.1. The sequence goes on along the minus strand of NZ_CP034451.1, from coordinate 1,197,383 downwards.
AGGCCGCCAAGGCCGGCATCCCGCTGGTCTTCGTCAATCTCGAGCCGGTCGACATGGCCAAGCTGCCCGAACGCCAAGTCTATGTCGGCTCGAACGAAGTCGAGTCGGGCACGCTGGAAGCCTTCGAGGTCTGTAAGATACTGCGCGCCAAGGGCAAGTCGGCAGGCGCCACCGCCTATATCGTCATGGGCAGCCTGGTGCACCAGGCCGCGCTCCAGCGCACCAAGGATGTCGAGCAGATCTTTTCGACCGACATGTGCAACTTCATCAAGGTCACCGACAAGCAGTCGTCGGAATGGTCGCGCGACAATGCGCAGAACCTGATGACCAACTGGCTGACCGCCGGCCCGGCGCCGGACGCCGTCATCGCCAACAACGACGAATCCGCCATCGGCGCCATCCTGGCGCTGAAGGCCAACGGCGTCGACATGAAGAACGTCGTCGTCGGCGGCATCGATGCCACGCAGGACGGCTTGCAGGCGATGAAGGCCGGCGAGCTCTCGGTGACGGTGTTCCAGAACGCCAAGGGCCAGGGCGGCGGCGGCGTCGATGCAGCGCTCGCGCTCGCCAAGGGCGAGAAGGTCGACCGCGTCGTCTACGTGCCCTTCGAACTGGTGACGCCTCAGAACGCGGCGGAATATTTGAACAAGAATTGAGGGCGACTTGGCGAGACAGACGAGACAGCCAATCTCCCCCCTAGTAGTGGCCTAGTAGTGGGGGAGATGTCCGGCAGGACAGAGGGGGCGCTGTCCCGCCAGCCTCTCAGGTCGGATCAGCCAATCCCGCGACGATAACAATGTGCTGGCAGACATTGTCGACGTCGCGGATCACCTCGTCGTTCCAGAACCGCAAGACGGTCCAGCCATCCTCTGCCAGACGTCTCGTCCGCAGTGCATCGGCCTTGGCAACACCGCCATCGCCATGCTGAGAACCGTCGACCTCGACAAGCAGCCTTTTCTCCGGGCAAGCGAAGTCGACGATATAGCCCGCTGATGTGCACGAAGCTCGTTCCAGAGCTTCAGTTCTCCAACAGTCATGACGCGATGCATCGATTTCGCATTGGCGCGGTGTCGCGGCGGTAGAGGAGTATGGGTCATCGCTGGAGCCGTTTGAGCCCGAGGGCCTTCGCCGAGGTTTTTACTCTACGGCGCCCCCCTCTGGCCTGCCGGCCATCTCCCCCTCAAGGAGGGAGATCAGCCGTCACGGCCGCTTTCGCCAATCGCCAACGAAAGACTAAATCCCAGACCCATCCAGCAGCGGCACGTCGTCGCCTTCCCAGGGGCTGGGCATCGCTCCTCTCCCGGCCGAGGGCAGCGGCATCCAGCATCTGAGCTCCGGCTCGGCATACTCGACGATGCGGCCCGGCGAGGAGTCGGACGCCCGCCAGCCTTCCGCGCCGAACTGGTCGGCGCGCGACCAGTAGGCCATGTCGACCTCGGCCGGTCCCTGCTCGGACGAGCGCACCGTGACCAGGATGCGGCTGCCGTCCCTCGGCGCGCTCGCCATGTTGCGCCAGTGGTCGGTCTCGTCCATGTGATCTCCTCCTGAAGCTCAAGCAATTCCGGACGAAACCGCGCGGCGGTTTCCGTCCGAAATGGCGTGAAGACAAATAGCCTGCCGCCATAGTTGCCGCCCGCCCGAGAGGGGTCAACCCGAACTTGACGCAAGACAGAAATATCATTCGCGACTAATATGAATCGGCCGCAATCGGACAGGCGACGATGGACGAAGCATTGCTGTCTCAGGCCACCCGACTCGGGCCGGTCCACCTCAAGGTGACCGACATCCCGGCGGCCCTGATCGTCTGGCGCGGCACGCTTGGTCTTGGGCTGGTTGGCGAGGATGCCGGCACGGCGGAGCTCGGCACCGGCGGCCGGACGCTGATCGTCCTCCACGCCGGAGCGGACACGGTCCTGCCGCAGAAGTCGCGCGATCTCTTTCACGTCGCCATCCATGTCACGAGCCGCCGCGATCTCGCCCATGTCGCCGCCCGCCTCAAGGCGTCGGGCCTCCGCTTCAGCGCCCAGGATCATCTTATTTCGGAGTCGCTTTACGTCTCCGACCCGTCGGGCAACGGCATCGAAATCTGTTTCGACACGCCGCAGCGTCTTCTGCGCAGGGAGGAGGCGGCCGACGGCCGCGTCTCGCTCATCGCCACCGACGGCAGCGCGCATTCCGGGATCGAACCGCTGGATGTTCCGGGCCTGCTGCGCGACCTCGGCAATTCCGGCCATGTCGAGCAGAAGATGGCCGACGACGCCTTCATCGGCCACATCCATATGCGGGCGCGCTCGCCCGAGACCTTGATGCCGTTCTACATCGGCGTGCTGGGCTTGCGGCCGCACATCCAGTCGCGCAATTTCGGCCTGTTCGACTGCGGCACCGCGCGCCGGCCGCATATGGTGGCCTTCAACGTGTGGGCGCGCGACGAGCTGCGCGAACCGCCGCCGGGCGCCGCCGGCCTCGACCACTTCACCGTCGAGCTCGCTTCGGAGCAGGAGCTTGCCGCCGTGGCGCTGAGGCTGGAGGCGGCCAATGCGCCGATGAAAAGGGAAGGCGGCGCCGTCGCCACCGCCGATCCGGAGGGCAATCGCTTGCGGCTCGTGGTCCAGGGAGGATGATCGCCTAAAGCAATTCCAGGAAAAGTGCGCAGCGGTTTTCCGTCCGGAATTGCGAAGAAACAAAGCCAAGCAATTCCAGGAAAAGTGCGCAGCGGTTTTCCGTCCGGAATTGCGAAGAAACAAAGCCAAGCAATTCCAGGAAAAGTGCGCAACGGTTTTCCGTCCGGAATTGCGAAGAAACAAAGCCAAGCAATTCCAGGAAAAGTGCGCAGCGCTTTTCCGTCAGGAAATGCATGACAAGGAAAAGCAGGCGTAGGGGAGAAAATGTCGATGAGGGTGATTGGAACGGGCTTCGGCCGCACGGGCACGGATTCGATGCGCGAGGCGCTGACGATGCTCGGCTTCGGGCCATGCCATCACATGTCGGAGGTGATGGCGAACGAGGAGCAGAAGCGGCTCTGGCGGGCGCTCGCCAAGGGCGCCGCGCCCGACTGGGACAAGCTCTTTGCCGGATACAAATCCTGTGTCGACTGGCCGTCCGCCCATTACTGGCGCGAGCTGATCGAAGCCTATCCTCAGGCGCGCGTCATCCTCACCTGGCGCTCGCCCGAAAGCTGGTGGGAGAGCTTTCAAAACACGATCCTGCCGTCGATCGAGGACAGTCAGGACCAGGAGTCGCTGGGCATTGCGCTCATTGCGAAACAGGTCTTCGGCGGCCGGCCGCACGACCGCGCGCATGCGATCGCCACCTATGAGGCCAATGTCGAGGCGGTGCTCGATGCGGTGCCGGCCGAGCGCCTGCTGGTCCACAAGCTCGGCGACGGCTGGCAGCCGCTCTGCGCCCATCTCGGCGTCCCCGTGCCGGACGAGCCCTATCCGAACCGGAACAGCACGGGGGAGTTTCGAGCGGCGATGAGTAGGCAGTAGTGTAGGCAGTAGTGAGTAGTGAGTGGTGAATGGTGGTGAATGGTGAATGGTGAATGGTAAATGGTTAAAAGAAAAATAGATAGTGAATGCACGGCATCAAGACAAACTGAACATCGCTACTCGCTACTCACTACTCACCATTCACCATTCACCATTCACCATTCACCATTGACCATTCACCACCACTCACCATTCACCACCATTCACCACCATCCACCACACCACCACTCCCTCCCGGAGAACCACATGGCCCACCCCGACACCACCTTCCTCACCGCCATGCAGCTGGCGGCGGCGATCCGCGACGGGCAGGTCAGCGCCGGCGAGGCGATGGAGGCGCAGCTTGCCCGCATTGAAATGGTCAATCCGCTCCTCAATGCCATCGTCACGCTCGACGAGGAGGCCGCCCGTGCCGGCGCCAAGGCCGCCGACAGGGCGATCGCACGCGGCGATGCCGTCGGGCCGCTGCACGGCGTCCCGGTCACGCTGAAGGACGGCCACGCCACCGCCGGCATGCGCACCACGGTCGGGCTGGAGGCCTTCGCCGACCATGTGCCGACGACCGACAGCACCATTGCCGCCAGGCTGCGCAAGGCGGGCGCCATCATCATCGGCAAGACCAACGTGCCGCCGAGGCTGCGCGACCTGCAGACCGCCAACCCGATCTTCGGCCGCACCTGCAATCCGTGGGATGTCACGCGCACGCCGGGCGGCTCGAGCGGCGGCGCCGCCGCGGCGGTTGCTGCCGGCCTGGCGCCGCTCGAGATCGGCAGCGATGCCGGCGGCTCGATCAGGACCCCGGCGCATCTCACCGGCATCTATGGCTTCAAGCCGACGCAGGCGAGCGTGCCGCTCACCGGCAGCTACGCCGATCCGCCCGACATGCCGCGCAGCTTCCGCCTGCTGTTCGACATCGGCCCTTTGGCCCGTGACGTCGACGATCTGATCCTGGCCCACCGCATCATCGCCGGCGCCGACGGTTTCGACACCGAAGTGCCGCCGGTGGCGACGGACGAGGCGCCGGAGCCGCCGCTCGAAAGCTTGCGGATCGCCTGGGCGGCGACCTTTCCCGGCGTCCCGGTCGCGATCGACATCGCCGACGCGATCGCCGGCTTCGCCGACGCTGCCGCCATTGGCGGCGCGCGCGTGGCGCAGGCCTTGCCGGGCCATGACTTCGCCGCCGAGCGGGCGCTGTTCTCCGATTTCATCACCTGGTACTCGCAGGCCTTCCGGTCGCCGGGCGAGGCCTCGCCGTCGCTGCCGGCCTATCTCGCCGCGCTCAACCGGCGCGATGAATTCATCCTCGCCTGGGAGCGCTTCTTCGACGACTGGGACGTTCTCGTCTGCCCGGCAATGATGTGCACCGCCTTCCGCCATCGCGAGACGGGAGCGCCGATCCCCGTCGATGGTGTCGAGACGCCTTACTGGAGCGCGCTCGCCCATGCCTGTCGCTTCAACTTGACAGGACATCCGGCCGTCGTCATTCCGATCGGCCTCGACCGGGAGGGCCTGCCGATCGGCGCCCAGCTCGTCGGCCGCCGCCACTCGGACATGAAGCTGCTGGCAGCCGCCAAGGCGCTGGCGCGTCTGACCGACGGCTTCGTCAGGCCGCCGGGACTGTGAGCGCGGCGGCAGCGTCCTTACACATGCACGTTGCCGTGCGAGAGCTCGCCGTCGTCGGCGCGGACCAGGAAGGCGGCGGCAACCATCGCCAGATAGAAGGCCAGGACGGCGCATACCACGACGGCACCGGGAATGGGACCGAGCGTCGCCACCTTCAGCGTATCGAGCAGCGAGGCGCCGAAGCCGACGGGCGCACCGTCATGCGTCAGGCTTGGCGTGGTGATCTTCAGCACCCAGGCAAGCATCAGGATCGTGTACATGAAGATGTAGTTGCGCCGCAGCCGCCTGATCAGCGCCGCGCGCTGCGAGATGAGGAAGCGCGGCGAGCGCAGGCCTTCGCCGACGATGGCCAGCCAGTTGGAGGCATAGTCCGGCTGCGGCGAGAAGATCTGCGCGAAATAATAGCGCTCGAACTGGCGCACCCTGGCGCGATAGACGTCGAAGAAGCGGTAGCGCCGCGCCTCGATCCACAACAGCAGCGTGATCAAGAGCATGGCGAAGAGGAGCACGCCGTGATGGGCGTTCGGCGTCGACAGCGACACCGAAAGCATCGCCGCCACCACGGTGATCGCCCAGTTGCTGGTGCGGTCGAGTCGGTCGCGCCAGCCGGCCATGCGCGCGATTTCGGCGCGATGGAAATGCGACATGGTGGTTGCGAATTCGGAGGAGGTCAGCTTCAGCGCGAACGCATCGGAGCCGCGCGGCGCCGCGCCGGTCTCCACTGGCTTGACGTTGTGGACCTGGGACATCCCCGCCATGCGCCTCCCGAACGCAAGGCCGGCCAGCCGGCCACACCCCTTATAGCACAATGTGTGGCCGGCTAAAATGTTTCCGCCCTTTCAGGCGGATAGGTCAGGATGCCATGGGCGGCATTTCCCGCTTCGCTCCCCTCGGAAACGGCAGCACCTCGGCCTCGGGCCGGGAGTATTGGGCGGCCGCCACCGCCTCGATCACGAGGTCCAGCGCCTCGAGCGCGGCGCGGCTGGTTTCATCGTCGCCGCGCAGATAATGGCAGGCCCTGTCGAGGTGCAGGTGCGCAGCGGCAAAGTCGCTCTTCATTAGCTTCTCCTTATCGCCCGCCGTGCGCGAAACATGCGCGAGTCGCTTTACCGGGAAGCAAAGATGGGCGGTGGTATTTGAATCGAATTGTGGCGATCTCCCTCCTTGAGGGGAGATGCCCGGCAGGGCAGAGGGGGTCGGTTCGACTGGGCTCGGCCTGTAGAAAGCGCCGGCGCTCAACGCGCGGCGACCCGCTCTGTCGCCTTCGGCGACATCTCCCCCCTCGAGAGGGGAGATTGCGCTGCAGCCGATGCATGTGCGAAACCGTTATGGCGGGGCATAATCGAGGGGTGCAGATATTGTCCTTCATGCTCAATCGGCGATGGACGCTCGCGCTTGCGGCCGCCGTACTCGCGCTCATGCCGGCAGTCGCCTGGGCGGCCGAGAAGAAAGGGATGTCGAGCGAGGGCATCTTCGTCCTGGAGATCATCCTGTTGCTGCTTGTCGGCCGCGGCATCGGCGAATTGCTGGAGCGGCTCGGACAGCCGGCGGTGATGGGGCAGCTGATCGGCGGCATCCTGCTCGGACCCTCGCTGCTCGGCTGGCTGTGGCCGGCGGCCGAGCGGCTGGTGTTTGCCGGCGATGCCGCGCAGAAATCGATGATCAACGCCATCGCCCAGCTCGGCGTGCTGATGCTGCTGCTGCTCACCGGCATGGAGACGGATCTTCGGCTGGTGCGCCGCGTCGGCCGCGCCTGCTTCTCCATTTCCGCCACCGGCGTTGCCGTGCCGTTCGGGCTCGGCTTCGTGGCGGCGCAGTTCATGCCGGCCTCCCTGCTCGCCACCGGCAGCGAGCGCATCGTCGCCGGCCTGTTCCTCGGCACCGCGCTGTCGATCTCCTCGGTCAAGATCGTCGCCATGGTGGTGCGCGAGATGAACTTCATGCGCCGCGACCTCGGTCAGATCATCGTCTCCTCCGCCATCATCGAGGACACGATCGGCTGGGTGATCATCGCCATCACCATCGGCATCGCCACGCATGGCCGCATCGAGCTGGGCGGCCTCGCCTTCACGCTGGCCGGCGTTGCCGCCTTCATGGGTTTTTCCTTCACCCTCGGCCGCCGCATCGTCTTCGATGCCATCCGCTGGACCAACGATACGTTTCGCTCGGAATATGCGGTCGTCACCGTCATCCTCGCCATCATGGGCGCGATGGCGCTGATCACCGACCTGATCGGCGTCCACACCGTGCTCGGCGCCTTCGTCGCCGGCATATTGGTCGGCGAGTCGCCGATCCTGTCGCGTCACATCGAGGGCCAGCTGCGCGGGGTGATCACCGCGCTCTTCATGCCGGTGTTCTTCGGCGTTGCCGGTCTTTCGGCCGACCTCACCGTGTTGATGGATCCGCAGCTGGCGCTGCTCACGCTGGCGCTTGTAGCGATCGCCAGCATCGGCAAGTTCGGCGGCGCCTTCATCGGCGCCGAGGCCGCCGGCATGACTCGCGCCGAGGGCATCGCCGTCGGCTGCGGCATGAACGCGCGCGGCTCGACCGAGGTGATCGTCGCCTCGATCGGCCTGTCGATCGGCGTGCTCTCGCACAACCTCTTCACCATGATCGTCACCATGGCCGTCATCACCACTTTGGCCATGCCGCCGACGCTGCGCTGGGCGCTGGGGCGCCTGCCGATGGGCGAGCTGGAGAAGAAGCGGCTGGAGCGCGAGGAGATCGACCAGCGCGGCTTCATCGCCAGTCTGGAGCGGCTGCTGGTGGTGGTCGACGAGGGCGTGGTCGGCCGCTTCGCCGCCTACCTTGCCGGCGTGATCGGCGCCGGCAAGCCGACGACGGTGCTGCATGCCAGCGGCGAAAGCGAAGCCGACCCTGGCGAGGCGGCGCATCTCGACGAAGTGGAGAAGGGCGCTGAGGAGGGACGCGAGGCGGCAAAGCAGGCCAACGAGGAACCGGTGCGCGAGGCGCCGCTGACCCGCCGCCGCCACGAGGTCCAGCTCTCGCCCGAGACCGTCGCCAAGGAGGCGCGCAAGGGCTACGGCATGCTGCTCATCGGTCTCGGCCGCGCCGTGACCTCCAAGGGCAGCTTCTCGCGCCGGCTGAACGACGTCGCCGGCGCCTTCGACGGCCCGCTCTGCCTGGTGCTGAAGCCGGCCGGCGCCGGCCGGCACATGCCGAGGCTCGGCCCCCGGTCAGGCCGCATCCTGGTGCCGGTCAACGGCACCTCGGTCGCCCGCCGCGGCGCCGAGCTGGCGCTTGCCATCGCCGCCGTCACCGGCGCCCCGGTCAAGATGCTCGTGTCGCGCGGGTCGGTCGCGATGAGCTGCGCGACACGGTCTCGCATCGCCGCCGGGAGGCCGTGCTGAAGGACATCGTCGCGCTCGCCGACCGCTACGGCGTCGAGATCGAGACCGCCATCCGCAGCAAGGCCGCCGCCGCCGATGCCATCGCCCGCCAGGCCGGCCGGAACGTGGCGCTGATCGTCATGGGCGTGGCGCGGCGGCCGGGCGAGGAGCTCATCTTCGGCGAGACGACGAGCGGCGTGCTGCAGCGCTGCCCGTGCCCGGTGATGCTGATCTCCGACGCGCGCCTGCGCCGCGACGACGAGGAGCGCGAAGCGCTGCGGTCCGGCACCGGCACCGGGTGAGGCAGGCGGCGAATCTCCCGCCTCGACGGGGAGATGGCCGCGAAGCGGCCAGAGGGGGTCGGTTCGACTGGGCTCGGTCTATTGCGCCAGATGGAGGCTGGCGCTTCAGGCGCAGGGATCCCTCCTGTCGCCTTCGGCGACATCTCCCCCTCGAGGAGGGAGATTGGCGCCGGCGCTCACTTGCCCTCGAAGAAACTGTGGATCGCGGCGTCCAGCTTCTCGATCAGCTCGGCGTCCCGCGCGCTGCCGGCCCAGATCAACGCGTTGAGCCGCATGTCCTTGTTGAGGAAGTTCACCTTGCGGGTCGCCAGCAGATAGTCCGCGACCGCGTGATGCCTTCCCTTGATGGCCTCGATGAGCGCGCTGTTGCGGCCCGTCTTGTCGGCCAGGTTGACGTCGGCGCCATGCTCGACCAGCAGCTTGACGATATCGAGATGTCCGTTGCGTGCCGCCTCGATCAGCGGCGTGCGGCCGTAATAATCGGCGCGCGCATCGATATCGATCCTCGGATGCTTCACCAGCGCCAGGATGCAGGCGAGATGGCCCCTGGCCGCCGCCAGACTGAGCGGCGTGCTCTTCCATTTGTTCCTGGTGTTGACGTCGACCGCCGGATGGCCGATCAGGGCTTCGAGCGCTTCGATGCGGCCGTTGTGGGCGGCAAGGTGCAGGCTTGACCAGCCGTCTTCATCGGCCTGGTTGATGTCCGCGCCCGCCGCCAGTTCCGAGGCGACGGCATCGGCGTCGCCCTTCTCCGCCGCGATCAGCAGGCTGGACCAGTTCCTGGCGTCTGCGGCTTCCACGCCTGCGCCCACTGCAATATCCCCCGGCTCATTGATCGCGCCGGCCAGGCCGGCATTTCAGATGCAGCGTCTCGGCTCAGAGTTTCACACTAGCCGCGGTCCGGCAAATGGATTTCGAGCCGTTTGAGCGCGTAATCTCCCCCCTCGAGGGGGAGATGGCCGGTAGGCCAGAGGGGGTCGGTCCTACTGAGCTCGGCCCTGTGCATCAGATGGAGGCTGGCGCTCCAGGCGCGGCAACCCCCTCTGTCGCCCTTGGCGGCATCTCCCCCGTGGAGGGAGATCGCAGTCCCTACGCCATCTGCAAGCGCTGCCGGCTCGGCTGCGGCGGGAAGGCGATGGCGATGCCGGCGGCGCCGAGGCCGACCAGCGCCGAGCCGATGAACAGCCAGGCATAGCTGGCATAGGCGTCGTAGATCATGCCGCCGGCCAACGGCCCGAACGACATGCCGAGGCTGGAGAGCATGGTGGCGGCGCCGAGCACGGTGCCGATGATGCGGCCGCCGAAATATTCGCGCGCCAGCACCGCATAAAGCGGCATGACGCCGCCATAGGTGGCGCCGAAGATGACGGCCAGGATATAGAAATGCTCGAGCCGGCCGGCGCCGAGATAGGCGGCGATCACCAGGCCCTGGATGGCGAGGCCAGTGATCAGCACCGGCTTGACGCCCAGCCTGTCGGCGAGCACGCCATAAAGCACGCGGCCGCCGAGTCCGGCGAGACCCTCGACGCTGTAGATCGAGACGGCTGCCATCGGCGCCACGCCGCAGGCCATGGCATAGCTCACCATGTGGAAGATCGGGCCCGAATGCGCCGCGCAGCAGGCAAAGAAGGTCATCGCCAGCACGATGAACTGCGGCGAGCGCAGAGCCTGGCCGACGCTCATGCCGGCATCCTCGGCGGCCGGCGGGTTCCCATCGGCCGAAGCGACGATCGCCGGCGGCTGGCGCACCAGCAGCACGGCCGGCAGCACGAGCACCCAGGCCATGACGCCGATGTCGAACATGGCGGTGCGCCAGTCATAGGCCGTGATCAGCCAGCGCGCGAACGGCGAGATCGTCATCGGCGCCACGCCCATGCCGGCCGAGACCAGCGACACGGCAAGGCTGCGGTTGGTGTCGAACCAGGCGGTGGTGAGCGCGATCATCGGCGCGAAGAAGGCGCTCGCCGCCAGCCCGACGATCACGCCGTAGCTGAGCTGGAAGACCAGCAGCGAGCCGGCGCGACTCGCCACCACCAGCGCTAGGCCGAGCAGCACCGCGCCGGCCAGCACGACGATGCGCGCCCCGACGCGGTCATAGATCGCGCCCCAGGCGAAGCCGCCGACGCCCATCACCAGGAAATTCAGCGTCATGGCGCTGGAGATGCCCGCGCGCGACCAGCCGGTGTCGAGCGCCATCGGCTCGAGAAAGATCGCCAGCGAAAACATCGCGCCGAGCGCTACGCAACTCATCAGCGCGCCCGCCGCGACGATGATCCAACGATAGGAAAGCTTCATGGTTTTCTCCCATGCCATAGGCATCCTGTTTGATGCGGCACGGTTTTTCCAGATCCATCGCGCCGCTTGCGTCCGAAGGACGCCGGCGCGGGAGGCAATCCTACAATCTGGTTGCATTTTTTAACTGGAATTTTGAGGGATGGATATTTGGCTGTGGCCAGAAAGGTCGCGTTCCTTCGCGCCCCCCTCTGGCCTGCCGGCCATCTCCCCCACGGCTGGGGAGATTGGCAGTTCCCGCGCCGACGCTTCTCGTGCGGAGTGGGTGATTGGCAAAAGCCGGCGTGAAGGCTGATCTCCTCCCTCGTGGGGGAGATGTCCGGCAGCACAGAGGGGGGCGCCTCGCCCCGACCTCTCCAACTGTCAGCAGTCTTCCGCACCCACATTGACCGCGTGCCGGGCCCTTCTAGATTGAGCCGCAGCAATCAGGAGGAGGCAACACACCATGGAACTCTATCGCGGCCGGCTCATCGACCACCTCCAGCTTGTGGTGCGCGACCTCGAGGCCAGCCGGCGTTTCTATGGCGCGTTGTTCGAGGTGCTGGGCATCCCGATCGGCGGCGAGGCGCAGGACTATTTCTGGGCCGACGAGCTGTTCATCTCCAGCGCCGACAGCCGCGCCGCGCTCGGCGTGCTCACCGGCCGCCACCATCTCGCCTTCCAGGCCAGGGACCGCGCCATGGTCGACGCCTTCTATCACGCTGGGCTTGCCGCCGGCGGCAAGGACAATGGCGCGCCGGGCGAGCGCCGCTACCACCCCGGCTACTACGCCTGCTTCCTGCTCGACCCCGACGGCAACAACATCGAGGCCGTGTTCCACGGCGAGGCCAAGCGCAGTGCCGATGCGGTGGAGGTGAGTTTTTAGAAGAGGCGCAACTTTCTCCCCCCTTGTGGGGGAGAAAGCGATTTCAACATCTTAGCGAAGCTAAGTGTTAGAAATCGCAAGAGAGGGGATTTTTACGCACCATGCGCCAACAGGTTCCGCCGTCGCACCGCACCTTCGCTCGGACAATGCGCGCCGACGCCACAAAGGCCGAGAACATCCTTTGGCAGGCATTGCGCAACCGACAACTCGAGGGCCTGAAGTTCAAACGGCAGGTGCCGCTCGACGGCTACATCCTGGACTTCGTCTGCTTCGAGGCGAAGCTGATCTTGGAGGTTGACGGCGGTCAGCATTCGGAGTCGCAGCGAGATGCCGGGCGTGATCGGCATTTCGCGATGAAAGGGTTCCGAACGGTGCGCTTCTGGAACGACGAGGTGGTGCGAAATATCGATGGTGTCTGCTTGACGATCCTCACCGAGATTCGGAAAGGGAGTTCCCAAGCAGATCCCCTCTCTTGCGATTTCTAACACTTAGCTTCGCTAAGATGTTGAAATCGCTTTCTCCCCCACAAGGGGGGAGATAGTGCGCGGCACCACCCCTCAGCTACTTGCTCGCCACCTCGTCGGCGCAGCGCGGGTGGGCACCGACGGGCAGCACCTCGAAGCCGGCGGCGATCAGTTGCAGCCTGGTTTCCTCGAAATGCCGCTTCGAGCCGCTGTCGATCGCGGCCGGCGCGAAGTTCCAGCCGTTGCGGGCGGCGCTGGCGAGGATGGCGGCATACTGGCGCATGCTGTCGATCTTGACGTTCGATTCCAGGAGCTGCCGGCATTCGCCGGCCAATGAGGCCTGGGTGGCGGCGGGCAGGCTCAGCATGGCACAGGCAATCGCTATCGAGACACGGCGCATGGAAACCTCCTTCGGCTGATGGGACTTTGCTGAAGGAAAGTTTTGCGCCGGTCCCGCCGCCGCGGGAATCGGCCACATGCGGTGTTTTGGGTCCTGCATTTGTAGTATTTTGCGTCAGCCCCGGTTGAAAGCACCTGCGTCCGCTGGCAGGGACGGACCATGAACCGCATCGTGACGACCTCGGAGACCTTGTCGGAGCGCGAGCGCGCGGTGGCGGAGAAGTTCGCCGCCGGCATGACCTATCGCGAGATCGGCGAGGCGCTGTACATCGCACCGTCCACCGTGCGCACCCATCTCGCCGCGATCTATGAAAAGCTCGGCGTGCGCAACAAGGTCGCGCTCGCCACGCATATCAACGGCGTCGGCGCGGCACTCGAACCGTCGCTGTCGGACAGCGCTCCGGTGCTTGCCCTGTTCCCGATCGAATGCCTCAGCAGCGATGATCGCTGGCGGCGCTTTGCCGAAGGGCTGTCGTCGGACATCACGATCGATCTCGCCCGCTACGCCGGCATTCCGGTCATCGCCTTCCACACCATGAAATCGCTTGGCAGCAAACGCCCCGACTTCGCCGCCGACGGCAAGGCGCTGGGCGCCGCCTACATCGTGTCGGGGCAGCTGCGCGCCGACGACAGCCGGGTTCGATTGACGATCGAGCTTGCCGATGCGCGCAGCGGCGTCAGCCTGTGGAGCGAGCGTTTCGAGCGTCCGGTTCAGGACGTCTTCGCCCTGCAGGACAATCTGGCCGAAAGCGTCATCAACGCGCTTGCCGGCTGTTTCGGGGCGATCGCCACCGTCGGCCGCAATGCCATCCGCCGCAAGCCGCCGGCCAGCCTGCGCGCCTACGATCTCTATCTGCTCGGCGTCGAGCAGCACAACACCTTCAGCCGTGACGGCAATGCCGAAGCCATTCGCCTGTTCTCCCGCGCGCTGGAGCTCGACCCGACCCTGGCCAAGGCCTGGATCGAACTCGGCTACGCCTACTCGATCCGGTCCTGCAACGGCTTCGGCGACGATCCCAAGGCGGCGGCCGCGAAATGGCGCTGGGCGGTCGAGAATGCGCTGCAGCTCGACCCGCTGGACAGCACGGTGCATGTTTGCCTCGGCGACGCCCTCGGCTGCCTCGGCGATCTGGAAGCCGCGGAGCGGTGTTACCGCCGCGCCTTCGAATACGGTTCCAACCAGGCGGACACGCTGGCGCTGCTTGCGGGCAGCAGGGCGCTTGTCGCCGGCGATCCGGCCGAGGCGATGCCGCTGATGGAGCGCGCCATGCGCCTCAATCCGCTTGCCCCGCCCTGGTATTTCGGCATGTACGGCCGCATCCTGTTCTCGGAGGGCAGGCACAGGGAAGCCGTCGCCGCGCTGCGCCGAAGCACGCCGGATTCTCCCAACGTGCTGATGTTCCTGGCGCTTGCCCATGCGGCGGCGGGCGAGGGCGCCGAAGCCGCCGGCTTCGCGGCCAGGCTCAGTGCCGAGTTTCCCGACTTCACCGTCGAGGGTTTCATAGCCGGCTATCCCGTCACCAATCCGGACGCCGTGCGCGTCATCCGCGAGGCGGCCAAGCTGGTGCCGCTTCGCTGATCAGGATGCGGCCGGTGCTTGGGCCGGGCTTGAGCCCAGCTATTCCTTCACCGCGCCCGTCATCGACGACACATAGTGCTCGACGAAGAAGGAATAGAGCACCACGACCGGCAGCGAGCCGATCAGCGCGCCGGCCATCAGCGCGCCCCATTCATAGACGTCGGAGCGGACCAGCTCGGTCAGCACGCCGACCGGCACCGTCTTCTTCTCGGAGGACTGGATGAAGGTCAGCGCATAGATGAATTCGTTCCACGACAGGGTGAAGGCGAAGATGCCGGCCGAGATCAGGCCCGGCACCGACAGCGGCAGCACGATCTTGGTCAGGATCTGCCAGCGGCTCGCCCCGTCGATCAGCGCGCATTCCTCCAGTTCGAACGGGATCGAGCGGAAATAGCCCATCAGCAGCCAGGTGCAGAACGGCACCAGGAAGGTCGGGTAGGTGAGGATCAGCGCGAACGGCGTGTCGTAGAGGCCGAGGTTGAACACCATCACCGAAAGCGGGATGAACAGGATCGAGGGCGGCACGAGATAGGCGAGGAAGATGCCGAGCCCGACCTGCCGTGCGCCTGAGAACCGCAGCCTTTCGATCGCATAGGCCGCCAGCACCGCGGCCAGCAGCGACAGGAAGGTGGCGGCGGTCGAAATGATGACCGTGTTGAGCAGCCAGCCGGGATAGGAGGTCTCGAACAGCAGGTAGCGTATGTGCTGCAGCGTCGGATGCACGACCCAGAACGGATTGTATCACATAGTCGGTCATCTCGACATTGGGCTTCACCGCCGTGATCGTCATCCAGTAGAACGGGAACAAGAGCACGATCAGAAACACCAGCAGCGGCAGGTAGACCGTCACCACCCGCCGCGGCAGGCTCTGCAGGTAGCCCATGCCGCCTTCGTCGGCGTCGATGCGCTCGACTTCCTTGATCGCCGCCATCTCAGTCTCCGCCGCCTTGCTGCCACCTGCGCCGCTGCAGGCCGAAATAGCTGAACAGGATCGCCGCCAGCAGGAAGGGGATCATGGCGACCGCGATCGCGGCGCCTTCGCCAAGCTGGCCGCCGGCGATGCCGCGCTGGAAGGACAATGTCGCCATCAGGTGGGTGGCATTCACCGGCCCGCCGCGGGTCAGCACATAGATCAGCTGGAAATCGGTGAAGGTGAACAACACCGAGAAGGTCATGGTGATGGCGATGATCGGCGTCAGCAGCGGCAGCGTCACATGGCGGAACAGCTGCCACCGGCTGGCGCCGTCGAGCGTCGCCGCTTCATAGAGCGACTGCGGGATCGTCTGCAGGCCGGCCAGCAGCGTGATGGCCACGAAAGGGATACCGCGCCAGATATTGGCCGCGATGACGGAAGCGCGCGCATTGGTCGGATCGCCGAGGAAGTTGATGCGGTGGTCGATCAGGCCCATCTGCTGCAGCGCCCAGGACAGGATCGAGAACTGCGAATCGTAGATCCACCAGAAGGCGATGGCCGACAGCACCGTCGGCACCACCCAGGGCAGCAGCACCACCGCCCGGAAGAACGACTTGAATGGCAGCTTCTCGTTGAGGATCAGCGCCAGCCAGAGGCCGAGCGCAAACTTCAGGATCGAAGCGCTGACCGTGTAGAGCACGGTGTTGAAGACCGACAGCCAGAACACGCTGTCGCTCCACAGATACTCGTAGTTCTCGACGCCGATATAGATGCCCGGCCGGCCGATGCGGGTGTCGGTGAAGCCGAGCCAGACGCCGAGCCCGAGCGGATAGGTAAGGAAGACCAAGAGCAGCGCAGCCGCCGGCAGCATGAAGCCGAGGCCGAGCGCGTTGCGGCTCTCGGCGAGCCGCGCCAGGACGGACGGACGTGGCTGAACGGCAATGGATGGCACGGCCATGCGCGGGCTCCTGTGAATCTGGTAGGACGGCCGGGACGGCCGCCCTTAAGTTCCGGATGCCTCCGGACGACGGGCGCGGCCGCCCCGGTTCAGGCGCCGGACCGGATCAGACGCGATAGTAGCGGTTGGCGCGCTTTTCGGCCTCTTCCATGGCCTCCTGCGGCGTGGCCTGGCCCGTCACCGCCTTGGCGAACATGTCGACCAGGACATAGTCGGCCATGGTCGCGGCCGAAGCATAGCCGAGCGGCCCGGCATAGCCGTTGGGGCGCAGCGTCGCCGAGGCCTTCGCGTAAGCCGCATTGTTCGGGTCGGCCTTCCACACCGGATTGTTGTCGAAGGCCTTCAGCGTCTGACAGCAATAGCCGGCCGATGACGTGATCCAGTCCGACATCTGCGGGTCCTCGAACATGAACTGCAGGTAGGCTTTGGCCGCGTTGGGGTAGGGCGTGTAGTTGAAGATGACGGCCGTGGTCACCTGGAACAGCTCGACCGATTTGCCGACCGGACCGATCGGCAGGTTGGTGGTGCGGATGTCCTTGGCGATTTCGGCCAGCTTCGGATCGTTGTCCTTGTTGATCTTGGCCGTGTTGTAGGCCGAGATGCCGTTGGCGATCACGCTTATCTCGCCGGCCAGGAAGGCGCGGTTGTTGTTGACGTCGAGCCAGCTTTCGGTGCCGGGAATGAAGGTCTTGTAGAGCTCCTGCGCATACTCGATCGCCTTCAGCGTCTCGGGGCTGTTGATCGTCACCTTGCCGGCTTCGTCGACCATCTGCCCGCCATGGCTCCACAAGAGCCAATGCGCGTAATTGTTGCCGTCGCCGACGCCGTGGCCATGCGTGAAGCCGGCCGGATGGCCTTTCGCCTTCAGCGCCTTGCAAAGCTCGAGGAAGCCGGCCGTGTCCTTCGGGAACTCGGCGAAGCCGGCCTCCTTGACCCAGCTTTCGCGATAGACGATGGCGTTGCCGATGGTGGCCAGTGGCAGGCCGAGGAACTTGCCCTCGCGCGTCGCATATTGTTTCGGCCCGTCATGCCAGCCACCATATTTCTTGCCGAGATACTCGCCGAGTTCGGTGACGTCATGCAGCCTGTCGGGATACTGGTGCGGGTCGTCGAACCAGACGAACATCAGGTCCGGACCTGATCCGACATTGGCCGCGACCGCCGCCTTGGGTCGGATGTCTTCCCAGCTTTCCTTGTCGACACGCACCTCCACGCCAGTCGCTTCGGTGAAGCGCTTGGTGTTCTTCAGCCATTGGTCCTCGTCGCCCTGCACGAAAGGCGACCAGCGCAGCAGCCTGAGCTTGGCGCCATCCTCCGGCTTGTAGGTCAGGCCCTCCTGGGCGAAGGCGCTGGAGCCGACGAAGCGGCTGCCCAAGGCTCCCGCCGCCGCGCCGGCGGTCGTGCGGATGACGTCTCGTCTGGTGAACTTCATGCTCGTTTCCTCCTGTTCGCTTCCTCGTTGCGCGGCCTACCGCGCCGTCTCGATCCGCTTGCCGGTTTCGCCATGAAACAAATGGATGGGGCCAGGCTCGGCCGACAGCCGGATGGTTTCGCCCGGCGCGAAGGAATGGCGCTCCCGGAAATTCGCCACGATGTCCTCGCCGCCGGCCGTGCGGGCGATGATCTGCACTTCCGAGCCGGTCGGCTCGACCACCACCACGTTCGCCGGGATGCCGTCGTCGGCCAGCCGCAGATGCTCGGGCCGCACGCCCAGCACCATCGCTTGGCCGTTGCCGATCGCGGGTGGCGCCGGCAAGGGCACGCAAATGCCGCCGGCGCCGCGGAAGGACGGCGTGCCGTCGCTGGCGAATGTTCCGGTGAGCAGGTTCATGGCGGGCGAGCCGATAAAGCTCGCGACGAACAGGTTGTTCGGCCGGTCGTAGAGCTCCAGCGGCGGTCCGATCTGCTCGACGACGCCGTCATGCATGACCACGATCTTGTCGGCCATGGTCATGGCCTCGATCTGGTCGTGGGTCACGTAGATGGTGGTGGTCTTCAGCCGCTGGTGCAGTTCCTTGATTTCGGCGCGCATCTGCACCCTGAGCTTGGCGTCGAGATTGGAGAGCGGCTCGTCGAACAGGAACACCTGCGGATTGCGCACGATGGCGCGGCCCATGGCGACGCGCTGGCGCTGGCCGCCGGAAAGCTGGCGCGGATAGCGCGACAGAAGCGGCACCAGCCCGAGGATTTCGGCCGCCCGCTTCACCCCGGCATCGCTTTCCGCCTTGGGGACACCCTTGAGCATGAGCGAGAACGCCATGTTCTCGGCCACCGTCTTGTGCGGATAGAGCGCGTAGTTCTGGAACACCATGGCGACGTCGCGCTCCTTCGGCGCAACGTCGTTGACGATCCGGCTGCCGATGGAGATGTGGCCGCGCGAGATCTTTTCGAGGCCGGCGATCATCCTCAGAAGCGTCGATTTTCCGCAGCCGGAGGGCCCGACCAGGGTGACGAACTCGCCGTCTTCTATGTCGACGCTGACGCCATGCAGGATCTCGACGGCTCCGAACGTTTTGTAGACATCGCCAATCGCGACAGACGCCATCGAATTCCTCCCGATGCTCCCTGCGGATCATCGCGGGGAACCGTTTTCTTTCCGGCGTGGTTTGAAACGGATGCCGGCAAGACGGCAGGAATCCACCACTGACGTCGGCGACGGCTGCCCAAGCTCCCCCTGGTCACGCGACTGCAAGACGGTAGCGCTACCAAACCCGCCTGTAAAGCGGCGGCGCAACAGTTCTTCTTCCGCTGGTCAGAACAGATGATCGAAGCTTGCCTGGGGAGGCAGTGCATCCACGCCGGATCGCGCTGTTGCCGTTCAACCTTCAAGTAGAAGTTGCGTAATATT
Source organism: Mesorhizobium sp. M3A.F.Ca.ET.080.04.2.1 (assembly GCF_003952525.1). Taxonomy (NCBI): domain Bacteria; kingdom Pseudomonadati; phylum Pseudomonadota; class Alphaproteobacteria; order Hyphomicrobiales; family Phyllobacteriaceae; genus Mesorhizobium; species Mesorhizobium sp. M3A.F.Ca.ET.080.04.2.1. Next base: position 1,178,302 of record NZ_CP034451.1, on the reverse strand, counting down.
AGACATGACTAAGATGATAGATTTCAACTTGCCCGCGAAAAGCTGACGCGTCAGCGTTCAAGGAGAGACGGCATTGGCCGCTCTCATTCGGCGAGCCGTCATTGCTGTGAATCCGCCAAGGTGCCGGTAAGCGAAACCGCCGCCGCAGGGCGCGTCCCGGCCGGCTTACCCGCCGATCAGGAACGCCGCGATCAGCTTCTGCAGGTTCCCGCCGGGGCCGAACTCGACCTTGTCGAAGTCGCGGCTGGCCTGGCGCTGGGCCTTCGACAGTTCGTCGAGGCGCTTGGTCAACTCGGTCCTGATCTTGGTGCAGCCGGGGTCGTCGGCGACGGTGAGGCCGACGCTGAAGGCCACGATCTTGTCGACCATCTCGACGATGCCGGCGCCGTGCACCTTCTCATGCGCGGCGAGCCCGGCGGCGAAGATATCCCAACGCGCCTGGACAGGTGCGGAGAGCGTTCCGGCGGGCTTCGGCAGCGTGTAGGTGATGATCAGCTTCGGCCGCGCCGACTTCAGCACGCAGCCGCCGCTCTCCGGCCGGTAGTCGCGCTGCCAGGTGAGCTTGAAATTGGTATGCGCGATCACGCGCCGCGCGTTGCCGGCCGAGTCCTTGCCCACCACCGGACCCTTCTCGCCGATCGCGCGATAGAGCGCCTCCGCGGTCTGCCCTGGGATGGCATAGGTCTCGGTCTTCTCGACCGGCTTCCAGTCGGCCCACGCCGGCGCGGAAAGGAGCAGGGCGATGAGAAGGAGGACAGGCTTCATGGGGTCTCGGCAAGGTTGCGGGCAAGGCTTCGTGCATAGCGGCATTCGAGGGCAGGCGCAAAGGCGGCAGAAGATGTCGGCGGCTGGCGGCTTTTTGCCCTCGGCTGTCGGCCCCTTCTGTATTCTCGTATACGGAAATCTGTCCGCCCAAACGCGTTTCTGCTAGGCAGGCGCATTGGCAGGAGGAATCGCGATGCGGGGTTTTGCCGAGGTCCAGCGGCCGCTGACCGTGGCCGAGCAGGTCGCCAACGTGCTGCGCGAAGCGATCGCCGATGGCAGCCTGGCCGCCGGCACCACGCTGCGCCAGGACGATCTGGCCGAGCGCTTCGGCTTCAGCCGCATGCCGATCCGCGACGCGCTGCGCCAGCTCGAGGCCGAAGGCATCGTGTCGATCCATCCGACCAAGGGCGCGCATGTCGCCGGCATGAACGCCGCCGAGATCCGCGAGATATTTGCCCTGCGCGAGCTGCTGGAAAGCGAGGCTCTGAGACTCTCCCTGCCCAAGCTCGGCCAGGACAGGCTCAACGAGGCCGAGGGCGTGCTCGCCCGCATCGACGCCGAGCCCGATGTCGGCCGCTGGGGCGCGCTCAACCGGGCCTTCCATCTCGCGCTCTACGGCGCCTGCGGCAACGCCCGGCTCTTGTCGCTGATCGAGGCGCACCACAATGCCGCCGACCGCTATGTGCGCGTGCTGTTGTCGAACCTCAACCACCGCGCCCGCTCGCAGGCCGAGCACCGCGAGCTGCTTTCCGCCTGCCGCAAGCGCGACGTCGAGCAAGCGGTCGCCGTGCTGAAGAGGCATCTTGGCGAAGGCATGGAAATGCTGGCGAAGAAGGGGTGAGGGGATTGGCTGAGTAAAGCTTTGGAGGCTGGCGGGACAGCGCCCCCCTCTGTCCTGCCGGACATCTCCCCCACGCGGGGGGAGATCAGATGTTACGCCCGCTTTCGCCAATCGCCGACGTTGCAGGAATGGCGCCGTCGACGGAGCAGCCAATCTCCCCCCTCGTGGGGGAGATGTCCGGCAGGACAGAAGGGGGCGTGAAGGAAAGCCTGCGTTTGTAGTCGCCTCTCTTGCGCCGCTCCGCCGGAACCCCTTCCACCCACCAGCCGTTTTCTTCGCATCACCTCCGACCCGAGGGAAGGAACGATGACCCGCAACGACATCATCTCCGTGCTTGGCCCCGTCGACGAGGCGGTGATCGCCGACATCGCGCTCACCGGCGCCAGCCTGGACGAGCTGCGCGAGGCCGTCGCCTGGATCGGCGCCGACGAGGCGCTGGTCAACGAAGGCCACGCCATGCCCGGTCCGCGCGTGGCAAGGCTGATCGAGATCCTCGATCCCCCCGAGGACGAGCCGGAAGCGCGGGGCGGGCCCGCTGGAGACTTTGCCTGAAGAAAAGAAAGTCGGCGGGATGCGCCCCCTCTGTCGCCTTCGGCGACATCTCCCCCTCGCAGACTAGCTGCCGCCACAATTCGGGTGGCGCCCATGCATGTTCCATGCGAAGCCACTGCTGGGGTGCACAGGGGAATCCACCATGCTCACGTTCTACGACTATCTGCCGTCGCAAAATGCCTGGAAGGTGAGGGTGTTGCTCGGGCTGCTCGGCATCAGCTACGAGACCCGCATGGTGTCGATCTTCGAGGGCGAGAGCCACACGGAAGACTTTCTCAAGCTCAATCCGGCCGGCGCCGTTCCGGTGCTGGGGCTGGACGAGGGCGAGGCGATCGCCGAGTCCAACGCCATCCTGGTCTATCTCGGCGAGGTCTCGCCCTATCTGCCGGCGAACCGCTATCTTCGCGCCAAGGTCATGCAATGGCTGTTCTTCGAGCAGTATTACATCGAGCCGGTCATCGGCTCGCTGCGCTTCTGGACGCTGACCGGCCGGCTGGAGCGCAACAAGGCGCTGGTTGCCGGCAAGCGCGAGGCGGCCGTGCGCGCGCTCGGCGCGCTGGAGCGCAACCTGCAGGACACGCGCTTCCTTGCCGGCGGCGCGCTGACCATCGCCGACATCGCCGTCTATGCCTATAGCCACCGCGCCGAGGATTGCGGCTTCTCGCTTGCCGATTATCCGGCGCTCAGCGTCTGGATCGACCGCGTCAGCGGCGTGATCGGCCCCAACTATCCCGTGCATCCCTACAGCATCGATCCGCATTCGGGCGGCTGACCTCCCGGAACAGAAGGGCGGGGAAGGGCGTTCCCGAAAAGGCGGCGTGCCGGCGCGGCTTGCCGGCCTGTTTGACGCGCGGCAGTTTGGCCCTGCTTTCCGGCAACTGCAAATGGAGGTCAGGAAATGGTTCGCGCCATCGCTTTCGCAGTTCTCGCCGCCGCTTTCGGCAGCGCCCCCGCCATGGCGGAGGAGCAATATTGGGTCGCCAGAGACGCAGTTTCGAAGCAGTGCGAGATCGTGCCGAAGAAGCCGGACGGGACGCTCGTCATCGATCTCGGCAAGAAGAAATACGCCAGCGAGGCCGAGGCCAGGAAGGCCATGGCGGCCCTGGCGGATTGCAACAAGCAGTAGGGTGCTGAACGCCAAAGACTGCCAGGCAGCATTCCTTCGCGCCCCCCTTTGGCCTGCCGGCCATCTCCCCCAGGAGGGGGGAGATCGGATGTCACGCCGGCTTTCGCCAATCTCCAACGTTCCAGGAACGGGCGAGCCGCCGAAGCTGCCAATCTGCCCCCTCGTGGGGGAGATGTCCGGCAGGACAGAGGGGGGCGCTGCCCCGCCAGCATTAGCAAGCAATTCGAACCTGACTACCGATCGACCATCGACATCGTCCGCTCGTTGTAGCGCGGCCCCGACACCTTGTCGGGCGTCAGCGCCATGTCGAGGCCGAGCATTTCGGTGGCGTCGAGCTTGACGTCGGCGGCGGCGACGTTCTCCTCCAGATAGGCCCGCCGCTTGGTGCCGGGGATCGGCACGATGTCGATGCCGAATTCCGGGCCCTTGGCCAGCAGCCAGGCGATCGCCACCTGGCCGGGCTTCACGCCCTTGGCGGCGGCGATGTCGCGCACGGTCGAGGCCGCCGCGACATTGGCGTCGAAATTCTCGCCCTGGTAGCGCGGGTCGCCGCGCCGGAAATCGCCTTCCGGATAGTCCTCCGCTCGCTTGACGTCGCCGGCGAGGAAACCGCGCCCGAGCGGCGCGAACGGCACCAGGCCGATGCCGAGCTCCTTCAGAGCCGGAATGATCTCGGCCTCGAGATTGCGCTCCCACAGCGAATATTCGCTCTGCAGCGCCGAGACCGGATGCGCTTCATGCGCGCGGCGGATGTTGGCGATGCCCGCCTCCGACAGGCCGAAAAAGCGCACCTTGCCTTGGCTGACCAGTTCGCCGACGGCGCCGGCGACATCCTCCATCGGCACGTCGGGATCGACGCGGTGCTGGTAAAGCAGATCGATACGGTCGGTGGCGAGCCGCTTGAGCGAGGCCTCCACCACCTCGCGGATGTGCTCGGGCCGGCTGTCGCGCGCCGTTCCGTCCTGCTTGCCGTCGACGATGCGGAAGCCGAATTTGGTCGCGAGGGTGACTTGATCGCGCCGGCCCTTCAGCGCGCGGCCGAGCAGCTCCTCGTTGATGAACGGCCCGTAGACCTCGGCCGTGTCGAGGAAGGTGCAGCCAAGCTCGATCGCCCGGTGCAGCGTGGCGATCGATTCGGCCTCGTCGGCCGGCCCGTAGGACTGGCTCATGCCCATGCAGCCGAGGCCGATCGCCGAGACTTCGAGCCCCTGGCTGCCGAGTTTCTGTTTGCCGAGGGCCATCTGCCTGTCTCCGAAAATTAGCGCTTGCGAAAATATAGAGGCCGGGCGCCAAGCGTCCAGCCGGACGCCCAGTTGATCAGGATCAAGGCAGCGGCGGCAAGAGGATCGTATCCTTCGCCTGTCTTGGGAAGGACACGAGGCGGACGGGTGAATGGCTCCGGACGGCCGCTACAGGAACCGTCCGGACCGCATGCCAGCCCGCATCAAGCCATCGGCAGCAGCCGGCGCATGATCAGCGACGCGTGGCCGCCGACGCCATGCGCGGCCGGCCGGCGCTCGACCACTTCGAAGCCGTGCTTGGGCGATCGCCCGATCGTTGCCCTCGATCACCTCCAGCGCGATGCTCGGAATGCCGGCATGGGCGGCGAGCACGGCGTGCAGCAGGTCGACCGCGAGGCCGCTTCCGAACTCTTCCGGCTCGACATGCAGCCGGTCGAGCAGGACGCCGCCCTTCTCGTCCATCGCCGCCATCGCATAGCCGGCGATCGAGCCGTCGGTCCGCTCGGCGACGAACGACATCTTGTTATTGTCGGCGAGCTCGGCCGCCAGCTTCTCCGGCGCATGCTTCTCGTCGGACAGCCGGGCCGTGTTTTGCTCGCCCATGATCGGCGAGTAGGTGCGCCGCCAGGAGCCTCCCAGCAGCCGCGAGACGGCGGTGAGGTCGTTCTTCGTCATCGCCCGAATGTGGGTCATGGCAGCCTCCTTGGTTTGCTTCAAAGATATGGCGAAGCGCCGGGACAGCCAATCTCCCCCCAAGTGGGGGAGATGTCCGGCAGGACAGAGGGGGGCGCTGTCCCGCCGACCGATCGAACTTATCCACTCAGAAACCGGTTGAGGCAAATCGCACAATTCCTGCGTATTGCTCCAACGCCGCGTTCCTTCGCGCCCCCCTCTGGCCTGCCGGCCATCTCCCCCACGAGGGGGGAGATCAGCGCTCCACCGCTTCGCCAAATTGACTCATTGCCGCTCTCCGCCATCCGGCGACGGGAATGCTGCGCCGCACAAAGTCCACCGCACCCCAATCCCGAATAACTCTGTGTTTACAGCGCCTTGAAATTAAGACCGGGGGCGAAAAATTCCCGGCCGGCGCTCTTGAAACCCCTTCGCGCCAGACTAGTTGCGATAGACGCGCGGGGCAGGCTGGCGCGCCTCGCGGAGGGAGGGTTCCATGGCTGCAAAGGAAGTGAAATTCAACACCGAAGCCCGCGACAAGATGCTGCGCGGCGTCGATATCCTGGCCGACGCGGTGAAGGTGACGCTCGGCCCCAAGGGCCGCAACGTCGTCATCGACAAGTCATTCGGCGCGCCGCGCATCACCAAGGACGGCGTGACGGTGGCGAAGGAAATCGAGCTGGTCGACAAGTTCGAGAACATGGGCGCGCAGATGGTGCGCGAGGTGGCCTCAAAGACCAGCGACGTCGCCGGCGACGGCACCACCACCGCGACCGTGCTCGCCCAGACCATCGTGCGGGAAGGGGCCAAGGCTGTTGCCGCGGGCATGAATCCGATGGACCTGAAGCGCGGCATCGACCGCGCCGTCGAGGCGGTCGTGGCCGAGATCAGGGCCAATGCGCGCAAGGTGACTCGCAACGACGAGATCGCTCAGGTCGGCACCATCTCGGCCAATGGCGATGCCGAGATCGGCCGCTTCCTGGCCGAGGCGATGCAGAAGGTCGGCAATGAGGGCGTCATCACCGTCGAGGAGGCCAAGACCGCCGAGACCGAACTCGAAGTCGTCGAAGGCATGCAGTTCGACCGTGGCTATCTCTCGCCGTATTTCATCACCAACCAGGACAAGATGCGCGTCGAGCTGGAGGAGGCCTATCTGCTCATCCATGAGAAGAAGCTCTCCAACCTGCAGGCGCTGCTGCCGATTCTTGAGGCGGTGGTGCAGTCGGCCAAGCCGCTGCTGATCATCGCCGAGGACGTCGAGGGCGAGGCGCTGGCGACGCTGGTCGTCAACCGGCTGCGCGGCGGCCTCAAGGTTGCCGCGGTCAAGGCGCCCGGCTTCGGCGACCGCCGCAAGGCCATGCTGGAGGACATCGCCATCCTCACCGGCGGCCAGGTCATCTCCGAGGATCTCGGCATCAAGCTTGAGAACGTCACGCTCGAGATGCTCGGGCGCGCCAGGCGGGCGACCGTCGAGAAAGAAAACACCACCCTTGTCGACGGCGCCGGCAGCAAGGAGGAGATCCAGGCCAGAGTCGCCCAGATCCGCCAGCAGATCGAGGAAACCACCTCCGACTATGACCGCGAGAAGCTGCAGGAGCGCCTGGCCAAGCTCGCCGGCGGCGTCGCGGTGATCCGCGTCGGCGGTTCGACCGAGGTCGAGGTCAGGGAACGCAAGGACCGCGTCGACGACGCGCTGCACGCCACCCGCGCCGCCGTCGAGGAGGGCATCCTGCCCGGCGGCGGCGTCGCGCTGCTGAGATCGGCGAAGGCGCTCGATCAAGCGGTCGGCGACAATCCAGACCAGAGGACCGGCATCGAGATCGTGCGCCGAGCGCTCGAAACGCCGGTGCGCCAGATCGCCGAGAATGCCGGCGCCGAAGGCTCGCTGATCGTCGGCAAGCTGCGCGAGAGCCAGGAATTCTCCTTCGGCTGGAACGCCCAGACCGGCGACTATGGCGATCTCTACGGCCAGGGCGTGATCGACCCGGCCAAGGTGGTGCGCACCGCCTTGCAGGATGCCGCTTCCATCGCCGGCCTGCTGGTCACCACCGAGGCGATGGTGGCGGAAAAGCCGAAGAAGGAGAGCGCTCCGGCGATGCCGCCGGGAGCCGGAATGGGCTACTGAGGCGGCGTGCTTTAGGCGCGCGTGACAGGCGATCTCCACCGCCTGGCCAGGTGGGGAGATCGGCGCTCCTTCGCCCCGCAAAATTGACTCGGTCTCCGCTCTCCGTCATCCTTATGGTCGGCCGCGTCTTCGCGGCAGCGTGTTTTGAGTGAAGCCATGGCCAGTTCCGCCGCCAGAGAGAATTCCCGCCGCGCCGCGGTGAAGAAGGCGCTCGAGCGCCATAAGGTCTATGTCACCGCGCAGCACTTCTCCGGCGGCACCTACAGCGCCCGCGTGCTCGTCGACGGCGAAGCCTACTGGGTCGACGAGTTCCGGCTTGACCAGCTGCGGCAGGGGCTTACGCCCGCCGAGCTGGAACTGACGCCGGCCGCCGACGATTGAGCACTCACGGATGACGACTGAGAGGCTGGCGGGACAGCACCCCCCTCTGTCCTGCCGGACATCTCCCCCGCAAGGGGGGAGATTGGCGGTTTCGTTGCCGGCGCCTTTCCTGCAATATTTGCGATTGGCGAAGGCGGTGGTCACATCTGATCTCCCCCCTTGCGGGGGAGATGTCCGGCAGGACAGAGGGGGGTGTGACGGAACGCGACGTCCGGAAGGCGCGCGAGCCGCCACCCACGCCTGATCCATGCCCACCAAACTCAAAAGCTACCGCACCAAGCGCGAATTCTCCCGCACGCCGGAACCCGCAGGCGGACCTGCCGGCGAGGGCGGCAATCGCTTCGTCGTCCACAAGCATCACGCCACCGCCGACCATTACGACCTGCGCCTCGAAGTCGGCGGCGTGCTGAAAAGCTGGGCGGTGCCGCGCGGACCCTCGCTCAACCCGGCCGACAAACGGCTCGCCGTCGAGACCGAGGACCACCCGATCGAATATATCGACTTCGAGGGCGTCATTCCCGAGGGCGAATATGGCGGCGGACCGATGATCGTCTGGGACACCGGCATCTGGGCGCCGATGGAGGATGTCGAGAAGAGTTTGCGCACCGGCGCTTTCAAGTTCCGCCTGGCCGGCGAGAAGCTGAACGGCGGCTGGATGCTGACGCGGCTCAAGCCCAAGCCCGGCGAGGACGAGCACAAGAAGAACTGGCTGCTGTTCAAGGAGCGCGACCTCGCTTCCGACACCGAGCTCGACATTCTCGAGGCGCGCCCGGAAAGCGTGAAGTCGGGCCGCCGCATCGAGGAGCTGGCGGCGCCTTCCAAAAAGCCGGAACGCCTGCCGCCTAAGCCCGGCTCGCTGAAACCGGGAGCGCTGCCCGGCGCCGTCAAGGCCGAGCCGCCCGCCCGCATCGAGCCGCAGCTCGCCACGCAGGTGCCGAAACCGCCGGGCGGCGATGATCCGGCCGAGCGCACCGGCGAGCTCTGGCTGCACGAGATCAAGTTCGACGGCTACCGCACCATGGCGCATGTGGTTGACGGCACTGTGCGCCTGATCACCCGCGGCGGCCTCGACTGGACCAAGCGCTATGGCGATCTCCCGCAGGCCTTTTCGCGACTGCCCGTCAGCCAGGCGATCATCGACGGCGAGATCGTCGTGCTCGACGACAAGGGCATCTCCCGTTTCGCGCTGCTGCAGGATGCGCTCTCGATCGGGGCCGGCAGCAAGCTGCATTTCTATGCCTTCGACCTGCTGCATCTCGACGGCTGGGATCTGCGCAAGGCGCCGCTGCAAAGGCGTAAGGCGCTGCTTGCCGAACTGCTCGCCGGCCAGGCCTCCAATTCCGCCATCCAGTTCAGCGACCATGTCGAGGGCTCGGGCCAAGGACTCTACGACCAGGCGACCGAGCTTGGACTGGAGGGCGTCGTTTCCAAGCGCGCCGACGCCGTCTATCTCAGCGGCCGCACCAAGAGCTGGACCAAGATCAAGGCGCGCCAGAAGGGCGATTTCATCATTGCCGGCTTCACGGTTTCCGACCGGGCCGAGGGGCTGGCCGCGCTCGGCCTCGCCGAATTCGAGGACGGCGAGCTGCATTATCGCGGCAAGGTCGGCACGGGTTTCGACAGGGAGATGGCGAAAGACCTGCTCGCCCGGCTGGAGCGGCTGACCGCCGGCGCGACCCCGCCCGAAGGCGTGCCGCGCGAAGTGATGCGCGAGATGCACTGGGTGAAGCCGCTGCTGTCGGCGCATATCCATTATGCCAACCGCACCGCCGACAATGCGCTGCGCCACAGCGTCTTTCGCGGCCTGCGCGACGTCGGCGGCCTGACCACGCCGGTGCCGGTCAAGCGCAAGCGGCTGATCGCCGAATCCGACCTCGCCACCATCTGGGTCACCAACCCGGAGCGCCGCCTGTTCGGCAAGACCGGGCCGACCAAGCTCGACATCGCCGTCTATTACGCGCTGGTCGGCGATTTCATGCTGCCGCACATCATCGGCCGCCCGGTGTCGCTGGTGCGCTGCCCGACCGGCCGGCCGCAGGACTGCTTCTTCCAGCGCCATGCCTTCACCGGCATGCCGGCCTCGGTGGCGGTGTTCGACTCCGTCAATTCGGAAGGCGAGACCAAGACCTATCTCTCGGTCGAGGACGCTAAGGGCTATCTGGCGCTGGCGCAGTTCGGCGTCGTCGAGTTCCACACCTGGGGCACGCACCGGACAAAGCTCGACAAGCCCGACCAGATCGTCTTCGACCTCGATCCGGGCGAGGGCATCACCTGGCGCGAGGTGGTGGAGGCGGCGGTCCACATCAAGGCCGGGCTCGAGGGATTGGGACTGGTGCCTTTCGCCAAGACGTCGGGCGGCAAGGGCGTCCACATCACCGTGCCGGTGACGCGCAAGCAGAACTGGAAGAAGCTGCACCAGGCCTCGAGCGCCATTTCCACCATGCTGGCCGCGACCGCGCCCGACACTTTCGTCACCACCATGGGCAAGGAAAACCGCAAGCGCCGCATCTTCATCGACTTCCACCGCAACGCCCGCGGCCACACCTCCGCCGCTCCCTATTCGCTGCGCGCTCGCACCAACCTGCCGGCCTCGACGCCGGTGAGCTGGACCGACCTGGAGGCCATCGACGCGCCCGAGGACCTGAACTACGCCTCGCTGCCGGGGCTCTTGGAGACGGCGGGCGATCCGTGGGCGGAGATCGATGAGGCGGCGAGGGACTTGCCGGTGATGGGGGAGAGGTAGTTGGAGGCGTAGTGTTCCGTCACACCCCCCTCTGTCCTGGCGGACATCTCCCCCGCAAGGGGGGAGATCAGCTGTCGCGCCGCCCTTCGCCAATCTCCAGGGTTGCAAGGCTGGCGCAGCCCGCAAAGCTGCCAATCTCCCCCCTTGCGGGGGAGATGTCCGGCAGGACAGAGGGGGGCGCTGTCCCGCCAGCGTCTCACCTCCATCTCCAATCGACGCTTCTTACAATTTGAACTATCCTCTCACCAAACCCGCCCCAGAAAACATTTCGTCAGCAATTTGCGCGTACCATCAAGGGTCGGTGTAGGATTTCCACGGCGCCAACCGTCCTTACGGACGAAGCGCTGCAGAGAGCATGAAAATGCTCCAACATGAATGTCAGTGCATGGCCGCGTAGGAGTTCATCATGGCGCCCAGGGCAAGTTGGAAAGGTTACCTCAAGCTCAGCCTCGTCAGCTGTCCGGTCCGGCTTTATCCGGCCACCAGCGCGAGCGAACGCATCGCGTTCAACCAGCTGCACAAGAAGACCCACAACCGCATCAATATGAAGCCGGTCGATCCCGAGCTCGGGCTGGTCGAGCGCTCGGACCTGGTCAAGGGTTACGAATACGAGGACAAGCAGTACATCATCATCGAGGACTCCGACCTCGAAGCGGTCAGGATCGAATCCAACCACACGATGAACATCGAGGCCTTCGTCGACGAGGGCGAGGTCGATGTCATCTATCAGGACTCGCCCTACTATCTGGCGCCCGACGGCGCCATGGCGGAGGAAACCTTCGCGGTGCTGCGCGAGGCGATGCGCCGGTCCGGCAAGCTGGCGATCGCGCGCCTGGTGCTGTCGAGCCGCGAGCGCGTGGTGACGATCGGCCCGCGCGAGAACGGCATGTTCGTCTGCACCTTGAGGAATCCCAACGAAGTGCGTGGCACGGCTGAATATTTCGGCAACATTCCTGCCGGCAAGCCGGATCCCGAAATGCTGCAGCTCGCCGAGGCTCTGATCAAGCAGAAGGAGACCACCTTCGATCCGAAGAATTATGAGGATCGCTACGAGGTGGCGCTGATGGCGATGATCCGCGAGAAGCTCAAGGGCCACAAGCCGATCATCGCGGCGGCACCGGAGCGCGGCAACGTCATCAACCTGATGGATGCGCTGAAGGCCAGCCTATCGCAGTCGGCCAAGCCGCCGGCCAAGTCGAAGAGCAAGGCCGAGGAAGCGCCGGCCAAACCCGCCAAGAAGGCGGCCGCTGGCGGCGCCGCTGAAAATCCGCTGAAGGCGAACCTCTTGAAGGCCGTCGGCAAGAGCAAGAAGTGACGGCAACCACGGGGCCAGTCATCGTTCCGGGCGCCGTCTTCGGCGTCGTCGGCGCTCTGGCCGCCTTTCCATTGCGGCTTGCCGCGCGCGAGGTCGAGCGCCGCCATGCCGAATTGAGGCGCGGCGTCACGCGGCGCACCACCCATGTCGTGTTCGGCCGAACCCTACTCGCCAAGGCCGCCATGACGAGAACCGGCGATGCCGCCATCGAGCGCCGGGCAAGAGCCGAGCGCGAGGCCGGGCGCGAACTGATCAGCGAGAACGGCTTCCTGCGCCTGCTTGGGCTTATCAAGGCGCCGGAGACGTCATCGCTGTCCCGGCAGTCGCTCATCGACCAGTCGCGGCTGGCCGGCGCGGATCTCGACTTGCTGTCGCTGTTCGACGCCTTCGAGCATGACGCCGAACCCTATTCCTTCCGCGATCTGATCCTGGCGCGCAAATATGCCGGGCTGATCGCCAGCGGCGCCGGCTGGGGCGCGATCGCGCGCTCGGTCCATCGCTCCGGCCCGGTCGCCTCGCTCACCGCCAAGTCGCTCAATCTCGGCTCGCAGCACGGCCGCCCCGACGCGATCTATCTCGACGACGGGACGAGCGAGCTCGACGGCCAGCTGCTGTTCGACCTCGGTTCCCCAAATTCGGGAGTGTCTGGAGACGACACGCTGGAGGAGCTGTTCGCCGAGGCCGAAGCGGCGGAAGAAGAGGGGCGCCACGACGATGCGGCCGCGCTCTACCAGCGCTGCCTGGCGATCGACCCGAAAGACGCCATCGCCGCCTTCAACCGCGCCAACTGCCTGCGCGGCGCCGGCCGCGCGGCGGAAGCCGCACACGATTACGCCCGCGCGATAAAGCTCGATCCCGGCTTCGTCGAAGCCTGGTTCAACCTCGCCGGACTAATGAGTGACGAGGGCAAGGTGGCGTCGGCGCGGCGGCATCTGCAGAAGGCGATCGCGCTCGACAAGGCTTATGCCGACCCGGTCTTCAATCTGGCCCGGCTGGAGTTCGACGCCGGCAACCTGGCAGAGGCGCGCCGGCTGTGGGTGCGGTATCTGGAGCTGGATGCGGTGTCCGAATGGGCAAGGCTGGCGCAAAAGGGGATCCAGTTCGTGGATTTGCATATGGCGCGCACGGCGGGGTGAGCGAGATGTTTGCGCTTGAACACCCCCCTCTGTCCTGCCGGACATCTCCCCCGCAAGGGGGGAGATTGAGCGCTCTGCCGCTTTCGCCAATCTCCAACGTTTGTGGAATGGGCAGGGCGCCCGAACTGCTGATCTCCCCCCTTGCGGGGGAGATGCCCGGCAGGGCAGAGGGGGGCGCGACGGAACTCGGCCTCTCTATAGAGGCTATAGAGGCCACCCCGTGACCCACTTCCTCTTCGATGGCCCCGACACCGCTCCCGTCACCATCCTGCTCGCTCACGGGGCCGGCGCGCCAATGGACTCCGCCTCGATGGCCGCCACCGCCAAGGCGCTCGCTGCCGCCGGTTTCCGCGTCGCGCGTTTCGAATTCCACTACATGGCGGCGCGCCGCTACGGGCACCGCAAGCCGCCGCCCAGAGCCGAGACGGTGAACCCGGAATACATCAAGGCGATCGCCGATCTGCGCGCCAAGGGCGTGAGCGGCAAGCTCATCATCGGCGGCAAGTCGATGGGCGGGCGCGTCGCCTCCATGGTCGCCGACGAGATGTTCGCCAAGGGCGAGATCGCCGGCCTGGTCTGCCTCGGCTATCCCTTCCATCCGCCGGGCAAGCCGGAGCAGTTGCGCACAAAGCATCTCGCCGACCTGAAAACGCCGACGCTGATTTTTCAAGGCACGCGCGACGAGTTCGGCACCAGGGACGAGGTGGCGACCTACGGCCTGTCGGCGGCAATAGAGGTGATCTGGTTGGAGGACGGCGACCACGATCTGAAGCCGCGCAAGGCGATCTCCGGTTTTTCGACGGCGGATCATCTGAAGACGGTGGCGGAGACAATCGGCGCTAAATTCGCGCAGCCCTCCGGCTCGTCATCCTAGGGCGAAGCGACGCGCGCAGACCCTAGGATCCATGCCGTGACGCCAAACCGCTGCAACAGTTCAGAATTCTGCCCCGCCGCGTTCCACGGCGAGCGTCACGGCATGGATCCTCGGGCCAAGCCCGAGGATGACGAAGCGAAAAGCGTCCCCGGCAAATGAAACTCGCCACCTTCAACATCAACAACATCAACAGCCGCCTCGAAAACCTGCTGGCCTGGCTTGCCAAGGCAAAACCCGATGTCGTCTGCCTGCAGGAACTCAAGGCGCGCGACACGCAGTTCCCGCTGAGCCGGCTCGCCAAGGCCGGCTATGGGGCGGTGTGGAAGGGCGAGCCGACCTGGAACGGCGTCGCCATCCTGGCGCGCGGCTCCGAACCGGTGCTGACGCGTGACGCGCTGCCCGGCGACGACGCCGACCGGCAGGCGCGCTACATCGAGGCGGCGGTCAATGGCATCGTCATCGGCTGCCTCTATGCGCCCAACGGCAACCCGCAGCCGGGGCCGAAATTTTCATACAAGCTCGCCTGGCACGAACGCTTCGCAGCGCATGCCGCCGAACTCCTCGACACCGGCCTGCCGGTGGTGCTCGCCGGCGATTTCAACATCGTGCCCGAGCCGCGCGACATCTACGCCACGCGCTCCTATGACGACAACGCGCTGGTGCAGCCTGAAAGCCGCGCCGCCTTTTCAGCGCTGCTCGAGCAGGGCTGGACCGACGCGCTGCGAAAAGTCTTCCCCAAGCAGACGCTCTACACCTTCTGGGATTATCGCCGGAACCGCTGGCCGCGCGACGCGGGGCTCAGGCTCGACCACATCCTGCTGTCGAAGAAGCTGGCGCGAAAGCTGAAGGGTGCGGGCATCGACCGCGAGGTGCGCGGCGAGGGCAACGCCAGCGATCATGCCCCGGTGTGGGTGGAGTTGGGGTGAGGCTATTTAAAGCGATCAAACGCCGGGTTCCCGCCCACCCCCCTCTGTCCGGCAGGACAGAGGGGGGCGCTGTCCCGCCGACATCTCGGCCTTACTGCCAACATCTCGCCAGTGTCCGTTGTGCGCCAACGATCTCTCACGTTAGTTTTGCCGGACTTAAAGGGGGGACTCCGATTTATGCCTGTCATTCTGGATATTCTTCTTTCGCCCTCGCGCTTCCGCCATGGCTGACGCCCTCGTCGTCCTCGTCTCTATCCTCGTCCTCATCGGCGCCGTCGCCCTCGTCTTGCTCACCTTTCATCTGCGCCGCAGGCGCCGCAAGGCGCGCGGCAGCGCCGACCCGGCTCGCGACTATGCGTCCCGCACCAACTGGCGCGGCAAAGGCGGCGGGCTCAATTTTTCGTCCTTCGTGTTCATGGATGTCGACGGCGACGGCAGGTTCGGCCTGGCCGACCGGCCGATGGGCGGCATCGTGGTGCGGGCGTTCGACGACAGCGGCGCCTTCCTCGCCGCGGTGCGCACCAACAATGGCGGCTTCGCCAATTTCGTCATGTCGGCGAGCAAGCGCCGCGCGATCCTGCGCAACGCCGGCGCCTATCGGTTCTCCGTCTCGGTGCCGAAAGGTTGGCGCGTCAGCACCGGCAACGAGACCCAGACGCTGCGCCTCGATGAACTGCCGGGCTCGCCCGCGGGTCTTGCCGGCGAGGACCTGCCGAAGGCGGTCGGCCTTGTCCCCGCACGCTTCGTGCGCGGCATGGCGGCGGCCGAGGCAACACTTGTGCTTCTGGGCGGCGGTGGGGTTTTGCAGACCAGGCAGCTCACGCCCGGCAACTTCCTCGTCGATCTTCCCGCGGGAGCCGACATGCTCAGGGTTTCGGGCTCCGGCCTCGACCGGCGCCTGGCGCTATCGGCTTACCCCATCGACCTCGGCCGGTTGCGGCCGGATGCGATCGCCGCCGACGCCGCGCTCGAGACGATCGGCTTCGACGATGTCACGCCGCTGGCGTTCCAGAAGATCCCGTCCGGCTATGGCGGGCTCGACTGGCGCAACCTCAACGCCATCGCCAGGAACTACGTCAAGGACAGCCACGGCTATCTGAACGGCAACAGTTCGGGCAATCACAGCGCCTATACCAGCAGCGGCCATGCCGCAGAGTTCGGCGCCGCCTCGCCCTTCGGCTTCCATTCGGTGATGCTCACCGCGGCATGGCTGGCCTCGGAAGGCGAGGTGGCGTTGATCGAAAGCTGGTTGGGCGATGAACTGGTCGGCAGCGACGAAATCGTGCTCTCGGCGCTGGCGCCGGTGCATTACGCGCCGATGCTGAAGGCTGTGACGCGCGTGCGCATCTCCACCAGGCATTGTTGGCAGCTTGTGCTGGACGACCTGGTGCTGGCGCGTTGAGCGCCTAATGCCCAGAGCAATTTCCCATCAAGACGAACGACTTAAGCGCGTCAGCTGGATCTGTTCTTCAGCACGACGCCTCAAGCGCCCGACATCAAAAACCCCGCCGCACCAAACGAAGCGCCGCGTGATGCCGGTCCTGATGATGCGAAACGGGTAGATCAGGCTGGAGGCGGAGGCGGAGGCGTTATGATCGAAGCGCCGTTGCCGGCGGTGATCGCGGACAGCTTGCCCTTGCGGACCAAGCTGGGCTTCTCGTAGCTCTTCTTCATGGTTCAATCCCCCTGCAGCGCCTTGGCGAAACGCTCAAGGCAAAGGTGTCACGTTCGAAACCTGCGCCGATCAATCCGCGCCCGATACCGGAGCGTTTGCCGTGATAGCCGAAAGCTTGCCTTTCCGGACGACAATGGGCTTCTCGTAGGTCCTCTTCATGCCGTGTCTCTCCTGAAAATCCCCGGCGGATAATGTCACATGCCGGTCTGCTGTCAACGAAGCGGGCGGATGTTCCTGTTTATTCTTGAGGAATTCGGACTTCTGTTGCACGCCGTCAACACTTGACCAGCAGCGCAGTCCACCTTTGCCCAGATATTGGCGTCGCGAGGCGAGAAAATCTGCAACCTAGCCGTGGTCACGAACGTGAAGGGCATCACCGACGGCGGCAGGCTTATGTGCTCTCCTGTCGATTCCGGCTCTTGCGGCGGTGCCGTTTCCCTGAAACGGTGAACCGCTCTAAGCTGGTGAAATCGCTTCTCCCAGCATGGAGATGCGCTCGGCCCGGGGGGAGAACCGATGCGAAGATCGACCGACAGGCTGCTGGCGCTGGTGATGTTGGCTGTCGGCGCCGCCTGCTTCGCCAAGCTCTATCTCGCGCTCGGGCCCGGCCTGGAAGGCTTCGCCTCGCTTCGTTCCGAGTTGTTCGGCGCGGCCGGCCTGCTCTCGGTCATGGCCGGGCTGCTGTTCATCGCCGGCCTGCTGCCGGCCGCCGCGAGGCATGACCCGTCGGCGCCGCTGTTCGGCCGCGATGCCGAGATCGCGCCGGCCGGGCGTCCTCGGCTGCGCGGCATCGTGCTTACCGTGCCGCTGCTTGCCGTGCTGGCGATCGTCGCCGACCAGACCGGTGCCTGGTTTGCGCCGAGCGGCGAACCGGCACAATCCAGGGAAGTCGCCGCCCCGGCAGCGCCCGCGACGCCGATAGAGCCTGCGCCAGCTCCGCAGCCGGCCAGCCCTGCTCAGGAAAAGGCAGCGACCCCGCCCGCCGAGCCCATCGCGACGCCTGCCCAGCCGACGCTTCCCCAGGTGCCCTTGGCCGAGGTGCCGCCCGACCTGGCGCATCCTCCGCGATCGCCGCCGTCGACGCCAGCCCAGCCGTCGACGCAAGAGACGGCCCCGGCACCCGCAGCTGCCACCCAGCAAATCGCGTTGCCGCCCGCCACGCCGCCGGTGACGGTGGCGCCGCCGCCTTCGCCGCCCACCCAGCCGACCGCGCCGGACGGCCATCGCGATGCCGTCGTCTGGCTGGCGGTCTCGCCCGATGGCCACGAGATCCTGAGCGCCAGCACCGACCGCATGATCAAGCTCTGGGACATCGACGGCAAGCGGCTGATCCGCAATCTCGGCGAGCACAAGGACATGGCGCGCGCAGCACTCTTCATGCCCGACGGGAAAAGCGCGCTCACCGGCGGCGACGACGGCGAGATCGTGCTGCGCCGGCTATCGGATGGCACCGTGCTGCGTGTCTTCTCGTCAGGCCTGAACGGCGGTGTCAACAAGCTGGCGATCACCCCGGACGGCAAGCGCGCCGTCAGCGGCCACGACAGCACCGGCAAGGTCATTGTCTGGGACATCGAGAAGGGCTTGGCCTTGCATGTGATGCCCGGACACCAGTGGCCGGTCAGTTCCGTCGCCGTCTCGCCTGACGGCACCAGGGCGCTCACCGGCAGCATCGACGGCGAGCTGAAGCTCTGGGACATTGTCGCCGGCAAGCAACTGCGCAGCTGGCACGGCCATGAGCGCGGCACCTATGGCGCCGTCTTCACCGCCGACGGCCATCATGTGGTGACCGGCAGCGGCGACTACACGATCAAGCTCTGGGACCTCGACAGCTTCAAGGAGGTCGGCCGCTTGGACGGTCATTCCGGCACCGTCTACTCGCTAGCGCTGTCCGCCGACGGCAAGCGGCTGGCATCGGGCTCGCTCGACGGCACGGCAAGGATCTGGAATATGGAGACCGGCGCCGAGATCGCCGAATTCGACCCCGGCACCGGCCCGATCTATTCGGTCGCCTTCGCCGCCGACGGCACGCTGCTCACCGGCGGCATCGACCGCACCATCCGCGGCTGGCCGGCAACGGGAGGGGATGGCGTGGTGCTGTTCGCGGGCGCGCCGGAGTAACGGAAGCATACATCAGCGCCCATATTCCAGAACAGCGCGACTTGCGCTAATGATTACTGGTGGCTGCAAGTGGGTGGGGGACGGTGAGCAAGAACGACTGGCCGCTTGAAGCGGACACGACTGCCATCAGTCCGCCTGTGCGGCGTCGCAGAAAAATTCTACCGATAATCCTGCTATTGCTGGCCACCTTTGCGCTGCTCGGGCCTGTGCGAAATTATTATGTGCAATGGTCTGCCATAAGGAAGATGCAAGCTGCCGCCCTAGCCAAGGACTACAGCGAAGAATTTCGTCAGCTGTCGTTGTTGGCGAAAATGGGCAACCGGGATTCGCAGGGCTACCTTGGCGCGATGCACTGGCGCGGCGAGGGAACCGAACAGAACGACGAGCAGGCGGTCTTCTGGTGGCGCAAGTCTGCCGACCAAGGAAATGCGGAGGCTGCGGCTGCGCTTAGTCAGGCGTATTCTCTCGGGCGCGGTGTCGCCAAGGACGATCGGCTTGCTGCCAGTTTGGCGAGAGAAGCGGCGGACAAGGGCAATGCAAATGGTGAGTACCAGCTCGGCGTTCTCTATTCTCGAGGCCAGGGGCTAACCAAAAGCGATGAGCAAGCGCTCTATTGGTGGCGCAAGGCGATCGATGCGGGAAGTGTCGAGGCCGCGTACAGTCTCGGTCAAGCCTACTTTAAGGGTCTGGGCATCAAGAAAGATGACAAAATCGGAGCGATGTGGATTCGCAGGGCGGCCGACAAGGGATATGCCGAAGCCGCCTATGTTCTCAGCACGGCCTACAAGTTCGGTCTGGGTGTCGACAAGAACAGCCAGCTTGCCGCCACCTGGGCTCGCAAGGCTGCGGATCAGGGAAACGCAGACGGCCAATACATGCTCGGCGTTCTCTACCACCTCGGTGAGGGGATGGTGCAGGACGATAGCCTGGCATTTCAATGGTGGATGAAGGCCGCGACCAGCGGCGTTCATCAGGCGCAGTCCAGCGTTGCAGGCGCCTACGCCGCGGGCCAAGGCGTGGCCAGGGATGACATTCAGGCATTTGCGTGGATGAGCAAGGCGGCCAATCAAGGCGACGCTTTTGCGCAATCCAGTCTGGGCGGCATGTATGCGCAAGGCAAAGGTGTGGCCCGGAGCGACGCGGAAGCGGCGTCTTGGTGGTTGAAGGCGGCCAATCAGGGCGATGCCAGCGCGCAGCTCAATCTGGGTGCCGCCTATGCAAAAGGCGCTGGCCTGACCCAGAGTGATGCGAATGCGGTGCAATGGTGGTTGAAGGCGGCCAAGCAGGGGGATGTTACGGCCCAATTGTGGGTGGCGTACTCCTATGCCAATGGCAAGGGCATCGCCAGGGACGACAAAGCCGCCGAGACGTGGTGGCTGGAAGCGGCCAAGGCGGGAAATGTCGATGCCGAGTTCAGCCTTGGCACGCTCTATTACCGCGGGATTGGCGGCAAGCCGGATTACCCGCAAGCAGCCAAGTGGTTCCTGAAGGCGGCCGAACACGGCAACGCCCAGGCCAAGACCTATATCGAACTCATGAAGCAAAACGGGCAGCTCGACAGCAAGACCTTGTGAGGCAAGTGCCTTCAAGGCTGGCAATTTGGCGAACGCCTGCGCGACATCGACCTCCCCCCTTGCGGGGGAGGTGCCCAACAAGGCAAAGGGGGGTGTGACGGAACGCGGCCTTTGGCGTGCGGCCATCGCAGAGGATGAGCCATGCCCGACCTCCACATCGTCGAAGCCTCGATCGCCGACCTGCGCCGCGCGCTGGACCAGGGCACCGTCACCAGCGTCGAGCTGGTCGGCGCCTATCTCAGGCGCATTGCCCATTACGACCGCCACGGCATCGCGCTCAACGCCGTGCCCATCCTCAATCCAAAAATGTTCGAGCAGGCCGAAGCCTCCGATCGCCGTCGCCGCCAGGGCAAGACGCTCGGGCCTCTCGACGGCATCCCCTACACCGCCAAGGACAGCTACAAGGCGAAGGGCCTGAGCGTCGCGGCCGGCTCGCCGGCTTTCGGCCATCTCACGGCAAACGAGGACGCCTACACCATCGCCCGGCTGCGCGCGGCGGGCGCCGTGCTGCTCGGCCTCACCAACATGCCGCCCATGGCCAATGGCGGCATGCAGCGCGGTCTTTATGGCCGCGCCGAGAGCCCCTACAACAAGGACTTTCTCACTGCCGCCTTCGCCTCCGGTTCGTCCAACGGCTCGGGCACGGCGACGGCCGCGAGCTTCGCCGCCTTTGGGTTGGGCGAGGAGACCTGGTCGTCGGGCCGCGCGCCGGCCTCCAACAACGCGCTCACCGCCTACACGCCCTCGCGCGGCGTGATCTCGGTGCGCGGCAACTGGCCGCTGGTGCCGACCATGGATGTGGTGGTGCCGCACGCGCGCAGTGTTCCCGACATGCTGGAACTGCTCGACGTGATCGTTGCCGACGATGAACAGAAGCGCGGCGATTTCTGGCGCGTGCAGCCATGGCTGCCGATCCCGAAGGCCTCGGCGCTGAGGCCGGCCTCCTACACCGGATTGTTGCTGCAGGGCGCGCTCGAGGGCAAGCGGCTCGGCGTGCCGAGAATGTATATCGGCAAGGACAGCGGCGCGCCGCGGCCGATCGAGACGCGCGCCTCGGTGCTGGAGCTCTGGCGCCAGGCCGCGCGCGACCTGGAAGCGCTCGGCGCCGAGGTGGTCGAGGTCGATTTGCCCGTCGTCTCCAATTACGAGCGCGATCGGCCCGGCGCGCGCTCCATAGTCGATCGCGGTCTAATGCCGGAAGATTTCGCCGCGCGCGAGATCTGGGATCTTTGCATCTGGTCGTGGGACGATTTCCTGCGCGCCAATGCCGATCCGGCGCTGCCCGATCTCGCCTCCGTCGACGGGCCCAGGATTTTCCCGCAGCCGCCGGGCACGCTGCCCGACCGCTACGGCGAGGACGCTTTCGACCTCGCCGACTATGTCGAGCGGGCGAAGCAAGGTGTGACGCCGCTCGAGGATATCCCGACCATCGGGGAGGGGCTGAAGGGCCTCGAGGCAGCCCGCCGCGTCGATTTCGAGGACTGGCTCGACAGCAACCGCCTCGATGCCGTTGTGCTGCCGGCCGTCGCCGATGTCGGTCCGGCCGATGCCGACGTCAACGAGGCGTCCGCCGACCTTGCCTGGCGCAACGGCACCTGGGTCGCCAACGGCAACCTGGTCTGGCGGCATCTCGGCATCCCGACGGTGACCGTGCCGATGGGCACCATGGCCGACATCGGCATGCCGGTGGGTCTCACCTTTGCCGGCAAGGCCTATGACGACGAGGCGCTGATTTGCCTCGCCGGCGACTACGAGCGCGCCACAAAGCGCCGCACCGCCCCGCCGCGCACCCCGGCATTGGCGGATGATGTGTTTGCGGGCAAGGGCAGGGTCGCGCCCGGCGGTCCTGGCGAAGCGCCGCTCGGGCTTTCGCTGACCGCGGAGACGACCCGCGCCGGCGAGACCGACGAGATCGCGATTGCGCTGCAGATCGAGGCGGGCGGTACGCTTGGCTCGATCTCAGCCGAAACGAAGGCCGCGATTGTGAACGTCCACGTCAACGGCGAACCTGTTCTCATGCAGGCTCGCGGCAACCGCTACACCGGACGGGTGGTTGTTCCCGCCTCGACGCATCAGGGTTTTCACAGCGTCTGGCGCGGCTCCTACGGCTCCATCGTCACGGCGATCGTACGGTTGCCGGACGGACGTACGGCGGGGGCGTATGTGGTGACGGGTGGGATTGAGTGAGGAGCTGAAGCTGCCGATCTCCCCCCTCGTGGGGGAGATGGCCGGCAGGCCAGAGGGGGGCGCTGTCCCTCCGGCATCTCGGTCGACATCGCCACCTCGTTCGACATCGCCAGAGTGCAAAATAAGGACCAAGCCGCGTTCCTTCGCTCCCCTCTCTGCCCTGCCGGGCATCTCCCCCACAACAAGATTGAGCGCCCCGCCACCAGCGTCCTTTCCTCTCAGAGAGGCCGGGCGCAGATCTGAGGGCTTAATCTCAGGCTAACCGCTGACGCGATAGAACGCATGAATGAATTGGTGGATCGGATCCTGCTGGGTATTTGGCACGCTGTGTTTTGCGGCGCTCGACTATCGAGTCCGAAGACTGGCAAGTGAACGACGGCCTTCTGACTGGCCTTGGCGCCTGGCGATGTACTTTGCGGTGGGTGGCGGCCTTTTCGCGTCGATAGGATACGCACCGATCTTCCTTTACCAGTTCGGCAAGGCAACCATTGGTCTATACAGTCATCCACCTGCACCGAAGAAGCTTCTGGCTTTCATGACTACGGCGGTTTGCGTTGTTCTCGCCCTGGAAATTCTCAAGGTGGCCGGCAGAACAATGCGCGAAGCCGGCGGTTCGCCGCTGGGTCACCGCTCAGTGGGTACTGCCTGGCGGATCGCTATTGCCCTCGTGTTGTTCGCCATGGCGGTGGGCCTCCTTGTTGGCAGTGTCTATGTTCTGAGTAACCGCTAGCAGACGCTCATAGCCCGTACCGCCTGAACCAAAACTGTGGCTAGCGCTCCGAAACCGTCGATCTGTCCACGAGGGGGAGATCACGGTCCTCTCCATTCTTGACCTACCAACGACACCCGCTATCTTCGCCGCCATGCCAGACACCATCCCCTCCGCCGTCGCGCCGCTCATCGTCATCGACCTGCAGACCGGCATGTTCGACGGCCGCTTCGATCCGCCGATCCATGATGCGGACACCATCGCCGAGCGCGCCCGCGCGCTGATCGACTGGGCGCGTCGAACCGGCCGCAAGGTGGCGTTCGTGCGTCACGACGGGCCGGCGGGCGATCCGCTGGCGCCGGGCGCTTCCGGCTGGCCGGTATGGCCACAGCTCGGCCAGGCCGCCGACGAGCCGACCTTCGGCAAGACGGTACGCAATGCCTTTTCCAATGCCGAGCTCGGCCAGTGGGTGGCGGGGCAGGGCGCACGCGATGTGGTGCTCATCGGCGCCCAGACCGATTTCTGCGTCGCCGCCACCGTCCAGGGCGCCTTTGCCGAGGGGCTTGCCGTCACCGTGGTCTCCGACGCGCATTCGACGCTGGATACGCAGCAAGAGAAGGCGCCCGACATCATCGCCCGCCACAATGATGCCTTTGCCACGCAGGGCGCGCGGATGACGACGACCGCGGCGCTGGTCGGCGGCTGAGTAGAGAAAGGCCGCGATCCGTCGCGCCCCCCTCTGTCCTGCCGGACATCTCCCCCACGGGTGGGGAGATTGGCAGTTTCTGCGCCTCGCTCCTCTTGCCACGCCGGTAATTTGCGAAAGCCGGCGCGACGTCTAATCTCCCCCCAAGTGGGGGAGATGTCCGGCAGGACAGAGGGGGGCGCTGTCCCGCCGACATTTGTTGTTGAAGTCCCGTCAAAACAAAACGGCGACCGCTGGGGTCGCCGCAACACGATATACATGGTCGACGCGGCCGTTGGGGGCGCATTGTTGGGGATGTGCTTGGGCGTCCGCGTCGACCACGGCGGCCTCGTACCGCGATCGAACCATCGCATATTTTTTGCGCGCGGAAACTTCCGTGAACGCGGAATAGGCCGCCAACGGCGACTCCCCCACTGCCGCGTGGGATTATGGTAAACGAATGCTTACGAAATCGCGGGGCGCGGAAGGCGTTGGCGCTGCGTGCGGGAGCACCCGCTTCGCCGGCATCTCGCCCTCAAGGAGGGGAGATCAGGCGCCGCGAATCGCATTCTGTCGGCCACCGCATTGACCAGGCCTTCCTGAGCGACAAGTAATGCTTTCATTCAACGGATTGCATCTTGCACCAGACCCATTTTCTCAACGCCAGGCTCACCGACGGTTCGCTCGCCGATCTCACCGTCGCCGGCGGCCGCTTCAGCGCCATCGTCCCCGCGGCGCATGCAGCCGCCCCGCCGGCAGGCGCCGTCGATCTCGGCGGCCTGCTGGTGCTGCCGGGCTTCGTCGAGGGCCATGTTCACCTCGACACCTCCTTTTATGGCGACGCCTGGCGTCCGCACATTCCCTGCACGGACGGCTTCGACGTGCGCGAGCGCGTCGCCGTCCAGATGCGCAACCTCAGCCTGGCGGCGCCGATGGAAGAGCGGGCGAAGAACCAGCTCGAGCTCTGCGTCGGCAATGGCAGCCTGGCGATGCGCAGCCATGTCATGGTCGACGCCACGGTCGGGCTGAAGCATGTCGAGACCATTCTTGCCGTGCGCGAAAATTGTCGCGAGCTGATCGACATCCAGCTCGTCGCCTTCCCGCAGAGCGGCATCCTCTCCTCGCCCGGCACGGCCGAGCTTTTGGAGGAGGCGCTGAAACTCGGCTGCGACCTGGTCGGCGGGCTCGACCCGGCGAGTTTCGACCGTGACGTGAAGGGCCATCTCGACGTCGTCTTCGGCCTCGCCGAAAAGCGCGGCGCCGGCGTCGACATCCATCTGCATGACGCCGGCACGCTTGGCCTGTATGAGATCGAGGAAATATGCGCCCGGACCAATGCGCTCGGCATGGCAGGACAAGTCGCCGTCAGCCACGCCTATGCGCTCGGCGACATTTCCGCCGACGCGCTGGCCAAGGCCGGCGAAAGGCTCGCCGCCGCGGGCGTCGCCATCATGACCAACGCGCCGGGCAGTCATTCTTTTCCGCCGGTGGCCGCGTTGCGCAAGGCCGGCGTCACCGTCTTTGCAGGCTCCGACAACATTCGCGATTCGTGGTGGCCCTATGGCGATGGCGACATGCTGAACCGCGCCAACATGATCGGCTACCGCTCCGGCTTCTATGAGGACTGGGAGCTGGAGGCGGCTTACGACGTGGTGAGCCATGCCGGGGCCAAGGCGCTTGGCCTCGAGGCCTATGGCATCGAGGTCGGCACCAAGGCCGACTTCGTTGCGCTGAAGGCGGAGCACATACCGGAAGCCGTCGTGGCGGTGCCGAAACCGCGCACCGTCTACCGCGCCGGCAGGGTAGTGGCGCGGGACGGGACGGTGGCGTGAGATCGGCCGGGAGGCTCCTCCGCTCGGCTTGACAGTGCGGCGGGACCTGCCGCGGGCGGGAGACTTCGTCAATATTCGAAGCCGACGCTCGCTCGCAAAGGCCGGTTCCCGGCGCAGGCCGCGCAGCAGGCTCCTTCGGGTCCGCAAACGGCTTGACCGCTCGCCCCCAGCCCGTGGGTGCATCGACGCTTCAAGGTTCGCGGCTAAACGCCTGATATCGCACGGCCCAGCTTTGTGGGATCGCGCCGCGCCTGTGCTTGCGCCTTTTCCAAACTGGTTTGTGTGCATATGTTTCAGGCTGGCGCGGTTTCGTGAAGCTCTTCACCGTTCGCGCGCAATCGATCGGATACAGACGCACCTCAAAAGCGGCACCCGGTGAACCATCGTTCTGCCGCTTACGATATGGAGGTGTCGATGTTTGAGAGACTTGGCCGAATTCGAGCCGCCTTTGCACGGGCCAGCGAGCGCCGGAGGACAATGCGCTCGCTGAACGATTTGCCGCCGGAGATCCGCAAGGACATCGGCTGGCCGGAATTGCCCCAGGACAACGAGATCCGCTTGCCGTTCTGACGGGTGTGGCCGTGCCGTCTCCTTAATGGCGGCGGGCGAGGGCTGCGCCTCACCGGCCTGCCGGTGTCCTCTGCCCGTATAGTGACGCGGAGAGGGGTGCCCTCATCGGCGGTTTCGCCAACGGTCAGCGTTGCAACAACGGCGCCGGCATTGCGGTCGGCCCCTTCTTCGCGTCACTATACGGGGAGAAGTGCCCGGCATGGCGATGAGGGGCAGCGCCGGCCCTGGCAATCGATCATCTCGAACAATGGTTGGAAGCTGAAGCACCCATAGGCTGGGGCAATGCGCCAGCCTGGCAATATCCGCTCGGTGGAGAAGCCGCGCACGTGTCAGCGGCCCGACAGCCTGTTGGGGTGGGATCAGGGGGGCCGCCGGGCCTAACCGGCAAGGTGGGTAGCCGGCTATGTCGAACTAATATTAGCGAATCTTTATTTAAAAGCCCGCTTTTCCGCTTTTCCCCCGCTAATGTCTGTCCGTCGGCGCGCTTTGCCGGCCGGCGTGTCGGCTCGGTCACACGAGGCAGGATTCCATGATTCGCCGCCGGGTCCGTGCGCGGCCGTCAAGCTGCGCGGAGCATGCGCCCCTATTGGCCGCAGCGTCGCCGCCGTCCAGCCTCGAGCGGCGAGCCCGCCGCCCAACAGCGAATTGCCGAAAGTCGATCGCACGCCGGCCGCCGCAAACCATCAGCTTTTCGCCGATCTTGGCATGGCCGGCCGGGTTTCATCAGCGGTAAGTGCGACCGGTGAAGACTCCTCCGTCTCTTGTTTAAGGGGCTGGCAGGCGGCACCGGCAATCGCCGTGCCGCCTGGCCGGCAAGGCTGATCAGCCGGCGGGCTTGTAAGCGCCGGCAGCCTTGTTGGCGACCGCCAGCACTGCCTTCATGTCTAGCTCTTCGAGGACGACGAGGTCCCTGATCGAACCGCTAGCCCGCACTGCAAGCGCCATGCCCATCCCTGCAACCTGATTCGGCACTTCGCCATTGACGACCACGTCATAGAGGCCGCGTGTAAATGTCACGCTGGTCAACCTGCCGCCGACGCTCTCAAAAAGCGCCTGGATTGCAACCTCGCGGTTCGATCCCTGCATCAGCCCTTTGGCGGCGTGGGGTTCATAGTTTGCCAATATGGTAACCTTCATGGCTTCTCCTCCAAATACCCATGTCTCGCGCTGCCCGATCTGTGGGGCAGCACGGACTTTCCTGTCTCTGACATTTGACCTGGTCTGTGGACCGCCTGGGCAATCATGGCCAACGGGCGGTTCGGCCGCAGCAATGCTTCGGCTGGCGACAATATGCGCCTATTCTAATATGACGACAATCCCGCCATGGCCCTGAAGGCGGTTCAACGCTGCCGGCCTTGATGACTGTGTTGCGCGTTCGAGTGACAGGATTCATGAGCATTCGCGAAATCCGTGCGCCAATGTCGCTGAATGGTTCGCCATGCCGCTTTTGTGCATTCACGGGAGAGACATGGTCTGATAATAGGTCAACCAAGCTGACCTAAATGCGAAGCAAAAATACCAAACGAAGCACTGCGGGAGGTGCGCCTTGACCCTGTTGAACCTTCTGGCTTCGCGCGCCTCGCGCATGAAAGCCTCGGAAATCCGCGAGTTGTTGAAGCTGCTCGACCAGCCCGACATCATCTCCTTTGCCGGCGGCATCCCGGATCCGTCGCTGTTCCCGGCGCAGGCCATCGGCGATGCCTATCAGGCGGTGCTCGGCGGCGCCGAGGCGGCCACGGCCTTGCAGTACCAGGTCAGCGAGGGTTTCCTGCCGCTGCGCAAATGGCTGGCGGGCCAGATGGGCAAGCTCGGCGTTCCGTGCGACGAGAGCAACATCTTCATCACCTCCGGTTCGCAGCAGGCGCTCGACTATCTCGGCAAGCTGTTCCTGTCGCCCGGCGACACGGCTTTGGTCACCTGGCCGACCTATCTCGGCGCGCTGCAGGCCTTCAACGCCTATGAGCCGCGCTACGACCGGCTGAACGCCGCTGGCGGCAACATGACGCCGGAAGCCTATCGCGCCGCCGCGGCCTCCAATGGCGGGCGGGTCAAGTTCGCCTATCTGGTGCCGGACTTCGCCAACCCGACCGGCGAGACGCTTGATCGGGCGCAGCGCGAGGCGGTGCTCGATCTCGCCGACGAGCTCGATACCGCCGTCATCGAGGACGCTCCGTACCGGGCGCTGCGTTATGACGGCGAGGGCGAGCAGCCGATCCTGGCGCTCGACTGCGCGCGCTCCGGCGGCATCGAGAAAGCGCGCACGCTCTTTTGCGGCTCCTTTTCGAAAGTCCTGTCGCCCGGCATGCGCGTCGGCTGGGTCTGCGCGCCGCGCCATGTCGTGGAAAAGCTGGTGCTGATGAAGCAGGCGTCCGACCTGCACAGCCCGTCGATCAACCAGATCGTCATGCACCGTGTCGCCGAGACCATCTTCGACGATCAGGTCGAAAAACTGATCGATGCCTACCGCCGGCGCCGCGACGCGCTGCTTGGCGCGCTCGAAGCCGAGATGCCGCAAGGCATTTCCTGGAGCCGGCCGGACGGCGGCATGTTCGTCTGGCTGACGTTGCCCGAAGGCGCCGACGCCACCGAATTGCTGGCGCGTTCGGTCAAGGAGGCGCGCGTCGCCTTCGTGCCGGGCAACGCTTTCTTCGCCGACGGCACCGGCCGCAACACGCTGCGCATGTCGTTCACCCTGGCCGACGACCGCGCCGTGAGCGAGGGCGTGCCGAGGCTGGCGAGGGTGTTGAAGTAAGGGACGGCAGGTGTCGCGGGGCGCACCCCCCCTCTGCCCTGCCGGGCATCTCCCCCTCAAGGGGAGAGATTGGCAGTTTGGCCTGCGGCACATCTTTGCGACGCTGGTGATTGGCGAAAGCCGGTGCGACGTCTGATCTCCCCCCTTGAGGGGGAGATGGCCGGCAGGCCAGAGGGAGGTGCCTCGCGCCGCCCCATCACCTCATTCTCGCACAAGCGTGATTGGTAGTGCGCAGGCGTGATTTTCGCCTGATCCGGTCTTCGGCTAGTTTCACCCTCGATCCAACACCCCCTGGATCACTGGCTGTGGGGTCCCACCTCAACGGCCTCAACGAAAGAGCCCCGACGGCCTCCACCGGCGGGGCTTTTTTGTTTCCGACGGGCCGGCGACCCGTCACGCAAAGTTGCTCGGCGCGGCGCCGGCTTTCAGCTAAACTCGGCAGTTCAGCCGATGCTTGTCGCTCGGAAATGTGCAGCGGTTCCGAGACAACGACATGCATCAGAACCAGGATCTGAAGCGCGGCACTGAATCGGTTTTAGCGCGACGCGCTTCAGGGAGCAGCTCAGCCAGGGAGGATGGCCATGATCCCGCGCCTCAGCCTCATCGCGCTTGCCGCTATTGCTTTCGCCGGCCAGGCATCCGCTTTCGAAATCTCGAGCCCGTCGGTCTCCGACGGCAAGTGGGATGCGAAATATCTCGGCGACAAGCCTGGATGCGGCGGCAACAGCGTCTCGATCGCGCTCGCCTGGAAGCGTCCGCCGGCCGGCACCAAAAGCTACGTGCTCACCATGTTCGATCGCGATGCCAATGGCGGCAAGGGCTTCTGGCACTGGCTGGCATGGAACATTCCGGCAAGCGCCAAGGGCCTGGCCGAGGGCGCCGGCTCGAAACGCGGCAAGGGCTTGCCCAAGGGCACGGTGCTCGGCAAGGGCGACATCGGCCGCGCCAGCTATTTCGGCCCATGCCCGCCGCCCGGCAGCGGCGCGCACCATTATGTCTTCACCCTTTATGCGCTGGGCGAAGCGAAGCTGCGCACGCCGGACAATCCCTCGCCGGAGATGGTATCGGTGGCAGCCAAAAGCCAGGCGCTGGGAGAGGCGAGTGTGACGTATACGTTTGGGAGATAGCGCGGCGCTGGTGACGTCCGATCTCCCCCCTTGCGGGGGAGATGCCCGGCAGGGCAGAGGGGGGTTGTGAAGGAACGCGGCGTTGACCTGATCGCGATTTCGAGCGCTCGCGTTGAGGTGCGGCCGGAATTGGCTGAGAGGCTGGCGGGACAGCACCCCCCTCTATCCTGCCGGACATCTCCCCCGCAAGGGGGGAGATTGCCCCGTCATCCCCGCCTTCGCCAACTACACGGGAAGGCGAAGCAGCCCCTTTCACTCCGCCGCCTGCAGTTTGTCCTGCGTGTTCGTCTCGAAGTCGCTGGCGTCGTGGCGCTCGTGCAGCTGGTAGGCCGGGTCGCCGGAAATACGGTTGACCATGCGGCCGCGCTTCACCGCCGGCCTGGCGTCGATCGCGTCGGCCCAGCGCTGCACGTGGCTGTACTCATGCACCGACAGGAACTGGTGGGCGTCGTTGTAGCTGCGGCCCTTGGCGAGCCCGCCATACCAGGGCCAGACCGCCATGTCGGCGATCGTGTAGTCGGGCCCGGCCAGATATTCGCTTTCCGCGAGCCGCCGGTCGAGCACGTCCATCTGCCGCTTGGTCTCCATGGCGAAGCGGTCGATGGCATATTCGATCTTTTCCGGCGCATAAGCATAGAAATGCCCGAAGCCGCCGCCCAGATAGGGGGCCGAGCCCATCTGCCAGAACAGCCAGGAGAAAGTTTCGGCGCGGGCGGCTGGATCCGTCGGCAGGAACTCGCCGAACTTTTCCGCCAGATAGGTCAGGATCGAGCCGGATTCGAACACACGGATCGGCTTGTCGCCGCTGCGGTCCATCAGCGCCGGGATCTTGGAGTTGGGATTGACCTCGACGAAGCCTGAGCCGAACTGCTCGCCGTCGTTGATGCGGATCAGCCAGGCGTCATATTCGGCGCCCTTGTGGCCGCGCGCCAAAAGCTCCTCCAGCATGATCGTCACTTTCTGGCCGTTGGGCGTGGCCAGCGAATAAAGCTGCAGCGGATGCTTGCCGACCGGCAGCTCCTTCACATGCGTCGGCCCGGCGACCGGCCGATTGATCGCGGCGAATGTGCCGCCACTCGGCTTGTTCCAGGTCCAGACTTTCGGCGGGGTGTACTGATTCATCGTGGGAGGCCTTTGTCTCTTGCGGGGTCGGATTGATCGGACGAGGCGCGCATGCCCTCTACTTAGGAGCGGCGGCGCACGCTTCAAATAGAAAAGTTCAAGTTTTTTTGAACTAACGTTTGTGCCAGGGCTTTTTCCCGTCTCCCCTTGTGGGAAAGGGGTCGCCGAAGGCGACGGTTGAGGGGTGTTCCAGGAAACGCCGGCGTCTCACTCCGCTGGAGCACCCCCGGCCGTCTCGGCGCTGCGCGCCGACCCACCGCCCGGGGGCGAGCCGCGGGTCTCACCCCGTCCTTCGGACCCCAAGGGGAGAAGGAAAAGCTTGCCCTTGCGCCCGTCTGCTTCCGCCATACCTATAGGCAAAAGCCCCGCAATCCAGGATCGTCCGATGACCGTCGAAAAAGTCTCCCGCTCCGTCGTCGCCGTGCGCGCCACGGTTCCGGACGACGCCTTCACCGCCAATGCGCTGGGCACGCGCCGCGAAGGCAGCGGCGTGGTGATCCGCGACAATGGCCTGGTGCTTACCATCGGCTATCTCATCACCGAGGCCGAGGAGGTCTGGCTGACCGACCAGGACGGCCGCGTGGTTCCCGCGCATGCGCTGGCCTACGACCAGGAGACCGGCTTTGGCCTGGTGCAGGCGCTGTCGCCGCTCAACCTGCCTGCGGTTGCCTTCGGCGACGCCAGGAAGGCCAATATCGGCGACGCCGTGACGCTTGCCGACGGCATCGGCCAGCAGGTCGATGCGCATATCGTCACCAAGCAGGAATTTGCCGGCTATTGGGAATATCTGATCGACGAGGCGATCTTCACCGCGCCGGCGCACCCGTCCTGGGGCGGGGCCGCACTTTTCGACAAGCACGGCAAGCTGCTCGGGGTCGGCTCGCTGCGCCTGCAGATGAGCCGCGCCGGCGAGGTCGCCGACATCAACATGGTGGTGCCGATCAACCTGCTGACGCCGATCCTCGAGGATCTGGTGAAACGCGGCCAGGTGGCGAAGCCGCCGCGCCCGTGGCTCGGCGCCTTCTCGGCCGAGTCGAACGGCATGGTGGTGGTGATGAGCGTCGCCGAGGGCGGCCCGGCGGCGCAGGCCGGCCTGCGCCAGGGCGACATTATTTCCGACGTGCGCGACGGCGAGGTCGACGGGCTCGCCGACTTCTACCGCAAGCTCTGGCAGAACCCGGCCGGGGCGGAGATCCCGCTGCGCGTGGTGCGCGACGGCCGCGAGACCTGGCTGCGGATAAAATCCGCCGACCGCAACTCTTTCCTCAAGAAGCCGCAGCTGCAGTGACGCCGCTCGCCCGATGCACCCAAGGCTGCTGAAGACATTTCTGACGGTCGCGCGGACGCGCAACGTGACGCGCGCCGCCGCCGAGGTCAATCTCGCGCAGTCGAGCGTCAGCGACCAGATCCAGGCGCTGGAGGTCGAACTCGGCGCCAGCCTTTTCTCACGCTCGCGCCAGGGGCTGGAACTGACCCCGGCGGGCGAGGCGCTGAAACCTTACGCCGAGGAGCTGCTGGCGCTCGCTGACGAGGCCCGCGCCGCGATCGACGCCTCCACCGGACAGACCGCCGGCATATTGTCGGTCGGCGCGCTGGAGTCGATTGCTGCCGCAAGGCTCGCCGGCTGGCTTGGCGATTTCCGCGCCGCCTATCCCGAGATCGACATCAAGCTGAAGATCGCCGGCAGCGGCGAATTGCTGCGCAGGCTGGGGCAGGGCGAGATCGACGTAGCCTTCTGCTTTCAGCGGTCCCCCAAGCTTGATGTCGATGCCGGCGAGCCGGACCGGCGCTTCACCAGACGCATTGTCGCGGCCGAGCCGCTGGTGCTGATCGCGCCGCCAGGCGAGAACCGGACGGATGTCGATCTGGCCGAGCTTGCCGAAAAGCGCTTCGTCGCCACCGAAGCCGGATGCGTCTATCGCGCCATGCTCGACAGCGCTTTCGTCGAAGCGGGGCTCGGCAAGCCGAGGCTCGCCGCCGAGGTCGGCAGCATCGACGCGATCGCTGGCCTGGTGGCCGCTGGCGCGGGCCTCGGCATCGTGCCGCGGCTCGCGGTTGCCGATGCGCTTGGTCGCGGCGTGGTGACGGAGGTGGCGTGGCCTGGTCCGGTCCGTTCGGCCGACCTCGTCATGGTCTGGCGTCGACGGCGGGTCCAGCCGCCGGCGCTGAAGGCGCTGCTGGGCGTCGTGAGCGAGAATTTCACGACCGTCAAACCAGCCGGTGCCCGCCCTCCACATGCAGTGTCTCTCCCGTCGTAAAGCCGTTGCCCATCAGGAAGCTGATTGCATCGGCAATGTCTTCTGGCCGTCCGACCCGTCCCGCCGGCAGCCGTTCCGCCATGGCGGCCAATGTCTGCGCTTTCCTGTCGCCGGCGACGAGCTCCCAGATCGGCGTGTCCACCCAGCCGGGCGAGACGGCGTTGACGCGGATCGGCGCCAGTTCGACGGCCAAGGCCCGGACCAGCCCTTCGAGCGCGGCGTTGACGGCCGCGGCCACCGAGCCGCGCGCCGCCGGCCGATAAGCGGCAATGCCGGAGACGAAGGTCAACGAGCCTTTGGCCGACAGTTTTGGCGCGCCATGCTTTGCCAACAGCAGCGGCCCGTAGAACTTGCTCTCCACGACGCGCTGCGCGGCCTCCAGCTCGATCTCGGGCAGCAGCCGGTAGGCGCCTTCGATCGCGGCGGCGGTGCTGACGATATGGTCGAGTTCGCCGGTGCGCTGAAACAGCGCCGCGACCTCGGCCTCGCGGCTGATGTCGACCGCCGCCGTCTCCAGCGCGGCCCGTCCGAGCTCGCCCCGTGCCACATCGAGCTTCGCTTCACCACGCCCGGCGATGATGACCGTCGCGCCTTTGTCGAGGCAGCATCTGGCCAGTGCCAGCCCCATGCCGGAACCGCCGCCGACGATCAGTATTCTTTGCTTGTCCATGTCCATGCCTTTCCTTTGCATGGACGACGATGTGGCAGGCCAGAGCTCGGGATGGAAACGGAAGCAATCGATAGTGGTATCGGCAACTCCGATGATGCCCGCTCGCCTCCTGACGAAAACTGCCATCAACGGTCGCCACAACAGCGGCGGAATCGTCCAGATTGTCTGTGGTCGAGACAACTGGACGAGGTGATGATGCCCGCAATCAAGGTCGATCCGGACAAGGTCCATGAATTCCCCGACGCGGAAAGCTTCTACGCCTGGCTGGCCGACAACCACGCCAGCGAAAGCGAGGTCTGGATCAAGATCCACAAAGTCGGGTCCGGGTTGCCCTCGATCACGCCGAAACAGGCGATCGACGTGGTGCTCTGCTTCGGCTGGATCGATGCGGTCCGCAAGTCGCTCGACGACAAGAGCTTCCTGCAGCGCTACACGCCGCGCGGCAAAAAGAGCATCTGGAGCAGGATCAACGTCGACAATGTCGCACGCTTGATCGAGGAGGGCCGCATGACCGAGCATGGCCTCAAGCAGGTCGAGGCCGCCAAGGCCGACGGCCGCTGGGACCGCGCCTACGATTCAGGCAAGGAAATGACCATTCCGCCGGACCTGCAGGCGGCGATCGACGCCGAGCCCAAGGCGAGGGAAATGCTGGCCAAGCTTTCCGCCCAGAACCGCTTCGCGCTCGCCTTCCGCACCCACAACATGAAGACCGAAGCCGGGCGCAAGAAGAAGATCGAGACGTTCGTGGCGATGCTGAAGCGCGGCGAGACGATTTATCCGCAGAAGAGGTGAGCAGGGATCATCCAATCGGTGGCGCTTGAGCACCCTTCTGCCCTGCCGGGCATCTCCCCCCGCAAGGAGGGAGATCAGATCTCGCCTCGGCTTTCGCCAATTTTCAACGCCGCAGAATTGGGCAAGAGGCCGAGGCTGCCAATCTCCCCCCTTGCGGAGGAGATGTCCGACAGGACAGAAGGGGATGTGACGGAACTCGGCCTCGCATGGCGGCCAAGCCAGTTCCACCGCCTCAAACCTCCTCGCTCTTCCCGATCTCCTGCAGGTAGAACGCCTTGCTCGGCTGCAAATGGTCGATGCAGAGCTGCGCCAGCACCCAGTTGTCGCGGCGCTTCAGCGCCTCGATCATGAAGCAGTGGTGCTGGCGCGACACTTCGAGCTTTTCGCGGTCGGCCAGCGAGTTCGCCCGCACCGGCAGGCTGAGCCGCATATATTGCTCGATCGACGACACAAGATAGGCGTTGCCGCAGGCCGAGAACATGGTGAGGTGGAAGCGGTCGTTGGCCTCGTGGATGCCGCGCAGGTAGTTGGCGTCGACATGGGCGCTGTAGATGCTGTGGATCTCCATCAATTCGTCGATCAGTGCCGCGCTGGCCGGCAGCGGGATCATCAGCGCCGCCTGCCGCTGCAACAGCTCGCGCACCTCGTAGATCTGCCTGACCTCCTCGGACGAGAGCCGTCTCACCATCGCGCCCTTGTTGCGCTCGCGCGTGACGATGCCGAGCTTCTCCAACTGGTAGAGCGCCTGGCGGATGCTGTGTCGCGAGACCGGGAAGCGGGCAAGCAGCCCATCCTCGACCAGCCGTGCGCCCGGCGCCAGCCGGCCGAAGATGATGTCTTCCTCAAGCGCTCTGACGACGTCGGCTTCCTTGCCGCCATAGTCCGTCCTGGTGAGCATCTTGATGTCCTCGCGCCGGCTTCCCCGACCCACTCTAGCCGCAGAGCCGGATTCCTCGCAACAGAAGCGATCTGTCACGATCATCGATAATATAAATGCCGGACTGTCTCGATATGCCCGGAAAAACCGGGTGTGGCCAAAGGGCTTGGATCAGAATTATTGACAGTTTGAGTGAGTCACTTAAGCTGGCCGTCGGGGAGGGCAGATGTCACTCCGCCGCCCATGCAAGCGCAGCCCAAAGGTGCCGATTGGCTTATCGCGGCCTCAAAAAGCGAGTGACCAGCTATGGCGACGCGGCCTTCTCGCTGTTTTTGCGCACCGCCTTCATCAAGGCCGCCGGCTATTCGGACGACGCGCTGGGGCGGCCGATCGTCGGCATCGTCAATACGGCCAGCGACTACAACCCCTGCCACGGCAATGCGCCGCAGCTGATCGAGGCGGTCAAGCGCGGCGTCATGCTGTCGGGCGCGCTGCCGATGGTCTTTCCGACCATCTCCATCCATGAGGCCTTCGCTCATCCCACCTCGATGGTGCTGCGCAACCTGATGGCGATGGACACCGAGGAGATGGTGCGCGCGCAGCCGATGGACGCCGTGGTCGTTGTCGGCGGCTGCGACAAGACCTTGCCGGCGCAGATCATGGGCGCCATCAGCGCCGGCCTGCCGACGGTGGTGGTTCCGGTCGGGCCGATGGTGGTCGGCCACCACAAGGGCGAGACGCTGGGGGCCTGCACCGACTGCCGCCGGCTGTGGTCGGACCATCGTGCCGGCGCCATCGGCGATGCCGAGATCGAGCTGGCCAGCGGCCGGCTGGCGCCTTCGGTCGGCACCTGCATGGTCATGGGCACCGCCAGCACCATGGCCATCATCGCCGAGACGATGGGCCTCACCGTGCCTTTCGCCGCTTCCATTCCCGCGCCGCTGGCCGAGCGGGTGCGATCGGCCGAGGCTTCCGGCCGCGTGGCCGCGCAAATCGCCGTCTCCGGCGCGCCCGTTCCCGGCGCGCTGGTCACGCCGGCGGCGCTGCGCAACGCCATGGTTGTCATGCAGGCGATCGGCGCCTCCACCAACGGCATCATCCATCTCGCCGCGATCGCCGGCCGGGCCGGCCATTCGGTCGATCTCGCCGAGTTCGACAGGATCGGCCGCGAGGTTCCGGTGCTGGTCGACCTGAAACCTTCGGGCGAGCATTACATGGAGCATTTCCATGAAGCGGGCGGCGTGCCGCGCCTGCTCGCCGAACTCGCCGGCTTTCTCGATCTCGGCGTGCCGGTGATCGACGGCGGCACGCTGGCGGAGCGGGTGATGAAGCGCGAGGCCATGCACGAGCAGCACGTCATCCGGCCGCTCGGCCGGCCGCTCAAACCGCAGGGCGGCATCGCCGTGCTCTCCGGCAATCTCTGCCCGCGCGGCGCCGTCATCAAGCATTCGGCGGCCTCGCCTGCGCTGATGCGGCACACCGGCCGCGCCGTCGTGTTCGAGTCGGTCGCCGACCTTGCCGAGCGCATCGACGATCCGGCGCTCGACGTCGCGGCCGGCGACGTGCTGGTGCTGCGCAATGCCGGCCCGAAGGGCGCGCCAGGCATGCCGGAGGCCGGCTACATCCCGATCCCGAAGAAGCTTGCGGCGCACGGTGTCAAGGATATGGTCAGGCTGTCGGACGCGCGCATGAGCGGCACCGCCTTCGGCACCGTGGTGCTGCATGTCTCGCCCGAAGCCGCAGCCGGCGGGCCGCTCGCCCTGGTCCGCAACGGCGACAGGATCTGTCTCGACGTGCCGGCACGGCGCATCGACATGCTGGTCGACGAGGCGGAGTTGGCGTCGCGGGCCGCCGCCCAGCGGCCCGCCTTGAAGCGCCCGGCGCGCGGCTATGCGCGGCTCTATCACGACCACGTGCTGCAGGCCGACCAGGGCTGCGACTTCGATTTCCTGGCCGCGCCCCCAGCCGGCGCGGGCCATGGCCAGGGGGACGAATGAACGCGACCGGCCCGGTTTCGCAACCACGCGACGGAAAGTCATAGATGGACAGACTGCAAGGCGTCATCGCCGCCACCCCGACCCCGCTCAACGCCGATCTCACGATCGACACCGGCCGTCTGATCGCCCATTGCCGCTGGCTGCTCGGCGAGGGCGGCTGCGACGGCATCAACCTGCTCGGCACCACCGGCGAGGCGACATCGTTTTCGGTCGAGCAGCGCGTTGCCGCGATGCGGGCGGTGGCCGCTTCCGGCCTGCCGCTGGAGCGGGTGATGGTCGGCGCCGGGGCCTCGGCGATGGCCGATGCCGCGGCGCTGACGAGGGCTGTGCGCGACCTCGGCTTTGCCGGGGCGCTGCTCCTGCCGCCTTTCTATTACAAGGGCATCGATGCCGAGAGCCTGGCCGACTATGTCGGCGAGGTCATCGGCATGGCCGGCGCCTCTGGCGTGAAAATCTACCTCTACCACATCCCGCAGAACACCGGCGTTTCCTTCAGCTCCGAGACGATCGCCAGGCTGCGCCAGCGCTATGCCGAGGTCGTCATCGGCCTGAAGGACTCCTCGGGCGACATCGCCTTCTCGCGCGCGCTGGCCGCTCAATTCCCGGGCTTCGATGTCTTCCCGAGCTCCGAAGGGAGCCTGAGCGAGTGGAGGAGCGCGCGATTCGCCGGCTGCATCTCGGCCACCACCAACGTCACCGGCGCGCTGTCGCAGATCGCCTGGTCGGATCCCGAAGGCGATAATGGCCGCGAGGCGGCGGCCGCGGCGATGGCCATCCGCGGCGCGCTCGCCGGCTTCCCGCTGATGGCCAGCGTCAAGGCAGCACTTGCCGAAATGACCGGCGAGGCCGGCTGGGAGCGGCTGATGCCGCCGTTGCGCCGCCTGTCGCCCTCGGAGCGTGCGGACCTGTTCGAGCGGCTGGGCAAGACCGGTTTCGCCTCCATCAAGGTATCGGGCGCGGCCGGCTGAATTCACCTTCACGCAGACGTGAGCAACAGGGCGAGGGCGCAGACCCGGCATGCTACGAAAATAGCATTCTCGCAGCCGCGGGCCCGGTGCTAGGGTCGCCACGCCTGCCACTCGGCAGGCAGCGGCATGATCCCGCGGGATGGAGGTGGCGAGCGGGAGCGGGTCCGTATTCTCACGAAAATTGGGGGATAGTTGAACCATTGCGAGGCAGCCGCGTTTGACGTGGTTGACCACAAGGGAGGAACCATCAGTGAAAGCATCCTATCTCGTCTCAGCCGCGCTCATTGCGGCAACCGCAATGCCGGCGGCGGCTGGCGAAATTTCCGACGGCAAGGTCAAGATCGGCATCCTCAACGACCAGTCGGGCGTCTATGCCGATTTCGGCGGCAAATGGTCGGTCGAGGCCGCCAAGATGGCGGTCGAGGATTTCGGCGGCAAGGTGCAGGGCGCGCCGATCGAGGTCGTCAGCGCCGACCACCAGAACAAGCCGGACATCGCCTCCAACATCGCGCGCCAGTGGTACGACACCGAACAGGTCGACGCGATCATGGAGCTTACGACGTCTTCCGTGGCGCTCGCCGTCCAGGGGCTTTCCAAGGAAAAGAAGAAGATCGACATCGTCACCGGCGCCGCTTCCACCGACCTCACCGGCAAGCAGTGCTCGCCCTATGGCTTTCACTGGGCCTATGACACCCATTCGCAGGCCGTCGGCACCGGCGGCGCCCTGGTGCAGCAGGGCGGCGACAGCTGGTATTTCATCACCGTCGACTACGCCTTCGGCTATTCGCTGAAGGAGCAGACCGCCAAGCTGGTCGAAGCCAGCGGCGGCAAGGTGCTGGGCGAGGTGCGCTACCCGCTGGGCTCGACCGACTACTCCTCCTTCCTGCTGCAGGCGCAGTCCTCCGGCGCCAAGATCATCGGCCTTGCCAATGCCGGCCTCGACACTTCCAACTCGATCAAGCAGGCGGCCGAATTCGGCATCGTCGCCGGCGGCCAGCGCTTGGCAGCACTGCTCTTCACGCTCGCCGAGGTGCATGGCCTCGGCCTCCAGGCGGCGCAGGGCGTGGTGCTGACCGAAGGCTATTACTGGGACCGCGATGACGTGAGCCGCGATTTCGCGCAGCGTTTCTTCAAGCGCACCAACCGCATGCCCAACATGATCCAGGCCGGCACCTATTCGGCGGTGACACAGTATTTGAAGGCCATCGACAAGGCCGGCACCGACGAGACCGAGGCGGTCGCCAAGCAGCTGCATGAGATGCCGGTCAACGACGTGTTCACCGTCAACGGCAAGGTGCAGGCCGACGGCTCGATGGTGCACGACATGTATCTCTACCAGGTCAAGAAGCCGGAAGAGAGCAAGAAGGACTGGGACTACTACAATTATCTGGCGACCATTCCCGGCGACAAGGCCTTCCTGAAGGCCGAGGAAAGCGGCTGTCCGCTCGTCAGCAAGTGACGCTCGACACCACGACCGCCATCCGACGGGACGGCACAAAACAGATGCCGCGGGTGGTGCTTTCCGCCCGCGGCCTCAGGCGCGACTTCGCCGGCTTCGTCGCGGTCAAGGATGTCGATCTCGACGTCCATCACGGCAAGATCCATGCGCTGATCGGCCCCAACGGCGCCGGCAAGACCACCATCTTCAACCTGTTGACCAAATTCCTGCAGCCGACCAGCGGCAGGATCGAGCTGCTCGGCACCGACATCACCCGCACGCCGCCGGCCAGGGTGGCGCGCATGGGGCTGGTGCGCTCGTTCCAGATCTCGGCGATCTTTCCGCATCTCACCGCGCTCGACAATGTGCGCGTGGCGCTGCAGCGGCCGGGCGGGCTGGGCTACCAGTTCTGGCGCTCGCTCGCATCCCTGGACCGGCTGACGCCGAGGGCGCGCGAGCTGCTCGCGATCGTCGGCCTCGACGATGCCGCGCACCGGCTGGCCGGCGACCTCTCCTATGGCCGCAAGCGCGTGCTGGAGATCGCCACCACGCTGGCGCTCGACCCCAAGGTGCTTCTGCTCGACGAGCCGATGGCCGGCATGGGGCATGAGGATGTCGGCATGATCTCCGGCATCATCCGCTCGCTGGCCCGCGACCGCGCGGTGCTGATGGTCGAGCATAACCTCGCCGTCGTCGCCGACCTCTGCGACTGGATCACCGTCATGCAGCGCGGCCAGGTGCTGGCCGCCGGCGACTATGCGACCGTCAGCCGGGACGAGCGCGTGCGGGTCGCCTATATGGGGACCGAGCATGAGTGAACCGCTGCTTGCCGTGCGCGATCTGCACGCCTGGTACGGCGAGGGCCATGCGCTGCACGGCGTCAATCTCGATGTCTTTCGCGGCGAGACGGTGACGCTGCTCGGCCGCAACGGCGTCGGCAAGACGACGACGCTGCGCGCCATCATGGGCCTGATCCGCAAGCGAACCGGCAGCGTCACCTTCGACGGCAGGGACCTGATCCAGCTGCCGCTGCATCGCGTCGCCCATCAGGGCATCGGCTTCGTGCCGGAGGAACGCGGCATCTTCGCCACGCTGACCGTCGACGAGAACCTCATCCTGCCGCCGGTGGTGGCCAGGGGCGGCATGAGCGTGGAGGAAATCTTCGAGCTCTTCCCCAACCTGAAGGAGCGTCGCAACAGCCAGGGCACGAAGCTTTCCGGCGGCGAGCAGCAGATGCTGGCGATCGCCCGCATCCTGCGCACCGGCGTCGAGATGCTGCTGCTCGACGAGCCGACGGAAGGGCTGGCTCCGGTCATCGTCCAGCGCATCGGTGAGTTGCTGGCGACCTTGAAGCAGCGCGGCATGACCATCCTCCTGGTCGAGCAGAACTTCCGCTTCGCCGCCCGCATCGCCGACCGCTTCTATTTGATGGACCACGGCAAGGTGGTGGAGGGTTTTGCCGTCGGCGCGCTTTCCGCCCATACCGAGAAGCTGCACGAGGTACTGGGCGTATGATGGCAGCAACGCAAGGAACACCTGCAGGAGAGGGGGAGCCTTCGGGACGCCTCCGATCGCGTGCGGATTGCATCTTGGCCCTTGCCTTCCGGGCGTCGGCGCCGCCCCACATCGCCCTGCCGGGCACTTCTCCCCGTATAGAGACGGGGAAAAGGGGCTGGCCGCAACCTCATCGCCCTTCTTGCAACGTTGGTGATTGGCGAAACCGTCGGCGACAGCGTCCCTCTCCCCGTCACTATACGGGAAGAGGATGCCGGCAGGCAGGTGAGGGGCAG
The DNA here is from genome assembly GCF_003952525.1 of Mesorhizobium sp. M3A.F.Ca.ET.080.04.2.1. NCBI lineage: Bacteria > Pseudomonadati > Pseudomonadota > Alphaproteobacteria > Hyphomicrobiales > Phyllobacteriaceae > Mesorhizobium > Mesorhizobium sp. M3A.F.Ca.ET.080.04.2.1. The sequence goes on along the minus strand of NZ_CP034451.1, from coordinate 1,136,464 downwards.
CGCCGGCGAGGACAGTTGGACTTGCCGATATCCGCAGTTCTCGCGGAGATCACGCCATGACCATGATCTTCGGCATCCCCATCCAGGCCCTGCTCGGCCAACTCCTTGTCGGTCTGATCAACGGCTCTTTCTACGCCATGCTCAGCCTCGGGCTGGCCGTCATCTTCGGGCTGTTGCGCATCATCAACTTTGCCCATGGCGCGCTCTATATGCTCGGCGCCTTCATCGGCTATCTGCTGCTGGTGCATCTGGGCATCGGCTACTGGCCGGCGCTGGTCGTCGTGCCTTTGGCCGTCGGCCTGTTCGGCATCGTGGTGGAACGTCTCGCGCTGTCGCGCCTCTACCGCCTCGACCCGCTCTACGGGCTGCTCTTCACCTTCGGCCTGGCGCTCGTGATCGAAGGCGTGTTCCGCTTCTACTACGGCGTCTCCGGCAACCCTTACGCGGTGCCGACGCTGCTCGCCGGCGGCACCAATCTCGGCTTCATGTTCCTGCCCAATTATCGCGGCTGGGTGGTGGTGGCCTCGCTCATCGTCTGCATCGGCACCTGGCTCTTGATCGAGAAGACCAGGCTCGGCTCGTATTTGCGCGCCGCGACCGAGAACCCCGAACTGGTGCAAGCCTTCGGCGTCAACGTGCCGCTGCTGTTGATGCTCACCTATGGGCTGGGCGCCGCCCTTGCCGGCCTCGCCGGCATCCTCGCCGCGCCCGTCTACCAGGTCAGCCCGCTGATGGGCTCGGACCTGATCATCGTCGTCTTCGCCGTCGTCGTGGTCGGCGGCATGGGCTCGATCCTCGGCGCCATCGTCACCGGCTACATGCTCGGCCTCGCCGAGGGCCTGACCAAGGTTTTCTATCCCGAGGCCTCGAACCTCGTCGTCTTCGTCATCATGGCGATCGTGCTGCTGCTTCGGCCCGCCGGCCTGTTCGGAAGGGATGCCTGAGATGAGCGAGGCGACCCTTCACCAAGAGCGCGCCGCTGCCTCCATCAGAATGGAGCGGGCGCTGGTTGCGCTCGGCATCCTGGCGCTCGTCGCAGCCCCCTTCCTCATCTACCCGATCTTCGTGATGAAGATGCTGTGCTTTGCGCTGTTCGCCTGCGCCTTCAACCTGCTCCTGGGCTATACCGGTCTGCTCTCCTTCGGCCACGCCGCCTTCTTCGGCGGCGCCGCCTATTTCTGCGCCTATGCGGTGAAGGCCTGGGGTTGGCCGCCGGAGGCCGGGATCCTGCTCGGCACCGCAGGTGCGGCTGGCATGGGCCTCGTCATGGGCTTCCTCGCCATCCGCCGGCAGGGCATCTACTTCGCCATGATCACGCTTGCGCTGGCGCAGATGTTCTATTTCTTCTGCGTCCAGGCGCCCTTCACCGAAGGCGAGGACGGCATCCAGGGGGTGCCGCGCGGCCATCTGTTCGGCGTCGTCGATCTCAACGTGCCAATGAACATGTATTTCTTCGTGCTCGCCGTTTTCCTGATCGGCGTCTTCGCCATCTGGCGCATCGTCAACTCGCCCTTCGGCATGATCCTGCGCTCGATAAGGGAGAACGAGAATCGCGCCATCTCGCTCGGCTATTCGGTCGGCCGCTACAAGCTCGCCGCCTTCGTCATGTCGGCCGCCCTTGCCGGCCTCGCCGGCGCGACCAAGGCGATCGTCTTCCAGTTCGCCACGCTCACCGACGTCACCTGGCAGATGTCGGGCGAGGTGATCCTGATGACCCTGCTCGGCGGCATCGGCACCATGGTCGGCCCGGTGGTCGGCGCCGGCCTCGTCGTCGGGCTCGAAAACACGCTGGCCACCTCCGGCTTCCCGGTGACGATCGCCACCGGCGTGATCTTCATGGTCTGCGTGCTGATCTTCCGGCGCGGGATCGTCGGGGAGGTCTATGCGAGATGGCTGGCGCGGGGCCGCGGTGACAGCTGATCTCCCCCCACGAGAGGGGAGATAGCCACTCACCCCACTGGCACTTCCATCCCGACCTTCACCCGGTCCATCGCCACGAAAGTCCGGAACCGCTTGACGTTGTTGTTCTCGAAGAACAGCCGTCGGGTCAGCGCCTCGTAGTCGGCCATGCTCGCCACGGTGACGACGAGGATAAAGTCGGCCTCGCCGGTCACGTAGTAGCATTGCTGCACCTCGGGCACGGCTGCGAAGCCGCGCTTGGCGGCGTCGATCAGTTCGGCGCGCTCGCTCTCCACCTCGACCTCGACGAAGATGGTGATCGGATGGCCGACCCTGGCCGGATCGACGAGCGCGACATTGGCGCGGATGACGCCTGTCTCCTCCATGCGCCTGATGCGCCGCTGCACGGCCGGCGCCGACAGGTTGACCGCCTCGCCGATGATCCGCTGCGGTGTGGTGTTGTCCTTCTGCAGGATGGACAGGATCGCCCGGTCGAGGGCGTCGAGGTTTGCGGTCATAGCGACGTCCAGACGAAACAAACTTGCATGGAGGCGGCCAAATCAGAGCGCCTTTCTCATGCGCTCTGCAATAGATTTCAGCGCACCACAGGGAAAACGCCATGATGCTGCTCAACCGCCATCCCGAACACGACCAGCCGCTTGCCGCGACCGATGCCGCCACCCTCGGCATCGCCGGCGCCGAGGAGGCGGAGCGTTTCCTCGAAGCCCGCGACAACCATGCCGAGACGCCCCTGCACGCCCTGCCGGCGCTGGCTGGCGCGCTCGGCATCGCTGCGCTGCACGTCAAGGACGAAGGCAGGCGTCTCGGCCTCGGCAGTTTCAAGGCGCTGGGCGGCGCTTATGCCGTCATCCGGCTGGTGCTGGAGGAAGCCGGGAGGCGGCTCGGCCGCGCCGTCGATGTCGGCGAGATCAACGACGCACCAGTGCGCGCGGTCGCCGCGCAGATGACCTTCTGCTGCGCGACCGACGGCAATCACGGCCGCTCGGTGGCGCAGGGCGCCGGCGTGGTCGGCGCGCGCTCGGTGGTCTTCGTCCATGCCGGCGTAAGCCGCGAGCGGGTCGCGGCGATCGCCCGCTTCGGCGCCGAGATGGTCAGGGTCGAGGGCGGCTACGACCATTCGGTGCGCGAAGCCGCCCGCATTGCCGCCGAGCGCGGCTGGACGGTCGTTTCCGACACCTCCTGGCCGGGCTACGAACGCATTCCAGGCCTTGTCATGCAAGGCTATACGGTGATCGTGCGCGAGGCGCTGCGGCGACTGCCCGCGCCGCCCACCCATGTCTTCCTGCAGGCCGGCGTCGGCGGCTTCGCGGCGGCGGTCGCCGGCCATCTGGCGATCGTGCTCGGGGAGCAGCGGCCAAAGGTCGTGGTGGTCGAGCCGGCTCGAGCTGCCTGCATCTACGCCACCGCCGAGGCCGGGCGCCCGATGAAGATTGCGCATGAGCAGCCGACGGTCATGGCGATGCTCGAATGCCACGAGCCGTCGCCGCTCGCCTGGCGCGTGCTGTCGCGCCTGGGCGATGCCTTCATGACGGTCGACGAGGAAGATGCGGTCGCGGTGATGAACCGGCTGGCGCGCCCCCTGGGCAACGATCCGGCGATCGTCTCCGGCGAGAGCGGCGGGGTAGGGCTCGCGGGGCTGATCCGCGCCGCCGAAGACAAGGACATGCGCATGGCGCTTGGCATCGACAGCAGCTCCCGCGTCCTGATCGTCAACTCCGAAGGCGCGACCGACCCGGGCCGCTACACCGAGCTGGTCGGCATGGCGCTGGAAGAGGTCTTGGGGGCACAAGAGCCGGCATGAGCAATTTGACCATCAACGCCGGCCGCCTTCCGGCATGGACCGGCGTCGAGTCCAGCCAAGGCTGTCATCCGGCGACATCAAATCGAAACAAACTTCAATCACTTAGCTCAGACCAGGGCCGCGATTCTCGCGCGCGTCGAAAAGTCCAGTGCCTCGAAGAAAATACCATGATGCTGCTCAACCAGGGTCCCGAACACAACCAGCCCTTGGTGGCGGCCGACGCCGAGTCCCTCGGCATGGCGGGCGCCGAGCGCGCCGAGCAGTATCTCAAGGCGCGTCACAGCCATCCTGAAACGCCTCTTTACGCCTTGCCGGCACTGGCCGATGACCTCGGCATCGCGGCGCTGCATGTGAAGGACGAGGGCCAGCGTCTTGGCCTTGGCAGCTTCAAGGCGCTGGGCGGCGCCTATGCTGTCATCCGGCTGGTTCTGGAGGAGGCCGGCAAGCGCCTCGGTCGCACCGTCGATGTCGGCGAGATCGGCGACGCAAGAGTGCGCGAGATCGCGTCCGGCATGATCTTTGTCTGCGCCACCGATGGCAACCATGGCCGTTCGGTCGCGCAAGGCGCCGGCGTGGTCGGCGCGCGTTCGGTCATCTTCGTTCATGCCGGCGTCAGCGCCGAGCGTGTCGCGGCCATCGCCCGCCTCGGCGCCGAGATCGTCCAGGTCGAGGGCGGCTATGATCATGCGGTGCGCGAAGTCGCTCGGGTCGGCGCCGAGCGCGGCTGGAAGATCGTTTCCAACACGTCCTGGCTGGGCTACGAGCGCGTGCCCGGCCTTGTCATGCAGGGTTATACGGTGTCCTTGCGCGAGGCGCTGCGGCAGATGCCGGAGGCGCCCACCCACGTCTTCCTGCAGGCCGGCGTCGGCGGCTTCGCGGCGGCGATCGCCGGCCATCTGGCGATTCTGCTCGGCGAGCGGCGGCCGAAGGCCGTGGTGGTCGAGCCGAGGCGCTCGGCTTGCGTCTACGCCTCGGCCGAGGCCGGACGTCCCGTGACGATCGCCCATCAGCAGTCGACGGTGATGGCGATGCTCGAATGCGCCGAGCCGTCCCTGATCGCCTGGCGCGTGCTGGCGCGCGTCGCCGACGCCTTCATGACCGTGGAGGAGGAAGACGCGGTCGCGGTGATGAAGCGGCTGGCGCGGCCCGCCGGCAACGATCCGGCAATCGTCGCCGGCGAGAGCGGCGGCGCGGGGCTCGCCGGGCTGATCCGCGCCGCGGGAAGCAAGGACATGCGGGCGGCTCTCGGGCTCGATGCGACGTCGCGCGTGCTCACCATCAACTCGGAAGGCGCGACCGACCCGGCTCGCTATGCCGAACTGGTCGGGGCGCCGCACGACGTGATGCTGCAAACTGCCTGAAGCAGTTTCCGCAAGCGGCCTTCCGTCTGGAATCGCGCGGAGACGAAACCCGATTGCGGGAAAGCGCGCCTGGAACGACAGTGAGGGGACGATGGCCGAACTCGATCAGCACGCGCTTCATCGGGACATGACGGCGTGGCGGCGCGACCTCCACGCCCATCCCGAATTCGGCTTCGAGGAAAAGCGCACCGCAGCCTTCGTGGCAAAAAAGCTCCGTGCGTTCGGCCTGGAGGTGGCCGAAGGTGTCGGCGGCACCGGCGTCGTCGGCACATTGAAGCGCGGCAGCGGCAACCGCGCGATCGCGTTGCGCGCCGACATGGACGCGCTGCGCATCGCCGAGCAGGGCGCTTGCGCCTATCGTTCGCAGACTCCCGGCATCATGCATGCCTGCGGCCATGACGGCCACACGGCCATGCTGCTCGGCGCCGCCAAGCTGCTCGCCGCCGAAGGCGGCTTCGAGGGCACGGTGCGCTTCATCTTCCAGCCGGCCGAGGAATGGGGCAGGGGCGCGCTCGCCATGCTGGAGGACGGCCTGCTCGAGCGCTTCCCCTTCGAGGAAATCTTCGGCCTGCACAACATGCCGGGCCTGCCCATTGGTCATTTCGAGACCCGGAGCGGGCCGGTGATGTCGGCCGAGGACAATTTCGAGATCGTGCTGAAGGGCCTCGGCGGCCACGCGGCGCGGCCGCATGCCGGGCAGGAGACGCTGGTCGCCGCCTGCGCGCTGGTCGTCAATCTGCAGACCATCGTCTCGCGCCGCCTGAGCCCTGCCGATATCGGCGTCGTTTCCGTCACCGAGCTCGTCACCGACGGCACCCGCAACGCACTGCCCGGTCTCGCCCGCATTCTCGGCGACTCCCGCACTTTCCGCCCCGAAGTGAGTGCCGCGATCGAGAACGAAATGCGGCGCATCGCCGAGGGTACCGCGCAGGCCTATAACGTAGCGGCTGAAGTCACTACACGCGCGAGTTCGTGCCTTTGATCAATGACGCAGCGCTCGTCGACGAAGCAATTGCGGCAGCCCGCACCGTGCTGGCCGACGACGCCGTCCGCATCGCCGCCGAGCCGATGACCGCGTCGGAGGATTTCGCCCGCTTCCTGACAAAAGTCCCCGGCTGCTTCGTCTTCCTCGGCAACGGCAACTCCGCGCCGCTGCACAACCCGTCCTACGACTTCAACGACGACGGTCTGCTCCACGGCGCACGTTTTCACGCCGCGGTGGTGAGGAGAAGGCTGGGGGCGGGCGATTAGCAATCTCCCCCCTCGTGGGGGAGATGCCCGGCAGGGCAGAGGGGGGCGCTGTCCTGCCAGCCTCTCAAGTCGTTGCCATCATACTTGAGCCGGTTAGCGGGTCGCATACAATGTCCGCCAACGCCGCGTTCCGTCGCGCCCCCCTCTGGCCTGCCGGCCATCTCCCCCACGAGGGGGGAGATCAGCAGCTTCCCCGGTAACCCTTTCTTCTTTCGTTTCGTGCAGACTTGCGCGGGGGGCGAGAAGAAAACAGGGTATGGCGGACGGCAAGACACGTAACGGCAGGTTCTGGGCGGTGGCGCTCGACCGCGCGCATCTCGGCCTCTGGGACTGGAATCTCTCGACCGGCGACTGCTACTATTCGCCGACCTGGTCGAAGATGCTGGGCTATGCGGAGGGCGAGCTTGCCAACACCGCCGATCTCTGGCTGACGCTCACCCATCCCGACGACCGCCAGCGCGCGATGGACAGCGGCGACCGCCACATCGCCGGCCAGACCGAGTCCATCGAGACGGAACTGCGCCTCAAACACAAGGATGGCCACTGGGTCTGGGTGCTCGACCGCGGCGGCATTGTCGAGCGCGACGCCGACGGCAAGCCGCGCCGGCTGATGGGCGTGCAGACCGACATCACCAAGCAGAAGGAGGCGGAGGCCGCGCTGGAGCAGGTCAACATCCGCTTCCGGCTGGCGCTCGCCGCCAGCGGCACCGGCATCTGGCACCACGACATCGGCACCAACAAGAGCTATTGGGACGCCCGCAGCCGCGAAATCTTCGGCCTTGTCGCCGAAAAGGACGAGGTGACGGCCGACCTCTGGCACACCTTCCTGCACCCCGACGACAAGGAAGCCACCGAACAGGCGCATCAGGTGTCGGCCGGCTCCGACAGGGTGGTGGCGGTGCAGTACCGCATCGTGCGCCGCGACGGCGTGGTCCGCCACGTCGAGTCGCTGGTGCGCTTCATTGCCGGCGTGGGCTCCGCCGGACAGATACTCGGCACGGTGCGCGACATCACCGAGGAGAAGCAGCGCGCCGCCGAACTGGCCTACGCCGCCGAACACGATGCCCTGACCGGCCTCCTGAACCGCGCCGCCTTCGACCGGCTGCTCGGCGACTATATCGGCACCCAGCGGCGGCTGCCGCTGGCCGTGTTCTATGTCGACCTCGACTACTTCAAGGCGCTCAACGATTTCGCCGGCCATGCCGCCGGCGACCTTGCCCTGAAAGGCGTGGCGGCCGGCATCCTCGCCAGCCTGCCGCCCTCGGCGCACGCCGCGCGACTTGGCGGCGACGAGTTCGCGCTGCTCGTGCCCAATTGCGACGATGCCTGCGCAGAGCGGCTCGCACGCGCCGTGCTGGCCGCCGTGCGCGACGCCGATCTCGGCCTTGCCGTGCCCTCGCGCAGGCTCGCGGCCAGCGTCGGCATCGCCTTCGTGCGCGACGCCAACATCACGGTTGCCGATGCGCTGGCCTGCGCCGACGACGCCTGCTACGCGGCCAAGGCCGGCGGCCGCGACCGCTTCGCCGTGTTCTCGCCGAAGGCGGTGTCGGGCTCGGGCGGCCTCAACGCGGCGCGGCTTGCCGCCGACACGGTCGACGCCATGGAGGACGGCAGGCTGAAGCTCTACGGCCAGGAGATCCACAAGCTCGACCGGCCCTGGGCGGAAAGCCGCCATGTCGAGGTGCTGGCCAGGCTCGCCGGGCGCGACGGCAGGATGATCCCGCCGGGCGACTTCATACCCGTGGCCGAACGCTTCGGCATCGCCGCGAGGCTCGACCGCTGGATCATCCGCACGGCGCTCATGCGCCACGCCCAGGCAATGCGTTCGGGCGCCATCTCGCTCGGCTTCAATCTGTCGGCGCAGACGCTGTCGGACCCGCAGCTTTGGGATTTCGTCGACGCGGCAATCGCCGAGACCGGCGCGCCGCCGACCGGCATCGGCTTCGAGATCACCGAGACCGCCGCTGTAACCAATTTCGACGCCGCCGAGCAGTTCGTGCGCCGGGCGCGCGAGCGCCGCTGCCGCGTCAGCCTCGACGATTTCGGCGCTGGCATGAGCTCCTTCGAATACCTCAGGCGCTTCCCGATCGACGCCATCAAGATCGACGGCTCCTTCATCGAGCACATCGCCGACAGCCGCTTCGACCGCGAGATCGTCTCGGCGATTTCAGGCATCGCCAGGAGCATGGGCGCTGCCGTGGTGGCCGAGAAGGTCGAAGAGAAGGCCGCGCTGGAAATCCTCAGGAGCATGGGCGTTACCTACGCCCAGGGCTTCCTGCTGCATCGCCCGGAGCCGCTGGAGGCGATCGTCGCGCGGGCCACCGGCGGACTGCCGCAGAAGCGGTTCGGCTGACGCAGCCGACCGCGCTGCCCGGGACGGAGCGCAAGAGATCGCTAACCCTCTCACCTAGGAAATCCTTCATGGAATTCCTTTACCTGCTTGCCGAACCCACTGTTTTTCCCAGGAATGACGACGGGCACCCGCGAGACCGGCAATGTCTTCACCTCCGACACTGAACGCCGCCGTCCTGATCCAGCAACGCCCGGTGTCGATCGCCAGACCGGTCGGCGACGGTGTGGCCGCGGGCAGCAGTCCCGCGGCATCCGGTGCCGGAGCGTCCCGGTCGCAGACCCTCCACTCCCTGTTCAGCGTGACCGGTCTCAACGTCACGGCCACGAAGGTTCGGCTGATGGAGCGCGCGGGCAAGGAGTTCAGCCTCGAGCAGGGCGACTACGCGTCGGTGATGTCCTATGGCTCGGCCGTCAAGAACGCCGTCGAGGCATTGAAGCAGCACTCTCCCTCCGCCATTGTCGAGATCGAGAAGCAGCTCGGCCTGGACCAGCTTGGCATTCCGCTCGATACGCTGGTCGATGCGATCGTCGATCCGCAGGGCCGCGCCGGCAACGGGTTGGACGTCATGCTGAAGCAGCGTCTTGCCGAGATCGCCGGCGATGGCGCCGGCAAGGTTCCGATCACCGCGGACGAGATCGGCCTCTACGGCCGCTGAGCGCGTCTTGCATCAATGGTGCGCGTGATGCTCGGCGTTGCGCTTGCGGGTCGCTGCTGCCTTCTTGGCCGAGGCGGAACGGTCGGCCGCCGAGCGTGACGCTGACGCCTTGCCGCCGGCCTTGCCACCCTTGTGCGCCGCCGGATGGCCGGTGTGCTTGCCGCGTCCCGAGCCGCCGGCCTTCTTGCCGCCGCCGTCGTCCTTGTTGACGGTCGCCCAGGCGCGCCGCTCGGCTTCCTTCTCGGAGACGCCGCGCTTCTCATAGCCCTCGGCGATATGGTCGGCCTTGCGTTCCTGCTTGTCGGTGTATTTCGATTTGTCTCCGCGTGGCATTTTTCTTCTCCTTTGCGCCTGAGTGAAGGCCAGGGCCACCCGGCCTTATGTATTCTTCTTCTTCTTCACCGCGTCGCCCAGGTCGGAGCGTTCCGGGTCCTGGTTGTTCTCGCCGGCCGCGTCGCGGTCCTCGTCCGGGTCGTCCTTGGCCGGGAGGTAGCCTCTTGGCCGGTTGGCTTTCGGCCCTTCCCACCGCGGCCATTGATCGGAAGTGCCTGGGCGTCCGGTGCGTGGTGTGTTGCTCATTGTCCTGCCTCGCTTTCGGAAGAGCCGTTCAGCCCTCCGCCTTCATGGTTCGTGCGATCCTCAGAAGCTTGTCGCGATCATGCCCGTGCTCCCGGATCAGCTCGCGCGCCTGCTTCGGCGACAGATCGCTGTTCTCGGCCAGGAAGCGCACGTCAGGATCATCGCCGCCCTTTGTCGGCAAATGCGTGCCGGCCGGCTGGCGGCCGGCGCCGGGACGGTGCGGAAGTTCGCTCTTGTTCATCGCTTTCTCCTTCCGATAACGGACCAACCCTGGCGGGAGGGACTGGTTCCCTCCGCAGGCCCGGGTTTGTGCCGCCTTCGGCCGCTCTGGAGCGCCCAGGCAGCGTGGCGGCGCGCCGGCGCGCTCGAAAAAAGCGTTCATGAGCTCCCGGGGCCTAGCTTGCCGCCTTTTCCTCGCGGCGCAGCGAAGCCTCCTTCTTGCGGCGCAGCACCTCGTCGGTTCCAACGATGTCCTTCGCGCCGCCGGAAATGGAGGTCGACACGACCGCAGGCGGATCGCTCGCCGGAAAACTGTCCTCCAGGCCCGCTTCCAACTGCTCTTCCAGCGTTTGCGCGTTCTCGGAGCGGCCCTCGGTGCGGCGTCCCTCGATCTCCTCCAGGTCGCTCTTGGTGTCGGGATGCTCGCGGACGTTCCTGATCGTGGATATGACGAGCTCGACGGCGAACTCCTTCATTGCGTCCGCATGCGGCGCGGCGAGGTCGGCCTCTTCGACGACGCGCACCAGCGCCTGCTCGACCTTGTCCAGTTCCTTCATCCCAAGACAGCTGCCGAGCCGCTGCGTCAAGGCGTTGAGAAGGGCAGGGGCAAAGGTCGAATAGGCCAGCGTTCGCGTCTCGTCGACGCTATCAGGGTGAAGAGTGTGCACGGACATCGGAGCCTCCACTGGTTGTCCTGCGTGAAGCGGCCGTTGGGGCCATCCCTAGGCAACTGCGGGAGGCGCAAGTGGTTCCAGAATGGCTGGAGCGGCAGGCTGGTGTTCAGATGACCGCTATCAACTCGAAGTTGCGGCCCCGGCTGCTGCCAGGGCCGCTTGCTGGTGTGCGAGCGTGCCAAACCCGCTATGCGGCCTTCTGCAGGGCCCGCTCGTTCGCGCCGCTTTCGCCGAGCTTGGTCAGCGTCTCGTCGGTGGCCGACTCTTCCTTCAGCGTCTCGCGCAGCAAGGGCAGGGCGTCCTTGAGGCCGAGCTGTTCGGCCCAGGCGATCAGCGTGCCGTAGCGCGCGATCTCATAATGCTCGACCGCCTGGGCCGCGGCGACCAGGCCGGCATCGAGCGCCGGCTCGTCCTTGTACTCCTCGAGGATTTCCGAACCCTCTTCGATAATGCCGTCGATCGCCGGGCAGGTCTTGCCGCGCGCCGGCTTGCCGAGCAGCTCGAACACCTGTTCGAGGCGGTCGACCTGGGCTTCCGTCTCCATGCGATGCTTCTCGAACGCCGCGCTCACCTCCTCGGCCTGCGCCGCCTTGGCCATCTTCGGCAGCGTCTTCAGGATCTTCTTTTCCGCATAGTAGAGGTCCTTGAGGCCGTCCACGAACAGGGTCTCGAGACCGCTCGCGGCCTGGGACGAACTTTTCTTCGCCATCTGTGTCTCCGTCAGTTGAATTGGGGAAGGCGCCCGCCTTGCTGCGAGCGCCGCTTCGAAGTCAGGACTGGCCGCCCTTGCGGCCGGCTTGCGAGGCGCGCTCGCGGTCTTCGGCGAAGTTGCCGCTGCCGCCCCTATGCTGGCCGCCAGCGTGCTGGCCTCTTTCCATGTCGCCGCCCTGCTGGCCGGCGCGGCCCTTGTTCATGTCCTCGGCTTGCTGCTGCCCGCCGCGCCTTTTGTTCATGTCATCGGCGTTCTGTTGTCCGCCGCTGGGGCGCTGATCCTGATCACGGTTCTTGTGGCTCTGCTGGCCGGCCTTCACATGTTGTTCGTGGCTGCCGCCTTGATTGGCCATGTCGATGCTCCATTGGTCTTGGTTGAGGGTTGTTTCAAGGAGCGTTGATTTCCTTGAGCAATCCTAATCATTGCCCAGATCGGATGTTCCCGCCGAAATATATCGTGACCGTCGTCGCAGGCCTGCTCTCCTGGATCGTGCCGAGCGGGGGGCGGCGCCGCACGACGCCCCACGGTCGCAGCCGCGCTCGGACTGAAGTCCGATCACGCACCGCATTGGGCCTGCCGCCGAAACCAGAAGCGGGGCTGCGAGTTTGGTCAGCGGCCGTCCGAGAAAGCCCCCTCCATCGGCGGCCGTTCTGGGTGCCTGCCAGCCCCCCGTGCTGGCGGGCACCCCATTTGTTACCAACCGCAACGGCGGTATCGACACCGAGGCAAAGCGTGACCCCTATATCGATCCGGCGGGAAGCGGAAAGCGGACCCGCCAACGACAATCATCCTTCCGACAATCCATCGATCCTCGATCTCATCCCGGCCGACGATGATGCTGCCGCCGACATCGCCAGAAGGACCGAGCGGCTGGGCATCGCGGTCGTGATCGCGATCGCGCTTTGCCTCCTCATCGCGCCGGCGATCTACGTCACCTTGACCTATGCGACATCGCTGCTGAGCTGAGCGGATCGGCGCGTCCCTCGGCAGCAAGCTGCGCCAGGCGAAAATTCTCCCGGCTTTTAACAAACTTAATGGTGGAGAGGGCGTTTGACCGCCATTGTCGGCCCAGGGAGATAGGAGGAGGAGGAGGAGATGCCCGTGATCGACATGCCTGCAAGGAACCTGGCCCGCATCATCGACCATTATGTCGAAACCCGAAAGAGTCACGATTGGCCGATCTCCACCGGACAGGCCGTGACCGCCATCCGCTGCGTGCTGCCGCAATGCACGCTCTCCGACAGGCAGATCGCCGATCTCGTAGCAAGCGCAGCCATCGCACGCCACCGCAACCTGGCGTTCGACCATTCGGCGGCGTGAAGGGGTTCCAATCCAAGCAGGTCGGGCGCCCGTAGGTGCCCGGCCGAGTTGCGTGACCGTGCTCAGCTCCACGCGGAATCGAGAGTGAGGGAAGCCTCGAAGATCTGTTCCTTCTCGTTGCGCACCTTGACGGTGATCTTCAGGCGGTCGCCGGCCGGCATCTCGTCGCGGGCGATGTCATGCAATATCCGCAGCGCCTCCATGCCCGCTCGCTCGCGGCTGGGAAAGAGCTGTCCTTCGCCGTCCAGCTGGGTCTGTTCGGTGTTGTAGAGATCAAAGAAGAAGCGTTCCATCGGTCAGTCCATCCCCGGCATTGTCGATGTTCAATTCTTCGCAGCCGGCATGGTTCCAAACGCCTGGTGCGGAGCCGATGAGCGTCCTGTCGCGGCCCGGAATGGCGTAAAAGCAAAGGGTTACTGCATGTCGCGCAAAACTGTGCAGCGGTTTTGCGGAGACGACATGCATAGAACAAAGACCTGAAGCGCGTCGCCCGGATCCGTTTCAGCGCGGTGCGCTTCTAGACCCGCGGGATGCGGTGGACGCTGGACCGGCCAGGAGCAGGTTCGCGCTGAAGCGGCACCATCGGCCGGCCAGCCGCGGCGGCCGCCTGCAACCACGCATGCTTCCGAGCGTTGGGCTGGAAAGTACGAACGGCGGATTGGAAACGCTGCATGCTCGAGCCCCTTTATCTGAACCTTGGCCAGCACGATGTCCTCTCGGATGCGGAGAAGGCGCTGCTGGCCGGCGCCATGTCCAGCGAGAAATATTTCGTCCCCGGAGAAGACATCGTGACGATGGGCTCGCGGCCGAGCTTCAGCACGCTGATCCTCGACGGCTTCGCAGCACGCTACAAAGTGCTGGAGAATGGCGGACGGCAGTTCACCGCCTTGCACGTGGCCGGCGATTTCGTCGACCTGCACGCTTTTCTGCTCAGGACGATGGACCACGGCATCATCGCGCTCTCGCCCTGCCACATCATCGCGGCGGACCACACCAAGCTGCGCGCCATCACCGAGAAGGCGCCGCATCTGACGCGGCTGCTGTGGCTGGACACGCTCGTCGACGGCGCCATCCACCGCGAGTGGATCGTGGCCATGGGCCGCCGTTCGAGGATGGCGCATCTGGCGCATCTCATATGCGAGCTGTTCGTCCGCCTCCAGGTCGTCAAGAAGACGCGCGAGATGAGCTTTCATCTTCCGCTGTCGCAGGCCGAGCTCGCCGATGTGCTCGGCCTTTCGGTGGTTCACATGAACCGCGTCATCGGCACGCTGCGCCGCATGAACGTGATCAGCTGGGCGAACCATATGATCACCATCCTCAACTGGGATCGCCTGGCGGAGATTGCCGAGTTCGACCCGACCTATCTCAGCATGACCTGCGAGCCGCGCTGACCTGACGGATGCGCGTTGGCGGAATGCGCCTGGCGCTATCCAGATGCAGCTCGACGCTATTCAGATGTGCTTGGCGCCTATCCAGGATGCGCCTTGCGCTATCCAGGCGGCGCCTTGCGGCGCGAGGACAGCTCGTCGAGCATGGTGAGCGCGGCACTGGGCTCGGCGGGCCTCAACAGTCCCTGCCGTGCGGCAACCTTCTTGAAGAGTGCGAAGGCGACCGCGGGCCGGCAGATCCCGGCCATCGCGTCGTCCACCAGGCGCACGGCTGCGAGGTAGTCGGGCGCATCCTTGTTCTTCCATGCTCCGCCAAGCGCTTTCTTGGCGTCGGCGATCGAGGATACCATCATCGTGCCGCCGTTCACGAAGCGGATGGTCAAAGGCAGAAATCGGCTCATGCGTCACTCACCAGCCCAGCCATTCGCGCGTGCGCAGGGCCAGCCCGACGAAGGGGGCCGCCGTCAGCAGGGCGGCCGCCAGAACGAAAAGCGGGTTGTTCATCCGAAAGGTTTTCATGTTTTGACACCACAGGGACAGAGATCGCCATAAACGAAGACCGGGCCGCCGGGTTGCACTCGTGCGGTTGGCGAGGTCTACATGTTGCTTGCCGGCCGGACCGGCGGCCCGGGCCTGTGCGGCGGCCGCGGGCGCGGCTTCAGCGGCTCGTCGGAAAGCGAGGCGCGGATCAGCCTGTATGGCTGTGGTGACAGGGCAGCATGCCGGCCGCGCAGTTTCGCCGACAGTCTGCCGATCAGATTTCGAACGTCCATGGGACTCCTCCTGAGAGCAGAGTCCCCCCAAAACGGGGATAGGCATATCGCGCCTTTCGGCCGCGCGCATTTAACTTTGATGTAGCTGCGCCCCCTTACCAAGCCCGCCGCGGCTCGACCGATGCGAGCCAAACTTTTTGCGCCGGCATGCGTTGTCCTTCGAAAGCGAAGGAGAAAGAGATGCCGGCAAACTCCGCCATGTCGACGAAATCCGATAGCCAACAGACCGTTCGCAAGCAGCGCGCCGTGCAGCGCAACATAGACGCCAAGGATAAGGCCAAGGACAAGGCCAAGCCGAAAGCGAAGTCGCCGGGCGCCATGCAGGCGGGCGCGCGCAAATACCCGGAGCCGCCGTTCCCGAAGCAGCATCATCCCAAGCCCGGCCAGGAATGGGCCATCGATCCGGCGCCCCTTTACGACGCGCCGTTCTGGCAGGGATCGAACAAGCTCGACGGCAAGGTGGCGCTGGTCACCGGCGGCGACTCCGGCATCGGGCGGGCCGTCGCCGTGCTGTTCGCGCGGGAAGGAGCGGACGTCGCCATCGTCTATCTCAGCGAGGACCGCGACGCCAAGGCGACCAAGCAGGCGGTCGAGGCCGAGGGCAGGCGCTGCATCATCCTGCGCGGCGACGTCGCCAAACGCGCCTTCTGCCGCAAGGCCGTGGCCGAGACCGTCAAGAGGCTGGGACACCTCGACATTCTCGTCAACAACGCCGCCTTCCAAATTCATGCGAGCGAATTTGCCGACCTCACCGAGGAGCATTTCGACACCACGCTGAAGACCAATCTCTACGGCTATTTCCACATGGCGCAGGAAGCCGTCCCACACCTGAAGCCGGGCTCGGCCATCATCAACACCGGCTCGGTCACCGGCATCGAGGGCTCGAGGGAACTGGTCGACTATTCGATGACCAAGGGCGGCATCCACGCCTTCACTCGGGCGCTCTCCGGCAACCTGATCGCCAAGGGCATTCGCGTCAACGCGGTCGCGCCGGGACCGGTGTGGACGCCGCTCAACCCGTCGGAAAAGGAGGCCGAGGATGTTTCGCAGTTCGGCGCCAAGACGCCGATGAAGCGTCCCGCCCAGCCGGAAGAGATCGCGCCGGCCTATGTGTTCCTCGCCTCGCCGCAGTGCTCCAGCTACATCACCGGCGAGATCCTGCCGATCGTCGGGGGTTACTGAACCGAGGAGGATCCCATGAAGAGAGTTGTTCTTGCAGCAGTCATTGGGCTCTTGTCGGCGCTGCCTGCGATGGCGCAGGCGGACGAAGAGCCAATGCACAAGCAGACGCAGAACTGCCAGGCAAAGCCCGATCCAAACGACCCGCAGCAGAAACTGAAGCAGCAGGCCGACACGGACGAGTTGTCGCAGCAGCTGAACGATTGCGGCGGCGTGCTGAAGCCGCCGCCGACCGGCGACAAGAACGCCACCCCGCCACCGCCGACCGGCAGCGAGATGCCGATCATCAAACCGGGCGACGTGCCGCCGCAAACAGCGAAGTAAAGGAGAGAAACTCGCCTTGCCTGGAACTTTTGCCAAAGGCGCGAGTTCTGGCGGGTAGTTCCCGAAACTTCGTGTTTACTCCCGAACTTGTCAGCCCCGGTTCCTCCCAACCGGGGCTGTTTTTCGATCGGAGCTCTGGCCTCGCCGAGGCAGGGAACCATCGCGCCGACGCCGAATTGATGTTGGCGGGCCGCGTCAGCCGGACCTGGTGGCAAAGAGAACAGGGCTGGTTTCTCCGGCTTCCCGCCCTGGCCAACGAAGAGGCAGTCGAGCTCTTGTCCCACCCGGCCCGCTCCGATCGGGCGTGGGGCAATCCATGGCGAAAGACATGAATCCGATGATAGCTGGACCCGGGCCGAGCAAAGAGCCGCGCAAGGGAATGCCGAGCCCGCGTCTGGACGAGAACGAATTCAAGGCGCGCTATCGCCGGCGCTTCTATGACCCTGCCTTCCGGTCCGAGGACGAAGCCGTCGCTAGGCTGGCCGAGATCGCCTGGCAGGCCTATCGAGAGGAGCGCAAAGCCCCGATCACCCGCAAGGCGGGGCAGGGCTTTCATGATCCCGACTATGACCTCTCGGTCGAATGGTTGGCCGCGAGGGATGCGGTCGAGGCGGCGCAGCGCCGCCACCGGGACAAGGCCGCGCCGTCGCGCATCCTGTTGATCAACGGCTCCTCGCGAAGCGAGCACACCTGTCCGGGCGAGATGTCGAAGAGTTTCCGGCTTGTCGAGCTGGCGCGGCGGACGATCGCGACAAGGCCAGGCTTTTCGGTCGAGTTGCTCGACCTGGCGCGGCTCGCCTCCGAATACGGCCGCAAGATCTATCCGTGCAAGGCCTGCTTCTCGACGGCGGCGGCGCTCTGCCACTGGCCGTGCTCCTGCTATCCCAACCATTCGCTCGGCCAGATCGACGACTGGATGAACGACATCTACCCGCTCTGGGTCGAGGCGCATGGCGTGATGATCGTGACGCCGGTCAACTGGTATCACACCTCCTCGCCGGTGAAGCTGATGATGGACCGCCTGGTCTGCGCCGACGGCGGCAATCCCGATCCGTCGCTGACGCAAGGCAAGAACGCCACGCTCGCCAAACAGGCCGAGCTCGCCGGCTGGGCCTATCCACGCCATCTCGAAGGCCGGCTGTTTTCCGTCGTCGTCCATGGCGACACGGAAGGCGCCGAAAACGTGCGCCACGCGCTCGTCGACGCGCTGCGCTCGATGAAGCTCGACCAGGTCGGCGAGGCGGCCGAGCTCCACCGCTATATCGGCTACTGGAAGCCCTATGCGACCAGCCATGACGAGCTCGACGCCGACAGTGCCGTGCAGACGGAGGTGGCCAACGCCGCGCTGGCGCTCGCCGAGGCCGTCGAAAAGCGCCGGGCCGGGTCGTTCGAGACGATCGGAGCGGCGCTCGAGGATCCGCGCCCGAAATAGAGACGGTGAGAGCCATGCATCGCTGGTTTCAGGAAGCCTGGATACTGCTGAAGGAAAGCCTCACCGGCTACCTCAACGACAATGCGCTGAGCCATGGTGCGGCCATGGCCTTCTACGCCACGACATCGCTGGCGCCGATCCTGCTTATCGTGGTGGCGGTCGCCGGCTTCGTCATCGGCAACGACGCCGCCCAGCTCGCGCTCTCGGCGGAGATCTCGGGCGTGATGGGGCCGGAGAGCGCCGATCTGCTCAAGGCGACGATCGAGACCGCCTCGCAGCGCTGGTCGGGAACGCTCGCCACCATCATCGGGTTTGTCACGCTGCTGATCACCGCTTCCGGCGTTTTCGGCGAGATGCAGCAGTCGCTGAACGAGATCTGGAAGGTCGAGCCCAATGGCGTTTCGCTTTCGCGCCTGGTGCGGGCGAGGGCGGCGAGCCTCGGACTGGTCGCCGCGCTCGGCTTCATGCTCCTGGTCTCGCTCGCCGCGAGCACCGCGATCTCGGCCCTGAGTGACGTCATCAATCGGCACCTGCCGTTCGGCGAGTTGATCGTGAGCTCGATCAACACCGTCGTCTCCTTCGTGCTGATCGCGGTTCTGTTTGCCGCTATCTACAAGGTCCTGCCGGACCGTCGGCTGAAATGGCGTGATGTCGCCGTAGGTTCGCTGGTCACCACGCTGCTCTTCACCATCGGCAAGTCGCTGATCGGCTGGTATATCGGCAGCAGCTCGATCGCGACCTCCTACGGCGCGGCCGGCGCGCTGATGGTGGTGCTGCTGTGGGTCTATTACTCGGCCCAGATCTTCCTGTTCGGCGCCGAGATCACCCGCGCCTATTCGGTGCGGCGCGGCAGCCGGCCCGACCTCGCGCCCGTGGTGGCCGCAGCCAGCGGCGACAAGGCAAGGCCGGTCGGCCGGCCAGTCACCAAAACGCCGGACCGTGAGGTTACCAGGTGGATTGTGATCAGCAGCCTGATCGCCACGCTAATCTCGCAGCTGCGGGGAGGAAGGCATGGTTGATGCTGCCGGCCGGTGATTGACCGGTCCGGTCGGACGCTGCCCTGTCGCGTGGTCCCGCCGCTCCTCCTGGCGGTGTTCGATTTCATAGGAAAGCCAGCGGCAGAACATGCCGATGACGGAGGTGGAGGTGCCGCCGAGCAGGCAGACGATCAGCAGTGGGTTTTGTGACGCATGCTGCCAGCTGACGATCGTCAGCAGCACGACGCTTGCCGTCGAGATCGAATAGCCAAGGCCCTTGAGCAGATGCAGTGACGATCTGTCATGGCGTCGTGCAATTCCCGGTCGTGGTTTCCGAAAACGCCGGTCAGCGTGTCTGCGAACCCTGAGCCGTCCAAGTGGAACATTTGGCCGCGGCTGAAGTTCCTTTGCCGCGAGACTGCGCCCTCGCCGCGGCAGCGGCAAGGGCGCTGGGCGAAGGCTATGACTGCCGCGGCCTGCCCTGAACTTCGCCGTGTAAAGCTTTGGAACGAAAGCCGATTCCGGGAATTGCTACTGTGTCTCAAATACAGGAGGTTCCCATGGGACGCGGCATACTGCTTTGGCTGCTCGGAGTTCCGATTCCAATCATCATCCTGCTCATGCTGTTCGCGCGGTAGGAGTTCGAGATGAGCACCGTAGTTTCTGACGTCGCCGTTTCCGGCGCCAAGGAATCCTCATCGTCCGCGGTGAGCTGGGGGCCGATCATCGCCGGCGCCTTCGCCGCTTCGACGCTGACCATCATCCTGATGCTGATCGGCTCGGGGCTCGGCCTGACCATGGTCTCGCCATGGACCGGCGGCAGCGCCTCGCCAACCACATTCGCGGTTTCTGCCGCCGTCTGGCTTGTCGTCGTGCAATGGCTGTCGGCGGGGCTCGGCGGTTATCTCACCGGTCGCCTGCGGACCAAGTGGGTCGGCATCCACGACGACGAGATCACCTTCCGCGATACCGCGCATGGCTTCCTCGCCTGGGCGCTCGCGACGCTGCTCGTTGCGGGCGTGCTCAGCTCCGCTCTGTCGGCGGCCGTCGGCACAGGCGTGCAGGCGGCCTCCAACGTCGCCTCCGGCGCTGCGATGGGCGCGTCTTCTGCCGCGGCGGCGAATGCCGGTGATGGCACCGCCGACAACGGCATGGGCTATTTCGTCGATACGCTGTTCCGTCCTGCCGATGCCGGTACGGTCGCCTCGGCTGGCCAGAACGATGCCGGTGCGACTGCGCAAGCTTCGCGCATCCTGGTTGCCAGCGCAGCCAGGGGCGAAGTGACGGCCGACGACAAGGCCTATCTGGCGAAGCTGGTCGCTGCCCGCACAGGGCTCTCGGAGGCTGATGCCGCCAAGCGCGTCGATACCGTCATCGCCAACGTCGAGGATGCCAAGAACAAGGCCAAGGCCGCCGCCGACACCGCCAGGAAGGCAAGCGCCACCTTCGCCTTCGTCGGCGCCCTGTCGATGATCGTCGGCGCTTTCATCGCCAGCGTTGCCGCCGCCCTGGGCGGCAAGCAGCGCGACGAGGACGAGGCGCTGTTCGTTCGCGACTGATCGCGGCGGGCTTCGCGGTCTCGCCGGCAACGCCGATCCGGACCCGCGGCATCCCGGAACAAGTCGGCCGGGAGGCGGTTCAGTTAGAGCCAGAATGTTTCTGGTACTCCAGCAAGACTTGCCCGCCGGCCTGCCGGCGGGCCTTTTTGCCAGCTTGAGCAGCGAATGCAGCGTCCTCGGTCTGGCCGGGACCGCGCGCAAATCACGCCGGCTTCACATTTTGTTTCATCGGTGAGCCTCCGTGAAACCACCTTCCATCCAGTCGGTTCAATGGGAAAGGAGGTGGCGCATGAAATCGCCGGACAATGATGGCAAACACAAAGAAGCCGAAGTCTCGCTGCTGGCGCCTCGCCTTGCCAAAGCAGCCGAGATCTCCGAGGAGCAGGCGCGCGAGCTTGTGGAGCTGATCGGCACCGACTGGGCCTCCCTGTTGCGCGAGGCCCGCTTCCTGAAGGCCCGGCATTGATATTCTTGCGGCTGGAGGAGGGTCGAACCGAACGGACGCGTCAAGCGCCTTCGACGCTCGGGAGATTTTGGTTCATGGCATGAGGTTCGGGGTCGCCAGACACTCCTGGCGAGGCCCCAGCCTTTCCTGCCGTGGCCGGCGGGTTTTTCTGCGTTGAGGGCGCCGGCTATCCCGCGGCGCTGCCGCGGCAGTCGAGAAGATCACCGGCAAGCCGATTTCGCCGAGGGCCTTCCACCCGATAGAGCGCTACTGTGAGCCAAGTGCCTTGGCTTCGCGCTCGAGCGTCGCCCGGTCGTTGCCGTGCTTGCTGATGAGTTCTCGCGCTTCAGGGATCGTCAGCTGGAATTTCCTCGCGAAATAGGCGACCTCATATTGCTCGTCGCCCGAGACGCGGTCGCGATCATGGAAATCGCGTTTGCTTTTGTCGTCAGCCATGGCTGTTCCTCCTGGCAGAAGAAACAGCGGCCGCAGGCGAATGTTCCGCGTGCTGGAAGCCGGCCGCCCGGCTCTCACTCATGCGCCGAAGAAGGCCGCGCGGAGGGTACTAGGCACCGCTGGGGATGTGGCGCCAGCGGTCCGCTAATGCCAGCTATCCGTGAAGGTCAGCGTGGCGGTATAGACCACTTGCCCACGTTCATCCCGCACCGAAGCAATGTAACTGCGATCTCCCCGCTGCTTCTCTTCCATGGCAATGGCCGGCAGCGTCCACGAAACAGCCTTTCGGACATCGTCCGGGGAGTCCAGATGGACACCCAGATCGTCGGCAGTGCGATGGCCGTTGGCGCTGATGTCGAAGAAATAGAGTGGCATGGCTCGCCATGGTGCCGGAGCGGGACAGGGGCGCATTCACCTGGGTTAGGCGATGTGGTTTTTCACATGAAAGAGCCCGCTCCTGAGGCTGATGGGCGGGCTCTTGTCGGGGCCTCCTGGGGCGTCTCCCAATCAAAGGGCGACCTGCCATTTCCCGACCCGGCGCGTTCTGCGTCGCGCCGTCCTACTCAACACCGTTACCGGGAAAATGTTCCTCGCCAGGCTTCGAGCGCGGCGGATTTGGCAACTTCATCATCGAGGCGACCAGGGAGGCGATAGCGCCAATCCGCATTTCGGAGATGATGCGCAAGGGCAGCAGCAGCGGATAACCCACCCCAAAGGAACGAAGGCGGCATACAGCGCGTTGGTTTCCCCAATTTTAGGGTCCTGAGCACGTGGAAGACTGTGACGATCATCATTGGAAATTATGGGTGGAGGCGCTCAAGTTGCGGGCGGAACGGCGACGGCTCCTTGCCGAGATCCGCGCCCAACAACATCTGGCGCAGGAAGTTCGCCTCAAGGTCCAGGAGGCCCGCGAGCGGATCGGGGCTGGGCGTGCCGTGAGATAGCGGATCGCTCCGGCCGCAGATGCCCGCCATCTGGGGAGAATGGCGGATCCCCTTCACTTTCCAAAAACCGACGACGGGAGGGGTTCACATGCGGCGTGTGCAAATCAGCAGCGACAGCAGGACCAATGCTTGGTGACATCGGACCTCGGTCGGATCGGTTTTTTAACCTTTGTTACGGCGCATCCAACGGTGAAGCCGCACAGTTGGAGCCGCGTCGGGCCTGAATTGGTGTCGGGGTGGGGTCCGGTTTGCAGTCACCCAAAGCAGACCGGACGAGGAGGCCCGTTGTCGGAGCGCACAGCCGACAACGGGCCCAATCCACGCCAAGTGGTGTTCAAGCAACCTCTAACGGAACATTCGCCGGGTCACTCGGTTGGGTGTCGCGGTGCGGTGACCCTTGGCCAGGAGCCGCGCCGCAGTTGGCCGGCACGCATTCGGGAGCCTGCTCGACCTCCGCGGCAGGGCTCGTTCAATCCAACATCGAGCGGGTTGGGAGTTGGGCTGACCATGAATTTTCCCTTCGCAGAGGGTACGCTCGGCGAGAAGTTGGAGGCCGGCACGGGCCTCTCCGTCTATTGTCTTAACTGTAAGGAGTCCGCGATCCTGAACGTCGCCGAACTGGTGCGGCGGCTCGGCGCCAACCAGTCCTGCATGCAGCACGATTTGGTCAAAGTCATCTTTTGCCAGGAATGCCGCAAGGCCGGTCGCGACGATCGAAATCTGCAATTCACGAACCATGTTCGGACGCCCGACGAATGACGGCAGCGCTCGCCAGCGCGCCTTGGTGCGCATCCTGATTTCCTGTCGCCCACAAGTGTGTAGCGCTTCTGGGGAAACGATAGTCGTAAAGAACAAAGACTTGAAGCGCGTCGCTTGAAGCCGTTCAGCGTGAGGTGCTTTAGCGAAAGTGACCGGCGCCTGTTGCCTGTTGGGGGGAAACCCGGCGCCGGCCCGGCGAACCCGAAGTTCGCCGCGCATTCAGACCTAGCCGACAAAGGTTGGCAGCCGCGACATCAAAAGATGCTTCATAGGCTGCCCATCGCATCCGCCATGCGCACGGGCGTCGCGGCCCAAGAGATCCGAGACGGTCTATGGCGCGCTGCAGCTGTGGGCAAAAGCGATGCAGCATCGCCGCCGGATATTTCGGCCCAAGCTAATATTTGAGGGCGCTAATGGAACGGTCGCGCCGGCTATGGGTTTGTAGATGCGAGCGGTCATGGTCCGCTTCTGGGTCGCTAGAGAAAGCCCGTCGCCTTGTCTCCCTGGCTTGGCGGCGGGCTTTTATTTGCTGAGCGTTTGAAACCCAGGAGCTGCGCCCTATGTGATATGCATCGTCGGCAACTACCCAAAGGACGTCGGCGGCTGAGAGACAGCCCACGCGCTCCCGTCTGTATCAAAGACCGGAGCGACCATGTCTCTGCTGGACCAGCACCTTGGAATCTTGGAGCAGTCCGCTGCGCTGCTGAGGCACGCGAGCCGGATGCGCTGTGACGTCGAAAGGGACGTGGCCCAAGCCCTCGCGGGCTCGCGAGAAAGCATCGCGCGTTCGCGTCGCCTGCTTGACGAAACCAAGGTGCAAACATGGTGGCCCGACGGAGAAGACCGGGGATCCGCGGCTCGGGCGGAGTTCTCCCGCGCGGCAGCGGTGGACCTCGCTGGGAACCGCGGCGTCAGGCCGAACTTGAACACGCACGAAAAAATTCATCGGGCGAGCACTGAGGTCAAGAGAATGTCGGAATTGTCGAAGCCGAAACGCGACAGCAAGAGCGAGGCGACCACTCAGGCCGCACGGTCCATCATCGAAGACGAGATGGCAAAAAGAAACGCCAAGACCGCACGCCTGCGGGCGGCGAGGCTGGCGCACGCGCCGATTCCGCTGCTCCCCAAAAGCCAGCCAAAACCCAAATCGCAGATCTCTCGGTAAGCGCTGAGAAACTGGGTAGCGGTCCCGCCGCGTCGGTGCGGCGGCACAGCCGATTGCTTTGACCAACTCGCCTGAAGGAGATGCCCGCCACAGCATGAATGGCGGGCACCACCACTTTCCAAAACCGACGATGAGAGGGGTTTTACATCGGCGGCGCATTGCAAACGAGCAGCACAGGCCCGAGTTTCCGCAAGGGGGACCAATGCGCAGAGGCGTGCGACCTCAGTCGCATCGAATTGGCTCGTAGTGCTCATCGTGGAGGCGGAGCTTCGTCGTCGTCGGTGACCGGCAGAGGCGAGCGGACGCTTGCTGGCGTCGTCATGCTTTCGGCCAATAAAGCCTGTCGCTTTTTCCCAGGAACATCGGCTTGCTTTTGAAGTTCGGTAAAGCGGCTCAAGCCTACATCCCCGACCGTGCCGCTGTCGGATGTTGTTGGCCCCGACACGAGCTCGCCCGTGCCCCCTGCGGGCGGGCTCTTGATCAGGGGCGGCGGGGGCAAGATCCACGAAAGCGAGGAGCAAGCGAGCCATGGCAGGCAAGGCGACCCACGACCAGCAGCAGCGGATCATCGAGGAGCGGGTCAACACCCGCAATGCGGACGGCGATTTCAATGCCGAGGAGGAATTGAAGCGTTCGAAGCAGGAGCGCGTGGCCCGCGAGAAGGGCCGCTCGCTGAAATCCGGCGACAGCGACCTGGTCGATCCCGACGACAGGGAGATGCTTCGCGGCGAGAACCAGGAATCGGCACACCACAAGCGGCGTCCAGACTAGCCGTGGACCCTTGCACACTTTTCCTGGAATTGCTCAGCGGGGTTCCCGCGTCATGCTGAGATAGGTCGGATCGAACTCGGCAATCTGCTGCAGCCTGTGCCAGTCGAGGATGGTCACCGTATGGTTCGACCACGAGACGACGCCGCTGTTGCGCAGCGCGCTGATGACGCGGTTCATGTGAACGACGGACAGCCCGAGCACGTCGGCCAGCTCCGCCTGCGACACCGGCAGGTGGAAGCTCATGCCATTGGTCTGCTTCACCACCTGCAGCCTGACGAACAGCTCGCAGAACAGATGCGCCAGATGCGAGACTTTGGAGCGCCGCCCCATCGCCACGATCCACTCGCGGTGGATGGCGCCGTCGATCAGCGTGTCCAGCCACAGCAGCCTGGTGAGATGCGGCGCTCTTTCGGTGATGCTGCGCAGCTTCGAGTGGTCGGCGACGATGACGCGGCACGGCGACAGCGCCGTGATGCCGTGATCCATCGTCTTCAGGAGAAAGGCGTAGAGGTCGACGAAATCCCCCGGCACATGCAGCGAGGTGATCTGCCGGCCGCCGTCGGACAGCACGCGGTAGCGCGCCGCCAGCCCATCGAGGATCAAAGTGCTGTGGGTCAGCCGCGATCCCGACGACACGATATCCTGGCCGGCGGTAAAATGCCTCTCGCCGGACATCAGGTCCGTGAGAAGCGACTTCTCTTCGTCGGATAGACTGTCGTGCTGGCCGAGGTTGAGGAAAAGGGATTCAAGCATTCATGTCTTCCATGAGCGCGAGCCGGGGGCCCGGTCTCAAGGGGCTGCAGAAGAGGTGTGCCTGACGAGGTATGGGGTTGTTCTTCAAAGCGCGCTAACATTTGATAATCCGGCGCTTTTTCCCCCGCGAATTGGCTCAATACCTGCGCGGCGGCGGGAACAGTTTTAATCGGCCGCAGTTGGTCAGGGACAGACTTCAGCCGGGAGCGAAGAAACCATGCAAATCGTTTGGACCGAACCGCCGCAGCTGGACATTGCCGCGGAGCGCGAGCGTTGCGCGACGCTGGCCGAGGCCCAGGCGAGGCGCTTCGAAAAGCGGAAGATGTATCCGATCGCCCGGGCGATGGCCCAACTGGCCGAGCAAATCCGCACCGCCTCGCCGAGCGCGTAGACCTTCAGGACAAACTTCCCGGGCAAACAAGCCGGCCGGCGGCGCCTTGCAGCGTGGCCGGCCGGATACGCGAGGCGAGCGTTCAGGCTCGCTCCATCTGCATCAGATTTTTGACTTGCACATGTCTTTGTTCCGAAACCGGTTCCCACTTTCGGGAGACATGCTTTAACGCTTGCGCTTCTCCCTCGCCGGGGTCTTCGGCTCGGATATCTGCTGCGCCTCGCGGATCATGCGCAGCGCTTCATCGGGCGTGAGGCCGCACTTGCGGGCAAAATAAACCGCCTCTGCCGTCTCCGAGCGGGAGGCCGCCGCCATGGCATGCAAGGCCGGTCTTGATTTCTTCTTGGGCATCGGTTCACCGCGCCAGGAATCACTTAGTCAACTAAGAATAATCCGCTTTGTTCGGCAATGCAAAACCTTGGGTTAGAAGCCGCAGCCCGGCCTCGGGCTGCGGCGCTCGTTCGCCCGCGGAGGCTTACCAGGCCTGACGGTCGTACCAGTCGTCGACATCGCGGCGGACACGGTCCTTCTCGATGCCGTAGCGTTCCTGGATCTTGCCTTCCAGCTGGTCGCGCTTGCCGGCGATGCGGTCGAGGTCGTCGTCAGTGAGCTTGCCCCACTGTTCCTTGACCTTGCCCTTGACCTGCTTCCAGTTTCCTTCGACGCGGTTCCAGTCCATGGGGTTCTCCTTTGTTTCACCTGTGAAGCCAAACGGGCGTCTCGCGCGCCGGTTCCCTGCGGAAAATTCCAGCCCGGGCGGAACATTCCCGCAGCTTCGATGTTGGAGACCCAGGCTGGTGCGCAAGCCCTGCTCCCATGAAAGAAGGCGCGCTGCCGAACCGGGTATTTGCCCGGACAAGTCCGCCCCGGCCGTCCCCCGCCGTGGCGGACTTTTCTTGGATCGAGACGAGATGCTCTACCGCGCGGCGAAGATTGCAGAACAGGCCCATAGCGGGCAGACCGACAAGACCGGCCGTCCCTATATCGAACATGTCCGGCGCGTCGCCGACGCGGTCGAGACGCTCGAAGAAAAGGCCGTCGCCTATCTGCACGACGTGGTGGAGAAGGGCGAAGGCTGGACGCTGGAGCAGCTGGAAGCGGCTGGCTTCAGCCAGTCCGTCGTGGCCGCGGTGGACGCTCTGACCAAGCGGCTCGACGAGAGCGAGCAGGACTTCATCTCTCGGGCGGCTTCGCATCCTGTGGCGAAATCGGTCAAGCAAGCCGATCTGAAGGACAATCTGTGGCAGGCGCATCAGACAGGAGCCGCGCCGCAGAAATATGAGACCGGGCTGCGTCTGCTTGACGGGATGACCGCTTGAGCCGCCGCCTTGGGTTGCCGAGGCGGACGCCAAGAAGCCCGGCGCCCCCTGAACGGGCTATTTCTCCGGATTGAGCTGCAACAGATCGATCGTCACGCCAGGCGGCGACCGCTCGCTCAACGCCTTTTCAAGGTCGTTGCGGTTGTCGCCGGCGCAGGCATCGGGAAGATCGAGTGCCGTCAGCGCCTCCTCATCGAACTCGATCGGCGCGCCGTAGAGCTGGGCGACTTGCATCACCAGGCCTTCGATGTCCTCGCGGGCGATGTTGTCGTCGATGTTCTTGAGCCGGATCTCTTCCGACAGTCTGATGATATTGACGATTCCGTGGTCCTGCAGGGCCTGGCGAACCTTGCAGTGGGCATCGTCGCGCATCCGAGTGGAAAATCCCAACATTGGAAAACCCTCCTTTCAAGGGGGTTTGTCCCTCTGCTCCCACAATGCGCCCATCTAAGCGCGCTGGCAACACACAAATGTTAAAACGGCCAAATAAATCAATAAGTTAGCATAAGGCACCAAATGTTGTTTCTAACCATCGTTGGTATCGTTAGCCTGAACCTGTTTCCGCTCATGGGGCTTCCTTGACGTTTTATGAGCCCGATCCTATTTCTACTCATAATTAGACACATGCTCATTCGGAGCATTCGGCTTCTTTGAGGGAGATTGAAGTGGCTGAGCTGGAACGTCCGCAACGGCTGCAGATCATGCTGACCGACGAGGAGTTGGCGGCGCTGGAAAACTGGCGTTTCGAAAAGCGGATGCCGAGCCGATCGGCGGCCGTGCGCGAGCTGTTGCGCCGCGGCTTGGCGTCTGACGGTTTCCTGACTGCCGAGTCCGGCACCAAGTCTCAGGACTTCGGCGTGCTGTCGACGAAGGACGACCTTTCTGCCAAACCTCCTTCCGACGGCAGCTAGGCGGTTGCCTTGTGGCTGAAACGCGCTACGTCTTGCCGATGACGAGAAGTGGGGGCAGGGATCCGGAAGATTCGATTGCCGATGCGCGGCTGGCGGCGATCGTGGATTCTTCTTTCGATGCCATCGTCGCCAAGGACCTCAACAGCATCATCACCAACTGGAATCTCGCGGCCGAGCGCATGTTCGGCTACACCGCCGAGGAAGCGATCGGCCGATCGATCCTCATGCTCATCCCCGAGCATATGCACGACGAGGAGACCGATATCATCTCCCGCATCCGCAGGGGCGAGCGCATTCCGAGCTTCGAGACCATCCGCCGCCGCAAGGACGGCTCGCTGATCACCGTCTCGCTGACGATATCGCCGATCAAGAACCGCAACGGCGAGATCATCGGCGCCTCCAAGATCGCCCGCGACATCAGCGCCGCCAAGGAGAGCGAACGCCGCATCCGGCTCTTGATGCGCGAGGTCAATCATCGCGTGAAGAACCAGTTCGCGGTGATCCTGTCGATGGTGAGGGAAACCAGCAAGCGCTCGGCCCATCCCGGCGAGTTCGAGGAGCTCATCCGTTCGCGCATCATGGCCCTGTCGCGCTCGCACGACCTGCTGGTCACTTCGGAGTGGGCGGGTGCGAGCCTGTTCGATCTCATCCAGGAGCACCTGAAGCCGTTCGGCCACGAGGAGCGCATCTCGCTCTCCGGTCCGCTGCTGACGCTGCAGTCGAACGCCGTGCAGAATCTCGGCATGGCCTTCCATGAGCTCGGCACCAACTCCTCCAAATATGGCGCGCTGGCAGGCGAGGGCGGCCGGGTCGAGATCACCTGGACGGTTGACACCGGCGCGGACGCGCAGCGCCTGTTCCATCTTACCTGGCGGGAAGTCTCGGCCGGCAACGGCGGTGCCGCGACGGAACCGGTGCGCAAGGGTTTCGGTACGGTCGTGCTGCAGCGTGTGGCGCCGCAGTCGCTTGGCGGCTCCTCCAACCTCGAACGCGCGCCCGGCGAGCTGACATGGTCACTGACGGCGCCGCTCGAGGCGATCATCGTGCCGCAGCTCGGGGCCGAGAGCCAGGCGGAATTCGGCGCATAGGCGCCGCTGTTCGCGTGCTGGTGGTGAGCCACCCGCAAGCCGGAGCCGCCCGGCGCCTCCTTGCAATCCGCAGAAACGTAATTACATCAATTACTAAGCGTGCAATGTCCACGCGAACGCAGTTGCTTTTGTCAAGCTTCCCCATGGAGGTTGTCATGGCAATCAAACTGATGGAAGGAAGACGGGGCCAGGACTGGGTCAATCTGATCCTGGCGATCTGCCTGTTCCTCTCCCCCTGGGTCATCGGCTTTGCCGGCGTGATGGTTCCCGCGTGGAACGCCTGGATCGTAGGCGTTGCGCTCGGCGCCCTGGCGCTGGCGACGCTTTCGATGTTCGCCGAGTGGGAGGAATGGGTCAATCTCGTCCTCGGACTCTGGCTGATCGTGTCGCCCTGGCTGCTGGGCTTTGCAGCCGACACGAACATCATGACCACGCATGTCGTGCTCGGCGTGCTCGTGGTCGTGGCATCGGCCTGGGCCGTCTGGGACGCCCGCCATCCCCACGCGCATGCGTGAGTGATTGACCGGGAGCCCGCCGCGCACGCGGCGAGCTCCTGGGTTTTGTACTTGGCATCGGGCTGCAGTTGCGACGAGTTCACGCAATTGCTGCAACTGGAAACGTTTTCGTGCATTCTTGGGAATGGCCTCGATACTCCACCCCGACGCCCCCGCCAAATGCTGCTCCTATTGCGGCGGCCGCGACCATGATTTCGAGGAATGCCCCAAGCGCAAGGCCGACGCCGAGAAGGAGCAGGCGGCGCGGAAGCCTGAGCCGGCTGCTCCTGCGGGGCCTGACGTGATCTGAGCCGCCGCAGCGTTCCTTCGCGCCAGCCTGCCGATCATGACTACCTCAGCACATGCGCTGCTGCATCCGCGAACGAGATCTCGCCCTTGATCTCGCGCATCGCCATCGAGGTGACGGTGCGGCGCACGCCGGGCAGGCGGCTGAGCTCGATGCGCAGCATCCTGTCGAGCGCCCTCATGTCGACGGTGACGATCTGCAGCAGATAGTCGGCCTCGCCGGTGGTGGCGTAGCAGCGGCGGATCAGCGGGTGCCGCTTCACCGCGGCCTCGAAGGCGTCCGACACTTCAAAGTCGATCGACACCTGGATGAAGGCTTCGATGCCGAAGCCGATTGCCGCCGGATCGATGCGCGTGGAATAGCCGCGGATGACGCCGGCCTCTTCCAGCGCCTTCACCCGCTTCCAGCACGGCGTCTTCGACAGACCGACCGACTCGGCCAGTTCGCCGAAGGAAACGCGAGCGTCGCGCTCGAGGGCGGCCACTATTCTGCGGTCTGCGGCATCCAGCATGAATTGTTCTCCGATGTTCCTAAGAATAACGGTTTTCGTCCTCCGCGATCGGCCGATAGGATAACAGATAGAAACAATGTTCAAGCCGGAGGCGTTATCCTCGGGGCATCGTGCAAGGAGGCTGAGCCATGGACAAGCCGGATTACCACGCCCGCATCGAGGCGCCGGAGATGCTCGACTACGGCGTCTACCTGAATTGCGACCGGCTGCTTTCCTGCCAGAAGCGGCTTTCCGAGATGGTCAATGCCGACGAGTTGCAATTCCAGATCGTGCACCAGGTGGAGGAACTGTGGATGAAGCTCATGGCCTACACGCTGGTCGACGTCCTCGATTGGCTGGAAAGGCAGGACACCCATCGCATCGTCACGCTGATGGGCCGCGTGCACCGCCTGATGCGGCTGATGACGGCGCAGCTCGATCTGCTGGAAACCATGTCGCCCAAGGAGTACCAGCAGATCCGGCTGCAGCTCGGCAACGGCAGCGGCCAGGAATCGCCCGGCTTCAAATTCATCTTGCGCCTGCCCCCGGAGCTGTGGCGGGCCTTCAAGCACTCCTATCTCGACGGCCGCGGGCTGACGGTCGCGGACATCTACGACGCCCATTACGACCATGGCGATGCCTATGCCGTGGCCGAAGCGCTGATCGAATTCGACGAGCTGTTCCAGAAATTCCGTGCCAACCACCTCTATCTGATCCACCGCTCGATCGGGCTCGGCGCGAAGTCGCTGAAGGGCCGGCCGGTGGAAATCCTGGAAGGCGGCGCCCGCCATCGCTTCTTCCCCGAGTTGTGGGACATACGCTGCGACATGACCGACCGGTGGGGCGCCGCCTACGGCACCGTGCGGGAGTCGATCAGCCACCCGCCACGGGCGAGGGCGGGGTAGGGGAGCGGGGGGGCGGACAATGGAGCGCCGCGTTCCTTCGCGCCCCCCTCTGTCCTGCCGGACATCTCCCCCACTTGGGGGGAGATCGGACTGCACGCTTGCTTTCGCCAATCTCCAAGCGTTGGAGGAGGAGCGAGGGGCCCAAACTGCTGATCTTCCCACCCGTGGGGAAGATGTCCGGCAGGACAGAGGGGTGGCGCTGTCCCGCCGGCCCGGTGTTTTTTGCCCAAGGCCACAATTTTCCCCACCCCTGTCGGAATCATCGCGCTTCGCCCGTCCTTGGAGCACATCAATCGCTTCAACCCGGAGAAGTATCGTGGAAAATGTTCAATCGGCCTGGCAGACCGCCGCCATCCTCATCGCCCGCCTGATCTTCGCCGCCGTTTTCGCCATGGCCGTGACCTTCAAGTTCATGGATATGGGCGCCACGGCCGGCTACATCGCCGCCGCCGGCTTCCCGTTCCCGCTGTTGCTCGCCTGGTGCGCGGCGATCCTCGAAGTGCTGCTGGTCGTCGCCTTCCTCACCGGAGCGCTGTTCACGCCGGCGGCCCTCATCGCGGCCCTTTATGTGATCTTCCTCGGCTTCGCCTTCCACGGTCCCTCGCACTGGGCGGGCAACCAGGCCGAGTTCGGCTTCTTCGTCGACCATTTTACTTTTCTGGCCGGCCTGTTCTTCGCCGCCGTCCACGGACCGGGCAGCGTGCTCGCCGTCCGCCAGGGCTGGCCGGGCAGGGCGTGAGCTTTTCCTTCTCCCCGTTTTACGGGGAGAAGGTGCCCGAAGGGCGGATGAGGGGCAGCGCCGCCATCAAAGCCTTCGCATCACCATCACATCTGGTCGTTGTAGGGTTCCTTCATCTGGCCGACCATGCGGGCCAGCTTCGAGAAGGACGGCATGTCGGCTTCCGGCTGGCATCGGTTGGCAATCTCGAGCAGGCGGATCGGGAAGTTGACGGCGTCGCGGCTCGACGCCGACATGCCCTCGGACCTGTCTTCTCCGGTCTCGATGGCCTCGGCCTTGCGCAGCGCGATGTCGATCTCCTCGACCGTCAGCACGCCCTTGCGCACCAGCACATGGTTGATCGCGGCGACGGCCATCAGCAGGCCCTCGAGTTGCAGATTGGCGACGTTCATGGCGTGCTCCTCCCATTGACCTCGCCTCAAAACGCACGAGCGGCGTTTCCGATCCGGGGAGAACGGCTTCCCCCTATGCCTCCAGCCAGCGCTGGCCGTATTCGGCCCACAGCAGCCTTATCTCACGGCCGCCTAGCGGCGGGGTGGAACGGTCGCCATAGGTGATGGCGACGGCGATGAGGTCGTATTGGCCGTCGGCCTGGGCGATGACGCGGATCGCTTCGCCGAGCGGCCGTGAGTGGAAGATCGGATCCGCCTGGCCCCGGCCCAGGCTGCGAACACCCGAAATGCTTGCTGGCGCATGCCGCATCCGAAAGACGGTTGCCATGGCAGGTCGGTCCATGCCTGCTCTCCGCGATTCCCCCGCGCGGATGACTCCATAAGCGCCAGCTAATGGCCAGCCTGTGCGGTTTCTGCTGGAGCTTGTGCGCGGGTGACGAGACGGCTGGCCGTCTCGCGCCTCGTTTGAGGTCTGCGGGGCAGCGACGAAACGGCGGGCCGTTTCGCGCTTAACGGCTCCAGCGGCGGAACCAGTCGGGATCGGGCTCCGAGGTCCTGGCGATGGCCAGCCCGATGAGCACGCCGAACAGCCCGCCGAGCGCAACCGCGGTCGAAACCGTGCCGGGGTTCTGCTGCACCGCCTCCGACACGCTGCTCGCCTGGCTGCGCAATTGCCTGGCGGCGCGCGAGGCGCGATCCGAGGCGCCGCTGTACCAGCCGGAAGCGCGGTCGGCCGCGCCCCGGTACCAGCCCTCGGCCGTCTCGGCGGCATCCTCGGCCTGGTCGGCGAGCATCCGGTTCAGCCGGGTCACCTCGCGCTTCAGCTCCGCGATCTGCTTCTTCATCGCCTCCTGCGAGGTGCTCGAAGCGTTGCTGCTGCGGCTTGCGCCGCTGCGCGCGGCGGCGCGGCTGCGCGATGGCTTGGCGCTGCTGCGGCTGGTGGAATGACCGTTGCGGGCTTCGGCCGAATTGCTTTCGCTGGCGGGAGTGTTCTCGTTGTCTGCCATTGGTCTCTCCTATCCGATCCATGCCAACGGTCACGGCAGTCATCGGTTCCCTGTCGGCCGGTGCCCAACGGAAGCGGCCGCGGAGCGCACCCCGCGGCCTTTGCCGGACATCATCGACCAGTCATGATTGGCTGGACGTCAAGCTGCAGCTTACTTGCCGCAGTGGTTGTCGTTCACGGTGGGCGCACCGCTGCCCGGCGACAGGTTGCTGGCATCGGGCTGCGCGCCCTGCGGACCAGGTGCGCAATTGCGGTCGGCGTTCGAATTCATGCCGTCATCATAGCCCGAGCCGCCGTAAATGCTGCCGGTCGTGCTCTCGTCGATGCCGGGGTTGGCTGGCGTGGCCGGGTCGACGGTGACCGATTGGCCGCTGCCGCCCATGCCGCCACTATCCGCATTGCCGGCATTCTGGGCCATCGCAGCCGTGGCCAGACCGATCGTGAGCGCGGAAGCCGCGAGGATGGTTCTAAACATGATTTTCTCCTTTTTCTAACGAAGGGTCGTCGCGTTGCGACCTAGTGGGAACCGCTCGCGCTGCCCATGGTTCCGATAAAATTTTCAATCCAGGGCTGTGACGGCGCCCGGGTGCGAGACAACGAAAGATGGTAGGAAAAAATACCCAAACCCCTTGCATGGTGAGGGCAGCAATGCTATGATTTTGTCCATGGTGCTGATTTGCGCCAACAACCCGCCGCCCGGCCGCCGCCGCCCGGCGGTTTTGTTTTTCCGGTGTCGCACCGCTCCGCCGCTAATATCCAATGACGGCGGGACAGCACCCCCCTCTGGCCTGCCGGCCATCTCCCCCCGCAAGGAGGGAGATTGGATGTCACCGTCGCCTTCGCCGATCGCCGATGCTGCAAGAAGAGCGCCATCGGCGGAACTGCTGATCTCCCCCCTTGCGGGGGAGATGGCCGGCAGGCCAGAGGGGGGTGGGCGGGAACGTGACCTTTCCAGTTGAACGTTACGGACGTCCCCATGCCACGCTATGCCACCATCATCACCGGCGATGACGGCGCCGAGATCGTCAGCGCCATCGGCGAGTTCGAAACTTCTGCCCGGCCGCACAGCACACGCCGTGTCGAGGAAGTGGCGCCGGGCGTGCGCATCGGCATGGTGCGTGGCGGGCCGGTCGATGCGGTCGCCGGTTTCGGTTTTCCGCGCCAGGGTCTCGACCCGTCGGCGATCGCCGCAACCAGCTCGAAGTTGAAGGCGGCGTCGGCGAAGCTGCCAATCTCCCCCCAAGTGGGGGAGATGTCCGGTCCACCCTCCGCAGCTGCAGCGCAGCTGCTGCGGAGGACGGGCAGGACAGAGGGGGGCGCTGTCCCGCCGGCCTTGCCAATTGGCGAGGCTGGGTCCGGCCAGTTCGATCAGGCCCCGCCAAAACCGGCCCGCGCCAAGCCGCGCAAGAAGTCTGTTCGCAAGGCCAGCAAGGCGCGGAGATCCGCCAAGGCGCCGGCGTCCGACGGGGCGGACCGTGGCTGACGAGGCCCCCGCGAAGAAGCCGCGGCGCAAGACCCCGGGCGCGAAGCCCACGAGGTCGAAGCGCGAGCCCGACCCGTTGGCCGCCGCCGCGCGTCCGCGGCGATCGAAAAAGACCCTCGGCGACGATTTTGCCGCAGCACTGCGCGCCGATTTTCACGCCCATGGCGCCGGCGTCATCGCCGCGGTGCGGGCGGACAAGCCCGACCAGTATCTGAAGGTCGTGCTGACGATGCTGCCCAAAGAACTTTCTCCCAAAGATTTTTCAAGACACCTCCATGCCGACAACAACAGTCTCGAGCAGTTGACCGATGAGGAGATCCGCAGCCGCATCCGCGGCCTCGAAGCGCTCGTCCGGCCGCTCCTCGACGATGCGGACCTACCGCCGCTTCTACTGGGACGCCGTGCTTGGCGCCGAGCTTCCCGACGGCATCGACTACGCCGTGTTCGACTTCGCCGTGAACAGCGGGCCGGGCAGGGCGGCGAAATATCTGCAGGCCGTGCTCGGCGTTGCCAGGGACGGCCGCATCGGTCCGGCGACGCTCGGGGCCGCGAGAGCAAGGCCTGCCGGCGTCGTCATCGACGCGCTCTGCGATGCGCGTCTGGCCTTCCTCGAGCGTCTGCCGACCTGGCCGACCTTCGGCAAGGGCTGGAGGGCGCGCATCGCGTCGGTGCGCGCCAATGCGCTGCTGCTTACGGCGCGGCCTGTTGTGCCCGCTCACTCCGCGCCGCAGGCGACGGCGCCGGTGGCCGAACAGGCGGCGGCTGGGGCTCGGGCTGACGGCGCGCGGTCCGACCCGCCCCGTCAGGCGCCGCCCGGCAAGGCAGCCCGCACCCTGGCGCTGACCGTGCTGGCGCTGGGCGCGGTCGCGGCCTGGACGGCGCATCTTCCCTGCAACCTGCTTGGAGTGTTCTGCAAATGATTTCCGTCATCATCCGCATCGTCCTGCGCTATGGCGCCGGCGTCCTCGTCGCACGCGGCCTTCTCGGCGCCGGCGATGCGGCGGCGCTGTCTGCCGATCCCGATATCCAGATGGCGCTCGAAACCGGATTCGGCCTCGCCGTCAGCGCCGCCACCGAAGTCTGGTACGCGCTCGCACACAGATTCCACTGGTCGAAGTGAGGGCGCAAGAATGGTTCAGCTCCTCACCGAAGTCATTCGCCAGATCTTGCCCTGGGCGATCGGCGCGCTGCTCCTCATCGGCGCGCTGTTCGTGTGGTGGCTGTCATGACGGCGCTTCTGTCCTTCCTGCTCGGCAATCCGGCGCTCTTGCGCCTGATGGCGTCCTTCATCGCGGCACTCGGCTGGGGCTTCCACCAGCGGCTTGCCGGCGCACGAGCCGAACGCGCCAGGCAGGCGGCCGGCGAGACGGCGGCGCGCGATGTGGCCGATCAGGTCGACAACGATATCGCCGCGCTGCCGGCCGATGCGATCCGAAAGGAGCTGAAATCATGGGCAAGGAACTGACCGCTGTTCTGATCGCTCTGGCGCTTGCCGGCTGCAGCCCCGCCGGGGGTAGCTTCTGCACGGCCGCCGCGCCGCTGCGGCTTTCGGCGAAGACGGTCGATGCGTTGTCCGACGCGGAGGCGAGGGCGCTTCTCGCCCACAATCGCAAAGGAACGAAACTCTGCGGCTGGAGGCCCTGATGCACGACATTTTCGACCTGCTCGGCATCAAGGGCCAGGTGGTGGCGGCAGGCCTCGCCGGCGGCGTGCTGAGGGCGCTGTCACGCCATCGCTACAAGCTGCGCGAGATGGTGGCCTCGCCGATCTGCGGCGCGCTCGCCGCCGCTTATCTGACACTGCCTGTGGTCGCGTGGGTCGAGGCGAGCGGCCTACCGATGCCTGACGCAGCCGACGACACCACCACGCTCGCCGCCGCCTTTCTCATCGGCGTCTCCGCCATGTGGATTTCCGACATCGTTTTCGAGGTGGTGGTGCGCAGGTTTCGCACGCAGCGCGACGAATGATCGGCGAGTCATCGCAGTAGCGTCAGCAAGATCCTGAAACATCGAAACCGGCGCGACGACATTTTTTCGAAACCTCAGTGAACCATTTCATGTTGCCAGGCGACACATCGCTGCAAATAGACGCCATTCAACGTGGAGATTCAAAAATGACCGCAATCATTCGCAATACTCTTCTTGCCTTTGTTGCCGCATCTGCTTTGGCCGGCTCGGCCATGGCCGGCCAGCAGGCCGCCAACACCGAATGCGAAAACTCGCCAACCAACAAGCTCTGGGCCGGCCGCTGCTGCGGTATCGCCGACTCCAACTGTCTTGGCGGCGAGGGACACGGCCACGAAGGCCGTGGCGGCCGGCAGCGCTAACCTGTTTGATAGCGAACACCCGCCGCCTAGCTGTCGATGGGTGTTCGCTCTACGCGTGTCGATTTCGATTAACGGCCACTTGGGCGGTTAGCAACTTGAGCCGCTGGAAGAAGCGGGTGAGAATACCCACCTATGGAGAAATCCAAAAGGAGGTGTGACATGGCTTCTACCGAACGCGCGATTCTCGCGGGCGGCTGTTTCTGGGGCATGCAGGACTTGATCCGCCGCTTCCCCGGGGTGATCTCGACCCGCGTCGGTTATTCGGGCGGCGATGTTCCCAACGCTACCTATCGCAACCACGGCACCCATGCCGAGGCGATCGAGATCGTCTTTGATCCAGCCAGAACCAGTTTTCGCACATTGCTCGAGTTCTTCTTCCAGATCCACGACCCGACGACGAGGAACCGCCAGGGCAACGATGTCGGCACGAGCTACCGCTCAGCGATCTTCTATGAAAACGACGAGCAGAAGCGGGTCGCAGAGGACACCATCGCCGATGTCGATGCCTCGGGCCTATGGCCGGGCAAGGTCGTCACCGAACTCGCCCCGGCGGGCCCCTTCTGGGAGGCCGAGCCTGAACATCAGGACTATCTCGAGCGCTATCCCAGCGGTTACACCTGCCATTTCGTGCGGCCGGGCTGGAAGCTCCCGGTCCGCGAAAAAGCGGCCGCCTCGTAGATATTTCACGGCTACGCAATGTAGCCTTTGGCCAATTCCGCCCGCTGTGCCGCAAGGCATGGCGGGCTTTTTTGCGTTCCGGGCGCGATCTTACCCGGATTGCCAGCAAACGGCCTCGAACTTCGGCGCGGTGCCGCTGTCGGGATCGCTGGTAATGCCGACAAACAGCCGCATCCGGATTGGCTCCGACGCAAGCGCGTGTTGCCCAAACTTGTTCAGTTCTACGCAGATTCGCGCAGGCGCTCGCCGAGGCCATTGGCTGGCGCGTCGTCCACAGCGGCGTCCGCGATCCGGTCGTGCTCGAACTGGCGCGCGCCGGGCAGGGGCTGCAGCCAGTGCTCGCGTCGGCCGACCCACAGTTCATAGCTTGGTTCAAGCCCTTCGGTCGGCGCTACGTCGAGGCCGCCGATCGCCACCTCGACCTCATTTTCGCCGACGAACGGAACGCGGCTGCCGCAGGTCGGGCAAAAGCTGCGCCCGCCATAGGTGCTGGTGATTCCGGCCGCCTCGAAGGCGGCTCGCGGCCAGACGGCAAAGGCCTGGAAGGCCGATCCGCTAGTCTTGCGGCAATCCTTGCAATGGCAAAGGCCGACCCTGAGAGGGTCGCCGGCCACCCGGAACTGAACGCCGCCGCACAGGCAACTGCCGCTTCGCGTGAAATCGCTGGACATGGCTTCCTCCTGCCTCCACGCCCGGTGCCTGAAAGCAGTCTCGACGAACACCGAGCCGTTGCCGGCTACAATTCGCAGCCGGGCATAACGGTTCCGCATCGCCGCAAAGCCAGGAGCTAGCCAGGGAAGTCGAACGGCGGCTCCTCGCAGCGATAGACGCGACATTGCCCATCTCGGGTCGGCACCGCGACCGAGACCGGCACCTCTGGCCAGTCGCACTCATTGCCGAACTGGCGCACGAAACGGTCATAGGTGCTGGGTCCGGTGGTCAGCACCGCCGCGTGGCGCTCTTGGATCAGCGCCTGCGTCTCGGCGCAGGTCATGGCGCGCGTATCTGGTCGGGCGTGAGCGACACTCGCTGGCCACATCATCGCACCGGCAGCAAAGGCGATCGACAGGCTTTTCATTCGAGGGGCCAGGTTTTCAGTGGTGACGCGCCCATTTGATTGCCTTTCAGCGCCTTTTGCAACGCCAGGGCGTTGTGCCTGGCCGGAAGCCGTTCCAGCGGGTCCCCAACGTAGGCGGTTTGAAATGGGTGGTTCCTCGGGTGCGGACCGGCGCGAAGGCCTGTCGCGGGAACGGCAGGCGTTACGGGGCGTTGTTTAGCAGTTTCGAATGCTGCAGGTTGGAAAATGAAGGACGTTTTTGGTACTGCCACGATCATCGCATCGATCGCCATCGCCATCGCGTTCATGCTGTTGGCGCCCAGAGGCCTTGAAGCCAACCCAGGGCCAATCGTCTCATCCGACAGCGCCGATCTTCAACGGCAAGGGATCCCGGCCCAGCCGAGAGCGGAACTTAGGCAGCCATTTGTGAGTTCCTCCCCTTGACAACAGGCGGCACTGCGCTGTCGGAGAGGAAAAAGCCATGACCCTCGGTACAATTCTCATCATCATTCTCATTCTCGCCCTGCTTGGCGGCTTCGCCGGGCTGGGCGGCGGCCCGTTCTATGGCACCGGCTATTATGGCGGCGGCGGCCTCGGGCTGCTGCTGGTCATCGTGATCATTCTTGTGGTGCTCGGGCGGATCTGATCTTCGCCCGTTTCAAGCGCACGGCGCCTCAAGGTCTTACGGCTTCGCGAGCGCATCACGCAGCTTCGCCGAAAGCTGCTCCAGCGTGAACGGCTTGGCGATGAAGTTCACGTCGTGGTCGAGCACGCCGTTATGGACCACCGCGTTGCGGGTGAAGCCGGTCATGAAAACGATCTTCAACGACGGCGCGCGTCCCTTCGCTTCTTCCGCCAACTGCCGGCCATTCATCGCCGGCATGACGATATCGGTCAGCATCAGCGCGATGGCGGGATTTTCACCGAGCTTGCCGAGTGCTTCCTCGCCGCTCCCGGCCTCGATCACCGTATAACCGAGCTCGAGCAAGGCTGCTGACGTGGCGGAACGCACCCGGGCGTCATCCTCAACCAGAAGGACCGTTTCGGTCGCGGCCGGCTCGGCCTTGCCGCCGAGCCTCGCGAACGGCGCCGCCTCTTCCGGACCCGCGAAACGGGGCAGGTATATCTTGATCGTCGTGCCTTCGCCCGGTTCGGAATAGATCTTCACATGCCCGCCCGACTGTTTGACGAAGCCGAAAACCTGGCTCAGGCCCAGCCCCGTTCCGTGGTTGACAGGCTTCGTCGTGAAGAACGGCTCGAAAGCCCTGGCCATGACGTCCGGCGACATGCCGGTGCCGGTATCGGTCACCGCGATCATCACATACTGGCCGGCCTTCACTTCCGGGTGGCCGGCAGCGTAGGCCTCGTCGAGATGGCAGTTCGCGGTCTCGATGGTGAGCTTGCCTTTCTCGCCGATCGCGTCGCGCGCGTTGACCGCCAGGTTCAGGATGGCATTCTCGACTTGGCTGGGATCGGCATGCGCTTTCCATAGGCCGCCGGCCAGCACGGTTTCAATCTCGATCGACTGCCCCAGCGTGCGGCGCAACAGGTCCGACATGCCGGTGACCAGCCGGTTGGCGTCGACCAGCTGCGGCGCAAGCGGCTGCTGGCGCGAAAAGGCGAGCAGCCGTGCCGTGAGATTGGCGGCGCGGGCTGCAGCGTCTGCGGCCGCCTCGACGAAGGTCTCCACGTCGTGCTCGCCGCGCGCCAGCTTGCGCTGGGCGAGGTTCATGGCGCTGGTGATGACCGCCAGCATATTGTTGAAGTCATGCGCGATGCCGCCCGTGAGTTGGCCGACCGCTTCCATCTTCTGCACCTGGCGCAGCTGTGACTCCGCTCGCTCGCGCGTGTGGATCTCATTTTCCAGCGCCGCGTTCTTCGCGCTCAGCGCATCCTGGGCAATCACCACGGCGCGGAAGCGGCGGCCGGACTCGCGGATCGTATAGAGCCCGAGCAGAAGTATGGCGGCCAGCGCCGCGAACGAACCGGCGCGCAGCCAGTCTTCGACCTGTTCCATGCGCAATGCACGCGCCTGCAGGTTTGCCCCATCGATACGCCGGATCGCGTCGATATTGGCCTGGATCTGCTCCATGTCGAGCTTGCCGCTGCCGCCACGCACGATCTCCAGCGCCTTCGACATGTTGCCCGCGTCGTAAAGGCGGATCGTCTCGGCCAGTTCGGACTGCTTGCGGGCGAGCGCCTCCTTTATGCCGGCGACTTGCTGCGCCGCCTCGCTGCTTGCCGGCAACATCTGGTCGATGCGCGCAAGCTGACCCGGCAGCGCTTCGACCGCATGCTGGTACGGCTGGAGATAGGTCTTCTCGCCTGTGAGCAGATAGCCGCGTTGGCCTGTCTCGGCGTCCTGGGTAAGCGAAAGCAGGCCGGCGAGCAGTTGCTGGGTCTCAATGGATCGACGGCTCGCGACACGATCCGCGATCTGCGTTTCGGCCAAGATGGCACGCCCACCGACAATCGCCGCCACGATGACAAACCCGCCGAGGAGCGGGAGCGCTTGCCACCGCATGGCACGTCGCAGTCGTGCGATCATCTACCCTGCCGAACCAGAAAACCCGAAGTCCGGAAGTGGTAAGCGGCGGCAGAGCGCAACGCAATAGGCTCGTTGCGAAGAGATGCTAAGCCTGCAGGTTTTTAACTGGCAACGGCTATGTCAAACTTTAATGACGGCACTCCGTGCGCTGTGCCACAAGCTAGCTGTTTGCGGCGGCCGGTCGAGGCCGGTCGGGGAGCCTGCCGCGTCCGGCGGGGGTACGGCAGGCTCCCCAAATTTCGTGCTTTCTCAGGCCTCCGGGCCGCGGCACTCCATGCATGCCACGCTTTGCCCCGGGCATTTCAGCCTATGCGTCCCTTCCGGGCAGCAGTGACCATTGGAACTCAGCCACCGGGCACACACGAACACGGTGCGAGCGCCGTGGCAACGCCGGCATTCTCCCTGGACCATCGGCTCTTCCTTGCGCAGAACGCGATGGTCCCCTTCCACGACCGTGTTCATCCGAATAGTCCCCCGAACGACAGGATGGTCAGCCTGATCTGTCCAGCAATTATTACATTAGATGATCCGAATATACAGGCCGCTCTGGCGGCCGCTCAAAATCCCGGCTGTTCCCTAAGGCGGCAGCGAGTTTGCTGGACCGCGGTTTCCCAGCTTTCGGCTTTCGGGCACCATTGTTAAAGGTGGTCCCGCGGACACCGGCAGATTCTGCCGGGCAGGGCAGGACACGGGATATTCCGGCAATGACATGGACGGGCACCGGCGCGCTTCTCATCCTCGTGCTCACCTATGCCGGTGTTGCCGTCGGTCGCTTCCCGGGCCTCCGGCTCGACCGCGCCGGCATCGCGCTGCTCGGCGGGGCTGCCATGATCGCCATCGGCGCCATCGGCATCGAGGATGCCTACCGTTCCATCAATTTCGACACCATCACGCTGCTGCTCGGCATGATGATTGTGGTGGCGCATCTGAAAGTCTCAGGCGCCTTCCGTGCGCTCGGCGGCTTCGCCATCGAGCACGCGCACGCACCATTCATGCTCCTGATCATGGTGACGCTTCTGACCGGCGTTCTCTCGGCCTTCCTGGTCAATGACGCGATCTGCCTGGTGATGGCGCCGATCGTGGTCCACGTCACCCGCATCATCAACCGCAACCCGGTTCCCTATCTGATCGCCACCTGTACGGCCTCCAACTGCGGCAGCGTCGCCACCATTACAGGCAACCCGCAGAACATGGTGATCGGCGCGCTGTCGGGCATCTCCTATCCCGCCTTCACGGTGGCGCTTGCACCCGTCGCGCTGTTCGGCCTCGTCGCCGTCATCGTCATCATCCGCATCGTCTACCGCGCCGAGTTCTCGCGCACGGTGGAACTCAGCCCCGAGGTCTATCGCGGCCGCATGCTGCCGGGACAGGTGCTGAAGGCGACCATCGCCTGCGTGATGCTGGCGGTCGCCTTCTTCGTCGGGGTACCCGTGGCCAAGGCGGCGCTGATCGCCGGCGCCTTCCTGCTCGTCACCCGCGCGATTAAGCCGCATCGCATCTACCGCGAGATCGACGGACCGCTGCTCTTCATGTTCGCCGGCCTGTTCGTGGTGGTGGCCGGTGCCGAGCGCACTCTGCTCACGCCCGAGCTGACGGCTTCCGCCAAGGCAATCGGTCTCGACGATGTGTGGCGGCTTTCCGCCTTCACCGCGGTGCTTTCCAACATTATGAGCAACGTGCCGGCGGTGCTGGCGCTGAGGCCATTCATTCCGGGTCTCGAGAACCCGCAGCGCGCCTGGCTGGTGGTGGCGATGAGTTCGACGCTCGCCGGCAATTTCACGCTGCTCGGCTCCGTGGCCAATCTGATCGTCGCCGAGCAGGCGAAAGCGGCGGGCAAGCTACTGTCCTTCGTCGCTTTCTTCAGAGTCGGACTGCCTCTGACCTTGCTGACGCTCGCCGCCGGGACGGCCTGGCTCGCTTTCATCTCCTGATTTCGACATTTCCGTCAGAAAAATCTCGTGCGCTCGCTCATCGAATCGATTGCGCAAACGTTTCGATGATTCTATGGTCGTCGCAGATCTCGCCGAAGAGCGGGACGGGAAACGCAATCGAGGGAGGTGTGCTTGGCAGCACTCCGTTCGCATGCCGACAATGGCTGAGGTCGCGCGCCGCGCCGGCGTTTCGGTTTCGACCGTGTCGCATGTCGTCAACCGCACGCGTTTCGTCTCGCCCGAGAAGGCGCAGCTGATCAACGACGCGATCGCCGCCATGGGCTACCAGCCCAACGAACTGGCGCGCTCGCTGAAAGTGGCCTCGACCAACAGCGTTGGCCTCGCGATCTCGGCGATCTCCAACCCCTATTTCACCGACATCATCTGTGCGGTGGAAGCCGAGTGCGCGCGCCTCGGCCTGATGGTGTTCCTGTCGGACACGCAGGAAGATCCCGAGCGCGAGCTTCAGGTGGTGCGCGCTTTCCACCAGCGCCGTGTCGACGGCGTCATTCTGGCGCCGTC
The DNA here is from genome assembly GCF_003952525.1 of Mesorhizobium sp. M3A.F.Ca.ET.080.04.2.1. Taxonomy (NCBI): domain Bacteria; kingdom Pseudomonadati; phylum Pseudomonadota; class Alphaproteobacteria; order Hyphomicrobiales; family Phyllobacteriaceae; genus Mesorhizobium; species Mesorhizobium sp. M3A.F.Ca.ET.080.04.2.1. The sequence continues at coordinate 1,092,107 of NZ_CP034451.1, read as the reverse complement.
CGGCTCGCCAGAACGCGCGATCGCCTATCTCGCCGAAAAGAAGCTGCCTTGCGTGCTCATCGACCGCTTCGCCGACGACCGCTTCGACCAGATCGGCGTCGAAAATCAGACGGCGATGCGGGCGCTGATCGACCACGTCGCCTCCTTTGGCCACCGGCGCATCGGCTACATCGCCGGCCAACCGGGGCTGGCCACGACGCGCGAGCGCATCGAGGCCTTCCGCGCCTCGCTCGCCGCCAATGGACTTGAGTGCCTGCCGCGCTACGTCTCGCCGGAGAATGTCGACACGGCGGGCGCCACGACATCGACGCATGCGATCCTGTCGCTGCCGGAGCCGCCCACCGCATTGGTCACCGGCAACAACATGACGACGATCGGGGCAGTCCGCGCCGTCCGCGAGAAGGGGCTTTCGATCCCGCGCGACCTGTCGCTGGTCGGCTTTGACGATTTCGAATGGGCCGACTGTTTCGAGCCGAGGCTGACATTGGTCGAGCAGCCCTGCACCGAGATCGGCCGCCAGGCGGCAGCGCTTCTGAGCGCCCGCATCGCCTCCAGCGACGCGGCACCCCGCTCCGTGCGGCTGCAGGCGACGCTGCAGGCGCGCCAGTCCTGCGCGAAGCCGGTTCGCATGAGGCGAGCATGAGCGCGCCGCTGCTTTCCGTCACCGGCGCGGTGAAACGCTTCGGCGGCGTGCAGGCCCTGCGCGGCGTCGATTTTGATCTCAGGGCCGGCGAGATCCACGCGCTGCTGGGCGAGAACGGCGCCGGCAAATCGACACTGATGAACCTGCTGTCGGGCGTCTACACGCCGGACGAGGGTGAGATCCGCATCGACGGCAAGCCGGTGACCTTCAACAACCCGCGCGAGGCGCAGGCAGCCGGAATCGCAACCATCTTCCAGGAACTCGACCTCGTGCCCTCGCTCGACGTCGCGGCGAACCTTTTCCTCGGCCGCGAACTGATGCGTGCCGGCGGCATGCTTGACGTGCCGGCGATGCGCCGCGAGGCGAAGCAGCGGCTGGACGCGATCGAACTCGCCATCGACCCGGCGCGCCTTGTCGCCGACCTCTCCATCGGCCAGCGCCAGGTGGTGGCGATCGTCAAGGCGCTGTCCTATGCCTCGCGCGTCTTGATCATGGACGAGCCGACGGCGGCACTTACCGTCAGCGAGGTCGAGCGCCTGTTCGACATCATGAGGAAGCTTGCCGCGACCGGCGTCGGCATCGTCTACATCTCGCACCGGCTGGAGGAAGTGCCTGAGATCGCCGACCGCGTCACGGTGATGCGCGATGGCCGGGTCGCCGGCATCACCGAGCCGCATGCGCCGCAGGCCGAGCTGGTGCGGCTGCTGGTCGGACGGCCGCTGGACGAGCTCTATCCAGAACGTGCCAAGGGCGTGGGCAAGACGCTGCTCAGCCTGAAGAATGCCAGCTTCCGGCTCTCCCGCGAAAGCGCCGGCTGGCAGGCGCCGAGCGGCATCTCGCTCGAGGTCAGGGAAGGCGAGATCGTCGGCCTCGCGGGCATCATGGGGGCAGGGCGCACGGAGCTGCTCTCCGCGCTCTACGGCACCGGCCTTGCCGGCCGCTGGCATGGGGAGGTCGCGGTCGACGGCCGCCCGGTGAGACTCGAATCCATCGATGCAGCACGCAAGGCAGGCATCGCCTTCGTCACCGACGACCGGCGCGGCAGCGGCCTGATGCTCAGGATGGCGGTCGGCCTCAACCTGGTGATGTCGGTGATCCGCCGCATCTCGCCGGCCGGCCTGATGTCGCCGCGCCGCCAAGCGGAGGCCGTGCGCCAGTCCTTCGGCCAGTTCGACATTCGCCCGAAGAACCCCGACATCGCCGTCGGCGCGCTCTCGGGCGGCAACCAGCAGAAAGTGGTGCTCGCCAAGGAAATCCTCGGCAATCCGCGGCTGTTGCTGCTCGACGAGCCGACGCGCGGGGTCGATGTCGGCGCCAAGGGCGAGATCTATGCGCGGCTGCGGGCGCTTGCGGCGCAGGGCTTGGGCATTCTGGTCGCCTCGAGCGAGATGCCGGAGCTGATCGGGCTTTGCGACCGGATCGTGGTGCTGCGCCAGGGGCGCAATGTGGCGGAATTCATCGGCGGCGTCGACGAGCACACAGTGCTTGCCGCGGCAAATGGCAGGGAGGCCTGATGTCGGACCAGAAGATTTCGGTGGCGGCCAGCCCGGCAGGATCAAGCCCGGCGGCGCAAGTGACGGCGGCACCCAAGCATCGCGTCGACCCGCTGGCGATCGTCGTGCGTTTCCAGAGCCTGATCGGTCTGGTTCTGGTGGCCATCGGCGGCGTCATTTTCTCGCCGCGGCGCCACGGCGAGATCCTGTTCCTCAACCCCGACAACATCGCCAACATCGTGCGCGCCGTGTCGGAGACCGGCATCATCGCCATCGGCATGACCTTCGTCATCATCACCGCCGGCATCGACCTTTCGGTCGGGGCGGTGCTCGGCCTCTCCGCCGTGGTGACAGCCACCATGATGATCTCTGGTGGCTTCGGGCTTATCCCGACCATTTTGGCGGTGCTGGTCATGGGCGTCGTCTTTGGGATCGTCCAGGGGACGATCTCCACCCGCTTCCGGCTGGAGCCGTTCATCGTCACGCTGGCCGGGCTGCAGGCGGCGCGCGGTCTGGCGCTGATCGTTTCCGGCAACCAGTACATCAACATCTCCTATGGCGACGGACCGGGCCTGGCGCCGCCGGTGTTCGCGGTGCTGGGCGAGCGCCTGTTCGACAACACCGTGCCGGTGGCCACCATCGTCTTCATCATCTTCGCCGCGATTGCCACGCTGGTTCTCAACACCACGCGCTTCGGCCGCTACGTCTATGCCGTCGGCGGCAACGAGCGCGCCGCCCGCATTTCCGGCGTGCCGGTGTCGATGGTGAAGATTGCGGTCTATGCCATCACAGGCTTTGCCTCCGCGCTTGCCGGCATCGTCCATGCCGGCCAGTTCAACTTCGGCAGCGCCAATGACGGCATGGGCTATGAGCTCACCGCGATCGCTGCCGTCGTTATCGGCGGCACCAGCCTGTTCGGCGGCGCCGGCTCGATGGTCGGCACGGTCGCCGGCACCATCATGCTTGGTGCCTTGGCCAATATCCTTCAGCTCAACAACATCACCCCCGCCACGCAGCTGCTCGCGACCGCCGCGATCATCGTCCTGGCGGCAGTGCTTCAATCCCTCGTTCGCCGCCGCGAGGGTTTGGGACGATAGGAGGCCGGCGGCAGCACACCTCGAAGACTGAAACCAGAGGTCAGGCCGTCCCCCGGCCCGACAGAGGAGGAGACTGAGCATGAAAACCACACTGAGAGGATCGCGCGTCCTGCGGACTGCACTTCTGGCGGGCGCGGCCGGCCTGTGCATCGCAGGCGGCGCCCAGGCCGCCGACCCGATGGTCAAGGCCTGTGCCAAGGACGGCCAGTTCGTCATCGGCTTTTCGCAAGCCAACAACGCCGAGCCCTATCGCCAGCACGTCAATGACGAGCTGACGGCGGCCGCTAAGGAAGTGCCGGGCTTCACGCTGCAGATCGCCGACGGCGCCGGCAACGTCAACACGCAGACTTCGCAGGTCGACAACTTCATCACCCAGAAGGTCGATCTTCTGCTGATCTCGCCCTTCGAGGCCGCCCCGCTGACGCCGGCCGTGAAGCGCGCCATGGACGCCGGCATTCCGGTGATCGAACTCGACCGCAAGACGGTGGGCGAACCCGGCAAGGACTACACGGCCTTCATCGGCGGCGACAACTTCAAGATCGCCGAGGAAGCCGGCAAGTTCACGGCCACGAAGCTGCTGCCCGATGGCGGCGAGGCGGCGGTGCTCGAAGGCCTGCCGAGCTCGACGCCGGCGGTGGAGCGCTTGAACGGCTTCAAGGAAGGCGTGAAGGCCAACGCCAAGATCCAGATAGTTGCCGAGCAGGCCGCCGACTGGGTTCCGGATAAAGCCCAGACCGCCTTTGCTGCCATGCTGCAGGCGCATCCCGACATCAAGGTGCTCTATGCGTCGAACGACATGATGGCGGCGGGCGCGCTGCTGGCCGCCAAGGGCGCCGGCAAGGACGTCAAGATCATCGGCACCGACGGCCTGCCCGGCCCGGCCGGCGGCATCGAGGCGGTGGCCAAGGGCGACTGGGCGGCGACCTTCACCTATCCGACCGGAGCCAAGGAAGCGATCGAGATGTCGAAGAAGATCCTGCTCGACTGCGCGACCTCGGTGGAACCGACCGTGACGGTGGACACCACCGCGATCACGGCGGAAAACGCCAAGCAGTTGATGGGGAAGTAGGGCAGGGCTCTACCCGTCGAAGTTGTTGCGACAAGGCTCTCGTCCCGAGGGCCTTGTTTTTTGGCAGGCAGATGGCTTGTTCGATGCGTTTGCGCTTCGATCAGGAGACAGCCCGCCTGACGCTGTCAGCCTTCGCGCCGGCTGTGGTCTAGCTGCAAAGAACAAAGTAATTGCAAAGTGTAATTGACTGAAATTCAAAAAGAGAGCTTATTGTTATTCAGGGGAGGCGCCGGCTTCAACTTAAGCGAATTGACATAGGCCTAGTCCGCGCGGTGGACCGTTCCCGCGCGAGCGGCGTCCGTGCCCTGACAGTGACTGAATGCGACCATTCATTCGGAGGAGGCGGCCTTGTCCAAGCAATACACCGTTTATTTTGCCACGAACCGCAATCCCATTGTCGGCAGTGCGGGCAAGATTACAGGCTTCGGGCCATATCTCAGTCAGGCGCAGGGCATGGACCTGAGATATGGCCAGATCCAGGTTGCCGTTTCCGGAGCCCCGAAACAGGGGAAGATCGTTCCGGGATCATTGCGCGTCTATGACGAAAAGATGCTTGTCGGCCTTGGGCAGCAACCCAAGCGAGGCAGCGACGAGCTGTTTTCGGCGCTCCGTCCTTCGCTTGCCTCGGCCAAGACCATCGTCTTGTTCGTCCATGGCTTCTTCAACACCTTCAGCGACAGCATGGAACGCGCCGCCACCATCCTCGCATTCTATGGGATCGACGCGGACATTCTCGCCTTTGGCTGGCCTTCGCAGGGCACGCTGTTGGGATACCAGCTCGACAGGGGTATGGCTCGACAGAGCGGTCCGGCCTTCGCGCGGGTCGTCCGCAGATTGATGGCTGAAGTGGCTGAAATGACCAAAGCAGCGCCCAACGCGTCACCGCCTGTCATCCACCTGCTTTGCCATAGCATGGGCAACTACGTTCTGCGCTTCGGTGTCCAGGCGCTTTTGGCGCAGCCGCGCGACGTCGACGCCGGCGACCCACTGCCATCCGCGCCGGCCACCCATCTTCCGACCGTGTTTCGCCAGATCATTCTCGCCGCGGCCGACGAGGATTCCGATGCATTTGACAGGCAGGACAAGTTGAGGGCCCTGCCGGACCTCGGGCGCAGAGTAACCGTCTACTATACGCATGAGGACTGGGTCCTTACCGTGCTTAGCGGCACGTTCCAGTTCAACGGTCCGCGCCTCGGCGCAACCGGTCCCGATAATATGGCGACCATCAGCGACAAGGTCGTGGCGGTGGACGTGAGCAACGTAGTTCCGGCCGAGCTGAACGCGACCAGCCATCAATATTACCGGATCTATGGACCAGTGCGCGACGACGCCGTGGCGGTTCTTTCAGGGCAGGCATCGGACAAGATCCCTGGCCGGGTGGCGACAGCAGTACCGCGCCGCTACGTCATCGTGCCCAAGAGGACGGCCGCTCCGTCTCGCAAGCGTTCGACGCCAGCTTTGGTCGATGCCTAGGCCAAAGCCGTTTGCGGAAAAGCAGGCACTCTGCCATCGAAATGTCGCGGCAAGGCTCCTTAGGGAGCCTTGTTTGCTTTCGCGTCCCGGACCCGGCAGCGCCTCTAGGCTGAGATCGGTGCTGACCAGATCCATGCCGCTCGCAAGATCCAACGCACCATCGTCGGCGGCATTCGATCTTGGAGCACGAAGCCCAGATGCGAAGCTGCGAGCCCTCGTCACGATCACAGATAAGGCGTATAGTTGAAGATCGCCGGCTCGGACCTGACAAGCTGGCGAATTGAGAGCGGGAGGCGTCGCTTCAACTAGGGCGCGCTTCCAACTCGGACTTGTTCCACTCCGGCTTCTGCTTTTCGCGATCCCGGTCGCTATTCGCACTCATCAGTCGCTATTCGCACTTATTACTTGAGGAGAACTGAGCTTTTCACTGGAGGAGAAGTTATCATGCATTACCTTCCCAGACGTGAATTCATGGTTCGAGGAGGGGCAACCCTCGTTGCGCTGGCGTCCTTTCAATCGCGGATTGCCTATGCATTTCCAACTCGGGCCAGCGAAGAAGTCATCAAATGGCTCGATCAGCTGCCGCCGAACCCGGTTCCGCAGGTCGTCAAAAATCAGTTGGTGTGGGAGGATCTCGATTCCTGGGTGACGCCCAACGACAAGTTCTTTTCAATCGCGCATTTCAACCGGCCCGTCGTCGACGAAAGCACGTGGAAGCTCGAAATTGGCGGCTCCGTCAAAAAGCCGACAGCCCTGACGCTCGCCGACATCAAGGCTCGACCGCGCCAGGAAGTCACGTTCACAGTCGAATGTTCGGGCAATACTGGCCTGCCGTTCTTCAATGGTGGGATTGGCAATGCTCGCTGGGCCGGCACGCCGCTCGCCCCGATCCTTGAGGAGGTCGGCGTCCTCGACAGTGGTATCGAGGTTGTTTTCTGGGGCACTGACAAAGGTGAAATCAAGCGAGCCGACGATGTCAAGTTTACGCAGAACTTTGCGCGCAGCATGTCGCTCGCCGACGCCTTGGACCCCAAAAACATCCTCTGCTACGAGATGAACGGGACTGGCTTGCCTGCTGACAACGGGTTCCCGCTGCGGCTGATAGCGCCGGGCTGGTACGGGATCGCGAACGTGAAATGGCTCAAGCGAATCGAAGTGAGGGACCAGCGCTTCGTGAACCAGTTCATGGGACGCGATTATGTCACGCTGCGCGAGGAGGAGCACAACGGAGAGACGGTATGGGTGGAAACCTCTGTCGGGCGGGCGCGCCTGAAGTCCGCACCGGCCCGGGTCACTCATATCGGGAATGATTACCGGATCGTCGGGGCGGCCTGGGGTGCGCCGATCGAGCGGGTCGAGGTGAAGATCGATCACGGGCCATGGATGCCGGCGACCATCGACGAAACCGAAAAGGCGGACTTCGCTTGGAAGATATGGTCCATCGACTGGCCGAAGCCCTCCGCTGGGGAGCACACGGTCACCTCGCGTGCGGTTAGCACGGGAGGGCAGGTCCAGCCCGCAATGGACGATCCCATCATAGCCAAGAAGCATACCTACTGGGAAAGCAACGGTCAGGTGACGCGACGCATCGGCATTCACTGACCGGCTGAAAGCCTATCAAACCTTGAGTTCGATGTGACCCCATGCTCTTGGCATGGGGTCATGCAGGCATCGTCATCATTGCGCGGCTTCGATCGAGCCGGCCATGACGGTGGCGACCCATGCCGGAAAGCGCCAAGCAAACTGGCGCCGGCCGCCTTATGGCATCATCCCGGCCTGACGGGCGCTCATCGGGGCCATGTTGAGGTCGAGATGAGCCATGATCCACACCGAGCCGAGCACGACCAGCGCGACGATCAGAACGCCGAAGGCGAGCGCGAGCAGGTTGTTGGTGTTGTCAGGTCCCGTGGTCAGATGCAGGAAGAAGACGAGGTGCACCCCCATCTGCGCTATCGCCAGCACCACCAGCGCCGAGATCACCGCCGGCTGGTAGATGAGGTCGGTCTGCGCCGCAAGAAAGGAGGCGATGGTCAGCAGGATCGCCAAGCCATAGCCGAGGAGATAGCCCGAAAGGCCGCCCGCCAGCTCGTGTTCGGTGATGCGCTCTTCGCCCGGCGCTGAATCGCGATGGTCGAACTGCTCCTCGGTCCGGGTGTCGATATCGGTCATGGCGACGCTCCCAGCAGATAGACCAGGGTGAAGATGGCGACCCAGATGATGTCCAGCGCGTGCCAGAACAGGCCGAAGCAGTGAAGCCGGCGCAGAAAGTCGGCCCGGAAGCCTTTCACCCAGAGCTGGGCCATCATGGTGCCGAGCCAGAGCAGGCCCAGTCCGACATGCGTCCCATGGCAGCCGACAAGGGCAAAGAAGGCGGACAGGAACGCGCTGCGCGAGGGACCGGCCTGCTCGCCGACCATGGCCGCGAACTCTTGCACCTCCAGGAACAGGAAGGCAACGCCGAGCAGGCCGGTGACGAGGAGCCAGGACTGGGTGGCGGCCATCGATCTGCGATGGGCCGCCAGTGTTGCGAGGCCGCCGGTGAAGCTCGATGTCAGCAGAAGTCCGGTCTGCACCGCGACCCGCGTCAGCTCGAACAGGTCCTTTCCCGTCGGCCCGCCGGCCGTAGCCTTCGACAACACCGCGTAGGCGGCGAAGAACGCCGAGAAGATGATGATGTCGGAGAGAAGAAAGATCCAGAAGCCGTAGGCCACCGTCACGAACTTGGAAGCCGGGCCACCCTGGCCGTGCCCCGTCGCCGAAAGCAGGTCGTGCCCGTGCCCGCCGCGGCCGGCCCGGTCCGGCCCGCGCCTCGCGCGGCCGGCGATGCCGCCGGAGAAGGCGCCCGCGTGATCGCTCATGCCACGCGCTCCCGCTTGCGCATCCAGGCGAGCTGCGCGGCCCTGCCGTCGCGGTCGATGCGCTCGACCTCGTCGGCTGAAATCTCGTAGTCGCTATGGTCGCGCCAGGCGAAGACGACGAAGGTGGCGTAGGCGCCGATGAAGCCGACGATCGCCAGCCACCAGATATGCCAGATCAGCGCGAAGCCGATGAGCGTGGCGAAGAAGGCGGTGACGAACCCGGTCGGGCTGTTGCGCGGCATCTCGATCGGCGCATAGCCTTCCTCTTCGGCTTGCGCGCTTTGCTCCTCGACGGCCCTCTGCTTGATGCTCCAGTAGGGCTCTTCATCCTCGACATGCGGCAGATGCGCGTAGTTGAAGACGGGCGGCGGAGAGGATGTCGACCATTCCAGCGAGCGCCCGTCCCACGGGTCGCCCGTCTCGTCGCGCATCGCGTCGCGATGGCGGATCGAGACGATCAACTGCGCGACCTGGCACGCGGCGCCGACGATCATCACCGCAATGCCGAGGGCCGCCACCATCAGCCACGGCGTCCACAGGTCCATGTTGATATGCTGCAGGCGGCGCGTCATGCCGAGCAGGCCGACGATGTAGAGGGGCACGAAGACCAGCACGTAGCCGGCAAGCGTGAACCAGAACGCGGCCTTGCCCCAGCCTTCGTGCAGACGGAAGCCGAAAGCTTTCGGGAACCAGTAGGTGAAACCGGCGAAGGCGGCAAACAGCACGCCCGAGATGATCACATTGTGGAAATGCGCCACCAGGAAGAGCGAATTGTGCAGCATGAAGTCGGCCGGCGGGACGGCGAGCAGCACGCCGGTCATGCCGCCGATGATGAAGGTGGTCACGAAACCCAGCGCCCACAGCATCGGAGTGTCGAAGCGGACCCGCCCGCCATACATGGTGAACAGCCAGTTGTAGATCTTGACCCCGGTGCCGACGGCGATGACCGAGGTGGCGATGCCGAAGGCCGCGTTGACGTCGGCGCCGGCGCCCATGGTGAAGAAGTGGTGCAGCCAGACCATGAAGGACACGATGCAGATGAACAACGTCGCCGCGACCATCGAACGGTAGCCGAACAGCGGCTTCGAGGAGAAGGTCGAGAAGATCTCGGAGTAGATCCCGAAGGCCGGCAGCACCAGGATGTAGACCTCCGGGTGCCCCCACGCCCAGATGAGGTTCACGAACATCATCTGGTTGCCGCCGGCTTCGTTCGTGAAGAAGTGGAAGCCGAGATAGCGGTCGAGCGTGAGCATCGCGAGCGTCGCCGTTAGGACCGGAAACGCCGCGACGATGAGCAGGTTGGAGGCGAGCGAGGTCCAGCAGAACATGGGCATGCGCAGATACCCCATGCCCGGGGCACGCATCTTGAGGATGGTCGTCACCAGGTTGACGCCGGTCAGCAGCGTGCCGACACCGGAGATCTGGATCGACCACAGGTAATAGTCGACGCCGACGCCAGGCGAATAGGTCGTCTCCGACAGCGGCGCGTAGGGCAGCCAGCCGGTGCGCGCGAACTCGCCGATGACCAGCGAGATGTTGACCAGCAGCGCCCCCGTTGCCGTCAGCCAGAAGCTGACGGAATTCAGCGTCGGGAACGCGACGTCGCGGATGCCGAGCTGCAGCGGCACGACGAAATTCATCAGCCCGATGACGAAGGGCATCGCGGCGAAGAAGATCATGATCGTGCCGTGGGCCGAGAAGATCTGGTCGTAATGCTCCGGCGGCAGGTAGCCCGGCCCATGGATGGCCAGCACCTGCTGGGTGCGCATCATGATGGCGTCGATGAAGCCGCGCAGAAGCATCAGCGCCGCCAGGACGATGTACATCACGCCGATGCGCTTGTGGTCGACCGAGGTAATCCATTCGTGCCACAGATACGGCCAGTATCCCTTTGCAGTGATCCAGATCAGCACCGCGACGGCCGCCAGGAAGACGATCAGCGCCGCGCCGAGCGGGATGGGCTGATCGAAGGGAATGGCCGACCAGTCGAGCTTTCCGAGCATCCTCATCCTCCTTCTGCCGGCTGGTGGGGCATCTCGGACGTTCCCGCCTTCGGGCTCATCTGCGGCTCGCCGGCGGCGGTTGCGGCCGGTCCAGGACCCGGCGGCAGCGTCTGGCGCACGACCGCGTCGAACAAGCCGGGCTGCACATGCCCGAAGGAAGCCGGCGGCGCATTGATGCTTTGCTTGGCCAGCTCGCGATAGGTGTTGGCATTGAGCACACCGCCTGCGCCATGCAAGGAAGAGGCCCAGCTGGTAAACGCATCGGCCGAGACGGCCCGCACCCGAAAATTCATGTCCGAGAAGCCGTCGCCGCTGAAATGCGCCGACTGGCCGAAATAGTCGCCCTCGTGGTCGGCCTGCAGATGCAATTCGGTTTGCATGCCGTTCATGACGTAGATCATGCTGCCGAGCTGCGGCACGAAGAAGGTATTCATCACGCTGGCCGAAGTCAGCTTGAAATGCACCGGCACCCCAGCGGGGATGACGAGCTGGTTGATCGTTCCGACGCCCTGGTCTGGGTAGAGGAACAGCCATTTCCAGTCGAGCGCCACGACCTGGATGTCGAGCGGCGGCTGGCTGGAGGCGATCGGCTTTCGCGGATCGAGATGATAGGATCCGTAATAGATAAGCCCGCCAAGAAAGAGGATGGTGAGCGTCGGGATCGACCAGACGATCAGCTCGATCCGGCCGGAATAGGTGAATTCCGGATCGTAGCGTGCGTTGCGGTTCGACGCGCGGAACATCCAGGCAAAGGCAAGAAGCGCCACCAGCGTCGGGATGACGATGACCAGCATGACCGCCAGTGAATTGAGAAGGATCGTGCGATTGCCCGCCGCGATCGGGCCCTGCGGGTCGAGCACGCCCTGCGCGCAACCGCAGAGCGTTGCGGCTGCCAGCATCCAGATGAGCGAGCTTCCCCGCCTGGGCTTACGGAAGGCGAACACAAGGACCTGTCTATGCGTGAGAACGTGCTTGCGGGGCGTTGTGGGGGAGGCAGCGCCATCGTCGGAGCGGCGCCGACCATGCAAGGTGGCTGAAAGCTGCGAGCGTCAGCTCGCCACGGTTGAGAAGCTCGCGTCGGTGGTCGGCGCGTTCTGCGGCATCTTTCATCTGAAGTCTCCCCAGATGCAGACGTTGAGGCGCTTCTGCCAGACACCATCCAACTGCTGAACAGAGCACTTGACTGAACCACATGCCGCTCGTTCCGCAAAGGCTGTTTTTTGCCCGTTGGCGGAGCGGGCCAGGGGACAGATAGGGCGTGGCTCCGCCCTGACCAGATGAAGCTTTCCGCACGATCGCCAGCATGGTGAGAAGTCGCGCAGGCGGCCGCCTCATGAAGCATCCGGCAGGCCGGCTTGACCATTCGCAACGCCGACGACATTGTGGAACCACCAGTTGCAGTTCGTAGCCAAGCGGTCGTGCGGCAATGGATGTTCGCGACGCCATCGACAGATCGCTGTCCTGGGCCACCGGATGGTTCGACTATGCCGCCACGCCGTGGTTCGTCTATCAGGCTGCCATCGTCGTCACGCTGTTCCTGGCGGCAAAGCTCGCGGCGCGGCGGATCGAGCCGCTCATCGAGGATCGGGCGCGCCAGATCAAGGGTCATCCCGGACTGTTGAGGGTCGCGATCGCTCTATTGCGGCGCACCGACTGGATCCTGTTCACCCTCTTGCTGCTTGCCGCGCTCAGTCTTTTGCGCGCCTTCACCTGGCCAAGTCGGAGCCATCTCGTCCACATCGCGCTTTCGCTGTCGCTTGCCTGGCTGGTCGCGACGGTGCTGTCGCGGATCATCCGCAACCGCCTCGTCGCGCGCATTCTCGGATGGCTGACCTGGATCTATGCCGCGCTTGTCATCCTGGGCATCAGCGACGAGGCGGCGGCCTTCCTCGACGGCCTTGCGATCCCGCTCGGCGCGGTTCGCCTTTCGGCCCTCATGGTGCTGAAGGCGGCGCTGCTTCTGGTCGCGACCGTTTGGCTTGCGGTGGTCATCGGCAACTACATCGACGAGCGCGTCCGCGTCTCGGAGGAACTGACCCCCTCCATCCGTGTCCTTATAGGCAAGGTCGCCAAGATCGGCCTCGTGCTGGTGGCGGGCGCCGTCGCGCTTTCCGCCGTCGGTCTCGACCTGACTGCGCTGACGGTGTTTTCCGGCGCCGTTGGCGTCGGCCTCGCTTTCGGGCTGCAGAAAGTGGTCTCGAACTTCGTCTCCGGCGTCATCATCCTGCTCGACAAGTCGATCAAGCCGGGCGACACCATATCGCTCGAAAATACATTCGGCTGGATCCGCGAATTGCGGGCGCGCTTTGTCTCGGTGGTGACGCGCGACGGCCGCGAATTCCTGATCCCGAACGAGGATTTCATCACCCAGCGGGTCATCAACTGGTCGTTCAGCGACAACCTCGTGCGCCTCGACGTCAACTTCGGCGTCTCCTATGACGCCGACCCGCACAAGGTCAGCGAACTGGCCATAGAAGCCGCGATCAGCGTCGGCCGGGTCGAAGCCGACCGGCGGCCGGTCTGCTGGCTGACTGACTTCGGCGACTCCTCGCTGAACTTCGTCCTGCGCTTCTGGATTCGCGATCCTCAGCAGGGCCTGACCAACGTGCGCGGCAAGGTGCTGCTGGCGCTGTGGGACACGTTCAAGGCCAACGGCATAAGCATCCCCTATCCGCATCGCGAGATCATCATGAAGCCGGGCGGATCAGGATAGGGGGCGAGGACCTGCGGCAAAGCGTCAGGCGGCATGCGCCTTGTCGGACAGCGTCGCCTTCTTAAGCGGCGAAACGGCTGGTCCGTTGAGAACCGACCCATCCGGCGCGAACTGGGAGCCGTGGCACGGGCAATCCCAGCACTGCTCCGTGGAGTTCCAGTGAAGGTGGCAGCCGAGATGCGTGCAGGCCGCCGCGTTGACGTGGAGCTCTCCATTGAGATCGCGGCAGACGGCAAGCTTGTGCAGCCCTTCGCGCAGCGTGCCGCCTTGGCCGGGGCGCAGTTCCTCGGCCGAGTCGATTTCACCGGGTTTCAGGTATTCGGCGAAATTCTTGAGCGCCGTCGCATTCTCCGTCAGGAAATTTATGATCGATGTCGGGGTCTTGCGGGACGGATCATAGACTTCCTCCCATCGATTGGCGCCGCCGACGATCAGATCCTTGAGCAGCATCCCCGCGAGTACGCCGTGGGTGATCCCCTGACCGGAGTCTCCTGTCGCCACATAGATGTTTTCGCTTCCGGGATTGCGTCCTATGAATCCGCAATAGTCGATGGTGTCCAGAACCTGCCCGGACCAGCGATGCACCTCTTTGCCGAGATCGGGAACAAGCGTCCGGATCCACGCCTCGATGGCTTCGAACCGCGCATGCCCATCGTCCGCTTCGCCAGATTTGTGGTCGGCGCCGCCGACGATGAGATAGTCCGTGGAGCCAGGGCCAGGATTGAGCCGCACATAGTGATAAGGGTCCGCCAGGTCCCAATAGAGGGCGTCCGGCAGCGCATCGCGAGGCAAGCCAAAGGCCATGGCATAGGTTCGGTAGGGCGCCATCTTGCTGTGCAGCGCGAAGCGGTTGAGGGTAGGGGCGTTGGTGGCGGCCACGGCGCTGGCCGCCTCCACCACATGACCGGTCTCTGACGTCAAGTGGACGCGACCGGCGTGCTCCTCCACACCGGTGACGGCGGTGTCGGCGAAGATGAGGCCGCCCTTGTCAAGGATCGCCGCCGCGAGTCGCTTCAGGTATTTGAGCGGATGGAACGTTGCCTGGCCGGGATAGCGGAGCGCCGGCGCGGTTTCGAAGCCCTTCAGGGGGATGCCTTGGCACGGTTCGACCGGCGCGCCCGCCTTGCGTGCCGCCTCATATTGCTCCTCGATGCGGTCGCGGGCCTCCTTGCTTTCCATGCCTTTCGCGGGAAACAGGAAGCCGTCGAGCCGCCGAAAATCGCAGTCGATGCCGAGTTCGCCGACCAACGCCTCCACCCTGTCGACCGCGGCTTGCTGGCTCTGCTGGAATAGCTTGGCGATGGCCTCGCCCCTCAAGTCGATGAGCGCATCGATTCCGTCATCGCAGATGGGAGTCAGGTGCGCGGTGGTGCGAGCGGTCATGCCGCCCGCAATTCTTCCGCGATCGATGACGACGACCTTCCTCCCCGCAACGGCAAGTTCATGGGCCGTCGAAAGTCCGGCAATGCCTGCCCCGATGATCGCGGTGTCGCAGGTAAGGTTCCGGTCCAGTCGCGGTGCGTCGGGCAGGACCGCGACATCCATCCATAGAGACCTGGTCTGTTCATCACTGGCGTTCATTGGAAGCTCCGCCACAGTCGCTCTGCCGATCCGGCATGCGCAATCCACATTCTGTGCAACGCGATGCCCGAAGGCAGGTTCCTCGTAGGTCGCAGGCGCGGCAGGTCGTTCTGAGATCATCACCGTGAAGCCGGGCGGATCAGCATTGCGGGCACGGATTTGCCAGCCTCCGCGGCGGGAACCGCCCCGGCCGCTCCTGGAACGGAGGAACAATGTCGTGCTGGCCGAACGGATCAGCTCCCCCAGGGGGGTGACAAGCCGAGTGGCGCGTGCATTGCTATCGCGCGCTGTGAACCGGCATCACCTGGGAGAGTGCCTTGTCCGAGATTCCGACCATCCTTTCCATTCTTGGCGTTTTCCTGCTCGGCGCGATGAGCCCGGGTCCGAGCTTCGTCGTCGTCTCGCGCATCGCGGTGGCGGGCGAGCGCACGGACGGCCTTGCCGCCGCCATCGGCATGGGCATCGGCGGGTTCATCTTCGCAGCGGTCGCGGTGGCTGGCTTGACCGCGCTCCTCGTCCAGCTTGCCTGGCTGGATATCTTCCTGCGTATTGCCGGCGGTGCCTATCTGTTGTGGATCGGCATAAAGATCTGGCGCGGTGCCAACCAGCCGATCGAGGTTGCCACCGATAAGTCGGAGCGGGCCGGCTCGTTCCGGCGGGCGCTGCGCCGCGCGTTGCTGGTGCAGCTTGCCAATCCGAAGACCGCGATCTTCTACGCTTCGATGTTCGCGGCCATGTTGCCGGCCTCGCCGCCGCTCTGGATGCTGCTCATTCTGCCGCCGCTGCTCTTCCTGAACGAATTCGTCTGGTATGCGGTCGTTGCCTTCGCCTTTTCCGCTCGCAGGCCGCGCTCGGCCTATCTCAGCACCAAGCACTGGATCGACCGTGCCGCCGGCGCTGTCGTCGGTGCGCTCGGTCTGAAGCTGATGCTGGAGGGCATGGCCGCTGCGCCGCGGGGTTTCGCCGGATAAGGTGAGCCCGTCCTTGCCGCCGGCATCGAGCTCGCGCCCGTCGCTGCCGGCGGCAGGAAATGACAGCTCGGGCCTGAGGATGCTGGAGCACCCAGCCGGCGAGCGCTGCCGCTTCGGTTATGGCGAAACCTCCAGGCGGCCTTTCATGTTGGGGTGGAAGCGGCAGAAGTAATCCACCGCTCCGGCCGTTTTGACGATGATCCTGCCCTTCGACTTCGGCGGGATCGCCACCTCCCAGCCGCCCTTCACCGTCGCGGTGTGGGCGATCACGTCGTTGTTCGTCCACTCGATCGTGTCACCGACCTTGGCCTCGATATTCGCCGGCGAGAAGACCAGTTTGTCGATCGTCACCTCGATGGTGGCGGCGAGCGCCGGCGAGGCCGAGAACGCCAGCGCCAGCGCGACCAAAGCAAGTCCAGGAAAAGGGTGAAGCGGTTTTCCGTTCGGAATTGCTTCAAAACAGACAAATGCCGCTCTCATTTCAGCATGCCGGCGACATGCTCGGCATGCTGCTGATGCCCCTGGAAGATCTTGAGGCCGGTCTCGAGCAGGCTCTTCAGTTCGGCATTGCTGGCCGACGGGATGAGCAGCGTTTCGAGCGCGCCGTTGACCTGCTTGTGATAAGCCACCTCGTTCTCGATATAGGCCTTGTCGAAGTCGGCACCCTTGAGCTTGGCGAGCTTGGCGCGCTCCTCCTTGGCAGCCTTGGTCAACGCCTGGCTGGTGGCGTTGTCTTCAGGCTTCACCTTCAGCTTCTTGAGCAGGTCGAGCGCCTGCTTGTTTACCGCCTCATGGTCGCGCTCCATGTCCTTGGCGAAGTCGACGACCTCTTTGTTCTTCGAGTCCTTGATCGCCTGTTTGGCCGCCTCGATATCGATCACCCCCGCCGTGTAGGCGATATGAGCGATCTGCGGGTCGGTCGGCTTCTCGGCAGCCTGCGCATAAGGCGCGGCGCTGACGAGGAGCAGGGCGGCAAGGGTGGCGATCGAACGGATATACATGGCATCTCCTTCGCCCTGCAGCACAACGGCCTTGGGCTTCATCTGTGTTGACGGTCATTGGATGCGAAAAGGGGGCGAGAGGTTCCCGAGAAGAGGATGGCGGTGCAAATCCAATCACCGGCCGAGTTCCTTCGCGCCCCCCTCTGGCCTGCCGGACATCTCCCCCACAAGGGAGGAGATTGGCAATTTCGGCCCCCGCTCATTCCGGCAACGTTGGCGATTAGCGAAACCCGGCACGACATCCGAGCTCCCCCTCGTGGGGGAATGGCCGGCAGGCCAGAGGGGGGCGCTGTCCCGCCGCCCTACCGAGCGTCAGGCGTCCTCGAATCCCAGCTTTCTCATCACCGCTTGCGTCAGCCGCTCGCAGCGGCGGCCGGCGAAGGGGAAGGCGTCGAGCAGCACCGGGCCGATCTCGTCGTCCAGCGCCTTGCGCACCAATGCGCGGGCGCGGTGCAGCCTCGTCTTCACCGTCTCCGGCCTGATGCCGAGCAGGTCCGCGGTCTCCTCGATGCTCAGACCCTCGATGACGCGGGCGACGAAGACTGTGCGGTAGACGTCGGGAAGACTGTCAGTTGCCCGCTCGACAAGCCCAAGGATCTGCCGCTGCGCCATCGTCCGCTCCGGATCGTCGCCTGGATTTAAGGGGAAGCGTATGATCTGCGCCTCCGGGTTTTCGGGCATGGGCACCGTGACCTTTCGCTTGCGCAACCGGCCGAGCGCCTCGTTGATTGTGATGCGCGACAACCAAGTGGAGAGCGAGGCGTCGCCGCGAAAGCTGTCGAGACTGGCGAAGGCGCGCAGGTAAGCCTCCTGCACGATGTCCTCGGCCTCGGCGTTGTTGCGCACCACGCCCCGCGCGATGCGGTAAAGGCGCTGGTTGTGCATCTTGATGATCAGGCGGAAGGCATCCGCCTCGCGCGCCAAGGCGCGGCGCACCAGCACCATGTCGGCGCTGTCGGCCGCGCCGCTCGCGGCAGCTTGCAATGCGGTTTTTCTCATCGCGCCCAATCTCCGGACAGGCATTTCATCCTGCAATTGGATGCGCCCGCCCGCAAAAGGTTCCCGGCCGTGTTCAGCCGGACGCTATGCTACAGCTTTCACCTGCTGCCTGTCTGCCGCCTGCACGCGAGCGGCGGCGGCGAGAAGATCGGTCTGGGTGATCAGGCCGAGAATGCGGCGCTCGGCATCGACGATCACGACCGCATGGCTGCGGCCGTCGGTCAGCACCGGCAGCAGGCTCATCGCCGCCGTATCGGGGGAGGCGGTGCCTGCCTTCGACATCACGTCCTTTACCGTGTCGGTCGCTGCAGTCAATTCGCGCAGGCCGACGGCGCCGACCAGCTTTGCCTCGGCATCCACCACCGGCAAGGTACGGATATTGTGATCGAGAAGCTGCTTGCGTGCCTCGTCGGCCGAGGCATTTTCCGGCACCGAGATCACGTCGCGGGACATGATGTCCTGGCAGAGCAGGGTGCGGTGCGAGCGCACCATCGCCTGCAACTCGACCTGGCGCAGCAGCCTCTCGATGTCCTCGCGGTCGATATCGAAGGTCTCGTCGAGGGCGGCAAGGGCGGCGTCGACGTCCTCGGGCCGGAAGCCGACGCGCTCGGCCGGCGGCCGGTCGGCGGTGCCGTGGGTGTTGGCGGCGGGAACATGCACATGCGGATAGTTTCGCCGCGACAGCCTGTGGAACAGGAAGCCGAGCGCCACCAGTATGGTCGAGTTCAGCGCTACCGGTACGAAGGGAAACAGGAAACCGGCGCTGATCACGGCCGGTCCGCCGAGCACGGCGGTCAGCGCCGCGGCACCGCCTGGCGGATGCAGCGATCGCGTAAACGACATGGCGGCGATGGCGAGCGCCACGGCGAGACCGGAGGCGATCACCGGGTTATGGACGAAATGCATGACAGTCACGCCCACCAGCGCCGAGATGGAGTTGCCGCCGATGATCGACCATGGCTGCGCCAGCGGGCTCGACGGCACGGCAAAGAGCAGCACGGCGGAAGCGCCCATCGGCGCCACCAGCAGCGCCACATGCGGACCGCCACCCATGGCGAGTCCGCTGATCAGGCCGGTCAGCGCAATGCCGATCGTCGCCCCGATGCAGGCGAGCAGCCGTTCGCGGAGTGTCGCGCCCGCAAGGATTGGAACAAAGAGGCGAAAAGCCATGGCAGGCCCCAGTTCGGCTTGAATTGTCGAATGGCTTGAACTTTGCGTTGCTCGCAATGCCGCCGAAGCCGCGGATTTGAAAGCCAAACCAATCCGCATTGTCGCGGCTGGAGAGAATATTATTGCCCGGCACAGCCGCACCGGCCGGCTGCCAGCGGCTTCGCCCCTCTCAATCGCGCCAGCATGTCTGGAGCGTTTGCGGATTATGTTTAGGTCAACTGGCGGCGGCCGCCGCGGCGAGGCCCCGCGCAATGTCGGCCTTGAGATCCTTGACGTCTTCCAGCCCGATCTGCAGGCGGATCAGCGGTCCCTCATAGGAACCCTTGGCGATGGTGCGGTCGCCAAGGAAGACCGCCACTGCCAGGCTTTCATAGCCGCCCCAGGAATAGCCGAGGCCGAAGATCTGCAGCGCGTCGAGGAAGGCGTGCTGCTGCTTCTGCCCGCCACCCTTCAGCACGATGGAGAAGATGCCGCTGGAGCCGCAGAAATCGCGCTTCCACAGCGCATGATCCGGGTGGCTTGCCAGCGCCGGGTGCAGCACCTGAGCCACCCCGGGCTGCTCCTCCAGCCAGCGGGCGATTTCGAGCGCGCTCTGCTCGTGGTGCGCCAGTCTGATCCCCATGGTGCGCAGGCCGCGCAGCACCTGATAAATGTCGTCGGGACCGGAACAGCAGCCCAGCGTGCAGAAGCCCTCATAGAGCCGCTTCCAATGCGCCTCATTGGCCGACACGGTACCGAGCAGCACGTCGGAATGGCCGGCCGGATATTTCGTCGCCGCATGGATCGAGATGTCGACGCCATGGTCGAGCGGCTTGAAGTAAAGCGGCGTCGCCCAGGTGTTGTCCATCATCACGATGGCGCCGGCCGCACGCGCCGCCTTGGCGATGGCCGGAATGTCCTGCACCTCGTAGGTGTTGGAGCCTGGCGATTCCGTGAACACCACCTTGGTGTTGGGCTTGATCAGCGCGGCGATTCCGGCGCCGACTCGCGGATCGTAATATTCGACCTCGACGCCCAGTCGCTTCAGCATCGTGTCGGCGAAATGGCGGGTCGGATGATAGACGGAATCAACCAGCAGCAGATGATCGCCGGCGGCGAGGAAGGTGAGCAGCGGTATGGTCACCGCCGCCAGGCCGGACGGCACGGCGATGGTGCCGGCCGACCCTTCCAGCGCGTCGATGGCAAGCGTGAGCGCATCCATGGTCGGCGTGGCGCGCGTACCGTAGGTGTATTTCTGGTTGCGCGCGGCCATCGAGGCGGCGTCGGCAAAAAGCACGGTCGAGGCATGCACGACTGGCGGATTGACGAAGCCGAAATAGTCGCGCGGGTTGTTGCCGGAATGGGCAAGCCGCGTGTTGATGCCGATCTCGCTGCCGTCCTTCGCCATTGTTCCTTGCCTGTCCTGAAATGTCAGGAGGCCAGCCATAATCCGGGTCAGCAGGCGGTGCAACAATTCGCTGTCCGCCAGCTAGCGATGTTTGGCTGGGCCAAACCTGCGGGCAGCGCACGATCCTTCGCGCGGGGTTCAGGTCGTGGGGGACACCTCGAAACGCCGCCGCTCGCCTGCGCGCTCTTTCATCAATCCAGTCAGTTCCTTCATGAATCGAGTCAGTCCTTTCGATGCGAAAACATCGGTGCGATTCACATGACGGCTATAGTTCTCGTGGCCGGATTTGCCGGTTGCGATTGCAGGTTCCGGCTATTCGGTGACCGCTTTTACCTGCAATTCCGACATTTCCGGCAATCGGTTTTCAAACGTGTCGCAATTCGGTCATTTCCCTTGACCTCACAGAAATAATCGCCTTCGATGCGTTTCGTGAATGGGAGGCAGTGCATCGGCTACGATGCGGGTCCGGGAGAGGGCCGATAAGGGAGCTGCATTCACACGCGGAAAAGATCAGGGCTGCCTGGGGAACAGGGGCACCTGTAAAACAGAAAAGGGTCTGTGGGTCATGAAACATATTGCAATCGGCATTCTCGGCGCCGCCGCGCTCGGATTTGCGGCGTCGGCAGCTTCGGCCGGCACGCTGGATACCGTGAAGCAGAAGGGCTTCATCCAGTGCGGGGTCTCGACCGGGCTCGCCGGCTTCTCGGCGCCGGATGACAAAGGTGAATGGCAGGGCATCGACGCCGACTTCTGCCGCGCCGTCGCGGCCGCTGTTTTCGGCGACGGCACGAAAGTCAAGTTCACGCCGCTCAGCGCCAAGGAGCGGTTCACCGCGCTGCAGTCGGGCGAGGTCGACATCCTGTCGCGCAATACCACCTGGACGATCAACCGCGACACCGCGCTCGGCCTGAACTTCGTCGGCGTCACCTACTATGACGGCCAGGGTTTCATGATCAACGCCAAGAAGCTTCCGGGCGTGAACTCGGCGCTGCAGCTTTCGGGCGCCGCCGTCTGCGTGCAGAGCGGCACCACGACCGAGCTCAACCTTGCCGACTACTTCAAATCGAACAAGATGGAGTACAATCCCGTCGTGTTCGAGAAGCTGGAAGAGGTCAACGCTGCCTATGATGCCGGCCGCTGCGACGTCTACACCACCGACCAGTCGGGTCTCTACGGCATCCGCCTGACGCTGGGCGCGCCAGCCGACCATGTCGTGCTGCCCGAGATCATCTCCAAGGAGCCGCTCGGGCCGGCCGTTCGCCAGGGCGACGACCAGTGGTACCACATCGTCAAGTGGACCTATTTCGCTCTGCTCGACGCCGAGGAGCTCGGCATCACCAAGGCCAATGTCGACGAAATGAAGAACTCGGACAACCCCGAGATCAAGCGCGTGCTCGGCCAGGAGGCCGACACCAAGATCGGCACCGATCTCGGCGTCTCCAACGACTGGGTCGTCAACATCGTCAAGGCCACCGGCAACTACGGCGAAATTTTCGAGCGCAATGTCGGCTCCGGCAGCCCGCTCAAGATCGCGCGCGGAATCAACGCGCTGTGGACCAAGGGCGGCCTGCAATACGCTCCGCCGATCCGCTGATCGAAATGTGATCCGGGAGGCAGATCGTCTGCCTCCCGGTCTCTCTTTCCAGGGGATGGTCGCATGGCTTCGCAGGAAATCCTTCGCGAGGAGCCGAGTCGCGGCTCCTTCGTCAATGACCCCAAAATACGCAGCCTCTTCTTTCAGACGCTGGTCATCGTCCTTCTGTTCGGCTCGGTCTGGTGGATTGTCAACAACGTCATCGACAACCTGCAGCGCCTCCACATCGCCTCAGGATTCGGCTTCCTCAAGGGCCGTGCCGGCTTCGACATCTCGGACACGCCGATTGCTTATACGTCCGATTCGACCTACGGCCGGGCCATCGTCGTCGGCCTGATCAACACGATTATCGTCGCCGTCGCCGGCATTGTCACCGCCACCATCATCGGCTTCGTCATCGGCATCGGCCGCCTCTCGCAGAACTGGCTGATCCGCAAGATCTGCACGGTGTATGTCGAAATCTTCCGCAACATCCCTCCGCTGCTGGTCATCTTCTTCTGGTACTCCGGCGTGCTGGCCGTGCTGCCGCCGCCGCGCGAGAGCATCCATCTGCCGGCCGGCTCGTTCCTCAACCAGCGCGGCTTCTATTTTCCCCGCGCGGTCTGGGGTGACGGCTCCTGGCTGATTGTCGTCGCCTTGGTCGTGGCGCTCGCCATGGCCTGGTTCGTCGCCCACAGGGCGCGCCAGCGGCAAATGGCGACCGGCCAGCAGTTTCCGGTGTTCTGGACCTCGGTGGCGCTGATCATCGGCCTGCCGGTGCTTGCCTTCCTGCTCAGCGGGATGCCGCTAAGCTTTGATTTTCCCAAGCAATCCACCTTCAATCTCACCGGCGGCTTCCAGCTCAAGCCGGAATTCCTGTCGCTCTACCTGGCGCTGTCCTGCTATACGGCAGCCTTCATCGCCGAGATCGTGCGCGCCGGCATCAGGGGAGTCAGCAAAGGCCAGACCGAGGCGGCAGGGGCACTAGGGCTGCGCTCCGGTCCGATCCTGCGGCTGGTCGTGGTGCCGCAGGCGATGCGTATCGTCATCCCTCCGCTCACCAGCCAGTATCTGAACCTGACCAAGAACTCCTCGCTGGCGATCGCCATCGGCTATCCCGATCTAACCGCCACGGCCGGCACCGTGCTCAACCAGACGGGGCAGGCGGTCGAGGGCGTGCTGATCATGATGATCGCCTATCTTGTGCTGAGCCTCGTGACCTCCGCGGTCATGAACGTGGTCAACGCCAGAATGGCGCTGGTGGAAAGGTAAGGCCATGCAGGAACACGACATGTCCTGGGTGCGCACCGAGATGGCTCTTGCCCAGCCGGCTCCGCCCGGCGAACGCGGCGCGATCGCCTGGGTGCGCAAGAACCTCGTCGGCTCCGTCGGCGACACCGTGCTCACCATCCTCGGCATCGCCATCATCGCATGGATCCTGCCGCAGGTGATCAATTGGGCGTTCATCAACGCGCAGTGGACCGGACCGGACCGCACCGTCTGCGCCACCGTCTCGCAGGGCGGCATCCAGCCGGATGGCTGGAGCGGCGCCTGCTGGGCCTTCGTCAACGCCAAGTTCGGACAGTTCATGTTCGGCACCTATCCGGTCGAGGAGCGCTGGCGGCCGATCCTGGTCGCCATCCTGTTCGTGGCGTTGCTGGTACCGATGCTGATCCCGCGCGTACCGCGCAAAGGGCTCAACGCAATCCTGCTCTTCCTGATTTTGCCGATCCTTTCCTTCTTCCTGTTGGTTGGCGGTGTGTTCGGCCTGCCGGTTGTCGAGACCTCGCGTTGGGGCGGCCTGTTGGTGACGCTCACTTTGTCCTTTGTCGGCATCGCGGTGTCGCTGCCGCTCGGCACGGTGCTGGCGCTCGGCCGCCGTTCCAAGATGCCCATCGTCAAGATGCTGTGCGTGGTGTTCATCGAAACCGTGCGCGGCATTCCTCTGATCACGGTGCTCTTCTTCGTCAGCGTGATGCTGCCGCTGTTCCTGCCGGCCGGCGTCACCTTCGACAAGTTCCTAAGGGCACTGATCGGCGTGTCGCTGTTTGCCGCCGCCTATATGGCCGAAGTGGTTCGCGGTGGCCTGCAGGCGATCCCGAAAGGGCAGTATGAAGGCGCCGACTCGCTCGGCCTCGGCTATTGGCAGAAGATGGGGCTGATCGTGCTGCCGCAGGCGCTGAAGCTGGTCATCCCCGGCATCGTCAACACCTTCATCGGCATGTTCAAGGACACCAGCCTCGTCCTCATCATCTCGATGTTCGACCTGCTGGGCATAGTGAAGCAGAACTTCGCCGACGCCAATTGGGCGACGCCGCAGACCGCCAAGTCCGGCCTGATCTTCGCCGCCTTCGTGTTCTGGCTGTTCTGCTTCGGCATGTCGCGCTATTCAATGTATACCGAACGCCGGCTCGACACCGGCTACAAACGCTGATGCATGTCGCCCAAAACGGTGTAGCGGTGTTGGGATAACGACATGCATCAAATTCAACGATAAAAGGGGAATTGGCCATGGCCACCGAGAACGCCGTCAGCGCGGAAGACCTGAAGGTCGATGCCAAGAAGATGCATATCTCGACCACCGATGTGGCGATCGACATCATCGGCATGCACAAATGGTATGGCGAATTCCATGTCCTTAAGGACATCAACCTCAAGGTCATGCGGGGCGAGCGCATCGTCATCTGCGGTCCGTCCGGCTCCGGCAAATCGACCATGATCCGGTGCATCAACCGGCTGGAAGAGCACCAGAAGGGCAAGATCATCGTCGACGGCAAGGAACTCACCAACGACCTGAAGAAGATCGACGAGGTGCGCCGCGAGGTCGGCATGGTGTTCCAGCACTTCAACCTGTTCCCGCATCTGACCATCCTGGAGAACTGCACGCTGGCGCCGATCTGGGTGCGCAAGATCCCGAAGAAGCAGGCGGAAGAGACCGCCATGCACTTCCTCAAGCGCGTCAAGATCCCGGAGCAGGCCAACAAGTATCCGGGCCAGCTTTCCGGCGGCCAGCAGCAGCGCGTGGCGATCGCCCGCTCGCTGTGCATGAACCCGCGCATCATGCTGTTCGACGAGCCGACCTCGGCGCTTGACCCGGAAATGATCAAGGAAGTGCTGGAGACGATGGTCGGCCTGGCCGAGGAAGGCATGACCATGCTCTGCGTCACCCACGAGATGGGCTTTGCCCGCAAGGTCGCCAACCGGGTGATCTTCATGGATCAGGGCCAGATCGTCGAGCAGAACACGCCTGCCGAGTTCTTCGATCACCCGCGCCATGAGCGCACGAAACTGTTCCTGTCGCAGATCCTGCACTGAGCGCCCCCATGGTCGTCATCCTCGGGCGGAGCAAGGAGCGAAGCGACGCGCGCAGACCCTAGGATGCATGCCGTGATGCCAAGGCGTGCAATGTGTGCACAATTCCGCACCGCGGGGCCCTAAGGCAAAGGTCAAGGCATGGATCCTCGGGTCAAGCCCCGGGTCAAGCTTGAGGATGACGAAGTCACGAACGGCTTCGGCTAATCACGAAAGAAGCGATGGAAGCGCCGGGTTCGTCTTGATCGCCCGACCGATGAGAAGAGCGCTGCGCTTGCTCGCCACGCTGGCTGTCATGGCGGCACTTGCCGGGACGCTCGGCACGCTGGTCCCGCGGCCGCTCTGGCCCGCGGCGGCGGCGGGCGAGGGTAGAAGGCACATTCTGGTTTTGAAAAACCCGATCCACACCGACATCGCTATTCCCGTGGATGACAATGTGCGCCGGCGCTTCCATTTCCTAGCCGCTGACGGCCTGCCCGCCGACGCGCCGCAAGTACGCTATCTCGTCTTTGGCTGGGGCGGCCGCGCCTTCTATCTGGAGACGCCGACTTGGTCGGAGCTGAAGGCGGTGCCGGTCCTGAAGGCGCTGACGCTAGACGCGTCGGTGATGCATGTCGATGTCGCCAGCGCGATCAAGGAGCCACATCCAGACGTCACCGGCTTCGACGTCGACGAGGAGCATTTTTCGGAACTGCTCGACTACATCGCGGCGAGCTTTCAGCAGGGGCCGAACGGACCGATCCTCCTCGACAATGCCGGCTATTCGGCGTTCGACCGCTTCTACGAAGCCAACGGCCATTTCAACGCGCTTGTCGGCTGCAACACCTGGACAGCGGGCGCACTGCGTGTGGCCGGCCTGCGCACCGGCTGGTGGAACCCGCTGCCGGCCTCGCTCGGGTTGTCGATGCGCCTGCACAATTGAGGGCGCTGTTTCCAGAAATTTGCCAACGCCTCATTCCTTCGCGCCCCCCTGTCCCGCCGGCGTAAACCAGTTGACAGGCATCTATCTCAAGCTCACCTCACCACCTTCCGCTCCTCCCACCCATAAAGCCAGTCCAGATCTGCGGCCAGCTTCTCTCCCGGCCGCGTCGCCAGCACCAGGTTGCGGGCGATCGCCACCGGGCCCCAGGCATGCCAGGCAAGCCGGTTGAGCGCGCCGCGCCGGAGCACTTTCTCGATGCGTGGGCGCCTGAGATTTTCCCAGATAGAAAGGCTTTCCTGCAGGTCGGCCGGAAGGTCGGGGATCAGGCTGGCAAGCATCGCGGCGTCTTCGATTGCCATCGCCGCGCCCTGCGCCGCAAAAGGCGTCATCGCATGCGCCGCGTCGCCGATCAGCGCGACGCGTTGGGCCGTCCAGCGCCGCTGCTCGACGGTGTGGATTGGAAACGCCGTCCACGGTCCCGCGAGGGCGACAAGCCGTGTCAGCGACGGCGCGGTGCCGCGCATGGCGCCAGCGAGGAGCGCGGGGTCGGCGTGGCCGGACCAGCTTTCGGCGATGCGCTCTCCCTTGGTGAAGGCGGCGAGATTGAAGGCGCTGCCCTTGCTGACGGGGTAGGCCACCAGATGGAACCCGGGATGCAGGAAGGTGGTGACGCAGTCGCCCGCGCCGATCCCCGCAAAGGCCTCGCCGGCCGCGCTGTCGGCGCGGACCGTGGCGCGCCAGGCAAGCTCGCCCGAGAACCGGCTTCGCCGGAAAGCGGACTCGCTGCCGGCAAGCTGCGTTCGAACCGACGACCAGACGCCGTCAGCGCCGACCAGCAGCTGCCCCTCCGCCTCGATCTTCCGGCCGTCCGTTTCCGCAGTCACGGCTATGCCTTGCGGCGCCGCCGCAATGCCGCTTACTCGCGCGCCGGTGACGATTTCTATGTCGGGATGCTCGGCAACGGCCCCAAGCAGCGCCGCCTGCAGGTCGCCCCGGTGCGCGACGAGATAGGGCGCGCCCCAGCGGGCTTCGCTGGCCCCGCGCAACGGCACGCGCGCCAATTCGCGCAGGCTCGCGGCGTCCTTCAACACCACCGCTTCCGGCCTGACGGCATTGGGCAGCAAGCGGTCAAGAACGCCGAGCTGGCGCAGGATGCGCGTCGCGTTGGGCGAAAGCTGGATGCCGGCTCCGGCGGCCTCGAGAGTCTTTGCCTGCTCGAATATCCTGACCGCATGACCGCGGCGTGCGAAGGCAAGTGCAGCCGTCAGCCCGGCGACGCCGGCCCCCGCGATGATGATCTGCCGGGACCGCGTCTCATTCATGGCCTAGCCGTCATTCATGATCTGAGATCAGGCGGCCTGGTCGACATAGAGGCAGCCGGCGGGCTGCGTTTCCGTCGCCTTCAGCTTCGGCGAATAGCGGAAGAGCGTCGAGCAATAGGGGCAGACCTTCTCATTGTCGTCGCCCATGTCGAGGAATACATGCGGGTGGTCGAAGGGCGGATTGGCGCCCGTGCACATGAACTCCTTGACGCCGATATCGATCGCCGGATGGCCCGCGTCGTTCTGGAAATGGGGAATGGAACCGCCTGCCATCGTCGTCTCCAATAGGTTCGGCTTGATTTTCGGCCCGCTTGCATCTGGATCATAACCCGCCAGTTTGCAAGATCGATGAAATGAAACTGTCGTAAAACCCTGTCAGAGGATAAGTTGAGCCGGTTAACCGGCCTGACGAGTTTGCAGCCAAGCGGAAGCGCTTGGCGTGGCGGAAATGCGGCCAAGGCAGCCAAGGCAGGGCAAGAGGAACCATGAACGAACTGAAGCCGGTACAGAGCGAGTTCATCACCATCGAGGCGGCGAGCCCGGAGGGGGGCAATCCCGACCGTTTCGTCAACCGCGAATTTTCCTGGCTGCAGTTCAACCGCCGCGTGCTCGAGGAATCGCTGAACGCGCATCATCCGCTGCTCGAGCGCGTGCGCTTCCTGTCCATCTCGGCCGCCAATCTCGACGAGTTCTTCATGGTGCGTGTCGCCGGCCTCGCCGGCCAGGTGCGCGAGGGCATCGCGCTCAAGAGCCCGGATGGCCGCACCCCCGAACAGCAGCTCGAGCAGTTGCTGCGCGAGGTCGAGCGCCTGCAGGAGGACCAGCAGAAAAGCCTGTCGACGCTGATGGATTTGCTCAACAAGGAGGGCATCGAAAGCATCACCCGCGACGGTCTCAGCAAGGACGAGAAGGCCTGGCTGGAGGAGCATTTCCAGGACCAGGTGTTCCCGGTGCTGACGCCGCTGTCGATCGACCCGGCGCACCCGTTCCCGTTCATTCCCAATCTCGGCTTCTCGATGGCTCTGCAACTGCGCCATCGCAAGAATGGCGAGCAAATGAGCGCGCTGCTGCGCCTGCCGGTGGCGCTGAAGCGCTTCATCCGTCTGCCCGACCGCAAGCATCACGTCCGCTTCATCCCGCTCGAGGAGGCGGTCGGCCTCTACATCGGCAAGCTGTTCCCCGGCTACGAAGTCAAGGGCTCCGGCACGTTCCGCATCATCCGCGACAGCGATATCGAGGTGGAAGAGGAGTCGGAGGATCTGGTGCGCCTGTTCGAGACGGCGCTGAAGCGCCGCCGGCGCGGTTCCGTCATCCGCATCGAATTCGATGTGGCCATGCCGTCCGAACTGCGCGAATTCGTCGCCGGTGAGCTCGGCGTCTCGTCGAACCGCATCAGCGTGCTGACCGGTCCGCTGGCGCTCAGCCAGATTTCCGAGATCGTCGCCGTTCCGCGCGACGACCTCAAATTCACCCCTTACAATCCGCGCTTTCCGGAGCGCATCCGCGAGCATGGCGGCGATTGCTTCGCCGCCATCCGCGAGAAGGACATCATCGTCCATCACCCCTACGAATCCTTCGACGTCGTCGTGCAGTTCCTGCGCCAGGCGGCGGCCGACCCGGAAGTGGTGGCGATCAAGCAGACACTGTACCGCACTTCCAACGACAGTCCGATCGTGCGTGCGCTGGTCGATGCTGCCGAGGCAGGCAAGTCGGTGACGGCACTTGTCGAGCTCAAGGCGCGGTTCGACGAGGAGGCCAACATCCGCTGGGCGCGCGACCTCGAGCGGGCCGGCGTTCAGGTCGTGTTCGGCTTCCTGGAATTGAAGACCCACGCCAAGATGTCGCTGATCGTGCGTCGCGAGGACGGCAGGCTGCGCAACTACGTGCACCTGGGCACCGGCAACTACCATCCGGTTACCGCCCGCATCTATACCGACCTGTCCTTCTTCACGACCGACGCTACGATCGCGCGCGACGTCGCCCAGCTCTTCAACTTCATCACCGGCTACGCCGAACCCGCGGAGGAGATGCGGCTTGCCGTGTCGCCCTTCACGCTGCGCACGCGCATCCTGAAACATATCGCGGAAGAAGTAGTCCATGCCCAGGAAGGCAGGCCAGCCCGCATCTGGATGAAGATGAACGCGCTCGTCGACCCCATCGTCATCGACGCGCTTTATGACGCCAGCCGCGCCGGCGTCGAGGTCGACCTCGTCGTGCGCGGCATCTGCTGCCTGCGCCCGCAGGTGCCGGGCCTGTCCGAGAACATCAGGGTGAAGTCGATCGTCGGCCGCTTTCTAGAGCACAGCCGCATCTTCTGTTTCGGCAACGGCCACGGCCTGCCGTCGGACGAGGCGATCGTCTACATCTCCTCGGCCGACATGATGCCGCGCAACCTCGACCGCCGCGTCGAGACCCTGGTGCCGATCACCAATCCAACTGTGCATGAACAGGTGCTTGGCCAGATCATGCTCGGCAACGTCATGGACAACCAGCAAAGTTTCGACGTATTGGCTGACGGGACCTCCCGGCGCGTCATGCTGGAAGAGGGCGAGGAGCCGTTCAACGCGCAGGAATATTTCATGACCAATCCGAGCCTGTCCGGACGGGGCGATGCGCTGAAGTCGCATGCGCCCAAGCGCATTGCCCAGTTCAAGCGCCGCAAAAAGAACGGCGCGGCGTGATTTCAGCTTCCCAAGGCCGGCTCCAGGACCGGCGGCCGCTGTCCATCATCGACATCGGATCGAACTCGATCCGCCTCGTCGTCTATGAGGGGCTGGCGCGCTCGCCGACCATATTGTTCAATGAAAAGATGCTGGCCGGTCTCGGCCGCGGCATCGTTTCCACCGGTCAGCTCGATCCCGAGGCGGTGACGCGTTCGATGGAGGAGTTCCGCCGCTTTCGCGCGCTCTCCGAACAGGCCGGTGCCGAGCACATCTACGTGCTGGCGACGGCGGCCGCGCGCGAGGCGATCAACGGCCCGGACTTCATCCACCGGGCCGAGGATGTGCTGAAGACAGAGATCCGCGTGCTCAGCGGGCGCCAGGAGGCCTACTATTCGGCTCTCGGCATCATCTGCGGCTTCCACCCGGCCAGCGGCATTGCCGGCGACCTCGGCGGCGGCAGCCTGGAACTGATCGACATCAACGGCGAGGCGATCGGCGACGGCATCACGCTGCCGCTCGGCGGCCTGCGCCTGCTGGACATGGCGAAGAACTCGCTTGTTCAGGCCCAGAAGATCGCGCGCCAGGAGTTGGCGCGGGCGAAGCTTCTCAAAAGCGGGCAGGGCAGGGTCTTCTACGCCGTCGGCGGGACCTGGCGAAACCTTGCTCGGCTGCACATGGAGATGACCAACTATCCGCTCGGCGTGATGCACCATTACGAGATCGGTGCCGATAGCGCCCAGAGCTTCCTGAAGCAGGTGGCCAAGGGCGAGGTCGAAAAGGTGAAGGGCATCGAGGGCGTGTCCAAGAACCGCCGCTCGCTGCTGCCTTACGGCGCGGTTGTGCTGCAGGAGATCATGGCGGTGATGCAGCCGTCGAAGATCGTCGTCTCGGCGCTCGGCGTGCGCGAGGGTTTTCTCTACTCGCTGCTCGACCAGGCAGAGCAGAAGGCCGATCCGCTGATCTCGGCGGCGGAGGAGCTTGCCTTGCTGCGCTCGCGCTCGGTTCACCATGCGCATGATCTGGTCGAATGGACCGGCAAGGCTTTCAAGGCATTCGGCATCGACGAGACCGAAGACGAAGCGCGCTACCGCGAGGCCGCCTGCCTGCTCGCCGACATTGGCTGGCGCGCGCATCCCGAATATCGGGGCAGGCAGTCGCTCAACATCATCGCGCATGCCTCCTTCATTGGCGTCGACCATCCCGGCCGCGCCTATCTGGCGCTCACCAATGCCTATCGCCATGACGGCATCTTCAACGAGGGGGTCGCGCCCGAGATCAAGGCGCTGGCGCCCCCGCGCTATCTGGAACGCGCGCGTGTGCTGGCGGCGATGATGCGCGTCGTCTACCTGCTGACGGCGGCGATGCCGGGCGTCATGCCGAGGCTGAAGTGGGAAAACCGCCCCAACGGCGCGCTGGCGCTGGTCCTGCCGCCTGGGCTCGCGGACCTTTATGGCGAGCGCCCGGCTGGCCGGCTGGCGCAACTGGCGCGCATCACCAACCGGCGCCTCGTGCTGGCGGTCGAGGGCGGGCCAAGCGTTTCGGTCAAATAGCGCGTTTCGGTCGGGTCCGGGTCAGGTCAGTTGCGCGTCGATCCCGGCGCCACGTCCATCGGCCGACCATGCGCCGGCGCCGGCCATGGCCAGCGCCAGGAAACCGCCCGCAATGGCGATGTCCTTCATCAGCATCTGCTGGTGCATGAACGCGAGCGTCGCATCGTCGGCGCCCTGCCCATAGTGGCCGATGAAACCGGCCATCACACAGAAGGCAGCAAGCAGCAGCGCCACGATCCGCGTCTGAAAGCCGACCAGGATCAGCAATCCGGCGATGAGTTCGAACAGGCCGGTGCCCCAGGCGGCCAAAGTCGGCAGCGGCAGACCGAGCCCGGCGAAATAGCTGGTCGTGCCGGCGATGTTGGCCAGCGCCTGGAACCCCGACGGCACGAACAGCGCGGCAAGCAGAAGGCGCGAGACAAGAAGCAGTGCGTTACGGGTCATGAGCACCTCCTTGCCGGCCGCGACTCACACCGGCGCTTATTGCAGTTTACGCCTGCAACTAGAAAACGAAAAAGCGGCGCGGAAAATTCCGCGCCGCGCTGTCGTCTTTAGCCTTGGGAGAGTAGTTCAGCCGCGCTTGGCGTCGATCGAGTAGGCGCCGGCGCCCGAGGAGGCGAGCAGGATGAAGCCGCCGGTGATGGCCAGGTTCTTGAGGAACTGGATCATCTGCATCTGGTCGGCCCAGCCGGTGTGAGCGACCAGTCCCGTGGCGATGGTGAAGATGGCGAGCAGCCAGGCAGCCGCCCGCGTCTGGAAACCGACGAGAATGGCAAGGCCGCCGAGCAGTTCGATCAGGCCCACCACAACGGCGGTCACGGTCGGCAAGGGCAGGCCGAGGCCGCCGAAATATGCGGCGGTGCCGGAAATGGCGGTCAGCTTGCCGAAGCCTGAAAGCAGGAAGATGACGGCGAGCAGCATGCGGCCGAGCAGGATCGTGGTCGAACTGTTGGACGTTGTGCCGGCGGTAGCGGCGGAAGTGTTGATGGACATGGCGGGTCTCCGAACGGGTTGAATGCCCCAGTCAGATAGACGATGGAGACTGTTCACCAAAGATGGCTATGTGGCGACACATTGTTCACAGATTTTGTGTACTCGCGGTCACGCAACTGACGCGAAATTCATGTCGTGCGACTCGGCGGCAGGAGCAAATTGTGCTGGGCAAAAATCTCGCTTCGTCATCCACGGGCGAAGCAAGAGGATCCCAGGGTCTTCGCAACGCCGCTTCGCGGCTGCTTCGCCCTGCGATGACGAAGCCACAGCCTCGCGTTTGTGCCGCGTCGTTATCCCGGATGCGTCATGTCTTCAGGCCGCACCAGCCGGTCGTAGTCGGCCTCGCTGACCAGTCCGGTGGCCAAAGCTTCCTCACGCAGCGTGGTGCCGTTCTTGTGCGCCGTCTTGGCGATCTTGGCGGCATTGTCGTAGCCGATCGTCGGCGCAAGCGCCGTCACCAGCATCAATGAGCGCTCGAGCGCCGCCTTGATGTTGTCTTCACGCGCCTCGATGCCGACGACGCAATTGTCGGTGAAGGAGACCGAGGCGTCGGCAAGCAGCTGCACCGACTGCAGAAAGTTGTAGGCCATCAGCGGGTTGTAGACATTCAGCTCGAAATGACCCTGGCTGCCGGCGAAGGCGAGCGCGGCGTTGTTGCCGAACACCTGCACGCACACCTGCGTCAGCGCCTCGCACTGGGTCGGGTTGACCTTGCCCGGCATGATCGAGGAGCCCGGCTCGTTTTCCGGCAGCGAGAGCTCGCCGAGGCCCGAGCGCGGCCCGGAGCCGAGCAGGCGGATGTCGTTGGCGATCTTGAACAGCGCTGCAGCCGCCGCGTTGATCGCGCCGTGCGAGAACACCATGGAATCGTGGGCCGCGAGCGCCTCGAACTTGTTCGGCGCAGTGACGAACGACAGGCCGGTGAGGGCGGCGATCCGGTCCGCCACCTTTTCCGCAAAGCCGACCGGCGCGTTTAGGCCGGTGCCGACCGCGGTGCCGCCCTGCGCCAGCTCCTGCAGGCCGGGCAGCGTCAGCTCGATGCGCTTGATCGAGGAGGCGACCTGCGCGGCATAACCGGAGAATTCCTGGCCCAGAGTGAGCGGCGTGGCGTCCTGCGTGTGGGTGCGACCGATCTTGATGATGTGGTTGAAGGCGCGGGCTTTGGCGTCGAGCGCCTTGTGCAAATGGTGCAGCGCCGGGATCAGGTGATGCGCCACCCGCTCGGCGCAGGCGATGTGCATGGCCGTCGGATAGGTATCGTTCGACGACTGGCTCATATTGACGTGGTCGTTCGGATGCACCGGCTTCTTCGAGCCCATGACGCCGCCGAGCATCTCGATCGCCCGGTTTGAGATCACCTCGTTGGCGTTCATGTTGGATTGCGTGCCCGAGCCTGTCTGCCAGACCACCAGCGGGAAGTGATCGTCGAGTTTGCCGTCGATGACTTCCTGAGCCGCTTCGACGATCGCATTGCCGATCTCCGGGTCGAGCCGCTTCAGTTCCATGTTCACCTCCGCCGCCGCGCGCTTGACGATGCCGAGCGCGCGAACGATTGAAGCCGGCTGCTTTTCCCAACCGATCCGGAAGTTGCCCAGCGAACGCTGCGCCTGCGCGCCCCAGTAACGATCGGCCGCGACCTCGATTGGACCGAATGTGTCGGTTTCGGTTCTGGTCTTTTCAGCGCTCACGGGAGGTCTCCGGTCTGTGATCTGCGCAAGGGCGTATCGCGTTGCACAAAGGGCATCAAGCGGAGATTGCGGGCGGCGATGATGCGAATCGGTTGAAGGGGGGCGCCGCTTCCTTCTCCCACAGAGAGGTGTTTGGACTGGGGACATGGCGAACAGTTGTGCGAGGACATCGCGAACGGTCTTGCGGGTTTCCGGATGCCATTCGAGGACAGAAGCGCGATGAGACGAGAAGGAAAGAGTTTGTGCGTCTATAGCTGGCGCCGCGAATGTGAGTGCGTTGTGCCGGCGCTTCGATCCGTGGATCCTCGATGAGGTGGGAATGCGCGACACCTATCGCCGGGTATGAACTTTATCCGGCAGTGGCCAGGCCGACCGACGCGGGCTGTAGTATGGTAAGACGACCCGCGACGAAATCCTTGACCTGGCGAACGGCCTGATCGCGCGTGACGCTGCCCGGCCGCAGGCCCAGTCTGAGCCACAGCCCGTCGATCAGTGCTGTGACGCCGAGCACGATCTCGTCAGCCAGTTCGGGCGAGGCGAGGCCGCGCAGGCCGGACAGCAGATTTGAGCGCATACGCGCGTGGATGACCTTCTGGATGCGCGCCAGCTTCTCGTCTCGCGGCACCTCGGCGCAGAGCGACAGCCAGGCATGGCAGAGCGGCGGCAGGAACAGGTGCTCCTCGAAATTACCCTCGATCACCGCGTCCAGCCGCTCCATCGGCGTTCGCGCCCGCTTGAGGCGCGCCACCACGGCGTTGCACAGCACGGCATTGGCCTCGCGCATCGCGTGCTCGAACAGCTCCTGCTTGTTGCGGAAATAGTGCAGCACGATGCCTTTCGAGGCGCCGGCCTGCGCAGCTACCTTTTCCAGCGTCGCGCCGGCGATGCCTTCCCGCTCCAGAACGGCGAAAGCCGCTTGCCGCAACTCCTTGCGGCGTATGTCGCTGAGACGTGTGAGTTTCACCGGGCCGATCCATGCATGCGAATCCATGTTGACATCTTCGCCCGCTCAGATCAATGATTGACCGATCGGACAATATAATGACCGAAAGGTCAAAAAAGCGATCAAAGATCAAAAAGCGATCAAAGAGAGGAGAACGGAATGTTGCGCATGCTTGCGAATGGCATCTGTGCCACGGCGCTAATGCTGGCGCCCCAAACGGCCGGGGCCGCCGAGGTCGAGGGCTGCAAGATAGTTCGCATGGCGGAGCCCGGCTGGAATGATCTTGCCTTCACCACGGGCGTGGCAAAGGTGCTGCTCCAGGCTCTCGGCTACGAGCCGCAGAGCGAGGTGCTCGGCATCAACGTCATCTACGAAGGCATGAAGAACAAAGACCTGGATCTGTTCCTCGGCTACTGGGATCCGGCGATGGTCACCTACTACGAGCCTTACAAGAAGGACGGTTCAATCGAGAATGTGCGCGTCAACCTGGTCGGTGCCAAATACACTTTCGCCGTGCCGACCTATGTCTGGGACGCCGGAGTCAAGGACCTATCCGACCTGCACAAGTTCGCCGACAAGTTCGGCAAGAAGATGTACGGCATCGAGCCCGGTTCCAATCAACTGATGATGGACGCCATCGCCGATCCGCAATTTGGCCTCGACGGCTGGCATGTGGTCGAGTCCAGCGAAGCCGGCATGCTGTCGGAGGTCGGCTACGAGATCAAGGAGAAGCAGTTCATCGTTTTCCAGGGCTGGGCGCCGCATCCGATGAACACCATGTATGACTTCAAATACCTGACCGGTGGCGACAAGTTCTTCGGCCCGAATTTCGGTGCCGCGACGGTGACCACTCAGGTGCGCAAGGGCTACCTGCAGGAATGCCCGAACGTCGCCCAGTTCCTGAAGAACCTGGTCTTCGACATCGACATGGAAAATGTCGGCATGGGCTACCTCATCAATGAGGGGATGAAACCGGAGGAGGGGGCGTTGAAGTCGATCACCTTGCACAAGGATCGCCTCGATGCGTGGCTCGCAGACGTCACCACCTTCGACGGCAAGCCCGGTCTTGCCTCGGTCAAGGAGAAGCTCGGACTGTGAGCCCGGCGCCTTTGGACCTGGAGGAGCAGGAGGCCGAGCAGGGCGCCTGGGCCGCCCGCAAGCAGATCGCCGATGCCGGCGGTCTCGACCTCGCTTATGTCGAGGTCGCCGGTTCGGAGCCGCCGCTGCTGCTCATCCACGGCTTCACCGATACCAGCCGCAGCTTCTCGTTGCTGGCGTCGCATCTCTCCGGGCGCCGGTTGGTCATTCCTGACTTGCGCGGCCATGGCGCCTCGCAGGCCGGCGACGGCTGCGGCGTCGCCGATTTCGCCGAGGACATTGCCGGACTGATCCGCGACCTGCGGCTGGATCGGCCGATCGTTGTCGGCCACTCGCTGGGGGCCATGGTGTCGATCGCGCTGGCAGCGCATCATTCGGAACTGGTCGGCCGGCTGGTTGTAATGGCCGGGACTTTGAAGCCCGATTTCGCGCCGGACCATGCCCTCGTCGCTGGCGTCGCGGCGCTGCGAGATCCGATCTCGTCGGCCGATCCGTTCTACGACTGGTGGCATGCCTGCCGCCCCGGCGTGCCGACGGCCTTCCTCAGCAGGCTAGCCGACGACGCCTCGGCGATGCCGGCGGCGCGCTGGCGCGCCATTCTCGAAGAAATCCGCCGGACCGATTTGACCATGGCAGCCCGGGCCGTACGTGCTCCGACGCTGATCATTGCCGGCGCCTGCGATCCGCTTTTTAGCGAGACGCACCAACAGGCGCTGGCAGTGGCACTGGCAGGTTCACGTCTTATTTGGGCGCAGGATTGCGGTCATAACCCGCACTGGGAGGACCCGGCTCTTATTGCCAGCGCGATCGCCGGGGCGTTGCAGAATGCGGAGGCGTGACGACCTCGACAGCGATCGGGCCATGGACGGCAGGCGCATGTCAGGCCGGCGGGGAAGGCGGGTTCGATACCGACCCAGGTTGAGCCTCACTCCTTCAGCGGCTTGATCGTCTCGAACCCCACCTGGCTCTGAGCGCTGGTGCCTTCGTCATAGCGCCGCGCCAGCACTGCCTGCAGGTCGGGCGAATAGAGTGCGGTAAAGGTGTCGATCACCGCTCCGGAATCGCCGGTGATCGTCTCGCTCACCGCAAGCACGGTGTATTTGCAATCGCCAAGCTTGTAGCTTTCCTTGCCCTTCACGGCGAGCGCCAGCGTCTCGGTGCCCTTCGGCGTCTTCTTCGTCGACAGCCGCACGAACTGCGTCTTGCTCTTGGCGCCGGCCTTCAGCGGAAACAGCTTCTTGATGTCGCCGAGCGGGATCATCGACAGCCTTCCGGTGTCGCTGTCGCGAAACACCTCGATCAGACCGGCATAGAGGTACTGCGTCTGCGGCGACTGCGACTGATAGTTGTTGGCGACCGCCACCATGCCGCCAGGCGCCGGCCGGAACTCGCTGCGGATGCCGGGCTTTTCGAGCACGAAACCCGCCTTCGCCGACTTTGCATCGACGCAGTCGGCGGCTTGCGCAGCGCCGGCAAGGCTTAGCATGGCGAGCGTCATGCCGATTGTGATGGTTTTCATGGCGTCCCCTTTCCGCATGGCTGTGGGAGCAATGCCAGAGCGCGACCGGACTGTCGACCTAGGAGATTCAGCTTCCGATGATTGCTGACCCGCTCTGATCTGATTCGTGCAATTCCCAGCAGAGAACCGCTACCCGGGAATATCCTAAGAACTTGCAAGAGCGCGCAGGGGCAGGCGCCGATGGGGAAAATACAATCGCGTCTGGTATGACATTCGGCCGCGCCATGCTAATTCGTTCATATGCGCTTTCTGGTCGTATCTTTTGTAGCGGTCGCCATCCCGTATGGCTTTGAACGAGTGTTTTTTGGCAGAAAATTTGGATTCTTTGCAGCTCTATTCTGGCTGTTTGTCATTCAATTGGCCCTGTTGTTCGGTGGCGAGGTAATCCTCGAAAGTCAGGTCGGCCAATCCCTGCCCAGTTGGCTGAAATCGATCAGCTTTGCTGTCGGAGCATTGGCTCACCTGACGATTGGCATGACGCCACTTGCTGCTGTCATTGCCGCATTGGCATTTGGGACGGTGATCGCAGCCACGCGGGTATTGAGAAAGCTCCGAGAAACTCCAGACTGAACCACTCCAGTTTGTCGGCGTGAAAAGTCTGCCGAGCAGCAACTAGACGAAACGACGCCGAGAATGTTCAATCGCGCGACGATGAACCGCCGCTCGCCAGCAACCGTCTCGCGCCGCGCTTTCCTCTCACAGATGGGAAGCCTTGCGGCCCTGTGCGCAGCGCCGCGCGCCGCCCTTGGCCAGGCCGGACGCGCCATCCAGCCGATCGATGCCACCTTCCTGTTTATCGCCGACATCCACGCCTGCCGCATGGCGAGTGGGCTCAGCCCCAATTGCCTGCAGGAAGGCAAGACCGATGCCGCGCTGCTCCGCAACGTCGCCGCGTTGAACGCGCTCGCCGACAAGCAATGGCCGGCCGAGATCAACGGTGTCGCCACTGGCCTGCATTCGGCCGGCGCCCGCATCGGCACGCCGCTCGGCCTCGTCACCGGCGGCGACATCACCGACGACGGCGGCGGCCAGGTCACGGAGCCCAGCGAGGGCACGCAGCTTCTCCAGTTCAGCCAGCGCTATCAGCAGGGCATCGGGCCTGATCGCGTCCACATGCCGGTCTATGTCGGGCTCGGCAACCACGATCTCGACCAGAACGGCTCGCCGCCGCATATCGACTGGTATCGGCGCGAATTGCGAGACTATGTCGAGGTCAACCACCGCCCGGGCGTTTTCTTCAAGCCGCCGGTGCCGGCGACGAACTATGATATCGACACCGACTGCTACTCCTGGGACTGGGGCGGCCTGCATCTGGTCCAGACGCATCGCTTTGCCGGCGACACCGGCCATGGCGCGCCGAGCGGCCTGCCCTGGCTGAAGCAGGACCTTGCCACCTATGCTGCCGACGGGCGCCCAGTGATCCTGTTCCAGCACTATGGCTGGGACACCTTCTCGATCGAGCGCTGGGATCCGGCAAAGCGCACTTTTAGTGATGAGGGAAGCGGTGCGCCGCATTGGTGGAGCGACGGCGACCGCCATGCGCTGCTTGGCGTGCTCAAGGGCTACAATGTCGTGGCCGTCTTCCACGGCCATCAGCACGAGGTGCCGATGATCTACCAGCGCGATGGGCTGAACCTGGTCAAGCCGAAAGCCGCCTATTTGGGTGGCTTCGCGCTGGCTCGGGTGACCAATGACAATCTGGACGTGGTGCTTGGCGAGGCCACCGGCGATCACGGCGAGATCGTCTTCACCAATGCCTTTGCGAAGGCGCTTGAGACGTGACCGCGACGGGCCGCCAATCACATCGCCTTTTTGCACATGGCCTTCATGTCGCCACAGGCCTTCTGCACCTTGCCTGTGGCCGTATCCGCCATACCCTTGATCTGCATCCGGCGATTTCCCGTAGCCCTGCCTACGGCTTGCCGGATGGAGCCTCTGATCTGCTTGGCGAGGCCCGCAACCTGATCTATGTTCACCATCTCCGTGTCTCCGGGAGATCCAATCCGCGAGAGAAACGGGCTGGTGTGGTTCGCGGTTCCTGCCGGGGCCGGGCCAACGGGCCGGCGCATCCTGGTCTGCTTCGCTATGCGATCGCACAAAGCTGAATCCGGGGAACCATCTTGGCGGAATTCACCCTTTACATCGGCAACAAGTGCTTCTCATCCTGGTCGCTCAGGCCATGGGTAGCGATGAGGCATCTGGAGATTCCCTTTCAAGAGAGCTTCGTGCGCCTGCGCACGCCCGAGACCGCGGCCAACCTTGCCAAGGTGTCGCCGACCGGGCTGGTTCCCGTGCTCGACCACAATGGCAGGATTGTCTGGGAAACCCTTGCGATACTTGAATATCTTGCCGACTTGTTTCCGCAGAAAAGGCTTTGGCCGGAAGAGCTCGGCGCCCGCGCCTTGGCCCGTTCGGTGGCGACAGAGATGCATTCCGGCTTTCGCGAGGTGCGCTACGGCTGGCCGATGAACCTGCGCCGGCCGAAATCCCACAAGCCACTCGACGCCGAGGGCGAGGTGCAGCGGGCAAGAATCGAGACGATCTGGCGCGAGTGCCGCGACCAATATGGCAAGGACGGTCCGTTCCTGTTCGGCCATTTCACAGCGGCCGATGCCATGTACGCTCCGATCGTCACCCGCTTCGACACCTATGGCGGCGAGCTCGCGCCCGTCACCCGGGCCTACGTCGATGCCGTGCTGGCAACGCCGGCGATGCGGCACTGGTATGCCGAGGCGGCCAAGGAGCCTTGGCCGGAGCCCGGGCCGCACGAGCAGGACTAGCAAACGGCCGCGCGAGGCTTCCAGCGACGAACCTGGAACATGCCTCACGCCGCCTAGCTGAAGGCTGGGCCGGACAATCGCCGAATTCTGGTGTGTTGGATCATCGCCTGGGAAGAATTGACCGGGGGCACTTTTCGGCATAATACGTAACCAAATGGATACGCATTATGCCGCAGGCTGATCCCGACCGTTCCGTCTTTCGCGCCATTGCCGATCCGACGCGGCGCGCCATCCTCGACCGCTTGCGAAAGGGGCCGGCGCCGGTCAACGAGCTGGCGTCCGCCTTCTCACAGAGCCGGCCGGCCATTTCCAAGCATCTCAGGATCTTGCGAGAACTCAACGTCGTTTCCGAGCAGCGGCAGGGTCGCGAACGCGTCTACCGGCTGGAGCCGGCGGAACTGAAGGACGTTGCCGACTGGATCCTGCCTTACCGCGACTTCTGGCAGCAGAGCCTCGGCAATCTCAAATCCTATCTGGAGCGCGCCGATTTGGAGGACGACTGATGGCCAGCAATGACAGACCGCGTGCGATCGCCGACGTTTCGGCCGGTACTATTCTTGCCACCGTGAC
Source organism: Mesorhizobium sp. M3A.F.Ca.ET.080.04.2.1 (assembly GCF_003952525.1). Taxonomy (NCBI): domain Bacteria; kingdom Pseudomonadati; phylum Pseudomonadota; class Alphaproteobacteria; order Hyphomicrobiales; family Phyllobacteriaceae; genus Mesorhizobium; species Mesorhizobium sp. M3A.F.Ca.ET.080.04.2.1. Next base: position 1,050,716 of record NZ_CP034451.1, on the reverse strand, counting down.
GATCGCGGTGCCGCCCGAGCGGGTCTTCCGCGCGATCACCGCCGATGACCAGATCCCGCTCTGGTGGGGCGCGGACGACATGTACCGCACGACGAAGCACACCGCCGATCTCCGGCCGGGCGGCGCCTGGCGCTCGGAAGGCAAGAGCGCCGACGGCCAGGATTTTCATGTTGGAGGCGAATATCTCGAGGTCGAGCCGCCGCACCGGCTGGTGATGACCTGGAAGGCGCCGTGGGACGGCGACAACGTCACCACCGTCACCTACACGCTGGAGGCGGTGGAGGAGGGCACGCGGCTGACCCTGCGCCATGACGGCTTCGGCCCGCGCCAGGAGTCCTGCCGCAGCCACGGTTCCGGCTGGGAGCGCGTTCTTGGCTGGCTCGGCGGGTTCCTCGCCGCAGAAGCAGGGCGCAATGCGCCGGCCGTGTTTCATTGCCGGCTGATCCCGCCGCGGCCGGATTTCGCCTTCACCATGACCGAGGAAGAGAGGGCGCTGATGGGCGACCACGCCGACTATCTGCGCAGTCAGCTGCGCCACGGCACGATGATGATTGCCGGCCCCGTCGCCGATCCGGCGGGTCCCTGGGGGCTCTGCATATTGCGTGTCGCCACCGAGGCCGAGGCGCGAGCTGTGACCGACGGCGATCCCGTCCTTCGGTCAGGCCGCGGCTTCCGCTACGAGGTGCTGCCCATGATGAGCGTGATCATGTGAGGGCTGCAAAAGAAAACGCCTCTCGCGCTTTTTACGGCGCGGGAGGCGTCTTTTGTCATCAACCTTTCTCGATTTCTCATGAACTGCTGACGACCGATATAAAATCGCGGGCCGGCGAAAAGGTTCCCGGCAAAATGAAAAAAATTGTGCGGCCGCCATGGGTGCATTCCTCGGGTCGTGCTAGAGGCACGCGCAACATGAGGATTGCCTTGCCGCACGACCATTTTGCCGCCTTTGATTGCCGGAGCTGCGGCGCCTGCTGCGCCTATGCTGCCGATTGGCCGCGCTTCTCGACGGAGGAGGACGCCGAATTGGAGCGCATCCCTGAGAAGCTCGTCGCCGCCGACCAGTCCGGCATGCGCTGCGAGGGCGGCCGCTGCGCCGCACTTCGCGGCGATGTCGGCAAGCAGGTGGCCTGCACGGTCTACGAAGCGCGCCCGCATGTCTGCCGCGCCTGCATGCCTGGTGGCGGCGACTGCTTGATGGCGAGGGCGGCATATGGGCTGCCCCTTGTAGCTCCGCCAGTGCCGCGGTCTATCGGCCTCTCCCTGGATTAGCAGTCGCTAAGAACTGGTGCGAAGACGCCATGAGGGTGGGGATTCACATCGGCCGTGTTCCGATCTAGACTCCGACCATGGACACGGCACTCGATGAGCTTTCCCGCCTCCTGCAAGCCCCGCGGCCCACGCTACGGAGCCGTTACGGCGCCTTCGCCATTCGCATTGCTGAAGGCCTCGCCACCGGGCTTGCGATCGGCGCGGGCTTCGCCATCGTCCGCGCCTTGGCTGGCTAGATCCCTGGCGCGGACACTTTCGGTCTGCACCTCGCGCGACTGTCCGCTTGTCCGGCAGCCTCCCGGCGCCGACGACATGCGCATCAAATCCGACAAGAAAGCGTAGGACGCTCGGCTTCTCCGTTCCTACGCCGCACTGTCTTGCCCGCGCTTGTGCGTCGCCATCAGCCCCGATACGTTGCGCGCGGGCAGGGCAGTGGAGGATACTTTGAGCATCGAATTCCTGTTGACGTCGCTGATTATCGTGGCTTCGCCCGGTACCGGCGTTCTTTACACGCTCAGCGCCGGTCTCTCGCGCGGCGCGCGAGCCTCGATCATCGCCGCCTTCGCCTGCACGCTGGGCATCATTCCGCATATGGCCGCAGCCATCACCGGTCTCGCCGCCGTGCTGCACACAAGCGCCGTCGCCTTCGAGACGCTGAAATATCTGGGTGTCGCCTATCTGCTCTACATAGCCTGGAACACGCTGAAGGAGAAGGGCGGCTTGAGCGTTGACGAAAGGGCCGCGCCGCGCTCATCGGGCAAGGTGATTACCTCCGGCATCTTGATCAACATCCTGAACCCGAAGCTGTCGATCTTCTTCTTTGCTTTCCTGCCGCAATTCGTCAGCACCACCGAGCCGCACGCTTTTGCGAAGATGCTGGAGCTCAGCGGCGTCTTCATGCTGATGACCTTCCTGGTCTTTGCCGGCTACGGCGTGTTCGCCGCTGCGGTCCGCAGCCATGTCGTGTCGCGCCCGAAGGTGCTGACCTGGATGCGCCGGACCTTCGCCGGCGCCTTCGTCATGCTTGGCGCCAAGCTGGCACTGACCGACAGGTAAGCGGGCTGTCCGGGCGGCACGAAAAAGGGCGGCATCTCTGCCGCCCTTCCGTATCCGCAGCGGGTTGGACTTCCTTAGAAATCCATGCCGCCACTCAAGCCCGCTTGCGGGCTTGAGCATTGTTGGTCGATGGGCTTATGGATTTCCTTGGAAATCCATGCCGCCACTCAAGCCCGCTTACGGGCTTGAGCATTTGTCAGTCGATGGGCGTGCTTATGGATTTCCTTAGAAATCCATGCCGCCCATGCCGCCCATGCCGCCGCCGGGCATGCCGCCCGGCATACCGCCGGCAGCTTCCTTCTTCGGAGCTTCGGCGATCATGGCTTCGGTGGTGACCAGCAGGCCGGCGACCGAAGCCGCGTCCTGGAGAGCGGTGCGCACGACCTTAACCGGGTCGACGATGCCCATGGCGATCATGTCACCATACTCGCCGGTCTGGGCGTTGAAGCCGAAGGTCGCGCCCTTGTTCTCGAGGATCTTGCCAGCAACGATCGAGGCTTCCGCACCGGCGTTGGCCGCGATCTGGCGGGCCGGAGCCTGCAGCGCGCGACGCACGATGTTGATGCCCGCAGCCTGGTCGGAGTTGGCGCCGGTGGCCTTCAGGTTGCCCGAGGCGCGCAGCAGGGCGACGCCGCCGCCGGCGACGATGCCTTCTTCCACGGCCGCGCGGGTCGCGTTCAGCGCGTCGTCAACGCGGTCCTTCTTTTCCTTGACCTCGACCTCGGTCGCGCCGCCGACGCGGATCACCGCGACGCCGCCCGCGAGCTTGGCCAGACGCTCCTGCAGCTTCTCCTTGTCGTAGTCCGAGGTGGTCTCCTCGATCTGCTGCTTGATCTGGGCGACGCGGCCCTGGATCTCGGCCTTCTTGCCGGCGCCGTCGACGATGGTGGTGTTCTCCTTCGAGATCGACACCTTCTTGGCGCGGCCGAGCATGTTGAGGCCGACATTCTCGAGCTTGATGCCGAGGTCTTCCGAGATGACCTGGCCACCGGTGAGGATGGCGATGTCTTCCAGCATGGCCTTGCGGCGGTCACCGAAGCCCGGCGCCTTGACGGCGGCGATCTTCAGGCCACCGCGCAGCTTGTTGACGACCAGCGTGGCCAGAGCCTCGCCTTCGACGTCTTCCGAGATGATGAGCAGCGGCTTCGAGGTCTGAACGACGGCTTCCAGGACCGGCAGCATGGCCTGCAGGTTGGAGAGCTTCTTCTCGTGCAGCAGGATGTAGGCGTCTTCCAGGTCGGCGACCATCTTGTCGGCGTTGGTGACGAAGTAAGGCGACAGGTAGCCGCGGTCGAACTGCATGCCTTCGACGACTTCCAGTTCGGTCTCGGCGGTCTTGGCTTCCTCGACGGTGATGACGCCTTCGTTGCCGACCTTCTGCATCGCTTCCGCGATCATCTTGCCGACCGACTCGTCGCCATTGGCCGAGATGGTGCCGACCTGAGCGACTTCCTCGGAGGTCTTGATCTTCTTGGCGGCCTTGCCGAGAGCGCCGACAACCTCACCGACGGCGAGGTCAATGCCGCGCTTCAGGTCCATCGGGTTCATGCCGGCGGCAACCGCCTTGTTGCCTTCCTGGACGATGGCCTGGGCCAGAACCGTCGCGGTCGTGGTGCCGTCGCCGGCGATGTCGTTGGTCTTCGAAGCGACCTCGCGCACCATCTGCGCGCCCATGTTCTCGAACTTGTCCTCGAGTTCGATCTCCTTGGCGACGGTGACGCCGTCCTTGGTGATGCGCGGGGCGCCGAACGACTTGTCGATGACGACGTTGCGGCCTTTCGGGCCGAGCGTCACCTTCACCGCGTCGGCGAGGATGTTGACGCCGCGCAGCATGCGCTCACGGGCATCGCGGGAGAATTTTACGTCTTTTGCAGCCATTGTAATCTCCTGGCAGGGGTTCGGGTCGAACCCGCAGATTCAAGATTCAGTTGATGGTGTGGCCGATGCTCAGCCGATGATGCCCATGATGTCGGATTCCTTCATGATCAGAAGGTCTTCGCCATTGAGCTTGACTTCAGTGCCCGACCACTTGCCGAACAGGATGCGGTCGCCGGCCTTGACGTCCAGCGGGACGAGCTTGCCGCTTTCGTCGCGGGCGCCGGAGCCCACGGCGATGATCTCGCCTTCCTGCGGCTTCTCCTTCGCCGTATCCGGGATGATGATCCCGCCGGCGGTCTTGGATTCGGATTCGACCCGGCGAACGACCACGCGGTCATGAAGCGGGCGGAACTTGGACTTTGCCATGTTTTCTTCCTCGAATGAGAACGGTGAGAACTGTTCCTCCATCCGGCGAGGCCGGATATAAGTTAGCACTCACCTAAGGCGAGTGCTAACGTGGCGCTGAAATAGGCTGGCCGCCTGCCAGAGTCAAGGCGCGCGGGAGGGGGCAATCGCGCGAAATTTTTCCCGTCCGCTCGTCCGGCTGCGGAATGTGCCGTCCGCCCTGCCGCATCGCCGTCTATCGCAGCGCCTGGCAAGGTGATCCCAGCACCAGCAGCGGGCAACGCTCGGCCAGCGGATAGGAGCCGCTCGGCACGACGCGCACATCGCTGAACCAGTCTCTTGCCTCATCGACCAGCATGGCCAGCGTCGCGAAGCAATAGGTCGTTTCGGATCCCGCATAGACATCGATTGTTTCGATGGAGCACAGGCTCCATCCCGACGCCGCGGCAAGGGCTGCTCGGTCCGGGAAGTTATTGTCGAAAGCGTCACGGATCGCCTGCACACCTATGGCGCGATCGCAATCGTCCGTTGCACATGCCATCGCTATGCGCCATTTGAGTGCGTGGAAATTCCCGATCTCGCCGGCGAGCGCCTGGGCCTTGATGCTTGGCAAATCCTCGAATGTCTCTGGACCGGCGAAAACACGGATCGCTGCCCGCCCGCCGGGCTTCAGCACCCGGGCGACTTCGCCGAAAAGGCCATGGCGTGCGCGGGCGGAACCGACGACGGTCAAGCACCCATCGCCGATGACTGCGCCGACGCTGGCGCTGGCGATCGGAAGGTCCAGCCAATTCCCGGTTATCGCCCTGCGGCGGGCGTCATCGCCCGGCCATACGCCCGAAACCATCGCCGCTGACCCGTCGACCGCCAGCATGGTCCTGCCGAGGCCGGCCAGTTCCGGAGTGACGCCCAGCAGAAGAACGTCCGCTTCGCCCGGGTCGAGCTCGCGCTCGAAAATGCCGACCGTCTCCGGGGTCGGCCGCAGGGGCGCTTCGAGCGAGTTCCAATGGCGATGATAATTGTCCCAGTGTGTTGTCATGGAGATCCGTCGGACGCGGGAAGGAAACTCTAGATTCAATCGCTAGTAGCCGCTTAATGTAAATGCGGTGGAAACGAGGGATGGCTTGGTGGCGCGTATCATTGTCATAACGCATGAGCATGACCAGTTCCTGGGCAAGCGCGACATCCTGCTGCGCAGGGGAAGTCCCTATCTGCTTTTCGATATTCTGGGACAATTGAAAAGCCGAGGCCATTCGATCCGGATTCAGCAGGGGCTGTCGAAGAGGCACGACGCCGATATCGCTGTCCTGCATGTCGATGCGACGACGACATCCGCGGACTACCTCGATTATGCGGGAAGTTTTCCGTTCTGCCTCAATGTCGGGGCGGCCGACATTTCGAAACGGAAGATCAGCGGGGCGCTGGTAAGCAGCGGCGAGGTCTGGCAAGGACCCGTGATCGTCAAGAGCAACCTCAACAATCAGGGCATTCCGGAGACGCTGCTGAATCGGCGAGCAAAGCGGGCGGGGAAATCGCCACCTTTTCCGGACGTGCCGGTCCAACGGGCATATGAGGTTTACGCGTCCCTGGGTGAGGTTCCGGACGGCATCTTCGGGCGCGATGATCTCGTCGTGGAAAAATTCATTCCGGAGAAAGAACACGACGGCTTCGCGGCGCGTTTCTGGGTTTTTTGCGGAGAGCACGAACGTTGCACCCGCTATGTATCGCCGAACAGCCTGGTCAAGGCATCCGAAACCATCCGGCGCGAGCCTGTGCCTGTCCCCGATGAGATGCGTGAGCGGCGACGCGAGCTCGGCTTCGACTACGGAAAATTCGATTTCGTCATGCACGAGGGCAAGGCCGTCCTGCTCGATGCCAACAAGACGCCGGGACGACCGAAAAACCTGGTGAAGATGTTCGCGGCCGGCGCCGCTCATCTGGCCGACGGCTTCGAGGCCCTGATGCGCAAGGTCGTCTAACGCAAGTCCCCCGAGGGGGTGAGCGCCGCGCTTTTGCGGGCTGCGAGACTTCCCTACAAAAACAGCCGCAACTGCGCATGGATGATCGAGCGATAGTCTTCGATCGTCCTCCGGCCCTCCGCCTCGTCCTGGGTCAGCGCCAGCCGCACGACGCCGCCGGCAAGCTGGAAGATCAGGAACACGACACGCCCAAACGCCTCGCGTTGGTCGGCCCGCAGCATCGGCGCGACCTTTGTGCAGAACATATCCGCCTGCCGCCGCGTCTCGGCGATATCGAGATGCTGCAGGGCCTTGTCGGCCTGGATGGCGTTCTGCAGGTCCTGGATGGCCGGATCAGCCGCGACACGGCTGCAATAGTCGTCGAGCAGACGGTCAGCGGCGGTGGTCACGTCATCCAGCCCGCGGATTTCGGCGATGATCGTGGCGAAGCGCGCGCGGCTCTCTTCCGCAAACCGGTCGTAGAGCATGGCGAGGATCGCCGACTTGCTGGGGAAATAGTGGTAGACCGTGGCGATCGGCCCGCCGGCCAGCGCGCCGACTTCCTTCATCGTCACCGCATCGATGCCCTTCTCGCCGATCAGCCGCATGGTGGTCGCAAGGATCGCGTCGATCCGCTCGCGGCTGCGCTCCTGCTTGGGCTTGCGCCGCGGTTCCGTCGCCGTTCGCCTTGCTTCCCTCATGCGCCAAATCTCTCGGTGAGAGCTTGCGAATTCGCGGTTGACAAGAAACATGATCAAGTATCAGTTTCACGAATGCTGACAATTTGTCAGTTTTTCAATCGAGCCGCAAGGGAGGGCGCCTCGTGACTGTCGCTGATGCCGGACAGGTGGAAGAGGGCGACTGGCTGGTCGGCAATCCGACCGGCCTGCAGCTTGCTTCGGCGCTGTGGATCGGCTCCGTCGGCCTGCTCATCCTCGGCCTGCAGCCGGTGCTGCTCGGCGCGCTTTTCTCGGAAGGCCATGTCACCGGTGACGAGCTGGCGCTCGTCGCCACCGCCGAGATGATTGCCATCGCCATCGGCTCGGGCGTCGTGGCCATGCTCTTGCCGGCGCGCAACATGCGCGGCAAGAGCGCGCTGCTCTTGCTCCTGCTGGCGCTCGCCAACTCCTGGACTGCCTACGCCATTACCGCCAGCTCCTTGATCGCCGCGCGCGCTGTCGCAGGTCTTGCCGAGGGCGGGCTGGTCGCGGTCGCCACCGAACTGATCGCCCGTTCGCGGCGCGCCGAGCGCATCGGCGGCTATTTCGTCACGCTGCAGACGCTGGTGCAATGCGCTCTGGCGCTGCTGCTTGCACTCTATGTCGTGCCGGCCATGGGCGCGAGCGGAGGCTTCATCGCCCTCGGTGTGGTCTGCCTCGCTTCGCTGCTGGTCGCCTGGACGGTGCCGGACGACTATGCCAACCTGCCGAAGGAGGAGCATTTCGCCAATGTGCTCACTGTGCCGGCAATCACCGCGCTTCTCTCGATTCTGTGCTACTTCATGTACTTCGGCGCGATCTGGGCCTTCCTGGAGCCGCTTGGAGCGCAGTTCGGCATCGATGGACGCACCGTCGGCCTGATGGTGTCGGCCAGCCTCGCTGCGCAGGTGATCGGCGCCATGATCGCAACCGTGTTCGAGGCGCGCCTCGACTATCGCGCCGCCATCACCATCATCGGCGCGGTCGCGGTCGCATGCTCGGTATTGCTCGCTTCGGCCCCGGGGTTCAATGCCTTCTGGGCAGCGACGCTGGTGATGGGTTTCATTCTGCTCTTCATCGTGCCCTACCAGATCCGGCTGGCGATCACCGCCGATGACAGTCGCACCGCCGTGCTTCTGGTGCCGGCGGCCCAGCTCCTGGGCCTTGCCATCGGCCCGATCGCGGCCTCGCTGCTCATCGACGGCGAGAATTTCCGGCCCGTCCCGGAATTCGCCGCCGCCACCGCGCTCGCCAGCGTGGCCCTGCTCGGCGTCTTCGTGCTGGTTGCGCGGCGTCGCAGCCCGGCTTCAACGGCGCGATGATGGCAAACTCCTGGAGCAACTGGTCCGGCCTCGTGAAGGCAGCGCCGAAGCTGATCGCCACACCCGCCGACGTCGGCGAACTGGCAGACCTCGTGCGCACGGCGCCGGGTCCGCTGCGGGTTGCCGGCGCGGGCCATTCATTCACGCCGCTGGTCCAGTCCGACGGCACCATCATCTCCCTGGAGAAGATAGAGGGGCTGGTCTCGCATGACGCCGCGCACCACCAGGCGCGGGTGAGGGCGGGGACAAGGCTCGGCGCCCTGATGCGCATCCTGCAAGGCATCGGACAGGGCCTGCCGAACATGGGCGACATCGACCGCCAGGCGATCGGCGGCGCGCTGGGCACGGCGACGCATGGCTCGGGCTCGACACTCGGCGCCTATCACACACAACTGGAAGCTGTGCAGTTCGTCGACGGACAAGGCAAGCTGTGCGAGTTCAGCCGGGCAGGGGATCAGGAAATGATCCATGCCACCGGGGTGGCGCTCGGCGCCTTCGGCGTGCTCACGGAATTGACGCTCAACAACATGCCCACCTACTGGCTGCGCCGCCGCAAATGGGTGCTGCCGATTGGCGACATGCTGCGCGAGTTCGAGGCGATGATGGCCGCGCACCGTTCGGCCGAATTCTACTACATCCCGTTTTCCGGCTACGCCCAGTTCATCGCCAGCGATCTGAGCGATCAGCCGACGACGACCCGGCCGACGGAAGACGACGAAGAGGGATTGGCCACCCTGCGCAAGCTGCGCACTCTGCTGCGAAGGCTGCCTGCACTGCGCCGGGCGCTGATCAAGGGCGCGGTCAAGAAGGTGCCATCCGAGGACTATGTCCAGGATTGGCTCAACGTCTACGCCAGCGACCGGCAGACAAAGTTCAACGAGATGGAATATCACCTGCCTTTCGAGGAAGGGCCGAAGGCACTGGCCGAGATCATCGAGCTGACGGAAAAGCACTTTCCGGAGGTCTATTTCCCGATGGAGGTGCGTTCCGTGGCGCCAGACGCGTTCTGGCTCTCGCCCTTCCACAAGAGGCTCACCTGCTCGATCGCTATCCACCACGATGCGGCGAACGATCCGCTGCCCTTCATGCGCGCGGCCGAACCCATTTTCCGCAAATATGGCGGCCGGCCGCATTGGGGGAAGATTCACAGCCTGAAGGCGGCGGACTTCAGAAAGCTCTATCCGCGCTGGGACGACGCGATGGCGGTGCGCCGTGACATCGACCCGGGAAACCGTTTTGTCTCGCCCTACATGGCCGGCCTGTTCGGCATTGAGCAATGAGCGCCTATTTCACCGAACTATCGAAGGCATTGAAAGCGGCCGATATTTTTCGGCCATGCCTGGTGCTCGACCGTGACCGGCTGGACGCCAATATTGCGCTTGTGAAGCGAAGGCTTGCGCCCGGCCTTGCCGTGCGGCTGGTCGACAAGTCGCTGCCATGCCTGCCGCTTCTGGCGCATATCGCCAGCGCGCTCGGCACCAGCCGCTTCATGACCTTCCATCCGCCAATCACCCAGGCCGTGCTGGATGCCTTTCCCGAAGGCGATCTGCTCTACGGCAAGCCGATGCCGGCCGGCGCGGCGCGGGCCGCGCTCGCCAGCGGCGGCGCCGGCTGGGGATCGCGCGTCTGCTGGCTGATCGACACGCCCGAGCGGCTGGCTGAATACGCATCGCTCGCGGCCGAGCTGAGCACCGAACTGCGCTTCGCCTTCGAGGTCGATATCGGCCTGCATCGCGGCGGGTTTGCCAGCCCGTCGGAGATCAAAGCGGTGACCATCCCGAAGAGACTGCGCTGCGCAGGCATCATGGCCTATGAGGCGCATGCGCCGGAGATCCCAGGCCTGTTCGGCGGCGCGGAAAAGGCGCTGAAGCAGGCCTGTGCCAAAGCGGCCGAGTTCGTGTCCGCTCTCGATCTCGGCCAGCGCAGCATTCTCAACATCGGCGGCTCGAAGACGGCGCTGCTGCATGGTGCCGCGGTGGCCAATGAAGTGTCGATCGGCTCGGCCTTCATGCTGCCCGGCGATTTCGACACGCCCGGCCTCGACGGTTTCCAGCCGGCGGCTTTCATCGCGACGCCGATCCTGAAAGTGGTCGATCCGGTGCTGCCCGGTCCGGCGTGGCTGTCCAAGACCCTGCAGGCACTGGGCCTTTTCCCGCGCTGGGGCTGCTATCTCTATGGCGGCAAATGGATGGCCGAGCCGGTGTTCCCCGAAGGCATGAAGCCGAACGGCTTCATGGGCTTCTCCTCCAACCAGCAGTTCATGGGCTTGCCCGCTGGCGCGGACGTGAGGCCGAGCGATTACGCCTTCCTGCGGCCGACGCAGAGCGAGGCGGTGCTGCAGCATTTCGGCCCGATTGCGGTGTTTGCCGGTGGGCGGATCGTGGAGTTCTGGCCGGTGCTGCCGATGGGGTGAGGGCGTAACAGCCCTCGCAGTGATCCTTCGCGCCCCCTCTGGCCTGCCGGCCATTTCCCCCACGAGGGGGGAGATTGGAAGCTTCGGCGCCTCGCTCTTGTTGCGACGTTGGAGAATTGGCGGAGGCCAGCGTGACGTCTGATCTTCCCCCAAGTGGGGGAGATGTCCGGCAGGACAGAGGGGGGCGCTGTCCCGCCAACGTTGATCATCCAATGCGTGCATATTTAGTTGACTCAGTCAACTAAATGATTGATCCTGTCCAGGACAGGAGGACTCCCATGACAATCCACAATCGCGCCGGTAAGGATCGCATCGACGTCGTCCGCGCCTTCAACCGCTTCTACACCCGCCAGATCGGCCTGCTCGACGAGGGTCTGCTGAAGAGCCCGTTTTCGCTCACGGAAGCGCGGGTGCTTTACGAACTGGCCCATCATGACGGACTGGTCGCCAGCGATCTGGTGCGCGACCTCGGCCTCGACCCCGGCTATGTCAGCCGCCTGCTGAAAAAATTCGAGGAGCGCGGCCTGGTCGCGCGCGCCGCCACCGAGGCCGATGCGCGACGCTCCTCGATCGCGCTGACGCCGGCGGGCAGGGAAGCCTTCGCCCCTTTGAACCGGGATTCGCATGACCAGGTGCGTGCGCTGCTCGGCCGTCTCGCCCCGGCGGACCAGGACCGATTGGTCAAAGCGATGCGCCTCGTGCAGGATCTCCTCGGCGATCGTCCCGAACCCAAGGTGCCATATGTCCTGCGGCCGTTGCAGGTCGGTGATATCGGCTGGATCACGCATCGCCAGGGTCTCATCTACGCGCAGGATTATGGCTGGGACGAAACCTACGAGGCCCTCGTCGCGGAGATCCTCGCTGCCTTCGTCAAGAACTACGATCCGAAATGGGAGCGCAGCTGGATCGCCGAACGGGAAGGCGAGGTGGTCGGTTCGGTCTTCGTCATGCGCAAGTCGCCGGAGGTGGCGAAGCTGCGATTGCTCTATGTCGAGCACTCGGCCCGGGGCCTCGGCATCGGCCGGCGGCTGGTCGACGAGTGCATCGCCTTCTCGCGCGCCACGGGCTATAAGACACTGACGCTGTGGACCAACGACATCCTTGGCTCGGCCCGCCGCATCTACCAGGCGGCTGGATTCAAGCTGGCCGAAGAGGAACGCCACCATTCCTTCGGCAAGGACTTGGTCGGCCAGACCTGGAACCTGCAGCTTTAGCGCGCTTTGCTTCCCACGAGGGGAGGAGGGGAAGGCCAGCCAGTTTGATCCAAATTGCGCGCTGGGCAATAATAGCGCGGCGTGTGCCGGGTCGCGTGGGATCGACCGGTATGATGCGCGGATGGGGAAGGGGTGTCCCGATGACGGTCGCGACGGCCGATCAGGTTTTCCGGTTTGGCGGGTTCACGCTCGACCTCGCCATGGGAACGCTGCGCGGCGTCAACGAGCCGCTGTTCCTGCGGCCGAAGGCCTATGCGGTGCTTTCGCATCTCGCCCGCAACATGGGCCGTGTCGTGCCGAAATCGGAGCTGATGGATGTCGTCTGGCCGGGCGTCTATGTGACCGAGGATTCGCTGACCCAGTCGGTGCGCGAGATCCGCAAGGTGCTGGGCGAGGAGATGGTGCGCACCGTCTCCAAGCGCGGCTACATGCTGGCTGCCGAGGCCGAGGCGGCACCGGAGATCAGCACCCATCCGATCGTGGCCGTCGTGCGCTTCCGCAATGAGAGCGGCGACCCGGCCGACGAAGCGATGGTCGACGGCTTTGCCGAGGACCTGATCAATGGCGTGGCGCGCTTCGGCACAATTACGGTGCTGGCCCGCAATTCGAGCTTTTCGTTCGCCTCCTTCGGCCGCGCCGAATGGCCCCAGATCCGCGCCCGCATCGGCGCCGACTATCTGGTCGAAGGGTCGCTGCGCCGCCAGGGCGAGCATGTCGTGGTCGCCGTCAGTCTCGTCGACATCGCCACCGCCAGCCAGCTCTGGGGTGACCGCTACCAGTCGCATGGCGAGGGGCTGTTCGCGATCGAGCGCGAGATTGTCGAGCAGATCGTCAGCCGCCTGGTCACGCGGGTCACCAATGCCGGACTGGAGCAGGCCTCACGCAAGCCGGTCACCAGCCTTGCCGCCTACGAGTTGGCGCTGCGCGGCTTCGCGCTGCTGCGCGATCCGGCGCAGACCGATCAGCGCGGCGCCGAAGCTCTGTTCGAGGCGGCCGTCGCCAAGGATCCGAACTACGGATTGGCTTATACCTATCTCGCTTTGGCACGGGCGCTGGATGGCGAGTTCGGCCGCGCCAGCGACTCAGTGCTGGAAAATGCGCGCGATCTCGCCGACAAGGGCCTGGCCTTGTCCCCGGACCAGCCGACCGGCCATCGCGTGCAGTCGCTGATCCGCCTCTACATGCGCGACCACGAAGCGGCCGAGCATCACATGCGCATCGCGCTGCAGCTCAACCCTTATGACGCCGACAGCATCGAGCAGATGGGCATGCTGCTGACGATGCGCGGCCGGCCGCTGGAAGCGCTGACCTGGCTGGCGCGCGGCATTCGCATCGACCCCTTGCACCCGCACTGGTACCAATTCGACCGCGCGCTGGCGCTTTATATGATGGGGGAATATCGACAGGCGGCCGACGCGCTGGAACTGGCCACGCGACCGGCGCCGTGGATCCGGACGCGGCTGGCCGCCTGCTACGCCCAGATGGGCGACATGGAGAAGGCGCGGCGGCAGATCGTCCTCATCGAGGAGGGTGAGCCTTTCTCGCCGCTCGACTATGCGCTGCGCGGCGTACCGTTCGAGAACCGGGCGGATGCCGAGCATCTCGCCGAGGGCGTCAGACTTGCCCTCGGCTAATTTGGGTTGTGCCTGAACGCCTCAATCGACGACGACCACGATGTAGCGGCCCTGATAGGCCCGGTAATAGGTGCCGCCGCAGCGCCAGACCTCGAAGCCGTTGACCTTGGTGCGCACGCAGCCGGCCGGCAGCGTGGCCACCCAGGCGGTGGTGTGCCTCAGCACGCGCCAGGTCGTGGTCCGGCGCGCGACGCCCGCCGCGCTATGCGGCGTCCAGGGGTGGCCGAAACGGGCTTCAGCCGTGCCGACCAGCGACAGGGCCGGCACGGCGCTGCCGACGATCTCGACGGCGGCGAGGCCGAGTGCGAGCAAGGCGGCGGCCGAGCGGAATTTCTTCACGGATTTCAAAGGCATTGGCGTTTCTCCTAAGTCTAGTGGGAAGATGAAACGGCAACCCGGGTCGAGCCCCTCAGTGCCGCCAGGTGAGCAACCACGAACAGCCAGTGCGCCGCGGTCGTGACGTAGCCGACGACGAGCACGTCGGCGGCGATGAAGAACTGCCAGAACAGAAGGTTCGCGGTTCCGAGCAGCACGTGCACGGCCGCCAGCACGGCGTGCCAGTTGCGCGAATAGGCGATGCGCCAGAGCGTCACGCCGATGATCAGGGCAAGCCCATGCGCCTCGATGAAACCGATGCCGGCGCCGGGCGCGTCGCCGAGCAGGCCGGCTTCGGCGCCGCGCCCGAAGAAGGAACCGGCAATGTCGGTGACGAGCCCGCCCGCCGATGCGAGGATCAGGAACCCGGCATTGAAGCGAACGAGAAGATTTCCGTAGAAGAGGGTCATGGTCGTTCCTTTCCGTTTGATTGGCTGCCACGGCGGCTTTCCGCCGTGGCTTGGGAGGATGTGCCGTTCAGGCGGCCAGCGGCTGCGGCTCGGCGGTCGTCACCCGGCCGGTGGTCTTGTTGGTCTCTGGCGCCTTGATGCGGAACCAGGTGACGTAGAGCGTCGGCAGGAAGACCAGCGTCAGCACGGTCGCCACCATCAGGCCGCCCATCACCGCATAGGCCATCGGTCCCCAGAACACGGTCGGCGCGATCGGGATCATGCCCAGGATGGCGGCCGCGGCCGTGAGCAGGATCGGCCGCAGCCGGTGCGTGGTGGCGCTGATCACCGCGGCCCAAGGCTCTTCGCCGGCGGCGATATGCTGGTCGATCTGCGCGATCAGAATGACCGAGTTGCGGATCACCATGCCGATCAGCGACATCACGCCGAGGATCGCGACGAAGCCCATCGGTGCGCCCGACAAGAGCAGCGCGCCGGCGACGCCGATGATCGCAAGCGGAGCGGTGAGCAGCACCAGCACCAGGCGCTGGAAGCTCATCAGCTGGATCATCAGCACCGTCGCCATGATGAACAGCATCAGCGGGAAGACCACGAAGATGCTGGCCTGCGCCTTGGCGCTGTCCTCGATCACGCCGCCCTGCTCGACGCTGTAGCGCGCCGGCAGCTCCGCCTTGAAGGCGGTGATGGCGCTCTCCAGCCGCCGCGACACGGAGGTGGCGTTCTCGCCCGGCGCGACGTCGGCCTGCACCGTCACGGTCGGCAGGCGGCCACGGCGCCAGATCAGCGGCGGCTCGGTCTGATAGCTGAGCTTCGCCACCTGTTCGAGCGGCACGCGGCGTCCGCCCGAGGCGCTGATCGTCAGGCCACGCAGCGTGTCGATGCTGGCGCGCTCCGATTCGACGGCGCGGGCGACGATGTCGACGAGATAGGTATCGTCGCGCATCTGGGTGATCTTCGAGCCCGACAGCACAGCGTTGATCGTCTCCGACAGCTGCTGCGAGGAGATGCCCAGCGCCCGCGCCCTATCCTGGTCGACCTCGACCTTGATGACCTTGGCCGGCTCGTTCCAGTCGTAGTTGATGTTGCGCACCGAAGCATCGCTGCCCAGCACCTGCGCGAACTGCTGCGCCAGGCTCCTGGTCTTGTCCGGGTCCGGACCCGAGACGCGGAACTTCAGCGGCCAGCCGACAGGCGGGCCGAGCTCCAGCGGCGTGACGCGGGCCATGACGTCGTCGAAGCCGGTCGACAACTGCTTCTCCAGCCGGTCGATGACCGCCTGGCGCACGGCGTGGCCCTTGGTCACTACGACCGCCTGGGCGAAGAAGTCGTTGGCAAGCTGTGCGTCGAGCGGCAGGTAGAAGCGCACCGCGCCTTGCCCGACATAGAAGCTCCAGTGGTCGATGTCGGGATCGGTGGCAAGCAGCTTCTCGACCCGCTCCACAACCGCATCCGTCGACTTGATCGAAGCGGTACGCGGCAAAGTGAGGTCGACCATGACCTCGGGCCGGTCCGACTTCGGGAAGAACTCCTGCCCCACAAAGCCCATCGCCACGACCGACAGCGCGAACAGCCCGGCGGTTGCCGACAGCACCAGCCACTTCGCCCGCATCGCCGTCTCGAGCAGCGCCTGGAAGCCGCGGGCAATGCGCGAGGGCTGATGGCTGCCACCATGGCCCTTGATGCGGTCCGGCAGAAGGAAGACGCCGGTGAGCGGCGTGAACAGCACCGCCACCACCCAGGAGACGACCAGCGCGATGGCAACGACGGCGAACAGCGAGAAGCAGTATTCCCCGGCGCCACTCTTGGCGAAGCCGACCGGCACGAAGCCGGCGATCGTCACCACCGTGCCGGTGAGCATCGGGAAGGCGGTGGACGTATAGGCGTAGGTGGCTGCCGAGATCTTGTCGTAGCCTTCCTCCATGCGCGAGATCATCATCTCGACCGCGATCATGGCATCGTCGACCAGCAGGCCGAGCGCGATGATCAGCGCGCCGAGCGAGATGCGCTGCAGCGAGATGCCGAAATACTCCATGGTGACAAAGGTGATCGCCAGCACCAGCGGGATGGCGACTGCCACCACGACGCCGGGCCGCCAGCCAAGCGCCAGCAGCGAGACGGCGAGCACGATGGCGATCGCCTCGCCGAGGCTCTTGGTGAACTCGCCGACGGATTCCTCGACCACATGCGACTGGTCGGCGACCAGGCCGAGTTCGGCGCCGAGCGGCAGTTCGGCCTCCATCTCATGCATCTTTTCCTTGACGTTCTCGCCCAGCGCCAGCGCGTCGCCGCCCGAGGTCATCGAAATGGCGATGCCGACCGCCGGCTTGCCGTTGAAGCGGAACATCGGTTGCGGCGGGTCGGAATAGGCGCGCTTGACCTCGGCGACGTCGCCCAGCCGGAAATAGTGGCCGTTGGCGTAGAAGTTGATCGCCTTCAGGCTCTCCTCGGAGGTGAAGCTGCCGGAAACGCGGATGGCGATGCGCTCGGGTCCGGCATCGACCGTGCCGCTCGGGGTCAGCGCGTTCTGCGCCTGCAGCGCCTGCGACAGCGTGCCGACGTCGAGGCCGAGCGCCGCCACCTTCTGAGTCGAGAATTCGAGATAGATCTTCTCGTCCTGCTGGCCGACCAGGTCGACCTTGGCGACGTCCTTCACGGTGAGCAGTCCGGCGCGCAGGCTGCTGGCCAGGTCCTTCAGCTCGCGATGGCTGAGGCCGTCGGAGGTGAGCGCATAGATCAGCGAATAGGTGTCGCCGAACTCGTCATTGTAGAACGGCCCCTGGACGCCGGACGGCAAGGTCGGCTTGATGTCGTCGAGCTTCTTGCGCACCTGGTACCAAAGCGGCTGCACCTGGTCGCCCGCGACCGTGTCCTTCAAATTAACGAAGACGACCGACTCGCCAGGCTTGGTATAGCTCTTGACGTAGTCGAGGTCGGGCAGCTCCTCGAGCTTCTTCTCGATGCGATCCGTGATCTGCTCCACCGTGTCGCTGGTGGTGGCGCCGGGCCACATCGTCTTCACCACCATGGTCTTGATGGTGAAAGGCGGGTCCTCCTCGCGGCCGAGGCCGCCATAGGCGTAGAGCCCGGCAAGCGCCGCCGCGATCATCAGATAGACGACGAAGCTCCGGTGGCGCAGCGCCCATTCGGAAAGATTGAAGCTGGTCATGATGCGGTTCCTTCTCAGGCGCACAAAAGCGCGTTCCGCCGGCGGCTGCCGGCTGGCGAAAACAACTGACGGTTGGGTTCGGTCGGCACCCGCCCTCGGGCGGGAGCCGTGGAAGTTCAGGCCAGGCTGTGCATCGTACCCGGCACGCGGTAGGGCGCCCGCTCGGCTAGCCGCGGCCTGATGGCGAGGCTGGCGAGATAGCGCTGGAAGCTGGCTGCTTCTTGAACTGGCGAGGCGAGTCCGACATGGCCGTCCGGCCGCACCAGATAGGCGGCGTCGCGCTGCAGGCCGGCTTTCCCGGCCGCCTCCGACCATGCGAACGCGTGGACCGGGATCCCGGTCGATGCCAGCATCGCCCGGAACTCGGCATTGACCTCGCCATAGACATGGACCTGCCAATCCAGCGACCGCAGCGGCTGGAAATTGTCGCTGCTGCCGTGGACGACATAAGGCAGGCGATCCCCGCCGCTCACCTTGCCTGCCGTGCCCGAGCTGATCGGCCCGGCGCGATACTGGATCGCTGCCTGCGAGATCAAGCCGAAGAAGGCGCGCGAGCCGAACGATGTGTGGAGCAGCGCGTTCAGGAACTTCGGCATCAGATAGCGCCGGAACAGCCCGATCAGCCGCGAGCGGCTGGTGATGAACCGGAAAGCGGTATCGGTGCTCTCGATCAGCTTCTTCGCAAAGGCGATGCGTTCCGGCTCGTAGCTGTAGAGCAGGCGCGGATCGGCTCGCCCCTGCACGACCGCGGCGAGCTTCCAGGCGAGGTTCACCGCGTCGCCCATGCCGGTGTTCATGCCCTGGCCGCCGGCCGGGCTGTGGATGTGGCCGGCATCGCCGACCAGGAAGACGCGGCCGACGCGGAAGCGTTCCGCGACCCGGTGGTGGACGCGGTACGTCGAGAACCAGTTGACTTCATGGACCTTGACGCCGGTGTCGCGCTCGATGTCTGCACGGATCGCCTCGAAGGTGATCGTCTCGTCGGCCTCATGTGCCTTCGGCACGATGCCGATCAGCCTCGCCGAGCCGGACTGCCGGACCGGCATGACGATCGCGAAACCATAGGTGCTGATCGTCGTGTCCATGCCGTTGCGGGTGATCTCGCCGCTGCCTTTGACGTCGGCGACGTAGAAGGACTGCTCGTACGTGCCGCCGGGGAAGCCGATGTTCAGCCCATGGCGCACGGCACTGCGGGAGCCGTCGCAACCGGCGAGATAGGCGGCGCTCACGGTCTCGGTCTTGCCGTTCCGCAAAAGGGTCGCGATGACCGCTTCGCCCTTGTCCTGGAAGGCGACGAGCTCCGTGCCGCGCTCGACCTCGACGCCGGCACGCTCCAGATGCGTGATCAGCACGCGCTCGTGGATATGCTGCGGCAGCGCGAAGGCGAAGGAATAAGGACTGATGCCGCGGCCGAAATCGGAGAGCGGCAGCCTCGCGGCGACGCCGGACGGCGTGTGTATCGTTAGCTGCTCCAGTCTAACGCCCTCGGCAAGGACATCCTCGACGATGCCGATCTGGCGATGGAACTCCAGCGTGCGCGCCTGGACGGCCAGCGCCCGCGACGTTTCGCCGGGAGCCGCCGCCTTGTCGAAGATGCGCACCGGCACGCCGAGCCTGGTCAGCCAAAGTGCGAGCGTCAGCCCGGTCGGGCCGGCGCCGGCGATGAGGACCTTTGTCTTGGACATGGTCATTGTCCTTCTCCCTCAACGATACGAACTTTTTCGTGTTCCCGCAGCCGGTTTACGCCGGCGGTGACGACCACATCGCCCTGGCCAAGCCCGTCGCTGACGACGACCCGATCGGTCTCGTAGCGAGCGACGGTGATGGGCCTCAGTTCCACCCCCGACGCGGCGGTGACCACCCAGACGGCCGGCTTGCCGTCCTTGTCGAACAGCGCGCTGCCCGGCAGCACCACGACCGGCGTGCCGGCCACCTCGGCGCGGCCGGAAACGCTGGCACCGAAGCGCATTTCTTGCGGAGCGTTCTCGAGCGAAACCTTGACCTGGAAAGTGCGGGTCGCGGCATCGGCCATCGGCGCGATCTCGCGGACGGTGCCGATCGCGGTGATCGCCGGATTGCTGAGCAGCGAGACAGTGACCTGCGGTGGCCGCTTCGTGTCGGGCGTGTTGGCGAAGGCGGCTTCCGCGATCGAGAACACCGCGTCGCGCCCGCTCGGATCGGCAACGCGCACCACCATCTGGCCGACAGCGACCGACTGTCCGGCCTCGGCACCGGTGGCGGTGACGATGCCGTCGAATTCAGCATGCAGTTCGGTATAGGCGACCTGGTCCTTGGCCATCTCGAAGGCGATGTTCGCCGATTTGAGCTTGGCCTGCGCCGAGCGCAAATTCTTCAGCGTCGCGTCGTAAGTGGCGCGCGTGGTGAACCCTTTGGCGAGCAGCGCGCCGATGCGGACCTCGGCGGCGCTTGCTTCGACGAGCACGGCTTGCGCCGCCGCGACATCGGCCTCGGCGCTGGCGAGCCGGTTGCGATAATCCTGGTCTTCGATGCGGGCGAGCACCTCACCCTTCTTCACCGTCGAGCCGATCTCGGCGATGCGTTCGAGCAGCTTGCCGGATACGCGGAAGCCGAGGTCGCTTTCGAGCCGCGGCCGTATCTCACCGACGGCCGTGCGGGTGTCGGCGCTGCGGGTCGGGGCGACCGCCATGGCCTTGACCAGTTTCATCTCCGGCGCGGCGGGCTTTGCGTTCGAGGCCTCGCTGCGTGCGCCGTGCCAAACCATGGCGGCGCCGCAGGCGAGGATGGCGATCGAGCCGGCGACAAGGCGGCGCCTCAGCGGCCTGTTATGGAAAAGTGCGGCAATCATGTTGTCTCCGTGACCAAGGTTGCGGTCGCGCCGGGAGGATGCTGCGACCGGAAAATGTTGGCTGGGAGCGATCGGCGTTTTGGCCGGTCTTTCGCCAGCCCGATCTTTTTGCGTTTTCGGGCCCGCGAAATCCCGAACGCTTTCTGAAGTTTTTCCGATGTTTGGCTGAGGCAGTGCCGGAAATCGGGATTTTCGCAAGCCGGCGAGATTGCACGGAAGCCAGTTGCGACTCGTGCGCGGGCGACCTAGGATGGCTGCGTCATGGTCCCGAGCCGCAAGGCGAAGGGTGAAAAGGGAACACGGTGAGATCCGCCTCGGGTCGATGCCGTGGCTGCCCCCGCAACTGTGAGCGGCGAGCTCCATCTGAAAACCACTGGCCGACAAGGCTGGGAAGGCGGATGGCGCGGCGACCCGCGAGCCAGGAGACCTGCCATCGACACGAGTTGACCGGACGGGGTGTGCCGGGAGGAGACGCGGCGCCGGTCTGTCAGCCGGCCGTCCAGCATCCTTCCGTCGCCATTTGGAGAGTGACGGAATGTTGGACGGCTCCATCGATCGCCACGAGTGCGCGCCCTGCCGAAGCTATTTGCTCGGATCAGCCGGCCTGATTCGAAAAGCCGTTCGGGAGAAGCTCCATGACTGAGCTTCTCGAAGCTCGCAGCCTGACGGCCGTGGCAGGCGGCAAGCTCCTGGTCGATGGCGTCAGCCTGTCGCTCACTCCGGGCGAACGGCTGGCCATCGTCGGGCCTAACGGTGCCGGCAAAACCACGCTCTTGCGCATGCTGTGTGGTGCTCTGCGGCCGGCCAGCGGCGAGGTGCGCCTGGCCGGACGCCGGCTGGATAGGATCACGCAGGGCGAGCGTGCACTCAGCATGGCCGTCGTCGGCCAGGCCGACCAGCCTGATCCGCGGGTTACTCTCATCGACTATGTCGAGCTTGGCCGCGTCCCGCATATCGGCATCAGGCGCAAGCGCGAGGATCGCGATATCGTCGTGGATGCGCTGCGCCGGACCGGACTCTTGCCGCTGCTTTGCCGCACGATCGGCTCGCTGTCCGGTGGCGAACGGGAACGTGCGCAACTCGCCCGTGCCATGGCGCAGGAGCCAAAAATCCTGTTCCTCGACGAACCGACCAACCATCTCGATCCGCGCGCCCGCGGCGACCTTCTCGACCTTGTCGCGGACTTCGGCATGACCGTCGTTGCCGTGCTGCACGACCTGTCGCTGGTGGCGCCCTTCGCCACCACGGTGGCGGTGATGAACAATGCCCGGCTGCATGCGCTGGCGCCGCCGCGCGAGGCGCTTGACGCCCAGCTCGTGCGCCAGGTCTTCGGCATCGATGTGCTGCGTCTGCCGCATCCGACAGAAGACCGCGAGCTCACCGTCTTCGACCTTGCCAACGGCGCATCCTCGCCATCCTGAACCTGTCCAAACAAAGGAGCACCTGTCCCTTGAAACGCATCGCGCTGTCGTTTGCCTTTTTGCTCGCCGCCTCGCCGGCCTTCGCTTTTCCGGTCACCATCGACAGCTGCGGCAAGCCGCTGACCTTCGAGGCGCCGCCAAAGCGTGCCGTCATTCACGACCTCAACATGGCCGAGATGGCCTTCGCGCTGAAGCTGCAGTCCTCGATCGTCGGTCTCACCGGCATCACCGGCTGGTACAAGGTCGGGCCGGAGTTCAAGGCCGCGCAGGGCTCGATCCCGGAACTCGCGCCGAAATATCCGACGCTCGAGAATCTGATCGCCGTGCAGCCCGATTTCTTCTTCGCCGGCTGGTACTACGGCATGAAGCCGGGCGGCGAGGTAACGCCGGACACACTCGCCCCGCACGGCATCAAGACGCTGGTGCTGACCGAAAGCTGCGTCCACCTCGACAAGGACCGACCTGCCGCCTCGATGGACCTGCTCTATGGCGACGTCGAGAAGCTGGGCAAGATCTTCGGCAAGGAGGCCGATGCTCAAAAGCTCGTCGCTGGCTGGAAGGCCGAGCTCGCCGACATCACGGCGAAAATTGGCAACGCCAAGGGCACCCGCGTCTTCCTCTATGATTCCGGCGAGGACAAGCCTTTCACCGCCGGCAGGTTCGCCATCCCGAATGCCATGATCGCAGCCGCCGGCGGCGAGAACATCATGGCCGACATGGAGACGAGCTGGGGCAACACCGACTGGGAGACGGTCGCCTCGCGCAATCCGCAATTCCTCATCCTGCTCGATTACCAGGACGGCGGCGGCTACAAGAAACTGCTCGATTTCCTCAAGGCCCATCCAGCGATGAAAGAGACCGACGCCGTCAAGAACGAGCGCTTCGTGGCACTGCGCTACGCCGAGCTGACGCCCGGTCCCGCCAATATCGAAGCGATCGGCAAGATCGCCAGGGCCATGCATCCGGAAGCGTTTTAGGTCTTGAGCTGAGCTGGGAGTGTTATTGTTGACGGATCGCCTGACGACGTGAATCTACACCACCGATCGTTCGTCTTGTCGATAGCCCTGGGCGCGGCTCTCCTGGTCGCGCTCGCCCTGCTGTCGATCGCCTATGGCTCGACATTGATACCTTTGCGCGAGGTCCTCGGCGCGCTGGCGCATACCGCCGGGCTGGATGGCCCCGCCGTTCCCGGACCCGTGGGCAGCATCGTCGTCGACCTCAGGCTGCCGCGCACCCTGCTGGCGATCGCGGTCGGCGCCGGCCTTGGCGCCGTCGGTGCGCTGCTGCAGACCGTCAGCCGCAACGACCTAGCCGATCCGTTCCTGTTCGGCCTCTCCTCCGGCGCCGCTGCCGGCGCCGTTTCGGTCATCACCGCCTTCGGCGACAGGTTTGGAATATGGACCTTGCCGGTGGCGGCGTTCACCGGCGGCATATTGGCGGCGACAATCGTGCTGCTCCTGGTCTCACGGGTGAGGGGGCAGGGCCCCGAGCGGCTGATCCTTGCCGGGCTCGCCGTATCCTTCATGTTCACCGCGCTTACCAACTATCTCGTCTTCGCCGGCGACCAGCGCGCCGCCCATTCGGTGCTGTTCTGGACCATGGGCGGGCTTGGGCTTGCCCGCTGGGACAATATCGGGCTGGCGGCGCTGGGCGCCGGAATCATCCTCGCCTACGGCCTCTGGAACCACCGCCGCTTGGACGCCTTCCTCGCCGGCGAAAGCGCTGCCGAAAGCCTCGGCGTGCCGGTGGCGCGCATGCGCCGGACGACGTTCCTTGTCGCCGCCTTGGCCACTGCCATCCTCGTCGCGGTCGCCGGTGTCATCGGCTTCGTCGGGCTGATGATCCCGCATCTCGGCCGGCCGCTGGCTGGTCCGCTGCATCGGCCGCTGATTGCAGTCTGCGCGCTGTTCGGCGCGATCCTGCTGCTGGCCAGCGATCTGCTCGCCCGCACGCTGCTGCCGCCGCAGGAATTGCCGATCGGCATCATCACCAGCTCGCTCGGCGCCTTCTTCGTCGTCACGCTCCTGATGCGCAGGCGGATCTAGCCGGCGGATCAAACCGTCCAGAAATAGCGCACGATGTGGAAGAAGATCGGTGCGGCGAAGACCAGGCTGTCGGTGCGGTCCAGCATGCCGCCATGGCCCTCGATCAGGTGGCCCCAGTCCTTGACGCCCTGGTCGCGTTTGATCGCGGAGGCGACGAGCCCGCCGAGGAATCCCATCGCGCAGGCGATGAAGGCGACGGCCGAGGCCTGCAGCGGTGAGAACGGCGTGATGAAGGCGAGCAGCGCGCCGAGCAGGCTCGACGCGACCAGTCCGCCGATCAGGCCTTCCCAGGTCTTCGACGGCGAGACCGTCGGCGAGAAGCGGTGTTTCCCGAACAGCTTGCCGAAGATGTACTGCAGCACGTCGCTGCCCTGCACGACGATGATCAGGAAGGCGATCAGCAGAAGGTTGCGGCCTTCGAAACCCGGCACGTTGAGCGTCAGCAGGGCAGGGACGTGGCTGACGCAGTAGACCGAGATCATGATCGCCCATTGCTGAGCCGAGACGCGTTCCAGGAAGCGTTCGGTGTCGCCATGCAGCGCCGTGATCGCCGGCATCAAAAGGAAGCAATAGACCGGGATGAAGATGACGAAGAGCCCATACCAGGCGGTCCACACCAGCCAGTACTGGACCGGTATGACGATGCCGAACATGCCGAGCAGCACCCAATGGTCGCTACGGCGGCTGTGCGTCAGCGTCACGAATTCGCGCAGCGCCGCGAACGAGATCAGCGCGAACAGGATCGTCATGCCGTAACGGCCGAAGAAGAAGGCGACCGTCATCAGCGCCACCATCACCCACCAGGCGTTGATGCGCTGGGTGAGGTTGACGAGCGTCGCGCTGAGCGGCTTCGGCGCGCGCATCGAAAGGATGCCGGAGGTGACGCTGGCGGTGCTCAGCACCACGAAAAGGCCGATGATCAGTATGCTGATTTCGTGGCGCATCAATCGTCTCGTTCGGGGCGCGGATTGAGCGCCAGAAGTTCGGCCCGGGCGCGCTCGAGAAAGGCGCGGCGCTCCTCGCCCGGCGCCACCGACACCGGCGCGCCGAAGACGACGCGGCAGAGCAGCGGCACCGGCAGGAACTGGCCCTTGGGCAGCACGCGCGACATGTTCTCGATCCAGCAGGGGATGAGCTCGACGTCCGGGCGCGCCATCGACAGATTGTAGAGCCCGGAGCGGAACGGCAGCAGCTCGTCGCTCATGTTGCGGGTGCCTTCCGGGAAGATGATCAGCGAGTGGCCCTGGTCGAGCACCGAGAGCATGACCGAGATCGGGTTCTCTTCCGGACTGGTCCATTGCCTGCTGATCAGCACGGAGGACAGCATGTCCTCAGCGATGAAGCGGCGCAGCCGCGACTTGCCCCAATATTCGGCCGCGGCGATGGCGTGCGTGATGGCCCGCTCCTTCTCGCTGAGGCAGGCCGACAGCAGGATGAAATCGCCATGGCTGGTGTGGTTGGCGAAATAGATGCGCTGCCGCTCCGACGGCTGGCTGCCGCTCCAGATCGGGCGCACGCCGGTCACCGCCCAGGCCAGCGCCGACAGGCCGACGGAGGTCGCCGTCTGCAACAAGGTGAATGTCCTGAGCGAGAGCCTGCTCATCGCGGCATCCAGAAACCGGCCGTCAGGAACGCAACGACGAAGATCGCAAAGGCGATCCGCTGCCGGGTGAGCAGGCGGCGCGTGCCGGCGATACGGTCGTCGAGGGGGCGCTTGTTGGCCGGAGCGGGCTTCAGCCGCATGCGCGCCAGAAGGTCGTCGACGGCGGCGCCTCCGGAAACCTCGTCGTCATGAGTTGCCATCAGCCGGAACAGCAGCGCGTCGAAGACGAGAAGCGCGGAAAGCCCCAGCACCACGACGGCACTCGCCGAGGCCACCAAAAGCGCCAGCACCGCGAGCGGTGCCTGGAACGCGCCGCGCGCCGAGGCGACCAGCGGCGCGACACTGTCGCAGGCGATCACGACGGCAGCCGGCCATGCTGCCTGCTTCACCAGCATGGCCGCAAACCGGCCGGTCCGTTCCCGATAGGCGCCGTCCGTCATGCCGGCTCGTCCAGTCCGATCTGAAGATGCACCGGACGACCGGACGCGGCGAGTTGCCTGCGCGCCTGCGCCGGCGTACGCGAGCGGCCGGTGGCGACCAGCCATGCGGCGACGACGGTGGCGCTGCGCTGGAAGCCGAGCGCGCAGCAGACGAGCACCGTGCCTTCCCTGCGCGCCGGCTCGATCGCACCCGCCGCCTGGTCGAGCCTGTCTGCGGGCGGCGGCAGCAGGTCGAGCATGGGGAGGCTGATCCAGCGGCCCACGGCCCCACGCGGCCGCTCCAACTCGGCGGCAAGATCGATCACCGTGCCGAAGCGGTTGGCTTCGCCGGCTGCGGGAAAACGTCCGAGGAAGACGCCGTCGCTGACTGCCACTACCGGCGGCAGCTTGCGTGTCCATGCCAGAACGTTGAGTCTGGCGCCCAGGCGATAGGGCCAAAGCACGACACGGCTTGCCAGCGACACATGGCCGTCCGCTGTCTTCTGGAACACCTTGGCGCCGGCTCCGGCATAGCCGAAGGCGACGATCGCCAGCGCCAGCGCCGGCCACAAAAGGACAAGCGCGACAGCGCAAAAAAAGACGCCGATGGCGGCGCCGGCCAGAGCGAGGGCAGCACCCGTCGCGTAATACAGGGAAAGCCGCCGCGCCTTGGCATCGGCGGTCAGGCGGAAACCGGCAAGCGGCAGCTCGCCCTTGGCCGGAAACAGCCACAGCGCAAGGAACCCGAGCAACGCGCCGGTCGGGATGTCGATGAAATGGTGCTGCCACGTCGTCAGCACCGAGGCGCCGATCAGGAAGCACCAGCCGTGCCAGATCGGCAGGAGGATCCCGCCGAGGCGCTGGCGCCAGTGATCCCAGATGATCACCAGAAGCGCAATGTGCAGGGAAGGGGCCTGGTTGAAGGGCTTGTCGAAGCCGCCGAGCACGGCAAACAGGAAACCTGGCACTCCGCTCGTTGCCGGGCGCACGAAGGTCGCAGTCAGCGGAAACAGGATGAAGCAGCCGACGGCGACGATCTGCGCGGCCAGGTAGCGGCCGGCCAGCCGGTCGACACCCTGCCTGCTCCCGTTGAGCAGGAGCGACAGCCCGTAGAACAGGTTGATCGACCAGTAGGGCACGATGGTCCAGGCGAGGAACGGCACCGCGTGCTCCCAGGAGAAGACGATGCTGCCGACATGGTCGCGCGTCGAGGCCAGCCAGTTTGCGAAGCCGTAGGTCGAATAGAAGAACGGCGCCAGGAAGGCGAGCCAGAGCGCTGCTCGGACGACGATCCGGCTGTAGGGCTCGGGAGTTGCTGTGGAGGCTTGAAGGCGCTGCGCCTCGGTACCGGTTGGCATGCCTGGACCGTCCTAAACCCGCCTTGCGAGCGAGACGGTGAAGATCCCCCACTGGTCGATGCGCTGGTCGAGCTTTTCGAAGCCGGCAGCCTCGACGAGTTGGTCCATTTCGCTCTGCGTGCGCCGCCGCATCACCCAGGCCTGTCCGCCGCGATGCGAGGTCAGGCTGCGCGCGATCATTTCGAGCTGCGGATGCCAAGGCTGGTTGGTGTAGATGAGCAGGCTCCCCGGCTGCATGGCACGGGCGAGACCGCTGAGCGAACGGGCAATCAGCGCGTTGTCGGAGAAGAGCTCATAGAGGCCCGAGACGATGGCGAGATCGGGCGCGGGATCGAGCGCGGCGAGCCCGTCGCCATCGAAGGCATCGGCCAGGTGGAACGAAACGCTTGGCGGCAATTGCCGTTCGGCTATCAGGTTGCGCCCCAACTCGACGTTGAGTTCGGAATAGTCCTGCAGGCGCACGCTGGCCGGGTGGTCCGGGCTCTTGGCGATCGCGTCGAGAACATAGCGGCCGTGTCCGGCCGCGATGTCGAGAATGTGCGCCGGCCGCCCGGCCGCTTTGAGCGTTCGAAGCGACGAGTCGATCAGCTCCTCGAGGTTGAGCTTGCGCTGACGGATGCCGCGCCAGCCGATGGCGTCGAGGAAAACGCGATCGACAGCGCGGCCGATCGGGCCGAGACCGCGTGCCTCGTTCTCGTAGACATAGTCCAGCGTCGAACCGGAATCGAAGCCGGTGCCGACGCCGACCTTCATGCCTCGCGAGAACCAGCTGCCGATCCGGATGGAGGCCCGGCTCAACGCCCAATAGAGGCCTTTGGGCGACAGCCGGCCGAGCGGCGAGGCCAGCAGATCCGCCTCGTCGCGCGTGTAGCCGGCAATGTCCGCCTGCTTAAGGTCGACGGTGTCGACGGGCTTCGCGAACTGCCCTTCGAGGAATGGGCGGACCAGGTCGAGCGCCTTGGCCCGGTCGCGCTCGCCGAGCGTATCGTGGAAGAAGCCCGGCAGCACGTGGCGCTCCTTGGCGCGGCTGCCGAGGTTGACGAAGAATTCGTGCTGCGGGGCGTGGCGCACCACCCAGTCGCTGCCCGACAACAGCAGCTGTGTCGGCACGGTGATGGCGCGGGCATCGGCAACGATGCGCGCCGCATGTTGATAGAGCTCGACGAGGATGTTGGAGGCGATCGGCCGCGTGATCAGCGGGTCGCTGTCGAAGGAGGCGATGCGAACCGGATCGTGCGTGAGGTACTTCGCCTTGACGTAGGAATTGACGAAGAACCGCCCCTTGATCTGCTGCCAGAGCGCGATGCCCTCCTTCGCGAACGGCACGTATAGCTTGACCGAAAAGGCAGGCGAGGCGAGCACCATGGCGCGCAGTTTCGGGGCATAATCGTGCACCCAGGCGGCGGCCAGCACGGCACCGAAGGACTGCGCGATGAGCGCTGTGTCCTGCGTGGCAAAGCCGTCCCTGGCCGCGATCTCGCGCATCAGGCAGTCGATGTCGCGTACCAGCGCTGCGAAGGACGGCGCATAGCCGCGCTCGCCTTGGGAGCGGCCGTTGCCGCGGGCATCCCAGGCGTAGAAGGCATAATCCGGCATTCGCAATTCGTCGACGAGGTGCGCCATGCGTCCGCCATGCTCATGGCCGCGATGGAAGAGCACGATCGCGCCCTTGGCCTGGGCCGATACGGCCGGCCAGTAGCGATAGAAAATCTCGGTGCCGTCATGGCTGTGGAAGACGCGCTCCTGCGGTTGCCGCGGAAGGGTTTCCGCAGCCCCGGCGGCGATTTGTTCGTGCAACATTGTCTTCCCCTCGGGCGGCATGGCCGGCTTCAATGCTCAGCCAATGCGGCCAATAAGGCCGGCTCGTATCCGGTTTATGGCGGTCAGCAGCGAAAGCGTTGCCATGGCTGGAAACACGAAGGGCGTGATCACTGCCGGCCAAAGTCCGGCGCCAAACAGCACCGCGACGATGCCCAGCGCCAGCGCCCTGTCGCTCTTGCCGAGCGGCCCGGCATAATTACGCCCGATCCCGGCGGCGATGCCGAGCACCCCGGCGAACTCCGTCAGCATGGCCGTGATGGCGAAGGCCACGACAGCGCCGGCGCCAAATTGCCCGAAGGCGGCGAACGGCAGGATGAGCGCCAGGTCCGACGCGACATCGCAGATTTCATTGAGATACATCCCAAGCGTCGAGGCCTGGCCATGCTCTCGCGCCAGCATGCCGTCGATGGCGTTGAGCGCCATCCGTACGAAAAGCACGATGGGGATCAGAAAAAGCAGCGCGCCCCAGCCCGGGAAGGCCGCAATAATTGCGCCAGCCGATATGGAGAGGAGCGCGGCCAGCAGCGTTATGCCGTTGGCTGTCACCCCCATGACAGCCAGCCTGTCCGTCAACGGCCGCAGCCTGTCCTGGAAAGCCGGCTTCAGCGCATAGAGCGTCGGCATTGCATAGATCCCCCGATCCTTGTCATCAGCTGTATCATGAACATGCCGACCGGCGCTAGCGTGCGGCGAAAAACAGGGTGAAGTTTCAGACAGTTGAGGCCCTGTCATGAATGCATCGCCTCAAGGTGCGGCACCGCGGACCGCCAGTCTTCACCGGTCGCTAACCACGATGGTGATACATCGCCATCATGCCCATTTTCCG
The DNA here is from genome assembly GCF_003952525.1 of Mesorhizobium sp. M3A.F.Ca.ET.080.04.2.1. NCBI lineage: Bacteria > Pseudomonadati > Pseudomonadota > Alphaproteobacteria > Hyphomicrobiales > Phyllobacteriaceae > Mesorhizobium > Mesorhizobium sp. M3A.F.Ca.ET.080.04.2.1. Next base: position 1,020,658 of record NZ_CP034451.1, on the reverse strand, counting down.
GCTTTTGGAGCGGCGCATCCCTCTTGAATAGTAAGCACGCTTATTATATATGCCGCTCATGGTTTCCGAACGCATTGAAAGATTGGGATTTCTGATCCACGACGTACAGCGCCTCATGCGCAAGCGCTTCGAGGCGCGCGCCAGTGGGCTCGGCCTGTCGTCGGCACAATGGCGGCTCCTGGTGCGCGTCGCCAAGGAAGCGGGCGTCGCCCAGGCGCGCCTCGCAGAGCTTCTCGAAATCGAGCCGATCAGCGTCTCGCGTCTGGTCGACCGAATGGAGGAGGGTGGCTGGATCGAGCGCCGCCCCGACGCCACCGACCGTCGGGTGCGCATGATCTTCCCGACGGAGAAGGCAAACGCGGCCTATGCCGAGGTGAAGAGCCTCGCCGGCGAAGTCTATGAGGAATCGCTGGCCGGCGTGTCGCCGGAAGATCGCCGGATTCTGATCCGGGTCCTGGATGCGATCGTGCAGAATTTGACGGACGGCGAAGCGTCGTCGTTGGAAAAGATGAAGAACACGGAAGGGCGAGCAGCATGAACGCGGCAGCCAAGATGGACGAGAACGTGACCAAGCTTGAACTGGAAGCGCCGGCAAGACCGGCGGCGCCTGCCTCCGTGGCGCCCGCGCCGCAGCCGGCGCCCGTGGCGCCGCAGAAGAAACGCACCGGCCGCTTCCTGCTGATGATCGCGCTGCCGCTGGCGCTGCTTGCCGGCGGCGTCTATGTCTGGGTGACGGGCGGCCGCTACCAGGAAACCGAGAACGCCAATTTGGAGCAGGCCAGGATTTCCGTCGCCTCCGATACGGCGGGACGCATCGTTCAGGTCGGCATCAGCGACAACCAGACGGTCAAGCAGGGCGACCTTCTCTTCGTCATCGATCCCGAGCCCTATCGGATCGCGCTGGCCGAGGCCGATGCGGCGGTCGCCGCCGCGCGGCTCAATGTCGAGCAGCTGCGCGCCGCCTACAGCCAGGCGATGGCGCAGGAAAAATCGGCCAGCAGCGAGGTCGACTACGCGCAGTCGCAATATGACCGCGCTGCCGATCTCGCCCAGAAGGGCATCAACGCCAAGTCTTCGCTCGACGAGGCCCGCAACGACCTCGACAAGGCCAAGCAGCAGCTGGCCGTGGCCCAGCAGGGCATCGTCAGCGCCAAGGCGGCGCTCGGCGGCAATCCGGATATCGAGACCGACAGGCATCCGACCGTGATGTCGGCGCTGGCCGCGCGCGACAAGGCCGCCTATGACCTTGCGCAGACCACGGTGAAGGCGCCGGCCGACGGCGTGGTGTATCAGGCGTCGTCCTTCAAGGTCGGCCAGTATGTCGGCGTCGGCACGCCGCTGTTTGCGCTGGTCGAGACCGGCGACACCTGGATCGACGCCAATTTCAAGGAGACCCAGCTCACCAACATGAAGCCGGGCCAGAAGGCCGAGATCGTGGTCGACACCTATCCGGGCAAGACCTTCGAGGCGACCGTCAAGGCGATCGGCGCCGGCACCGGTGCCGAGTTCTCGCTGCTGCCCGCCCAGAACGCCACCGGCAACTGGGTCAAGGTCACCCAGCGCATTCCGGTGCGCCTCGAACTGACCGACCCCGACGCCAAGATGGCGCTGCGCACCGGCATGAGCGCGACGGTTACTGTCGACACGGGCGTGGCGCGCGGGCTGCCTTGGATTTTCGGTCACGCCACCGCCAGCGAGCACGACCAGTAAGGACGGCGAAGCGCGCGGTGAACAGGGATCTGATTGTTTGAGTGGGAAGGATCGGCATTTGAGCCGAGCCGCCAAGCGGCTCGATCGAAGCTGAAGCGCTTCCGACACGGAAATTTCGCATCATGAGCACGCCGGAACCTTTCAAGGAAGTGCCCCACCGCGGCCTGATCACGGTCGCGCTCATGCTGGCCACGATCATGCAGGCGCTCGACACCACGATCGCCAATGTCGCGCTGCCGACCATGACCGGTGATCTCGGCGCCTCGCCCGACAACATCAACTGGGTGCTGACCTCCTACATCGTCGCGGCCGCGATCATGACGCCGGTCACCGGCTGGCTTGCCGACCGCCTCGGCCGCAAGCAGCTGTTTCTCACCGCCGTCGTCGGCTTCACCATCTTTTCCATGCTCTGCGGCCTCGCCTGGAGCCTCGAGACCATGGTGCTGTTCCGGCTGCTGCAGGGCGTGTTCGGCGCCGCGATCGTGCCGCTGTCGCAGACTTTCCTGCTCGACATCAACCCGAAGGAGCGCCATGGCCAGGCGATGGCCATCTGGGGCGCCGGCATCATGCTGGGGCCGATCCTCGGACCCACGCTCGGCGGCTGGCTGACCGAGAATTTCAACTGGCGCTGGGTGTTCTTCATCAACCTGCCGGTCGGCATCCTCGCCTTCCTTGGCATGGCCGCCTATCTGCCCGCCGTTGCCCGGCGCTTGCGCGGCTTCGATTTCTTCGGCTTCGCCATGATCTCGCTCGGCGTCGGTGCGCTGCAGCTCCTGCTCGACCGCGGCGGCGAGGTCGATTGGTTCTCCTCGGCCGAGATCTGGATCGAGCTTGGCCTGTCGCTCACCGGCTTCTGGGTGTTCATCATTCACACGGTGACGGCCGAGCATCCCTTCATCGATCCCAAGATCTTCCTTGACCGCAATTTCGTGACCGGACTGGCCTTCATTTTCGTCATGGGAGTGTTGATCCTGGCCTCGATGTCGCTGCTGCCGCCGATGCTGGCGACCATCTTCGGCTATCCGACCATGACCATCGGCGTCGTGTTGGGCCCCCGCGGTGTCGGCACGATGATTTCGATGCTGCTGGTCGGCCGCATCATGCACAGGATCGACGCGCGCATCCTCGTCGTCATCGGCTTTCTGCTCACCGCGCAATCGCTCTACACGATGGCGAGCTTCACGCCGCAGATGGACAACTGGCTGATCATCACGTCGGGCATCGTCCAGGGCCTGGGCATGGGCATGGTGTTCGTGCCGCTGTCGACGGTTGCCTTCGCCACGCTCGACGAGCGCTACCGCACCGACGCCACCTCGCTGTTCAGCCTGGTGCGCAATCTCGGCTCCTCGATCGGCGTGTCGGTTGTCGCGGCGCTCATGGTGCGCAACACGCAGATCAATCACGGCGAGCTCGCGGCCTTCATCAATCCCTATAATCCGAACCTCTGGGCCGCTTCCCCGGCGGCGGCCAGCGGCGATCCGATGGCGCTTTCACAAGTGGACAGGGCGGTGAACCTGCAGGCGATGATGATCTCCTACGTCAACGATTTCAAAATCCTGATGGTGATGACGCTGCTGGCGATCCCGTTCGTGTTCCTGCTGCGCAAGCCCAAGGCGGCGCCGGCCGGTGCCGCGCCGGCGGCCCATATGGACTGAGTGTGGAAAGTAGCCTCAGCCAAAGCATCCATATTTTGCGCGACTGCATTAGCAATAGTTGATCCGCCCGGTTCCTAACAATGGGCCGCCAGCCCAAAGAATTCGAGCAAGTCTCGCGCCTGCGCGGCGCCTAGCAGAGCCGGTCGTCTGCAATCCGCTGGCCATCCATGCAGGCTTGTTATCTTGAGAACCCAGACCACAGCCGGTCACGTTGTGCAGCTTCCAGCTGTCTCCCGCGTGCGTTCACCTACCATTAGTATGTAATGGGCAAGATATCGCAGCCTTTAGCTGCCGCGGACCGCCTTGTTGTTTTCCCGGCATTGGGACGAAGGAACTCTGCTTGGCCACCAAACCATCAAGAGGGGCCAACGAAGCGCCAGAGAGGGCCGAACTGGCCGCACTGGCAAAGTTGGCAACAGCTTCCTACGAAACGCTCGAGCGGGAGCTTCGCGCCAGGATCACTGCGCTCGAAAGCCAGGCGCTGCGGTTCGAGACGGCCATCGACAACATCTCGCTCGGCATTTGCTTCTTCGGCGTCGACGAACGGATCATTCTGTGCAACCGCCGATATGCGGAGATCTACGGCATTGCGCCAGGCGCATTGCAGCCGGGCATGACGCTGCGCGAAATCATTGAACTGCGCGTGGCTGCCGGCACCTCGGTCATGCCGACCGACGCCTATCTCGAGGCGGCCCGGTCGGTGAACAAAGCGGGTGAGCCCAGAACATGGAACGCCAGACTAAGCGATGGCCGCACGATCGAGGTCCGCCACCAGCCGATGCCCGACGGCGGCTGGGTGGCCACGCATGAGGACATCACGGAACTCATCGCCAGCCGGCAGTTCGCCGACGAGCGGATCTCGCTGCAGGCGCTGATCGACTGGGTGCCGGATTATCTATGGATCAAGAGCGCCGATGGCCGCTTCGTGGTCGCCAACAAGGCGCTTGCCACCGACAGCGGGCGGGAAAAGACCAGCGACATGATCGGCCTGTCCGATTTCGATCTCCATGCCCCGGAGATGGCGCGCAGTTTTCACGATAGCGAACAGAGAATACTGCGCAGCGGAGAACCGATGATCGACGAGGAGGAATTCGTTGTCGATGCCTCCGGCGCCGGCAAATGGGTGTCCTCGACAAAGGTTCCCCTTCGCAATTCGGACGGCGAGACTCTCGGCCTGCTCGGCATCGCCCACGATATCACCGCCCGCAAGCGGGCCGACGTCCTCCGCGACGGGCAGGCTCACATTCTGGAAATGATCGCGACGGGCGCGCCGCTGGAGGACGTTCTTGATAAGCTGATGCTGCTGGTCGAATCCCAGCTCCACGCGATATTTGGATCGGTGCTCCTGCTCGACAAGAGCGGCCGCCTGCGGCACGGCTCGGCGCCCAGCCTGGCGAAAGACTATACGAGCGCCATCGACGGCAGCGCCATCGGTCCGAAGGCGGGATCGTGCGGAACCGCCGCCTACCGCCGGGAGCCGGTGTTCGTCACCGACATCACGCAGGATCCGCTTTGGGAAGGCTATCGCCATCTGGTCGCGCCCTATGGCTATCGTTCGTGCTGGTCGACGCCGATCCTTTCCCATCAGGGCGCGGTGCTTGGCGTCTTCGCCATGTACTCGATGACCGCACGCGAACCGACGGCCGCCGAAAGGAAGCTCATCGAATTCACCACGCACATCGCCGGGATCGCCATCGAGCGCAAGCTTTCCGTGGAGCAGATCCATTTCATGGCCAACCACGATGCGCTGACCGGGCTTCCCAACCGCGCGCTGCTGGAGGATCGTCTATCGCAGTCGATCCTCTACGCCCAGCGTTACGGCCGGTGGATAACGATCCTGTTCATCGATCTGGACAACTTCAAGCTGGTCAACGACACGCTCGGTCACAACGCCGGAGACGAGCTGCTGAAGACCGTCGCCAGCCGGATGGTCCAGTGCGTCACGCCGTCGGACACCGTCGTGCGGCTCGGCGGCGACGAATTCGTCGTCGTGTTGTCCGACCAGCCGACGAACCTCGATCACGCCTCCGAGATGGTGCGCAGGATCCAGGTTGCGATCGCGGCTCCAATTCAATTGGGAGGGCACCGGCTGAGGACCACCGCCAGCATCGGCGTGGCAAACTACCCGAAGGACGGAACCAGCCTGGACGCGCTGCTGGCCAATGCCGATGCGGCCATGTACAGCGCGAAGGAGTTCGGCCGCGACAATTTCCAGTTCTATGCTCCCGAGTTCAACATCAGGGCGCATGAGAAATTCGTGCTCCGGGAGGAGTTGCGAAACGCCTTGGCGCGTTCGGAATTCATGCTTCTCTATCAGCCGCAACTCGATCTCCGGACGGGGCGCATCTTCGCGGTCGAGGCGCTGGTCCGCTGGAAGCATCCGACACGAGGCATGGTGTCGCCCAGGACGTTCATTCCGACCGCCGAGGAATCGGGCCTGATCGTGCAGATCGGCGACTGGGTGCTGCAGGAGGCGTGCCGGCAGAACAAGGCCTGGCAGAATGCCGGACTGCCGCCGATCGCCGTCTGCGTGAATGTGTCCGCGCGGCAATTCCGCGAGAAGAACCTTGTCGCTCGTGTCGTCAAAGCCTTGGCGGACAGCGGCCTCGAGGCCCGCTATCTCGAGCTCGAGGTCACCGAAAGCCTGATCATGCAGGATGTCGATCTGGCGGTCTCCACGATGAACGAACTCCAGGCCCTGGGCGTGCAGATATCGATCGACGACTTCGGCACCGGCTATTCCAGCCTGAGCTCGCTGAAGACTTTTCCCGTCGCACGCTTGAAGATCGACAAGTCGTTCATCAACGATCTCGCCGCGGACGAGAACGACCAGGCTGTTGCCAGCGCCGTTATCTCACTGGGGCAGAAGCTCAACCTGAGGGTCATCGCGGAAGGCGTCGAAACCGACGACCAGGTGGCCTTCCTGCGCAAGAACAATTGCGACGAGATGCAGGGTTATCATTTCAGCAAGCCGATCGGCGCGCTCGAGATCGAGAAGATGCTCGGCGGCGGGCGCAAGGAATGACCGCGCCCGCGTGACGGCTCCTACCTGCCGAGCACCAGCGCCCAGTAGCGCAGATTGGGATCACGGCCGTCGCGCACATAAGCGAGTCCGAAGCGGCTGAAGTCAGGATCGAGCATGTTGCGGCGATGGCCGTCCGAATGCATCCACCTGTCGAACAGTTCCCGCTGGTCGAAAGTTCCCTCGGCGATGTTCTCTCCCGCGGCGCCCCGGACGCCGTTGTCCTTCATGCGCGAGGCGAAATCCTTGCCCCAGCCGGTGGTATGGCTCATGCGTGCGCCCGACGCCATGTAACCGGCCTGTTGGAGCGCCGCCTGCTCGAGCTGCGTATCCGGAACCAGCGCCGGCAGACCGGCAGACGAACGGATGCTGGCCAGCGTGGTTGTGGCGGAGGACGAAACGCCGGCGCCTTCGCCGGTCGGCAGCGAGGTGGTGCTGCAGGCGGCGACAGCGCCGAGTGCTGCCAGCCCGGCGGCCCCGAGCAGCATGCGACGATTGAGGAGGGAAGATTCGGTGGTGGAGATGGTCATATCGCCTCTGATACCGGCGATCATGGCTTTTGCCGGGCAGATGACAAAAATCGCCTGAAGCGGCGACTCTTGGTCCAGTATCGGTTATGGTCGCAGCGTTTAGAAGTGGCAGCCTTGGGCGGCCACCCCCCAGGAGGTGACCGCCCCGACATCAACGGAGGACGGTTATGGCCGGTTTTCATGTCATGGCGGACGCGCAAGGGATGCATGTGCAGCCCACGGTGCGCCACATCACCACGTCGGATCTTTGGGATGCGCTGCGGCTCGGCGCCGAGGACTTCTGGGCCAAGCCGTCCCACTACGTGTTCCTGTGCCTGATCTATCCGATCGTCGGCCTGATCCTGACGCGATGGACCTCCGGCTCCAACGCCATCCAGCTTGTCTATCCGCTGATGTCGGGCTTCGCGCTGATCGGCCCCTTCGCGGCGATCGGCCTCTATGAGATCAGCCGCCGGCGCGAGCTGGGCATGAGCAGCCGCTGGCACCATGCGCTCGACGTACGCCATTCACCAGCGCTGCCCTCGATCGCGGTGATCGGCATCCTGCTCTTCGCCCTCTTCCTTCTGTGGCTGTTCACTGCGCAGTCGATCTACACCAGCCTGTTCGGCGCCGAGCCGCCGGCTTCCGTGGGCACCTTCCTGCGCGAGGTGCTGACGACCGGCAAGGGCTGGACGCTGATCCTGCTCGGCAACGCCGCCGGCTTCGTCTTCGCCGTCATCGTGCTGGCGACGACGGTCGTGGCCTTCCCGCTGCTGCTCGATCGCGATGTCGGCGCCGTCTCGGCCATCGAGACGTCGGCGCGCGCAGTGATGGCCAACCCGCTGCAGATGGCGCTCTGGGGCCTGACTGTGGCCGTGCTGCTGGTGATCGGCTCGATCCCGCTGTTTGCCGGCCTTGCCGTCGTGGTGCCGGTCCTCGGTCATGCGACCTGGCATCTTTACCGCAGGGTTGTGGAGCCGGAGAAGAGCCGGCCGGTGCGCCGGCCGATGTAGAGCAAAACCTGGGCGCGCTGAGATTCAGCTCGGGCCGGGCCTGAATATCGCCGGCCCGGCTGGAGCGGCTCACCGTTTCAAACGGCAAGCCGCTCTATCTCTTTGTTTTGACGCAAATTCCGGACGGAAGGCTACGGCGAAGTCGCCGAGCCCAACCGTTTCATACTCTTGCTGGAATTGCTCTACCGTTGCGCCTCGGTCGCCATCCTCAGCGCCAGCGCGGCCAGCACAGTGCCCATCATCCAGCGCTGGATGACCAGCCAGAACGGCCGTCCGGCAAGGAAGGTGGCGATCGAGCCGGCGGTCACCGCGATGATGGCGTTGACGGTGAGGCTGATCGAGATCTGCGTCACGCCCAGCACCAGAAGCTGTGACAGAACATGGCCCTTCGCCGGGTTGATGAACTGCGGCAGCAGCGAAAGATAAAGCACCGCTACCTTCGGGTTGAGCAGGTTGGTCATCAGCCCCATGACGAACAGCTTGCGCGGCCTGTCCTTCGGCAACTCGCGGACCTGGAATGGCGAGCGGCCGCCGGGCCTGAGCGCCTGCCAGGCCAGCCACAGCAGATAGAGCGCGCCGGCGAAGCGCAACGCGTCATAGGCAAAAGGCACGGCGAACAGCAGCGCCGTGATGCCGAACGCAGCCGACAGCACATAGAACAGGAACCCCAGCGCCACGCCGCCGAGCGAGATCAGCCCGGCCTTCGGCCCCTGCGACAGCGCGCGCGAGATCAGGTAGATCATGTTCGGTCCCGGCGTCAGCACCATGCCGAGGCAGATCAGCGCGAAGGTGAAATGGTTGGCGGCGTCGGGCATCGGGGTCTCCAGCGATGCCGGAACATTCCCCAACTGTGCCGCATCCGCAAGAGCTTCAGACGAGGAGTGTTTGCGCCACCGCTGACAATTGGCGAAAGCGGCGTAGCTGCCAATCTCCCCCCTTGCGGGGGAGATGCCTGGCAAGGCAGAGGGGGTGCTGTCCCGCCAGCCTTTCGCCCTACCCATGCACGCTGGTTGTAAAAATAGACCACGCCTAGGTCTGTGTTCCCGCACACCCCTCTCTGTCCTGCCGGACATCTCCCCCGCAAGGGCCAGGGCTATCGCATATGAGTAAGCGCCTGGATGAGGTAGTCGTCATTCCAGGCGCATTTCTTGATGCGGTGGCTAATGGGGACTTTGTCGACATCGGCGCCCTGAAGGATGTTTCTGGCGATGCGGTTGAGGAGCGCGGTGTTGGCGGGAGCATTGTCCTTGCGGGCGCGGGATTGATCCTCGTCCAGATGGACGTCGAGCATCCAATGCAGCCCATTCTCGATCTGCCAATGGGCTCTTGTGAGTTCGAGCGCCTGTTGCGGTGATAGCAATGTGGAAGCCATGAACAGGCGCGTCAGCGGCTTGGTCTGGTCGCGCCGGCTGGTGATGCGGATGAAGGCTTTGTGACCGGGCATCAGCGGTTCGGCCGCCGCCACGACCTCGGCCTGCCGCCATTCGCTGCGGCCATGGCTGGTTTCAGTCCGCTCCGCGACAGCGGGGGGTGATCTCGGTCAGTTGTTGCTTGGCGTGAGCAACCCAGTGCCGGCGGTTTCCTTTAAGCGCGAGCAGGTAGTCGCCGCCGCGTTCGGTGATGGCCTTTGCCATGCGCGTGTGACAGTGGAGCGCATCGGCGGTGACCATTCTGCCAGTAAGATCAATGAGTTCGACGACCCTGAGGGCTGCCTCGACCTCGTTCTCTCCGGCGCCGGGCGATACCGCCGCCAGACACAGCCGCGTCTCGGCGGCGAAGGCTGACACCGTCAGCGGCGGACTGGCCGCAAGGCCCTTCTCATAGGCTCGCCGCAGCGCCTTGCCGTCGAGCGAGACCACCTCCTCGCAGGCACGCGCGAAGCCCGCGGCAAAGGCGGCGAAAGCACGGCCGAACGCCTCTGGATCCAGCAGCCGCAACAGCCGCGAGAAGGTGTCGTGGCTGGGCGCCACCTCATATTCGATCAACCGCGACAGCGCCTGCTTGCGCTCTTGCGCGAACAACGAGAACTCCGTCGCATTGCTCGCCCCGCACAGGCTCGCCGCGATCATCATCACGATCAAATCGCCAAGCCGATGCGTGGCATTGCCGGCGCGCGGATCGGGCAGCGCGCCAAAATAGCTCTCAAGGCTGGAAATGGCAGTCTCTCCTTCGTTCGACTGCCTGCCCAAAGAATCCCTTCTCAGGCCAACTTCAAGTCCCAAAAAGCCATATGCGATTCCCCTGCCCGCAAGGGGGGAGATTGGCGACTTCCGCGCCAGCGCTGCTCCTCGAAGGCTCACCCCACCACGCGCAAATTCGACAATTCGTTGGCGATCTCCTTGAAATTGTCGGACAGCGTCGCGCCGGTCGCGTTCCAGAACAGCTTGGCCGGCTTGCTGGGGTCGGTGGGATCCTTGCGGAAGCGCGAGTCGGACGAGCAGGTCTTCAGCGCATCCATCGCCTTCACGTCGCCGGAATCTGCCGACGACATGTCGAGCGCCACCGTCATCACCATGATGTTGGCCGCCTTGGCGTTGTTGCACAGCGTCGCCATCTGTTCGTTGAGCGCGGCGGTGTAGTTGCTGGAGGAATAGTTGAACTGGCCGATGGCGTCCGACGTGCCGCCGAACAGGCGCGTGATCGAGGTGCCGTTGTAGCCCAGACCGGTGTAGCCATAGGCGGCGTAGGTCGACTTGTTGCCCGCCGGGTCGTGCCCCACGGTCGAATAGGTGTTCTCGCCGTCGGTCAGCACGATGACGACCTTGTCGTTGCCGCGCTCGCTTTCCGGCCGCCCTTCGGTGAAGGGCTCGGCGCTCGACACGGTGCGCCAGCCCCAGGCCATGCCTTCGGGCACGTTGGTGTTGCCGTTGGGCGTCATCAGGTCGATCGCCGCCTTGATTGCCGCAAGCCCATCCGCGTTGGTGACGTCGGTCAGCGGCGTGATCGGCGTCGTGGTGCAGCTGTAGTTCGGGCCGGCGCCCTTGGACAGCACAGGCGCATCGATCGGCCGCGGCTGGAAATATTTGGCCATGTTCGACTGCCGGCTCTTGCCGGTGGTGCTCGACGGATCGTCGTTCCACCAGCTGTTCGCCGCGCCATAGGTCACCGGATCCGGCTCGTCCGGATCCTGCGTCAGCTTCCAATGGTTCCCAGGCTCGTCCGGGGCAAACATCGGCACGAACATGGTGGCGGGGTCGCCAATGCCGATGCCCGTGTTGGTGGGGCCGCCGGAGGCCGGTGTGTCGTCGACATTGTAGGGGTAGGGACGCACTTCCACGCAGCCCTGCCAGCTGGCGAACGGGCCGTAGGTGTCGACATAGTCGTATTCGTTGTGGCTGCGCCTGCAGGTATGGTTGGAGCGGTATTCGTCGCAGACGACGCGCTTGCTGCCCGCCACCCGTTCGTGGCTGGTCACCACCTTCATGTCGCGATAGAGCGAGAAGCGGGTCAGCATCTGGCCTTCCTCTTCGCCCCAGCCCGTTCCTCTCTTGTACCAGATGCCGTTGAGCCTCTCGGCCGATTTGCCGGCCGCGTTGAGTGTCGACCAGTCGAAATTCTCGTTGTGGACCGGCGACAGCCCATAGGTATCCATCCACGAGGCATTGTCGTTCTGCGGCCCGACATTGACCGAGGCCGCGAAGGGCACCAGGCTGAACTGCACCGGCTTGTCGATTTGCTTGATCTGCGCCGCTTGCTGGGCCAGCGTGTCGACGAGCTGCTTGGCGGCTTGCTTGAGCAGGTCGATGCGCTTCTGGCCAGCGCCGGTGCCGAGGTTGCTCATCGAGCCCGAATTGTCGAGCACCATGGCTACTTCCAGCGTGTTCTTCAGCCGCACCTGCGATCTGAGGGCGATGTCGATCTGCTTTTTCGCGTCTGCGTCCGACGCGCCAGCGAGCAGTGCCGCCGCCGGATAGAAATACGGACGGTACTTCAGCGTGGCGCTGAGCGTCAGCAGCCCGCCGCCGGATGTGTTGGTGGGCAGGGTGATGTCGAGCGTCACATCGGCGGGATCGACATTGTTGAGATTGGCATTGAAGAAGTCGACCGCATAGGCCTTGATCTGATCGTCCGTGGCGCCCTCCGACAGCCGCCGCGCCGCGGCGAAGTTGGCGGCGTCGAGCGCATTGAGCACCATCTGCTTTTCGCGATTGAGCTCGGTAAAATCGACACCGATTGCCACCGCGCCCATCAGCGGCGCCATGGCGAGCGCCGTCACGAGTGCATAGTTGCCGCCCCGGTCGCGGCAGAACCGACGCAGGATTTCGCGCATCCGTGGCATGCGGCTCCCAGGCTCTATCACTGTCATTTGTTCACAATGCCGATCAGCCGACGATGCGCAGGTTCGACAGTTCGTTGGCGATTTCCTTGAAATTGTCGGAGAGCGTCGCGCCGGTCGCATTCCAGTAGAGCTTGGCCGGCTTGCTCGGATCCGAAGGATCCTTGCGGAAACGCGAATCCGAGGCGCAGGCCTTGAGCGCCGTCATCGCCTTCTTCTCGGCTGCCTTGCTCTCGACCAGGTCGAGCGAAACCGTCATCACCATGATCCCGGCCGCCTTGGCGTTGGTGCAGAGCGTTTGCATCTGTTCGTCGAGCGCGGCGGTGTAGTTGCTGTCGGTGTAGGTGGTCTTCGGCACCGAACTGGTCGTGTTCATGAACAGGCGCGTCACGCTGCCCGACCCAGGATAGGTCAGGCCGGTGTAGCCATACGCGGCATAGGTGGAGCGGTTGTTGGCATAGCTGGCGTCGCTGATCGCGCTGTAGGTGTTGGCGCCGTCGGTCAGCACGATGACCACCTTGTCGTTGCCCTTTTCCGAATTCGGTCTGCCTTCAGTGAACGGCTCGTTGCTGGAAACCGTTCGCCAGCCCCAGGCAAGGCCCTCCGGCACGTTGGTGTTGCCGGTCGGCGCCATGGCGTCGATGGCATCGTCCAGTTGCTGTTTCTGGGCCGTCACCGTGACGTCCTTGAGCGGCGTGATCGGGTTGGTTGTGCAGGCCGAGTTCGGGCCGTCGCCGGCACTTGCCGAGGCCGAACCGTAGGGTTTCACCAGGAAGTATTTCCGCATGTCCGACTGCCGCTGGCTGGCTGTCGGGTTGGACGAGTTGGGCCAATCAGCCCACCAGTTGTTGCCGTAGCCGTAACTCGCGCTGGTGACGTCGTTGGTGCCGTCGTGGTTGAAGTCGCGCCATAGCGTGCCGGCTTCGTCCGGCGCGAACATCGGCACGAACAGTGTGGCCGGGTTGGCGGTATCCGGCGTGGTATCGTCATTGTTGTAGGGGTAGGGTCTGGCCTCGACGCAGCCCTGCCAACTCGCATAGCGGCTTGTCGTGTAGACGTATTGTGGGTCGCTCCAGTGGCCCTCGTCGCACTTGCTGCTGTTCCTCTTATACTTGTCGCAGATGTATTGCTTCGAATTGGGAACCTCTTCACGGCCCGATTCGACTGTCATGTCGGCATAGAGGCTGAAGCGGGTCAGCGGCTGGCCCACTGTGTCGCCCCAGTCGGCCCCGCGCTTGTACCAGACGCCGTTGGTCTTCTCGGCATACTTGTTCGGATTGTTGGTGGCGTTCATCGTCGTCCAGTCGAAATCCTCGTGCTGGATCGGCGAGATGCCAAGCTGGTCCATCCAGTCGTCGCCGTCATGGGTCGGACCGACATTGACCGAGGCCGAGAACGGCACCAGCGAGAACTGCACCGGCTTGGAGATCTGCTTCATCTGCTGCGCCTGCAGCGCCAGAGTGTCGACCAACTGCTTGGCTGCTTCCTTGAGCAGGTCGATGCGCTTCTCGCCGGTTCCCGAGCCGAGGGTGGACATCGAGCCCGAATTGTCGAGCACCAGCGCCACTTCCAGCGTGTTCTTGAGCCGGACCTCGGACGTGGCGACGATGTTGACGTCCGTCGAACCGACGGTACTGCCGAGCAGCATGGCTGCCGCTGGCCTGAAATAGGGATGGTAGGTCAGCGTCGCCTGCATCTTCAGCGTGCCGCCCCCCGTATTGCTGTTGGGCAAGGTCACCGTCAAAGTCGTGTTGGCCGGAAGGACGTGCCGGAGATTGGCCTCGAAGAAGTCCTTGGCATAAGCCTTCACCGCATCGTCGCTCGCGCCGGACACGATCTGCTGCGCCGTTGCGATGCCGGCGGCGTCGAGCGCGTTCAGCGTCTCCTGCTTCTGCCGCACCAGCTCGGAGTAATCGATCGCAAGCGCCACGGCGCCCATCAGCGGCACCATGGAGATGGCCGTAATCAGGGCATAGTTGCCCCGCCTGTCGCGTAGGAATCTGCGGATCATTGCGCTCAGCCCCTGCCAAAAGATCCATGGTGTATAGGACCATGGTCGTAACTGGCTGCAACTATGGTCACAGACGCATAAATTTCAGATTTCGCCAATGCATCAACAACGCATCGTTGTGTTGACGGCGCATTAACCCGGCCTGCGCGATCGCGCGCCTGCGTGCTGGCCCGGGCGAAAGCTGGTGACAGGATCGAGCGGTTCGGCTATGCGAGACCGGCCGCGGCGGCCTCGGATTGAAGGATGGCGGCGGCCACGGCTTTGCCAAAGATCACGAACAGGACAACGGCATGCCGGATTCGCCTGACATCATCGCTTCACTGGACGGCCTGACCGGCGGCTATGCGGCCATACTGTGCGACGTCTGGGGCGTGGTGCATAACGGCGAGTGGCATTTCCCGGCCTCCGCCGAGGCATTGGCGAACGCGCGCGCCGCAAATGTCCCGGTGGTGCTGATCACCAATTCGCCGCGCCGCAGCGCCGACGTCATCGCGCAGATGGACGCCATCGGCGTTCCCGCCACCGCCTATGACCGCGTCGTTACCTCCGGCGACGTCACTCGCGACCTGATCGCCGAAGGCCCGAGGAAGATCTTCCACATCGGCCCCGATCGCGACTTCAACCTGTATGACGGACTGGACGTCGAGCTGGTCGAGGAATTCGAGGCCTCCGGGATCGTCTGTACCGGGCCGTTCGACGACGAGGTGGACAAGCCCGAGGATTATGCCGAGCTGCTTCTGCGGCTGCGCGCCCGCAACCTGCCGTTCATCTGCGCCAATCCCGACATATTGGTGGAGCGTGGCGAGCGCATCATCTGGTGCGCCGGCGCCATCGCCCGCGATTATGCGCAGCTTGGCGGCCGTACGCTGATTGCCGGCAAGCCCTTCGCGCCGATCTACAATCTGGCCATGAAAGAGGTCGCCGGACTGCTCGGCCGTAGCGTGGAGCGCTCAAGTGTTCTGGCCATCGGCGACGGCATGATGACCGATGTCAAGGGCGCGGCCGACAACGGCTTCGACGTGCTCTATGTCTCGGGCGGCATCCATGCCCGCGACTATGGCGATGCGCTGCGGCCCGATCCGGCAAGGCTGGCGGGCTTTCTCGAAAAGCACGGCTACCGGCCGGTCGCCGTCATCCCGCGCCTGCAATAGGCCTCTCCATGACTGAATCGTTCGAACGCATTTCCGCCGTCTCGCCGCTGCCGTCTCATCTGCGCGGCGGCGTCGTGGCGATCGGCAATTTCGATGGCGTTCATCGCGGTCATCAATCGGTGCTGGAGCGCGCCCTGGCCGAGGCCCGCCGCCGCGGCGTGCCCGCCCTGGTGCTCACATTCGAGCCGCATCCGCGCAAGGTGTTCAGGCCCGACCTGCCGCTCTTCGTGCTGACGCCGCCGCCGATGAAGGCCCGGCTGCTGTCGCGCCTGGGCTTCGCTGCGCTGGTCGAACAGCCGTTCACGCGTGATTTCGCCGCGCTCTCGGCCGAAGCCTTCGTGACCGACGTGCTGGAGAAGAACCTCGGCATCAGCCACGCCGTCACCGGCTTCGACTTCCACTTCGGCAAGGACCGGCAGGGCGGTCCGGCGTTCCTGATGGCCGCCGGCGAGCGCCACGGCTTTGGCGTGACGCTGGTCGACGCTTTCCGCGACGAGGGCGCCGAGGTCGTGTCGTCGAGCCGCATCCGGGCCTTGCTCTGCGAAGGTGACGTGGCTGAGGCCGCCAGTCTGCTCGGCTACCGCTTCACGGTCGAGAGCGAGGTGATCGGCGGCCAGCAGCTCGGCCGTACGCTGGGCTTCCCGACCGCGAACATGAAGCTGTCGCGGGAGGCCGCGCTGAGGGAAGGGGTCTATGCCGTTCGCTTCCGTCGCGCCAATGGCGCGCTCCATGACGGTGTCGCCAGCTTCGGCCGCCGCCCCACCGTCGACGACAATGGCGCGCCGCTGCTCGAGACCTTCGTGTTCGACTTCTCCGGCGATCTCTACGGTGAGGTCTGCCAGGTGTCGTTCTTTGGCTATTTGCGTCCCGAGTTGAAGTTCGACGGGCTCGAGGCGCTGGTGGCCCAGATGAAGCGCGACGAAGCCGAGGCGAGGGCGTTGCTCGCAGGCGTGCGGCCGCTGTCGGAGCTCGACGCCGCGATCGCATTCTGACCGCCGGTCCGGCAGGACGCTACCTTTTCAGCGCCAGACCGATGGCGATGAAGCTCCAGCCCTGGAAGATCAGGTCGATGGCCAGGAACATGCCGAGCACCCACAGGCTGTTGACCGGCCAGCCCATGGCGATGACAAGGCCGGCAAGGGCTGTGATGGCGCCGGCCGCGACCAGCCACCCCCAGCCTTGCTCCGGCCGGTGGTGCAAGCCGACCCAGGCCCTGAGCAGTCCCGAGGCGATGAGGGCGATCGCCAGCAGCAGGGTCAGCACTGCCGACGCGAGCGCCGGATTGTCGAAGGCGAAGAAGCCGGCAATGGCATAGAGCAGGCCGCTGAGCAGCCAATAGAAGAACCGGCTCCAGGTCTTGACCCCGAACGCGTGAACGATCTCGATGGCGCCGGCCATCAGCATGAGCCAGCCGACAACATAGACCGAGGCGACGGTGGCGATGAACAGATTGCCGAAGGCGATGCCGCCGAAGATGAGCAGCAGCACGCCGAGAGCCACGAACCATCCCCATTTGTCGCGCGTCCGGCCGATCGCGTCTTCCAGGGCATTGCCTTGCAAAGTCATGGCACATCTCCCTTCCGATTTCGCCGCATCCTGCGGTTGAAAGAAGGTAAACCCGATGTGATTGTCCGTCCAGCGGAGCGGCTATTGCAAAGGCGCAGCGAAGCTGGTGTCATCAGCCTTTGCACCGGAGAGGTATGGCGATGAAGCGATCCTATGGACTCGCCCTGTTTTCCTCAACTCTCGCCCTGTGTGCTGCCGCTTCGCCTCCCGCGCCGGCGGCGCAGCCCGGCGATCCGCCGGAGGGGATGGCAAAGATCGAGACGGTGGTCGTCATCTTCGCCGAGAACCGCGCCTTCGACAATCTCTATGGCCGTTTTCCGGGTGCCGACGGCATCGACAAGGCGAGCAAGGAGAGCCTTCAGCAGCGTGACCGTGACGGTTCGGTTCTGTCCCAACTGCCGCCGGTCTGGGACGGGCTGACCGCCAAGGGCGTCACGCCGCCGGTGACGCAGGCGATGACCGAGCACCTTCCGAACGAGCCGTTCACCGTCAACGACCCGAAGGGTTTCAACGTTCCGCTCAGCGTCGCCACGCACGATCTCTGGCACCGCTACTACCAGAATCAGATGCAGATCAACGGCGGCAAGAACGACATGTTCGTCGCCTGGGCCGATTCAGGCGCCATGCCGATGAGCAACTGGGACGCCTCCAAGACCGACATGTGGGCGCTCGCCCAGAAGTACGTGCTGGCCGACCATTTCTTCATGGGCGGCTTCGGCGGCTCTTTCTTCAATCACCAATGGCTGATCTGCGCCTGCGCGCCTTACTACGCCAACGCCGACAAGAGCCCGGCCAAGCCGTCGATCGCGGTGACGGACGACAGCGGCACGGCGCTGAAGCTCGCCGACAATTCGCCGAAATCAGCGCTGGACGGCATCCCGAAATTCGTCTCCGACGGCAATCTGACGCCGGATTTCCACGCAGTAAATACGATGCAGCCGCCCTACCAGCCGAGCGGCAACGATCCGGCGCCGGGCGGCGATCCGCGCCTGGCCGATCCGGCCAAGGCCACGACGCTGCCGCCGCAGACCGAGCCGACCATCGGCGACATGCTCAGCCTCAAGCATATCAGCTGGGCATGGTATTCAGGCGCCTGGCAGTACACGCTCGACCATGGCAACCACGAGCCGATCCCGAATTTCCAGTACCACCACCAGCCGTTCAACTATTACGCCAACTACGCGCCGGGCACCGAAGCCAGGCGCGAGCATATACGCGACGCCGGGCTGGCCGGCGTGAGCTTCATCCAGGCGATCGACGACGGCGTCCTGCCGCAGGTCTCCTTCTACAAGCCGCAGGGCAATCTCAACGAGCATTCCGGCTATGCCGACATCCAGGCCGGCGACCGCCATATCGCCGATGTCGTCGCCCATCTGGAGAAAAGCCCACAATGGCCGCATATGCTGGTCGTCGTCACCTATGACGAGAACGGCGGCATCTGGGATCACGTCGCTCCGCCCAAGGGCGATCGCTGGGGACCGGGCTCGCGCGTCCCCGCGATCATCGTTTCGCCCTTCGCCAAACACGGCTATGTCGACCATACGCCCTATGACACGACCTCGATTCTGCGCTTCATCACCGAGCGCTTCGAACTGCCGGTCCTGCATGGCATCGTGGTTCGCGACAAGGCGGTGGCCGCGCATGGCGAGCCGCCGCTCGGCGATCTTACCGGCGGGCTCGACCTGAATTGAAGGCCCGTGTGCGGAGGACGAGGATGGACGTCGACAGGGCCATCGCCCTGATCACCGCTGCCGGCATCGAACTCACCGATCGCCGGCGCAACGCCGAGGGCAATGGCTGGTCCCTTAGCTTCTCAAACGGTGCCACCGTGGAGGTGGGGGACGACGGATCCGCCCGGGCTGCCGGCAAGGGTGCGAGGGCCGTGGCCAGGCTGCTGGACCTGCCGCCTGCGCGGCGCAGCACCTGATCCGTGCGGCTGCCTCGCCGCCTCTGTTACCGACCTTAAGCCAAATTTTACCGAACTGGCGCCATGGCTGAAGCCGAGCCGGGTGTTGCCGCCGGCCTGTTTCGCGTAAGGGGTGACGATGCGTATTGTCGGGACGATTCCGCTGTTTGTCGCCTCTGGCCTGATGGCCATGTCGGCCGCCCAGGCGGGCGAGGGGAGCTGGATTTCCGGCGACTGGTACCTGACGCTCGGCGCCACCGGCCTGGTCGCGCCGAATTTCGAGGGCGGCAAGCGCTATATGCTGAGCGCCCAGCCCATCATCTCTCTCGGCAAGGCCGGTCCCGAGGCCCGCTTCACCTCGCGCAACGACAACATCTCGCTGGCGCTGATCGATGACGGCAGCGTGCGCGCCGGCCTGACCGGCAAGCTCCTGTTCGCGCGCGACAGCAAGGATGAACTGGCAGGCCTCGACCCGGTGCGCTGGGGCGGCGAGGTCGGCGGCTTCTTCGAATTCTATCCGCTGGACTGGGTACGGGCGCGCGCCGAACTGCGCCATGGCATCCGCGCCCACGATGGCTTCGTCGCCGACATCGCGGCGGATGCCTTCTACGACATCACGCCGACGGTGCGCATCTCCGGCGGTCCGCGCATCTCCTTCGCTTCGGCTGATTATTTCGACGCCTATTACGGCGTCAACGCTGCGGAAGCGGCCGCCTCCGGCTTGAGCGAGTACGATCCCGGCGGCGGCTTGAAGTCGACCGGTCTCGGCGGCGCGATCACCTGGAAGGTGAGCGACCCGGTGACGGCGAGCCTGTTCGGCGAATATTCGCGCCTGATGGGACCGGCGGCCGATTCCAGCCTGGTCCAGGAGCGCGGCGACCGCAACCAGTTCACCGTCGGTGTCTCGACCAGCTATCGCTTCGATTTCTCTATGTAGGGCAACGCCCCCGCTTTGGGGCCTGAAAATCCCCGCTTTATTCCTGTCGCGGCATCCGCTAAAAGCCACGCCATGACGAGCTTTTCGCGCCTTTTTGCGATTGCGATACGAATTACAGGCCCGGTGTTCCGGGTGGCCTGAGCGCCGCCGGAGCCGCCGGGGGTTTCGTGCGCGCGCCTCGCGCTTTTTCAAGAACATCAACGCATATCGCCCAAAAGTGGGCTCCGGTTTTGGGAAAACGATATGCGTCAGCTAAGACTTCAACGCCCGGGCTTTTCCGCCGCCGGGCAACGCAGATGGCAGATCAATGACCGACACTGTTGAAACGATCGACTATTCCAAGACGCTCTATCTGCCGCAGACGGATTTCCCGATGCGCGCCGGGCTGCCGGAGAAGGAGCCGGTGCTGGTCAAGCGCTGGCAGGACATGGACCTTTACTGCAAGCTGCGCGAGGAGGCCGCCGGCCGCGAGAAATTCGTGCTGCATGACGGCCCGCCCTATGCCAACGGCAACATCCATATCGGCCATGCGCTGAACAAGATCCTCAAGGACGTCATCAACCGTTCCTTCCAGATGCGCGGCTACGACGCCAACTATGTGCCCGGCTGGGACTGCCACGGCCTGCCGATCGAATGGAAGATCGAGGAGCAATACCGCGCCAAGGGCAAGAACAAGGACGAGGTGCCGGTCAACGAGTTCCGCAAGGAATGCCGCGATTTCGCCGCCCACTGGATCAAGGTGCAGGGCGACGAGTTCCAGCGTCTTGGCGTGATCGGCGATTTCGACAATCCCTACACCACCATGGCCTTTCACGCAGAGGCGCGCATCGCCGGCGAGCTTCTGAAGTTCGCCATGTCGGGCCAGCTCTATCGCGGCTCCAAGCCGGTGATGTGGAGCGTGGTCGAGCGCACGGCGCTTGCCGAAGCCGAGGTCGAATACCAGGATTATGAGAGCGACACGATCTGGGTGAAGTTCCCCGTCGCCAGCCTCGCGCGCGCGGTTGCCGGCGCCGAGGATGCGGCGCTCTCCCAATCCTCGCTCGATCTGCTCGAGGCGCATGTCGTCATCTGGACGACGACGCCCTGGACGCTGCCCGGCAACCGCGCCGTCAGCTATTCGCCGCGCGTCGCCTATGGCCTCTACGAGGTGACGGCGGCCGAGAACGCCTTCGGCCCGCAGCCCGGCGAGAAGCTGATCTTCGCCGACGCGCTGGCCGAGGACGCCGCGGCCAAGGCCAAGGTCACGTTGGACCGGCTTCACAATGTTTCGGCCGAACAGCTTGCGAGCCTGACGCTTTCGCATCCGTTCAGGGGTCTGGCGGACGGCTATCAGTTTCCAGTGCCCATGATTGCCGGCGAGCATGTCACCGACGATGCCGGCACAGGCTTCGTGCATACGGCGCCGAGCCACGGCCGTGAGGACTTCGACGCCTGGACGGACGCGGTGGCCGAATTGCTCAAGCGCGGCGTCGATACCGCGATCCCGTTCCCCGTCGACGATGCCGGCTTCTTCACCAAGGACGCGCCAGGCTTCGGCCCGGACCGCGAAGGCGGTGCGGCGCGCGTCATCGACGACAACGGCAAGAAGGGCAACGCCAACCAGACGGTGATCGAGGAATTGATCAAGCGCAACGCGCTGTTCGCGCGCGGCCGGCTGAAGCACAGCTATCCGCATTCCTGGCGCTCGAAGAAGCCGGTCATTTTCCGCAACACGCCGCAATGGTTCGTCTATATGGACAAGGACCTCGACGACGGCACCACTTTGCGCAGCCGTGCGCTGAAGGCCATCGACGACACCCGCTTCGTGCCGGGAGCCGGCCAGAACCGCATCCGCGCCATGATCGAGGAGCGCCCCGACTGGGTGCTGTCGCGCCAGCGCGCCTGGGGCGTGCCGATCGCCGTCTTCGCCGACGAGGACGGCAATGTGCTGAAGGACGAGGCGGTCAACCGGCGCATCATGGACGCCTTCGAGAAGGAGGGCGCCGACGCCTGGTTCGCCGAAGACGCCAAGGAGCGCTTCCTCGGCAATCACGACGCCTCGAGATGGCATCAGGTGACGGACATTCTCGACGTCTGGTTCGATTCCGGCTCCACGCATGTCTTCACGCTGGAAGATCGTCCCGACCTCAAATGGCCGGCCGACGTCTATCTCGAGGGCTCCGACCAGCACCGCGGCTGGTTCCATTCCTCGCTGCTCGAAAGCTGCGGCACCAGGGGCAGGGCGCCTTACGATACGGTCATCACCCATGGTTTCACCATGGACGAGGAAGGCCGCAAGATGTCGAAGTCGCTCGGCAACACCGTCGTGCCGCAGGACGTCATCAAGCAGTCGGGCGCCGATATCCTGCGGCTCTGGGTGGTGACGACCGATTATTGGGAAGATCAGCGGCTCGGCAAGAACGTGCTGCAGACCAATATCGACGCCTACCGCAAGCTGAGAAACACCATCCGCTGGATGCTGGGCACGCTGGCCCATGACGACGGCGAGGACGTCCCGCTGGAAAAGATGCCCGAGCTGGAGCGGCTGATGCTGCACCGGCTCGCCGAACTCGACGAGGTGGTGCGCCAGGGCTACGACGCCTTCGAGTTCAAGCGCATCACGCGCGCGCTGCTCGACTTCATGGTGGTCGAGCTGTCGGCCTTCTATTTCGACATCCGCAAGGACGCGCTCTACTGCGACGCGCCGTCCAGCTTGCGGCGCAAGGCCGCCGTGCAGGTGGTGCGCCATCTCTTCGACTGCCTGGTCAAGTGGCTGGCCCCGATGCTGCCCTTCACCATGGAAGAAGCCTGGCTCGATCGCCATCCGGATGCCGTCTCGCTGCATCTCGACCAGTTCCCGGTCATCCCGGAAAACTGGCGGAACGAGGCGCTGGCGGAAAAGTGGCGCAAGGTCCGGCAGGTGCGGCGCGTCGTCACCGGCGCGCTGGAGATCGCGCGCGCCGAAAAGCTGATCGGCTCGTCGCTGGAAGCCGTGCCGGTCGTCACCATCGATGACGCCGCGCTCGAAGCCGCGATCGCCGATGTCGACATGGCCGAGATGGCGATCACCAGCGATCTCGTCATCGTGCATGGCCAGGCGCCGCAAGGCGCATTCACCCTCGACGACGTCAAAAGCGTCGCGGTGGTGGTCGAGAAGGCGCAAGACCGCGGCCTCGCTAAATGCGCGCGGTCGTGGCGCTACACCGCCGATGTCGGCCAGGATGCGGCTTTCCCCGACGTTTCGGCCCGCGACGCCGCCGTGCTGCACGAGTTGAAGGCTCTGGGGCGTTTCTAGTGCATGTCGCCCGGAAGCACACCCTCGAGCTTGACCCGAGGGTGTGCAGCGGTTCTGGGACGACGACATGCGCAACAAGGACTGAAGCGCGGCGCCTGAATCCCGTTTCAACGCGACGCGCTTTGGACGCGATTGTTCATAAGCCGGTGCAAAAGTGCCACGCCGGGAAGTGCAAACCCGCCCGTGCGTTGCCCTTGACGGGTGCTTGAGGTAAACACGCGACATTCCGGCAGACAAATTCTCGCCGGATTTCCATCGCAAGTGCGGGGATTGACGGGGACCGCGCCGATGGCCGGTAGCGATCAGAGGCAGCTAGAGTGGGACTTTATGGCATGACCGAAAAGACTTTTGCGCGCGCCGCGCTGCTGGCGCCGCTCGTGGTGTCGGCCATCGCTCTGTCCGGCTGTGTCGGCTCTCCGACCTACGGAACGGATAAGACCGCCGCCGAACAGCTCGCCGACGACGTTTCTGGCGCCATTGCGATCACGCCGAAACATCGCGATCCGATCGACTACAAACCGCGCCCCGATCTGGTGAAGCCCGCGCCGGGCCAGAAGGAAACCCTGCCGCCGCCGCAGGAAAGCATCCAGACGGCGAGCGCCGATTGGCCGGAATCGCCCGAGCAGCGCCGCGCCCGCATCCGCGCCGACGCCACCGCCCATCAGAACGATCCGAATTACCAGCCCGAGGCGGTCGAAGACGTGCAGACCGATCCGGCAGCGGTGAAGAAGGCGATGGCCGATTCGGCTTCCAGCCACCCGCCGCGCTGGTCGCCGGAAGATTCCAGCAAGTCCCGCGCCGCCGAGATCCAGCGTCGCCTTGCCGAGGGCAAGCAGGGCAGCCCCACCCAGCGCAAGTATCTGAGCGAGCCGCCTCTCGCCTATCGCCAGGCCGCCGACACCGCGCCGCAGAACGAGCTCGGCGAGGACGAGTACAAGAAGGAGCGCCGCCTCAAGGCCGAGGCGCAGGGCAAGAAGGGCGGCGGCTGGTTCGACTGGCTCGGCCTGTGAATAGTGAATAGTGAATAGTGAATAGATATCCACTACTCACAAGCTGGTTTTCATCTACTCACTGTTTGCTTCAATTATTCACCATTCACCATTCATCATTCACCTTCCCCGCCATTCCGTCTCTCATGAAAGAACTCCCTCAGGATGAGGGCGGCTTCGCTTTCGCTCAAGCCCGAATAGATATCGGGGGTGTGATGGCAGGTGGGTGAGGCGAAGAAGCGCACGCCGTTGATCACAGCGCCGCCTTTGACGTCGCCGGCACCGAAATAGAGCCGCCGCAGCCTTGCGAACGAGATGGCCCCGGCGCACATCGCGCAGGGCTCCAGCGTCACATAAAGGTCGTGGCCGGTGAGCCGCTCGCTGGCGAGTTTCCGGCAGGCTTCGCGGATCGCCAGCATCTCGGCATGTGCGGTCGGGTCGGCAAGCTCGCGCGTGCGGTTGCCGGCTTTTGCCACCACGATGTTGCCGCTGGCGATCACCGCGCCGACCGGCACTTCGCCGCGGCTGGCCGCCGCCTCGGCCTCCTCGAGCGCCAAAGCCATGAAATCCGGCCGCTTCACGCAGTTTCCATTCCGATTACTCCTCGCCACCCGACGGTGATCCTGTTATCTACCGCGTGACCCTGAAAACCGGAATCGGTTTTTACCGCGCTGATCGACGCGCGAAAATCAAGACGACACTGCCAGCGTTGAGCGTCCGGGAGGGCGCATGGCGCTGCAGCAGCTTACGAAGAGCCAAGAGAAATGGACGACGACGACAAGAAATCTTCGCGCGGCCCGCGGAAGGGCGGATCGAAACCGGCGGGCCCGCGCGGCCGCGACGGCGCCGTAGGCAAGAGCGGCAAGAGCGGCAAGCCGTCTTTCGGCGCCAAGAAGCCGTTCGCCAAGCGCGACCGGCCGATGGCAGCGGAGGGCGAGCGTCCGGCGCGCGATTTCAAGCGCAGCTACAAACCGCGCGAGATGAGTGAGGGTGCGCAGCGCGGCGACAAGGCGTTCCGCAAGGGGCCCGAAGGCAGGCCGTTCGAGGAGCGCAAGGGGCCGCGCATGTCTTTTGGGTCGCGCGGCGACAGGCCGGCGGCTGCCGGGGGCGAGCGACGCGATTTTAAGCACAGCTATAAGCCGCGCGAGATCGGTGAGAGCGGCGAACATGGCGAAAAGCCGTTCCGCAAAGGGCCGCGCCCTGAGGGCAAGCCCTTCGAGAAGCGCGAGGGGCCGCGCAAACCCTACACACCGCGCGGCGATCGGCCGATGGCCGCCGAAGGCGAGCGCGGCGAGCGACGCTTCGACCGTCCGAAGCGAGACTTCGTTGACCGTCCGAAGCGCGACTTCAGCGATCGTCGGTCGCGTGACGGCGCCGACCGAAAATCGGAAGGCGGCTTCAAGCCGCGCCCGCGTCCCTCCGGGGCGGCGCCGGAGGCCGGCGAACGCATCGCCAAGCGGCTGGCACGTGCCGGCATTGCCTCGCGCCGCGACGCCGAGGAGTTGATCGCCGCAGGCCGCGTCAAGGTCAACGGCAAGGTGCTGACCTCGCCGGCCTTCAACGTCATGGCCGACGATGTCATCCATCTCGACGGCACCGAGATCCCGCCGATCGAGCGCACCCGGCTCTTCCTGTTTAACAAGCCGGCTGGCGTGGTCACCACAAACCGCGACCCCGAAGGCCGCAAGACCGTGTTCGACGTACTGCCGGCCGATCTGCCGCGGCTGATGACCATCGGCCGGCTCGACATCAACACGGAAGGGTTGCTTCTGCTCACCAACGATGGGGGGCTGTCGCGGGTGCTCGAATTGCCGGCCACCGGCTGGCTGAGGCGCTATCGCGTGCGCGTCCACGGCAAGGTCGAGGAAAGCGCGCTCAAGGGCCTGCGCGACGGCATTGCCGTCGACGGCGTCTTCTACGGCGCGGTCGAGGCCTCGCTCGACCGCGAGCAGGGCACCAATGCCTGGCTGACGATCGGCTTGCGCGAGGGCAAGAACCGCGAGGTGAAGAACATCCTCGGCGCGTTGGGCCTGGAGGTGACGCGGCTGATCCGCATCTCCTACGGCCCGTTCCAGCTCAACGATCTGCCGGAAGGCCATGTGCTGGAGATCAAGGGCCGCATGCTGCGCGACCAGCTCGGCGAGCGTCTGATCGAGGAGTCCGGCGCCAATTTCGACGCCGAGATCGCCACACCCTTCTCCAACAAGCCGGTGCGGCGCAGCGAGCCGCGCCGCGAAGAGGCCGAGCGGCCGAAAGTCGCGCGCGAGGGCGATCGCCGGCCGATCGGCGAAGGCGGCCTGATCAAGGCCCGCAAGCGCCGCGAAGGCAGTCGTGACGAGGCGCTGAGCAAGCTCTCGACCAGGCCCGAACGGACATTCGGCGAGCGCGGACCCCAGTCTGGCTTCGGCAAATCCGAGCGCGGCTTCGGCGGCAAGCCCGGCGGCAGGAAATCCGAGCGCGAGCAGCAGCCGATCGAGCCGCCCGGCCAGCGCAAGGCCAATGTCTGGATGGCGCCGGGCGCGCGGCCGATCGGCAAGGGCAGGGCGGAGGCAGATGCCGCCAAGGCCGCCGAGGCCAAGGCCCGCAAGGCCTCGTTCAAGCCTGGGGGAAAGCCGCAGGGCAAGCCTTTCGGCAAGCCGCGCGGCGAGCGTCCCGAAGGCAGCGGGGATCGGCCGCGTGGCGGCCCCAAGGGTCCGAGGGGTGGCAATGCGGATCGTCGGCGGTGAGTTTCGCGGGCGTCCGCTGGCGACGCCCCGTTCGAATGCAATTCGCCCAACCACCGACCGCACGCGCGAGGCGGTGTTCAACGTGCTGGCGCATCGCTACGCCGAAAAGCTCCAAGGCGGCCGCGTGCTCGATCTCTTCGCCGGCACCGGCGCGCTCGGGCTCGAGGCGCTGTCGCGCGGCGCTTCCTACTGCGTCTTCATCGAGGAATCGGCGGAAGGGCGCGGCCTGATCCGCGACAATGTCGAGGCGTTTGGCCTTACCGGCCGCACCAAGATCTTCCGTCGCGACGCCACCCAACTGGGCGAGGCCGGCACGCTTTCGTCCTTCGGCCTGGTGTTTGCCGATCCGCCCTATGGCAAGGGGCTTGGCGAGCGCGCCTTGCGCTCGGCCGAGGCCGGAGGCTGGCTTTCTCCCGGCGCGCTCTGCGTCATCGAGGAGGCGGCCTCGGCGCCGTTCGAGCCGGGGCCAGGCTTTTCCGTGGTGGACGAGCGCGGCTATGGCGACACGGTCATCCGGTTTGTCGAGGTTAGGTGAGGCTTCCCCTTCTCCCACAAGGGCCCCACGAGGGGGAAGGTAAGGCCAGCGCCTCGAAAATGACGAACAATTCACTTTGTCTCCCATCCAACCTTTTCTATCGTCGCGCACCGAAATCGGAGCATTTGATGAAATCAGGCACCAGACGGCTGCGCGCGGCCCTTCTCACCGGCGCTCTGGCGCTCGCGACAGTTCCGGCGATCGCCGCCGGGAACGAGGCCGCGGTCAAGGATTTCCTGCTCGACAACGGCATGGAAGTGGTCGTCATTCCTGACCACCGCGCCCCGATCGTCACCCATATGGTCTGGTACAAGATCGGCAGCGCCGACGAGCCGCCCGGCAAATCCGGTATCGCGCATTTCTTCGAGCATCTGATGTTCAAGGCGACGAGCAATCACGCCGCTGGCGAGTTCGACCGCGCCGTGTCCGAGATCGGCGGCTCGAACAACGCCTTCACCTCTTATGACTACACCGCCTTCCACGAGACGGTGCCGCCTTCGGCGCTCGAGCAGATGATGGGGTTCGAGGCCGACCGCATGCGCAACCTCATCCTCACCGACGACGTCATCAAGACCGAGCGCGACGTCATCCTGGAGGAGCGCCGTTCGCGCATCGACAGCAATCCGCAGGCGGTGCTCGACGAGGAGGTCGACGCCACGCTGTGGCAGAACCAACCCTATCGCATCCCGGTGATCGGCTGGATGCATGAGATGGAACAGCTCAACCGCGAGGATGGCAAGGCATTTTACGACACCTACTACCGGCCGAACAATGCCGTGCTGGTGGTGGCCGGCGACGTCGATCCGGACGCGGTGAAGGCAATGGCCGAGCGGACCTATGGCAAGGTGGCGCGCGGTCCGGACCTGCGACCCCGCATCCGCCCGGTCGAGCCTGAGCAGAACACCAAGCGCACCGTGACGCTGACCGATGCGCGCGTCTCGGTGCCGAGCTTTTCCACCCAATGGGTGGTGCCGTCCTATCATACAGCCAAGCCCGGCGAGGCCGAGGCGCTCGACCTGCTGGCCGAGATCCTGGGCGGCGACAACCGCAGCCGCCTCTACCAGCAATTGGTGGTCAAGCAGGGCATCGCCGCCGAGGCCGGCGCCTTCTTTCAGGGCACCATGCTCGACGCCACCAACTTCACCGTCTATGGCGCGCCGCGCGGTGACGCCAGGCTCAGCGATATCGAGGCTGCCGTGGATACGGAGATCGGCCGCATCGTCAAGGACGGCGTCAGCGAGGACGAACTGGAGCGGGCCAAGACCCGCTATGTCCGCTCGATGATCTTTGCCCGCGACAAACAGGAGGACATGGCCAACATGTATGGCTCGACGCTCGCCACCGGCGGCAATGTCAAGGACGTCGAGGAGTGGCCCGAGCGCATCCGCAAGGTGACGGCCGATCAGGTGAAGGCGGCGGCCGCACGCTATCTGGTGCTCGACCATTCGACCACCGGTTATCTCTTGCCGCAGCAGCAGGCGGGGAATTGATGATGAGCACCGTCCTGATGCGCATGTGCGAAACGGAACAATTGCCCGAAGATTGGCGCCGCCCCTCACCCTTGCCCTCTCCCCGCAAGAACGGGGAGAGGGGGACGCCAGCGCCGGAGCTTGTCCCTTCTCCCCGTCCTTCACGGGGAGAAGGTGCCGGTAGGCGGATGAGGGGCAGCGCCACCGTCGGAAGTCGGTCTTCCTTTGATGCCATCGGGCGCATCTTTGCCACACTCTGCTTCGCCCTGTTCTTCCTGCTGCTGCCGGCGCTGGGCGCACACGCCGAGATGAACATCCAGGAGGTCAAGTCGAAGAAGGGCGTCACCGCCTGGCTGGTGGAAGATCATTCGATCCCCTTGATTGCCATCCGCTTCGTCTTTGACGGCGGCACCGCTGAGGATCCCGCCGGCAAGGAAGGGCTGGTCAATCTGATGAGCGGCCTGTTCGACGAAGGCGCCGGCGACCTCGACAGCGAGGCCTTCCAGCAGAAGCTCGACGACGCCGGCGCCGAGATGAGCTTCACGGCGGCGCGCGACGGCACCTATGGCTCGATGCGCATGCTGTCGGAGGAGGAGAACGAGGCGTTCGAGCTGCTGAAGCTGGCTGTCAACAGCCCTCGCTTCGACCAGGCGCCGATCGATCGCATTCGCAGCCAGATCCTCTCCGGCATCCTGGCCAATGAGCGCGACCCCAACACGGTTGCGCAGCAGGGCTGGCTGCGCGCCATCTATGGCGAGCATCCTTATGCGCGGCCCGACGAGGGCACCAAGAAGAGCCTGGCCACCATCACCCCTGCGGATATCAAGTCGTTCCACAAGGCGAGTTTCGCCCGCGGCGGACTGCATATGGCGGTGGTCGGCGACATCGACGCCGCGACGCTGAGTGGCAAGCTGGACGACGTTTTCGGCGACCTGCCGCAGGCACAGGCGCTGGCCCCGGTGGCCGACGTCACGCCCAGGCTCGGACAGCAGTTGGAGGTGAATTACGACCTGCCGCAGACCTCGCTGCAGCTGGCCTGGCCTGGCGTCAAGCGCAGCTCGCCCGACTTTTACGCCGCGGTGCTGATGAACGAGATTCTCGGCGGCTCGACCTTCACCTCGCGCCTTTTCGAGGAGGTGCGCGAGAAGCGCGGTCTTGCCTATAGCGTCAGCTCCGATCTGGTCGACCACGAACATTCCCATGCGCTGCTGGTGACCACCGCGACGCGCTCCGATCGCGCCGCCGAGACGCTTTCGATCGTGCGCCAGGTGGTGAAGGACATGGCGCAGGACGGACCGACGGAGGAAGAGCTCGCGGCGACCAAAAAATACATGATCGGCGCCTACGCCATCAACAATCTGGATTCGTCCAGCTCCATTGCCGCGACGCTGGTCGAACTGCAGCTCGACGATCTCGGCATCGACTACATCAAGCGCCGCGCGGCACTGATCAATGCGGTGACGCTCGCCGACGTCAAGGCGGTGGCCAGGAAGCTTCTCTCGGCCGAACCGGCGGTGATGGTGATCGGCCCGTCGCTGGTGAAGACAGCCGGAGGCGGCAAGGGATGAGTCCGACCTTCGGGGTTGCCTTCGGCGGCGGCGGAGCGCGGGGGCTTGCGCATATCCATGCCATCGAGGCGCTGGACGAGCTCGGCATAAGGCCGGTGGCGATCGCCGGCTCCTCGATCGGGGCTATCATGGGCGCCGGCATGGCCGCCGGCATGACGGGCGCTCAGATCCACGATCATGCCCGCTCGATCCTCGGCAGCCGTGCCGAGGTGGCGGCGCGCATGTGGCGCTCGCGCCCGGGCACCATCGCGGAAGCCATGCAGGGCGGCATCCGTGTCGGCCAGTTCAACGTCGAGCGCATCCTGAAGGCCTTCCTGCCCGAAGCCATCCCGGCTAGCTTCGAAGAGCTGAGGATCCCACTCAAGGTGACGGCGACCGACTATTTCGGCCACAAGCTCGCCGTCTTCGCCGAGGGCGACCTGCAGTCGGCGCTGGCGGCTTCCGCCGCCATCCCGGCGGTGTTCCGCCCGGTGACGCGCGACGGCCGCCTGCTGATCGACGGGGGCATCTACAACCCCGTGCCCTTCGACCTCGTCGAGAAGGACGCCGACATCATCATCGCTATCGACGTGGTCGGGGCGCCGAGCGATGCCGAGCGCAAGCACCCGACCACCGTCGACCTGATGTATGGCGCCACGCAGCTGATGATGCAGTCGATCATCGCCAACAAGCTGAGACAGCACCGGCCCGACATCCTGATTCGCCCCGCCGTCTCGAAATACAGGGTCCTCGATTTCATGAAGATCGAGACGCTGATGGCCGACACCGTCGAGATCAAGGATGAACTGAAACGCGCCGTCGAGAAGGCGCTTGCCGAGCGCGACGGCAAGCGCGGCAAGAAGGTCGTCTGATACACGGCGCCCAAATCGGCGCAGCGGTTTTGTAAGAACGGCACGGACGAGACGAAGATTTAAAGCGCCTCGCCTGAAGCTGTTTCAGCGCCACGCGCTTGGGCGCGCAATTCCGCCCGATTCGTTTTGCCTGGCGCCAGCCTCCAATTGGCAAGCATCTTCATCGTGCACAGCCATCCAGCTGATCAAGTTTATCCACAATCGCGTGCAAGTACGCCTTTTGTCGTTAACTCTTCATCGAATTGGCGGTTGACGCAGCTGAGGGTAGGTTAATAATATCCTAATATATGGGGTAGCGTGAACAAGCTCTCGATCGGCAACAACGAGTCACGGCGCTACAGGGGCAGGGAAAACGCAGGGCGGCATTCAATGCCGTCGCAGCCATGACCATGAGCCGCCGTCGTCTGTGAACCGCCATTGTGGGGTGGCCGTTCGCCGGCCATTCACTTCGGTTGCGCTTGGTCCCATGGCATTCTGATCATTTTCCTCTCCCCGCGAGACTGGGCGCCGAATCGTTCGGCATGGGGTGGTGCGTCGTCGGTTCGACGGCATTGAGCGGCGCTGAGCGTCCGCCAAAGGGGTGAATGAGATGGCTACTACGACAATTTCCGGCGCGGGCGGCACCACGACGTCATTCTCCAACACACCGCAGGCGCAGGGTGATGTCTTCAATTACACTGAAGACAATGTCGTCATCGTCAACGCCGCCCAGTCCATCATCCTGCTCGACGTGATGGCGAACGATCTTGGGGGCAATGCGAAGACCCTCTTTTCGGTCGATGACGGAATTTCCGCCTCAACGGCCACCAAGCAATACGCGCCGATCGACCTGACCACCCAGGACGTCCAGGCAACCGGCATCTCCAACTGGGAAAGCATCGGCGGCGGGGTTTCTATCCGCATCAACAATGGCAAGGTCGAGATGGACCTCAGCCAATATCTGCTATCGCATGGTTTCACCAGCCTGCAGGCGCTAGGCGCTGGTGACAACATCAACGAGACCTTCACCTATGCCATCAAGCTCGGCAATGGAACGCTGAGCTGGGCAAGCGTTTCGGTCAACATCCAGGGTAAAAATGATGGCGCGACGATCACAGCCGCCGCCGCCGTCGACAACACCGTAGTGGAAGCGGGCGGCGTCGCCAACGGCACGCCCGGCGACCCCAGCGCGCACGGACAGCTCATTATTTCGGACGTCGATCTCAATGAGAACCATTTCCAGACGCCGCCCAGTCTTCAAGGCACCTACGGTACCTTCACCTTCGACGCGACATCCGGAGCGTGGACATACGCCCTCAATCAGACGCTGGCCGACCCGCTGACGCAAGGCCAGCAAGTAACCGATATGCTGCAGGTGAAGTCGGCCGATGGCACGGCCACCTACAACATCGTGGTCAACATTACTGGGACGAACGATGCTGCCGTCGTTTCACACGACGTGCGCAATCTCACGGAAGGCAACGCGGCCGCCGACATCTCGACCTCGGGCACGCTGACCATCTCGGACGTCGACAGTGATCCGCACTTCGTCGCCCAGGCCGGCACCGCCGGCCTCTACGGCACCTTCGCCATCGATGCCGATGGCGCCTGGACCTACACGGCGTCCTCGGCGCATGACGAGTTCGTCGCCGGCACCACCTACACCGACACCTTCAATGTGGTCAGCGCCGACGGCACCCCGACCACGGTGACGATCAACATCCTCGGCACCAACGACGCCGCGGTGCTGTCGTCCGACGTGAAGAACCTGACCGAGACCAATGCGGCCGCCGACATCTCGACCTCGGGCACGCTGACCATCTCGGACGTCGACAGTGATGCGCACTTCGTCGCCCAGGCCGGCACCGCCGGCCTCTACGGCACCTTCGCCATCGATGCCGATGGCGCCTGGACCTATACGGCGTCCTCGGCGCATGACGAGTTCGTCGCCGGCACCACCTACACCGACACCTTCAATGTGGTCAGCGCCGACGGCACCCCGACCACGGTGACGATCAACATCCTCGGCACCAACGATGCCGCGGTGCTGTCGTCCGACGTGAAGAACCTGACCGAGACCAACGCGGCCGCCGACATCTCGACCTCGGGCACGCTGACCATCTCGGACGTCGACAGTGATCCGCACTTCGTCGCCCAGGCCGGCACCGCCGGCCTCTACGGCACCTTCGCCATCGATGCCGATGGCGCCTGGACCTGCACGGCGTCCTCGGCGCATGACGAGTTCGTCGCCGGCACCACCTACACCGACACCTTCAATGTGGTCAGCGCCGACGGCACCCCGACCACGGTGACGATCAACATCCTCGGCACCAACGACGCCGCGGTGCTGTCGTCCGACGTGAAGAACCTGACCGAGACCAACGCGGCCGCCGACATCTCGACCTCGGGCACGCTGACCATCTCGGACGTCGACAGTGATCCGCACTTCGTCGCCCAGGCCGGCACCGCCGGCCTCTACGGCACCTTCGCCATCGATGCCGATGGCGCCTGGACCTACACGGCGTCCTCGGCGCATGACGAGTTCGTCGCCGGCACCACCTACACCGACACCTTCAATGTGGTCAGCGCCGACGGCACTCCGACCACGGTGACGATCAACATCCTCGGCACCAACGACGCCGCGGTGCTGTCGTCCGACGTGAAGAACCTGACCGAGACCAACGCGGCCGCCGACATCTCGACCTCGGGCACGCTGACCATCTCGGACGTCGACAGTGATCCGCACTTCGTCGCCCAGGCCGGCACCGCCGGCCTCTACGGCACCTTCGCCATCGATGCCGATGGCGCCTGGACCTACACGGCGTCCTCGGCGCATGACGAGTTCGTCGCCGGCACCACCTACACCGACACCTTCAATGTGGTCAGCGCCGACGGCACCCCGACCACGGTGACGATCAACATCCTCGGCACCAACGATGCCGCGGTGCTGTCGTCCGACGTGAAGAACCTGACCGAGACCAACGCGGCCGCCGACATCTCGACCTCGGGCACGCTGACCATCTCGGACGTCGACAGTGATCCGCACTTCGTCGCCCAGGCCGGCACCGCCGGCCTCTACGGCACCTTCGCCATCGATGCCGATGGCGCCTGGACCTAACGGCGTCCTCGGCGCATGACGAGTTCGTCGCCGGCACCACCTACACCGACACCTTCAATGTGGTCAGCGCCGACGGCACCCCGACCACGGTGACGATCAACATCCTCGGCACCAACGACGCCGCGGTGCTGTCGTCCGACGTGAAGAACCTGACCGAGACCAATGCGGCCGCCGACATCTCGACCTCGGGCACGCTGACCATCTCGGACGTCGACAGTGATCCGCACTTCGTCGCCCAGGCCGGCACCGCCGGCCTCTACGGCACCTTCGCCATCGATGCCGATGGCGCCTGGACCTACACGGCGTCCTCGGCGCATGACGAGTTCGTCGCCGGCACCACCTACACCGACACCTTCAATGTGGTCAGCGCCGACGGCACCCCGACCACGGTGACGATCAACATCCTCGGCACCAACGATGCCGCGGTGCTGTCGTCCGACGTGAAGAACCTGACCGAGACCAATGCGGCCGCCGACATCTCGACCTCGGGCACGCTGACCATCTCGGACGTCGACAGTGATGCGCACTTCGTCGCCCAGGCCGGCACCGCCGGCCTCTACGGCACCTTCGCCATCGATGCCGATGGCGCCTGGACCTACACGGCGTCCTCGGCGCATGACGAGTTCGTCGCCGGCACCACCTACACCGACACCTTCAATGTGGTCAGCGCCGACGGCACCCCGACCACGGTGACGATCAACATCCTCGGCACCAACGATGCCGCGGTGCTGTCGTCCGACGTGAAGAACCTGACCGAGACCAATGCGGCCGCCGACATCTCGACCTCGGGCACGCTGACCATCTCGGACGTCGACAGTGATCCGCACTTCGTCGCCCAGGCCGGCACCGCCGGCCTCTACGGCACCTTCGCCATCGATGCCGATGGCGCCTGGACCTACACGGCGTCCTCGGCGCATGACGAGTTCGTCGCCGGCACCACCTACACCGACACCTTCAATGTGGTCAGCGCCGACGGCACCCCGACCACGGTGACGATCAACATCCTCGGCACCAACGATGCCGCGGTGCTGTCGTCCGACGTGAAGAACCTGACCGAGACCAATGCGGCCGCCGACATCTCGACCTCGGGCACGCTGACCATCTCGGACGTCGACAGTGATCCGCACTTCGTCGCCCAGGCCGGCACCGCCGGCCTCTACGGCACCTTCGCCATCGATGCCGATGGCGCCTGGACCTACACGGCGTCCTCGGCGCATGACGAGTTCGTCGCCGGCACCACCTACACCGACACCTTCAATGTGGTCAGCGCCGACGGCACCCCGACCACGGTGACGATCAACATCCTCGGCACCAACGACGCCGCGGTGCTGTCGTCCGACGTGAAGAACCTGACCGAGACCAACGCGGCCGCCGACATCTCGACCTCGGGCACGCTGACCATCTCGGACGTCGACAGTGATCCGCACTTCGTCGCCCAGGCCGGCACCGCCGGCCTCTACGGCACCTTCGCCATCGATGCCGATGGCGCCTGGACCTACACGGCGTCCTCGGCGCATGACGAGTTCGTCGCCGGCACCACCTACACCGACACCTTCAATGTGGTCAGCGCCGACGGCACCCCGACCACGGTGACGATCAACATCCTCGGCACCAACGACGCCGCGGTGATAACGCTCAACGGCGCCCAAGACACGTCCGTTACGGAAAAGAGCGGCGTCGCCAACGGCACGCCAGGCGACGCCACTGCTTCCGGCGATCTTAATGCGACCGATGTCGACAATGCGGCGACCTTCACCGCACAGGTCGCCGTCGCCAAGAGCTACGGCACCTTCTCGATCGATGCCAACGGCACCTGGAGCTACACGCTCGACGACAACAATGCCACCGTTCAGGCGCTGAACAGCAGCGGAGCGAACACCACGCTGTATGAGCTGGTGACGGTCACCACTGTCGACGGCACGCAACAGGTCATCGATATCACCATCAACGGCGCCAACGACGCGGCGGTGATCACCGTCAACGGGGTGCAAGACACCTCGGTCACCGAAAAGAGCGGCGTCGCCAACGGCACGCCCGGCGACGCCACTGCCTCCGGCGATCTCAACGCGAGCGATGTCGACAATGCGGCGACCTTCAACACGCAAGTCGCCGTCGCCAAGAGCTATGGCACCTTCTCGATCGATGCCAACGGCACCTGGAGCTACACGCTCGACGACAACAACGCCACCGTTCAGGCGCTGAACAGCACCGGAGCGAACACCACGCTGCACGAGTTGGTGACGGTCACCACTGTCGACGGCACGCAACAGGTCATCGACATCACCATCAACGGCGCCAACGATGCGGCGGTGCTATCGTCCGCGTCGGTCAACCTGACAGAAGGCAACGCGGCCGCCGACATCTCGACGTCGGGCACGCTCACCATCTCGGATGTGGACAGTTCGGCGACATTCGTCGTTCAGGCTGCGACCGCCGGCCTCTACGGCACCTTCGCCATCAACGCAGCCGGCGCCTGGACTTACACCGCGTCCTCGGCGCATGACGAGTTCATCGCCGGCCAGCATTATACGGAAAACTTCGACGTGGTCAGCGCCGACGGAACCCACACCTCGATAGCCATCGATATCCTTGGGACGGATGACGGCCCGCCGCGTTTTGCGCCGACGGATATCCAATTGACGCCGAGCACCACGACCGCTGACGTCAGCTTCAGTTCCTTCCAGTTCACGGGAACGCTGAGCGCCACCGATCCAGATCCGGGCGGCAGCTTCGTCTACAGCATCACTTCGCAGTCGGACCCTGGGCTTTTCTCAATCTCGGGCAACACACTCAGCTCAAGCCTGTCCGGCTTGTCACCCAGCAAAGCTTACTCAATCACAGTGCAGGCAACTCAGGTCGGCGACCCCGCGGGGCCAACGTATCAATACAGCGAGACGTTCCAGGTCATCACCGGAAGCAATGGCAATTCGAGCGATGGCCTCAACGGAGCCAACGGGGGCGACGATGTCCTCTATGGCAACGGCGGGGCCGACATCATTCTCGGCATGGCCGGCAATGACACGCTGTTCGGACAGGATGGCAACGACACGCTGAATGGCGGTGATGGCAATGACAGGCTCGTCGGCGGTGTTGGAGCCGATACGCTCACCGGCGGTTTGGGAGCCGATACCTTCTACTACGGATCGGCCATCTCAGACTCACCGGTAAGTGTCGCAAACGACACCATCACCGACTTCGTGCACGGCGTCGACAAGATCGACCTCTCGTCGATCGATGCCAATACGGTGAGCGGCGGAGACCAGGCTTTCCTGTTCGGCGGGTTCAACGCGGCCACCGTCGCCAACAGCATCACCTGGTCGGAAGTCGGCGGCAACACGATTGTGCGTGTCGATGTCAATGGCAATGCAACGGCCGATTTCCAGATCACGCTGACCGGCACCGGGCTTGGCCTGACCGCCAGCGACTTCGTGCTGTAACGAACAAGGTGAGCCGCGGCCACGCACGGCTCACCTCGTTTCCCGCCGGGCGAGGGTTACGAATTAAGGTTTACGGCAGGTTTACGAGTGGATCGCGTGGCCGGGTGGAAGATCGGGAGTAGTATTGGTTCTGGGCATGCAGTTTGGACAGGGGGCGGTTCTGCCGCTGGGTGTTTTGGGTCTCGACAACAAATCCAGGATCGTCAGGCAAGCGCTTCTCGCATGCCGCCGCTATTTCCTCTTTGCGGCGGTATTCAGCCTGGCGATCAACCTGCTTTATCTCGCATCGCCGCTCTACATGCTGCAGATCTATGACCGGGTGGTCACCAGCGGCAGCGAGACGACGCTGGTGATGCTGACCCTGGTGCTGCTTGCGGCCTTCCTGGCGCTCGCCGGGCTCGACCTTGTGCGCGCCGCGATCCTGACGCGTGCCAGCGCCCGGCTCGACCGGCTGCTGTCGGCCAAGATCCTGGCGGCTTCCGTCGAGACCCCGTCGCAAGGGGCCTCGCAAAGCCAGCCGATCCGCGATTTCGATACGTTCCGGCAAGTGATCACCGGCAGCGGCATCCATGCGCTGTTCGATCTGCCGTGGTCGCCGATCTATATCGGCATCATCTTCCTGCTGCACCCGTGGCTCGGCTTCTTCGCGCTCGGCTCCTCGCTGCTGTTGATCGCCATGGCGGTGCTCAACGAATACATGGTGCGGGCGCCGCTCAAGCAGGCCAATGACCTTGCCACGGCCAGCTACAATTTCACCGAAATGAGCCTCAGGAACGCGGAAGTCGTCCGCGCCATGGGCATGATCGACGGGCTGGTGCGCCGCTGGGGGCGCGATCGCGGCCAGGCGCTGCGGCGACAGGGGCAGGCCAGCGACCGGGCGGCGCTGATGTCCGGGATGATCCGCTTTCTGCGCCTCGCCATGCAGTCGCTGATCCTCGGCCTCGGCGCCTATCTGGTCATCGAGCGGCAGATCACCGGCGGCTCGATGTTCGCGGCGAGCCTGTTGCTGGGCAGGGGGCTGCAGCCCATCGAGCAGATCGTCGGCCTCTGGCGCAGCCTGATCCTTGCCCGTGCCGCGCTCGGCCGGGTCGAGAAGCTCCTGGACGGCAGCGCTCAGGGCGAACGTGCGTTCAACCTGCCGAAGCCCACCGGCAAGATCGCCGTCGAGCAGCTCAGCTTCGCCATCCCCAGCCTGCAGAAGGTGCTGCTGCGCGATGTCTCGTTCCGGCTGGAGGCCGGCGAGGCGCTCGGCATCGTCGGGCCGTCCGGCGCCGGCAAGTCGACGCTCGCCCGCCATCTCGCCGGCATCATGCAGCCGAGCCGCGGCACGGTGCGGCTGGACGGCGCCGATCTGACGCAATGGGGCCGGGAGGCGCTCGGCGACCATATCGGCTATCTGCCGCAGGACATCGAGCTGTTTTCCGACACGGTGGCCGCCAACATCGGCCGCTTCAAGACCGATGTCGATCGCGACGTGATCGAGGCCGCCCGGCTCGCCGGCGTGCATGAGATGATCATCCGGCTGCCGCAAGGCTATGAAACGCAGATCGGCGAGGGCGGGGCGGTGCTGTCGGGCGGCTAC
Organism: Mesorhizobium sp. M3A.F.Ca.ET.080.04.2.1; assembly: GCF_003952525.1. Taxonomy (NCBI): domain Bacteria; kingdom Pseudomonadati; phylum Pseudomonadota; class Alphaproteobacteria; order Hyphomicrobiales; family Phyllobacteriaceae; genus Mesorhizobium; species Mesorhizobium sp. M3A.F.Ca.ET.080.04.2.1. Next base: position 981,374 of record NZ_CP034451.1, on the reverse strand, counting down.
CGCCAGCGCATCGCGCTTGCCCGCGCGGTGTTCGGCACTCCGAACCTCATCGTGCTCGATGAGCCGAGCTCCAATCTCGACGCCGATGGCGACCGCGCGCTCGCCGAATGCGCGCTGGAGCTCAAGCGTCGCGGCAGCACGGTGATCATCGTCTCGCACCGGCCTTCCACGCTTGCCAATGTCGACAAGATCCTGCTCTTGAGGGACGGCGGCGTCGAGGCCTTCGGCATGAAGAACGAGATCGTGGCGCTGCTCAACCAGCGCGCGGCGCCGATGGCGGTGGCCACCCAATGACCGACGTCGCCGCCACCTACCACAGCCTCTCCGTTGGCGACAAAGCCGGCGCCAACCCGGATTCGATCCGTGGACCGGTCTGGGTCGGCGTGCTCATCATTGCCGCGTTCTTCGGCGTGTTCGGCGGCTGGGCGGCGGTCGCGCCGCTCAACGGCGCGGTGCTGGCCGACGCGGTGGTCAAGGTCGAGGGCAACCGCAAGAGCGTCCAGCATTTCGATGGCGGCACGGTGAAGCAGATCCGGGTCAAGGACGGCGATGTCGTCAAGTCGGGCGACGTGCTGGTCCTGCTCGACGACACCCGCGCCCGCGCGGAGTTCAATCTCTATTCGCAGCAATACGCGCTGCTGCGCGCCACCGATTCTCGCATCCGGGCCGAGCTCGACGGCAGCGAGGCGGTCGCCTTTCCGAAGGACATCACCGCCGAGCATCAGGCCTATCTGCAGGACGCGATGGCGAGCCAGATCGCCGACCTCGAGAGCCAGCGGGCGCAGATGGCCGGCGCCAGGCAGATCCTGCAGAAGCGGATCGCCGAGCTCGAGGAGCAGATCGAGGGCAAGCAGGCGCGCGTCGAGTCCTTCCGCGCGCAGCTGAAATCCACCGTGGACGAGAAGGCCGGGCTTAACAAGCTGCTGAAAGCCGGGCTGACGACGAAGCCACGCATCCTGGAGCTCGACCGGTCGGCCTCCGACCTGCAGGGCCTGATCGACCAGGCGCTCGGCGAGATCGCGGGCAACCGCCAGAGCAAGGCCGAGCTCGAGAGCCAGATCGCGCAGCTCACCAACGAGCGCCGGGCAAAGCTGTCAGCCATGCTGATCGAGACGCAGGCGAACCTTGCCGACCTGGTGCCGAAGATGTTTGCCGCACAGGCCATGATGAACCGCGCCGAGGTGCGCGCGCCCTATGACGGCCAGGTGATGGACCTCACCGTCTTCTCCACCGGCGCCATCGTCGCCCCCGGCCAGACGATCCTCGACATCGTGCCGACCAGGAATTCGCTGATCGTCCAGGCCCAGGTGCGCGTGGAGGATATCTCCAGCCTGCGCGCCGACATGACCGCCGAGATCCGCTTCACCTCCTACAAGCAGCGCACGACGCCAGTCATTCACGGCCAGGTCACTCATATCTCGGCCGACCGCGTCACCGACGCCAAGACCGGCTTTCCCTACTATGTGGCCGATGTCGCGGTGGACGCCGACGAACTCGCCGCCGCGCCGCAGATCCAGCTCTACCCCGGCATGCCGGCCTCGGTGATGATCGTCACCGAGGAGCGCACCGCACTGGATTACATTCTCGGTCCGCTGACGGCGTCGCTGCACACGGCGTTCCGGCAGAAATAGCGGCCGCCCTCATCGCCTCTCAAGCGCCGCCGCAAGCCCGGGCAGGGGGCCGGCCTGATGCGCGCCGAGGTGCTGCAACCAGTTCCGACATCCGCCGTTTCAGCTTGCCGTCTGCCGCTCCATCTCCATTTCGGCCTTCAGGCTTTCGATGTCGCGGAAAATCGAGGCGACTGCCAGCGTGCGTCCCTCGCGCTTGAACCGCAGCAGGCAATCCTTGGCGGCAATGTCGCCTTCGACCGCTATCTCGTCCCATCGCTCCGCATGTCCGACGTAGTTGATCGGCACGTCATAATGCTGGCTCCAGAAGAACGGGACTGCGGTGTACTTCTCCCGATGCCCGAGCATGTTCAGCGCTGCGGTCTGCCCTTGCCTTTCTGCGACCACCCAGTGCTCGACCCTGATGTTTTCGCCACTGTGGGGATCGGGCCACCGCGCAATGTCGCCGGCCGCGAAGATGCCGGGCGCGCTCGTTTCCAGAAAGGCGTCCACCACGATCCCGCGGTCGAGGCTGAGACCGGCCTTTTCGGCCAATCCGAGCCGCGGCCGCACGCCGATGCCGGCGACAACGAAATCCGCGCTCAGCGCAAGACCACTGCTCAGTTGTATGGTCCGGCCGTCGATCGCGCTCGCGGTCTCCTTGAGATGAAACACGACGCCATTCCGCTCGTGGAGGTTGCGGATGAAGTCGCCCATTTGCGGCCCGAGGACCCGCTCCATCGGGCGTTCTTCGGGCGCGACGACGTGAACTTCGATGTCCCGCGCGCGCAAGGACGCGGCAACTTCCAGGCCGATGAAACTGGCGCCCAGCACGATGGCGCTGCGAGCAGTCTTGGCTCGCTCGATGATTGCGCCGCAGTCTGCTAACGAACGCAGTGTGTGCACGTGTGGCTGATCTGCGCCGGGGATGGTGAGGCGGACCGGTTCGGCTCCCATTGCAAGCAGCAGCCGGTCGTAGGCAATCCGGTCTCCGTTTGCGAGCACGACCTGGTGGGAGCGGACATCGATGTCGGCGGCGTTGGTTTTCAGACGCAGATCGATGTCGTTCTTTGCGTAGAAGCCTGCCCCACGCAGCGGAATCCACTCCGACGGCGCTTTGCCGGCGAGGTAGTCCTTGGAGAGGTTGGGACGATCGACCGGCGGCGCCTCGTCCTCGCTGAGCATGACGATGCTGTCCCGATGGCCTTCGCGACGCAGTCTTTCGGCGGCTGCGAAACCAGCCGCGCCGCCGCCGACGACGACGATCTTGCCGGCCGACTGGCCAGCGCCTGCGCCGGCAGGCTTTTCAGCCGCCCGTTTGCGCTTCTCGCCGACGACTATCCGCTCGCCACGCTGCTCTACCGACCAGCAGGCCAGTCGATTGAAGGCAGGCGCGCGCAAAGCTTCGCCCGTGCGCAAATCGAAGCATGCGTGATGCCACGGGCACCGCACGGTATCCTCCACGAGAAGGCCGTCGACCAGCGGCCCGCCGTAATGCGTGCACGTCGCTCCGACTGCGAAGATCTCTGCCCCGCGGCGCACCAACAGCACCTGTTCGTCGCCACAGTGACCGACAAGCTTTCCGCCGTCGGGAAGATCCGATAGCGCAATGCCCTGGGCCAAATCCGGTCCGCTCGATTTGGAATGGTCGTGAGCCATCTTCTTCTCCCTTGCGCCATTGATGTCAGAACCTGCGCTCGACAGACTGAACCCGGGCGACGTTTTGGGCAATCACATGATCGCTTGGCCGCTCCGGTTGGTGAGTTCGAGGCGTTGTCGGCATCGCCCACCATCTGACGGCAGGCGTCGCCATGGTTTGATGAGATTTCGTCTGATCGGTTTCCAACCAGGCGAAAAATTTTGTGGCTCTGACCGCACCGCGGATCAGGTCCTGGTCCTCCGTCGGTAATGACGGGTCGGGTCAAACCGGCTATGCTCAAGGATCGATCGGGGGTTGAGATGGTCGCTGAGCCATTTGCGGAAGTTGCGCTCCAAATGAGGGGCTTCCAGGTCTCGCAGATGGTGTTTGTCGCGGCAAAGCTGCGCCTGGCCGATCGGGTCGGGGATTCGGGCCGAACCGTTTCCGACCTGGCGGCGGACAGCGGCGCCCGGCCCGAGATGTTGCTGCGTCTGTGCCGGGCTCTCGCGGCCTTCGGGATCTTTGCCGTCGACGACGCGGGCATGGTGAGCCAGACACAGAAATCGGCCTGCCTGAGAAGCGACGCATCGCCGACCCTCCACTACGCAGCGCTCTACTGGGGGCTGCCGAGCACCTGGGCCGCATGGGGCAATTTCCATCATGCGATCATGACCGGCGGGCCTGCCTTCGAGGCCACGTTCGGCATGCCGAATTTCGAGTATCTCAAAGCCAATCCCGAGCAGAGCGCGGTTTTCGACGAATTCATGCAGCACAGCCCCGATGATCGACATGCTGCGGTGGCGGCAGCCTACGATTTCTCCGGTGCCGGCGTCGTCGTCGACATCGGCGGCGGCAATGGCGGCCTGTTGCGCGCCATCTTGGATGCCCACACCGACGTGCGAGGCATTCTCGCCGACCAGGCGGGAGTGGTGGCTGCAGCCAGCAAGGCTCTTGGGCATCAGGCTGGCCGCTGCGAAGTCATGGCCATCGATTTCTTCGCAAGCGTACCCAAGGGCGGAGATATCTACACCCTGGCCCAGATCCTCCACGACTGGAACGACGAGAGTTGTCTCAGACTGCTGGCGAATTGCCGTGCAGCGATGAAGCCGGAAGCGCGGTTGCTCGTGATTGAACGCCTTCTCGAAACCACGGCGGGATGCAGCCTGCCGATGAATTTCCTCAGCGACATGCATATGATGACGCTGTTTCCGGGAGCCAGGGAGCGTACGCCCGAAGAGTTCAGCCGCCTGTTCCGCGAAAGTGGCCTGAGGGAACCGAAAATTATCCCCACCCGCTCTCCATTCGGCATCTTGGAGACTGGCCTCGCCTGACCTTGCGTGCCTTCCGCAACTCCATGACGCATATGTGCGAGCTAGCTTCTGCCTCCAGCGTTGCCTCGTTGCCGGTGTGACGTCAGGAAGGAAGATCACCTCAGATTGCTCTTCGGAAACAGCACGCGATCGGGTTTTGCATTCATCCGCGCCAGCATTTCCTTGATCAGCCGGGTTTTGGTCCGCCCGGCCTCCTTCGGCGGCACGAGGTAGCGCACGATGGCCTCGAGCCAGGTGTTCTCACTGACGCGAAAATGAACCACCGGATGCTCCTTCACTTCGAGCTCGTCCACCGGCGTTTTCGACAGGATGTGCTTATAGACCTTCACCTTCTGGCTCATGATGTCGCCGATCTGCTCGTCGACGACCTCTCTCATGGTTGCAGCCACGAATTCCAGGTCGCTCTCATAGGCGAGCTGAAACTTGATTTCGTTCCAGACATAGGGAAACAGCGGCCAGGAATAGTTGAAGACCGGCGTGTCAAACACGGTGGAGTTCGGGAATTTGATGACCCGCCCGCTCGGATGATCGGTCCAAAGATGCTCGCCGCCGAATTCCCATAACGTCGTGTCGAGATAGCTGACATCGATGACATCGCCATGGGCATCGCCGATGCGGATGCGGTCGCCGACGCGATAAGGCGCCCTGGCCAGGATATAGATCCAGGCGATGAAACTGGAGATCGGCATCTGCAGCGCGAAGCCGAGGATCAGCGAAATCAGGCCGAGCGAAACGACGGCCGCGTACCAGTTCACGAACAGAACCGAAATGGCGACGAAGACGATAGCGACGACGACGATCAGTCGAAAGATGCGCTTCAGGTTGAAACGCGAGACGCGATTGGGAATGCGGCCGATGAGAAACACCTCGACGACATTCGCCACGGTCAGCATGCCGAAGATGACAAGGCCGCCCCAGACGTAATTCAGCACGCGAACGCGCAGAGGCGGGTCAAACCAGTCCAGGTGCCAATTGATGAGGAGTTGGAGGGCAAAGAGCAGCAGGGCGCCGGCAGCGAAACCAGCCGTCCACCAGAGGTCTTGCTTGCGCAGGCTGAAGCGGAATTTTTCGTCGGGCTTCTTCGCCTTCCGCTGAATGGTTTTCGGATCGGCAGTCTGCTGTGCGGCCCGTTCGAGCCGGGAAAGGTTCTCCTGTTCTTTGTCGCGCGGTTCCATGGGTTCACCTCGCCATCAACCCCCAGCAGCGCCATCTCGTTCCTTCGTGCCGGCCCGCTGCGCGGCTGGATGAGGGCAATCGTATATGGCAGGCCACCCCACCCCTCTCCGACCACTACGCGGCCACTTCTCCCCCTTTCATGCCTTTCATGGGGGCGACCAACGCCAATCGCTGACGTCGCAGCCTGGTTCGCCCCGGAACGGTGGCTCGGCGAAGCCGAGACGGAGAGGGGGAGCGCCATATGCAATTTGCATGATGGCTGGAGAGCGAGTGTGTTCATGAAGAATGCGCGGCGCGGGATGCTCTTCGCCAGCGAGTGAGCTTGCTCGATGCTAGCGGCGCGCCGGTCCGGCCGGTTACGCTGCGTTCAGCTCCGCCATGTAAGGATTTCGCAATCTGGAGGGCAGCGGGCCAATGTTGGACAACTACGAGGTGGACCGGTTTGGCGTGATCCACCAGATCGACTTCACGCCGATCAAGTACGACAAGCAATATATCTCCTATTACGAGGACCTGAGCGACCGGACCATCAAGCTCGGCTATCAGCGGCTTGGCTGGGTGCTGGGGGTAACCGGCGAGATTCCGCGCTCGGTGCTGGAGATTGGATATGGCACAGGCACATTCATCGAAGCCGCGAAGATAACCGGGGTCGCCGATTGCGCCGGCTGCGACATCGCCGAGTTTCCGCTGCCCAAGGGTGTCCGCTTCGTCGATTGGAATGAAGCGCTGGCCAGCTCGTGGGATCTCGTCGCCATGTTCGACGTGCTCGAGCACATCCCGGATCTAAGTTTCCTCGGCCGGCTTCAGACCCGGAACCTTGCCGTCGCCGTCCCCTATTGCCGCTGGCGCGAGCTCGGCGCCGACGGCGACGCCTGGTTCAAAACCTGGCGCATGCGTCTTCCCAACGAGCACCTGCACCACTTCGATCGCGAGTCGCTGGTGGCACTGCTCGCCCACAACGGCTTCGACTGCGTGACGCTGAACTCATTCGAGGACGGCATCAGGCTGCGACGCGGTGAGGTGGGCCCGAACATTCTGTCCGGGTTTTTCAGGAGGCTATAGCGGAGATTCTGTCACTGCTGGCCGACGGCAAAGGCCTTTCAACATAGGTGCGGACGACGGAGGACTCCGCGGTTCTACATTCTCTCCATGATAATTTTTCCTGAACACCCGGTGCCAACGCCGGTCCCTTTAAATTTGCCGGTTCCGTTGTCACCCTTTATGACGCCAGTCAGGGTGTTCCCGCCTGTTCTTCCCTTATAAACAAAGGTGTGTCTTATATTGACAGCGCCGCTGCTGGAAATACTTCCAGTAAAGCCGCTGCTAGACGATATCTTACCGTCACTTATGACGACCGATGTTGAGAGTTCTCGCCAATCGCCACAGTCCGTTATGGCTCGTCTGACCAATTTCCAAGTGCCATTAAAGGCGCTTAGCCCGCTCGTCTGAGGCACACAATGATCGTCCTGCACCCTCGTTCCGTCTTCACAAGTAAGCCGGCAGATGCGAGCTCTGACTGCCCTTAGTCGTGCCAGAAGTTCCGCTGTCGGTTCCAACGATGCAAGCTTGACCCCTTGCCGATCAGCATAGTCCCGAAGCGCTTTGCGGCTGCCAGCCCCCCATTTTCCGTCAGCCTGGCCTTCAAGGCATCCTATGCGGAAGAGTTCCGTTTGCGTGGCGCGCGCAAGTCTGCTGGGGTCTGTGGCAGCTGCCGATGGCTGCGCCAGCGGCTCGGAGTGCTCAAGGCTTGCGACTTCTGTCCCCTTGGCGTCGTCGGTTGCCTTAGCGGCGCGCTCCGTCTCCGGCAGGTGCGCCACCTGCCGTTCCATTTCGATGCGCTTGTCGATCGCGTCGATCTTCAACCTCGCAAGCGGTGCAAAAGCGCCGCCCGGAAACTGCTGCAAATACGCCTCGAAAAAGCTCTTGTCAGTCGAGTCCTTGATAGTCGCCCAATATGCAAGTTCGACTGCATTGTCCGGCGACGTCGACTGTGGAGTGACGGTAGCTACCTTCGGTTCCGTTGCGAGGGGCCTCAACACAACCTCGCCGGTGAGCGAAGAGTTCTCCCACGGCACTTGCTTGCCCTGCGTCGCAGCCAGGACATCGCGGCGCACCTCGACGAGGTCCCGCATGATGTCCTGCCCCGGCGTGCCGAGGTGAGCAACCAGCGCAGTGGTGAATGGTGAATTCCGTCCTGCTCCGTCGACAGCGACATTACCCGGTTGCGTTGCGAACGCTATGAGCGAGCCGACTCCGCTGCCGAGCCTGGCTAGCCCCCGACTCACGGAACCGGAGCGCGTCCCCATCGAGCGGGAAAGCTTCTCGGCGAACGGATTGTCCCGGCAGGCGTCCAGGAAGATGAGGTTGACCTTGGTGCTGCGCTCCATCGCTGAAAGCACGAGGTCCATCGGAAGTGTCTCGAAATCGAGGTCATTGTAGCCGGACAACTCGGCATCGACCGGCACCATGTAATTGCTGCCATTCACCTGCAGGCCGTGCCCGGCATAGAAAAACAGCGCCATATCGGCACCGTCGAGCTTTTCCAAGAACTCACGCACCGTGCGACGCATTCCCGCGAGATCGAGGTCCTGGCCGCTGACGACCTCGAAGCCAAGGGTTTCAAGCTTGGCATTCATGTCGGACGAATCGTTCTTCGGGTTGGCGAGTTGGACGGTATGCTGATAGGCCGAATTGCCAATAACCAGCGCCACGCGTTTCTCGGCTGCTGCCTGACCCGAAACAGCGACAAACAATAAAGCCAAGAGAATGAAAGCGCTGCGCATGGCAGAAACGGCTCCCCCGAGGAATTGTAGCAGAGGCTAATACAGTCGAAAAGAGCTATGCCCCCGGGCTGCGGACGAACGGCCTGCGATCCCGGAGATGGTTCTTGGCGACTGCCGTTTCGGCGCGGGCCGGGATTTCCATACTAACGGGCGACAATTTGCTTGATACACCCGAACGGGTATGCTGGCGGCGAGCAACGCTTCCACTGGCTTGGGGTCTATTGGGCGTGCGAACACTTGGCCGAGTCGTCAGCCTGCACCGAGGTGGCATCGCCGCATCATTCGCCTATCTGGTTCTGCTGGGCGTCTCGACTGCTCTCGTGTCACCGCCGTTGGAGAATATAGTGCGCGACGTGATGACGGTGTCGATCTCGCCGTTCACCCAGCCCCCATCCAACATCGTTGTGGTCTCGATAACAGAACAGACCCTGGCGAATTTTCCATATCGCTCACCACTGGACCGCGGCTTCTTGGCCGACATCGTGGCCCGGATCGAGTCGGCCCACCCTCTTGTCATCGGTATCGACCTGTTATTCGACCAGGCGACAGAGCCGCAAAAGGACGCCCGGCTCGAAACGGTCATTGAAAACGCCAGTGTGCCTGTGGTGATCGCCTCGGCGTCGCGCATTGATGGTCTCACCCGGAGGCAGTCCGACTATCTCGACGCGTTCGCTCCGTCGGCAAAGCGGGGCCTTGCCGCATTATCGCATGACAATCTCGACGGCGTGGTTCGTGGAGCTTTTTCAGGTCGGGAAACGGAAGGAGGTTGGACGCCAAGCTTTGCTGCTGCGATCGCGGCAGCGACCGGCATTGGTCGCGGCCGCTGGCCGGAGGAAATGGTCTACTACCGCACCGCGAACAGCTTGCCCTTCAACTTTCCAACCTATCCGGCACAGGCCGTCAGGCTGGCGCCACTCAGCTGGTTCAAGGGGAAATATGTTCTTATCGGCATGGACCTGCAGCAAATAGACCATCATCCGACACCGTTTGCGTTGTTGAGCGGCGCAAAGATCGGTGTTCTCCCTGGCGTCGCAATCCACGCCCACGCGTTGGCCGGAATGTTGTCCGGGAACAGAATAACGATCCCCCGGGCTGCAGCGGGGTACGCGCCAATGCTTCTTGTCGGGCTGTTCTGCTTGTGGATCGTTTCGCGGCCGAATCCGGTGGTCTTCAAACCAATCGCGGTCGCCGGAGCGGTGCTGCTGGTGTGGATCGGCCAAGCCTGGGTCTTCGCGAAGTTCGCAATCCTGTTTCCGATGGTCGCACCTGCATTGCTTGTGCTCGGTCTGTCGGCATTCGTTGGCTTCCTGGCTTGGAGACGGGACGCGAAAGCTCGCCACTTCATTCAAGACGCGTTCTCGAAATATGTCAGTCCGGCGGTCGTTGCAGCGGTCGTCGAGCAGCCCGCTGCCCTGCATCTCGGTGGCGAACGGCGTGAGATCACCTGTGTATTCACGGATGTCGAGGGATTTACGTCACTCAGCGAAAAACTTGCGCCAGAGGTGCTGGCAGACCTATTGAATGAATATCTGGACGGGCTCTGCGAGTTGTTCATCGAGCATGGTGCAACCATCGACAAGGTCATCGGAGATGCGGTGGTCGGCTTCTTCGGAGCTCCAGCGGCGCAAAATGACCAGGCGGAGCGGGCAGTGTCCCTGGCACTGGCTGTGCAGGACCTGGCTCAGCGGCTGCGAGAAAGATCCGCAGGACGAGGCCATTCATTCGGCGCCACCCGCATAGGTATTCACGGCGGGCCGGCAATCGTCGGCAACTTCGGGGGAAATCGGTTCTTCAACTACACAGCTATTGGAGACACGGTAAACACCGCAGCCCGGCTGGAGGGCGCAAACAAGTACATCGGCACGAAAAATTGCATAAGCGCGGAAGTGGCGAAACAAGCGACACGCTTTTTGTTGCGCCCTGCGGGAGTTCTGCACCTAAAGGGCAAGAGCCAAGGTATCGAGGCTTTCGAGGCAATGAGCCCCACGCCAGAGAACACGATGCTGTGCGAGGCTTATGCAAAGGCATACGCCCTGCTCGCCACCGACGATAAGCTCGCGACAGGGGCATTTGAGCTGCTGGTCAAAAGCTATCCCGAAGATGCATTGATAGCCTTTCACCACAGTCGTCTTGCAAGCGGACGCTTTCAAGCAGACATTCATCTCGCCGACAAATAGGGCCATCCTTGCCATGAGCCTCAGGCGTGCGATCTCGCAGTTCGCCTTTCTGGCCCTCGCCGCGGCCGTTGTTGTGACGGCGCAACGCGCGGTGGCAGGCAGTCAATATGTGGTCCTGTCAGCTGAGCCGGCCGTGGATGAACTGCCGCCAGGCAAGCTCTTCATGCCAAGTGACGTCATCAATGTGCCAGCCGGTACAGTCGTCACCTTGCTCGGCGAGGACGGCAGCGTGAACCCCATTTCCGGTCCTGGAGCCTTCGTGGTCACCGAGGACCGGTTGGTGCCTGACGGTTCAGAGCGGGCCGCCGACGGGCAGGCAGGACCTTCAAGCCTGGCCCTGATAGCCGGCCTTTTGACGAATGAGCGCAAAAGAAGCGAGTCCATCGGTAGCGCACGCGCCATCCCCAACCATTCCCAACCGAGGGGACTTGACGATCCCTGGGCGATTTCCATCGAAGAATCTGCTCCTGGCTGCATCCGCAATGGCGAGGTGGTTTTGACGCGCCAGGCGGTCGGCGACAGCGCGGTGTTGTCGGTTCGCGTCGGACATGGAGAGCCATTGAACGGCTTGGTCTGGAACGCCGACAGGCTCACTTTCTCTCTTCCGGATCCAATTCCGGCCGAGGTAAAATCGATTGTCGTCGAGACCAACAAGACATCGGCGTTGATCGAAATTAAGATGTTTCCGGAGAACGCTGTTCTCGAAAATCCGCTGGAAGTTCTTGGATGGATGGTGAGCAGCGGTTGCAAACGGCAAGCGTTGGCCTTTGTGCGTCAACTTGTGACGAAACAACGCTAGATGATCAGGTAGGAGCCGCGCCGCGAATGACGGAGCGGCTGGCCGACGGTACAGCGGTGCCGTTCTCAGACTCGCATCGCCGGGCATCACGCAAGCAAGGCATTGAGTGCTGATGGTCTGTCGATCCACTGGTCCGAGCTTGTCGAATTCCGCGCAAGAGCACAGTATCAGGCGAGAGACAGGCATCATCGGCCGATATCTAGTTGAATGATGAAGTCCGGACGCGCTGGAAAATCCAGAGGAGGGTGCGATGCTCCACCCGCGTTTCAACGTTATTGCAGCCTTGCTTGTGGCTGCGGTTTTGTTTTGTGCCAGGGGCCCGGTGGAGGCCGCCGAAGAAACCGGTTTCGATCCTTTCGTAATTGATGAGTTGAGTGCTCCCAACTCCGTTGCGATCATCGAAGACCCGACCGGCGAGGCACCGACCCCCAAGGTGTATTCATTTCGGATTCCCTCAGGTTATTGCAATCCACGCCGGTATGAGCCGCATGCTCCAGCCAACGACTGCGATGAGCAGTCGGTACGGTCGCAAATTCGTGAAAACGTCTTTGCGACCAAAAAAAACGGCAATGGGCAACCGAAACAGAGTTGGTATGGATTCGCTCTCTACTTGCCAGAGGACTTCCCGTATGGCGTAAAACAAGCTGACGGTTACATGCAATTATTCTATTTTCACAACAAACAATGCCAGCACGTGTCACTCGCAAATTTCGCTGGAAAAGACGACTCCCTCTACATTGCATTCAGTAGCGCGCTCGGAAATTACAGCTGCACGCCAGGTCCGCGCCTAAAAGTAACTGATTTCAAGAATCTCATTGGAAAGTGGAGCCGCTTCGAACTGTTCATCAAATGGGCGAAGGACAGCTCCGGCCAGGTTAAGGTATACCTCGATGGTAAACTTGTCACGGAGTGGCGTGGACCTACCTTCACTCCCGGATTCGAGCGCACAAATTACGCGAAGTTCGGCATCTACCTTTGTTGCACCCAATCGGTCGCTCGGGTCAGAGGCGCGTCGCTGTACTTCGCGGCGGTGAGCCGGGCTGAAACTCGCGACGGTCTCTATACTCAAGGCGACGCCCTCGCGCTCAAATCGCTGCAGGTGACTCTCAATGCTTTGGGCTGTGATGTCGGCAAGCCGGACGGGCGTCCCAACGAGCGCACCCGCGAAATGGCGCTGAGTTGCCGCACGTTGCCGGCGGGCGCCGCACCTCGGGATTTAAGCGTCGCGACTGTGAGGTCCTTCCTCGCGCTCTACTCGGACCCTGCAACCGCTGCTTTGCCCAAGGGAAGATTCATCGAGCCGCCACTGGAAGTGGGGTCCGTCTCGAACGTGCCGAAGGATGTTGCGTCACCGTCCGGTCTACTGATGCCCGTGTTCAAGGTACATGCGTATGAGGGGCAGGCGCAAATGGGAGGCAACGACTCGACCTATGTCACGGATCTAGACATCAAGATCGACAAATCCGGCGGAACGCCGAATTTCTCCCTGGCTGTCGTAGTTCATTCCGCTGTCCCTGGGGACATCGGTACACTTGAGATGTTCCTGAACGCTCCTACGAAATCAGCCCGCAAGGTCGCTTCTTGCGCCCTGGGCACTATAAAATATCCCGACGGCACCGACCACGTCGCCTTCAGGTTTGCCAAGTCCGGGGACACATGGATCGTCGGCAACGCTTCATGCCTGATCGCGGCGCTACCAAAGAAGGAAGCTGCGGTTGCGCGCTTTGTCGCCGATCATTTTTCGGACGTGGCGGTAGGCATGGTTGCAGATGGCAGCGTGAACCTACTGACGTTCGACGTGATGCGCAGTTTTGTCGGCAAGGTTGCCACCGGCGAACTGAAGGTCGCAGGACAGTAGCCTTCACAGAAACTCCGCATCGCAGGACAAGATCATTCCGAAGGCTCTTCCCTGAGCCGCCATCCCCCTTGCCAACCCCGCCACTTTCCCCTAATCTCTCTTTTGAGAAAACCTTTTCCCAAACCGCTCCACGCTAGCTGACCTCACCCGTCGTCTTCGCGCAGGGCGATAAGAGAAAACCTTTTTCCAACTTGGGATGCGCCTCGAAAAATGTCGTCCGACGCCGAGCAAGCGCCTGTCTTTGCCAAGCCGCCGGTCACCCTGCGCGAGGTGGCGGCTGCCGCCGGTGTCAGCGTCGCCACGGCGTCCAAGGCGCTGAACGGGCAGGGGCGCATGACGGTCGAGACGCGCGAGCGCATCCGCGAGACGGCGCGGCGTCTGGGCTTTCGCCCGAACAGCCTGGCGCAGAGCCTGCTGCGGCGCCGCTCCTTCACCGTCGGCCTGCTCACCAACGATACCTATGGCCGCTTCTCCCTGCCGCTGATGGCCGGCGTTTCGGATGCGCTGGTCGACAATGGCGTGTCGGTCTTCCTGTGCAATGTCGAGGACGACCAGCGGCTCGGCCAGTTGCATGTCGAGGCCATGCTCGACAAGCGCGTCGACGGCATCATCGCCACGGGAAAACGCGTGGACCGCCATCTGCCGGTCGACCTTTCCCATCTGCGCGTTCCGGTCGTCTACGCCTTCACCCAGCCCGATCCCGGCGCGATCGGCCTCGTCTCCGACGATGCCGGCGGCGCGCGGCTGGCCGTCGAGCACTTTGTGCGGCTCGGACGGCGCCGCATCGCCCATGTCAGCGGCCCGGAGAGCTTCGCGGTGGTGCCCGTGCGCGCCCAGGCTTACCGGGACGTGCTTCAGGAGAACAATCTGGTCGTCGGCGAGCCGCTGCTCGGTGCCTGGTCGGAGGCCTGGGGCCACGAGGCGGTGGCAAAGCTGTTCGCGGGCAGGGGCGAGAAGCCGGACGCAATCTTCTGCGGCAACGACCAGATCGCCCGCGGCGTCATCGATGCGCTACGCGAGCGCGGCATCCGTGTGCCCGACGATGTCGGCATCATCGGCTTCGACAATTGGGAGATCGTGGCCGAGGCGACGCGGCCGCCGCTCACCTCGGTCGATATGAATCTGGCAGCACTGGGCCGCGAGGCCGGGCTTGCCCTGCTTTCGCTCGTCGACGGCCAGCCGGCCGCGCCGGGCATCAGGAAACTGCCGTGCCGGCTGGTGGTGCGTCAGTCATGCGGCCGCCCAGCGGGCGGCTGAGGCAACGAAGCAAATGGCCGAGCTCTGCCCGAACCCGCGGGCAGCATGGCCGAACAGGGAGGAGAACCATGAGGAGGAATACCATGAACAGCATGATCGCGAAGCTGGCGATCGCCGCGGCGGTGATCGGCTGCGGCCTGCAGGCGGCGTCGGCCGAAACCGCCAACATCTGGGTGCGCGCCGACGGCTCGAACTTCATGCCGCGCATCGTCGACGCCTTCAACAAGGCGCACAAGGACCAGATCAAGCTCGACATCATTCCCAATGCCGAGATCATCCCGAAATATGGCGCGGCGGCCGCCGGCGGAACCGCCCCCGACGCGCTCTCGCTCGACCTGATCTACACGCCGTCCTTCGCCGCCGCCGGCCAGCTCGAGGACATCACCGATTGGGCCAAGTCCTTGCCCTATTTTTCCAGCCTGTCGCCGGCGCATGTGAAGACCGGCACCTATAAGGGCCGCATCTATGGGCTGCCGTTCTCGGCCGATTCCTCGGTGCTGATCTGGAACAAGAAGCTGTTCAAGCAGGCCGGGCTCGATCCTGAGAAGGGCCCGACCAACTGGGCCGAGATCGAGGCCGACGCCGAGAAGGTCAACGCGCTCGGCGGCGACATCAAGGGCTTCTACTTCTCCGGCAATTGCGGCGGCTGCAACATCTTCACCTTCACGCCGCTGATCTGGGCCTCGGGCGGCGACATCCTGTCCGAGGACGGCTCCAAGGCCACGCTCGACAGCCCGCAACTGCGCGGCGCCATCGACCTCTACCGCTCGATGGTCAAGAAGGGCCTGGTGCCTGCAGGCGCGGAGACAGATGTCGGCCACGATTTCTTTGCCGCGTTCGCGACCGGCAAGATCGGTCTCTCGCCCTCCGGCGCCTTCGCCATCGGCGCGCTCAACACCCAGTATCCCGACATCGACTACGGCATCACCTTCCTGCCGGGCAAGGATGGCGGCTGGTCGTCCTTCGCCGGCGGCGACAATTTCGTCGTCACCAAGGGCACCAAGAAGATCGAGGTGGTGAAGGAGTTTCTGGACTTCGCTTATTCGCTGGAGGGCCAGACCATCCTGGCGAAATATGGTAGCCTGCCGGTGCGCGGCGACATCGCCAAGGAAGCGCTGAAGGATCTCGATCCGCGCTACCAGGTGGCGGCCGAGGCGATGGCCAAGGGCAAGACTCCCTATTCGGTGGTCTTCAACGACCTGATCAACTCCGCCAACGGGCCGTGGACGCAGATGATCAACGAGGTGTTCTTCGGCGACGATGTCGACGGCGCCATCGCCAATGCCCAGGAGACCATGCAGTCGATCATCGACCAGGCGCCGCAGAAGTAAAGTGCGGCAAACCTCCCCCTCGGGGGAGGTCGGACCGCAGGTCCGGGTGGGGTCGCCCGCGAAGTACGCCGACGCTCTCTCCCCGTCGGCGCACGTCATAGAGGACCCCACCCCCGGCCTTCGGCCGGACCCTCGCCTCAAGGAGGAGGGGGACGCCGCGCCCTATCGGAAGAAGCATTCATGACGTCCATCGCAGCAACAGCCTCTTCCGCCCGCGCCCGCAAACTGGTTGGCGTCAGCCGCCGGCAATGGGTGGGCTTGCTCTATGTCCTGCCTGCCGTCGCCCTAGTCACCGTCTTCTTCGTCATCCCGCTCGGCATGACCGCCTGGATGTCGCTCAACAACTGGCCGCTGATGGGCGAGCATGCCTTTATCGGCTTCGACAATTACGTCGCCATCCTGCGCGACAACCGCTTCTGGAACGCGCTCAAATTCACCTTCTACTATACGGTGATCGTCACCATCGCGATCTTCGCCGTCGCCTTTCCGCTCGCAATCTTCATCGAGCGGCCGCGTCCGCTCACCAATCTCTACCGCACCGCCTTCTTCATGCCGGCGGTGGTGGGCTTCGCCTCGGCCAGCCTGCTCTGGTCCTGGCTGCTCAACGTCGATTCCGGCCTGTTCAGCCCGGCGGCCCTCGATCTCGGCCTGACCGAGAAGAAGGTCAATCTGCTCGCCACCTTCCAGCCGGCCTTCTGGTCGATCATCGCCATGGTGGTCTGGAAGGTCGCCGGCTTCACCATGATCATCCTGATGACCGGCCTGCAGTCGATCCCGCAGGATTTGCAAGAAGCCGCCGTCATCGATGGCGCCGGCCCCTTTGCCAGGTTCAGGGCCATCACCTTGCCGCTGATGCGCCGCACGCTGGCGCTGGCGCTGATCCTGTCGGTCGCCGGCTCGATCCTCGCCTTCGACCAGTTCTACATCATCCTGCGCGGCGGCCCGCGCAACCAGACGCTGACGGCCGTCTACTGGATCTTCAACCAGTCCTTCGTCTCGTTCAAGCTTGGCTACGGCGCGGCACTGTCCATGGTGCTGCTCTTGATCCTGGTGGCGCTCAGCCTCATCCAGCTCTGGCTGCTGCGCAAGCCCGAGGGGCTCGACTGATGGCCGAGGCGATGTCCCGCAGCCGCAAGGCGGCCTTCAGCTTCGGCAGGCATTCCACCGGCATCATCGCCTCGGTGCTGTTCCTGGCGCCGATCGTGTGGACGGTGCTGTCGACCTTCAAGCCGGCGCAGGAGGCGCGCCAGCCGCCGCTGCCGCCCTGGCCGACGACCGGCTTCTCGATCGAGAATTACCAGACGCTGAACAGCTTCGGCGACGGGCTCTGGGCCTCGGCGCAGAACAGCATCTACGTGTCCGTGATGACGGTGCTGCTCTCGGTGCTGGTCAGCGTGCTTGCCGGCTACGGCTTCTCGCGCTTCCGCTTCCCCTTCCGGGACTTCTTCTTCGTCCTCATCCTGTCGACGATCATGATTCCGTTCCAGTCGATCCTGACGCCGATCTTCCTGGTGCTGACCAGGCTCGGCCTGCACAACACGCTGACCGGCCTGGTCTGCGTCTACGTCACGCTGCAGCTGCCGTTCTCGATCTTCATGATGCGCAACGCCTTCGACGCGGTGCCCCGCGAGATCGAGGAGGCCGCGCGCATGGACGGCGCCAACAACGTCACCATGCTGGTCAAGGTGATGCTGCCGCTGGTCTGGCCGGGCGTCGTCACCATCGCGCTGTTTGCCTTCCTCGGCGCCTGGAACGAGTTCCTGGCCGCGCTCGTGCTGATGACCGACCAGTCCAAATTCACGCTGCCGGTGATGATGACCGCACTGCAGTCCGGCCGCTTCGGCGCCATCGACTGGGGCGCCGTGCAGGCCGGCGTCACCGTGATGATGGTGCCCTGCCTGATCCTGTTCCTGGCGCTGCAGCGCTTCTACATCCGCGGCCTCATGGCCGGGGCCGTCAAATAATCCGCCGCATTCGAATGGAGTGACATTCATGACCGCATCGCAAACCGCCGCCGCACCTGCCAAGCCGAAGCTCGCCTTCCGGCCGCTGCCGGTGCCGCAGGTCGATGTCCGCGGCTTCTGGGGCGACCGCGTCGACGCGGTTGCCGCCAAGACCGCCGGCATCCTCTACGACCGCTGCGTCGAGGCGCGCATGCTGGAGCAGATCGATCCCGACCGGCCGTCGCCGGGCGTCGTCATCCCCTTCCATGTCAGCGACGGCTTCACCTCGCGCACCGTCACCACGCAGATGTTCTGGGATTCCGACTGGGGCAAGACCATCGAGACTGCCGCCTATTCGCTCTACCGGCGCCGCAATCCCGATCTGGAAGCGAAGATCGACGCCGTCATCGACATGTATGGCAAGCTGCAGCAGGCGGACGGCTATCTCTCCAGCTGGTACCAGCGCATCCAGCCCGGCCTGCGCTGGACCAACCTGCGCGACTGCCACGAGCTCTATTGCGCCGGCCATCTGATCGAGGGCGCGGTCGCCTATTACCAGGCGACGGGAAAACGCAAGCTGCTCGACATCATGAGCCGCTATGCCGACCACATCGCCGACACCTTCGGTCCAGAGCCGGGCAAGAGAAAGGGCTATTGCGGCCATGAGGAGATCGAGCTGGCGCTGGTCAGGCTCGCTCGCGTCACCGGCAACCGGAAATACATGGAGCTGGCGAAATACTTCATCGACCAGCGCGGCCAGCAGCCGCATTATTTCGACGAGGAGGCGGTGGCGCGCGGCGCCGATCCCAAGGATTTCCACTTCAAGACCTACGAATACAACCAGTCGCACAAGCCGGTGCGCGAGCAGGACAAGGTCGTCGGCCACGCCGTGCGGGCGATGTATCTCTATTCCGGCATGGCCGACATCGCGACCGAATATGGCGACGACACACTCAAGGTGGCGCTCGAGCGGCTTTGGGACGATCTCACGACGAAGAGCCTCTACGTGACTGGCGGCCTCGGTCCATCGGCCGACAATGAGGGCTTCACCAACGACTACGACCTGCCCAACGACACCGCCTATGCCGAGACTTGCGCCTCGGTCGGCCTGGTGTTCTGGGCCAGCCGCATGCTCGGCATGGGTCCCAACGCCCGCTATGCCGACATGATGGAGCGGTCGCTCTACAACGGCTCGATCTCGGGCCTCTCGCTCGACGGCTCGCTGTTCTTCTACGAGAATCCGCTGGAGAGCCGGGGCGGCCACCATCGCTGGAAATGGCACCGCTGCCCGTGCTGTCCGCCCAATATCGGTCGCATGGTGGCTTCGATCGGCAGCTATTTCTACGGCCTCGCCGACGATGCGCTGGCCGTCCATCTCTACGGCGACTCGACCGCCCGTTTCGAGATCGCCGGCCGGCCGGTCAGCCTCGTCCAGACCAGCAACTATCCCTGGGACGGCGCGGTCGCGATCGCGGTCGAGGCCGAGGCGCCGGTGGCGTTCACGCTTCACCTGCGCATACCCGCCTGGTGTCGCAGGGCCGCACTGCGGGTGAACGGCAAGATGGTCGATCTCGAGACGGCAACGGTCGAGGGCTACGCCGCGATCCGGCGCGAGTGGCGCCAGGGCGACCGCGTCGAGCTCGACCTCGAAATGTCGATGGCGCGCCTCTTCGCCAACCCGCATGTGCGCCAGGACATCGGCCGCGTGGCGCTCGCGCGCGGGCCGCTAATCTATTGCGTCGAGGAGACCGACAATGGCAGCGGGCTGAATCGCATCGCCCTGCCGCGCACGGCCGTGCTCGAGGCGCACAAGGAGCCGAACCTGCTTGGCGGCATCGTCACCCTCTCGGTGGTCGGCGAGCGGGCCGAGGCGGAGAACTGGGGCAGGGATCTCTACCGCCCCGAGCCGCCGGTGACGCAGGAGATGCAGCTCAAGGCGGTCCCCTATTTCGCCTGGGACAATCGTGATCCCGGCGAGATGCTGGTCTGGTTGAGGGAAGGTGAGGGCTGACGGCGCCCACTCTGTGCTGACGACCAGCCAATGCTAGAGATGCACGAAGGCCGTCAGTGGCAAATGATCGGAGGCCACGCGCGACAGCGGCGTGTCGTGTGCTTCCACTGCCGAAACCATGCCGTTCCGGTTGCCCATGATCCGGTCCAGCGCCAGCACCGGCAGGCCTGACGGAAAGGTGGGCACCGCCGGCGGCGTGGGGTCGAAAGTCGAGTGCAGCGTGTTGAGCGCCGAGCGGTTGCCGAGCCGCCACTCGTTGAGGTCGCCGAGCAGCAGCGTCGGCCTTTCATCCGCGCTGCTCATGATGTCGAGCACTACGCGCGCCTGTTCCGAGCGCGAGCGGCGCAGCAGGCCGAGATGCGCCGCGATCACGCGCAGCGACCGGTTCTCGTCGAGATCGATCTCGGCAACCAGCGCCCCGCGCGGCTCCAGGCCCGGCAGCTTGATCTGATGGACGTCGCGCACGGTGCCGCGCTTGAACAGAAGCACATTGCCGCGCCAGCCATGCGCCTTGCCGTTTCCCGTGACCGGCACCGGCACCAGCCCGGTTTCCATTTCCAGCCGGTTGAGGTCGAGCAGCCCGGTCCGGTCGCCGAAGCGGCTGTCGGCCTCCTGCAGCGCGATCACGTCGGGGCTGATCTCGCGGATGACGCGGGCTGTCCGTTCGGGATCGAATTGCCGGTCGGTGCCGATGCATTTGTGGACGTTGTAGGAAGCGACCACCATCCCGGCGTCGTCTATCCGCTGGCGCGGCGTCGAAATCGCCTTCCGCGCCTTTCTGCGGCGGATCGTCAACAGCACTGTCTCCGGGAGGCTGCGTCCGTTCTTCTTCATGGGTCTGCTGCTCGTCTTCCCTGAACGTAGGCCCTGCTAAAGATAGGGCGATCCCAGCCACAGCAACCGGTCGAAGACGCGGATGATGAACGGCCGGGCCCTTAATGTCTGCAGTGTCACCGGTTGCGCCGAAGCCATCGCCGCGCCGATGCGGGCGTCGATGGCGGCAGCAAAATTGGCATCCAACACCTCCATGTCGATCTCGAAATTCAGCCTCAGCGAGCGGGCATCTAGATTGGACGAGCCGACATAGGCCCAGACGCCGTCGATCGCCATCAATTTCGAATGGTCGAACGGGCCTTCGTGGCGCCAGACCCGGCAATAGTGCTTCAGCACCTGGTCGAACTGGGCCGTCATGGCGTGGTCGACCAGGAAGAGGTTGTTCACCGCCGGCACGACGATGTCGATCTCGACGCCACGTCGGCCGGCCGTCGTCAGCGCGCTGATCAGCTCGCGATCCGGCAGGAAATAGGGCGACATGATGCGGATCGATTTGCGCGCGACCGAGAACGCCCCCATCATCAGTTTGTGGTTGGTTTCGTTCGAAGCATCCGGGCCGGTCGCCACCGCCCGCACAAGCATCGGTTGGCCAGGCGGCGGCGAAGCTCTTTCGACCTGCCAGATTTCTCCCGTCAGGGCCTCGTTGCCGGCGAAGCGCCAGTCCTCCGCGGCGACCGCGAACAGCTCTCCTACGATCGGCCCGGTCACCTCGAAATGCGTGTCCCTGGAGCTGTCGGAGCCGGCGAATTCGGCCGAGAACCCCTTGCGGATGTTCATGCCTCCCGTGAACGCCACCATGCCGTCGACGACCAGGATCTTCCTGTGGGTCCTGAGATTGGCATAGGGGAGCCTCAGCCCCATCAGCAGGTTGCCGTTGAAGAGGTCGGTCGTGACGTTGGCCTCGTGCAGCTGTTTGAAGATGCTGGGCACGGAATAGCGCACGCCGACGGCATCGATCAGCACGCGCACGGTGACGCCGCGTTTGACTGCGGCGGCCAGCGATTGCACGAACATCTGCCCGACCGCGTCATTGTCGAAGATGTAGGTCTCGAGAAGGACGCTTCTTTGCGCCCCGTCGATCGCCCGGCACATCGCCATGTAAGCTTCGTCGCCGGTTTCGAGCACGGCGATCGTGTTGCCCGAGGTCAGCGGACGCCGCGCGACCCTGTCTCCCAATATCTTCAGCCCGGCGAAGCGCTGGCCATATTGCGCGCCGACCAGCCTTTCCAGCGCCACGTCGCGGTCATGCTCGGGCCCGCTCGTCCCGCCGACCGACGGACGCATGGCGCTGATCGTCGCGCGGCGGATGCGGTTGATGCCGGCGATGGCGTAGATGATCGCTCCGAGGAACGGAGACAGGAGCATCACGCCCACCCAGCCGGTGGCCGCGCGCACGTCTTCCTTCGTCATGATGGCATGGACGATGCCGACCGCCGCCATCCCCAGCGAGAGGATCAGGATGAGCTGGGACCAGTGACTCGCAATCGCCTCGAACATCGCTTCGACTATTGAGCGAGCGGAAACGGAAGGCAATGCGTCCGATCAAGCAGTCTCGTGTATCGCCCACCCTCTATCCGCATACGATCGCGCTGCAGGCCGGCCGGGCACCTGGTCAATTTGGAACGGCCGACCTGACTTTGCTCGGCGGCACGCCGAATGTCTCGCGAAAGGCTCTGGAGAAGTGCGAGGCGTTCTCGAAGCCGACCTCGATGGCGATCTCGACCATCGGGACGCTGGTTTCGAGCAGCAGTTGCTTTGCCCGCTCGAGACGCACTCTCTTGTAGATGACGGCAGGCGAGCTCTTTGCCTGCTCCATGAACAGGCGCTCCAGCTGCCGCCGCGATAATCCGACCGATGCCGCGATCTGGGAAATCGACAGCGTGTTTTCGAGATGGCTCTCCATCGAGATCAGCGCCGCCTGGAGGCGCGGATCGTTGCATTCGATCGCCAGCGGCCGGCGCGGCTGGATGTGCAAGGCCGAGCGCGCCTTGTCGATCTGCAGCACTTCGAGGGCATTCCGCTCGGCGCGTTCACTGATGTGGCGCCTGACGATCGACGCCGCCATGTCGGCCGCGCTGCTGCCGCCGGCGCACGATCCCCTCGTGCGGTCGAGGTTGAAGATGCGGTCCGCCCTGACCTCGTGATCCGGGAAACGCTGGCGAAACGCCTGGTAATGCAGCCAGCTGACGCAGGTCCGGTGGTACTTCATCAGGCCGGCGTCTGCCAGGATGAAGGTTCCGGTACAGACACCGATCAGCGGAACCTTGCTTGCGGCCGCTTTCTTCAGATAGCGGACCGTCTCGTCGTCGACCGGAAACTCGTTGTTCAAGAGTCCCCCCACCACCACGACATAGTCGAACAGCTTGGGGTCCACCAGATCCGACGTCGGCGCGACCTGCACGCCGCAGCTCGAGGTGATCAGGTGCCGGGTGCTCGCCAGGACCTGCCAATCGGCGAAGATCCTGCCGGACCTGTCCGCCTCGTCGCTGGCCAGCCGGAGCGTGTCGACGAACAGCGCGAAGGCTGAAAGTGTGAAGGAGCGGGCAAGGACGAAACCGATCTTCAGTCGAGTGGTTTCGGCAGTTCCGTTCGCGGACTTCATGACTGACTCTCTGATACCGGCCCGAACTGTAGCGCTTTCCGAGAGCATTGTCCCAGGCGGATTGCTGGCGACGCCGCTCACACCGGGAGAGGATGAGCGCGCCAGCAGGCCGCTGATGGTCCATGAACGACGCGCGCAGCCCCGAATGCGTGCCGGGGCGAGCGTTTTGATGATTGCGGCGCCTACACCCGCTTGGCGACCAGCCGCAGCCATGGCGCAAGATGGAAGGCAGCCATCAAGAGATACATCGGTACCATGCCGCTGAGCATGGAGGCTCCGGGACCGGACATGCACGTCATGTCCTGACCATCGTAGGCGGCCGTCAGCAGCGCCATGATCGCGAAAGTGGGCGCTGCCGCGAGGCAAAGCCAGTCGGCGGCACCGAAGCCGCCACGACATGCCGGGCGAGGGGCGAGGTCAGGGTGATCGACGCTCATCGTCTTGATCTTCCAAATCGTCGGACTTTCGAGGCATTTGGCAAGAAATCGGCACTGGCGGCGCAGCTCGCACCGCCAGTGTCGCTTCACGTTCAGGCGCTCTTGTTGCGGAACGCCGCTTCGCCGGCATCCGAGACCTCGACCCATCTCTGGTCGGGCGCCGCACCTTCCTCGTAGTTGTCGTGCCAGTTCCACCACTTGTAGGTCTGTGTCTGCGGATAGCCCTCGGGCGAATCCTCCCACACCTCCTGGCGGCCGAGCGGGGTGACGTCGAGATAGCTCCACACCGTGCCAAAAGCCTCGTCGCCGCGATTGTTGACGAAATAGGTGCGGAAGATGCGATTGCCGTCATGGATGAAGACGTTGTGGCCGTGCCACTCGTCGACGCCGAAATCCTTGTCCCAGCTGTCGGTGATGGTGTACCAGGGCATCTCCCAGCCCATCCGCTTCTTCAGCCGGGCGATGTCGGCCTGCGGCGCGCGCGAGGCATAGGCAAGCGTGGTGTCGCGGGCGTTGAGATGGGCAAGGTTGCCGACCATGTCGGCGCCGAGCGAGCAGCCGCGGCAGGCATGCTCCGGCCAGCCATAGACGCCTGGCTCGAAGAAGGCGCGGTAGACGACGAGCTGGCGGCGGCCCTCGAACAAATCGAGCAGGCTCGCCTTGCCGTTCGGCCCTTCGAACACATAGTCCTTCTCGACCGCCATCCACGGCATGCGGCGGCGTTCGGCGGCGAGCGCGTCGCGGGCGCGGGTGAGGGCTTTCTCCTTCACCAGCATCTCCTCGTGTGCGCCTTCCCAGGCTTGCTGCGAAACGATTGGGGGTGTCTTCATCTGCTGGGTCATTGCTCTTGTCCCGTTCTTTCGGTTTGGTTGAAGGTGACGAAGGCAGACATAGGGCGCGGCGGGCCCACGGTGAGAGTTACAAGTGTGGCGGGATTTTTCTCGATGAGCCTGAGATGGACTCCCTGATCAATGCCGCCGGCCGTGCGCTTGCCGCGGGCGATCCGCTGGGCGCCTTGAAGCGGGTTGCCCTGCGCGAGGACGCGCCGGCGCTGGCACTGCGCGGTATCGCGATGGCGCAGCTCGGCGACTTGTGCAAGGCAAAGACGCTGCTGAAGAACGCGGCGCGCGCCTTCAGTCCGAAGGAGCAGGTGGCGCGCGCCCGCTGCGTCGTCGCCGAGGCCGAGATTGCTCTGGTCTCGCGTGACCTCGGCTGGCCGGAGAAGGCCCTCGGATCCGCACGCCGGACGCTTGCCGCACACGGCGACCGGGTAAACGCTGCCTATGCGGGAAGTCTCGAGGCGCGCCGCCTCATCCTGATCGGCCGCCTCGACGAGGCCGAGCGTGTGCTGGCCGGCTTCGATCCGGCGCCGCTGCCGCCGGTCGCGCGCGTGGCGCACGAACTCGCGGCCGCAGGCATCGCGGTTCGGCGTCTGAGGACGAAAGCGGCGCGCGCTGCGCTCGGACGGGCCACGCTCGCCGCCTATGAGGCGAACATCCCGGCGCTGAAGGCCGAGGTCCAAGCCGCCTCGCAGGTGCTGAATGCGCGCGTGGCGCGGCTGATCTCCAAGGGTCGGGAGAAGTCGCTGCTGCTCGATGAAGTCGAGGCGTTGCTGGGCTCGGGCGCGCTGGTCGTGGATGCCTGCCGCAATGTGGTGCGGCAGGCCGGCGCGGTGGTCCCGCTGGCGACGCGGCCGGTGCTGTTTGCCCTGGCGCGCACGCTTGCCGAAGCATGGCCGGCGGACGCATCGCGCGAAACGCTGCTCCGGCGTGCTTTCCGGGCAAGGGATGCCGATGAATCACATCGCGCGCGGCTCAGGGTCGAGATGGGCCGGCTGCGCGCCGAACTCGGCGCATTGGCCGAAATCAACGCGACTGCTGCCGGCTTTGCGCTGACGCCGCTGAACGCCGGCGAGGTCGTCGTGCTGGCGCCCCCGGTCGAGGAAGAGCATGGCGCGGTGCTCGCTTTCCTGGCCGACGGCGAGTCCTGGTCTAGTTCGGCGCTGGCGATCGCGCTTGGCGCCAGCGCCCGCACCGTGCAGCGGGCGCTGGAAGAGCTGTCGACGCGCAACAAGGTTCAGGCGGTCGGCCGCGGCCGGGCGCGCCGCTGGATGATGCCGCCCATAACCGGATTCCCGACTGTCTTGTTACTCCCCGGTCCGCTGCCGAGCGACTAGGGTAGCGGCACATCGTTCAGATCGAAGAGGAAGACAATGAAACGAGTGGCTGCCGAGATCCTGCGTGAATACGGTCCTTTTCCAGGTGTTGCCAAGGTGGCCGGCGTGACCTTCGACGGCGAGAAGGTGTGGTTTGCCTCGGGCGACAAGCTCAATGCGCTCGATCCCGGAACGGGCGCGACGCAACGCTCGATCGACGTCGCCGCCGATGCCGGCACCGCCTTCGACGGCAAGCATCTCTACCAGATTGCCGAGGACCGCATTCAGAAGATCGAACCGGCGACCGGAAAGGTCGTCGCCACCATTCCGGCTCCCGGCAATGGCGGCGATTCAGGGCTTACCTGGGCCGAGGGGTCGCTCTGGGTCGGCGAGTACCGGGCGCGCAAGATCCACCAGATCGATCCCGAAACCGGCAAGGTGATCCGCACCATCGAATCCAAGCGCGTCGTCACCGGCGTCACCTGGGTCGACGGCGAGCTCTGGCACGGCACCTGGGAAGGCGATGAGAGCGATATCCGCCGCATCGATCCGCAGACCGGCGAAGTGCTGCAGATGCTGGAGATGCCGGCCGGAACCGGCGTCTCCGGGCTGGAGTCCGACGGCGCCGGCTGCTTCTTCTGCGGCGGCGGCAACAGCGGCAAGGTCAGGGCCGTGCGCCGTCCGGGATACGAAGCTGCCGAGTAGCGCGCAACGGGCGGTTCAGGCCGTTTCACGGGCCGGCAACGCGGCGCCGGAAGCCTTGGCAGCCATTGTCCTGTCGATATGCGCCCAGGCCGGCCGCTCGAACAGGAACATGCCGAAGCCCGTCCACTTGACGATCAAATAGAGCACGACCGGGCTGATCGAGACCAGCAGCACCGCCAGGCTGAGCATGCCGGTGTCGGTCAACAGGCCGCTTGCCAAGGCAGCACCCCGGAACAGCGACATCGGGATGGTGAAGGCGACATAGACGACCAGCGAATGCTCGCCGAGCCAGCGCAGCCATTCCATGGAGGCGAATTTCGACAGGAAGCCGCCGGCGACGCAGAGCGCCAGCGCTCCGGTGACGGCGAGCACGAGGTGCAGCGGCGGCCAGGCCGCAAGGCCCATCTGCATGCCGACCGGCTCGACGGCATAGCCTGGCGAATAGACGAGCAGGCCGTTGACGATCGCCCAGGCGAGCAGCCCCGCGACGGTCAGGGCGGGACGGTCCTGTGTCCGCGCGACAAGCCGGAACACCAGCGGCGCCATCACGAAGCCGAGATAGAAGAAGACGAAATAGGCCGCGAACTGCTCGAGCGCATAGCTATCCGGGTGCGGTGCCCACATCTGCAGCGCGGCGGCGGTCGGGATGACGGCCCAGTGCGGCACGCGAAGCTCGCGCAGCACGCGAATGACGATGCCGAACACCGCCAGCATGTAGATGAACCACAACACGCCATAGGGCTGGACGACGGCCATGGCGAGGTCGTGCAGCATGCCGTCGACATCGCGGCTGTAGATGCCGATCTTCAGCCCGATCGAGATGATCGCCCACAACACATAGAAATAGAGGTAATGGACGACGCGCCGATCGACATAGCGCCGCCACGGCCGGTCGATCACCTGCGACAGGAACAGTCCCGAAATCAGGAAGAATTCCGGCATGCGGAAAGGCGTCGCAAAGCCGATGACATAATGCAGGAAGCCCACACCATTGGTGTATTCACCGGTGTTGTAGGCCGAATACATCATCACCACCAGGATGATCGAAAGACCTTTTGCCGTGTCCACCCACGGCATGCGCATCGGACTGTTCATCAACGAACTCGAGAAGGAAACACTGCGCCATACTATCGGATAGGCCCATTTCTAGCAGCATGAAGCTTCGGATATCGTAAACATGGCACTGCTGGTGGTGGAAATCTGACGCTTGTCGAAGGGGAATTCCGGCAAGTGCGGAACGGCCGTTGCGTGCAGTCGGCGCAGGCTGCGCAATAGTTGCGGAACAGACGATCGGGTTCAGGGTAGCGGGACCGGCTTGTCACTGAGGGTGCGCAAGTAGGCGATCAGGTCGACTCGTTCGGCCTCGTCCGGGACACCGGGAACCTCCATGTAGACGCCCGGCCTGGTGAGCATGGGCGCGAAGAGATATCCGTTCAGGTCCTCATACGACCATACGCCCTCCCAGCTCAGCAAGGCCTCAGAGTAACGCATATTCGCCACAGACGCCTTGTCGCGGCCGACGACGTCCCACAAATTCGGTCCCGTTTTGGTCCCTCCCTGTGGCTCGGCGTTGTGGCAACCATTACACACGTGGGTGAAATAGGTTCGGCCTTTCTCGACATCGGCAGAAGCCAGCTTCATCGAGATAGGGTCCGGTGTCGACAAGACGACGCCGTGCGACATGAGATAGTCGGCCACTTCACGGTGTCCCTTGATTTTTGCCAGATGGAGCGGTGTCTTGCCATCGTTTGTCTTCGCATTCACGTCCGCGCCGGCCTCGACCAGTGCCTTCACGCAGTCGAAACAATCGATAGTGACGGCGACATGAAGGGCGGATTGGCCACTGCGGCCGGGAATATTTGGATCTGCCTTTCGCTGCAGCAACAGCTTTAGCAGTTCGATCTTCTTGCCCTTTCCCACGGCTGCCATCAGCGCGGGACCCCAAGTCGACTGGGCGTTGACGTCCGCACCACGTTCAATGAGCAGTTTCGCCGCTTCGATATGGCTGGTCCGGACCGCAAAATAGAGCGCCGTCGCGTTTCCATCGCTCTCATCTATGCCGGCACCTGCATCGAGCGCTGCCGTGATCGCAGCGACATCGCCTTTCTTCGCGGCGTCGTGAATGGCGGCAGCGCGTGCTTCAATCGGGAAATGTACAAGCAGGAGCGGAATGAAAAGCAAGAACCCGCGCATTTGGCAGCCTCCCCAAGGCTTACCGGGTTGCGAAGGATACCTTAAATGCCCCGCAAGAACCAGAGTTTTAAGCAAGACTGGCCATGGCCTTGCTGGCCGTTAGGCTTTCGCCACTAGCCGTCGCTTCGCGCCGGCGTTGATGCGGTTGCCTCCCGCATCAACACCGCCACGATCGCTCCCGACAGGAAGGTCAGCGCCGCGACCGCTGAGATCGCGGCCACGAAGCCGAAGAAATCGGCGATCAGCCCTGCCGACAGCGCGCCCGCCGCGTAGCCGAGGTCGCGCCAGAAGCGGTAGACGCTGAGCGAGCGCGCCCGCCAGGACGGGTGCGAAGCGTCCGACACCGCCGCGATCAGGCTCGGATAGACCATCGCCGTGCCGAGGCCGAGCAGCAGGCTGGCCCACAGCCACCAGCCGAAGGCAGTGGTTGCGGCAGTGAGGAAAAGTCCCGCCGCCTGCACCCACATGCCGGCGACGATCAGGCCCTTGCGCCCCCACCGATCGCTCAGCGGCCCGGTCGCGACCTGGAACACGCCCCAAACGGCCGGGTAGACGGCCTTCAGGATGCCGATCCGCTCGACGCCGAGCCCGTTGGCGGCGAAGAAGAGCGGAAAGAGGCCCCAGCTCATGCCGTCGTTCAGATTGTTGACGAGGCCCGCCTGCGAGGCGGCGAAAAGATTGCGGTCGCCGAAGGAGGTCAGCATGAAGATCTCGCGAAAGCCGAGCGGCGAAGCCTGTTTGGCATGGTTGGCCAGTTCCAGCCGCACATGCTCGCGCGTGTCGCGTACCAAAAGGATCGATAGCGCGGCACCCACGATCGCATAGCCGACGCCGAGATAGATCGGCACCGGACGCAGCCCGTAGCGGCTCGCCAGGTAGCCGGTCAGGAAGGCGGTGATGCCGACGGCGAGATAACCGGCGAACTCGTTCAGGCCGACGGCAAGGCCGCGCGATTTCGGTCCGACGAGGTCGACCTTCATGATCACCGTCATCGACCAGGCAAGTCCCTGGTTGATGCCGAGCAGCGCGTTGGCGGCGACGATCCAGCCCCAGTTCGGTGCCGCGATGATGATGAAGGGCACCGGCAGGCCGAAAAGCCAGCCGAGGATCAGCACGCGCTTGCGCCCCCATAGGTCCGCAAGCTGTCCGGAAACGAGATTGGCGCAGGCCTTGACCACGCCGAAGCTGACGATGAAGGAGACGACGAGCGTCGTCGAGGCGACGCCGAACTCCTCCGCACCGATCAGCGGCACCACGGTCCGCTCGATGCCGACCATGCCGCCGACGAAGGCGTTGATCAGCACAAGCAGCGCAAATTGTTTCCAGTTGGCCTTGAGGCCGAGCGCGACGGCCGGCGCGGATGCGCTCAAGACGTCGCTCCGGCGTTGGCGGCCCGGTTGCGGGCGGCTTCCGGGGGCGGAGGCGGGATGTCGGCGGTCATGGCGGCGACGAACTGCTCCTCGTCCTCGATGCGAAAGGCCTTGTTGAAGCGCCGCTCGAAGCCGATCGTCGATGTCGGCTTGCCGCTCAGCGAGCGGCCGCAGACCGAGCCGGAATAGGCGCCCGGCAGCACCTCGATGTGATCGGGCAATTGCTTCAGGCGTTGCGCGCTGGCGAAGAGCGCGCGGGCGCCGTCTTCGGCGCTCGAAGCAAGCTCGGTTCGGCCGAGGTCGCCGACCATCAGCGTGTGTCCGGTGAGCACGAACCACGGCTCGGTCGAACGGGTATGGTCGGTGACGAGCAGGCTGAGATGCTCTGGCGTATGGCCGGGCGTGTGGATCACGGTCGCCGTCACATTGCCGAGCTCCAGCACCTCGCCGTCCTTCACGCGCCGGAACGGGAAGTCGGCCTCGGCGTCTTCGAACAGGACATAGTCAGCGCCGCTCGCTTCGGCGAGCGCCCGCCCGGCCGAGATGTGGTCGGCGTGGATATGGGTGTCGATGACATACAGGATGCGCATGCCGGTCGCGCGCGCTGCCTCCATATAGGGCGCAATGTCGCCGACCGGATCGACGACAGCCGCGGACGCGTTGCCGCCGCAGCCGAACAGGTAGGAGGCGGCAACCGGCTCTCGATGCAGGAA
Organism: Mesorhizobium sp. M3A.F.Ca.ET.080.04.2.1; assembly: GCF_003952525.1. NCBI lineage: Bacteria > Pseudomonadati > Pseudomonadota > Alphaproteobacteria > Hyphomicrobiales > Phyllobacteriaceae > Mesorhizobium > Mesorhizobium sp. M3A.F.Ca.ET.080.04.2.1. The sequence goes on along the minus strand of NZ_CP034451.1, from coordinate 950,453 downwards.
CTGCCTGAGGATCATTGATCTTCCTCCCACAAGGAGCTGCCGCATAGTCTTGACAGCCGGTCGAAACCGTCATTCAACAACTCTATTGAATGACGGTGCGTCGCTGAAAGGCCAATGTCAATCCGCAATCCGAAGCAGGCGCTCTACGAGCAGTTCGCGATAGTCGCCAAGGCGCTTGGACACCCGCTGCGCCTGGAGATGATCGAGCATCTGGCGCAAGGCGCGCGCAGCGTCGAGGCGCTGGCGGCCAAGCTGGGACAACCGATCGCCAACATCTCCCAGCATCTTCAGGCGCTTCGCCGCGCCGGTATCGTCACGGCTGAGCGCGACGGCAAGTTCGTGCATTATTCGCTTAGCGACGACAGCGTGCTGTCGGCTTCCGCCTCGCTCCGCGCGATAGCCGAGCGTCACCTTGCAGAAGTCGACCGCATCGCGCGCGGCTATTTTCACGCGCGAGACGAGATGCGACCAGTAGGCCGGGACGAACTACAGGCGCTCATGCGCGACGGATTGGTGACGCTGATCGATGTCCGCCCGCCGGACGAGTTCGCGCTTGGCCATGTGTCCGGCGCGATCAATGTCCCGCTCGGGGAGGTCAAGGCCTGGTCCGCCGGGGTCGCGATGGACCGGGAGATCGTCGCCTACTGCCGTGGTCCATGGTGCGTCATGTCCTTCGAGGCGGTATCGACATTGCGCTCTCTCGGATTTGCGGCGCGGCGGCTGGAAGAGGGCATGCCGGAATGGAAGGCCGCCGGCCTGCCGGTCGAGACGGCCGCCTGACGGGCGTCGTCGACCGTCGAGTGTGGCGCTTCTGACTCGGCCGGCTTTTTGTTGAGCGGGATACGGCCTGGGGTTGCATTAACCCTTCGTCAATCCGGGCGAATCTCTTAGCTTCGCGCAGATGGACTTAGCCCGTTCCCGCCAAATCTATGCTGCCCGACCCCGTAGAACGCCGAGCGCCGTTCTGCGGGCTGCAGGTCTGATTTCCGCCGGTCTCGTTGCAAGCTGCGCCAATCCGCCGCCGCTGGCCAACTCTTCCGGCACACTCATGGTGCCTGCAGAAACCGCCTTCGCCTATCCGTCTCCGGGCGGACCAGCCGTCACCGCCGTGCTCGAGCGGCGCTTCGCCAATGCCACCGAGCAGGACATACTGCTCGCGACCTCGGCGCGCACGCCCGGCCAGAATATGCTTCGGGTGCAGATTTTCGGCCCGGTCGATGCCTCGATGGCTGGAGAGGGCAGGCTGCGCGACGGTTATCTGCCGATCGGCGATATCGGCTCCGAGATGCGGCAATTGCTGCCCGGCATCCGCATGCAGCGCTCGCCTTTCTTCGTGCAGAACAAGTATGGCCCGTTCGGCTATGCCGTCGGTCGCGGCGCCTCCGGCGACACCTGCCTCTATGGCTGGCAGCGCATCACCTCCACCGGTTCCACCCAGACCCTGATCGGCAACAAGGGCTCTGTCCAGGTGCGGCTGCGGCTTTGCGACCAGGATGCGTCCGAGCAGCAGCTGCTGGAAGCCCTGTATGGCTATACGATTTCCTCGGCGTTCAGGACACGCAACTGGAACCCTTATGGCGGCGCGCCTGGTCCGGACGCGGCGATCGGCAAGTCCGGTCATCCGATCTATCCGCTCGGCGCCGCTCAGTTCGGCACTGTGACCACTCCGCCGGCTCCGGCTCAGCCGGCGCGCCGGCTTGCGCGCCAGCACATCGCGGCTGAGCAGGCACCGCCGACGCCGGAGCAGCCACCGCCGGTCGGCCCGACGGTGCCGGCGCCGCCGGGAGGACAGACGGCCCAGACGCAAACGCCGAACTCCGTGCCACCGGTTCCCGCCGCCTCTGACGGTGCCCCCGCGACGATCGTTCCACCGCCGCCTTGTGCAAAGACGGATTCGGCCTGTGTCCAGGGCAAGGAAGACACCTCTCGTTAACCATCATCGCGGCACAACTGGAATCAGGCGGTGTGGTTGTAGCGCGAAACCGGAATAGGCAGCGGCAGGCGAGGGGCTACCTTGCCGTAAGCGATTGCCAAGCGGTGGCCCGACCGGCCGAAGCCGATTGCAGAGGCACTTGGATGCGGAAGTTCCTGATCGTCTTGCAATGGGCAATGGCTTCGGTCTGCGTCATCACCATGGTGTCGCTGCCGATCAGCCTGGAAACGCAGCTCGTCGCCTCGATGAGCGTGCTCCTCGCCATGATGATCCTCAAGCTGGTGCGTCCTGACGGCATCTGGCGGCTGATCGCGCTGGCTTTCGGTACCGCCATCGTCATGCGTTACGTCTATTGGCGCACGACCAGCACGCTGCCGCCGGTCAATCAGCTGGAAAACTTCATCCCCGGCGTGCTGCTCTATTTGGCCGAACTCTACAGCGTCATGATGCTGGCGCTCAGCCTCTTCGTCGTCGCGCTGCCGCTGCCTTCGCGCCCGTCGCGTGCCAACTCCAATGACCGGCTGCCGACCGTCGATGTCTTCATCCCGACCTACAACGAAGATCCCGATCTGCTCGCCAACACCATGGCCGCGGCGAGAGGCATGGACTATCCGCCGGACAGGTTCACCGTCTGGCTGCTCGACGACGGCGGCACGCTGCAGAAGCGCAACTCCGACCGCATCGTCGACGCCACCAATGCCGAGCGTCGTCACGCCCGGTTGCAGAAGCTCGCCGCCGATCTCGGGGTCAACTATCTGACGCGCGACCGCAACGAGCATGCCAAGGCCGGCAATCTCAACAACGGGCTCGCCACGTCGACCGGCGAGTTGGTCGCGGTCTTCGACGCCGACCATGCGCCGGCGCGCGATTTCCTGAAAAAGACCGTCGGCTATTTCGATGAGGATCCGCGCCTGTTCCTGGTGCAGACGCCGCATTTCTTCCTTAACCCCGATCCTGTCGAGCGCAATCTGAAGACCTTCGAGAAGATGCCCTCGGAGAACGAGATGTTCTACGGCATCATCCAGCGCGGCCTCGACAAATGGAACGCGTCCTTCTTCTGCGGCTCGGCCGCGGTGCTGCGGCGCTCGGCGCTTGTCGAGACCAACGGCTTCAGCGGCGTCAGCATCACCGAGGACTGCGAGACCGCGGTTGAATTGCACGCGCGCGGCTGGCACAGCGTCTATGTCGACAAGCCGCTGATCGCCGGCCTGCAACCCGCCACCTTCGCCAGCTTCATCGGCCAGCGCAGCCGCTGGGCGCAAGGCATGATGCAGATCCTGCGCTTCCGTTTCCCGCCGTTGAAGCGCGGCCTCTCGATCCCGCAGCGCCTCTGCTACATGTCCTCGACGCTGTTCTGGCTGTTCCCGTTCCCGCGCGCCATCTTCCTGGTCGCGCCGCTCTTCTACCTGTTCTTCGACCTGCAGATATTCACCGCCTCCGGCGGCGAGTTCATGGCCTATACGCTGAGCTACATGATCGTGAACCTGATGATGCAGAATTATCTCTACGGCGCCTTCCGCTGGCCGTGGATCTCAGAGCTCTACGAATATGTGCAGACCGTGCATCTTTTGCCGGCCATCGTTTCGGTGATCCTCAATCCGCGCAAGCCGACCTTCAAGGTGACGGCCAAGGACGAGTCGATCGCGACCAGCCGTCTGTCGGAGATCGGCAAGCCCTTCTTCGTCATCTTCGGCGTGCTCCTGGTCGGCGTCGCCATGACGGCCTACAAGGTCTACACCGAGCCTTACAAGGCGGACGTGACACTGGTCGTCGGCGGCTGGAACCTGCTCAACCTCATCATGGCGGGCTGTGCGCTGGGTGTCGTCTCCGAACGGGGTGAGCGTGCCGCCACCAGGCGCGTCAAGGTTAGCCGTCGCGCCGATTTCGAGATCGACGGCAAATGGTACAAGGGCACGATCGAGAACGTCTCGGCCTTCGGCGCGCGCCTCACCGTGCTGGACGCCGAGCTCGAGGATCTTGCCAAGGATGCCAGGGCCGGTATCCGTTTCAAGCTGTTCGCCGACGGCACCGAGGCGGTGCTGCCGGTCGCCATCCGCAACTTCGAGCGCACCTCCGACGGCATCGCGGTCGGCTGCCTCTACCAGCCGAGCGAGGCCGTGCACCACCGGCTGGTCGCCGACCTGATCTTCGCCAATTCCAAGCAGTGGGAGCAGTTCCAGCTTTCGCGGCGCGGCAATCCGGGCCTGCTGCGCGGCACGGGCTGGTTCCTGCGCCTCGCGATTTTCCAGACCTATCGCGGCCTGGTCTATTTCTGGCGCGATCTGCGGGGCAGAACCAGGAGCGCGCAGGTTGGACAGCTCGCGGAGAAGCGGCCATGAGAAGCGTCTGGCTGCTTCTGCTTCTGCTGGCGACGTGGCCAACGGCCGCACAGACCCCGTTCGACATGTCCGAGGAGCGACCGGCCGCGCCGCCTTCGCAGCCGCCCGCACCTGGAGCCCAGACTGTCCTGCCGGGGACCACGCCGTCATCTGCCGCGGGTAATAGGGGCACGGCCGAGCCCGGGATACAGCAGGCCGCCATTCAACCCGCCAAACGCCACTTCATACCGTTCAGCGAACTCGTGCTTTCCGGCGAATATGCGCAACGCTCCTGGTCGGTCTTCCTGACGCCCGAGCAGGCCGACGCAGCAAGCGAGCTCCATCTCGGCTATCAGAATGCGGTCGTCGTCGCCCCGGAGGCTTCGCGCATGACCGTGTCGATTAACGGCACCAAGGTCGTCGACGAGCCGATCGCCGCCTCGGACGATGCCGCCGACATTGTCGCCACCGTTCCGCCGAAGGTTTTGCATGCCGGGTTGAACGATATCGTGATTTCGGCGGTGCAGCGGCATCGCACCGACTGCACCATCCAGTCGACCTATGAGTTGTGGACCCAGATCGATCTCGCGCGCAGCTTCTTCTCCTTCGAGGGCGCGGAAGCAGGACACTGGAAACGGGTCGAGGATCTGCGCGCCGTCGGCGTCGATGAAAACGGAGCCACGACCTTCAACCTGATTGTGCCATCCATGGCCCAGGCTGTCTCAACGGCGCCGACGGTGCGGCTCGGCGAGGCGCTGGCGTTGATGGCCAACATGCCGAACCAGTCCTTCGAGGTCAGCGAGACCGGTTCGCCTGCCTCCGGCCCCGGCGTGGCCAACGTCGTTCTCGGCCCCGCCGCCGATATCGCCAAGCTGGTGGCGAGGCTGCCCGAGGGAGCGGAGGCGGGACCGGTTGCAACAATGGTCGACGACCCGAAGCTCGGCCCTTCGACCCTGGTCGTCAGCGGTCCGAACTGGCAGGCCGTCGACACGGCGATCGACGACCTCGCCAAGCAGGTGGATCGCCCGGTCGGCAGCCTGCGCACCAGCCTCGGCACGCGAAGCTGGCGCACGCCCGACGTGCCGATGCTGCTCGGCGCCAGCACGCTCAAATTCTCCGATCTCGGCGTGAACACCCAGGAATTTTCGGGTCGCCGGATCCGCACCGATCTCGCTGTCGGTGTGCCCTCAGATTTTTATGCCGGCGCCTATGGCCAGGCCACCATCCTGCTCGACGCCGCCTATTCGGCGGAGGTGCTGCCGGGCAGCCATATCGACGTCTATGTCAACGACAACATCGCCGCCACCGTGCCGATCACCACCGCGGGCGGCGAGATCCTGCGTCACCTGCCGATCAAGGTGACGATGCGCCACTTCCGGCCGGGCGAGAACACTATTGCGATCGAGGCGGTGTTGTTGACCGAGGCAGACGCCATCTGCGCCCCGGGCGCCACTGCTCAGGGCGCTCAGCGCTTTGCCGTCTTCGACACGTCCGAGCTCGTCATGCCCGACTTCGCCCGGATCGCCCGGATTCCGGATCTTGCCGCGATCAGCGGCACCGGTGCGCCCTACAGCAGAACCGATTATGCGCTGCCTCTTATCATGGACCGCGCCCAGCCCGAGACGGTCTCGGCCGGAGTGACGCTCATGGCACGCATGTCGGTGGCCGCCGGCCGCCTGATCGGTGTGGATTCATCGACCGCCGCGGCAGCCGTGTCCGATCGCAACGCTGTCTTCATCAGCCCGCTGTCGCAAGTTCCGCCGGCCGTGCTAGCCCAGGTCGGCGTATCCGGCAACAGTTCCTCGACCTGGGGACTGGTGGTCGCCTCGATCAAGCCGAACACCGAAACGACTTTCGACGAGTGGCGCCAGAAGCTGCGTGGCAGCGGTTGGCGGGGTCAGATCAGTTCGCTCGAGGACTGGATGGGCAGGACCTTCAACATCTCCATGGATTCCTTCCGCATTTTCCCGGGCAGGCCGGCCGAATACACGCCGCAGGGCAGCGCCAGCCTGCTCGTCGCGCAGGAAACCAGCCCGACCGTCGGCGGCACCTGGACCGTGATCACCGCGCCGACGGCCAGCGCGCTTCGCGAAGGCGTGCGCACGCTGACCCAGCAACGCAGTTGGCGCCAGATGGGCGGCCATCTCACAACGGTCGATTCCGGCGACGACAAGGTTGCGACGCTGCCCGTCACGCGCTTCAGTTTCGTCGAGACGCAGCCCTTTTCGCTATCCAACTACCGCCTGATCGTCGCCAACTGGCTGTCGGCCAATGCGCTGTCCTACGCCGCGGTGCTGACGGTGTTGTCGATCGTGCTCGGGCTGGCAACGGCAGGATTGCTTGCGTCGCTGGGGCGCCGCAAGTGAGCAGTCCCGTGCAGGCCTTTCTCGTAGCCTTTGCCTTGGCCGCCTCGCTGCTCGCACCAGCCCGGGCAAGCCTCGCGGCCGCAGCGATCACCTCGCAGGAGTGGTCGCTCTACAAGGACAAGTTCCTCGACCCCGCCGGTCGAATCGTCGACAACGCCAATGGCGGGATAAGTCACAGCGAAGGTCAGGGTTACGGGCTGCTTTTGTCTTACCTTGCCGGCAACCGGGGCGATTTCGACCGCATCTGGGCGTTCACGCGCACGGAGATGATGGTGCGTGACGACGGCCTGGCGGCCTGGAAATGGGACCCCGCCGCGAAGCCGCATATCAGCGACACGAACAACGCTTCCGACGGCGATCTGCTGATCGCTTATGGCCTGGCGTTGGCTGGCGAGGCATGGCACCGTCCCGACCTTACCCAGGCCGCGACCGGCATGGCGATGGCGCTCGCCGCCGGCAGCCTGGAGAAGGTGGGCGACCTCGTTCTGCTCAAGCCCGGCAATTCCGGCTTTGCCGCCGGCGACCGTCCCGACGGCCCGGTCGTCAATCCGTCCTACTGGGTCTTCGAGGCGCTTCCGGTGATGGCCGAGCTTGCCCCCGACGGACCCTGGAACGAACTTGCCGCCAACGGCAGGACCCTGCTGGCCAGTTCGATGAAAATCGGACCTTCGGAGCTGCCGCCTGATTGGGTTTCGTTGAAAGCGCAGCCGGCCGTCGCCGACGGCTTCCCGCAGGAGTTCAGCTACAACGCGCTTCGCATTCCGCTTTACCTGCTGCGCGCCGGCATCCATGACCGCGACCTGCTTGCCCCGTTCCTGTCGCAGATGCCTGACGATCAAGGCCGTGTTCGCATCGTCGACATCGCGACCGGACAGACGCGGCAGTTGCTGGCCGACAGCGGCTACCGCATCATTCCGGCGCTCGTCTCCTGCGTTATCGAGAGCAAGCCGCTGGCCGGCGATCTCAAGGCGTTCCAGCCGACCGACTACTATCCTTCGACACTCCAGCTGCTCGCGCTCGCCTATGCGCGCCGCCATCATCCGGAGTGCCTATGAAACCGGCAATCTTCATAGCTGCCGGAACGGTACTGCTCGGCGCCATGGTGCTTCATCAGGGCGGCTATTTGTCGAGCCCGGCGACCTTCCCAAAAGCTGGGACATTTCCGAATGCCGCGCAAAACCCTCGCGACGATGCCTCGCAGCAAAGCCTGTCAAAGCCCATCACCCTGGCCCAGGGCGACCAGCCGGTTGACGCCGATGTGGCGCCGGCATCCTCGCGAAAGATCGACGAGAGCGCGCTGCGCTACTTTGCCTCGAAGGGCGACACCAAGCGGCTGAACGCCGAGATCGCGCGGCTCAAGGCGCTCTATCCGGACTGGACGCCGCCGGCAAATCCGCTGGCCGTGCGCAGGCAGGGCGATCCGCAACTCGACCAGATGTGGAAGCTCTATTCGGCGGGCAAGCTGGCAGAGTTGCGCAAGGCGATCGCGGACCGGCAGACGGCGCAGGCCGGCTGGCAGCCCCCGGCCGACCTTCTGCAGCGGCTGGCGCTGGCGGAGGCGAGGGAGCAGCTCATCAACGCCTCCAACCTGAAGCAGTATGATGCCGTCATTCGCGTCGGCTCGACTAATTCCAGCCTCCTGACATGCGGCGACGTCGACGTGCTGTGGCGTGTCGCGGAGGCGTTCGCGCGCACCCGGCGCGAGGATCGCGCCAAGGACGCCTATCTCTACATCCTGGACAACTGCAAGAAGCCCGAGGAGCGCTTCGCCACCGTCCAGAAGGCACTGCCGCTGCTGTCGCGGCAGAACCTGGACCAATTGCTGGCGACGGAGCAGAAGACGCCCGACGGCAAGGGCGAGTTCGCCGCCTTGCGCGGTGACATCGCCAGGCAGAGCCTCGCCAACGCCGATGCCGATCCGAAGCTGGTCATTCCCGCCGCCGACATCGCAACGGTTGAGGGCCTTGCCCGGGAAGGCGGCCTGGCTTCGGACGATCTGCTGCTCGGCTGGTACTATGTCCAGCGTGACAATCCGCAGAGGGCCGAGACGTGGTTCCGCAAGGCGCGCGACAAGGAAGACACCGCCAAGTCGTCGCAGGGCCTGGCGCTCGCCCTGATCAACCAGAACCGCCCGGCCGAGGCGGAGGACATCCTCTTCCGGTGGCGCGATACGGACGACGATACGCGCAAGGTCTATCTCGCGGCGGTGGCAAACCTGCTCGCCATGACGCCGCCGGCGCCGCTCACCCCGCAAGTGCTGCAGCGCATGGTGCAGGCGGTTTACGCCGCCAAGGACGCGGCCTCGGCGCAGCAGTTCGGTTGGTATGCGGATGCCCTAAACCAGCCGCAGACCGCGGCGCAGTGGTTCAAGCTGGCGCTTGAGTGGAAACCCGATGAGGAGCCTTCCGCCTACGGGCTTGCGCTGACGCGCTGGAAGACCGGCGACAAGGCAGGCGTCAGGGAAATCCAGTCGGCTTGGATAGGCCGGTCAGAGCGCATACCGACGGTCGGCGAACGCAGCATCGAGACAGCCGCCGTCGGCAAGCCCAGGCAAGCCGCGGCTGCCTCGAACGAGGCTGGGCAGGAGCAACCGTCGCGGCGCCGCCCGCTCGCCCAGGTCGAGGTCAGCGAGCACAGCGCCGCCAGGCCGCGCGCGGCGACGCCCGGCAGAGCACGGCAGGCGCCCCGCAACTGCTCGACCACGCTCGATCCTTCGTCGCTGTCGCCACAGACGGCGCTGTCTCGCGGCTGGTGCCTTATGCAGGTCAACAGGCCGATCGAGGCCGCGGCCGCCTTCGACGTCGCGCTGCGCGGCTCCGGCAGGACGCGGGCCGACGCCGCCTATGGCCAGAGCCTTGCCTATCTGCGCGCCGGACTGATCGACAGGGCGGCGATTGCCGCCTCGCAGGCGCCGATGGAGGCCGGTCGCAGCATCGAGATCAGGACGGCGCTGCTCGAGGCCCAGGCCAACACCGCTTTCGATCGCGGCCGCTACAACGAGACGATCATGGCCCTCGACGAGCGCGCGCGCATCGCGCCCGAGCGCACCGGCCTGATGGTGCTGCGCGGCTATGCCTATCTGAAGCTGCGCCGCTTCGCCGACGCCGAGCAGGCGTTTCGCGCCGCCGCGGCCACCGGCAATCATGACGCGCTGAGGGGCCTCAACGACGTCAGGAACGAACGCCAATCGAACATGCAGTAACCCAATGCATGTCGCCCAAAAGTGCGCAGCGGTTTTGGGACAACGACATGCATCAAACAAAAGGGCATGTCGCCCAAAAGTGCGCAGCGGTTTTGGGACAACGACATGCATCAAACAAAAGGGCATGTCGCCCAAAAGTGCGCAGCGGTTTTGGGACAACGACATGCATCAAACAAAAGGGCATGTCGCCCAAAAGTGCGCAGCGGTTTTGGGACAACGACATGCATCAAACAAAAGGGCATGTCGCCCAAAGTGCGCAGCGGTTTTGCGACAACGACATGCATCAGACAAAAGGGCATGTCGCCCAAAAGTGCGCAGCGGTTTTGGGACGACGACATGCGTCAAACAAAAGGGCATGTCGCCCAAAGTGCGCAGCGGTTTTGCGACAACGACATGCATCAGACAAAAGGGCATGTCGCCCAAAAGTGCGCAGCGGTTTTGGGACGACGACATGCGTCAAACAAGTCCGCCCGATACTTTTCAGGCGTCCGCTCTAATCCTTGGCGCGCTCGACATAGGAGCCGTCGGCGGTCATCACCACCACGCGCGTGCCGGCGGAGATGTGTGGCGGCACCGCGGTGCGCACGCCGTTGGAAAGCACGGCCGGCTTGTAGGAAGAAGACGCTGTCTGGCCCTTGGTGACCGGCTCGGTCTCCACCACCTCGAAAGTGGCGCGCTGCGGCAGCACCAGCGAGATCGGCGCGCCGTTGAACTGCGCTAGCTGCACCGCCATGCCTTCCTGCAGGTAGGGAGCCATGTCGCCGACCACGCTTTCCGAGGCCACGACCTGGTCGTAGCTCTCCGGGTTCATGAAATGGAAGCCTTCGCCGTCGGCATAGAGGAAGGTGTGCTCGCGTTCCTCGACATAAGCGCGCTCGACCATCTCGGTCGTGCGATAGCGCTCCGAGACCTTCACGCCGTCGCCGATACGGCGCATGTCGAGCTGCGTTACCGGCGTGCCCTTGCCAGGGTGGATGTTTTCGGCAAAGAGAATGACATAGAGCTTGCCGTCCTTATCGACGACGTTGCCTTTGCGTAAGGAACTGGCGATGACCTTGACCACGGTATTCAATCCTAATCGAGTTATTCGGCCTGCAAGCGTTGAGTGCCGTAAATCGGCGACGGCGGCCATCGCGTGCGCCCTAGCGCATCTTGCGGCGAACCGCCAGCCTTCTGCGCGATTTTCCTGTCCATGACCGGCGCTTCGCCCTGGTGGACGCCGCATGTCCATGCCGACCGCCGGCCAAGGCTGATGGCGCGCAACGCCATCGCCGCGGCGCTGCGAGCCTGGTTTGCCGAACGCGACTTCATCGAGGTGACGACGGCTGCGCTGCAGGCCTCGCCCGGCAACGAGGCGCATCTTGCAGCCTTCGCCACCGAGGCGATCGGGCCTGACGGATCGCGCCAGCCGCTCTATCTCCACACCTCGCCGGAATTCGCCTGCAAGAAGCTGCTTGCCGCGGGCGAGACGCGCATCTTCAGCCTGGGCGCGGTCTGGCGCAATCGCGAGCGTGGGCCGCTGCACCACCCCGAATTCACCATGCTGGAATGGTATCGCGTCGGCGAGACCTATGAGGCTCTGATGGCCGACTGCGCCGACTTCCTGGCGCTCGCCGCGGAAAAGGCCCGTGCGAAAAGCTTCAGCTTTCGTGGCCGCATCGCCGACCCGTTCGCCGAGCCGGAACGGCTGAGCGTCGCGGAAGCCTTCGCCCGGCACACCGGCATTGATCTGCTGGCGACCGTCGCCCCCGACGGCGGCACCGACCGCGACGCGCTGCACGCAGCGCTGGTCCGCGCCGGCCTGCGCACCGCGCCCGACGACAACTGGGCCGACCTGTTCAGCCGGGTGATGGTGGAAAAGGTCGAGCCGGCGCTGGGGCAGGGGCGGGCCACCATCCTCTACGGCTATCCGGTATCGGAGGCCGCACTTGCCCGGCCAAGTGCCGACGATCCGCGCGTCGCCGAGCGCTTCGAACTCTATTGCTGCGGCGTCGAGCTTGCCAACGCCTTCGGCGAATTGACCGACCCGGCCGAACAGCGCCGCCGCTTCCTCGCCGAGATGGACGAGAAGGAGCGCGTCTATGGCGAGCGCTATCCGCTCGACGAGGATTTTCTCGATGCTCTAGCGGTAATGCCCGAGGCAAGCGGCTCGGCGCTTGGCTTCGATCGGCTGGTGATGCTGGCGACGGGGGCAACGCGGATTGAAGATGTGATCTGGGCGCCGGCGGCGGGCATCTGATAGCACCGGCTTCTGCCTATGCCGAAGCGCCATATCGGTTTGGCCGCGCCGTGCCAGAAGGTGGCGACGATCAGAAGCACGATCGACAGCGGGGCGCCGGCACGATCCATTCCAAGGAACGCAGCCGCTTATCGCGACGCGCATCACCATTCCCGTCTGATAGCGTTGCGCTCTCATCTATTCGGGGCTGTCCGACCGCGTCGCGCCAGAAGATTGGCAACGACCAGGAGTACGATCGATAGCGCCATCATCAGCGTCGCGGCGGCGGTGATGGCCGGGCTGAGCTTTTCGCGCAGTCCAATGAACATCTCGAGCGGCATGGTGCGCTGGCTGGCGCTGGCCAGGAACTGCACCACCACCACTTCATCGAAGGAGGTGACGAAAGCGAAGGCCGCGCCCGACAGCACGCCGGGCAGGATCAGCGGCAGCATCACGCGGAAAAATGCAGTCAGCGGTCTTGCCCCCGAAATCGCTGCGGCGCGCATTAGGTTGCGGTCGAAACCGGTGAGGCTGGCGCCTACTGTTACCACGACGAAGGGGCTGGCCAACGCGGTGTGCGCCAGGATGATGCCGGCATAGGTGCTGGCTAGCCCGACGCGCGCGTAGAACAGGTACGAGCCGACGGCCGTGATCACCACCGGCACGATCAACGGCGACAAAAGCAGCGGCATGATGATGCGTCGACCGGGGAATTTCTCGTCGGACAGCGCGATGGCCGTCAGCGTGCCCAGCGTGGTTGCGATCAGCGTTGTGCCGAAGGCGACGATCAGACTGTTGCCGATCGCCGATTGCCAGCGCTGAGTGCCGAGCACCACCTCGTACCAGCGCGTTGAAATTCCCTCCAGCGGGAAGATGAAGAAGGCACCGCTATTGAAGGAGAGCGGTACCGGAATCAGGATCGGCACCAGCAGGAACAGGATCACCAGTCCGCACCACAGCCAGAGCAGGGCGATGCGGACGCGTTCGCCGGTGGTGGGGTAGGGGGACAACAGCATGGCTACACCAGCTTCAGGCGGTCGAGGCCGAGGATGCGGGCGAAGATTGCGAACAGCGCCAGCGTGAAGACGAGCAGGATGAAGGAGAGCGCCGCCGCCATCTCCCAATTCAGTTCGACATTGACGTAGTTGGCGATGAAGTTGCTGATCAGCTGGTCGCTCGCGCCGCCGATCAGGGCAGGGGTGATATAGTAGCCGAGGCACAGGATGAACGTCAGCAGGCAACCTGCCATCACGCCGGGGAACACCTGCGGAATGTAGATGCGACGGAAGGCGGTGAAGGGTCGGGCGCCCAACGAATAGGCGGCCTTCATCTGCGAGGGCGGGATGGTGCGCATGACGCTGTAGATCGGCAGCAGCGTGAACGGCAGCTGGATATGGGTCATGGCGATGATGAGCCCGATACGGCTGTACATCAGGTCAAGCCGGTCGCTGGCGACGCCAACAAACAGCAGGAAGTCGTTGACCAGGCCGAATTTCTGCAGGAGCACCGTCCAGGCGGCAGTGCGGACGAGGATCGACGTCCAGAAGGGCAAAAGCACGGCCACGATTAGGATGGCGGCCAGCCCTTTCGGCACGTTGGCTATCAGATAGGCGAGCGGAAACCCGAGGACCAGCGTTGCCAATGTGACTGCGGCGGCGACGAAGAAGGTGCGCAGAAACACCTGAATGAAGATCGCCTGCTCGGGCGGCACCCGTTCGATGCCGCCATCGGCGTTCCAGCGCAGATCGAGCGCGCTGAGAAGGTAGAAGGAAGTCAAGCTCCGGGTGCCGCTCTGGATCGCCGGCCAGGTCGACGGAGCCGACCAGAATGGCACTGATTTCATGGCGTCGAGCGCAGCCTGGCCGTCAGCGTTTTCGAGCTTGCGCACCGTCTTCAGCACCTGGCTGCGCGCGCCGGGCAGGCGCGCGTTCATGCTCTTGGCCAATTGATAGGCCGTGCCCTTGCCCTGGTTGTCTTTGAGGTCCGCGGCCAGGGCGGCGAAAGCATCGTCGCCCGGCAGGCCCTGGCCGTTCCAGCCGCTCAACGCCTGCGTGGTCTTGGGCAGTGCGTCGGCGATCGTGGGATCGTACACGGCGCGCGAGAGCAGCAGCACGATCGGAATGCCGAAGCTTAGCGCCAGGAGGACCAGCAGGGGTGCCGCGAGCAGCAGCGTGCGCATTCGATCACCGAATTCGGCGCGGCGGAGCGCCGCCGACACGGATTTCAGGTCCGCATCGGCGGCTGACCGGTCGCGGGCCAGCGTCGGCCGGTCGAGTTGGCTGGGCTGGAGCGCCGACATCTGGGATCCTACTGGGCAAGCCAGGCGTTGAAGCGCTTGACGAGATCCTCGCCGTAGTCGCCCCAGAACTCGGTGTCGGCGACCAGGTACGCGCCCGCCAGATGGTCCGGAGCGTTGGGCAGCTTGGGCAGGGCGTCCGCCGCCACGAAGGACGCCGCGTCGGTGCGCACCGGCCCATAGGTGATGTAGCTGGCGAGCTTGGCGTTGTTCTTCGGATCGCTGATGTAAGCCAGATACTTGTAGGCGAGTTCCGGATTGCGCGCGCCCTTCGGGATGGCGATCATGTCGTATTCGAGGATCTGGTTGTTCCAGACGATCTTGAACGGCTTCTTGTCGTTGTCGATGGCGTTCTGGATGCGGCCGTTCCACGCGGTGGTCATAACCACCTCCTTGGAGGCGAGGAGCTGCGCCGGCTGCGCGCCGGCATCCCACCACACGATGTCCTTTTTGATCGTGTCAAGCTTCTTGAAGGCGCGGTCGACCCCTTCCGGCGTGGCCAGCACTTTATAGACGTCGGCGGGCGGGACGCCGTCGGCAAGCAGCGCCCATTCGAGATTCTGTGCCGGGAATTTGCGCATGGCGCGCTTGCCGGGGAATTTCGTTGTGTCGAAGAGGTCGAGGACCGAGGTCGGCCCGTCGTTCAGCACCGTCGGGTCATAGGCGAGGATGTCGCCGTAGGCATCGAGACCTACACCGCAATCGAGCGCCGAGCCTTCGATGAACTTGTCGCGCGGCCCGATCTTGGCATAGTCGAGCCGTTCGAGGATGCCTGCGTCGCAGCCTTGCAGCACGGTCGCGGTTTCGACCGTCACGAGGTCGATCGGTACATTGCCGGTCTCCACCATGGCTTTGACCTTGCCGAGATCGCCGAGATATTCCTGCTCGAGGATCTTGGCGCCCGTCTCCTTGGCGAACGGCTCGAACCAGGCCTTGCGCTGCGCGTCCTGCCAGGCGCCGCCGCTTGCCATGATGGACAGCTCGTCCGCGCGGACGGCACCGGCGATCGTCATGACCGCCGTGGCGGTCGCAAGCGCGAGCAGATGTGTTCTCACATGTTTCATGTCGTTTTCCCCTGTTTTGGAATGGCCCCGCCCGTTCCCGCATCGGCCGGAAAGGCGCGGCAATCATTGGGCGCGCAGGAGACCGTCACGGTCTCGCCATTCGCCATCGTCGCTTCGGGGCCGACCTTGACGATCAGCACTTGCTCGTTGGCGAGCTTGGCCACAAGGCGCAGGTGGTCGCCGAGATAGATACGTCCGTCGACCGTGGCCGGCAGCGCGTTGGCGCCGGCGGCAGCCGGCGTGAGATTGAGCCGCTCCGGCCGGATCGCGACGTGGCAAGCGCTGCCTTGCGCTACGCCGATCGCAAGCGCCGTAAGCTCGCCGCCGCCGTTCAGCCGCACGCGGCATTGCCCGCCGGAGACGCGCTCGACCATGCCTTCCAGCGTGTTGTTTTCGCCTATGAAGCTCGCCACGAACGAGCTTTGCGGTGTGTTGTAGAGGTCGTCAGGCGAGCCCAACTGGGCGATCGCGCCTTGGTTGAAAACGGCGACGCGATCCGACATCGTCAGTGCCTCGCTCTGGTCGTGCGTGACATAGACGATGGTGATGCCCAGCATCGTATGCAGTTGCTTGATCTCGAGCTGCATGTGTTCGCGCAGTTTCTTGTCGAGCGCGCCGAGCGGCTCGTCCATCAGCACCAGGCTTGGCTGGAACACCAGGGCGCGGGCAAGCGCCACCCGCTGCTGCTGTCCGCCGGATAGCTGTGTCGGCCGGCGTCGCCGAATTGCCTCAGCCGCACCATGTCTAGCGCCCGCGCCACGCGTGATGCGATGTCAGCCTTGCTCACCTGGCGGACGGAGAGCGGGAAGCCGACATTCTCCTGGACCGTCATGTGCGGAAAAAGCGCATAATTCTGGAACACCATCCCGATGTTGCGTTGGTATGGTGGCAGGCGGTCGACCGGCTGCCCCTCCAGTGTGATCGTGCCGTGCGTTGGCCGCTCGAAGCCGGCGAGCATGTTGAGCGTCGTGGTCTTGCCTGAGCCGGAGGGGCCGAGAAGCGTCAGGAACTCGCCGCGTGCCACGGTGAGGTTCATGCGCGTCACGGCGAAGGTGCGGCCGTCATAGGATTTCTCGACCTCGGCGAATTCGACGAAGTCCTGGCTGGCGGAAGCCGCTTGAGCCGCGGCGGCTGGGATCGCGGCCTGACCGGCGATCATCGTCCGCGATCCTGGAAACTGTTGATCGATTCGAGCTTGCGATCCATGCCTCGTCCTCCCGGAAACCAGACTGCCGTCGCTGGCTACCAACTTGTATGGTCACACAATTAACGCGAAATCGACCATAGATGCAGACAACTCTGCGCGTCAAGATGGTTTTCGCAAGATTGTGTGGTTATAATCTGGCCTAGGTCATGTCGGACAAATTCTATTGTCCGGAGCGTTGTCCTGTGCTAGATGCCCAAATGAGATGTCAGTCTTCGTTTGAATCCCGCATGCTCCAAGATCTCCGTCTCGCCGAGGATGAAAGCCCGGTCTACCGCCGTCTTGCCGACGCGATTGCCGAACGCATCGCAGCCGGTACGCTGGCCGTCGGTGATCGGCTGCCGACGCAGCGCGAGATCGCGCGCGCCCTGGGTATCAACGTCACGACCGTGACGCGCGCCCTATCGACACTGCAGGAGCAGGGGCTTCTCGAAGCACGGCCTGGACGCGGCACCACGGTCGCGGCCCGAGATATCGGTGAAAGACCGGGTTTCGCATCGGCGCCCAGCGACCAGAGCGGCATTATCGACCTTTCCGTCAACCGGCCGCCCACCGCGGCCTATCTCGACGCCGTTTCGACGCTGCTGCCGCGGCTGTCCAAGGACCGGCATTATGCCGCGCTGCAGGATTATCACCCGCCGGAAGGGCCGCTCTGGGGCCGCGTGGCGATCGCCGACTGGTTCAGATCCGTCGCTGGCGACGGCGACCCAGGCCGGGTCGTGCTGGCCGCCGGCGCCCAGCATGGGCTGGATTGCGTTCTTGGCGCCGTCACCAGGCAGGGTGAGGTCGTGCTTGCTGACGAGGTCACCTATCAGGGCATAAACGCGCTGTGCCGCGTGCACGGGCTCGACTTGAGGGGCGTCGCCATGGATCGCGGCGGCATGCGCCCAGACGCCTTCGAAGCGGCTTGCGCCCAGCTTCGGGCCCGCGCGGTCTTCCTGGTGCCGACGCTGCACAATCCGACGACCACCACGCTCAGCGAAGAGCGTCGGCGCGAGCTTGCCGCAGTGGCGCGGCGCCACAACGTGCTGATCATCGAGGACGATGTCTACCGGCCGCTGGCCGACGATCCGCCGCCCTCCTTCGCAAGCCTCGAGCCCGAGCTGACGATCTATCTCGGCGCGCTGTCGAAATGCCTGGCACCAGGCCTGCGACTCGGCTTCGTCATCGCGCCGCGCCCGATCGCCGGTCAGGTGGCGGCGGCGCTGCGCATCAACTGCTGGAGCATCAGCCCGCTGACCGCGCTGATCGGCGCGAGGCTGATCGAGGAAGGGTCGGCCGCGCGCATCATCGAGATCCAGAAGCAGGAACTGCGCCAGCGTCAGGCCATCGTGAGGGACGTCCTCGGCAACTTCGATACCCAGAGCCATCCGACCTCGACTCATGTCTGGCTGCGCCTGCCGGAGCCCTGGCGCGGCGCCGGCTTTGCCCGCACCTGCCTGGAGCGCGGCGTCGCCGTGCTGCCGGGAGACGCCTTCGCCGTCGGTCGCGAGCCCGTGCAGCATGGCGTACGCATCAACGTCGGCGCGGCCCGCTCGCAGGAGGACCTGCGCTCGGCGCTGACCGCCATGGCGGAATTGCTCGCCGCCGGCCATCTACAACTGCCCGGCTTCGTCTAAACCATGATTTCGAATCCAACGGTGTCTGCAGCCAAAAGCGTCGAGATCGCGATCGTCGGCGCCGGCGTCGTTGGCCTGGCCACGGCACTACGGCTTGCCGGCGAAGGGCGCGAAGTCCTGCTCATCGATCCTAACGAACCGGGTTCTGGCGCCTCCTTCGGCAATGCCGGAACGATCGCCGAATATGCCTGCATGCCGGTCGGCAATCCCGCCGTTCTGCGCGCGCTTCCGAAGCTGCTGCTCGATCCCGACAGCCCCTTTGCGCTGCGCTGGGCTGCGCTATTCCAGCTTGCGCCGTGGCTGATCCGCTTTGTTCGCCAGTCGCTTCCGGCGGCCACCCGCGCCAACGCGATCGCGCTTGCCGGCCTGCTTGCGGAGGCCCTGCCGGCCTGGGGAGAAATGGTGCAGGAAGCCGGTCTGCAGGATCTGCTGCGCCGCAACGGCTGCCTCTATATCTACCGGCGCGAAAGCGATTTTGCCGCCTCGGCCGACGGACGGGCCTTGCGGGCCGAAATGGGTGTCCATCAGGAACTTCTCACGGCTGCGGAGGTCGCGGCGATGGAGCCGGCCTTGGCGGGCGCGGCTACCCAAGGCCTCTATTTCCCGGATTCGCTCAATATTAGCGATCCCAGGAGAGTGATGGCGCGGCTGGCGGCTGCCGCTGGCGCTCGCGGTGTGCATCCGGTGCGGACAAGCGTCACCGGTCTCGTAGCGGATGCGGGAGGCGTCCGTCTGACCGGCCCAAGTCTCGCCATCACGGCGCGAAAAGTGGTGATTGCGGCGGGCGCCCGCTCGCGGGCACTTGCCCTGCAAGCCGGCGACAGGATCCCGTTGGAGACCGAGCGCGGGTACCATCTGGAATTTCCGACGGCGGCGCCATTGCTCAACCGGCCTGTATGCCCGGTGGATCTCGGTTTCTACATGACGCCGATGGCCGGCAGGCTCCGCGTAGCCGGCACTGTTGAGCTTGGCGGGCTGGCAGCACCGCCCAATCCTCGTCGGTTGGCGCTGCTCGACCGCGGTGTACGGCACTTCTTTCCCGAACTCGGCCGGCCATCCTCCGAATGGCTCGGCTTCAGGCCCTCACTCCCCGATTCGCGTCCGGTCATCGGTCCGTCCCGCCGAAGTCCTGCCGTTATCTACGCCTTCGGGCATGGCCATCTCGGGCTGACGCTGGCGCCGATCACGGCGCGTCTTGTCGCCGATCTTGTCAGCGCGCGCGGCAACGCGGCACGCCAGGCGCCTTTTGCCGCAGACCGCTTCTGATCAACCTCGCCCCTCTGGTCCCTTCCAATTTCCCTCAAACGTGTGCAGCGGGCAGCGTGAGCGACGCGGCGGGGATAGCCATGGCTCCTATCGCAATGCGTCCTCTGCCGCGCAGCCCATTGCACAAGCGATGGTGGAACAATAGATGGTGCGGCAGGGTTCCGCCCCAACGGCCCGCTTGAACAACAGGGATCAACAACAGCATGACCGACAAGCTCGACGCAGCGAAACTGACCGATCGCGTCGCGGCGCTCGTCGAGGCCGCCAGGCGCGCCGGCGCGGATGCCGCCGACGCCGTTGCAGTACGCGGCCGCTCGGCCGGCGTGTCGGTCAGGCTCGGCAAGGTCGAAGGAACCGAATCCTCGGAAAGCGAGGATGTCTCGCTGCGCGTCTTCGTCGGCCAGCGGGTGGCGAGCGTATCGGCCACCGCCGCCTCCGATCCGAAGACGCTGGCCGAGCGCGCCGTCGCCATGGCGAGAGTTTCCCCCGAAGATCCCTTTCAAGGTCTGGCCGATCCGGCGCTGCTTGCCCGCAATTTGCGCGATCTCGATCTTTTTGACCCGACCGAGGTATCGGCCGATCAGCTGAAGGAGGCAGCGCTTGCGGCGGAAGCAGCGGCGCTTGCGGTGAAGGGGGTCACCAATTCAGCCGGAAGCAGCGCCAGCGGCGGGCTGGGAGGCCTGGTGCTGGCCACTTCGCATGGCTTCCTCGGCCAGTATGTCGCCTCGCGTTTTTCGCGCTCGACCAGCGTGATTGCCGGCGAGGGCACGGGCATGGAGCGCGACTATGAATTCTCCTCTCGCCAGCATTTCGCCGATCTCGATGCGCCGGAGGAAATCGGCCGCAAGGCCGGCGAGCGCGCCGTGCGCCGCCTCGGCGCCCGCAAGGCGGCGACCGGCCCGGTCGATGTCGTGTTCGATCCCCGCGTCGCGCGCGGGATCGCCGGCCATCTCGCCGGCGCCATCAACGGTGCCGCCGTGGCGCGCAAGACCAGCTTCCTGCGCGACATGATGGGCAAGCAGGTGGCATCGAGCGCCATCACCGTTACCGACGAGCCGCTGCGGCGTCGCGGCCAGGCCTCGCGCCCCTTCGATGGCGAAGGCGTCGAAGGCGAGAAGCTTCTGATGGTCGAGAAGGGTGTGCTGAACCACTGGTTCCTCTCGACATCGGCCGCGCGCGAGCTTGGCCTCGCCACCAATGGGCGCGGCTCGCGCAGCGGCTCTTCCGTCTCGCCGTCTTCCACCAATCTTGCCATCGAGCCGGGTGAACAGCCGCCCGAGGAGCTAATCAAGTCTCTCAAAAACGGCTTCTATGTTACTGAAGTTTTTGGTCAAGGCGTCGATATGATCACCGGTGAATACAGCCGCGGCGCCTCCGGCTTCTGGATCGAGAACGGCGCGCTCGCCTATCCGGTGGCGGAGGTGACGATCGCCTCGAACCTAAAGACCATGTTCCTCAACATGGTGGCGGCGAGCGATCTCGACCGCAATTTCGGCACCGCGGCCCCGACGCTGCTGATCGGGGGGATGACCCTTGCCGGCGCCTGATGCGGTGATTTCAACCGCAGCGCGCGAGGACCTCGCCTTGCTGCGCGACGCCGCCCGCGCGGCCGGCGCGATTGCCATGCGCTATTTCGGCAACAGCCCGCAGGTGTGGATGAAGGGCGGCACCTCGCCGGTCAGCGAGGCCGACCATGCGGCCGACGCTTATTTGCGCGAGACCTTGCTCAAGGCACGGCCGGGTTATGGCTGGCTTTCGGAGGAGACCGCGGACGACCATGCGCGCCTGTCGGCCCGCCGCACTTTCGTCGTCGACCCCATCGACGGCACGCGCGGCTTCCTCGACGGCCTGCATTCCTGGTGCGTCAGCGTCGCGGTGGTGGAGAATGGCCGCTCGTTGGCCGGTGTGCTCGAATGTCCGGCCAAGCATGAGACCTATTGGGCACTGCCGGGCGAGGGCGCTTTCCTCAACGGCAAGCGCATTCAGGTCAGGCCGCTTGCCGACGCCATCGACATCGGTGGGCCGAAGGCGCTGATCGACCGGATGCCGGAAAAGTGGCAGGGCAGGCTGCGGCGCATGCCCTATATTCCCTCGCTGGCCTACCGGCTGGCGATGATCGCCGCCGGCAAGCTCGATGCTACATTCGTCAAGCCGAACGCTCATGACTGGGACATCGCCGCAGCGGACTTGATTCTCAGCGAGGCGGGCGGCGTCCTGCTCGACCGCAGCGGAAAGCCGCCGCGCTACGCCGGCGAGGTGATCAACCATGGCGCTCTCGCCGCCGGCAGCGGCGAGCTTCTGGGCGTCATTGCCGGGGTCGTCGCCGGGCTTGACTAGGGTGAGCCGGTCGAAGGTTCCAAAACCGGCTGCTTTGGTCTAGACCTATGACAAAATTGATGAATCTGCGAAGGATAGGCATGGCCGCGGAAGACGGAAAGAAACAGCTTTTGCACCTGGTGTTCGGCGGCGAGCTGAAAAAGCTGGGGGGAACCGAGTTCCGCGATCTCGACGCCCTCGACATCGTGGGCGTCTATCCCGACTATCAATCGGCCCATGCAGCTTGGAAAGCCAAGGCTCAGGCCAGTGTCGACAATGCTCATATGCGCTATTTCGTCGTTCACCTGCACCGGTTGCTCGACCCAGACGCAAAGGCCTCCGGTTGATACCGATGGAGCATGAAGCTGTGAAAGGGCCGACCAGGGTTCCGGCGGCCCGACGCAACGCGACGCTCTGGCGGCGGATTCGCGAGCCGCTGGCGCAGTCGGGGTTCGTCAAGAGCTTCATCGCCGGTCTGTTCGCTTGGTTTGTCCGCCTGGTGCGCCTGACCAGTCCGCTGGTCAAGGGATCGAGCCAGGTCGCCGGCGGTCCCCAGGTCGATCTCGAGCCGGGCATCATCGCGCTCTGGCACGGTCAGCATCTGCTGACGCCTGCCTTCTATCCCAAGGGCCGGCCGCTGGTCGCCATGGTTTCGCGAAGCGCCGACGCCGAGCTCAACGCGCTGATGCTCGAAAAATTCGGCATCGAGGCGGTGCGCGGATCCGGCGGCCGCGAGAATGCGCGCCACCTCGACAAGGGCGGCGCCAAGGCCTTGATCGCGCTCAAGAAGGCGCTCGTCGCCGGCAAGAACGTCGCCATGATCGCCGATATCCCGCATGGCAAGCCGCGCGACGCCGGAATGGGCATCGTGCTTTTGGCACGGCTTTCGGGCCGGCCGATCCTGCCGGCGGCGATCACCACCAGCCGCCGCAAGGTGCTGGAAAGGAGCTGGGACAAGACAACCATCAACCTGCCGTTCGGCCGCTCCGCCGTGGTGGTCGGAACACCTGTCTTCGTGCCGGCCGACGCCGACGATGCCGAGATGGAGCGCAAGCGCCAGGAGGTCACCGCCTCGCTCAACGCCGCGACCGCCGAGGCCTACCGCCTCGTGGACGGTGGCAAATGAGCGAGCGCTGGGCGCGCGCCATGCTGACGGCCTACCGCTATGCCGGCGCCGTCGCCTACCCGCTGATCGGGCCCTATGTCGCCTGGCGCGCCTCGCGCGGCAAGGAAGACCGTTACCGTCGCCGCGAGCGCTATGGCGTTGCCGGTCGGCCGCGCCCGCCTGGGCCGGTGATCTGGATCCATGCCGCCAGCGTCGGCGAAACCATTGCCGTCGTGCCGCTGGTCGAGAGCATTCTCGACTATGGCGTCAACATCGTGCTGACGACCGGCACCGTGACGTCCGCCCAGGTGGCCGACGAGCGGCTCGGCGATCGCATCATCCATCAATATGTGCCGCTCGACCTGAAACCGGCTGTCAGCCGCTTTCTCGACCATTGGCGGCCGGACCTGGCGATCATTGCCGAATCCGAGATCTGGCCGATGACCATCCTCGAACTCGGCGCCCGTCACGTGCCGCAGGTGCTGGTCAATGGCCGGCTGTCCGATCGCTCCTTCACCTCGTGGAAGAAGCGCGCCAGTGTCGCCGAGGCGCTGTTCGAGAACCTCGCCCATGTGATTGCGCAATCCGATGTCGACGGCGAACGCTTTCGCGCGCTTGGCGCGCGGCCGGTCACCGTGTCCGGCAATCTCAAGGTGGACACCAATCCGCCGCCGGTCGACGAGAGGATACTGGCCAGCTTGCAGCGTCAGATCGGGGGCCGCCCGACCTGGGCGGCGATTTCGACGCATGATGGCGAGGAAGTCGTCGCCGCGGAAGTCCACGCCACCCTCCATCGCCGCCACCATGGCCTCCTGACCATCGTCGTGCCGCGCCATCCCGACCGCGCCGACGCGCTTGCCGCGCAGATTTCCGGCATGGGGCTGAAGGTCGCGCGGCGCAGCAAGAGCGAGCGCATTTCGCCCGACACCGATATCCTGCTCGGCGACACGATCGGCGAGATGGGGCTTTACCTGCGTCTCACCGAGATCGCCTTCGTCGGCCGCTCGCTGACCTCCGAGGGCGGTCAGAACCCGCTCGAACCGGCCATGCTCGACACGGCGGTGCTCGCCGGCCGCAACGTGCAGAATTTCCGCGAGGCTTACCAGCGCCTGCTCGACCGCGGCGGCGCCAAGCTGGTGCGCGATCGCGACATGCTGGCCGGCGCGGTCAACTTCCTGCTGACCAACGAGGTGGCGCGCCAGGAGATGATTGCCGCGGGCGCTGCGACCGTCGACGAGATGCGCGGCGCGCTGGCCCGCACGCTGAAGTCGCTCGAGCCCTATATCCAGCCGCTGGTCGTCAAGGCGCGCCTGAAAGGCGCCAACGGGCGCTAGGTCCGGACCGGTGACAAGCGAAGCGCCGCCCTTCTGGTGGGAAAAGCCCGACTGGCGCGTGTTGGCGCTATCGCCGCTGTCGGCGGCCTACGGGCTTGTCGCCGGGCGCCGCATGCGGCGCGCGCCGCGCGAAAAGATGGCGGCGCCGGTGCTTTGCGTCGGCAATCTCACCGTCGGCGGCAGTGGCAAGACGCCGGTCGCGATCGCGCTGGCGAAACAGGCAAAGCGCATGCGGCTGACGCCCGGCTTCCTGTCACGCGGCCATGGTGGATCCTTCTCCAAGCCGCATGTCGTCGATGCGCATCACGATGCCGCCAAGCATGTCGGCGACGAGCCGTTGCTTCTGGCGGAGCACGCCCCGGTGGCGGTGACGCCGAACCGTGCGGCAGGCGCAAGGCTGCTGATGGAACAGCATGGCTGCGACTTCCTGATCATGGATGACGGATTCCAGTCGGCGCGCATCCACATCGACTACGCGCTGGTCGTGGTCGACGCGCGCTTCGGCATCGGCAATGGGCGTGTCATTCCCGGTGGGCCGCTGCGGGCCAAGGTCGTCGACCAGCTCGTTTTCACCAGCGGATTGCTGAAGATGGGAGAGGGCTCCGCAGCCGACGGCGTCGTGCGCCAGGCGGCTCGTGCCGGCCGGCCGATCTTCCTCGCCCTTGTCGAGCCGGCTAATCCTGGGCACTTTGCCGGCGGCCGCTTCCTCGCCTTTGCCGGGATCGGACATCCCGAAAAATTCTTCGACACGGTGCGCGGCGCCGGCGGCGAGGTCGTGCTGTCGCGCGCCTTTCCGGACCATCATGTCTATGCCGCGGACGAGCTCGCCGATCTGGCGACGCTTGCCAAGCGCGAAGGACTGCGCCTCGTCACCACCGCCAAGGATGCCGCGCGCCTGCGCCACGGCACGCCGGCCAACTTTCTGGATCAACTGGACGTGCTGGAGATCGACGCCGTGTTCGAGCTCGACCATGTCCCGGAGCGCATCATCAACGAGACGCTGGATGCGTGGCGCCAGCGCAAGATGCGGGGATAGGCCGCGATTGGGCGGCGATGCAGAAACGGGCGAGACAGAGGGGGCGCGAAGAAACGCGGCGCTTCGGTGTCCAGCGGGACGAACCTACCCCCGGCTGCGCAATTCCGGATGCGTTTCGATCTCTCGGCGCAATGAGGCTGCCGCGTTCGCATAGGGCTCCTGCCTTGCGACGCTCCAATATTTGAGCTCGTCCAGCGGAATGCTCTCGCCGGTCACCGCGCAGCGCACGAACGAGCCGGGGCTGGTGACCTGGAAATCGCCATCGAGATAACGGATGCGCGCTTCCTTGCCGCCGGGGCCTTCAAAACGGTTCATCATGAAATGACATGTGGGTTCATTGGGCTTCAATCGCCACAAATCTCGAGCAAGGTCAAGCTTGACACCCTCGCAGATGGGAAATCGACACGAGGTTCGAGCCTGGCCGGTCGTTCGCCTCGGCTCACCGCCATCGAGGTGTTGCGGCTGTGCTGGCCGCCGCCGGCTACGCGTCGTCCTGCAGGAACGCGTCGAGCTTTTCCTGCGCCAGCCCCGCCTGCTCGCCGATGCGCCGGGCAAGGTCGGCGGCCGCGGCGCGCGGACGACCTACTGGTCGATCCATCCAATAGGATATCGGATTGAGCGCGACGCGCTCGTCGACGGCCACGATCCTCCCGGACTTCAGCTGATCTTGCGTCATCGGCGGCCGCGCAAGCGCGATGCCGAGACCATGCGCGGCCGCGTCCAGCACCAGGTTGTAGTCCTCGAAGCGCCGGTCTTGCGGGCGCGGGCGATAGTCGACGTCCTGCGCCGCGAGCCACGCGCGCCAGCCGGAAGCGTCGGAATCATTGATCAGCGGGAATTTGAGCAGTCGGGCCGGGTCGCCGCGCCCGATTTCCTTTGCCAGCTCCGGCGATGCGATCGGGAAGATGTGCTCCTCGAAAAGCCGCACCGAAACGCGGCCGGGAATGCGGCCGCGCCCGCAACGCACCGAAAGGTCGATGCCCTCCTCGGCGAGGTCGGACTGGCGGTTGTCGATGTCCAGCACAATGCGCAGCCGGGTCGGGTTGTTCTCGAGCGCCGCCATGCGCGGCATCAGCCAGAGGCCGCTGACCGAAGGGATCGAGGCCAGCCGCACCACCGCGGTGCCGCGCGGCTCCACCCAACGGTCGGAATTGACCGAGATCAGCGCGAAGGCCTCGGTGGTGCGAAGGTGCAGCCGGTTGCCCTCATTGGTCAGCGTCACGCCGCGCGCGTTGCGCTCGAACACCTTGAGCCCAAGCCAGTCCTCCAGCTTGGCGATCTGGCGGCTCACCGCGCCATGGGTGAGGTTGAGTTTCTCGGCCGCCGCCGAGAAACTTCCCGTGCGCGCCGCCGCGTCAAAGGCGCGCAACGTCTCCAGCGGCAGCATCCGGTCAGAGCTGTGATCCATACTCACAGCTGACCCTCGAAATGCTCGTTTGTCAACGGGCCGGCCATCGCGTTTTCTACCTCCATGGCACTGAAAGACGGGGAATCTGTAATGAGCGCTTACACCGGCACGTTGAATGAGACACAGCGCATGGACACAACTGCTGGGATCGCGGTGGCCCTCACGGTGGTCGGCTGGGCCTCGGCCTTTCCGGCGATCCGCGCCGGCCTTGCCGCCTTCCAACCGCTCGAACTCGGGGCGTTGCGCTTTGCCATTGCGGCCGCCCCGGCCGCCATCTTTCTCGCCGTGAAGCGTCCGGCGCTGCCCAGGGTCGATGAGCTGTGGCGCTTCGCCTTCGGTGGCGCCATCTTCGTCGCGCTCTATACGGCCATGCTCAATTTCGGCGAGCTAACCGTCTCGGCGGGTGCCGCCGGCTTCATCATCAATGTCAGCCCGATCTTCACCGCCATAATGGCGATGGCGCTGCTCGGCGAGCGCTTCTCGGCGATGGCCTGGGCCGGCACGGTGATTTCGTTCACCGGCATCGGCATCATCGCGGTCGCCGACGGGCACGGCTTGCATTTCAACGCCGGCGCGCTGCTGGTGCTGGGCTCGGCGCTCTGCTCCGCGGTCAACACGATCGTGCAGAAGCCGCTCTTTGCCCGCCATCATCCGCTGACGATTGCCGCCTCCAACATGGTGCTTGGCGCGCTCTGCCTGTCTCCATTCCTGCCGGAGGCGGTCGCCCAGGCGGCGGTCGCCGATCTCGCTGGTCTCGGTGCCGTCATCTATCTCGGCGTCGTGCCCAGCCTGATCGCCTATGCCGCCTGGGCGACCGCGCTCTCGCGCTTGCCCGCCGCGCGCGCCTCGAACTTTCTTTACCTGGTCTCGCCGACCTCCGCCCTGATCGGCTTCTTCTGGCTGGGCGAGGTGCCGACACTGCTCGGTGTCATGGGGGGCGCGCTCGCGCTGGGTGGCGTGATCGTGGTGAATTTCAAGCGCTAGATCAAAGAGCAGGCTTCATCTTTCACATCGAAAAGTGCCGTTGAAAGCGGCTCTTTTCGGACCCTCACTCCGCTGCTGGCGCAGCGACCCTCCCCACACGGGGCCACAAGGGGGAGGGTTAAGGCGCGGCGCCCTACCTCCCCCTTGTGGAGAGGTCGGGCCGAAGGTCCGGGTGGGGGTCTGCGCCCTATGTGGTTTCTCACCGCCGCCCGAACAGCCTTTCGATGTCGGCGAGCTTGAGCTCGATGTAAGTCGGACGTCCGTGGTTGCAGGTGCCGGAGCCCGGGGTCGCCTCCATCTGGCGCAAAAGCGCGTTCATCTCCTCCGCCTTGAGCAGCCGGCCCGAGCGCACCGAGCCATGGCAGGCCATCGTCGCCGCTATCTTGTCCAAACGCTCCTTCAGCGTTTCGACGGTATCGTTGTCGGCGATTTCGTCGGCAAGGTCGCGCACCAGCTGCTGCACGTCGGTTTCGCCGAGCATCGATGGCGTCTCGCGCACCGCCACCGCGCCCGGCCCGAAGCGTTCCAGGCCGAGGCCGAATTTGGCGAGCGTATGCGAATGCATGGCCAGCCGCTCGGCATCCTCTTCCGGCAGGTCGACGATCTCCGGCAGCAACAGCATCTGCGAAGGCACGGCGCGCGCATGCAGCGCGTTCTTCAGCGCTTCGTAGACAAGCCGCTCATGCGCGGCATGCTGGTCGACGATAACCAGCGAATCCCTCGTCTGTGCGACGATGTAATTCTCATGCACCTGCGCGCGTGCCGCGCCCAGCACCATCCCGAGCAACGCTTCGGCCGGCGCGCTCTCGCCGGCCCGCGCATCGGCGCTGGCAAGCGGGCCGGTATCGAAGGCCGCCTGGTCGTTCTCCGCGAAGCCGCCCCTTTGCTGCCGAGGATCGCCATAACCCGTGTCGAGCGGACGCTGCGGCGAGCGCGCCAAATTCGAACCATGATCGAAGCCGCTGAAGCCGGAGGCGCGATAGGCCGCATCGTAGCTGCGGTGTCCGTTGGCGGGGCCAGGATGCGCGAAGGGCGCCGCGCCCGGCCGGAACGCCGCCATCATGCCGGCGGCGCCCGAGGTGGCAGCCCGGATGCCGGCGCCGGCCAGTGCCTCGCGGATGGCGCCGACGATCAGTCCCCGCACCAGGCCCGGATCGCGGAAGCGCACATCGGCCTTGGCCGGATGAACGTTGACGTCGACAGTTGCCGGATCGAGCGAAAGAAAAAGCACCGTCACCGCGTGCCGGTCGCGCGGCAGGACATCGGCGAAAGCGCCGCGAATCGCGCCGGCAATCAGCTTGTCGCGCACCGGCCTGCCGTTGACATAGGCATATTGCTGCAGCGCGTTGGCGCGCGTGTAGGACGGGATCGAGACGTGGCCGGCAAGATGAACGCCGTCGCGGACTGCATCGATGGCGATGGCGTTATCGGGAAAGTCGGTGCCCATCACCTGCGCGACGCGGGCGAGCCGGCCTTCGGGCGTGTCGCTTGTTGCCGGCAGCTCCAGGGTCGAGCGGTCGGCGCCGGCGAGCGTGAAGCGCACGTGGGGGAAGGCGATGGCGATGCGCTTGACCACGTCGCTCGTGGCCGAGCTTTCGGCCCGCTCGCCTTTCATGAATTTGAGCCTGGCCGGTGTGGCGAAGAACAGGTCGCGCACCTCGACCGTGGTGCCGCGATTGGCCGCCGCCGGCCTGACGGGCAGGAGACGGCCGCCCTCGATGCCGATCTCGGCCGCGCTATCGCCGCTGGCTGTTCGCGAGCGGATCGACAGCCGCGCGACGGAGCCGATCGATGGCAGGGCCTCGCCGCGGAAGCCAAGCGAGCGGATGTCGTGGATGTCGTCGGCAAGCTTGGAGGTGCAGTGACGGGCGACCGCCAGCGCCAGCTCCGGTTCGGGGATGCCGGAGCCATCGTCGGTGACGCGGATCAGGTTCAGGCCGCCCCCAGCGGTGACCACCTCGATGCGCGAAGCACCGGCGTCGAGCGCGTTTTCGACCAGTTCCTTGACCACGCTCGCAGGACGCTCGATGACCTCGCCGGCGGCGATCTGGTTGATCATCGTTTCGGAAAGCTGGCGGATGGGCATGGCGCGATTATAGGCGGATTCGCGGCGCATGCGGGAGGGACTAGTTCGATTGCCTCGCCTGCGCTGCCAGCCAATCCCGTACCTTGCGCGCGTTGTCGCTGAGCTCTCGGTTCTTCGGCCAGATCACGTAGAACGCGATCCCGGTCCTGAGCACATGATTGGTCAGCGGCACCAGCAGTTCCGCCGCAACGAGGCGCTCGACAAGGTGCCGCCACCCGAGGGCGATGCCTTGTCCTTCCATCACCGCCTGGATCACAAGGGCGTAGTCGTTGATGCGCAGTCCGCGTTCGGCATTGCGCAGGCTGGTCCCGGCGGATGCGAACCATTCGTCCCAGTTCGGGGCCTCGCGGTAGGGCTCCTCGAGATGGATGAGCCGGTGCGTGGCCAGTTCCGCGACGGTCTCGGGCGGCCCGAACTTCGCCAGATAGCCGGGGCCAGCGACCGGGAAGATCTCTTCGTCGGCGAGGGGCAGCGAATGATAGTCCGGCCAGTGCGCGGGCAAGCCGCCGCGCACGCCGAGCGGGATGCCTTCGGCGATGATGTCGAGGTCGCGGTCGGCGGTCTGGATGCGCAGATCAATGCCCGGCAGCGCGTCGCGGAACTGCTGCAGGCGCGGCATCATCCAGAAGGAGCCGAACGCCGTCGATGCGGCAACCGTCACATGCCCGCCGGTCGCCTGCAGGCGAAGGTCCTCGGCCGACTTGCGGATATGCGACAGGCCCAGCGAGACATCGGCATGGAAGCGCTCGCCGGCCTCCGTCAGGAGCACCTGGCGGTGGCGGCGCTGGAAGAGCTTGACGCCGAGCTGCTCCTCCAGGCCACGCACCGCGTAAGAAACGGCGGCTTGCGTCATGCCGAGCTCGCGCCCGGCGGCGGTGAAGCTCGACAGCCGGCCTGCCGCCTCGAAGACAATCAGGCTGCCGGCCGAGGGGAGAAGTTGACGCAGATTTCGCATAAGCATAGCTTATACTAGAGATCAGGATTTTCCAGCGTCACAGTCACATTTCGCCTCGCTAAGTTGACCGGAACTGGAAGGGATGGAGGTTCCATGAACGGACTGGCTGCGGAAGCGACCGAACCTACTCATCGTCGCGGTGGCGGCCGCCTTGGGCGCAAGGCGCTGAGGAGCGCGCCGATTGCGTCGTTCCCGACCTTGGTCCGTCAAATTCCCGTCTATCAGATCGTTCCCGACGAAGCGGTGGAACTGATCAACCAAGAGTCGCTCAGCATTCTTGAAGAGGTCGGCTGCGAGTTCCGCGACGAGGAAGCGATCGCCCAGTGGAAGGCGGCCGGCGCCGACGTCAAGGAGACGCGAGTCCGCATCGACCGCGCATTGCTGCTGGAGCTCGTGTCGAAGGTCCCGTCGGAATTCACCCTCAACGCGCGCAACCCTGAGCGCACCGTGCGGGTCGGCGGCAAGAACTCGATCTTCGTGCCGATGTATGGCGCACCCTATGTGCGTGACCTCGACAACAATCGGCGCTACGGCACGCTGGCCGATCTCAACAACTTGCACAAGCTTGCCTACATGGCGCCGGCGCTGCATTCGTCGAGCTCGATCATCTGCGAGCCGATGGAGATTCCGGTGCCGAAGCGCCATCTCCACATTATCCATTCGGCGCTTAAGCACTCCGACAAGCCGTTCATGGGCATCGTGACGTCCAAGGAGCGGGCCGAAGACACAATGGCGATGGCCGGCATCGTCTTCGGCGAAGACTTCGTCCGCGACAACCCGGTGCTGGTTTCGATCACCAACTGCAATTCGCCGCTGGTGTGGGACGCCACCATGATCGACGCCATGAGGGTCTATGCCCGCAACAGCCAGCCGCTGATCCTGGCGCCTTTTGCGCTGTGCGGCGCGTCGACCTCGGCCTCCGCGGTCGGCGCGGTCGCGCAGGTCAACGCCGAGGCGCTTGCGGGTGTCGCCTTTACCCAGCTCATTCGCCCGGGCTCGCCGCAGATCTACGGCCAGTTCATGGTCACCGTCGACATGAAGACCGGCGCCCCGATGGGCGGCACGCCGGAAGCCGCCCAGATGATGTATCTGATGGGCGCGCTGGCGCGGAAGTACAAGCTGCCGTGGCGCACCTCCGGCTTCCATGTCGGTTCGAAGCTCAATGACGCCCAGGCTGGTTACGAAGCGAACATGCTGATGCACGCGGCGATCCTTGCCGGGGCCAATTATATCTGGCACTCGGCCGGCTGGCTCGAGGCGGGTCTCACCTGCGGCTTTTCGAAATTCGCCACCGACTGCGAGCAGCTTGCCGGCTGGTACAAATATGCCGGCGGCGTTTCCTTCGATGATTTCAAGGAGGCGATGGCGGCGGTGCGCGAGGTCGGGCCGCAAGGGCACTTCCTCGGTACCCAGCACACGCTCGATCATTTCGAGAAGGCCTTTTTCATGCCGACCATCATGGACTACAACTCCTTCGAGCAATGGAGCGCCGAGGGTGCGAAGGATCATGACACGCGCGGTCGGGAGAAGGCTCGCAGCATGCTCGCTGATTACCAGGAGCCGAAGCTCGACGAGGGCATTGCCGAGGGCCTCAGAGATTTTGTAGCGCGACGCGAGGCAACGCTGCCTGATAGTGTTAGTTGAGAGAAAGAATGGGCGAAAACCCGCTCAAACCAATGGGAGAAAGAAAATGACGATTTTCAAAAGCAACGGCGACCGCGTTCCCGGCGCGATCGAGGCAATGGCCGAGGACGCACGGGCCGGCCGCATGGACCGGCGCGAATTCCTGGCGCTGGCAAGCGCTTTCGGCGCCTCCACGGCTTTTGCCTATGGCATGATCGGCCTTGCCGCGCCGACCAAAGCGCTGGCCGAGGAGCCCAAGAAGGGTGGCACGCTGCATGTCTCTATGTCGGTCAAGGCGCAGAAGGATCCGCGCACCTATGACTGGACGGAGATGGCAAACGTCACCCGCACCTGGCTGGAGCCGCTGGTGCGCTACACGCACCAGTTCACCTTCGAGCCGGTCCTGCTCGAAAGCTGGGACGTCAATGACGACGCCACCGAATACACCCTGCATCTGCGCAAGGGCGTGACCTGGAACAATGGCGATGCCTTCAACGCCGATGACGTGGTCGCCAACCTGAACCGCTGGTGCGAGAAGGGCGCTTCCGGCAATTCCATGGCCGCTCGCGTCGGCGCGCTGATCGACGCCAAGACGGGGAAGGCAAAGGATGGCGCGATCACCAAGGTCGATGACCTCACCGTCAAGCTCAAGCTCAACGAACCCGATATCGCGATCATACCGGGCTTCACCGACTATCCGGCGCTGGTCGTGCATCGCGACTTCGACAAGGACGGCGCCGACCCGATCAAGAAGCCGATCGGTACGGGAGCTTTCGAACTGGTGTCCTATGACGTCGGCCAGAAGGCGGTCGTCAAGCGTCGCGAGAACGGCAAGTGGTGGGGCGGCGAAGCGCCGCTCGACAGTGTCGAGTTCATTGACTACGGCACTGACTTCAACGCCACGGTGAACGCCTTCGATTCCGGCGAGATCGACCTCGATTTCGAAACGCCGGCCGACTTTATCGACGCCCTCGACAAGATGGATCTGGTGAAGTCGGAGGTCGCCACGGCGACCACGCTTGTTGCCCGCACCAACATCACGCACAAACCCTATGACGACCAGCGGGTGCGCAACGCGCTGCAGATGGCAGTCGACAACAATGCCGTCATGCAACTCGGCTACGCCGGGCGCGGCACGGTGGGCGAGAACCATCACGTCAGCCCGATCCATCCCGAATACTACCCTCTGCCCAAGAAGACGCGGGACGCTGCCGCCGCCAAGAAGCTGATGGCGGATGCCGGACAGGCCGACTTCGAGCATGAACTTATCACGGTCGAGGACGAATGGCAGAAGAACACCGGCGATGCGATCGCCGGCCAATTGCGCGAGGCCGGTATCAAGGTGAAGCGTACCGTGCTTCCGGGCTCGACCTTCTGGAACGATTGGACGAAATATCCTTATTCGATGACGATCTGGTACATGCGTCCGCTCGGCGTTCAGGTGCTTGCGCTCGGCTATCGCTCGGGAGAGGCCTGGAACGAGACGGCCTTTGCCAATCCGGATTTCGACGCCAAGCTCAAGCAAGCACTTTCGCTCGCCGATCCCGACAAGCGCAAGGAAGTCATGAAGGACGTCGAGCAGATCCTGCAGGATTCCGGCGTCATCATCCAGCCGTTCTGGCAGAAGCTCTACTGCCACATGAACAAGAAGGTGAAGAACTACGGAATGCACCAGACCTACGAAATGGACTTTCAGAACGTCTGGCTGGATGCCTGAGCCCACTCCCAGGGCTGATCTGGGCCGGCACCTGTTCGTTCAGATGCCGGCCGACTTTTCGATATCGAACCTACAGCAAGGTCAGAGCTTTCCGACGAGGAACTTGTGCAGCGGATGCATGACTGCCTCTATGACGGACTGAAGGAAGAAATCGAGCAAGGCACCCACATTCTTCTCTACAGGCGAAAACAGACGCGGAAAGAGTTTTGACATCTCAGGTTCACCTGCAAATTGGTTGGCTGAACATGCAGAATTCGCTTACCTGCCTCAACCGAGGCGCCTGTTTCGGGCTGTGAAGGCCATCGCAAATATCGGCGTCGAGAGCGGCTGCGCGCATCCCGGCTTGGCAAATGCGCGGGCTCGGCGCTCGACCGGGTCCGCAATTGCAATTCTCGACGTTGCTTCAATTCCCCGAATAGCTATGCCTGGCGAAGAAACGGTCCAGTTCGCGCTGCTGGGGAGACTTCCCGGTGAAGATCTCCACATATTTGGGAATTCGCTTCATGCGGGCCGCGAGATCTTCCTTGGTCTGCATTGAGATGTAGCCGATCTGCACGAGGTAGACGGTGCGCGCTCGGGCGTCGGCTGAGCTCTGCTCGTAGCCGAAGCGGATGAACATTTGGCTCATCGCGTCGAGCCGCATCTGGTCGGCTTTCTGCACCTCCGCCAGAATGTCGGGAGACTGAAGCGCCCAGCTTCTGACCGCGAACTCGAACGGAGAATCGAACAAGGACTTGTCGAGCCAGCAGTCGAAGACGTTCAGCATCGCTTCGGCGACCGTCTCGGCATATGCCTCGGCCTGCTTGACGAGGTTGCCGGTGTTCTTGTCCCGCCAACGGGTCACCAGCGCTGCAAGCAGTTCTTCCCGATCCTTGAAGAACCAATAGAAGCTGGTGCGCGACAGGCCCAGCGTCTTGGCAAGGGGCGAAATTCTGACGGTATCGACTCCGGATTCGAGAAGCAGGTCGTAGGCGGCTTCGAGCCACCCCTCCGCAGATCCGCGCCATCGGCTATCGTTCGAAATTTGCTCCATGAGCTTGCTTCCTAACAAAATGTCGAAGTCAGAACCAGCAAAATGTACGCCTACGTCGATTAAGCTGACATCTTAGAACATGAACTTGACACAGATGTACATTTTCGAATAGCGTTCACGCTTGCCTGTCTCAGCCCGGAGTCCGTCGGATGTCGAACGATCCCCTTCTGCAGCCTTACAAGCTCAAGCATTTGACCCTGCGCAATCGCATCATCGTGACGTCGCACGAGCCGGCCTATCCGGAGGATGGGATGCCGAAGGAGCGTTATCGTGCTTACACGCTGGAAAGGGCCAAGGGCGGTGTGGCGATGACGATGACAGCCGGGTCTGCGGCGGTTTCGAAGGACAGCCCTCCTGTTTTCAACAACCTGCTCGCCTACAAGGACGAGATCGTGCCGTGGATCAAGCAGATGACCGATGCGGTCCACGAAGAGGGCGCCGCCATCATGATCCAGCTCACCCATCTCGGGCGCCGCACACGCTGGGACAAGGGCGATTGGCTTCCGGTCGTGGCTCCGTCCCATCACCGTGAGGCCTCACATCGCGCGTTTCCCAAGAAGATCGAAGATTGGGATATCGAGCGCATCATCAAAGACTTCGCAGACGCCGCCGAGCGAATGAAGGCGGGCGGGATGGATGGCGTCGAACTCGAGGCCTACGGCCACCTGCTCGATCAGTTCACGTCACCGCTCACCAACGAGCTTGACGGTCCCTATGGCGGATCCCTCGACAATCGCCTGCGCTTCTGCCTGGATGTCTTGAAGGCGATCCGGTCACGGGTGGGCGAGGACTTCATCCTGGGCCTGCGATACACTGCGGATGAATGTCTCCCCGGCGGCACCGGCAAGTCGGAGGGCCTTGAAATCTCCAAGCGCCTCAAGGAAAGCGGACTTGTCGACTACCTCAACGTGATCCGCGGCCACATCGACACCGATGCGGGCTTGACGGACGTTATTCCCATCCAGGGAATGACCAACTCGCCGCACCTCGATTTTGCGGGCGAGATTCGCGCTGCGACGAACTTCCCAACCTTCCATGCAGCGAAGATACCGGACGTGGCGACTGCGCGCCACGCGATCGCGTCGGGCAAGGTGGACATGATCGGCATGACGCGCGCTCACATGACCGATCCGCACATCGTGCGCAAGATCATCGAGAAGCGCGAAGAGGAAATCAGGCCCTGTGTGGGCGCCAACTATTGCCTTGACCGTATCTACCAGGGTGGAGCGGCATACTGCATCCACAATGCCGCGACAGGTCGCGAGCTGACCATGCCGCACGTCGTCGCCAAGGCCGAGACCCGCAAGAAAGTTGTCGTCGTGGGTGCCGGTCCGGCAGGCCTGGAGGCGGCCCGCGTGGCGGGTGAGCGCGGACATGAGGTGGTGGTCTTCGAGGCCGCAAGCCATCCCGGAGGGCAGATACGCCTGACGGCGCAGAGCCCGCGTCGCAGGGAGATGATGAGCATCATCGATTGGCGCATGGCCCAGTGCGAAAAGCACGGAGTGTCCATCCAGTTCAACACCTGGGCGGAAGCCGAAACCATCGAGGCCGAGAATCCGGACGTCGTCATCATTGCCACGGGCGGGGTGGCGCACACCGAGGTGCTTTCCAAGGGCAACGAGTTGGTGGTGTCCTCATGGGATATCATCTCGGGAGACGTGAAGCCGGGGACCAATGTTCTCATCTTCGACGACGCCGGTGACCACGCAGCGCTGCAAGCTGCCGAATTCATCGCGGGTGCCGGCGGAAAGGTCGAGATCATGACACCGGACCGGTCCTTCTCACCCGAGGTCATGGCCATGAATCTCGTGCCCTATATGAGATCTCTTCAGAAGCTCGATGTGACCTTCACGGTGACCTATCGGCTCGAGTTTGTCGAAAAGAGCGGCAACCAGCTCATTGCACATGTCGGCAGCGACTACGGCGGCGTGTCCAAGCAGCGTGTCGTGGACCAGATTGTCGTCAATCACGGCACCATACCGCTCGACGACATCTATTTCGAACTGAAACCCAAATCGACCAACCAAGGCGAGATCTCGCACGATGAGCTCATCGCCGGGCAACCGCAATCGGTCGCACGCAATCCGCAGGGCCGATTTCAGCTCTTCCGCATCGGAGACGCTGTCTCGGCTCGCAACACCCACGCCGCGATCTACGATGCGTTGCGTCTGGCGAAGGATATCTGATGGCCGGCAGCGGGCTCCGCTCACCCACAACACAGGTTCAGCCCTAACCAGCCCCAGGATTCGTGGTATTGAATGGTTCCCGCCACGAAGCCTGGAGCTTATCGGATGAGACTGACTGTGCTTGCCGCCGCCCTCTCGATCGCAGCGCCTGCGGCCGCCCTGGCCGGGCCGGCATCCAATGCGGTGAAGTTCTTCTACAGGCCCGAAGTCAAATTCGAGGCCGACCTGAGATACCGCGATCGTTTCACCGAGCCGGTGACCAAGCTTTTCGAGCTCAATGATCAGGTGCAGAAGAACAAGCCGGACGAGGTGCCGTGCATCGACTTCGCCCCCGGTCTCGACGCTCAGGACTATGACGAGAAGACCGTCGCCAAGACGCTGAAGCTTTCGGAACAGGTGGACGGCGATAGCGCCAGCGTCACCGTGACCTTCAATCTCTTTCCGGAAGGCGATGATTCCAAACGCGAAATGATCTGGTCTCTGAAGAAGATCGACGGCAAATGGAAGATCGCCGATATCGCTTCCAAATCCAGCGGCTGGACGCTGAGCGCTCTCGAATGCATGTCTGGTTCGACGGCGGAGTGATTCAGTTGCTTCGTCGCCTTGTCCTGGCGTTTCCAATGGTCTCGATGCTGACTGCTGGGCTGAGCGACGCCGCCTCGGCGCAAGGCCTGTTCGGCACGCCGCCGCAAAAGCCGCCATCCGACTCCAGCAATGCGCCTGCGGACGATACGTTGCCCGCCAATCCGCCGGCCGCATCGCCGCCTGCGGAAAACGCCCCGGTCGCACCCGTCCTGCCGGGCTCGCCGACGGCGCTGGTCAAGCCCTTCTACGAGCATCTCGGGTTGGAGCTCGATCCAACTGAGCGTAAGAACTTCATCGATCCGGCCAAGACCGTGCTCGACAAAAGCGATGCGCTTCGGCAATCGGGGCAGGGCGAATGTCTCGATCCCAACATGGCGCTCGACAATGCCAATTATGACAAAGCGGCCATAGACGGCAGCCTGAAGACCATCGAGGCGGTCAAGGGCGACGAAGCCAAGGTCGTCGTCGCCTTCGTCGTCGCCGGCAACCAGCACCGCCTCGAGTGGAAGTTGAAGAAGATTGGCGGCGACTGGAAGATATCCGACCTTCTGTCGGTCACCGGAGAATGGGCGCTGAGCCAGTACCAGTGCGAGTGAGCCGCCGATGAAATCGCCGCCAGGCAATCGCCGATGAGATTTCGTGCTCTTCTCATGACTGCCGGCGTCGGACTGTGCGTCGCCGCTTGTGTCGATTGGGCTGTCGGAACGACGCTGATCGCCCGCAAGCCACGCGAGAGCCTGACAGCGGCAAGCGATCTGCCTGTGGATCGCGTCGAACTCGAGCAGGCTGGCGCGCCAGAACTCGCCGGCTGGGTGGCGCAGCGAGAAGGCAGTTGCGGCGCCATCGTCCTTTTGCATGGGCGCGGCGCCAATAGGCTTGCCATGGTGCAAAGAGCAAAACTGCTGTTCGACGCCGGCTACTCCGTCGTACTGTTCGATCTGTCGGGACATGGCGAGAGCGGTGGCACGGTTCAGGGCTTTGGCTACAGCGAAGGAAAGGACGCGGCTCGCATCCTAGCCTATGCGAGACAGCGCTTTACCGGCCAGAAGCTTGGCGCTGTCGGCTCATCGCTGGGTGCTGCATCACTTGTCTTTGCCGCGCCAGAGGCCCGAGCCGACGCTTATGTACTGGAGCAACTCTACGCGAGCCTGAGGGAGACGACAGCTTGGCGCATGCCCTTTCACGTCGCGCGACGCTTCCAGGTGGATGTCCTTTTGGCCCAAATGCCGCTGCGTCTCGGTTTCGGCGCCGATGATGTCAGGCCCGTCGATCGTCTCGGCAAGCTCGGCAAACCGCTCATGCTGCTTGCCGGCGGCATCGATCCCTTCATCGATCAAGGGCAGGTCATGGCCTTGCAAAACGCCGCGCGCGGATCAGAGTTGGTCTGGTTCGACCGGGCTGGCCACGTTGATCTGCTGCGCCACGACGAGCAGCGCTACAGCGACGCGGTTCTGCCGTTCCTTTCAAAAAACCTCTGCCGACCCGGTGTCAATCCTCCCTGACGGGTGTCCAGCGGCTCAACCTCTCCCGCGATAGGGCGCGACGCCCGTGTCGGGCAGCCACGCACCTTCCGGCGGTGCGCCCGTCTGCCAGAACACGTCGATCGGGATTCCGCCGCGCGGGAACCAGTAGCCGCCGACACGCAGCCAGAGCGGCTTGGTCGCCTCGACGATGCGTCGGCCGATCATGACTGTGCATTCCTCATGGAAGGCGCCGTGATTGCGGAACGAAGTCATGAACAGCTTCAACGATTTCGATTCCACCAGCGTCTTGTCCGGTGCGTAGTCGATGACGATGTGGGCGAAGTCTGGCTGGCCGGTGACCGGGCACAGCGAGGTGAACTCCGGGCAGGTAAAACGCACGATCGCCGGCGGCCCATCACCGCGCGAGAATGGCACGGTTTCCAGAACCGCCTGTTCTGGACGCGGTGGCGTCTCGACGTGCTTGCCGAGTTGGGTGAGGTTCTTTGCATCGGTCATGGGCGGCTCCTTGCTGCCGCCTGAAAACGTCGACGGCGGCAGCCGCAATCAAAGCTGGAAAATGCGCCGCGATCCGATGGGAGCGGCGCGATTGGGCGCTCATTTAGCACCTGAGTGAAAGGGGCGCAGCGGTTTTCATATGAATGCGATGCGTGAAATGGAAGCGGGAGCAGCAGGATTCTGGCGCGCGAATTAAACGGCAGGAACACGACAACCAGCGACGACCGCGCTGGCGGGCTGGACTTGGTCTGCCAGTTTTGCAATTTTCTGGCGCCGATCCGAGGCTTGCACAACCTCTGCATTGGCGCCACGCCGCGCGATTGTTGGAGCTAGAACAGGAGACAGGATCAGTAGCGGCTAACCAGTTGCTCGGCCGGCCTAAGCGAGGTTGCCCTGCAGCACCTTCAGCTTCGCTCTCTTCGGGCTGCGCGCCAGCAGCCATTCGCGCGCCTTGTCCTGCGGCATCGGGAAGGCGATGGAATAGCCCTGCACCTGGTCGCAGCCGATGGCCATCAGCGAGTCCAGTTCGGCTTCGGTCTCGGCGCCCTCGGCGACGATCGAGATGCCGAGCCCGCGGGCAAGCTCGGTGATGGCGCGCACGATCTTGGTGTTGTCGCCATTCTCGTTGATGTTCTGGACGAAGCGGCGGTCGATCTTGAGCCGGTCGATCTCGTTCGGATTGACATGGCTGAGCGAAGCATAGCCGGTGCCGAAATCGTCGAGCTCGAGATGCACGCCGGCGGCGCGGATATGCCTGAGCTTGGCGGCGATGCCCGTCTTCTCGTCGTCGAGGATGACGGATTCGACGATTTCCAGCGACAGCTTCTGCGGCGCTAGTCCGGCCCGTTCCAGGGTCCCGAACAGGAAGGTGTCGAAATCCGGTTCGCGCAGCTCGGTGCCCGAGACGTTGACGGCGATGCGTCCGAAATCGATGCCGGCGCGGTCCCATTCGGCCGCTTCGTTGATGGCTTTGGTGATGACGATGCGGCCGATATCCGGCATGAAGCCGCATTTTTCCGCGACCGGGATGAACTCGCCCGGCGAGATCATGCCGCGCGACGCATGCTTCCAGCGCACCAGCGCCTCGATGCCGCTGATCTTGCCGCTGGTGAGCGATACCTGCGGCTGGAAATAGACCTCGAAAGTCTTTTCCGCGATGGCGGTGCGAATGTCCTGCTCGAGTTGCTTGCGGTAGTCGAGCTCGCGCCGCAGCTCCTCGGAGAAGAAGGAGAAGCTGCCGCCGCCCATCTTCTTGGCGGAATAGAGCGCGAGATCGGCATGGACGAGCAGGTCCTGGGCGTTTTCGGCATCGACCGGGTAGACCGCAATGCCGGCGCTGGCACCGGGCAGGATGGTCGTGCCCTGGAAGGTGATCGGTTCGTTGATCTGGCCGATGATCCGCTTGGCCAGCATATGGATGTCCTCGGTGGTGCCGGCACCGTTGAGGATCATCACGAATTCGTCGCCGCCGAGCCGCACGCACAGATCCGATGCGCGGCAGGAATCGCGCATGCGCTGGGCGGTGACGACAAGAACATAGTCGCCCGCCGCGTGCCCCAGAGAATCGTTGATCTGCTTGAAGCGGTCGAGGTCGAGCTGGATCACTGCCAGGCGCTCGCGGCGGCGGTGCGCGCCCTTGATCAGCGTGTCGAAATGGTCAGTGAGGAAGGTGCGGTTGTGCAGGCCGGTCAGCCCGTCATGCACGGCGATGAAGGCCATCGAATTGCGCGCGTCGACCAGCTCGTGCGTCTTGCGCAGGATGGCCTTGGACATCGGCCGGAAGATGAACAGCGCAACCAGCAAGATGACGCCAAGGGTGGCGAAGAACAAGGTCCGATGCAGATCCAGCAACTGGCTGGAGCGCTCTTGGCCAAACGCGCTGATGCGCTGGCCGAGTGCTGCATAGCCGGCCAGCGTCGCATTCGCCACTGAAGCGTCGAGATCGACGCGCTCGGCACCTCCCTTGTAACCGTCGCTGCCAGTCGCAAGCCGGGATTCGAACGATGAGATCAGGCGTTTGCCGTTGGCGATCAGGCCGACGGAGAAATAGTCGAGATGGAACGGCTTGCCGAACAGCACATTCTCGATCGACTTGGGATCGAAACGCGCCCGCGAGATCGGATCGGCGCCGGTCTTGTCCAGCAGCAGATCGTAATTCGTTTCGAATTCCTGCGTGGCCTGCTTCAGCGCGGCGACCAGGGCCGGCTGCTTGTCCTGCCCGGCAGCGCCCGTTGCGCCGGAGAGAAAGACGATCCGTTGCGAAAGCGCCTTTTGCGTGCTGACGATGTTGAGCAGCGCGTCGTTGTGCTGCTGCGCCGCCATCATCTGCTGCAGCAGGATGAAAGCGGCCATCACCATGGCGGCGATGATCGTCAGGGCCAGCCAGTAGCCGCTCTTGATCAGCAGAACCAGCTTGCGCGAAACGCTGTGCACTGGCTGCTGCGACATAGCTGGTTGATCCCTCCCGCCCTTCAGAATCCTGGCCATGGCTTCGATGGCGGGAAGACCTTTGACCTGAAAGGGTTAATAGCTAGGCATACAGGCTGCGCGCTCATCGCGGCTGCAGAACAAAGCTGCCGGAATGGTTATTATGGCGTTTCCCGGCCCGCGCATTTTGAATGCATCTCCCATCGCGCTGGCACGATGAACTGCGGCCCGGCTTTCGCGAAGTCGCCGAAGCGGTCGCTTTTGCGATGGATTTTTCTCATCCACGGCGCGACAGTCCGCCTCGAAGCGAACAGGGCCGGATCATGAGCGCAGCCTTCCTATCCCACATCGACAAAGAACTCGCAGGGCTGAGATCGGCGGGGCTCTATAAATCCGAACGGGTCATATCCTCCATGCAATCGGCCGAAATCGAGGTCGGTGGCCAGAGGGTGCTGAATTTCTGCGCCAACAACTATCTCGGCCTCGCCGACAGCCCTGACCTGCGCGAGGCGGCCAAACAGGCGCTCGACCGCTACGGCTACGGCATGGCGTCGGTGCGCTTCATCTGCGGCACGCAGGAGGAGCACAAGGCGCTCGAAGCCACCATCTCGTCCTTTCTCGGCATGGAGGACACGATCCTCTACGGCTCCTGCTTCGACGCCAATGGCGGCCTGTTCGAGACCCTGCTCGGCGAGGACGATGCCGTCATCTCGGATGCGCTGAACCACGCCTCGATCATCGACGGCGTCAGGCTCTGCAAGGCCAAGCGCTTCCGCTACGCCAATAATGACATGACCGATCTGGAGGCCCGGCTGAAGGAGGCGAAGGACTGCCGCTTCCGGCTGATCGCCACCGATGGCGTGTTCTCGATGGACGGCATCATAGCCAACCTGCAAGGGGTCTGCGATCTGGCGGAAAAATACGATGCCATGGTGATGGTCGACGACAGCCATGCGGTCGGCTTCGTCGGCAGGAACGGCCGCGGCTCGGCCGAGCATTGCGGTGTCGAGGGCAGGGTGGACATCATCACCGGCACGCTCGGCAAGGCCCTGGGCGGCGCGTCCGGCGGCTATACGTCGGGCAAACGCCAGGTGGTCGACTGGCTGCGCCAGCGCTCGCGGCCCTATCTCTTCTCCAACACGCTGATGCCGGCGATCGCCGGTGCCTCGCTGAAAGTGTTCGAACTGATCCGCAACGGCGATGCGCTGCGCCAGCGCCTCTATGCCAACGCGCAACATTTCCGGTCTCAGATGGGCAAGCTCGGCTTTACGCTGGCGGGCGCCGAGCACCCGATCATTCCGGTGATGCTTGGCGATGCGGCTTTGGCGCAGGAGATGGCGCAGCGTATGCTGAAGCGCGGCATCTATGTCATCGGCTTCTCATTCCCGGTGGTGCCGAAGGGCCAGGCGCGTATCCGCACCCAGATGTCGGCCGCCCATTCCAGCGCCGATATCGACCGCGCGGTCGAGGCCTTTGGCGAAGTCGGCAAGGAACTCGGAATAGTCGGATAATAGCGAATGCTTGCTTTCTACGGCGTCCCCCTCTGTCCTGCCGGACATCTCCCCCACGAGGGGGGAGATCGGCAGCTTTGGCGC
This sequence comes from Mesorhizobium sp. M3A.F.Ca.ET.080.04.2.1, assembly GCF_003952525.1. NCBI lineage: Bacteria > Pseudomonadati > Pseudomonadota > Alphaproteobacteria > Hyphomicrobiales > Phyllobacteriaceae > Mesorhizobium > Mesorhizobium sp. M3A.F.Ca.ET.080.04.2.1. The sequence goes on along the minus strand of NZ_CP034451.1, from coordinate 906,598 downwards.
CAGCGCCTTTCTTCCACGTTTGAGATTGGCGAAGGTCTTCGTGACATCCAATCTCCCCCCAAGTGGGAGAGATGTCCGGCAGGACAGAGGGGGGCGCGAGGGAACGCGAGCGTTTGCAGCCTTTGGAGAGTCTCATGTCCAACATGATGAAGGCGCTGGTGAAGGCCAAGGCCGAGCCGGGCATCTGGATGGAAGAGGTGCCGGTGCCGGAGATCGGCCCCAACGACGTTCTCATCAAGGTCAAGAAGACGGCGATCTGCGGCACCGATGTCCACATCTACAATTGGGACCAGTGGGCACAGAAGACGGTGCCGGTACCGATGGTGACGGGTCATGAGTTTGTCGGCACCGTTGCCGACTACGGCGCGGAGGTCACCGAATACAAGGTCGGCCAGCGCGTCTCCGGCGAGGGACATATCGTCTGCGGCCATTGCCGCAACTGCCGCGCGGGCAGGGGGCATCTGTGCCGCAATACGCTGGGCGTCGGCGTCAACCGCCCCGGCGCCTTCGGCGAGTACCTGGTGATCCCGCAGCACAATGTCGTGCCGATCCCCGATGACGTGCCGGATGAGATCGCCGCCATTTTCGATCCGCTGGGCAATGCGGTTCATACGGCCCTGTCCTTCGATCTGGTCGGCGAGGACGTGCTGGTCACCGGCGCTGGGCCTATCGGCATCATGGGCGCGCTGGTGGCGCAATGCGTCGGCGCCCGGAAAGTCGTCATCACCGACATCAATCCGGTGCGGCTGGAGCTGGCGAGGAAGCTCGGCGTCCAGCATGTCGTCGATGCCTCGAAAGAGAAGCTGCGCGACGTCATGCCGGCGCTCGGCATGACCGAAGGTTTTGACGTCGGGCTGGAGATGTCGGGCGCCGCCCCTGCCTTCCGCGACATGATCGACACCATGAACAATGGCGGCAAGATCGCCATCCTCGGCATCGCGCCGACCGGCTTCGAGATCGACTGGAACAAGGTCATCTTCAAGATGCTGCATCTCAAAGGCATCTACGGCCGCGAGATGTTCGAGACCTGGTACAAGATGATTGCCCTGGTGCAGGGTCCGCTTGATGTTTCCGGGTTGATCACGCACCGCATCGGCATCGACGATTTTCAGGTCGGGTTCGATGCGATGCGGAGCGGCAGTTCGGGCAAGGTGGTGATGGATTGGTAGCTCATTAGAAACGCCGGCGGGACAGCACCCCCCTCTGGCCTGCCGGCCATCTCCCCCGCAAGGAGGGAGATCAACTGTCGCGCGGCTTTCGCCAATCTCCGACGTTGCAGGAGCGGCGCTGTCAGGGAAGCTGCCAATCTCCCCCCGTGCGGGGGAGATGTCCGGCAGGACAGAGGGGGGTGTGAAGGATCGCTACGAAGCAGACAAAGCCCTCTCCAGCGCCGCCACCCCACTTATAATCGCCGCCCGCTCTTCCGCGCTCACCCTCGCCAGCAACTCCCTTTCAAACGCTTTCGCCAGCGGCACCATCTCGCGATAGACGGCGAGCCCTGCTTTGGTCAGCGTCAGATGCTCGACGCGTCGGTCGGTCTCGTCAGGTGTGCGCGTCAGCCACCGCCGCCGCTCCAACTCCGCCACTGCCCGCGAAACCTTGGTCTTGTGCATGGCCGATTGCTCGCCGAGTTCCGTCGCCGTCATCGTGCCGCGCTGGCCCAACCCTGATAGCGTGCGCCATTCCGGCCGAGTCAGCCCGTGGCGCTCCTTATAGATGCGCGAGAACTCGCGGCTGACGGCATCGGCGAGTCGGTAGAGCCTGTAGGGCAGGAAGCTTTCGAGTTCGAGGATTTCCGGTTCCATCAAAACCACCGAGGGCGGCGTTCGCCGTTGATAGTTACATTTTCAATGGTTACAAATGAAACCAGTTTGGTCAACGTCCCGGAAGGCCACGCTGGAAAGCGGCAGTCCGGGATCAGGGAGGATCGGATGGGCTTTTCCTACATGCCGGGCTTCGGCAACGATTTCGAGACCGAGACGCTGCCCGGCTCGCTGCCGCAGGGGCGCAACTCGCCGCAGCGGCCGGCCTACGGCCTCTATGCCGAGCAGCTTTCCGGCTCGCCCTTCACCGCGCCGCGCGGCACCAACGAGCGCTCCTGGCTTTACCGCATTCGGCCGAGCGTCAGGCACACCGGCCGCTTCAAGGCGGCGAACTATCCTCTATGGAAGACCGCGCCGAATGTCGGCGACCACGAGCTCGCGCTCGGTCAGTACCGCTGGAGCCCGGCGCCGATGCCCAGCGAGCCGACCGACTTCGTTTCCGGCATGCGCACCATGACCACCGCCGGCGACGCGCTCGGCCAATCCGGCATGGCGGCACATGTCTACGTCGCCAACCGCTCGATGGTCGATGATCATTTCTTCAACGCCGACGGCGAACTGATGGTCGTGCCGCAAGTGGGGGCGCTGCGCTTCGTCACCGAGATGGGCATCATCGAGCTAAGGCCCGGCGAGATCGCCGTGCTGCCGCGCGGCCTGGTCTTCAAGGTCGAGCTCACCGACCAGGAGGCGCGCGGCTATGTCTGCGAGAACTATGGCGCGAAGTTCACCATGCCGGACCGCGGCCCGATCGGCGCCAACTGCCTCGCCAACCCGCGCGACTTCAAGACGCCCTGCGCCTGGTTTGAGGAGAAGGAGACGCCGTGCCGGCTGATCGTCAAATGGTGCGGCCAGTTCCATGTCACCGAGATCGGCCATTCGCCGCTGGATGTCGTCGCGTGGCATGGCAACTACGCACCGTTTAAGTATGATCTTGCTACATTTTCGCCGGTCGGCGCCATTCTGTTCGACCATCCGGACCCGTCGATTTTCACGGTCCTGACGGCGCCGAGCGGCGAGGAGGGCACGGCCAATGTCGACTTCGTCATTTTCCCGCCGCGCTGGCTGGTGGCGGAAAACACCTTCCGCCCGCCTTGGTACCACCGCAACATCATGAGCGAGTTCATGGGCCTGATCCACGGCCAGTACGATGCCAAGGAGGAAGGTTTTATCCCTGGCGGTATCAGCCTGCACAATCTGATGCTGGCGCACGGGCCGGATGCGCCAGGTTTCGAGAAAGCCAGCCGAGCGGACTTGAAACCGGTCAAGCTCGACAACACCATGGCCTTCATGTTCGAGACCCGATTCCCGCAGATGCTGACCCGCTATGCCGCCGAGCTCGATACGCGGCAGGACAATTACATCGACTGCTGGGCCGAACTGAAGAAGCGCTTCAACGGCACGCCCGAGGGCGACTGGTCTTGAGCGAGACGGCGGAGCGCCTCGTCCTTCTCGGCTGCAAGGGCGGGCCGGCGGTTCGTCCTGGCGGCCCTTGGCCGAGTTCGTCGCTGCTGGAGATCGGCGGGCGCGTGATCGTCCTCGATTGCGGGTTGGGTGTCACGCGCACCCTGACCGATGCCGGGGTGAGCCTCAAGGCGCTCGACCTGATCTTCATCACGCATCTCCATTCCGACCATGTGCTGGAACTCGGCCCATTGATCCACACCGCCTGGACGGCGGGTCTGGCGACCCCGGTGACCGTCTACGGGCCGCCGGGCACCGGACATTGCTGGCAGCACTTCTGCCAGGCGATGGAATTCGACATCGAAATCCGCATCGTCGACGAGGGCCGGCCGGATATCCGCGGACTGGTTTCGGTCGAGGAGTTCGGCGAAGGCACGGTGCTTGAGGAGCGCGGCCTCACGGTAGCGGCGCTGCGCGTCGACCATCCGCCGGTGACCGACTGCTTCGCGCTGCGCTTCGATCATGGCGGCAGGAGCGTGGTATTCTCCGCCGACACCGCATTCTTCCCGCCCCTGGGCGATTTTGCCCGCGGCGCCGACATTCTCGTCCACGAAGCCATGCTGGAAGCGGGCGTCGAACGGCTGGTCGCCAGGACCGGCAACGGCGCGCGGCTACGCGAGCATCTCTTCGCCAGCCATAGCCTGGCCGAAGAAGCAGGCCGCGTCGCCAGCGATGCCGGCGTGAAGCGGCTGGTGCTCAATCACCTCATTCCGGCCGACGATCCCGCGATCGGCGAGGCCGACTGGATCGCCGCCGTCAGGAAAACATGGCCGGGCGACTTGACGATCGCCCGCGACGGCCTTGTTGTACGATTAAGCGGCGACCAGGCCGCGTCAGGAGAGGAAACCGCATGAAGCTTGCCACATTGAAGAACGGGACGCGCGACGGGAAGCTGGTCGTGGTCTCGCGCGATCTGACGCGGTTCACCGACGCCTCCTTCCTGGTGCCGACGCTGCAGGCCGCGCTCGATGATTGGCGGCGGATCTCGCCGCATCTGGCGGCCATGGCGGAATCGCTCGAGGCCAACGCCGTGCCTTCGGCGCGTTTCCACGAGCATGACGCGCATTCGCCGCTGCCGCGCGCTTATCAATGGGCGGACGGCTCGGCCTATGTGAACCATGTCGAGCTGGTGCGGAAGGCGCGCGGCGTCGAGATGCCGGCGAGCTTCTGGACCGACCCGCTGATCTATCAGGGCGGCTCGGACTCCTTCATTCCGCCACGCGATCCGATCCGCATGGCCGACGAGGCCTTCGGCATCGACATGGAGGCCGAGGTCGCCGTCATTGTCGACGACGTGCCGATGGGCGCCGGGCAGGACGAGGCAAGGGATGCGATTCGCCTGATCATGCTGGTCAACGACGTGACGCTGCGCGCCGTCACCGGGCCGGAACTGGCAAAAGGCTTCGGCTTTTTCCAGTCGAAACCCTCATCCGCCTTCTCGCCCGTCGCGGTGACGCCGGACGAGCTGGGCGACGCCTGGGATGGCGGCAAGGTCAACCTGCCGCTGCTTGCCGACCTCAACGGCAAGCCTTTCGGCCGCGCCAATGCCGGCATCGACATGACCTTCGATTTTCCGGCACTGATCGTGCATGCCGCCAAGACCCGGCCGCTCACCGCCGGCACCATCATCGGTTCCGGCACCGTCTCCAACAAGCTCGACGGCGGACCCGGCAAGCCGGTCTCGGCCGGCGACGCCGGCTATTCTTGCATCGCCGAACTGCGCATGATCGAGACCATCGAGAGCGGCGAACCGAAGACGCCCTTCCTGCGCTTCGGCGACACGGTGCGCATCGAGATGAAGGACAAGGCCGGCCATTCGATCTTCGGCGCCATCGAGCAGAAGGTCGAGAAATACGAGAGGTGAGGGAGAGTCCGGGCGGATGACCCTGCTCGACCACCTGCGCCGCATGGCGCGCAACAATCTCTGGTCGAACGACCGGCTCTACCGTGCCGTCCTGGCGCTTCGACCGGGCGAGTTCGAGGCCAAGCGCACCAGCTTCTTTCCCTCGATCAGGGAAACGCTCAACCACATTCTGGCGGTCGATCATCTCTATCTCGATTTCCTGACGGGTGGCGGGCTCGGCGCCGCGGCCTACGACGACTTCGTGCCCTTCGACGAAGCGGCAAGCCTGGCGGCGGCACAGGTCGATTTCGACCGCAGGCTTGTCGCCTTCTGCGACGGACTGTTGGAGGCGGATCTCGACCGCCGCGTCATCACCGACCGCCGCGAGGACGGCATGATCCCCGAACGGATCGGCGATATCCTCGCTCACGTCTTCCTGCACGACATCCATCATCGCGGCCAAGTCCACGCGATGCTCTCCGGCACCTCGGTTGCGCCGCCGCAATTGGATGAGTTTTTGCTCGATTACGATCTGAAACTCAGGAAGGACGAGGTCGAGCGGCTGGGGTTGTGAGCCGCTCGACGTCTTGCGGGACCTACGCTGCCTTGCCGTCCACCTTCAGCACGCCGCGCTTGATCTGGTCCTGTTCGATCGACTCGAACAGTGCGCGGAAATTGCCCTCGCCAAAGCCTTCGTCGCCCTTCCGCTGGATGAACTCGAAGAAGATCGGACCGATCACGGTCTTGGAGAAGATCTGCAGCAGGATCTTGGTCGTGCCGCCGTCGACGACGCCTTCGCCGTCGATCAGGATGCCGTGCTTCTTCATCCGCTCGATCGGCTCGTCATGGTCGTGCACGCGGGTGTGCGACATCTCATAGTAGGTGTCGGGCGGACCGGGCATGAACTTCAGCCCGTTGGCGGCGAGCTTGTCGGTGGCGTCGTAGATCGCGTCGGTGCCGACGGCGATGTGCTGGATGCCCTCGCCATTGTACTTCTTCAGATACTCGGCGATCTGGCTGGTCTCGTCCTTGGACTCGTTCAGCGGAATGCGGATCTTGCCGCAGGGCGAGGTGATGGCGCGACTGACCAGACCGGTGATCCTGCCGTCTATGTCGAAGAAATGGATCTGCTTGAAGCCGAACAGGTCGCGATAAAAGTCCCACCACTTGTCCATGCTGCCGCGATAGACATTGTGGGTGAGGTGGTCGAGGTAGTAGAAGCCGACCCCTTCGGGCTTGGGATTGCGCTCGCCCAGCCACTCGAACTCGGCGTCATAGGCCGAGCCCTTCTCGCCATAGGTCTCGATGAAATAGAGCAGCGAGCCGCCAATGCCGACGATCGCCGGCACGTCGAGCGCCTTGTCCTTGCCTTCATAGGGGGTAGCGCCCTTCGATACGGCATGGTCGAAAGCATGCTTGGCGTCGACCACGCGCCAGGCCATCGATGCGGCACAGGGGCCGTGCTTGTCGACGAACTTCATGGCATGCGAGCCGGGTTCGGCGTTGACGACATAGTTGATGTCGCCCTGGCGCCAGACGGTGATGTCCTTACTGCGGTGCTTCGCCACCGCGACATAGCCCATGCGCGTGAAGAGATCGGCGAGTTTCGCCGGCTCCGGATGCGCGAACTCGACGAACTCGAAGCCATCGGTGCCGGCGGGATTCGCCTTGCTGATCCTGGCGGGCGGGGCGTCGTGCGGGAAGGGGCCCATGGCAGTCCTCCAATGCTGTTGCGGCCGATCGAGGCCATCTTCGCCTATGATAGCGCCGCAGGGCCGCACGGTGCTTGCATTCAGCTGCTTGAAATGCTGAAGATATGCGCGAAACATGCATGGATGGAGGAAAATCCGTGGATGATGCGCGACTTGACCAATTCGATCGCAAGATACTGGCGCTGTTGCAAGGCGATGCGCGGCTCACCAACAACGATCTCTCGGAACGTGTGAACCTCTCGGCCTCGCAATGCTCGCGCCGCCGCCAACGGCTGGAGGAAGACGGCTACATCAAAGGCTATCGCGCCGTGCTCGACCGCGATCGGCTCGGCTTTTCGCTGGTCAATGTCATCTCGGTGACCTTGGCCACCCACAACCGTGACAATGCCCGCCGCTTCGGCGAACTGGTGGCGCGCCTGCCCGAGGTGCAGGAAGCGCACGCGCTGACCGGCGAGATGGACTATATCCTTAAGGTGGTGACGCTCGATCTCAAATCACTGTCGGAGTTCGTCAACGGGGTGCTTTTGCCGCATGAGTCTGTGCAGCATGTGAAGACGGCGATCGTGCTCGAAACGCTGAAGGAAACCGGCGCGCTGCCGATTTAGTTTGCGGAGATCTTTGTTGGATGTGACGGCGGGACAGCGCCCCCTCTGTCCTGCCGGACATCTCCCCCACGAGGGCAGGGGAATCGCATATGGCTTTTTGGGACTTGAAGTTGGCCTGAGAAGGGATTCTTTGGGCAGGCAGTCGAACGAAGGAGAGACTGCCATTTCCAGCCTTGAGAGCTATTTTGGCGCGCTGCCCGATCCGCGCGCCGGCAATGCCACGCATCGGCTTGGCGATTTGATCGTGATGATGATCGCGGCGAGCCTGTGCGGGGCGAGCAATGCGACGGAGTTCTCGTTGTTCGCGCAAGAGCGCAAGCAGGCGCTGTCGCGGTTGATCGAATATGAGGTGGCGCCCAGCCACGACACCTTCTCGCGGCTGTTGCGGCTGCTGGATCCAGAGGCGTTCGGCCGTGCTTTCGCCGCCTTTGCCGCGGGCTTCGCGCGTGCCTGCGAGGAGGTGGTCTCGCTCGACGGCAAGGCGCTGCGGCGAGCCTATGAGAAGGGCCTTGCGGCCAGTCCGCCGCTGACGGTGTCAGCCTTCGCCGCCGAGACGCGGCTGTGTCTGGCGGCGGTATCGCCCGGCGCCGGAGAGAACGAGGTCGAGGCAGCCCTCAGGGTCGTCGAACTCATTGATCTTACTGGCAGAATGGTCACCGCCGATGCGCTCCACTGTCACACGCGCATGGCAAAGGCCATCACCGAACGCGGCGGCGACTACCTGCTCGCGCTTAAAGGAAACCGCCGGCACTGGGTTGCTCACGCCAAGCAACAACTGACCGAGATCACCCCCGCTGTCGCGGAGCGGACTGAAACCAGCCATGGCCGCAGCGAATGGCGGCAGGCCGAGGTCGTGGCGGCGGCCGAACCGCTGATGCCCGGTCACAAAGCCTTCATCCGCATCACCAGCCGGCGCGACCAGACCAAGCCGCTGACGCGCCTGTTCATGGCTTCCACATTGCTATCACCGCAACAGGCGCTCGAACTCACAAGAGCCCATTGGCAGATCGAGAATGGGCTGCATTGGATGCTCGACGTCCATCTGGACGAGGATCAATCCCGCGCCCGCAAGGACAATGCTCCCGCCAACACCGCGCTCCTCAACCGCATCGCCAGAAACATCCTTCAGGGCGCCGATGTCGACAAAGTCCCCATTAGCCACCGCATCAAGAAATGCGCCTGGAATGACGACTACCTCATCCAGGCGCTTACTCATATGCGATAGCCCTGCCCACGAGGGGGGAGATCGAAGTCACGCCGGCTTTCGCCAATCGCCAACGTCAGGGAATGGCGCCGTCGCCAACGCTGCCAATCTCTCCACCCGTGGGGGAGATGTCCGACAGGACAGAGGGGGCGCGAAGGATCGCCAACTGCGGAATTGGCTCTCGCCAATGCGCCAAGCTTTCACCCCCGCTGCTGCTGGATCAGCCCATAAAGATTGGTGCAGCGCGCCCCCGAGCGGCAGTAGGCGAAGACCGGCCCTTCGAGCTCCTCGAGCGCGGCGGCCTGGTCCTCGACATTCTCCATGGTGAGCTGGCCGCTGATCACCGGGATAAAGCGGAACGCCAGCCCCGCGGCCTCGGCTGCGGCCTTGACGCTGCCGGCCGACGGCTGGCCCGGCTGCTCGTTGTCCGGCCGGTTGCAGATCACGCTCTTGAAGCCGGCGTCCTTGATGGCGGCGATGTCGTCGGGCTGGATCTGCCCGGCGACCGAGTAATCCTCGCTGATCTGGCGGTATTCCATGATAATCGTCCTCGCGATCTCTTTGGCGGCAGTTTTGCCACTCCCGGGCAGGGGCGGCAATGCATGCCGGAAGATTTCTCTGCCAAATAGCGATCCCGGACCCGAAAATCCAACCGGGCCAACATGGGCCCGGTTGACGCGATGCCGCTCAGCTGCCGAGGATCGCGCCTTTAATCTGCGTAATGTTGTTGTGCATCATGTCGATATAGGTCGAGGCCGGGCCGTCGGGTCCGGACAGCGCATCCGAATAGAGCGTGCCGCCGACCTTGATGCCGGTCTCGCCGGCGATCTGCTCGATCAGCCGCGGATTGGTGATGTTCTCGATGAAGATCGCCGCGGCCTTGTCCTGTTTGACCTGCTCGACCAGCTTGGCGACGTCGGCGGCAGACGGCTCGGAATCGGTCGAGATGCCTTGCGGTGCCAGGAAGGTCAGCCCGTATTCGTGCTCGAAATAGCCGAAGGCGTCGTGCGAGGTGATGACCACGCGCTTCGCTTCAGGGATCGACTGGATCGCCGCCTTCACTTCGCCTTCCAGCGCATCGAGCTTGGTGGCGTAGGTGGCGGCGTTGGCCTTGTAGCTGTCGCAGCCCTCGCTGTCGGCGGCGCAGAAGGCGTCGGCTATATTCTTCACATAGATCCTGGCGTTTGCGATCGACTGGAAGGCGTGCGGATCTGTGACGGTCTTGCCCCTGCTGGTGCCGGCACCTTCGGCAGCATCCGCATCGGCGAATTCCGGCTTGAAGTCGATCGGCGTGACGCCCTTGGTCAGGGTGACGATCACGGCTTTGGTGGCGCTGGCGTCGACCAGGCGCTGCAGAAAGCCTTCGAAATGCAGGCCGTTGACCAGCACAACGTCGGCGCCCGCCATCGCCACTGCGTCCGCCGGGCTCGGCTCATAGACATGCGCGTCACCATCCGGGCCGACGATGGTGGTGATGTTGACGCGATCACCGCCGACATTTTTCGCCAAGTCTGCAATCACCGTGAAACTCGCCACCACCTTGAGCGGCGCTGCGACGGCCGAGGAGGCTGCGAAAGCGCTTAATGTTATAACGCTCACCGCCAGCGCGGCACGGATGGATTTCAGCATTGGTAAGTCTCCTTGCTTGGGTAGGCGGGATCAGGCGGTCCGGTGGCGGTGATGCACAATGCGGGCGCGCAGCGCGCCGCGCGAGCCGAACAGGATCGAGAAGAAATAGACGACGCCGGCCGACAGGATGATCGCCGGGCCGGACGGCAGTGACGCATGATAGGACAAAAGCAGCCCGGCGATGCAGGAGGCAAAGCCGATCAGCACCGCCAGCACGCACATCGGCTCGACCCGCACCGTCCAGAAGCGGGCAGAAGCCGCCGGCAGCATCATCAGCCCGACCGACAGCAGCGTGCCGAGCGCCTGGAAACCGCCGACCAGATTGAGCACGACCAGCCCGAGGAAGATGAAATGCACCGGGCTGCCCATGCGGCTCACCGAACGCAGGAACAGCGGATCGAGGCATTCGGCCACCAGCGCCCGCCAGAAGACGGCGAGGCTGGCGAGCGTCACCGCCACGATGCCGCCGATCAGCGCCAGCGCCTCATTGTTGAGCGCCAGCACCGTGCCGAACAGCACATGCATGAGGTCGACGCTTGAGCCGCGGATCGATACCATCAGCACGCCGACGGCGAGCGAGATGAGATAGAAGGCGGCCATCGAGGCGTCCTCGCGCTGGATGGTGAAGCGCGAAACGGCACCGGCGCCGAGCGCCACGATAATGCCGGCGATCAGTCCGCCGATGGTCATCGGCAGGATTTCAAGGCCGTAGAGCAGGAAGCCGGCTGCGGCCCCGGGCAGGATGGCGTGCGCCATGGCGTCGCCCGACAGGCTCATGCGCCGCAGCATCAGAAAGACGCCGACGGGGCAGGCGCCGAGCGACAGCATCAGCGAGCCGAACAACGCCCGCTGCATGAAGGCGAAGTCGGCAAAAGGCGCGATGAACAGGCCGTAGAGGAATTCCATTACGCCGCCCTCGGTCCCGAGCCATGGCCGTGATGATGATTATGCGTGTGCACGTGGTCATGATGTTCGTGGTCATGGCCATGATCGTGCTCGCTGGGCTCGCACCAGGGAGCGTTCTCTTCCCAGGCCTCGTGGAAGCGTCGTGCCTTGAGCAGGTTCTCCGGCCGCAGTGTCTCTTTCGTCTCGCCCCAGGCAACGGGCTGACGGGCAAGCAGCAAGGTCTCGGGAAAATTCTGCCGCACCAGATCGAGGTCGTGGACGACGACCATGATGGTGCGTTCCTCGCCATGCCAGTGCTTGATAAGCTGGATGAGGTCGCCGACGGTCTTGGCGTCGACCGCGTTGAAGGGTTCGTCGAGCAGGATGAGGTCCGCGTCCTGCAGAAGCACGCGGGCAAACAGCGTGCGCTGCAGCTGGCCCCCGGATAGCGTGTCGATCGGGCGCGTTTCGAAGCCGCCGAGACCGACCGCCATCAGCGCCTTTCCGACGGATTCCCGATCCTCTTTGGTGTAGCGTCCGAGCATGCCGCGCTTCGGCCACAGGCCAAGCGAAACCAGGTCGACGACCCGCGCCGGGAAGCTGCGGTCGAGCTCCGATTGCTGCGGCAGATAGGCCGTGCGCACGCCGGGCGCGCGTACGACCGCGCCTTCCATCGGCTTGAGCACGCCGACGATGCCTTTCATCAGCGTCGACTTGCCCGAACCATTGGCGCCGACCACGGCGGTCAGCGAGCCTTTGCGGACAATGCCGTTGAGGTGATGGATGGCTGGATGGCTGTTGTAGCCCAGCGTCAGGTCGCGGAAGGTCAGGCAGGCATTGGTCATCAGACGATCCGTGGCGGCGATCCGCGAAACAGTGCGGTCGAGTCGATATGTGATGTTATTACATAAGTCAACATGCCCAACTGGCGGAATTGCGGCGCGCCCGGTCAACTCGCCGTGTACGCGGTCCGGTCGAGGCCGGACAATTGGCTCAACTGGTTTCATCCCGGCCGGCCTTGCCGGAAGCGCACCTCGACTCTAAAGAGGCGCCATCCACAACAGGAAGGAACGCCCAATGAGCATTCGTCGCATCGATGTTGGCCCGCGCATGAGCCAGATCGTCATCCATGGCAACACCGTCTATCTGGCCGGTCAGGTCGGCGAGCCCGGCGGCAACGTCGCCTCGCAGACCCGCGACATCCTGAAGACCGTCGACGAGTTGCTGGCACAGGCCGGCACCGACAAGACCAAGATCCTGCAGGCGATCGTGTGGCTGGCCGACATGAGCACCTTCGCCGAGATGAACTCGGAATGGGACAAATGGGTGCCGCAGGGCCACACGCCGGCCCGCGCGACCGGCGAAGCCAAGCTGGCCGGTCCGGAGTATCTGGTCGAGATGATTATCACCGCGGCGATCTAAGCGCTGCCTGCCTTCTCCCCTTGTCAAGGGGAGAAGGCGAAGTGCTACCCCTGCGACGGGGTGAACCTTGCCACGAGCGTGTGGCTTTCCGCCGGATAGATGAAGCGCACATGGGTGACCGGGTGCTCGGCGCTCCAGGTGCGGCGCTCGACCACCAGGCAGGGCGCGCCGGGATCGATGTCGAGCGCGTCGGCGATATTGTCGTCCGCCGCCATGGCGCGGATGCGGTGCTCGGCCTCGCTCCACGGCACGCGCCCGATCAGCCACGGCCCGGGGGCAATGGCGAGAAACTCTTCCTCGGTCGCCTCGGAAACCGCCGAGAGATTGATCAGGCGCTGCTCCAGCGCAAACGGCCTTTCGCCGGCAAAATGCAGGTTTTCCAACCATAGCACCGGACCCGGGGTGGAGAGCCCAAGCAAGGCGCGGTCCTCGGCGCTGCTGCGCCGCTTCACCCGCTCAAGCCGCTCATAGCGATAGGGCAGGCCAAGCGCTTCCACCTCGATCCTGATGTCATGGATTTCCAGCACCGCGGCTTGGGATTGCGGCTGGCGGACAAAGCTTCCCGAACGCCGTCGCCGCTCGATCAGTCCCGACTTGGCGAGTTGCGACAGCGCCTTGTTCACCGTCATGCGCGAGCATTTGTATTCAGCCGTCAGCTCGTGCTCGAACGGAATGCGGTGGCCAGGCGCCCAGGCGCCGGAGACGATCTTTTCGCGTATGTCGGAGAGGATGCGCTGGTGCAGCGAGATGCTCTCGCCATCCTCCATCTCCGTCACTTCGACCAAGCTCATCGACATCAGCCCTCCGAAAGCGCCGTCATCGTCCGGCGGAACCGCTCGGCCACGGCCTCACGCTTGGCATGCCGACCGCCGCTGACCTGCTTTCGACCATGCACCCAGACGCAATCGACGCTGCTGCCATTGGCGAAGATCCAGGCATCGAGGATCGCATCGCCGCTCTTGCCCGCCAGCGAGGGATCGCCGGCATCGAGCGAAACAAGGTCGGCGGGAGCACCCACCGCGATATGCGACGGTCCGGCCCCGAGCGCCTGGGCGCCGCCATCGGCTGCGGCATCGAACAGCGCGCGCCCCGTGGAACCGCCGGCGCGCGCCAGCACGTTGCGCGCGCGGTGGGCGAGGCGCTGCGAATATTCGAGCTGCCTGAGCTCGTCCGGCAGGCCGATCAGCACATTGGAATCGGAGCCGACGCCGAAGCGGCCGCCATGCTCGACGAACAGCGGCGCGGCAAAAGTGCCGTCGCCGAGATTGGCCTCGGTGATCGGGCACAGTCCGGCGATCGCGCCGCTCCTGGCCATGGCGATGGTTTCGGCCTCGGTCATATGCGTGGCATGGATCAGGCACCAGCGCTCGTCCACCGAGGCGTTGCCGAGCAGGAATTCGACCGGCCGCGCGCCCGACCAGGCAACGCAATCCTGCACTTCCTTCATCTGCTCGGCGATATGGATGTGGACTGGGCCATGCGGCGCCATCGCCGCGACAGCGTTGAGTTCGTCCGGCGTTGCGGCGCGCAGGCTGTGCGGTGCGACGCCGACGACTGCCTGCTCAAGGAGGCGAACGCTTTCACGACATTTTTCAAGCAAGCGCCCGAAGCTGTCGATATCATTGATGAATCGCCGCTGGCCCTCGGTGGGCGCGCTGCCGCCGAAGGTGGAGTGGGCGTAGAAGACCGGCAGCAACGTCAGTCCGATGCCCGCCTCCGCGGCGGCGGCCGCGATCCGCTCCGCCATCTCGGCGATGTTGGCATAGGGTCGCCCGTCACGGTCGTGATGCAGATAATGGAACTCCCCGACACGCGAGAAGCCGGCCTCCAGCATCTCGACATAAAGCTGCGCCGCGACCGCCTCGACCTGGTCCGGCGTCATCGACAGCGCGAAGCGGTACATCACCTCGCGCCAGCTCCAGAAACTGTCGGCCGAGGGGCCGCGCAACTCGGCCAAACCCGCCATGCCGCGCTGGAAGGCGTGGCTGTGAAGATTGGGCATGCCGGGCAACAGAATGGCATGGCGTTCGTCGTCGGCCTGCGGTGAGGCGCCGGCCTCGACGGCACCAATGCGGCCGCTGTCGAAAACGATCCGCACATTGGCTTGCCAACCTTCTGCCAGCAGCGCCTGTTCCGCAAAGATCGCCGTCACGTCCATCTCCGAATCTGAGCTTTGAGCGACGATATCACTTGCGTCGCGCTTCAATATGTATATACATAATTGCCATCCTTTCAAATGGAAAAGATGATGGGTGGAGATAACGGGAAGAGCGGCTTTCGTCTCTGGCGCAATGCGCGCCTGGCCACGATGGCAGAGGGTGCTGCCGGCCTGGGCATTGTCGAAAGGGGTGCTATTGCCGCGCGCGATGGGCTTATTGTCTATGCCGGCGCGGAAGCCGACATGCCGGGCTCATTCGGGCAGGGTGCCGAGACCATCGATTGCCAAGGCCGCTGGATCACGCCCGGTCTGATCGACTGCCACACGCACCTTGTCTATGCCGGCAACCGCGCCAACGAATTCGAGATGAGGCTGTCCGGGGCCACTTATGAAGAAGTCGCCCGCGCCGGGGGCGGCATCGTCTCCTCCGTCAAATCGCTACGTGCAGCCGGCGAAGACGCGCTCGTCGCCGAGACGCTGCCGCGCCTCGACGCGCTGCTGGCCGAAGGGGTCACGAGTGTGGAGATCAAGTCCGGCTACGGCCTCGATCTCGATAATGAGAAGAAGTCGCTGCGCGCCGCCCGTCGGCTGGAGAGCGAGCGGAAGGTGACAATCCGCACGACCTGTCTCGCCGCGCACGCGCTGCCGCCGGAAGCCAATGGCGACAAGGACGCTTTCATCGATCTGGTTGCCGCCACGATCCTCCCCGCGGTCGCCGCCGAAAAGCTTGCCGATGCCGTCGACGGATTCTGCGAGGGTATCGCCTTCTCGCCGGAGCAGATTTCGCGCGTCTTCGACAAGACGAAGGCACTCGGGCTGCCGGTAAAGCTCCATGCCGACCAACTCTCCAATCTGCATGGGGCAGCGCTAGCCGCGCGCTACGGCGCACTTTCGGCCGACCATCTCGAATACACCGACGAGGCGGGCGCTGCGGCGATGGCCAAGGCTGGCACCGTGGCGACCATCCTGCCCGGCGCCTATTACTTCATCCGCGAGACGAAAAAGCCGCCGATCGACCTTTTCCGCCGGCATGGCGTAAAGATGGCGGTCGCCACCGACAGCAATCCCGGCACCTCGCCGCTCACGTCGTTGCTGCTCACCATGAACATGGCCGCGACGCTCTTCGGCCTGACCGTCGAGGAATGCCTTGGCGGCGTCACCCGCGAGGCCGCGCGGGCGCTGGGGCTGCTCGACGAGACCGGCACGCTGGAAGCCGGCAAGTCGGCCGATCTCGCCATCTGGAACATCGAGCGCCCGGCCGAGCTCGTCTACCGCATGGGCTTCAACCCGCTCCATGCCCGCATCTGGAGAGGACAATGACCGAACTGATCCTGAAGCCCGGCAGCGCCACACTTGGCGATTGGCGCGCCATCTATCGCGGCGCCGTGCCGAAACTTCACGCCGCCTGCCGGCCGAAGATCAAGGCCAGCGCCGAAGCGGTCGGCCGCATCGTCGCCAAGGGTGAGCCGGTCTACGGCATCAACACCGGTTTCGGCAAGCTGGCCAGCGTCCGCATACCGGCAAACGATCTCGAAACGCTTCAGCGCAACATCGTGCTCTCACACGCCGCCGGCGTCGGCGAGCCGATGCCTGCCGCGGTGGTGCGGCTGATGATGGCGCTGAAGCTTGCCAGCCTCGCCCAGGGTGCTTCCGGTGTTCGCGCCGAGACCATCGACCTGCTTCAAGGTATGCTCGCCAACGACGTCATCCCGGTGGTGCCGGCGCAGGGCTCGGTCGGTGCTTCGGGCGACCTCGCGCCGCTTGCTCACATGACTGCCGTCATGATCGGTGTCGGTGAATGTTTTACCCCGCACGGCCGCTTTCCGGCCAAGGTCGCTTTCGTCTCGCACGGACTTGAGCCGGTGACGCTCGGTGCCAAGGAAGGCCTGGCGTTGCTCAACGGTACGCAGTTCTCGACCGCTTTCGCACTTGCCGGCCTGTTCGAGGCCGAGACGCTCTATCAGTCGGCGCTGGTTGCCGGTGCGCTGTCGACCGATGCCGCGCGCGGCTCCGATGCCCCCTTCGATCCACGCATCCATTTGCTGCGCAAGCATCGCGGCCAGATCGAGTCGGCGGAGGCGCTTCGTAATTTGATGGCCGGCAGCGCCATCCGTGAATCGCACCGCCTCGGCGACGAGCGCGTGCAGGATCCCTACTGCCTGCGCTGCCAGCCGCAGGTGATGGGCGCCGCCCTCGACGTGCTGCGCAAGTCGGCTGACACGCTGGAGACTGAGGCGAACGGCGTCACCGACAATCCGCTGATCTTCGCCGAGGACGACACCGCGCTTTCGGGCGGCAATTTCCACGCCGAGCCGGTGGCCTTCGCCGCCGACATGATCGCGCTTGCCGTCTGCGAGATCGGCTCCCTGTCGGAGCGGCGCATCGCCATGCTGGTCGATCCGGCGCTCTCCGGTATGCCGGCTTTCCTTACGCCGAAGCCGGGCCTGAATTCCGGCTTCATGATCCCGCAAGTGACGGCGGCGGCGCTGGTTTCGGAAAACAAGCAGAAGGCCTACCCGGCGAGCGTCGATTCGATCCCGACCTCGGCCAACCAGGAAGATCACGTCTCCATGGCCGCCCACGGCGCGCGGCGGCTGCTCGGCATGATCGAGAATGCCACCGCCGTCATCGGCATCGAATTGCTGGCGGCCGCGCAGGGCTGCGATTTCCACGCCCCGCTGGCATCGAGCGAGGCGTTGGAAGCCGTGCGCAGGCTGGTCCGGGCCGAGGTGCCGCATCTCGACAACGACCGGCATTTCCACCCCGACATGGAAAAGGCGATCGCCCTGGTGCGCAGCGGCGCCGCGGTGAATGCGGCCGGTGTGGTCGCGCTGCCGGGGATTGCGTCGTGAGATTGAACGCTCTGATAGGTCGCGTTCCTTCGCGCCCCCCTCTGTCCTGCCGGACATCTCCCCCACAAGGGGGGAGATCAGCCGTCGCGTCGGCTTTCGCCAATCTCCAGCGGCGCAGGATCGAGCGATGCGCTGCAGCCGCCAATCTCCCCCCAAGTGGGGGAGATGTCCGGCAGGACAGAGGGGGGCGCCGTAGAACGCCGGCGCATGGAGTTCTCCAATGACCACGCCCTGGCTCACCGTCACACGCGGTACGGCGCCGCTGCTGGTCTCGATCCCGCACACCGGCATTGATCTTGCCGGCCTCGACAGCCGGCTGGTCTCGACCTGGCTCGGCCGCCGCGACTGCGACTGGTGGATCGACAAGCTCTATGATTTTGCCACCGACCTCGGCGCCACCGTCGTTCACACCGCCATCTCGCGTACCGTCATCGACGTCAATCGCGACCCTTCCGGTGTTTCGCTCTATCCTGGCCAGGCGACGACCACCCTGTGCCCCACCGACACATTTGACGGCGATCCGCTCTACCGCATCGGAGAGGAGCCGACGCCGTCCGAGATCGACCGGCGCCGCGAGACCTATTTCGCCCCGTATCACGCCGCCCTGCAGGACGAGATCGACCGGCTGCGCGGCATGCACGAGAACATTGTGCTCTATGACTGCCATTCTATTCGCTCGGTGCTGCCGCGCCTGTTCGAGGGCACGCTGCCGGTCTTCAACCTCGGCACCAATGACGGCAAGAGCACCGATCCTTCGCTGCAGGAGAAGGTCGCCGCCATTCTCGCCGCAACCGGCGAAAGCTGGGTGGTGAACGGCCGCTTCAAAGGCGGCTGGATCACCCGCCATTTCGGGCGGCCGCAGAGCGGAGTCCATGCGCTGCAGATGGAGCTCTCCAACCGCGGCTACATGCGCGAACCCGCCGAGAAGGGCACGCCGGCAAACTGGCCCGTGCCTTACGACCCGACCTACGCCGCGCCGATCCGCGCCACGCTGAAGACCATTCTCGAAACCGCCATTGCCTGGGCTGCGCGCTGACGCGCCCGCATCGCATCGAAAGGGAAGCGACCACATGACCGATCCCCGCCACAACATCCGCGAAGTACGCAGCCCCCGTGGCGACAAGCTCAATGCCCGCTACTGGACGACGGAAGCGCCGCTGCGCATGCTGATGAACAATCTCGACCCGGACGTCGCCGAGAACCCGAACGAGCTCGTCGTCTATGGCGGCATCGGCCGGGCGGCGCGCACCTGGAACGATTTCGACCGCATCGCCGCCTCGCTGAAGACACTTGGCGAGGACGAGACGCTGCTGGTGCAGTCCGGCAAGCCGGTTGGCGTCTTCCGCACGCACAAGGACGCGCCGCGCGTGCTCATCGCCAACTCCAACATCGTTCCGCACTGGGCGAACTGGGAGAAGTTCAACGAGCTCGATAAGAAGGGCCTGATGATGTACGGCCAGATGACGGCCGGCTCCTGGATCTACATCGGCACGCAAGGCATCGTGCAGGGCACCTACGAGACCTTCGTCGAAGCCGGCCGCCAGCATTATGGCGGCAACCTGAAGGGTAAGTGGATCCTGACCGGCGGTCTCGGCGGCATGGGGGGCGCCCAGCCTCTGGCAGCGGTGATGGCCGGCGCCTGCTGCCTCGCCATCGAATGCAATCCGGATTCGATCGATTTCCGCCTGCGCACTCGCTATCTCGACGAGAAGGCCGAGACGCTCGACGAGGCGATGGCCATGATCGAGCGATGGACCAAGGCCGGGAAGGCGAAATCAGTCGGCCTGCTCGGCAATACGGCCGAGATCGTGCCGGAAATGTTCAGGCGCGGCATCCGCCCCGACATCGTCACCGACCAGACCTCGGCGCACGACCCCATCAACGGCTACCTGCCGAAGGGCTGGACCATGGCCGAATGGCGCGAAAGGCGCGTCTCCGATCCAAAGGCCGTGGAGAAGGCGGCGCGCGCGTCGATGCGCGAGCATGTCGAGGCGATGGTGGCGTTCTGGAACGCCGGCGTGCCGACGCTCGACTATGGCAACAACATCCGCCAGGTCGCCAAGGAAGAAGGCTTCGAGAACGCCTTTGCCTTCCCTGGCTTCGTGCCGGCCTATATCCGTCCGCTGTTCTGCCGCGGGGTCGGTCCGTTCCGCTGGGCAGCACTCTCCGGCGATCCGGAGGACATCTACAAGACCGACGCCAAGGTGCGCGAGCTCACCCCCGGCAACACCCATCTGCACAACTGGCTCGACATGGCGCGCAAGCGGATCTCGTTCCAGGGGCTGCCGGCGCGCATCTGCTGGGTCGGTCTCGGCGACCGGCACAGGCTGGGGCTCGCCTTCAACGAGATGGTCGCCAAGGGCGAGCTCAAAGCGCCGGTCGTCATCGGCCGAGACCATCTCGATTCCGGCTCGGTCGCCTCGCCGAATCGCGAGACCGAGGCGATGAAGGACGGCTCCGACGCCGTTTCCGACTGGCCGCTGCTCAACGCGCTGCTCAACACCGCCTCCGGCGCCACCTGGGTGTCGCTGCATCACGGCGGCGGCGTCGGCATGGGTTTCTCGCAGCATGCCGGCATGGTCATTGTTGCCGACGGCACACCGGAAGCGGGCAAGCGCCTGGAGCGCGTGCTGTGGAACGATCCGGCGACCGGCGTGATGCGCCACGCCGATGCCGGTTACGACATCGCCGTCCAGTGCGCGAAGGAGCACCAGCTCAACCTCCCGGGCATATTGAGCTGAGCCATGCGCATTCTTCGTGCCGCCGAATACCGGGTCATGCCGTGGAAGAACGGCGGCGGCACGACGACCGAGATCGCCGTTTCGCCCGATGGCGCCGGCCTCGACGATTTCGACTGGCGCATTTCGATGGCCCGCGTCGAAACCGGCGGACCATTCTCCAGCTTTTCCGGCATTGACCGCACGCTGTCGGTGCTGGAAGGCGAGGGCATCGTTCTCGATATCGCCGGCCGTCCGCCACAGCGTTTGACAGGGGCGTCCGCGCCGCTTTCGTTTCCTGGCGACGTGCCGACGAGCGCTGCACTGATTTCGGGCCCGATCACTGATCTCAACATCATGACCCGCCGGAGCCGGATGAACCATGCGGTCGAGCGGCTGTCGCTTGCGGGCGCTACCGAAATCGAGCCGGCAGGCGAGGTGACGCTCGTCCTTGCCAGCGGTGGCGGCGTCAAAGTTTTCACAAACACCGCAGCAACACTGGCTCCGCTCGACACCTTGATCGTCGATCGGAACGCTCCGAAACTGCGCCTGGAGCCGGAAGGCCAAGGGATGCTGTTCGTCATCCGGCTCTTCGGCACCTACCGTTAACGGCTGTTGCCAAACATGATCGAGGTGTCGGCGAAATATCGCCGGCCCACTTGCATGTATCACGAAAAAGCCTGAATCCTTTCCCTCATCGAACCTGGGGATGGGGTGCGAGGGGCGCTCGTCCAGAGCTTGTCTAAAGGACGCTCCTGGTGCGCTGCGCAACGCAAACTTTCGGCCGAACTTGTCATGCAACCAATTGCAATCGAGCCGGTTTTAGGTGCATTGCCGTGGCGGTGAAGCCGCATTGCGCCCACCGTACGGAATTTTGAATGAATATTCAGACGAATCCCACCAAGATCGAAGCTACGAGCGCGACCTTTCCGGCCATTACGGAAGCGCCGATCCGCTCCAATTTCCTGCCCGAGGACCGCCTGCGTGAAGTGGGTGTCGGGCTCGCCAGGGGAGACGTCAAGGACCTGTTCGGTCTGGCGCCGTTCGAGTTCCAGGCCCGCATCCGCGACAGCGCCAGAAAAATCCTCGAGGTCTATCGCTCGACCAATGCCGCCCAAGCCAAGGGCGAGACGATCACGCCGGCGGCGCAATGGCTGCTGGACAACAATTACCTGGTCGAGGAGACCATCTTTCAGGTCAAGCGCGACCTGCCGCGCCGATTCTATCGGCAGCTGCCGACCCTGAAGCTTGCCGACGGCACCGTCATGCCGCGCGCTTTTGCCGTCGCCTGGAGCTATGTCGAGCATTCCGACAGCTCGGTCTCGGCGACCATGTTCAAGGCGATCGTCGAAGGTTTCCAGTCGGTCGAGCCGCTGAAGATCGGCGAGCTCTGGGCGCTGCCCTCGCTGCTGCGCTTCGTCTTGATCGAAAATCTCCGCCGGATCGCGGTGCGCGTCAGCCGCACCAGGCAGATGCGCCAGATCGCCAACGAGGTCGCCGACCGGGTGCTGGCGACCGACGACAACGCCGATCGAACCAGGATCCTGTCGCACTACGCCGCGCATGCGCAGGACACCACTTTCGCCACCCAGCTGCTCTACCGTCTGCGTGACGGCTCGCAGAATGCCGGCCGGGCGCTGGAATGGCTGGAAGGCGAGCTCGAGAAGACCGGCTCCGACGCCGAGGAAATCATCATCGGCGAGCATCAGACGCTGTCCAGCGGCAACGTCACCACCGGCAACATCATCCGCGGCCTGCGCCTCATCAACGACGTCGACTGGACGGTCTGGTTCGAGGACGTCAGCCGCATCGATACGCTGCTGCGTGAGAGGACCGACTTCGCCGCGCTCGACTTCTTCTCGCGCGACCAGTACCGCACCGCCATCGAGCAGCTGGCGCGCCGCTCGCAGCTTTCCGAATTCCGCGTCGCCGAGAAGGCGATCGAGCTCGCCGGTCATGCCCCGGGCGTCACCGATGCATCCGGCGTGCCGGATGCGGTCGCCGAACCAGCCGCGCATACCGATGTCGGCTTCTTCCTTGTCGGCCCGCGCCGGCAGGAGCTGGAGAAGGCGATCGGCTACCGGGCTCCCTTCTATGTGACCTTCAAGCGGGCCTTCACCGCAACCGGCTGGCTCGGCATCGTCGTGCCCGTCTTCCTGCTGACGGTGTTGTTGCTGGTGCTTTCCGGCAACGCGCTCGCCCATCTCGGCCTTTCGGCGGGATCGATCACGCTGATGCTGGCGCTGTTCGCGGTGCCGGCGAGCGAAGGCGCGCTCGCCTTCTTCAACACGGTCGTCGCGCTTTTCCTGAGGCCGACCCGGCTCGTCGGCTACGACTACAAGCACGGCATACCGGCAGAGGCGCGCACGCTGGTCGTGGTGCCTTCCCTGATCGGCTCGCGCGACGACGTCGAGGAGAACATCCGCAACATCGAGGTGCATCACCTCGCCAACACGGCGGAAGAAATCCATTTCGCGCTGCTGTCCGATTGGCCCGATTCCAAGGCCGAGATCGACGCAGCCGATATCGAGATCCTGCAATATGCGCGCGACGAAATCGCCAGGCTGAATGCCCGCTACCCCTCCGCGGGCGCGCCGCGCTTCTATCTCCTGCATCGCCGCCGGCTCTACAACCAGGCGCAGGGCTGCTGGATGGGCTGGGAGCGCAAGCGCGGCAAGCTGCACGAGCTGAACCTTTTGCTGCGCGGCGACAGCGACACCACCTTCCTGCCGCTCGACGTCGCGCTGCCGGAAAAGGTCGTCTATGTGATGACGCTCGATGCCGACACGCGCACGACGCGCGACGCGGTCTCGACCCTGGTCGGCAAGCTTGCCCATCCGCTCAACCGCCCGCGTTTCGATCCGGCAAAGCGCGTCGTCAGCGCCGGCTACACCATCCTGCAGCCGCGCATCACCGCCTCGCTCACCAGCGGCGACGACGCTTCGTTCTTCCAGCGCGTGTTCTCGGCCAATCGCGGCCTCGACCCTTACGTCTTCGCCGTGTCCGACGTCTATCAAGACGTCTTCGGCGACGGCTCCTTCACCGGCAAGGGCCTCTACCATGTCGACGCCTTCGAGGCGGCGCTGAAGGACCGCATCGAGGAAAACACCATCCTCAGCCACGACCTGCTGGAAGGCGCCATGGCGCGCGCCGCCCTGGTCACCGATGTCGAGCTGGTCGAGGACTATCCGACCCGCTATTCGGTCGACGCCTCGCGCCATCATCGCTGGGCGCGCGGCGACTGGCAGTTGCTCGGCTTCATCTTCGACCCGCGTTCCGGCGTGCCGGCGCTGTCGCGGTGGAAGATGGTGGACAATCTGCGCCGTTCGCTGACTCCGATCTTCTGGGTCATGGCCTGTATCGCCGGCTGGACCCTGCTGCCCTTCACGCAAGCGGCGCAGTGGCAGGCGCTGCTGATCCTCAGCCTGTTCATGGCGCCCACCTTCGACATCGTCAACGGCATCCTGCCGAAGAGCGGCGACCAGACCCCTCGCGGCCATTTCTCGGCGCTGGCAAGGGACACGGTGTTCGGAACCGCCTTGGTGGCCCTGAAGGTGCTGCTCATGGCGCATTTCGCCTGGATGATGGGCGACGCCATTGTCCGCACCCTCTACCGGCTCTTCGTCAGCCGCCACAACCTTCTGGAGTGGCGCACCGCCTCGCAGGCGCACAAGAGCGGCGGCAGCGACATCGGCGCCTATTACAGCATGATGTACGGCGCGGTGATCATCGGCGTCGTCGGCCTCGCCGTTCCGGTTCTGGCCGACTCGACCGGCGCCTTCGTCGCCTTCTTCTTTGCCATCTTCTGGATCGGCTCGCCGGCAGTGGCCTGCTGGATCAGCCGCTCGGCAGAGACCGAGGACCGGCTGCGCATTTCGGCTGCCGATGTCCACACGCTTCGCACCGTGGCACGCCGGACCTGGCACTATTTCGAGACCTTCGTGACGGCCGAGCACCATCACCTGCCGCCGGACAATTTCCAGGAAAGCCCGGCGCCGGTGGTGGCGCCGCGCACATCGCCGACCAATATCGGCGTCTACCTGTTGTCGGTCGTATCGGCGCGCGACTTCGGCTGGATCAGCCTGTCCGACGCCATCACCCGCATCGACGCCACGATGACGACGATCGAGAACATGCCGCGCGACCGCGGGCATCTCTACAACTGGTACGATACGACGACGCTGAAGCCGCTCTATCCGCTCTACATTTCGGCGGTGGACAGCGGCAATCTCGCCGGCCATCTGGTCGCGGTGGCCGCAGCCTGCGCCGAATGGGCGGAAGCGCCTTCCGTCCACCTGCAGGGCGATTTCGAGGGCATCCTCGACACCGTCACCATTCTCGACGAGAGCCTGGAAGATCTGCCCGACGACCGCCGGCAGCTGCGGCCGCTGCGCCAGCGTCTCGCCGATCGCCTCGACGGCATGCGCCGCGCGGTGATGACCATCAAGGCGCAGCCCGAGATGGCGTCGATCCGCACCATCAATCTGGCCGTGCTCGCCGGCGAGATCCGCAAGCTCGCCACCGCCATCCATGTCGAGGCGGCGTCGCCGAAGAGCGACATCATCGCCGACTGGGCGGCAAGGCTGGAGGCGACCTGCGAGGCGCATGTCCACGATTCGCACAATGACGAAAGTGCCGTCGGCGCCCTGCGCGCCAAGCTGCTTGCGCTGCGCGAGCGCTGCCGCCGCTACGCCTTCGAAATGGATTTCTCCTTCCTGATGCGGCAGGAGCGCAAGCTCCTGTCGATCGGCTACCGGGTCGAGGAGCACCAGCTCGACGAGAGCTGCTACGACTTGCTCGCTTCCGAGGCGCGGCTGACCAGCCTGTTCGCCATCGCCAAGGGCGACCTGCCGACGGAGCACTGGTTCCGGCTCGGCCGGCCGATCGTCGAGATCGGCTTCCAGGGCGCGCTGATGTCGTGGTCGGGCTCGATGTTCGAGTACCTGATGCCGCCGCTGGTGATGAAGGAGCCGCATGGCTCGATCCTCAACCAGACCAGCAAGCTCATCATCCGGCGCCAGATCCAGTACGCGCGCTCCAAGAACGTGCCGTGGGGCATATCGGAAGCCGCCTACAATGCCCGCGACCGGGAACTGACCTATCAATACACGAACTTCGGCGTGCCTGGCCTCGGGCTGAAGCGCGGTCTCGGCCAGAACACGGTGATCGCGCCTTACGCGACCATCCTGGCGGCCCAGTTCAGCCCTCGCGAGGCGGTGCAGAACCTGATGCGGCTGCGCTCGATCGGCGCGATGGGCCGGCACGGCTACTACGACGCGGTCGACTTCACGCCGCAGCGCGTGCCGGAAGGCGGCGATCATGCCGTCGTCCACAACTACATGGCCCACCATTCCGGCATGTCGATCGCTGCCGTGGCGGATGCCATCTTCGAGGGCCGGCTGCGCGACCGCTTCCACAGCGATCCGGTCATCGAGTCGGCGGAACTTCTCCTGCAGGAAAAGGCGCCGCGCGACATCCCGACGGCCACGGTCCGGACCGAAGCGGACGAGCGCGCCAAGGACGAGACCGAGACCGAAAGCCCGGACAGCCGCATCATCCTCGATCCGATCAAGGCCCTGCGCGCAACCAGCGTCATGTCCAACGGCCGCTACTCGGTCATGGTCACCGCCACCGGGTCGGGCTACAGCCGCTTCGGCGAGCTTGCCGTCACCCGCTGGCAGCCGGATCCGAGCGAGGACCGGCTCGGCTCCTATATCTTCCTGCGCGACGCAGCGACCGGCGACTGGTGGTCGGCGACCGCCGAGCCGAAGCGCGCGGATAGCGAGCGCGTCCAGACCCTGTTCGCCGACGACAAGGCGAGCTTCGTCAAGTCGGTCGGATCGCTGCGCTCGGAAGTCGAATGCATCGTGATTTCCGAAGGCAATGGCGAAGGCCGCCGCATCACGCTCTACAATGATGGCGCGACCGACCGGCATATCGAGGTGACCTCTTTCGCCGAGCTGGTGCTGGGCAACGAAGCTTCCGACAATGCCCATCCGGCATTCTCCAAGATGTTCGTCGAGACTGAGATCACGGGCAACAATGGCGCGATCTTCGCCACCAGGCGCAAGCGCGACAAGAACGAGCCGGACCTGACCATGGTGCATTTCGTCACCGATCCATCGGGTCCCTCGCGCGACGCTGAGGCCGAAACCGACCGGCGCGCCTTCATTGGCCGCGGCCGCACCATTGCCGATGCCGCCGCCTTCGATCCCGGCGCCAGGCTTTCCGGCCATCAGGGCTTCACGCTCGATCCCGTGGCGGCGCTCCGCCGCCAGGTCCGGGTGCCCGCCAACAAGAAGATCTCGCTGACGTTCTGGACCATCGTGGGAGCCAACCGCGGCGAACTCGACGAGGCGATCGCCCGGCTCGATCATCAGGAGAGCTTCGCCCGCCAGGCGATGCTTGCCTGGACCCGCAGCCAGGTGCAGACGCGTCATCTCGGCCTCAGCCTGACCGATGCCGCCAATGTGCAGAAGCTGGCGCGCTACCTGATCTATCCGGATCCGTTCCTGCGCTTGCCGGCGGACTCCATCGCCTCCGGTCTCGGCCGGCAGTCGAGCCTGTGGCCGACCAGCATCTCCGGCGATTTCCCCATCTTCCTGGTTCGCATCGGCGACGTCGCCGACCTCGAGATCGTGGCCCAGGCGCTGCGGTTCCAGGAATACATGCGCGCCCGCGGCATGATGATCGACTTCGTCGTCGTCAACGAGCAGGCCTCATCCTATGTCCAGGACCTGCAGCGCGCGGTCGAGACGCTGTGCGAGAACAGCCGCCTGCGTGGCCGCGAGCTCGGACCGCGCCAGCATATCTTCGCCGTGCGCCGCGACCTGATGGACGAGGCGACCTACAAGACTCTGCTCTCGGTCGCGCGCGTCGTGCTGCACACGCGCAACGGGACCATCTTCGATCAGCTCGAACGCGCCGAAACCGCCGCATTGCAGGCTCGCGACGCCTTGCAGCAGGCGGAAGGCGGCGCGCCCCGCGCGCCGTCCCAGCCGTTGCCCCTGCCGGTGCCCGCGAGCCAGGGAGCGGCCGACATCGCCGCCGACGGCAGCGGCCTCGGCCTGTGGAACGGCTTTGGCGGCTTCGACGGTGACGGACGCCACTATGTGACGCGCCTGACCGGGCGCCGCACCACGCCGCAGCCCTGGATCAACGTCATCTCCAACGCCTCGTTCGGCTTCCATATCTCGGCCGAGGGCGCCGGCTTCACCTGGAGCCGCAACAGCCGCGACTATCAGCTGACGCCGTGGTCGAATGACCCGGTGTCGAACCGGCCGGGCGAAGGCATCTATATCTTCGATCACGTGAGCGGCAAGGCGTTCTCGCCGATGGCCGCCGTGGTCCGCGACGCCTCGATGACCTACGAGACCTGGCACGGCCAGGGCTTCTCGACCTTCCGCTCGAAGCGCGGGTCGTTGTCGATGGACCTGACGCAGGTGGTCGATCCGACCGACCCCGTCAAGATCACGCGGCTGCGTATCCAGAATGCCGGTTCGGTGCCGGCAAGGCTGCGTGTCTATGCCTATGCCGAATGGGTGCTCGGCGGCCATCGCTCGCGCACGGCTGCGACCATCGTGCCCTCGCGCGATGCCGCGACCGGCGCAATGCTGGCGCAGAACCCCTATGGGCTCGATTTCGGCGAGAGGGTGGCGTTCCTCGCCGCCACGGCGCCGGTGCATTCGGTGACCGCCGATCGCGGCGAGTTCATCGGCAGGCACGGCACAAGCGAGTATCCGCAGGCCGTGCTGGGGGGCTCGGGTCTTTCCGGCCGCGTCGAGGCCGGCGATGACCCATGCGCCGCGATTGCCAGCGATATCGACATCCCGGCCGGCGGCGACGTGACCTTGTTCTGGCTGCTCGGCGACGCGGCGACGCCCGCGGAGGCGAGCGCGCTGGTGCAGACCCACCGGAGCAAGGACTTCGACCAGCGGCTGGCCGACAATGAGCGCGTGTGGCGCGGCTTCCTCGACACCATTCAAGTCGAGACGCCCGACAAGGCGCTCAACGCCATGGTCAATCACTGGCTGCCTTACCAGAGCCTGGCCTGCCGGATCCGCGCGCGCTCGGCCTTCTACCAGGCGAGCGGCGCCTTTGGCTTCCGCGACCAGCTGCAGGACACGCTGGCTTTGCTCGCGCATGACCCGAGGCTGGCGCGCGACCAGATCCTCAACGCCGCGCGCCGGCAGTTCCCGGAGGGCGATGTCCAGCACTGGTGGCTGCCGCGCACCGATGCCGGCGTGCGCACCATGATCTCGGATGACGTGGTGTGGCTGGCGCATGCTACCGCCCGCTACATCGAGGTGACAGGCGACGCGGCGATCCTGAAGGAACAATTGCCCTTCATTGACGGGCAGCAGCTCGGCGAGGGCGAGCACGATGCCTTCTTCACACCCGAGATCACCAAGACCACCGCCTCGCTCTACGACCACTGTGCGCGGGCGCTCGATCTGGCGATCAAGCGCAGCAGCCCGGCCGGGCTGCCGCTGATCCTCGGCGGCGACTGGAACGACGGCATGAACCGCGTCGGCGAGGGCGGCAAGGGCGAGAGCGTGTGGCTGGGCTGGTTCCTGTTGAAGACGCTGGGCGACTTCGCCCCCGTCGCCAAGGGACAGGGCGACACCAAGCGCGCCAATGCATGGAGCAAGCACGCCGACGCGCTGAAGCGGGCGCTGGAAAGCACGGCCTGGGACGGGCAGTGGTACCGGCGCGGCAGCTTCGATGACGGCACGCCGCTCGGCTCTCACAACTCGGATGAGTGCAAGATCGACTCCATCGCCCAGTCGTGGAGCGTTCTCTCGGGCGAAGGCGACCCGGCGCGCTCGACCACCGCCATGCAGCAGGCGACCAGGATGCTCGTCGATGACGATCACAAGATCGTCAAGCTGTTCACGCCGCCCTTCTCCAGGAGCGAGAAGGATCCCGGCTACATCAAGAGCTATCCGCCGGGCGTTCGCGAGAATGGCGGCCAGTACACCCACGCCGCCACCTGGTTCGTGATCGCACTGGCCGAGATGGGCCTCACGGACGAAGCCTATCGCTGCTTCTCGATGCTGAACCCGGTCAACCACGCTTCGGACGAGAAGGCTGCCGAACACTACCGCGTCGAACCCTATGTCGTGGCGGCCGACATCTACGCCGGCGAAGGCAAGGGCGGCCGCGGCGGCTGGACCTGGTACACGGGTTCTGCCGGCTGGCTCTACCGCGCCGCCGTAGAAGGCATCCTCGGCATCGAGCGGCGCGGCAAGCAGATCACGTTTAGACCGAAGCTGCCCAGCCACTGGGACGGCTATGCCGCCACGCTGAAGATGTTCGACGGCGAGGCCAGGGTGCGCGTGATCCGCGACAAAAAGACCAAGTCGATCTCGCTGGAAGTCAATGGTTCGAAGACAAAGACGGCGTCTTTCGAGCCGACGGCCGGCGAGGTGACGGAAGTTGTCGTCAAGATCCCCGCGTGAATTCAAAGCCTTGGCTCATGAGCCGCGTGTTCGTTGCAATAGGCGGCTGAAAACGAGCGTTTACTTGGGCGATGACTCGCGCCGACGATCGCCATCGTTCATTAGGGGGCGCTAACGCAGTCCCGGCTGACTAAAAATGTGGCAGCGCCGGGCACCTGCCATTATTTCGCCGCAAGGCTGACATTTCACCTTTTATCTCAAACCGTTAGGTGATCACGCCAGATTTCGCACCGTCGTCATCTTTTGTTCGCTAAATGGGAACGGAAGGGATAGACGGGCATTGTTTTGCGACGCGCCAACCGGTACGTGTCATGGAATGGTGCACTGCACAATAAATGTTTGGCGGAGTAGCTGAAGTGTCACTTCTGCAAATCTACTGGCGAGCACTGGGTTATCTGGCGGCCGACAAGAAGCGCGTTGCGCTGATCTGCGGCGCCAACGTTGCGCTTGCCATGGTCGCCATCCTCGAGCCGATCCTGTTCGGCCGGGTGATCGATGCCATCTCCGAACACGGTTCGGTGTTTTCCACCCTCGCTGTTTGGGCTGCCCTCGGCGCCTTCAACATCGTCGCCTTCGTGCTGGTGGCGCGCGGCGCCGACCGCTTCGCGCATGCCCGCCGCTCGGAAGTGCTGTGCCAGTCCTTCGAGCGCGTGATCACCATGCCGCTCGCCTGGCATCACCAGCGCGGCACCTCCAATTCACTCCACACGCTGCTGCGCGCTGTCGAGACGCTGTTCAGCCTGTGGCTGGAATTCATGCGCCAGCATCTGTCGACGGCGGTTGCGCTTGCGCTGCTCGTTCCGACCGCGCTTTCCATGGACGTCCGCATGTCGATGGTGCTGCTCGGCCTCGGCGCGCTTTATCTCGGCATCGGCCGGCTCGTCATGCGCCGCACCAAGTCCGGCCAGGCGGCGGTGGAGCGCCACTACCATACCGTCTTTGCCCATGTGACCGATTCCGTGAGCAACGTCGCCGTGCTGCAGAGCTACAATCGCATCGGCCATGAGACCGAGACGCTGAAGCGTTACGTCAAGAACCTGCTCGACGCGCAGAACCCTGTGCTCGACTGGTGGGCGATCGCCAACGCACTGCATCGGCTCTCCTCGACCATCTCGATGATGATCGTGCTGCTGATCGGCGCATACCTCGTCACCCATGGCCAGCTTCGCGTCGGCGACGTGATCGCCTTCACCGGCTTTGCCACGCTGCTGATCGCCCGCCTCGACCAGATGTCGGCTTTCGCCAATCAGATCTCCGAGGCGCGCGCCAAGCTCGAGGATTTTTATCGCCTCGAGGACTCGGCCGCCGACGCCGCAGAGCCGGACGGCCTGCGCGAGCTCACCAACGTCACCGGTCATGTCCGTTTCGAGAATGTCAGCTTCGAGTTCGCCAATTCGGGGCAGGGCGCCGACAACGTGTCGTTCGAGGTGCCGGCCGGCAAGACGGTTGCCATCGTCGGTCCGACCGGCGCCGGCAAGACGACGCTCATCAACCTGCTGCAGCGCGTCTTCGCGCCGTCCAGCGGCCGCATCCTGATCGACGGCATCGACACCCGCACGGTGACCCGCAAGTCGCTACGCCATTCGATCGCCACCGTCTTCCAGGACGCCGGCCTGCTCAACCGCTCGATCGAGGACAATATCCGCGTCGGCCGCGCCGATGCCACCTATGACGAGATCCACGCCGCCGCCAACGCCGCCGCCGCGCAGGACTTCATCCTGTCGAAGAGCAACGGCTACGACACGGTCGTCGGCGAGCGCGGCGGCCAGCTTTCGGGCGGCGAGCGCCAGCGCATCGCCATTGCACGCGCAGTGCTGAAGGACGCGCCGATCCTGGTGCTCGACGAGGCAACCAGCGCGCTTGACGTCGAGACCGAGGATCGCGTCAAGGAAGCCATCGACGAACTGCGCCGCGACCGCACCACCTTCATCATTGCGCACCGCCTGACCACGGTCCGCGATGCCGACCTGGTCGTCTTCATGGATAAGGGCAGGGTGGTCGAGTACGGCGGCTTCACCGAGCTGTCGCTGCGCAACGGCCGCTTCGCTGCCCTGCTGCGCGCCGGCGGCCTGCTCAACGACGAAGAGGTTCGCCGCCTCAGCCGCCCGGTCAACGAAGCGGCGTGAGATCAACGCTCCCCTTCTCCCTTGTGGGAGAAGGTGGTCGCGAAGCGGCCGGATGAGGGGTGCTCCAGCTTGGCAATTTTCGACGAATTGCCCACGCCTCATTTCTTCCAACACCCCTCATCCGTCTCGGCGCTGCGCGCCGATCCACTTTCTCCCACAACAAGAGGAGAAGGGAAGGGCTGCGACACTCCTCCGATTGCCGCCGGCACATTGCCGGTCTATCTAGGTCGGCATGAGCGAAACCACCTCACGTCCGAGCGGCTGGGCCGATCTCGCCAACCCGACGCGTTTTGTCGGGCTGGCCGGCAAGGTAATCCCGTGGCTGGCTTCCATTGCCGCTATCCTGCTCGTCGTCGGTCTCTACATGAGTTTCACCGCGCCCGAGGATTTCCAGCAGGGCATCACGGTGCGCATCATGTACATCCACGTGCCTTTCGCCTGGCTCGCCATGATGTGCTACTCGATCATGGCGCTCTCGGCCTTGGGCACGCTGGTCTGGCGCCATCCGCTGGCCGATGTGGCGCTGAAATCGGCGGCCCCGATCGGTGCCACCTTCACCGCATTGGCGCTGATCACCGGCTCCATCTGGGGCAAACCAATGTGGGGCACCTGGTGGGTGTGGGACGCGCGGCTGACCTCGGTCTTCGTGCTCTTCCTGATGTATCTCGGCATCATCGCGCTGACCCGCGCGTTGGATGACGCCAGCCGCGCCGCCTGGGCAGCCGCCATCATCACGCTGGTCGGCTTCATCAACATTCCGATCATCAAGTTCTCGGTCGACTGGTGGAATACGCTGCACCAGCCGGCTTCGGTCTTCCGGCTCGGTGGGCCTACCATCGATCCGTCGATGCTGTGGCCGCTGGCCGTCATGGCGCTCGGCTTCACGGTGCTGTTCTTCGCGCTGCACCTGATGGCGATCCGCACCGAGATCTTGCGGCGTCGGGTGATCGCGATGCGCAGGGTTGCCGCCAGGCAGGCCGAGCGCCAGTAGACGTCACCCCATCCGCCCGCGCGCCGCAACCGGCAGCGTCTCCAGCACCTTGTCGCCGTCGACCAGATGCACCTGGTCGAAGAGGTTCGTTACCACGCAGCAATGGTCGGGAACCACACGCACGCGCTCGCCGATGCGAAGCCTGGCCCCGCCCGAAAGCGTGACGTTGCCATGTTCTTCGCTCAGGGCGGTGATGCGGGCTCCGGGCACGCCGACCAGTTCGCCGAAATCGGGCAGCCCCAGCGTATCGGAGGACAGCGCCTTGCTGCCGCTATCGAGAATGGCGCGGGTTGGTGTCGGATGGCTGACCACCGTGGCGAGCACCTTCAGCGCGCAGTCGTCGAGCGTGCCGACGCCTTTGGCGACCTGGTAGCGGTCGAGATAGATGTAGGTGCCGGGCCGATATTCGGTAACCACGCTGTCCTGGCCCGAGCGCCACATATCCGGCGTGCCGCCGCTCGAGATGCGCCGGCACTCGAGCCCGTCCACTGCGAGCGTGTTGCGCGTATTCCTCAGCCATGCCTCCGCCTCGGCAGCGCGGCCCGCCGCAGGATAGGTCATCAAGCCACCGAAGCTGAGGCCTTTGGCTCTGTTGATTGCCTTAGCCAGCACCACCGCTTCAGCGGGGCTCTGCACGCCGCAGCGGCCCATGCCGGTGTCGCACTCGACCAGCACGGATAGCGGATGCCCTCCATCGGTGAAGGTCGCGGCAAGGCCTTGCAGCGTCTCATGGCTGTCTGCCGTCACCGACAGCGTCACGTGGCCATGCAGCGCCTTCAGCCGCTCCAGCTTGGCGCGGCCGAGAATGTTGTAGGGCAGAAAAATGTCGGTCAGCCCGGCATCGGCCATCACCTCGGCCTCGCCGATCTTCTGGCAGGTGATGCCGACGGCGCCCGCCGCCACCTGCTTCTTTGCCCAATACGGCAGCTTGTGCGTCTTGATATGCGGCCGAAGCTTGAGGCCATGGCGATCGGCATGCGCCTGCGCCTTTGTGATGTTGGCTTCGGCGCGAGCCGCATCGATCAGGATCGACGGCGTGTCGAGGTCGTCTATGCTTGGCATGAAAATCACCGTTCAACAGCACGTCTCCCGAAAGTGGGCCGATTTCGGGACCAGGACATGCGCAAGATCAAAGGACGGTTGAGGTTATGGCCCTGTTCCCGTCCGATGTCACGGGCCAGCGCTGCCGGTTTGCGTCGACAGCGGACGGGCGTTCAGCTATGCCGGAGGAGACATCTCAGCAGGCCCGGTCGAAGGAAGAGAACTCATGAAACGCTCCACCATCAACGACATCATCCGCGACGCCGACGCCTTCATCCGCTCGTTCGGCTACATTATGCCGCCCTTCGCCTACTGGAGCCCGGAAGAGATGAAGGCGCGCAAGAGGGATTCCTCAGCCATTTTCACCTCGCGCCTCGGCTGGGACATCACCGATTACGGCCAGGAGAAATTCGACGAGCTCGGCCTGTTCCTGTTCACCGTGCGCAACGGTCGCTACGAGGACATGAAGCTCGGCATGGGCATGCTCTATGCTGAGAAGATCATGATCTCGCGCAAGGATCAGCTGTCGCCGATGCACCGCCACAACATCAAGGCCGAGGACATCATCAACCGCGGCGGCGGCAAGCTGGTGCTGGAATTGTTCATGCATGACCGCGACGGCGGCATCGATCCGAAGGCCGAAGTCTCGGTGCCGGTCGACGGAACCATCCACCGCTTGCCGGCCGGCGGGCTCCTGAAGCTCGATCCGGGCCAAAGCGTCACGCTCCTGCCGGGCGTCTGGCACGCCTTCTGGGCCGAGGGCAAGGACGTGCTGATCGGCGAGGTCTCGACCGTCAACGACGATCTCACCGACAACGTGTTCCGCGACCCGATCGGCCGCTTCTCCAACATCGACGAGGACGTGGCGCCGGTCCATCTGCTGGTGTCCGACTATGAGAAGTGGGTGGGGTAGGCGAGGCTTCGCCGGGCCACCTGTTCCCCACTTTGTGGGACGACGAACCCAGCTGATCTGTCGGTGCTTTTGTCTGCACCGTCGCACTTCTTTTGAGGTAACGGCATGCATCCTCGGGTCTGCGCTGTGTCGCTCCGCGCCTTGCTCCGCCCCTGGATGACGACAGGCGGAACGTTCCAGCCAATTTCCAACGTCGGCGATCGGCTGCAGGCTGCGTTGCATTCGTCATCCAGGGGCGGAGCGGGAGCGAAGCGGACGCGCAGACCCGAGGATCCATGCCGTGACCGAGAAACGGAACATAGCGCTGCAGAATCAGGGCGATCCTTCGCGCCCCTGCTGGACAGCGCTGCGCACGTCTCCCGAATAGAGCCAAGTTTTACCGCGCATACTTATCCGCCTTGCGGTTTCCGAGCAGCAGCTTGCGTTCCAGATGCGCGCGCAACTCGCCGTAATAGGCGGTGAGGAAGGCCTTTGAATCGATCGGCTCGATCCTGGCGCCGATCTTGCGGCCGATCGTTTCCGCCACCGCTTTCATCGCGAAATAATCGTCGCGGCGCAGCACTTCTTCCAGCTTGTGCAGCTCCGCAATGCCATAGGCATCGAGCTGTGCAGCGCTGAACTGGAAGCGGGTCGCGACCGGCTCCTTGCGCAGCGAAAGATCCTCGACCAGCGCCACTTTCGGCGCTTCGACCACCCAGGTGCCGGCGAGCAGGTCGCCGATCCTCAGCCGGTCGCGGTTGAAGAGCGGAAACAGCGAGAACAGCAGCGCCCATACCAGGCCGAAGATCGTCGACAGCGTGTCGGCGACGCCGGCGCCTCCACGCGCGGCCATGATCGACAGCGGCAGGAAAACCTCGATCTCGCGCATCAGATTGCGCGCGATGACCTGGTCCAGCGTAAGACCCGCGCCGCTGCGCGAGGCGACACGGATGCCGATCATCCGTTTTCCGGGCGTCGCCGCCCGCCGGCCCGCCTCGAAGGCGATGAAATAGACGTTGCGCAACAGGAAGATGAAGATCAGCCAGACGATGAAGAGTGGTTCTGCTTGCTGCGCGCCGAGCCCGCCCAGGCCGAAGATCGCGACGAGGCTGACGACCACCGCGGCGACGACGATGATCATGACATCGAGCAGGAACGCGGAAGCCCGCGTGCCGGCATCCGCCAATTTGACCCGCAAGTCGACGCCCTCCGGCGTGACCAGCGGGCGCACGAGCGCGGCAGGGTTCCTAGCCGTTGCCATGCCGCACCATCCGGAACAGGTAGAAATAACAGATCCAGAGCGACAGCATGCCGCCGCCGATCGAGTACCGGGCGACGTCGCTGGTGATGGTCTGCCGGCCGATGCCTTCGAGCAAGCCGGCGAACAACAGCATGATCATTACGCCGACCATAGCGGTCGCAGCAACGCGTCCGGCCCGCGCGGCGGCGGCCATGCGCGTCAACTCGCCCGGGAAGGCGATGCTGGTGCCGATGCGCATGCCGGCCGCCCCGGCGATCGCGATCGCGAACAGCTCCGTCGTGCCGTGGATCGACAGCCAGCCGCCGAGCTCCAAGCCAAGTCCCTTGGCAGCATAGACCTGGAACAGCGCGCCCAGCATGCAGCCATTCATCAGGATGATGAGCACGCTGGGCACGGCAAAGGCGAAGCCGAGCGAGAAGGCCAGGATCGCCACCTGCGTGTTGTGCGTGAAGAGATAGGCAGCAAAGCCCGAGAGGAAGTGGTCGCCGCCGCCATAGAGCACGTTGCGCAGCATCTCGGCCGAGGAATCCGGGTTGCGCCCGCCGGCCAGGCTCGGCGCGATGATGGCGTCGTACCAGCGCTTGTCGGAAGCGACCAGCCAGTGACCGGCAATCGCGCCAATGACTGTGAGCGCGACCGACACCCACACTTCGCGCCACAGGTCGCGGATCGCCGCCGGCCAGTCGCGCAGGAAGAAGTCGCCGACGCGTGCCCGCAAAGTCCGCCGCGCGCCGTAGAGATAGAAATAGCCGCGCAGGCACAGCGCCTCGAGATAGGAAATCAGCGCGCTGTCGAGCGAGGTCGCGCGCGCCACCGAAAGCGAGGACAGCGCCGAGCGGTAGAGCAGGGGCAGCGACAGCAGCTCGTCTTCCGACAATGCGCGCGGCGCTCGCTTCTCGACCCGCGCAAGCAGCGCCTCGAAGGCCTTCCAGTCGGCCTCGCGCTCCTGGCGGAAGCTCGCCAGCGACTGGCGCACGGCATCGGTGCCGGCCGGCAGCGTCATAGGAGGTTCTCTTCCTTGAGCTGGATATAGCGTTCGACCAGCGCCGGACCAAGCCGCTGATGGTCGGCCTCGATGACATGCGCGCCGAGCAGCCGCAGCCGGCCGATCACCACCTGCCGCTGCCTGAGCAGGTCGCCGGCGGTGACCGCGCGCGCCACATCCTCGGGCGACGCCGGCGCCATGTCGGCCAGCGTCTCCAACTCGACATCCTTCATCAGCATGAACAGCACCAGATGCCGCTCGGTCAGCCGCCCCACGGTGCGCAGCATCAGCTCGGCGCTGATCGGGTCGACGAAATCGGTGAAGATGATGACCAGCGAGCGCCGGTCGAGCTTGGCCGCGAGCGTCGTCAGCGCCAGCGTGAAATTGGTCTCCTCGGTCGAATAGTCGATCTCGGCCGCGCGCTTCTGGATCATGGTGAAGCTCGGCGAGCCGCGCACCGCACCGCTGGAGACGCGCGGCCTGGCGTCGAAGGAGAACAGGCTGACGAGATCGCCGCCCTTCAGCGCAATAAAGGCGGAGAGAAGGGCGGCGGTAACGGCGCGATCGACCTTCGGCACGCCGTCGACCGGCTCGCACATCAGGCGGCCGCAGTCGATGGCCAAAACGATGTTGTTGTTCTCCTCGATCCGGAACTCGCGCGCGAGCAGCTTGCCGTGGCGGGCGCTGCGCTTCCAGTCGATCATGCGCCGGCCCATGCCGGGCTGGTAGTCCTTCAGCGCCTCGAACTCGCGCCCCTGTCCGGCACGCTTCTGCGCGTGGCCGTCGGCAAGCGCCGAGCGCTGCAGCAGCGTGATCGCCTCGTCGCGCGCCCGGCTGACATCGGGCAGCACCACTATCTTGCGATCCATCGGCAGCACGACCTGGTTCCAGACGAGGCCGAACGGTCCTTGCCAGCGCAGCCACAGCCGATCGAAGCTCGCCATGCCGCGCCGGATGGCGTCGAATTCGAGATCGAGCGTGCCGCCATGCGCCGGCAGCGCGCCGCCGGTACCGTTGACCGGCGCCAGCCGCTGGTCATGCCCGACGCGCGCCTGCAGGCGGCGCAGGCGTGCGCCGAGGCCGGCCGTGACGTGGAGCGTGAAGCGCCCGCCGACGCCGACCTGCGGCGGCGCCGTGAGCGTGGCGCTCAGCGAGGCGCGTCCGCGCCCGGCCGCCGCGTCCACCGCTAGAAAGGCGAGCAGGGCGCAGATCCACAACAGGCCGAGATACCAGACCTGCGGCAGCACGAGCGCGATCAGGAAGGCGGGAATCGCCCCCGCCGCCGCTGCCCACACCGCTCGTCCGCTCGGATAGATCAACGCGGCGCTTCCGTCTGATCGACGAGGTCGGACACGATCTGCTCCACCAGCCGTCCGTCGATCTGCGCCGCCGGCGAGAGGATGACGCGGTGCCGCAGCGCCGGCACGGCTAAAGCCTTGACGTCGTCGGGGATGACGTAGTTGCGGCCGTCGAGCGCGGCGCGGGCTCTTGCCGCGCGCGCCAGCATCGCGCCCGCGCGCGGGCTGGCGCCGACCTCGAGGTCCGGGCTCTCGCGCGTGCCGCGCACCAGCGCCGCGATATAGCCGACGACATCGTCGACGAGGGTCACGCCGCCGACCGTGGCCAACGCCGCTTCGAGCGTCTTGCGGTCGGTCTGCGCGGTGATGCCGTACTGTTTGATGTCGTGCGAGGCGGAGCCACCGCCGTGATGGACGATGATGGCGCGTTCCTCCTGCGCATCCGGATAGCTCACCCGATGCTTGAACAGGAAGCGGTCGAGCTGCGCTTCGGGCAGCGGATAGACGCCCTGGTGCTCGATCGGGTTCTGCGTTGCCACCACCATGAAGTTCTGGCCGAGCGAATGGGTGGTGCCGTCGAAGGTGACGGCGTGTTCCTGCATGGCTTCCAGCAGTGCCGCCTGCGTCTTTGGCGGGGTGCGGTTGATCTCGTCGGCAAGCAGCAGATCGCAGAAGATCGGTCCGTGGGTGAGCGTGAATTGCCCGGTCTGGAAATTGTAGATGTTGGAGCCGACGATGTCGCCGGGCATCAGGTCCGGCGTGAACTGGATGCGCCCATAGGCGACGCCGAGCGCCTGCGCAAAGCAGCGTGCGGTCATAGTCTTGGCTGTGCCCGGAGGTCCTTCGAGCAATATGTGGCCGCCGGCGAACAGCGCCGTCAGCATCAAATCGACGGTGTCGCGCTGCCCAGTGATTGCTTTGGCCACCTCATCCCTGATCGCGCTCGCCAGGGTCTTCACTTCATCGACGTTCACCAAGCCTCCTTGCCGTCCAGTCATGCAGCTTTTCCGCTGCTTCATGCATTCCGGTCAAACTGTTGGAATCGTTCGCGGCCTTGAAGCGCGAGCTGAAGCCCTGCGTTTCTTGCCTGTCGCGGGAATCGAGCCAGCGGTCGAGGGCATCGCCCTGCAATCCATATGGCGCGCCGAGAAGCGCAGCCGCGCGCTGCCGCATCAGCGACGCATAGCGGTCGCCCAAACCCTGCAGCCGCCCGGCACGCTTCAGCAGCATTGCCGTTGTGTCGACCAGCGCCCGCTTGCCGAATGCAATGGCGCGCCCCTCGGCGCGCGGCGGTCCGAACCGGCCGAGTCCATGCAGGAAGGCAAGGGCGGCGGCCACCAGCACCGACAGCGTCAGCGCCAGGAAGGGCGGCTCGACCAGGAGCTTGGCGAGATCGTAGGTCTGGCCAATGCCATGCAGCGTCAGGTCGAACATGACAGCGCCCCTGGCGGGTTCCAGCATGCCGATCATGTCGAGCGCTGCCGCCGCCTTCCGCTCATCCTTCAGTGCCGCGTTGTTGATCAGATCCGGATCGGTGAGAATGTAAAAGGGCTCCTCGTCGAGCTCGGTAAGGATGGCCTTACCATCGCCCGCCGCAATCAGAGGATGATCGTCGGCTACCCATTGCAGCTCGTCGGGCACAGCGATCTTGCGGCCTTCGATATCGATCTGCCCGGCTATCGGCTTGCCTTCGCCGAGCTTTGCCTTGGCGATGCGGCCGAGCCAGTCGTTGACCATGGTGGTCGGCAGCCGTTCGATCTTCATCTCCCAGCCTTCGTCGCCCTGCAGCGGCATGGTCTGCCATTTGGGCAGCACGAACAGCGTGTCCTTGCCCGAGCGGAGTTTCAGGATGCGCTGCAGCGCTGCCGGGTCGCTGTCCGGCGCGATGGTGACGACAAGCAGGAAGGTGGATGCCAGGGGCGACTCCAAATCCTTCTCGCCGCGCGCCATGGGTGGCGCTTGTCCGTTGGTGAGCTTGAGCCATTCGACCAGCCCGGCATAACCGGTGCCGCCCTTGGAAAGCGGGGTGGCGCCGCCCGCGGGTTGGCGGAAGTCGGGAGCATAGGTCGACAGCAGGAAGAAGCCGGCCGCCGCCAGCAGGCTGGCGAAGATGCCCCAGAACAGCGTCCTGCGGCTGAACGGCTCCTGCGCTGTGTCAGTCACCTCCGCGCTCATGCCCAGGCATCCCGGAAGGCGAAGCGCTCATAGGCACCGCGTGCATGCTGCCAACCCTCCATGCCCACCGGGCGGCGCGCGAACAGCGCGGCCTCGACGATGCGCGCGATGTCGCTGAAGGCGGCGCGGGGGCGGGTCGGGATCGAGCTCGCGGCCGCGATGTCGCGCGCCGTCAGCGACGGGCGCAGGAAGTCGGGCAGGCGGGTGGCGATATCGGCGACGCTGCGGCGAAGCAAAAGGTGCACCGCCTCGTCATAGTCGCCGCGCGCGGCAAGCGCGTCGGCTTCGGAGAGCAGGATCTGGGCCGCACCGGCATCAGGACGCCATTCCTCCTGCGCCTCGACCTCCGCTCGCTTCCGCCGCCACGGCAGCCGCCAGGCGACACCCTTCGCTTCGAGGACGATCAGGAAAACAATGACCACCACGCCGATGATCACCGCGCCCCAGAACAGATAGATCATGTAGGGCCCGATCTTGCCCAGGGCCTGCAGCAGCGGCTTCAGCCATTCCGGCGGTTTCACCTGCACCAGCGACGGCAGGTCGAACTGGATCGAATCGTCCGCCAGCAATTGCTTGTGCAGCTTGGCCAGCCATTCGGCGTCGGCCGTGCCCGGCTGTGCGACAGTCACCCGCTCCTTCCCCCTGCAACCTGCGGTTCGGCGCCGACACTGGCAACATGTCCAAACAATTGCAAGTGCACTGGACGCGGCCCTTCAAACTTGGCAAATTTACTTGTGTGTCACCCAAACGGATGCAGCGGTGACTCGGGGGAAAATATCATGACCACTGCGACATTGGGACGGCCCGGCAGATTTGAGATCGGCAGGGTGTTCAACAGCACTTTCGGGGTGATTACCCGCAATCTAGGGCTTTGCATTGGGCTTGCGCTGTTGTTTTCAGGGCTTCCGACATTCCTGTTTCAACTCTGGAATGAAGCCCACGTAGCCAATCTGGCGTCCGGCGATCCCAATCTCGCATTGAACGATCCAAACGTGGTGATCCGTGATTCGCTGTTCACCCTCGTGTTCGTCCTTGTCTACTTCCTCATGTCCTTGATGTTGCAGTCGGCCCTGGTCAGGGCCACGATCGAGGACCTGAACGGCAAGAAGCCTGAGTTTGGCGACAGCGTTCAGATCGCCCTTCGGTGCCTGCTGCCGACGATCGGCATCGGGATCCTGGTCGCGCTCGGCGCGGGGCTTGCCTCCCTGGCGCTGCTGGTCCCCGGCATCATCCTGTGGCTTGGCTGGTGCGTCTCTGTGCCGGTCCTGGTGCAGGAGCGTCTCGGCGTTTTCGGCTCGATGTCTCGCAGCCGCGCGCTGACCAAGGGCAACCGGTGGTCGCTGTTCGGGCTGTTCGTCATCATCACCATCCTGGCCATTGTTATCCAGGCGGTTCTCGGCACGGTCGTCTATCTCTTCGGCGGCATCATCGGCACCGTCCTCAGCGCCGTTGTTTCGGCGGTGATGTCGACGATCATGTCGACAGCCACCGCGGTCACCTATGTCGAGTTGCGCCAGGTCAAGGAAGGCACCAGCATCGACGAGTTGGCGGAGATCTTTTCTTAAACGCGTCGCGCTGAACGGATTCAGGCGAAGCGCTTTAAGTCTTTGTTCTTACGCATGTCATTGCCCCAGAACCGCTGCACACTTCTGGGCGGCATGCATCAAGAAGACCGTCACCCAAGAGGATCGCCATGGTGTCGACCGCTCTCAGTGCGCCCGATCGGTTCCGGATCGGGCGGGTGTTTCATGACAGCTTTGCGGTGATTGGCCGCAACCCGGTCCTGTGTGTTGGCCTCGGGGTGGCGTTCTACGCCCTGCCGAGGTTCGCCGCATGGCTTTGGTACGTGAATAGTGGTGCCGCCCGGTTGCCAGCGCAGGAATTATTTTCCCAGCACGCGATCCTCGTTGTGCTGGGCGTGCCTGTCTATTTCGTCGTCACCGCCATTCTACAGGCGTCTCTTATGCGTGCCACCATCGTGGACCTGCGCGGCGAGAAGCCAATCTTTTCGGATTGCTTCGGTATCGCGCTTGCGCTGTTGTTTCCGATTCTCGGCCTCTCGCTGCTGGCGACGCTTGGGATTATGGTCGGCCTGGTACTGCTGATCGTGCCCGGCATACTTCTCGTGCTTCGCTGGGCGGTCGCGATGCCGGTCCTTATCCAGGAAGGATGCGGCATTCTCGACAGCATGGCGCGCAGCCGCGACCTGACCAAGGGAAGTCGTTGGCGGCTGCTGGGGCTGTGGCTGATCCTCACTGTGGCGAGTGCGTTGGCGAGCCTGGTGGTCAACCGCTTCGCGATTCCTTTGAACGTCACGTTCGGACTGCTGGCAGAGGCCACCGTGAGGACGGCGGTTCTGGTGCTTTCGTCCGTTGCCAGCGCGGTTAGCTATGTCGAGCTGCGGCGGGTCAAGGAGGGCGCCAGCGTCGACGAGTTGGCGCAGATATTCTCGTAACGATTGGCGACATCCGCCGTGGTGGGGTCGGCTCTGGGACGGTCAGAAAAATTGCGACTGGGAAAGGTAATCAGCACGACTGTTGCTTTCGTCGGGCAGAATTTGGTCCTTTCATTAGTCGTCGGTGCGCTTTTTTTCGTTCTTCCTCTGACTTTGTTGGTCTATGGAGTTTCTGGTATTGGCCGCGTTTGGCGTATGTGGCTGGCGCATACGGCAACAGCCCTTGGGCGACCGCGGCCAACGTAGGCTCCGTCCAAGGTGCCGGGGTGCTGTGCCTGGCGGCGCATTTCGTGGGTCACGCAGCGCTGTCCAGGGCAACAATCGACGACATCAACGGTAATCAACCAACGACCACGAGCTGTGTTCGAACGGGTCTGCACCATCTTGGTCCGGTCCTGGGGATAGGGTTCGCGATCTATCTCGTCAAATCTTTCATTGGGTACATGAGACTTGGCGCCGGACTACTTTTTCCTCCTTATGGAAGCGGTGTCGTGTTCGTTCTTTTGACCGTACCTGCTATCATATGGGCGATGGGAATCTCGGTTGCTGTACCCGTGGCGATCCGGGAAGAGCTTGGGCCGATCGCTTCTATGTCACGCAGCCGCGCCCTGACCAGAGGATATCGCTGGCCGATTTTCGGCCTGTTTTCGATAACCCTGGGGCTGACGCTCCTGATGCGTGTGGCCTTGATTTCTGGAATTGGATATGCCGCGACCGCTATTCCTACGGCCTCTGCATTGATCATCGGCACAATCCCCTTTGCCATTGTCTCGGCGATCGTTTGGACAGTTTCGTCCGTTGGTGTGACGGCCGCCTACATCGAGCTGCGGCGAGTAAAGGAAGGTGGCGGCGTCGACGAACTGGCGGAGATATTCTCGTAAAGACTCCGCAGCGTCGTTCTCGGCATTGCGTATCCGTCTGACCGGGCCGGTGGCCGGGCGTCGCTGTCAGAGCTCGGCGTAGAGCCGCGCCGCGTTCTCGAAGGTGAAGCGCAGCGGCACCGCGCCTTCGACCTGCCAGGCACTTACCGTATCGCCGGCCATTAGCCGGCAGGCGTCGAGCGTGTTGGTGACGGCGCCACCATACAGACGGTTGGCGAGGTTGAGGATGCCGGTCTGGTGCATGGCGCTGCTGCCGCTGCCGCAGGCATCTTTGACCAGCAGCACACGGAATCCGCGCGCCACCGCGTCCTTCACCGTGGCGTCGACGCAGGCCTCCGTCCACACGCCGGCAACGACCAGCCATTCGATGCCGGCTGCCTTGAGCCTG
The DNA here is from genome assembly GCF_003952525.1 of Mesorhizobium sp. M3A.F.Ca.ET.080.04.2.1. Classification (NCBI taxonomy): domain Bacteria; kingdom Pseudomonadati; phylum Pseudomonadota; class Alphaproteobacteria; order Hyphomicrobiales; family Phyllobacteriaceae; genus Mesorhizobium; species Mesorhizobium sp. M3A.F.Ca.ET.080.04.2.1. Next base: position 862,333 of record NZ_CP034451.1, on the reverse strand, counting down.
TCGGCGAAGTCGTTCCTGGCGAAGGCGCTCGCTTCCTGCTTGACCAGCAGGGCTTCGCCGTCCTGCGGCGCCACCTCATGGCAGGTCGCCGTCAGCGGATCGTCCTTGTCGGAGAAGGCCGACTTGCCGCTTTCGTCCACCGGATGGAACGGCCGCGCCTCGGCAAGATCGACGACATAAGCCCAGTGGTAGAGCGGCACGAAATTGCGCCGCGCAGCATGCTGCAGGCGCTGGACGTTGGCGAGGATCTCGGCGAAGCCCTCGACCAGATAGCGCCTGTCCCTGCGGTGTTCCTCCTGCAGATCCACGAACACCGCCGCCACCGTGCCGGGCCGGAGTGAAAGGGGAGCCTTCATGGGAAGGCCTGCACTTCGTCGCACAGGGAACGCCCCGGTGGGACAAGAGGCGTGCGGCAGGACTGGACAGTGTTCACGATAGTTCTATTTCCCAGAGCCTTCATTGCTGGCAGAGAGTGGAACGGTAGCGGGCGTTCCGGCCGGCTTGCAACGCGGAGGCGACATGATGTTTGCGGCAACCGCCATCGATACCGGCGACAAGCCCGCCTTCTACGACGAACTGGCCGTGCAATTGAAAGCGCTGCTCGAAGGCGAGCGCGATTCGATCGCCAACGCCGCCAACACCGCGGCGCTGATTTTTCAGATGGTCCCCGACCTCAACTGGGCCGGCTTCTATTTCCTGCAATCGGACGAAGAGCTGGTGCTCGGCCCGTTCCAGGGCAAGCCAGCCTGCGTGCGCATCGCCGTTGGCAAGGGTGTCTGCGGCACGGCGGTCGATCTCGGCATGTCGATGCTGATCAAGGACGTGCACGACTTCCCCGGCCACATCGCCTGCGATGCCGACTCGCGTTCGGAACTGGTCGTGCTGCTGCGGGACGCCGACGGCGTTTTCGGCGTGCTGGACCTCGACAGTCCGCTGCCCGCCCGCTTCGACAAGGAGGACCAAGCCGGCATCGAGAAGCTGGCCGCCATCTATGTCGCGGCGAGCTCGTTTGAGGGCTAAGGTTTCGCCCGGCCGTTTGGGCCAGCGACTGGTTGACAGGCTCCTGCCTCCCAGGCGGTCGAGGCAGGCCGCCCGGAGCTTCGCCTGCTGACCAACGGCGCCTTCGAGGCCAATATCGCGCTCTACAGGAAACACGGCTACGCGCTCGATCGCGAAGAGCCTTTCATGAACGGGGCAACCGTCTATATGGGCAAGAGGCTGGAGCCTTGAAGCGCGTCGCGATGGACCGCATTGGGCGGCGCGCTTTCGGTCTTTTGTGTCGCTCTCCCAAAACCGCGGTACACTTTTCGGCGATACGCACGAAGGCATCTGAACGCGACGCGCTGGATCAGCTGTCCCTCGCGTTTGACACCATCACTGCCGCGCCGTTACCTCTGGCGGTATACGACGATCAAGCAGCGGCGGCCGACAGGAGCGAGAACCATGTCACACAATCTGCAGTTCTACATTGACGGCGCCTGGGTCGATCCGGTGGTGCCAAACAATTTCGATGTCATCGATCCCTCCAATGAGGACGCCTTCGCGCAGATCTCGCTCGGCAGCAAGGCCGATGTCGACAAGGCGGTGGCCGCCGCCAGGCGCGCCTTCAACAGCTTCGGCTTCAGCGAAGTCGCCGAGCGGCTCGATATCCTCAACCGCGTCATCGAGGTCTACAAGAAGCGCAGCGGCGATCTTGCGCTCGCCGTCTCACGCGAGATGGGCGCGCCGCGCCAGTTCGCGCTGGACAACCAGGTCGCCTCCGGCCGGGCGCATCTGCAGAAGATGGCCGAGGTGCTGAAGACCTTCCAGTTTCGCCATGTGAAGGGCTCCTCGCTCGTCGTCAAGGAACCGATCGGCGTCGTCGGCCTGATCACGCCGTGGAACTGGCCGCTCAACCAGATCGCCTGCAAGGTCGGCCCGGCGCTCGCGGCCGGCTGCACCATGGTGCTGAAGCCGTCCGAGATCGCGCCGCTCGACGCCATCATCTTCGCCGAGATCATGGACGAGGCCGGCGTGCCGAAGGGCGTCTTCAACCTCGTCAACGGCGACGGCCCGACCGTCGGCCACGCGCTGGCCAGCCACCCGGACGTCGACATGATGTCCTTCACCGGCTCGACACGGGCCGGCATCCTGGTCGCCAAGGCGGCTGCCGACACCGTCAAGCGCGTGCACCAGGAGCTTGGCGGCAAATCGGCCAACATCCTGTTCCCCGATGTCGACCTCGAAAGGGCCGTCACCAAGGGCGTCGCCGGCTGCTTCGGCAACAGCGGCCAGTCCTGCAACGCGCCGACCCGCATGTTCGTGCCGCGCGACCGCCACGACGAGGCGGCCGCCTACGCCAAGACCGCCGCCGAGAAATTCACCGTCGGCCCGGCTGACGCGCCGGGAACAAAACTCGGCCCGGTGGTCAGCCAGCTCCAGTTCGACAAGATCCAGGCTTTGATCCAGGCCGGCATCGATGAAGGCGCGACGCTGGTCGCCGGCGGCCCCGGCCGCCCGGCCGAGCTCAACCGCGGGTATTATGTCCGCCCGACCGTGTTTGCCAACGTCACCCACGACATGAGCATCGCCACCGAGGAAATTTTCGGGCCGGTGCTGTCGATCATGCCCTACGACACGGTCGAGCAGGCGGTCGAGCAGGCCAACGACACCGTCTTCGGCCTTGCCTCCTACATCCAGGCCAAGGACATCGAGAAGGCACGCCAGGTCGCCGCCCGCATGCGCTCGGGCTGCGTCTACATCAACTACCCGACCTGGGACGCCGGCCTGCCCTTCGGCGGCTACAAGCAATCCGGCAACGGCCGGGAGTATGCCGAGTATGGGCTGGAGGATTTTCTGGAGATCAAGGGCATCGCGGGGTACGAGGCGGCGGAGTAGGGTTCTGTTTGTTCGGGGTCGCCTGCATGCATCGACAGCGACAATAGAGAGGGCGCGGTCTCAACCAAGCCCTCTCGTTGTAGTCAGTCAGGTGTTCGCCTAAAGAACTGCGTCCCTCTTGTCTTGCAGTTCTTCGTAGTCAATCGCCACCTTAACGAGGTCACTCAGTTTCCGTTTGAATGCGCGAGCAGGGGGCCTTTGCCTTTTGCCCATGTCTGACAGGGTCAGACTCTGCCTTATTGTTAGCATACTATCAGTGAATTTCCGCGTCGGAGTACTCGACTCTACTCTTACCCAATGCTTTCATGAAAGTTGGGAGAAGGGGGAAAGTGATGCGGCTTATATCAGCACATGTAACCAATTTTCGTTCCGCCGAGGATGGCGGCCAGTTTGACGTAGATCAGGTCACGTGTCTGGTCGGGAAGAATGAGGCAGGAAAGAGCGCCGTGTTGCTCGCTCTTGCTGCGCTGAATCCACATGCTGCAACGCCCGCAACTTTCGACAAGGAAAGAGACTATCCTCGCCGATTGTTAACGCAATACGCCGAGCGTCATTCGAAAGAGGACGCCATCGCGATTTCAACGATTTGGAAGCTCGATGAGAAGGAGTTGGCCAGGATTGCCGACGCCGTGGGCCCCGATGTTTTTACGTCTGACGTAATAACGGCAATTCGGCGGTATGGGCGGGACTTTGAATTTCCGAACTTACCGCTCAATTTCAAGAAGGCACTAGATTTCCTATATGCGAAATTCAAGCTGGATGACGCAGAACGTGCAGTCCTTTCAGCCGTCACGACCACAAGCGATTTGATAGCGGAAATCCCGAAAATTTCGTCCCCCACGGACAAGCATAAGGAACTGCAAAAATACCTTGCAGAGCGCGGAACCGCGAAGGGGCAAACCGAAAAAATACTGCAAGGGATGCTCCCAAAGTTTATGTATTTCTCGTCCTACGATCGCATGGATGGCGCAATTCAGATTGAGTTGACTCGGCAAATGATCTCTGACGGAAGCATAATGCTCGATCAGAATCGTGGTGTCAGATTGTTCACCGATTTTCTGGATTATGCAGGTGTTTCGATCGATGAAATATCAAATGAAACGACATACGAAACATTTAACGCAAAACTTGGTGCAGCATCGAATAATATCACCGATCAAATCCTTGAGTACTGGACGCAAAATCCTGATTTGAGTGTAGAGGTTCGAGTTGACCCAGCTAGGCCGGGAGATCCATCGCCGTTCAATAGCGGCACGATAGCGAGAGCACGCATTCAGAATAGCTTACATCGTGTCGACACTCCTTTCTCGGAAAGAAGCGCCGGCTTCGTTTGGTTCTTCTCGTTCCTGGTCAAATTTGCTCGAGTGAAGAATGACCCTTCACCAGTCGTGCTGTTACTCGACGAACCGGGATTGACGCTTCACGGAAAGGCTCAGGCCGATCTGCTCAGGTTTTTCAGGGAAAAGTTGGCTTCGCACCATCAGATAATTTATTCAACACATTCCCCATTTATGGTTCCCGCCAACGAACTGGCTGCCGTCCGTGTTGTGCAGGATCAAATCGAAATGAAGGGGGCAAGGCGTGTCCCCATTGGCACGAAGGTCAAAGACGACGTTCTCAGCCTAGATCCTGACACGCTGTTTCCGCTCCAAGCCGCGCTCGGATACGACATCAGTCAATCGCTTTTTGTTGGGAAAAATACCCTCTTGGTAGAGGGGCCCGGCGATATCCTCTATATGCAAGCGCTTTCAGAAGTTCTTAGGCAACGAGGTCGAATTAGCCTTGATGCGAGATGGGTCGTTTGCCCGGCCGGCGGGATCGACAAAGTACGGTCCTTTGTCTCGCTATTCGCTGGTAATGGATTGAATGTGGCGGTGCTGTCGGATCAGGCCAGCGGAGATCGGAAGAAGATCGAAGAAATGAAGCGATCGGCTGTACTCAAGGCGGGCCAATTCTACACGATGGCCGATTTCCTTGAGCGACCTGAAGCCGATATCGAAGATATCTTCGAGCCAGAGGTTTTCGCCAACATTCTAAATGCTTGCTACGATTTGAAGGACTCTCAAACACTGACCGCTGACAAGCTCCGAGATGCTGACAAGGAAACTAGCCGTCTGATCAAGCAGGCCGAAGCAGCCTTTAGGGTTTTCCCGGAGACTATTCCTATGCTCGATCACTTCTCTCCAGCAGCATACCTGATCCGACATCAAAAATTGCTCGACGGAAAAAGCGCGCCGATAAACAAAACCCTGGATCGGGCGGAATCGATTTTCTCAACTTTCAACAAGCTGCTGCAAAGCCTGTAACCAGCAGATTTGGATGGATAGCTGGAACAAATGGCCGACGGCGTATGCAAGCTGACAGGGAGCCGGGGCAGATTCGTGGATTCCCATCTTCTGCCAAAAGCGCTCACCAAAGCTGGTGGCCTAGGTAAGCCTCTTATGCAGGGCGGGAAAGGGCGTCCGCCAACGACTCGGCACAGCAGTTGGTATGACAATCGACTGGTAACTCGCGCAGGGGAAGACATTCTGGCGAAGCTCGACGATTGGGCAATCAAAGAGTTGCGGAAGGCGAAGCTGGTATGGTCGGGGTGGGGTCCGATGACCAGGTTACCAGATATTCGCCAAATCCCCGCAACTGGCTGGGGTATTAGGGAACTGAGCGGAGTCGATTGGCGTCTGCTGCGGGTCTTCATGCTCAGCTTGCTGTGGAGGGCAGGGGCAACAGAGCGCGAAGAATTCGGTGATATTGAGATTCCCTCAGACGATTTGAACACGCTTCGGCGGATGGTACTAGAGCGAACTCCTGACCCGATCGAGTTCTACCAGACGGAATTGACGCAACTGTCTACGATGGGCTTCGAACATAACCATACGCCTATCGCCATGACTAAGACGATTCCTGGTCTGGATGGGGAACCTGAATACGAGGTGCCGCATTTTCGGTTCTACTTTGATGGGCTTATCGTGCATTTCGACCGGCGGCCAATAGACGAAATTATCCACCGACCGCTCGGTGAGCTTGTGTTGGGCTACAGTGATACGTTGATCGTCACCACGGTAACCTACCAGGAATCTTTCCAGCGACAGAACCTGGAGCTAATCCAGGCCGAGGCCGACTCTTGGATGAGCAATCGAGCAAATACGAAGAAATCAGATTGAATACTTCGCAACGTTGCTGGTTGATTAGACGAGCGATTTCGTTCGCACTGCGACGCGCCGAGTTATCACCTTTGCTCCCTGTCGTGGTTGACCAATTGCCTAGCGGGCTAATCGGCAACGCCGTGGGCGTGTATTGGAACGCGGCCCCCTCCCATCCCGCATTGCACAATCCCCCCGCTTCGACATATTGAACCCATGGTCCATTCCTCGCTCGCCGTTCTTGTGATCGACGAAAACCGCATCCGTGCCTCGATCATCGAGGCCGGACTGCGCGAGGCCGGGCATGAGCGGGTAACGGTTATCCATGACGTCGCCGGCATTGCGCGGCGCATTGCCGAGATCGAGCCGGACGTCATCGTCATCGATCTCGAAAACCCCAACCGAGACATGCTGGAAAATATGTTCCAGCTGTCGCGCGCGGTGAAGCGGCCGATCGCAATGTTCGTCGACCGCTCCGATCAGGCCTCGATCGAGGCGGCGGTGGAGGCGGGCGTCTCGGCCTATGTCGTCGACGGGCTGAGGCAGGAGCGCGTGAAGCCGATCCTCGACATGGCGGTGAGCCGCTTCAACGCCTTTTCGCGCATGGCGCGCGAGTTGGAGGAGGCGCGCAGCGAGCTCGAGAACCGCAAGGTCATCGACCGCGCCAAGGGCATTTTGATGAAGTCGCGCGGGCTCTCCGAGGAGGCGGCCTACACGCTGCTGCGCAAGACGGCGATGAACCAGAACCGCAAGATCAGCGAGATCGCCCAGAGCTTGGTGACCGCCGCCGGGCTGCTCGGACCGCTGGAGGGCGAATAGCATGACGGCTGCGCACCAGATCACCGCCGGCTTCATGCCGCTCTTCGACAGCGCCGTGCTGGTCGCGGCCGGCGAGATGGGCTTCGCCGCGCGCGAGGGCGTCGAACTCAAGCTGCAGCGTGAGACCTCCTGGGCCAATATCCGCGACCGCATCGCCATCGGCCATTTCGACGTCGCCCATATGCTGGGGCCGATGCCGCTCGCCTGCAGCCTCGGCCTGACCCCGATCGCCTCCGAGACCATCGTGCCGTTCTCGCTTGGGCTTGGCGGCAATTGCATCACCGTTTCCAACACGGTGTGGGATGGCATGGCGGCTCACGGCGCGGAACCGGACCTCGACCCGGCGCGCGCGGGGGCCGCACTGGGTGCGCTAATCCGCGAGCGGGTCGGGGCGGCCCGCGAGCCGCTGCGTTTTGCCGTCGTGCATCCGCATTCCGGGCATAATTACGAGCTGCGCTACTGGCTCGCCGCCTGCGGCATCGATCCCGACCGGGACATCGAGATCGTCATTGTGCCTCCGCCTTTCATGGCCGATGCGCTGGCCGCCGGCCGCATCGACGGATATTGCGTCGGCGAGCCCTGGAACAGTGCGGCTGTCGCCGCCGGCACCGGCCACATCGTGACCGTCAAGGCGCTGCTGTGGCGCAACAGCCCGGAGAAGGTGATCGGCGTGCGCAAAGTGTGGGCTGAGCAGAACCCGCAGGCGCTGGCGGCACTTTTGCGGGCGCTGCATCACTCGGCCCGCTGGTGCCAGGATCCGACGAACCGCACCGAGCTGGCAGAACTGATGGCCGACGCCCGTTTCCTCGGCCAGAAGCCGGCGGTCCAGATGCCGGTGCTGAGCGGACATCTTGCGCTCGGCGGCGGCGCGGAACGGGCTATCGAGGATTTCTTCGTGCCCTTCGACAAGGCGGCGAATTTCCCCTGGAAGAGCCATGCGCTGTGGTTCTACACGCAGATGGTGCGCTGGGGGCAACTGCCGCACACGCCGCAGAACCTGGCCATCGCGCGCGATTGCTACCGCCCCGACCTCTACCGCTCGGCGCTGAAGCCGCTCGGCGTGGCGCTGCCCGGCGCCAATGCCAAGGTCGAAGGCGCGCTGAAGGCGGCGACGCCGGTCGGCTCGGCAGGAGCGAGTCTCGTGCTCGGTCCCGACGGATTCTTCGACGGCCAGATCTTCGATCCCGACCAGATCGAGGCCTATATCGCCGGACAGAAACACGCCTGATCCCTGACGCGGAGTTTTTGGCAGGTCGGGAGTGGGTAGCGGATCTCACCCATGAGATTGCCGAAGCCATCCGTCACTTCGTCATCCACGGGCGAAGCAAGGAGCGAAGCGACGCGGCGCAGACCCGAGGATCCATTCCGTGATTTCCGAGCGATGCTACGGTGCAGAATTCTGCTCCGCTGCATTCTTCGGTTGAGGTCACGGAATGGATCCCAGGGTCTCCGCGACGGAGCTGCGCTCCTGCTTCGCCCAGGGATGACGACGTTGGGGGCCAACCCCGACCGTTCGCGATAATCTCTCCCAAAACGCGGTGAAATTCCTAGCCGCTACTAAGTGTCCGACCTGTCGACAATCCCGTGCCGAGAAACTGGTTCGCAGACCTGTTCATTTGCACGCCATTCTTGTGCATTGCACAAAATTTATGCGGCACCTCAGCGCCATTGACCAATGTTTGACCTGCCGCATCAGGGGCGTTGCCAACGCGCGGACGGTGCAGTGCGTTGAATTTACTTCATAATCCAGCTCATGCCGAAACTGGCACGGTTCCTGCTTTGACGTAACCGAGCCCCTCGCGGGCAACGAGACAGGCGTCCAATGGCGGGCGCTACAGGCAAAGCTGCCGCTCAGGTCGACGCGCGATCCCGGATGGACGGACGCGAGAGGCCTGGCCGGCAGCTTTTTTGTTTGGACCCGAAACGCAATCGACGGTGCCGATCCCAAGCGGCGCCAGGCGGAGACGACGATGACGAAACGGATCGGAACGACCCTCAAGGATTTCAGGCGGCGCGACTTTGTCGGCAGCAGCCTGCTGACGGCGGTGCTGTTCACAGCCGCGCTGCTGCTGTTTCCCGCCAGCCTCAAGACCGAGGGCAAGAGCCCTGAAGTGACCGCGCAGCACGAGGTCTCCACGCGCTGACCGATGCCGCCCCTGATCCACACAATTCGCGGTGCCTCCCACACCGCAACCCGGAGCCCAAGATGACAGCAATCCTCCCAGCCGCGCCAAGCCAGGACTCCCGGCAGGCGCTCGCAATGTCCACCATCGCCTTCACCGTCTGCTTCGCGGTGTGGACGATCTTTTCCATCATCGGCGTGCGCATCAAGCAGGAGCTTGGGCTGAACGAGACCGAGTTCGGCCTGCTCGTCGGCACGCCGATCCTCACCGGCTCGCTCGTGCGCATGGTGCTCGGCATCTGGACCGACCGCTTTGGCGGACGGCTGGTCTATACCGCGACGATGCTGGCGGCGGCGGTCGCGACCTTCCTGCTCGCTTTCGCGCACACGTATGAGCAGATGCTGGTCGCGGCGCTCGGCGTCGGGCTCGCCGGCGGCTCCTTCGCCGTCGGCGTCGCCTATGTCTCGCGCTTCTTCCCCGCCGGCCGGCAAGGCACGGCGCTCGGCATCTTCGGCGTCGGCAATGTCGGCGCCGCGGTCACCAAGTTCCTGGCGCCGTTCGTGCTCCTCGCCTGGGGCTGGCAGGCGGTCGCGCAGATCTGGGCGGGCGCACTTGTCGTCATGGCGATCGTGTTCTGGTTCACCACCGGTGACGACCCCGTGATCCGTGAGCGCCGTGCCGGCAAGGCGGCAGCGCCGAGAAGCTTCTGGCAGGAATTCGCGCCGCTGAAGAACCTGCAGGTCTGGCGCTTCGCCTTCTACTACTTCTTCGCCTTCGGCGCTTTCGTGGCGCTGTCGCTGTGGCTGCCGCGCTACCTGATCGGCGTCTACGGCTTCGGCATCGCCACCGCCGGCATGATCGGCGCGGCCTATTCGATCCCCGCCAGCATCTTCCGCGCCTATGGCGGCGTGCTTTCCGACCGCATCGGCGCGCGCACCGTGCTCTACTGGACCTTCGCGGTCAGTGCCGTCGCGACGCTGGTTCTGTCCCTCCCCTCGGCAGACTACGTGGTGCGCGGCATCAGCGGGCCGATCGCCTTCCATTTCGAGATCGGTCCGCTCGCCTTCATCGCCGTCGCCTGCGTGCTCGGCTTCTTCATGAGCCTCGGCAAGGCCGCCGTCTACAAGCACATCCCCGTCTACTATCCGCAGAGTGTCGGCGCGGTTGGCGGCGTGGTCGGCATGATCGGCGGCCTCGGCGGCTTCCTCCTGCCGATCGCTTTCGGCGCGCTGAACGACCTCACCGGCGTCTGGTCGAGCTGCTTCATGCTGCTCTTCATGATCGTCGTCACGTGCTTTGCCTGGATGCATTTTTCCATCCGGCGCATGGACCGCGCGGCCGCCGCCGAAGACTCGACGCTTTCCTACGCGGCCAAGTGAGACCGGAGCGGATCAGCGACATGACAGAAAAACTCGTCATCATCGGCAACGGCATGGCCCCCGGGCGCATGCTGGAGCATCTGCTGGAAAAGGCGCCCGGGCGCTACCAGGTCACCATCTTCAACGCCGAGCCGCGCGTGAACTACGACCGCATCATGCTGTCGCCGGTTCTGTCGGGCGAGAAGGACTATGAAGAGATCATCATTCATGGCGACGGCTGGTACATCAAGCACGGCATCACGCTCTATAAGGGCCACAAGATCGTCGCCATCGACCGTGCGGCGAAGACCGTCACCTCCGACCACGGCGTGACCGAAGCCTACGACAAGCTGGTCATCGCCACCGGCTCGGTGCCGTTCATCATTCCCGTCCCCGGCAACAATCTGCCGGGCGTGCTGACCTATCGCGACCTCGACGACGTCCGGGCAATGATGCTGGCCGCCCAGTCGCGCGCCAAGGCTGTCGTCATCGGCGGCGGCCTGCTCGGGCTCGAGGCCGCTGCCGGCCTCAAGGCGCAGGGCATGGACGTCACCGTGCTGCATGTCATGCCGACGCTGATGGAGCGCCAGCTCGATCCGGCGGCCGGCTATCTCCTGCAGCGCGCCGTCGAGGAGCGCGGCATCAAGGTTCTCACCAAGGCCAACACCCAGGCCATCATCGGCAACGGCAAGGTCGAGCAGGTCGAGCTTGCCGACGGCACGATCATCCCGGCGACGCTGGTGGTGATGGCGGTCGGCATCCGGCCCAACGCCGCGCTCGCCAAGGAGGCCGGCATTGCAGTCAACCGCGGTATCGTCGTCGATGCCGGCATGCGCAGCAACGATCCCGACATCTTCGCGCTCGGCGAATGCGCCGAGGTCAACGGCATGGTCTACGGCCTGGTGGCGCCGCTCTATGAGATGGCGCGCGTTGCGGCCTCGCAGCTTGCCGGCGACGAGACGGCGGCGTTCGTGCATTCCGACACGCCGACCAAGCTCAAGGTCACCGGCATCGAGCTCTTCTCGCTGGGCGATTTCGCAGATGGCGACGACCGCCAGGAAATCGTGCTGCGCGACGCCTCGGCCGGCGTCTACAAGCGCCTTGTGCTGAAGGACGATCGCATTATCGGCACCGTGCTCTATGGCGAGACCGCCGACGGCGCCTGGTTCAACGACCTCAAGAAGAAGCAGACCGACATTTCCGGGATGCGCGACACATTGATCTTCGGCCAGTCCTACCAGGGGGGTGCCCCCCTGGACCCTATGGCGGCCGTTGCAGCCTTACCGGATGATGCGGAAATCTGCGGCTGCAACGGCGTCTGCAAGAGCAAGATCACCGGTGCCATCACCAGCAAGGGCCTGACCTCGCTGGACGACGTGCGCGCTCACACGAAGGCGTCCGCCTCCTGCGGCTCCTGCACCGGGCTGGTCGAGAAGCTGATGGTGCTTACCCTCGGCGACACTTACAACCCGGCCGCCGTGCAGCCCATGTGCTCCTGCACTGCGCTCGGCCATGACGAGGTGCGCCGGCTGATCAAGGCCAAGGGATTGAAGACCATTCCGGCCGTGATGCAGGAGCTGGAATGGAAGACCTCCTGCGGCTGCGCCAAATGCCGGCCGGCGCTCAACTATTACCTCGTCTGCGACTGGCCGGACGAATACGCCGACGACTACCAGTCGCGCTTCATCAACGAGCGTGTGCACGCCAACATCCAGAAGGACGGCACCTATTCGGTGGTGCCGCGCATGTGGGGTGGCGTCACCAGCGCCGCGGAACTCCGCGCCATCGCCGATGTCGTCGACAAGTTCGAGATCCCGATGGTCAAGGTGACCGGCGGCCAGCGCATCGATATGCTGGGCATCCGCAAGGAGGACCTGCCGGCGGTGTGGGCCGATCTCGGCCAGGCAGGCTTCGTCTCCGGCCACGCCTATGCCAAGGGCCTGCGCACGGTGAAGACCTGCGTCGGTTCCGACTGGTGCCGCTTCGGCACCCAGGACTCGACCGGGCTGGGCGTGCGCATCGAGAAGTTCATGTGGGGCTCGTGGACGCCGGCCAAGGTCAAGATGGCGGTGTCGGGCTGTCCGAGAAACTGCGCCGAGGCGACCTGCAAGGATGTCGGCGTGATCTGTGTCGATTCCGGCTACGAGATCCACTTCGCGGGTGCTGCCGGCCTCGACATCAAGGGCACCGAGGTGCTCGGGCTGGTGAAGACCGAGGACGAGGCGCTGGAGCATATCGTGGCGCTGACGCAGATGTACCGCGAGCAGGCCCGCTATCTCGAGCGCATCTACAAATGGGCCAAGCGCGTCGGCATCGACGAGATCAGGCGCCAGATCATGGAGGACGGCGAGAAGCGCACGGCCTATTACGAGCGCTTCGTCTTCAGCCAAAAATTCGCCCAGGTCGACCCGTGGTCGGAGCGCGTCTCCGGCAAGGACAAGCACGAATTCCGGCCGCTGGCTTCGGTCGGGTTCGCCGAGGCGGCGGAGTAGGGCCGATGGAAGCGTTCCTTCACACCCCCCTCTGGCCTGCCGGCCATCTCCCCCGCAAGGGGGGAGATCGGATGCCACAAGGGCCTTCGCCAATCGCCAACGTTGAAAGAAAGGCGCCGTCACCGAAGCTGCCAATCTCCCCCCTTGCGGGTGAGATGTCCGGCAGGACAGAGGGGGGTGCCTGGGCGATTTCCTCTCAAGCGAAGGCGGGAGCCATCCAATGACCTGGATCGCGATCGGCACCATCACCGACATTCCGCGCCGTGGCGCCCGCTGCGTCGCGACACCGCAAGGCAAGATCGCCGTCTTCCGCACCGCGGAGGACCAGGTCTTCGCCATCGAGGATCATTGTCCGCACAAGGGTGGGCCGCTCAGCCAGGGCATTGTCCATGGCGCGGCGGTGACCTGTCCGCTGCACAATTGGGTGATCTCGCTGGAGACGGGCAAGGCGCTTGGCGCCGATGAAGGCGCGGTGCGCACCATTCCGGTGAAGCGGGAAGGCGAGCGGTTGTTCATCGCGCTCGAAGCGCTGGCCAGCCGTGCTGCCTGAAATCATGAACGAAGCGCGCGAGGTGAGGACCACCTGCCCCTATTGCGGGGTGGGTTGCGGCGTGCTGGCCAAGGTCGCAGCGGACGGCGAGGTGAGCGTCCGCGGCGATCCCGACCATCCGGCGAATTTCGGCCGGCTCTGCTCCAAGGGCTCGGCGCTCGCTGAGACGATCGGGCTCGACGGCCGGCTGCTCTATCCCGAAATCGAAGGGCACCGCGTCGGTTGGGATGAGGCGCTCGACCGCGTCGCCTCCACCTTCTCGCGCACCATTGCCGAGCACGGGCCGGACGCGGTCGCCTTCTACGTCTCGGGCCAATTGCTGACGGAAGACTATTACCTCGCCAACAAGCTGATGAAAGGCTTCGTCGGCTCAGCCAACATCGACACCAATTCGCGGCTCTGCATGGCCTCCTCGGTCGCCGGCCATCGCCGCGCCTTCGGTTCCGATACGGTGCCCGGCTGCTATGAGGACCTGGAGCTTGCCGATCTCATCGTCCTGGTCGGCTCCAATCTGGCCTGGTGCCATCCCGTGCTCTATCAGCGCATCGCCGCGGCGCGCGAGAAGCGCCCGGACATGAAGATCGTGCTGGTCGATCCGCGCCGCACCATGACCGCCGACATCGCCGACCTTCACCTGGCGATCGCGCCCGATGGTGACACTGCCCTGTTCTCGGGCCTGCTGGCTTATCTCGCCAGGAACGATGCGCTCGATCGCGCCTACATCGCCACGCATACTTCGGGTTTCCGCGAAACCCTGGCAGCGGCAGAAACGCTCGATCTTGCCTGCATCGCCGCTGCGACGGGCCTTGGCGAAGACGAGCTTCTGCAGTTTTACGAACTGTTCGCAGCGACGCAAAAGACCGTCACCGTCTACAGCCAGGGCGTCAACCAGTCGTCGCAGGGCACCGACAAGGTCAACGCCATCATCAATTGCCATCTTGCCACCGGCCGCATCGGCAAACCGGGGGCAGGGCCGTTCTCGGTCACCGGACAGCCCAACGCCATGGGCGGCCGCGAGGTCGGAGGCCTGGCCAACATGCTCGCCGCCCATATGGAGATCGAGAACCCGGCGCATCGAGCGCGCGTGCGCCGCTTCTGGAATTCGCCGACGGTTCCCGAGCGGCCCGGCCTGAAGGCGGTCGACATGTTCAAGGCTGTCGCCGACGGGCGCATCAAGGCCCTGTGGATCATGGCCACCAACCCGGTTGATTCGATGCCGGATGCAGACACTGTGCAAGCCGCGATCAAGGCCTGCCCTTTCGTCGTCGTGTCCGACGTTCTGGAACATACCGACACCGTTCGCCACGCCAATGTCCGTCTGCCGGCCACCGCCTGGGGCGAGAAGGACGGCACCGTCACCAACTCCGAGCGCCGCATCTCGCGCCAGCGGCCGTTCCTGGCCTCGCCGGGTGAGGCGCGGCACGATTGGTGGATCATCGCCGAAGTGGCGCGGCGGATGGGCTTTGGCGAGGCATTTGGGCATGAGACGCCGGGCGCGATCTTCGCCGAGCACGCCACGCTTTCGGGATTCGAGAACGATGGCGCGCGGGATTTCGACATTGGTGGTTATGGCGGTGTCGATGCCCAAGCCTATGAGACCCTTGCACCGTTCCAGTGGCCAGCGCCGAGCCGAGGCGCCCCCCTCTGGCCTGCCGGCCATCTCCCCCTCAAGGGGGGAGATCAGCTGTCGCCGCGGCCTTCGCCAATCTCAAACGCAGCAGGACCGGCGCCAAGGGCGAAGCTGCCAATCTCCCCCCTTGAGGGGGAGATGTCCGGCAGGACAGAGGGGGGTGTTCAAGCGCGAGTTCAGCCCGAAGGGGGTATTCAAGCTCGACCTCAGCCGGAGCGGCGCGGGGCGAGAGGACACCAATCCATCCGCTTCTTCGCCGACGGCCACTTCTACACGCCCGACCGCAAAGCCCGCTTCATCCCCACCCGCGTCGCGACCGAAACCCGCACCAGCCCCGAATTCCCGCTCATCCTCAACACCGGGCGCATCCGCGACCATTGGCACACGATGACGCGCACCGGCAAAAGCCCGCGCCTGTCGCAGCACATCGCCGAACCCTTTGTCGAAATCCATCCCGACGATGCTCGGGTCCACGGCATCGGCGACGCCGACATCGTGCGCCTGTCGAGCGCGCGCGGCGAGGTGCTGGTGCGCGCCCTGGTCACGACACGCCAGCGCCGCGGCAGCGTCTTCGCGCCGATGCATTGGACCGATCAGTTCGCCGCCAGGGGCAGGCTTGACACGCTGACCGCGCCACTGACGGACCCCATCTCCGGCCAGCCGGCGCTGAAACATGTCGCTGTGCGCATCGAGAAATTCGCGGCCAAGGCTTTTGGCTTTGCCGTGCTGCGGCAGCGCCCGGAGCAGATCGCCGCCGACTATTGGGTCGTCGCCCGTTGCCAGGGCGGCTGGCGGGTCGAACTGGCTTTTGCCGAAGACAACACCGACTGGGCGGCCTTTGCCAGGTCGCTGTTCGGAAGCCTGCCGCATGCCGAGACGCTCGCCTATCACGACCGCGATGCCGGCCAGCACCGCATAGCTGTCTTCGAGGGCGAGCATCTAGCCGGCGCGCTGTTCGTCGCACCCGGTCCGGTCGCGGTGTCGCGCGGCTGGGCGGCCGATCAACTCGGCATTGCGCATGCCGGCCAGCGTCAGCGCTTCCGCATCGTTGCCGGTCGCGCCGGCGCCGACAGGCCTGATCCCGGCGCCACCGTCTGCTCCTGCTTCGGCATCGGCGCCAACCAGATGGCGGCCGCTGTGAGGGCGGGCTGCGGAACCGTGGAAGCCATCGGCGAGACGCTCAAGGCCGGCACCAATTGCGGCTCCTGCCGCGCCGAAATCCGCGCGATCATCGCGGCAAACAGGGTGCAGGCTGCGGAGTGAGTGGCATCGCCGGACTTGCGCGGCCCGCTGCGACTGGCCAACCGTCACTCAGATGCGACCGGCCTCTTACCCGCGGCCTGCCTCGATGATCCCCACCATTGCGCGGGTGAATTCAACCATGCTGTTTGCCGTCAGGGCTGCCTTATCCGGGCTTTGCCCGATCTGCTCGGCAGCACCGCAGCACGACAGGCGAATGCGGTCGTAGTGCGGATCTCTCTCGTCGTCCGGCAAGGTCGCCAAGTTCAGCGCGCGGCTATGCATCATGCGCAGCAACTGCGCCAGTGCTGTTTCGACACTCATGCGTTTTGCTCCGCATCGGTCGGACGTCGCGGCACTTCTGGGCCGGATCGTCGATCGGGATCGGTTCCCGATCAGCAAGGCTGCATCACACATATTAACACATCGTTTATTGCTAATATGATGGTTTGACAGGCGGCTTCGGAAATACTGCCTGGCTGCGCATTGCGCTCATATGACCCGGGCTTTTTCATATTGGACTTGCCTAAAATGAGTTATAAACGGCCGTGCGGGAGTTGGGGTCTCTGGCATGATCGATTCAGACGTATTCGACTTCGTTGAGCGATGCAGGAAGCACACGGCTACAGGGCCGCTCTTGAGCGATCTGCTCGAGACAGTAAGAAATCTTGGATTCGAACATCTCATCTTGAGCGGCGTCCCTCTGGGCGGGCAGAAGCTCGCCCCGATGGTGGAATTGAATGGCTGGCCCGCAGGCTGGTTCGAACGTTATGTTGAGGCCGAGCACGCCGCCGTGGATGGCGTGTGTATCTATTCGGCAAAGACGCTGAAGCCGTTCCTCTGGTCGGAAGTTCCGGGTAAGTGGTCCGACACGGAAGCCTCGCGGCGGGTTGCGGGCGAGGCGACCGAGTTCGGCATCTGGAGCGGCTTTGCCGTGCCGATGCTGAGCGTCCATCACTGGCAATCGGTGCTGTCGTTCGCCTCTTCAGCCAAGTCCTGCAAGCTGTCGCAGCGCGAGCAGGGGCAGTTGGTGACGATGGCAGTATATGCCGGCATGACCATCCAGGCTCTTTCCCATGACGAAGATGGCGAGAGCCCGCTCACCGATCGGGAAAGAGAGGTGCTGCTGTGGGCTGCCGCCGGCAAGACCTCGTCCGAGACCTCGCAAATCCTCGGCCTCACCGAGCGCACGGTCAAATGGCACGCAGCGCGGGCCCGCGAGGCTTTCGGCGTCGCCACCACTACGCAGGCGGTCGTCGAGGCCGTGCGCCGGCGCCTGATTCACCCCTGAATACGTCAACTGTCCGATCGGACAGGTGACCGATTTTAGCATCGCTGCAATCATCCCCCAAAGATCGATCGGGGGATCGTGCGATGATTGCGGCTCATGTCGTCAATGCGCATAACAAGCATCTCTACGAAAAGGAATTCGACGAGTTTTTGCGCCGCCGGCACGATTTTTTCGTGCATCAGAAACATTGGCGCCCTCCGAGCCCAGATGGTCGTGAACTAGACCAATTCGATACGGATGCAGCAACCTATTTGCTCGGTATCGAAGACGGGCGCGTCGTGACCTCGGCTCGACTAATCCCAACGAGCGAGCCGCACATGGTCTCGGAGGTTTTTCCTCATATGTGTGAGAAGTCGGGCGTCCCGCGGCGCCCCGACTGGGCCGAATGGACCCGCACCTTCGTCGTTCCCGACAAGCGCGCGACCGGGCTGCGTGGCACGCTGACACAGCTCTGCTGCGCGGTGATGGAATACGCGCTCGACGAGGGCCTGGGCGCCGTCGGCGGCGTCCAGGAAACCTACTTCATGCCCCACCACAGCGCGCTCAAATGGCACGCCGAACCGCTGGGCATGGCCAGGGAAGAAAACGGCGAATGGTACATCGTCGCCTACATCGAGGTGAACGAAGCGGCGCTGGCGAGCGTGCGCAAGATACTCGGGATCGGTCACTCGCTGCTTGTGAAGCGGGGTAGGCAGGTGCCGTTCATTCGCGATCGGGTCGTTCCGCAGTTGAAAGTCTCGGCAGCCTGAGCCGTCTGGTCTGGCATCCCATGTCTCATCGCCCGGAGCGGCTCTGACGATTGGCGTGAATAGCTTCGCAAGCCGCGGTCGCGCGGACCCGCCTATGCTCACGTGCCGTCAAGTGCCACCGCCAACGTCTGCCAACTTGTGACCTGACGATGCAGCTTCGACGCTGGTCGAAGCCGAACAAACTTCACGGAACAATCCGCTCGCCGCGCTGTTCGGCCTTGCATTGGCAGGCGGGCTCACCGCCCATCGAGCATCGGTCGACCCGTGTCTCTGCTGCCGGCAGGCTTGTTGTTATGGACGGCAGCGTGGACAAGCGAGAGGGCAGGAGTATCGGTCGGTCCGTCGGTCTGGCGTTGATCGCAGGCGCCGCCGACGACGATTGCTCGGCAATCGGAACCTATGCCAGCGCCGGAGCGAGGTTCGGGCCCGAATTGCTGTGGACCGCGCCCGTCACGCTGCCGATGATGTACACCGTCGTCTACCTGTCGTCGAAGCTCGGTCAGGTTTCGGGACGTGGTCTGTTCCAGGTGATCGCCGATTTCTATCCGCGGTGGCTGCTGTGGTCGGTTCTGGTCGGCGTCCTGATCGGCAACACGATCGAGGCGGCCGCGGATCTCGGAGCCATGTCGGCGGCGATCAACCTCTTTGTGCCTTTGCCGGCGTCGCTGATTGTCGTCTTCGTCGCCGCCTTCATCTTCGCGATGCAGGTTTTCGGCTCCTACGAGCTTCTGAGGAACGTATTCAGGGTGCTGGCGCTGGCGCTGCTGGCCTATGTGGTCTCGGCCGTTCTTGCCAAGCCGGAGCTGATGCCCGTTCTGCTCGGCACCTTTCTGCCGAAGATCGAGTTCAGCCGCGAATACCTGTCGATCCTCGTTGCCATCATCGGCACGACCCTGTCCGCCTATCTCTACACCTGGCAATCCAACCAGGAGGTGGAAGAGGAGATCGCGAAAGGAAGAACCACTCTTCAACAACGCCAGGGCGCGACCCATGCGGAATTGCGGCGCTCGCGCCATGACATCCTGATCGGAATGACGTTCTCCAACCTCATCATGTATTTCATCATCCTGTCGACAGGCTCGACGCTGCACCAAGCCGGCCATACCGAGATCGACACCGCTGCGCAGGCGGCCGAGGCGCTGCGCCCCCTTGCGGGCGAGGCCGCCGGCATCGTCTTTGCCGCGGGCGTGATCGGCGTGGGCTTCCTGGCGGTGCCGGTCATGACGACCGGCGCAGCCTTCGATCTCGCGCAGGCCCTGGGCTGGAAGCACGGCATGAGCGCCAAACCGCGCGAAGCGCCGGGTTTCTACCTGGCGACCGCAGCCTTCACACTCATTGCGGTCGGACTCAACTTTCTCGGCTTCAATCCCATGCGAGCCCTGGTCTGGTCCGGAATCGTGCAGGGCTTTTCCACCCCGCCGCTGCTGCTCTTGATCCTGCTGATGACCAACAACCGCAGGATCATGGGCGACAAGACCAACAGCCGCGTCACCAATCTCCTCGGCGGCGTGACAACGGCTGCGATCTTTGCAGCCTCAATCGGCCTTGTGGCAACCTGGTTCATCTGACGCATGCCGCCCAGCAGTGTTGGTGCGCGAGAACGACATCGAAACAAGGATTTAAACCGTGTCTCGTGGCTCCGTCCGAGCGCGAGGCGATTTCAGGAATTTCTGAGTTCCTGGAGCCGTTTTGTTGCGGCCGATCACAAGTTCGATCGAGGTGCAATCAGACAGGAACGATCCTTATCCTCACGCATTCTGCCTAATCTGCGATTATCAACCACCATTCCTGGGGCCAGAACATTGATACCCGGAGATCATGTGACGCGGAGCCGCGAGGCAGAGGGAATATCCATCGTCGATCTCATCCCTGCGTTACGAGCTTTCGCGCGGACCTTTTGCCGGATGCCGGACGATGCCGATGACCTGGTTCAGGAAACGCTGACCAAGGGGCTTGCTAATCTGGACAAGTTCGAGCCGGGAACGCGCATGAAGTCATGGCTTTTCACCATCATGCGCAACACCCATTATACACGTATCAAGGCAGCGGCCAGGGAGGCGCCCGGCCTGCTCGACTGCGCTTCCAGCCGGCCGATTTCGGAAGCGTCCCAAGATTGGTCGGTACAGAGCAGGGAAGTCCACCGGGCCATCCAGAAGCTTCCCTCGCACCAGCGCGAAGTGCTGATGCTGATCGGCGTCCTGGGCGTCAGTTATGAGGAAACGGCGGAGATTTGCGGCTGCGCGGTCGGCACTGTGAAAAGCCGGCTCAACCGCGCGCGTGCGGGTGTTCTGGAATTCCTCGGCGAGAGCTCGCCGCAAACCTTGGTCGAAAGGCGCCAATATCTATCGGAGGATCATTGGGATTTGGAGGCTGCCAGGCGACGTTGACAAGTGACGTTTTGTCGGGGGTCAGTTTGTCGTCTCGCGCCTGCGCTTTTCGATCAACGCGTTCTGCAATTGGATCGCGAGCTTGGTGAGGCGATCAGGAACCTTTTCCTGCTCAATGGCGGACAACAGTGAGGCAATCTCCTGGTCCATGCCCAGGCTCGCCTGAGGGCCGAGATCGCCGTGGCTCGCGCGAGACATCGCTTTCTCTTAACAAATGAGGTCTCTTCAAATTCACTGAGACCATAGACGGACGCAGTTTGCAAGGCGGTTCCAGCCGCAGGGCCGATCCGATTTCGGCTCTGCACAGGATTGTTCTCCAGTGCCAATTCCGCTGCCCGAAGCTCCCGGTTTGCGAGATCCGTCGCGCGCAAGCGCCGAGGCTCGATCAGCCGACCGAGCCTACTCCTCGGGCAACCGGTTGGCTGCATGATCCTGATACTGATCGGACTTGGTCCGGTTGCCGTCGAGGCCGCGTTGCTCGGAGTGCTGCTTCTTGTCCCGGTTCGACAGGACGTCGTTTTCACCAACCATGTCCTTGGGAAGGTTGGTCTTCGCTCCGCTGCCGGAACCCTTGCCTTGGCTGCCGCGCCCCATGTGCTTCTTGCCGCCGGACGCCATCGCCTTCTCCTGTGGTTCGCTTTCGCCGCTAACCTGGTCCTGGGGTCCGAACTTCTCTTCCTCCGTTATGTTCCGCAGCCCCGACGCACAAGAAAGGCGGCGCCGTCCCAAAGGCTGAACGGCTTCTCGCCGGCGATGAGGACGTCCAGGCGGTGCGCATCGGCCAAGGAGCGAACATCGCAGCGGTCTCGGGCGCCTGCTTCCCGATAGGAATAGTTGAGGATTGCGGCCATTCCGCCTCGCCGCAGCACCCGCGCGATCTCGCCGAAATGCCGCTCGGCTACACCGGCGAGCACCAGATAGGGGAAGCTGTCGACCGCCAGCACGCCATCGAAGCTTTCGTCGGCGAAATCGTCGAGGCCGAAGCCGGAGGCCCGGCGAAGCTCCACAGTGGCAAGGCCGGCGCATCGCTGTCGCGCGATGGCGATCATGTTGGAGGAAATGTCGGTGCCGACAATGTGCCCCACCTTGGCGTGAAGCGCGGCTTCGAACCGGCCGATCCCGCAACCGATGTCCAGAATTGCCTTGCCTGTGCCGCCGAAGCCTTGCTGTTCCAGCCAGGAGCAGATCTCGGCTGTAGCCGCGCAGAGTTTTTCCTCATCGCCAAGCGACGACAGTTGCACGCTGGCGGGCGCAGAGATGGCGGCCGCCCGGTCGAAGCCGCTGGCCAGCCGTTCGATGGTCATGGCAGCCGTCTCGCCATCCGGGCGCTCATGGCATACCGAGGCCGCCGTCGCGCGGAGTTGGTCGAAGACATCGGGCTTGGTCGCGAGCAACGCCGCGATGTCCTCGAGCCAGTTCCTCCACCCGAACTGGCTTGAGCGCAGCTCCATCGCGATCTTCGCCAGTTCTGCCGCCCCGATCTCCGGCTCGACGCAGGCTGCCAGCCTGGCGAGTGCAACTTCGGCGCAGACGCCATCTGACATGCATTCCTCGAGGACGCGCCTTGCGGCCTTCGGCTCTTGCGTTGCTGCGCTCACGACGGTGCGCTCCGGGTCCAGACCCGTTGCTGCGTCCAGCGGTCGACGGCACCCCAGCCATATTTGTAGCTCTCTCGCCCGCGCAGGAAATCGAACTCACGAGCGCCCTCGTGAACGGCTTCT
The DNA here is from genome assembly GCF_003952525.1 of Mesorhizobium sp. M3A.F.Ca.ET.080.04.2.1. Taxonomy (NCBI): domain Bacteria; kingdom Pseudomonadati; phylum Pseudomonadota; class Alphaproteobacteria; order Hyphomicrobiales; family Phyllobacteriaceae; genus Mesorhizobium; species Mesorhizobium sp. M3A.F.Ca.ET.080.04.2.1. Next base: position 839,957 of record NZ_CP034451.1, on the reverse strand, counting down.
GCAATTGCCTCGCCGATCAGGATAGCGCCGGGGCTTTCCTCCGCGTAGCCGGGATCGAACCCGCCGAGATAGGCATAGGCGCGGCCGCGATGATGGAAGCCATAATAGGCGCCGACGACAGCCTCGCCGATTTCCATCAGCCAGCAGCGCGCTAGGCCATTGGCGGCGAGTCGAGGAAGGGCAGTCCGATGGAACTTCACCGCACAAGGGTCCGCCAGCACGCCGCCGCCTTGTCCGGCCCAGCGGGAGCCGTGCAGACGGATCAGATGATCGAGGAATGTCTCCGGATCGGTCTCGCAGCGTCTGATGATTACTGATCCTCTTCGTTGCGCGGCTCTCCATGCGCGACGCAACTGGCGCCTGCGCCGCGCCGGGACCAGGCTTGCAAGCGTCTCGTCACACGTAAGCGGGAGCACCGGACACGCGGCGTGGCTTGCGGATAGGCTCTCCACGGCATCCGGCAGCGCAAGGCTCGAGCAAGCGGCTTCTGGCGGAAGGTCCGGCAGGATCCATGACGACCATTCGAGCCGGAGCACTGCGCCGGCGATGGCAGCGTTCACCGCCGCCGCTTGTCCGGGCATGCACAGGATGTCGAGATAGTCGCTCAGCGAGATTCCGATCGGCAGCAGGCGCGACCCCGAGGCGTGTCGCTCGAGGTAGAGCGGCGCCAACCCGACAAGGTCCGTTCCGCTCCACACCGCAACAACCGCGAGATCGCCCGGCATAAAGGCCTGCCACCAGGGCAGCAGCCAGGCTGGAGATTGGAAAGGCGTCGCGGAGATGCATTGCGACCACAGCCGCCACCAAGGCGCTTCAAGGCCTTCGAGCGCATCTTGTTCGCGAATGATCTCGGCACAAAGCCCGCTCACCGGGCGGCTCCCTGCCACGTATGATGGGCGCCGAGCTGCGCCAGTTTGCGATAGGCATCCATATAGGCCGAAACCATGCGTTCGAGCGAGAAGCGGCGGCGCGCCTCGGCCCGGCATGTGTCATGGTCCAGCTCCGCGCAAGCAACCATGGCTTTCGCCATCTGATCGACGTCGTCGACGAGAAAGCCGGTCTTGCCGTGTTCGACGACGTCGGGCAGCGCGCCATTGGGAAAGGCGACGACCGGCGTGCCGCAGGCCAGCGCTTCCATGGCGACCAGCGAGCTGGTTTCCGCCGCGAGGCTTGGGATCACCAGGCAGCGCGCGGCATTGAGCAGGCGTCGCTTGGCAGACAAACCGAGGGGCCCGAGGAAGCGGCGTCGCCTGCCGAGGCAAGGCCTGATCTCGTCGGTGAAATACCGGACATGTGTCTCATAAGCGTAGAGCTGACCGCCGATCGCCAAAGGCATCGCGGCAAGCCTGGCGGCATCGAGCGCCAGATGGATGCCTTTCTCGGGACAGATGCGGCTCAGAACGAGCGCGAAATTGCGCCGCGAGCGCGGGTGGCTCAGGGCCTCGATGTCGACGCCATTGGGAATGGGCTTTATCAGCCTGGACCCGGGCGGCGCGGTCCTCTGCTGCGCCTCGGAGACTGCGTGCAGCCATAGATCGTCGCGCGACCGCGCCAGCACCTCAGGCGGATACCAGCCAAGCGGCAGGTGCAGCGTCACCAGTGTCGGGCCGTCGTCCGGCAGATAGGTATCGAAGTCGATGCCGTGCAGGTGCACCACGTCGATCGGCCACTGCGAGCGAGCGGCGGCGATGGCCGCGCGATGCGCTTGCTGTGCCCGCTTCTTTGCCGCCTCGTCGAGCGCCCCCGCTTCGGCGCGTGTTTCCACCAAAATGCCGGCAGCCCGGGACCCTTCGCAGGCGACCACGATCGACCGATGGCCTTGCTGCACCAGTGCGCGGTCCAGCATCGACAGCACCTGCTCGGCGCCGCCGACCGCATCGGGCCCGACGGGCGCGAGAGGGTAGGCGACGTTGAGCACCGTGAGGGTCATGGGCGGTCGAGCCTAAACTCCTCTTGGAACCTCATGCCGCCGAGATCTGCCGCACCGGCATCGCGGCAGCATTTATGCTCGGCGCGTAGCGACGGATCATGGCCGCACAGAACTCGGCGAACTCCTCGGGAACTTGTGGCGGACTGGTGTGATGCGGCTGAACGCCTCGATGCTCGGGCGTGAAGCAGAAGGTGACGGTAACGTCGAAATCGGCGAGCGCCTCCATCTGTCGGTCGAACCAATCGAGCGCGTTCGGCCGGAAGCTGTCGGCCCAGGAAAGCCCGGTGCGCAGGTTGGTGACCCCCAGCCGCTTCATCCAGGCGACGGCATCGTCCAGGCGGTGATCCTCGAAATGGAACCACTGGACCAGCCCCATCTCCGGGGCATGGCGGGCGAATTCCTCGAGAGCGGGCTTGGGCGTGCCGTCCTCACGCAGCAGGCCCATGTAGAAGTGCCGGTAGTAGGAGGAACCTTCCGCCTCGCGATGGCGCGTCGTCGCCTCCCAGGCGCTGGGCAGGTCATAAAGGCTGTACCATTGCACGCGCGGTGCAATGGCAAGCAGCAGCTCGGCTGTCCGGCGCAGGCCCCAGGCCTGGATCTCCTCGGCGCCGAAGGTCGAGACCCCGACTTCACTGACCCAGATCGGCAGCTCGGTCACACTCGCGATCTCGCCAAGCTTCTGCGGCCATTCGTGGATCTGCCAGAGGTTCCAGTCGAGCGGGAAGCCGTGCACCGCCACGGCATCGACATGGTCGAGCACGCCGAACTCCCTCATTCGCGTGATGAATCCGGCATCGATCGGCGAGATGCCGCCGAGCACTTTTGTGATTGCCGGGTTCTCCAAGCTGATCGCCTCGGCCGCCAGGGTCGCCATCCGGGCGAAGCGGCTCCAGTCGGGATCGAGCTCGGGGTCCCAATGGGACTTGTTGTTCGGTTCGTTCCAGATCATCGCCGCTTCAATCATCTGACGGTCCTTTCGATGGATATGCCGCGCCGCCCCCTTGAGGCTCGCCCGCCGCGCGGCAGAAATAGACCTCGTCTTCGGGGTGAAGCAGGATCTCGAAGCCGGCGCTGCGCAACATCGCCTCGGTGCAGGCACGATTGGGGATCCACCAGTTGGTCGGATCGTCTGCGTAGCGATGCTCGATGAAATGCAGCCGGGGGAACTCGGGCCGGTCGAACAGCTCCCGCATCCAGAAATGATAGTCCTGTTCGAGCGCGAGGACGTCGCCGCTGCCGCGCTGCATCGATTGAAAGACCATCAGGTCCCGCGCGACGTGCTCGCGGACCAGGTCCAGCGCCAGCAGCGGATGCCGCAGGTGGTAGAGCACGCCCATGAACAGCACGATATCGAAGCTCTCGCCGAGCGCGCCGACGTCATAGACCGACAGCTGCCGGAATTCGATCTGGCATTCCGCGATCTCGGCGGCGAAACGCGCCTGCGCCAGATAGCCCTCGTCGAAGTCGATGCCGAGCACGCGATCGGCGCCGCGCTTCTTCATCTCGATCGAGTAGAAGCCGGCATTGCACCCGATATCCAGCACGGACTTGCCCGACAGATCGGCCGGAATGGCATCCGCGAATTTGCGCCATTTGATCAGCGGATAATTGCCGAGGAAATGGTCGGGAGCGGTCTCAACGCCGGCCAGTTCCATGTTGTGGAACCACGGCCCGAGCGCGTCGATGCGGCGGCGTATTTCGGCATTGGAATGCAGCATGGCTAGCCTCCCTCGCCAGGAAAGGATGGTACCCGAGAGCGGCCCTGAGGCATGATGGCCGGTGTGCCTTCCACTTCGGCCGCTTCGTTGTTTTCCAGCAGCCGGAGCGCGGTCCGATAGCCGTTGAAGGTGCCGACGTCGACATAGGCGGTGCCTGCCTTCACGCCCCAGGCTTCACCGCCGGCAGCCAGATAGGCATTGACCAGCGTGCCGAAATACTCGTCGCGGCCCTCCCGCTCGCGCCACAGGGCGGCGAGCTCGTGAAAGATGCCGCCCGGCATCTTGAATGCGCCCCAGACCCAGTCCGTCGCCGCGTCGCGCTGCTTGACCTGGATCTGCTCGACACGGCTGTCATCATCGACCACCACGGCATCGAAAAGCTCCGGGCGGTCGACCGGAAACATGAGGAAGGACAGCCGGTCGTCGGCCAGGTGGCAAAAGCCGTCCTCGGGAAACCAGATCGTGTCCGGGAGGCCGATGAGGACCGTTTCGTCCGGCGCGACGAGCGGCGCAGCGCGGAAGATCGCGTCGCAAAGGCCGACCGGAGAGGGCTGCGCGACGAAGATCGCGGCGGCGCCGTCATAGCCGGCCGCGTAGTATTCGAGGATGTCCGATTTGCCTGATCCGATGATGAAGCAGATCCTGTCGACGCCGTTGCGCACCATTCGCCGCACCAGATATTCGCTGACCGCGCAGGGGCGCTCCGTCTGCCCGTCCATCCGGCTGCCCACCGGCAGCAATTCCTTGGAAAAGCCGAGCGGTTGGATGCGGCTGCCGCGCCCCGCCGCAGGCACAATACCCAGCATCAGACGGCTTCCTTCATGACTTCGCCCGCCGGCGTCCTGGCGGCATCGGCCAGGATCCGATCCAGTTCTGACGCGCGCCGGGCCGATGTATGTTCGTCGAGGACGCGTTCGCGGGCATGGCGGCGCAGCGCGCCCAGCTCCCCGTCCGACAGGCCGAGCGCCGCGATAACGTCGTCGGTTGAATGCGCCAGAAGGATTTCCCTGCCCGGATCGAAGAAGCTGTCCAGGCCCGGCCAGTCGTCGGAGATGATCGCCGCGCCGCAGGCCGCCGCCTCGAACAGCCGGCCTGAGGGGCACCAGCCCTTTCTCGCCATCGCCTCGCGCGTGACATTCAGCGTCAGGCGTGACGAGCAGAAAAAGGCGGAATGGTCAGCGGGCGGCAGATGCCTGACGAAGAAGATGTTGTCGCCCCACGGAAATTCCTGCGGATATTGCGCGCCGCCAATGATGAAGCGGCGATCAGGCATCCGTGCTGCGGGCGCGACCAGCAGTTTTTCGACAGCGGCCTGCCGATCCGCCGCATAGGTCCCCAGGTACGACAGGTCGCCGGCAAATTCCTGCCTGGGCGGTGCCGGCCGGTGGCGGTCAGGGTCGACATGGCCGTAAAGCGGCACGACGTGGCACGCGCCCAGCATGGACTTCAGCGCATCCAGCGCCGGACCACCGGTGAAGCTCAGCACCAGATCGAAGTCGCGAAGGCCTTCCGGACCGAAATAGTCCGGGTGTTCGCCCTGCTCGATCCTCGTCAGCGTCACCGGTGTATCGAGATCGTAGAACACCTTCAGCCCGCGGCAGCTCTCCTGGGCAAGCCGCGATGCTTCGACGGCGTCCGGGCAGTAGGAGGTGATGATGACCACATCCGCCTGCCGGATTGCGACGGCCGCGGCGCGGCGTATCTCTTCCCAGTCCGGATAGAGCACCAGGTCGCCGCCATCGAGCCGGTCGAGATCCCTGGCGCCGGCGTAGTAAGGCGTGTCGCGTTCGAAGAAGCTGATCGACCAGCCCAGCGGCGCCAGCGCCCGGATCAGCCCGCGCCAGAGCGTGGCATGCCCGTTTCCCCATGACGACGTGACGGTGAGACCGAAAATGACCATGCGCATCGGCAGCGTCCGTCAGGCGACTTCGTTCAGGCGGATGAGCTTCGAGCCCCAATCGCCGCTGACGATGGTGGTGAGCGAGGCCGGCTCTATGTCGAAGCGGAAGCAGTCGCCCAGCTGCAGCCCGAGAACCTTGCATACCGCCGCCTTGATGACGTCGGCATGGCTGACAAGCGCAACGACCTGGTTCTGCGCGTCTTGGCGTGTCTCGTCCATCAGGCCGACAACCCGTTCCTGCACGGCCAGCATCGTCTCGCCGCTCGGCGTGCGTGCGCTTTGGCGCTGGTCGTTCCACAAGCGCCAGCGGGCGTCTCCGTTCAGCTCTTCGAATGTCTTCCCGGACCAGGCGCCGAAGTCGATTTCGTCCAGTTCCTGGCAGATCCCGATCTTCTCGATGTCGCAGGCTGTGGCGATCGGCTTTGCGGTTTCCAAGGTCCGCTCACGCGGACTGCTCAGGATGGCAGAGATCGGTTCCCGCGCCATGCGGCGGGCAAGACGCAGAGCCTGCGCCTGCCCGGCCTGGCCGAGTCTGATGCCTTGCAGGCGCCCTGCCAGATAGCTCCCGACATTGTCGTGCGCCGCATGGCGGATGAGAAGGAAGGTCGTGGTCATTCCGCGGCATCCAGCATCGGCTCGTCCCTGCCGGCGATGAAGGCTAGCGTGCGCAGACGCGCTTCGGCGTCGGTGAACTGCTCCGGCGGCGACTTCATGAAGTAGCTGCAAGGTCCCGTCAGCGCCCCGGCGATGCCCCGGTCGAGAGCGAGCTTGGCGCAGCGCACCGCATCGATCACGACGCCGGCCGAATTAGGCGAATCCCAGACCTCCAGCTTGAGCTCGGCATTCAGCGGCACGCCGCCGAATGTCGTGCCTTCGACACGTATATAGGCCCATTTGCGATCGGTCAGCCAAGGCACGTGATCGCTGGGGCCGACATGGATGTTGCCGGCTTCGAGCGGAACGTCGATCTGGCTGGTGACGGACTGCGTCTTGGAAATCTTCTTCGATTCCAGCCGCTCCCGCTCCAGCATGTTGAGGAAGTCGGTGTTGCCCCCGAAATTGAGCTGGTAGGTGCGGTCGATGCGCACGCCGCGCTCCCGGAACAAATTGGCAAGCAGCCGGTGCACGATGGTGGCGCCGACCTGGCTCTTGATGTCGTCGCCAATAAGGGGAAGCCCACGCTCCTCGAAACGCCGGCGCCATTCCGCCCGTGAAGCGATGAAGACCGGTATGCAGTTGACGAATGCGCATCCGGCCTGAAGCGCGCATTCGGCATAGAAGTGTGTGGCCGCTTCCGAGCCGACGGGCAGGTAGGACACCAGCACCTCGGCTCCGCTGTCGCGAAGACGCTCGGTCACGTCGACGACCGGCTCGTCCGCTTCTTCGATCTCGTCGCGCAGATATTTGCCGATGCCGTCGAGCGTCGGGCCGCGCTCCACGCGAGCTCCGGTGGGGGCAGCATCGGCAAAGCGGAAGGTGTTGTTGGGCGCGCTGTAGATCGCTTCGGCCACATCGCGCCCAACCTTGCTCTTCGCGACATCGAAGGCACAGACCACTTCGATGGCATCGACATGATAGCCACCGAGGTCGGCATGCATCAGCCCGGGGATAGGCTCGTTGCTTTTCGCGTTGCGGTAGAAGGAGAGACCTTGCACAAGGGAGGATGCGCAATTGCCGACGCCAACGATGCCGATACGAACCTTCTTCGATGTCACGAAGCCGCCTCTGCTGTTGGGGGTAAGTTCCTCGTCGCCGAACCGCAAGCAGCCCGGAATGTTCCTTGGAAGGCGGAAAAATTACGGTGCCCGATCGTGGATCAAAGATGCTGCGCTTTGCGTTGGCGGCCAGACAGCCAGGCAGGAGCGGCATGATCGTCTTTGCCGACCACAAACAGGCGCACGACGCGCGGCGGCTCAGGCAAGCAGCCTGCGAGGCGCTCGAAAAGATTGGTCGCATGCACCCCGGCATCGAACGGCATGCGGCGCTGGTGGAGCTGTTCATCGCCGTCTCGGAGTTGATCCAGGGTCTCGCGGATGCCCAATTCCAGGCCAGCGGCATCGACATCAATTCACCCGACCAGCAGCGCGGTGCAGTGATCCTGGTCGCGCTGGCCAAGGAAGTGATGCGATCCTGGCAGGGCGGCTTTGCCGTTCGCGAAGCGCTCGACCCCGACCTGACAAAAAGGCTGGCCGGTCTCGACTGCGTGGGCGAGATCGCGACCGGCGCGGCCGAAGGCTACGCGCTCTATGCACTCTACCCGGAAACCTATCTCGTCGCAGCACAGCAGTCCGGCCTCAATGCGGACACATGCGTCATTGGCATCCGCAGCATTGGTCTCGGACTTGGCGCCCTGGTCGCCGCCGCACTTGGCGCGCCGCCGCCCGTCAGCCTGCGCCCCATCGGGCACCCCTTCGACCGATGCGTGTCTGCCAGTCCCGACCTCATAGCCGGCTGGCGGGACAACTCGGTAGCCAAATTCGCGATCGTCGACGAAGGCCCGGGCCTTTCCGGCAGCTCCTTCCGTGCAGTCGTCCAATGGTTGGCGGGGCAGGGTGTCGATCTTGATCGCATCCATCTGTTCCCGAGCCATCGCGGTGGTCCGGGCGCAGAAGCTTCGCCAGAGATCCGCAATATCTGGTCGCGTTGCCGATGCCACGTCGCGGATTTCGAGCACGCCTTCGACGGGCAGGCAGCACCCTCGCTGCGGCAATGGACAGCAGGTCTGCTCGGCAGGCCCGATATCCAACTTCGCGAAATCTCCGGTGGCGAATGGCGCAAGCATCTTCCTCAGCCAATCGAGCAGTGGCCGCCGTCCTTCGCCCGCTTCGAGCGGCGCAAGTTCATCACATCGGCGGGTGGCGAGCGCTGGTTGGTCAAGTTCGCTGGCCTCGGCGAGACGGGGCGGCGCAAGCTGCGCACGGCCGGAGCGCTCCATGAAGCGGGCTTCGGGCCGCCGATTGCCGGTCTCTGCCACGGCTTCCTGGTAGAACGCTGGATCGACGCGGCCAGATTGGATCAGGCCGATGTGAGCCGGGACAGGCTGGTCGAGTGGCTTGGTCGCTATCTCGGCTGGCGCTGTGCCAATCTCAGATCCGAAGAGGTCGGCGCGTCGGCATCTGGGCTGGCAAGGATGGCGCTGCACAACTGCGCCGAGGCATTGGGGGGCGGTCCGGCGAGCGCTTTGCGGGACTGGTTCGCCAACCGGCCGACGCCGGAGTCAAAGCGAAGGGTCGAGATCGACGGACGGCTGCATCCTTGGGAATTTCTGGTCTGTTCAGACGGCACTCTTTTGAAGACGGACACGGTCGACCACTGCCGCGCGCACGACCTTGTCGGCTGCCAGGACATCGCCTGGGACATTGCCGGCGCCCGAGTGGAATACCAGCTGTCTCAAAGCGAATTCATGCGGCTGGTCCGAGGCGTCGAGGCAGAAGCATCGTGCCCCGTCGACCCCGGCTTGGTCGACTACCTGGAGCCATGCTACATCGCATTCCAGCTGGGGCTGTGGACGATGGCGGAAGGGTCTGCGGCGGACGAGGAAAAGACCCGGCTGACCGCCCTCGTCAAGCGCTATGAAGCGGAGCTTCTTCGCTTCCTGGAGCGACTTTGACTGAGGCGAGGGTGCTCAGTCCAGCTTGCGCAGCATATCGGCTTCCTGTTCCAAAATCGCGGCCACTTCCTCGCGCTGGAGATGAGTCATCATGAGGCTGACGCAGCATTCGAGATAGGTGATGGAGGCTCGTCTCAGGAAGGCGGCGGTCTCCATGGCTGCCATCTGCTCGACGTCCTTGGCTGATCGCTTCGGCTGCACGGCTGCATCCTCCATGCCGGTTGTGAAGCCCAACCAGAATCTCGGTTGGTTGTTCCGCCGGGACGGAAAGAACGCATGGCGCGTCCAGTGTTCTCAAAGCGGGAGATTCTGCACTTTGCCCGCACCCACTTTGTTGATCGCCGCGATGGGCTCCATCGCACCGTCGTCGCGTTCTGCGAAATAGGCGATCGTGCGCAGCAATCCTTGCCTGAGCGGTACCTGGGGCGACCAGCCAAGCAGCGCCTTGGCGCGGGCTATGTCGGGTCGGCGCCGGCGCGGATCGTCCTGCGGCAGCGGCAGAAACTTCACCGCCGATCTCGTGCCGGTCAGTTCGCGCACCAGGCTGGCCAGTTCGAGGATCGTGAACTCTCCGGGATTGCCAAGATTGACCGGCTGGCGAGGATTGGGTTCGACATCCATCAGGCGCAGCAATCCATCCACCAGGTCGGTGACATAGCAGAAGGAGCGGGTCTGCCGGCCGTCGCCGAAAATCGTCAGCGGCAGCTTCTCCAGCGCCTGCATGACGAGATTGGAAACGATGCGGCCGTCGGCCGGATCCATCTTCGGACCATAGGTGTTGAAGATGCGGGCGACGCGGACGTCTGCCATGCGCGCCCTGAGATAGTCGAAGCAAAGCGTTTCAGCGGTCCGCTTGCCCTCATCGTAGCAGGCGCGCGGACCAGTGCAGTTGACATGGCCGACATAGTCTTCGCGCTGCGGATGCCGGTCCGGATCGCCGTAGACTTCGCTCGTCGAGGCCTGCAGGAAACGGGCGCCGTTGCTCGCGGCGAGCTCGAGCAGGTTCAGCGTTCCGATGACGCAGGTGCGCGTCGTGTGAACCGGGTCGGCCTGGTAGCGCGGCGGCGAGGCCGCGCAGGCCAGGTTGAAGACACGTTCGACGGGCTCGCCGAGTTCCAGCGGGGCGCAAATGTCCTGCTCGATGAGCCGAAAGCGCGGCTGGCTGACGAGTGAAGCTATGTTCTCCATTCGGCCGGTGAGAAAATTGTCGACGCAGGTCACACGATAGCCTTCACCAAGCAGCGCCTCGCACAGGTGCGAACCCAGGAAGCCGGCGCCGCCGGCGACCAGCGCCGTGCGTGCCTGTCGAGCCTTTCTTGACCGCTGCATCTCTATGTTCTCCTGTCTGCCAGTCATGCTGCGCTTTCGATATCCAGATCGAACGCTTGATGTGTCTGGTTAGGCCGCGTCAGCGCCGAGATGAATTCGCGCGACCGCGCGGCCCCGGTATGTCTTGCGAGCACCAGTTCGCGGGCGCGCCGGGCCATGCCGAGCCTGGCCCGCTCGGATTGCCCGACCAGCGCCTGGACCACGTGTTCCGCACTGGCGGCGGTCTGGATCGCCGAGGCCGGGAAGAAGCTGTCGAGTCCCGCCCAGCGATCGCTGATGATCGGCGTGCCGCAGGCCGCGGCCTCGAAGAGACGTACGCTCGGCGACCAGCCCGCAGCGATCATCGACGCGCGCGTGAGGTTCAGCGTGTAGCGCTGCCGGCTGTAGAAGGCGGCGTGATCGGCGGGCGGCAGGTGTTCGACGCGTTCGACATTGTCCGGCCAGGCGAGATCGGCAGGATATTGCGAACCGGCCACGACAAAGCGTCGCTCGGGCAGCCGTCGCGCCGGCTCGAGCAGCAGCGCTTCCAGCGCCGGTTGCCTGTCCGAGCTGTAGGTTCCGAGATAGCCGAGATCCCATTGGATCCGGCTTCCGATCCGGTGATGGCGTTCCGGATCGACCGAACAGTAGAGCGGCTCGGCCCGTTGCGCGCCGAACTCCGATCTCAGGCGGTCCAGCGTCGGCCCGCCGCTGAAGGAGAAGTAGACGTCGAAATAGGGAATCTGCCGTCGGGCCAGATAGTCGCAATCATCCTCGGCGATCCTGGCCAGGGTGACCGGCGTGTCGATGTCGTAGAAACAGAAGTGGCCCGTGCACAGCGAGGCGAGCTCGTCGATGATCACCTTGCCTTCGGGCACGAAGGAGCCGACGACCACCACGTCGGCGCGCTGCAGCTCTCGATGATGGTTGCGGCGAAGCTCGTCGACGGTCTCGTAGTAGCGCAAGGTACAGAAATCGGGATCGCGCAGGTCGCGGTGATGCGCATACCAGGGCACGTCGCGTTCGAGAAATGTGATGCGGTGACCGAGTTCATGCAGGCCTCTCAGCAGTCCGCGAAAGGTCGTCGCGTGCCCGTTGCCCCAGGAGGAGGACAGCGAAAGACCGAGGAAAACGATGTCGAGTGCCTTCGTCATTCCGCAGCCTCCACGGTCGGGCGTTCGAAATGCGACTTGAAGATGACGTCCACCAGCTCGGCTCTCAGCGTGTAGGTGTGATCGGCAAGAACGCGCCGGAGCGCCGCAGCGCCGATCGCCTTCGCCCGCTGCGGCGAAAGGGTGCGCATGATCTCGACGACATCCGTGCCGTCCCGGGCGATCAGGATCTCCTCGCCGGGGGTCAGGAACAGCTCGACGCCGAGCCAGGCATCGGTGATGAGGCAGGCGCCTGCGCCCGCCGCCTCGAAGACCCGCGTCGCCGGCGAGAAGCCATTGGCGGCCATGCTGTCGCGGCTGATGTTCAGCACCGCCTTTGGCGTGACGTTGAAGGCGTTGTGGTCCCTCGTGCCGACATGTCCAAGCCATGAGACATTGGCCGGCAGCGGCTTGTCTCCCCAGCCGGAGCCGCCGAGCAGGAAGCGCTGGTCGGCCGAGGCGCGGGCGGGCTCCAGGAAGAAGGCTTCGACCCGCGCCTCCCGGTCCGGCAAGCGGTTGCCGAGGAAGGCAAGGTCGCAGGCAAAGCGCGGATTCGTGGCGACCGGATGATGCGTCTCGGGATCGAGCGCATTGTAGATCGGCACGCATTCGGCCGCGCCCAGGGCCCGATACTCCCATACGACGGGATCGCCACCGCCATAGGTCAGCACAAGCCCGATCCGTTTCAGCGCGTCGTGCAATGGGTGGTCGGCGTCGTTTCGCAACTCGCCCAGCGTTGCGGGCGCATCGACGTCCCAGAACACGGTGAGCGCGTCGCTGCGGGCATTGTCGAGCACGGCGCGCAACAGCGCCTCGTCCTCGAAACCGACGCCGCTCGCCTTAACCACGATATCGGCCTGCGCGGCCCGCGACGCGACCTGCATCAGCGCATGCGGCGTCGCCTCGTAGACGACGACCGTGCACCAGTCCGGCGCCTCGATGTCGCGATGCCGCTGTCGGTCGAAAGCGTCGGGCTCGAAGAACACGATATCGTAGCCGCGCCGCGCAAGCGCTTTCAACAGGCCTCGATAATAGGTGGCGGCGCCGTTCCAGTACGAGGACAGCAGGCTTGATCCGTAGAATGCGATTTTCATGCCGCGGCCTCCCTTGCCGGTGCGCGATCAAGTGCCTGGCGATTGCCGCATGCGGCGAGAATGTCGAACAGTTCGTCCGCGCGGTGCCGGCAGGTATGCCTTGCGAGCACGGTTTCGAGGCCGCAGGCGGCCAGCGTCTCGGCAAGCTCTGGGTCGTGCAGCAGGTCGCGAAGATGGCGACGCATTTCGGCGCCGTCGCGCGCGAACAGGAAATCCTGTCCCGCGCGGAACAGTCCTTCGACGTCCGACCAGGGCGCGGAGACGAGGGGAATGCCGCAGGCCAGTGCCTCGAACATGCGGATGGTGGGAATGCCGGGCAGGCTTTCGCGGTATGGCCGGCGCGGAATGTGCACCGTTACGCGATGCCGCGCGAACGCTTGCGGGACGTCGGCATTGGCGATCCAGCCCTCGTAGCGCAGGCCGGCTTTGGCGAGAGCGGCAAGCGCCTCGGGCGGGTAGCGTACGCCGTGAACGGTTCCGGACAGGCCGGGTTCGCTTGCCGGCCCGATCAGGAACTCGCTGATTTCGGCGCTGCGCTCGTCGTCGCCCCAATTGCCGATCCAGACCAGGTCGGAGGCGCGATCGGTATCGGGTGAAGGCACGAACAGCCGGTGGTCCGCCGCCTCGTGCCAGGTGAAGGCCCGCTTGCCCCAGCCGGCCCGGAGATAGCTCTCCCGCAAAGCCTCGCCGAAGACCAGGACGCCGTCGTAATGGTCGAGGTTCAGCGCCGAGATCGATTGCGTTGCGGAGACGGCACGGTGATGCGTGTCGTGGAACAGAAGCGTGAAATTGCCTCCACTGGCTCGCGCCCGGCCGATGCGCGCGACAAGCTCCGGATCGGTCCATTCGTGCACGATCACGACGTCGGCCTTGGCAAGCCAGGCCTCATGTTCGAACGCGCCGTCATAGGTCACTGGCATCAGCTCGGGAAAATCCTTGCGGAAGCGCTCGACGGCGAAGGATCCCTTCTCGGCCAGCAGGTTGGAACGGCTCCACCCGTCGGCCGGCTCCAGCGCGAACGCATGATGTCCGCGCGCGATGAGCTCACGCATGATCCCCCGCTGGAAATGCGCGTTGCCATGGTTCCAGTCGGAAACGACGGAGTGGGTATAGAATAGGAAATGCATGGTCAGCGTCCTGCGACGGCCAGTGCCGCCTGATCGTAGATCTCGCGCATCGTTGCCGCCTGGGCCCGCAGCGAGAGCTTGCCTGCCCGTCGCGCGGCACGCCGGCCGAACCGGCGGCGCATGCCCTTGTCTCCGGCGAGGCTGGCGATGCATCCGGCAAGCGCATGCGCATCGCGCTTGTCGTAGAACACGGCCGCGCCGTCCCAGATCTCGCGGTAGGTCGCGATATCGGCAAGCACCAGCGGCGTCCCCGACGAAGCAGCCTCCAAAGCGGCGAGCCCGAAAGGCTCATAAAGCGACGGCGACACGAAAATGCCCGCCCGGCCCATCAGCCGGCGCACTTCGGCATGACCGATCGAGCCGAGCGAAAGGCAATTGTCGAGATGCGCACGCTGACCATCAGGGCCTTTGAGCGGACCGGCGGCAAAAACCGGCCAGTCGCAGTGGGCGGCCGCCGCGTCGAGCACCAAAGCGTTCTTGCCTTCGTCCCACCAGCGGGCCGCGGCAAAGACGAAGGGCTCGCGGTGCCCGGCCGTCGGGCCGGGCAAGCCGCCGTTGTGGACGACGCTCAGCCGCGCAATCGGTCCATAGCAGGCCTGCAGCATGTCGGCGTGGCTTCGGCTGGGAGCGACCACGGCGTCGGCGCGATCGAAGCCCGCTCTGTTGCGGCGCTTCTGCCAGCCCCAGTCGCCGGTCGCGGCTTTGCCGCGCACCGCATGAAGCCAGGTCACCACGCAGGAATGCGAGACCGCGATGACTGGGCAGGGCAGATCGAGCCCAGCGGCCTGCGCCGGAGCGTTGAGATGGACCAGATCGGCGGCGTAGGCGCTCGCAAGCGGCCCCAATTCGCCAGGCAACCGGTCGAGATCGTCCTCGCGATGTGTCATCCAGTCCGGCGGGGTCTTCAGCCATGCAAGCGTGGTGAAGGACTGCGCCTCGCGGGCCTGCTCCTCGCACGGTTCCGGCCCCAGGCCGGCAAGCACGATGCTGATGCCTTGGCTCGCCAGCTCACGCGCCAGGTCGAGTGAATAGCGCCAGATCCCGCCCACGGCATCGGTGGTCATCAGGATGCGTTTGGGACGATCGATCAATGGCTGCAGCATGAAGACTCCAACTCGGCAAGCGCATGCGGGCGCTGGTCCTGGATGTCGCTGAAGGTCCGAAACGAGGCGAGATAGTGCTCGTGCGCACGCTCCCAGGCGAAGTCGTCCGGCTCGCCCCATAATTCGCGATAGCTCGGAGAGCTCGGATAGGGATAGAGCGGCACCGGCTCGTTAGCCCAGACACCGTGATCGATCAGGTGCTTGCGCCAATAGTCCACCAGCGCCGGATCGTCCTCGACCACGCCGATCAGATTGGCCTGGACGAAAGGAACATGGCGGCGAGCGTCGACCAGCAGCGCGGCCAGTTCCTCTGTACCGAGGCGACAGCGCTTGGCCAGCATTTCGCGACCCTCGACGGTCAGGCTCTCCAGGCCTGCTTCGATCGACACGCAGCCGGCCGCGCCCAGCAACTCCAGCAGCTCCGGTTTCCACAGATCGATGCGCGTCTGGACGCCGAACTGCACCTCGCGCTCGATCAGCGCTTCAAGCAGGGCCTTCTG
This sequence comes from Mesorhizobium sp. M3A.F.Ca.ET.080.04.2.1, assembly GCF_003952525.1. Taxonomy (NCBI): domain Bacteria; kingdom Pseudomonadati; phylum Pseudomonadota; class Alphaproteobacteria; order Hyphomicrobiales; family Phyllobacteriaceae; genus Mesorhizobium; species Mesorhizobium sp. M3A.F.Ca.ET.080.04.2.1. The sequence continues at coordinate 824,516 of NZ_CP034451.1, read as the reverse complement.
CGGCAGGAAGATCTCGTCGATGAAATAGATGTAGCCGACGCCCTGCGCGATCAGGCCGTCGATCTCGGCGACCACGGCCTCGTGGTTCCTGCGCCGGTAGGCGTCGCGAAAATCGATCTTGGCGCAGAAGCTGCAATTGTAGGGGCAGCCGCGCGACGCCTCCACTTCCGCTCCGGCTCCCCGCTGGTTGGAATCGAAACGGTGGTGATGATGCGCATGACCGGAGATCCAGTCGGACGGCCAGTGGACTGCCGGGTGGTCGACAAAGCGGCTGGCATGCACCCCGCCAGTCGCTATCAGCTCGCCGTCTAGGAGCCGCGCGGTATGAGCAACGGCGCTCCAGTCGCTCTGCCCGGCAAGCTCGGCGACCACCTCCTCGCATTCGCCGCGCACGACGACATCGACTCCAAGCTTGCGCAAGGCGGGCGCCGGCGTGGCCGAGGCGTGCGGCCCGACCGCGACGGTGCGGCCGCCGCGTCCGGCTAGACTTTCCAGGAACTCCGCCGGCACGCGCAGTTCGGGCGGGGCGCAGCGCCAGAAAAGGTAAGTCGGCGCCGTGGTCACGACGGTCATGTCCGGGCCAAACGCCGCCGCACGCTCGGCAAGCGTTGCGTTGTCGAGGTCCTGCAACTGCCCGTCCAGCATCAGCACGTCGTGCCCGGCTGCTTCCAGCAAGGCCTTGGCATAGCCCAGCTCCAGCGGCAGATGCGGCTGGCGGCAGCCGAAATAGATGCTGTGCTCGTAGGTCCAGTGGGGATTGACCAGGGCCACTCTCATGCGACGTACCTCGCGGCTTCAGGGCGTGGCTTCAGCCGGTGCCGCAGCAGCCAGCCGGCGAGATCGACGACACCCTTGCGCCACGGCACCTGCGCCTTCCAGCCGAGCGCGGCCTCGATCTTGCGGGTATCGGCAACGAAGAAGGGCTGGTCGCCGGTGCGCTCCGGTTCATGGCGGAGCGTGACGTCGCAATCGGTGACGGTTGCAATCTCGGCCAGCAACCCGCGCAGGCTGACTGCGTTACGCGGTCCGCCTCCCAGATTGAACGCCTGGCCCTTGAGGTCTTCGATCCCGGCCAGCACGGCGCGATAGGCGGCAACCGCATCGGAGACATGCAGGATGTCGCGCACCTGCTTGCCGTCGCCATAGACGGTGATGGGCCGGCCGCTGAGCGCGCTGAGCAGGAAATGCGCCACCCAGCCCTGGTCCTCGGTGCCGAACTGGTGCGGCCCGTATATGCAGCTCATGCGCAGCACCGCCGTCGGCAGGCCGTAGGACTTGGCGTAGTCGAGCACATACTGATCCGCCGCGCCCTTGGAACAGCCATAGGGGGTGCAGAAGTCGAGGCCGATCGTCTCGTCCACGCCATTGAGGCGGATGGCCTCGTCGCGAGGTTCGTAGCGATCGTCGGCTTCCCGCACCGCGATCTGCGGCAAGCTGCCATAGACCTTGTTGGTGCTGGCGAAGACGACGGGAACACCAATGCGGCGCGCAGCTTCGAGCACGTTGAACGTGCCTTTGAGATTGATGTCGAGGTCTTCCGCTGGGTCGACCAGGCTCGTGGTCACCGCCGTTTGCGCGGCCAGATGGAAGACGGCCTTCGCGGGCGCCAGTGCCGTGACCAGCGCGCCCGGCTCGCGTATGTCGACGGTTTCGACGCTGACGAGGCTGCCATGTGTTTGCGCCAGCCATTCCAGGTTCTGTTCGACGCCCGGGCGGCTGAGATTGTCGATGACCAGCACCGGCTCGCCATCCGACAGCAGGCTGTCGGCGAGGTTCGAGCCGATGAAGCCGCTGCCGCCGACGATCGCCACCGGGCCCCTGCCAAGCTCGCGGTTTTGCTGGTTCATGACACCAGACCCCGCTCTTCCAGTTCCCGCCGCATGTCGGCGCCGCGATCGATGGCGACGGTGTTGCGAACCCAGGCCACGAACTCGTCGAGCGAGTTCTCCAGCCGATGGTTGGGCTCGAAGCCGAGCAGTTCGCGCGCCTTGGCAATGTCTGCGAAACAGTTGCGGATATCGCCGGAACGAGCCTTGGCGAGAATTTCGGGCGGCCGTTTCGGGACGCCCATCGCTTCCGCAAGCAGCCGCGCGACCTCGCTGATCGTGTAGGAGCGTCCGCTGCCGATGTTGATGGCGTGGCCGGCTGCATGGCGCTGCTCCAGGGCCAGCCGGAAGGCGCGCGCGACGTCGCGCACATGGACGAAGTCGCGCTTTTGCCTGCCATCTTCGAAGATCGTCGGCGGCTTGCCGTTGGCCAGGCGTGAGGCGAAATTCGCAAGCACGCCGGTATAGGGATTGGCGAGCGCCTGACCGGCGCCGAAGACATTGAACAGCCGCAACGCCACCGCGTCGACGCCATACGCCTGGCCGAAGATCAGAACGGCACGCTCCTGCGCATATTTCGTGAGCGCATAGATGGAAGCGAGGTCGGCCCGCTTCTCCTCGTCGGTCGGGATCGGCGACAGCGTTTCGCCCGCATCCGACAAAAGATCCCAGCGGCCGTTCTTGATATCGGCCGGTCTGCGGCGCGCATCGTCGATGCGCCGCCCGTCCGGCGTCTGGTAGAGACCTTCGCCGTAGATGCTCATCGACGAGGCGACGACAATCCGTTCGACCGGCTTCTTGATCAGAGCCTCAAGAAGCGTCGCGGTGCCGAGATCATTGGTGGCGACATAGCGGGCGATCTCGTACATGGACTGGCCGACGCCGACTTCCGCCGCCAGATGGATGACGGCGTCGGCATCCGAAACAACCTCGGCCATAGCGGAGCGATCGCGCACGTCGCCCTTGATCAGTTCCGTTCCGGCCGGCATGGTGACGGCATCGGCGCCATGCACCTGTTCCAGCAGCGCGTCCAGGATGCGCACTGCATAGCCATGTTCGACGAGTTCCTGGGCGACATGGCGGCCAATGAAGCCGCAGCCTCCCGTAACCAATACGCGTTTCACGAGAACTCCCTTGCGGAATTGGCATAGGCGCCCCGAACTGCGGGGCAAAAGCTTTGTTCCCTACCTTCAATGAAGTTCCTGAAGGTCCCGAAAGAGAGGGCTTCGGCCTGGACCTGCTTCGGGAACATTGCCCTTTGCCCGCTGTTAGGGCCGCTCATCGGCCAGTGGCGAGAAAGGGAAATTCATGTCGGAGGCGAAGACGACCACCAATCACGACGAAATCCGCAAATGGGTGGAGGAAAGGGATGGCCACCCCGCGGTCGTTCGCACCAAAGGCGAGGGCGGTATCCTGCGCATAGACTTCGGCGAGCCTGAAGAGGCGCTCGACCCCATCGAGTGGGACGAGTTCTTCCGGATCTTCGACGAAAACGATCTCGCCTTCCTTCACCAGGACGAGGCAGGCCGCGGTGGGAAAAGCCGCTTCAACAAGTTCGTCGAGCGCAGCCGGAACGGCTGAGACCGTCAGCAGCGCCAGGCGAGTTCCAGCCGGGGCGCCGAACCTCAACTGTTTGGCCGCATCACCACCTTGATGCAGCCGTCCTTTTTGTCGCGGAACTTCTTGTAGAGTTCGGGACCGGCTTCGAGGCCGGCGCGGTGAGTGATCACGAATGACGGATCGATATCGCCGCTCTGCACCTTGTGCAGCAGCGGTTCGAGATAGCGCTGCGTATGGGTCTGTCCCATGCGGAAGGTCAGCCCCTTGTTCATCGCGGCGCCGAACGGGATGTGATCGATAAGGCCGATATAGACGCCGGGCACCGAGATGGTGCCGCCCTTGCGGCAGCAGTAGATCGCTTGACGCAGGACATGAGGCCTGTCGGTGCCGAGATAGACGGTCGCCTTCGCCTTATCCAGCATGGAATCGAAACTCGCGCCGGCGTCGGCTTCGGTGCCGACGCAGTCGATGCAGCTGTCCGGCCCACGCCCGTTGGTCATGGCCATCAGATCGTCATAGATGTCCGAGCTGCTGAAATCGAGCGTCTCGGCCCTGCCGTGGTCGCGCGCCATGGCAAGCCGCTCAGGCACCTTGTCGATGGCGATGACGCGACCGGCGCCCAGCATCCACGCGCTCTGGATCGCGAACTGCCCGACCGGGCCGCAGCCCCAGATGGCAACGGTGTCGCCATCGCGGATGTTGGCGTTCTCGGCCGCCATGTAACCGGTCGGGAAGATGTCGGACAGGAACAGCACCTGCTCGTCGTCGATGCCGCCGGGCACCTTGATCGGACCGACGTCGGCGAAGGGCACGCGCAGATACTCTGCCTGTCCGCCCCAATAGCCGCCAGTCAGATGCGAGTAACCGAACAGTCCGGCCGGCGACTGGCCCATGACCTTGGCGGCCTGCTCGGAATTGGGATTGGACCGGTCGCAAAGCGAGAACAGGCCGTTCTGGCAGAACCAGCATTCGCCGCAGGAGATGTTGAATGGAACGACGACGCGATCGCCTTTTCTGAACTTGCTGTGGGCGCGGCCCACCTCGACCACTTCGCCCATGGTCTCATGTCCCAGCACGTCGCCGGACATCATCGTCGGCATATAGCCGTCCATGAGATGCAGGTCGGAGCCGCAGATGGCGCAGCAGGTGACCTTGATGATGATGTCGCGGTCGTCCTCTATCGCCGGGTCGGCGACCTCCTCGCAGCGTATGTCGCCTTTGCCGTGCCATGTCAGCGCTTTCATCGGGCTGTTTCCTACGGATTGAAGTTGATGCGCAGGTGCGGGCCCGAACATGCGGCAGACCCGAATGTTCCGTTCAGGAAAATTCGGGAACGCCTGCCCTGGATGGCGAATGCATCGCGGGAACCATTTCCCGGTCCGGCGGTTCCGGCGTCAGCATGGAGTGACGCGCCATGGGACTCTTTTCCGACCTCAACAAGAAGCTGACCGAGAATATCTATGCGCATGGCAGCTACTTGACCGACCCGAGCGCCGATCTGCCGCGACGGGTGGAGGAGACCGTCGATCTTCTCATGCCGTTCATCCAGCCGGAAGCGCGCGAGACGGTGAGATTGCAGATCCTCGGGATCGTCCACGAACACATCTATGACGAGCCCGGGACTGAACCGGGACATGCTCCCGTCGAAGAATGAAAGCTCCGCCATGATGATCGATCACATCTCTCTGGCGGTGGCCGATCTGATACGCTCGAAGCGGTTCTACGACGCCTGCCTCGAGCCGCTCGGCATCGCTCCCGACGAGGTGAGCGAGGACAGTTGCAGCTACGAGAGCGGAGGCGGCGTCGATTTCAGCATCCATCAGGTGGGTGGGCGCCCGATGATCCTGCCGCCCCCGGAAAGCCACTACGCCTTCGTCGCGCCGACCCGCGAGGCGGTCGACCGCTTCTTCGAAGCTGCGCTTTCGGCTGGCGGGCGTGACGACGGCCCTCCCGGCCTGCGGCCGGAATACCATAGCGACTACTATGCCGCCTTCGTCGTCGATCCCGATGGCCACCGCATCGAGGCGGTCTGCCACCTGCCGGACGGGTATCCCGGCTCGGGCCATATCAGGTGATGTCGGAGGTCTTCTGCTTGCCGCTTATCTTTGCCGCTGGGCTGGCGGGCGCTTCCGCCGGCGGCCGGGCGGCAAGGCGCTGTTCGCGCAGCCGTGCCGTCTTTGCCTCGCGAGCCTGGCGTTCCGCCTCGAGCAGTTCGCGCGCCACAAGCGAAGTCCGCTCGTGCCTGTCCTTGTCGATCTGCCGCGTCGCCACTTTCCAGCTCTTCGATGGGAACCGCATCAACTTCCGGACCGCCGGTGGTTCCCAGGCCGGTCGGCTAGATGTTCTCTTGCCTTGGTCCGCCAGCCTTGCGCGCCTGCGCCGTGTGCCACTCGGTGTCTATCGAGCCTTCCTCGGCCTTGTGGAAATATTGCGAGCACACCAGCCATCCCTTCAGCGGCCGAAGGAGAGCGACGCAGCAAAGTACCGTGAGCGGAAGGGTCGTGACCGCATGGACCCACAGAGGCAGGCCGAACGTCGTCTGGAACCAGACGCCGAACGCCAGGGCGGGTACCGCAGCAATCGTCATCGCGAAAAATGCCGGTCCGTCGGCTGGATCGGCGAAGGAATAGTCGAGGCCGCAAACCTCGCAGCGCGGCGCCAGCGTAAGATAGCCGCTGAACAGATGGCCTTGCTGGCACCTGGGGCACAGGCCTCGAATGCCGGTCATCATCGGATTGGACGTTGGCGAATAGTCGCTTTCGGCTGGACGATCATTCATCGCGCGATCAACCGCGGAAGTCTCCATCGCCGCGCGACCCATGCTGCTGGTCGGTCTCACGCAACAAGCGCACGATTGCATCGACAGGAGACGGATCAGCCGTCGGTTGTGCTTTCCATTGCCAAAGGTAGCGAATCAGCTTTCTGAATCTCGGCATCGAAACTCACCTCCTGCACTGTCAAACCTGCTTGTCGGAGCGATGTTCCGCGGTCGCGACTGCGTGCTTGCATCAACCGCCAAATGCCCGAGCGGCGTCACCCCAGCGTTGCGGCCAACAGGAACGCGACCGCAGCCACGACGACGAGCGCGGCAATGACCAGCACGGGACCGTTCCTGCCCGGCTGCAGAGTGGGCTCGCTCTCCAGTGGCCGCATCGCGTTGGCAAAGCTTGCCTGGTTGGTGAACTCCGCCCCACGTCGCTCGGCGGGGCGTGCGGGGCTTGCCACATCTGCGGCCTCCGCATCGGTCTCCTGAGGCGCTGCCGCCGGATCGAAGCCCGGCGTCTTGTCCCGGGTTTCTCCGGCCTGGATATCTCCCCGGTCCTCGGAAGGCGTCCGCCCGGTCCGCGCGTTCATCGGAACCTCCTTTGCAACCCAACTTTCGCCAGGGGCTGGGGTTCCAGCCGGCGTCAAACAATCTCGGTTTGGATAGAGGTTCCGGTTGAAAAGTTCTGGCTGGGGAACCTGGATTCGAACCAGGACTAACGGAGTCAGAGTCCGTGGGTCTACCGTTAACCTATTCCCCAGCAGGCGCGTCTGGCGACACGCGAAGCGGGCGGCTGTACGCCGCGAGCGCTGCCTTGTAGCCGCCGCCCGAAAATAGTCAACCCCGCACTGCGTTTCAATCGCCGCTTTTGATCAATCCGGCCGGGCGGCTCATTGGCCCTCGCCGCGGCTGTATTGCGAATGCTCGAACAGCAGCACCACGCACAGCCCGATCAGGAGCGGGATGATCAGGTAGAACAGGCGGAACACCAGGAGCGCCGCCAGCACGCCGACCGGGTCCATATGCGACAGCCCCGCAAGGAAGACGACCTCGAAGACCCCGAGGCCCCCTGGCGCGTGCGAGATTTGCGCCACCGAGAACGACACCAGAAACACGCCGAGAATGACGAAATATCCGGGATTGCCGGCCGCGGGCAGGGCAAAGAAGATGATCGCAGCTGCCGCAAGCAGCTCGACCGGGCCGATCAGCAATTGCCGCGCCACGATCGGCAGCGCCGGATAGTGCAGTTGGAAGCTTGCCAGCTTCAGCGGCCTGAGATGCAGCCAGCTGCCGAAAATGTAAGCCCCGACCAGAGTCAGCATGCCGACCCCGGCAGCCATCGCCAGGTGGTGGTGCGGCGTGCCCGAAAACCGGTCGATGATCTCGGGTTCGCAGACCAGCACGAGGCCGCCCACGAATATGCTGGATAGCACGAAGGTGAACCAGCAGATCGCCACCAGCACGCCGACCTCCTGGCCGGTAAGCCCCTTGGTGCCATAGGCGCGGTAGCGGATGACGGCGCCGGAAAACACGGAGCCGCCGATATTGTGCGAGAGCGCATAGGTGGTGAAGGAGCACAGTGTCACGAACAGCCACGACACCTTCTTGCCGATGTGCAGCAGCGCGATGTGGTCGTAGCCGGCAAGCGCCGCATAGGCGACGGTCGAGCTCAGCGCGGCCAGAACCCAGCCGCGCGCCGGGATGGCGACGAGGCCGGCCCAGACATCGTCCAGCGAGATGCCGCGCAATTCGTGAATGAGCAGCCACAGCGAGAACGCCACGGCCGCAAGGCCGATGACCGGCCAGAAATAGCGCCTCCAGTTCATGGCGTCGTCGTCATGCGTTACGGCTCAGTGGTTGCTGTTGCCCGATCCCTCATTCGAGACATGCCTGATCGAAGCCGGCTATTCAACTGCGAACCCCTGATCTCCTTTGCAAGAGGGATCGCCGGCAAAATTCGCTTTCACGCTCTTGGTGATCGGCGATGGCGCTGCTAGTCTGGCTGCAACTTGAAACAATGAAAGCGCCAGCTGCGTCCGTTCTTCGGTTCGCGCGGTGCCGGAAGGAACAACAGTGGAAGACCACGACACCGGCGCCAGAGCGCCGGCAGTGGGCATGCCCGGGGCTTCGCCGTCAGAACCGGCAGGCCCGTCCGCGCGGCGATCGGAGCGTCACGCGGCCGAGCATCGGGGTGCAAGGCATGCCGACCGTCCCGGCGAACACCAGAAGGGCAAGACGCGCAAGCGGCGCAAGCGCCGGCGCGGCCGCAAGGTTTTCGCCCGTGATGAAAACGGCGCCGTGGCGCTGTCCCCGGCACCCGCCGTCCTGCCGCCTGAGCCTGCGCCGACGCCGCCTCAGTCGACGCCGGCACAGGGCGCGCCGCGTCCCCCGCAGCAGGAACTGCCGGTCTTCGCCGCGCTCGATCTCGGCACCAACAATTGCCGATTGCTGGTCGCGGTGCCCAGCCGGCACGGCCAGTTTCGCGTCATCGACGCCTTCTCGCGCATCGTCAGGCTGGGCGAGGGACTTGCCGCCAGCGGCCGTCTCGGTCAAGCGGCGATGGACCGAGCCGTCGAGGCGCTCAAGGTCTGTGGCGACAAGCTGCGCAATCGCAAGATCCGCAAGGCGAGGCTGATCGCCACGGAAGCCTGCCGCGCCGCCCAGAACGGCCTCGAGTTCCTGGACAGGGTCGAGCGCGAAGCAGGCTTGAAGCTCGAGATCATCGACCGCCAGACCGAGGCCCGCCTCGCCGTTTCGGGATGCGGCTCGCTGGTCGAGCGCGACACGCAAGGCGTGGTGCTGTTCGACATCGGCGGCGGCTCCTCCGAGATCGCACTGATTGATCTTACCCGCGGCCACCGCTCGCCGCGTCTTGCCAATCACATCGTCTCCTGGACGTCGCTTCCCGTGGGTGTCGTCTCGCTCGCCGAGCGCTTCGGCGGCCGCACCGTCACGCGCGAGACCTTCGCCGCCATGGTCGAGGACGTTGCGGTGCGGCTCAAGGCGTTCGACGGGCGCGACCGGCTCGCGCATGTGCTGGCCAGCCCCAACTTCCACCTGCTCGGCACTTCCGGCACGGTGACGACGCTCGCCGGCGTCCATCTCGATCTCGATCGCTATGACCGCCGCCGCGTCGATGGACTTTGGATGAACCGCGAGAGCGTCGACCGCATGGTGGAGAAGCTGATCGGCTGGGATTTCCAGCAGCGCGTCGCCAATCCCTGCATCGGCGCCGACCGTGCCGACCTCGTGCTCGCCGGCTGCGCCATCCTGGAGGCAATCCGCGGCGTATGGCCGTCCGAGCGCCTGCGCGTCGCCGACCGCGGCTTGCGCGAGGGCATCTTGAGCGAATTGATGGCCGACGACGGCGCCTGGCGGCGCTAGAGCCGGATGATTTCGGATCGAGTCGATCCGAAATCTGAATCCGGCTCTAAATCAAAGAGATAGAGCATGATGTCGTTCGAAAACCACTTCACACTTTTCGGCGTCATGCTCTAGGCAATTCCAGCAAAAACCGTGCAGCGGTTTTGCGCCGGGAATCGCGTAGAGAAGGGTGAGCATGACCCCAAAGTGGGAGCCGGTTCTGGAGACGATCGTGCTCAAAAGAGATCGTTCATGACGAAAAAGCCGGAAAAACCGGGCTCGGCCAGCATACGCGTGCTGAAGACGAGGATCAAGAAAAAGAGCGGCCTGAAGGAATCCTCGCGCCGCTGGCTCGAGCGTCACATGAATGATCCCTACGTGCAGCGCTCCAAGGCCGACGGTTTCAGGTCGCGCGCGGCCTATAAGCTGATCGAGATCGACGACAAGCATCATCTGCTGAAACCCGGCATGAAGGTGATCGACCTCGGCGCGGCGCCCGGCGGCTGGTGCCAGGTGGCGGCGGCGCGCACGAAATCGACGGCCGAGAACCCGCACGTCGTCGGTATCGACTATCTCGAAATGGACGCCGTGCCGGGCGCGGCCATCCTGCAGCTGGATTTCCTCGATCCGGACGCGCCGCGAAAGCTTTCCGAGGCGCTCGGCGGCCAGCCCGACGTCGTGCTGTCGGACATGGCCGCGCCAACAACGGGGCATCGCCGCACCGACCATTTGCGCACCATGCATCTTTGCGAGGTGGCGGCCGACTTCGCGCTTTCCGTGCTGAAGCCCGGCGGGCATTTGCTCGCCAAGACCTTCCAGGGCGGCGCGGAAAATGAGCTTCTGTCGCGGCTCAAGCAGAACTTCCGCTCGGTCCACCACGTCAAGCCGCCGGCCTCGCGGGACGAGTCCGTGGAGCTTTATCTGCTGGCGAAGGAGTTCAAGGGATAGCGCCGGCTAAAGGTGCTTAGCAGCGATCCTTCGCGCCCCCCTCTGTCCTTCCGGACATCTCCCCCACAAGGGGGGAGATTGGCGATTTCGGCGCTCCGCCTAGTTCTGCGAGGTTGGAGATTGGCGAAAGCCGGCGTGAAGTCCGATCTCCCCCCAAGTGGGGGAGATGGCCGGCAGGCCAGAGGGGGGCGCTGTCCTGCCAGCTTAAAAATTCTGGCGCTGTGCTCCGCCGCTCACTTCCCAGCCGTAGCCGCCGGCTCCAGCGTCTTCGGCGTTGTTAGCCGGCCGTGGCCCGACACCGCATTGCCGGCATCGGGCGCCAGCCGCATGAAGGTCAGCGACGCCGCCGCCGAAACCGCTGCGACGATGACGAAGGCAATGTGGAAATCATTGAGCGTCAGCGGCCCGCGATGGATCGACGTCGATACTTCCAGGATGCCGCCGGCCAGCGCCACGCCGAGCGCGATCGAGAGCTGCTGGAATACCGCAGTGATCGGCGTCGCCTTGCTGGTGTCGGCGGCCGAGACCTCGGCATAGGAGAGTGCATTGACGCCGGTGAAGAACATCGAGCGGATGAAGCCGCCGACCAGCAATATCGCGAGCATCAGCGCATAGGGCGTTTGCGGCGTGAAGAGACCGTAGATGGCGATCGAGCCCGCGGCGATCAGCGATCCCCAGATCAGCACCCGCCGGAACCCTGCCAGGCGGAAAAGCAGCGCGGTGACGAACTTCATGCCGATGGCGCCGATGGCCGAGACGAAGGTGATCATGCCGGACTGGAACGGCGTCAGCCCGAAGCCGATCTGGAACATCAGCGGCAGCAGGAATGGCACCGCGCCGATGCCGACGCGGAACAGCGATCCGCCCAGCACCGAGGAGCGAAACACCTGGTTGCGGAAGAGCTCAAGCGCCAGCAGAGGGTTTTTGGCGCGCCGCGCGTGCAGGAGATAGAGTACGCCCGAGATGACACCGACTGCCACCGTGATGAAGCCGGCGATCGGCGGCAGCGCCGGCAGGCTGATCACAGAAAGCCCGAAAACAATGCCCGACGCGGCAAGCCCGCTGAGCACGAAGCCCGGAAAATCCAGCGGCGGGGTCTCGGTCGACTCCGTCTCCGGCAGGAAGCGGGTGGCAAGCCAGATGCCCAGCAGCCCGATCGGCACATTGATCAGGAAGATCCAGTGCCAGGTGAAATAAGTGGTGATGAAGCCGCCGATCGGCGGGCCGACCAGCGGTCCGACGAGCGCCGGCACCGTCAGCCAGGACATTGCCGCGACAAGCTCGCTCTTCGGTGTGGCGCGCACCAGCACGAGGCGCCCGACCGGCGTCATCATGGCACCGCCCATGCCCTGCAGGAAGCGCGACACGACAAAGGCTGGCAGCGAGTCGGAGAATGCGCAAGCGACCGAACCGGCGATGAAGACGGTGATCGCGGCGCGAAAGACATTCTTGGCCCCGAACCGGTCCGCCATCCAGCCGCTGATCGGAATGAAGATCGCCAGCGACACGAGATAGGCTGTCAGCGCCAGCTTGAGCGCGATCGGGCTGGTATGGATGTCGATGGCAATCGCCGGCAGCGAGGTCGCGATCACGGTCGAATCCATGTTCTCCATGAAGAGTGCGACCGCCAGGATGAGCGGGATGATGCGGTTCAAGGGAACGCCCTGACTTGTCTTCGCGATTCGAGGCCGAGCCGGCACGACCGGGCGGTTATCACGCATTGCCCCGGATGTCGTATTAAATTGCTGTCACTTTTGTGCGACCGCAACCGCTGGTGGCTCCAGAATGGAAACGCCCAACACTTTGCGATGGACCGCAAGGTTCGGCTTTTCATCGGCAACAGGACGTGTTACCAGCCAGCGCCAATCCTGAAAGGGAAGATGAGAGTCGGCGCTGGTCATCGCGGTCCAGCGCCTTTTCGGCATTCATGAGGACTGGCCATGGCAAAAATCATCGAGACGTCCACCGGCGCCCTGGCGCTGACCTTCGACGACGTGCTGTTGCAGCCCGGTCATTCCGAGGTCATGCCGGGCGAGACCGACATCCGCACCCGCATCGCCACCGACATCGACCTCAACGTGCCCATCCTGTCGGCCGCCATGGACACCGTGACCGAGGCGAGGCTCGCCATCGCCATGGCGCAGGCCGGCGGCATCGGCGTCATCCATCGCAATTTCTCGCCGGCCGAGCAGGCCGAGCAGGTCAGGCAGGTTAAGAAATTCGAGTCCGGCATGGTGGTGAACCCCGTCACCATCGGGCCTGATGCAACGCTTGCGGACGCGCTGGCGCTGATGCGCGCCCACGGCATTTCGGGCATTCCGGTGGTGGAGAACGGCGGAACCGGCGGCCACACGGTGGGCCGGCTGGTCGGCATTCTCACCAATCGCGACGTGCGCTTCGCCTCCGATCCTTCGCAGAAGGTCTATGAATTGATGACCCGTGAGAACCTGATCACGGTCAAGGAGAATGTCGACCAGGACGAGGCCAAGCGCCTGCTGCACAAGCATCGCATCGAGAAGCTGGTGGTGGTCGACAGGAACGGCAACTGCGTCGGCCTGATCACCGTCAAGGACATCGAGAAGTCGCAGCTCAACCCGCATGCCACCAAGGACTCGCAGGGGCGGCTGCGCGCAGCCGCCGCCACCAGCGTCGGCGATGACGGCTTCGAGCGCGCCGAGCGCCTGATCGATGCCGGCGTCGACCTTCTGGTCATCGACACCGCGCATGGCCACTCGCAACGCGTGCTGGACGCGGTGACGCGGGCAAAGAAGCTCTCCAATTCCGTGCGCATCCTGGCCGGCAACGTCGCCACTGCCGAGGGCACGCAGGCGCTGATCGACGCCGGCGCCGACGCCGTCAAGGTCGGCATCGGACCAGGCTCGATCTGCACCACCAGAATCGTTGCCGGCGTCGGCGTGCCGCAGCTGTCGGCGATCATGTCGGCGGTGGAGACGGCCGAGAAGGCGGGCGTCTCGGTGATCGCCGACGGCGGTATCAAATATTCGGGCGACCTCGCCAAGGCGCTCGCCGCCGGCGCAAGCGCCGCCATGATCGGCTCGCTGCTTGCCGGAACCGACGAGAGCCCGGGCGAGGTCTATCTGCATCAGGGCCGCTCGTTCAAAGCCTATCGCGGCATGGGTTCGGTCGGCGCCATGGCGCGCGGTTCGGCCGATCGCTACTTCCAGGCCGAGGTGCGCGACACCCTGAAACTCGTTCCGGAGGGCATTGAGGGGCAGGTCCCCTACAAAGGACCTGTGGCTGGCGTGTTGCACCAGCTTGCAGGCGGTCTGAAAGCCGCTATGGGTTATGTCGGTGGGCGCGATCTTGCCGAGTTCCGCGAACGCGCCACCTTTGTGCGCATATCAAACGCCGGACTTCGTGAAAGCCACGCCCATGACGTCACGATCACCCGCGAAAGCCCGAATTATCCGGGCGGACTTTGATCAGGCTGGCGATCGGCCGGATCGCCAGAGGCTTTTGCGTGGTTTGATCGGAGCGGTGCTGCGCCTGTCGCGTCACGCGGCGGCGCTGTCGGTCGCTTCCGCCGCGGTCTTCACCGCCATGACCGCACTTGAATTCCTCTATTTCCGCAGTCTCAGCGGCGGTCTCGCTTCGCTCGACATGCGCGTCACCGGTTTCACGCCGGACGAAGGCATGGCATGGCTGACCGCGCTTGGACGCCGGGGCGGCGAGATCATCCTGGTTTGGCACTATCTGACCTTCGACCTGCTGTTCCCGGCACTGCTGTCGCTTACCCTGGTCAGCCTGATCCTGGCTTTTGGCCGACGGCACGCAGGTTTCCGCGCCATGCCGGCGCAATTGCAGGCGCTCTCGGCGGTGCTGCTGGTTGTGCCTTACACGATCGCGGACTACGCGCAGAACTTTGCCGTTGCGCGGCTCTTGTCGGATTTCCAATCGGCCAATCCCGATTCGCTGGCTTTCGCTTCGTCGGTGACGGTCACGAAGTTCGCGCTTCTGGCCATTCCCTTCATGGCCGTGGCGGTTCTAGCTCTGGCTGGGCGGCGGCGTTGAGCAGGGCAGGGGGCGACAGGTGAACCAAACCGCCATTTTCTGGCCGATGCTGGCGCATGTGCTGCTCGTCTACATCGTTTACCTGGTCATGCTGAAGCGGCGCTACCTCGCCGTGCAATCCGGCGAGGCCAAGCTCAGCCAGTACAAGGTCCGCTCCACCGAGCCGGCCTCGAGCGTCACCGTCGCCAACAACCTGATCAACCAGTTTGAACTGCCGGTTCTCTTCCACGTCCTGTGCCTGGCGCTCTTCGTCACCAACGGCGTCAACTACCTGACGCTGGTGCTGATGTGGCTTTTCATCGTCACGCGCTATGTCCATGCCTGGGTGCATCTCAACAGGAATCATGTGCTGCACCGCAGCCGCGCCTTCTTTCTCGGCGCCGGTATCCTCTTGGTGGCCTGGATCTGGTTCGCCCTGCACCTGCTTGGCGTGGTGTGAGCTCTCCTGAGCTTCTTTCCTTGCGGGAGAAGGTGAGGGCGCTACAAATCGAACACAGCGATCTTGCGCTTATCGAACTTGATGCCGATTTCGCCGCGCACCAGTCTCAGCGCCTGCTCGCCGAACACCGCGCGCCGCCAGCCTTGCAGCGCCGGCACCTCGGCGGCATCGCCCTCGGCGGCGATGCGGTCGATGTCGTCGCTGGAAGCGAGAACCTTGGACGCGACGCCCTCCTTCTCGGCGACGATCCTCAGCAGCACCTTGAGCAGTTCGGCAGCCGCGTTCGAGCCTTCGGGTGGCTGGAACGTCTTGGGCAGTTTCGGCATCGCTTCCTTCGGCACGGCGAGCGCCGCGTTGACGGCTGCCAGCAGCGCCGTTGCCGTCGCAGAGCGTTCCCAGCCCTTGGGCGTGGTGCGCAACCGGCCGAGCGCTGTCGCATCGCGCGGCGCCTGCTGCGCGATCTCGTAGATGGCGTCATCCTTGAGCACGCGGCCGCGCGGCACGTCGCGCTCGCGCGCCTCGCGCTCGCGCCAGGCGGCAACCGCCTGCACGACGGCAAGCTCCTGCGGCTTGCGCAGCCGCATCTTCAGGCGCTTCCATGCATCCTCGGGGTGCGGGTCATAGGTCTCGCGCGAGGTCAGCACGTCCATCTCTTCGTTCAGCCAGTGGGCGCGATCCTCGCGCTCCAGCTCGGCGCTGAGATGCTGATAGACCTTGATCAGATGGGTGACGTCGGCGAGCGCGTATTCGAGCTGCTTGTCGGATAGCGGCCGATGGCGCCAGTCGGTGAAGCGCGAGGATTTATCGAGCCGGGCGCCGGTGACGCGCTGCACCAGCTGGTCGTAGGACACGCTGTCGCCGAAGCCGCACACCATCGCCGCCACCTGGGTATCGAATACCGGATGCGGCACGAGGTCGCCGAGGTGGACGATGATTTCGATGTCCTGGCGGGCGGCGTGAAAGACCTTGATGACCGCTTCGTTGGCCATCAGCCGGAAGAACGGCTTCAGGTCGATGTCGGGCGATAGCGGATCGATCAGCGCCGTCAGTCCGGGTGCAGCCATCTGGATCAGGCAAAGAATCGGCCAGAAAGTCGTCTCGCGGATGAATTCGGTGTCGACGGTGACGAATTCGGACTTTTCGAACGCCGCGATGACGCTCTCGAGTTCTTCCTGGGTGGTGATGACGTGCATCAAATCGCTTTTGGCAAAAAATCAGGTCTCTCTCCATTCCAGCCGCAGGCGCTTTCGTCAAGCCGCCGCTGGAGCAATTCCAGGAAAACTGTGCAACGGTTTTCGGCCTGGAATTGCGCAAAAACAATCGGTTAGAGGGCTCAGCGTTTCTACCGGACGCTGAACCTCTCTAGCCGGCTGCGTCCGGATCGCCGTTTCGGCGCGCCAGTCGCCCGAACAATGTCGAGGTTCGCAAAAGCGCGGTGAAGCGGCTCCGATTGTCGGCCGGAACGCCGGATCGGACCTGCATCCGGTAGAGGATCACGATGATGAGAATGGCGTAGACGGCTGCACTGAAGATGAAGAGCGCGCTCGGCCCGAAGAATTGCATCACCGCCGATGCCGCGATCGGCCCGCCGATGGCGCCGAAGGAATAGAACAGCATCAGCGCCGCATTGATTAGCACGAATTCACCCTTGCCTGCGCGGTCATTGGAATGTGCCGCCGACAGCGAGTAAAGCGGCATGGCGAAGCTGCCGAAGATGAAGACGATGACGAAGTTGAGGAACGGGTCGCTGCGCGCCACGAAGGCCAGCGCCAGCGCCGCGAGCATGGCGCAGCATGTTGTCGTCAGCAGCACCGAGCGCCGGTCCCAGCGGTCGGAGAGATAGCCGAGCGGATACTGGATAAGCGCCCCGCCAAAGATGCCGACGCTGACGAAGGTCACGACGTCGGCAACCGACATGCCGATCTCCTCGGCATAGACCGGGGACAGCGTGCGGAAGGCGCTGTTGGTCACTCCGACGGCGATGCAGCCGATCGAGCCGAGCGGCGAGATCCGCCACACCCGCGGCAGGTCGAGCTTGACCTCTTCCGGCGGCGCCGGATTGGAGCGGTCACCAAGCGAGACCGGCACCAGCGACAAGGTGATCATCATCGACATCACGGCGAAGATGGCGAAGCCGCCGGCGCCGAACACCGGGATCAGGAACTGCGCGCTGGTCACCGAGCCGATGTCGACCATGCGGTAGATGGCGAGCACCCGGGCACGGTCCTTGTTGCCGACGCCTGAATTGAGCCATGCCTCCATGACGGTGAACAGGCCGGCGAAGCAGAAGCCGCCGGCAAAGCGTATCGCGCACCACATCACCGGGTTGATAACAAGCACCAAGAGCAGCGTGCCGACCGAAGCGATCGCGGCGAGTGCCGAGAACGTCCGTACATGGCCGACGGCCTTGAGGATGTGGGTGACCGCAAGGCAGCCGAGCAGGAAGCCGGCGAAGTAGAACGTGCCCATCAGGCCGATGTCGGAGGCGGAAAAGCCTTCCCGCGCGCCGCGCAATGCAATCAGCGTGCCCTGCAGTCCGTTGCCGCCGAGCAGGATGCCTGCGGCAATGAGGAGAGGGATCAGCGGGCGGATAGAGGACATCTGGAAGGGCAATCACGTTCGAGTGATCCTTCTTGGACCATTGCCCCCATCAATGCCAGCCCAATCCGGCCCTGGTCCGGTCATCCTGTCGACCTGGACGAGCGCAGCCCTCGTCGCGGTCCGGCTGGCCAACCCTTGGCTGTCCGGCTCAGGCCCGCAATGCATCCCGGATGGCATCGTCGAGGCGTTCGACGATCGCATCGATGACCTGCTCGCCGCTGATGAACGGTGGCGCGAGAAGCACGTGGTCGCCATTGACCCCGTCGATCGTGCCTCCCATGGGGTACACGAGAAGCCCACGCGCCATCGCCGCCTTCTTGATCCTCGCATGCAGTTTCCGCTTCGGATCGAACGGCTGCCTGGTCGAACGGTCTTCGACCAGTTCGACGCCCATGAACAGGCCGCGCCCGCGGACGTCGCCGACATTAGGATGATTGCTGAACCGCTCGCCAAGCCGGCGCGACAGATAGTGGCCCATGGCTCTGACGTTTTCGAGCAGCCTGTCGCGGGCGATCACCTCCCGAACGGCAAGTGCCGCCGCACAGGCCATGGGATGGCCGATATAGGTGTGGCCGTGCTGGAAAAGGCCCGAGCCGTTCGCGAACGCATCGAATATCTTTCGGCTGAGCAGGACGGCGCCGATCGGTTGATAGCCGCCGCCCAGCCCTTTGGCGATCGTCATCAGGTCGGGAACGACGCCGTCCTGCTCGCAGGCATGCAGCGTTCCGGTGCGGCCCATGCCGCACATGACCTCGTCGAGGATCAGCAGGACGCCGTGGCGGTCGCAGATTTCGCGGATGCGGCGGAGGTAATCCGCCACCGGCGGCACGGCGCCTGCCGTCGCGCCGACCACCGTTTCGGCAACGAAGGCCATGATCGTTTCAGGCCCGAGCTCGAGGATCTTGTCCTCCAGCGCCTGTGCCGCGCGCGCGGCATATTCTGCATCCGTCTCGCCCGCTTCCTGGAAACGATAGGCGAAGCAGGGATCAATGTGATGCGTGTCGATGAGCAGCGGCCGGAACTGCGCGCGGCGCCATTCGTTGCCGCCGGTCGCGAGCGCGCCGAGCGTGTTGCCGTGGTAGCTTTGCCTGCGGGCGATGATGTTGCGGCGCTGCGGCTCGCCGATCTCGACGAAATACTGCCGCGCCATCTTGAGCGCGGCCTCGACCGCCTCCGAGCCGCCCGAGACGAAATAGCAATGGCTGATCCCGGCCGGAGCGTCCGCCACGAGCCGGTCGGCGAGCGCTTCGGCGACGTCGCTGGTGAAGAAGCTGGTATGGGCATAGGCAAGCCGGTCGGCCTGCCGGTGCATGGCGGCGAGGATATCGGGATGACCGTGGCCGAGGCACGAAACCGCTGCTCCGCCCGAGGCATCGATATAGGCGCGCCCGTCGGTATCGAAGAGCTCGACGCCCTTGCCGCCGCTGGCGATGGGCAGCTTGGCGTGGATCTGGCGGTGCAGGATGTGGGTCATGCTTTCCTCCGGCCGCGCGGCGTCAGAATGTGGATGTCGAGTTGGGACAGTTGATCCTCGGTGCGGCGAATGGCGGCGAGCGAACCTTCTCCCCCCTTGCCGGCGATCAGCGCCGCGAGAACCTCGCCGACGATGAAGGCCGGCGCCATGGTGTGGAAGAAGGACGGGCTTTCGGTCGCGATCAGGACCGAAAGTCCAGCCAAACCGACGAGCGGCGATACGGCGCTGTCGGTGAGCGCGATCACCGGCACGCCATTGGCTGCCGCGCGACGGGCAAGGTCGACGGTTGTCCTGGTGTAGGGGGCGACGCTGACCACGAGCAGCACGTCCTCGTCGGCCGCCAGGCGAATGGCGTCGGTACCGGCTCCCGATGCGGCGTCCAGCATGACGGCCTTTTCGCCGAGGAAGGACATGACATAGGCGAAATGCGCGACGACCGGATGGCTGGAGCGCAGCCCGAGGCAGAATATCCGGCGCGCCGCATGCAGCGCCTCGGCGGCGGCGACCAGAGACTCGAGCCGGTCGGTCTCGCCGAGTTCGGCGACTTGGGCCGACAGCGACCTGATCATCTCGGCGGCCAACGCCCGGTCGCCAACCTGCTTTTGCCGCGCGAGCTGCGCGCCGGCCTTGCCCGCAAAGCCGAGTTCTCCTTGTCGCATGGCGTTGGCGTAGAGCGACCGCAGCGGTTCGTAGCCGTCGAAGCCCAGCCGTTTCGCCAGGCGCACCATCGTCCAGGGCTGCAAGCCGGCGCGACGGGCCTGCTCGCGCATCGACAACAGCGCGACGTCTTCGGGATTGTCGAGCAGATAGCGCGCAGCGCCCTGCAACTGGGAGGGCAAGGTGTCGAAGATCTCGACGATGGCATCGGAGAGTGGCGCGCGGATCATGCCGCAACCATAGACGCCGCTGCTCGGGCATGCAATAGATGTTGCAAACAATAGCAGTATGCAACAAATGGAGCTGGCCATGCGCAACGGCACAACTGAAGGGCAGGCCGCTTCCGGGCGATCCGATTCGGTCGTCATCGCCGTGGCGCCCAATGGCGGCAGGCGCACGAAGGTGGATCATTCCGCCTTGCCGATCACCCCCGAAGAACTGGCGAGCGTTGCCGCAGCCTCGCTCGATGCCGGCGCTGCCATGATCCATGTCCATGTCCGCGACCGCGATGGAGGTCACCTGCTGGACGCCGAGGCTTATCGGGCCGCGACGGCGGCGATCAAAGCTCGCGTCGGCGAAGGTCTGGTGGTCCAGATCACGAGTGAGGCCTTGGAGATGTATCAACCAGAGCAGCAGATGCGCGTGGTGCTTGAGACGCGCCCCGAAGCGGTTTCGCTGGCCTTGCGCGAATTCGTCCCGGATGAAGCGCACGAAAGCGCCTTCGCTGCGTTTCTCCAAAAGTTGCGGGTGGAGAAGATCGCGCCGCAGGTCATCCTCTATTCGCCGGAAGAAGCGACCCGGCTGGCGGCGCTCGCGAAGCGCGGCGTGATACCCTTCGACAACGTGCCCGTTCTCTATGTGCTTGGTCGCTACACGGTCGGGCAGAAATCCAGCCCTGCCGACTTGCTGCCGTTTCTGGCCCCCGGCACTGCCCCATTCAGGCATTGGATGGTCTGCGCCTTCGGCGCTTGCGAGACGGCCTGCGTCACCGCCGCGGCACTGCTTGGGGGGCACGCGCGCGTCGGATTCGAAAACAATCTTTTGCTCCCCGATGGAGCGCTGGCTTCCGGAAATCAGGACCTTGTCGCGGCCACCAGACGGGCGGTCGAAGCGTGTGGGCTGAGGCTTGCCGGTGCGGACGCGTTGCGAGCCCAATGGGCCTTCGACTAGGGCTCATTTCTCCGGGACCAAACAGGCGGTCATGCAAATCTAAAAGGCATTCATAGAACAAAATGCATTTTAGATTTGCGATAAGGGTACAGCGGTGCTAGGGTTCCGTGGCAATTCCAACAAACAGGGGAACCCGAAAAATGAAGTTCGCGCTTGCAAGCCTCACCGCCGCAGCGGCCGTCGCGGCAACACTTGTGCTTGGCCAACCTGCCTTTGCCGCCGACCTGATCGTGGCGACGGACACCGCCTTTGTTCCGTTCGAATTCAAGGAGGGCGACAAGTATGTCGGCTTCGACATCGACCTGTGGGCGGCAATCGCCAAGGACATTGGCGTGACCTACACGCTGCAGCCGATGGACTTCAACGGCATCATTCCGGCGCTGCAGACCAAGCAGGTCGACGTCGGCCTTGCCGGCATCACCATCAAGGATGAACGCAAGAAGGTCATCGACTTTTCGGATGGCTATTACGACAGCGGCTTCCTGCTGATGGTGCCGGTCGACAGTGCGATCAAGGGTCCGGACGATCTCGCCGGCAAGACGCTTGCCGTCAAGACCGGCACCTCAGCCACCGACTACGCCAAGGAGCACTTCAAGGACACCGAGTTGCGCCTGTTCCCGAACAGCGACAATGCCTATCTGGAAGTCGCGACCGGGCGCGCCGACGCCGCCATGCACGACACACCGAACGTGCTTTACTACATCAAGACCAACGGCCAGGGGAAAGTGAAGACCGTCGGCCCGCAAATGATGGCCCAGCAATATGGCATCGCCTTCCCGAAGGGCAGCGAGCTCGTCGCCAAGGTCAACGCGTCGATCGCCAAGCTGAAAAGCGACGGCACCTATAACACGATCTACAAGAAGTGGTTCGGCACCGAACCGCCAAAGAGCTGATCGCCGGGATTCTCTGCGCGCCGGGCGCGTCCGGTGCGCTTTCCTTGAAGGACAGCTCTCATGGATTTCGATTGGTCCGTTATCTGGCAGGCCCTGCCTGAGCTCTTGAAAGGAGCGCGCCTCACCGTGCTGATCGCGCTCGCCGGGCTCGCCGGCGGGCTGGTGATCGGCTTCACCGCCGGCCTGGCGCGCGCCTACGGCAATGCCGTTCTCAACGCGATCGCCTTCCTCTATGTGGAGCTGATACGCGGCACGCCGATCATCGTGCAGGTCATGTTCATCTATTTCGCATTGCCGATTCTTGCCGATGTCCGCATCAACCCGCTGGCGGCCGCCATCATGGCAATCGTCATCAATGCCGGCGCCTATATCGCCGAGATCGTGCGCGGCTCGTTTCTTTCCGTCCATCGCGGCTTGCGCGAAGCCGGCCTGGCGCTTGGCCTGCCGTTCTGGAAGGTGCTTTTCTACATCATCGGTCCACTCGCGTTCCGCCGCATGATCCCGGCGCTCGGCAACCAGTTCATCGTCAGCCTGAAGGACACGTCGCTGTTTATCGTCATCGGCGTCGGCGAGCTCACCCGGCAGGGCCAGGAAATCATGGCGGCCAACTTCCGTGCCGTCGAGATCTGGTCCGCCGTGGCCATGTTCTACCTGATCATGACCGGCACGCTTACGCTGATCCTCAGGCTGACCGAGAAGAGGATGCGCATCCTGTGAGCATCGTGGAATTCAGGAAGGTTACCAAGCGCTTCGGCCACGTCACGATCCTCGACGAAGTCGACCTGGCGATTGAACCTGGCGAGAAGATCGTTCTGATCGGTCCCTCCGGATCCGGCAAGTCGACGCTGCTTCGCTGCATCAACGCGCTTGAAGAGATCAACGGCGGAGATCTCGTCGTCGACGGCATCAGCGTCAAGTCCGGCGGCCGCATGGTTCGCCTGATCCGTCAGGAAGCCGGCATGGTCTTCCAGCAGTTCAATCTCTTTCCGCAGATGACGGCGCTCGAGAACGTCGCCTTCGGCCCGCACCGTGTGCGCGGTGAGACGCGGCAGCAGGCGCGCAAGCAAGCGCTGGAAATGCTGGCCAAGGTCGGGCTCGCCGATCGGGCGCATCACTATCCGAGTGAACTTTCCGGCGGCCAGCAGCAACGGGTCGCCATCGCCCGCGCGCTCGCCGTCAGGCCTAAGCTGATGCTGTTCGACGAGCCGACCTCGGCGCTCGATCCCGAGCTCCGGCATGAAGTGCTGCGCGTCATGCAGGCGCTCGCCGAAGAGGGCATGACGATGATTGTGGTCACCCACGAGATGGCCTTCGCCCGCAAGGTCGGCACCAGGCTGATTTTCATGGAAGGCGGCAAGATCGCCGTCGACGGCGAGCCGCGGGAGCTGCTCGAGAACCCGCAAAATCCTCGCTTGAAAGAGTTTCTGCAGCATGTCGCATGATGATTGCCGCCTGCTTTCCTTCATCGAGGTCTCGGGCTCGCCATATGATGTCGGAGCAACCCTGGGGCGTTTCGGCCGCGCGGCCCTGCACGATCATTTCCGCCAATCTGCCGCATGGCAGGAGCTGGTTTCTCGCCGCTTCGATACCCGCATCGGCATGATGGCAACGATCGTGCGGGACCGGTTTCCGCGATACTGGGCCGAATTGCGGGGCCTGGCCGCCGGTCTGGAATTGCCCTTCGAGGACGTTTTCCTGTGGAACTGTCGCGGCGATATCTGGGCGATGGCGCCGGACGGCTGCACCACCGTGCAATTGCCGGGTTCGCCGCACGTCATCGGCCATAATGAGGATGGCGCTCCCGACTTTGCCGGTCACTGCGCGCTGGCGCATGTGGCTTCCGAGGGCGGCAATCACTTCACAGCCTTCGTCTATCCCGGCTCGCTGCCCGGCCACACGTTTGGCGTCACGTCGACGGGCCTGGTCCAGGCCGTCAACAACATCAGGCCGCTGGCCGCCGGCGCCGGCACGCCGCGTATGGTGCTCGCGCGCGCGATGCTTGATGCATCAAATCTTGACGCGGCGTTGGCCGTGCTCAGATCGGCGCCCCGCGCCGGCGCCTTTCACCTGACCCTGGGCCAGGCCGGAGACGAACGGCTCCTCAGCGTCGAGTTCACCGCCCAAGTCCTGTCGGTCGACCGTGTCGACGTGCCGCGGGTTCACTCGAACCACCTCATCCATGCCGACTCCGGACGCGTGTCGCAGATCGTCACAGGATCGTCCGGTGTCCGCCAGCGGCGTGGCGAACTGCTGCTCGATCAGCCGCTCCAGTCTGATCCGCAAACCCGCGCGCTTGGCATATTGTGGGACGCAGCCGACCCGGAGCTGCCGATTCACCGCACCGACCCGGACGACAGCGATATCGAGAACACCTTGGCGACCGCGGTCATCTGCATCGGGGCTGACAAGGTCGAATGGTCTGTCTACGATGCCCCGCATGAAGCAGCTCGCTTCGACATGCGCGACGGGTTGGTCCCTGTCGCCGCGTGAGCAGGAACGGGGGCGATGCCTGAGGAAGCCATAGCGGAGCCGCCGCGCACCATCGAAGAACTCAGGGCGCTGGCGCTCTCGGTCGGCCGCGACGAGGCTGGCTTCTCCCTCGGCTCGAAGGCGCATGACGTGTTCGCCAAGCTGGTGGAGGCTCCGGAACAATCGGCGGTGCGCTCGATCTCGGAGCTCGCCGCTCAGTTCGGCATCAATCCATCGACACTGACCAGGCTGGCGAAACGTCTCGGCTTCGAAGGTTTTGGCGATTTCCAGGCCGTCTTCCGCAAGGCCATCGCAAACGACCAGCAATATTTCTACAGCCGCCAGGCCGGACGGTTGCTGGCGACTCCGTCCGCCGGCGATGCAGAGGTCGAGGTTTTCGCGCAGTTGGCGCAGGAAACGGCGGCGAATGTCGACGCTTTCCTGGGCCAGTTGGATGGCGCGTCGCTGAAGGGGGCGACGAAGCTGCTCGCAAGCGCGCGTCGCGTGCGCATCCATGGCGTTCGCCAGTTCCATTCGCTGGCGAGCTTTCTCACCTATTGCCTGGGAATGGTGCGCTCCGACGTCGCGCTCCTGGACGCGCCGCGGCTGGGTGTCGCCGAGGCGCTCTCACAGCTGGATAAAGGCGACGTCGTCATCATCGCAAGCTGCGCGCCCTATACGAGGAGCGTCGCCGAGGTGGGTCGCATCGCCGCTGCGAACGGCCAAACCGTAATGGCGATCACCGATTCCCGATCCTCGCCGCTCGTCCCTCCGGCCAAGCACGCCTTCTTCATTCCCCATGCCAGCAGTTTCTATTCGAACAGCATGGGTGCCTATGTCGTCTTTTGCGAAGCGCTGCTCAACCTCGTCGCCCGGGAACTGGGCGACAAGGCTCTGAACTCGCTGGCCGGGCGCGAGCGTCTGATTGCAGAAATGAACATAGAAGTCGGCTGATCCCACAAGGGACAGCTTGATCTTATGCCTCGTTGGCCCGCGCCAGCGCTTCCTGGGTCGTGCCGGATCCCACCTCGGCCAGCGTGGGGCGCCGGCCAAGAGAGCCCGCTGTCAGCAGGCTGAGTGCGATGAACGGGATGCCGATGCCGAAGGCCGAGCGAATGCCCCAGTGGTCGGAGACGAAGCCGAGCAGCGGCGGGCCGAGCAGGAAAGCAATGAAGGAGATTTGCGACAATGCCGCCACGTTGATGGCCGCCGGGCGGTCGCTTCGCTGCGCGGCTGCCGAAATCGCCAGCGGGAAGATGGCGCTGCTCCCGATGCCCAGGAGCACGAAGCCGAACATCGAGACAAATGGCGCGGGCGAGAAGAAGACCACGACGACGCCGGCGGCCATCGTCGCCAGGAGGGTGCGCGCCACGCCGCTCGGCGAGTGGCGGTCGACGAAGCTGTCGGCAAAGAAGCGCGTCGCCGCCTGCGAGAACGCAAACAGAGCCACCGTTAAGCCGGCGATGAACGGGCCGGATTCGAAGACGGTCCGCATATAGATGGCCGACCAGTCGATGCTCGCGCCTTCCAGCAGCATCGCCGAAAGCGTCACCGCGACGAGCACGAGGATCGGCAGTGTCGGCCGCGCAAACATGGGCGCCGTGTCGCCGGAGGTGGCAAAGCGCGCAGGGGCCGGCTCGTAGCCGCCGAGAAACAGCGCCATCGCAACGGCCACCATCGGCACGACGAGGGCCAGGTGGAGTTGCGGTGACAGGCCGAGATGCGCCATGGCGCCGCCGAACAGGCCGGCGCCGAAGAAGCCCGCGCTCCAGAATGAATGCGCGCGGTTCATGATGCGTCGCTTGAGCAGGAACTCGGTTCTGTCGGCCTCGACGTTGAGAATGATTTCGACGCTGCCGATCATCAGGCCGATAGGAAGCAGCATCAGAAACAGCGCGACCGGCCCGGACGCGTGCACGGCGATGGCGTAGACAAGCGCCAGAAGCGGGACCAGCCAGAGCAGCGCCCGGCGGAAGCCGACACGTTCCAGGATCGGCGCTGCCAGCGTCAGCGCGATCAAGGTGCCGATGGGCGTCCCTATCAGACTGAGCCCCAGTGTTCCGTCTGCGATGCCCATCGCGTGCTTGATGTCGGGCAGCCGTGGGAAAATGTTGCCCATGGCGAAGGAATAGATCCCGAACCCGGCATAGACGCGGTGCTGAGGGGCGAGTTTGAGGCCAAAGGTCATAGCGGCCCTTTCCGATAGGACGTTTTGCCAGATGGATGGTCGCCAGCCATCAGTCGATGCCCCCCTCGACTTCGCGCACTCGATTGGGCCGGTCAAAAGTCGTCAGAGACCACCCGCGAATGCATTCTCGTTGAATGAATTCTGCGAATTCGTCGGAAATAAACCGGCGTTTGATGCGATAGTCGTACCAGATGGCACGACCTTCCGCGCAGGATCGCCAGATCGCGATCTTGGTCTTGCTTCCGCCCTCTTCCAGGTAGCGGAAGTATTCGGGCAGTTCCGGATCGTAGACCCGTTTGAATACGCCTTCCGAAGCATCGAGCGCGACGCAGTCCAGCCGCCCGCAAATGTCGAGGAATCTCCAGCGGTCGATCCCCGTCTCCGTGTCCGTGGCAAGGCGGGCCGGGAGAAACTTGTGGCGACCGGGCTCGATCCGCTCGATCTCGGCCCTGACTTTGTCGCTCACCAGCCAGCCCATTCCGGTACTGATGATGTCGGGAAGGTCGGCCGAGCTTCCCCTGATCTTGATCTCGAACGGTTCGAAGTCCGGGAGTTCGAAACCGTTGATCATCTCGACGGGATCGGCAACGGCGTACAGCGGATCGTCTTTCGGCAATTGCTCATATTGCGCAGTCATCGCGTCGCACACCTTGTCGTATGCGGCCACGTTTTCCGGAGCGACCGTCAGCTTTGGGCGGTCCTCGTTGCGGAGAGATGTTGCGATATACCACGCCATTCATGCGCCCCTATTTTGCCGTTGCGCCACGGTCGGCATCGCCGATCCATGCACCGTTTCTTGCATGAACAGGCAAATCATGCAAGAACGTGCATAAAGAAAGAGGTTCGTGCATGCTGACCGAGGAACGTCACCAATTCATACTCGACCGCCTGGCGGCGGACGGGAAGGTTCTTGCCGGCGAGCTGGCCAGCCGCTTCGGCGTTTCCGAGGACACGGTACGCCGCGATCTGCGAGAACTCGCCAAGGCCGGCCAACTCCGGCGCGTCTATGGCGGGGCGATCACCTTGGCGCCGTTCGCTGCCGCAACGATCAGTCAGCGCAGCAGCCACGCTGTCGAGGAAAAGATGCGCCTGGCGAAGGCTGCGGTGGAGGTTGTCACCGCCGGTCAGGCGCTGTTCATCGATGGCGGCACCACCAACGAGGCGATCGCCCGCGCCCTCCCGCGCGACATTGAGCTGACGGTCGCCACCAATTCGCTGGGGGTCGCATCGGCGCTGGCCGATCTTCCGCTGGTCGAGCTGATCATGCTCGGCGGCCGCTATTCGCGCGACCTCGGCACCTGCGTCGGCGGCGACACACTAGCGGCCGTCGCGCAGCTCGGGGCCGATCTGTTTTTCCTCGGATCCTGCGGCCTCGATGCCTCGCGCGGCGTCACGGCGTTCGATTCGGCCGAGGCCGAGGTAAAGCGCGCCATGGCCAGGAACAGCGCCGGCATCGTCATCGCGGTCACGAACGACAAGCTCGCCACCGCGGCTCCCTACCGGGTCGCTGCGCCCGACGCGATCCGGCATCTGGTGGTCGAAAGCACGGCGCCTGCCGATATCCTCGCCGATTTCGAGCGACAGGGTGCCGAAATCCGCTTCGCTTGAACAACGAGGCCGCGAGCCTGTTGTGACGCTTGCCCCATGCGACCACTTAACTTGACAAAGCGGGTCTCTCATGCGCTTTTCGCGCCAATTTTCGAGCCGGGCTTTCGCTCGCAATTCCGGATTCCAGCAATGACCATGCATCGTTACCGCAGCCACACCTGTGCCCAATTGCGAAAGAGCGACGTCGGCAATCCCGTCCGTCTGTCGGGTTGGGTGCATCGCGTGCGGGACCATGGCGGGC
The DNA here is from genome assembly GCF_003952525.1 of Mesorhizobium sp. M3A.F.Ca.ET.080.04.2.1. Classification (NCBI taxonomy): domain Bacteria; kingdom Pseudomonadati; phylum Pseudomonadota; class Alphaproteobacteria; order Hyphomicrobiales; family Phyllobacteriaceae; genus Mesorhizobium; species Mesorhizobium sp. M3A.F.Ca.ET.080.04.2.1. The sequence continues at coordinate 796,283 of NZ_CP034451.1, read as the reverse complement.
TGCTGTTCATCGACCTTCGCGACCACTATGGCCTGACGCAGATCGTCGCCGATCCGGATTCGCCCGCCTTCAAGATCGCCGAGACGGTGCGCGGCGAATGGGTGATCCGCGTCGACGGCGCGGTCAAGGCGCGTCTGCCCGAAACCGTCAACGCCAACCTGCCGACCGGCGAGATCGAGATTTTCGCGCGCGAGATCGCGGTGCTGTCGGCGGCCAAGGAACTGCCGCTGCCGGTGTTCGGCGAGCCGGACTATCCGGAAGACATCCGCCTGAAATATCGCTTCCTCGACCTGCGCCGCGAGACGCTGCATAAGAACATCATCGCGCGCACCAAGATCATCGCCGAGATGCGCAACCGCATGGGGGAGGCGGGTTTCACCGAGTTCTCGACGCCGATCCTGACCGCGTCGTCGCCTGAAGGCGCGCGCGACTTCCTGGTGCCGTCACGCATCCATCCGGGCACCTTCTACGCGCTGCCGCAGGCGCCGCAGCAATACAAGCAGCTGATCATGGTCTCCGGCTTCGACCGCTATTTCCAGATCGCGCCCTGCTTCCGCGACGAAGATCCGCGCGCCGACCGTCTGCCTGGCGAGTTCTACCAGCTTGACCTCGAGATGAGCTTCGTCGAGCAGGACGACGTGCTTTCCACCATGGAGCCGGTGCTTCGCGGCGTCTTCGAGACCTTCGCCGCCGGCAAGCCGGTGACCCAGAAATTCCGGCGCATCCCTTATGACGAGGCCATGCGCACCTATGGCACCGACAAGCCGGACCTGCGCAACCCGATCGAGATGCAGGCGGTATCGGACCATTTCCGCGGCTCCGGCTTCAAGGTTTTCGCCAACATCCTGGCCAACGATCCGAAGGCCGAGGTGTGGGCCATTCCGGCGAAGACCGGCGGCAGCCGTGCCTTCTGCGACCGCATGAATTCCTGGGCGCAGGGCGAGGGCCAGCCTGGTCTTGGCTATATCTTCTGGCGCAAGGAGGGCGACAAGCTCGAAGGCGCGGGTCCGATCGCCAAGAACATCGGTGAGGAACGCACCGAGGCCGTGCGCCAGCAGCTCGGCCTTGCCGACGGCGATGCCGCCTTCTTTGTCGCGGGCGATCCGAAGAAGTTCGTTTCCTTTGCGGGTGCTGCTCGCACCCGCGCCGGCGAGGAGTTGAATCTCGTCGACCGCGACCGCTTCGAATTGTGCTGGATCGTCGACTTCCCGTTCTTCGAGTGGAACGAGGACGAGAAGAAGATCGACTTCGCCCACAACCCGTTCTCGATGCCGCAGGGCGGCATCGAGGCGCTCGGCGGCGAGGACCTGCTCGGCATCAAGGCGTTCCAGTACGACATGGTCTGCAACGGCTTCGAGATCGCGTCCGGCGGCATCCGCAACCACCTGCCGGAAACGATGGTCAAGGCCTTCGAAACCGTCGGGCTTGATCGCGCCACGGTCGAGGAGCGCTTCGGCGGCCTCTACCGCGCCTTCCAGTACGGTGCGCCGCCGCATGGCGGTATGGCGGCCGGCATAGACCGCATCGTCATGCTGCTGGTCGGCGCCAAGAACCTGCGCGAGGTCACCATGTTCCCGATGAACCAGCAGGCGTATGACTTGCTGATGAACGCGCCCTCGGAAGCCACGCCGCAGCAGCTGCGTGAGCTGTCGCTGCGCGTGGCCGTGGCTAAGAAGGATTGACGGCAGCGTTGCAACTGCCCTTTCTCCCCGGCCCTATACGGTATAGAGGCGGGGAGAAGGAGCACGGCCCGCTCAGTCCTCGTTGGCCCTGACCTTGACGCCGAGCGTCTTCGGCAGGTCGAGCGGGTTGGACATCGCGCCGGCCATGATCAGCGCGAACGGCACGGCAGCGGGCGGCTCGGCCGAGATTTCGAGGCTCTTCGGATCGTCGAGGAACTTGCTGACCGCAGCGGTGACCTCGGCCGTCAGTTCCGGATTGTTGAGCTGCGCCATGCCGAACGGCACCACGGCCTTGGCCTGGTTGGCGACGTCCTTGGCCGACATGCCCTGCTGCTTGCCGACATAGTCGAGCACCTTGCCGGTGAGCGAATCGTCGTCGAAGCGGATCGAGGCGCCGTTGAAGGAAAGCTGCTGCAGCAGGCCGAGCATGGCCATGCTTTCCGCCGAGTTGTCGGCGCCCTGGGGTTGCGCGGCGAGCTTCTTTTGCATCTCCTGCATCGACTTGACGAACTCGACGGTGTAGCCGCCGAGGTTGAAGGTCATGCCGAGCGTGCCGGCATTCTCGACCGAGATGTCATATTTCGACAGTTCCATCTTGCCGTCGCTCGGCTGCCAGGTGCCCGCCATCGCGATGGTGCCGGAGATGTTCTGGTAGCCAAGCGCGTCGATGACCTCCTTCGATTTGGGGTCGTCGACCAGCGTCAGGTCGGCATTGAACTTTTCGGTGTTGGCGGTGAAATCCATCGGCTTGCCGTCTGCCGGCGGGTTGATCTGGACCGCGAGCCCGTCCATCGAGAAGGCGGTCTTGTCGGCGACCTTGACCGTCATGTTCGACAGTTCGGCCGACTTGTACATCATCAGCGAGCCCAGCGGGTCGGTGCTGCCTTCGGCCGGAACCTTCATGTCGTGGATGACGAAGGGGCTGAGATTGAGCGTCACGCCGTCCTGGCTGCGCTCGAAGGCCGAAGTCGACACGGTTGCGATATCGAAGCCGCCGTTGGCCTCGGTGACGCCTTCCAGCTTCACATCGCCGATCGGGAGCGCCTCCTTCTCAGCCGCCGGCTTGATGGAGACGCCCTGCAGCACCACGTTGGAGTTGTCGCCGGAGACCCCGGTCCAGGAAATCTCGACGCCCTGCGTGGCAAGCATGGATTTGACGCGCTCGGCGACCGCCGGGTCAGCGGCGAGGGCGCTATTCAGGGGCAAAGTCAGAAGAAAGGTCGAAAAAGTCAGCTTCTTGAGCATGGTGTTTTGAATGGTCATGGCGAGTTCCCTGTCCTGAAAAGTGCTTTGAATTCTACTCCACCACCATTCCGTGACGAACGGAACGGGAAGAAGGCATTTCCCGGCACCTTTGTCGAAATCGGCGATGAAAAGCAAACCCGGTCGGAGGCCTTTGGCATATGCGGTGAATTTGTCATGAAGACAGCGGCTCCCATTCCGCTCCACTGCGCCGACCCGTTGCATGCGAAATAGAGCCGGCATGTAACAAGTTGATGTTGGCCGGCGCGGACTGCCCCAGAGACTTACGTTGCAGATTGCCGGCAAATTGGAGCGGCGGGCCGGGTGGTTCCGTGAAATCCTTCACATCATTGTCCGTGAGGCCTGTAGAAGGCAGCGGTGTCCGGTGCCGGGGCGAGTCTCTGCGGATTTCGGTGTCGGCGCTTGCCGCGAATCACCCGCTCGGCTAGTTCCACGCCCATGGGAAAAAGGCTTTTGCCACCGCAAGACAATGGCGGCGGCGATCACATCGAACCGGTCGATCTGAAGAAGGCGCTCGAGGAGCGCTATCTCGCCTATGCGCTGTCGACCATCATGCACCGGGCATTGCCGGATGTGCGCGACGGGCTGAAGCCTGTCCATCGCCGCATCATGCATGCCATGCGGCTTTTGAGGCTCAACCCCGACCAGGGCTTCGCCAAATGCGCCCGCATCGTCGGCGAGGTGATGGGTAAGTTCCACCCGCATGGCGATCAGTCGATCTACGATGCGCTGGTGCGTCTGGCGCAGGAATTCTCGATGCGCTACCCGCTGGTCGACGGGCAGGGCAATTTCGGCAACATCGATGGCGATAACGCGGCCGCCATGCGCTACACCGAAGCGCGCATGACCGATGTGGCGAGCGACTTGCTCGCCGGCATCACCGAGGATGCGGTCGACTACCGGCCGACCTACAATGAGGAGGATGAGGAGCCGGTCGTGCTCCCCGGCGCCTTCCCGAACCTGCTCGCCAATGGCTCCTCCGGCATTGCGGTCGGCATGGCGACTTCGATCCCGCCGCACAACGCCGCCGAGCTCTGCGACGCCGCTCTCCACCTGATCGAGCATCCGGATGCGCCCGTGGCGAAGCTGATGGATTTCGTCCAGGGGCCGGATTTCCCGACCGGCGGCATCATCGTCGACAGCCGCGCCTCGATCCTCGAAGCCTATGAGACAGGGCGCGGCGGTTTCCGCGTGCGCGCCAAATGGAACCAGGAAGACCAGGGCAGGGGCACCTGGAGTATCGTCGTCACCGAGATCCCCTACGGCGTCCAGAAGGCCAGGCTGATCGAGAAGATCGCCGAGCTCTTGATGGCGCGCAAGCTGCCGCTGCTTGAGGACATCCGCGACGAGAGCGCCGAGGATATCCGCATCGTGCTGGTGCCGAAGAGCCGCACGGTCGATCCCGGTATTCTGATGGAATCGCTGTTCAAGCTCACCGAGCTCGAAAGTCGCTTCCCGCTCAACATGAATGTGCTGTCGCGCGGCAAAGTGCCGAACGTGCTGTCGCTGCGGGGCGTGCTGAAGGAGTGGCTCGATCATCGCCGCGACGTGCTGATCCGCCGTTCGAAGCATCGGCTGGGCGAAATCGAGAAGCGGCTGGAAATCCTCGCCGGCTACCTGATCGCCTATTTGAACATCGACGAGGTGATCAGGATCATCCGCGAGGAGGATGAGCCGAAACAGGTGATGATGGCCCGCTGGTCGCTCACCGACAGCCAGGCCGAAGCCATCCTCAACATGCGTCTGCGCGCCTTGCGCAAGCTCGAAGAGATCGAGATCCGCAAGGAATTCGACGGGCTTACCGCAGAGAAGAAGCAGATCGAGGCCTTGCTGGCCTCCGAGGCCAAGCAATGGGCGACGATCAAGTGGGAAGTCACCAGCATCCGCGACAAGTTCGGGCCGGAGACCGCGCTCGGCAAGCGCCGCACCCAGTTCGCCGACGCGCCGGAACATGACCTCACCGACATCGCGCACGCCATGATCGAACGCGAGCCGGTCACGGTCGTGGTGTCCGAAAAGGGCTGGCTGCGTGCCATGAAGGGTCACCTGACCGATCACTCGCAGCTTGCCTTCAAGGAAGGCGACAGCCTGAAGCTGGCCTTCCATGCCCAGACCACCGACAAGATCCTGATCTTCACCACCGGCGGCAAGTTCTACACCATCGGCGCCGACCGGCTGCCGGGCGGGCGCGGCCATGGCGAGCCGATCCGTATCATCGTCGACATGGAGAACGACCAGGATATCGTCACCGCCTTCGTGCACGATCCCAAGCGCAAGCTGCTGCTCGTTTCCTACGACGCCAACGGCTTCATCGTTTCGGAGGAAGAGATCGTCGCCAACACCCGCAAGGGCAAGCAGGTGATGAACATCAAGGCGCCGGACGAGGCCAGGCGCTGCATTCCGGTCGCCGGCGACCACCTCGCCATCGTTGGCGACAATCGCAAGATGCTGGTGTTCCCGCTTGCCGAAATTCCGGAAATGGCGCGCGGCAAGGGCGTGCGCCTGCAGAAATACAGGGATGGCGGCGTGTTGGACCTCAAGACCTTCACGCTCGAGACCGGGCTTTCCTGGCAGGATTCTGCCGACCGAACCTTCACCAAGTCGCGCGAGGAACTGACCGAATGGATCGGCGCCCGCGCCGCCGCCGGCCGCATGGTACCGAAGGGATTCCCGCGGACGGGCAAATTTGGTTGAAGTTAGCTGATCTCCCTCTTGTGGGGAGATGCCCGGCAGGGCAGAGGGGGGCGCTGTCCCGCCGGCCTGTCAGTTCGATGCATCTATCAGCCCTTCGTAAGACAGATTGCGAAGGTCGTGTTCCTTCGCGCCCCCCCTCTGTCCTGCCGGACATCTCCCCCACAAGGGGGGAGATTGGCAGCTGCACCCCAAACATTTGGACTATCGCCACGATTGCTGCACTATGATCGTCCATAAGCATCCATGAACCACCGGGCAGGGGAGAAACGCCGGATTGAAGCGGGCTGAAAACCAGAAGCCGGGGCAGCGCCTGTTTGGGCTGTCGACGCCGCTCAGGGCGGCTGTCATTCCGCCGCTGTCGGCGGCGCGTTGGCTCCTGGTGCTGATCGTCGCCGCCGGTGTTTATTTCTTCCATGGCTTCCTGTTCCCAGTGCTGGCGGCGCTTGTCATCGCTTTTGCCAGCTGGCCGCTCTACCGCCGGCTGCTTGTCGCCGTCGGCGGCAGTCGCACCATCGCTGCGACCTTTGCCATCCTGTTCATCCTCACTTTCCTGGTCGTGCCGATCGCGCTTGCCGGCACCTATGCCATCAACGAGCTGCGCGAATGGGTGACCTGGGCCATCGAGACCAACCGCCACGGCTCGGTCACGCCGCAATGGATCGCGACCATGCCGGTCGTCGGCGAATGGCTGAACGAGCAATGGATGGCCAATCTCGGGCATCCCGGCGGCATCGGAGAATTGATCCAACTGGTGAGCGGCTCCAACATCGGCACCATCTATCGCGGCGCCTTGGCGGCCGGCGGTAGCGCGTTTGGCCTCCTGCTCACGCTGCTCTTCATGCTGATCGCGCTGTTCTTTGCCTATCGCGACGGCGAGTCTTTCGCCGCCCAGGTCGATCGGCTCGGCGAGCGCATCCTGCCGACGCGCTGGGAGCGCATCTCCCGCGTCGTGCCGGCGACCATCTCGTCCACGGTCACCGGCATGACCATCATCGCGATCGGCGAGGGGGTGGTGCTGGGCGTCGCCTACTGGCTGGCCGGCGTGCCTTCGCCGGTGACGCTCGGGGCGCTCACCGGCATCATGGCGCTGATCCCCGGCGGCGCGCCGCTCTCCTTCACGCTGGTCTCGATCTACCTCGCCGCCAGCGGCAAGCTGTTTGCCGGCCTGGCGCTGTTCGTTTGGGGCGCGGTCGAGCTCTTCATTGTGGACAAGACGTTGCGCCCGAAGCTGGTCGGCGGGCCGATCAAGCTGCCGTTCCTGCCGACTTTTTTCGGGCTGATCGGCGGCGTCAAGACGATGGGCTTCCTCGGCCTGTTCATCGGCCCGGTGCTGATGGCACTGCTCGTCGCCATCTGGCGCGAATGGCTGCGTGAGGTGGAATTGGCCGATGAAATGGCCCAGACGAGCCAGGCCGAGCCGGAAGGCGGCCCGCCGCAGATCGAGATGGTCGCGGAGCGCGGCGCGGCGAAAAAATCTCAGGCCGGGTGAACCACGGCCAGCGCCGCGCGCCGCTTTCGCCCCTCATGCAACTGCCACAGCGAATGCGCGACCAGCGTCACGATCAGGATCGTCCCGCCGATCAGGCTGTTGCGCGATGGAGCCTCGGCAAAGATCAGCCACACCCATACCGGGGCGAACACCGTTTCCAGTAGGTAGAACATCGCCACTTCCGGCCCTGAAATGTATTTCGGCCCATTGGCGAGGCAGAAGAACGAGATTGGCATGACCACGGCGCCGTTGAGGATGATCCACCACGGCGCGTCGACGTGAAAGCCGGTCTTCGTTACCATGATGATCGCCACGGCGAATGGCAGGATCACCCCTACGAGCGATGTGAAACCCATCTCCCTGCCGCTGGCTCGCGAGACGGTGATGGCGCAGGCAACGCAGAGTGCCGAGCACAGCGCCATGACGTCGCCGAACAGATGTCCATTGCCAATGGAGTCGCTGACAATGATTCCGACGCCGACGATCATGATCGCCAGCGCCGCGAGCGTCAGCGGCTGCGGCCTTTCCTTGAGGAATAGCCAGGACAGCAGTGCCGAGAACATTGTGGTGAAGGCGAGGATGAAGACGAGGTCGGCGGTCGAGGTGTGATAGACGCCGGTGATGAAGGCAATCGAGCCGAGCCCATAGAAGGTGGCGACGACCACGCCCAGCCGGCCCGGAATGAGCTTTGGCGCCTTGTCGCTCAACGAGCGCCAGACCGCCCAGATGACAATCGCGGCAATGAACATGCTTGCGGTGCGCAGCATCAGAATCGTCCAGGCCTCGCCATGGGCGAGCCGGACCAACGGGATGTCTACGGTCAGCGTCATGCCGCCTATGGCGGTCAAAAGCAGGCCTTTCTGGTGGTCGTGATGGGAGGACATGCGGGCAATTCTCGCGGGTGGAATGCAGGTCGCCAGGCAACCGGCGCGATAGCGAAATCTCCAGCCAGGCGCCTCAAAACTCAGCGTCGCCTGACTTGAAACAGTTAAGCTTCGACCTTGAAAAACTCAGCGACTGACCGCTTCGTCGTCGTAGCGTTCCCAACCTTTCGGGCCGAGATGCTCCTGCGGCATGAAACGCATCTTATAGCTCATCTTGCGCGAGCCGTTGACCCAGTAGCCGAGATAGACGTGGGGCAGCCCCATCGCCCTGGCGCGGGCGATGTGGTCGAGGATCATGAAGGTGCCGAGCGACCGATCCTCGAAATCGGGGCTGAAGTAGGAATAGACCATCGACAGGCCGTCAGCCATCTTGTCGGTCAGCGCCACCGCGATCAACTCGCCCTGGCCTTTGCCGGTGATGAAGCTGTCGGGGCCGCGACGCCGGTATTCGATGATCTTGGTGTCGACATGCGTGTCCTCAACCATCATGGCATAGTCGAGCACCGTCATGTCGGACATGCCGCCGCGCCGGTGGCGGGCGTCGAGATAGGCGCGGAAGAGCGAATATTGCTCGGTCGACGGCTGCGCGTCATGCATGGCGCCGATAAGATCGGCGTTGCGCTGGATCACGCGGCGCATATTGCGGCTGGCGGAAAATTCCTGCGCCAGGATGCGCACCGACACGCAGGCCCGGCACGACTCGCAGGCCGGCCGGTAGGCGATATTCTGCGAGCGCCGGAAGCCGCCTTGCGTCAACAGGTCGTTCATCTCCGGAGCCTTGTCGCCAACCAGGTGCGTGAACACCTTGCGCTCGAACTGGCCCTCCAAATACGGACACGGCGACGGCGCGGTCAGGAAGAACTGCGGCGACTGGGTCGGATGCTGCGTCATCTATTCTTGGAAGTGCTCCTACGAATCACCCTACCTTTGGCCCGGTCGGGGAAAAATTCAACAGGATTGTGGGGCAGCGACCTGTCGAAGGCCCTCATATTTGGGCACAAGGCGTCGAACCGAGCCGGCGATGGCTGTAGCGAACGCCATCAAACGTCATGGCGGGTGACCACGGTCCCCAAGAGCAGGTCGTGCAGCGTGCGCTTGCGATCGGAAAACAGCGTCACCAGCAGCACCAGCGGCGTCAGGATGACATTGCCGGCCCAAAACAACACGGAGTGCACGACTGCGGTCATGCCGTCGATGCGGCTGCCGTCGAGCTTGTCCAGACGGATGCCCATGAGCTTCATGCCCGTGGTCGCCTGGTCTTTGCTGCCCAGCGTGTTCCAGATGTAGAGAATGGCGACCAGCGGCACCAGCACGGAAAACAGCGCCCAGCCAAGGCCGAAGGTCAAGAGTCCGAGAATGGCGACCAGGATGGCGAACGGGACTGTGAGCAGCGCGACGATGAAATAGTCGAGGATGAAGGCAAAGATACGCCTCGTGCGCACGCCGCGATAGGCGCGAGTGTCCTCGAGCCTCGTGGTGATGATCTCGCCGTCAAGCACGCGCGCGTTCATATCGGTTCCTCGCAACGGCCTGAAACAGCTGTCGGCCGTCGCACTGAGATGGTGAAAACCGGCCTCGGAATCAAGGTCGGCGCTTTTCGCCGTCAGAGCAGTAAGCCAGGGCGAGGGTCGGTTGAACCGGTTGAATTCGCGGCGCGTATGGCGTTAGCTTGCTGCGGCGCAAGAAGACGCCGAGTGGGGCAGGAATGGATTACGACATGGTGGTCATCGGCAGCGGGCCTTCAGGGCGCCGCGCCGCGGTGCAGTCGGCCAAGCTTGGCAAGTCGGTGCTGGTGGTGGATCGAGGCCGGCGGCTGGGAGGCGTGTCGGTGCACACGGGCACCATCCCGTCGAAGACATTGCGCGAGACGGTGCTCAACCTATCCGGCTGGCGCGAACGCGGCTTCTACGGGCGCGGCTATCGGGTCAAGCAGGACATCTCGATCGCCGACCTGATCGAGCGGCTGCACAAGACGCTCGATCACGAGGTCGAGGTGCTGCAGCACCAGTTTATGCGCAACGCAGTCAAGAGCGCACGCGCAACCGCCAAATTCCTCAGTCCCAACAAGGTTGGCCTGACCGCCGACAATGGCGACTACAGCGAGGTCGGTTTCGCCAATGCCCTGATCGCGGTCGGCACCAGGCCGCACCGCCCGCGCGACGTGCCGTTCGACAAGACACGCGTGTTCGACAGCGACGAGGTGCTTGAGCTCAACCGCTTGCCGCGAACGCTGACGGTCATCGGCGCCGGCGTGATCGGCGTCGAATATGCCACGATCTTCTCGGCGCTCGACGTGCCGGTCACGCTGGTCGAGCCGCGCAACAGCATCCTCGACTTCGTCGACCGCGAGATCGTCGATGATTTCATCCACCAGATGCGCGACCGCGGCATGACCATCCGTCTCGGCAGCACGATCAAGGAGGTCGCCTCAAAGCCCGACTACGCCGAGGTGACGCTTGCCGACGGCCGCACCATCCGTTCCGAAATCCTGCTCTATGCCGCCGGCCGCAGCGGCAATCTTGGCAGCCTTGGCCTCGACGCTGTCGGCATCGAGGCCGACTCCCGGGGCCGCATCAAGGTCGATCCGCAAACCTTTCAGACCAGCGTCGCCAATATCTATGCCACCGGCGATGTGATCGGCTTCCCGAGCCTTGCCTCGACCTCGATGGAACAGGGCAGGGTGGCCGCTTGCCATGCCTTTGGCGTTGCACTGCCGCCGCCGCCCGAGAGCTTTCCCTATGGCATCTACGCCGTGCCCGAGATCTCCACCGTCGGCCAGTCCGAGGAACAGGTGCGTGAGAGCGGTGCCGCCTACGAGGTCGGAGTGGCACGTTTCCGCGAAACCTCGCGCGGCCACATCATGGGCGTCAACAGCGGCTTTCTGAAACTTCTGTTCTCGGTCGAGACGCGTCGCCTGCTCGGCGCCCACATCGTCGGCGAGGGCGCGACCGAACTGATCCATATCGGCCAGGCGGTAATCAATCTCGGCGGCACGGTCGATTTCTTTGTCAACAACACCTTCAACTATCCGACACTGGCCGAGGCCTACAAGATTGCCGGCCTGGACGCCTGGAACAGGATGAGCCAGGGATAGGGCACCTATTCGGCGGTTCAGCCCTTCGGTTCCGTAGCCGGTCGGCGGCCCGCCAGCCATTGCCTGGCAATGGCGGCATCGGCGTCGCCGAATTCATGGCCCGCGGCGATGATGCGCGCGTCGACCTCGGCGCCGCGCTGGCTGAGCAGCGTCACCAGGGCCGGCGCGAATGGGCCGTAGGTTTGATCGGTCGCACCGGCTATGACCAGCACCCGGGTGCCGCCGAGGGCGGTGGCCGGCGGATCGTCGAGCACCGGCATTGCTCTCAACAGAATAGCGTCCCTGACCAGGCCGGGATGGAGCAGCATCAGGCTGGAGACGAGATTGGCGCCGTTGGAATAACCGAGGAAGGCGGCCTGGGGGAGGTCAAGGCCATGGCGACTAGCCACCTCGGCTATGAAGCGGGCATAGGCGGCCGTCTCGGTGCGTATGCTCGACTGCTCGAAGCTGGTCGGCGTGATGCGCTCGAACCAGCGGAAGCCGTCGTCCTGGGCGATGCGGCCGCGCGCGGTGATCAGCGTGGCACGCGGCGCGATCTGTCTTGCCAGTGGGATGATCGTCGTCTCGTCGACGCCCGACCCGTGCAGCGCGAACAGGCATTCGCCGCTTGCGTTTTCCGGCTTCAGCAAACGATAGGCAAAGAGCAGATCCCGACGTAGCTCGCTGTTTTCGTCCGCATATTCGGACATGTTCACATCCTTTTGATTCCGTGGTGCTTTTGTTGTTTTGCCGGCTTGAAAACGGATTATTTTCGCGCTCCGCGAAAGTTGATTGAACCAGGCCCACTTCAGTCCGTTTCTGCGCCGATAGTCTCCCCGTGGGAGGAATCAAAGCGGTGCGCCCCGGGGGTCGCATTGCCCCAATGAACGACCAGCTTTGAGGCCTTTTGTCGATGACCATGCCAGTTTTGTCGGAGCGCGCTGAGCGTGTCCAGGAACGCGATACGCGTCTCAACGGTCGCCATGCGCGCGTCAACGATCGCGACACGCGTATCGATGTGCTGCGCGCGCTCGCCCTGCTCACGATTTTCATCGATCATGTGCCGGGCACTGTCTTCGAAAGCATGACCTACAAGAATTTTGGCTTCTCCGACGCGGCCGAGGCTTTCGTCCTGATTTCGGGCATATCGGTGGCGCTTGCCTATGGCGGCAAGTTCAGGCCGGGCGGGAGGCTTCTGGCGGCCCTGAAGATGTGGCGGCGTGCGGGGGTCCTCTATGTCGCCCATATCGTCATCACCATGGTGGTGATGGCGTTGTTCTGCGCCGCGGCGGTGTTCGCCCACCGGCCTGAGTTGCTGAAGCTGATCAACATCGAGCCGCTGATGAAGAACACGCCGGAAGTGCTGGTCGGCATCGTCACGCTGGGCCATCAGCTCGGCTATAACAACATCCTGCCGGTCTATGCGGCGCTGCTGCTGGCTGCCCCCGCCTTTGTGCTGCTGATCAGCTACCGGCCGGTCCTCGCATTGACGCTTTCCGGACTGCTGTGGCTCATCGCCGGGGTTTGGCAGATCGCGCCGCCGAACTATCCCGAACCCGGCTTCTGGTTCCTCAACCCGCTCTCCTGGCAGTTCCTGTTCAACATCGGCCTCGCCGCCATGCTGCATGTCAGGCGCGGCGGATCCATCCCCGTCAACCGCTGGCTGCTCGGCCTATGCGGTGTGTATGTGCTGGCGGCGGTGGTTTGGGTGCATAGCCCGCTCTGGGGCAAGGTGACGTGGTTCGACTTGCCGGTGGTGATCGGCGGCTTCGACAAGACCTTTCTGTCGCTGCCTCGGCTGCTGCATATCCTCGCCGTCAGCTACCTGATTGTCGCCTTGCCCGCGGTCTCGAACCTGTTCCGTACCAGCACCGACAATCCGCTGGCCATACTCGGCAAGCGTTCCCTGCCGGTGTTCATCGCCGGCACACTGATCGCCATGGCGGCTCAGGTGCTGAAGCTGATCAATCCGGGCGGGGTCGTCTATGACAGCCTCCTGATATCGGCCGGCATCGCCATGCAATTCGCGCTGGCCTTCTACCTCGAATGGCTGTCCAGCCTGGGCACCACTCGTGCAAAGCCGGAGCGCGAAAATGTAGCTCCGGAACGCACTGCATTCGGCGCGCGATCGGTGCCGGCGAGCGCCTACTGACGAAGGAGCGTGACACTTCGGTCCGGACTAATGTCGAACGAAGTGTTGTAGCAGTTCCGGGTTCTATCGACGTTCACCTGCTCTTGCGAGCTCAAGCCTCTGGCGCAGGGCCAGTGGAGGATCTGACGATCAATTCGAGGTCGAGCGTTTCGCGCCGCACTGTTCCATCGTAATCCAGGATCATGCGCGCCGCGCGCCGACCGATCTCGACGATGGGCTGGGCGATCGTCGTCAGTGGCGGCAAGCACAGCACGCCGTCGGGTACGCCGTCGAAGCCGATAACCGAGACATCGCCGGGAACGCTCAAGCCACGCTCGACCAGCCACTCGATCGCGACCATCGCCATCCGGTCCGACATCGCCAGGATAGCGGTGGGCGGATCGCCGTTGGCGAAGATCGTTTCGAGTCCAGCCCTGGTGGTGACCGCCTCGTTCTCGGTTTCGTAGACGGGCACCTTGGCGGTATCGATGCCGAACTGGGAAAGTTCCTCGAAATAGCCGGCAAGACGGTTGCGCGATCCGGCGTAAATCGCCGTCCCGAAACGCTCAGGCGCGACCAGACCGACACGGCCGTCGCCGAAAGGCAGCGACAGCACGGCGAAGCGGCGATGCCCAAGCTCGGCGAGATGACGGGCGGCAAGCCGCGCGCCGGCGACATTGTCGACGCCGATCATGGAAATGGTGTCGTCATCGAAGCCGAGTTCCAGCGCCACGAAGGGCAACCTGCGCTCGCGCGTCAGCTCGACGAGACGCGGGCCGCCTTCGATACAGAACAGGATAAAGCCGTCGACCAGCGCGCTCTGAATGTTCCAGGCGAGTTTTTCGTCATCTCGGGCCGACACCAGGGCAATCCCGGCCCCTGTGGTGTCACACGCTTGCGAGATGCCGGCCATCATGACGCGGGCAAACGGATCGTCAAAGAAATAGGATAGATGCTCGGTGGTGGCGACGCCAATCGCATTGACCTTGCCGGCGCGCAACAGGCGGCCTTTCGGGTCCGGTCCTGCATACCCCATCGCCTCCGCGACCGCCTTGACCCGTTCGCGCACCTCGGCGCGCACGATTTCCGGACGGCTGAAAACGTTGGAGGCCGTGCCATGCGACACGCCGGCGGCCTTGGCGATGTCCGCCAGCCGGATCGGTCGTCCCTGGCCTTCGGCGAGTGATGCCATGTCGTTCCTCCGAATCCGGTCAGGTGACAAGCATGACCGTGGAATGGTTGCCGGTCCTCTAACATTTTTGTTGGATCGATTCAAATATCGCTTGACTCTCGGGGCTCGAGGTCTAAGGTTGAATCGATCCAAGTTCGCCGCCGCAGCAGGCGGCTTTTGGCAAGGAGAGTGCCATGCATCCGGTCAATTATCTGTTCGAAGATGTTTATCACAACGATTGGGGCATCGCTTCGGCTGCGTTCAGCGAGAAACGCCGCGGCAAGGCAAGCCCGTGGAAGCGCGAACCGCGCTTCCTTGTGGGGCGCAAGCGCAGCTAGACAGCCAGTCTTTTCTATTCGGAGAAATTGGATCGATTCAACATTAAGGAGGGCAGCCATGCATCCGATTGGCCACCTGTTCCAGGACATCTACCGCAACTATTGGGGCATCTCGCCCCGGTCCGACCTGCCGGAGCGGCGCCGCGCCGTTCAACCGGCGACGCGCAAGCTGCGTTCGGAACGCAGGTAAATTGCCCGTGCGCGCGTCCGGCATCGCCTTGACGAATGCCCGATAGATCTAGCGACGCCACAGCGCGCAGACGGCGACCGCCAGCCAGCCGGCGATCAGCAAAGTGCCACCGATCGGCGCCGACATCGGAAACAGCCGAGAGCCGAGGAAGTCACGGGCAAGCAGGTCGCCGCTGAACAGCAACAGTCCGGCGAGCAGCACCAGGCTTGCGATCCTGAGGCCTCGGTTGCTGCCCGTAAGGCCGATGGCGAGGAAGACCGGGGCGTGCATCAGCAAAAACGAGGCGGCAGTGCCGGTGAAGGCGCCACCGCGGTGAGCGGCAAGCGCCGACAGCGCCACGCCGGCGGCGCCGATAACTCCGCCCGCCAGCACCAGAATGGGGTTGCCGCCGTTCGACGACTGAACTGGCAGGCTCATGGCGGATGCTCCGTGTTTCGCGTGAGCGAGCCCTCAGGACTCGCGAGCTACCAGCAGCATATGCCGCGCCCGTCGCGACTGGACAAGCCAGTTATAGACTGCTCCCAGCGCCATCAACGCCGAGGTGCCGAGGAACACTGCCCGCATGCCGAAATGACCGCCGACAAACCCGCCGGCAAGCGGTCCTGCGACTTGGCCGACATATTGCGCCGAGATCGACAGTCCCAGCACATTGCCGCCGATGCCGTCCGGAATGTTGTGGCGGATGACGCTGGTGATGCAGGGCAGCAGGCCGCCGAGCGCCAGCCCCATCAGGAAGCGCAGCCCGATCAACTGCCAGCTGTCTGTGACGAAGGCCTGGGGGATGAGCAGCAGCGCCGATACGGCGAGCGCGCCGACAACCACGTTCCAGTGACCGACGCGGTCGGCAAGCCTGCCCAGCCTTGATGAGGACAGGATGGTGCCGAGCGCCGCCGCCGCCATCACCACGCCGGCGATCATCGTCACCCGGTTCTGGTTCTCGACGAGTTGCTGCACATAGACGGTGATGATCGGCTCGATCGACATGGTGGCAAAGGCCAGCAGCATGCCCGTCGCCAGCATCGCGACGACCGGTCGCTTGTCGGGGATTTGCGACCAGCCGCTTTGCGCCTTCTTTACCGTCGCGACCTTTGCCGCTTGCGGACGCGGGTTCTCCTTGATCAGGAAGGTCGTGGCCAGGAAAGCCAGGAAGATGACGGCGCCGGAGAGCAGGAAGGTGGCGCGGATACCGATGAGCGGCGGCAGCGCCCCGCCGAGCAGCGGACCGACCAGCGAGCCTGCGGTGATGCCGGCCGACAGCACGCCTAGCGCCCAGCCCGAGCGGTGCTTTGGCGTCTGCATCGCCACAAGGATGGTCGATCCCGAGGAATAGCCGCCGGCAAAGCCGATCAGCAGTCTGAGCAGCACCAGTTGCCAGACGCTCTGCACCATGCCGGTCAGCGACATGCAGATCGCCATGCCGAAGCTCGCGCGCACCAGCATCAGCTTACGGCCGTAACGATCGCCGAGGCGTCCCCAGAGCGGCGCGACCAGGGCGGCGGCGAAGAAAGTCGCGCCATAGGCGATGCCTGACCACTGCACGATTGCCGCATGTCCTTGCGCGCCCAGCTGTTCGACGTAGAGCGGCAGGAAGGGCAGCAGCAGCGTCATGGCGATCAGCGTGCTGAACGAACCGGCGAAGCAGACGGCGAGATTGCGCCGCCAATGGACGTTGTAGTCGCCTTGGCCCGTGTCGTCCTGCCTCATCTCATGCGTGCCCTTACCGGGGTTGTTCCGGATACCATTTTGGGATACCAAATCGGTATCCGTCATGGACCTCAACCTTGCCGCTGTCAATGCGGCTCTGGAAAGCGGGAACGACGATGTCGCAGATGCAGAGCGTCGAAAGACAATTACGCGAGATGATCCTTGGGCTGGAAATCGGTCCAGGCGAGCGGCTGACCGAGCGCTGGATCGAAAACCGTTTCGGCGCCTCGCGCACGCCGGTCCGGGCAGCCCTGCTGCGGCTCGAGACTGAAGGCCTGATCGGCCGTGACGGTCGCGCCTGGACGGTGGCGCCGATCAACCTCACCGAGCTGGCGCAGATTGCCGTCTACCGCGAGGCTGTCGAGATCGCGGCTGTCCGGCTGACGGCCGAACTCCCTGATCGAGGCGGGATTGAGGTGATCGCCGCGATGCTCGATTCCTGCGACGGCGACACCCCTCGCGAGGAGTGGCACCGCGTCGGCATGGATTTCCATATCGAGCTGGCCAGGCTGTCCGGCAACGAGTTCCTTCTGAGGGCCGTGCGCGATGCGATGACGAGGCTCTCGCGCGCCCGCTGGCTTGAAGTTCGCGACGAGGCGGCGCTCCGCCGCGCCTGGGCCGAGCACCATGCCATCCTGGCCGCCGTCCGGGCCGGCGACGGCGACGCGGCCGCACGGCTTCTCTCGGCTCACATTGCCGGCAGTCGCGACCGGCTGGTGAATTCCCTGCACGACGACAGGCGGGCGCTGCGCGCCAGGGGCTTTGCCGTCGTCGCTGCCTGATCCTGTGCTGACCTCGGCGGACATTCAGGCCTGTCGCGGCACGCGGGCTTGCAAGATATTCCCCACAATGCTGTAGGAGGCGCGGGGAATTCAACGCCACCAATCTTTGAAAACGACGCACGCATGGCCTCGCCCTTACGCACCGCAGCGCGGGTATTCTATTTCATACGCAACATCACGCGCGATGTGGTGCCTCAGGCTCTCTTCCGCCGCCGCCTGGCCAGCCGGCTGCAGGAGGCCAGCCTTTCTGGCGAAACGATCCGCAACCGCGTCAACTACTACAACAGGCTAGAGCACAGCTTCGTGCCGAGCCCGACGGCGGTGCCGGCCGGCCGGATCCCCAGCTTTGGCAGCATGTACTATTACGACCTGAAGGAGTTCGCCCGCTACTTCGATCGCGACCTGCTCATCGACGTCCAGTTCGGCGACCTCGCCCACGTGCCCAAGATGCCTTCGATCGTCAAGGATCGGCCGATTGGGAATGACAATGCCAATGCCGTGATCATGAAGCTCGACAAGTTCCGCCATTTCAGAATGCCGGCGGACAGGCTGGCCTTCGCCGACAAGCGCCCGATGGTTGTCTGGCGCGGCCATCTCAACAATCCGATACGGGCCCGGTTCATCGATGCCGTGCGCGGCCTGCCGATCTGCGATGCCGGCTCGCCCAAGCCCGAAGCGCCGGCAGCGTATCGCAAGCCCTATCTCACCATCCCGCAGCAGCGGAAGTTCCGCTACATCGTCTCGCTCGAGGGCAACGATGTGGCGACGAACTTGAAATGGATCATGAGCTCGAATTCGCTCTGTCTGATGCCGCCGCCGAAATACGAAACCTGGTTCGCCGAGGCTGAGATCGAGGCCAACGTGCACTATGTGCCCTTGGCGTCCGACTTTTCGGACGTCGCCGACAAGGTCGCCTACTATGAGAAGCATCCGGCAGAGGCCCAGCGCATTGTCGCGGCCGCCCATGCCTATTGCCGCAGGTTTCACAACGAGAGAGAGGAGAGCACGGTTTCGCTGCTCGTCCTCTATAAATACTTCGTCCTGAGCGGCCAGATCGAACCGGATCCGCAAGTGTGGCGCTACATCACGGGCTAGAATACAGAAAGCGCTTCAGCGGTTTTCCGTCCGGAACTGGCGCAGGAAACGGATAGACAAAGCGGTTCCGCGACGCGCTGAACTCCAACAGCTCTCAAATATCACCGCGATCGAGCACCAGATCGGCCGGGCCGAAGCGCTCCTTGGCCGTGAACTGCTGGTGCCAATAGGGATAGAGCACCGGCGGGCGGCTGACCGCGTCGAGGCGCTGCCGCTCGTCGAAGGACAGCGTCAGGCTTGCGGCGGCAAGGTTGTCCTTGAGCTGGTCCTCGTTGCGTGCGCCGATCACCAGCGAGCTGATCGCGGGCCGCCCGAGCAGCCAGGCGAGCGCCACCTGCGCCGCCGACACGCCGCGCGTCTTGCCGATCTCGACCAGCACGTCGACGATCCGCCACAACCGGTCCTCGTCGCGGATCGGCGGTTCAGACCAGCCTGCGAGCTGCCGTGCCGTTGGGCTGTCGCGCCGATATTTGCCTGAAAGCAGGCCGCCGGCGAGGGGACTCCACACCAGAACGCCGAGGCCCTGGTCGACGGAGATCGGCAGCAATTCGTATTCCGCCTCGCGCGCTTCCAGCGTGTAGTGGATCTGCTGCGTGACGAAACGCGGCTGGTGACGTCCGTCGCTGACGGCAAGTGCCTTCATCACCTGCCAGCCGGAATAGTTGGAGCAGCCGACATAGCGGATCTTGCCCTGCGTCACCAAGGTGTCGAGCGCTGCGATCGTCTCCTCCAGCGGCGTGACGCCGTCCCATTCGTGCAGGAAGTAGATGTCGATGACGTCCGTTCTGAGCCGCTTGAGACTTCCTTCGCATTCGCGGATCAGATGATGCCGTGACAAGCCTTCATCGTTGGGCCCCTTGCCGATGCGCATGCGGGCTTTGGTTGCGATCAGCACGTCGTTCTTGCGTTTGCCGTCGAGCGCCTCGCCGATGATCTCTTCGGAAAGGCCGTTCGAATAGACGTTGGCGGTGTCGATGAGGTTGATGCCGGCATCGATGCAGGTGTCGATGATGCGCCTGGCTTGCGGCAGATCGGAATTGCCGACGGCCGCGAACGGACCGGCGCCGCCGAAGGTCATCGTGCCGAGGGTCAACGTCGAAACCTTCAGGCCGGAACGGCCGAGAGTGCGGTACTCCATGCGGTGACCTCGTGATCGAGATTGAAAAGGCGCGCCTGGGGCGCCGGAACAAGGCCGGCATTTGTAGGACAATTCCGTTGTCTTGTCTCGCTCGCCGAGCACGTATCGGCTGGGCCAGGTCCTGCAACAAGACCGTCATTGCCGACCGAGCTTCGCTCGGCCCTCTTCTCCGATGGGGAGAGGGAAGTCGTTTAGCCCCGCTCGATCATCACATGCGTGGCGTCGGCGGTTGCGACCTGGCCGGTGCAACGATAGCCGAGCTTCGGCATGTCGAGGCCGCCGAGGAGATGCTCGCCGGAGCCGAGCAGGACCGGCGAGATCGCGAGGTGCATTTCATCGATGAGGCTCTCCTGGAGATATTGCCTGACCGTCGAAACGCCGCCGCCGACGCGCACATCCTTACCATTGGCCGCTGCTTTGGCCTGTTCCAGCGCCGAATGAATCCCGTCGGTGACGAAATGGAAGGTCGTGCCGCCTTGCATGGCGATCGGCGCGCGCTTGTAATGGGTGAGCACGAAGACAGGGACGTGATAGGGCGGGTTGTCGCCCCACCAGCCTTTCCAGTTCTCGTCCGGCCAGTCGCCGCGGATGGGTCCGAACATGTTGCGGCCGAGAATCCAGGCGCCGACATTCTCGAAACTGCGCGCGGTGAAGCTGTCATCGGTATCCGTGGATCCGCCCTCCTGCCCGAACATCCTGCGGAATGTCCGGGTGCCGATCATCCATTTGTGCAGGGCCTCGCCGCTGACGCCCAACGGGCTGTTCAGGCTTTGATCCCGACCGGCGCCATAGCCGTCGAGCGACAAGGTGAAGGCGTTGACACGCAGCTTGGACATGGCTGTCTCCTGAACCGGTGGTCAAATGCAAGCAGTTATGAGTTAACTCGACCGATTGCAAAATGCAAGCGGTAATTTGACGGCGCGCCACCGGGAGGTTTTCCTCAGGGCGTCCGATCATCGGTAAGCGAAGGCTGAGGGCGTTCCACCCCGGCGTACAGCATTGTCCAGCGATGGCAATTGAACAGCTGTGGATCGGTGTATGTGCGTGCGCTGAGGCTCAGCCCCTCAGCATCTCCGCCGCCGTCGGCGCGAAATAGGTGAGAATGCCGTCGCAGCCGGCGCGCTTGAAAGCGAGCAGGGACTCCAGCATCGCCTTTTCGCCGTCGATCCAGCCATTGGCGCCCGCTGCCTTGATCATCGAATATTCGCCTGAAACTTGGTAAGCGAAGGTCGGCATCTGGAATTCGTCCTTCAGCCTGCGAATGATGTCGAGATAGGGTAGCCCCGGCTTCACCATCAGCATGTCGGCGCCTTCGGCGAGATCCTGCTCGGCCTCGCGCACCGCCTCGTCGGAATTGGCGTGATCGATATAGTAGGTCTTCTTGTCACCCTTGAGCAGGCCGGCGGTTCCCACCGCCTCGCGATAGGGTCCGTAGAAGGCCGAGGCGAACTTCGTCGCGTAGGACATGATCGCCACGTCCTGGAAACCGTTGGCGTCGAGCGCGTCGCGGATCGCGCCGATCCGCCCGTCCATCATGTCCGATGGGGCAATGATGTCGGCGCCTGCCGCCGCCTGGATCACGGCCGCGGCGGTGACCTGCTCCACCGTCTCGTCGTTCAGGATGATGCCGTCGCGCAAAATGCCGTCGTGGCCGTGGCTGGTGAACGGGTCGAGCGCGGCATCGGTGATGATGCCGATCTCCGGCACCGCGGCCTTGATGGCGCGGGTGGTGCGGTTGATGATGTTTTCAGGATCGAGGATATGCGAGCCGGTCTGGTCGCGCAGCGACAGCTCGACATTGGGGAAGGTGGCGATCGCCGGAATGCCGAGCTTGGCGGCGCGCTCGGCCTCCTTGACCGCGAGGTCGACAGAAAGACGGAAGACGCCGGGCATGGCCGCGATCGGCTCCCTCACATCTTTGCCTTCGACGACGAAGATCGGCCAGATCAGGTCGTTGACCGAGAGCTGGTTCTCCTGCACCAGGCGTCGCGACCAGTTGGCCTTGCGCATGCGTCTGAGCCGCCGGCTGCCTGTGATCTCGTCGACGCTGCGCGCGCCGGCAGGCTTCGCGGGGGTGAATCTGTTCATCGCCAAAACTCGCTTTCGGTCGGGCTTTTACCACGCACCTTTGTCGCTGACCAATGCGACACGATTGTGCCAGTGCCGCCAACCTCCCGGCTAGTGGGGGAGGTGCCCGGCAGGGCAGAGGGGGCATGAAGGATCGCCGACATTTGGAATTGCCCAACGCGATCTTCAAGGCTGTCCGTTGCCCGACAAGATCTGCGCAGCGCCCCTCACGGCCACGCGAAACGCCTCGTCGAAGCTGACGCCGCGTACCTGCCATCGATAGGTCTTGCCGCGATCGGCCAGACGCCAGTCGGCAATCCAGCCCAATTCCTTGTCGCTCCAGATGATGGTGCCGGCAAGCGCCCGGGCTGCAGCTGCTTTTCTCGCGAGCAGGTCGAGCTTTGCCATGTCGGATTTGCGCAGTGCCGTTCCGTCAAGTCCTGCCAGTCGCGCAGCCTTGGGGAAACTGACGTGCAGCAGCAGGGGGCCGGTGGCGTTGATGAAGGATTCGCGCATCGCTTCGCCGCGCACGTCGTCCGCCGTCAGCACAAAATGCCTCGAGCCTTGCTCGGCCGCGAGGAAGACGGACAGCACCGGCCGCTCGCCAAGCCAGGGCTTGCTGCCCAGTTGCGCCAGGAGCTTGTCCACGACGGTTGGCTTGTAGAGGCAGGTGAGGTCGTGCGGCCGGTCGTGCGTGCCTTGCTCGTCATGCACCGGGATGCCTTCGAGCCGGTCTCGGTAGCGGAAGCGGTCGACGAAATCCCCGGCCTTCTCGCGCAGCGCCAGCATTTCGGGCTTCTGCGGCAGTCGCTGGTCGCCCGAGACTCTGACCAGAACTTTATCCAGGCAATCCTTGAAGCCGACCTCGCGGTTCACCTCGCCGGTGCCGGTGACGATGGTCTGCGCCTGGTAGAGCTCGTCTGCCGTCGCGGCGATGGCCGGCAGAGCTCAAGGCACAGGAGGCCTGCCAATCCAGCCGCGAGACGAGAAAATCCCGGCATGTCGATCTGCTCGAAAATCCGTCGAACCGTGGGGGCACGATAGTTTGCCGGTTTCGTAACATCTGGCGAGGCCAGCCGCCAGAGCGCTACCCCCGGCATTGACGCGTCCAAGTGCCACCTTTAGCACTTCAGTCCCCCGCAAAAAGCGGAGAGAGGGATTCTCTGGCGATGGATTTTGGCGGAGGCGACGAGATTCGCTTCGAACGTTTGGGCAAGGCCGGCGTGGTCACGTTGACGCGGCCGCAGGCGCTCAACGCGGTCACCCATGGCATGATCAAGGCGCTTGGCAGGGCGCTCGATGCTTGGGAACGTGATGCCGACGTGAGCGTCGTCATTGTCAAGGCTGAGGGCAGGGCGTTCTCCGCCGGCGGCGATATCCTCCACATTTACGAGGCTGGCCGCGCCGGCAAGCCGCCGGTCGACTTCTTCGCGGACGAATACCGGCTCAATGCCCGCATCAACGGCTTGAAGAAGCCCTATGTCGCGCTGGTCGACGGTATCGTCATGGGCGGCGGCGTCGGCATCTCCTTCCACGGCTCGCACCGCGTGCTGACTGAGAATGCCCAGTTCGCCATGCCCGAAGTCGGCATCGGCTTCTTCCCCGATGTCGGCGCCAGCCATCTGCTGCCCGATCTCGGCGGCAGTTTCGGCATGTATCTCGCGCTGACGGGAAATCGCATCCGCTCCGGCGATGCACTGTGGTCGGGCCTCGCCACGCACACCATCAAGGCCGAGGACCAGGCAGGGCTGCTCGATGAACTGGCGGTGTCAGGTGATCCAGACTCCGAGCTGCGCGGCTTCTTCACGCCCGCCAAGCGCGAGACCGAGCGGCAGGATCTGGCCTCGATCGCCCGGCACTTTTCGCAACCCTCGCTCGCCGACATCATCGCCAGTCTAGAACAGGCCGCCGCCGCCGACGCGTTTGCCGCGAAAACGCTGGCCGCGATCAGAACCCGTTCGCCGACCAGCTTGCATGTCGCTTGGCGCCAGATCAGCGCCGGGCTGACGATGTCGATGTACGAATGCATGAAGATGGAGTTCCGCATCCTCAACCGCATGCTTGCCGGCCACGACTTTTACGAAGGCATCCGTGCCGCCATCATCGACAAGGGCTCGACGCCGCGCTGGCGCCCGGCGACCCTGGACGAGGTGAGCACTGCCGACATCGATGCCTATTTCGCGCCGCTCGGCCCTCAGGAGCTGCGCCTGTGAGCGAGGTCACCTCACGGCGCGTGGTGCTGCAGCCATCGACCACCGAGATCATCTTCGCCTGGTTCCAGCGTGTGATCGCCGGCTACTGCCTGCTGTTCGGCGTTCTCTACTGGATCCGGCTGATCGGCATCTACCAGGGACCGCTGTGGCGCTTCGACCTGATGCCCGTGCACTGGCAGGTGGCTGCAGTGACGCTCGCCGTCTTCTTTCCCTTCGCCGCCGCCGGGTTGTGGATGCTGGCGTCCTGGGGGCCGGTGATCTGGTTCATCTGCGCGGCGACCGAGATCGTGATGTATGCCGGCTTTCCGGATCTGTTCGGCCACCGGCTCCTGATCATCGTCTCGCATGGCTGCGTGGCGCTGCTCTATGTCGTCTTCCGCGTGACGATCTGGCTGCAGAAGCGCCAGCTCCGCCAATAGGCTGGCGGGCCGCCGAGGCAGCCCAAATCCGGACCGGATTTTGCCCGCGGCTATTGGCTAAACCTTTAGGTTAATTGATCTTGTTCACGTGACCGTTCGTTAATCCTCTTTCGAAACCACTTACCGGTAAGCTCTTGTTAGCCCTGGCGTTTAAGTCGAATTTTATGAGTATTCGATAGTGTCGCGATCAAGGTGAAGAACAAAAAATCACCGGGCGACAAACGAGAGGCAAAGACAATGATCAATTCGCGTCCGGCGGCGAAGACCGCTAACGTTTCCGACGATCGCCGCGAGGCGATCCGTTCGCTGTACATGGAATCGCTGCAGTTGGTGGAGCGTCTGCACCGCCGCCTGCTTGACGTGATCAAGGATGAGTTCGATCGCAACGGCCGCTCCGACATCAACGCCATCCAGGCGCTGCTGCTCTTCAACATCGGCAACTCGGAGCTGACCGCCGGCGAACTGCGCTCGCGTGGTTACTATCTCGGCTCGAATGTCTCCTACAATCTGAAGAAGCTGGTCGACCTCGGCTTCATCAACCACCAGCGCTCGCGCATCGATCGCCGCTCGGTCCGCGTCTCGCTGACGCCGAAGGGCAACGAGGTGGCGGAAGTCGTTGCCGGCCTCTACGAGCGCCATGTCGGCTCGATCGAGCAGGTCGGCGGCATCAACACCGACGAGTTCAAGCAGATGAACCGCGCGCTGCAGCGCCTCGACCGCTTCTGGAACGACACCATCGCTTACCGGATGTAAGCATTGGAAGCCTGAGACACTGAAGCCGCGCCGGAGAAGCGCGGCCGGGGGAAACAATGGGGGATCGGTGTCGAAAGGCGCCGGCCCCTTTTTTTCGGACCACGCATGCCGGAGGGGGGCCTGACCTTTGCTTTTGCCTCCCCAATGCCTAGTGTGACCGGCACAAGGGGGGGCGATGGGTCGAAGGAATAGCTTCGCAATCTGTTCTGTCGCAGCGGCGTTGTCGCTGCCGCCAGAAGCGGGCTTCGCCGAAGAGTGGTGGCAAGGCTCCTTCGCCGCGGAAGGCAGTAGCCCGTGCGACAACAATGACTCGATCGTGACGTTCACCGATACATCCGTGGAAATGTGGGAAGTTGGGTGCACTCTGGACCGGGTCCAGAAAGTCAAGGGCCTCGACGCCATCATCTTGGATATGACGTGCTCGGACGATTCCCACAGTACGGAAAAGCGGCGCGGCCTCCTGCTCAAGCTCCAGGACAACAAGGTCTTGCGATACCCCGAATACCAAGTCTTGCAACTCTGTTCGGAACTCGAGGCCAAGAAACCTTAGATCGCCAGTTCACTCCCCGTTGTCGCGGTCACCAGTGCTCAAAAACACCGGTCGCTTTTTTCCTTCCGCCGCCGCACGCAAATCGCGGGTCAAGGCCACGTTGCCGCCATAATCCCGGTGAAAGCGAGGATGCGGGTGACGCTGCGGGCAGATGCCTGGCGCTTCCTGGAGCCGGCTTCGGGGCTGCGCGTTTGTCGCGGCCTCGCTATGCGGATCATGGTTGGCTAATTGTTAAGATTGCCGACCCTAGAGTGCGGGCAAGCCCGCCAGTAGAGCGAACCGAGCGAGATTAGATACAGCTAGAATGTCTGGAACGTCCATGAGAACCAGCCGCCGTTTCTTCCTTTCCGGAGCCTCCGCGCTCGCCGCCGCCATGGTCGCGGGCCGTGCCAGCGCACAGGATGTGATCGGGGATATCCTGAAATCCTCTGCCCGCGGCAACTGGGACGACCAGTTCGACGCACGCGCCAGCCAGACCGGCAAGGTTGCCTCGACGCTGCCGATCTTCAGTCTGCAGACCGTAGCCTTTACCGAGCAGGCGGTGGCGCAATATCAGACCATTGTCGGGCAAGGCGGCTGGGAACAGGTTCCGGCAACCAAGAAGCTTCAGCTCGGCGTCGACGATCCGGATGTCGTGCCGCTGCGCAAGCGGCTGATGATGTCGGGCGACCTGTCGCAGAGCGCCGGCGTCTCGACCGCGTTCGACTCCTATGTCGACTCGGCGGTGAAGCGCTTCCAGCTCCGCCACGGCCTGCCGGCCGACGGCTCGATGGGCAAATACACCTATGCGGCGATGAACGTCTCGGCGCAGATCCGGCTCGGCCAACTGCAGACCAATCTGCAGCGTCTGCGCGAGAAGGCCGGCACGTTGGGCAATCGCTATGTGCTGGTCGACATTCCGGCGGCGCAGGTGGAAGCCGTCGAGAACGACCGCGTCGTGCTTCGCCACACTGCGATCGTCGGCAAGATCGATCGCCAGACCCCGATCGTCAATTCCAAGATCAACGAGATCATCGTCAATCCTTACTGGAATGCGCCGGTGTCGATCGTGCGCAAGGACATCATTCCGCTGATGCGGAAGGACCCGAATTATCTCAAGGACAGCCACATCCGCCTGTTCGCGCCGGACGGCAACGAGGTCGATCCGATGACGGTCGACTGGTCGACCGACGATGCCGAAAAATACCGGTTCCGGCAGGACCCAGGTGCCGGCAACGCCATGGCCTCGGTCAAGATCAACTTCCCGAGCCCGGATGGCGTCTACATGCACGACACGCCGCAGCAGAGCCTGTTCGGCAAGCTCATGCGCTTCGATTCATCCGGCTGCGTGCGCGTCCAGAACGTGCGCGACCTCGTCACCTGGATCCTGCGTGACACGCCCGGCTGGGATCGTCAGCATTTCGAGGCCACGATCAAGACCGGCGAGAACACTCCGGTGCAGGTCGTCAACCCCGTGCCGGTGCACTTCCTTTATCTGTCGGCCTGGTCGACCGGCCCCGGCGTCGTGCAGTTCCGCGACGACATCTACGGCCTCGACGGCAACGAGCAGCTGCAGATCACTTCTTCGCTGTAAGCAACTGAAATGCCGAATGAAAAGGCCGCTCTCGAGCGGCCTTTTCTGTTTGCTGGGGGCTTGACCCACCAGCCCCGCCCGCAATTGTGCGCCTACAGCGTCAAGCCTGCGGCTGGCGTTCCGGCGCGGGTATTGCGCTCCATTTGGCCAGGCGTGTCGCCATGCAGGAAATCATGTGTCGAGACGGCCCGCCAGCCGGTGCGCTTTGGCGCAATTCGGCAAGCAAATTTCGCGCGGCAAACGTGGCAGGTTAGAAACAACTGTGTTAATGGCGGCCACCTCGCAGATCTCCGGCCCCAAGGGAAAGCAAGCTATGTCAACAGCCGCGGCAGCCTCCAGCAATTCCGAATCCTTTTTCGAGACCAAGCTTGCCGACGCCGATCCGGAAATTTTCGGTGCTATCGGCAAGGAGCTCGGCCGCCAGCGCCACGAGATCGAACTGATCGCGTCCGAAAATATCGTCTCCCGTGCCGTGCTCGAGGCCCAGGGGTCGATCATGACCAACAAGTATGCGGAAGGCTATCCGGGCAAGCGCTACTACGGCGGCTGCCAGTTCGTCGACATAGCCGAGGAACTCGCCATCGAGCGCGCCAAAAAGCTGTTCGGCTGCAATTTCGCCAATGTGCAGCCGAACTCCGGCAGCCAGATGAACCAGGCAGTGTTCCTGGCGCTGCTGCAGCCCGGCGACACCTTCATGGGCCTCGATCTCAATTCCGGCGGCCATCTCACCCACGGCTCGCCGGTCAACATGAGCGGTAAGTGGTTCAAGGTCGTTTCCTATGGCGTGCGCAAGGACGATCATTTGCTCGACATGGACGCGATCGAAAAGACCGCGCATGAGACCAAGCCGAAGCTGATCCTGGCCGGCGGCACCGCCTACTCGCGTATCTGGGACTGGAAGCGCTTCCGCGAGATCGCCGATTCGATCGGCGCCTACCTGATGGTCGACATGGCCCATATCGCCGGCCTGGTCGCGGGCGGCGTACACCCATCGCCGCTGCCTTATGCCCATGTCGTGACCACGACGACGCACAAGTCGCTGCGCGGCCCGCGCGGCGGCATGATCCTCTGCAATGACGAGGATATCGCCAAGAAGATGAATTCGGCGGTGTTCCCGGGTCTGCAGGGCGGCCCGCTCATGCATGTCATCGCCGCCAAGGCGGTGGCATTCGGCGAGGCGCTGAAGCCGAGTTTCAAGATTTACGCCGAAAGCATCGTCGCCAACGCCAAGGCGCTGGCATCCAGCCTCAAGGAAACGGGTCTCGATATCGTTTCGGGCGGCACGGACAACCATCTGATGCTGGTCGACCTGCGCCCGAAGAACGCCACCGGCAAGCGCGCCGAGGCGGCTCTTGGCCGCGCCAACATTACCTGCAACAAGAACGGCATTCCCTTCGACCCGGAGAAGCCTTTCGTCACCTCGGGCGTTCGCCTCGGCACGCCGGCCGGCACCACGCGCGGCTTCGGCCAGGCCGAATTTCGCGAGATCGGCAAGCTCATCGCCGAGGTGCTGGACGGGTTGAAGGTGGCGAACTCCGACGAAGGCAATGCAGCCGTCGAGGCGGCCGTCAAGGCCAAGGTCACGGCACTGACTGATCGCTTCCCGCTCTACCCCTATCTCGGTTGACCGTGCGCCGCAGGTCATCTCTTATCCGCCGGCAGCGCGCCGCCCTCTGATCGGGCGGCGCTCCGAACAGGAGAGAGGATGATGTGCAATTTCCGCCCCGCCGCCTGTGCTGTTCTTGGCTGGCTGGCCATTTCCTTGCCGGCGTTGCCCGTTGCCGCGCAAACGGATTCGCTGCCGGCACCGAAGACAGAGACATTCGGGCGGTGGTCGACCATTGTCGATGAACTGAAGGCGGGCGAGGAGGTGCGCAAGACTTGTGCCGCCTCGACCGCCTTTCTCGATTCCTATGGCACCGGGGGAACTCTCACGCTGGCCATCTCGAACGGAGATGCGCTTCCCCCGAACGGCTATCCGAGCATAGTCATCGCCCTGCGGAACAAGGATCTGCCGACCGGGGAGCATATTGCGGCCGAGTTCAGCGACGACAAGGGCAAGGTAAAGGCGACCGTCAGCGCCGATGTAGGCGACCAGTGGATGCTGGACAACAAGACCGACATTGCTCTTGCCGTGCTGCGTGCGATGCGCCGCGCTTCCACCGTTGATGTCGTGTTCGGCAAGCAGCCTGTCGGGACGATCTCGATGGATGGCTTCACCAAGGCCTATCGCAGCCTCGGCCTGTCATGCGGTTTTCCGACGGTCGACGTCGCGCCCTGATCGCTGCGATGTGCAGAGCAGGGGCGCTGGCAATCTGCCTGGCGCCTCGCTATCTGTGAAGCGCGAAAGACCTCCTGGCTTTGCCATAGCGGCAAAAAGCACTAAGCCTTTCCGCAAGCCAAGAATCGCGAACCAAAGGCTCTCCATGCGCTGCCCCTATTGCCAGTCCGAAGATACGCAGGTGAAGGATTCGCGCCCGGCCGAGGATGGCGCGGCAATCCGCAGGCGGCGCGTGTGTCCCGATTGCGGCGGCCGCTTCACCACGTTCGAGCGCGTGCAACTGCGCGACCTCGTCGTCATCAAGAAGTCCGGCCGCAAGGTTCCGTTCGATCGCGACAAACTCCTGCGCTCGGTCGAGATCGCGGTGCGCAAGCGCAATGTCGACCCCGAGCGCATCGACCGCGCAGTGACCGGAATCGTGCGCCAGTTGGAAAGCTCCGGCGAAACGGAAGTGGCCTCGGGCGAGGTCGGCCGCCTGGTGATGGAGGCGCTCAAGTCGCTCGACGACGTCGCCTATGTCCGCTTCGCCTCGGTCTATCGCAATTTCCGCGAAGCCAAGGATTTCCACGAACTGCTGGGCGAATTGAAGGGCGACGAGGAAAAAAGTGAAGAGGACGCCGGCTGAGCATGGCGGGATCTCGATTGAGCGAGGCCGAACAGGGAGCTCTTGATCGCCGCTACATGGCCGCGGCGCTGAGGCTATCGCGTCGCAATGCCGGACGCACCTCGACCAATCCCTCAGTCGGCACGATCATCGTACGCGACGACGGCGCCGGCCCGATGATCGTTGGCACCGGCGTCACTGCCGTCGGCGGCCGGCCGCATGCCGAGACCGAAGCGTTGGTGGAGGCAGGCGAATTGGCGCGGGGCGCCACCGCCTATGTCACGTTGGAGCCTTGCGCCCATCACGGCCGCACGCCGCCCTGTGCGAATGCGCTGGTCAACGCCGGCATTGCTCGGGTCGTGGGTTCAGCGAGCGATCCCGACCCGCGCGTCTCCGGTAGGGGCTACGCCATCCTGCGCTCCGCCGGCATAGAGGTGGTGGAGAAAGTGCTGGCCGCCGAAGCTTCCGAGCAGATGGCCGGTTACTTGATTCGATCGCTTAAGAAGCGGCCCGAAGTGATACTGAAGCTTGCGCTTTCGAGCGACGGCAAGATCGGCAGGAGAGGGGCCGGCCAGATCGCGATCACCGGCGAGATTGCGCGCCGCGAGGTCTATATGATGCGCGCCGAGGCCGACGCCATTCTTGTCGGCATCGGCACGGCGCTGGAGGATGATCCTGCGCTGACCGTGCGCCTGCCGGGCCTGGAGACCCGCTCGCCGGCGCGCATCATCCTCGATCGCCAGATTCGCCTGCCCGAATCCTCAAAGCTGGTCTCCGGCGTAGACCACGTGCCGCTCTATGTGGCGGCCTGCCTCGAAGCCGACGCGCACCGCAGGGCAGCTCTCGAGCGCGCTGGCGTGCATTTCATCGGCACCGAGACGCATGAAGGCGAGGTGGCTTTGCCGGAATTGCTCGAGGATCTGGCGGCACTCGGCATGGCGAGCGTGCTCGTCGAGGGCGGCGCCAAGGTCGCCAAGGCGTTCCTGGACGAAGAACTGGTCGACCGCATCGTGTTGTTCCGAGGGCCGGATGCGATCGGCGAGGACGGCATTGCATCGCCTATAGACGCTGACCACATCCCGCCGGGTTTCCGCAAGTTGCGCGAAATGCGCTTCGGGGAGGACGGCTACGCCGAGTGGACACGACCATGACTCCAAGAAGTGAGGACCGGTTCTTGGATAGGAGCATGGTCATACGGAAAGACCGAAACTGATGTTTACCGGAATTGTCACCGACGTTGGCACTGTCGCCAACGTGAAGCGGCTCAGCGAAGGTATCGGCCTGCGCATCGACACGGCGTACGACCCCGCGACGATTGCGATCGGCGCTTCGATTTCCTGCGGCGGCGTCTGCCTGACCGTGACCGGATTGCCCGAGCAGGGCTCCAACGCGCGCTGGTTCGAGGTCGAGGCCTGGGAAGAAGCGCTCAGGCTGACCACCGCAGCAGGCTGGAAATCCGGCACCCGGATCAACCTCGAGCGGGCGCTGAAGATCGGCGACGAGCTCGGCGGCCATATCGTCTCCGGCCATGTCGACGGCACGGCCCAGATCGTCGAGCGCAAGGAAGAGGGCGATGCCGTGCGTTTCACGCTGGACGCGCCACGCCACCTCGCGCGATTCATTGCGCCGAAGGGCTCGGTCGCGCTCGATGGCACGTCGCTCACCGTCAACAAGGTCGAAGGCACCCGTTTCGACGTGCTCTTGATCCAGCATTCGCTGAGCGTCACCACCTGGGGCGACCGCCGGACCGGCGACCGCGTCAATATCGAAATCGACACCATGGCGCGCTATGCCGCACGATTGGTGGAGGCGGCTAAAGAAGGGCTTTGATGGTTCAGGCCGAAGGCAGAAGGCGGTCGATCATCGACGGATGAGCTTTGAGGTGCTGGCGGATATCGATGCTGGCCGAGTGATTGATCAGAAAGAGATCGAGGCTTGGGCCAGAGACCTGGAGACTGCACCAACACGTCGGCCTGATTAAATTACGCAGCGTCGCATAGTAACATCTTCCGCTTGCGATCAACCCGGCTTCGGCCTAAGTCACCGGCGATCCCCCGGAGACTTTTATGGCTGGCATATCCGAACACGGCAAAGCGTTCATTCGTCCGAAGGCGAAGGCGCACCTGCTCATCATCGAGGCGCGCTTTCACGACGATCTCGCCGACGCGCTGCTCGAAGGCGCGACCGGCGCGCTGGACGAAGCGGGCGCCACCTATGACGTCGTCACCGTCCCGGGTTCGCTGGAAATCCCGGCCGTGATATCCTTCGCGCTGGACGGCGCCGGCGAAGGCGGCGCGCGTTACGATGGTTTCGTTGCGCTCGGCACCATTATCCGGGGCGACACCTATCATTTCGACATCGTCGCCAATGAGTCGAGCCGCGCGCTGATGGATCTGTCGGTGCATGAGGCGATCGCGATCGGGAATGGCATCCTGACCACCGAGAATGACGCGCAGGCCTGGACCCGCGCCAGGCGCAGCGAAGGCGACAAGGGCGGCTTCGCCGCCCGCGCGGCGCTGACCATGATCGCTCTGAAAGAGAAATTGGGAGCGCAATCGTGAGCGATCCCGGTTCGACCGGTGCCGTGCGCCACGCCAACAAGCGCGGCGCCGCCCGTCTGGCTGCCGTTCAGGCGCTCTACCAGATGGATGTTGCCGGCAGCGGCGTGTTCGAAACCACCGCCGAATACGAGGCCTTCCGCCTCGGCAAGGAAGTCGACGGCGCGCTTTATCGCGAGGCGGACGCGCAATGGTTCCGCGCCATCCTGACCGGCGTCGTCGAGAACCAGAAGACCATCGATCCGGTGATCCACCAGGCGCTCACCGACGACTGGCCGCTGTCGAGGCTGGATTCGACGCTGCGCGCCATCCTGCGCGCCGGCGTCTACGAGCTGATGAAACGTGACGACGTGCCAGTGGCCGTCATCGTCTCGGAATATGTCGACATCGCCAAAGCCTTCTACGAGGAGGACGAGCCCAAGCTGGTCAATGCCGTGCTCGATCGCGTCGCCCGCCGGGTGCGCGGCGAGGGTCGCGGCAAGGACGCTTCATGACCGCGGCCTCGGCTGTGGTCGCCGGGGCTGGCAGGGAGGCGCGCCGCACGGCGCTGCTGCTGGCGGCGGCGCAGGCCATTGTCGGCTCCGCCGCGCCCATCGCCATTTCGCTCGGCGCGCTCGCCGGACAATATCTGCTCGGCCCCGACAAATCTCTGGCGACAGCCCCCGTCACCGGCTTCAATCTCGGCGTCGCGCTCGGCGCCCTGCCGGCAGCCGCCATCATCCGCCGGCTTGGCCATCGCGGCGGTTTCATGACCGGGACGATCGTCACCGCGCTGGGTGGCCTCGTCGCGACGGTGGCGCTCTATCGGGCCAGCTTCTGGCTGTTCGCCTTTGGACTTGGCATCATCGGCGTCGGCGGAGCCTTCGTCCAGCAGTTCCGTTTCGCCGCCGCCGACAATGCGCCGTCGGAATTCAAGGCGCGCGCCATTTCCTTCGTCCTGGCTGGCGGCATCGTCACCGCCATCCTTGGACCGCAGATCGTCATCTACACCCGCGAACTCCTGGCGCCCGTGATGTTTGCCGGGTCCTTCGCCTCGATCCTGGTGCTGGCCGCGGTTGGCGCCGTCATCCTTTCGTTCCTGCACATGTCCAGGCGCACAAGAATCGCCACCGAAGCCGCCGCAAGCGACGCCCGGCCGCTGGTTGAGATCGCTACCCAGCCGCGCTTCGTCGCAGCACTGTTCTGCGCCGTCGGCAGCTACGCGTTGATGAGCTTCGTCATGACCGGAGCGCCGCTCGCCATGGTAGGCTGTGGGCTCTCGACCGACGACGCCACGCTGGGAATCTCCTGGCATGTCATGGCAATGTTCGGGCCAAGCTTCTTCACCGGTTCGCTGATCCATCGCTTCGGCGCCGAGCGCATTGTTGCCGTCGGGCTGGTCCTGCTCATAGGTTGCGCCGTGGTGGCGCTTTCGGGCCTCGCATTATGGCAGTTCTGGACGGCGCTGATCCTGCTCGGGCTCGGCTGGAATTTCGGATTCATCGGCGCCACCGCCATGGTTGCCGCCAGCTACCGAACTTCGGAAAAGGGCAAGGTTCAGGGCTTCCACGACTTCGTCCTGTTCGGTTCCGTCGCCTTCGCTTCGCTGATGTCCGGTGCGGTCTACAACGCCTGGGGCTGGACCATGCTGAACTGGATAGTGCTTCCCGTCACCGTGCTATGCTTTATGGCGCTTGGCGCCCTGAAACTGCGGGAAGTGCGCGCCGCCGACTGACGTTGCGCCTGCCGCGACCGGGTCGGCTGGCCTGATTGTCGTCGTTCCGGCGGTGCCGATCGACGCCGGCAAACGTCCGCGGGCAGGTCGTCGGCGTGGGCTGGAATGCCTTGCCGGAGGATCGTCAAAAGATCTCGTCCGGAACGGTTACTCAACGTCATTTCAATCGATCTAATTTTGAAAGCCGCGCCAGGATGCCCGGCGTGGCGCCCGTCATTCCGGTGAAAGCAGGGCAAAAACCGAACAATATCTTGACGTTCCAAGCCCTGTTTCGCATACACGCCAGCGAAGGGGCGGATTCCGCTTGGCGTCATCCGTCCCCCGTCTCAACGGTCCAGGGAGGGGTTCTTCTGGGCCAACAATCGAGGAAAATCCGGCAATGACCATCATTTCCGCCGTCATCGCCTGCGGCCTGCTTTCAGTCCTGTACGCCATCTGGGCGACACGTTCGGTCCTCGCGTCCGACCAGGGCAACCAGCGCATGCAGGAAATCTCTGCTGCCATTCGCGAGGGTGCCCAGGCCTATCTGGCCCGCCAGTACACGACCATCGCCGTCGTCGGCATCGTCGTGCTCGTGCTCGCCTGGTGGCTGCTGTCCATCACCTCCGCGATCGGCTTTCTGATCGGCGCCGTGCTGTCGGGCGCTGCCGGCTTCATAGGCATGCATGTCTCGGTGCGCGCCAATGTGCGCACCGCACAGGCCGCGTCCAACAGCCTTGCCGCCGGCCTCGACATCGCCTTCAAGTCCGGCGCCATCACCGGCCTGCTGGTGGCGGGGCTGGCGCTGCTCGGCGTCTCGATCTACTACCTCATCCTCACGGGTCCGCTCGGCCTGCAGCCCAATGACCGCGTCGTCATCGACTCGCTGGTCTCGCTTGGCTTCGGCGCTTCGCTGATCTCGATCTTCGCCCGTCTCGGCGGCGGCATCTTCACCAAGGGCGCGGACGTCGGCGGCGATCTTGTCGGCAAGGTGGAGGCCGGCATCCCTGAGGACGATCCGCGCAATCCGGCTACCATCGCCGACAATGTCGGTGACAATGTCGGCGACTGCGCCGGCATGGCCGCGGACCTGTTCGAAACCTATGCGGTGACCGTCGTCGCCACCATGGTGCTGGCCGCCATCTTCTTCGGCGGCACCGCCGTTCTGGGTGCCGCCATGCTCTATCCGCTGGCCATCTGCGGCGCCTGCATCCTGACCTCGATCGTCGGCACCTTCTTCGTCAAGCTGGGCTCCAACGGCTCGATCATGGGCGCACTCTACAAGGGCCTGATTGTCACCGGCCTGCTGTCGATCGTCGGCCTCGGCGCGGCAACTTCGGCGACGCTCGGCTGGGGCGAGGTCGGCACCGTCGGCGGCATCGCCATCACCGGCAAGAACCTGTTCGTATGCGGCCTGGTCGGCCTGGCTGTGACCGGCCTCATCGTGGTGATCACCGAATATTATACCGGCACCAACAAGCGCCCGGTCAATTCGATCGCCCAGGCTTCGGTGACCGGCCACGGCACCAACGTCATCCAGGGGCTCGCGGTCTCGCTGGAATCGACGGCACTGCCGGCGATCGTCATCGTCGGCGGCATCATCGCGACCTACCAGCTCGGCGGACTCTTCGGCACGGCGATCGCGGTCACCACCATGCTCGGCCTCGCCGGCATGATCGTGGCGCTCGACGCTTTCGGCCCGGTCACCGACAATGCCGGCGGCATTGCCGAAATGTCGGGTCTGCCGAAAGAAGTGCGCCATTCCACCGACGCGCTCGACGCTGTCGGCAACACCACCAAGGCGGTGACCAAAGGCTATGCGATCGGTTCGGCCGGCCTCGGCGCGCTGGTGCTGTTCGCGGCCTATTCGAACGACCTGAAGTTCTTTGCGGCCAATGGCGACAAATATCCCTACTTCCAGGGCATGGGCGAGGTTTCCTTCGACCTCTCCAATCCCTATGTCGTCGCCGGCCTGATCTTCGGCGGTCTGATTCCGTACCTGTTCGGCGGCATTGCCATGACCGCCGTCGGCCGCGCCGCCGGCTCGATCGTCGAGGAGGTGCGCAAGCAGTTCCGCGAGGACAAGGGCATCATGGCCGGCACGTCGAAGCCGAACTATGCCCGCGCGGTCGACCTGCTGACCAAGGCCGCGATCCGCGAAATGATCATTCCCTCGCTGCTGCCGGTGCTGGCGCCGCTCGTCGTCTATTTCGGCGTGCTGCTGATCTCCGGCTCGAAGGCCTCGGCCTTTGCCGCGCTCGGCGCCTCGCTGCTCGGCGTCATCGTCAACGGCCTTTTCGTCGCCGTTTCGATGACCTCCGGCGGCGGCGCCTGG
Source organism: Mesorhizobium sp. M3A.F.Ca.ET.080.04.2.1 (assembly GCF_003952525.1). Lineage (NCBI taxonomy): Bacteria > Pseudomonadati > Pseudomonadota > Alphaproteobacteria > Hyphomicrobiales > Phyllobacteriaceae > Mesorhizobium > Mesorhizobium sp. M3A.F.Ca.ET.080.04.2.1. The sequence continues at coordinate 759,603 of NZ_CP034451.1, read as the reverse complement.
GACAATGCTAAGAAGTCGTTCGAGGACGGCTTCACCGACAAGGACGGCATCAAGCACTTGAAGGGTTCCGAGGCGCACAAGGCCTCGGTCACCGGCGACACCGTCGGCGACCCCTACAAGGATACCGCCGGTCCGGCGGTCAACCCGGCGATCAAGATCACCAACATCGTGGCGCTGCTGTTGCTTGCCGTGCTCGCGCACGGCTGATCCGGATCCGTTCCCACGCGAAAACCCGCGGGAGTGATCCCGCGGGTTTTGCTTGTGAGCTAAGCACCGCAAACAAAAAACCCGCCGGCGAGCCGACGGGTTCTGATCTGCGAAAGCCGGGAGAGATCTCAGGGCGTGCCGCCGCCACCCGGGATGCCAGGCGCCAGCTTGCTGGCGCCGTTGATGATCTGGCTGAGGAAGTTCTGGTCCTTGCCGCCGGTCGGCGTCGTCCTCGAGATGAAGTCGAAGATCTTGCCGTCCTTCATTCCGTAATTGGCGATTTGGCTGACGCGTCCATCGGCGCCGAAATAGACCGCCAGCACCTTCTGGTCGACCAGGCGCGGCTTGTCGAAGGCGACGTAACGCTTGCGCGTCTGCGAGATGTAGTAGAAGGCCTCGTTGTCGAAGGTCGCCGTCGTCGACGGGGTGCCGAGCGCCAGAAGCACCTGCTCGCGACTTGACCCGACGGGCACCGAGTCGATCGCCGCTTGATCGATGACATAGCCCTGCGTCAGCGTCTCGCTCGGGTTGAGGTCGCCGACCATCTTTGACGTGTTGCATGCCGAGAGCGCTGATACCGCCAACAGCAGCGACGCCATGCCCGCGGGCATCGGCGCAAAAACCGACTTGAATTTCAGCGCACCCAACAACAATTCTCCATCACATCCCCGCAACTTGCGCTGGGCCGCAAAACCGGTAAACCAGCTTGCCTGCCGATGCAACAAGGCCAATTCAAACAAAAGGTCCCCGGGAGACCACCCTCTATGTTCCAGCGCCTTTTTGGCCGCGAACGCCATGCCAACCGCGCTATCACCGAGGCGCTCTACGCACAAATCGTGGCGGCGGCGCGGCAGACTGTCTTTTATTCAGAGTGGAATGTGCCTGATACGCCGCTTGGCCGCTTCGAGATGCTGTCGCTGCATATGTACCTTGTCCAGCACAGGCTGCGGGCGGAGGCTGGCGCGGCGGCCGAGGTCGCGCAGGTGCTGATCGACGAGTTCTTCCTCGATGTCGACCATTCCCTGAGGGAACTGGGCGTCAGCGATGTTGGCGTGCCGAAGCGCATGAAGAAGCTGGCAAAGATGTTTTATGGCCGCACCGCTGCCTATGACGATGCCTTGAAGGACGACGACCGCGCCGCGCTCGCCGCGGCGCTGGCCCGCAATGTCAGGCCGGATGCCGGTCCCTGGCCGCAGGCATCGTCCCTCGCGGCTTATGTTTCGGAAGCATCGAGGCAACTGGCCGGCCAGTCGACCGAATCGATCGTGGCCGGCACCCTTGCGTTCCCGACCGCGATGGCAGCCTGATGGAGCCGGAGATGAGACACGCCGAACCGCGAAGCCCGGTTTCCTTTGTCGCCAATGTCGCCCGCCTGCCGCAGAAAGGATTGCCTGTGGTCGTCGAGGCCGACGAGAGCCAGCGTGCCGCGCTTGCCAGCGAGCACGGGCTGCTCTCGGTGGAGCGCTACCGCGCCGAGCTTCTGGTGTCGTCATGGAAGCGCAACGGCGTCAAAATCAGCGGCCGTGTCGAGGCCGACATCACGCAGGCCTGTATCGTCACTCTCGACCCGGTCGCAGCCAATATAGACGAGCCGGTGGAGGCGCTGTTCCTGCCCGAGCAATCGAAGCTTGGACGCGAGGGTTTCGAGGGCGGCGGCGAGATCGTGCTTGATGCCGATGGACCAGACAGTCCGGAGACATTCTCCGGCGACACCATCGACGTCGGCGCCTTGGCCGAGCAGTTCTTCGGTCTGGCGATCGATCCTTATCCGCGCAAACCCGGAGCCTCGCTCGATGCTGCGGGCGGGGACGAACCTGAGGAAAGCGAATTCCAGAAAAAACTGCGGTCGCTGCTCGGAAAAACCTGAAGGCGGCCGGAATTTGGAAAAGTTGGTTGTGCGGCAGCCCAAAACCGCTATTTTCGCCGAACCTTCGCGAGCCCCCTTACCTTGGCAGGCGCCCCCCGCAAGCCAGGCAAACCGTGAGAAAAACACCGCGTGATCAGGATTTCCATCGATGCCATGGGCGGAGATCACGGACCCGGCGTCGTCATCCCTGCGCTGATGACGGTCGCCATCCGCCGCCCTGACATCCGTTTTGTCATCTATGGCCGCGAGGACGCCGTGCGTCCCGAACTGGCCAAGTTCCCGAAACTGGCCGAGGTGAGCGAATTCGTCCACTGCGAGATCGCGGTCAGGATGGACGACAAGCCGAGCCAGGCGCTGCGCCACGGGCGCTGGAAATCGTCGATGTGGAAAGCTGTCGAGGCGGTGAAGTCCGGCTCGGCGCAGGCCTGCATTTCGGCGGGCAACACCGGCGCTCTGATGGCGATGTCGAAATTCTGCCTGCGCACCATGGCGACCATCGATCGTCCGGCGATCGCAGCGCTCTGGCCGACGACGCGCGGCGAAAGCGTGGTGCTGGATGTCGGCGCCACGATCGGCGCGGACGCGCACCAGCTCATCGATTTCGCGATTCTGGGCACCGGCATGGCGCGCTCGGTGTTCGGCGTCGAACGGCCGAGTGTGGGCCTGCTCAATGTCGGCGTCGAGGAGATCAAGGGTCAGGAAGAAGTCAAGGAGGCCGGCCGCATGCTGCGCGAGGCCAACATGGCTTCGATGAACTATCGCGGCTTCGTCGAAGGCGACGACATCGGCAAAGGCACGGTCGACGTCGTGGTCACCGAAGGCTTTGCCGGCAACATCGCGCTGAAAACCGCCGAAGGAACCGCAAGGCAGATCGCCGGCTATCTGCGCGCCGCCATGAGCCGCACGCTGATGGCCAAGATCGGCTATGTCTTCGCCAAGGGCGCTTTTGATCGGCTGCGCGAGAAGATGGATGTCGGCCGCTCCAATGGCGGCGTCTTCCTGGGTCTCAACGGCATCGTCGTGAAGAGCCACGGCGGCGCCGATTCGGACGGCTTTGCCGCCGCGATCGAACTCGGCTACGACATGGTGCGCAACAATTTGCTTGACCGCATCGAGGCCGACCTTGATCTGTTCCATGCGCGCAATCCGCATGCCCAGGCAAACAGGAAATCCGGTGTCGCCGTCGACGCCGAGAAATAGGAAAGAGCCTTGATCAGATCAGTCGTGCGCGGCAACGGTGCCGCGCTGCCCCGCCGCATCATGAAGAATGCCGATTTCGAAGGCATGGTGGAGACGTCCGACGAGTGGATCGTCCAGCGCACCGGCATTCGTCAGCGCCATATCGCGGCCGATGACGAGACGACTGCTTCGCTGGGCGAGGCAGCCGCACGCGCCGCGCTCGACAGTGCCGCTCTCACGCCGGCCGACATCGATCTCGTCGTGCTTGCGACGTCGACGCCCAACAACACCTTTCCCGCGACCGCCGTCGAGATCCAGAACCGGCTTGGCATGCATCACGGTTTTGCCTTCGACATGCAGGCCGTGTGCTCCGGCTTCGTCTATGCGATTGCCACCGCCGATCTTTATATCCGCGGCGGGTTGGCGAAGCGTGTGCTGGTGATCGGCGCTGAAACCTTCTCGCGTATTCTCGACTGGAGCGACCGCTCCACCTGCGTTCTGTTCGGCGACGGCGCCGGCGCGGTGGTGCTGGAGGCCGGCGAAGGGACGGGCGGCATCGCCGATCGCGGCGTGCTGGCGGCAAGCCTGCGCTCCGACGGCGTCCACAAGGAAAAGCTCTTCGTCGACGGCGGTCCTTCGACCACGGGATCGGTCGGCCATCTCAGGATGGAGGGCCGCGAAGTGTTCAAGCACGCGGTCGGCATGATCACCGACGTCATCGAGGCGACGTTCGCGCAGGCCGGGATCACGGCGGAAGACCTCGACTGGTTCGTGCCGCATCAGGCCAATAAACGCATTATTGACGCTTCCGCCAGGAAGCTCGGGATTGCCGAGGAAAAAGTGGTTGTCACCGTCGATCTACACGGTAACACCTCGGCTGCCTCCGTGCCGCTGGCGTTGTCGGTGGCCATTGCCGACGGCCGCATCAAGAAGGGTGACCTGGTGCTGCTGGAGGCGATGGGTGGGGGCTTCACCTGGGGGGCGGTGTTGGTTCGCTGGTAAGTGCCGAACGGACGGGTTCGCTCCCTTGACCTTGCCGGATCAATTACTTAGGCTCTGCCTTTGCCTGTATCGATTTACGTTTTTTGAGCTGATGGGACGGTCGCATGGGGGGAAAGACACTTACGCGCGCCGACCTTGCCGAAGCCGTGTACCGCAAAGTCGGCTTGTCGCGAACTGAATCGGCGGAGCTCGTCGAAGCGGTGCTGGACGAGATTTGCGAAGCCATCGTCCGCGGCGAGACGGTCAAGCTATCGTCTTTTGCCACCTTCCATGTCCGCTCCAAGAACGAACGCATCGGCCGCAACCCGAAGACCGGCGAGGAAGTGCCGATCCTGCCGCGCCGCGTGATGACGTTCAAATCATCAAATGTGCTGAAGAACCGCATCCTGCGCTCGCACCAGAACAGCAAGGCCAAGGGCAGCAAGTAGCGCCCGCTGCGAATGCCAGTTGAAAACCCCGGATCGCTTTGACGCCGGGCTTGAATATTGTTTCATAAACCGCTGAAATAAGGCGCGATTCGGCATCATTGCCGGATCATGGTCCAGTGTGAGGATTCGCCCATGGACAAGAGCCCGGATGCTTTCCGCACCATCAGCGAAGTCGCGGAAGATCTCGACCTGCCGCAACACGTGCTGCGTTTCTGGGAGACGCGCTTCAACCAGATCAAGCCGATGAAGCGCGGCGGCGGCCGCCGCTACTACCGGCCGCAGGACGTCGAACTGATCAAGGGCATACGTCACATGCTCTACGACCAGGGCTACACGATCAAGGGCGTGCAGAAGCTGCTGCGCGAGAACGGCAATCACTTCCTGGTCGCCATCGGCAATGGCGACATGGCGGCCGTCGAAGCGATTGCGCAACGCCGGCAGGCCGAGCAGGTCCCGTTGACGGTCGCCGCCCAACCGCGCGCCGGCGACGAGGACGCCTTGGTCGGCCAGCCCAAGGTCAAGCCCAGCCGCCGCTTCTTCGGCCTCGGCAAGGCTGAAGAGGATGGTCCGGTGCAGCCGGATTCCGGAAAACTGTCGCGCGACAACCGCGCTCTGCTGCAGGAGGCCTTGTTCGATCTGCTCGAGTGCAAGCGCCTGCTCGATCAGGTGCGCTAGGCCTGGAGCCCGGAACTGCCGCTGCTTCCATGCGTTAGGCCTTCTCTGACAGAGAAGGACTTCCGGCATGGCTTCATTTTCGTCTCTCTCGGACCTCGACCTGGACAAGCAGATCGCCTCGCTGTCGCGCCAGTTGACAGATCTTCGGTCGGCCTTGGCCAGACGCGGGGACGCTTACTATGACGATGGTCGCGCGGCAGCGTCGGACTACTATTCAGAGCTTGCCGAACGGCTGCACGACGCTCTGCCGGCAATTCGGCGCAGGGGTAGCGCGCTCGAACGCACGGCGCGCGACCATCCTGCGACGGCTGCCGCCGTTGGATTGGTCGTGGTCGGGTTGCTTGCCGGGCTGCTGCTCAGTCGGCGTTGAACCTTCGCCGGAATTACGGAAACAGAAATGGCGGCCGTCCATGACGGCCGCCATTTCCGTGCCAGGAATGCATGTCGCCCGGAGCGGTCCAGCGACAAGGTCGTGCATCAAGACGAAGGCTTAGCGCCTCAGTTCGCCAATTTGAGCCGGGTCTTGGGGTCGACTTTCATGACCTGGCTGCACTTGCCATAGACGGTGCCGTTCTTGTCGGTGGCGTCGGTGTAGGTGCCCTTGCAGTCGATCTGCAGCACCAGACACGAGCCGGCGCCCTTGCAGACCGCACCGCCGTCGCCGGTGGGATGCGTACCCGCAACGGCCGGAGCCGAAACCGAACCGAAAGCCGAGACGACGAGGGCCGCGGCGAGCGAGATGCGCTTGAAGTTGGTCATGTGATCATTTCCTTCCATTGGGTTGAGGATCGCCGTCTGGGCGTCCTTCGGGTTGGGGAGCCTTCTTGGCGTCCATGACAGCTTGGTGCAGCCCGGACAGGAAAGGTTCACGCGACGGTTCAGATTTCTTGCAGCGATCGGCTGATGACCGATCAAGACCGAACGCTGCCCGCAGGCGAATTGCGGCCTCGGTCGTAAGTCTGGAGGCCGGTGCGGGGTTGCGATCGATGCCGCCAGCGGGAGGGGTGGGTCGATACCGGTCCCGATTGCTCGTCAGCCATTGCCGGCTTGGGGCTCAGCGGACCGGTGGGCTTCAAGCACAATCGCTGACGCAACGCCTAATGTGGAGGATTGGCCATATCCGGCGGCGGCATGAGAGAAGACTAAGGACAATCGAGATACAAAATACCGATGGAAAGGCCAAGCCCGGTCAACGTGAAGGCCTGCCTCCCATCGGCAGATGGCGGGAAGAATCAGGCCTTCTTCGGAGCCACCTTCTTGTGGTGGTGATGATGATGGTGGTGATGCATGCGATGATGCTTGTGGTGATGACGGTGATGGTGGTGCTTCGTCACCGGCGCAGCATCAGCACTGGTCGCGCCGAGGATCGGCATCGTGAACGCCAGGGCCAGAGCCAGCCCAAGGGCGGAGAGGAGGGACTTCTTCATAACTTAGTTTCCTTTGTATGCGGGCCTTCCGAGATCCACCGCACCAAATCGGTGACCCAAGCCTCGCGATCGGGACTATCCTCCTGGATTTTTTCGACAATTTTTCCCAACTGTAGATTTTTGTTTCTGGATTGTTTCTGGCTGGCTGATCGCCTCCTGGAGCACCCTTTGGCCTCGCATCGGGCGAAACAAGGCCGTGGTTTCCGCCACGATAGCAGGGCAAGCGAGCTGCAGCTGCTGCTGGGCATGCGGTGACGACACCGCTCACATCTGCCGGAAACGCAGCCGCGAATTCCCCCGCTTCCTCCCGACTGAGTCGCGACGAGCAGCGATGTCGACCTGAGGCATTGGCGGCACGGCAGCGTCGATCAACTCGACGTTTCATTCCTCAAAACAACTTGATCGCTGGAATGAAGGCCGCGGAATGGCGGAATTGCGCGGTTTTCGCGGCCATTTGCGGGTCACGATGGCGTGACGCCGTGACGAGCGGCTTGGCAAATCACCTGTTAACGATCATTCTCCCGCCCGTCTCAGGCAACGCCAGCATTTCATCATTCTGTTTCACCCCAAGGAGTTGCCATGCCCAACACCGCAAGAAACGCAGTTTCCAGCGAAATGATTGCTGCGCCCGGCTACAACGCCCTCAAGGCCGTGCGCGAAACCAGGGGATATACAATTGAGGAGCTTTCTTTGACCTGCGGTTTGGCCGTTGGCGAGATCATCGACATCGAGGATGGCAGGGACGCCGATCCCGTCAAACTCCGACGTATCGCTTCCGCGCTGCAGATGCCGGAAGAGGAATTGATCAGCGTACCCGCCGTGGAAAGCCGGCCGACGCGACAATAGAGGTGCGCACTCAGGGACTGAAAGCCCGCCAAGGCCTTGCCAGGCGGGCTTTTTTGCGTCTCCGACGATTGGCCACCGGCTCTTGCCAATCGGCGGCGCCCTATGTGCCAATCCCGTCCGTCGCCGGTCGATTCGCTGGCGCCGACTGGCATCCTCTCCGACGAGGTTAGAGATGAGCTTGGAATCGGTCCGCGCATTCTTCGCCGAACATGCGCCCGACATCGAGGTGATCGTCACCGAGGCCAGTTCTGCGACGGTGGCGCTGGCCGCCGAGGCCCATGGCGTGCTGCCGGAGCAGATCGCCAAGACCATCTGCCTGCGTGTCGGCGACGAGACCATGCTGGTGGTGACAAGCGGCACCGCCAGGCTCGACAACCGCAAGTGCAAGGACACTCTCGGCGGCAAGCCGCGCATGCTCGACGGCGAGCAGGTGCTTGCGGCAACCAGCCATCCGCCCGGCGGCGTCTGCCCGTTCGGCCTGCCGGCGCCGCTGCCGGTCTATTGCGACGTCACGCTGCGAGCCTTCGACGAGGTCGTTCCCGCCGCCGGCGCCACCAACGCCGCCGTGCGCATCACGCCGCAACGCATGGCCGAGCTCGTCGATGCCAAATGGGTCGACGTTTGCCAGTAGCGTGCTGGTGAAGGCGCCTGAATCGCAGAGGAACCTCGAAGCCGGCCAAACGGTTGGGAGTAGACGATGCGAGTCAGCCAAGATGAACCCGGCGCACTGGATAGCCTTTGTTGGAACTGTCATCCTGCTACAGATGCCACCAGGCCCGGACAGCATGCTTGTCATGGCCCGTGGCATCGGCCAGGGGCGTGGAGTTGCCTTGTTTACGGTGTTGGGGATGACAGCCGGCGCCGGCATGGTGCAACTTCCGTTGATCGCGATTGGAGTTTCATCGCTCGTAAGAGCGTCGCCGTTTGCCTTTGCAATGCTGCAATGGATGGGAGCAGCCTATCTGATTTGGCTTGGCGTGCGGCTGATCTTCGCGTCGCCCGCTATGGCGTCCCAGCAAGTCAGGGACATCAAGCCGCTCGCCGCTGCACGGGAAGGGATGGTTGCCAATCTGATCAACCCTTGGCCCATCACTTTCATGGTTGCATTTCTGCCTCAGTTTGTCGAACCGCATGGCAGTTCGGTGACATCGCAACTCTTGCTGCTAGGGGCGACTCAGAAATTGACGGGCGTTCTGGTGCTAGGAGCCTATGCTCTCGCGGCCGGTTCGATCGGCGCCTGGATTATGGCGCGCCCTCATGTGCGGCTCTGGCAGCAGCGAATTGCCGGATGCGTCATCGTCGGATTGGGGGTCCGTTTGGCTTTGGGTAACGGCACAAGCCGCTAAGAGCAGAAGCCGTTCGATGTGTCGACGGTGCTGAAAGACTTGGGGACATCAAGGATTTAAATGGTCGGAGTGGCCGGATTCGAACCGACGACCCCTTGACCCCCAGTCAAGTGCGCTACCGGGCTGCGCTACACTCCGGACCGGGTGGCGATGTATCGTGATAACCCGGTGCCGGTCAACCGAATTCGGCAAGGTATCGCCCCGACGAATTCCCCATGGCGAATTGCGGCCCTAGGCCCAGCCGCAAATGCTTCTGATGCCGGTATTCCAACGCGATCGCGCCCCAGATCAGGCCGAGCAGCAGATAGAGATGGCGCCAATGGTCGATGTCGATGAAGGTGCCGAGCCCGATATTGCCGAGATAGGCGACAAAGGCGCAGAGCAGATAGGGCTGCCACGGCCGGTCGCGCAAAATGATGCGAAAGCCTGCGCTGATGGTCCATAGCGTCAGCGTCAGGAATGACACGAAGCCGAGCCAGCCATAGTCCATCAGGGCCTTCAGCCAGATGTCGTGCGTGTCCTCGCCGAAGAGGGTGCCGAACACCAGCGGGCCGATGCCGAACGGGTGCTCCAGCGCCATCTGAAAGCCGATCGTGTAGCGGGCGAAGCGGCCGAGGCGGGCCGTGTCGTAGCTCTGCTCCAGATGCGCGCGCTGGCTGAACATGTCCGACACGCCGGGCAGTTGCAGGATGACGAGGATGGCGATCACGAGCAGGGCGAGCGCCGCGATCGTCATCACCACCAGCCGCAGCCTGAACCGGCTGCTTGCGCTCTGCAGGAAGAGGCAGGCGGTGAGCAGCACCGCCGACACGGCGAACATGCCCCAGGCGCCGCGCGAGAAGGAAAAGAAGATGCCGGCCGCGACGACGAGCAGCGGCACCGCAAGCAGCGGCATGCGCGACGCCGGCCCGGTCATCAGGAGATAGAGCAGGTAGGTGCCGGGCAGCACCAGGAACGGGCCGAACACGTTGGGGTCCTGGAAGGCGCCGGCGGCGCGGTCGTATTTGGTGAACATCTCGGCGCCCGGGAAGGCATGGAAATAGCCGGCTATGCCGAGCAGGGAGGTGGCGACCGCCGACACGACATAGGCGATGAAGATCAGGCGGTAGAGATCGGGCTGGACCGATGTCACCGAGGCGAAGAAGACCGCGCTGAAGGCGAGGAACAGCGAGACGGCGAGATAGAGCGGAGTGTTGGCAAGGTCCGACATCTGCGTCATCGCGATCATGCCGCCGATGTTCATCGCCACCAGCAGCACCAGCAGCGGCATGATTGCCCGCGAGATCCGCAAGCCGAACAGCGCCCAGACGGCGATCAGCGCGGCCATATAAAGCTCGTAAGGCGCGGGCTCGCTGATGACGAAGCCGGAGAGAAGAATGCCGAACATGATTGCGCCGGACGAGATCAGCGCGATCAGCTTGGCGTTGACCGCCCGAGGCGGCACCTGGTTGACCGCCCGAGGCGGCAACTGGTTGACCGCCTGAAGCGGCAACTTGTTGACCGCGGCTGGCGACAGCTCATGCGTGACCGCGCTCAATAGGCGTTTTCCGTGTTGAGCAGTCGGACCGGCGTCAGGAACAGGATGCGCAGGTCGAACAGCATCGACCAGTTCTCGATATAGTGGAGGTCGTATTCGGTGCGCATGCGGATCTTCTCGTTGGTGTCCATCTCGCCGCGCCAGCCATTGATCTGCGCCCAGCCGGTGACGCCGGGCTTCACCTTGTGGCGGGCGAAATAGCCGTCCACCACCTCGTTGTAGAGCAGGTTGTGGGACTGTGCGGCGATCGCATGCGGGCGCGGCCCGACCAGCGACAACGAGCCGAGCAGCGCGTTGAAGAACTGCGGCAGCTCGTCGATCGAGGTCTTGCGGATGAAGCGGCCGACGCGGGTCACGCGCGGATCGTTCTTGGTCACTGTCTGCTTGGCGGTCGGATCCGACTTGTCGGTGTACATCGAGCGGAACTTGTAGACCTCGATGATCTCGTTGTTGAAGCCATGCCGCTTCTGCTTGAACAGCACCGGACCCCTGCTGTCGAGCTTGATGGCGATGGCAGTCGCGATCATCACTGGCGAGAACAGGATGATGCCGACCAGCGAGAAGACGATGTCGAAGGCGCGCTTGGCGACCGAGTCCCAGTCGTTGATCGGCTTGTCGAAGATGTCGAGCATCGGCACCGAGCCGATGTAGGAATAGGCGCGCGGGCGGAACTGCAGCGCGTTCGAATGCGCCGACAGCCGGATGTCGACGGGCAGCACCCATAATTTCTTCAAGAGTTGCAGGACGCGCGATTCGGCCGTCAGCGGCAGCGACACGATGAGCATGTCAATGCGAGCGATGCGCGCGAATTCGATCAGTTCCGTGATGGTGCCTAGCTTCGGGTAGCCGGCGACGATGGGCGGCGAGCGCTTGTCGCCGCGATCGTCGAAGATGCCGCAGATGCGAATGTCGTTATAGGGCTGCTTCTCGACCGAGCGGATCAGCTCTTCGGCCGCTTTGCCGCCGCCGACGATGACGGCGCGGCGCTCCATTCGACCATCGCGCGCCCAGCGTCGGATGAGCCTCGCCATCACCACTCGCAGGCCGAAGATCAGGGCAAAGCCGACGACGAACCAGGTGCCGAACAGCAGGCGCGAATAGTCCTCCGACATCTTCATGATAAAGGCCGTCAGTGCCATCAGCGCGAAGGTTCCGGCCCATACCAGCAGCAGCCGGCCGAAATTGGCGATCGGGCGCATCAGGGCCGCGACCTGGTAGCAATCGCTGACGTCGAGCAGCACCACCGCCATGAACGAAGCAGCGGCGATCGTCAGCGGATACTGCCAGGCGAGATAGGTGAAGAAGCCGACATACTGGAAATAGAGTCCGAGTCCCGACCCGAACAGCAGGGCGAATTCGACCATGCGCAGCACGCCGCTGACCATGATCGGCGACATCGTATCACGCCGGTACTGCGAGGCGACCTGGCGGGCGACGTCGTTGATGCCGCCGGGCTTTCCGCTCTCGGCTGGGCTGTCCAATTTCCGCACCACGTCCATGGAAAAGCGGCGCGCGGGGTCGATCTCGTTCATCGGGAGTGTCCGCAAACAACGCGGAGGTGCTTAGCAAAAGAGAGCTAAGAAAGCCTTGAGACAACCAGTGGTTTTGAAGCTGTATGGCTGCGCGGATTATCGGCCGAGCGCAGCGAAATAGGTCTTTTCGATATCCGCGGCCATAACGTCGGCGCCGAACCGGGATTTGAGTTCGACTGTCTGCGGCATCAACTGCCGAAAGGCGGCGAGGTCTTCGAGGGCTGCTTTCATCCTGTCCGCGAGTTGAACGGCATCGGGCCGGATCAGGGCAGGGGACCCTTCGCCGAATATTTCCGGGATGCCGCCCACCGCGGTGGCGATCATCGGCCTACCGGCGGCCAGCGCCTCCAGCACGATATAGGGCATCGCCTCGGCGCGCGAGGGCACCACGATCAGCTGCGCCAGCGCGAAGGCCTGCCTCGCCGGCATCGGCGCCAGGAAGCGGACATCATCCGAAAGCCCGAGACGTTTGACCTGCGCGTGGTAGCGCGGCAGGTCGTCGCCATCGCCCACCATCACCGCGCTCGGGCGACGGCCGAGTTGGTTGGCGGCGAGCGCCAGGGCCTCGATGAAGATGTCGGGACCTTTGAGGTCGCGCATCATCCCGATGTAGAGGAAGTCGGCGGGATCTGGCGCCGTCGTCACCGCATGGAATTCGGCCGCGCGCAGGCCGTTATAGACCAGCCTGTTGGGGATGGACGGCTCGCCGACCTTTCGGCGCCAGGTGCGCCGCTCGTAATCGGAGACGAACAACAGACAGTCGGTGAAGCGCGCCATGGATCGCTCCAACCCGAAGAACAGCTTCCCGGTGGCCGTCGTTTCGTCATAGTGCAGCGAGCCGCCATGCGGCGAATAAAGGCGGGCTACGCGAAACCTGGAGACCCGCAACAGTGAGCCGAACAGACGGGCATAGGCGCCCCCCTTTGCGCCGTGCCCGTGCAGCACGTCCGGCCGCAATTCCTTGATGATCTTGTACGTGCGCCAGGCCGCCGCGACGTCGCCCGGCCCGATGTGTCGCTGCATCGGCGTGCGATGGATGCCGAGCGCCAGGCAGTTCTTCATCGCCCCGAACAGCCGCTCCTCGTAGTCGCCGCCGGTGGTCGAATCGCAGACAATGCCGACCGAATGGCCGGCCGCGACCTGCGCCTCGGTCAGGTCGCGCACATGCCGGAAGATTCCTCCGACAGGTGAGCGAAAGCAATGGACGATCCTGAGGTTCGCCGCCACGTTGGTTTTCAGAACAGGCGTTCACGGACGTAGACGGTGTCGCCGGGCAGCAGCGGATCGGAAGTCACCACCCGCCCGGTCATCACCTTGCCGTTTATGTCGCGGGTGATGTCGACGCTCTCCTGGTTGGCGCGGGGCGTGAAGCCGCCGGCGATGGCGATTGCCTTTTGCACTGTCAGCCCCGGCACATAGGAATACTGGCCGGCGGCGCCGACCTCGCCCATGACGAAGATCGGCCGGTAGCGGTCGATCTCCACCGAAACATCGGGATCGCGCAGATAGCCCTGCCGCAACTTGTCGGCAATTTCCTTCTCGAGCTGGTGGGCCGTATGGCCGCGCGCCGGAACGGCGCCGACCAAGGGAAAGGAGATATAGCCGGACTGGTCGACGCTGTAGGTATTTGTCAGCCCGTCCTGCTCGAACACGGTGACTCGGATGCGATCGCCGGCACCGAGCCGGTAGGGCTGGTCCAGCACCTCATGGAAAGCGGCGGGCGCCGGTCGATAGCTGGAGCAGCCGGTCAGCAGCGACAAGGCAAGCAAAGCGCGAAAGAGACAAGTGCTTTTCATGACCGGTTACGAACCTTCATCGCTCTCGCAGCCAGTGCCGCGGCCACCCCAAGAAACCCGGGATCGTTATCATCCTGTTAGGGTTAATGGCCGGTAAAGGACTGGAGTGCGAGACAATGCGGATCGTCGAAAAGCGTAATATTTCTGCTGCTTTATATGCTGCGTGCTTGAGCAATCTCTAATAGGTCGCCCGGTCCGATCTTAACGCCTGAGTTACCATAGTTGTTTACGGTCCACGCTCGACTCAAAGCTCCGGAGCAGGATGCATGTCCGTTCAGTCAGCGGCCGCGGATGTCGATGTCGACCTGAGACAGCTTTTCGCCAGCCTGGCGAGGAACTGGCTGCGCATATTTGTCGTCACGATGGCGGCAATGGGATTGGCTTTCGCCTTCGCCTGGCTCGCGACGCCGCAATACAAGGCGACCGCCAAGCTGGAGATCGGGCCACGCGAATCGGTCTACACGCGGCCGGCCGGCTCGAGCAATGACGACCGGCCGGCAACAGACGAGGAGACGCTGGCCACCGAGGTCCAGATCATATCGTCCCCCGATATCCTCAAGCAGGTTGCGGCCGATCTCGACCTGGAGAAATTGCCAGAATTCGACGAGGCGCTGAAAATGTCGGCGCTGGCGCGCGCGCTTGTCCTTGTCGGCCTGAAGAGCGATCCCTTCGACATCCCGCCGGAAGAGCGCGTGCTCAAGGCAATGCACGATAAGCTCAACGTCTATGGAATTGAAAAAACTCACGTTATTGCGGTTGAGTTTTCCTCGAAGAATCCAGCTCTCGCCGCCAAGATTTCCGACGCCATCGCCCAGGCCTATCTCGCCTCCAAGGCCAATGCAAAGAAGGAATCGAATTCCGCCGCCACCGGCTTTCTTGGCCCGGAAATCACCGATCTGCAGAACCGGGTGAAGGAGGCCGAAGCCAAGGTTGCCGCCTATCGGGCTCAATCCGATCTCTTGATGGGCGGCAACAATTCGGTGCTTGCCACCCAGCAGCTCTCCGAACTGTCTAGCGAGCTTTCGCGGGTGCGCGCCAATCGCGCCGCTGCCGAGGCGACGGCAGACAGCGTGCGCAAGGCGCTCCAGAATGGCGGCACGCTCGACAGCGTGCCGGAGGTACTGTCCTCGGAACTGATCCAACGTCTGCTCGAGCGGCAGGTTGAACTCAGGACCAGCATCGCCGACCTGTCGACCACCTTGCTGGACAACCATCCGCGCATCCGGGCGTTGAAGTCGCAGCTTGCCGACCTCAACGGTCAAATCCGCAGCGAGGCGCAGAAGATCCTGAAGGGATTGGCGACTCAGGCGCAGACAGCCAAGGCTCGCGAGAACCAGCTCGTTTCCGAGGTCAACCAGTTGAAGGTCGCTTCGGCCCGCGCCGGCGAGCAGCAGGTGCAACTCGATGCGCTGCAGCGCGACGCCAATGCTCAGCGCCAGCAGCTCGAATCCTATATGGCGAGCTACCGCGAGGCGGCTTCCCGGGCGGACCGCAACTATCTTCCGGTGGATGCCCGTCTGCTCGCCAAAGCGCAGGTCCCTACCGAGCCCTATTTCCCCAAGATCGGGCCGATCACGGGCGCCGCCGCCGCCGCATCGCTGCTGCTGATGGCCATTGGCACTCTTTTGGCGGAGTTGTTCTCCGGCCGTGCCATGCGACCGGCGCCTGGTGCCCCATTCGACCGCATCGAACAGGTGGCGATGCCCGTGGCGCGCCCGGCGCCGGTGGTCGCTGAGGCTAACAACGATGCCGACCAGCCGGCTGTCGACAATGGTGAACGCGTCGCTGCCGAACCCCTCTTGGAAGCGGCCGAAGCACAGGTCGCGGATCTCCCTGCGGCCGAGGCGCCGCCGCAGTCCAGGCTGGGGGAGATCGATGTCGAGAGAGCGGCGGAGAAGCTGATCATCTCGGGGGCCGCGCGCGCCATCTTCGTCTCGCCCGAAGGCGACGAGGCGGCGGCCACTGCCGTGCTGGTGGCACGCGAAGTTTCAGACGCCGGCCTGCGCGTCCTGTTGCTTGATCTAACCGCTTCCGGTGCCGCCTCGCGGCCGATGCTGGACAGCGGGCTATTTCCGGGCATCACCAACCTGCTTGCTTCCGAAGCGCAGTTCAGCGACGTCATTCATCCCGATCTTTACTCGGACGCGCATGTCATTCCCGTTGGGACCGCCGATCCGGTCCGCTCCATGCGCGCCGCCGACCGCTTGCCGATCATCATGCAGTCGCTGACCACCGCCTATGATCTCGTCGTCGTCGAATGCGGCCCGGCCGATGCGCAAGGCATCGGCAGGCTTGTCGGTGACGGCACCGAAGTTTTCCTGTCGATGCTCGAAGCCGACGAGGAAGTGACGCAAGCCGCCGTCAAGCTGATCGAGAACGGCTATCCCAATCTCACGCTGGTCACGCCTGTCGGCCATGAACCGCCGGGAAATCCGGTCCCAGGGCGCCGCTCGGCGGCGTAACAGGCGTCGCGGCCCGCGCCGCGATCGTGACGATCAGGTATCGTCGTTGGCAGCAGCAGGCGCGGGCTTGCCTGCAGCCTTCCGGCGCAACATCTTGGTCAGCTTCCAGACCGTCTGATTGTTCTTGATGAAGACCTTTGCCCGCGCGCCTTGCCGGACTCCTATCGCCAGCGCTCGGCCTTTCAGCGTCAGTGGGGCGAGAACTTCGAAATGCTGCACTGCGAGGTCGCACCAAAGCCGCTTGTAAGGCTCGTCGCCGACCGAGAAGTCGTAGACGCCGAAACCTTGCTCACAGGCTTCCTGGATATTGTCGAAGAACAGATAGTCGCCGGGGCTGGTGAAAGCGAGATCGTCCTCGGCGATTGCGCCGAATTCGCAGATGAGGCGCTTGCCTGAGCGGCTGGAGCCGGTGACGGCACGAAGCTTGCCGGCGACCTCCAACCCATGCAGCAGGAAGGCCGGCCTTTCCTCCGCAAGCGCATCGGCAAACAAGGCGCGAAAGAAGGCACGCACGCCTTGCTCGCCGAACACGTTGGCGATGCCCATTTTGCGGAAACGCTGCTCCTTCATGTCGTAGAAGGCGTCGAGCAGCCTGTCGACCTCGTCCCGTGTGCGCGCCGCGATGCGGCGGAAGGTGCCGACAGCCTCGAACTTGCGCGTCTGCGAGCGGTGCTTCTTGCGCTTGCGCTTGCCGCTTGCGCGCGCCAGCAGCGCGTCGAACCCGCCGGCGAGATCGACAGCGAGAGCGAGGTTCGGGCTCGCAAAATGGGGCAGCGCCGCGAGTGGGTTGGCAACGCCATCGAGGTCGGGAAGCAGCCGTTCAAGCGAAACGAGATCGATATCCCGCCGTGCCTCGGCAATGGCGCTAAATAGGGAGCGGATCGCCGGGCCGTCGATCCTTGGCATTTGGCGCATGTCTGCTGCGGCGAAATTGCCATTGGCGTGACGGCCGCCGGCGAAGCGGGCGACTTTGAATGGTCCGCGGCTCACGACTTCCAGTCCCAGCGATAATGCCGGTCTGCCGTCCATGATCAAAGTTGCGATGACGATGTCGGCATCGGTCTTGCTGACCCAGTTGCGCAGCCAGCACGGGCTCTGTGCCGGGGCGAACAGCGCCGAAGCGCAGAATTCGGTATAGCTGGCCAGGCCGGCGCCATCGCTCACCAATGTCGCAAGGCCGTCCCGGATTGAGGCGAGCGGGCGTGGTGGGGCTTCGTTGACCGCGACCCGATTGCCGTCAAATGACGCGTTAGCGTCAACCATACCTCAATCCTTAAGACGTATTGGTTTCCGACTTGCGGGTTCGCGTAGGCGCAAATCGTGCGTGGATGAGCCTAGGCGTAAAAGGTGAAGGAATGATCGACGGGGGCGAGGCAATCCGGAAACTGGCGCTGAACCTTGCCCGCTACTCCGGCCTTGCCCCGCTGGCGCGGCCGTTCGTCGGCGGCGTCGGCGCCATTCTGATGCTGCACCGTGTGACCGCGACACCGGAAAAGCCGAACGGCGTCAACCGCCACCTCAACATCGCGCCAAGCTTCCTCGATGTCCTGATCTCCGGCATCAAGGCCGACGGTTACGATTTTGTCAGCCTGGAGGAGGCGATCGAGCGCGTAAAGGCCGGCGGCATGAGAAATCCGTTCGCCGCCATCACCGCCGACGATGCCTATCGCGACAACATGACCGAGGCGCTGCCGGTCCTGGAACGCCACGGCGCGCCGATCACCATCTATGTCGCTCCGGGCCTCATCGACGGCGCCGCCGATCTCTGGTGGGACGTGATCGAAGACATCGTCGATGCGAGCGCGAGCCTGTCGCTGACCACCGCGAGCGGCCCCGCGACGATCGACTGCTCGAGCCCCGCCCGCAAGCTCCAGGCCAACGAACGCCTGCATGCCTGGCTGACGCTCGAGGTTCGCGAGCAGGATCAGGGCAGGGCGCTGCGCGATCTGGCGCGTTCGAACGGAATCGAGCTCGGCACGGGCCGTCCGGGCACGTTGATGAGCTGGGATGATATCCGCGCCATGGCGGCGCATTCGCTGGTGACGATCGGTGCGCATACAGTCAACCACCGTAACCTGAAGCGGCTGTCCGAGGCGGACGCCCGGCACGAAATCGGCGACGTCAGGTGCATCCTGAAGGAAAAGCTGGGCGAAGAGCCGCGCCACCTCGCTTACCCTTACGGCTACGCCAGCGCCGTCGGCTGCCGCGAGGTAGGCTTCGCCCGCGACGCCGGGTATGCCTCCGCAGTGACAACGCGGCACGGCGTGTTGAAGGCTGAGCATGCCGGCTTCCTGCATGCGCTGCCGCGCATTTCGGTCAACGGCCGCTATCAGAGCGTCGCACATATCCGCACGATGCTGTCGGGCGTGACGACGCCGCTCGCCAATGCCGGCAAGATAGTCGTGACCGTCTGACTGCAGGGACGCCGTTTCAGCGCTTCGGCCGCGGCTCCAAGATCAGCCATTTGATGATGCCCATCGCGGGCAGCACCCAGAGCAGGCCGCTGAGCAGAAAGAACAGGAAGTGAGCCGTCGCGCCGAACTCGGCGAGCCGGGTCACGGCGATGGCCGAAGCGACCAGCGCATAGATGATGACCAGGGCGACCAGCAGAATGGTGCCGATCAGTTTCTTCAGGCGAATGGGCATGTCGCGGTCCCGTTGAGCCGTCTCGCTTAGGCCGAACGGAAGGCGCACGCAACCATCGACCTGCAGCGCGACGGCGTGCCGCGCTGACCGGTCTTGCCAGCCGCACGGTCATGGTCCACCAATCGCGCGGTTCAAACTTGCCGGGATATCGCCCATGGCTGCCGTCACCGCTGCCGCCCCTTATGCCGCCCGCGATCGCGACCTGCACAACCGGGCGCTGGTGCGCGGCTGGCTCTACGTCGTGCTGCTCATGCTGTTCGTGCTGGTGGTTGTCGGCGGCGCCACCAGGCTGACCGAATCCGGCCTTTCCATCACCGAATGGCAGCCGATCCACGGCGTCATCCCGCCACTCAACGACGCCGAGTGGCAGGAAGAGTTCCTGCGCTACCAGCAGATCCCGCAATATGCCGAACTCAACAAGGGCATGAGCATCGAGGCCTTCAAGTCGATCTTCTGGTGGGAATGGGCGCACCGCATTCTTGCTCGCGTCATCGGCTTCGTGTTTGCCTTGCCCCTGATTTTCTTCTGGGCGACGCGGCGTATCGAGGGCGGCCTTGGACGAAAGCTCGTCGGCATCCTCCTGCTCCTCGGCCTGCAGGCCGCTATAGGCTGGTGGATGGTGGCGTCGGGTCTGGTCGATCGCGTCTCGGTCAGCCAGTACCGGCTGGCGACGCACCTGACGATCGCGGCCCTGATCTTCACCGCCACCATGGTGGTCGCGCGAGGCTTGGCGCCGCATTCAGAACCGGCCGCTGACCGCTCGACCCAACGCCTTGCCGGGTTCATCGTGCTTCTGGCCCTGATCCAGATCTATCTAGGGGGCCTTGTCGCCGGGCTCGACGCGGGCCTCAGCTACAACACCTGGCCGCTGATGGATGGCAAGGTGATCCCGTCCGATCTTCTGCTGCTCGAACCAGCCTGGCGCAACTTCTTCGAGAACCCGAAGACGGTGCAGTTCGTTCACCGCCTCGGCGCTTACACGCTCTTTATCGTGGCGCTATGGCACATGATCGCGACATGGCGCCGCCGGCGCGGCACCACGCATGCGCGCCGCGGCGCGCTGTTGTTCCTGCTGGTGCTGGCGCAGGCATCGATCGGCATCGGCACGCTGCTGATGCAGGTGCCGTTGCATCTGGCGCTGACCCATCAGGGCTTCGCCCTGATCGTTCTCGGTTTCGCTGCCGCGCACTGGCGTGGCACCAAGGGTGCCTATCCCTTGCCGCACGAGGTCAAGATCGGAAGCTGACATCTCGACTTCCCAGCACCCTGGGAAGAAGCATTGCTGCTCAGCGCTTGATGCCGAGCATCAGGTCCAGGTTCTGCACAGCAGCCCCGGAGGCACCCTTGCCGAGATTGTCGTAGACGGCCATGAGCAGCGCCTGCGCGCGCTCGTCATTGGCGAACACATAGACCTTCATCCGGTTGGTGCCGTTATAAGCCTCCGGATCAATCTCCGGGACGCGCTCCGTGTGGGTGTAGGGCGCGACTTCGACAACGCCGCCGTCGATCGAGGCGAAATGGTCGGCGATCGCGGCATGCAGTTCCGCGCCTGTCGGAACCCGCTTCAGGCCGCCGAGCTGCAGCGGCACGACGGTGATCATGCCTTGCGCGAAATTGCCGACCGCCGGCTGCATGATCGGATCCTGCGACAGCTTCGCATAGGTCCTTAGCTCCGGCACGTGCTTGTGCTGCAGAGTGAGGCCGTAGGGCAGGAATTCCGGCGCGTCCTCGCCCTTGCCGACATAGTCCTCGATCATCGGCCGGCCGCCGCCGGAATAGCCGGAAATACCGTTGACAGCGACCGGAAAGTCGGCGGGCAGCAGGCCGGCCGAAACCAGCGGACGCAGCGTCGCGATCGGGCCTTGCGGCCAGCAGCCTGGATTGGCGACGCGTTTCGCCCCGGCGATCTTCTTTGCCTGGTGCTTGTCCATTTCGGCAAAGCCATATTCCCAGCCTTCGGCCACGCGATGAGCGGTCGAGGCGTCGATGACCTTCGTGGTGTCGTTCTCGATCAGCGACACGCTTTCCTTGGCAGCTGCATCCGGCAGGCAGAGGATCGCGACGTCCGCGGCATTGAGGAATTCGGCGCGCGCCGCAGCTTCCTTGCGGCGCTCGGCGGGAATGGAGATGATCTCCAGGTCGTCGCGGTCGGCCAGCAGCGCCCTGATCTGCAGGCCTGTCGTTCCATGCTCGCCGTCAATGAAGATCTTCGGTTTCGTCACTTGTCAAATTCCTTGCGAATTCAAGACTATATACCGTGTGCTTCATGCAGCACGGCTTGATTGCCATTGTTCAAGTCTTCAAGCCGTGCCTTTCGCTCGGCCACCAAGCCGAGATAGTGCATGGCGATGATCGATCCCGCGATTGCCGTTATATCGGCATGATCGTAGGCCGGCGCAACCTCGACGACGTCGGCGCCGACAATATCGATCTGGCCGAGTTGGCGCAGCGTCGACAGCACCTTGGCCGAGGATGGGCCGCCGGCTACCGGCGTGCCGGTGCCTGGCGCGAAGGCCGGATCGAGGCAATCGATGTCGAAGGTGAGATAGGTTTTCCTGCCGCCGGTGCGCTCGACAATCGCGTAAGCAATATCGGACGCCCGCATTTCCTCAACCTCGTGGCCATAAAGGATCTTGATGCCGAACGTTTCCGGCGCATGCGTGCGGATGCCGATCTGGATCGAGCGGTCGGGATCGATGATGCCTTCTTTCACCGCCCGAGCGACGAAAGACCCGTGGTCGATGCGCTTGCCGTCGTCGGGCCAGGTGTCCTGATGCGCATCGAACTGCACCAGCGCCAGCGGTCCATGGATCGCCGCATGCGCCTTGAGCAGCGGCCAGGTGACGAAATGATCGCCGCCGAGCGACAGAAGGAAGGCCCCTGATCTCAAGATCCTGGCCGCCTCGCGCTCGATCGTGCCGGGTGTCTTCTGGTGGTTGCCGCTGTCCAGAAGGCAATCGCCATAATCGACGACCGAAAGATGCTCGAACAGGTCGCGCGAGAACGGGTATTGCGGATCGTTGTCGAGGATCGCCGAGGCGCGCCGGATCGCCTGCGGCCCGAAGCGGGCGCCGGGCCGGTTGGTGACGGCGGCATCGAATGGAATACCCCACACGACAGCGTCCGCGCCCTTCACATCCTTGGTGTATTTGCGCCGCATGAACGACAGCGCGCCGGCATAGGTCGGCTCGAAGGAGGCACCGGTCCGGGAGCGGGCTGTGAAGGCGTGGTCGATGTTCTTGTTCGGCATCGCGTGTCCTCAGGTCATCGGGCAGCCACAACTACAGAACCGGCACGCAACATGCCAGTCACAGCTTACGGAGACGGAATGGTGCTTCCTCGGGTGCCATTGCAACACAGGATTGTACCATTATGACTGAGGCCGCCTTGCTCAATCTCGCGCCCGCACCGGCGGCCGCCCGCGCCGGTACGGTGGCAGGCGAGCGTTTCAAGGTGCTTGATTCCTGGCGCGGCATTTGCGCGCTGCTGGTGGCACTGTTTCATTTTCCGACGACGTCGATGATTTCGCGGAGCACCTTTGTCGGCGGCTGTTATTTGTTCGTGGACTTCTTCTTCGTGCTCTCGGGCTTTGTCATTGCCGGCTCCTATGCCAGCCGGCTTGGCGAGCCGGGCGCGCTTGCCCGTTTCGCGCTCGTGCGCTTTGGCCGCATCTACCCGTTGCACCTGGTGATGCTTGCGGCCTTCGCTGCATTCGAGACGCTGCGGCTTGTGCTGCCGGCGCTGCGCGGCACGGGTGCGGCGCCCTTCACCGGCGGTTTCGACTTGAGAAGTCTCGCTGCCAATGTGTTCCTGTTGCAGGGCATGGGCGTCGAGGATCATCTCAGCTGGAACGCACCGAGTTGGAGCATTTCGGCCGAGTTCTTCGCCTATCTGCTGTTTGCCGCCGTCGTCTTCGCGGCAAGCGGGCGCGCCTGGATA
The DNA here is from genome assembly GCF_003952525.1 of Mesorhizobium sp. M3A.F.Ca.ET.080.04.2.1. NCBI lineage: Bacteria > Pseudomonadati > Pseudomonadota > Alphaproteobacteria > Hyphomicrobiales > Phyllobacteriaceae > Mesorhizobium > Mesorhizobium sp. M3A.F.Ca.ET.080.04.2.1. The sequence goes on along the minus strand of NZ_CP034451.1, from coordinate 736,714 downwards.
TGGTTCATCGCCGCAGCCATGACCGCGCCGCTCTTCCTGCTTGCCTTCTCGACGCGTCATATGGACGTGTCCTTCGATTTCGGCTTCATCCGCTGCCTTTACGGCTTCTCGCTCGGTGCGCTGCTTGCCTGGTTTCAGCACGATTCCATTGCAGAGGCGCGAGAGGCGCTCGCGGACGGGGCAGGGCGTATCGCCTGGACACTGGCTGAGCTTGCCATGATTGCGGTGATCGGGGTCTTCGTCTCGGTCGCCGGGTCAAACGACGCCGGCATCGCAGCCCCGGTTGTCTTTGCGCTGGCGCTCTATCTCTTCGCGCATGAGGGTGGCTGGATCAGCAGTCTACTGCGCAGCCGTCCGATGCTCCTGCTCGGCTCGCTTTCCTACTCGATCTACATGGTCCACATCTTCGTGCAGGCGCGCATGATCAATGTCGGCGGTCTGATCGAGCGCAAGCTCGGCCTCGGAATTGTCGGCGACATTGCACTGCGCGGCGATCAGGTGACCGGCTTCGGCCTGGGCTCGCCCTGGATCGGATTCGCGGCACTGATGACAATGTTGATCGGCGTTATTGTTTCTTCCTGGTTCACCTGGCGCTTCGTCGAAATGCCGGCGCTGGCCTGGTTCCGTCGCCTCGCCAAGCGGGTTTGAGAGGCCTTCCGCTTGAACAGCTAGCCGGCTTCGTTCACCGGCCTGTCATGGGCATCGCCTAACCGGGTGCCGACCCGGAACGGAGCGATTCCCCGATGCGAACCCTCTGGCTGAGCCTCATTTTGTCTGCCACGCTTGCTGCCGTCTGCGGCCAGGCTTTAGCCGGCGAGACACGCACTGCCCAAATCCTCGATCGCTTCGGGCATGCCAACCAATGGCGCGACCATGTCATGATCGCAGCCCACCGCGCCGGCAGCATGCAGGCCGGCAAAACGCTCTATGCCGAGAATTCGCTCGCCGCGGTCGAAGGTTCGATCGAGGTAGGCGCAGAGATCGTCGAGGTCGACGTCAGGCGCTCGAAGGACGGCGAGTTCGTCATCATGCATGACAGCTGGCTCGACCGCACCACCACCTGCAAGGGCGAGGTGGTGAACTACACGCTTGCCGAACTGAAAAAATGCCGGCTGGTGGTCGAAGGCACCGATGCCGTGACCAATGAGACGGTGTCGACGCTGCGTGAAATGCTGACGGCGACCAGGGACCGGATCCTGATCAACCTCGATAACAAGCTGGAGGTGAAGGATCTGCCCGGCATGATCGCGGTTGCCCGGGATCTCGGCATGACCGATCAGGTAATCGTCAAGGAGAACCTTTGGAGCCGCCAGCGCATCGACGCGGCCCACACAGCACTTGCCGAGGCTGGCGGCGGCTTCCAGTTCATGCCGATTCTTGCTGATGATGCCGTGCATGACGCGGGTTTCGCGCACGAAGTAGGCCGGGCGTTCTCCCCCCGGGCGGTCGAGCTGATCAACTGGCGCAACGGTGCCGAGATGCTGACCGCGACCGGCGGCCCGCTGTTCAGCACCCGCATGCGCGCGGAAGCGGTGAGGGGTGATTGGCACCTCTGGGCCGACACTTACGCCATCGTCAACAAGCCGGGCGGCTATCTCGCCGGCGGCCGCGGCGATGAACTCGCGGTCGCCGCCGGCATGCCACGCGAAAGCTGGGGCTTCTGGGCCGACCGCGGCGCCACCATCATCCAGACCGACGAGCCGAAAGCGGCCATCGACTGGCTCACAGCCAACGGTTATCGGGTGCCTTATTCGACGGACGTGAAACCGGCTGAGCCGGCGCGTACCGCCAGTATTAATTAGAGCACGGCGCGGACACCGCCGATCTCCCCCCTCGTGGGGGAGATGCCCGGCCGGGCAGAGGGGGGCGCTGTCCCGCCGGCCTGTCCGGTCAATCGCTGCTTGCATTTCGGGGCATTTCGCTCACCTCGGGCCTTCGTGTTGGCGTTCCTTCGCGCCCCCCTCTGGCCTGCCAGTCATCTCCCCCACAAGAGGAGAGATTAGCTAGTTGTGGAGCCTCAACAGGTTGTCCTCGGTTAGAGCGAGGCGACTGATAGGTGTTTTGGACTTTAGGCTCCCGTGGGGACGGTGCCAATTGTATCTGTGCAGCCAGACCGGCAACTCTGCGGCGCGGTGATCTGAAGTCGGATAAGCGATGGCATAAGCCCATTCGCGCAGTGCTGTCTGGATGAAGCGCTCGGCCTTGCCATTGGTCTTGGGTGTATAGGGTCTTGTCCTGACGTGCTTGAGGCCGAGATCGCGGCAGGCCTTGGCGAAGGCCTTTGATCTGTAGCAGGAGCCGTTGTCGGTCATGACGCGGGCTATCGTGACGCCGAGGCTGGCGTAGTAGGCCACCGCCGCCTTGAGGAAGGCGATGGCGCTTTCTTTTTTCTCGTCGGGCAGGATCTGCGAGAAGGCGATGCGGGAGGCGTCGTCGATGCAGACATGGACGAACTCCCAACTGCTGCCGCGCGAGCTGGCATTGCCGGTGCGCTTGCCGGTAATGCGATGACCGATGCGCTCGAAACGACCGAGCTTCTTGATATCGATATGGATCATCTCGCCAGGATGCTCGCGCTCGTAGCGTCGGATCGGCTCGGCCGGTTCGATATCCCGCAACCGCGACAGTCCGGCACGCTTGAGAACCCGGCTAACGGTGGCGGGCGAGACGCCGACCTCATGGGCGATGTGCTTGCCGGTCCAACGTTGCCGCCGCAGCGCCATGATGCGCTCGGCGATCAACGCAGCGGTGGCCTGCGGCATATGGGCGGGCCGCGAGGAACGGTCGATCATGCCGGCCCGCCCTTCGGACTTGTAGCGCTCGACCCAGCGCGCCACGATCTTGGCCGACACGCCGTAGACACGCGCCGCATGGGCTTTGGAGAAAGCGCCTTCTATCACCGACAGCGCCATCTCCTCTCGACGCAGCGGTGTGAGACGGGCATTCTTATGGATGTTCATTCGGATCCTCCGATGGATGCTGAAGCGTGGTAACTCCAGTCTCCTCGGTCCGGTCCGAATGGACAACCTCCCGAAAGCTCACAGCTAGTCACGCTGCTTTGGCGACTCCGTCCAACTCGCTCAACACCTCGTCCGTCAATTCGAGCTCCGCCGCCGCCAGGTTCTCCCGTAGATGCGCGACCGATGACGTACCTGGGATCAGCAGGATGTTCGGCGCGCGCCGCAGCAGCCAGGCAAGCGCCACCTGCATGGGTGTGGCGCCGAGCCGCCCCGCGACACTGGACAGTGTCGAGGACTGCAATGGGTTGAAGCCGCCGAGCGGGAAGAACGGCACATAGGCGATGCCTTCACGGGCAAGCTCGTCGATCAGCACGTCGTCGTTCCGATGCGCCAGGTTGTACTGGTTCTGCACGCAGACGATCTCGCAGATCCTGCGGCCCTCCGCGATCTGTGCGCGGGTGACGTTGCTCAAGCCGATATGGTGCACCAGACCCTTGCGCTGCAGTTCGGCCAGCACCGTCAGCGGCGCCTCGATCGAACCCTCGGCGGGGCCGTGGATGCCGAACATGATGCGCAAATTGACCACGTCGAGCATGTCGCGTCCGAGATTGCTGAGGTTGTCGTGCACGGCCCGGGTAAGTTCCTCCGGTGAATAGGCCGGCAGCCAGGACGCGTCGTTGCCGCGGCGGGCGCCGATCTTGGTGACGATAGTGAGCTCGTCGGGGTAGGGCGCCAGCGCTTCGCGGATCAGCCGATTGGTGAAATGCGGACCGTAATAGTCGCTCGTATCGATATGATTCACCCCGCATGCCACCGCCTCGCGTAGCACGGCGACGGCTGCGTCATGGTTCAACGGTGGGCCGAACACCCCTTTGCCTGCAAGCTGCATCGCTCCATAGCCGAGTCTGCGGACTGGGCGGTCACCAAGCTTGTAAGTACCCGATTTGTCGATGCTGGACATGCTGCTTCTCCTTGTCGCTCGAATAGGGAAATAAGGCATGTTCGCTGTTTCGATAATTGCCTATAATCGAGACAGCTTGTGCGGAATGTCGAACAATGGCCGACTTCAATGATCTCCAGGCATTTCTGGCGGTGGCCCGCGCCGGTGGCTTTCGCGAGGGAGCACGCACAACGGCAAGCAGTGCTTCGGCGCTGAGCGAAGCGATCCGGCGACTGGAAACGCAACTAGGCGTCAGACTATTCAACCGCACCACCCGCAGCGTGGCCCTCACCGATGCCGGATCGAGTCTGCTGGCACGGCTCGGCCCCGCGCTGGGTGAGGTCGAGGCAGCGCTCGATGTCGTCAACGGTTTTCGCGATCGGCCCGCCGGGACCTTGCGCCTCAATGTGCCGATAAGCGCCTCACGGCTGGTCCTGCCCAAGATCGTACCGGGCTTTCTGGCTGCCAATCCTGCCATTCGCCTGGAGGTGATCGCCGAGGAGAGTTTTGTCGATCTGCTGGCAGCCGGTTGCGATGCCGGCATCCGCTATGACGAGCGGTTGGAGCAGGACATGATCGCGGTTCCGATCGGCCCGCGCGTGCAGCGCTTCACCACCTCCGCGGCGCCGGCCTATCTCGAACGGCATGGCCGGCCACAGCATCCGCGCGATCTGCTCAGCCATGCCTGTTTGCGCGGCCGCTTTCCCAGCGGGGCAATGACGCCTTGGGAATTTGAGCGGGACGGCGAAGTGGTACGGGTGAATCCTACGGGACCGTTGGTCGTTGGTATCGGTGGCGGTGTCGATCTCGCGGTCGATTCAGCGATCGCCGGCGTTGGCATTCTGTGGCTCTTCGAGGATTGGGTGCGCCCGCATTTCGAGAGCGGCGCGCTCGAACCTGTGTTGAAGCCTTGGTGGCAGAGCTTCCCGGGGCCCTTCCTGTATTATCCCGGCCGGCGTCTGGTGCCTGCACCGCTGCGAGCATTCATCGACTACATCAAGTCACCGGCCGGACGCGGCCAATAACTGCGCCAAACAAAAAGGCCGCCCGGAGGCGGCCTTCGAGAAACTTGCATCCAAAACGCTTAGCGCTTCGAGAACTGGAAGCTGCGGCGGGCTTTCGCCTTGCCGTACTTCTTGCGCTCGACGACGCGGCTGTCGCGGGTCAGGAATCCGCCCTTCTTGAGCACGGAGCGCAGCGCCGGCTCGTAGTACGTCAGCGCCTTGGAGATGCCGTGACGCACTGCGCCCGCCTGGCCCGAGAGGCCGCCGCCGATGACGGTGGCGACGATGTCGTACTGGCCGGCGCGGTTGGCTGCGACGATCGGTTGGTTGAGGATCATCTGCAGCACCGGACGCGCGAAATAGCTCGCGAATTCCTTGTCGTTGACGATGATCTTGCCGGAACCCGGCTTCACCCAGACGCGCGCGATGGCGTTCTTGCGCTTGCCGGTGGCATAAGCGCGGCCCGACTTGTCGAGCTTCTGGACATGAACGGGCGCGGCCGGCTGCGCGGCGGTCGTGACAGTCCCGAGTTCTGCGAGCGAGGAAAGCTCAGCCATTACGAGGCCCTCTTGTTCTTGGAGTTCAGCTTTGCCACGTCGAGCGTGACGGGCTGCTGGGCGGTGTGCGGATGCTCGGCGCCTGCATAGACGCGAAGATTCTTCATCTGGCGGCGGCCAAGCGGGCCGCGCGGAATCATGCGCTCGACGGCCTTCTCGACGACGCGCTCGGGGAAACGGCCCTCGAGCAACTGGCGCGCGGTGCGCTCCTTGATGCCGCCGGGGTGGCCCGTGTGCCAGTAGTAGACCTTGTCGGTGTACTTCTTGCCGGTGAACACCACCTTGTCGGCGTTGATCACGATGACGTTGTCGCCGTCGTCGACATGGGGGGTGAAGGTGGGCTTGTGCTTGCCGCGCAGATGGTTGGCGATGACAGTGGCGAGGCGGCCGACGACGAGACCTTCGGCGTCGATCAGCACCCACTTCTTCACCACATCCGCAGGCTTCTGCGAAAAGGTAGCCATGGTTTTGCTCTCGGGTTGACCTTCCTATCCGCAAGGACATGAAAGGCGTTTCTTGTTGCTTGGATTGACGGAGCGGCTAGAGCCATCCGCCAATAACAAAACGGCGGCCGTTGCGGGCCGCTGCTTCGGAGGGGCTTATAGGCGAGAGTACCGGGTACGTCAAGGCGCCGGAAAACTCTGTCGCTTGCGTTAAATCAAGCAAAAACAGTTCGTTATCTCTATGGTATTATTTTACCGCAAGCTGGATTCCGCGTCAATCGCCTGCCAGATCTAATCTATCGTTCCGGGAGGGTGATCCCGAAAGTGGGTGTCCGGCTTGGCAACCAAGAGAATAGCCTATCCCTTTGGAAATATACCCAAACCTAGGGTGACGCTCGCTTCGGCGGGATCGAATAGGTGCCTGTGGCATGCGCCACTGTGTGCCGGTCCGGGCCGGCGACCATGTCAATATCGAACACCATCAGGCTCTTGCCGAGCTTGAGGATGCGGCAATGGCCGTCGATCGGACCGGCCTCTGCCTTACGCATGAAATTGATGTTGAGGTTGGTGGTCACCGAAAGCGCATCCGGACCGGCATGAGATAGCACACAGACATAGCCGCCGATGTCCGCCAGCGTGAACAGGGACGGACCGGACACAGTGCCGCCAGGACGCAGATGCCGGTCGTCGGCATTGAGCCGCACGGTGCAGCCGCCGGGAAAAACCTCCAGCGCCTCATAGAAGGAGAACTGGTCGTTGAGCTGCGGATAGACGCTTGCCATCAGCCGGTTGACCTCCGTCGCGGTGAGCACCGGCTTCAGATTGGTTTGGGCAGGCATCGGCGGCGTCCTATATGATGCTGTAAGGCAGGGCGGCTGGACCAAATGATGTCGAGCGAGAAAACACGCCTCGCGGCTGTTCTTCAATCGGCAGCGTGCTAGTTCTGTTGCTCCATGCCCAGCGAGCGCTGATCAAGAGGGTTTGAAAGTGGCTGAAATCGTCGCCATGAAGCCGGCCGCCGTCGATGGTTCGGTTCTTGTCAGCCGGGACAATGGCGTATTGCGCCTCACGCTTGCCAGTCCGCCGGCCAATGCGCTGTCCTTGGCGACGATGGCGGCGCTGCAAGCCGAATTCGATTGCGTGAAGGCCGACAAATCCGTTCGGGTCATCATACTGGCGGCGTCCGGCAAGGTTTTCTGCGCCGGCCACGACCTCAAGGAAATGACCGCGCACCGCGCCGACGCCGATCGCGGCCGCGCCTTCTTCGAACAGACCTTCGCCGCCTGTGCGGGTTTGATGCAGACGATCGTTCGTCATCCGAAGCCGGTGATCGCCGAGGTCGATGGTCTTGCCACGGCGGCCGGGCTGCAGCTTGTCGCCAGCTGCGACCTTGCCATTGCCTCGCATGAGGCGACCTTCTGCACGCCGGGTGTGAACATCGGCCTTTTCTGCTCGACGCCGATGGTGGCACTGTCGCGCAACGTTTCGCGCAAGCAGGCGATGGAGATGCTGCTCACCGGCGAGACGATCGATGCCGCGACCGCCAAGGAATTCGGCCTGGTCAACCGCATCGTGCCGCGCGAATATCTGAATCAGATTGTCAACAAATACGCGCAAACCATTGCCTCAAAATCATCTTTGGTGGTCAAGACTGGCAAGGAAACCTTCTACGCCCAGGCCGAAATGGGGCTGTCCGACGCCTATGCCTACGCCGGCCGCGTGATGGTGGAGAACATGCTGGCGCGTGACGCGGAGGAAGGCATCGGCGCCTTCATCGGCAAGCGCAAGCCAGAATGGACCGATGAATAGCAGGCCCGATAGCAGCGCTTTCCCATCATTGAAGGTTCGACGTGCCTGCCCGCAAGCAACTGACACGGCTGAAAGCGCCCTATCTGAAACGCATCCTGCTCGAGCCGTCGCGGGTGGCCGATTGGGACCGATACCCCTGGAATCTTCCAATCTTTCAGAGCCGTGAGTTCGAGTTCGAATTCTCGACCGCCATCACTATCATCGTCGGCGAGAACGGCACCGGTAAATCGACGCTGCTGGAAGCGATTGGTGCTTTGGCCGGTTACGACGAAGCCGGCGGCGGCAAGGGCTACAGGCCGGTCGACCATTCCACCGCCATCGACAAGAGCGGCGCCGCACTCGCCGATACATTTCGGGCTCATTGGCTGCCGAAGGTCACCGCGGGTTGGTTCTTTCGTGCCGAATCCTTCTACTCCGTCGCCCGCTACCTCGACCAGGCGGCGCTGGATTCTGGCGGGGCACCTCCGGATTTCCTGTCATGGTCGCATGGCGAGGGCTTTATCCGATTCTTCCAGGAGCGCTGCCGCCGGCAGGGCATCTACATCCTCGACGAGCCCGAAAGCGCGCTCTCACCGACGCGCCAGATCGAGTTGCTCAAGCTGCTCCAACGGATGGAGCAGTCCGGCACCGCACAGGTGATCATGGCCACGCACTCGCCGTTGCTGATGGCCTGTCCGAATGCGCGGCTCTTCCGCGTCACCCGCTTCGGCCTTGATCCGACCGATTTTGGAGACACCGATCATTTTCGCATGATGCGCGACTTCTGCAGCGATCCGGCTGCCTTTCTCGCCGAAGCGCTGTATGAGGACGAGCCATGAACCATGACGCGTACGACAACAATTACATTGCCGGTATCCTCAACTCGGTAAAGACGATCGCCATGGTCGGCGCATCGCCCAACGATGTGCGGCCGAGCTATTTCGTGCTGAAATATCTGCTGGCGAAGGGTTTTTCGGTATTCCCGATCAACCCTGGTCATGCCGGCAAGCAGATCCTGGGCCGCACCGTCTATGCCAGCCTGGCAGACCTGCCGCAGCCGGTGGACATGATCGACATTTTTCGCGGCTCGGCGGCAATTCCGGGCATCGTCGACCAGGTGCTGAGACTCGATCCGCTGCCGAAGGTCATCTGGATGCAGCTTGGCGTGCGCCATGACGAGGCGGCCGCTCGCGCCGAGGCCGCCGGCATCAAGGTGGTGATGAACCGCTGTCCGAAGATCGAATATGGCAAGCTGTCAGGCGAGATCGGCTGGACCGGCGTCAATTCCGGCGTGCTGTCGTCGAAGAAGCCCCTGATGCGACAGGGCTTTCAGAGCTTCGGCGTGCGACAGAAGTAGACGCGCGCCGCAAAATTATTCCGGAAGGAGATGGATTTTTCCGGGCGTTCGGCGCAGATCCAGCGCCGAAAGGTATTTTCTTCTTTGCATTCACGACCGCGCTTGGCCAAGAATGCCCGACGATTTTTGCAAGGTCGATTTTCGCAAGTTTGAGAGGGAGGCTTCGATGACCCGTACGCCCGGTTTCAATACGCTCGCCGTTCACGCCGGCGCCAAGCCGGATCCGGCGACCGGCGCGCGTGCCACACCGATTTATCAGACCACCTCCTATGTCTTCGACGATGCCGATCACGCCGCCTCGCTGTTCGGGCTGAAGGCCTTCGGCAATATCTACACCCGCATCATGAACCCGACGCAGGCTGTTCTCGAGGAACGCCTTGCTGCGCTCGAGGGCGGGACCGCGGCGCTTGCGGTTGCCTCCGGCCACGCCGCACAGGTGCTCGTCTTCCATAACCTGATGCAGCCGGGCGACAATTTCATCGCAGCCAACAAGCTTTATGGCGGTTCGATCAACCAGTTTGGCCACGCCTTCAAGAATTATGGCTGGGAGGTCCGCTGGGCCGACGTCAACGATCTCTCGACCTTCGAGACCCAGATCGATGACAGAACCAAGGCGATCTTCATCGAAAGCCTCGCCAATCCCGGCGGCATCTTCGTCGATATCGAGAAGATCGGCGATGTCGCGCGCAGACACGGCCTGCCGCTGATCGTCGACAACACGCTTGCCTCGCCCTATCTGGTGCGGCCGATCGAGCACGGCGCCGACATCGTGGTGCATTCGTTGACCAAGTTCATCGGCGGCCACGGCAATTCGATCGGCGGCGCCATCGTCGACGGCGGCACGTTCGACTGGTCCAAGTCCGGGAAATACCCGATGCTGTCGGAGCCGCGCCCCGAATATGGCGGCCTCGTGCTGCACGAGACCTTCGGCAACTTCGCCTTTGCCATCGCCGCGCGCGTGCTCGGCCTGCGCGACATCGGCCCGGCGATCTCGCCCTTCAACGCCTTTCTGATCCTGACAGGTCTTGAAACGCTGCCGCTGCGCATGCAGCGCCATTGCGACAACGCAGTGAGCGTCGCCGCCTGGCTTTCGAACCATCCGAAGATCGCGTGGGTGAACTATCCCGGACTGCCGAGCGACAAGAACAACGCGCTGCAGAAGAAATACTCGCCGCAGGGCGCCGGCGCCGTGTTCACCTTCGGCCTCAAGGGCGGATACGAGGCCGGCGTCAAGTTCGTCGAGGCGCTCGAACTGCTTTCGCACCTGGCCAATGTCGGCGACACCAAGTCGCTGGTCATCCATCCGGCCTCGACCACGCATCGTCAGCTTTCCGACGAGCAGAAGATCAAGGCCGGCGCTGGACCGGACACGGTTCGGCTGTCGATCGGCATCGAAGACGTCAACGACATCGTCGCCGATCTCGAGCAGGCGCTCGACAAGGTCTGATCGCATGGCGGCCTTCCTTGAAGTCAATACCGAAACCGTGGTGCCGGAGGTCGGCGCTCCGGCGCCGGACCGGTTGATCTCCGGGGACCCAAAGTTCCGCACCTGGAATGTCGAAGAACGGGACGGCAGTCTTTATGCCGGCATCTGGGAAGCGACGCCCGGCAAATGGCGCATCGCCTATGACGAATGGGAGTTCTGCCACATCCTGTCGGGCGTATCGGTGATCACTGAAAATGGCGGCGAGGCGCGCACCGTGCGCGCCGGCGACAGTTTCGTGCTGAGGCCCGGGTTCCAGGGCACCTGGGAAGTGCTCGAGACGACCCGCAAGGAATATGTGATCAAACTCTAAAGGGACGGTCGGCAGCGGCTGCCGTGTACCCCTCGGGGTGAAACAGACCTTGGCATCAGTAGCCGACAGCCAGCGTTTCCAGCCCATGAAAGTGATAGGTGTCGCGGAAGCGCGGCGTGTCCGCCAGACGCAGCTTTGGCAGCCGGTCAAACAGCGTTTTCAATGACACCTGCAGTTCGAGCCGCGCCAGCGGAGCGCCGATGCAGAAATGGATGCCGGCGCCGAAGGAGACGTTCTTCTGGTCCGTGCGCATCGGGTTGAACCTGGCCGGCTCGGCAAACGCCAGAGGGTCATGGTTGGCCATGCCGAGCAGCAGCGCGATCTTCTCGCCGGGCTTGAGCAAGATGCCCGGAGCAACCTCCATCTCTTCATAGGCGTAGCGCAGGAACATGTGCAGCGGCGCATCGAAGCGCAGGCATTCCTCGACAGTGGCTGCGTTTGCTTCCGGCGTAGAGAAGAAGCGACGCGGGTCGCCGCCCTGCGCCAGGATTGAACGCACCGCGTTGCCGGTCTGATGCACGGTAGCCTCGTGCCCGGCGTTGAGCAGCAGGATCGCCGAGGAAACCAGCTCGTCTTCGGAAAGCTTCTGGCCATTGTCCTGCGCCTCGATCAGCAGCGACAGCAGATCGTCACCCGGTTTCCTGCGCCGCTCGGCGACATAGCCGCGCAGGAACGTCGCAAACTCGCGGCCGGCGCGGTTGGCAGTGTCCTCGACCTCGCGCGTGCGGCCATGCATGTACATGGCGACCATCCGATGCGACCAGTCGAGCAGTTGCGGGCCCATCTCCACCGGGACGCCGAGCATTTCGGCGATGATGGTGATCGGCAGGGGCGAGGCGTAGGACGGCAGAAGGTCGACGCCGCCAGGCTCGAACCGGTCGATCAGTTGGTTGGCCAAGGTCTCGATGCGTGGTCGCAGCCGCTCGACCTGGCGCGAGACGAAGGCGCGGTTGACCAATGTCCGCAGCCTCGTATGCACCGGCGGCTCGAGTTCCAGCATTGAATTGGCCTCGATCGCATCGAAAGCCGCGAGGTGTGAACGATCATCGCCGACCCCACGGCTGTCGGGAATGCCGGCCGGGTTCTGGCGTCCGAAGCGGCGGTCGCGCAGCAGCCGGTTGACGTCGTCGAAACCGCCAAAACACCAGTAGCCGTAGTCCTCCCAGAAGAAAGCGTTCGAGGCCCCGTGCAGGAAGGCATAGGCCTCGTATGGGTTCTGCACGAATCCCGGCTCGTGCGGTTCGAGGCGCAGGCGGCTCCTGGCTGGATCAAAGGCGAGATAAGGAGGCATCAAATCGGTCATGCCAGATGATTAGCGCGCCTTGCCTGTCAGTCGCCAGACCGTATGTTGGCCGCCTCTGCCTTTGAGTTCAGCCAGCGGGAAGGAAGTCATTGATGAATGTGATCGTGGTTGGCGCGGGCATCGCGGGGCTTTCCACCGCCTGGTCGCTGGTCAAGGCCGGCCACAGCGTCTCGATCGTCGAGCAGGGACCGATCCCAAATCCGTTGGCGGCCTCCGGCGATCATCACCGCATCATCCGCCGCGCCTACCGCGCCGGCACCGGTTACGGCCAGCTCATCAGCGAAGCCTATGAGGCGTGGAATGAGCTCTGGACGGATCTCGGCGAAAGCCACCTCGACCCGCGCGGTTTTCTCTGCATCTCGTGCGAGCCTGGCGACAAGGCGGAGGAATATCGTGAGGGCATGGAAGAAGGGAACTATCCGTACGACCTGTTCGAGCCGGAAGCTGCCGTCGAACGCTGGCCATTCCTGGAGCCGGGGGGATTCCGCTATGTCTTTTTCTCGCCAGATGGCGGAGCCTTGCACTGCCGCAAGATCGCATCGGGCCTTGCCGCCTGGCTGCTCGCCAATCGCGCCAATGTCTATGAGAAGAGCAAGGTGGTCCAAGTCGACGCGGAGGCCGGCCGCATCACGCTTGCCGGCGGTGAGACGATGCAGGCCGACAGGATCGTCGTTACCGCTGGCGCCTGGGTGCTGAAGCTGTTTCCGGAACTGGGCGGCGAACTGCGGACCTATCGCACGGCGCTCGCCTATGTGGACCCGCCGGCCGACCTCAAGGCCGCGTGGGAGGTCGCGCCCATGATCCTCACCGGTGGTACCACCGACGGCTACATGATCCCGCTGACGCGCGGCGCCGGCATGAAGTTCGGCTCCGGCCTGCACAAGGTGCCGACCAGCGACGCCGACTGGAACCGCCAGCCGGTGCCGGGCGAGGGCGAGGTGATCCGCAACCTGTTCTCGCCACCGATCGCCCGCATCACGGAATACAAGGTGACCGAGGTCGTCACCTGCGCCTACACATTTACCGAGGACGAGAAATTCCTGGCTTACGAGAAGGGCAAATGCCTGGTCGTCTCGGCCTGCTCGGGCCATGGCTACAAGTTCGGCGCGAGCGTCGGCCGGCGTGTGGCGAAGGCCGTGCGCGACGGCGACGTGGCTGGCCTGAAGCGATGGCTGCGGGCTGAAACAGCTTGAACTGAGATCCGGGCGGCGCTTTCACGCCACCTAGTGCCCCGGCTTGAGGATGCCTGCCACCTTGGCGACGATTGCCGCATCGAGCGCCTGCCAACTGCCCAACAGCTCGCGCGGGAAGCGATAGGTGAGGCTGAGGTCGTCGCCGACCTGGATGTCGCGCTCGCAGGGCGCCAGCGATTCCTCCGCACTGGGCCCGCTCAGACAGCGGGCGACGAAGGGATCCTTGCCCGGCCGGTCGGCGACCGCGAGCACCTCGTTGAGATAGCCTGATTTCTCGGTAAAACCATAGAGCGTCGTTCCGCCCGGTCCGGACGTGCCCGGCTTGACGATCAGGGCGCTGTAGATCGGCGCGAAGCGGCCGCTCATGTCGCGTGACATCATGCGCGGCTCGAAAGACATAAAGATGATCTTCTTGGTCGCGGCGTGGTTGAAGTCGTCGCGCGCGGCGCTGCTGTAGCCGTCCATTTCGGGATAGCGCAGATAGAGGTCGAGGCGCGAGGCGATGCCGTCGACCCTGGCCTGCTCGAAGCGGATGTAATTGGCCGGCACTGCGACGACGTTGTTGCCGATGACGATCTGGCGGACGGACGTGTCATCCGTGTAGCCCGCCATGGCGATCGATCGGCCCAGCCACTTCCCGCTGACGCTGATTGCGACCGAAAGCAGTGCGAGCGCCGCGAAGGCGTAGAACACCCGCTTCATGAAAGCAGAATCCACGACCTCGAATTCCGGATTGTCGGCGGCGGCTGCCTTTTTCATCACAATCCTCGATCCAATCCCGCGCCTCTCGAAGTGTCCTTTGCCGGCACAGCAGGCACGGCATGGCTTTTGCACTGCGTCCTGCGATTGCGACTGTGCGATTTCATGGTAAACGGTTGGTAAAGATGGGCTCCGCAGGACTGTTTCTCTACGCCTTTGCGGTTGGCCTCACGGCTTGCGGCCTCGCGGGCTCCGCCATGGAACTGGTCTGTGGCCGCCGGCTGGCCTTTGCCGAGCCTTATGTCTCGCCCGCTCACATCCTGCGCTCGCTCGCGGCAACCGCCTGCGCCGGCCCCTTCATGCTCACCAACGAGGCGCTTGCCGCCCGGCGCGAAGGACGTATCAGTGCGCTGGCGCTGTTGTCATGCGGCTGCACGGCGCTCGCCTGGGCGCTGGCGCTCGGCGTCCTCATCGCCATTGCGTCCTGGGCCTCCGGCAACCTAGGGTCTTTCGACGTCTCGGCTTGAGACGATTCGGGAGACGGAAGATGCCGGTCTATTCGATCGATGGCAGAGCGCCTCAATTCGAGGATGTTGAAACCAACTGGATCGCGCCGGACGCCACGTTGATCGGCGATGTCAGGGTTGGTCGCAACGCCGGCTTCTGGTTCGGTGCGGTCATCCGGGGCGACAACGAGCCGATCATTATCGGCGCCGACACCAATGTGCAGGAACATACGGTCATGCACACCGATCCCGGCTTTGCTCTGACGATCGGGCAGGGCTGCACGATCGGCCATCGCGCTCTGCTGCATGGCTGCACCATCGGCGACAACAGCCTGATCGGCATGGGCGCCATCGTGCTCAACGGGGCAAGGATCGGCAGCAATTCGCTGGTCGGCGCCGGCGCTCTCGTCACCGAAAAAAAGGTTTTCCCGGACAATTCGCTGATTGTCGGCTCGCCCGCGCGCGTCGTCAGGGAACTGGACGCTGCAGCGATCGCCCGGCTGCGCGGCTCGGCCGCCCACTATGTCGCCAACGGCAAACGCTTCAAGGCAGGGCTGAAGGCGGTCTGACGCAGGTCCGCACTGCTCAGCTCTCGCGCTGGGAACGCCGCTTCAGAGTACCCGAACTGCGCTCGTTCATCGCCGCACGCAGAAGTGACGCTCCGGCTTCAAAACCCGCCTCGTCAGCGCCTTGCAGCGCAGTTGCACAGTCGTCGATGCGAGTTCTAAGCGAAGGATCCGCGCCCGATACCAGGAGCAGGCGGATCGCCTCGGCGTCGCGCAGCGACACCGCATAATGCAAGGGCGTCCAGTCGTTCACGCCGCGCATGTTGGGATCCGCGCCATGGTCGATCAGCATGCGGACGATGTCGTGCTTGTCCGGCCGCTCTGTCGACAGCGCCGCAATGATCGACGGAAAGCCGGCATGATCCTCGTAATTCGGGTTCGAACCGGCATCGAGCAAGGTCGCGATGAAGGCGAGCGGGCTCCAGTAGACCGCATATTCGAGCGGATGGCCAAGGCCGAGCTCGAACGGCATTCTCTCATCGTACCAGCGCGGGGAGCCGCCAAGCGCTCTGCCAAGCCCATCGAAATCGCCCGTCTTGAACGCGTCGTCTATGGCCTTGAAAAGGCGATGACGTTCGCAGCGATCGTCAGGGATTTCCAGCATGAAGCAAGATCCGACAACGGATTGGACGGGCTCATTCTGCTCCCGTCGGGCTCACCCATAAAGAGCCCGTTCATTGTCGGTCCGGCGCACCCTCGGGAAGAAAAGCGGAGCCGGCCCGGGGACAGGGCCGGCTCCTAAAACCCGGTCGTTGGGGACGGGGAGGGTGGGAACTCGACCGGGCTTTTTCGTCGCACCCTAGCGAACGCTGGCGACGGCATCCTCGCGGCCGTCGTTGATCGTGACCCAAACGCCCGAATTCTCGGTCGATTGACGTTTGAGATAGGTGTAGACGGTGTTGTTCCAGGCCAGCACCTTGGGCTCGAGATTGTCGAGCACGAACTCGCCGAGGCTGGTGCGCATCGTCAGCACCGCGTGTCCGTCGCCATTCGGCTGGCGCACCACCGTCATCAGCAGGTCGCCGGCGGGGACACCGGCAGCCATCAGTTCGCGGCGCTTCTCCAGCGCATAGTCCTCGCAGTCGCCAAAGCCATTGTCGGGATAGGCCCAGTATTCCTCGACGCCGTAGATCTCCATATCCGTGCGCGGCTTGACCCGGGTGTTGACGGAATTGTTGACGCTGATCATCGTCGCCCACAGCTTGCGCGTCAGCTCGACCGGCGGCCCCTTCGCGGTCCTTTCGTTGCATTCGGCAGGAATGCGCCGGCAGAATTCATAGTGTCCCACCGGTTGAGTCGTGCGGCCACCCGTATGCATGAAAACCGGTCCTGCGCTTGCCGTCCCCCAGGCGAAAAGCTGCATCGCCATTGCCAAGAGCAACAGCTTGCCCCTCGTCATTCTCATTCTGGTAGTCTCCCCGTTTGAGAAGACTGTGCCACGATGGGATTTATTTGACGCAAAGACCCGAAGTAGACATTGAGTAAAACGCCGGTCTAATAAGCATAAAAATTGACCGATCTTGATGCGAAATCATTGAGACCTGGTCCCGCCGGGCTTGGCCGCAGACGCGGTCGGCGCAAGCGCAGAAGCTGCAGATTTGTCCTGAATGACGCAACAAAAAACCGGCCGATTGCGGCCGGTTGGGTTCTGCCCGGTTGCGTTCGCGTCAGGCGCGCGGCGTGTTGAATTCGGAGTCCAGTGTTTCAGGCCGCTGGATGACCGCGAACTCGATGGCGACGCCATCCTCGAAATGACGCACCACCTGGCCGCGCATCGTTCCGAGCATCACCTGAACGCCAAGCGCCGGCTTGACGTCGATTTCGATCGCCGCCCCCGACAGCGACAGGTCGATGATGCGGCACTGATATTGGCGACCGTCGGTAAGCTGCAAGACGCTCATCGGATTGCGCGGCGCCACGCGCTCGTGACGGCGGTCTTCCGGCAGATCAAGCTCATGCTTGTTGGCGAGCCAGGTGAGTTGCGCCGCGAGCTTGTCTTTCTTGCGGTCGGAAGCGATGACGGTCATCGCGAAACCGTCCGCCGAAGTGCGCGTGACGATGCCTTCGATGCGCCCGATATGGTCGATATAGGCGATCACCTTCTCGCCAGGCATGCCGATGCGCTCGGTGCGCAAGGCGACATTGCCAGGCGACATGTCGATCACCTGGCAGGGATGCTCCGTGCGGTCTTCCAGCATGAAACGCCCGTAGATCTTCACCCGGACGCGCTGGAAATTGCGCCGTTCAGCCCGGGACGGCGCGTAATCTACCGCCGCTGACCTCATGTCTGATTACACCCCGTTGGCATTCCTCACGAGCTTGTGAGGATTCTCCCCCGAAAACTACAGCCAAGCAGGTTAACAAACGGAAAAGCCGGCCACGATCGACTTAACGTCAGGGCCGCGGATGGCCTTCCGGGGCTGACCTGAAATATGCCTTCGAACTGGACGCGATCTGGTCTCCTCCGGGGCATCGCTGCGGGTTGCGACTGCCCTATTCCTCCCGGCCTCCGTCGAGCACGACGAGGTGGCGGATTCGGCGCGCCCGGCCAAGCGCCGAGATGGTTTCGGGAACATCGAAATCCGATGGCACGAGCGAAGGCACCTCGATTGCCGGCCGGTTTTTCAGGAACATCGGTTCCTTGTCGGGATCGATGACCCGGATCGAATCGATCAGGGCATCGCCGAGCGGGTCCGCGCCCAGCCAGAAGGGCCGTTCCGCAGCGCTGACGATCCCGAGGCAGCGCGGGTTCTCGACGCCGCCGTCGAGAGGCAGAGCAAGCAGCTCGAATTTGTTGGAGCGACCATTTCTGCTGAATCCTTCGTAGGTTAGCAGCAGGGCGGTCTTCTGGTCGAAGACGCCGTGGATGAGCCGCGACACCAGCCGCTGATCCTTGTCGCGCCATAGTGAAGGAAAGGAAAATCCCTTGAGCTCGCGACCGTAACAGGCGCAAAGCCTGGTGCCGGCGAGCCGGAACACGGCTTCGCCTCGAGTGTCGCGCTCCAGGATGAATGTATCGGCCAGAAGCGACTTGATGTCCGCCGGCTCCACTTCCGAACGTTTCGGGGCAGGGCGGCCATCACGCAGCTGGTTCCAATATTGGAACAGCGTGATTGATCCGTTCTGATTCATATCCATTCCGCTCCGCGCAATCTGTCTCTTTGCTGTCCCATCGGCGAACAGACAGGGCGCCCTCCGATGACCTTCATGCGGTGCGGAGCAGGATGCGTGCCAGTATCGTTAACGCTTGTTCACGGGTCGGGGCGGTTAAGGTTAACAAGTGGTTTACATTGCATGCCAATGGGCCGTGTGGCACACCAAAACCACTCCAAAAACGGTCGTCCTGGCGACGATCGGCAGCACTTCAGTCGAGATTTTCGGGGATAGGGGACTCGACCGGCCGTTCAGGGGAAACCCTGGACGGCTTTCTTTTGATTCGCATCGTTTACGATTCGGCCCCCTTCGACTCAGGGCTGTGGCGATTCGCGGTTTGTGATTCGATCCGCTCTGATCTAGATGCTCGGCCAGAATCGAGCTCCAACCGACTGCCACGGCGCATGAGCGAACCTGCCAGCCCTCCCGAAATCGAACCGCAGCCAGCCGAGGTCCCTGAACCGCGTCGCGAGCCGGTGTTCAACCTGCCTGCGACGGTGCTGGCCGTGATCGGGATCTGCGTTGCTGTCCATCTGGTTCGGGTCTATCTGCTCACCGACGACCAGGATTTTGACCTGCTCGTTCGCGCGGCCTTCATTCCGATCCGCTATTCCGGTCGCTTCGACCTCGACTTCTATGCCTTTTCCAGCCCGTTCACTTATGCCTTCCTGCATGGCAGTTGGGCGCATCTCTTGATCAACATGGTCTGGCTGGCGGCCTTCGGGTCGCCACTGGCGAACCGGTTCGGCGCGTTTCGGTTTGCGCTCTTCTTCGCAGCGACAGGCCTTGCCTCGGTGGCCTTGTTCTGGGGGCTGCATCCGCTTGGCCAGACGCCGCTTGTCGGCGCGTCCGGCGCTATCTCCGGCATGATGGGAGCGGCCGCCCGCTACGGCTTCCGCATCGACCGCTCGAGCGGCAAGGCAGCCTTCGCCGGCGAGCCGTTGCCGATTGCCATCGTGCTGCGCTCGCGCGGTGTCATGACCTTTCTGGGCGTCTGGATGGTGATCAATCTCGCCACAGGCCTGCTCGGCTTTGCACCGGGGATCGAGGGCCAGATCGCTTGGGAAGCCCACATTGGCGGCTTCGTTGCCGGCTTTTTCGGTCTGCGTTTTTTCGACCGTCCGCCGCCGGCGCGTTAACGCCGTAGCGCACTTGAAATGCAGCCGATCACGGCGCACGATACTGCCATGCGTGTCGCCCGAAAGCGCCAGCGGTTTTGGGAGAGCGACATGCATCAAAACAATGAGCTTGGAGCGCGCCACGGCGCGCTTTAAGCCGCCCGGCGCCTTCCCAAGGGCGCTGGAGCTGAAACGCTGGTCACGGCAGGAGCCGGCGAGCAAGGCAGTGGAGGACGCCATGACGGTTAAGGCAATTCTCGAACACAAGGGCCATGACGTGCTGACGCTCGGGCCCAACGAAAAGCTGAGCGAAGCCATTCGCATGCTCGCCGAACACAGGATCGGTGCATTGGTCATCACCAATGGCGACCGCAAGATCGTCGGCATTCTTTCAGAGCGCGACATCGTGCGCGTACTCGCCAGGGAAGGGAAGGGCGCGCTCGACATTGCAGTGCGTTCGGCCATGACGCCGAAGGTCAAGATCTGCAACGAGAGCCACACGGTCAATGAGGTCATGGAGATCATGACGAAAGGCCGCTTCCGTCATCTACCGGTGGAAAAGGACGGCCAGCTCGACGGCATTGTTTCGATCGGCGACGTGGTCAAACGGCGCATCGAGGACGTCGAGCGCGAGGCCGAGGAGATCCGGGCCTACATCGCCACAGCCTAAAGCGCTGAAACGGATTCAGGCGACGCGCTTTAAGTCTTTGTTTTTATGCATGTCGTTGCCGGAGCCGCTGCACACTTCTGGGCGGCATGCACTGGCTGCGGCCAGGATGCTTTATTGTACCAGCCCGCCGTCCGGGGATATGCGCTGGCGCGGGCCGGCTGCCTTCTGAGCCGCAATCAAATCGGCGTTGCGGCAATAGTCGGGGGGGGAGAGTCTGCTTGTTCTTGGCTGTCGAGCCATGTCGCGCATTCGGCCTGATGGCCGCAGGCGTGACAGCGGTCGGCAGCGCGATTGGTAACGGCAACTTGGTCCGCGACGACCGTCAACTGCCGGTCGACGCCCCATCTACTGCATCATTCGATCCATCAATGATGGCTCTGACGTCGGTGGGAAGCAGATAACCCAGAAAATTCATGTCCGTCGCTCTCCTTGCCTTGTCGTCAGTTTCGCCAAGGCGACAGCGGCATGCCTTGATCTCGGTCAAGAGACGACTCCCTTGCCAGCCCGGGCCGATTGATCTAGCGAACGGGTGACAGGCCGCGCCGCAAGAAGCGCGGCAATTCGGACACGAGACCTGGACCACCATGAGCATCATCGATACCCGCACGCCCGACGCAAAACGCCTGATCCCCGGCGCCACCGGCGACTGGGAAGTAATCATTGGCCTCGAAGTGCATGCGCAGGTGACGTCGGAAGCCAAGCTGTTCTCCGGAGCATCGACTTCTTTCGGCGCGGCGCCCAACGCCAATGTCAGTCTCGTCGACGCCGCAATGCCGGGCATGCTTCCGGTTATCAACGAGGAATGCGTCAGGCAGGCGATCCGTACCGGCCTCGGGCTGAAGGCCACGATCCACCACAAGTCGGTGTTCGACCGGAAGAACTATTTCTATCCGGACCTGCCGCAGGGCTATCAGATCTCGCAGTACAAGCAGCCGATCGTCGGCGAAGGCAAGGTGATCGTCTCCGTCGGACCGGACCGGCAGGGCGAGTTCGAGGACATCGAGGTCGGCATCGAGCGCCTGCATCTCGAGCAGGACGCTGGCAAATCGATGCACGACCAGCACCCGACCATGTCCTATGTCGACCTCAATCGGTCGGGCGTTGCCCTGATGGAGATCGTCTCGAAGCCGGACATTCGTTCCGCCGACGAGGCGAAAGCCTATGTCACCAAGCTGCGAACCATCATGCGCTATCTCGGTACTTGCGACGGCAATATGGACGAAGGCTCGCTGCGCGCCGACGTCAATGTCTCTGTGCGCCGGCCCGGCGGTGCGTTCGGCACGCGCTGCGAGATCAAGAATGTCAACTCGATCCGCTTCATCGGCCAGGCCATCGAATCCGAGGCACGCCGGCAGATCGCCATCCTGGAAGACGGTGGATCAATCGAGCAGGAGACGCGCCTGTTCGATCCCAACAAGGGCGAGACGCGCTCGATGCGGTCCAAGGAAGAGGCGCATGACTACCGCTATTTCCCGGACCCCGACCTGCTCCCGCTGGAATTCGACGAAGCTTATGTCGAAGACCTGGCCCGACACTTGCCGGAATTGCCGGACGACAAGAAGGCGCGGCTGATCGGCTCTCTCGGCCTGTCGACCTACGACGCCTCGGTGCTGGTGTCGGAGAAGCCGATCGCCGATTATTTCGAGAAGGTGGCGGCCGGACGCGACGGCAAGCTTGCCGCCAACTGGGTCATCAACGACTTGCTGGGCGCTCTCAACAAAGCCGGCAAAGACATTGAAGATGCTCCGGTTTCTCCGGATCAGCTCGGCGCCGTTATCGACTTGATCAAGGAAGGTACGATCTCCGGCAAGATCGCCAAGGACCTGTTCGAGATCGTCTGGACCGAAGGCGGCGACCCGCGCCAACTCGTCGAAAGCCGCGGCATGAAGCAGGTGACCGACACCGGCGCCATCGAGAAGGCCGTCGACGATGTCATCGCCGCCAATCCGGACAAGGCCGAGCAGGCGCGCGCCAAGCCCACCATGGCCGGCTGGTTCGTCGGCCAGGTGATGAAAGCGACTGGCGGCAAGGCGAACCCGCAGGCGGTGAACGAGTTGGTCAAGACCAAGCTCGGCATTGAGGGCTAGCATGTTCGTGCGGACGGCCAGTGAACGCGATCTCGCCGCCGTCCGTGCACTGCTGGTAGAAACCTGGCACGCCACCTATGATGCCATCTACGGCGCCCAGCGGGTCACCGAAATCACCGATGACTGGCATTCGATCGCCTCGCTTCAGGCGCGGCTGATGCGTCCCAATTCGGAATTTCTGCTGGCCGACGACGGCAGCCGGATCGGCGGCATGGCTTTCGCTTCGGCCACCACCGATCCGAAGATCGTTCTGCTGCACCAACTCTATGTGCACCCGGATTGCCAGCGGCAGGGCATCGGCCGCTTATTGCTCGACGAGGTCGAGCTAAGCTTCCCGCAAGCACGGACAATACGCGTGGAAGTCGAGGAGGCGAATGCTTCGGCCATCGCTTTCTACGAGGCGAGCGGCTTCCAACCCGCGGGCAAAACTGCCGACTGCGGCGGCGGTTCAGGCATGCCCGCGCTCGTACTGGAGAAGCGGCTGGGCTAGAGAGCCGGAGGCTGGGCGAGGTCGCGCAGCGCCGATCAGGCGGAGAGGATCTCTACATTGTCGATCAGCCTGGTGGTTCCGAGCCAGGCTGCTGCAAGCAGGCGGCCCTCGCGTTCACGACGCCAGGGAGCAAGCGTCACCGCCTCCCGCGCCGCGACGTAGTCGACCTTTCGGAAACCGGCCGTGATTAGGGCATCCGTAGCGTCACCCGTGGCGTCCGTCTCCTCAGCGCCGGCGGCAAGTGCCGCCGCGGTCTGCCGCAGAACCGCATTGAGCTTGCGCGCGACGTTGAGTTCGGCCTCGTTGAGATAGGCGTTGCGCGACGACATCGCGAGACCCTGGGCGTCGCGCACCGTCGGTCCGCCGATGATCTCAACCGGCAGATCAAGATCGCGGCAAAGCTGCCGCACGACGCAAAGCTGCTGGTAGTCTTTCTCGCCGAACACAGCGCAATCGGGCGCCGCCTGCAGGAAAAGCTTGGTCACTACCGTCGTAACACCATCGAAGAAGGCCGGCCTGAAATCGGTTTCCAGGCCCGACGAGGGGCCCCCGACCGAAATCTTGGTAGCGAAGCCGGCCGGGTACATTTCCGCCACGCCCGGCGTGAACGCGAGATGCACGCCCGCGTCTCGCAGTTGGTCGAGATCGCGGGCCAGTTGGCGCGGATATTTGTCCAGATCCTCGGTCGGCGCGAACTGGGCGGGATTGACGAAGATCGAGACCACACAGCGCTCGGCGCGTTGAAGCGCAATCCTGACCAGCGAAATGTGGCCCTCGTGCAAGGCGCCCATGGTCGGCACCATGGCAATCCGCACTCCGTCCCGCCGCCAATCCCGGATCTGCGTGCGAAGCGCCGCAATGCTGTCGACGACGATCGGTCCGCTCATGCCTTATCCTTGTCTGATGCAGAAAAGACGTGATCCGATCCGGGAAATGCGCGGCTGCGCACGTCGGCTGCATAGCGAGACGCCGCATCCGAAATGACATCCCGCAGGTTTGCATACTCCTTGACGAACGTCGGCACGCGGTCGACCGTCGTGCCGATCATGTCGTCGATGACCAGGATCTGGCCGTCGCAATCGCGGCTGGCGCCGATGCCGATGGTCGGGATCGAGATATGGCGGGAGAGATCGGAGGCTACGGCCTCCACCGTGCCCTCGATCACGACCGCGAAGGCGCCGGCCTTCTCCACCGCTTCGGCATCGCGGAATAGGGCGGCGATGTTTTCCCCGGTTCGGCCCTTGATCCTGTAGCCGCCATCCTTTTCCACCGATTGCGGCAGCAAGCCGATATGCCCCATCACCGGGATGCCGTCGGCGACGATCGCGGCGATCTGTCCGGCCATCTCGACCCCGCCCTCCAGCTTGACCGCCTGACATCCGGTTTCGCGGGCGATGCGCCTTGCCGCGGCTACGGCCTCAGCCACCGAGCTCTCGTAGCTGCCCGCCGGCATGTCGACCACGACGCAGGCCCTGGCCGAGCCGCGCATCACCGCTTGTCCGTGCGCGATCATCAGGTCAAGCGAGGCGCCGAGTGTCGTGGCATGGCCATGCAGCACCATGGCAACGCTGTCGCCGACCAAGAGCAGATCGACATGCGGGTCCAGCATGCGGGCGATCGGATAGGTGTAGGCGGTGAGGCAGACGATCGGCACGCCGCCCTTGCGGCGGCGTATGTCTTCAGCGCCGATCCGGCTGCTGGTGGACCGTTCTGGGGCCAATCCTCACCTCCCTCAATCGGCATGGGGCCGGTGCCCGCTTGCGGGCGAGCGAGCTTTAGGAAGACGGGCAGCGCTTGGCAAGCCGGGTTGCGTACCGGCCGCGAATCTGTATCGATTTAGCGCACGGAGCATTTACATCGCCGCCGGGGCAAGCCCCCTTGCCTTCGCGGTGACCTGACGCCATAAGCAGGAAACAGGCGCAGCCGCTGCCGCCACGAGGATCTGGATGAAAACTTTCCTGCTGCAGTTTTTCACCTGGTGGAACAGCCAGACGCTGGGCACGCGCTTCCATACCTGGCGTTTCGGCAAGAAGGTCGGCGAGGACGAGGCCGGCAACGTCTACTATGAAGGCGGCATCGACTCGGAAGGCCGTACCCGCCGCTGGGTCATCTACCGCGACTATTCAGAAGCCTCAAAGATCCCTCCAGGCTGGCATGGCTGGATTCATCATCGCGTCAGTGTGCCGCCTTCGAGCGATGAATACCGCGCGCGCGAGTGGCAGAAGCCGCATCAGCCGAACCTGACCGGAACTCCTGCTGCCTATCGCCCCAAGGGCTCCGTGCTGACCAACCAGCACCGCCCGCAGGTGACGGGCGACTACGACGCCTGGACGCCGGGATCCTAATCCGCACCTGTTTCGGGTCCTTTGTCGCCACAATTGACGTTTAGCTGCTTGCCGACAGCGCTGCCATGACTAGCCTTGGCGATTGACAGAATCACCCGGGCGCAACCACCGGTGTCCTCGCATGAGCTTTCTGAAGCAATTCCAGGAAAAGTGCGTAGCGGTTTTCCGTCCGGAATTGCGCCAAAACCAGGCTGAGCAATTCCAGGAAAAGTGCGTAGCGGTTTTCCGTCCGGGATTGCGCTCAGAGGCACTGTGCCGAATCTCGACAGGACTGATCGCGGCAGCGACCATTCTGACCACATCAACGGTGGTCTTCAGCGCCCCCCAGACGCCCGCGGCGCCCTTGGCCGCCGACCGCATCACCAATCCGGTGGCCGAATTCGCCGGCATCGACAAGATCACCGGCCGCATCATCACCTTCGACGTCTATATTGACGAGACCGTGCAGTTCGGCGCCCTGCAGGTGACGCCGCGCGTCTGCTATTCGCGCCCGGAAACCGAGCAGCCGAAGACCGATTCCTTCGTCGAGGTCGATGAGATCACGCTCGACCGCAAGATCCGCCGCATCTTCACCGGCTGGATGTTCGCGGAGAGCCCTGGCCTCAACGCTGTCGAGCATGCCGTCTATGACGTCTGGCTGAAGGGCTGCAAGCAGAAGTCGGATGTGCCGCCGCCGACAGCGGCCAAAGCTGAGACAGCCAAGCCCGATACGGCCAAGCCGAAGACCGAAGCCGCCAAGCCGAAGCCGCCAGCGCAGGAGCAGCCGGCGGAAGCTGCGCCCGAACCCGGCGTAGCCCTAGACGGCGACACGGGCACCGGCGATGCGAACACCGGCGATACCAACTCGGGCGATATCAATACGGGCGAGCCCGACAGCACCGACACCAACTGATCATTTCGGAACTTGCCCGCCTGTGGTCCGTTCCAATCGGGCGACAGGCGTTGAAGGAGACCGCGATGAGCAAGACAAAGCTGATCACCGTCAACAAGCAAGAAATCCTCGAGCTCGAGAAAGGTTTCTGGACCGGCGGTTCGGACTTCTACGAGGCGAACGCCGACAGCGAGTGTCTGGTCGCCTTTCCGGGGATGGCGCAGGCGTTGACCAATTCCGAATTGGCCAAGACGGCAAGCAAACCAAAGCGCTGGCGCGATCTCGACATCAGATTGAAGGGCATGGTCGAACCAGGCAGCGACATTGTCATGCTGACCTATGAGGCCCGCGCGACGCGGGAGAATGGCGAACCCTATGCCGCTCTGGTCAGCACCGGCTATGTCCACCGCGTCAATGGCTGGAAGATGATGTTTCATGCGCAGACGCCGATGGAGTCGTCCAGCGACGACTGACTGCTCCGCCCTCAGGGAAAGAACACGGCCTCGCCCTTCAATGCTTCGGTCAGCATCTTCTCATACTGGCCGCGTGCCACGTCGACGGCGCCGAAGCGCTTCAGGTGCTCAGTGGTGAACTGGGTGTCCAGCAGAGCGAAGCCGCGCGCCTTCAGCCGCTCCACCAGATAATAGAGGCAGGTCTTCGAGGCGTCGGTTTCCCTGGCGAACATGCTTTCGCCGAAGAAGACGCGGCCGAGCGAGACGCCGTAGAGCCCGCCGACCAGACGCTCCTCGCGCCATGCCTCGACGGAATGGCAATGGCCCAGCCGGTGGAGCTCGACATAGGCTTCGCGGATCGGCCCGTTGATCCATGTCGAGCGGCGCTCCTCGCGCCTTTCGGCGCAACCGTCGATCGTCGCCTCGAAATCGAAATCGTAGCGGATGTCGAATGGGTGCTTGCGGATCGTCTTCTTCAGGCTTCGCGGCGTATGGAATCCATCGAGCGGGATGATGCCGCGCGTCTCCGGCCTTACCCAGAACACCTCCGGATCGGTCGCGCTCTCGGCCATCGGGAAGACCCCCGAGGCATAGGCTTTCAACAGCAAGTCGGTCGGGATGCGATAGCCGGGTGCGTAGGGACGGGTCATCGCATCCCCGTGCTATGCATCCTTGGCCAGATATTTTTCCAGCCAGTGGATGTCGTAATCGCCATTGGCGATGTCCGGGTTGCCGACGAGGTCGCGGAACAGCGGCAGCGTCGTCTTGATCCCGTCGACGACGAACTCGTCGAGCGCGCGGCGCAGCCGCATCATGCATTCGACCCGGTTGCGGCCATGCACGATCAGCTTGCCGATCAGGCTGTCGTAGTAGGGCGGGATCCGGTAGCCGGAATAGACGCCGGAATCGACGCGGATGCCGAGGCCGCCGGGCGTATGGAAGTGCGTGATCGTGCCGGGCGAGGGCGTGAAGGTGCGGGGATCCTCGGCGTTGATGCGGCACTCGATGGCGTGGCCGTTGAACTTGATGTCCTCCTGCCGCACCGACAGCCCGCCGCCCGAGGCGACGCGGATCTGCTCGTGGACGAGGTCAATGCCTGTGATTGCTTCCGTCACCGGATGCTCCACCTGCAGGCGAGTATTCATCTCGATGAAATAGAATTCGCCATTCTCGTAGAGAAATTCAATGGTGCCGGCGCCGGAATAGCCAAGATCGGCAATCGCCGTGGCGCAGATTCCACCGATGCGCGAGCGCTCCTCCGCATTGAGCGCGGGCGAGTTGGCCTCCTCCCACACCTTCTGGTGGCGACGCTGCAGCGAGCAGTCGCGCTCGCCGAAATGCACGCCCCGCCCGGCGCCGTCGCCGAACACCTGCAACTCGATGTGGCGCGGCTTTTCAAGATATTTCTCGATGTACACCGCGTCGTCGCCGAAGGCGGCACCAGCTTCGGACTTCGCCGTCTGCAGCGCGATCTCGAGGTCGGCTTCCGTGCGCGCCACCTTCATGCCGCGGCCGCCGCCGCCGGCCGACGCCTTGATGATCACGGGGTAGCCGATCTCGGCCGCGACGCGTTTTGCTTCCTTGTCATCGCTGATCGCGCCGTCAGAACCAGGCACGACCGGAATGCCGAGGCGCTTTGCCGTTCGCTTGGCTTCGATCTTGTCGCCCATGACGCGGATGTGGTCGCCCGACGGGCCGATGAAGGTGATGTTGTGGGCAGCCAGAATATCGGAGAACTTGGCGTTTTCCGACAGGAAGCCGTAGCCCGGATGCACTGCGTCGGCGCCGGTGATCTCGCAGGCGGCGACGATCTGGTGGATGTTGAGATAGCTTTCGCGCGACGGCGGCGGGCCGATGCAGACGCTCTCGTCGGCGAGCCGCACATGCATGGCATCGGCATCCGCCGTGGAATGGACCACCACCGTCTGGATGCCGAGTTCCTTGCAGGCGCGCAGCACCCGCAGGGCGATTTCGCCGCGATTGGCGATGAGGATCTTCTGGAACATCTGCCCGCTGTTCCCGGCTCTACTCGATGACCACGAGCGGCATGCCGTATTCTACCGGCTGGGCATCCTCGATCAGGATCGCCGTCACCGTGCCGGCGCGCGGCGAGGGGATCTGGTTCATCGTCTTCATCGCTTCGATGATGAGCAGCGTCTGGCCTTCCTTGACCTTCTGGCCGATCTCGATGAACGCCTTTGCGTCGGGCGAGGGCGCCAGATAGGCGGTGCCGACCATAGGCGAAGGCACGGCGTTCTTGCCGGGATCGGCAGCCGCTGCGCCGACCGGGCCCGCTGCCGGCTGCGCCGCCGCAGCCGCCATCGGGGCCGCGGCAACCGGCATCGGAGCTGCGACCGCATGAACGGCCTGGGCCTGGCGCGACACGCGCACCTTCAGGTCGCCGAGCTCGACTTCGATCTCGGTCAGGTTGGTGTCGTTCAGTATGCCCGCCAGATCGCGGATCAGCTGCTGGTCAACACCATTCTTCTTTATCGACATGTTCGAGCCTTCTGTTTGGGGGCCGGTCACAGGCGTGCCGCCAGCGCTTGCAGCGCGAGCGTGTAGCCGAGCGGCCCGAACCCGCAGATCATGCCGACGGCGACCGGCGAGATCATGGAAACGTGGCGAAAAGCTTCCCGCGCGTGAATATTGGAAAGATGGACTTCGGCGACCGGCAGCGGCGCGACGGCGCGAATGGCGTCGTGGATGGCAATCGAGGTGTGGCTGTAGGCGCCGGGGTTGATGACGATACCGGCAGCCTTGTCACCGGCCTCCTGGACCCAGTCGACGAGGTCGCCCTCATGGTTGGACTGGCGGAAATCGATCTCCAGCCCGAGCGCCGCGCCTGCCGCCTTGCAATCTTCGGCGATCGCGGCGAGCGTCTTGCCGCCATAGATCCCCGGCTCGCGCTTGCCGAGCATGTTGAGATTGGGACCGTTCAGGACGAAAATCGTTTTCAAGGATGCCGACCTTCTTCAGCGCCCGCTCCAAGCCGGCGCGCTGGGCCTCTATAATGGGCATAGCCGCCCGCGAAAAGAGCGCAAGTGCGTTCTTTCGCTGTCCACAACTGCCGGAAAACCGCGGCGCGCCGCTGCTCAGAGCGCGCTCTTGGCCTGCTCGATCTTCTCCGCGAGCACCTGCTGCCCGAGCGCGCCGAACACCACTTCGTTGCCGACAACATAGGACGGCGTGCCAGTGATCGACAGCTTGGTGGCGAGGTCGTAGGTCCGCGAGAGCGCTTCGTTGATGCTCGGATCCTTCATCTTCTCGCGCAATTTCGCCTCGTCGGCACCGAGCGACAGCGCCACCTTCATGGCGGTCTGTTCGGTGGCGCGGCCCTGGCCGCCGAGCAGCGCGGTGTGGAACTGGCCGTACTTCTCAGGCATCATCAGATGGAAGGCCATCGAGACGATGCTGGCCTTCTGCGAATCCGGGCTCAGGATCGGGAATTCCTTGAGCACGAAACGCAGGTCGGAATCGGCCTTGGTCAGCGCCTGCATGTCTTCGATGGCGCGTTTGCAGAAGCCGCAATTATAGTCATAGAACTCGACGATCGTGATCTTGCCGTTGGGATTGCCGACGACGCCGTCGAAGGTGGAATTGAAGATCTCGTCCTTGGCGTTCTTGATGACGCCGAGCGCGGCGATCCGCTGTTCTTCCTTCTGCTTGGCCTCGAGCGCGTCCTGCACCTCGAGCAGCACCTCAGGGTTCTTCAACAGATAGTCCCGGATGATCGCTTCGACTTCCTTGCGGTCGATCTTGGTGTCATCGGACGCGACCTGGATGGCTTGTGTGGTGTCGGCCTTGGCGGCCTGCGGGCTTCCTGCCACGAAGCCGAATGCCAGCATGCCGAGCGCTACCGCCACGCCGGCGCTGCCGAGCAGGATTGCCTTGTTCATGATCAGATCCTTCTGCCTGTCCCGTTCAGGGTCTCGTCGCCGCATGCTGCCGGGACTTTCATTTCAGTTTGTTTGATGGCGTGTAGTTTATGATATCCTGCGCACGAAGCCACCTCGGTTCGCCGCGTTTCAACTTCTGTTGAGCGCGCATGGCGAAGATTTTCGCGTTCTTGTAGTCGCCGGAATAAAAATGTCCCTCAGCCGTCGCTAGATCGGCGGCCGATATATCGCCTTGCTCACCATAGGCTTGCGCCAGATAACGATAGGCCTCCGCGTTTTCCTTGTCGCGGCCAATGCCGTTGTTGAGCTGGGTAACGGCCTTCTTCGCCGAATCGGGCGTGCCGACGGCCAGCAGCGCCTGGCCGAGCGAAACCTGCAGCAGCCCGGACCGCGCCGGATCGAGGCTGACTGCCTTGGCATAAGCCTCTGCGGCATCCTTAGGCTTGTTGACCTTCATTAGGATGTCGCCGCGCAACTCCTGAAAATAGGGGTTCTTCGGCTGTTCCTTGATCAGTGCGGCGGTTTTGACCAGCGCCGCGCCAGGATTGCCGTAGAGATAGGTCACCTGTGCATCGCCATAGCGAGAGGCCAGGCTTCCCGGGTACTTGCGCATCAGCCGCGCCACAGCGGCCTGGCCCTGCATGTAGGCCGCGATCTTGATGCGCATCATGTCGTGCCGCTGTTGCAGCGCCGGCGGGTCGACTTTGCCGACATAGGGGCTCTGCTTGACCAGCGCCTCCAGGTTGGCGATGCGCTCCTGCGGTATCGGGTGGCTGATCCGATACGGATCGACCTGCGTGCCGGCCAGCGACAAGGCGCTCTGGAAGCGGGCAAAGGTCTTGAGCATGCCCATCCCGGACTGGCCGGTGGCGTTGAGATAGGTGATTGCCGAGCGGTCGGCGATGATTTCTTCGCCGCGTTGATAGGCGAGGATGCTGCGCTGCGCCATCTCGCCGCTGCCCGCCGCTACGCCCATGCCTGCGCCGGCGAGGCCGCGGCTGTTGGTGGTCGCGCCGGCGACGATGGCGCCGGCGCCGAGCAGTGTGGCGAGGATGGCCATCGTCTTGGCGCGTTCGAGCTGGTCGCGCAGCTTCTGCTGGTGGCCGCCGGCGATGTGGCCGGCCTCGTGCGCGATGACGCCGATGATCTCGTTCGGCGTCTCGGCAGTCATCAGGGCGCCGGTATTGATGAACAGGCGACGGCCAGTGACGAAGGCATTGAAGCTCTGATCGTTGACGAGCACGATGTCGATGCCGTCATTGGCAAGGCCGGCTGCCCTGAAGATCGGCCGGGCATAGTCGCGCACCAGCGCTTCGATTTCGGCATCGCGCACGACGGGGACGCCCTGCGCAAAGGCGTTGGTCGAGCCTGAGATTGCGACGGCGGCGGCAAGCAGCAGTGTCGCAAATGCGCGTGCGGTTCCTACCAGGGTCGATCTGGCTTCGGATGGTCGGGCTCGGCTCAACATGACAGCTCCACTGGTAGACGAGCGGGCGAAGGATGAAAAGTCGGCGCCGGCAACTTCCTGCGCGCTTGTGATCCCCACATCAATCGGGCATTTGTGCGGCGCTTGCGCTGATGCTGGGCGGTCCCGGCACGGTTCGCGGCGGCTTTCCGCCGGAATTGCGACAACAAGGGCAGGGTGGACGAGAGGTCAGATGGTCGTTTCGCTTTCACGCCGCGGCGAGGTCGAGCCGTTCCACGCCATGGATATCCTGGCCGAAGCCAACCGGCTTAAGGCGACGGGCGTGCCGGTGGTGTCGATGGCGGTGGGCCAGCCATCGGACCCGGCGCCGGCCATCGTGCGCGAAGCAGCGGCAGCGGCCCTCAAATATGGCCGCATCGGCTACACCGATGCACTGGGCCTGGCGGAGCTGCGCAGGGCGATCGCCGCGCACTATGGCGAGCATTACGGTATCGATGTCGCCCCGGCCCGCATTGCGGTGACCACAGGCTCGTCGGCCGCCTTCAATCTTGCCTTCCTGGCCATGTTCGATCCCGGTGACCGCGTTGCGATCGCCGCACCCGGCTATCCGGCCTACCGCAACATCATGGCCGCGCTCGGCATCGAGATTGTCGAGATCGAGCTCGGCTCGGACGCCTACCTTCATCCCGGGCACCTGAAGGAGGCGCACAGCGAAAGACCGCTCAAGGGCGTGCTCTTTGCCAGTCCCGCGAACCCGACTGGCGCGGTCATCCCGGGCAAGGTGCTTTCCGCGTTGGTGAAGACGGCCGAGGAGCTCGGCATCGCGGTGATCTCCGACGAAATCTACCACCGGCTGGCCTATGCCGCGCCGGATGTCACGGCCTTGGCCTGTGGCGCCGGTGTGACGGCGATCAATTCCTTCTCGAAATACTATTGCATGACGGGCTGGCGCATCGGCTGGATGGTGCTGCCCGAGGAACTGGTGCGCCCTGTCGAGCGCATCGCTCAGAGCCTCTACATCTCACCGCCGGAACTGTCGCAGCTCGCGGCGATCGAGGCGTTCAAGGCAACGGCGGAGCTGGAAGCGGTGAAGGCGCGCTATGCCTGGAACCGCGATCTTCTGATGAAGCGCCTGCCGGAACTCGGCTTCGCGCTGGCGGCGCCCATGGATGGTGCCTTCTACGCTTTCTGCGACGTCACCCGCCACACCAATGACAGTATGGCCTTTGCCCGCAAGATGCTTGCCGAGGCGCACGTCGCAGCCACGCCCGGTCGCGATTTCGATCCGCTTCAGGGCCATCGCACCATGCGCTTTTCCTATGCCGGCAGCCACGAGGACATGGTCGAGGCGATCGCGCGCATCGAGCGCTGGCTGAAATAGCGGGGACTTCATGCCGGAACTCGAGCAGGCGTTGGCCGAAGTCGCCGCCGAAATGGCGGATCGCACGGATCGCGGCGAGGTCGCCAACTACATTCCTCAGCTCGGCAAGGTCGACCCGAAGAAGTTCGGCATCGCCGTCGTGACCAATGAAGGGCGCGTCCTCGTCGCCGGCGATGCCGATGAGCCCTTTTCGATCCAGAGCGTCTCCAAAGTGTTCACGCTGACGCTGGCGCTCGGCAATGTCGGCGACGCGCTGTGGCAGCGGGTCGGACGCGAACCGTCCGGCAACCCGTTCAATTCGATCGTCCAACTGGAGCACGAGAACGGCATTCCGCGCAATCCGTTCATCAATGCCGGCGCCATCGTCGTTTCCGACATACTGCTCGCCGGTCATCAGCCGCGCGAGGCCATCGGCGAGATTCTGCGCTTCGTCCAGTTCCTCGCCGACGACGACACCATCATCATCGACCGCGAGGTCGCAGCCTCCGAGAGAGCCACCGGCTATCGTAACTTCGCCTTAGCCAACTCATGAAATCCTTCGGCAATCTCCATCACGCGCCGGAGCTGGCGCTCGGCGTCTACTTCCATCACTGCGCCATCGCAATGAGCTGCCGTCAATTGGCGATGGCCGGCCGCTTCCTCGCCAATGGCGGCAGGAACCCGGCGACCGGGCATTCGGTCGTGTCGACCGAGCGCGCACGTCGCATCGGCGCGCTGATGCTGACTTGCGGTCACTATGACGGTTCGGGTGATTTCGCCTTTCGCGTCGGCATTCCCGGAAAGAGCGGCGTCGGCGGCGGCATATTGGGGATCGTGCCGGGCGTGGCGTCGCTGGCGGTGTGGTCGCCAGGCCTCAATGCCAACGGCAATTCGCAGCTCGGCTCGATTGCCTTGGAGAAATTGGCCAGGACGATGAACTGGTCGATCTTCGCACCTTGAGCCTGGAACTCGCGTGTGTCGCAGTGAATTCGTTCAGCGCTGAACCTGAAACCAGACAAAAATCCCGCGCCAGGTGGCGCGGGATTTTTGTTCAGCAGATCAGCCTAATCGTCTGTAACGCTTAGAAAAAGCCCTTGCGCTGCCACCAGCCGGCGCGCTTCGGCTTGTCTTCGGCCTTGGCCTCCTCGCTCACATTCGATGAGACGACGGGAACCGCCGGCGCGTCGATCGACTGGGGCCTGCGCCGGGTCGGATGCGCTGGAGCCTCAGCTTCCGCCGCGGCAGAAGCAGCAAGCACCGGTTCCGGTTCGGCGGCCGCAGGGGCAGGTACTTCAGCGACAGGCTCGGCCACGGCATCGACCACCGCTGCCGCCGCAGCCTTCTTTGCCCTCGGGGCGCGGCGCAGCTTCTTCGTTTTGTCCGCGTCGGGCGCATCGTCATTGGCTGGCGCCGGAGTTGCCGCCTGTTCGGCGGAGGCTGCGACCTTGTCGTCCGCCGCCTCGTCCTCGGCGCCTTCCGTCTGATCGCCGGCGACGGCATCGACCGATTCTTCGCCCTGACGATTGCGCTTGCCGCCGCGCTTGCCGCGCCTGCGCTTTTTGCCGGAAGCATCGTCAGCCGCTGCCGCTTCGCCACCGGCTGTCACCTCCGGTGCGGCTTCGGCCTCTACCTCAACCGGGGTGCCGTCGTCTGCCGCCGCGGGCGCTGACACGGCATCCGCATGGGCTGGATGCTCGCGGTCGCGATCCTTGCCGCCACGCCGCCTGCGGCGCCTGCGGCGCTTGCGATCACGGTTGTCCCCGTCCTCGCCGGACCTCTGCTCATGCTGTCCGTGCTGCTGCGGATGACGCGGCTGTTCGGCCTCGGCCGACATCTCGTCTTCCTCGACGACGATCTCGTCCTCGGGCTCTTCCGGCTCGACATAGGTCGGCAGGCTGCGCACCTCGACAAAGCCTTCCGGCTTCTCGGCCACGGCGCCGCGGAAAATCGCGTAGTGCTGGGATCCCAGGGTTTCGTCTGCTTCGAGCGTGATGGTCAAACCGAAGCGGGCTTCGAGTTCGACGAGATTGGCTCGCTTGTGGTTGAGCACATAGAGCGCGGTCGCCGCCGGGGTGCGCACGGTAATGTGGCTGCGCGAATCCTTGAGCAGGAATTCCTCGATCGCCCTCACCACCATCAGCGCTACCGAGGAATCGGAGCGGACATGGCCGGTGCCGCCGCAATGCGGACAGGGCTTCATGGTCGATTCCAGCACGCTGGCGCGGATGCGCTGGCGCGACATCTCCATCAGGCCGAAATGCGAGATGCGGCCGACCTGGATGCGTGCGCGGTCGTTCTTGAGGTGGTCCTTCAGGCGCTTCTCGACGGACCGGTTGTTGCGGTTCTCCTCCATGTCGATGAAATCGATGACGATCAGGCCGGCGAGGTCGCGCAACCTGAGTTGCCGCGCGACTTCCTCGGCGGCCTCCAGATTGGTGTGGAGCGCGGTGTCTTCGATCGAATGCTCCTTGGTGGAGCGGCCGGAGTTGACGTCGATCGAAACCAGCGCCTCGGTCTGGTTGATGATGATGTAGCCGCCGCTCTTCAGCGTCACCTGCGGCTGCAGCATGCGATCGAGTTGCGCCTCGATACCGTTGCGCACGAAGATCGGGGTGGTGTCGCGGAAGGGCTGAACCACCTTGGCGTGGCTCGGCATCAGCATGCGCATGAAGTCCTTGGCCTCGCGATAGCCGTCCTCGCCGGAGACCAGGATCTCGTCGATATCCTTGTTGTAAAGGTCGCGGACCGAGCGCTTGATCAGGCTTCCTTCCTCATAGACCAGGGCAGGGGCCGTCGACTGCAGTGTCAGGTTGCGGACGTTCTCCCACAGCCGCATCAGATATTCATAGTCGCGCTTGATCTCGGCCTTGGTGCGGCTTTCGCCAGCGGTGCGCAGGATCACGCCCATGCCCTGCGGCACGTCGAGATCGGCGACAACTTCCTTCAATCGCTTGCGGTCCTGCGCATTGGTGATCTTGCGCGAGATGCCGCCGCCGCGCGCCGTGTTCGGCATCAGCACCGAATAGCGGCCGGCGAGCGAAAGGTAGGTGGTAAGCGCCGCGCCCTTGTTGCCGCGCTCTTCCTTTACGACCTGCACCAGCAGGATCTGCCGGCGCTTGATGACTTCCTGGATCTTGTACTGGCGGCGAACCGGCTTGCGGCGGTTGCGCACCTCTTCCAGAGCGTCCTCGGCGCCAACGGATTCGATCTCGTGCTCGTCCGAATGCGAGGACTGGACCTCTTCGACCATGCCGCGATCGTTGTCGCTGGAGGCGGCTTCGTCGGCAGGAGCGGTTTCGGTGGCGGACTCGGCCTGCGGCACCGCTTCGGAAATCACGTCGGCATCGACGCTGGCCGCAATGGAGGTTGGGCCGCGCTCGGAAGACTCCTCATCCCCGCTTTCGGGACTGACGTCCGTCTCTGCGGTCGCGACAGGTTCGGCGCCGGTGCTGTCCTGTTCATCGGCCGCCTCGGCCGCGGCTTCGACAAGCGAAGAGCCTTCTTCGGTGATTTCCGTCAGGGCATCGCCAGCGTCGCCGCCCTCGCTGACGGTCTCAGCGCTTGCCGGCGTTGTTTCTTCGGCACTTTCGCTGGATTCGTCGGAACCGGCGGCAGCATCGCGCTTTTGCTCGCCGCGATCACGGTTCCTGCCGCCGCGCCGGCGGTTGCGGCGGCCGCCGCGGTCGCGCGCCTGCTGCTCTTCGCCGCTCTCGGCTTCCTCGTCGTCTTCGTCCTCGGCCTCCTGCGCTTCGGCACGCAGCAAGGCCTGACGGTCGGCGACCGGGATCTGGTAATAGTCCGGGTGAATTTCACTGAAGGCAAGAAACCCGTGACGGTTGCCGCCATATTCGACAAAGGCTGCCTGGAGGGAAGGTTCGACGCGGGTTACGCGGGCGAGGTAGATATTTCCTTTGAGCTGCTTCTTGTCCTGGGATTCAAAGTCGAATTCTTCGATGCGGTTACCGCGAACGACAACAACGCGTGTTTCCTCCGGGTGGGAGGCGTCTATCAGCATCTTGTTGGGCATTATTTCGTTTCCTCCCGGCAGCCAACAGCCGCAGCTGGCGAGGCAGGCCCCGCCGCTGTGCGCCTGGATTTTTATGGTCGCCGGACAATTGAATGTCTGCCGGCCGCTGCTTCGACGCAATGGCGGTGCCGCCCGCAGCCACTATGGCGCGGTTCGATGCGGACCTTTCCATGATTGCGCTTGAAGCCATCGGCACCCAGCAGAACCTATTGAACCAAAGCCCGGGTTAAGCCGGACCAGCTTGTTTGCTCACACGAGCCGGCGCGGGACATCCCGGGCCGTTTTCCTCACGCAAGCGATTCCCCCGCCACGGGAGCACGCCTGCGAAAATCGTCGCGACCAACTGAAGCCCGGAAGCGAAGGAGCCGCCTTAGCATCTTGCCTGTGACAGGAAACCAGGGGGCGGGTTGGTTCCAGGATTGCAGTGATCCAATGTCGCTTTTATGATTTGGCGGGGTGGAAGGCAACCCCGATTTCGGCTGCCGGCAAAATGCGCTTCCGCTGCGGAAGGTTGCCCTCCAGCGTGCGAGAAAAGGGTTGGTTAACCTTCTCTGGATACCAATTGTTAATCGAGTTGTCTGCCTGAGACGGCGCATCTCCGAAACGATCCGGCGCAAGGCGCCAAAGCGGGAGCGACTGCAAAGAGATGGGACCGTCAGGCACCGCAAACAAGTGGCGTGGCGCTGTCAGGCACCTCCCGCACCTGGCATGGCTGCTTTTCCTGCTGACGACGCTGCTTGGTCTTGCAGATGTCTCACGAGCCGATGCCTTGCTTGCCGCAACCAGCTACAAGATGGCGGGCGATGCCACCAAGATGCGCATCGTGGTAGCTTTCGACCGCGAGCCCGAAGTCAAATGGTTCCTGCTGCGCGGGCCCAATCGCCTCGTCATCGACCTGCCACGGACGCGCTTCGCCGTCATCGCCAAGGACACCAGGCCGCGCGGGCTGGTGCGGGCCGTGCGCTACGGCGACCAGGGACAGGGCTCGCGGCTGATCCTGACTGGCAAGGGGCCGTTTGCGGTCGACAAGCTCGACGTGCTCAAGAATGACGAGGGCAGCGGCTATCGCATCGCCATCGACATGTCGGCTGCCTCGGAGCGGGAATTCGACGAAGCCTTGGCCAACCAGTCGTTGACGACCGGTTCGACCGTTTCCACCGACAAGGGCGCCAGGGTCGGCACAGGGCCGGTCTCCGCGCCTGGCCACCGTTTCACGATCGTCATCGATCCCGGCCATGGTGGCGTGGACGGCGGCGCGGAAAGCGCCGGCGGCACAGTCGAGAAGAACGTCACGCTCGCCTTCGCCACCGAGTTGCGCGACAAGCTCGCCGCGGTCGGGAGCTACGACGTGTTCATGACGCGCGACAAGGACGAGTACCTGACGCTGGACGATCGGGTGCGCATCGCCCGCCAGCACGAGGCCGACCTGCTGATCTCGATCCACGCCGATACCATCAACGTCCGTGGCATCCGTGGCGCCACCGTCTATACGCTGTCGGACAAAGCCTCCGACCCGGAAGCGCAGGCGCTGGCCGATCGCGAAAATCTGTCGGACCAGTTCGCAGGCTTGGTGATCAAGGACGACAACAAGGAAGTCACGGACATTCTGATCGACCTGATCCGCCGCGAGACCCACAGCTTCTCGATGAGCTTTGCCCACACTTTGGTCGGGCAGTTGTCGACCAGCGTCGGTCTCATCAACAATCCGCAACGCTCGGCCGGCTTCAAGGTGCTCAAGGCGCCCGACGTACCTTCGGTGCTGGTCGAACTCGGCTACCTCTCCAACACCAAGGACGAGGCGCAACTCCTGAGTGCGGACTGGCGCGGCAAGGCGGCACAGAGCATAACCAACGCCGTCGCTCTCTTTGCCGCCGCCAAGACTGGTACGCAGACGGGTGGCTGAAGGCGCCGCCATCGGCTACAACCACTAGAGCGCGTCGCGTTGAAACGGATCCAGGCGACGCGCTTCAGGTCTTTGTTCTTATGCACTGTCGTTTTCGCAAACCGCTGCACGGTTTTACGCGACATGCAGTAGCGGCGTTGCACGACCACAACAGCGAGCGCTATTATTTCGCAGACCGAGACCCGAAATTTCGCGTTGCCGTATTTTGTCCACATGGTCGCGACATGGGTTTTCCATTGCGGATTGGGACCGCCCCGGGAAGCTTGCGTGGCAGGTGGCTTCGTTTAGGAAAATCCCGAACCACGGACTGGAGCGGGCATGATTCGTCTCATCGGCTATTTCTTCGGCATCGGCACGACGCTCGCCCTGCTGGTCGCGGCTGGCCTGGCCATCTACATCGGCCATCTGGCGAAGGATCTGCCCGACTATGAGGTGCTGGCCAAATACGAACCGCCGGTGACCACGCGCATCCATGCGTCCGATGGCTCGCTGATGGCCGAGTATGCGCGCGAGCGGCGTCTTTATCTGCCGATTCAGGCAATTCCGGATCGCGTCAAGGCCGCCTTCATGTCGGCCGAGGACAAGAACTTCTACAACCACCCCGGGATCGACGTCACCGGCCTCGGCCGTGCCATCATCGTCAACCTCCAGAATTTCGGTTCCGGCCGGCGACAAGTGGGCGCCTCCACGATCACCCAGCAGGTCGCCAAGAACTTTCTGCTGACCTCCGACCAGACCTACGAGCGCAAGATCAAGGAGATGATCCTGGCCTTCCGCATCGAGCAGGCCTATTCGAAGGACCGCATCCTCGAGCTCTATCTCAACGAGATCTTCTTCGGCTTCGGCGCCTACGGCGTCGCCGGTGCCGCGCTCACCTATTTCGACAAGTCGGTCAACGAGCTCACCGTTGCCGAAGCCGCCTATCTCGCTTCGCTGCCCAAGGGTCCCAACAACTATCATCCCTTCAAGCATGCCGATCGAGCCATCGAGCGCCGCAACTGGGTCATCGACCAGATGGTCGAGAACGGTTACGTCACTCGCGAGGAAGGCGACAAGGCCAAGGCCGAGCCGCTTGGCGTGACGCCGCGCCGCAACGGCTCCTACCTGTTCGCGGGCGAGTATTTCACCGAGGAGGTGCGCCGCCAGATCATCGCCCGCTACGGCGAGAACGCCCTTTACGAAGGCGGCCTTTCGGTGCGTACCACGCTCGATCCGAAGATCCAGCTCATCGCCCGCAAGGCGATGCAGAACGGCCTGCTGAAATACGACACGCTGCGCGGTTATCGCGGGCCGGTGACCCATATCGACATCTCCGGCGACTGGGGCGTGCCGCTTGGCAATGTCAAGGGGCTGGAAGACGTGCCCGAATGGAGGCTGGCGGTGGTGCTCGACAGCTCCGCCGAGGGCCTGACCATCGGCATCCAGCCGGCGCGCCAGGTCTCGGGCGAACTCGTCAAGGAGCGCGTCGAGGGCACAGTCAGCAAGGAAGACATGGGCTTTGCCATGCGCCACATCGTCAACGGCAAGTCCGTCAGGGCGAAATCGCCCGCGGAAGTGCTTGAGCCCGGCGATGTCGTCTTCGTGCAGAAGAACGAAGGCTCCGACAATGCCTACAGCCTGCGCCAGGTGCCCGAGGTCGAAGGCGGCCTGGTTGCCATGGACCCGCATACCGGCCGAGTCCTGGCCATGGTCGGAGGCTTCTCCTATGCGCAGTCGGAATTCAACCGCGCGACCCAGGCGATGCGTCAGCCCGGCTCGTCATTCAAGCCGATCGTCTATTCGGCGGCGCTCGACAATGGCTACACCCCGGCTTCGGTGATCATGGACGGTCCGATCACCATCCAGAGCGGCAACACGACATGGACCCCGAAGAACTATGACGGTACGGCGGCCGGCCCCGCCACCCTGCGCTCCGGCATCGAGAAGTCGCGCAACCTGATGACCGTGCGGCTTGCCAACGACATGGGCATGAAGCTGGTCGTGGAATATGCCGAACGTTTCGGCGTCTACGACCATCTGGCGCCATATCTGCCGATGGCGCTGGGGTCAGGCGAAACGACGGTCATGCGCATGGTTTCGGCCTATTCGATCATGGCCAATGGCGGCAAATCAATCAAACCGTCGCTGATCGACCGCATCCAGGACCGCTACGGCAAGACCGTGTTCAAGCAGGACGAGCGCGGCTGCGAAGGCTGCAATGCCAGCGAATGGAAGAACCAGCCCGAACCTGAACTGGTGGACAATTCCGAGCAGGTGCTCGACCCGATGACGGCCTACCAGATCACCTCCATGATGGAAGGCGTGGTGCAGCGCGGCACCGGCGCCACCATCGCCGAGCTCGGCCGTCACATCGCTGGCAAGACCGGCACCACCAACGACGAGAAGGATGCCTGGTTCATCGGCTTCACGCCGAACCTCGTCGTCGGTCTGTACATGGGCTACGACAACCCGCGCGGCCTCGGCAAGGGCGCCACGGGCGGCGGCCTGGCGGCGCCGATCTTCAAGGATTTCATGCGCGTGGCGCTCGACGGCACGCCGAATGTCGACTTCCAGGTACCGGAAGGCATGAAGATGATCGCCATCAACCGCAAGACTGGCATGCGCGCGGCCGAGGGCGATCCCAACACCATCATCGAGGCGTTCAAGCCTGGCACCGGCCCGGCCGACAGCTATTGGGTCATCGGCATGGGCGCGGACGGCTCCAACGGCTCCGGCGGAGCGCTGTCGCCGCAGGCCAACCAGGCCATCCAGGACGGCGGCGGCGGCCTCTACTGAGGCACGGCGCCCAAACGGGTGCGGCGGTCCTGGGACGACGGGAAACAAAGACGTAAAGCGCGTCGCGTGAGTCCGTTTCGGCGAGACGCGGCGTCGGCCCATTTCGCTTTACAGGCGGCGTTGCCGTGCCTATGTATCGCGCCTACTCCGGACAAAGAACCAGAACAACAGGACAGAACCAGAAGCCATGCGCGCGGAAACGCAGAACATTGTCGACGAGATCAGGCAGGCGATAACCCTGCTGAGGAGGCATCTTTGACTGGGATCAGGCCATCAAGCGGCTTGAATACCTGAACGTCCGCGCCGAGGATTCCAGCCTCTGGAACGATCCCCTGGAAGCGCAGAAGCTGATGCGCGAGCGCCAGGAACTCGAGGAGGGCATCGCGGCGGTCAAGGGCCTGACACAGGCGCT
Source organism: Mesorhizobium sp. M3A.F.Ca.ET.080.04.2.1 (assembly GCF_003952525.1). Classification (NCBI taxonomy): domain Bacteria; kingdom Pseudomonadati; phylum Pseudomonadota; class Alphaproteobacteria; order Hyphomicrobiales; family Phyllobacteriaceae; genus Mesorhizobium; species Mesorhizobium sp. M3A.F.Ca.ET.080.04.2.1. Next base: position 694,614 of record NZ_CP034451.1, on the reverse strand, counting down.
CGAAGACAATATCGGCCTGATCGAGCTCGGCGAGGAAGAGGGCGACGAAGGCGTCGTCGCCGAAGCTGAGGCGGCGCTCCGCTCAATGCAGGGCGAGGCGAAGGCCCGCCAGGTCGAGACGCTGCTATCGGGCGAGGCCGACGCCAACGACACCTATCTCGAAATTCATGCCGGCGCCGGCGGCACCGAGAGCCAGGACTGGGCCTCGATGCTTCTGCGCATGTATACGCGCTGGGCAGAGCGGCGGCGCTTCAAGGTCGAGGTGCTGGAAGTCCACGAAGGCGAAGAGGCTGGCATCAAGTCGGCCACGGTGCTCATCAAGGGCCACAATGCCTATGGCTGGCTGAAGACGGAGTCCGGCGTCCATCGCCTGGTGCGCATCTCGCCTTACGACAGCAATGCGCGCCGCCACACCTCGTTTGCCAGCGTCTGGGTCTATCCGGTCATCGACGATACGATCGAGATCAATGTTTCGGAATCCGACGTCCGCATCGACACCTACCGCTCCTCCGGTTCGGGCGGCCAGCACGTCAACACGACCGACTCGGCAGTCCGCATCACCCATCTTGCGACCGGCATCGCGGTTGCCTGCCAGGCCGAGCGCTCGCAGCACAAGAACCGGGCCAAGGCCTGGGAGATGCTGCGCTCGCGGCTCTACGAGGAAGAGCTGAAGAAGCGCGAGGCCGTCGCCAACGCCACCGAGGCGTCGAAGAGCGATATCGGCTGGGGCCACCAGATTCGCTCCTACGTGCTGCAGCCCTACCAACTGGTGAAGGACCTGCGCACCGGGGTTGAGAGCACCAGCCCGTCGAGCGTGCTCGACGGCGACCTCGACGAATTCATGGAGGCCTCGCTGTCGCACCGTATCGAAGGCGGCGCCGGCGAAATGGTGGCGGATCTCGACTAGCCGAGACGCAAGCTGACGTTTCAGGATGGGTGGTGACGCGCCGCGCTCGGTGCGGCCCCCCACAGCACACATCTTTGTCGGTTCCAAGGCGAAATGGTTCACAATCGGCGACAAGCGCCTGCGGTATGATGAACGTGTTCCCGGCTGAACGGCCGGAACCAGCGTGAGCCGAATTTCGTTGTCCGGCACCAGCTTCCGCACTGCTAACCGGCCATTTACCAAGCCGGCGCACGATTCTGGCAGGCAGAGGTTGGCGCAGGTCGCGGCATCGTCGATGCAGCAGATTCTTGCGCCGGCCAAGGAATCAGCCCAGCATTGGGGCTGAACGATAGAAGCATTTATGGCCGGACGCGGCATATCTGCGACTGACGATCCGGCCACTTGGGAAGACACGTTCCGGGAACGGGCAAGCGAGAAACGCTTGATGCTCGAAAGGAACGCTTCGATGTCTGCTGCCATAGCAAGATCGGCCCAAACCGTTCGACCGGCTGGCCGACTCCTGTTTTCCCTGTTCACCACCGGTGTGCTCGCGATTCTGACCGCGCCTGCCTTCGCGCACGACGCCAAACCCACGGCGGTTCTACCGCAAGGCTGGAGCTATCCCTTTGCCTGCTGCGCCAATTACGACTGCAAGGAGGTGCCGCAGTCGTCGATCAGCGAGCGGCCAGAAGGCTACGTCATCAAAGGCACGGGCGAGGTCGTGGCCTACAGCGACAAGCGCGTCAAGGATTCGCCCGATGGCGAATATCACTGGTGCGCGCATCAGGCTGGGCTCGATGCCGGCAAGACCATCTGCCTGTTCGTGCCGCCCCCGTCCTACTGATGCATGTCGCCCAGAAATGTGCAGCGGTCCTGGGCAACGACATGCATAAAACAAAGACTTAAAGCGCGTCGCCTGAATCCGTTTCAGCGCGACGCGCTTTCGAGCAGGATACGCCAGATCGACTTTGACATCCTGCTCTACCTGCCTGTGTTGCGGTGCTTCTAAGAAGCCAGGCGGCTCCGCCTAGCTGCAAGCCCACCTCACTCTGCCGCTGACCGCTTGAGGGCTCAAGCGCGCAGGGCAGAAGCTGCCGGCACGAGACGATGCCAGCCTCCTGACGAACGGTTGTCAGGAGTGCTTCCTTATGCTGCCTTGCTGCTCAAGCATTTGCACGAAACGTGCGAAGCGGCTTTCCGTGCGGAATGCTCGACAAAGGGGTGGCGGACAACGGAGAGGTAACGACTATGACAATCAAGGGAAGCTGCCACTGCAAGGCGACGACATTCGAAGTGTCGGGCGCCGCAGACGGTGACGCAGTGCACATGCTCGTTCTGCTCCAAGCGGGGCGCGCTATGGGCCTACTACGTGCCATCGCAATTCAAGCTGACCAGCCCACTTGAAAAGGTCTCCTTCTACCGCTGGGGTTCGAAAACCATCAAGCACGGTTTTTGTGCCACCTGCGGCTGCGGCACCTTCACCCAAACGCCTGATTGGTCGACGGGCGAACCGGACTTCGACAACCCGAGGATCAGCGTCAATTCCCGCCTGTTCGACGATTTCGACCTGGGTCAGGTCGAAGTGGTTGTGATTGACGGGAAGAACCTCTGGTAACGCCACCTTTGCCGTTCCGTTTTTCGCCGTATTTCATGCTACAAGGCGAGCGGAAGGGCTGATTTGGCGCCGCCGCAACGGCGGCGAATTGGAGAGGGACCAATCTTATGAAGAAGACTGTGCTCGTCGTCGTGGCGACGGCTGTGCTCGTGAGCGCCTGCACCACCACCGATCCGTATACCGGCGACCAGAAGATCTCCAACACAGCCGCTGGTGCTGGCCTTGGCGCGCTCGCAGGCGCCGGCATCGGTCTGCTCGCCGGCGGCAATGACCGCCGCAACGCACTGATCGGCGCGGGCATTGGCGCGCTGGCCGGCGGCGCGATCGGCGCGACCATGGATCAGAACGAAGCCGAACTGCGGCGCCAACTGCAGGGCACCGGCGTCAGCGTGACCCGCGCCGGCGACCAGATCATCCTCAACATGCCATCCGACATCACTTTCAACGTCGACCAGGATGCGGTGAAGCCGGGCTTCTATCCGGTTCTGAACTCGGTAGCACTGGTGCTGAACAAGTTCCGCCAGACCACGGTCGACGTCTTCGGCCACACCGACTCGACCGGCGGCGACGAGCATAATTTCGACCTGTCGCAGCGCCGGGCGCTGGCCGTCGCAAATTATCTTTCCGGACAAGGCGTCGATTCCCGCCGCTTCGCCGTCACCGGCTTCGGCAAAACCCGTCCGATCGCCTCCAACGCTACGGCCGCCGGCCGCGCGCAGAACCGGCGCGTCGAGATTCAACTGTCGCCGCTCACCTGATCGTATCGGCAGGCGAATGCGAGAAACGGTCCCGCGCGGGACCGTTTTTGTTTGAACGAAGGCTAGCGCTCTTCAGATCCGGTTAATTCTAAATGACTGCTTTTCCGCAATCAGGGAAAGGTCTAGCATCGACGATGTTCCAGAGGGGACGGGGCGGCATAAACCGGCCGCGCAATGCACTCTCCGCCTCGGTCTTGCACGGCTAGATCCAAAATCTGGGAGGAATGCATGACAAGACAAGCTCGCCTTGGACGTTGCGGCGTTCTCGTTTTGACTGGTCTTTTGGGTGCGTGGCTCGGCGCCACGACGGCTCACGCCGAGGACGCAAACAAGGCTGATATCGAAGCCCTGAAGAAATCGCTGGCCAAATATGAGGACTACACGGCCGCTGTGCGCGACCTCTATCTGTCGACCGTCGGTTGCGTCTACTACAGCGGCGAGAAGCTACCGGGCACGATGGACTATCCGAAGGGCGCCATGGGCATCCATTTCGTCAACGTTCCCAGTGTCGGCCAGAAGCTCGACCCGATGAAACCCAACGTCCTGATCTACGAGCCGACCAAGAAAGGCTTGAAATTGGTCGCTGTGGAATGGCTGGTGCCGCTGACGCCGGACGTCAAGGAAGCACCGACGCTTTTTGGCCAGAAATTCATGGGTCCGATGGAGGGGCACTATCCGCTCATTCCCAAGGAGTTCGTCCACTACGACCTTCACGCCTGGCTGTTCAGCGACAATCCCAACGGCATGTTCAGTCCGACGAACCCGAAGGTGAAATGCAGCAAGGCCGAGTTTCCGATGTTGGAAAAACCGACCAAGATGATGCCGGGCCCGATGTGAGAGCGAGCAGGATCATTTCGGGAAAAGTGTCTGGCTGAACCATCGGGCGAAGCCAGCAAAAGAACGGCCCCGCTTGGGCCGCCCCGCTTGGGGCCGTTTCGTTTCCGTCGGCGTTTGCTGGCGAGGTTCAGACCTTGGCGACGATCCGCATGAAAGCCGGCACGTCGTCGCCAAAGCCGACGGTCGCGTCGTCTTCTTCCTGACGATGACGGGCAGGGCGGTTGTCCCGTGGCGAACGCTGGTCACCGCGCTGGTCGTTGCGATTGGCGGAGCCCTTGCGGTCGTTCTCGGAGCGGATCGCGTCCTTGCGGGCGCGGCGCTCGGCGATATCGGTGACCTCGGCGACCGGCTGCTCATCGCGCGGCGCAACAGGCGTTTCGTCCTCGCCGTGCCCGGCATGGCGGTCGGCGCCCTTCTTGCGCTCGCCGCGGCCTTTGCGTTCCTCGTCCTTGCGGCCGGCCCGGCGCGGGGCACCGCGGCCACGGCGCGGTGCTTCCTCGCCCTCGCTTTCGGTCACCGTCGACAGATCGCCGTCATGCCACTCGATCTCGGTGCCGATCAGCCTTTCGATGGCGTCGATATATTTGGTGTCCGCGCGCGTTGCGATCGTGAAGGACTTGCCCGAACGGCCGGCGCGGCCGGTGCGGCCGATGCGGTGGACATAGTCCTCGGCATGGATCGGCACGTCGTAGTTGAAGACGTGGCTGACATCGGGGATGTCGAGACCGCGAGCGGCGACGTCGGATGCCACTAGGTAGCGCAGCTTGCCGTCACGGAAATTGGCAAGCATCTGCATGCGGGCGCGCTGGTCCATGTCGCCATGCAGCGCGCCGGCGTCGAAATCATACTTCAGCAACGAACGGAAAAGCTCCGACACCTCGACCTTGCGGTTGCAGAAGATGATAGCGTTTTTCAGCCCCTCGCTTTCAGCCTTCATCAGGTTGCGCAGCGTCTCGCGCTTCTCCCACGGCTTGGAGCCCGACTTTACCAGCCGCTGCGTGATGCTGGTCGCGGTGGAGGCGGCCTTCGAGACCTCGACACGCACTGGAGCGTGCAGGAATTTTTCGGTGAGCTTGGTGATCTCCGGCGGCATAGTCGCCGAGAAGAACAGCGTCTGGCGCGTGAATGGGATCATCTCGCAGATGCGCTCGATGTCGGGAATGAAACCCATGTCGAGCATACGGTCCGCCTCGTCGATGACGAGGATCTCGACGCCGTTGAGCAGCAGCTTGCCACGTTCGCGGTGGTCGAGCAGACGGCCAGGCGTGGCGATCAGCACGTCTGCGCCGCGCTCCAGCTTCTTGTCCTGCTCATCGAACGAAACGCCGCCGATCAGCAACGCGATGTTGAGCTTGTGGTTCTTGCCGTATTTGATGAAGTTCTCTTCGACCTGCGCGGCGAGTTCGCGCGTCGGCTCGAGGATCAGCGTGCGCGGCATGCGCGCGCGGGCGCGGCCCTTTTCCAGCCGTGTCAGCATCGGCAGCACGAAGGAGGCGGTCTTGCCGGTGCCGGTCTGGGCAATGCCCAGCACGTCCTTGCCCAGAAGCGCGTGCGGAATGGCGCCGGCCTGGATCGGAGTCGGCTGCGTGTAACCGGCATCGGTGACTGCGGAGAGGACCTTCGGCGACAGGCCGAGGTCGGTGAACGTCAACGCTTCTTGAGCGATCGTGGTGTCTGAGGACAAGTGTTTGGTGTCTTTGGCTGGTTCGGGAAAAGCGCAACGCTATCCGTCGCGGCAGACGCCGCGCGCCTGCAAGATCGCGTTGCAGTTAGGCGCAAGTCCGCGATTTGTCAACAGAAACGGCCGGAAATGCTGTGATTGTGAAGCTGTAACCTTAATGGCGCTGCATAATCGCGGCTATATCTACGCGCCACCTCAGTAGCGGAACTGCTCGGCCAGGATGCGTTCATTCCACGAATGGTTGGGATCGAACAGCAGTGTCGCTGTCGCGGTCGGGGATTCCCGGACGGTGACCGAGGCAACGGCCTTGACCTCCGTATGGTCGGCGGCGGCGTTCACCGGGCGCTTTTCCGACTCCAGTATGTCGAAGCGCACCGTCGCCTTGTTGGACAGCAGCGCGCCGCGCCAGCGCCGCGGCCGGAACGGGCTGACCGGCGTCAGCGCAAGCAGCGGCGCGTCGAGCGGCAGGATCGGCCCGTGCGCCGACAGATTATAGGCGGTGGAACCTGCCGGCGTAGCGATCATCACGCCGTCGCAGTTCAATTCCTCCAGCCGCACCTGATCGTCGACGGTGATGCGGATCTTCGCCGTCTGGTAGGACTGGCGCCAGAGCGCCACTTCGTTGATGGCGAGCGCGGAGATCGTTTCGCCATCATGCGTCACCGCCTGCATCTCGAGCGGGCGGATCGTCTCCGACACCGCCGACGCGATGCGATCCTCGAGTGCGCCGGCGCGATACTCGTTCATCAGGAAGCCGATCGTTCCACGGTTCATGCCGTAGACCTTCTTTCCCGTGCTCATCGTGTCGCGCAGCGTCTGCAGCAGGAACCCGTCGCCGCCAAGCGCGATAACGATCTCGGCATCGGCGACCGGCATTTGCCCGTAGCGGGCCGACAATGTCTCCAGCGCCGAGCGGGCGTCGTCGGTATCGGATGAGACGAAGGCGAAGCGGCTGGTTTGTTTGCTCATGGGTCCCGAACGGCAACCGCGACCGCCTGGTTGGGCCGCGCCGGCGACGGCGTAGCATGGGCCGCCGCATCTGCAAAGGGCGGCATGGCTGCGCCGAACTGACCGGCCAGCGCCGCTGGCTGCTCGCGCTTCGTGACAGCCATGCAACGAATGTGATCGCCGCGATGGTTAAGACCAGGCTTAAACACTCGTAAAGCCGGATCGGTCATGTTAGCCGGCAGTGGATGGGGTTGGCGGGGGCCAGTCGAGAGACCTGTCTATTGCCGGTAACACGCCTGATCATAGTCTTCCTGATGATGGGAAGTTTCGCCCTCATGTTCGCCGAGCTGGTGCGACATTCGGAAGAGATGAGCTTGCGGCCGCAGCCGGCCGCTTCGCGATGCGGCGATGCAGCCGGAACGCCCTGTCCGCAACGAGCGCTTTAAGCCAAGACTGCTGATCGCCTCCGGTGCTCACCGGCTCCGCTGAAGGTGGCACCCCGACTGGCGCTTGTGCGCGAGGTATTCGTCGATGAGCTGTCGGTAGCGTACCTTGCCGAAGCTCGGGAAATGCCCGCCATGCACGACCGAGACATCGAGCTCTCGCATTGACAGCATCGTATCGACATAGTCGCCGATGTCTGAGTGATAGACGTCGTCGATCAGCGGGCCGTCATAGACGATATCGCCGGACAGCAGAATGCCGGTCTTTCTCTCGTAAAGCGCGATGCCGCCGGGCGAATGTCCCGGCGTGTGGATGACCTCGAAGGTGCGGTCGCCAAGATCGACCACGTCTCCACCTTCCAGCAGCCGGCTCGCGGGCGCCGGCAGGATGCGGTAGCGCGCCGCCTCCCAGCCCTCAGGCAGGCCGTCGAACATCGCATCGGTGGCGTAGCGGTCGGCGACCGTCCATTCGTTGCGCGGGTCGGCCAGGATTTCCGCTTCGGCCGAGTGCACGCAACGCTCCGAAAATTCATGATGGCAGCCGATGTGATCGAAATGCGTGTGGCTGGCGACGCACAGGAGCTTGCGCTCGCTGACCAGGGGAACGTGGCGCCTGAGGCTGAAATGGCCAAGGCCGGTGTCGAACAGCAAGTCGCGGTCGCGCCCGCGCACGTGCCAGATGTTGCAGCGGAAGAACGGCTTTATCCACGGCTCATGGATAAGCGTGATGTCGTCGCCCATGCGGATGGTTTCGTACCAGTCCGGAGCGCCTACGACCGGAAGAAGGTTCATGCTCAGTCCGCCAGCAGGATGATGTCGCCAGCGTTGCATGAAACGGCGACCGTGTCTCCAGCCTCAACCGTCGCTGCGACAGGCGCCTTGGCGATGAACTGCAGCGCCGGATCCTGCATCGAGGCTGCCAGCACGCGCTTGAAGCTGCCCTGGAAGACGACGTCGCTAATCCTGGCCGTGCCAAGCGCGACATCGCCTTTGGCGTCGCCGAGGAGCAGATGTTCGGGCCGTATGCCAAGCGCAACGCCGCGGCCGGCGGGCGACGTGCCGGGTACTGAGACCGGGCCAAGTTTGGTCGCGACTGTGACGCGCCCGCCCTGCGGATCGTCGGCCTTGCCGGCGACGATCGTGCTTTCACCCATGAAGGTCGCGGAGAAGCGTGTCTTCGGCCGGGCATAGACCCGCTCGGGCGAGCCCTCATCTTCGATGCGCCCGTCATTCATCACCACGCAATGGTCGGCCAGCGCCATCGCTTCTTCCTGATCGTGGGTGACATGGACGAATGCGGTGCCGACGCGCTTCTGGATAGCCTTCAGCTCATCCTGCATCTGCCGGCGCAGCTTCAGATCCAGCGCGCCGAGCGGCTCGTCGAGCAAGAGCACCGCCGGTTCGATAACCAGGGCGCGGGCAAGCGCAACCCGCTGCCGCTGGCCGCCGGAGAGCTGGTGCGGCTTCTTGTCGAAGGCTGTTGACAGACCGACGAGCGCCAGGGCCTCGCGCGCTTTCGCCGCCCGGGTAGCGCCATCGACACCCTGCATGCGAAGCCCGAATCCGACATTGCTGCCGACGCTCATATGCGGGAACAGCGCATAATCCTGGAACACCGTCGTCGTCGGGCGCTTGGCCGGCGGCACGGAGGTGCAATCCTCGCCGCGGATGAAAACCTTGCCTTCGCTGGGCGTGACGAAGCCGCCAAGGATCGAAAGCAGCGTCGTCTTGCCGGAGCCTGACGGCCCGAGCAGGATCGTGTAGCTGCCGGGTTCGATGGCGAGCGAGACGTTCTTCAGCACCGGATGCTGGCCGAAGCGGTGCGAGACGTTGCGGATGTCGACCAGGGGGGCGCTCATGCCGGCTTTCTCCGCAGAAGGGTCAATTCGAACAACACGACGAGGACGATCGATACGGCAAAGACCAGCGAGCCGACGGCGTTGGTCTTGGGGTTGAGACCGGAGCGCAAGAGGTTCCAGATTTCGACCGGCAGGGTCGTCTCGAAGCGGGTGAGCAGGAAGGAGATGACGAACTCGTCCCACGAGAACGTCATCGACAGGAAGAAGCCGGCAAAGATCGCCGGCGCCATCACCGGCACGGTGATCAGGAGCAGCACCTTCCATTCGGCCGCGCCGAGGTCGCGCGCGGCGCGCTCGATGTTGATCTGGTGGTCGCCCATCTGGCTGTAGATGATGGCAAAGCAAAGCGGCAGGTTGATCACGACATGGCCGATTCCGGCGGCGAGCAGCGATTTCGGCACGCCGGCCCAGTTGAACAGAACCAGAAGCCCCATGCCGATGATCAGATAGCTGACGGTGAGCGGCAGCGTGATCAGGCCGCGCAGCAGGGCCGAGCCGGGCAGCGCGAATCGCGCGAAACCCCAGGCGGATAGGAAGCCGAGCGAGGCCGAAGCAAGCGAGAACAACACCGCCACCAGCAGCGAATTGACCAGCGCCGAGGTCAGCCGTGCGTCGCTCAGAACCGCCTGATACCAGCGCAACGACGGGCCGGTGAAGGGTGGTATCGGGAATGAGGTCGATTGCAGCGAAAACAGCACCAGCACGACCACGGGCAGGAAGATGAAGCCGTAGACGGCGATTGCGTACGCCCCGGCGGCTATGCGGACGGCTGCGCGCATCGGTCAGGTCCGCTCGATCTTCAGCCAGCGGGCGCAGGCGAGATAGGCGACCGTGACGACCGCCATCAGGATGATCGACAGCGCCGAGGCGAGTGGGAAATCGCCGCGCCGGCCGATCTGCATCATGACCAGCTGCGGCATGACCAGCTCATTGTTGCCGCCGAGTATCTGGGGGGTGATGTAATCGCCGATGCAGAGCACGAAAGTGAGGAAGGCGCCTACCATGATGCCCGGCAAGGTGAGCGGCAGCACCACATGCAGGAAGATGCGCACCGGCCCGGCACCGAGATCGGCTGCGGCCTTGCGGTAACTCGGGCTGAGCTGCTTGAGGTTGGCGAAGATGGTGAGCGTCAGCAGCATGACGAAGAAATGAACGAAGCCGGTGACCGTGGCGAAGCGCGTGTTGGCGAGCTGCAGCGGCTCGGCAACCAGCCCGAGGCCAGCCAGCGCGCGGTTGATCACACCGTTTTGCGCCAGCACCAGCAGCCAGGAATAGGAGCGAACCACGTAAGACGTCCAGAACGGCAGCACGGCCAGCATCAGCGCCAGCCGCTGCCAGCGCTCCGGCACTTGTTCCGCCAGGATCCAGGCGAAGGGATAGGCGAGCAGGATCGAGATCGCCGTGACGACCGCTGTCACCTCGAGCGAGTTCACCATCGCCCGCCAGTAGGATGGGTCGGTGAAGAACTGGCTGTAGTTGGTGAGGGTGAATGCGCCGCCTTCATGCGCCGTCAGGCTGGAAAGCCCCATGGCGATGAAGGGCAGCACGAAGAACAGCAGCGTCCATGCCAGCGCCGGCGTGACCAGCGCCCAGGGTAGGGCACGTCCATTGGTTCCAGCAACGCTCATCGGCCGAGTTACTGCGCCTGCAGCATTTCGGTCCACATGTCCTGCATCTTCTTGTCGAGATCGGCATTCGGCGCCGGATAAGGCTGGGCTCGGGCAAGGAACTCAGGCTGCTCGTCGAAGCGCAGGATCTTTTTCTGCTCATCGGTCAGTGTCGCCTTCTTGTTGGAAGGCATGCCCCAGTAGCAGGCGGAGGTGGCAAGGCGCGCCTGGCCTTCCGGGCTCATGATGTACGGGATGAACTTCAGCGCCATGTCCTTGTTCTTGGAATCCTTGAACATGGCAAGCGACTGCGACCACAGCACCGCGCCTTCCTTCGGGATCGAGAAGTCGAGCGCCGGGTTTTCCTTGGCCAGGCCCGCCGTCACCCATTCGCCGCCGCCGACCAGGATGTCGACCTCGCCGGTTGCCAAAGCGGTCTGGCTGGCGGTGACCTCGCCGACCAGCTTGGCGTTGGCCTTCATCTTCAGCAACTCGGTCTTGAGCGCGGGCAAGTCGGCCTCGGTGAGTTCGGCGGTCTTCTTGCCGATCGCGAGCGCCGCCATGCCGATGACCGGCAAATAGTAGTCGTAGATGGCGATCTTGCCCTTGTATTTGTCGCTCGTTAGCGACGCCAGCGACTGCATGTCGGCCGGATCGACCTTGGTCTTGTTGAAGCCGATCGTGTTGTAGCCGAATTTTTCCGTGATGCCGTAGTGCTTGCCGTCGACGACGGTGGACTTCTCCATCTTCACTTCCGGAAAGAGGTCGGCGAAAGGCAATTTGTCTTCCGGCAGCGGCTCGAAAAGCCCTTTCTCGACGCCACGCGGCACGTCGATGGAATCGATCACCATCACATCCCAATCGCCAGGCTGCGACTGCTCTATGATGGCGAGACCGGCGCCGGTGCCTTCGAACTCCTTGACGTTGACCTTGACGTTGTTGGCTTCCTCGAAGGGCTGCAGCAGCGCCGGGTCGGAGTGATCGCACCAGATGAGCGCATTGAGGTCGGCGGCCTGAGCCGCGCCCGCCGCGACAAGCAGCGCTGTCGCCGCGCAGGCAGCGGCGAGATTGGATTTCAGGGTGGAAAGTGGATTCCGGGCGTTGATGGTCATCGAGTGTTCTCCCTGCCTTGCTGGCTTGTTAGCGAAAAGTTGAACCAATTCTAAAATTGAGTCAATTATGTTTTTGTGGCAAAGAGGCTGATATGAGCGGATTGCGCGAAAGGCAGAAGGCGGACCGGCACCGTCGCATCATCGATGCTGCGACAGCGCTATTCCGCGAAGCCGGCTATGAGGGCGCCAAGATCGAGGCTATCGCCGCGCAGGCCGAGGTCTCGATCGGGACGATCTACAATTACTACCAAAACAAGGGCGATATCCTCGGCGCCATCGTCGCCATGGAGGTCAACGAGGTGCTCAACGCCGGGCGAGGCGTGGTGGCCAATCCCCCCGCCGATATCGGCGACGCGCTGGACACGCTGCTCGGCATCTATATCGAGCACTCGCTGAATTATCTGAGCAAGGAGATGTGGCGGCAGGCGATGGCGATCTCGACGCAATTGCCCGACAGCCCCTTCGGCCAGGCCTATACCGCGCTCGACCGCGCATTGATCGAGCAGATCAGGGCTCTTATCGCGCGGCTGCAGGAGATCGGCCTCGTGCGCGCCGACATCGACGGGCCTACGGTGGGCGAGTTGCTCTTCAACAATATGAACATGATGTTCATCGAGTTCGTGAAGCGAGACGAGGCAAGGATTCCCGAATTGCGTGCTGCGATAAGGCGGCAGAACAGGATTTTGGTGGCGGCGATCAGGGTGTGACTGGTCCCGGATTGCTCCGGGACCAGCCCTCGGGAGGCTCCCTCTGCGGGAGTGAAACTAAGAAGCCGGGGCCGATGAAAACCCTGGGGGACGCACACATCAACGGGCGCCGAAAACCGGCTCGGGCAGACCGCGTATCCCGACCTCGATGGCGAAGATACCGCCGGTCATCGGCGCCGCATCGAAACCTGCGTCGTCCATGAAGACCCACCCGCCGTTGGCGAATTCGACCGAGGCTGTGGTCACGAACAGCGTGTCCAGGTTAGGGCCCCCGAACGCACAGCTCGTGACGTTCTTCACCGGTATCGCAATCTCAAAATCGATGGTTCCGTCCGCTGCATGGCGCGTTACGCGGCCGCCTCCCCAATGGGTAGACCAAAGGTATCCTTCGGCATCGACGGTGGAACCGTCGGGAGCGCCCTTCGCACCATCGAACCGGACAAAGGGCCGACTGTTCGACGCTTCGCCGGTATCGGGATCGATATCGAAGGCATTGATCACCCGCTCCAGGGTGCAACTGTGATACATGGTCCGCCCGTCCGGACTGAATGACGGTCCGTTCGAACAGACGAAACCGTCTGCGAACATCGTCGCGGCGCCATCGGCATCGATGCGGTAGAGCTGTCCAAGGGCCTCGGCTTCCAGGCGATCCGTCGTTCCGGCCCAGAGCCGGCCCTGGCGGTCGCATTTGGCATCGTTGAAGCTGATGTTGGGCCGGCCCGCGATCGGATTGACCAGCGTGGTGCGGTTCCTCATATCGGGCGAGAGCACGGTGATGCCGTCCGAGGCGGCCAGTGCCATGCCACCCTCGGCGGTGAGCACCAGGCCGCCGAGTTGCGGCGGCAGATCCAGATCGAACTTCGTATCCTTGCCAGTCGCCGGATCCAGTCGATGGATCTCGGGCCGAAATTGATCCAGCCAGTAGAGCGCCTGCTCGCCCGGATGCCACAGAGCGCTTTCGGCGAGTGCGCTTCGGGCCTCGAAAATGCAGCGAACGTCCATCATGTCACTCCAGTCACATCTGTTGCATGCGGCTCGTCTTGTTCAGCGCCAGCACAGCGATGATCAGGATGCCGGTGATGATGTTGCGCAGCCCTGGTTCGACCTGGAACACGTTCAGCATCGACAGCAGCAGAAAGAGAAATAGAGACGCGCTCCAAGTGCCGACCACGCTGGCCTGGCCCCCGGCGACATTGGTGCCCCCGATCACGACGACGGCGATCGAGCTCAGCAGGAACTCGCTGCCCATGTTGAGCGAGGGCCCGCCGACGAAGCCCGCGAACAGGACGCCCGCAAGGGCGGTCAGCATGCCGCATAGAATATAGGCCGAGAACCGGGTGCGCAGCACGTCGACGCCGGAGAGCCAGGCGGCGGTGGTGTTCTGCCCGCACGCGAGCAGCGAGCGGCCGAAGATGGAACGCCGCAGCACGTGGATCAACGCGAGGGAAGCGATCACCGCCGCCGCTGTGAGATAAGGAAGGCCCATGAACTGGCCGGTGGTGAACTCCGCCAGCAGCGGCGCGGGTTTGGCGACGGAGATCCTTGAATACACGAAGGTAAGAGATTCGAGTACCAGGCCGCACGCGAGCGTCGCAACCATGGGCGGAATGCGAAAAACGATGATCAGGAAGGCATTCGCCGCGCCAATGGCGAAGCCGCTGCCAAGACCGGCGGCGATCCCTAACAACAGGCCGGCATTCGCGCCTTCCATCTGTCCGGTGGAGAGATAGGCCGCCAGCGTGATGTTGGCAGGTACCGACAGGTCGATGTTGCCGGCGCCGCTCACCATGACGATCATTTGTCCAAGCCCGACAAGGGCGAAGAATACCGAATAGTTGAGTGCCGCGGAAACCACCGCGCCGCCACCGGCACCGCCGGAATAGGTCAGGATCACCACCCAAACCACGACCGCACCTGCCGTGGCGTAAAACCACGGCTGACCAAGCAGCCATGCACCCGTGATCTTCCTCATGCTGCCTTGGGCCTCCACGATACGATCCTGAGCGCCAGGATGACGAGCAGGATGGCGCCCTGGATGCTGTACTGCCATGCCGGCGGCACCGACGCGAAGCTCAGCAGAGACCCCGAGAGCAACATGATCAGGGCGCCGAACACCGTGCCGATCGGGGAGACGATGCCGCCGACGAACTCACCGCCGCCGATGATTACCGCGCCGATTGAAACCAGTGTCAGCCCACGTCCGACGTTGGCGTCGCCGGTGGTGGTGGTCGCGGCGAGACAGAGGCCGGCGCAGAGCCCGCAGATCCCGGCGAGACCGTAGAGCGTTATGCGCGCCCTCAGGGTGGAACGGCCGGCGCGTTCGACAGCCGCCAGGCTCCCGCCAATGCCCCGCAGCACGACGCCGTAAGACATCTTGTTGAGGATGAGATGAGCGGCCACCATCGGCACGAGGGTCAGCACGATCGGCATCGGAACGAGCGGCGGACGCAGCCGCACGAGTTCCGTCAGTGCCGCCGGTACCGTGCCACCGGGCATCGGCAGCACAGTCAGCGCCACACCGAGCCAGACGAAGGATGCGCCCAAAGTGACGACGATCGACGGCAGCTGGCGCAAGTGAATGAGTGCGCCTATTAGGGAGTAGGCGATTGGACAAGCAACAAGGAGCGCCACGCCGGTGACTGGCTGCTCGTTCAGCAGGCCGGCTGCAATGCAATCGATCAGCCCGACGAACGTGCCGACGCCCAGATCGATGTCTCCCGCAGTCATGACGAACATTTGCGCCAGCGCGGTGAAAACCAGCACGGGGGACAGGTTCAACAGCAGCCGCAAGCCATTATAGCTAGCCATGTTCGGACGCAGC
Organism: Mesorhizobium sp. M3A.F.Ca.ET.080.04.2.1; assembly: GCF_003952525.1. Taxonomy (NCBI): domain Bacteria; kingdom Pseudomonadati; phylum Pseudomonadota; class Alphaproteobacteria; order Hyphomicrobiales; family Phyllobacteriaceae; genus Mesorhizobium; species Mesorhizobium sp. M3A.F.Ca.ET.080.04.2.1. The sequence goes on along the minus strand of NZ_CP034451.1, from coordinate 679,340 downwards.
CAGAAGACGAACAGGAGGATCAGCGCGAGCGCGATGAGCGCAAGGCCGAAGCGCGCCGCACCCAGGCTCGAAATGCCATTGCCGACCCGCGAAATCAAACTGGCGCGTCCATTCATCGTCAGTGTCCCTCGAATGAGGCGCGGATGAGCCGGTCTTCAGTCAGATCGGCGCGGTCGATCACGTCAACAACCCTGCGTTCGTGGAAGACATAGACCCGGTCGCAGAGGAACAGTTCGTCATTTTCAGTCGTGTACCAGACGAAGGAACGACCGCTTCCCGCTTCGGCGCGGATCTGCTCATAAATCTCACGCTTGGTGCCGATATCAACGCCGCGGGTCGGATCGTCGAAAAGGATGATCTCGGACGTCGAGGCGAAAGCCCTGGCCACCAGAGCCTTCTGTCGATTGCCACCGCTCAAAGCCATGATCGACTGGTCGGGGCCGGAGCTGCGGATTCCGACCTTTTGCCGCCAGCGCTCGGCCAGGTCCCTTTCCTCGACACCATCGATGAAGCCTCGACGGGCCAGCCGCCGCATGCTGGCGATCGAAACGTTGAGTGCGATCGACCAGAGCGGAAAGATGCCCTCGCGCTGGCGGTCGCCGCTGACATAGGCAGCTCCGCCTTCGACCCGGCATTGTCCGTCCCCCTTGCGGGTCCGGGCGGTCCGATAGATGCGGCGTAGTGTGTCCTTCTGGCCATGACCAGCCAATCCGGCGAGCCCCACCACCTCGCCGGCCTGAACGTGGACCGCAGGCATTCCGTCCAACCCCGCGATCTCGATCCGCAGATTGCCCTTGACGAGAGAACCGGTGGGCGTTGTTTCCGCCCTGGCGACCGCGCCCATCAACTCGAACAGCCGTTCACGGGAGAGGCCCGCGGCCGGCACATCGGCGACGATCCGGCCGTCTTTCATGGTCACGATGCGCTGAGTGTGGTCCAGCACTTCGTTGAGTTTGTGGGTGATAAGGATGCAACTGCGCCCGGCCGCCGATGCGCGGCGGAGGTAGGCGAGAAGCTGTTCCGCTGCGCTCGCATCCAGCGACGACGTAGGTTCATCCAGGATCACGAGCTTGGCTGGGGAGTCGCTCTCGGTGAAGGCACGCGCAATCTCGATCATTTGCCTCTCACCGATGGCGAGCTCGGAGATCGGCGCGTGGAGTTTGATCCGGTTGCCCGGGAAGATCTCGCCCAGCGTGTGCGCGATGAGAGCGCGACTGCGCTTCTCCCAACCCAGCCCGCCCAAGTGTGGATGGACAACCAGCGTGTTCTCGATCGCGCTCAGGTTGGGACAGAGCGACAGCTCCTGGAAAACGCAGCGTATTCCCAACGTATGGGCACGGGACGGATGATTGTCCCCAGTGACCAGGCTGCCGTCCATCGAGAGGGTGCCGTTGTCGGGAAGGACAACACCCATCAGCACATTCATCAGCGTGCTTTTTCCGGCGCCGTTGTGGCCGATCAGGCCAAGCAGTTCGCCGCGCTGGAGCTCCAGGTCGACTGACCGCAATGCCTCGACTGGGCCGAAAGACTTGCTGATGCCGCGCAGCGACAAGAGGGAAGCCTGCCCGGCTTTCCCTCTCTCAAGTGTCTCGACGGTCATGTTCGAAAATACCGGCCTTATTGCGGGACCTTGGGTTGCGGAAGATCGCTGCCGCTCTTGCCGGCCGCGCTTGCATCCATAAGCGCCACCGCATCGTCCTTGGTGTAGTGCGGCGAGGCTGCTGTTCCGACGGCCGTGGCCGCCAGCCAGGCATCGAGCGTATCGTCGTGAATGGCCAGGAGCGGGACGTTGACCGTGTTGGGAACCTTCTTGCCTGCCAGAACCTGCTGCGCGATCCAGAAGGCTATGGTTGACATGCCCGGCATCGATGAGATCGAGTAGGTCTCGTAACCGTTGGCCTTCATTTCCTTCCAGAGCGCCAGTTCGTCCTGCCGATTACCCATGACGATGGTCGGGATCTGACGTCCCGCCGCCTTGAAGGCCTGATAAGCGCCGAAGCCGTCGCCACCCTGGCCCACGACCCCGTCGACCTGCGGCAGGGTGGGAAGGATCGTTCCGACCTGCTTTTGGGTGATGGTTCCATCCCAGTTGCCGTACACGGTGCCGACCTTCTTCAAGTCGGGATACTTCTTCAGCGTATCGTTGATACCGGCGGAGATATCGATGTCCACCTGCGAGCCGGCAACGCCGCGGATTTCGAGGATGTTGCCCTTGCCGCCGAGCTTCTTCGCCAGGTACTCGGTCTCCTGCACACCGTAGTCGTGGTAATCGACTTTCAGCTTGATCGCACAAGGTTCGGTCGCCAGAGAATCATAGACCACCACCACAATGCCCGCGTCGCAGGCATCCTTGATACCGCCGTTGAGAGCGGTTGGAGAGGCGGCGTCGATGGCGATCGCGTTGAAGCCCTCAAGCACCAGATTCTGGAGCTGCGTGATCTGCTGAACCGGGTCGTCGTTGCCGGTGATGATCTTCTGTTCCTTGATCACTCCATCCTTGACTGCCTGGTCGGCAACCGCGTTCCAGGAATTCCAGGCCGATTGCTCCCAGGAGTTCGAGCTGAAGCCATCGGTGAGGGCGATCCGCATCTTCGAAGTGTCGCCCTGGGCTGCGCCCTCCTGCGACGCGGCTGCTCCAATGCCCAAAAGACTGGCCGCAAGCCCGCAGGCAATAAGCGTCGTTTTACGCACGTTCTCCTCCCTCAATTTCCCGGCAATGTCCGATCTTTGCCTCAGATCCTCCCCGCATTGTCATGGGCTCCTGTGAATAGGAGCGGCGGGAGAGGCACGATACCTAGGCCCCCGCATGAAAGTGAATCACCCCCAGGGGGGACGTCAGCTTCGCGAGGCGATCATCGTCGGAGACGCTGCCGGTACCAGAAGCTGGAAGCCTTTAGCTCCGCTAAACACACCTCTGCCCGCTTGGACAGGTGCGCCCGGCGATGTAGTGGCACGCGATGGCGATCAGGCGACAGAATAGGATTTTGGCGGCGATCTTGGTGTGAGAAGATCAAGCGCGAGCAGAAGAACGGCGGCCGGACCGCCCTAACGATTGATCAGCCAAAGAATGGCCGAGAACCCGATGCTGATCAGTATTCCGGTGGTGATCGGAATGTAGAGTCTGAAGTTCTCACGTTCGATCACGATGTCGCCAGGCAGTCTGCCAAGTCCGGTCCGGGCCAACCATGGCCAGAGCAGCCCTATGGCAACTATGCTGAGACCAACGACGATCAGCGTTCGCGACATGGCAGCACCCTGCCAGAAATGGTGTCTTGTTGAAACACAGTTAGGACGGGCGCCGCGGCAGGGATCGAAGCCCGCGTGCATTTCAAACGTCGCGCAGATTCACCACTTTCGTATCCTGAGGCCTACCTCTATTGGAGGAGACTAGGAGACGATCCGAAGTTCGCCTCGGGAGCTACAATGCCGCTTGGGTTTTCGCGGTTACCCGAGGGAGGAGATCATGAAATACCTCGTGAATTGGAGCGAGCGGCCACAGGGATCGGCGATTGAATACGAGAATGTCCAAAAGCGGATCCTGAAAATCTTCCAGCACTGGGAAATACCCAGCGAGGTCAAGGTCCATGCCTTCGTGGCGCGAGTGGGCGAATGGGGCGGCAGCATGCTGCTCGAGGCAGATGATCCGCTGGTGGTTCACAAAATGTGTTCGACCTTCCCGGCATTCCAGTTCGACGTCCGTCAGGTCATCGACGTTCAGGACGCAGTCCGCGTCGAGATGGAAGCCATCAAATGGCGGGATGAACTTCCTTCATGAGCCGCCCCTGAGGCGGCCCACAGGCGCACGCCCCGCTCACTGCGCCGGCATCGCCGCGGAGTGCGAGGCGGCGCGGCGATCGACGGCCGAACGCTTGTCGGCGGACGCCGCTGCGTTCCACATTTGGCTCTGATTGAATCGTGTGCTGCTGGTGCCCCCGGCAGGGATCGAACCCGCGACCTTCGGTTTACAAAACCGCTGCTCTACCAGCTGAGCTACAAGGGCACGGCGCTCCGGTAGCACATTTCGTGCGCCAGTAAAGACAAAACTCCGCTTTCGGTTGCCGAAGGACCTCGCCCCGTGTCCGGGCCGGCATGCTGAAATGCGTCACTGGGCTTCCTACATCTCAAAAGAGGTGCAATCGCATCGAACGGGGTGTCGCATGATCAGGTTTGTCATCATCCTGCCGATCATCGTGGTGACGTGGCTTCTCCTGTTGAAGCTCATCAGCGATTTGAAGAAGGCCAATATCGACTGGACCGGCGTTGCCGTCATCATCGGGTTTATAACGCTGGCCTTCTGGCTGCGGCACGTCACCGGGATGGGGTGAGGGGAGCGACTAGGGAGCAGCGAATAGCGAAATAGCGAATAGGGAAGCGACAATTCGTGAATTGCACTTTTCCTGCTCGCTATTCGCTACTCCCTATTCGCTCAATTTCGAACCTTTTCCGGCTCCGCCACGACTGATCTCCCAGAGGCGAATGGTCGCCTCGATCAAGGATCCAGGAGATCGTCATGTTCAAGCGCACACTCACCTCAGGCCTCGTCGCCATATTCGTTGCATCCGGCGCGCTCGCCGGCACCGCGCAGTCGTCTTCGGCCCACGGCATGCATCATCACCACCATCATCACCACCACAAGCACCACAAGAAGCCTTGGTGGTGGTGGCATCATCACCATCGCCACCACGGCAAGGTGATCATCTTCCTTTGACGAACAGACCAATCGTCTCGAAAGGGCGGCTCCGGCCGCCCTTTCTTCGCCCGGCGGTAGAGCCGTGCTGTCGTCCCTCGACAAAACCGGGCGGCTTCTGCGGCCCTCGAAAAAAAGTTGCAAGGAAACTTCGAACCTTCTTCGCGGTCGCTGCGACAGATGATCAAGAGGCGGACGGATCGCCTCGGTCAACGAACCAGGAGATCATCATGTTCAAGCACACGCTCGTTTCCGGCCTCATCGCCACCACCGTCGCCGCCGGCTCGCTCGCCGGCACCGTCCAGCCTTCGGCTGCCCATGACCATCATCATCACCACCGCCGCGAGCTCGGCATCGGCATTGCCGCCGGCGTCGGCGGCTTCGTGCTCGGCAGCCTGCTGGCCCAGCAGCAGCCGCAGCCGGTGTATGTCGAGGAATACGGCGGTGGTTCCTGGCATGTGCGCCGCTGCCTAGCCCGCTACGCCAGCTACGATCCGGGCTCGGACACCTATATCGGCTACGACGGTTACCCGCACTACTGCCGGCTTTGACAGCGCCAGCGGTCCGGCATAGAAGAGGGGCTCGCACGAGCCCCTTTTCTGCCATCCGCATGCCAAATGGCCGCTACTTCGGCTCGCCGGTCATCGGGTCATAAGTGATCTCGACCTTGGCCTTGTCAGTCGTGTAATAAGTGACGGTGTAACCGTCGCTGCTCCAGTCGACCTCCTTTACATAGCGAAAGTCGCCGCGCTGCTCGACCTTGGCGATGATCTCGGAGAGCTTCTTGGCATCTTGCGGCGGCAACGCCTTCTCGTCGGCCGCCAAGGCAGATCCGCCGAACAGTAGACCCGTGATTCCGATTGCCAAAACAACAGTGCGCATGACGGCCCCTCATCTCGTGCTGGCATTGGTGCGGTAAGAAACTCGCATGCGACCCCGTTGGTTCCGCCAGCCGGCAGGCAGCGACTGCTCCAGGGTCGGTCTCGATGATGCGGAATCTCCGATTCGAGGAAGCGGGAATAGACAAATCTCAACCAGTCCAATACGTAACTATGCTTAAGTGAAGTAGTGGATCAGGTAACAATCAGCTAACCATGCATGCGGCCACGCACTGCGTTCCATTAGCGGATCGTGGTAGAGCTTTTTCCCGGACCCTGTTAGACTTCTGGACATAACAGGGTGGCAACGGCGCGCCGAGCCTGCCGGGGATCTCCGTCGGCAAATCGGCGAAGTGTTCAAGAGCGGAAGTCGCCTGTACTGGAGCAGAAGCAGGGACCGGGGGCTCGACCATGGCTGAACGGCACTATACCCGTCAGCTTGCGACAATCATTTCCATCGATGCCGTGGGGTTCTCACGCCTGATGGGCATCGACGATGAGCTGGCCGTCGCGGCTTTCGAGGAACGGCGCGACATCATTGCCGACAGCTGCGGCAGCTTTGGCGGCCGCACCTTCGGCGATGCCGGCGACAGCATCATGGCGGAGTTCGGCAGCCCGATCGAAGCCCTGCGGGCGGCGTTCGATTTCCAGGACCGGATCGTTGCGCTGAACGCCTCGGTCGCCGAGGAACTGCGCATGCCGTTTCGCGCCGGCATCAACACCGGCGACGTCATCGTCCGCGAAGGGCGCCTTTATGGCGACGATGTCAACATTGCCGCCCGGGTCCAGGAATTCGCTCCGCATGGCGGCCTCGCCATCTCCGAGACGACCTGGCACCACGTGAAGGACAAGACGGCCGCGGCGTTCACCGACCTTGGCGAGTTCAGGCTGAAGAACATAGCCCTGCCGGTGCGCGTGCTGATTGCCGGCCGCAGCGGCAGCAACGGTGCCACGGCGCCCGCGCCTCTGGCCGCAATCCCCTCGGCCTCGGGCAATCACAGGCCGGTTCCGATGGGACCGCCGGCGATAGCCGTGCTTCCGTTCCAGGGCGACGGCAGCGAGCCCGATGTCGGTTACATGGCGGACGGCATTGCCGAGGACATCATCTACGGCCTCTCCAACACGCGCTGGCTGTCGGTCATTGCGAAGGGTTCCAGCTTCCAGTTTCGCGACGACAGCCTTGGGACCAAGCTCATCGGCAACGCGCTCGGCGCCCGCTATCTGGTCGGTGGCTCGCTGTCGCGCAATGGCGGGCAGATCCGCCTCAACGCCTCGCTGGCCGACAGCTCGAACGGACGCCTCGTCTGGTCGCAGCGCTTCGACCGCGATCTCGTCGATATCTTCAATCTGCGCGACCAGATCGGCAGCGAGATCGTCTCCATCCTCGACAAGGAAGTCGACCGCGCCGAGCAGGTCAGGACCTTCCAGGTGCCGTGGGAAAGCCTCGAGACCTGGCAATTGGTACGGCGCGGCCGCTGGCATATGAACCGGCGCACCCGCGGCGATACCGAGATTGCGCTCGAGTTCTTCGACAAGGCCTACAAGGAAGATCCCAATTCCAGCGCCGTGCTGAACGAACTGGCCTGGTGGTATTTCTGGCGTGCGTGGCTGCGCTTCGGCGACAGCGACGACCTCGACAAGGTCGAGGCCTTCGCGCGCAAGGCGCTCCTGATGGACAGTCTCGATGCCCGCCCGCACGCCTATCTCGGCGCGGCCGACATCATGCGCGGACGGCCGGCATCGGCGGCCGAGCATCTTGCCGAAGCGATCCGCATCAATCCAAGCTTTGCCTTTGCCCGCTCGGCGATGGGCAGTGCCCGGCTGCTGCTCGGCGACCCCGCCGGTGCGATCCCGTACTTTCTCGACACCGAGCGCTTGAGCCCATTCGACCTCTACCGGTTCCACAATCTTGGCGAGTTGGCCGCCGCTTACTGCTTCGTGGAGGACTGGCCGGCTGCGATCGCGGTCGCCGACCGCTCGCTGAACCTGTCGCCAGGCTATTTTTACGCGCGCTTCCTGAAGATAGGCGCCCTGACAAGGAGCGGCCGCCGCGACGAAGCTGCGCGCGAGCTCGCCGTCTTTACCACCAGGCATCCGGATTTTTCCGAGCAGAGGATACGCTGGATCCCGTTCGTCGACGCGGCCAAGAATAACATCCTCATCGCAAATTTCGATCTCGCCAAGTCGGTCCCGAAACCTGTCGGAGCTGAACGAGAACGATTGTGAAAGGCTTCACATACGCCGGACCGACGCGAACCTAGGCCATAGGGTTGCCGGCATCGCAATGACGTGGACCGCCGGGGGCTCGAACGCGCATGATCAAGCTGAAATACTTCAAAGCCATCTTCGCAGCCCAGAAAGACAAGATCCAGCCGTCGGAGATGCCGCCGTTCGACATCAATCGGTTGCGCAAAACCGGCATATCGGCGCGCATTGCCAAGTTCATTCTCGAGGATCATCCGCGTCCGTTTCTGGCTTTCCTGCGACGCTTCTGGCCGAATTTTGCCCTGGGCAGGTTTCTTCTCGTCACCAAGGGTGTGGACGTTCGCGACATATTGGAGCGCGGCGACGAATTCGAAACGCCCTACGGACCGGAAATGACCGAACTGGGGGGATCGACCTTCATTCTCGGCATGCAGGATGGAGCTGCCTATCGGCAGATGAAGTCCGCGGTGCTGAGCGCCTTTCCGCCGGCTGTGGTCGAAGCCGTCGTCAGGCCGATCGCCGAGCGCCATGCGCGCGAGATCATGAGCCGCGCCGCCCCCGGTTTCGATGCTGTCGCGGAGCTGATGAAGATCGTGCCGGTGCGCATCTGCCGCGACTATTTCGGCCTTGATATCGACGACGAAACCGAATTCGCCGATTGGTCGATCGCGCTGAGCGCGCTGTTCTTTTCCGATCCTACCGCCGACCCCGCCACGCGCCAGCTTGCCGTCGTCGGTAGTGATCGCCTGATCAAGGTCATCGACCGTTCGATTGCCGCGATCAGGGGCAGGGCAGCGCCCGATAACCGGCCGCTGCCGCAGTTGGTCGAGTTTATGGACCAAGGCCGCCTGTCGCTGGCCGATGTCCATTCCATCATGCTCGGCATGGTGGCCGGATTTGTGCCGACCAACGTGCTTGCCGCCGGCAATTGCCTGGACGTGATCCTGTCGCGTTCGGATGCGCGACAGGCAGTTGACGCGGCCCTTGCCGAGAACGACACCGACAAACTCGACCGGGCGATCCTCGAGGCTATGCGCTTCAAGCCGATTTGGATCGGACCCTGGCGCTACACCAGGCGCGACGCGGTGATCGGCAAGGGCACGCGCCGGGAGCGGGTGGTCAGGGCTGGAACGGTGGTGATGCCGGCGACGCTTTCGGCCATGTTCGATCCTGAGATCGTGCAGAGGCCAAACGAGTTCGACATCTCGCGTCCGCATCGCGACTACATGGTGTTCGGCCACGGCATCCATCTGTGCATCGGTGCCGAGATCGCTCGAATCCAGATTGGCGAATGCGTGCGTGCCCTGTTCAGCAAGCCGAAGCTCAGCCGCGTCCGCGGCCGGGCCGGCAAGCTGGTCTATGTCGGCGCCTATCCGGCGAACCTCAAGGTCGATTTCGAACCGTCACCGCTCTGCCGCACGGTCGAACAGTCCATGGTCACGGTGGTCTGCCCGGTCACCGGGGCCGTTCCGCTGGACGCTGTGCGCGAAAAGGTCGCCGCTCTTGGCAATCCGGCAGCCAAGCTGTTGCGCGACGCGCTCGACGACGTCGGCACCATCCATTTCACCAGCCTTGCCGTTGCCGATACCGGCAAGAACGAGGCTTCGGACCACGAGACCGGAGCCCTTGTCCTGGAAATTTCGGGCGACGGCAGCAGCGACGACGTCATCGCTGACTTGACGAAAGCCATCGGAACTCATCTGCGGCCGATCTTCAGGGGCGCATGCGGCCTGTCCGACGGTGGCGCGCTGGAGGATTTCCTGCGCAAATATAGTGTCGAGATCTCGCCATCCTTTGGCAGCGCGGCCGGTCTGGTGTTTTCGGGAACGCCTGGCCACTCGGTCCAGCGCATCAAGGCCGAGCAGGAGCTTTTCGAAGCCGTCCGAGGTATCGTCGAGCAGCCGCGACGGGGCACCGGAAACGCGCCCGCGGTGCTGGCCGAAGCGCGTCGCCATGTCCAGGAGCTGGGAACATTCGCCTGGGCCTTCGAGCCAGCCGAGAGCCTGCTGGAAAAGCCGCGCGGCCGCTTGCGAGACGCGTTGAAGGCGACGTTGTTTGCTCCGCCGGTCCTTGTGAGCCTCGTGGCCGCGTGGCTCGCCGGCGCCTGGATGACCTATGCCAAAGTGTTCGACCCAGTGGGCGGGTTCACCTTCCGCAACCTTTGGATCGCCGGCACCTCGCTGTTGTTGAGCGCGCTCGGGATCCTGTTTTGCGCCGTGCTGTTGCTGGGGCTGTGCTTCTGGCTGTTGCGGCGCCGCGAGGACAAGGATCGCCCGCAAAGCGTCTCGATCGGGATTGGGGCGCTGGACAGGATCCTGGCCAACGAGGATCACGCAGCGCAGAACCACCTGACGGCGATCTCGACGATGAAGCCCGGTCTCCTGCGGCGGCTCGCGCTCAGGCTTACTTTCTACCTGATCTCGATCGCGGCGCGCAAAGTGTTCAAGCCGGGCTTTCTCAACACCATCAACACGATCCATTTCGCGCGCTGGATCCTGCTGCCGGGCACAAACCGGCTGATGTTCTTTTCCAACTACGGCGGCAGCTGGGAAAGCTATCTGGAGGACTTCATCGCCAAGGCCTCCGCCGGCCTGACCGGCGTGTGGAGCAACACGGAAGGCTATCCGCGCACCCGCTGGCTGTTCCTGGATGGTGCGCGCGATGGCGACCGGTTCAAGCGCTGGGCGCGACGCCAGCAGGTGCCGACCCTGTTCTGGTATTCCGCCTATCCTCATCTCAACACAGCGCGCATCCGCATCAATTCAGGGATCCGGCGCGGCCTTGCTTCCGCCATAGGCAACCAGGCGCGCGACTGGCTGAGCCTGTTCGGTTCGCTGCCGCGTCCGGCAACCGAAAAGACCGCCGTTCAAAAGACCACCTCGCTGCTGGCCAATGTCAGTTCGGCCTTCCCCCTCCCGCTCGAGCAGCAACTGGAGACCGGCGAGATCCAATCCATTTTCTTCGGCCCGTTCGGCGCGCTCGGCAAAGGACATATGCTGGCAATTCAGGTGCCGGACCATCTGCAGGCGGCAAGCCGCAGGGCGTGGCTGGACTTCGTCCTGGCACGGACGAGCTTCGGCGACAGCGTGCCGGTCGAGCGGGCCATGATCGTGGCCTTCGGTCCTGATGGGCTCAGGCGCCTGGGCCTGCGGGGCGGGGTCGACAACGATCCGCTCGAAACCTTCCCCGTCGCCTTCCGGCACGGCATGGGCAATCCGGAACGCAGCCGCATTCTCGACGATTCCGGCGCCGATGCACCGGACAAATGGGAATGGGGTTCGCTCGACAGGCCCATCGACGCGGTCGTCGTCTGCTACGCCAGAACGCCCGAGCGACTTCAGGCCGAAGTTGCCGCCGTGACCGAAGCAACGGTCAGCGCGGGGATGAAAATAGCCGCCGAATTGCCACTCGCCGTAAATCGCAAGCCGGAAGCGGACGGCGACAAGTCAGCGCGTGCCGCAAAGCAGGATGACGCCGCAAAAGGAGCCGGCAGGCAGCAACGCGAGCGGGCCTACGAGCATTTCGGCTTTGTCGACGGAATCTCGCAGCCGATCATCCGCGGCACCGCGCGCGCCAACAAGGGTGCCGCATCCATGCATCTCGTCGCACCGGGGGAGTTCCTGTTCGGCTATCGTGACGAGCACGGTTTCTATCCGTCATCGCCCTCCGTCGCCGCGGCGCAGGACCGGACCGGGATCCTCTCGCAGGTGCGCCGCAGCCGTCACATTCCAGGCCTGCCGCCACCGCCGCGCGATTTCGGCCGCAACGGCTCATTCCTCGTCGTGCGCCAGTTCGAGCAGCACGTCGACCGCTTCCAGGACTACTGCAAGGAGGCCGCCGTACGGGCCGCACGCGACACCGGCAACGCGGCCGTCACGCAAGACTGGGTCGCCGCCAAGATGCTCGGCCGCTGGCAGAACGGCAGCTCGCTGACGCGCAATCCCGACCGCCCGGGACGCGCGGTGGACAATGACTTCGCCCTCGGCGCCGAGGATCCGCAGGGCCATCATTGTCCTCTCGGCGCCCATATTCGCCGTTCCAACCCGCGCGATTCGCTGGGAGAGGACCGCGAGACGCAGATCCAGATCGGCAAGCGTCACCGCATCCTCCGGGTCGGCCGCACCTACGAGAAAAAGAAGAAAGGCGGGAAAGTCGAGAAAGGCCTGCTGTTCATGTGCCTCAACGCCGATATCGAGCGGCAGTACGAGTTCATCCAGCAGACCTGGGTGTCGCAGACCTCGTTCCAGGGTCTGGTGGCCGAGAAGGACCCGATGATCGGCACGCAGGGCAGCGCCAATGGCCGTTTCACCATTCCTGCCTGGGAAAAAGTGACGGTGCTGGAGAAGATGCCGCAATTCGTCACCACCAAGGGCGGCGGCTATTTCTTCATGCCAAGCCGCTCGGCGCTGCGCTACCTGATCTCGCGGCTCTGATTTGGGAGCGGGTGCATCCGGGTCGCGCAAAACTGTGCAGCGGTTTTGCGAGACGGACAAAGCATAAAACCTAAGGCGCGTCGGACTCTTTTCAGCGCGACGTGCTTCTAGTCGTCATCCTGCGATTCCGCGATCTGGTTCAGAGCACCGGCGTTGGTGATGCGCAGTCCGCCGCGCTTGATCGCGATCATCTGCCGGTTGCGCCAGTCGTTCAGCGTCTTGTTGACCGATTCTCGCGTCGCACCGAGAAACTCTCCGAGCTCGGACTGGGAAATCGGAATCCAGCCTGCCGGATCGGCCATGACGCTGCTCAGGAACACCAAACGTTTGGCAAGCCTGGCTTCGATGCCGAAGAAAGCCTGGTCGCCCAACTCGCCGCTGACCCAACGCAGCCGCGCGCAGAGCAGCTCGATCATCGCGCGCGCAAGCGGCGGATTTTTCTCGATACGATCGAAGAGTTGCGATCGGCTTAGCGAGACCAGCTCGCAAGCGGTGAGGCAGATCGCCGTTGCCGTTCGCGGGCGTCCGTCCAGCGCTCCGATCTCGCCGACCAGGCTCCGCGACAACTCGATATTGGCCACCAGTTTCTGGCCGCCAGGCGAATAGATCGAGATCTCGACGGTGCCGTTCATCACGCCGTAGATGCGGTCGGATGCGTCCTCCTGCACGAACAGGTGCTGGCCGGCCGCGTAACGCTCCACCTTGCATCCGGCGAACAGCAGATCAAAATGGCGCGGATCGATCCGCGCTAGGCGCGGTAAGTCGGCCCTATCATCCCCGTCGGTCATGGGCATCACGCGATTCCGCCTTTTGTCGAGCGGAAATTGTAGGATAAGTGCGTGTTCGATCAAAGCCTCGTCTCCTTCGTGGTTGCTACAGCAACGCGGACGGCCTCTGTCGAAGTGCGGGCGCCAGACGTATGCTGCAGGCATCAACTAGCCGGCAAAGTTCCTGCAGTAAGGAGACCGGGGCGCGCTGGCGGCCACGAACCGATCTTCGAAACGCCGCCTGCGCGCGTGGTGGGAGGAACCGACGCGCGCAGACCGCAAATCTGAAATGGCTTGGTGATCCAAATTTCTTGCTGGGGACGACCCCACGCTCACAGCCCGGAATTCGACCTGTGCATCGAAGCAAGAGGATCAGCGCCACCCGGCCAACTGTTTGCCGCGAAATGCGACCAGCGTATGTGAAGGCGCTCACAGAAGCGTCACCCTCACGGCAGGAAGCTGGAATCTATCGAGGCCGGCAGGCTATGGGTGCTTCGCGCGACAGTCCCGCATCAGGCCGATTGCAGAATTCGAAAAAGCGCTTTATGGAGCGCTCGGCCGATTGAGGGCGGCTTTCCATCGTATTCCACAAGGTTGCCCCATGCCCGATAACTTCGCGCGCGTCGTCGCTTTCCTTGCCGTTGTGCTGGCCCTGCTGTGCGCCGGGTTCCACTTTCACAACGGCAACGTCATTGCCACGCTCTACTTCATGACCGGGTCCATCCTGGTCACGGCCGTGACGCATCTGAACGTGCGCAGAGGGCTGATCTGAGCGGCCGCTGGGCGCCGGTTTCCGCCACCTTGTTGTCGAAAGGCTCACCTGGGGCTCATCCAACCCGACCGCGAGTTGGATGGTGGGCGATGCAGGGATTGAACCTGCGACCCCACCCGTGTGAAGGGTGTGCTCTCCCGCTGAGCTAATCGCCCGCTCGTTGCCCGAAGGCCAAGCGAGCCGCGATATAAGGGAGGCGGGTGCGTGAAGTCAAGGCGATGTGCCGACGATCTCGCAGCTATCGAATGTCACGCGCACCGGCCTTGCGGCTCAGTCCGCTGCGGCGATCAGCCGTTCCGCGAGTTGGGGCGTCAGCGTGTCGAAATGCGAGATCACCAGCGTGGGCTCGAACTCGCGCACGTGGCGATCCGTATAGCCGAAGTCGACCGCCACCACCGGAATGCCGGCTGCCTTGGCGGTGTCGATATCCGTCTGCGAATCGCCGACCATCAGCGCTTTTTCCGGATCGCCGCCGGCCAGCCTGATCGTCTCGGTGAGATGGCGCGGATCGGGCTTGCGGAAGGCGAACGTATCCTGGCCGCAGATCGCGGCGAAGTAATCTTCCAGACCAAGCGCGCCGATCAGCGCGACGGAGTTCGCTTCGTATTTGTTGGTGCACACCGCCATCAGGTAGCCGGCCGCCTTGAAACGCTGGAGGGCCGCGACGACGCCGGGGTAGGGGCGTGACTTGCCGGGAATGTTGAGCGTGTAGTGGTCGAGGAAAAGCTTCAGCAGCCGATCATGCTCTTCGGCCACCAGCGACTTGTTCTGTGCGGCATGCGCGCGCTCGATCATGACGCGGCCGCCATGGCCGACGAAACGTCTGAAGCCGGCTTCGTCGACGGCGGTGAGTTCGCCGGCGGTCAGGCTGTGGTTGAGGCTGTCGAGCAGGTCCGGCGCAGTGTCCACCAGCGTCCCGTCGAGGTCGAAGATGATGATCGGTCGGGTCATGGCCAGTCCTGCGCGATTGAGTTGAGGCAGCCGATACAGGGTGGGCCAGTTCCAGGCAAGCCGGCTCGATCGGTCCACAGGCTGAGCCTTTGACGCGGCAGGCAAAGATGCTAGGAGGCGCGCGAAACCAGCGGAGCCGGAACAGGCATGGACGCAAGGCAGTTGAAAGTCGAAGCCGCGCGCGCGGCCCTAGCCCATGTCGGCAGCGGCATGCGGCTCGGCATCGGCACCGGCACGACCGCGGAGGAGTTCGTCCGGCTGCTGGCCGAGAAGGTCGCGACCGGCCTCACCGTCATCGGCGTCCCCACATCCGAGCGCACCGCGGCTCTTTGCCGTGAGCTCGGCGTGCCGCTCTCCACTCTTGAGGAGACACCGGAACTCGATCTCACGATCGACGGCGCCGACGAGGTCGATCCGGAACTGACATTGATCAAGGGCGGCGGCGGGGCGCTGCTGCGCGAGAAGATCGTGGCGGCGGCCTCCGAGCGCATGATCGTCATTGCCGACCGGTCGAAGATGGTGGGCATGCTTGGCCGCTTTCCGCTGCCCATCGAGGTCAATAAGTTCGGCCTACGCGCGACCGAGATTGCCATTGCCGCGGCAGCGGCAAGCCTCGGCCTTGCCGGCCCCATTACATTGAGGATGACGGGAGCCGAGCCATTTGTTACAGACGGCGGCCATTTTATCCTCGATGCATCTTTTGGCCGCATTCCGGATACAAGAGCGCTTTCGCATGCTCTCCACGCCATTCCAGGCGTTGTCGAGCACGGTCTTTTCATCGGGCTGGCGTCAACGGCCATCATCGCCGGCGGCGACGGCATTCAAACCGTCCATGCCCCCCGAAAACCAGGGAGTCCTATTCATCATGATGTTGCATAACCGGGTTCGCCGCCTTTCGACCATTCTGGCGGCCTCAGTCGTCCTCGCGCTGTCTTCGCCGGCATTTGCGCAGGATGTCAGCGAATCGCATCTCAAGGCCGCGCGTGCCGCGGTCGTTGCGATCCACGCCACGGATTCCTTCGACAACATCCTGCCGCAGGCCGCGGCGGCGCTCGAGTCGCAGCTGATCCAGAAGAACCCGGATATGCAGGAGCTGATCGCCAAGACGGTCACCGAAAAGGCCATGTCGCTGGCGGCGCGGCGCGCCGATCTCGAGAAGGAAGCAGCTATGGCCTACGCCAAGGTGTTCTCCGAAAAGGAGCTCAACGACATTGCCGCCTTCTACAGCTCCGATTCCGGCAAGAAGCTGCTCGACAGCGGCCCTGCCGTGACGCGCGACCTCGTCAAGGCTGCCGATATCTGGCAGAACGGCCTGGCCCGTGATCTCGCCCAGCAGGTTGGTGAGACGCTGGCGGCCGCCGCCAAGGCAAAAGCTCCGGCCGCCCCGGCGGCCGCGGACGGCTCCGCACCCGCGGACAACGCGGCTCCGGCCGACGACTCGCAGAACTGATGCGGCCCCAGCCATTGGACCAAGAAAGCCCGGCCTCGCCGGGCTTTTCTTTTGATCATTGGCAGCCTACCTCTGGCTCGTCCTTCTATTGCGCAGGAGTACCCTCGTCATGGCCGGTTACGACTACGACCTTTTCGTCATCGGCGGAGGTTCGGGCGGGGTGAGGGCGGCCCGCGTGGCTGCCACGCTGGGCAAGCGCGTCGGCATTGCCGAAGAATATCGCTTTGGCGGCACCTGCGTCATCCGCGGCTGCGTGCCCAAGAAGCTCTACGTCTACGCCTCGCAATTTCCAGAGCATTTCGCAGACGCCGCCGGCTATGGCTGGAGGGTGCCCGAGGCGAGCTTCGACTGGCCGACCCTGGTGGCCAACAAGGACAAGGAGATCGCCCGGCTCGAGGCGATCTACAAGAGCAACGTCGATGGAGCCGGCGGCGAGACCTTCCACTCGCGCGCCATGCTGATCGATCGGCATACCATCCATCTGCTCGGCGAGGATCGCACCGTCACCGCCGACCAAATTCTGATCGCCACCGGCGGCCGGCCCGCACCGCATCCCGCGCTCGCCGGCCATGAGCATTGCATCTTCTCCAACGAGGCTTTCGATCTGAAGCAGTTGCCAAAGGCAATCATGATCGAGGGCGGTGGCTACATCGCCGTGGAGTTCGCCAATATTTTTCATGGCCTCGGCGTCGAGACGACGCTCGTCTATCGCGGCAAGGAGATCCTGTCGCGCTTCGACATGGACCTGCGCCGCACGCTGCACGAGACGATGGAGAAGAAGGGCATCAGGATCCTGTGCCATTCGATCTCCGAATGGGTGCGGAGGAACCCGGCCGGCAGATTGGATGTGCTGCTCTCTTCCGGCAAGACTTTGACGGTCGACCAGGTGATGCTGGCGATCGGTCGCCTGCCTAATACGGAGAATATGGGACTCGAAGGCGTCGGCGTGGAACTCGGCAAGACGGGTGCGATCGTCGTCGACGAGTATTCCCGCACCAACATCGACAACATCTGGGCGATCGGCGACGTCACCCACCGCGTGCAACTGACGCCGGTCGCGATCCACGAAGCGATGTGCTTCATCGAGACCGCCTTCAAGAACAACCCGACTTCCCCTGACCACGACACCATTGCGACGGCGGTGTTCTCGCAGCCAGAAATCGGCACCGTCGGCCTGTCCGAGGACGAGGCGGTCAAGCGCTTCGCCGACATTGAGGTCTATCGCGCCTCCTTCCGTCCGATGCGGCACACGCTGTCCGGCCGCGACGAGAAAATGCTGATGAAGCTCGTGGTCGACGCCGGCACCAGAAAGGTGCTCGGCGCTCACATTCTGGGGCCCGATGCCGGCGAGATGGCGCAGCTTCTCGGCATTCCATTGAAGGCCGGGCTGACCAAGGAAGACTTCGACCGCACCATGGCGGTACATCCAACCGCGGCGGAAGAACTGGTCACCATGTACAAACCGAACTACCGCGTGAAGAATGGCGAGCGCGCCTGAAGCTTCGCATCCGGGGTCCGCGGCTAGGGGCTGGCAAGCCGAGGCGGGACCGGCGCGACTGTGACCGATCGCGCCATTCCGGTGGCTGGCGAGCGGCCAAGGGCTCGTTGGCTGTTATTTCTGCTTTAGCCGCCGCGGAAAGCGCAGCCACTTGTCCTCGGTCGGCCTGGGTTGGGCGAGGATGGTCGTGAGCTCGCGCGGCAGGGTGGGAACCAGCGGTTTCTTGGTTGCGACGCCGTCGGAGATCGCCACCACGCTGTGATAGAATTCCTCGCCCGAGAGCGAGCGCGGCGGCACGGCCTCATGCATCACGCTGATGACCGTGACGTCCGGGCAGTTGGCCTTGATCGCCTCGTGGAAGGCGATCTTGCCTTCGGGGTCGAGCGCGCCGGTCGCCTCGTCGAGGAACAACAGTCCCGGCTGCTGCAGGATGATGCGCGCGACCACCAGCTTCTGTTTCTGGCCGCCGGACAGGACCTGGTCCCAGATCTTGCCCTCGCGGCTTTCATCGGCAAGGTGCTCGATGAATTCGCCCAGGCCGGCCTTGTGTAGCGCCGCGGCCACCTGCATGTCGCTGTGATCGTGCTCGGAGCCCGGCAGGCAGACCAGCTGCTTCAGCGACACCTGCTGCAGCTTGACCTCCTGGGCGGCGTAAAAATTGGTGATCCCTTCCGGGAACACGATGGTGCCGCGGCCGTAGGGCCACAGGCCGTTGATCGCCTTGATCAGCGAGGTCTTCCCGCAACCGGATTCGCCCTTGAGGAACGTCCATTCGCCGCGGCGGAAGCGCAGGTTCGCAGCGCTGAGGAAGGGCGTGGCGTCCTCGCCCTGATGTGCCAGCTCGAGCTTCTGGATGGTCAGGCCGAAAACCGGGTTCTGGCTGGCGAAGCTGAAGTCGGAGCGGCCCGTCTGCTGGTAGAATTCCTGCGGCTTTTGCACGCCCTCTATCGCATTGGCGAGTTCGGTCACGCGCTGTGCGTTGGCCCGCAAAGTGGCAATGTCTGGCATCACGCGGATGAGCCAGGAACACTGGCCGATCAATTGGTTGATCATCTCGGCGCCGGTTACGTAGCCTTTGAGATCAAGCTTGTTGTGAATAAAGGAGACCAGACCAGGCGCATAGGCGATGATGCGAAAGCCCATAAAATTGTGAACCGCCTCGAATGAATTGTAACAGACGTTGACGACATTCAGCCTCGCCCAAGTCCGGTCGATGTCGCCATAGAGCCGGTTGTGCATCGTCTTCTGGACGTCTTCGGCGCGTGAGGCCGCGACATGGAAGCTACGACGAAGAAAGGTCGTCAATTCGCCGCGATAGCTGCCCTCGGCCTGCTGCAGCCGGACATTCAGGCGCTCTAGTGCTCGTCCAAGTTTTACTGCGATCCATGTGTTGAACGGCACGTAGGTTGCAATAGCGAGCAAGGCAAGAACCGCGCTGCCATAGGTTCCGAGGAACTCCAGCCCGGTAACCTCCACTGAAGACTGAATGAGGTTCTCGCCGATAAAATAGAGGGACGTGGCAACGCCAAGTACGCCCATGGCGAGGCCGATGGCACCGCCCGTCATGCCCTTGATCGATTCCTGGATGCGCTGGTCAATATTGTCAGGTGCGGCGGCCCCACTGCTTGGCGAACCATGCTGGGCGTGGAAATGGGTATGATTGGCATCAAGCAGTGCGTCATTGAACTGGCTGTTCAACCAGCCGCGCCATTTTCGGTGCAAGGTCGCCGACACCCAGCTTCTTGCGCCGGCGATGCCGGCATCTTTGAGCACAAAGAGAATCATGACGAGCCCCGCGTTGGTGAGCAACGTCTTGAGCGGCGAGGTGTTAGCAGCGTCATGATAGAAATTGACCGAGTTGGTCAATTCCCCCAGCATCAGAGCCAACCAGACACCGGTTTTGCTAAGAAGTGTTGTGAGAGATGCGATGACGAGCGTTAGCGTCCAGGCTTCCTTCCAGCGGTCGGAGAACCAGTAGGCTCGCATCAGCCCCCAGAAGCTACGCATCGACGACACCGGCGTCAGGGGCGAGGGTTTCGCGCCCCCGCTAGCTCGTTTTGCCGGTATTGTACGTCGCGGCCTGCCGACCCGAATCACGATCCCGTCCAAACCCTTTTTAGTTTTGTTACGGATAGTAACACCAATTGATCATTTTCTCTTAATTTTTTCCCCTCGAATGTGAGTCCGCCCACTTCGCGTTGCAGCAAGGCAACAGAAATGCATCGGGGCATCGGCACCAAGCCCGCGGGAAACATGAGTGAATTCAGTGAGCTGGAGGAGACTCCTCACGTCCGGCTCTGCTTTCCCCAAGGGAAGCAAAAAACACGGTTTTGTGAACCGAATGCAGCGTAGATCGGCGCGATTTCCGATCGTGAACTCACGGGAAGGGCGGAAAAGTGAGTTCTTGGCGCTTACTGAATGGTCCGTCAACGGGGACGCCCGCGCAGGTGATTCTTCGGATCGCACCCGCAGATGCGATCGGATTTGACAATTCGCGCTTTCCGGATCGAATTTGCTGGCGTGAACTGCACTGAGGGGATTTGAGATGCCTGCACGGGGACTTTCAGCCGCAATCATAACGGCAGCGATGCTGTCTCAGGCGCACGCCGCCAATCAAACCATTCCGGCGAATGCCGAAGGCCAGATCGAATTCATCACGCCGTCCGGCAATATCGGCTGCATCTACACGCCGAAGGGCGGCACCAGCACCTACCAGCCGCAGGATGGCGGTCCGGAACTGAGCTGTTCGCGGGTCGAGCCCAGCTACGTCACGGTCATCCTGGGCCCGACGGGGACCGCCACGCTCATCAACAATCCCGGAGAGCAGGGATGTTGTAGCGACGTGACCAAGCTGCGCTACGGCAATAGATGGAGCAAGGGACCGTTTTCATGCCAGTCGTCGACCAAGGGGCTGAGTTGCTCTGACGACAATGGCCATGGCTTCTTTGTCAGCAAGGCCAAGGTAACCGTCAAATAACCCCTCAGCTGGCCGCTTCCAGTTCGCCGCGCGCTTTGGTGGCCGCGACCTGGCGGATGGCGTCGGCAAGGGTGCCGGCGTCCTGCGCGCCCATGACGGCATATTTGCCTTCGAGCAGAAAGCAGGGCACACCGGTGATGCCCATGCGGGAAGCGGTGGCGATCTCGTTGCGGACCGCGTCGACATCGGCATCCGTCGGCAGCAGCGTTTCGATCACCGAGGCATCCAGGCCGGCGTCGCTGGCGGCTGCGGCCAGCACCGCGTGATCGCCCAGATTGGCTCCCTCTTCGAAATTCAATTGGAAGAGACGGCGCACCAGCCGGTTCTGGGCATCCTCGCCGGCGGCGCCCGCCCATCGGATGACGCGATGGGCGTCGAGCGTGTTCGGCGCGACCTTGATGGCGCCGAACGCGAAGCTGATCCCCTCGGCTTCACCGACAGGCTCGATGCGGGCATGGATCTGGCGGATCCGCTCGTCGCTGCCGAATTTGCCCAGCATGTATTCGCGGCGATCCATGCCTGCCGGCGGAATGGTCGGATCGAGCTGGAACGGCCGCCAGCGCACATGAACCTCGACATCGCTCGCGGCGGCAATGGCCTTGTCCAGGCGCTTCTGGCCGATGAAGCACCAGGGGCAAACCACGTCGGACACGACATCGACGGCGATTGAAGTCTCGGCGCTCATGCTCGTCTCCGTCTTGCGTTGGTCGGGAAGGTCAGTTGGGCTTGCGCCACCAGGTCGGCAGCTGGTACCCGAATATGGGGGTCTTTTGCGGATGTTCCAGATAGTTCCAGTACGCCACCCATTGCTGGGTGTTGTATTGCATCGGAACCATGTAGTTGCCCGAGATCAGCAGGCGATCGAGGACCCGCACCGCGGCGACATAATCTTCCTTGCTGCGGGCATTCAGCATCGCATTGATCGCCGCATCGACCGCGGGGTCCGAGACCCCCGCCAGATTGAACGACCCTTCCTGTTTGGCTGCGAGCGATCCCCAGCGACCGAACTGCTCGCTGCCGGGCGACAGTGAGTTGTTGAAGCCGCTGGAACCGATGAGCACCTCGAAATCGAAGCGCTGCTTGCGTGATTGAATTTGGTCGCCGTCCAGCGTGCGAATGGTGACGTCGATGCCGATCTTCTCCAGCGTGCGCTGATAGAGAGCCGCCAGGCGCTCCTCATCCTGCGATGACGTCATAATCTCGAAGGCCAGGGGATTTCCCTGCGGATCGAGCAGCCTGCCGTCCTGCAGATGATAGCCGGCAGCTTTCAGAAGCTCGAACGCCGCTTTCAACACCTTGCGGTCCTGGCCGGAGCCGTCGGTCACCGGCGGGCGCCAAGTGCCGTCCATCACGTCAGGCGGCACACGGCCGGGGTAGGGGGCAAGCAGCGCCTTCTCGCGGTCATCGGCAGGATGGCCGAGCGCCGAAAGCTCTGAATTCTGCCAGAAGCTCATCGTGCGGTCGAACTTGCCGCCGAACAGGTTCTTGTTGGCCCATTCGAAGTCGTAGAGCATGCCGAGCGCACGCCGCACGACAGGATCGGCAAACTTCGCAAGCCTGGTGTTGAACAGGAAGCCCGTCACCACGGGCGGGATCCCGGTGTCGAAATACTCCTGCTTGACGTCACCCTTGCGGAATGCCGGAAAGTCGATATCGCGCTCGCGCTTGACCGGATCGGATTCGTCGTCGATGGCGCAGATGCCCTTCTTGAACGCTTCCGTTTTGGCGTTGGCGTTGAGGAAATACTCGATTGTGATCTGGTCGAAATTGTCGAAGCCGCGCTTCGACGGGACGTCCTTGCCCCAATAGTCGGGATTGCGCTTGAAGACGATGCGCTGGCCGGGCTGGACCTTGTCAACCATGTATGGACCGCTGCCGATCAGCGGCTTCAGCGTCGTCTTGTCGAACGTTTCCTTGTCGAAAGCGTGCTTGGGGATGATCGGCGTCAGCGCGATGATCAGCGGAAATTCGCGATTGGCCTTCTCGTTGAAGGTGAATTTGACGCTGTGCTCGCCCGTCTTCTCCAGCTTGGCGACCATGCTCATGCGGTCGCTATAAGGCGGGCGGCCCTTGTCGGTGAAGACGTCATAGGTGAACAGCACGTCATCCGGCGTCACCGGTTGGCCGTCCGACCATCTGGCATTCGGATTGAGGTGGAACTCGATGGTCTTGCGCTCCGGGTCCATGTCGGCGGTGTCGGCAAGCAGACCGTAGAGGCTGAAGGGCTCGTTGTAGTTGCGCTGCATCAGCGGCTCGAAGACGAGATTGCCGTAGATCGTGTCGATCATGCCGCGCGCGGTAGTGCGCAGGCTCTTCAGGATGAAGGGATTGAGATTGTCGAAGCTGCCGACGACGCAATAGGTCACGCTGCCGCCCTTCGGCGCATCGGGATTGACGTAGTCGAAATGCTGGTAATCGCTCGGCAGCGCCGGCTCGCCCTGCATGGCGATGCCGTGCTTTGGCTCCGACAAAGCCGGAAGGAGCGAAAGGACCAGAAACGAGGTCGCGGCGGTCAGCCGAACGAGAACGCGGTCCATGACCGTCTCCTTGCAAAGGCGGTTTTGTGATTCGCCGTGCACCCTAGAGCATTTCGTCCGTTGATTGAATCGTTGCGCTGCGACGAAATCCAATCAGGCGAACCGCGGACGCACAAGCAGCAAAACTCTCTCAAGAATCGCAGAAACCGGGCTGGATTCGCTGCCCCCGGCAGTGTAACACGCGCTCCGAAGTCATGCTGTTGCCTCATTTCGGCAACAGGTAGCCAGGCCACCCGGCACGAAGAAGCCGGCCCCCCGGATCATTTGAGAGGAAAGTGCACCATATGACGATGAACGCGTATCGCCTTTCGGTTCTGGCCGCAGGCGTCGTCGGCGTCCTGGGCGCCGGGCTTTTCACCGCCTCGGCACAGCAGGCGCCGCAGATTCCGCAGGGCTGGTTCAAGGCCTGCACCAAGCAGGAAGACGTCGATATCTGCAACGTCCAGAACATCGTCACCGCCGGCAATGGCCAGCTCGTCACCGGCGTCAGTCTGATCGAGCTCAAGGGCAAGGTGAACCGCAAGGTGTTCCAGGTAACGGTTCCGACCGGCCGCATGATCGGTGCCGGCATCGGCCTCCAGATCGATACCGGAAAGGCGCAGAAGCTCGAATACGTGGTCTGCTTCCCCGACCGTTGCGTGGCCGAAGTGCCGCTGACCGACCAACTGGTCGCGTCGTTCAAGAAGGGGCAGGGGATCACCCTTACGTCGATCAATTTCCAGAACCAGCCGAACCCGGTCAAGGTTGCGCTGACCGGCTTCAGCGGCGCCTATGACGGCCCGCCGTTGCAGCAGTCGGACATCGAGGACCGTCAGAAGAAGCTGCAGGACTTCGTTGCCAAGAACAACCAGGACTTCGCCAAGAAGCTCAAGGAAGAGCAGGACAAGGCGAAGACCGCCAACTGATCGCCGGAGCGTTCCTGCGGGAAACAAAAAGCGGGGCAATTGTCCCGCTTTTTTTGCCCCTTCGTTGAGCGGTCAGTGCTTTGAATGACGTTTGGGCTCGTAGCGGCCGTCAGGCAGCTTGTGGAACATCTCGCGGATCTGGGGATGCCGCACGGGCTCCCCAGAGCGGTCCTCGAGCAGATTCTGCTCGGACACGTAGGCGATGTATTCGGTTTCGGAGTTTTCGGCGAGGAGGTGGTAGAAGGGCTGGTCCTTGCGCGGACGCACATCGGCAGGAATGGCCTCGTACCATTCCTCCGTGTTGGCGAATTCCGGATCGACATCGAAGATGATGCCACGAAACGGAAACAGCCGGTGGCGAACCACTTGTCCGATCGAGAATTTGGCCGTTTTCATCACGCTCACCACTTAGGTCCCGAGACGCCTTGCGTGGCCGCGCAGGTTCCTAAGATCTTGAATTTACACGTTGCGCGGTCAAAAATCGACCCCGACTTTCGGCTGGGTGCCTATTTGGCGTAGACGCTGCGGCACTTCAATGGCCTTAAGGCCTAAACCTTTTGCCTGAACCACTGCCGGCGCAAGGGTTAAGCCGCGCTGCCGGCGCCACCGCCGACCGCCATCGACGTCTTCGTCATCGCCCAGCCATATGGCGCCTGGGGCGCGGCGGGGCCCGACCGGGCAGTTTTACCTGGTTTTCTGACCGGTCTTACCGGCCCGCCTCTTTGCGCAGGCCGCCGGCGAGCGCGCGAAAGCCGCTGCCGGGCCGCAGGCCTTCGCGCATGAAGAAGGCGCGCAACGGCGCGAAGCTGCCCAGCGCATTGAGCCCGGCGCTGCGCGCCAGTTGCGCCGGCAGCATGTCCGACAGCAGCGACAAGTTGAGCAGGTTCACCGCGCCGCTGCGTGCCCATATGTCGGGCCGGCGCCTTGTGTCATAGGCAGCGAGGCTCATCCTTGACCCGGGATCTTTGCGGTTTTCGCTAGCGATTCCAATCAGATCGTCGATATC
This sequence comes from Mesorhizobium sp. M3A.F.Ca.ET.080.04.2.1, assembly GCF_003952525.1. NCBI lineage: Bacteria > Pseudomonadati > Pseudomonadota > Alphaproteobacteria > Hyphomicrobiales > Phyllobacteriaceae > Mesorhizobium > Mesorhizobium sp. M3A.F.Ca.ET.080.04.2.1. Next base: position 654,274 of record NZ_CP034451.1, on the reverse strand, counting down.
CCTGATGCCCAGGTTCAGGCCTTGCGCGCCGATCGGTGGAAAGACATGGGCCGCTTCCCCAACGAGGGCCACGCGGTTTTGCGCGAAGCGGCCCGGCGAGGCCGCCGATAGCGGATAGATCTGTCGGCCGGCCTCGACCGACACCCGGCCGAGCATCGACTGCATCTGCTCCTCGACCCGAGCAGAAAGCGCGGCATCGTCGAGTGCCGCGAGTTCTTTCGCCGTCTCCGGCTTGACCACCCAGACAAGGCTGGAGCGCTTGCCCGGCAGCGGCACCTGCGTGAAAGGCCCGGTCTCGGTGTGGAATTCGGTCGAGACGAAGCCGTGCTCGCTGCGATGGCTGAAATTGAGGACGAGCGCGGACTGGGGATAAGGCCGCGCGATGGCGCGAATGCCCGCGGCTTCCCGCGCCGGCGACAGGCGCCCGTCGGCCGCGACTGCCAGCGATGCTGAGACCTCGCTGCCATCGGCCAGGCTGGCATGAGCGAGATCGGCATCGAGCCGCCATGTCTCGACCATCGACGTTCGCCACTCGATGCCGGGATGAGTGGCAGCCGTCTTGGCAAGCACCGGGATCAGGACCTTGTTCGGCAAGTTGAGGCCGAACTGCTCTTCGCCGATCTCGCTGGCGCGAAAGGTGACTGTCGGGCTGCGGATCAGCCGCCGGGTCGCATCGACAATTCGCATCACCTTCAACGGCGCTGCTTGCGGCCTGAGCGCGGCAAGCACGCCCAGCCGCTCCAGGACTTTCAAGGCAGGGTTCATCAGGGCGGTGGTGCGGCCATCGCTGCCGGCGGCCTCGGGACCTGCAAGCGTCACGGCGAAGCCTGCCTCGGCGAAGCCGAGCGCTGCGATCAAGCCGGCCGGACCGCTGCCGGCAACCAATATGCGGGCTTTGTCGTTCTGCTCCACGCCAGGCTCCACAAGTGAGGGCGACCCGTCGGGCCTAACTGCGGATATAGGTCAGATCGGCAGGCTTGATCAACGCGGCGATTCGGCCCATTCGAGTGCCATGACCGGCCAGGAGCAGGATTTCAGCCGCCTCGACCGCGCCGGCCGCGCGGCGGCAAGCCTGGCGCGCAGTTCCCGCCTTGCTGTGACCATCGCGCTCGGCGCCGGCCTCGTACTCGCCTGGACTATCCTCGCGGCCATGGCTGTCCGTGGCGCTGAAAGCCGCGTCGGCGCGGGCGCTCCCGGCGACGCTCTGCTGCAGGGCCTGCCGCGAATGCCGCTGCCGCAATTCCTCGACCGCTTCTTCGCGCTTTGCCTTGCACCGGCACCGCTCGCAGGCTCGGCAGCCGTGCAGGTCCTCGCGCTCGTCCTGATGTGGTTTCTGATGGCCGTGGCGGCAATGCTGCCTTCGGCGGCGCCGATGATCCGCACCTATTGCGAGATTGCCGATACGGCGACGATCAAGAACGAGCCCGTCGTCCACCCGCTGGTCCTGGTTGCCGGCTATCTCACCACCTGGGTCGTCGCATCGGTCGCGTTCGCGGGACTGACGCTTGCGGCGAGCGCCTTGGCTTCATCGGGCCAGATGCTCGATCCCATTGGCGGACGTGCCGGGGCCGCCGCTCTGCTGATCGCCGGCCTCTACCAGTTCAGTGGGCTGAAGCAGACCTGCCTCAGGAAATGTCGGAATCCGTTCTCGACCTTGTTTGCCAACTGGAGCGCGAAGCCGGCGCGCATCTCCCGCCTTGGGCTGGAGCAGGGCATCTGGTGCCTGGGCTGCTGCTGGGCGCTGATGCTGGTGATGCTCGCCGTCGGCGCGACGAACATTTTGTGGATGGCGCTGATCGGCCTGTTCAGCCTGATCGAAAAACAGACCTCGGGCAGCGTGCCAAGCCGGATCGCCGGTGCGATATTGCTTGTCTGGGCAACCGCCCTGCTAGTAGTCTCCGCCTGAGGGGAGAACTCGATGACGGATCAAAGCTGGGCAATGAAGGGGGAACTGGTACTCTCCTGCAATTGCACGGTTTTTTGCCCCTGCGTGCTGTCCCTCGGCAGCCACCCGCCGAGCGAGGGCTATTGCCAGACTTGGGCAGGTTTCCGCATCGATGCCGGCCATTTCGGCGAGGTCGACCTCTCCGGTCTCAACCTCGGCCTGATCATGGAAATTCCGGGCTATATGAGTCGTGGCAACTGGACCGCCGGCCTGTTCATCGATCAGCGCGCATCGGTCTATGCGGTCAAGGCGCTGACCAGGATTTTCACCGGCAAGGCAGGGGGGACCACTTCGCTGCTTTCGATCCTCGTCGGAAAGTTCCTCGGCGTCGAGCAGGTGCCGATCACCTACGAGACGCGGGACAAGACACGCGTCTTTCAGATCCCCAAGATCATCGACGGCGCCGTGACGCCGGTTCCCGGCAAGAACCGCGAGAAGGACACGGTGATCACGAATTCCGAATACTGGATCGCGCCGGAAATCATCGTGGCGAAATCCGAGAAGAGCAAGATGCGCGCTTTCGGGCGCAACTGGAATTTCGCCGGTCGCTCGGCCGAAATCTGCAAGCTGGACTGGCAGGGACCGTGAGCAAGAACACAGCGGCCAGAAAAGCGGCCAAGAAGATCGCGGATCGGATCCCGCGGCCCAAGAAGAAGGTGACGTGGCCGCAGGCTCGCGCATTTTCCGTGCATCTGCTCACCGCGTCCGGCTCGTTCCTGGCCTTCCTGTCGCTGGTCGCGGCCAGCGAGGAGCGCTGGACAGCGATGTTCTGGTGGCTGGGCCTCGCCTTGTTCGTCGACGGGATCGATGGCCCGATCGCCAGGAAGCTCGAAGTCAAGGAGATCCTGCCGACCTGGTCGGGCGAACTGCTCGACAACATCATCGACTACGTGACCTACGTGCTCATCCCGGCCTTCGCGCTCTATCAGCGCGGGTTCATGGGCGAGAACCTGTCGTTCCTTTCGGCGGCCATCATCGTGGTCTCCAGCGCGATCTACTACGCCGACACCGGCATGAAGACGAAGGAGAACTTCTTCAAGGGTTTCCCCGTCGTCTGGAACATGGTGGTGTTCACGCTCTTTGTCATCGAGCCGGGTCAGTGGGTCTCGTTCGCCGTGGTCGTGGTCGCCGGGATCCTTACCTTCCTGCCGATCAACTTCATCCATCCCGTGCGGGTGGTGCGGCTAAGGCCGCTCAATCTCGGCATGACGCTACTGTGGTGTGCCTTCGGCGCGCTCGCCCTGGCGCAAGCCGCGCTTGCGGCCTTCTACGACAAGATCGGAGTCCTGGGCGAGCAAGTCAGCGACTTCACCAAGATCGGCATCACGGTGACCGGTCTTTATCTCGCCTGCATCGGTGGCCTCATGCAGTTGTTCCCCGGTCTTGGCGCCAAGAAATCCTGACCCTAGATTGGTTCCCGAAAGAGTTGAGCGATGTCCAAGGCGATCCGCATTCATGCCCATGGCGGCCCCGAAGTTCTGACTTATGAGGATGCCGATCCCGGCCAGCCGGGTGCAGGGCAGATCCTGATCAGGCACACGGCCATCGGGCTCAACTTCATCGACGTCTATCACCGGTCGGGCCTTTACCCTCCGCCTGGCGGGTTCCCGCTGATCCCGGGCGGCGAAGCGGCCGGGGTGGTTCTCGCTGTCGGGGCCGGCATAGACTGGCTGAGCCCCGGCGACCGCATCGCCTATGCGGTCACCGTCGGCGCCTATTCCGAACAACGAGTGATTGCCGCCGACCGTGTGGTCAAGGTGCCGGACGGCATCAGCGACGAGCAGGCCGCGGCCATGATGCTGAAAGGCATGACGGCAGAGTATCTGCTGCGCCGCACTTACAAGGTGAAGGCAGGCGACACACTTCTCTATCATGCCGCGGCCGGCGGTGTCGGCCTCATCCTCGGCCAGTGGGCGAAGCACATCGGCGCGACCGTGATCGGCACGGCGAGTTCTGCCGACAAGATCGAGCTCGCAAAGGCGCATGGTTTCGACCACGTCATCAACTACAAGGAGCAGGACTTCGTCGCCGGCGTCGCCGCCATTACCGACGGCAAGAAATGCGATGTGGTCTATGATTCCGTCGGAAACGATACTTTTCCCGCTTCGCTCGATTGTCTGAGGCCACTCGGCATGTTCGTCAGCTTCGGTCAGTCCTCAGGACCGATCCCGCCTTTCCCGGTGTCGCTTCTGGCGCAGAAGGGCTCGCTTTACGTGACCCGGCCGACGCTCTTCGTCTACAACGCCAGGCGCGAGGATCTGGTCGCCTCGGCGCAAGCGCTGTTCGATGTGGTCCTAAGCGGGGCCGTCGAGATCAAGATCAACCAGCGCTATGCGCTGAAAGACGCCGGCCAGGCGCAATCGGATCTGGAGAGCCGCAGGACGACCGGAGCGACCATCCTGGTTCCATGATCGCATTTTGCTCGGTTTCAGGTCCGTTGCCGAAGCTGAAGGCATGCGTTGCCCGAAAAGCTTGCCAGTTCCTTCCACGCTGCCAATAGGTCTATCTTACCTCTTGAGTTTCCGCTGGAATTCTTGAAGCTCTTTCAAGTCGGGTGCCGCTTTCCGACCCAAGCCGGCCGCGCATACGATACCAGCGGGAACACAGAACATATCCGGGAAGCTGGATGGGAGGCACTGTGAGTGCAGATCATGACAGGGCGAACCTGCTCGAGGTTCGTGGCCTTACGAAGATTTTCGGCACGCTGACGGCGTGCAATCATGTCGACCTCAACATTTCGAAGGGCGAGATCCACGCGCTGCTTGGCGAGAACGGCGCCGGCAAGTCGACGCTGGTCAAAATGCTGTTCGGATCGCTCGAGCCCAATTCGGGTGAGATCTTCTGGGAAGGGCAGGCCGTCAGGATCACCAGCCCCGGCGTGGCGAAGAAGCTCGGCATCGGCATGGTGTTCCAGCATTTCTCGCTGTTCGAGGCGCTGACGGTGGCCGAGAATATTGCCCTGTCGCTGAATGACGGGTCGCCGATCGGCGCGATTGCCGCGAAGGCGAGGGCGCTCTCCTACAGTTATGGCCTGCCGCTCGATCCGGAATCGCTGGTCGGCGATCTCTCCGTCGGCGAGCGCCAGCGCATCGAGATTATCCGCTGCCTGCTGCAGACGCCGCAGCTCATCATCCTCGACGAGCCGACCTCGGTGCTGACGCCGCAGGAAGCCGACAAGCTGTTCGAGACACTCGAAAGGCTGCGGGCGGAAGGCAAGTCCATCCTCTACATCTCGCACCGGCTGGAAGAGGTCAAACGCATCTGCGACCGCGCCACGGTGCTGCGCCACGGCAAGGTCGTGGGACATTGCAATCCGCGCCAGGAGACGGCCGCCTCGCTCGCCCGCATGATGGTCGGCAACGAGGTCAAGGCGGTGGTGCGCGCGCCCGCCGAAGGCATGGCGACCGCGCCGGCGCTTCTGGAGATCCGCGCTCTTACCCGCAAGCCGGCAACACCGTTCGCCGTACCGCTCAAGAACATCGATCTCACCGTACGCGCCGGCGAAGTGATCGGAATCGCCGGTGTGGCCGGCAACGGCCAAGGCGAATTCTTCGAATCCGTCTCCGGCGAAGTGCTGCAGCAGGATGCCGCCTCCGTGCGCATCCGCGGCAAGAATGCCGGAGCGCTTTCGATCACCGGCAGGCGGCTGATGGGTGCTGCCTTCGTGCCGGAAGAGCGCCTTGGCCACGGCGCGGCGCCGCGCATGAAGCTTTCGGAGAACCTGCTGCTCTCGCGCCATGCCACCGACGGCAAGGCGTTCGTCGGCTCCGGCGGCATGGTCAAGAATGCTTCCGTCTACAGTGCCGCCCAGCGCATCATCACCGCGATGGATGTGCGCAAGAGTGCGCCCGACCCGGAAGCGGCGGCGCTATCAGGCGGCAATCTGCAGAAATTCATTGTCGGCCGCGAGCTCGATCGCAAGCCGAGCGTCATGGTCGTCAATCAGCCGACCTGGGGCGTCGACGCGGGCGCCGCTGCCCATATCCGCCAGGCGCTGATCGAGCTGGCTCGGAGCGGCTCGGCGGTCCTTGTCATTAGCCAGGACCTCGACGAGCTGTTCGAACTGTCGGACGCGATTGCGGTGATGCACAACGGCGAATTGTCCGCGCCGCTGCCCATCGCCGAGGCGACCTTCGAAAAGATCGGCCTGTTGATGGGCGGCGCCGAGCCCGGCCACGCTCAACACACCATGGAGACGGCATGATGCGCCTCGAACTGGTCAAACGCCCGCAGCGCTCGGCGCTGTTTTCGGTGCTGTCGCCCTTCATCGCCTTCGCGCTGACGATGCTTGCCGGCGCCATCATGTTCGCGTTGCTCGGGGTCAATCCGCTCGACGCCTTCAATATCTATTTCATCCAGCCGGTCAGCGAGATCTGGCAATTGCACGAACTGGCGATCAAGGCAGCGCCGCTCATCCTGATCGCGGTCGGCCTGTCGGTCTGCTACAGGGCCAACATCTGGAATATCGGCGCCGAGGGCCAGTTTATCCTGGGCGGCATCTTTGGCTCGATCGTTCCGGTGCTGTTTCCGGAATTCGAAGGGCCGCTGGTGCTGCCGCTGATGCTGCTGCTCGGCATGCTCGGCGGCGCCCTCTATGCCGCCATCCCGGCGCTGCTGAAAACCCGCTTCAGCACCAACGAGATCCTGACCAGCCTGATGCTGGTCTATGTGGCGCAACTCTTCCTCGACTGGCTTGTGCGCGGGCCCTGGCGCGACCCCGAGGGTCACGGCTTTCCACAGACCATCCAGTTCGGCGACTCGGCCATCCTGCCCGAGTTGATGCCGGACGCCGGCCGCGCCAATTGGGGTTTCGTCTTCGCGCTGGTCGCCGCTGTGGCGATCTGGCTGATGATGAGCCGCATGCTGAAGGGTTTCGAGGTGCGCGTGCTCGGCTCGAGCCCGAGAGCTGGGCGCTTCGCCGGTTTCGGCTTCAACAAGATGGTTTTCTTCACCTTCCTGCTGTCCGGCGCATTGGCCGGTCTTGCCGGCATCTCGGAAGTCTCCGGCGCCATCGGCCAGCTGCAGCCGGTGATCTCGCCCGGCTATGGCTTCACCGCCATCATCGTCGCCTTTCTCGGCAGGCTCAATCCGCTGGGCATCGTCGCCGCGGGCCTCGTGCTGGCGCTGACCTATCTCGGGGGCGAGGCGGTGCAGAGTGCGCTCGGCATCTCCGACAAGGTGGCGCGCGTCTTCCAGGGCATGCTTTTGTTTTTCGTGCTCGGCTGCGACACCCTCATTCACTACCGCATTCGTGTGATCGGCTTCGCGGCGCCGAAACTCGAGGCCGCGCCCAAGCTGGAGGAGGCACGCTGATGGACATCACCATCAACATCCTTTTGACCATCGCGACCGCGGCGACGCCGCTCCTGATCGCGGCGATCGGCGAACTCGTGGTGGAGCGCTCCGGCGTGCTCAATCTCGGCGTCGAAGGCATGATGATCATGGGCGCCGTCGGTGGCTTCGGCGCCGGCTATCTCACCGGATCGCCCTGGATCGGCTTGCTTGCCGCGATCATTGTCGGCGCGCTGTTTTCGCTGCTCTTCGCCGTCATGACTCTGTCGCTGGCGACCAACCAGGTGGCAACCGGCCTGTCCCTGACACTGCTCGGCCTCGGTCTTTCCGGCATGATCGGCACCAGTTTCGTCGGCCAGCCGGGCGTCAGGCTGCCGAACCTCGACATCCCCGTGCTGAGTTCGATCCCTGTGATCGGCAGGCTGATCTTCGGCCAGGATCCGCTGTTCTACATCTCGATCGCGCTCACGGCCGCGGTGATGTGGTTCCTGTTCAGGACGCGCACCGGCCTCACGCTGCGCTCCATCGGCGACAGCCACTCTTCGGCGCATGCGCTCGGCATCAAGGTCATCCGCTACCGCTATCTGGCGGTGATCTTCGGCGGCGCCTGCGCCGGACTTGCCGGCGGACACCTGTCGCTGGTCTATACGCCGCAATGGGTGGAGAACATGAGTGCCGGCCGCGGCTGGATCGCGCTGGCACTGGTGGTGTTCGCCTCCTGGCGTCCGTGGCGGGTGCTGGCCGGCGCCTACATCTTCGGCGCGGTCTGGATCGGCCAGCTTCATGCACAGGCTTTCGGCATTCCGGTGCCCTCGCAGTTCCTTTCTTCGCTCCCCTATCTGGCAACCATCGTGGTTCTCGTTCTAATCTCGCGCAACAAGCGTCTGACGATGATGAACACGCCGGCTTCCTTGGGGCAGCCATTCGTTCCGGATCGTTGACAACAAAAAAAGACGGGAAGCTCCAAGGCATAACTCAGAGAGGTAACACTATGAAAAAACTGCTTATTGCGTTGATGACCACGGCGGCGGCGCTGTCGCTGGCGGCGACCGCCCAGGCGGCCGACAAGCTTAAAGCCTGCTGGGTCTATACGGGTCCGATCGGCGACTTCGGCTATTCCTACCAGCACGACCAGGGCCGCCTCGAGGTCGAGAAGGCGCTCGGCGACAAGGTCGAAACCGCTTACCTTGAAAACGTCTCGGAAGGCCCCGACGCCGACCGCGCCTTCGAGCGCCTAGCGCGCGAGAAGTGCAAGATCATCTTTGGTACGTCGTTCGGCTTCATGGACGCCGAGGTGAAGGTCGCGAAGAAGTTCCCCAATGTGATGTTCGAGCATGCCACCGGCTACAAGACCGGCAAGAATCTCGGCATCTACAATGCCCGCTTCTATGAAGGCCGCTATGTTCTCGGCCAGATCGCGGCCAAGCAATCGAAGAAAGGCCTCGCCGGCTACATCGTATCCTTTCCGATCCCGGAGGTGGTGATGGGCATCAACTCCTTCATCCTCGGGGCGCAGTCGATCAATCCCGACTTCAAGGTCAAGATCGTGTGGGTCAACTCCTGGTTCGATCCGGGTAAGGAAGCCGACGCCGCCAAGGCCCTGTTCGACCAGGGCGCCGACATCATCGTCCAGCACACCGACTCGACCGCCGCCCTGCAGGTCGCGGAAGAGCGCAAGCTGCATGGCTTCGGCCAGTCGTCCGACATGATCAAGTTTGCGCCGAACGCGCAGCTGACCTCGCTCACCGACGAGTGGGGGCCGTATTATATCAGCCGTGTGCAGGCAGCGCTCGACGGCACCTGGAAGCCGGATAATGTCTGGCTGGGCATCAAGGACGGGGCCGTGAAGCTCGCCCCCTTCACCAACATGCCGGATGACGTCAAGGCGATGGCCGAGGCGACCGAGAAGAAGATCGCCGGCGGCTGGAATCCCTTCACCGGTCCGGTGTCCAAGCAGGACGGCTCGCCCTGGCTGAAAGACGGCGAGGTCGCCGACGACGGCACGCTGCTCGGCATGAACTTCTACGTCAAGGGCATCGACGACAAGCTGCCGCAGTAAGCAGTAGCGTCCTCAAAACGAAAGGGCGCCCACGCGGCGCCCTTTTTCATTGGCAGGATCTTGGGCCTCAAACCGCCGAGCCGTAGAGATCGTAGGCGTCGGCGCGGTCCACTTTCACCGTGACGATGTCGCCGGCGCGCAACGGCCGCCGCGACTGGATGTGCACGGAGCCGTCGATCTCGGGCGCATCATATTTGGTGCGGCCCTTGGCCGATGTGCCATGCGCCTCATCGATCAGCACCGGCAGGCGCTTGCCGACCTTCTTGGCGAGCTGCGTTGCCGAGATCTTCTGCTGGCGCTGCATGAACCGGTGCCAGCGCGCCTCCTTGATCTCCTGCGGCACCTGCTCGAGGCCGAGGTCGTTGGAGCGCGCGCCCTTGACCGGCTCGTATTTGAAGCAGCCGGCGCGATCGATCTTCGCTTCGTCCAGCCAGTCGAGCAGCATCTGGAAGTCGTCCTCGGTCTCGCCGGGGAAACCGACGATGAAGGTGGAGCGGATAGCAAGGTCGGGGCAGATCTCGCGCCAGCCGCGGATGCGCTCCAGCGTCTTTTCGCCATGGGCAGGACGGCGCATGTTCTTAAGCACCTGCGGCGAGGCGTGCTGGAAGGGGATGTCGAGATAGGGAAGTATCTTGCCTTCCGCCATCAGCGGAATGACGTCTGCGACATGCGGGTAGGGATACACATAGTGCATGCGTATCCAGATGCCGAGCTTGCCGAGTTCTTCGGCGAGATCGAGGAATTTCGCCCGAACCTCTCGCTCGCCGAACAGGCTCGTCTGATACTTGATGTCGATGCCGTAGGCGCTGGTGTCCTGCGAGATGACGAGGATTTCCTTGACCCCGGCCTTGGCGAGCTTCTCCGCTTCGCGCAGCACGTCGGCGGCCGGTCGCGAGACGAGATCGCCGCGCAGCGCCGGGATGATGCAGAAGGTGCAGCGGTTGTTGCAGCCTTCCGAGATCTTCAGATACGCGTAGTGCCGCGGCGTGAGCTTCACGCCCTGTGGGGGCAGCAGATCAACATAAGGGTCGTGGCTGGGCGGAGCCGCCTCGTGCACGGCCGCCATCACGCTCTCATAGGCCTGGGGACCCGTGATCGCCAGTACATTGGGATGTCTCTCGCGGATCACCTCCGGCTCGGCGCCGAGACAACCGGTCACGATGACGCGGCCGTTTTCCGACAGCGCGGAACCGATGGCGTTGAGCGACTCGTCGCGCGCGGAATCGAGGAAACCGCAGGTGTTGACGACGACGAGGTCGGCGCCATCATGCTTGCGCGCGATTTCGTAGCCTTCGGCGCGCAGGCGCGTGATGATGCGCTCGGAATCGACGAGGGCCTTCGGGCATCCAAGGCTGACGAAACTGACGCGAGGGGCAGACATAATCTATTCCAGGCTTTTCGGGATCGGCGGCGCCATACCACACTAATTGCGGCATTGGTATGGTCCGGCCTTTGCTGCGGCAAAACGCAGTGCAAGAGCCGGCACATCGAGGTCCGGCGGCGTCAGCTCACCGCGTTGTTGACGTGGGGCCAGACTTCCATCGCACCCCTGTAGACCATGTCGAGCGCAACATAGAGGATGATCAGCAGGCCGATATAGGCGATCCAGCGGTACCGGTGCAGCAGCCTGGCGATGAAGCTGGCGGCCAGGCCCATCAAGGCGATCGACAGAACCAGACCGATGACCAGCACCGGAAAATGGTCGCGTGCCGCACCCGCGACCGCGAGCACATTGTCCAGCGACATCGACACGTCGGCGACGACGATCTGCAATGCCGCCTGGCCGAGCGTCTTGCGCGGCGCCTTTCCGGCCACAGCCTTGTCACCGCTGAAATCCGAATTGGAGAGCGCCTCCGTCGCCTCTTCTTCGTCGGCATGGGAGGTGCGAAGCTCGCGATACATCTTCCAGCAAACCCAAAGCAGCAGGATGCCGCCGGCCAGCAGCAGGCCGACAATAGCGAGCAGCTTGACGGTGACGGCCGCGAACGCGATGCGCAGGATGGTCGCTGCCACCACGCCGATGAGGATTGCCTTCTTGCGCTGTACGGCAGGCAGCCCGGCGGCCGCCAATCCGATGACGATTGCATTGTCGCCGGCAAGCACGAGATCGATGGCAATGACCTGAAGCAGGGCGGTCAGGCTTGCGGCGCTCAAAAACATGTCCATCGGCTGGATTGCCCTTTGCTGTTCGCCGAGCGTGATCGGCGAATGTCCGACGTCACAGCAGTTCAGCATTCGATAGAACGCAGACCCGCTCTAAGTCTTTGTTTTCACGCAATTCCGGGGCGGAAAACCGCTGCGTAATTTTCCTGAATTGCTCTACGTGTATGGTTTTCGTACGTCAAGAGAACCAGCAGGAACAAGCGCTTGCCGCTTGTCTTGTTCCACTGGAATTCAAATGCCGCCGCAGTCGTTAAGGTGCCGCCCGCGCCGCATTGTCAATCGTAGAGATTGTATTTCGCCCAGTCGGTTTCCGGGATCTCGTCGCCGATCTTGTAGCGGAGCTGCAGCACCTGCATGTGGTCGGGCGCGGTCTGGCACTTGAACTTCAAACGGTACCATTGCCCCTTGCTGCGAAAGGCAGCGCCCGGGCTTTTTATCGCATCGGGGCTCATTTGCGGCGTGGCGAAGGCATAAGCCACCACGCGGTCGGCCTTGTATTGGTGGTCGTCGTGGCTGATCCGGTCGAGCACTTCGGCATCGCAACGCTGCTCGAGACGCGTCTCCGGATCGAGTTTCAGCAAGCCGGCGCGCAACGCGTTGTCCATCGCCTTGGCCGGCCAGGCCAGTGCCAGCGGCGCCAGAACCATCAGGCAGAGCTTTTTCATGGTCGCGACAAGCAGCATAGTTTGTCCGAGAAATCAACCAAGGGCGACGCTCGTGCGGCGCTATCACTCGGTTCAAGCGTTCTCGGGTCAGCGGCGCCCTCCGCAGGCCGCGCCAGCTCGCTCGGCTGCCCGACATCTCGGTCAGCGTGAGCGAAAAACCAGGCTCCGCGGCTAAGGAGCAATTCCAGGAAAATGCGTAGCGGTATTCCGTCCGCACCACGCTTTAAGCGCGGCGGGTCATTCCAGAATGTTCTCTCCGGCATCCGGGTCAACTGCGCCGTCGCCGTCGCCAGCTGTATCCGACACCTGCTCGTCGCCTGAATCGGTGGGTGCAAGCACGGTAACGTCCATTCTCGCGATCCGTGATGCTGCTCGTCCTTGCGCACCGGGCTCGCTGTCGCCGGCCTCCAAGACAGAGGCTTTGGCGAGATGACCGACGCTTTCGGCGCTCTTGCCGGGAAATTCTGCTTCGGACGGCGCTTCAGGTCTGCTCGTGCGATGCACCATGCCCGTGTTGTGCTGGTTGCCAATGGGAGAGGTCATGGCTTTGCTCCAGTGGATGACGCAGGCCATTTACCACTGGAGGCTGGTGCCAGCCTTGTGACTGGGATTGAGCTCGGCTTCTGGATGCCAAGTGTTTCTGGCGCCTCCGGAGCCGCTTGCATCATCGATTGGGCGATGACCCGCTGTGGTGGTCATTCGCCTTTATCGTCGGGATGCCCGAGTTCGCAGAACCATCCACCAAGGTATTTCACGGACGGCTTGGTCGGATCGGGGATCGGCGTCTTGGCTTCGACGGCGGCGCGGTACGGCTCCGAACTGTCCTGCGGGACGAAACCGAGGTGGTCTGCGCCGCTGTTGTCGACCATCTTCAACTTGTTGTTGGAAATGCCGAAGGAGATCGTGTGGCCGACGCGTGGCGCCGTCAGCGATGCCTCGACCAGGCGCACGCAGTCGGCGAAGGAGAGGTAGGACCACAACATGCGGCGGTCGGCGGGTTCGGGGAAGGAGGAGAAGATGCGCAGGCACACCGTCTCGATGCCGAACTTGTCCCAGTAGAGCCGGCTGAGGCTTTCGACGAAATTCTTCGACACGCCATAGAGGCTGTCGGGGCGCACCGGCGCATCGACGCCGATATGGGTCTCGATCTCGTGATAGCCGATGGCATGCACCGAGGATGCATAGATGACGCGCTTGACGCCGTGTTTCCGCGCGCCTTCGTAGATGTGGTAGGAGCCGCGGATGCTGGAATCGAGGATGGTCTGCCACTCGCATTCGAGCGGCGCGCCGCCGAAATGCACGATGGCGTCGCAATCCTTGGTCGCCGCGATCGTCGCATCCATGTCGGCGAGATCGAAGACCGCTTCCTCCTCGTGGGGCGCGAGATCACCGAATGGTTCGCGCCCGGCCAGGCGGATGGTCTTTGCCAGCGGCACCAGCCCCTTCCTCAACTGAGAGCCGAGCCGTCCGGCGGCGCCGGTGATCAGGATACGTTCGTAATGCGGCATCATTTACTCCACTAGCGCGACGGCGGCTTTGATCCGCGAGATCGCCTCAGTCAACACTTCTTCGCTGGTCGCTGTCGAAATACGAAAATACGGCGACAATCCGTAGGCGACGCCGGGCACCGACGCCACTCGCCCTTCGTTCAGAAGATAATTTGCCACAGCCGCATCGTCTTCCAGCACCGCGCCCTTGGGCGTCTTGCGGCCGATCAGGCTGGCGCAGCCGATATAGGCGTAGAAGGCGCCTTCCGGCGGTGACAGCGTCAGTCCGTTAATCTTCCTGATACCGTCCACGACGAGGTCGCGGCGCGCCTCGAAGGCCTGCCGGAAGCGAGCCACCTCGTCCTGCGGCCCGTCGAGCGCCGCGACCGTCGCCGCCTGCGCGATCGAGCAAACGGAAGTGCAGGACTGGCTTTGGACCGTCGACATCGCCTTGACGAGCGGCGCCGGGCCAGCCGCGTAGCCGACGCGCCAGCCGGTCATCGCGTAAGACTTCGACACGCCGTTGACGATCAGTGTGCGCTCCTTGAGCTCGGGGCAAGCCTTCCCGAAGGAAACGAACTCGCGCCCGTCGAAGAGGATGTGCTCGTAGATCTCGTCGGCGAGGACGAGAACATGCGGGTGTTTCGCCAGCACTGTTCCCAGCGCTTCGAGTTCGGGTTGCGAATAGACCGCGCCGGACGGGTTGCCAGGCATGTTGAGGAAAAGCCACTTCGTCCTTGGCGTGATCGCCTGCTCCAGCAGGGCCGGCGTCAGCCGGAAGCCCGTTGTCTCCGGACACTCGACGACCGCCGGTCTGCCTCCGAGCAGCTTCACCATCTCGGGATAGGAGACGAAGTAAGGCGCCGGCAGGATTGCCTCGTCGCCGGTTTCCAGCGTCGCCATCAGCGCATTGAAGATGATCTGCTTGGCGCCGTTGGCCACCACGATGTCGTCGGCCTTGTAGTCCAGACCATTCTCGCGCCGGAACTTGCCGGCGATCGCCTCGCGCACCTCGGCCGTGCCCGCGGCGGCCGTGTAGAGCGTCTGCCCGGCCTTCGCAGCGAAATGCGCGGCGTCGATGATGTGGAGAGGCGTCGGGAAATCGGGCTCGCCCAGCCCGAGGTCGATCACGTCCACCCCCTTGGCGCGCAGCGCCTTAGCGGCCTGCGAGGCCGCCATCGAAGCCGATGGCTTCACCACCGACAGCCGCGAGGCAACATAGCTCATCAGTCTTTCTCCGTGATGTAACCCTTGGACCGGTCATTGGCTCGCGAGGTGGCGCTGCGCCTGGCTGGATCGCCATAGCCGCCACCGCCCGGGAGTTCGAGGATCAGCCTGCGCCCGGCCGGCACGTGCTGCCAGCCCTTCGGCCGCATCTTTGTCCCGTCATCGAGCTTGACCACGCCCGCGACACCAGGCTTGCCGCCATTGCGCCCGTGGGCCGGATGATTGACGCGGTCGAACATGGCCGAGAAGTCGAATTCATGGCCGTCGGTCGCGGCGATCTCGATGACCTGCCCAAGGCCGCCGCGGAATTCACCATCGCCGCCCGAGTTCGGACGCAGCTCCTTGCGCCAGATCACGATCGGGCCGGTATGTTCCGTCGCCTCGATCGGCATCGTATGGACCCCGGAAGGGAAAGCCGTCGCCGACAGCCCATCGAGCTCTGGACGGGCGCCCATGCCGCCGGAGTTGAACATCAGCACTTCGGCGCGCCGGCCGGATCCCCCGGCAACCGGACGTGCCGAGATATGGATGTTCCAAAGCGCGCCCGCACCTTCGGCGAGGATTTTTCCCGGCAGCGCCTTGGAGAAAGCGCCCAGGACCAGATCGGGCACCATGTGGCCGAAGATATGCCTGAGCGCCACCGGCGCCGGCCGCACGGCGTTCAGGATGTTGACCGGCGACGATACGGTGAAGAAGGCAAGCGAGGCGGCATTGTTGGGAATGTCGGGCGCCACCATGCATTTCAGCGCATAACATGCATAGGCCTTGCTGTAGATGATCGGGCAGTTGATGCCCCAGCGGCTCATCGGATCGGTGCCGGTGAAGTCGACCTCGACATGGTCGTCACGGACCGAGACCGTGGCTGCGAGCTTGACCGGCTCGTCATAGCCGTCGGTCACCAGCTCGTTCGACCAGCTTCCCTTGGGCAGCGCCTTAATGCGTTCGAGCATGGCGTCGCGCGTGCGCGAGAAGATGAAATCGCCGAGCCCGTCGAGCGAGGTCAGGCCGATCTCCTTCATCATGTCGACGAGCCGGCGATGGCCGACTTCGTTGCAGGCGGCAAGCGAATAGAAGTCGCCGACGACCTGGTTCGGCTCGCGGACATTGGCGCGCAGGATCCGGACAAGGTCGAGATTGACCTTGCCCTTTTCCGCGAACTTCATGATCGGGATCTGGATGCCTTCCTCATAGACCGACTTGCCGTCGGCGCCGAAGCCGCGTCCGCCGACATCGACGACATGCGCCGTGCAGGCGAAGAAGGCGACGAGCTCGCCGTTCAGGAACGACGGCGACACCATGGTGATATCGTGGAGATGGCCCGTGCCCAGCCAGGGGTCGTTGGTGACGTAGGTGTCGCCCTCGAACATGTTTTCGCGCGGGATCTCGTTCATGAAATGCAGCACGGCTTCGGCCATGGTGTTGACGTGACCGGGCGTGCCGGTAACCGCCTGCGCCAGCATCTGGCCGCGCGGGTCGAACACGCCGGCAGACAGGTCCCCGGATTCGCGCACCGAGGTCGAGAAGGCGGTGCGCAGCAGAGTGAGCGCCTGCTCCTCGACCACCGAGATCAACCGGTTCCACATGACCTGCATGCGGATTTCGCCAATATCGCTCATGCCTGGCTGCCTTTGCGGATCAGAAGGATTGCGCCGTCGCTCTGGATGACGGCGTCGAAGCTGGTTGTGACGACGGTCGATGTCTCACGCTCGACGATGACCGCCGGGCCCGCGACGCGATCGCCGGCGCAGAGCATCTCACGTTCGATGATTCCATAGTTCTGCGGCGACCCGGTTGCCGGATCGAAGACCGCGCGCATCGTTGTCGGCTGGCTGGCCTTGTTGCCGGTCGTGAGTTCGTGCCTCGCAACGGCGGGCCGAACGTCCGTCGCCTTGACCGACCAGGTGACGATTTCGATCTCCAGCCCGTCGAGCCCTTCGATGGCGCGGCCGAAGAAGCGCTGGTAGCTGGTCTCGAACAGTTCCTTGAGCTTTGCCGCGGCATCGTCGCCGAACGGCTCGTCCGCCAGCGGCACGGGAATTTCCCAGCCCTGGCCGGCGTAGCGCATGAACGCGGTAATCTCGCAGATGATCCTACCGCTGGCGCCTGTCCGCACGAAACCCTCAGCCGAGGCTTTGAGGTCGGCGAGCAGGGCATTGACCTCGGCCGGTTTGAACCGTGACAGGCGCGTCAGCTTCGACGCCAGCGCCTCGTAGCCGAACGGTGCCTTGAGGAAGCCGATCGCCGATCCGACACCGGCGCCTCTCGGCACGATGCACTGATCGATGCCGAGCTTTTCGCACAGCCTTGCCGCGTGCAGCGGCGCCGCGCCGCCAAAGGCGATCATCAGATTGTCGGAAATGTTCTTGCCGTTTTCGACCGCGTGGACGCGGGCGGCGTTGGCCATGTTCTCGTCCACCACCTCGCAGATGCCGAAGGCGGTCGACATCGCGTTGAGCGACAGGCGCTCGCCGACATCGCGCATGATCGCCTGCTCGGATGCCGCCGCATCGAGCTTGATCGCGCCGCCGGCGAAATTGTCGGGATCGAGCTTGCCGAGCACCAGGTCGGCGTCGGTGATCGCCGGGCGCTTGCCGCCGCGGCCGTAGCAGGCCGGTCCTGGTTCCGAGCCGGCGCTCTCTGGCCCGGTCTGGATGCGGCCCATGGCGTCGACCCAGGCAATGGAACCGCCGCCGGCGCCGATCTCGATCATCTCGATCACCGGAATGGAGATCGGCATGCCCGAGCCTTTCGAGAAGCGGTAGGTGCGCGCCACTTCGAATGTCCTCGCCGTGCGCGGCGCATAGTCCTCGATCAGGCAGATCTTGGCAGTGGTTCCGCCCATGTCGTAGGACACGACCTTCTCAAGACCAAAGCGCCTGGCGATGTCTGCGGCGAAGATCGCCCCGCCCGCCGGGCCGGATTCGACCAGCCGCACCGGGAATTCCGAAGCAGTCTCCACCGAGATCAGGCCGCCGCCGGAATGGATCATGAAGACCGGGCATTCGGCGCCCATGTCCTTCAGTCGTGTCTGCAGGCGGGCGAGGTAGTCGGCCATCTGCGGCCGCACATAGGCGTTGGCGCAGACTGTGTTGAAGCGCTCGAACTCGCGCATCTGCGGCGAGACTTCCGAGCTGATCGAGATCGGGATGCTGAGCTTCTTAGCGAGGATCTCGCGAGCCCGGCTCTCGTGAGCAGGGTTTGCATAGGCGTGGATGAAGCCGATCGCCACCGAGCCGAAACCGCCGGCCGCTATGCGCTCGGCGATATGCTCCAGGGCTGCTTCATCGAGGGGCTGCAACTCCTGGCCCTCGGCGCCGATCCGGCCCTTGACAGTGAAGCGGTCCTCGCGCGGGATCAGCGGCGTCGGCAGTTGCAGGTTGAGATCATACTGTTCGAAGCGGTTTTCCGTTCGCATCTCGATCACGTCGCGGAAGCCTTCCGTCGTGACCAGCGCGGTCTTGGCGCCGCGCCGCTCGATCAGCGCATTGGTGGCGAGCGTCGTGCCGTGGATGATAATGCCGATCTCGGCTGCCGAGATGCCGGCATCGCGAGTGACGATGGCGATACCATCGAGGATCGCCTGCTCCGGCGCCGAATAGTTGGTCAGCACTTTGGTCGAGAACAGTGTGCCCCTGACATCGAGGGCGATGTCGGTAAAGGTGCCGCCGATGTCCGCGCCGAGACGGATGTCGTCAGTTGTGGAGGTCATGCCTTGGCCTTCTGGGAAGCGAGCGCGGCGTCGCGCATCTGGGAGAGGGTCTGCCGGGGCGTGAGCGCTTCGGGCGAGATGGCGATGTCGAGCACCGCGCCTCTTTCGGACTTGAGCGCCCGCTCGAACGCCGCGGCGAAATCTTGCGTCGCCTCGACGCGCTCGGCGTGGAAGCCGTAAGCTTTGGCCAGCGTCACGAAATCCGGATTTTCGAGCGAGGTTCCGCAGACGCGGGCGGGATAGTTGCGCTCCTGATGCGCCCGGATCGTGCCGTAGATACCGTTGTTGATGATCAGCACGATCGGCTGCGAGCCAGCCTGCATGGCGGTGCCGAGTTCCTGGCAATTCATCTGGAAATCGCCGTCGCCGGCGAAGCAGACGACCGTGCGCTCAGGATGGGCCACCTTGGCGGCGATCGCCGCCGGCAGGCCGTAGCCCATCGCGGCGGACTGCGGTGCAAGCAGCCGCGCCTGCGGCCCGAACTTGAAGAACTTGTTCGGCCAGACGGTGAAGTTGCCGGCGCCGTTGGTGAGGATGACGTCGGCCGGCAAGGTCTCGCGCAGCCAGGCGCTGACCGCGACCATGTCGACCGGACCAGGTTGGACTGGCGCGGCGAACGTGCCTTCATAGGCCTTGCGTGCCCGCGCGCGCCAGTCGGCCCAGGTGCCCTTGACCGGGGACAGCGCATTGGCGAAGGCGTTCGGCCCGGCATGGATACCGATTGCGGGCACATAGATCTTGCCGATCTCGCGGTCCGAGCCGTGGACATGGATCAGCTTCTGACGCGGCACGGGCACTTCCAGCAGCGTGTAGCCGTCCGTCGTCATCTCGCCGAAACGGACATTGACGGCCAGGATCACATCGGCCTCGCGGACTAGGTTTCTTACATGCGGCGCCATGCCGACGCCGGCCTCGCCGACGAAGACCGGCGAGTTGTTGTCGAACTGGTCCTGGTAGCGGAAGGCGGCGACAACGGGAATATCGGAGGACTCGGCGAAGCTCTGGAGCGCCGCGCGCCCAGCCGCCGTCCAGTTGGCGCCTCCCATCAGCAGCACCGGCTTCTCGGCCGCTGCCAGCACCTGGAGCGCCGCGGCAATCGCATCCGGTGCCGGAGCGGCTTCGAAAATTGACGCCGGACCGCTGAGCGGCGCGGCGTCGGTCATCGTTGTAAGCATGTCTTCCGGCAGCGCGACCACGACGGGTCCGGGCCGTCCCGTCAAGGCGGTGGTCCAGGCCCGCGCCACGATCTCGGGAAGGCGCGCGACGTCATCGATCTCGACCGCCCATTTGGCGACGGTTCCGTACACTGCGCGGTAGTCGATCTCCTGAAAGGCTTCACGGCCTTTCATGTCGGTGCCGACCTGGCCGACGAACAGGATCATCGGCGAACTGTCCTGCATGGCCGTGTGCACGCCGATGCTAGCATTGGTCACGCCCGGACCGCGGGTGACGAAGCAGATGCCAGGCGAGCCGGTCAGCTTGCCATAGGCCGAAGCCATGAACGCTGCGCCGCCTTCGTTGCGGCAGAGCACGTAGTCCAGCTTTCCATGGGTGTCGTGCAGCGCGTCGAGTACGGCGAGATAGCTTTCGCCGGGAACGCCGAAGCTCTTGGTCGCGCCCAAGGCGATCAGGCACTCGACGAGAAGGTGACCGCCATTGCGGACCATGCTTCGACATCCTCTCAAGCTGGCGGCAGGCGGACCGAACCTGCCTGTCGGACTATACCTGCACTCTGTCGGATAGGGGCGAAATCAAGAAATGCGGTCCATTCGAAAGTTTTTCTTTCCTATGGATTTCGCACCAGGACACCGGGATTCATCGCGCCTTGCGGATCGAACGCATTCTTCAGCCGCGCCATGAGTTCCCGCTCCACCGAACCCCGGTTGCGGTCGGCCATAGCGATCTTGGCGCGTCCAAGCCCATGCTCTGCCGCGAAGCTGCCGCCCATTGCCGTGGCGAGCGATGCCAGCCCTTCGGCGAACGCTCCGGCCTTGCCCTCGAAATCGGAGCGACGCTCCGGAGGCGACAGGTTGTAGTGAATGTTGCCGTCGCCGAGATGCCCGAACGGATTGATCCGCACGCCGGGAAGAATGTCGTTGCATATCGTTGCGCCGGCTTCGATGAAACGGGCGATGGCGCCGGGCGGCACTGAGATGTCGTGCTTCAGCTGCTCGCCCTCCAGGCGCTGCCCTTCGGGCTGTTCCTCGCGCAGGCGCCAGAACTGCGCCCGCTGCGCGCCCGAGGTCGCCAGCGCGCCGTCGACGACCAGCCCTTGCTCCACGCCCCATTCCAGCGCTGAAGCCAGGATGTCGTCGAGGGGAACGCGCGTCGAGCCCGATGCCATTTCGACGAGCAGATAGACGTCGCCTCGCGACTCGAGCTGGTAGGCGAGGTCCGGCAGGTGCTTGAGCGCGAGCGTCAGCCCGACATCGGAAAAGAATTCGAGCCCGGCCAGAAACTCTTGCGCCTCGCCGCGCAGGCAGGTGCCGAACGAGACGGCGGCGGCAAAGTCGGACATGACCAGCAGCGCGCTCGCCTGCTGCCGGTGCGTGGGATAAAGCCGCAACACCGCACGCGTCACAATGCCCAGCGTGCCTTCCGCGCCGCAGAACAGCTTGCGCAACTGATAGCCGGCATTGTCCTTCTGCACCGCGCGCAGGCCGTCCCACACCGCGCCGTCCGGCGTCACGACTTCGAGGCCGAGCACCAGATCTTGCATCATCCCGTAGCGGAACGCTTGGCTGCCGCCGGCATTGGTGCCGATCAGGCCGCCGATCCTGGCGCTGCCTTCGGCGCCGAGATGCATCGAAAACATCAGGCCGTGCGGCTCCAGCGCCTCGTGCAGGGAGGAAAGCACGACGCCGGCTTCGACCGCGACCGAGCCGCTTTCCGGGTCCGGTTGGCCGATCGCCGTCATGCGGGACAGCGAGACGATCACCGCGTTCGGCTGATCGGCGACGGCGCCGCCGCACAGGCCCGTGTTCCCGCCTTGCGGCACGACGGCCAATCCTGCTTCCCGGCAAGCTTTGACGACCGCGGCGACCTGCGCAGTGTTGGCGGGCCGGGCAACGCCGAGGGGCGGGACGCCATAGCGGTTCAGCCAATCGCGTTGATATGGCTCGGCGTCGCTCCCCGAAAGCCAGCCTTTCGGTCCCAGAATCGCCTGCAATGCACCGACGGGATCTGTCATCGAAGTCCCTGAACTGTCCGACGTGCCGCGTATAGAGGGTAGGGGCGCCCGCTCAATGACCCAGAACCTGCGAGAGGAACTGTCGCGTGCGCTCGTTGCGGGACGCGGCGAAGAACTCCTCCGGCGGCGCCTCCTCGACGATCTCGCCGCCGTCCATGAAGATCACCCGATCGGCAGCCCGGCGCGCGAAGCCCATTTCATGCGTGACGCAGATCATCGTCATGCCCTCGGAGGCAAGCGTCACCATGACGTCGAGCACTTCGGCGATCATTTCCGGATCGAGCGCCGAAGTCGGTTCGTCGAACAGCATGATCTGCGGCTGCATGCAAAGGGCACGCGCAATCGCCACCCGCTGCTGCTGGCCGCCGGACAACTGTCCCGGAAACTTCATCGCCTGCTCGGGAATGCGGACCTTTTCCAGATAGCGCCGCGCGGTCGCCTCGGCTTCCGCGCGCGGCCGCTTGCGCACGATCATCGGTGCGATCATGCAGTTCTCCAGCACCGTCATATGCGGAAACAGGTTGAAGTGCTGGAACACCATGCCGACTTCGCGCCTGATCTCGTCGATGTTGCCGACGTCGTCGTTGAGTTCGGTGCCGAGCACGGTGATGCGGCCGCCATTGTGCTGTTCCAGCCGGTTGATGCAGCGGATCATGGTGGACTTGCCGGAGCCGGAAGGACCGCAGATGACGATCCTTTCTCCCCGCTCCACGCAAAGGTCTATCTTCCGCAGCGCATGGAACGACCCGTAATATTTGTCCAGGCCCTCGATGCGGACCGCGGGTCCGGACGATTGCGTGGCATTCATGTGCACCTCCCTTAGCGTTCGCCGACCGACATGCGGCGCTCCAGGAAGCCGCCGTAGCGGGACAGGCTGAAGACGAAGACGAAGTAGATGAAGGCGATGAAGGCATAGACCTCGACATAGGCGAAGCGCCATTCGCCGGTGCCGTAGGCGGCGTTGCCTGAGGCCAGGATCTCGAAGAAGCCGACGATGACCACCAGCGAGGTTTCCTTGAACGAGATGACGAACTGGTTGATCGTCGCCGGCAACGCGTTGCGCATGGCCTGCGGCAGCAGGATGCGGCCGATGCGCTGCCAGTAGCTCATGCCGAGAGCCATGGCGGCCTCTTCCTGTCCCGTCGGAACACCCTGCATTCCGCCCCTGACGATCTCAGCCTGATAGGCAGAAAAGAACAGGGCAGAACCAAGGATCACCCTGTACAGCTTGTCGCCCTGGAGCCATTGCGGCAGCGCGAACGGCAGAACGATGGCGAATGTGAACAGAATCGAGATCAGCGGCAGCGAGCGGACCGAATCGATGATGACGCCGGTGGTCCGCGATATCCACGGCAGTTCGGACCGGCGCAGCAAGGCCAGGCAGATCGCCAGCGGAAAGCCGATCAGGCAGGTGGTCACGAAAATGAAAAGAGTCAGCGCCAATCCGCCCCAGGCTTCCTCGCCGACATAGGCGAGACCAAGCACGCCGCCTTTCATCAGCACGTAATAGAGGGCAGTTCCGGCGCCCCATACGAGTGCGATGCGGCGGCCCGTCCAGAACGCGGGAATACAGCTCAGCACCGTCATGACCACCACCGTCACGCAGGCGAGCGCCGAGCGCCATTGCTCCTCGAAGGGGTAGAGCCCGAACAGGATGATGCGCCACCTCGCCGCGATGACCGACCAGCAGGCTCCTGCCGCGGCCTGGCAGGCCTCGGGCCCGCCGCTCGTCGTGAACACCGCCGAGAACACTGCCCAATTGAGCAGCTTCCAGGCCAGAGAGGCCATGATGGCAAGGGACACCAGCGACAACAGGGCCTGAAGCGGTGTTACAAAGAAGCGTCGCTTCAGATCCTCCAGCCGTCCTGGCGCGGGCGGAGCAACAAAGATCATCTCCATTGTCTCATCCCCTCAGTTGATTGCCCTTAAGGGCAATGGCCTTGTTGATGCGGTTGAATACAGCGGCCAGGCTCAGATTGATGGTAAGGAAGCCCGCCATCAGGATGCCGATCGCCTCAAGCGTCTGGCCGGAATGGTTGATCGTCAGCGCCACGATCATGAAGAAGTCGGTGAAACCGACGGCAATGCCCATCGTCGTTGCCTTTATCAACCAGACATACTGGTTGGCGAGGATCGGCAGCATGGCGCGCAGCGCCAGCGGCAGCCGCACCAGCGTGAAGATGCGCCAAGGGCTGAGCCCCAGCGAAAGTGCCGCTTCCACCTGGCCCTTGCTGACAGCCTTGAAGCCGCCGCGCACGATCTCGGCGATGTAGGAGCCGCCATAGATGGCGATAGCCACCGCCAGCGCGGAAAATTCCGGCGGAATGCGCAAGCCCCCTTTGATGTTGAGGCCCTGCAAGGCCGGGAAGTCGAGCAGCGGCAGGCCCGGAAGGCGGCCGCCCGCCAGGATGAGGACCGCGCAGGCCAGCGCCGCCGCCGCGCCGGCGAGTTGGATGCCGAGGCGCTCGCCGAGCGGTCGGTTGAGGCGCGACGTCCTGCCCAGCCAGACGGGAAGCGCGATTGCGCCGATGAATGCGATGGCCGCCGCCGCGAACGCAACGCCGCCGACATTGGGGATCGGTGCATAAAGGCCACGGCTGGTCAGCAACATGCCGAAGGCCTGATGCGCGGCGCGCGGCGTCGGCAGGTGCGTGATGACGGCGTACCAGAAGAACACCTGCAGGATCAGCGGGATGTTGCGGAAGATGTCGACATAGGTACGGCCGAGCAGCCGCGCCAATTCGTTGGAGGAGGTGCGCGCCAAACCGACGATCGTCCCGACGACTGTCGCCAGGATCAGCCCGACGCTGCCCAGGAAGAGCGTATTGATGATCCCGATCAGGAAATACCACCAGTAGGGATCATTGGCCGTGGCGGGCAGGAGGGAAAAGCTCACGTCCCAACCCGTCGACTTATACAAGAAGTCGAACCCGGAGGTGATCCCCTGCTGGGCAAGGTTGCGTCGGGCGATCATCGCGCAGGCCAGCACCAGCGCTCCAAGCGACCCGACATAGACAACCTGCAACAGCGCGTTGCGGGCCTTCTGATTTCTCAGCAGGCTGACCATTGACCGACTTTTCCTGAATTGCCGCCGTCTCCGCCCGGCGAAAGCAGGGCGGAGGCACATGCGTTAAATTCCTCCCAGCCGCATTTCAGCGGCGCCAAGTGATGCCATTCGGCATGTCTGGTGGATCAGTCGATCACCAGCGGGAACAGGACCCCGCCATTGTTCCAGAGGTTGGTCAGCTCGCGATCCATCTTGTAGGGCGAGTCCTTGCCCAGATCGCGATCGAAGATCTCGCCGTAATTGCCGACCTTCTTGATCACGTTGTAGGCCCAGTCGTCGGCGAGCCCGAGACCCTTGCCCAGGCCCGGTGTCGCGCCGAGGAACTTCGCCACCTGCGGTGAGGTCGGCTTGGCCTTGATCTCATCGACATTCTTGGACGTGATGCCTTCCTCCTCGGCGAAGAGCAGGGCAGTGAGCGTCCAATTGGCAACGTCGACCCAATTGTCGTCGCCTTGCCGCACGATCATCACCTCGGGCTCGACGGCGAGCACGTCGGGCAGGATCACGTGGTCGTCGACCTTGCCCTTGGCGACACGCGCGATTGCGAGAACCGGCCCCCATTGGGCGTACATATCGCAGCGGCCCGAGAAGTATGCCTGCTCAAGCTCCTCGGTCTTTTCGATGACGACCGGTTCCAGCTTGATTCCCACCTTCTGCGCATAGGCCGCAACCTGCTGCTCGATGGTCGTCCCGGCGGGAATGCAGATCGTGCCGCCATTGGCGTCCTTCAGCGACTTCAGATTGAGTTCCTTGTGCGCCATCACCTTGGTTGTGCCGAGATAATAGGACATCGAGAATTGCAGGCCGAGTTCGGTGTCGCGGCTGAGCGTGCCGCCCGAGGCCTTGATGATGATGTCGACGTCGCCCGACTGCAGCGACGGCCAGCGCTGGGCCCAGCTGATCGGAACGACTTTCAGCTTCGCCGGACCGCCGAGCACGGCCGTGGCCACCGCTTTGCAGAGATCGATGTCCATGCCCTTCCAGTTGCCCGTGTCGTCGACCTCGGCGAAGCCGAGATAGGAGCCGTCATGGCCGGTGCAGTTGAGCATTCCGCGCGCCTTCACGGTTTCCAGCGTCTTGCCGCCGGCCGCCTCGGCCGGCACCGCGAAATGAACCAGGCCAAGGGCCACGGCCGCGGCCCCCCATTGCATCATTTTCATGTTCTGTGTCTCCACTGTTGAGGTTTGCTTTGTTCTTGTTCTTGGAGGTCTGAGACGCGCGTCCTGGACCCCGGTCACGAAGCCGCTCCTAATCGGAGAGCGGGGTCGGTTTCGGCAGCGAAGAAAGCTTGAGGTCGCTCCCCCAGTCCTGCTGAACGAGCCATCGATGCAGGGCCGCCACGGCTTTCACGCGCAGATGACCGCGCGGCACGATCAGGTAGAAGCCTGGGACCTCCTCGGTCTTCATGTCTGAAAGAGCGTCACGGCCGATCGGCGCAACCAGCGCGCCCGATCGCAAATCCTCCTCGGCGTCGATGACGGAGACGAGCCCGATGCCGATGCCCTGCAGGGCCGCACGGCGCATCGTCGCGGCGTCGTCGAAGCCGATGCTGCGGTCACCTTCCGCCTGCTCCACGCCGAGGTGCCGCAATATGTCCGGCCACAGGCGCTTCGACTTGACGGTGTCGAGCAGGGTGAACCGCGTCAGGTCCTGAGCCGACTTGATCTTCTCGCCGATGGCCGGCGTGCAGCAGATGATCTTCGGATCCGGCACCAGCAGCGTGGTCTCGTAGTCCGGCCAGTTGCCGTAGCCCCACTGCACCGTCATATCGATGTCGTCACGGCCGAAATCGGGCAAGTCGACCATCGTCGTCAGGCGTAGGTCGGCGCCCGGCAGGATCTCGCGGTACAGCGCAAGCCTGGGCAGAAGATAGTGCGTGGCGAAGTAGGGGCTCGCATTGAGGTTGATGCGATCCCTGTAGTTCGATTTGGTGACGCGGCGGACGCCTTCGGAGAACTCGTCGAAGCCGGCCTTGACGTAATGCGAGAGCAGGATCGCCGACTCGGTCAGTTCGATCGATCGGCCCTTGCGCTCGAACAGCGTCACCTGGAGCGTGTCCTCCAGGAGCTTGATCTGCTGCCCGACGGCCTGTGGGGTCACCAGCAGCTCGTCGGCCGCCTGCCGGAAGCTTTTGTGCTGCGCCACGGCATGAAAGACCCGAAGAGCATTGAGCGAAGGAAGGCGAAGCTTGCCGGTCATGGTGAATTCCGCCTCCTTTCGTCCGAGACTCCGTTGATGATGCACTGCCGTATCTCAGCCGGCGGCGGCCGCTGAAAGCCCGCTCAAGCGTATATGTAACCGCCGGAAACGATTACATTTTCGCCGGTCATGTAGGTGTTCTTCGGGCCGCCGGTCATCAGCACCCATTCGGCGATCTCGGTCGGCTCGGCACCGCGGCCGAGCGGGCTGGCCTTGGCGAGTTCCTCGAGGAAGCCGAGGGCCTTCGCCTTCTCCGTGGCCATGCCGGCCGGCGCCACCGAATTCACCAGGATCCCGTCCTTTGCGACGTGATGGGCAAAGGACCGCGTCAGGCTGACGACCGCAGCCTTCGTTGCCGCATAATGGGCGTTCTGCGGATGCGCCTTGAAAGCGTCGACCGAGGTCAGATTGACGATGCGCCCGCGCACCTGGGCTTTCGGCTCCTGCAACTGCATGTGGCGAACCGCCGCCACCATCATGTGGTAGGTGCCCTTGATGTTGATGCCGTTGGAGGCGTCCCACTCGGCGTCGGTGATCTCGAGCAGCGGACGGCGTGGGTAGATCGCGGCGCAATTGATCAGCGTGTCGACGCGTCCGAGATTCGCAACGACGGCGTCGAAGGCGGCGTGGCATTGAGGGCCGAGCTGGATGTCGCAAGTCGCGGCCGCGGTCGGCAAGCCCTTGGCCTTTGCTGGTTCGAGCGCTGCCTCGGCGGCTTCCTTGTTGATGTCGATGATGCCCAGCTTGGCCGCTCCGGCCTCGACGGCCATGCGGGCGAGAAGCGCACCCAGGCCGGCGCCGCCGCCAACGATCAGAACGGAAAGATCCTTCATTCCAGTTTTTCCTTATTTGGTGCCGCTCGGCGAGGTCGGCCAGGTCGGCATGATGTCGAAACGGGTAACGTCGGCCCACGCGGGGAGCGCCAGCACCGCGACGACCATCTTGGCCACGTCATCCGGCTGCACCACCTTTCCGGCGTACATGGCAGCGCGCGCGTTGGCGTCGAGGATCTGGTTGTAAAGCTGCGTCTCGACACGGCCGGCGACGATCTCGGTGACACGTATGCCGGACGGGGAGAGGTCGGCGCGCAACCCGGCGGCAAAGCCCGAGATCGCCGCCTTGGTGGCCGAGTAGACGGCAATGTTGGAGAATGCGGCATGGCCCGCGACGGAGCCGGTGAACAATATGTGCCCCGACTGCCGCTCGCGCATCTGCGACACGACGAGGCGGGTGAGCAGGATCGCTGCGCTGAGGTTTATCTCAAGCGTCGTGTCGATATCGGCGATCTTCATGTCGGCGAAGTTGCCGAGCGGCGGCATTATGCCGGCATTGTTGATCAAGACGTCGACGGTTAGACCTGCCAGCACCGATTCCAGCGCCTCGCGATCGGTGATGTCGACGGCGATCGGAACAATGCCTGGCCGCTCGGACTGCAGCTCCTTCAGCGCTGCCTGGCTGCGGCCGACCGCATAGACGTCATAGCCGGCGTCGCTCAACGCGATGGCGATCGCTCGCCCTATGCCGCTCGTCGCTCCTGTGATGAAGGCTGTGGTCACGTGGGTTCCCCAAATTGGCTGGCGTCAGTGTGCGGCCTTGGCCGATGCTGCGAAACCAAGAAAAGCAACAAAAAGGAAAGATGCACTTTCGAAAGCGCTTCCGGCGACTGAAGCGTGCTGCGCCGCTTGCACGAGCCCCAGCCGCAGCAAATCAAAGGAAAGCAATACTTTTCTACCCATGCAAAGCGCTTTCGCGTTGCCGATTGAGCAAAACGCGGCTTTCGCTAGCGGGTGACGCCTGGCCCCCGGACCATGTGGTCAGCAATGCAAGCCCTTGAGGCTCATCCGCCTGTCGATACCGGCCTTTTCATTTTGGTGAAAAGCGTGGCCGCGGCCGCCTTCTGCTCTGCATCCGTTGCCTCTACGCCAGAGGCTCTCGCCAAGGCGCGCACGCGTCCGAGGCTGTTGTGCAGATGCTTGCGCATGGCCTGGCGGGCGGCGCGGCCATCCTGTCTTTCGATCGCATCGACGATGGCTTGGTGCTCGCTGTGAATGCGCGCGTAGTAGCTGTCCTTGAGTGCCGGCTCGACGACATAGCCGAGTTGGAAACGTGGCACGATCATCGGTCCGAGATAGCTCAGGAAGCCATGGATGAACTCATTGCGGGCGGCCTTGGCGATCGCGAGGTGAAAATCATAGTCGTAGTGGATCTGGACGGCGGCGGGATCCGCCTGCTGCGCGTCGATCTCATCCATCATGGCCCGGATATTGCTCGCTTCCTTGTCGGTCCGGCGTTCCGCGCAAAGCCCGGCGGATTCCACTTCGACGCTCAATCTCAATTCGAGCAGGGCGATGGTTTCCGGCAGGGTTCTGAGCGCCTCGTCCGGAATTGAGAAATTGCGTGGTGCAGGCGTTTGGCTGACAAACATACCGCGCCCTTGCTGCGGCACCACCATGCCTTCCGAGCGCAGACGCGCCACCGCTTCGCGCACAACCGTGCGGCTGACATCGTATTCGGCGCAAAGCTCCGCCTCCGTCGGCAGTTGCGCGCCGGGCTGCAGCTTTCCCGAATGGATCTTGTCGGCCAGGCTCTCCGCCACAACGGTGGACAGCGGCTTGCGCTTCGTCATCAGGACCCTTCCGTTCGCGTCCAAGGCCAGATTCGGGATGATGCCCGAACCGGCAAAACCATTCAAACCGCCGCCGTGGCGACCGTCCGACCGTGAATTCCGGCTTTGGCCATCTGTCAGATCACCGGTGCTTGCCGGATAGGATTGCCTTGCAGGTACTGCGCGTAGGGCGCCTGGACAAGCCAGCCGGCATCGACGGGCAGCGTGATCCCGGTGATCGAAGCGGCGCGGTCGGAGCAGAGGAACAAGGCCGCCTCGGCCACGTCGCGCGGCTCGACGAAGCGGCGCAGCGCCGTAGTGGCCTGGATCGCATCCGGGTTGCGTTCGCCTTTGGCGATCTTGGTCTTCAGCCCGTCGGAGAGCGTGTAGCCCGGCGCCACGGCATTGACGCGAACCCCATGCGGACCGAGCTCGGCAGCCAGCATCTGGGTCAGGGCCAGCACCGCGTGCTTCCCGGGCGTGTAGGCTGGGAGCGACAGCGGTGCGAAAGAGGCCAGCGACCCGACGTTGAGGATCGCGCCGCGCCCGGCGGCCGACATCAGCCGGCCGAACACCTGGCAGCCGAGAAGGGTGCCGCGATAGTTGATCCGCCACATCTTCTCGTCTTCGTCCAGATCCTGGTCGAGCACATGCTTGCCGCTCTGAAGGATGCCGGCGCAGTTGACCACGACATGAGGCGTACCGAACCTGTCCACGGCATCGACCGCCAGAGCCTCGACAGAGGAGGGGGCGGCGACATCGGTCTGGACAAAGACGGCGCGTGGCGCGCCGGCAGTCTCGCAGGCCGTTGCCGTTTCCTTGCCTCGGACGGCATCGCGGCCCGCGACGACCACCTGATAGCCGTCCTCGGCGAAGCGCTCTGCTATCGCGCGTCCGATGCCGGATGTGCCGCCGATGACGACGGCGGTCATTGCTTCAGCCATTGCCGCGATCCTTCCGCTCGATGTCGAAAAATTCAGCCATGGCTTCTACCTGGAAATCCATCATCGGGCGTCCGGGCTGGATCCGGCAGCCAATTTCCTTCGCCGCCTTGAGCAGGGCCGTCTGGGCCGGCTCCATGATGATGTCGACCACCGTCATGTTCGGCGTCAGTCGGCTCACATCCATCGGCAGCGGGTCGCCGGCCTTCAGGCCGGACGGTGTGGCGTTGATCGCCATGTCCATTCCGGATGGGTCGGGCTGGCCGACCTCGATGCGGCAATTTGGAAAGGATTGGTGGACCAACGACGCGAGCTTCTGCGCACGTTCCGTGTCGATGTCGGCAAGGCGAATTTCCGCTGCGCCTTCTTCGGCCAGGCAGTAGGTCAGCGAGGAGCCAGCGCCGCCGGCGCCGACCTGAAGGATGCGCCGGCCTGCGATCTGGTGTCCGCCCGCCTTCAGCCCGTCGATGAAGCCGACGCCGTCGAAATTGTCGGCATACCAGGTGCCGTCGGCCTGCCTGCGCACGGAGTTCGCGCTCTGCACGCGTGCCGCGCGGTCGTGGGCGGCCGCGCATTTGTGGTAGACCGGCACTTTGTACGGCACCGAGATGATGACGCCACGGATGTTCTCCGCCGCCGTGATGCCGGCCCAGAAGGTGTCGAAGTCCTCCGGACGGCAGCTCAGCGGCACCATCAGGCTGTCGAGCCCTTTCTGCTCGAAGATCTCGTTGAAGATGCCAGGGCTCTTCGCATGGCCCACGGGATGGGCAAGCATCACGAAGACATCGGCTTTGCCGGTTCCGCGCATCGGTTCAATTCCTTTCCTTTGACAATTCATGGTCGCTCAGGACTTCGAGAGCCCGAACGAGGGACGAGTGGTCGGCTTCCGCGCCGTCCGGTCGCGCCGAACAGGCGTTCATCAATTGCTGCGCCATCGCTGTGCTCGGCAGTGCCGCGCCGAGCGCGCGGGCGCTTTCGAGCGCGAGATTGAGATCCTTCTGGTGCAGCCGGATGCGAAACCCCGGCGCAAAACTGCGGGCGATCATGCGCTCGCCATGGACCTCCAGCACACGCGAGGAGGCAAAGCCCCCCATCAGGGCACTGCGCACTTTCGCCGGATCGCAGCCGGCCTTGCTGGCAAAGACCAGAGCCTCGGCAACGGCCTCGATGTTGAGCGCTACGATGATCTGGTTGGCGATCTTGCAGGTCTGGCCGGCGCCGTTCTTCTCGCCGATCAGCGTGATGTTCCTGCCGAGCTTCTCAAAGATCGGCAACGCGCGCTCGAACTCGGCGGCCGGGCCGCCGACCATGACCGTGAGGCTCGCTGCCTTGGCGCCGACCTCGCCGCCGGAGACGGGTGCGTCCAGATAGCCGGCGCCGGCTTGCCGGAACCTCGACGCGAATCCGGCCGTGGCGATCGGGCTTATCGAACTCATGTCGATGACCAGCTTTCCCGCCGAGATTCCCTCCAGCACACCGTTTTGGCCGACGAGGACCAGTTCCACGTCAGGCGTGTCGGGCAGCATGGTGATGACGATCTCGGATGCGCACGCCACTTCGGCAGGGGAGGCGACCACCGACGCATTCAGCCCTTTTGGAAGAGGCGAGCGGTTCAGCACCGTGACGATATCGTGTCCGGCATCGGCGAGATGTCGCGCCATTGGCGCACCCATCACGCCCAAACCGATAAAGCCAATTTTCATGCTCAAATCTTTCTGTCGCGTCAGAGCGGCTTGCAGCTCAAGTTACGTGTATGATATAGGACATCATACAAATTTCAATGCATCTCTGACTGGAGCCGATCGCAAAATGCAGGAGCGCATCAACTCGCTGAAGGCGGCCGTGCAGGCAAACCGATCTCATATCGGAATCTGGTGCTCGTTGGCCTCGGCGCTCACCACCGAGGTCGTTGCAGGTTCCGGAGCAGGTTGGCTGCTGATCGACGGCGAGCACAGCCCGAACGATCTGCGCAGCATCATGGCGCAGTTGCAGGTCACCGCGGCATTCCCTTGCGAGGCGGTGGTGCGGCTGCCATCGGACGATCCCAATCTCATCAAGCAGGCGCTGGATGTCGGCGCCCGCAGCCTGATGATCCCGAACGTGCGGACTGCGGATCAGGCGCGGACAATCGTTGCCGCAATGACATACGCGCCCGGCGGCTTCCGCGGCTTCTCGGTCGGCCACCGCGCCAACGCGTTCGGCCGGATCGCCGGTTACCACGCCAAGGCGCGCGAGCAGCAGCTGCTGGCCGTGCAGATCGAAGACGAATCCGGCGTCGCCAATGCCGCCGAGATTGCAGCGGTGGAGGGCGTCGACGTCCTGTTTCTCGGGCCGGGCGATCTCTCCACGAACATGGGCGCCATGGGCAATCCCGGCGCGGCACACGTACAGGAAGCAATTTCGTCGGTGCGCAAGGCTGCGGCAGCCGCGGGCAAGGCCAGCGGCATCCTGGCTCCCGTCAAGACGGATGCCGACCGCTATCTCGACGATGGCTTCACCATGATTGCCGTCGGTTCGGACCTCGGCCTGTTGGCACGAGGCTCGGATGCCCTGATCGCCTCGTTCAACCGGTAGAGCGAAGAAAAACCATGCCGATTCCTCCCTACAAATCTCCTTCGCGCAGGTCCTATGACATCGTCATCGTCGGCGGCGCGGTCATGGGCTCGTCTACGGCTTACTGGCTGAGCCAGGCGCTGGGCGATAAAGCTTCAATCCTGGTGGTCGAGCGCGACTCGAGTTACGAATTCTCCTCGACGGCGCTCTCCACCAGCGCCATCCGCCAGCAATATTCCAATCCGATCAACGTGAGGATCAGCCAGTTCGGCATCGAGATCATCCGCGGCTTCCAGGAGCGGATGGCGCCTTTCTACAACAACGAGCCGGCCCCCGACCTCGGCTTTCGCGAGCACGGATATCTTTACTGCTGCTCGCCTGACGGCGTGGAGGCGGCCAAGGAACGGGTCGACCTGCAGCGCAGCCTCGGCGCTCATACGGTCTTTCTCGAGCCGGGTCCGCTGAAGGAACGCTTTCCGTGGCTGAATGTCGAGGATCTCGGCGGCGGTTCATGGGGTTCCCGCGAAGAGGGCTGGTTCGATTCCATGGGCATGCTGAACGGCTTCCGCCGCGCCGCGCGAGCCAGCGGGGTCGAATACATCGACAATGCCGTGACGGGGCTGGAGGTGGCTGGCGGCCGAGTCGTCTCGGCGAAACTCGCGACCGGCGAGACGGTGGCCTGCGGCACCTTGGTCAACGCCGCGGGCCCGCGAGCGCAGCAGGTCGCCGGCATGGCCGGGCTCTCCATCCCGGTAGCGCCTTACAAGCGCTACAGCTTCGTCTTCGCCAGTGCCAATCCGATCCCGGGCCGCATGCCCAACGTCATCGATCTTTCCGGCACGTTCGTGCGCCCGGAAGGTGAGCTTTTCCTCACCGGCAACACGCCGCAAGGCGATGGGCCGGCCGACTATGAC
Organism: Mesorhizobium sp. M3A.F.Ca.ET.080.04.2.1; assembly: GCF_003952525.1. Classification (NCBI taxonomy): domain Bacteria; kingdom Pseudomonadati; phylum Pseudomonadota; class Alphaproteobacteria; order Hyphomicrobiales; family Phyllobacteriaceae; genus Mesorhizobium; species Mesorhizobium sp. M3A.F.Ca.ET.080.04.2.1. Next base: position 620,258 of record NZ_CP034451.1, on the reverse strand, counting down.
GACTTCGAAATGCATTTCGAGGAGTTCGACGACTATATCTGGCCGGCGCTGTGGCACCGCATTCCGGCCTTCGACGCCTTGAAGGTCCAGACCAGTTGGACCGGCCATTACGAATACAACATGCTCGACCACAACGGCATCGTCGGCTTCCACCCAGAGGTAAGAAACTTCATGTTTGCCAATGGCTTCTCCGGTCACGGCCTGCAGCAGTCGCCGGCGGTTGGCCGGGCGGTGTCGGAGCTGATCGTCCACGGATCCTTCCAGACGCTCGACCTGTCGCCGTTCTGCTACGAGCGTATCCCGCGCAACGAGCCGTTCCTCGAAGAAGCCGTCATCTGAGCGGGGAGGGGTTTCGGATCCCGGTCTACCCTGCTGCGCGGAGGCGGGAGCGGCCCGGTACCCTTAGTTTCGGGGAGTAAGGGTGACCGGGCCTGACCGGCGGGGACTTCGCTACGGGGACTACGCTACGACGGGCACCGGCTAACGAGGAATATACGCTGTCGCTAAAATGATCGGAACGCATCCATAAGAACGAAGGCGGGACTAACCTAAGGAGGTTGGCGCCCGCCGGCGGCACCAGCTTGACGCCGAGGCACCAAGGCTTGCGGTCTCGATCGGCAGCGCCCTAAGGCGCGTGGCGCTGAAACGGATCCAGGCGACGCGCTTCAAGGCTTTTAGTGGTTGAAGGCGGTCCAGATGAGAAAGCCCGCCAATACCACGGCAGCCTCTGGTAACGGCGCGTACCACTCCGCGATGGCCCGATCGCTTCGGTTACCGGGCTTTTTAGCAATCGCGAATGTGTGATGAGTGCGGTAGACGAATTTGGGGTTAAGGTATCTCTTCACCCCTTAGACCAAACTCCAGTCCCTTGGCCCGGCGCTTCGGCACCGGGCGTTTCTTTTTTGGGGCATGGCGAAGTTATGGCATGGCCCAGAACAGTATCTAACGCTTTGAAATTGCTAGACCTTGTGGCGGAGGGAGTGGGATTCGAACCCACGGTGAACTTGCGCCCACGCCGGTTTTCAAGACCGGTGCCTTAAACCGCTCGGCCATCCCTCCGCTGCGGTTTTTCAACCACTTAGGATCATCGCTGTCGGTCGTTTTGAGCAGGTGGGCACCGCAGTGCACCAGCGGGCTCGACCGGTTCGCGCTTCATTCCTGTAGTGCGGCAGTCAGGGCCGCGTCAACCACCCGCTGCGGCACCTCCCTAATGTTCAGCCAAAGGCGCTGAGGCGATGCGATCATTTTGCGCTTCCCAAAGCGTTGGCGGGCCAGACAGACCAATGGCCCACCCGTCAGCCCCGCCGACAGGACTTCGGTCGCATGACCGCCAGGCATGTGGGCCCGCTTAGCTGTGTCATTAGAAATTGCTAAAATGCAGGTTGATATCAGGGGTTTGGCAAATGGACGCACTGAATATTTACCTGGAAGCCAAGCGATTGGCGGACACTGTAGAGCCACCAGCAAGATATAGTCCTCTCCAGGCAGGCGTGCTTGGGGTCGCCATAGCTGGAGGCACGGTTGCAATTTCTTCTTGGGTCTTCGGCAGCGACCATATCGCGGGCGCGACCAGCTTGGCGATGATCTTGGCATTTGCCCTGGCGTACTTCTCCCTCAGGAGCGACAGACGAAGGAATACGGAGGCTTTCGAGGCAGAGTTTGTCGCCCTGTTGCAACGGGAGGGGAGGAAGGAAGAAAGTCGTCGTGTTCTCCAGTGTCGTCGGCCGAGACTCACTGCTTCCTCAGCCTAACACCGGCAACCCATTCGGAAGGAGACCGCCAATCGCGGGTCGGTCGGTATCCTCGAGCGACAGGCGGACTGATCCAAGCACCGCGGCGGCACGCTGCACGTTCGCTCCGCGAAACTCATGCATGTCGCCCAGAAGTGTGCAGCGGTTCTGGGGCAAAGACATGCATCAAATCAAAGACTTAAAGCGCGTCGCCTGAATCCGTTCGGATCCGTTTCAGCGCGACGCGCTTTAGTTGTTGAACGAGACCCTCACAAGTCCCGGAAAATTCTCTGCCTGCTGAAGGCCGCTCGAGAGTTGAGTCCAGTATCGGCCCTTGTTAGCCAGACCGTCCCACACGAAAAAAACGGCAACTGCGGCGACGACCAACAGAACCGGTCGCATCGGTAAGCTCCCTCAAAGTCGCGGGGCTCAGGAGTTTAGGCGGGTTGGAACCGCTCGACCGGATCCTTGCCCGACAATGCGATCAGCCGCATGGCCGCGAAGGCCGCCATGATCAGGAAGACCGCCGTGATGTCGAGGAAGATCGACCACGCAAGTTCTAGACTGCTGTGGTCATAGCAGACTGCGAGTTCCATGACGCGCGTTACCCCTTCAAACCCACCAGTTCCCAATCCAGTGGCCCACGCCGCATCCAAGCATGATCCTGATTAGAGAAAAATACAAGAGACAGCTAATATAAGCCCTAAGCTCTCACCTGACGGCTAATGGCGCGAAAGGCTCCCGGTCATACTCCGCAGGGCATGGAAGGCCCTTGCCGAATACACCCGTGTAGCATACCTCGGGTGGCCGGTGACGGTCGCGCGCTAAGCCACGGGCGATCCCGCCATAATCTCGCCCGGTTCCGGCCATAATCGATTAACATCGTGATAAACAATTCCTGTGCAAAAGGGGATTGGGGATCAAGGTGTTGCTGGCATTTGCGGGCGCTTTGGCTCCGGCTGATGGCGGCAAGACTTAGGGGACAATCGAAATCATGCAGACACCGGCGCGTCCGCGTCTTCGTCGCGCTCCTGCTTTCGCGCTGTGCGCCCTGTCAGTGGCACTGCTTGCCGGCTGCACGTCGACGCCGCAGCCAAAAGCCATGATCGACAAGCGGCCGCGCTCCAAGGAATACTTCGCCGAATCCGAATATGGCGTGAAGGCGAGCCCGCGCGTCGCCTTCATGCGGCGCGGCGGCGGTCGTGACCAGCTCGGCAAGCCCTATCAAGTCCGCGGCAAGTGGTATTATCCCAAGGAAGACAAGAGATACGCCAAGGTGGGTCTGGCCTCATGGTACGGCGACGCCTTCCACGGCCGGCTCACAGCCAATGGCGAAGTCTATGACACGGCGCAACTGACGGCGGCGCATCCGACCATGCCGTTGCCGAGCTATGCCCGCGTCACCAATCTTGAGACCGGCAGTTCGGTCATCGTGCGGGTCAATGACCGCGGCCCATACCATGAGGGCCGCATCATCGACGTGTCGGAGCGTGTCGCGCAAATGCTCGATTATGACAGGGTCGGCACCGCAAAGGTGAAGGTCGAATATGTCGGCCGGGCGCCGCTCGACGGCAATGACGACCAGTATCTGATGGCTTCCTACCGTCCCGGCAACAGGCGGCCGGATCCGTCCGATGGCCTGCCGACAGGCGTGATGGTGGCCATGAACGGCCCCTCGCCGAGCCTGTCGATGAGTGATGCGCCTCCACCGGCCGTGCCATTCCCCGGCCAGCTGACCAGTTCGGGGCAGGCTTTTGCGTCGCAGCCCGGGCTGTCGGCGCAACCGACCTCGTCCGAGCAGCCTGCTATGTCGGGGCAGGGTGTCAGCGAGGTCGTGCTGCCCGATTTTGGACCGATCGTGCCGGAGCGTCCGGAATTCAGGCTGCCGCCGAATTCGCCCTTTGCCATGGCCTCGCTGTCCTATGCCGATGAGCGGGTCAAGCGAGCCGACGTCTTTGCCGCCCTCGACGCAAGCGGCATGTCGCCTGCCGACATCCTGCAGTCCTGGAAGAAATCGAATCGCCAGGATCAGGCGCCGGATTCGGACTATGTCGCCGCTGGTTCATTCGATGACGCGGTCCAGGCAAAGCGGGTGGCAGCGGCACTCGAGCGGTTCGGCAGGACCGAAATCCAGCGCACCGAACTCGACGGCAACGACTGGTATGCGGTCAATGTCTATCCGAATGGCCATGGCAGCATCGACGACCTGCTCAAGGCGGCGTGGTCGCATGGCGCGCCGGACGCGCTGGTTGTGCGAAACTGATCGCACGCACGGTTGATCCGTCGGAAAGAACCCTGCTAGCTTGGCCGGGGGGTAACGGGTCGAGACTTCATGCTGTTCCGCTTCTTTTCGCCTTTCGCCGGATTCCTGGGATTGGCCCTCTTGCTGCTTTGCCTTGGCCCGGCCGGCGCGCAGCTCTTCGAGACCAAGGCGGCGCAGGCATTCATGATCGATGCCGAGACCGGGACCGTGCTTTTCGCCAAGGACGCGGACAAGCCGTTCCCGCCCGCCTCGATGGCCAAGCTGATGACGATGGAAGTGGTCTTCAACGCCATCAAGTCGAAGCGCATGACGCTCGATGATACTTTCGTGGTCAGCGAGAACGCCTGGCGCACAGGTGGGGCGCCGTCGGGAACCTCGACCATGTTCGCCAAGCTGAAATCGGCGGTCCGCGTCGAGGACCTCATCCAGGGCGTGACCGTGCAGGCCGCCAATGACGGCTGCATCGTGCTCGCCGAAGGCATGGCGGGTTCGGAAGCAAATTTCGCCGCCCAGATGACGGAGCGCGCCCGCGAAATCGGCCTTCAGAAATCCACCTTCGTCAATTCGACCGGCCTGCCGGCCGATGGTCAGCAGACGACGGTGCGCGAACTCGCCCAACTGGCGCTCCATATCTGGCGCGACTATCCGGAATTCTTCCACTACTATGGCCAGCCGGATTTCACCTGGAACAAAATCTCCCAGCGGAACCGCAATCCGTTGCTTTCCATGGGCATCGAAGCCGACGGCTTCGTCGCCGGTGCCAGCGAGGCGGGGGGATTCGGCATTGTCGGCACGGTCAGCCACAACGGCAGCAGGGTCATTGTGGCGATGAACGGGCTCGCAAGCGACCGGGAACGGTCAGAGGAAGCGCGCAAGCTGCTCGATTGGGGATCGCGCTCGTTCCAGAAGACAGAGATCTTCGCCAAGGACGAGGTGGTCGGCGAAGCCGAGGTCTTCGGCGGCGACAAGTCCGGCGTGGCGTTGAAAGCCAAAGGCCCGGTGGACATCTTCCTGCCGATCGCCAACCGCGACAAGTTGACGGCCAGGATCGTCTATAACGGTCCGGTGGCGGCACCGGTGGAGGAGGGGCAACCGGTCGGCGAACTGCGCGTTTGGATAGGCGACACGCTCAGCCAGCGCACGCCGCTGTTCGCCGCCGAGGCGGTGAAAGTCGGCACGCTGCCGCAGCGCGCGCTCGACGCCGCCAAGGAACTGGCTGTCGGCTGGCTGCGCCAGAAACACTTGTGATCGGGCAAGTTCGTGGACCTTTTGCCGGACGAGGACTATGACAGCGGCCAGCACGGGCAAAGGCGTTCTCGATTGGCGAGCGGATTTTTCATCACCTTCGAAGGCGGCGAGGGAGCGGGCAAGTCGACGCAGATCGAGCGGCTGGCGCGCAGAATGCGCGCCAAGAGGTACGATGTGCTGGTCACGCGCGAGCCAGGCGGCTCGCCGGGCGCCGAAGCGGTCAGGCATGTGCTGCTGTCGGGCGCCGCTGAACCGTTCGGACCGAAGATGGAGGCGATCCTGTTCGCCGCCGCGCGCTCCGACCATGTCGAGCAGATCATCCGGCCGGCGGTCGAGCGCGGATCGGTTGTTCTCTGCGACCGCTTCCTCGATTCCTCGCGTGTCTACCAGGGCGTGACCGGCGGGCTCGACCCGGATTTCATGGAAGCGCTGGAGGCTGTGGCCGTCAATGGCATGGTGCCGGACATGACGCTGATCTTCGACATCGATCCCGCCGAGGGCTTGAAGCGCGCAGCAGCACGCCGCGGAGCTGGTGACGTCGCAGACCGCTTCGAGAAGGAGACACTCGCCATCCATCAGCGCCGCCGCGAAGCATTCCTGGCGATCGCCACGGCGGAGCCGGACCGCTGCATCGTGATCGACGCCGCGGCCGACCCCGACACGGTGGAAAATGTCGTCACGGCCGCGGTTTTTGCGGCACTCGAAAAGCGTATGCCGGTTGAGAGCAAGCAGACGGCGCCGGCATGATCTTCGAGCGCATTGCCCCCGAACAGCACGATACGCTGGACGGCGTTCCCGAGCCGTCGGAAACGCCGCGGCTGATCGGCCATGCGCACACGGCCAACATGCTCGCCGCCGCCTATCGTGCCGGCAAGCTGCCGCATGCGCTGATTCTTGCCGGGCCGCTCGGCATCGGCAAGGCGACGCTCGCCTTCCATCTGGCGCATCACCTGCTGAGGCATCCGGCTCATGCAACGGCGCCTGAAACATTGGCCGTTCCCGATCCGGCATCGTCTCTGTTTCGCCAGATCGCCACCGGCGCTCATCCGTCGGTGCTGCACCTCACGCGCCCGGCCAACGACAAGACCAAGAGTTTCAAGACGGTGCTCACCGTCGATGAGATCCGCAAGGTCAATCGCTTCCTGTCGATGACCTCCCATGACGGCAGTTACCGCGTGGTGATCGTCGACCCGGCCGACGATATGAACATCAATGCCGCCAACGCCCTGTTGAAGAATCTGGAGGAGCCGCCGGCCCGCACGCTGTTCATTCTGATCGTGCACGCGCCGGGAAGCCTTTTGCCGACGATCCGGTCGCGCTGCCAAATGGTGCGGCTGTCGCCGCTCGGCGCGGAAGAGCTGATGGCCGTGCTGGACGGCATCGAGCCGCCGCCACCCGACGATCCCGCCGCCCGCGCGGCGTTGGCCGAGCGGGCAGGGGGCAGCGCCCGCAACGCGATCCTGCTCACCCAATATGGCGGGCTGGAGATCGCCGGCGCCCTGGATGCGCTGGTGGCCTCGAAGAAACGCGATATCGCCGGCGCACACCGACTTGCCGAGGCTGTTGCCGGCCGCGACCAGGCGATCCAGTTCGACATCTTCAACCGCCGTGCACTCGATCTGCTGGCTGCAGCCGCCAGCGCAGCGGCGCTAGCCGGCCATCTTGCCAGGGCCAAGACGCTGTCGGAAGCTTGGCAGGAGGCGCTGAACACGATATCTGAAGCCGAGACCTACAATCTCGACAAGAAGCAGCACGCCTTGACCATGATCGACCGCCTGAATTCTGTGATGCGAATGTGACGGTTTCTTTGATGCATGCCGTGGCCCAAGACCGGGGCACTTTTGGGCGGCATGCACTCCCTCGGGATGGCAATCGACATCCTGATGCGATATCCACCGCCACAACTCACATTCAGACATTCATGACGGTTCATTCATGTCACGCGACACTTTCTACATCACGACCGCGATTTCCTATCCGAACGGCAAGCCGCATATCGGCCATGCCTATGAACTGATAGCCACCGACGCGCTCGCCCGTTTCCAGCGCCTCGACGGCAGGAAGGTCTTCTTCCTGACCGGCACCGATGAGCACGGGATCAAGATGCTGCAGACGGCGCGGAAGGAAGGGATTGCGGCGCGCGAGCTCGCCGACCGCAACTCGGCCGAGTTCAAGCGCATGGCGAGCGCGCTCAACGCTTCCAACAACGATTTCATCCGCACCACGGAAGAGCGGCACTACGCCGCCTCCCAGGCGATCTGGAAGGCGATGGCCGCCAATGGCGACATCTACAAGGGCGGTTATGCCGGCTGGTACTCGGTGCGCGACGAGGCCTATTACGGCGAGGAAGAGACCGAGCTTCGCGCCGACAATATCCGCTACGGACCGCAGGGGACGCCCGTCGAGTGGGTCGAGGAAGAGAGCTATTTTTTTCGGCTTTCGGCCTATCAGGACAAGCTCATCGCGCTCTACGAAAGCCAGCCCGACTTCATCGGCCCGGCCGAGCGGCGCAATGAGGTGATGAGCTTCGTCAAATCCGGTCTGAAGGATCTGTCGGTCTCGCGCACCACTTTCGACTGGGGCGTGCCGGTGCCCGGCGACGAGAAGCATGTGATGTATGTATGGGTCGACGCTTTGACCAACTACATCACCGGCGTCGGCTATCCTGATGAAAAGGCTGACAAATGGGGCTTCTGGCCGGCCGATGCGCACATCATTGGCAAGGACATTGTGCGCTTCCATGCCATCTACTGGCCGGCGTTCCTGATGTCGGCGGGCATCCCGCTGCCCAAGCGCGTCTTCGGCCATGGTTTTCTGTTCAACCGCGGCGAGAAGATGTCGAAGTCCGTCGGCAACGTCATCGATCCGTTCACCATGGTGGAACATTACGGCGTCGATCAGGTGCGCTATTTCTTCCTTCGCGAGGTGCCGTTCGGCCAGGACGGCAATTACAGCCACGAGGCGATCGTCAATCGCACCAATGCCGACCTCGCCAACGGGCTGGGCAACCTGGCGCAGCGTTCGCTGTCGATGATCGCCAAGAACTGCGGCGGCGTGGTGCCCAAGCGCGGCGAACTGGCCGAGGCCGACACCGCCATTCTCGACCAGGCGGTGGAGGCGCTGGCCGTGGCGCGCAGGGCGATGGCGGAGCAGGGCATCCACCTGGCGCTGGCGGCGATCTTTGGCGTTGTCGCGGAAGCCGACCGGTATTTCGCCTCGCAGGCGCCCTGGGCGCTGCGCAAGACCGATCCCGAGCGCATGGAGACGGTGCTGTGGACGACCGCAGAGGTCGTCCGGCGCGTGACGGTGCTGTGTCAGCCTTTCATCCCAGGATCGGCCGCGAAGCTGCTCGATCTGCTGGCGGTGCCCGCGGACAAACGCACCTTCGAGCATGTCCACGCCGACCATGCGCTCGTGCCCGGCACCGCCTTGCCGGCACCGGACGGCGTGTTCCCGCGTTATGTCGAGCAGGACACCAAAGCCTGATGCTTGTCGACAGCCACTGCCATCTCGACTTTCCGGACTTCGCCGAGGAGCGGGCGGCCGTCGTCGCCCGCGCCCTCGATGCCGGGATTGGCCGCATGGTGACGATCTCGACGAGGGTGAAGCGATTTCAGCAAATCCTTGATATCGCTGACTCCTTCAAAGAGGTCTATTGCTCCGTCGGCACCCATCCGCACAATGCGGCGGAAGAGCTCGACGTGACCGCCGAAGAACTGGTGCGGCTTTCGGCCCATCCCAAGGTGGTGGCGATCGGCGAGGCCGGCCTCGACTATTTCTATGACCGAGCACCCCGCGATGCACAGGCGCAAGGCTTGCGCACCCATATCGATGCGGCGCGCCGGACCGGTCTGCCGCTGGTCATCCATTCGCGCGACGCCGACGATGACATGGCCGCCATCCTCGAGGACGAAACAGAGAAGGGCGCCTTCCCCTTCATTCTGCATTGCTTTTCGTCCGGGCGCAGGCTGGCCGAGGCCGGCGTGGCGCTGGGCGGCTATGTCTCGTTCTCAGGCATCCTGACCTTCAAGAACTCGACCGAATTGCGCAGCATCGCTGCGGACGTGCCGCGCGAGCGGCTTCTCGTCGAGACAGACGCGCCTTATCTCGCGCCCATCCCGTTCCGGGGCAAGCGCAACGAACCTGCCTATGTTGCCAACACGGCCAAGGTTCTGGCCGAAACCATCGGCGTCAGCGAGGCCGAGATCGCCGATATCACCACCGACAACGTCTTCCGGCTGTTTACCAAGATGCCGCGCCTGAACATGGCTGCCGCCTGAGACATGAGCGACCGGCTGCGCCTCACCATTCTCGGCTGCGGCTCGTCGCCCGGCACGCCGCGCATCACTGGCGATTGGGGCAATTGCGATCCGGCCAACCCGAAGAACCGGCGCATGCGCACCGCAGCGCTCGTCGAGCGCATCGCGGCCAATGGCAGTCGCACCACGGTTGTCATCGATACCGGGCCGGATTTCCGCGAGCAGATGCTGCTGGCCTCAGTCAGACGGATCAACGCTGTCGTGTACACCCATCCGCATGCCGACCACATTCACGGCATCGACGACCTGCGCGGCTATGTGCACGAGCAGCGACACCGCATCGACATACATGCCGATGAGCGGACCATGCAGCGGCTGCGCGAAGCTTTCGGCTATTGTTTCGAGACGCCGCCCGGCAGTTCATATCCGCCGATCGTCAAGCCGCATCTGATCGACCACACCACAGCGGTGGTGATCGAAGGAGAGGGGGGTCCCCTCGCCTTGGAGCCGCTGCCGCAGATCCATGGCGACATCATTTCGCTCGGCTTCCGCATTGGCGGCTTGGCCTATTGCCCCGACATCAGCGACTTCCCGCTCGCCACCGCCGATCGCCTGCGCGGTCTCGATACGCTCGTCATCGACGCGCTGCAGTACAACACGCATCCCAGCCATCTGTCGCTTGGCCAGGCGCTGGACTGGATCGAGAAGCTGGCGCCACGAAACGCCGTGCTGACGCACATGCACGTGCCGCTCGATTATGCCGCTGTGATGGCCGAGACGCCCGATCATGTGGTGCCCGGCTATGACGGCATGGTCGTCGAAATTCCTTACGAGTCAGCGCCGTAGAGACGCTTGTTCATTCGGCGGTCGTTTTCTTGGATCGACACGACCAGCGTCGGCACCGTTGAAACGGCGTGGGCCTGCAAGCCGCATCGGTGCCACGTCTTCCAGCGACGCGCAATGCGCTCAGGGTGGAGACAAAGGCCGAAACTGCAGTGATTCCCGGCTTCGCGCCTTTCGCTTTGGTTCCATAATCTATCTTATGCGACTTTTGTATGCAGCTGCAATCTAAGCGGATTGCAGTCCGATCTGATAACTCAGCACTCGCTTCGCGCCCGGCTCAATCAACATCACGCCAGGCTTGTCGGTGAACTCGCCATCGAAATCGACTGGGCTCGCTAGACCATGCCAGGGCTCGATGCACAGGAATGGCGCGCCGCCCGGCTTGGACCAGATGCCAAGTTCGTTAAAGCCCTGCCACGACATTTCAATCACCGGTCCGCGCTCTGCGGCATAGCGCATGCTCGTGCTGGCCGGCCGGTCCAGGATGACGGCGTCGCCATCGAACAGCCGCTCCGAGAGCGCAAGCCTCCTGCCTTCGATGGGCGTGGGCTGCGGTGCCGGCAGCAGCAGACCGTCCTTCAGGCGGCGGATCGGGGCCGGCTCATCTTTGTCAAAGGTCAGCAGATAGGATTCCTTGGGCAATTCCGGCAGCAGCGGCCAGTTGAAGGCCGGATGCGCGCCGATCGAGGCAGGTAGCACCTCATCACCTGTGTTTGTGACCTCGAATGCTACGCTGAGCCGGCGAGGTCCGACGCTGTAGCTGATGGCGAGGCGAAAGGCGAACGGGTAACGGGCGTGGGTTTCGCCATCGTCGGTCAGGACCAGCGTGCAGGAGGATGGCCCCTGCTCCGCCCAGGCAAACCGCCGGTCGCGGGCAAAGCCGTGCTGCGTCATCGGATAGGTTTGGCCGCGATGGCGCAGTTGATCGCCTTTTAGTCGACCGACGATCGGAAACAGAACCGGCGAATGACGCCGCCATTCCGGTCCGGCCTGCCACATGAGTTCGACACCATCGGCATCGCGCAAGGAGACCAATTCGGCCCCCTGCCCGACGATGGTCACCGAGATGCCCTCGCCGTGAAGTGTCCGGCTGTCCTGTTCCATGCGTCCTCGCGGCTGGCTTTGGCGTGGCCGGCAGGCTAGCAAAAGGCTTCGCGTGAACTCAAGCGCGTCGGGCTCTGCCTTACGTTGACGAGCGCGATGCGCGCTCGCGATGCCGCCCCAGACAATCGTGGCCGGAGGTTTCCCTCCGGCCACGGCAAGATTTCCGAAGCTGTTGCCTGCAACGGTCCGGACTATTCGCGCTCGCCGGTGAAATTCAGCAGCAGCTGGAAGATGTTGATGAAGTTCAGATAGAGCGAGAAGGCGCCGAAGACGGCGAGCTTCTGCTGCGATTCCGCATCGAAATTCTCGGCATACTGCTCCTTGATCGTCTGCGTGTCCCAGGCGGTCAGGCCGATGAAGACGAAGATGCCAATGACCGATATGGCGAATTGCAGCGCGCTCGACCCGAGGAACAGGTTCACCAGGCTGGCGATCACTACGCCGATCAAGCCCATGATCAGGAAGGACGACAACTGGGTCAGGTCGCGCTTGGTCGTATAACCGTAGAGGCTGGTGGCGCCGAACATGGTCGCGGCGATGAAAAAGGTACGCGCGATGCTGGTGCCGGTGAAGACGAGGAACACCGAAGCGAGCGACAGGCCCATGACGGCGCAGAAGGCCCAGAACATGGCTTGCGCGCTCGCCGCTGACATCGTCTGCATCTTGAACGAGAACAGCATCACGAAGGCGAGCGGCGCCAGCATCACCACCCATTTCAACGGGCTGGAGAAGATCGGCACGTAGAGCGCCGGGGTCGAGGCCACGGCGAGCGCGACAAGGCCGGTGACCACAAGGCCAAGGCCCATATAGTTGTAGACGCGCAGCATGTGCCGGCGCAGGCCCTCGTCATAGATCGCTCCGGCCTGCACGCCGGTACCCATTCGATATCCCAGATTGGGGTTGTTCATTCGGGTTCTCCTTGATTGGATCGGTTCGATCGGATGTCTCAGTAAAGCGTTCTGGCCAGCCTTTCGGCGGCTCGGTCGAGATTGCCGGCGTCGCTGCGACCAACGACGGCGTAGGCGACCTCGCCGATCTGGAAGTAGGCGGACGAGATGTCGCCAGAGGGCACGACGGTCGGCTTGACCACATCGAATGTGCCCGGCCTGATGGCGAACAGCGAAACCAGCCCGAGGTCGTTCGTTTCGATTGCCATTTCGACGCTTGGCCCGAACTGCGACGGATAGACCTGCACGTCGCGGATCCTCCAGTCGGCGGGCAGCGACGGCATCACGATTGCGGTCGCGGCACGGATTTCGTCCGCATTGTAGCCTGGCGCTTCCGGCTGGGATGGCATGGTCTCGCGTACCAGGGTGGTTCTATGCGCCCTTACCGCATCCGCGACATAGGCCGGCGGCTGGGTCGAGGCGACGACCTTGGTCACGGCCATCGGCCCGAACATTCCGCTTGCAAGCCAGCCGGCCGCAACCAGCACGGCGGCAGCCGCCGCCCGCTGCAGAACGGCAAAGACGCGTCTCCTGGCAAGGCCCCTCTCCAGACGCCGCGCGGCATCGGCCGTAGCCGGGCGCGCCACGCCCGCCGGGCCGGCCAGCGCCACGCGCAGTTCATCGCGCGTCCTGAGGTCCGACATCACACGCGCGGCAGCCTCCGGGCGGGCGGACAGGAAGGCTTCGACTTCGATGCGGCGGGCGACATCCAGCTGATCGTCGATATAGGCGTCGAGGTCGGCATCCGTCACCGGATCGACAATTGCCGTCATGGTTCACCTCCAACGATCCTCAAATGGTTGTTGCCGCGCGCCGGGGCGCCGTCCTCCATCTGCCGCAGCGCCGCACGCGCGCGGCCGATGCGCGACATCAAGGTTCCGAGCGGCACGCCGGCGATCTCCGCAGCCTGGGCGTAGCTCAGTCCTTCGATGGCGACGAGGTGCAGCGCCGAACGCTGCTCCTCCGGCAGTGACAGAAATGCGTCGCGCACTTGCGCCAGCCGCACCGAATGGTCCTGCGACGCTGGCACGCTCGGATCAGAGAGGTGCGCCGCCTGCTCGATGCGCGCAGCCTCGGATCGGCGCGAGCGCAGCTTGTCGATAAAGGCGTTGTGCATGATCGAGAAAAGCCAGGCGCGCAGGTTGCCGCCGGCGCGGAACGTGCCGCGTCGCTCATAGGCGCGCAGCAGCGCATCATGGACCAGATCCTCCGCATCGGCGCTGTCGCGCGTCAGCGAGCGCGCATAGCGGCGAAGTGAGCCAAGCTGCCCCACGATATCGAACCGTGCCATGGACCGTTTCATGCCCTGTTTACGGAGCGCGGCAAGATTTAATCCCGCTGCCACCGTCTCTTTGCGCTCAGGTGGACATTGCGTCGTTGGTTCACAACCTGCTCATGGCGCCGCCAAGGTCACGCCTTCGCTGACGCGGAGGAAAGCGCTGGCGCAGCAGGCCCGTTTTGCGTATCACTTCGCCGCCATTGGAGCCCTATCGATGTTCGAGACCCTGCAGCCAGCGCCCGCCGACAAGATCCTTGCCCTGATCGGCCTCTATCGTGCCGATCCGCGCCCTGGCAAAGTCGATCTCGGCGTCGGCGTCTACAAGGACCGCGACGGCAGGACGCCGGTGATGCGCGCCGTGCGCCAGGCCGAAAAGCGGCTGCTGGAAAGCCAGGACAGCAAGACTTATCTCGGTCTTGCGGGCGATACCGCCTTCAATACCGCGATGATCAAGCTCGCTTTCGGCGAGAAGGCGGACCTTTCACGCATCCGCGCGGCGCAGGCGCCTGGCGGTTCGGGCGCGCTCAGGCTGGTTGCCGAGCTTTTGCAGCGCACGCGCGCCGGCGCGACGGTCTGGCTGTCCGATCCGACCTGGCCGAACCACATGCCGGTGATGCGGGGCGCTGGCCTGCAAGTGCGAAACTATCCCTATTTCGATGCAGCTTCCGGCGCCGTGCGCTTCGACGACATGCTGGCCGCGCTTGCGGCGGCCAGCGGCGGCGACGTCGTGCTGCTGCATGGATGCTGTCACAATCCGACCGGCGCCAACCTGGACGCGGCGCAATGGGGCCGCGTCGCCGATCTCGTTGCCGAACGTGGCCTGCTCCCGTTCGTCGACATCGCCTATCAGGGCTTCGGCGACGGCCTCGACGCCGACGCAGCAGGCCTGCGGCTGCTGGCGGCCAAGGTCCCGGAAATGGTCGTTGCCTCCAGCTGCTCCAAGAACTTCGCCGTCTATCGTGACCGCGTGGGTGCTGCGATGGTCATGGCCAGGGACAGCGCCGAGGCGGATGTGGCGATGAGCCAGATGCTGTCGGCGGCGCGCGCGCTATACTCCATGCCTCCGGACCATGGTGCCGCTGCCGTGCGCATGGTGCTGGAAGACGCGACCTTGAAGGCGGATTGGCAAGCGGAACTCGAGCAGATGCGGCTGCGCATGCTCAGGCTGCGGGTCGCCTTTGCCGAGGCGCTCAGGCGGCAGTCGAACTCCGACCGTTTCGACTTCGTCGCCAGCCATCGCGGCATGTTTTCCAGGCTTGGCCTGACGGAAGCGCAGGTCGAACGCCTGCGCACCGAGCACGCCGTCTATATGGTCGGCGACAGCCGCATCAACGTGGCCGGCCTGCCGGAGGACGGCATGGACGAGCTCGCCAAGGTGATCGTCTCGGTGCTCGACTGAAGGTCTGGACTGTGGACAAGTCATTCCGGCGCGCCGCCGGGATTGGTCGGCTTGCTGCCGCGGGATAGGTTGTCTCCCATGAAGCCCTCCAAGGACATTTCGCGGCTGATCGAGATCATGGCGGCGCTGAGGGCGCCGCAGACTGGCTGTCCGTGGGACATCGAGCAGGATTTCGCGACCATCGCTCCCTACACGATCGAGGAAGCCTATGAGGTGGCCGATGCGATCGCGCGTGGCGATCTCGACGATCTGCGCGAGGAACTGGGCGACCTGTTGCTGCAGGTCGTCTACCACGCCCAGATGGCCGACGAGGCTGGCGAATTCGCCTTCGGCGACGTCGTCCAGGCCATCACCACCAAGATGATCCGCCGCCACCCGCATGTCTTCGGTGACGAAGAGGCGCGCAGCGCCGGCATGGCCAAGGGCATGTGGGAGAAGATCAAGGCCGTCGAGAAGGCCGAGAAGCGCGACGCCCGTATCGCCCGCGGCCTTGACCCGGAAGACCATGGCAAGGGCTTTCTCGACAGTGTTCCGGTAGCTCTCCCCGCACTGACCCGCGCGCTCAAGCTGCAGGAAAAGGCGGCCCGCGTAGGCTTCGACTGGAGCGAGGCGGCTCCCATCCTGGACAAGATCGAGGAAGAGATCGGCGAGTTGCGCGACGCGCTCGCCAAGGGCGACGCAGCACCCATCAAGGACGAATTCGGCGACATGCTGTTTGCCATCGTCAATCTCGGCCGCCACCTCAAGCTCGACGCCGAAGCGGCGCTCAGCGGCACCAACGAGAAATTCCGGTCGCGCTTCCATTTTGTCGAGCGGCAGTTGGATGCCTCGGGCAGTTCGCTGGAGAAAGCGACGCTGGATAAGATGGAAGCGCTCTGGCAGCAGGCCAAAAGCGCAAAGTAACCCGCGGCTTAGCCGCTGTTCTTGCGGTGCAGCCGGCTCTCGATCTCCTGCCTTGCGCTGCGCGTCGCCGTGAGCGAGATGGTGACGCTGCCGTCCTCATTGTCGGTGCGCGAGACGATATCGCCGTTGCGGTAGAGCCAGTCCACATGGCCGAGCTGGGCGGGGCTCAACGTCACTGTCAGCCCTTCGAGCTCCCCCGAGACCCTCGTCTCGATCAATGCTTTCAGCGCATCGATCCCCTCCCCGGTCGCAGCCGATATCGCGACGGGCGGCGCCTTCCCGGCGGCACCCTCGGCCAGCAGGCGCTCCCGGTTGCCTTCGTCGAGCAGGTCGATCTTGTTCCACACTTCGATCACCCGGTTCGTGTCGCCGGCATCGACGCCGAGATCGCCGAGGATGCGCTCGACGTCTTCGGCTTGCGCCGCGGTGTCCGGGTCGGAGATGTCGCGCAGGTGGAGCACGAGATCGGCCTCGACCACCTCTTCCAGCGTCGCCCGGAAGGCAGCGACCAGATGCGTCGGCAGGTCGGAGATGAAACCGACCGTGTCCGACAGGATGACCGGCGACCCATGCGGCAGGCGCACGCGACGCAGCGTCGGGTCGAGCGTCGCGAACAGCATGTTCTCGGCCAGCACCCCTGCCCCGGTCAACCGGTTGAACAGCGTCGACTTCCCGGCATTGGTGTAACCCACGATCGCCACCACCGGAAACGGCACCTTCTTGCGTTTGGCTCGGTGAAGGTCGCGCGTGCGGCGCACCGTCTCCAGCTCATGCTTCAGCTTGGTGATCTTGTCCTGCAGGATGCGCCGGTCGGATTCGATCTGGGTTTCACCCGGCCCGCCGAGGAAACCGGCGCCGCCGCGTTGCCGTTCGAGGTGGGTCCAGCTCCGCACCAGCCGGCCCTTCTGATAGTTGAGATGCGCAAGTTCGACCTGCAGCGTGCCTTCCTTGGTCCGCGCCCGCTCGCCGAAGATCTCCAGGATCAGCCCGGTGCGGTCGAGCACCTTGGCGTTCAGTTCCTTTTCGAGATTGCGCTGCTGCACCGGCGTCAGCGGATGGTCGACGATGACCAGCTCTGCCTTGCGCTCCTTCACGATCTCGGCAAATTCCGCCACCTTGCCGCTGCCAAGCAGCGTTGCCGGGCGCGGATCGGCAACCGTTACCACCGCCGTATGGACAGGATTGAGGTCGATGGCGCTCGCAAGCCCCACCGCCTCGTCATGGCGTGCATCAGCCGAGCGGCTGAGACGCGGCCGGCTGGACTCCTCCTCGCCGCGCGGCTGGCGCTGAAGCACGGGCACAATGACAACGGCCCGGGTCGGAGCCTTGTCCTCCGAGCTCAACTGGTGCGCTGGTTTCCCGCGGACGTTGCGATCCGCGTCGTTCTCACGTGCCAATCAGCCGCCCTGGCTTTCCTCGCCATCGAACATCTGAACCGGCTGGCTCGGCATGATCGTGGAAATGGCGTGCTTGTAGACAAGCTGGGAGTGTCCGTCACGCCGCAACAACACACAAAAATTGTCGAACGAAGTGACCACGCCGGTCAGCTTCACGCCATTGATGAGGAAGATGGTGAGTGGATTTTTGCTCTTGCGAACAGAATTCAGGAACAGGTCCTGAAGGTTTTGCGATCGTTCCGCCATTGTTTTTGTCTTTCGCCGATCCCCTTCGGTCTGCAGGCCAATGCGCCAAATTAATCGGCACCTGTCAAGCGCGCAAACCCCCTCTTGCCGTCAGAACGGCAAGCAGAACGAGATAATTGAGATTCATTCCACCTTTGCGGTTATCAGGCTGGACTTTTTTCCGCAATGTCAAAAAAGGCCTGACGCAAGGAAAGTGTCATGGAGCCCGGATGACCATTTGCGACCGGTGAGCCGTCGATTTCGACCACCGGCATGGCGATTGTGGTCGCCGAACTGATGAACGCCTCACGCGCCGCCTTGGCTTCCGCGACCGAAAATCCGCGCTCCTCGATCTTCAGGCCGAGGCTTGCGGCGACTTCGAAGAGGGTTGTGCGGGTGATGCCGCGAAGGATGCCGTGCTCTGCCGGTCGCGTCACCAGAACGCCATCGCGGGTGACGATCCAGGCATTGGATGAACCGCCTTCCTTCACCGTGCCGTCGGCATCGACGAACCACGCTTCCTGCGCACCGGCCTCCTTGGCCTTCTGTTTGGCGAGCACGTTGGGCAAGAGCCCGGTGCTCTTGATGTCGACGCGGTCCCAGCGGATCTCCGGCACGGTGATAACCTTGATGCCGGCCTCGGCTCGCTTGGCCGCGGCGGAGGGATCGGCCTTGCGGGCGGTTATCACCAGGGCCGGCCTGGTGCCTGCCGCCGGAAAGACGAAGTCGCGGCTGGCGACACCGCGCGTCACCTGGACATAAACGAGACCGTTGACGACGTGATTGCGGCGCACCACCTCGCGCAGCAGAAGCGGCAGCACAGCCTCCGAGACCGGCCAGCCGATCGACAGTTCCTTTAGTGAGCGCCTGAGCCTACCGAGATGGCGCGGCATGTCGACGATATAGCCGCGCGCCACCTCGCAGACCTCGTAGACGCCGTCGGCGAACTGATAGCCGCGATCCTCGATATGGACGCTGGCGTCGGCATGGACGACGTAGCGCCCGTTGACATAGGCAATGCGCGGCATGGAACACCTCGGGGTAATTCGGCTTTC
This sequence comes from Mesorhizobium sp. M3A.F.Ca.ET.080.04.2.1, assembly GCF_003952525.1. NCBI lineage: Bacteria > Pseudomonadati > Pseudomonadota > Alphaproteobacteria > Hyphomicrobiales > Phyllobacteriaceae > Mesorhizobium > Mesorhizobium sp. M3A.F.Ca.ET.080.04.2.1. Next base: position 601,606 of record NZ_CP034451.1, on the reverse strand, counting down.
TTAGGCGATTCCGCCGCTGCCGCAATGAACAATCGGGTGGGCCAATCGGGATTGGCAGTTAATGCATGTCGCCCAGAAGTGTACGCGGTTCTGGGACAACGACATGCATCAAAACAGAGACTTAAAGCGCGTCGCCTGAATCCGCCCAGCGCGACGCGCTTTAAGCGCAATTCCGAACGGAAAACCGCTGCGCACTTTCCTGGAAATTGCTTTAGACACCCAGCGACTTCAGCTTGCGATGCAACGCCGACCGTTCCATGCCGATGAACTCGGCCGTCTTGGAGATGTTGCCGCCGAAGCGGTTGATCTGCGCGATCAGATAATCCTTTTCGAACTGTTCCCGTGCCTCGCGCAGTGGCAGCGCCATGATGTGCTGGTCCGACTGGTTCGGCGTGCGCGGCATGACATCGCCGATTTCCGACGGCAGAAGGTCTGCCGTGATCGGCGCATCGACATCGCCGCCACGCGCCAGGATCATCAGCCGTTCGACATTGTTGCGCAGCTGGCGCACGTTCCCCGGCCAGTTGTGCGCCTGCAGCACGGCGAGCGCGTCGTCGCCGATGCGGCGCGGCTTGATGCCGGCCTGGCGCGCGATCTGCTTCATAAAATTGTCGACAAGATAGGGAATGTCCTCGCGCCGCTCGGCCAGTCCCGGCACCATGACCGGGACCACCGCCAGACGATGATAGAGATCCTCGCGGAAGCGGCCGTCGGCGATCATCGCCTCCAGGTTCTGCGAGGTGGAGGAAATGATGCGGACGTCGACTTTCACCCGCTTCGTGCCGCCTACCCGCTCGAACTGCTGCTCGACCAGCACGCGCAGGATCTTGTTCTGCGTCTCGCGCGGCATGTCCGCCACTTCGTCGATATAGAGAATGCCGCGATGCGCCTCTTCCAGGGCGCCGACCTTGCGCTCGGTGCCGTTCGATTCGGTGCCGAACAGCTCGATCTCCATGCGCTCGGGCGTGATGGTGGCGGCGCTCAGCGTCACGAAGGGAGCTCCCTTGCGCGCCGACAGTGCGTGGATTGCGCGCGCCGCCAGTTCCTTGCCGGACCCTGACGGGCCGATGATCATGACCCGGCTGTTGGTCGGCGCGACACGCTCGATCGTCTGGCGCAACTGGCTCATCGCCGACGACATGCCGATCAGGTCGAATGTCTCGCCGCTGCGCTGCTTGAGGTCGGAGACCTCCCGCCTCAGCTTGGACGTCTCCAACGCGCGCTCGGCGATCAGAATAAGGCGATCGGCCTTGAACGGCTTCTCGATGAAATCATAGGCGCCGCGCCGGATTGCCGACACCGCCGTCTCGATGTTGCCGTGGCCCGAGATCATCACCACCGGCAGGTTCGGGTGCATCGTCTTGATCTCGTCGAGCAACGCCAGCCCGTCGAGACGTGAGCCCTGCAGCCAGATGTCGAGAAAGATCAGGCGCGGCGCGCGGTCGGCGATCGCCGCCAGCGCGCTGTCGGCATCGAATGCCGTGCGGGTTTCGTGGCCTTCGTCGCTCAGAATACCGGCGACGAGTTCGCGGATGTCTTCCTCGTCATCGACGATGAGAATGTCAGACGCCATTACCGACCTTTTCAGTTTCTCGTTCGTGTTCGTTCCGGCTATCGCCGCGTGGCGGCGCGGCAACGACTGCCGCCGGCGGCAGGATGATCGAGATCATCGCACCCCGGCCGCCGTGGAATTCCTCAGGCGCATCATGCAACTCGAGACGGCCACCATGGTCCTCCACGATCTTCTTGACGATAGCGAGGCCAAGCCCGGTGCCCTTTTCGCGCGTCGTCATATAGGGCTCCAGGAGTCTTTGGCGATTTTCGCGCGGCAGCCCTCGGCCATTGTCGATGACATCGATTCGAATGGCGCCATTTTGACGCCCTGCTTGAATCCGGATTGTGCCGTCGGAGCGGTCCTTTGCATCAAGTCCGTCAATTGCTTCCGCAGCATTCTTGATGACATTGCCGAAGGCCTGCGCCATCAGGCGGCTATCGAAAGTTCCCTTCAGAGGCTCATTGCCGAAATCGCGCTCGAAGGCGATGTCGGAGCGGCTGACTTCGACCAGGAACGATGCCTCGCGCAGGGATTCGCGCAGGTCGATCACCTTCATCTCCGGCTTCGGCATGCGGGCGAAGGCCGAGAACTCGTCGACCATGCGGCCGATATCCTCGACCTGCCGGATGATGGTGTCGGTGCATTGGTCGAAGACCTCGCGGTCTTCGGTGATGACCTTGCCGTAACGGCGCCTGATGCGCTCGGCTGACAGCTGGATCGGCGTCAGCGGGTTCTTGATCTCATGTGCGATGCGCCGCGCGACGTCGGCCCAGGCTGACGAACGCTGGGCCTGGACGAGGTCGGTGATGTCGTCGATGGTCACGACATAGGATTTCTCCTCCGACCCATCGTCGCCCTCCTCGATGGTGATCTGCACATTGAACGTACGTTCCGTGCCGGCGCGGGAGAAGGTCACCTGCTCGCGATAGACCGGCTTGCCCGACTTGCGGCCGATCTCGAAGACGCGGCCGACATGCGGCAACAGCGCTGAAAGGTTCTGCCCGAGCGCCGCCGTAGCCGAGATCGCAAGCATGGTCTCGGCCGAGCGGTTGACGATTGTGACGATGCCATAGGGGTCGACGCCGATGACGCCGGCCGTGACGCCGGCCAGCACCGCTTCGGAAAAGCGCCTCCGCTCGTCGATCAGGTCCTTGGCGGAGAGAAGCTCGTTGCGCTGCGACTTGAGCTCGAGGATCATGTTGTTGAACGTTTCGCCCAGCGAGGCGACGTCCCCGTCGGAGTGCCGGACGGGAACGGCAACGTCGAGGTTGCCGGTCGCGACCTCGTCGGCGGCACCGATCAACTGGCGGATCGGCCGCACCAGCCGGTCGGCGACCGCAATGCCGGTCCAGATCGCCGACAGGATGACGATCAGCGTCAGCGACAGATAGGGCAGCGCGAAGGCCACCTGCGACGTGCGCCGATTGTCCTCCAGATTGCGATATTCATCCGTGTTGGAGCGAACGATCTGGCGCGCCTTGATCACATCGGGATCGACGAGACGGATCGTGTAGAGATAAAGCCCCTCGATCTCGCGCAGCTTCACGATGGCGCCCATGATGTTGCGGGTGCGCGGCTCGATCAGCACCGGCTTGCCGGCGGCGGCGGTCTCCACTGCGCCGGCCGGCGGCTCCGGCATGGCGAAATCGGCGTTCGTCTTGGCGCTCATGACAAAGGAGCCGTCAGGCTTGATCAGCGCGGCATGCGCGAGTCCGCGGCCCACGGCTTCCTTGTTCATGAGCTCGAGAAAGCCGGTCCGATCCAGGCCATAAAGCGTGCGCGAAGCATCGAGGTCGTAAGCCATCGACAGCGTCGTGCCCTGCAGGTTGCGCGCATTTTCCTGCACATAGGCATCGGCAATCGACAGCGAGGAGTTGACGATCGTTTTGGTGCGTATCTCGAACCAGCGGTCGAGGCCTATGTCGAGCGTTATCGAGGCGATGATCGCCACCATGATCGCCGGGATGGCAGCGACCAGGGCGAAACTCGCCACGATGCGAACGTGCAGCCGCGACGCCGCCCGGCCATGCCGGCGCGCCATGACGATGCGATGCACCTCGCGGCCAACCAGCCCGATCAGGAACAGGACGAAAACGGCGTTGACCGCAATCAGCGTCCATGTGGTCTCGGCATTCGGGGCTATCGGCGTCGCGCCGACCAGAATGGCGAACGAGATCGCGGCCGTGATCAAGGCTCCGGCAATCGCGACCACGCCCGGCAGCGCCAGCAGGCGGCGGGCCTCACCCGCGCCGGGGCGGCTGAAAAGCGTTGGATTCAATGTCGGAGCCTGCGAAGCCATGTCGCCGTCTAGAGTCAGTGATGCGTCGGATGTATGCAACGCATTGTGGCGATTATGCAACAAGTGTGGCCGGGACGGAAATCTTTCCCCGGCTCATTTCCCCAAAAAGCGATGATGCGCTGAAGCCCTTCGCCGAAGTGGATTAGCGCAGTCGGTGTAAGTCTTTGTTTCGATGCAAGTCTTGGCTGCCAATCCGCCGCGACGGTTTGGCGGCAAGCATCAGGGCTGCCTGGCCGATTTGTAGACGTTGACGCCAAGCTCGCGGATCTTCTTGCGCAGCGTGTTGCGATTGAGGCCCAAAAGCTCTGCCGCTTTGATCTGGTTGCCGCGCGTCGCGGTCATCGACGCCAGCACGAGTGGATATTCGACCTCCGCAAGGATGCGCTGGTAGAGTCCGGCGGGCGGCAGGTCGCCGGTAAAGGAGGCAAAATAGCGCTGTAGGAAATGTTCGACCGCCTGGCCGATCGACAGGTCGTCCGGAATGAGAGGACCTGTACCCGGGACGACCGGTCGCTCGCCGGTCTTGAGCTCCGCTTCGATGATCTCGGCCGAAATCTCGTCCTGCGAGTAAAGCGCGGCCAGTCTCCGCACCAGGTTTTCCAGTTCGCGCACATTGCCGGGCCAGGGGTAGCGCTTCATCAGTTCGATACCGCCGGAGGAGATGCGCTTGGTCTGCAGGCCCTCGCTTGCGGCCTGCTTGAAGAAATGCCGCACAAGGTCCGGGATGTCCTCGGAGCGCTCGCGCAACGCCGGCAGCCGCAGCGGCACGACGTTGAGGCGATAGAACAGATCCTCGCGGAACAGGCCCTGGTTGATGAGCGTCCTGAGATCCTTGTTGGTGGCGGCGACGATGCGCACGTCGGTCTTGATCGGCGTGCGGCCGCCGACGGTGGTGTATTCGCCCTGCTGCAGCACGCGCAGCAGACGCGTCTGCGCCTCCATCGGCATATCGCCGATCTCGTCCAGGAACAGCGTGCCACCCTCCGCCTGCTCGAAGCGGCCGGTGGAGCGGTTCTGGGCGCCGGTGAAGGCGCCCTTCTCATGGCCGAACAGCTCCGATTCGATGAGGTCGCGCGGGATGGCCGCCATGTTGATGGCGACGAACGGGCCACCGCGGCGGCGGCCATATTCGTGCAGCGCGCGCGCCACGAGCTCCTTGCCGGTGCCGGATTCGCCGCTGATCATCACCGTCAGGTCCGTCTGCATCATGCGCGCCAGCATGCGGTAGATGTCCTGCATGGCGGCCGAGCGGCCGACCAGCGGCATCGTCTCCGGCTGGTCGTCGGCGCGCGAGTCGAGCTTCGGCCGCTTCGGCTCCGCCAGCGCGCGGTTGACGATATTGAGCAGTTCGGTGAGGTCGAACGGTTTCGGCAGGTATTCGTAGGCACCGGTCTCGGAAGCCCGAATGGCGGTCATGAAGGTGTTCTGCGCGCTCATGACGATGACCGGGAGTTCCGGCCGCGCCTTCTTGATCCGCGGCAGCATGTCGAAGGCGTTCTCCTCCGGCATCACCACGTCGGTGATGACGAGGTCGCCCTCGCCTGCCGCCACCCAGCGCCACAGCGTCGAGGCGTTGGACGTCACCCGCACCTCATGGCCGACACGCGACAGTGCCTGGTTCAGCACGGTGCGGATGGCCGCATCGTCGTCGGCGACGAGGATATTGCCGCGAACCGTCATTTGCGGTCTCCTTCAGGGTCTTCCTCGGTGTCTGGCGCGCTCGCCTTCCAGGCGGGCAGCAGGATGCGGAAGGTGGTTCCGCGCGGCGTCGAATCGCATTCGATGACGCCGCCATGCTCGCCGACGATCTTGGCCACCAATGCGAGCCCCAGGCCTGAGCCGTTCGGCTTGGTGGTGATGAACGGGTCGAACAGGATCGGCAGGATGTCCTCCGAGACGCCGGGGCCGTTGTCGCGCACGCAGAATTCGAGCGGCAGCGAAACGCGGTCCTGCGTTCCCGGCACGGAAACCCGGATGCCCGGCCGGAAAGCCGTCGACAGCACGATCTCGCCTTGCGGATCGGCGCCGATCGCCTCAGCGGCGTTCTTGACCAGATTGAGGAACACCTGGATCAACTGGTCGCGATTGGCAAAAACCGGAGGAAGCGATGGATCATATTCCTCCAAGATCTTGATCCGCCTGGCAAAACCGTTCTTGGCGATCGCCTTCACATGGTCCAGCACGACGTGGATGTTGACCGGATAGCGCTCGATAGGCCGCTCGTCCGAAAACACCTCCATGCGATCGACCAGCGAGACGATGCGATCGGTCTCGTCGGTGATGAGGCGGGTCAAGGCGCGATCCTCGTCGGAGGCCGACAGTTCGAGCAGCTGGGCGGCACCCCGAATGCCGGAAAGCGGGTTCTTGATCTCATGCGCCAGCATGGCGGCGAGACCGGTGACGGAACGCGCAGCGCCGCGATGGGTCATCTGACGGTCGATCTTGTCGGCCATCGACCGTTCCTGGAACATCACCACCACGGAACCCGGGAATTCCGGCACCGGCGCGACATAGAGGTCGACCATCTTCTCGATGCCGAGGCGCGGCGAGGAGACGTCGACGCGATATTCGTTGACCGGCGCGCGACGCTCGCGCACCTGGTCGACCAGCGTCAGCAGCGGACTGCCGAACGGCACCAGCTTGGACAGCGTGTTGCGGGCAAGCATTGTCGCGCTGGAGCGGAAGAAATCCTCGGCATCCGCATTGGCGAAGGTGATGAAACCGCCGGAATCGACCATGATCACCGGACGGCGGATGGTGTTGAGGACAATGTTGGCTGCGTCCGGCATGTCGGTGCCCTGTGGACCAGTCATGGTCATGCCGCGCTCCTCAGCCTGGCCGGCTCACCGTTCTCGACGAATGTCCTGCACAATCCGGCAATCACTTCGGCAGGCTCGAAGGACGTGAGAATGCGCTTGCGCTGCTCGGCAGAAACATTGGCCGCATGGCGGTCGAGATACCAACCGAGATGCTTGCGTGCCTGCCGAAGCCCGCTTTCTGTGCCATAGAGCGAGAGCATTTCTTCGTAGTGGGCAACGACGTAGTCGGCGAGACCATGCGCCGTTTCGGGAATACCTGCCGCGCCTGCACCAGCGGCGGCGGCCGCAATACTGCCGGCAATCCAGGGCGCGCCGTAGTGGGCGCGGCCGATCATCACCGCGTCGGCGCCGGACTGGTCGAGGATCGTCGCCGCTTCTTGCGCTGAGCCGACATCGCCATTGGCCACCACCGGGATCGATACGGCTTCCTTGACGCGCGCGATCGCCCGCCAATCGGCCTTGCCTTGGTAGAATTGGCAGCGCGTGCGGCCATGCACGGTGACCATCCGTATGCCGGCCTGCTCGGCGCGGCGCGCTAGTATCGGGGCATTGAGCGCGGATTCGTCCCAGCCGAGCCGCATCTTGACCGTGACCGGCACCGAAACGGCGCCGATCACCGCTTCGATGAGCGACAGCGCGTGGTCGAGATCACGCATCAGCGCCGAGCCGGCATAGCCGCCGGTCACCTTCTTCGCCGGGCAGCCCATGTTGATGTCGATAATGTCGGCGCCCTCGCCGGCCGCTATCCGCGCACCTTCGGCCATGTGGGCAGCCTCGCGGCCGGCAAGCTGAACCATATGAACAGGCAGGCCTGAATGGCGGATGCGAAGGTCGCAGCCTGCCCTGCCCTTGGCCAGTTCGCCGCTCGCGACCATTTCCGATACGACAAGACCGGCGCCATGCCCATGCGCGCGGCGGCGGAACGGTTCATCCGTGATGCCCGACATCGGCGCGAGGAATACGCGATTGCGAATCGTCACACCGCCGACATCAAGCGGCAGAGCCAATGTGGTCAACTCAGGCATGCACAAAAACCAAGCATGTTCGATTGCTGCACATTCTGTAGCCAGATGCAAGGCTTTGTGCAATGCGCAATGACGTCACATTAAGGCGCATTTTGGAAAAGGCTGGCCTTCCCTTCGAGCCACGACTAAGCCTCTCATCATGACCGACGCAAGTGAAGATCAAGCTTCGAGCGAGGATGGCAAAATCGCCGTGGTGATCGTGGCGGCCGGCCGCGGCGCGCGCGCCGGCCAGGCCGATGGACCGAAGCAATATCAGCGCATCGGCGGACGCGCCGTCATCGCGCACACGCTGGAAACATTCCTGTCGCACCCCGCTATCGGACCGGTGGCCGTTGCCATCCATGCCGACGACGGCGAGCTTTTCAAGCGCGCGGCGGGGATGCTTGGCGAACGCGTCATCGCCGTTGTCGGTGGCGCCTCTCGCCAGGCCTCCGTCCGGCTGGGGCTTCTGGCCTTGAGGCAGCACGCGCCGGCCAAGGTGCTGGTGCATGACGCCGTGCGCCCCTTCGTAGACTCCGAGCTTATCGACCGTACGATCGCAGGCATAGGCGAGCAGCAGGGCTCGCTTCCCGCCCTGCCCGTTGCCGACACGCTGAAGCGCAAGTCTTCAACCGGCATGATCGAGGAAACGGTGTCGAGGGACGGGCTTCATGCCGCCCAGACGCCGCAGGGCTTTCCTTTCGAACTGCTGCTGGCGGCGCACGAAAAGGCGCACCATCTCGGCAGACTGGACTTCACAGACGACGCGGCCATCGCCGAATGGGCGCAGATTCCGGTCAAGATTGTCCCCGGCTCGCCGGATAACGTCAAACTCACCTGGGCAAGGGATATCGCAATGGCCGACCAGCGGCTTTCAGGCGCGCTGCCGCGCTTTCCGGACATCCGCACCGGCAATGGCTACGATGTGCACGCCTTCGAGCCTGGCGACCACGTCACGCTGTGCGGCATCGCCATTCCTTACCAGCGGAAACTCTCCGGGCATTCGGACGCCGATGTCGGCCTTCATGCGCTCACCGATGCACTGCTCGCCACCTGCGGCGCGGGCGACATCGGCACGCATTTCCCGCCGTCGGATCCGCAATGGAAAGGTGCCGCCTCAAGGATCTTCGTCGAGCATGCGGCAAGGCTGGTGCGCGAACGCGGCGGCCGCATCGCCAACGCCGACGTCACGCTGATCTGCGAGGCGCCGCGCGTTGGTCCGCACAGGGAGGCGATGACGGCGGCACTTGCCGCCATGCTCGACATTGCGCCGGAGCGCATCTCGATCAAGGCCACGACCAACGAGAAGCTCGGCTTCGTCGGCCGTGGCGAGGGCATTGCGGCGATCGCCACAGCCAGCGTGGTGTTTCCAGGAGAGGTGCCGAAATGAGCAACGCCGAACTCGCCAATGCCCTGCTCCTGGCCTGTCAGCAACGCGGCGTCATGCTGGCGACGGCCGAGAGCTGCACCGGCGGCATGATCATCGCCGCGCTGACGGATATCGCCGGCTCTTCCGCCGTGGTCGACCGCGGCTTCATCACCTATTCCAATGAATCCAAGATGGACATGCTCGGCGTAACGGCCGCAACCCTCGACGCCTATGGCGCCGTCTCAAGGCAAACCGTGCTGGAGATGGCAGCGGGTGCGCTGGCGCATTCGCGCGCGACCCTGTCTCTGGCCGTGACCGGCATCGCCGGCCCGAGCGGCGGTTCGGCGGAAAAGCCCGTCGGCCTCGTCTGGTTCGCAGTCGCACTTGCCGGACAGCCGGTCGTCGCCGAACACCAGTTGTTTGCCCACAAGGGCCGCGAATTCATCCGCCACGAGACCGTGAGGCACGCGCTGCAACTTGGGCTGCGTGCGCTTGGCGATGACGGGCGGGGTGAAATCAGCCGGGCTTGATGCCGTAGATCAGGTCGGCGCGTTTTTCGAAAGCTTCCGAGAACATGCGGAAGGCGCGGTCAAACATCGTGCCCATCAGCGCGCCGAGAATGCGGCTCTTGAACTCATAGTCGATGAAGAAATGCACCTCGCAGCCGCCTTCGGCCGGATCGAAGCGCCAGATATTGCTCAGATATTTGAACGGGCCGTCGATGTATTTGACGTCGATGGCATTCTCTTCCGGCCTCAGGAGCACCTGGGTGGTGAAGGTTTCGCGGATCGCCTTGTAGCCGATGCTCATATCGGCGACGAGGATGGTGCGGCCGTCGCGTTCCTTGCGCGAGCGCACCGTCAGCGCTTCGCAGAGCGGCAGGAACTGCGGATACGCCTCGACATCCGCGACCAGCGCGAACATTTCTTTCGGCGTGTGGCCAACGCGGCGGATGGCTTCGAATTTCGGCATTGAAACAGCAGGTTAGCTGGCTTTGTTGAGCTGTGCTTCGCGTGCCGCGCGCAGCCTGGCGAAGTCGTCGCCGGCGTGATGCGAGGATCGCGTCAAGGGGCTGGACGCCATCAGCAGGAAGCCCTTGGTCCTGCCGATCGTCTCGTAGGACTTGAACTCCTCCGGCGTGACGAAGCGGATCACCGGATGGTGCTTCTTCGACGGCTGCAGATATTGGCCGATGGTCATGAAGTCGACATTGGCCGAGCGAAGATCGTCCATCAGTTGCAGGATCTCGTTCCGCTCCTCGCCGAGCCCGACCATGATGCCCGACTTGGTGAAGATCGACGGATCGAGTTCCTTGACCCGCTGCAGCAGCCGGATCGAATGGAAATAGCGGGCGCCCGGCCGCACCGTCAGATAGTTCGAAGGCACCGTCTCGAGGTTGTGGTTGAAGACGTCCGGCTTGGCGGCCACGACGATCTCCAGCGCGCCGTCCTTGCGCAGGAAGTCGGGCGTCAGGATCTCGATCGTCGTCGAGGGGGCAGCCGCACGGATGGCATGGATGACCTCGGCGAAATGCTGCGCGCCGCCGTCGGCAAGGTCGTCACGGTCGACCGAGGTGATGACGACGTGGCTGAGGCCCATCTGTTTGACGGCATGGGCGACGCGCGCCGGCTCGCCAGCGTCGAGCGCGGTCGGGATTCCGGTGGCGACGTTGCAGAAGGCGCAGGCACGCGTGCAGATCTCGCCCATGATCATGAAGGTGGCGTGCTTCTTGTCCCAGCATTCGCCGATGTTCGGGCAGCCGGCCTCTTCGCACACGGTCACCAGCTTGTGCGACTTCACGATCTCGCGCGTCTCGGCGTAGCCCCTCGAGACCGGCGCCTTGACGCGGATCCAGTCCGGCTTGCGCAGCACTTCCTGGTCCGGCCTGTGCGCCTTCTCCGGATGCCGCGGCCGCGGTGCCTTGCCGATCGTGTCGAGAACAGTGACCATCTCAAACCCTTCGCGGCCGCTGCCACGGCCACCTGTTGGCGTCATCTAGGACTTTTCGGAGCAAAGAAAAAGGCCGCGCCGGCGCATGCCGCCACGGCCATTTTCGCATAACGGCTGTTCGTGAGCCTCAGCGGCGCACCAGACGTCCGACAAAGATCAGCAGGCAGGCGCCGATGAAGCCGGTGATCAGATAGGCGAACCAGCCGACACCAAAGGCTTCGATGTTGAGGGCCCTGAGGATTGCGTTCAGCACCACCGCGCCGGCAATGCCAAGGATGATGTTCATGAAGATGCCGGTGTTGCTCTTCATGACCATCTCGGCGAGCCATCCGGCCAAACCGCCGATGATGATGGCTGCCAGCCAGCCCACGCCATTCACGTCCATATGCCAACTCCTCCTCGATCAGGTGAAAATGCATCCGGATACGAATTGCCTTGCTCTCAGAGTCCTCCGGCGCTCGCGACTGAGTCTCGCCCAACCAATTTAACATCGATTGGCAATCTATCATGCGTTCAAAGCGCGGCCATAAGCGTCGAGCACGCTTTCCTTCATCATCTCCGACAGCGTCGGATGCGGGAAGATCGTGTGCATCAGCTCTTCCTCGGTGGTCTCGAGGTTCATCGCCACGACGAAACCCTGGATCAGCTCCGTCACCTCGGCGCCGACCATATGCGCGCCGAGCAGCTGCCCGGTCTTCTTGTCGAAGATGGTCTTGATGAAACCTTGATCCTCGCCGAGCGCGATGGCCTTGCCGTTGGCGCCGAACTGGAAGCGGCCGATGCGGACATCCTTGCCTTCCGCCTTGGCCTTGGCTTCGGTCAGGCCGACCGAGGCGACCTGCGGATTGCAATAGGTGCAACCCGGGATCTTCTGCTTGTCGGTGGCATGCACGCCGGGCACGTTGGCGATCTTTTCGATGCAGACCACGCCTTCATGCTCGGCCTTGTGCGCAAGCATCGGCGGCCCGGCGACATCCCCGATCGCGTAAATGCCGGGCACGTTCGTCTTGCCGTAGCCGTCCACCACGACACAGCCGCGATCGGTCTTCACGCCGAGCGTCTCGAGACCGAGGCCCTCGATGTTGCCCTGCACGCCCACGGCAGAGATCATGCGGTCGGCAGTGATCTTCTCGACCTTGCCGTCCTTCATCTCGACATGCGCGGTGATCGAGTTGGCACCCTTCTCGACCTTGGTCACCTTGGCTTCGAGGATGATCTTCATCCCCTGCTTCTCGAACTGCTTCTGCGCGAATTTCGAGACCTCGGCGTCCTCGACCGGCATCACCGCCGGCAAGAGTTCGACCACGGTCACTTCCGCGCCCATCGTGCGATAGAAGGAAGCGAACTCGATGCCGATGGCGCCCGAGCCCATCACCAGCAGGGACTTCGGCATCTCCTTCGGCACCATGGCCTCGAAATAAGTCCAGATCAGCTTGCCGTCCGGCTCGATGCCGGGCAGCGCACGCGGCCTGGCGCCGGTCGCGAGTATGATGTGCTTGGCGGTGTAGGTGCCTTCGCCCTTGACGCCCTTCGGCGCTGGCGGCTGCGGCTCCATCGGCTTCTTGGCGGTCTTGGAGACGACGATCTCGCCCAATTTGTCACCAGAAGGAGCCTTCGAAAGCTTGGCCTCGCCCCAGATGACGTCGACCTTGTTCTTCTTCATCAGGAAGGCGACGCCGCCATTCAGCCTGAGGGACACCTTGCGCGAGCGATCGACCACGGCGGCCGTGTCGGCGCTGACCTTGCCGCCTTCGAGCTTCAGCCCGTACTCCTTGAGGTGATCCGAATAATGCATGATCTCGGCCGAGCGCAGCAAAGCCTTGGTCGGGATGCAGCCCCAGTTGAGGCAGATGCCGCCGAGATGCTCGCGCTCGACAATTGCCGTCTTGAAGCCAAGCTGGGCGGAACGTACCGCCGTCACGTAGCCGCCAGGGCCAGAGCCGATGATGATGACGTCGTAGTTCTCAGCCACGGATTTCTCCCTGATCTTTCTGCGGGTTAGAGTGAGAGCATCACGCGCACGATCGGGGCCAGCGCCTGGCCGATCCGCCGCGTGTTCTCGGCATCGAGATGGACGCCGTCGAGCGGCGTGGTGACGGCGACGCTGCCGGCATCGAAGAAGCCGCAACCGGCTTCGTCGGCGAGTGCGGAATACAGCGGCGCCAGCCGCTTCGAGGCGTCGTCGCCGCCGGCAAACATTTCCTTGAATTCAGCATTGTCGGTGCGCGTCACCGGGGGCGGTGCGACGATGAGAATCTGCGGCGCCGGCCAGTCGAACGGATAATCGTGCCCGCGCACGATATTGATCAGCCGCTCCATGCCCTGCTTGGCGGCGACCGGATTGCCGTGAATCCACGGTTTCATGTCGTTGGCGCCGAGCATGATGATGATCAGGTCGAGCGGCGCATGGCTCATCAGGATGGTGGGCAGCACGCGCGCGCCGTTGCGGTCGGCGCCGGCCACGTGCTCATCGAAAGCGGTGGTGCGGCCGTTGAGGCCCTCGGCGATGACTTCGAGATCACCGCCGAGCGCAGCCTTGAGAACGCTCGGCCAGCGGTCCTGCAGCCCATGGCGGCCGAGACTGGCGGCGTCATAGCCCCAGGTCAGCGAGTCGCCGTAACAGAGAATCGTCGTCATGCGCTTGCTCCACCCCTGCCGAACACCGCCGACATGCGCTTGAGCCGCCAGCGCACGAACAGCCATTGCACGATGACCGCCACGATGCCGGGCAGGATCAGGCCGGCAACAATCGAAACGTCACTTGCGATCGCCCTGTTCTCGGCCGGCACCGAAAACATCCAACCGGCGAGCGCGAACAGGACGATCCCGAAGATCGCAAGCAGCCACCAAAACATCCGGTCGACGGCCCGGAGCGGCTCGGCACGGAACTGCACCAGGAAGAAGCCGATCGTCACGACGATGACGATCATCACCGTTGCCGCAAAGACCAGAATGTATTCTTCCGTCGCTCCGGTAAGTACGGCCAATTCCTGAACGACCAGTCCGCCGGCCAGACCGGAAAGGATGAAGGCGAAAAGGCTGGTGAAGAATGTCCGCACCGCCTTTTTTCCTCTTAGACCAGCATACCCATCGGATTTTCGATGAGACGCTTGAAGGCACCCAGCAACTCGGCGCCCAGCGCGCCGTCGACGGCGCGGTGATCGGTGGACAGCGTCACCGACATCACGTTGGCTATCTTGATCTCGCCGTTCTTCACCACCGCACGCTGCTCGCCGGCGCCAACCGCCAGGATCGTGGCATGCGGCGGGTTGATGACAGCCGCGAAGTCCTTGACGCCGAACATGCCGAGATTGGAAACAGCCGTCGTGCCGCCCTGATATTCTTCGGGCTTCAGCTTGCGGCTGCGGGCACGGCCCGCCAGATCCTTCATCTCGTTGGAAATGACCGACAGCGTCTTTTCGTCGGCTCGGCGGATGATCGGCGTGATCAGGCCGCCGGGGATCGACACGGCGACGCCCACATCGGCATGCTTGTGCTTGACCATGGCATTGTCGGTCCAGGAGGCGTTGGCGTCCGGCACCGCCATCAGCGCCATCGCCATGGCCTTGATCACCATGTCGTTGACCGACAGTTTATAGGCCGGCACCTCGCCCTTCTCGGTTTTCTTCACGGGCGCCGCCGCATTGAGCTGCGTCCGCAGCGCGAGCAGAGCGTCAAGCTCGCAGTCCAGCGTCAGGTAGAAATGCGGAATGGTGCTCTTGGCCTCGACCAGGCGGCGCGCAATCGTCTTGCGCATGTTGTCGTGCGGGACGAGTTCGTAGGAGCCCTCGGCAAACAGCTTCAGCACCTGATCGTCCGACATCGGCTTTGGCGCCGGAGCAGGAGCGCCGGCGGGCGCACCGGCAGGCGCCTTGGCGGCGGGGGCTGCCTTGGCTCCGCCGGATGCGATCGCCGCCTCGACATCGACCTTCACCACGCGGCCGTGCGGACCGGACCCGGTCAGCGCCGCAACGTCGACGCCGGCATCCTTGGCGATGCGGCGGGCGAGCGGCGACGCGAAGACGCGCTCGCCGCCGGCGTGGCCGTTGGCGACCGGAGCGGGTTCGGCCTTCGCTGGTGCAGCAGCGGCAGCTGCCGGCTTCGGCGCCTCCTTAGGGGCCTCGGCCTTCGGAGCCTCCGCTTTTGGGGCCTCAGCCTTGGGTGCTGCGCCGCCGTCGGCTTTTGCAGCAGCACCGGCATCCTCGCCTTCACCAGCCAGGATGGCGATCACCGCATTGACCTTGACGCCTTCGGTGCCGGCCGGAACCACCAGCTTGGCGACGGTGCCTTCATCGACGGCTTCGACTTCCATCGTCGCCTTGTCGGTCTCGATTTCGGCGATCACGTCGCCGGGCGCAACCTTGTCGCCTTCCTTGACCAGCCACTTGGCGAGGTTGCCCTCTTCCATCGTGGGCGAAAGCGCCGGCATGGTGATGTTGATTGGCATTGTGTCCTCCCGGCCGGCTCAGCGATAGGTGACGGCTTTGACCGCCTCGACAACCTCGCCGACATTGGGCAGGGCGAGCTTCTCGAGGTTCGCGGCATACGGCATCGGAACGTCCTTGCCGGCGATGGTGATCACCGGAGCATCGAGGAAATCGAAGGCACGCTGCGACACTTGGCTGGCGATGTGGTCGCCGACCGAACTCTGCGGAAAGCCTTCTTCGACGACCACCAGCCGGTTGGTCTTCTTCACCGAGGCGATCACCGTGTCGAAGTCGAGCGGGCGAATGGACCTGAGGTCGATGATCTCGGCATCGATGCCCATGCCGCGCAGTTCGGCTTCCGCCTTCACCGCATAGGTCATGCCGATGCCGAAGGAGACGATGGTTACGTCCTTGCCCTGCTTGTGAATGCGCGCCTTGCCGATCGGCAGCACGAAATCGTCGAGCTTCGGCACGTCGAAGGACTGGCCGTAGAGGATTTCGTTCTCGAGGAAGATGACCGGGTTGGGATCGCGGATCGCCGCCTTCAGCAGGCCCTTGGCGTCGGCTGCCGTATACGGCATCACCACTTTCAGGCCCGGGACGTTGCTGTACCAGGAGGCATAGCACTGCGAGTGCTGCGCCGCCACGCGCGCCGCGGCGCCGTTCGGACCGCGGAAGACGATCGGCGCGCCCATCTGGCCGCCCGACATATAGAGGGTCTTGGCGGCTGAGTTGATGATCTGGTCGATCGCCTGCATGGCGAAGTTGAAGGTCATGAACTCGACGATCGGCTTCAGGCCCGCCATTGCCGCGCCGACACCGACGCCGGCAAAGCCATGCTCGGTAATCGGCGTGTCGACGACGCGACGCGGCCCGAATTCCTGCAGCAATCCTTGGGTGATCTTGTAGGCGCCCTGGTATTCGGCGACCTCCTCGCCCATGACGAACACGTCGCCGTCGCGGCGCATCTCTTCTGCCATGGCGTCGCGGAGTGCTTCGCGCACCGTGGTCGAGACCATCTCCGTGCCGGCGGGGATGTCCGGATCGGCGGCGACTTGCGCCTTTGGCGCGGCCGCGACAGGTGCGGCAGCCTCACTCTTGGCTGCAGCGGGTGCAGGTGCTGGCGCAGCGGCTTCGGTCTTGGCCGCTTCTTCGCCGATGCCTTCGCCGGCCTTGTCGACATCTTCACCATCGACCGCAAGCACGGCGATCACGGCGTTGACCTTGACGCCTTCGGTGCCGGCAGGAACCACGATCTTGGCGAGCGTGCCTTCATCGACGGCTTCGACTTCCATCGTCGCCTTGTCGGTCTCGATCTCGGCGATCACATCACCGGCGACGATCTTGTCGCCTTCGTTCTTCAGCCATTTGGCAAGATTGCCCTCTTCCATCGTCGGCGAGAGCGCGGGCATGAGAATTTCGATCGGCATGTGCTTGCCCTCCCCTTACAGCAACACGTCGGTCCAGAGCTCGGATGCATCCGGCTCGGCGTCGTTCTGGGCGAATTCGGCGGCGTCGGCGACGATGTCGCGAACCTCCTTGTCGACGGCTTTGAGATCGTCCTCGCTTGCCCATTTCTTGTCCAACAGCCGCACCCTGACCTGCTCGATCGGGTCATGCTCGGAGCGCATCTTCTGCACTTCTTCCTTGGAACGGTATTTTGCCGGGTCGGACATCGAGTGGCCGCGATAGCGGTAGGTCTGCATCTCGAGGATCAGCGGGCCGTTGCCGGCTCGGCACCATTCGGTGGCGACATCGGCGGCCGACTTGACGGCCCGGACGTCCATGCCGTCGACCTGCATGCCCGGGATCTTGAAGGAAGCGCCGCGATTGGAGAAATCGGTCTCGGCCGAAGAGCGCGAGACGGAAGTGCCCATGGCGTAACGGTTGTTCTCGATGATGTAGATGACCGGAAGTTTCCACAGCGAGGCCATGTTGAAGCTCTCGTAGACCTGGCCCTGGTTGGCGGCGCCGTCACCGAAATAGGTCAGCGAGACGTTCTTGTTGCCGCGGTAGCGGTTGGCGAAGGCGAGGCCGGTGCCGAGCGACACCTGGGCGCCGACGATGCCGTGGCCACCGTAGAAATGCTTCTCCTTGGAGAACATGTGCATGGAGCCGCCCTTGCCCTTGGAGAGGCCTCCGCGGCGTCCGGTCAGCTCGGCCATGACGCCGCGCGGCGACAGGTCCATGGCCAGCATATGGCCGTGATCACGATAGGCGGTGATCATCTGATCGCCGTCAATCAGCGCCATCTTCATGCCGGTGACGACGGCCTCCTGGCCGATATAGAGGTGGCAGAAGCCGCCGATGAAGCCCATGCCATAGAGCTGGCCGGCCTTCTCCTCGAAGCGGCGGATGAGCAGCATGTGCCGGTAGGCCGACAACTCCTCTTCCTTGGTGAATTCGGCTGGCTTGGGGGTGGAAAGGCCCGGCGATTTGCCGTCGGCTTTGGATTTGGACTTGGCAGGCGCTTTTCTGGCGGCGGTTGCCATGCATCACTCCCTGTTGGCGTCTCTTCGCGGACATGCGGGGAGATCGAACGTCCCCCCAACCGATTTGATCGAAGCTAACATGCAGGACAGCATTGCGCCATGCTGAAAAACGCATGGCTGACATGCATCTAAGCGGTTAGAATCGTTGGCAATAATAGCAGTTAACCGATGTTCGGTTAATTTGCCGAGGCTGGCAGCATGATGGTGATTTCGTCGGGCTGGGATAGATTGAGCGCCTTTCGGGCCTGCTCGTCAAGCATATCCTTCTCCAGCGTGCCTTCATGCAGCAGCTGGACGCGACGCTCGAAATCCATCCGGCGTGCCTTGACGACGTCGAGCTGCGCCTGCAGTTCGACGGCCTGCGCCTGCAGCCGATACTTGGAATAGATGCCGAATTCACCATGATAGGCATGGAAGCCGAAATAGGTCAGGAACAGCACGCACAGCGACGGAACGATCAGCCGGCCGGTGTTTCTCTGCTTGTGCTGACGTGTCCACATGACCCGAACCCTCTTGGTCGCGAAGCCAGCGACCGTCGAGTCTTTTTTCGCCCGATTGTGCTTAATGGACGGTTACGGAAGGGCCGATTGAGACCTGCCGAAACGAAAAGAGGCGGGAAAGCCCCGCCTCTTTCAGTATGGCAAGATGGTTGCCGGGATCAGCCCTTGACCACCGACTTGCCGGCGTAGCGCGCCTGCTTGCCGAGCTCTTCCTCGATGCGGATGAGCTGGTTGTATTTGGCCATGCGATCGGAGCGCGACAGCGAGCCGGTCTTGATCTGCCCGCAATTGGTCGCGACCGCGAGGTCGGCAATGGTCGAATCCTCGGTTTCGCCCGAGCGGTGCGACATGACGGCGGTGTAGCCCGCCTTGTGCGCGGTCTCGACCGCGTCGAGCGTCTCGGTCAGCGAGCCGATCTGGTTTACCTTCACCAGGATCGAGTTGGCGACGCCCATGCGGATGCCGTCACGCAACCGCGCCGTGTTGGTGACGAAGAGGTCGTCGCCGACCAGCTGCGTCTTCTTGCCGATGAGGTCGGTCAGGATCTTCCAGCCTTCCCAGTCGTCCTCGGCAAGGCCGTCCTCGATGGTGATGATCGGATAGTCGGAAGCGAGCTTGGCCAGGTATTTCGCCTGCGTCTTCGGATCACGGGTCTTCTTCTCGCCCTCGTAGACGTAGTTGCCGTCCTTGAAGAACTCGGTCGCGGCGCAGTCGAGGCCGAGGGCCACGTCCTCGCCCGGCTTGAACCCGGCCTGCTCGATCGATTCCATGATGAAATCGAGCGCCGAAGGCGCGCTCTTCAAATTGGGGGCAAAGCCGCCCTCGTCGCCGACATTGGTGTTGTGGCCGGCATCCTTCAGCTTCTTGCGCAGCGTGTGGAATATCTCCGAGCCCCAGCGCACGCCGTCGCGCAGCGTCGGCGCACCGACCGGCAGGATCATGAATTCCTGGAAGTCGATCGGATTGTCGGCATGAGCGCCGCCATTGATGATGTTCATCATGGGCACCGGCAGGACATGCGCCTTGGCGCCGCCGACATAGCGGTAGAGCGGCAGGCCGGCGGCTTCCGCGGCTGCCTTGGCGACCGCCAGCGACACGCCCAGGATGGCGTTGGCGCCAAGCCGGCTCTTGTTGGGGGTACCGTCGAGCTCGATCATCGTCTGGTCGATATGGATCTGGTTCTCGGCCTCCATGCCGCCAATCGCCTCGAACAACTCGCCGTTCACGGCCTCGACGGCACGTTGCACGCCCTTGCCGAGATAACGCGGCCCGCCGTCGCGCAGCTCCACCGCCTCATGGGCGCCGGTCGAAGCACCGGACGGCACCGCGGCGCGGCCCATGGAACCGTCTTCCAGCACCACGTCGACCTCGACGGTCGGATTGCCACGGCTGTCCAGGATTTCACGCCCGACTATGTCGACGATGGCGGTCATTGCGATGTCCCCGATTGTTCGATTGAAGCGTCGCGCCCCTCTTAGCCAAAGCATCGCAAAAGGCAATCGGGCGGCCGGCGAATATTGCCGGTGCTATGAGTCACGAAGCGCAAATTTCTGTCATCATAAGTCATGCGCATCGCCCACGCTTCTGATCTATGGTCGAGTCCGCGCGGGGCGAAACAGGAGGAGTTTCGCCATGTCCCAGTTGAGCGGTATCGTGAGTTTGTTTCTGATCGCGGCGGCGTTCCTGACATCCTGCGACGACCAGAAACCCCAGCAAGGCTCGGTTGAGCTGTCCACTCTCCAAGCAGCGCAGTAAATTCCAGATGTACGAAGGCCCCCGGAATTTCTGGGGGCCTTTTGATTCCAGTTTTCGCGCGGGAGTCAGTGCCAGTATGGCGTCACATTGTAATAGGCGAAGGACGCATCGCGGGCCGCTTCGCCATCCGCGCCGGTCAGTTCGTCGATCGAATACGCGGGAGCGGCCTTCAGCTGCTCCTTGTTGAAGGGCACGACGTAGCCGCCCATGTCCTTATCATAATCGAGGCTCGCCCACGGAATGGCGTGATATTTCTCTCCCATGCCGAGGAAACCGCCGAAGCCGATCACCGCGAACATGATGCCGTTCGACATCTTGTCGAGCATGACGTCCTCGATGCTGCCGATGCTGGTGCCCTCGGTGTTGTAGACCGACGTGCCGATGACGCGCGAGGCGGCAATGGCTTCGGTATGCCCGGACGGGGTAGTCATGATTTTGCTCCTCTCGATTGAATGCCTGTTGGCACAATGAGAGGAGCGAACGAAGGTTCCAGATTTTCCGCTGGCGGTCGCCGCCGAGGCGAGACCCTACTGTGCCTTCGCCACCCGATCGAACGCCATCAGCCTCTCCAGCAACGCCGGCAAATCCTTCAAAGGAACCATGTTTGGGCCATCGGAGGGGGCATTGTCCGGGTCCTGGTGCGTCTCGATGAACACGCCGGCGACGCCGACCGCCACCGCCGCACGCGCCAGCGTCTCGACAAAGCGGCGATCGCCACCGGTCGAGCCGCCCTGCCCGCCAGGCTGCTGCACCGAATGCGTGGCGTCGAAGATCACCGGCGCGCCGATTTCGGCCATGATGGGCAGCGCGCGCATGTCGGAGACCAGCGTGTTGTAGCCGAACGAGGCGCCGCGCTCGGTGACCAGCACATTGGCATTGCCGGACCCGGTGACCTTGGCCACGACATTCTTCATGTCCCATGGCGCGAGGAACTGTCCCTTCTTGACGTTCACCGCCTTGCCGGTTCGTGCCGCCGCGATCAGCAGATCGGTCTGACGGCTGAGAAAGGCCGGTATCTGCAGCACATCGACATGCGGCGCCACCAGAGCGCATTGCTCCTCGGTATGGACATCCGTCAGCACAGGCAACGCGAACGCCTTGCGCAGATCGTCGAAAACCGGGAGCGCCGCATCGAGACCTGCGCCGCGCGCGCCGCCAAGCGAGGTGCGGTTGGCCTTGTCGTAGCTGGTCTTGTAGACAAGGCCGATACCCAGTCGCCCGGTCAACTCCTTCAGCGCCCCGGCCATGTCGAAGGCATGCTGGCGCGATTCGAGCTGGCAGGGGCCGGCGATCAGCGACAGCGGAGCATCGTTGGCGAAGACGGTCGTGCCGAGACTAACAGATGCATTGGGTGCCAGGGCCTTGCTCATGGAATCTCCCGGAAGATGAAGACGGCGCCCTGCCCGGGCGCCGCCGGCACGACGATGTCGTTGCCGCTCAGGTTGTGCTCGATCGCGTTGGCTGCAAGCACGCTCGCGGCAGCGTCGGAGCTGCCGATCGAAAAAACAATGGCCGCAAAACGCAGCTCGGATGAGCTTCCGGCCGACACGCCGAAGCGCGACGTAAATGCGGCAGGCTTCAGAACGGTCAGCACCGCGTTGGGCAGTTCAATCTTGTCGCCGTTTTCCGCATCCTTGCCCGCTGCGGCCGACATCAATCCGACCTGCGCCGAAGGCCTGTCGCCGACCGCCACGATCTCGAGAATGCCAGCCACGCCATTGGCATGAGCCTGCAGGGCCGTGCGATCGATCTTCGGCGCGTTGATGCGCTGGCAGGCGAACAGGAAAGCCTCGCTCGTCTCTGTGCCTGTCGCGAATGCCAGCTTGAACGATGCCGTATCGCTTTTCCCGGCCGCGTCGGTGAAAGCGCGTGAGAAGCTCAGCATGTTTCCCGCCGACAGACCGCTCGCGACATAGCGGGCATGGTCGGCATCGGCATCAGCCGTTGCGAACACGACGGCGGAGAAGCCCTCGTCGCCAAGCCGGTCGCGGAAAAGGCGGTCGCGCGCGACAAAGACATTGCCCTCGGCTATCGCTCGCTCGGCCGTCGTTTCATCGCCTATTGCGAGCGGCTCCAGATAGGTGTCGTCGGAGAAGAACACACAGCAGTTCTCGGTTCCGAATGGATGGACGCCGGTCGGCGCGACGACGAAACCGAGAGCCGACAAGCGGTTGCGCGCAACCTCGAGGCTCCGCGTGGGCAGCACCAGATGGTCAAGCGGGTGGGCGGTAGCTTTCCTCATGCCGGCGCGGTGTGCCCTATTCCGGCCGAGGGTTCAAGCCATCCCGGAGGTTCCCTACATCCCGGCGCGCGGAACCAGCTCGAACGAGCGAAGCGCGTGGAGCGGCCGCAGCCTCAGGCGGCGGCCACCACGTCGGCCGAGTAACGCAGTTCGCGCAGCGGTTTGACCTTGATGGTCGTCTGCTCGTAGAGGGGATGCGCCTTGTAGGAAGCGAGCGCCGCCTCGTCCTCGAATTCCGCGTATACCACCACGTCGATCGCGTTGGAGAACTGATCGACTTTGGTGTTGAGCGTCACCTCGAACAGCTTCGAATGCGGTATCTTGCCCAGTTCCTGAAGGCCTGTCCGTACGGCCTCGACATCCTCCTTGCGCCGGGCGCTGAAGAAAACGATGTGCCGGATCAACCCAGCCTCCTTCATTGTCGCTTTGGGCGTGTTTTGTGCGAGCCGATGTGTTGCGTCAACCGGCAACGATGTCGCGCTCGCGGTCCGGCGGCACTCGAGTCTCAGACGAATCCGGTAACATAGCGCACGATGCGCGACATCTCCCTGACCGTCGCGTCAAGATAGTCGCCCTGATTGTAGAGGCCATCCCAGATCAGGAAGAACGTGAGGCCGACGATGACGATCACATAACGCATGGCTGAAACTATCGCATGTGCCCGGCCCGAACCAGTGTGGGTTTGCGGCAATTGTTTCAGTTCACCGCTTTTTCAACGATCGGATTTACCGGCCGATAATGCCGTGTTGATCACGACAAGATTATGCGCTGGCGCGGAAAGACGCCAGTCAGCCCTTGTCGTTGTCGCCCTGGGTGATCAGTCGGGCGCTGCGCTGGCCGGTGAAATAGATCCACAGCCAGCTGAGCGAGACCGCGAGCCGGTTGCGGAAGCCGATCAGGAAGTAGATGTGGGCGATGCCCCAAAGCCACCAGGCGAGCCAGCCGGTGAGCTTGATCCAGCCGAAGTCGATTGCGGCGGCGCGCTTGCCGATTGTTGCCAGGTCGCCATCATGCCGGTAGCGGAAAGGGCGAGATGTCGTATCGCCGCCCAGCCGCGCCTTGATGGTTGCCGCGACATGTCGGCCCGCCTGCTTGGCGGCAGGCGCCACGCCCGGCACCGGCTTTCCGTCCTGCCGCAACAGATGCGCCGTGTCGCCGATGACGAAGATGTCGGGACTGCCCGGCACGGTGAGATCGGGTTCGACCAGCACCCTGCCCGCCCGGTCGGCCGCAACGCCCAGCCATTCGGCTGCCGGCGAGGCGGCGACGCCTGCTGCCCACAGGATAGTCTTTGCGGGCAGATGTGTATCGCCGAAGACGACGCCCTCGGCGTCCAGATGCGTGACGGCGCGGCCTAGCTCGATGGTTACGCCGAGCCCCTCGAGTGACCTCTGTGCGTATGCAGACAGGTCCGGCGCGAAATTGGCAAGGATGCGGTCGCCGGCTTCGATCAGCACCACCCGAGCCTGCCGCGTGTCGATGTTGCGGAATTCGTCACGCAGCGTGTCATGCGCAAGCTCGGCGATGGTGCCGGCCAGTTCCACGCCGGTCGGCCCACCGCCGATGATGACCAGGGTCAGCAAGGCTTGGCGTTTGGCCGGGTCATCCTCGCGCTCGGCCTGCTCGAAGGCGAGCAGGATGCGGCGCCGGACCGTGGTGGCATCTTCCAGCGTCTTCAGCCCAGGCGCGAACGGCTCCCATTCATCGTGACCAAAATAGGCGTGCCGCGCACCGGTGGCGAGCACCAGCGTGTCATAAGCGATGGCGCTGCCATCCTGAAGCAGCACGCGCTTGGCCTGGCGGTCGACACCGACGACGGTGCCGAGCAATGTGGTCACGTCCTGGCGTTTGCGCAGCAGGTGGCGGATCGGCCAGGCAATCTCGGACGTTGCCAGCGATGTGGTCGCCACCTGGTAAAGCAGAGGCTGGAACAGATGATGGTTACGCCTGTCGATCATCGTTATGCGGACCGCCGCACCCGCCAAAGCGCGGGTAAGTTCGAGACCGCCGAACCCTGCGCCGACGACAACTACATGATGGCTGGCTTCCTTCATTCGTCCACCTCGCCAAACCGATTACCGCCCCGTGATGTAAGCATTTTTGTGCATTGGAGCAACGTTGCCGCCGGCCATTCTACTGCCCGGGAGTCGTCGCCCGGTGTCGTGAACGAACATGCCGCCCTAGGTTGTCCGGGATAGCGTGGAGCGCAATGACAGGGAGTGAACGCATGGCTGACAATCGCGACGACGAAGGCCCGGCACAATATGCCTCGCCGCCTTGCTTCATGCACGAACTCGATCCGGCATATCAGATGCCGCTGTCCGACTGGGCCGATGTGAAGCGATGGCGCAAGGCGGAGCGCGAAAGGCTCATCGGCACCCGGCTTGCAGTTTCCGCCGACGCCCGCTCAGCAATGTCGATGCGCATTGCCGAGGGCCTCGACGCTCTGATCGGCGACGTTTCGGGCCGCATGGTCAGTCTCTATTGGCCGTTCCGCGGCGAACCGGATCTGCGCGCCTGGATGGCTTCGGTCAACGCGCGCGGCGGCCGCACGGCGCTGCCCGTCGTCATCGAGAAGGGACGCCCTCTGGTGTTTCGCGCCTACGTCCCGGGCGACCGGCTGGAAAAAGGCGTCTGGAACATCCCGATCCCGGCCGCAGGCGATCCGGTGCTGCCGGACATCGTGATCTCGCCGATCGTCGGCATCGACCCAGGCAACTACCGGCTCGGCTACGGCGGCGGCTTCTTCGACCGCACGCTGGCCGCCATGCCGTTCCGGCCGCTGGTGATCGGCGTCGGCTACGAATTGCAGCGAATCCCCACCATTTACCCGCAGCCCCACGACATCCCCATGACCACGGTGGTGACCGAGGCGGCGGGGAACAATGGCGGCTAGCCCGGCTCAGCTCATAGAGTGGCTCACCCGCTCAAGGTTCTTCTTCTTAGGCGATTCCGCACCGAGAATCGCGACGGACGCTTTCTGGAATTGCTCTAAGCCATCTCTGGCTTCAAACCCAGCGCGGTGCGGTCGACGATCTCGCGCAAGGCGAAGGACGAATTGATCTTCGTCACATGCGGCATCGCCGACAGCCATTCCTTGTGGATGCGCTCGTAGTCGACGAGGTCCTTGGCGGCGATGCGCAGGATGTAGTCGTATTCGCCCGACATCAGATGGCAGGAGAGCACGTTCGGGCAGCGCTTGATCGCCGCCTCGAAATCCGACAGCGTCTTCTCGAATTGGCCCGACAGCGATATGTGCACGATCGCCGTCATCTGATGGCCAAGCGCGGCGTTTGAGAGACGCGCGTGGTAGCCGCGGATGGTCCCGGATTTCTCCAGATTGTCGAGCCTGCGCGAGCAGGCCGATTGCGAAAGCCCGACCTTCTCCGCGAGCGCCGCATTGGGTATGCGCCCATCCTTCTGCAAAGTCTCCAGAATGGCGATATCAATCCTATCGAGCGGCATTTTTCGTGATTCCTGCGAAGAACTTTCCATTTTGCGCAACGATTATCGAAGCCGGCCGCAGGGCGCAAGCGCATTCGCAAACACCTGCGCAACGATTCGTGGTTCACTTGGTGCTGACAGGGAACGAGCCCCAGCGGGCCGTATCAGGAGAAGAAAAATGCGCGTCGGATGCCCCAAGGAAATCAAGAACCACGAATACCGCGTCGGCCTGACGCCCGGCTCGGTCCGCGAATATGTGGCGCATGGCCATGAAGTGCTGGTCGAGACAGGCGCGGGCGCCGGCATCGGCGCCGACGACAATGCCTATCGCTCCGCAGGCGCCGCGATTGCCAAGACCGCAGCCGACGTGTTCGCCAAGTCGGATATGATCGTCAAGGTCAAGGAGCCGCAGCCCAACGAGTGGGTCCAGTTGCGCGACGGCCAGATCCTCTACACCTATCTTCACCTCGCTCCGGATCCGGATCAGACCAAGGGTCTGCTCGCTTCCGGCGTCACCGCGATCGCATATGAGACGGTCACCGACGATCGCGGCGGCCTGCCGCTGCTGGCGCCGATGTCGGAAGTCGCCGGCCGTCTGTCGATCCAGGCCGGCGCGACCGCGCTGCAGAAGGCCAATGGCGGCCGCGGCGTGCTGCTCGGCGGCGTGCCCGGCGTCCTGCCCGGAAAAGTCACCGTGCTGGGTGGCGGCGTCGTCGGCCTGCATGCTGCCAAGATGGCCGTCGGCCTTGGCGCCGACGTCACCATCATCGACCGTTCGATCCCGCGCCTGCGCCAGCTCGACGACATCTTCGCCGGCCGCGTTCACACCCGCTATTCGACCGTCGAGGCGCTGGAAGAAGAATGCTTCTCGGCCGACATCGTCGTCGGCGCCGTGCTGATCCCGGGTGCTGCGGCGCCGAAGCTCGTCACCCGCGAAATGCTCTCCGGCATGAAGAAGGGGGCAGTCCTCGTCGACGTCGCCATCGACCAGGGCGGCTGCTTCGAGACCTCGCACACCACCACCCATGCCGATCCCACCTACGAGGTCGACGGCGTCATCCACTACTGCGTCGCCAACATGCCCGGCGCGGTGCCGGTCACCTCGGCGCATGCGCTCAACAATGCGACGCTGCATCATGGCCTGCAGCTTGCCGACAAAGGCCTCAAGGCGCTCGTCGACGACCACCACTTGCGCAACGGCCTCAATGTCCACAAGGGCAAGATCACCAACCGCGCCGTTGCCGAGGCGCTCGGCTACGAAATGGTCGAGCCGAAGGCCGTGCTCGCCGCCTGATTCCCCACAAAGAGCTTCCTCCCGTCTCGCCCGCCGGTTCGTTCCGGCGGGCTTTTCTTTGCCCGGCTGAATTCCAAGCCGGCTGAATTCCACGGAAGTGTGCAGCGGGTTTCCATCTGCAGCTACGCAGCGCTGTGCAAAAGAAAAGCGCAAAACAAAAAAGCGGAGCCGGGGCCCCGCTTCCTCGATGTTGCGACATGCCGCCGGTCCATCCGCGGTCGGCAATCGATCAACCAGTCCCATTTAGCGTGATTGTACGACAGGAATACGACAGGTTCGTCTTTGGTCAGCTCCCACAGCGCCAGGCAAACAGGAAGAGCCCGTGTGTGAAATACTTCACATTCGGCACCTGAAAGCCATGCTCAGAGTGATGCGGCTCCCTGACGGCTTCAGCCGCTTCGCAATGCCGGACAACACCGGACTGCTAGAGCATGATGCCGAAAAGTGTGAGGCGGTTTTCGGGCGACATCATGCTCTATCTCCTTGATTTAGAGCCGGATTCAGATTTCCGGTCGATTCGACCTGAAATCATCCGGCTCTAGCGGCTATTGCCGACGGCTTCTGTCACAGACTTCTTCCCAACGGCCCGCCAGACCATCGGCGGGCTTCTTTTTTTCCGGCCCTCATGCCCGATCGATGCGGCATTGGTAGCAATTGTTGCGCGCCGAGCGGACATGGATGTAGGCGATGTCGTCGCGCTCGAACAACCTCTCGGAGCGTGCCGCAATGTCGCTGGTCGGGCCGACTCCGCCACTGCCGTAGACGATGCGGTCGTCCCTGCCGTAGCCTCGCACGATGTAGTCGCTGCTTTCGAGCATTTCCGGCAGCGCATCCACTTCCGCAGCAGCTTCGCATTCGTGCGCATGCAAGAAGATCGGCCCGGTCTCGGCGTAAGGCTGAAGCCGGGGGAATGGCCGATAGGCGAGAATGAGGTAGCGCTCGCCCGCGGCAACGTTCTTCAGGCAATGCCGGCATGGCACGCCGTCGCCGTCGGAAATCCTTCGTTCCGGCGCGAGGCCATAGGCGTCTGGCCCTCCCCGTTGCAGGCTGCGCACGGCTTCGGTCGGCAGGGCTTTGAACTGGATGCTCATGGCTAATCTCCGGAGACGATGACCGCAAGCTACGCCGCGGTAGCGGCGCGTCCCACCCGATTCTTGCCAACAGGAAAGGCCCGGTCTCGTCGAAACCGGGCCCTGATGCGGATTGGAAAATCCTGTGCTGGCAGGAAATATTCGAAGCGGCCGCCGATGAGCGGCGAGTTTAAGAATTGCTAAGGTCTCATCACGCTTGCCGAGCGCTCGGCAAAGGTCAGCGGATGCACGACTTCCTTCTTCTGCGCCACCGGCTGAAAGCCGAGCTTCTGGTAAAGGGGCAGCGCCGCCGGATGGTCAAGCGTGCAAGTCTGCACCGTCACTCGCTTCGGCCCATACGCCCAAGCGGCGGAAATTGCCGCACCCAGGAACCATCGCCCGATGCCTTGGCCGTGCGCGTGTTCCATCATTCCGAAATAGGCGAGTTCCACCTCCTCCGGTAGATGCGGCTTGAGGTCGAAGAAGCCGGCTGGAGACCCGTCGAGATAGAGCACCCTGATGTCCCGATCCTCGCGATGCAGCCCGGCTGCCAGCTCCTCGTCGCTTAGCCGCAGCACATTGACCCAATGCCATTTGCGCCCGACGCGATCCATCAGGTAGCGGTAGAAATGCAGCGGGATTTCCCTGGTCTTCAGCAGCGCGATCTGGCGGTTGTACGGTAGCGGCGGCGACGCCGCCGGCGGCACATGCATTTCAAGGAATGTGACCGTGACCTCGATATCCTTCAGCGAGCCGGTTTCCATCCTGGTCATTCCTTGCCCGTCACCACGGGCGTATCGCTCAGGCCACCCCATTCGGTCCACGCGCCATCATAGAGCTTGTTGTCCGTATGGCCGAGCGTCTCAAGCGCCAGCGTGATCGCCGCGGCGGTGATGCCCGACCCGCATGACGTGACGACCGGTTTCGACAGATCGATGCCGGCGTCCTCGATCAGCTTGCGCAAGCGGGCCCGGGGCAGCATTTCTCCATTTTCGGATAGCGACCCAACAGGGATATTGCGCGCGCCCGGCATGTGGCCGGAACGGATTCCGGCGCGCGGTTCGGGCTCGGTGCCGGCGAAACGGCCGGCCGAGCGGGCATCGGCGATCTGGCTTTCGCGGCCGTCGACGATCTTGCGCATCTCGGCCAGGCTGACGACGCGGCCGGCATCGAAATCGGCGTGGAAGATGCAGGGCGCTATTCGGGTCTGCTCCGCCGTCACCGGCCGCCCTTCCGCCTTCCAGCGGTCGAAACCGCCGTTCAGGATATAGACCTGGAAGACGCCCATGACCCTGAACATCCACCAGGCGCGTGGCGCCGAAAACAGGCCCGGTCCGTCATAGATCACGATGGTGTCGTCGGCGGAAACGCCCATGGACCCGACATATTGCGCGAAATATTGGGGCGAGGCCAGCGTATGCGGCAACTTGGAATCCGGGTCCGAGATGTCGTCCTGGTCCAGGAAGCGGGCGCCGGGAATGTGAGCGGCGTCATATTCGGCGCGCGCGTTGCGGTTCTGCGCCGGCAGGTACCAGGACGCATCGATGATGGTGAGCCCAGGCTCGCCCAGCCGCTTCTCGAGCCAGTCCGCGTCGACGATGAAAGGACTATCCTCAGCCATGTTATGCTCCCTTCCGCCTCTCGCTATTCGCCCGTTTCGTCGTCAGTTCGCTGGCATCGGCCCGAAGCGGATGCGGAAGCGCCGGTTCTCGCGACCCTTCTTCTCGATCTTGCCGATGTGAATCTCGCCGACCTCGCCGGTGCTCTTCACATGGGTGCCGCCGCATGGCTGGCTGTCGATCGAGGCATTGTCGCCGATGCAAACCAGGCGGATCTTGCCGATCCCGACCGGCGGCCGCACGTTCTTTGATTTGACCAGACCCGGATTCGCCGCCAGTTCCTCATCGGTGATCAGGCGCGTGAAGATGGGATGGTCGGAGCGCACCAGTTCCATCAGTTGCGCGGTCACATCCTCCTTGCTGAAGCCGGCATCGGGAATATCGAAGTCGACGCGGCTGTCATCCTCGGCGACGGCGGCCCCGGTTATCGGAAACGGGCACACCACGGTAAGCAGATGACAGGCGGAATGCATGCGCATCAAAAGATGCCGCCGTTCCCAGTCGACGGCCAGTCTCAGCTTTTCACCAAGTGCAGGCAGCACCTGCTCAGGCGCGGGCACATGGATGATCTCATCCTTGGTCTCGCCGGTTATGGTGGCAGCGATCGCGATGCGATTGCCGTCGGCGCGTTCGAACACGCCGGTATCGCCGGGCTGTCCGCCCGATGTGGCATAGAAGATCGACCGGTCGAGAAGGATGCCGCCGCGATCATTGATGGCGACGACCTGCGCCTCCGCCGTCCTCAGATAGGCATCGTCCCGGAACAGCGCTTCGGTCCGCTGCGCCATTACGCCACCTTTTCGAACGGCACCGGGATGTCGGCTTTCTCTTCCATCCAGTCCGGCACCGGCAGGTTCTTGCCGCGCAGGAACTCTGGATTGAACAGCTTCGACTGGTAGCGCGTGCCGTAGTCCGCCAGGATTGTCACGATGGTGTGGCCGGCTCCAAGCTCGCGCGCCAGCCTGATCGCGCCGGCGATGTTGATGCCGGTCGAGCCGCCGACGCAGAGCCCCTCCTCCTGGATCAGGTCGAAGACGATCGGCAGCGCCTCTTCGTCCGGGATCTGGAAAGAGAAGTCCGGCGTGAAACCTTCGAGGTTGGCGGTGATGCGGCCCTGGCCGATGCCTTCGGTGATCGAGCTGCCCTCGGCCTTCAATTCGCCGCTGGTGTAAAAACTGTAGAGGGCGGCGCCCAGCGGATCGGCGAGCGCGATCTTGACTTGCCTGCTCTTGCTCTTCAGCCCGATCGCGACGCCGGCGAGTGTTCCGCCCGAGCCGACCGCCGACACGAAGCCATCGACCTTGCCGCCGGTCTGGGCCCAGATCTCCTCCGCCGTGGTGCGGATATGGCCGTCGCGGTTGGCGACGTTGTCGAACTGGTTCGCCCAGATCGCTCCGTTCGGCTCCGATAACGCCATTTGCTGGGCGAGCCGGCCCGACAGCTTCACGTAGTTGTTGGGGTTTTTGTAGGGCACGGCCGGCACCTCGATCAGTTCGGCGCCCAGAAGCTTGATCGTGTCCTTCTTCTCCTGGCTCTGGGTATCGGGAATGACGATCACGGTGCGGTAGCCGAGCGCCTTTGCGACGAGCGTCAGCCCGATGCCGGTGTTGCCGGCAGTCCCTTCGACGATGACGCCGCCGGGCCTGAGCAAGCCGCGCTGCTCGGCATCGCGGATGATGAAAAGGCCGGCCCGATCCTTGACCGATTGTCCAGGATTCATGAACTCGGCTTTGCCCAGGATCTCGCATCCGGTCGCTTCCGAGGCCTTGTTGAGCCGGATCAGGGGCGTATTGCCGATCGCGTCGATCACAGAACGGGGCATCGAGGATTCCTTGTTTGGCCGCGGCGAGACCCTAGAAACCCGAAGCTGCGGTTTCAAGGCAAGATTTTGCCTGGTCCAGTCGCATTCCAAGCACTGCAACGCTTGTTGACCGCTCCTGCCATTCTCTCATGCATTTCAGCAATGCGGCCAGAAGCGCTCTTTTCATTCTATTTCTTCGCCGCTAGAGCACTACCGAAATATTCGCAGGACTTCGCATGACACTCTACCGGGCCAACCCTAAGGACGGTGTCGCCTGGGTCACGGGCGGCAGCAGCGGACTGGGCCGCTCCTTGGCCAAGGATCTCGCCAATCAAGGTTACGCAGTCGCGGTAACGGCGTTGCCGGACGATCCTGTCGATACGTTGCTGGTCGAAACGGCGCAGATGGCCGGCCATGTGAAGTCCTTTCCCTGCGACGTCACCGACGAGCAAGGCATGGCACGGACGGTTGCGGCGATCGAGAAGCAGATGGGGCCGATCGTGCTCGCCGTCTTCAATGCCGGCAACTATATCGCCACGCCCGGCGAAAACCTCGTCGTGCGCGATTTCCAGCGCTCCTTTGCCGTCAACTACTTCGGCATCGTCAATGGTCTCGTGCCCGCGGTCGGGTGCATGCGCGGTCGCGGGCGCGGCCATGTCGTTCTTGTCGGATCCGTGACTGCCTATTCCGGCTGGCCGACCACCGCGGCTTACGGCGGCACCAAGGCGGCAATCAACATCCTGGCGGAGTCGCTGAAATATGATTTCGACAAGATGAACATTCGCGTCCAGGTGATGAACCCGGCATTCGTGGACACGCCGCTGACGGAAAAGAACATGCTGCCGATGCCGGGACTCATGCCCGTGCACCGAGCGTCGCGCCGCATGCTGCGCGGCATATGCAAAGGCGGCTTCGAAGTCACCTTCCCCTACCACATAAGCTGGCCGCTCAAATTGCTGGGCCTGCTGCCGCGGCCGATCGGTCGCTGGGTCATCGGCCTGACGACGAGCTGGAATGCACGGCCGTTGTTTTACGATCGCAAGCCGCCGAGCCGAAGAAAGCCGTCATCGGATCAGGCGGCATAGAGCGGCAAAACGGCGTCGGCCCGGACAGGCATGGCGATGGGTGGACGGGGTGGACATGAGGCGACGAGTGATGCTTGCGGTGCTTGGGCTCGCCGTCATTCTTGGCTCCGGCTTCTTTCTCGGACCTCGTGTGCCTGTCGATACCATCATTCGCTTCGATCCGTCCGTGATCGGCGACGACCCGCAGGCCTATCTGGCGCGCGAGGAAGCCGCTGTGCCCAGGATCCGCGACGGACTGGAGAAGGAGATCATCTGGGCCAATCCGCTGGTTCGCGCCAAGACCAAACTGTCGATCGTCTATATCCATGGCTTCTCGGCCTCGAAGGGCGAGGTCCGCCCGCTGCCCGATGATGTCGCTGAGCAGCTCGATGCCAATCTCTTCTACACGCGCCTGGCCGGCCATGGTCAGGACGGCGCCGCAATGGCCGAAGGCAGCGTCAACGCCTGGATCAACGATTACGAGGAAGCGCTCGCCATCGGCAGGGCGATCGGGGACAAGGTGATCGTCATCGCCACTTCGACTGGAGGCTCACTGGCGGCCTGGGCCGCAACACAGCCGCGCGCCTCCGAGGGCGTCGCTGCGATCGCGTTCATCTCGCCGAACTTCGGCGTCAAAGCCTCCGGCGCCGAGCTGCTGACCAAACCCTGGGGCAGACAGATCGCCGAACTCGTCGGCGGAAAGGAACACAGCTTTGTGCCCCGCAACGCGCTCAACGCCAGATTCTGGACCTACCGCTATCCGATGAGCGCGGCGCCGGCCATGGCTGCCTTGACCGAACTCGCCTACCGCGCGCCGGTGGACAAGGCGACCGTCCCTGCCCTGTTCATCTTTTCCGATTCGGACAAGGTGGTGCGGCCCGATCGCACACGCGAGATCGCGGGGCGCTGGGGCGCTCCGCACGAACTGGTGCCGGTCGATGATACGGACGATCCCGACGATCATGTCATCGCCGGCGACGCGCTGTCGCCATCGACCACGGCGGTCCTTGCCGAGCGCATCGTGGTGTGGGTGAAGGCACTGACGGAGTAGCGCCGGGTATCCCAAACAAAGGAGCGGCCGAAGCATCGCTTCGGCCGCTCCTTTTTAGCCGCACTGCGTAGCAAGTCTACGGCCGCTGTCTAAGCGGCCCTGTTCGCTGGTCGCTTGCCGCCAAAGCGGCGCTTGTTGTTGCCCTTGAAACGCTTGGCGCCCTCCGGCTTGCGCTCGACATTCGGCTTGGCCGCAACGGCGCGCTCGCCGCCTGGCTTGCCCGAAAATGCCCTTTCGCCTGTCGGCTTGCCACCGAAGCGCTTCTTGCCGAAGCCGTTGCCGGTGTTCGGGCGCCGGCCGTCGCGGCGGGCGCCATGATGCTCGCGATCGTTGGCCGGCTCGAAATGGCGCTCACTCTTTTCCTTGGGGTCGCGTTGCGGGTCGGGGTTGCCGAGATGATCGGCCATCACCGGCAGCCGCATGCGGATGATGCGCTCGACCTGCTTCAGCTTGCCGTTCTCCGACGGATCGCAAAGCGTGATGGCAATGCCGTCCCTGCCGTTGCGGCCCGTGCGGCCGATACGGTGGACATAGCTTTCCGCCTCGTCCGGCAGGTCGAAATTCACGACATGGCTGATGCCGGGCACGTCGATGCCGCGGGCCGCGATGTCGGTCGCCACCAGGATACGTACCGAGCCGTCGCGGAAATCGTTGAGCGCCTTCTGGCGCGCGTTCTGCGACTTGTTGCCGTGGATGACGGCGGCGTTGAATCCATCACGGGCAAGGTCCTTGGTGACGCGGTCGGCACCGTGCTTGGTGCGCGAGAACACGATCACCGAACGCATCGCCTCGTCTGCCAGCATCTTGGACAGCACCTGGCGCTTCTGCTTGGTGCGGGCAAGCACCACGCTCTGCACGATTTCGGCAGCCGCCGTGCTTTGCGGCGCGACCTCGATGCGGACCGGGTTCTTCAGCAGGCCCTTGGCGAGTTCGGCGATCTCGTCCGGCATGGTGGCCGAGAACAGCGCGGTCTGGCGGTCCGGCGCAGTCGCCTTGGCAATGCGCTTGACGTCGTTGATGAAGCCCATGTCGAGCATGCGGTCGCCCTCGTCGAGCACCAGCCATTTGGTATCGGCAAGGATGAGGTCGCCCTCGCGTACCAGGTCGGTGAGCCTGCCGGGCGTGGCAATCAGCACGTCGACGCCGGGCGCGATCTTCTTCACCTGGCTATAGCGGGAGACGCCGCCGAGCACGAGCGCTGTCGAGATATGCGCGCCTTTGGCGAGCAGCTTGATCGTGTCCTCGATCTGTACGGCGAGCTCGCGCGTCGGCGCCAGGATCAGCGCGCGCGTCGTTTTCGGCCTGCGCTTGGTGCCCAGCCCGATGATCTTCGACAGGATCGGCAGCGCAAAGGCGGCCGTCTTGCCCGAACCGGTCTGGGCGATGCCGAATATGTCACGGCCTTCCAGCTGCGGCGGGATCGCCTGCACCTGGATTGGCTTCGGCTCGGTGAAGCCAGCGGCATTGGCGGCCTTGAGCAGCGCGCCGGTGATTCCAAGGGTAGCGAAACCGTTCTGTTCCGCTTGATGTTCGTTGGTCAAAATACTCTTCTTTCACGCGGCTCTGGGCCGCAAAACAGCAATGGCGGCAGGGCGCAACCTGCCGTCGAAAAATTATCAGGAAACGACAAGGCGGCGGACGAGCTGTCCGCGCGGCTGCGCTGTCGTGCCCGCGGACGTCATGCCCCGGGGCTTTTTCGCCACCTTATCGACTGCCGGACACAGGGCCGACTTGCCGGAAGAGGGAAAACAGACGCAACCAGTCTCATGCATGGAGAAAGCCGGACAAGTTCCGGCCCAAGCGCCTATGCCGCCCATATGGCCGAGTCCGCTCCGAAATGCAAGGGGCCGATGCTGCAGTGCAGCAAAACAAGGACGATCGGAGCGCTTGCGCTCCCCTTCCCTCGCGATTACCACAAACCGACTATTCGCATTTGGGGCCCGGCGATGAAAGACGTGCTGAAGGAACTCGAGCGCCGCCGCGAGATCGCCCGCATGGGCGGTGGCAAGGAGAAGATCGAGGCCCAGCACAAGAAGGGCAAACTCACAGCCCGCGAACGCATCGAGGTCTTCCTCGACGAAGGGTCGTTCGAGGAATTCGACATGTATGTTGAGCACCGGTCGACCGACTTCGGCATGGAGAAGACCAAGATCGCGGGCGATGGCGTCGTGACCGGCTGGGGCACGGTCAATGGGCGTCCCGTCTATCTCTTCGCGAAGGATTTCACCGTATTCGGCGGCTCGCTGTCGGAGGCGCATGCCGAGAAGGTGGTCAAGGTGCAGGAAATGGCCCTGCGCAACCGCGCCCCGATCATCGGCCTATACGATGCCGGCGGCGCCCGCATTCAGGAAGGTGTGGCCGCGCTCGGCGGCTACGCCGAAATCTTCCAGCGCAATGTGCTGGCCTCCGGGGTCATCCCGCAGATCTCGCTGATCATGGGACCTTGCGCGGGCGGCGACGTGTACTCGCCGGCCATGACCGACTTCATCTTCATGGTGCGCGACACCTCCTACATGTTCGTCACCGGGCCGGATGTGGTGAAGACGGTTACCAACGAGACGGTGACGGCCGAAAGCCTCGGCGGTGCGTCCGTGCACACGACCAGGTCCTCCATCGCCGACGGCGCCTACGACAACGATGTCGAGGCGCTGCTGCAGATGCGCCGGCTGGTCGATCTGCTGCCGGCCTCGAACACCGCCGAGATCCCCGAGATCGAGTGCTACCAATCGGTGACGGACCACGATCTGTCGCTTGACCGCCTGATCCCGGACAACGCCACCAAGCCCTACGACATCAAGGAACTGATCCTCAAGGTCGCCGACGAAGGCGACTTCTTCGAGATCCAGCAGAATTTCGCCAAGAACATCGTCACCGGTTTCGGCCGTGTCGAGGGCCGCACGGTGGGCTTCGTCGCCAATCAGCCGATGGTGCTTGCCGGCGTGCTGGATTCCGACGCCAGCCGCAAGGCGGCGCGCTTCGTGCGTTTCTGCGACTGCTTCTCGATCCCGATCGTCACCTTTGTCGACGTTCCGGGCTTTCTGCCCGGCACTGCGCAGGAATATGGCGGATTGATCAAGCATGGCGCCAAGCTGCTCTTTGCCTATGCCGAGGCGACCGTGCCGAAGATCACCGTCATCACCCGCAAGGCCTATGGCGGCGCTTATGACGTGATGGCCTCAAAGCATCTGCGCGGCGACATGAACTATGCCTGGCCGACGGCGCAGATCGCGGTGATGGGCGCGCGGGGCGCGGTCGAGATCATCTATCGCAAGGATATCGGCAACGCGGAAAAGATCGCTGCCCACACGAAGGCTTACGAGGACCGCTTCCTGTCGCCATTCGTCGCGGCGGAGCGTGGCTATGTCGACGAAGTGATCATGCCTCACTCCACCCGCCGGCGCATCGCCAGAGCCTTGCGCATGCTGCGCAACAAAGACATGCAGAACCCCTGGAAGAAGCACGACAATATCCCGCTGTGAGCCCGCGCCTTCCAAGCAAACGGGGCTCACCATTGAATCCGATCTCGTTGCCAGCTTTGCGGCGACCGGCGATTTTGTCGTCATCACTCGGCGGATCATCGCCGAACAAGCCGCCTACTCGTCCGCAACCGCTCCAAACCCTGCGCCCACGCTGGCGCGGGCGGCAGTCGCCCAGGGCGTGGCGTGGTTGTCGATGCGCATCTGGAAGAGGAAGTAGGTCGGCGAGCAGAAGCCGATGCCCTTTACCTTGGCGGCTCCCGGCGTGTCTGGTGGCAGCGCCTGGCACATGTAGTCCTCGCGGCAGAAATGCTCGGCCGAGCATGCAGGGCGGTTGCCGCGATTGACAGCCCCGCCGAGGCACTGGTCGAAATTGTTGGTCGCTACGCAGATATCGAACTTCTTGCCACCGACCAGGCCGCAGACTTCGCGGGGCATCGGCTTGCCGGCCTTGAAGCCGGTGAACGCACGATCCTTTTCGTCGCAGCCGCGATAAGCGAAGCCAGCCGGCACGCCGATCTTGGGCGGGCGGCAGGTGTAGTCCGTGCGTGAAATGCCCGGTGAGAAGGCTGCGAACTGGCCGGTGATCATGTAGCGGTCGTTGAACGGCTGCGACTGATTGCTGTGGATCGAGCCGGTCAGGCACGGGTGCCCGGAAAACATCGCGGTGCTATTCTTGGGCAGCAGGCATTGCGCGAGTTTGGTGCGCACCCCCGAGGCAGTTGCGATCGGCGTGCAGACCGTGCCGCCTTCGCATTGCCAGGTTCTGCCGAAGCGGACAGCGTCTTCCGGCATCAGGCATGGCATGGCCATCTCGGCAGAGGCGTAGTCGATCGTGCCGTCGTCCGTCCAGGCAGCGGCCGGCGCAAAGGACAGCGGCCGGAACCGGTTAGGCTCCCTGCCCTGGATCGTCGCCGCCAGCCACGCCTCGCGCCGGGGAATCTCGGCATGGAGATGCGGCGAGATGCCGACTTGGATGCGGTTGAGTGGCGAGGTCGTGCTGTCGTCGAGTCCGATGAAATGGAACCCGGCGGTCGAGCCGGCCTGATGGCACCCCTGGCAGGCGCCGTTGTCCAGCCGCTCGACCAGGGCTTCCGGCGTGCGCGCCAGGGCCAGCTTCGAATAGTCCAACCCGGCGAAATCCTCGGGCTTGAACAGCGGCGTGAACGGGTGGTTGGCCAGCCTCGCGCTGCCGAAGGTCGACCAGGAGATGACCTTTTTCGCCAGGAATTCCTCGGGGATTTCGTAGACGCCAAGATCGATCGCAGCTGCATTGGCGCGGACATAGTCGGCGAGCCGGGCCTTGAGTGCGTCGTCCTCCGAAAGCCGTGTGGGATCCGGCGTGTTTTCCAACGGCTCCTCGGTGACTGCCGTGCCGTCGATACCGAAAATGCGCATCAGATAGGCGGCCTGGCCGCCGAATTCGGTCTCCTGGCCGGATGGAAAGCGCACCACCTGGGCGTTGAGTTCGAGCTGCTTGAAGGAGAGGCTCGCCTTGTCCAGTGGTCCGCCGGTCAGCCAGCCGGCATCGACGCTCTCGTCGAGTTGCGGCATCCAGCGCCCGGCAACCCCGGTGCAGCCGCCATCGGCATCCGTAGCGGCACGGTAGACGGCGCTGAAGTTGAACGGCAGGCGGGAGGCCAGAACCTTGCCGTTCTTCTTGAAGCTGTAGGCAAGGCGATAGATGAACCGCACCTCGCCGCAACCTGCTTCGTTGGAAAGTCCGCCAAAGTCGCGGCGGTCGATCCGGTTGACGACGCCGACCAGCCGGAAGCGCGCCGCATCGGTCTTCAGCCAGCGCATGTCCATGATGCGACCGACGTTGCCGTCGGTCACTTCGTAGAGCGGCCGGCCGCCGGCCTTCATGTCGGCGCGGAGCGCCGCGACGTCGGCGGCCACGGTCTCGACGATGGCGTGGTAGGCCGGCGCATTGTCATAGAGGGTCTTGAGGTCGTCCTTCCCATCCAAGCCGAAGATGCCGGCGAAGCCGAACCCCTTGGCATCGAGCGTGGCGAGAATGCGTGGATCATCGACGATGGTCACCGGACGGCCTTCTGCCGAGGCCGGAAGCGCTGCGAGCACCGCGGCGGCGATGGCGCCGATCAGAGGAAAAACGAGCTTCATCCGGCAGCCGCGTATCCGACAAGCTCGCGCAGCACCGGCACCAGCGCCAGAGGCAGATCCTCGGCGATCAGTCCCGGGCCGAAACGGCTGCCCGCCTCGGCATGGACCCAGACCGCGGCGCAGGCCGCCTCGAAGGCTGGCGTGCCTTGCGCCAGGAACCCGGCGATGACCCCTGCCAGCACGTCGCCTGAGCCGGCAGTGGCAAGCCAGGGCGCGCCGTTGCAATTGATCGCGGCCCAGCCTTCCGGCGACGCGATCACCGTATCGGCGCCCTTGCAGACGATCGCGGCACCGGCGCGCTGCGCGGCCGCGCGCGCCTTGCCCAGCTTGGACAAAGCCTTGTCCGCCATGATGTCAGGAAACAGCCTGGCGAACTCGCCCTCATGCGGGGTCATCACCAACGCCGGCGCATTCGGACCTCGAGCGGCTTCGAACAGACCGGTCGGGGCATCGCGGAATGAAGTGATGCCGTCGGCGTCGAGCACAAGGCCTTCGATCGCTGCAGGTTCTCTCGTGTTGAGCAGCGCCAGGGCAAATTCGCGCGCCTTTTCGCCAATCCCGAACCCTGGGCCGAGCACGAAGGCCGAGGGACGTCTTTCCCTGACGAACGTGCCGATCTCATCGACCGTATCGGCCTTGCGCAGCATGATCGAAGTGAGATGAGCGGCATTCACCTGCATGGAGTTGCCGGGAGACAGCACCGTCACCGCCCCTGCCCCGCTCCTTGCCGCACCAAGCGCCGACAGGCGAGCCGCGCCGGTTGCCGAAGGTCCGCCGGAACAGATGCCGACATGACCTCGCTCGTATTTGTGCGCATCGATTGCCGGAACCGGCATATGCCTGCGCCAGACGGCTGGTGTG
Organism: Mesorhizobium sp. M3A.F.Ca.ET.080.04.2.1; assembly: GCF_003952525.1. Lineage (NCBI taxonomy): Bacteria > Pseudomonadati > Pseudomonadota > Alphaproteobacteria > Hyphomicrobiales > Phyllobacteriaceae > Mesorhizobium > Mesorhizobium sp. M3A.F.Ca.ET.080.04.2.1. The sequence continues at coordinate 561,390 of NZ_CP034451.1, read as the reverse complement.
TTCTCGAAGGTTCGCGGCGCGACCTGAGCGATGATCCTGTCATCGATGCCGATGTCGGCGAGTACGATCTCGCCGCATTGCTCGCGTCCGGGCAATAGGAGATGTCCGGGCTTCTTGCGTGCGAAAGTGACGGTGACATCGGCCCGAAAAGCCGCGCCGAGGATGGCGCCGCTTTCGCCCGAGACACCCGAGGGCAGGTCGACGGCCACGACCGGCAATCCCTTCGCGATATCGACGGCGCGCTTGGCCTCGCCCGACAATGGCTTCGACAGGCCTGCGCCATAAAGCGCGTCGACCACCACCGAACCCGGTTCCGCCGCGAAAGCCGACAACGGACGCCGCTCCAGAGCGCAATCCGCCGCTGCGATTGCGGCGTCGCTGCCTGCCCGCGGTTCGCCGGATACCCACAAAGCGACATCGACGCCGGACTCGGCCAGCAACCGCGCCACGACATAGCCGTCGCCGCCATTGTTGCCGGGGCCGCACAGCACGTGCACCCGCGTCGCTGCCGGGTAGCGCTCCAGCACCACCGCCGCCACCGCCTCACCGGCGCGCCGCATCAACCCATAGCCATCGAGCGGACCTTCGCTGATCGCCAGCCGGTCGGCCTCTGCCATCTCTGCCGGCGAAAGAAGTTCATTGCTCATGGGATTGCCGATCTTCATCCTATCGAGCATTGTCCGATTTGCTGTTCGAAGCAAACATCGGCGACCCAATACTCACCTGAAACGGTGGCGCCGGAGGGGAATCTGATCGCGGGTTGCGCTGTCTGCCCAATTTTTACGCAGAAGGATGGAGGGACGATGTATACGCTTTGGGCGTTCATGACGCTTCCGACGCAGCGGACGACGCGAATTTGTGTTCGGGTGCAGCATGGCGTGTAAATCGCCCGATACCGCTTCCAATCTCCGGAATTTGGCACAGTTCGTGCTTGATGGAGGCGCAAGCGGGGCACACAACCCGTCTTTTTGGCAGTGGAGGCCACTTTTTACATGAAAAAGATCGAAGCGATCATCAAGCCATTCAAGCTCGACGAAGTGAAGGAAGCGCTTCAGGAGGCCGGACTGCAGGGCATCACCGTCACCGAGGCTAAGGGCTTCGGCCGCCAGAAGGGCCATACCGAACTCTATCGCGGCGCCGAATATGTCGTCGATTTCCTGCCCAAGGTGAAGATCGAAGTGGTGCTCGGCGACGACGCCGTCGAAGGCGCCATCGAGGCGATCCGCAAGGCGGCGCAGACCGGCCGCATCGGCGACGGCAAGATCTTCGTGTCCAACATCGAGGAAGTCGTTCGCATTCGCACCGGCGAGACCGGCATGGATGCCGTCTGACACCCACCATTCTGCAACGTCATCATCAAAAAACGTCATCACACAGGGATACATGACATGACGACAGCCAAAGACATCATGAAGCAGATCAAGGACAACGACGTGAAGTTCGTCGATCTGCGCTTCACCGATCCGCGCGGCAAGCTGCAGCATGTGACCATGGATGTCGTCGAGGTCGAGGAAGACATGTTTGCCGACGGCGTCATGTTCGACGGTTCCTCGATCGCGGGCTGGAAGGCGATCAACGAGTCCGACATGGTGCTGATGCCGGATCCGGAGACGGTCCACATGGACCCATTCTTCGCCCAGTCGACCATGGTCATCCTGTGCGACATCCTCGATCCGGTTTCCGGCGAGGCCTACAACCGCGACCCGCGCGGCACCGCCAAGAAGGCCGAGGCCTACATGAAGTCGGAAGGCATCGGCGACACCATCTATGTCGGCCCGGAGGCCGAGTTCTTCGTGTTCGACGACGTCAAGTACAAGTCCGATCCCTACAATACCGGCTTCCGGCTGGACTCCACCGAGCTGCCCTCGAACGACGATACCGACTACGAGACCGGCAACCTCGGCCATCGTCCGCGCATCAAGGGCGGCTATTTCCCTGTGCCGCCGATCGATTCCTGCCAGGACATGCGCTCGGAAATGCTGACCGTTCTGGCCGAGATGGGCGTGCGCGTCGAAAAGCACCACCATGAGGTCGCCGCCGCCCAGCACGAGCTCGGCATCAAGTTCGACACGCTGGTGCGCAACGCCGACAAGATGCTGATCTACAAGTATGTCGTGCACCAGGTCGCCAATGCCTATGGCAAGACGGCCACCTTCATGCCGAAGCCCGTCTTCGGCGACAACGGCTCGGGCATGCATGTCCACCAGTCGATCTGGAAGGGCGGCAAGCCGACCTTCGCCGGCAACGAATATGCCGGCCTGTCGGAAAGCTGCCTCTACTATATCGGCGGCATCATCAAGCATGCCAAGGCGATCAACGCCTTCACCAACCCGCTGACCAACTCCTACAAGCGCCTGGTGCCGGGCTACGAAGCGCCGGTGTTGCTCGCCTATTCGGCGCGCAACCGCTCGGCCTCCTGCCGCATTCCGTTCGGCTCGTCGCCGAAGTCGAAGCGCGTCGAGGTCCGCTTCCCCGACCCGGGCGCGAACCCGTATCTCGGCTTCGCCGCCATGCTGATGGCCGGCCTCGACGGCATCAAGAACAAGATCCATCCCGGACAGCCGATGGACAAGGATCTCTACGATCTGCCGCCCAAGGAGTTGAAGAAGATCCCGACCGTCTGCGGTTCCCTGCGCGAGGCGCTGCAGAGCCTCGACAAGGACCGCGGCTTCCTGAAGGCGGGCGGCGTCTTCGACGACGATCAGATCGACTCCTACATCGAGCTGAAGATGACCGAGGTCATGCGCTTCGAGATGACCCCGCACCCGGTCGAGTACGACATGTACTACTCCGTCTGATGTCCCCAGACCCGTATTGGCGCCAACCAGAACCCCGGCGAGAGCCGGGGTTTTTTCATGGGCAGCTCATTCACCAGAGCTCAAACAGCAAGAAGCCCCGACGTTTCCGCCGAGGCTCCTTGGCAAGTTCGACAGGCGCGGAACTGATAGCTCCGCGCCGCAAGAAATCAGGCGGCGGCCGAGACCGACGCGTCGGTCGGGACCTGTGAGATCGTCTTCAGCACCTGGGAGGCGATCTGGTACGGGCACCCCTGCGAGTTCGGGCGGCGGTCTTCCAGATAGCCCTTGTAGTCGTTCTTTATGAAGGAATGCGGAACGCGGATCGAGGCGCCGCGATCGGCGACGCCGTAGCTGAACTTGTTCCACGGCGCGGTCTCGTGCTTGCCGGTCAGGCGCTTGTCATTGTCCGGACCGTAGACGGCAATGTGATCCATCAGGTTCTTTTCGAACTGCGCCATCAGCGCCTCGAAATAGGCCTTGCCGCCCACTTCACGCATGTACTTGGTCGAGAAGTTGCAGTGCATGCCCGAGCCGTTCCAGTCGGTGTCACCAAGCGGCTTGCAGTGGAACTCGATGTCGATGCCGTATTTCTCGGTCAGACGCAGCAGCAGATAGCGGGCCATCCAGATCTGGTCGGCGGCTCTCTTGGAACCCTTGCCGAAGATCTGGAATTCCCACTGCCCCTTGGCAACCTCGGCATTGATGCCTTCGTGGTTGATGCCGGCGGCGAGGCAGAGGTCGAGATGCTCCTCGACGATCTGGCGCGCGACGTCACCGACATTCTTGTAGCCGACGCCGGTATAGTAAGGGCCCTGCGGCGCCGGATATCCGCTCTCCGGGAAGCCGAGCGGGCGGCCGTCCTTGTAGAAGAAATACTCCTGCTCGAAGCCGAACCAGGCGTCCTCGTCGTCGAGGATGGTCGCACGGCTGTTCGACTCATGCGGCGTCACGCCATCGGGCATCATGACCTCGCACATGACGAGCACGCCGTTGGTGCGGGCCGGATCCGGGTAGAGCGCCACCGGCTTCAGCACGCAGTCGGAGCTGCGGCCTTCGGCTTGGTTGGTGGAGGAGCCGTCGAAACCCCACAGCGGCAGCTGCTCGAGCGTCGGGAACTCGGCAAATTCCTTGATCTGGGTCTTGCCGCGAAGATTGGGGGTCGGGGTATAGCCGTCGAGCCAGATGTACTCGAGCTTGTACTTGGTCATTCCTGTGCCTCTCGTTGCTGGGACACCGCGCGCCACGGCGGCGTCGACGCATGGCCGGACCGACCCGACCTGCCGATCGTCAAAAAGCAATTCGTATGCCACTCCCCGGTCAATGGGTGCGGCAAAATGGTCGCGACATCGTCCTGAATCCGATGAGCCGACCAGGCGATGCGCCGAGATCAATCAGAAGTGCGGTTTGCACAAATCCTAGGCAAATGCTGAGATTTTTGTAGGCATATTGCCTAAAGGACTCGCAGAATCTATGTTGTAGAAAGTTGAATCGCTCCGATCCTGGAGACGGAAGGAGGCCGCCATGGAAGTCATCACGTCGCGTCCCTCGGCAAAGATTCTGACGTTCCGGCTTGCACGACGAGCACCTGCCTCAAATTTAGGCGCAAAGGCGAAATTCGCGGCAGAACTTGCCTCGCTGCGCACTACGCAGGCCGATTTCGACAGCTGGTACCATGAGGCGGCGATCGAGGAAGAGAACCAGCAGCGCAAGAGCTGACACGCTTTTTCGATTTTCGATACGAAAGAGCCCGGCGCGATCGCTCGCGCCGGGCTTTTCATTGCGGAAGATTCGGGCGGCTATTCCTTGGCGTGCAAGTTGGTGCCGAGCGTATCCCTAACGAAGATCATGCCGATGATGAGCGACATTGCCGCGATGACCACCGGGTACCAGAGGCCGTAGTAGATGTCGCCCTTATAGGCGCTCAGCGCAAACACCGTCGCCGGCAACAGGCCGCCGAACCAGCCATTGCCGATATGATAAGGCAGCGACATGCCGGTGTAGCGGATGCGGGTCGGGAACATCTCGACCAGGATCGCCGCGATCGGACCATAGACCATGGTCACGAACACCACCAGGATGAACAGGATGCCAATCGTCATCGGCCAGTTGACGGCGGCCGGATCGGCGGTCATGGCGAAGGGCCCGCCACCTGGAATGTTGTAGACGGTGATCTCGGGCGCGCCCGCCGCCTCGTCCTTGGTCAGCAGCTTGTCGGCAACGGCCTTGTCGGCGGGAACCGTCGTCTTCTCGCCGCCGCGGATCGTTGCGGCATCGAGCTTCAGTTCCGGATTGGCCGCGATGAAGGCGTCAAGCTTCTGGTCCGGCACCTTGGCCGCGGCGCGCTTCAGCGGGTAGCCACCATCCCGCAGCGACATGTTGACGGCCTTCTGGAAGGTCGCCTCCTTGGCCTTGGCCTGGTCTCCGGCAGCGATGGCGTCGTAGGACTCGACCGTCTCGTTGCCGATCTTGACCGTGGCCGCCGTTCCGGGCGCGGCCGTCGTCACCACGTCATAAGGCACCGAGTTCTTCGTCAGGAACGAGGTCGCGATATCGCAGGAGGTGGTGAACTTCGCCGTACCGACCGGGTTGAACTGGAACCGGCAGTCGCCGGGAGCCGCCGTCACCGTCGCGCGCGTGTTCTGCTGGGCGGTGGCCAAAGCCGGATTGGCGGCCCAGGTCAGTGCCTTGAACAGCGGGAAGGTGCAGACGATTCCCAATGCGAGGCCGGCCATGATGATCGGCTTGCGGCCGATCTTGTCGGACAGCCAGCCGAACACGACGAAGAAGATCGAGCCGACGGCAAGCGCGATCGCGATCATGATGTTGACCGACTGCGGATCGACCTTGAGCACGTTCTGCAGGAAGAACAGCGCGTAGAATTGCCCGTTGTACCAGATCACGGCCTGGCCGGCGGTGAGGCCGAGCAGCGCCAGAAGGGCGATCTTGGCGTTCTTCCACTGGCCGAAGGCTTCCGACAGCGGCGCCTTGGAGCCCTTGCCCTCCTCCTTCATGCGCTGGAAGGTCGGCGACTCCGAGAGCGACAGCCGGATCCAGATCGAGATGGCGAGCAGCAGGAAGGAAACGATGAACGGAATGCGCCAGCCCCAGGAAGAGTAGGTTTCCTTGCTCATTGACCCCTGCACGATCAGGATCACGATCAGCGACAGGAACAGGCCGAGCGTCGCCGTCGTCTGGATCCAGGAGGTGTAATAGCCGCGGCGATCGTCCGGAGCGTGCTCGGCGACATAGGTCGCGGCGCCGCCATATTCGCCGCCGAGCGCCAGGCCCTGCAGCATGCGCAACCCGATCAGGATCACCGGTGCGGCAATGCCCAAGCTGGCATATCCCGGCAGCAGGCCGACCAGGAACGTCGACAGGCCCATGATGGTCATGGTGACCAGGAAGGTGTATTTGCGGCCGACAAGGTCGCCGATACGGCCGAACACCAGCGCGCCGAAGGGACGGACGAGGAAACCGGCGGCAAAGGCCAGCAGCGCGAAGATGTTGCGCGTCGCCTCCGGAATGGTCGGGCTGAAGAAGGTCGTGCCGATGAAGGCGGCCAGCGAGCCGTAGAGGTAAAAGTCGTACCATTCGAAAACGGTGCCGAGCGAAGAGGCGAAGATGACCTTCTTTTCCTCCCGCGTCATGCCGCGGCTTGTCCTGCCGGCGGTCGAAGCCATTGCCATTGATCTATCCTCCCGTGGGATTCCGTCTGTCCTCGAAAGCTGTGCGCCGCGGTCCGCAACTCCTCCGGAAGGCGGACTCAGACGCAACCAACGGGCAAAAAATGACAGAAAGCGCCGCCGAAAGGCATCGAGACGATGGGATTATGACTTTCGTATTAGGTGCGATGCGAAGGCTGCGCGCGCTGCGCTCAGGCCTGGAGCGCTTCGAGCAGACTGACCGCTGCCATCATGTCGCGCTTGCGGGCCGCGCGCCGCGCCACGGCCTCCGCATCCTGGCCCCAATGCTCGATCTGCCAGTCCTCGTCGACATGGGCGGCTGCCCACGCCTGCTCGCCGTCAAGCTCGCCGAAATCGACGGCGAGCGCCAGCAATGCCGAGCCGGTCAGCGAGGTCATGACATGGATGGCGGCCAGCCGCAGCGGTTCGGTGCGCTGGGCAAGATGCGCGCCAAGGACGGCAATCGTCTCGCGCGGCTGCTCGATATGGATTATGCCCTCGGCAAGATTGAAGCGTGCGCCCAGCTTGCTCTTCGCCCAATCGAGGACGGGATCCCAAAACCTGTTCTGCCGCTCGACCAGGCCTTGCGGGCCATCGGCGCGGTAGCAAAGCAGATCGGACGAAGCGAAGCGCAGCACGTCCTCCAGAACCGCCTGCGGGTCGCTGGCGACACCGTCGAGGGCCGTGTTGACGAGGCGCATGACCGGCATCGTCACGGGATCGATGACGTCGCCTTGCGCCGAAAACTCGTCAGCCACCAGGACCGCCGCCTTTTCGGTGGGCACCGCCAGTGGCGCTTTTCCCGGCGTGCGGACCGATTTGCCGTCGAGATGGACGGCAAAGCCCTTTTCGACCGGCACGACCGAGACAGTCTTGTAGAAGCGCTTCGGCAGCGGCGTCTTCATCTGGATCTGAGCGCGGCGGACCGGATCCGGATCGGAAAGCTGCTTTCCCGCTTCGAGGTCGTTGAGGATGTCGCGCATACCGAACTCCTTACGCTGGAACCTGCTTGCGTGACGGCCGGTTGACGATGATCAACCCGGCGGCGATCAGACCGAGCGCGAGGAAGATCCTGACCGTCAGCGGTTCGCCCAGCAGCAACGCTCCGCACAGCACGCCGAACACCGGCGATAGGAACGCAAAGCTCGACAGGCCGGCGGCAGGATAGCGCGTCAGCAGCCAGAACCACAAAACATACGTAAAAGCGACGACATAGAAAGACTGGAACAGCAACGCCAATGTCGGCAATGCGGCAAGTTGGCGGATTGGCGGGCCGGCCAAGGGCAGGACCAGCGCGCCGACGACGGCGGCGCCCGCCAGTTGATAGAGCAGAAGCTTTTCGGCGCTGGTCCCGGCCAGCTTCGAGCGCTTGATGACGATGCTGGTGAGCGCCCACAGGATGCCCGAGCCGAGACTGAGCACATCGCCCATCAGTGTCGCGTGATTGCCGGCGAAAATTCCGTCGGAGAAGACCGCCAGTAGCCCACAGAAGGCAAGAACCAGCCCGCCAAGCTTGCGCGCGTTGATGTGCTCGCCAAGCAGGAAGTGGCCGCCGATCAGTACCCAGAACGGCATGGTGTTGACGAGCAGGGTGTTGCGGGCGACGGTCGTGTATTCCAGCCCGATGTAGAGGCACAGGAACTCTACCCCGAAAAGCACGCCGACGGCGATCCCTGCGATCAGTGTCCCGTCCGCTTCGAACAGCTTGATGCCGCGTAATCGGCACCAGCCGAACACGCACAACCCGCCGAGGATGGAGCGTGCGATCGACACGAAGACCGGATCGTAACCGGCATAGGATATCTTGGCGGCGACGTAGTTCAGCCCCCAGGACAGCGTCAGCCCGACCATGATCGCGGCCGCCGCCATGTCGACCGCGTCGCGGCGGTCCATTTGGCTTGCCGTGGTCATTTCTCAGATTGGCTTTCCAGTTTCGCGAGCACCGCCTTAAGCGCTTCCGTGTTCTGCCTGACGGCCTCGGTATTCTCGCGACCAATCTCGGCCATTGATCCCTGCCTGGCAGCGATCCGGCGGGTGTAGACGAGCCACACGACAAAAATCAGCATGAACGGCAGCCATCCGGTCAACTGACTGGTGAGAGCATTTCCCTCCATAGGCTCTGCCTAGGGCTCCCCGCTTTGTTCGTCGAAGCCGAGCAGGTTCCAGCTCTGGCGCATATGCGGCGGCATTGGCGCGGTGATGTCGATCGCGCCTTGATCGGGATGCGGAATGACGATGCGGCGCGCATGGAGATGCAGGCGGTTCTGGATGCCGCCCGGGAATTCCCAGTTGGTGTCGGCTTCGAAATATTTAGGGTCGCCGATGATCGGGCAACCGATATGGGCGGCATGGACGCGAAGCTGATGTGTGCGACCCGTATACGGCTCCATCTCCAGCCAGGACAGCGCCTGCGCCGCCTGCTCGACGATGCGGTAGTAGGAGACGGCGTGGTCAGCGCCCTTCTCGCCATGCTTGGCGATCCGTACGCGGTCGCCGTCCGGCGTTGCCTCCTTGACCAGCCAGGTCGAGATCTTGTCCTCGCGCTTCGGCGGCACACCCTTGACCAGAGCCCAATAGGTCTTTTTCGTCTCACGCGCCCGGAACGCTTCCGAAAGCTTCATCGCAGCCAGCCTGGTGCGGGCGACGACCAGCACACCGGACGTGTCGCGGTCGAGGCGGTGAACAAGCCGCGGCTTCTCGCCCTTCTGGTTGCGCCAGGCCTCCAGCATGTCGTCGACATTGCGGGTGACGCCGGAGCCGCCTTGGACGGCCAGGCCCGCCGGCTTGTTGAAGACGAAGACTTTCGGATCCTCGTGCAGCAGCATCTTGGCGAGCACGTCGGCATCGCCCTGGTTGCGGATCGAGTGGCCGGTGAGCCCGGCATCGCCCTTCTTGTCGACCTCGAGCGGCGGGATGCGCACGGTCTGGCCGGGTTCGACCCGCGTATCGGCCTTCACGCGGCCGCCATCGACGCGGACCTGGCCGGAGCGCAGGAGCTTCTGCAGATGGCCGAATCCGAGTCCCGGATAGTGGACCTTGAACCAGCGGTCGAGCCGCATGCCCGCCTCGCCGGCCTCCACCGTGATCTGTTCAACACCTGCCATGACTTCGCTTTTCCGTTTGAAAGCGGCGCCATAGCACTAAGGCGAGCCTGTTGCGAGGCAAAGGCCCAACAAAGCGCGGCGATTGCCCCAATCAATCGCGTTGGCCACCAGACCACGATGCTGGCGCGGCGCAGACGGTGGATCGCGTCAGGAACCGCTTCTCGCGGCCATTGTGTCGAGCAAGAACATGCCGCCTCTGCCCGGCACAACGTCGATAGTCGGTATGCTTCCACGCCTCGAATTGCGCGGCGCTGATGTAGACCGGCGTCTCGCCGCTTCTGCTTGGTTCAGCTGACCGGCGCCTTCGGCTTGGCTGAGCCAATCATCTTCCAGTTCTTGTAGAAGACCGAGTTGATGCGCTCGACGCTGACCGAGACAATCGCCAGAAGCCCTGCGATCAGGCCAGGGAACGGGGACGGGCGGACGATGTCGACAAAGACGCAGTAGCGGCGTCCGTCATACTCGTTGACCGAGCGGTGGAAGAGCGTGTCGTCGAAGATGAACAGCGGATTGTCGTGCCAGTAGTTCTTCCTGCTGCCGCACTGGACGAAGATTTCCGCCTTTACCGGGATCAGATTATAGAGCAGGCGCAGGCTGAGCCGCAGCGGTCCGAAATGCCAGGACGTCGACTCGCGGCCGCTGAAAACCGAGACCGCGATGGTCTTGACGTATGTGAAGTCCTTGTTGAACTCGGGGACGCTGTCGATCTTGTGCTTGCCATACCACTGATAGACGTACATGCCGCGGCGGCCGCCGCCGAAATTGGCGTCGATGTCGGCGATGATCTCGTCCTTGCGCGCCTTGAAGACATCCAGCACCTCGTTGATCTCACGCTGGTACTCTTGCGGAAACTGATCGAGCGTCCAGACGCCGGGATTTCTGTAGCAGAGAAGGTCCACAACCAGATTGAACGGCGAAAGCAGCCAGGTGAACAGGCCGTTGCCGAGGAAGTAGCGCTCGAACAGCATCGCGTTCTTCTGATCGTTTCGCATGACGTCGATCAGGCCGCAGACGATGAAGACCGTCGTCACCAGGGGAATGAAATAGAAGCCGAGCGCAAGAACGAGGGCCGCGACCGCAGCCTTGCGAATTGTCTTAACCGTCTGCTTTGTCATCGTCTTTCGCGGGGAGCGCGATCCTGTTCGCACGAGCCAAATAACGGCGACCCCCGCCAGCCGTGCGCCTTAATAGGATTTTTCGTGGTCCTGCACAATCCGCGCTGCAACAGGCCCGGCGCTTACTCCCGCTCTTTGCGCAGCTTTGCCCAGTATTCCAGCCGCTTCCGGACCTCGCGCTCGAAACCGCGCTCCGGCGGATCATAGAAGGTGTGGCGGCCCATCTTTTCCGGGAAGTAGTCCTGGCCGGAAAACGCATCCGGCTCGTCATGGTCGTAGCGGTAGCCGGCGCCGTAGTCCTCCTCTTTCATCAGCTTGGTCGGCGCATTGAGGATATGTTTGGGCGGCAGCAGCGACCCATGCTCCTTGGCCGCTCGCGTCGCCGCCTTGAAGGCGGTGTAGACGGCGTTCGATTTCGGCGCCGTGGCGAGATAGACGGCCGCCTCGGCGAAGGCCAACTCGCCCTCGGGAGAGCCGAGATAATCATAAGCGTCCTTGGCGGCGTTGGCGACGACCAGCGCCTGCGGATCGGCGAGCCCGATATCCTCCACCGCCATCCGCACCAGCCGGCGGCCGAGGTAGAGCGGGTCCTCACCCGCATCGAACATGCGCGCGAGATAGTAGAGCGCTGCGTCAGGGTCCGAACCGCGCACCGATTTATGCAGCGCCGAGATCAGGTTGTAGTGACCGTCCTGGCCCTTGTCGTAGATCGGCGCGCGGCGCTGGATCACGCGCTGAAGGCCTTCCGGACCGAAGACTTCGCCGGGCTTGGCGGCGCGCCAGACTTCCTCGGCCAATGTCAGCGACGCCCGGCCGTCGCCGTCGCTCATGCGGATGAGCATGGCCCGCGCCTCGTCGTCGAGCGGGAGCGCCCTGCCCTCGGTTTCCTCGGCACGTTCGAGCAGCTTGGCGATGCTCTCCTCTCCGAGTGAGCGGAACACCAGCACTCTGGCGCGGGAGAGCAACGCCGCATTGAGTTCGAAGGATGGGTTCTCCGTGGTCGCGCCGACCAGAACCACAGTCCCGTCTTCCATCACCGGCAGGAAGCCATCCTGCTGGGCGCGGTTGAAGCGATGGATCTCGTCTACGAAGAGCAGCGTCTGGCGGCCATTGGCCCGGCGCAACCTCGCCGCCTCGAACACTTTCTTGAGGTCGGCGACACCGGAAAACACCGCCGATATCTGCTCGAAGGCAAGGTGGGTCTCGCCGGCCAGCAGCCGCGCCACGGTCGTCTTGCCGGTGCCCGGTGGGCCCCAGAAGATCATCGAGCCGAGCGAGCCGGAATTGATCAGCCGCGTCAGTGCGCCGTCGGGCCCGGTCAGATGCTCCTGGCCGACGACCTCGCCGAGGTTCTTCGGGCGCAAGCGGTCGGCAAGCGGCCGCCCGGGCGGCGGCTTCTCCGGTTCATCGGCACTGAACAGGTCGGCCATGGTACTCTTCAGCCTGGAGCGCGACCTCTCCGATCGGGCTCAGTAACGCAATACTTGCCGCAGTATCTGCCCGCCGCGTTCGACGGTAAAGCGCCACCAGCGCGTGTCCTGCTGGGCAATCTGGGCCAGCGTCGCTGCTGTGTCGATGCTCGTGCCATTCACCTCGCGCACGATGTCGCCTGGCTGGAAGCCAAAATCGGCGGCCGGGGAATCGCGGTTGATGTCGACGACGGTGACGCCTTTGATGTCGCTCCGCAGGCCAAGCCGCTGCGCCAGCCGCGGCGACAGTTCCGCCACCTTGGCGCCGGCGAACGGACTGCGGCCATGCAGCGTCACTTCCGTGGCCTTTGCCCCTTCCGGCGCACGCTCCAGCGCGATCTCCATCGTCGCCTGCTGGCCCTTGCTCAGCACTGCGAAGGTCGCCTTGGAGCCGATCGACAGCGTCGCCATCCGGTAATCGAGCGCCTCGATGCTTTCCACCGGCGTGTTGTTGAGCGACAGCACGACATCGCCGGGCTTGAGCCCTGCCTTGCCGGCCGGGCCGGTCGCGTCGACCGAGGAGACCAGCGCGCCGGTCGGCTTTTCCATCCCGAGCGATTCCGCGATCTGCGGCGTCACCGCCTCGAATTCGGCGCCGATATAGGGCCGCTCGAAGAAATCGAGACCGGCCTTGGCGGCGTCGGCGAAAGCGCGAACCATATTCGCGGGAATAGCGAAGCCGATGCCGATCGAGCCGCCGCTGCGGCTGTAGATCGCCGTGTTGATACCGACCAGCTGGCCGCCCATGTTGATCAGCGCGCCACCGGAATTGCCGGGATTGATGGCAGCGTCCGTCTGGATGAAATAGCCCGAATCCGACACACCGATATGGCTGCGCGCGAGCGCCGAAACGATGCCGCTTGTGGTGGTCTGCCCGACACCGAACGGATTGCCGATCGCCAGCACCAGATCGCCCACCTCGAGCGCGTCGGAATCGCCGATGGCGATCACCGGGAACGGCTTGTCGCCCGAGATCTTGAGCACGGCGAGATCGAGCGTCTCGTCCTTCAGCATCACCTTGCTGGCAAATTCGCGCCCATCGGCGGTTGCTACCTTCACCTCGTCGGCACCCTTGATGACGTGATAGTTGGTGACGATGACGCCGCTCGGGTCGACCAGCACGCCGGATCCGAGGGAGGACTGGGCGCGGGGCCGGGTGCGGCCGAAGAACTCCTCGAAGAAGGGGTCGCCTTCGAAAGGCGATGTCACCTTGGCGGTCTGTGATGCATAGACATTGACGACGGCCGGCGCCGTCTGCTTGACCAGCGGAGCAAAGGAAAGCTGCACCTCTTCGCGGCCGAAGGGCACGCGCTTGTCCGGACCGGAGGTGGCGTTCTCGCCTTCGACGCCGTGCAGCAGATCGGTCAGCACGTCGGACAGGCCGGGATCAGCCGGCTTGGCAGCGTCCTCGGCCAACGCCTGTCTCACGGCGGGCGCCGCGGCAAAGGCGGCCAGCGCGCAAATTGCAACCAGAAACAGACGTTTGAACTGCATTCCGAATCCTCCAGTCGGGCGCCATTGTCCCGACGATTGTGCAGAATGAAAGGCTAATGCACTGAAATGCGACAATTGTCGCGCAAAACCATACGCTTGGCAGTGTCAACACGGCTCCGTCGGGCACTGCCGCCCAAATGCAAAAAGGGGCCCGAAGGCCCCTCGATGTCATCGGCGAACGCCAAGCCTCAGGCGGCTTCGGCTTCCTCGTTGCCGCCTTCGGCCTCGAGGCGGGCGCGGTCGGCGGCACCTTTGGCCGACGTGTCGCGGTCGACGAACTCGATGACCGCCATCGCAGCGTTGTCGCCGTGGCGGAAGCCCGCCTTCATGATGCGCAGGTAGCCGCCGTTGCGGGTGGCGTAGCGGGGGGCAATGGTCTCGAACAGGCGCTTGACGACGCCTTCATTGCCGATCTGCGCGATCACCTGGCGGCGGGCGTGCAGGTCGCCGCGCTTGCCGAGCGTCACCAGCTTCTCGACGATCGGACGCAGGTCCTTCGCCTTCGGCAGGGTTGTGACGATCTGCTCGTGCTCGATGAGGGACACGGCGAGATTGGCGAACATCGACTTGCGGTGGCTTACGCTGCGGGCGAACCGGCGGCCTTTAAATCCGTGGCGCATGGCTCTTCTCCTGGTGTTATGGGCGGTTGCCCGGCTGTTTCGATTTGTGAATGGTCAATAGTGAATGGTGAATGGAAGGGCTCTACGTCTCCGAAGCCGCCGATCGGCGACCATTCACCATTTCACCATTCTCAATTCACCGCTCAGTATTGATCTTCGTAACGCTTGGCGAGGTCTTCGATGTTTTCCGGCGGCCAGTCCGGCACTTCCATGCCGAGATGCAGGCCCATTGCCGCCAGCACTTCCTTGATCTCGTTCAGCGACTTGCGGCCGAAGTTCGGGGTGCGCAGCATCTCGGCTTCGGTCTTCTGGATCAGGTCGCCGATATAGACGATGTTGTCGTTCTTCAGGCAGTTGGCCGAACGCACCGAAAGCTCGAGCTCGTCGACCTTCTTGAGCAGCGCCGGGTTGAAGGCGAGCTCGGTGACCGCCTCGGTGGCGACTTCCTTCTGCGGCTCGTCGAAGTTGACGAACAGGCTGAGCTGGTCCTGCAGGATGCGGGCAGCGAAAGCCACCGCGTCTTCGCCCGAGATCGAACCGTCGGTCTCGATGGTCATGGTCAGCTTGTCATAGTCGAGAACCTGGCCCTCGCGGGTGTTCTCGACCTTGTAGGAGACCTTCTTTACCGGCGAGTAGAGGCTATCGACCGGGATCAGGCCGATCGGCGCGTCCTCGGCGCGATTGCGTTCGGCCGGCACATAGCCCTTGCCGGTGTCGACGGTGAACTCCATGCGGATCTCGGCGCCCTCGTCCAGCGTGCAGATCACGTGGTCGGGGTTGAGGATCTCGACGTCGCCGACGGTCTGGATGTCGCCCGCGAGCACCGCGCCGGGGCCCTGCTTGCGCACGACCATGCGCTTGGGACCGTCGCCTTCCATGCGGATGGCGATTTCCTTGATGTTGAGCACGATGTCGGTCACGTCCTCGCGCACACCGGCGATGGACGAGAATTCATGCAGGACGCCGTCGATCTGCACGGCGGTGACGGCCGCGCCGCGCAGCGAAGACAGAAGCACGCGCCGCAGCGCGTTGCCGAGGGTGAGGCCGAAGCCGCGCTCGAGCGGCTCGGCGACCAGCGTGGTCAGCGTCTTCTTCTTCGACGAAAACTCGATCTTGTTCGGCTTGATCAGTTCCTGCCAGTTTTTCTGGATCATGGTGTCTTCCTTCCTTTGACCCGCCACCATCCAATCGTGGCGGGCAGCCTGGAAAAACCGCGGCTGCGCCCAAGCGCTCGCGCGGCGTTCGGTAATTTCTTAGACGCGGCGCTTCTTGCGCGGGCGGCAGCCATTGTGCGGGATTGGCGTCACGTCACGGATCGAGGTGATGGTGAAGCCGGCAGCCTGCAGTGCGCGCAACGCCGATTCGCGACCGGAGCCGGGTCCGCAGACCTCGACCTCGAGCATGCGCATGCCGTGCTCCTGCGCCTTCTTCGCAACGTCTTCGGCCGCCATCTGGGCAGCGAACGGGGTCGACTTGCGCGAACCCTTGAAGCCCTGGGCGCCGGCCGACGACCAGGCAATCGAATTGCCCTGCGCGTCGGTGATGGTGATCATCGTGTTGTTGAAGGTCGAATTGACGTGGGCAACGCCCGACGAGATGTTCTTGCGTTCGCGACGGCGAACACGAGCGGCTTCCTTGGCCATGGTAGTCCTTTCAGTTGATCTCTACACCGCCGTAATGCCAGCGGCTCCACCTGGTAAGGGAGTAGGGGAATAGGGAAGTAAGGGAGCAGGGAACAAACGATCCGATTTTCGGACTATTCCCTACTGCCTTACTCCCCTACTCCCTTATTCCCCCAATTACTTCTTCTTGCCGGCGATCGCCTTGGCCGGGCCCTTGCGGGTGCGCGCATTGGTGTGCGTGCGCTGGCCGCGGACCGGCAGCGAGCGGCGATGACGCAGGCCGCGATAGCAGCCGAGGTCCATCAGCCGCTTGATGTTCATCGAGACTTCGCGGCGCAGGTCGCCTTCGACCTGATAGTCGCGGTCGATCGTCTCGCGGATCTGCAGCACTTCCGCGTCGGTCAGCTGGTTGACGCGCCGCTCGGCCGGGATGCCGACCTTGTCGACGATCTCCTGGGCGAACTTCTTGCCAATGCCGTGAATGTACTGAAGCGCGATGACGACGCGCTTGTTGGTCGGAATGTTGACGCCGGCTATACGAGCCATCTTCTCTCATCTCCATTTGGGCCGGACGCGCCGGCGCTGTCTAAGTTCCCCGCGTCCGGTGGAGGCCGGCCCTTGCGGGAGTTTCCTGGTTCAAAGCGGCTGCCCTGCCCTTGCGGGCAAGCAAAGTTCATGCCTGATAGGAAGACGGGCCGCCATACCCCAGCGAACCCCTGCAGTCAAGCGCAATCTTCAGTTCGCCGCGGCGGCCTCCTTCACGGTCGCCGCAAGAACCGCTTCGATCTCCGCGGTCACCGCGTCGATGCTGGCCATGCCGTCAACGCCTTTCAGCTTGCGCTTGGCGTAGTAGTAGCCGGTCAGCGGGGCGGTCTTCTTGTAATACTCCCGCAGGCGCTCCTCGAACACCGCCGGGTTGTCGTCCTTGCGCACCGGCTGGCCGGCGGCCTTGGCGTCCTCGGCCCGTTTCACGATTCGGCCGACCAGCGCCTTGTCGTCAACGACGAGCTCGATGACGGTATCCAGTGCGATCCCGCGCTCGGCGAGCATGGCGTCGACCGCGTCCGCCTGCACCAGCGTGCGCGGATAACCGTCGAGGATGAACCCCCTGGCGCAGTCGGGCTGGTCGATCCGTTCGGCGACGATGGCGTTGACGATGGCATCCGACACCAGTTCACCGGCATCCATCACCGCCTTTGCCCGCTTGCCGACTTCAGTTCCGGCCTGGACGGCGGCACGCAGCATGTCACCCGTGGAAAGCTGGGGGATGCCGTGATTGTCTACCAGTCTCTGTGCTTGCGTCCCCTTGCCCGCCCCTGGCGGTCCAAGCAATATCAGCCTCATCTGCTCCTCTTTCCCCCGCGCAACTTCGACTTCTTGATCAGCCCCTCATACTGGTGCGCGATCAGGTGACCCTGAATCTGCGCCACCGTGTCGAGCGTGACACTGACCACGATCAGAAGCGATGTGCCACCGAGGTAGAAAGGTACGCCAGTCGCCGAAATCAGGAACTCGGGCAGCAGACACACCAGCACCAGGTAGATGGCGCCGATGACGGTGATACGCGTCAGAACGTAATCGATATATTCCGCAGTGCGTTCGCCCGGACGATAGCCCGGAATGAAGCCCGAATGCTTCTTCAACTGGTCGGCCGTGTCCTTCGGGTTGAAGACGATCGCCGTGTAGAAGAAAGCGAAGAAGACGATCATCGCAGCGTAGAAGGCCATGTAAAGCGGCTGGCCATGGCCGAGCGAGGCGAGGATCGCGCTAGCCCAGGTGGGCAGGTTGGTCGTCTGCGAGAAACCGGCGACGGTCGCTGGCAGAAGCAGCAGTGACGACGCGAAGATCGGCGGGATGACGCCCGAGGTGTTGAGCTTCAGCGGCAGGTGCGAGGTATCGCCCTGGAACATCCGGTTGCCGACCTGACGCTTCGGATACTGGATCAGCAGCCGGCGCTGCGCGCGCTCGAAGAACACGATCAGCCCGATCACCACGATGGCGAGCACGATGATCGCCAGGATCAGGCTTGTCGACAGCGCGCCGGTGCGGCCAAGTTCCAGCGTGCCGGAGATCGCCCGCGGCAGGCCGGCGACGATGCCGGAGAAGATGATCAGCGAAATGCCGTTGCCGATGCCGCGCGCGGTGATCTGCTCGCCGAGCCACATCAGGAACATGGTGCCGCCGACCAGCGTAACGACGGTCGAGATGCGAAAGAACATGCCGGGATCGTTGACGATGCCGTTGCCGCCCTCGAGGCCGATCGAGATGCCGTAAGCCTGCACCAGAGCCAGCAGCACGGTGCCGTAGCGCGTGTACTGGTTGATGATCTTGCGGCCCTGCTCGCCCTCCTTCTTCAGCGCCTCAAGCGACGGGATGACCGAGGTCATGAGCTGCATGATGATGGAG
Organism: Mesorhizobium sp. M3A.F.Ca.ET.080.04.2.1; assembly: GCF_003952525.1. Taxonomy (NCBI): domain Bacteria; kingdom Pseudomonadati; phylum Pseudomonadota; class Alphaproteobacteria; order Hyphomicrobiales; family Phyllobacteriaceae; genus Mesorhizobium; species Mesorhizobium sp. M3A.F.Ca.ET.080.04.2.1. The sequence goes on along the minus strand of NZ_CP034451.1, from coordinate 543,079 downwards.
GCGGAAATGTAGGGCATGATGCCGAGCGCGAAGATCGCCATGCGCTGCACGGCGCCGCCGGCGAACATGTTGAACATGCCGAGCACGCCCTTGCTCTGCGAGGAGAAGGCCTGGGCAAACGCGTCGGGATTGATGCCGGGAAGCGGGATGTAGGTGCCGAGGCGGTAGACGAGCAGCGCGCCCACGGTGAACCAGATGCGTTTCTTCAGATCCTCGGCTTTGGCGAAGGCCGCAAAATTCAGATTCGAGGCTAGTTGTTCAGCAGCCGAAGCCATGCCTGATTCTCCGCTAGAGCATGATGCCGAAAAGTGTGAAGCGGTTTTCGGACAATGCTCTACTTCTTTGATTTCTTTGCCGCTCGATGCCCGCAGCTCAGGCGGCGCCTGTCGCCGATGCTGACGAGATAAGCTCCAGACCGTAAACATGCAAGCGGCCGCGTTGACGCGGCCGCTCAATTGATCAGATCAAAACGCGGCTCGACGGCAATTCATCCGTGTCGGCCGCGCTTCAATTCGCCGTTACTCGGCGGCGGCCGCTTCCGGCAGCTTCACCGAACCGCCGGCCTTCTCGATCTTCTCGATCGCGGCCTTGGAGGCGCCGGCGACGTCGAAGGAAAGCTTGGCCTTCAGCTCGCCGTCAGACAGCACGCGCACGCCGTCCTTGGCGCGGCGGATGACGCCGGCGGCAATCAGAGCCTCGGCCGTCACAGTCGCCTTGGCGTCGAGCTTCTTGGCGTCGACGGCAGCCTGGATGCGGGCGAGCGACACGACGGTGAAGCTCTTGCCGAACAGGTTGTTGAAGCCGCGCTTCGGCAGGCGCCGGTAGAGCGGCATCTGGCCACCCTCGAAGCCGTTGATGGCGACACCGGAGCGAGCCTTCTGGCCCTTGACGCCGCGACCGGCGGTCTTGCCCGAGCCGGAGCCGATGCCGCGGCCGAGGCGCTTCTTGGAATGCGTGGCGCCGTCCTTGTCACGCAGATCGTTGAGTTTCATCTTCGTTCTCCTGCGCTTCTGCTCAGCCCTCGTCCACGACGCGGACGAGATGCTGGACGGCAGCGATCATGCCGCGCACGGAAGGAGTGTCTTCCAGGGTGCGCTGCTTGTGCATCTTGTTGAGCCCGAGGCCGACCAGCGTCGCACGCTGTTCCTTCGGCCGGCGGATCGGCGAACCGATCTGCTTGACGGTGATGGTTTTGGTAGCTTTCTTGGCCATGGTCGAAATCCCTGGTCAGCGTCGACTATTCTTCGGTCGCCACGGCAGTGCCGCGGCGAGCCTGAAGGGTCGAGTACTTGATGCCGCGCGCGGCAGCCACATCCTTGGGATGCATCTGGCTCTTTAGCGCGTCGAAGGTGGCGCGAACCATGTTGTACGGGTTCGACGAACCCATCGACTTGGCGACCACGTCATGCATGCCGAGCGTCTCGAAGACGGCGCGCATCGGGCCACCCGCGATGATGCCGGTACCCTGCTTGGCGGCGCGCAACAGCACGCGTCCGGCGCCCCAGCGGCCCTCGACGTCGTGATGCAGCGTGCGGCCCGAGCGCAGCGGCACGAAAATCATGTCGCGCTTGGCCGACTCGGTCGCCTTGCGGATCGCCTCCGGCACTTCGCGTGCCTTGCCGTGGCCGAAACCGACGCGGCCCTTCTGGTCGCCGACGACGACGAGAGCGGCAAAACCGAAGCGACGGCCGCCCTTCACCACCTTGGCGACGCGGTTGATGTGGACGAGCTTGTCCACCATGCCGTCGTCACGCTCTTCGCGCTCACGCTCGCGGCCGCGGCCGCCTTCTCTACGTTCCTGTGCCATATCCTAGTCCTTGTTCTTTTCCGGAAGCACGGGTTGCTGAAATGCCGGCGCCTCTTGTGGGTCGCCGGCGGCGAAATTCATTGCCCCTTTGCATGATCTGGTCCGAAAAGTCAGCAACTTTCGCTGCGCTGACCTCCCGGACCAGGAGCAAGCTTAGAAGCTCAGACCACCCTCGCGGGCGGCCTCGGCCAGCGCCTTGACGCGGCCGTGATAGATATAGGCGCCACGGTCGAAGACGACTTCCTTGACACCAGCCTTCGTCGCACGCTCGGCGATCAGCTTGCCCACCGCGGCAGCGGCGGCAGTGTCGGCGCCGGTCTTGAGCGAACCCTTGAGGTCCTTCTCCAGGGTGGAGGCGGCAGCCAGCGTGTGGCCCTTGGCGTCGTCGATGACCTGGACGTAGATATTCTTCGAGGTGCGGTGCACCGAAAGCCGCGGGCGCTCGCCGGCGACCTTCTTCAACTGGCGGCGCACGCGCTGCGCGCGGCGTTGGGTGGTTTCTTTCGGGCTTGCCATGATGTCAGTTCCTTGCCTTCAAAAAACGGGGGCAACCTTGTGCGGTAGGCCAGGCCTCCCGCGGCCGCTCCCCGCGGCGTTGCACTTGGTCCTTTGCGAAAAGTCTGCAACTTTTCGGGGCCAAGCCTACTACTTCTTCTTGCCTTCCTTGCGGACGATCCGCTCGTTGGCATAGCGCACGCCCTTGCCCTTGTAGGGCTCCGGGCCGCGATATTCGCGGATCTCGGCGGCGACCTGGCCGACCTGCTGCTTGTCGATGCCGGTGATCGTGATTTCAGTCGGCTTCGGCACCGCGATCGTGATGCCCTGCGGCGTCTCATAGACCACGTCGTGGCTGAAGCCGAGCGCCAGCTGCAGGTTCTTGCCCTGCATGGCGGCACGATAGCCGACGCCGGTGATCTCGAGCTTCTTCTCGAAGCCGTCCTTCACGCCCTGCAGGATGTTGACGATCTGCGTGCGCGACATGCCCCACTTGGAGCGGGCGGCCTTGGTCTGGTCGCGCGGCTCAACGGAGATCTCGTTGTTCTCCAGCTTGACCAGCACTTCGTCGTTGACCACGAATTTCAGCTCGCCCTTGGGGCCCTTCGCCGTCACGGTCTGGCCGGCAACGGTCGCGGTCACGCCCTGCGGCAGCGAAACGGGTTTCTTTCCGATACGAGACATTGTTGTCTCCTCTTTCCTTAACTGCTGTGAATGCTGAATGGTGAAGTGGAGAATGGCGCGGTCACAGTCCCGTGCAGTTTCACCATTCACTATTCACCATCGACCATCCACCCTTAGAAAATCTGGCAGAGAATTTCGCCGCCGACATTCTGCTCGCGTGCCTCATGGTCGGCCATCACGCCCTTCGGCGTCGACAGGATGGCGATGCCGAGGCCGTTGGCGACCTGCGGGATCGACTTGGCCGAGACGTAGACGCGGCGGCCAGGCTTCGAGACGCGCTCGATCTCGCGCACGACCGGCGCGCCATCGAAATACTTCAGCTCGATCTCGATTTCCGACTTGCCGTTGTCGAAGTCGGTCTGGCTGTAGTCGCGGATATAGCCTTCCGACTTCAGCACTTCGAGGACGCGGGCGCGCAGCCGCGAGGCCGGGGTCGAGACGCTCGACTTCTTGCGGCCGTAGGCGTTGCGGATGCGGGTCAGCATATCGCCGAGAGGATCGCTCAATGACATCTCAATGTCCTCCTTACCAGCTCGACTTGACCAGGCCCGGGATCTGGCCGGTGTTGCCCAGATCGCGAAGCGCGATACGCGAAAGCTTGAGCTTGCGATAGTAGGCGCGCGGACGGCCGGTGACTTCGCAGCGGTTGCGGATGCGGATCTTGGCCGAGTTGCGCGGCAGCGCCGAAAGCTTCAACTGGGCACGGAACCGTTCTTCCATCGGCTTGGACTGATCCATGACGATGGCCTTGAGCGCGTTGCGCTTGGCGGCGAACTGGCCGGCAAGCTTGCGGCGCCTGTTGTTCTTCTCGACTGAGCTGGTCTTTGCCATTTCAGATTTTTCCTTTTTCGCTGCCGTTACTGGCGGAAGGGGAAGTTGAAGGCCTTGAGCAACGCCCTGGCCTCGTCGTCCGTCTTCGCCGTCGTACAAACGATGACGTCCATGCCCCAGACCTGATCAACCTTGTCGTAATTGATCTCCGGGAACACGATGTGTTCCTTGATGCCCATGGCGTAGTTGCCACGGCCGTCAAAGCTCTTCGGGTTCAGCCCGCGGAAGTCGCGGACGCGCGGCAGCGCGATGTTCACGAGGCGGTCGAGGAACTCGTACATGCGTTCCTTGCGCAGCGTGACCTTGGCGCCGATCGGCATGTTCTCGCGCACCTTGAAGCCGGCAATCGAGTTGCGGGCGCGGGTGACCACGGCCTTCTGGCCGGCAATCAGCGCTAGGTCTTCGGCCGCGACCGAAGGCTTCTTGGAATCGCCGGTCGCCTCGCCGACACCCATGTTCAGCACGATCTTGTCGATGCGCGGAACCTGCATGTCGTTGTCGTAGCCGAACTGCTCCTGCAGCGCCTTGCGGATGGTCTCGTTGTAGACCTTCTTGAGGCGCGGCTCGTTCTTGGCAGCTGCCTGCTTGGTTTCAGCCTTAGCCATTGATGACTTCTCCCGAACGCTTGGCGACGCGCACCTTCTTGCCGTCCTTCTGGATGGCGAAACCGACGCGGGTCGGCTTGCCGTCCTTGGGATCGGCCAGCGCGATGTTCGACAGGTGGATCGGCGCTTCCTTGGTGATGATCCCGCCCTCTTGGGACTGGGTCTGCTTCTGGTGACGGCGAATGAGGTTCACGCCGCGAACGACCGCGGTGTCTTCCTTCGGCTGCACCGACAGGACTTCGCCCGAGCGGCCCTTGTCCTTGCCGGCAAGCACGACGACCTTGTCGCCTTTTCTGATCTTCTGCATTGGTCCGGCTCCTTACAGCACTTCAGGCGCGAGCGAGATGATCTTCATGTGGTTCTTGGCGCGAAGCTCGCGCGGAACCGGCCCGAAGATACGCGTGCCGATCGGCTCTTTCTTATTGTCGACGAGAACGGCCGCGTTCTTGTCGAAACGGATCACGCTGCCGTCCGGGCGGCGGATGTCCTTGGCCGTGCGAACCACGACCGCCTTCATAACATCGCCCTTCTTAACGCGGCCGCGCGGGATGGCTTCCTTGATCGACACCACGATGATGTCGCCGACGGAGGCATACTTCCGCTTCGAGCCGCCCAGCACCTTGATGCACATGACACGACGAGCGCCGGAATTATCCGCGACGTCGAGGTTTGTTTGCATCTGAATCATGACTGGCCGCCTTCTTCTTTTCTAACGGGACGGGCTCGAAGCCCCTCCCCGGTCTGTCCAAAATTCGTTTCGTTCGCCCGGATCAAGCCTGATCCGAAGTGACGACGATCCAGCGCTTGTCCTTGGAAATCGGCTTCGATTCCTGGATGAACACCTGGTCGCCGACCTTGTGGGCGTTGTTCTCGTCATGCGCCTTGTACTTCTTGGTCAGGCGCACGGTCTTCTTCATCACGGGATGCGTGAAGCGCCGCTCGACCTTGACGACGACCGTCTTCTCGTTCTTGTCGCTGACGACGGTGCCCTGCAGGATGCGCTTTGGCATGGTCTTAACCCTTCTTGGCCGCGGCTTTTTCCGCGGCGATGGTCTTGATGCGCGCGATGTCCCTGCGGACCTGCTTCACGCGCGCGGTCTTCTCGAGCTGGCCGGTGGCCTTCTGGAAGCGCAGATTGAACTGCTCCTTCTTCAGGCTGGCCAGATCGTCGGTCAGCTGATCCTGGGTCTTGGTCCGGATGTCTTCGGCTTTCATGGTTCAGCCCGTCCTTATTCTGCGATGCGCTGTACGAAGCGCGTCTTGACCGAGAGCTTGGCGGCACCGAGACGCAGCGCCTCACGCGCGGTCTCTTCGCTGACGCCGTCGATCTCGAACATGATGCGGCCAGGCTTGACGCGCGCCGCCCAGTAGTCGACGCCGCCCTTGCCCTTACCCATGCGGACTTCGGTCGGCTTCGAGGTGACCGGCAGATCCGGGAACACCCGGATCCAGACGCGGCCGGCGCGCTTCATCTCGCGGGTGATCGCGCGGCGGGCCGCCTCGATCTCACGCGCGGTGACGCGGTTCGGCTCAAGCGCCTTCAGTCCGAAACCGCCGAAATCCAGATTGGTGCCGCCCTTGGCGGCACCGTGGATACGGCCCTTGAACTGCTTGCGGAACTTTGTGCGCTTTGGCTGCAGCATCGTTCTAACTCCAAATTCTCAAATGTCTCAGGCGTTCTCGCGACGACGACCGCGCTCGCGCTCGCCCGACGGACCGCCATGATCGCCTTCCGTGGCGCGGCGTTCCGAAGCCATCGGGTCGTGCTCGAGGATCTCGCCCTTGAACACCCACACCTTGACGCCGCAGATGCCGTAGGCAGTGTTCGCCTCGGCCGTGCCGTAGTCGACATCGGCGCGCAGCGTGTGCAGCGGCACGCGGCCTTCGCGGTACCACTCCATGCGGGCGATTTCGGCGCCGCCGAGACGGCCCGAACAGTTGATGCGGATGCCCTCGGCGCCGAGGCGCATGGCCGACTGCACGGCGCGCTTCATGGCGCGGCGGAACGCGATGCGGCGCTCCAGCTGCTGCGCGATCGACTGCGCGATCAGCGTGGCGTCGATTTCCGGCTTGCGCACCTCAACGATGTTGAGGTGCGTCTCCGACTTCGTCATCTCCATCAGCTTCTTGCGAAGCTTCTCGATGTCGGCGCCCTTCTTGCCGATGATCAGGCCCGGACGCGCGGCATGGATGGTGACGCGGCACTTCTTGTGCGGGCGCTCGATCACGACCTTGGAGATCGCGGCCTGCTTGAGCTCCTTCTCAAGATAGTTGCGGATCTTGATGTCCTCATGCAGCAGCTGGCCGTATTCGCCGGTGTTCGCGAACCAGCGCGAATCCCAGGTGCGGTTGATGCCGAGACGCAGCCCGATCGGATTGACTTTCTGGCCCATTATGCGGCCTCCCCTTTTTCCTCGACTTCACGAACGACGATCGTGAGGTGCGAGAACGGCTTTTCGATACGGCTGGCGCGACCACGGCCACGAGCGTGGAACCGCTTCATGACGATCGACTTGCCGACATAGGCTTCCGCCACCACCAGCGCGTCGACGTCGAGGTCGTGGTTGTTTTCCGCGTTGGCGATCGCCGACTCCAGCGTCTTCTTGACCGTGCCGGAAATCCGCTTGGCCGAGAATTCGAGGTCGGAAAGCGCTGTCGCGACCTTCTTGCCGCGGATCAGCGCGGCAACCAGGTTCAGCTTCTGCGGGCTGATACGGATCGTGCGCAGCACGGCGCGCGCTTCGTTGTCAGCAAGCCTGCGCGGAGCTTTGGCCTTGCCCATGATTATTTCCTCTTCGCCTTCTTATCCGCGCCGTGACCGTAGTAGGTCCGGGTCGGAGCGAATTCACCGAACTTGTGGCCGACCATGTCCTCGTTCACGGAGACGGGAACATGCTTCTGGCCGTTGTAGACACCGAAGGTGAAGCCGACGAACTGCGGCAGGATGGTGGAGCGGCGGCTCCACATCTTGATCACCTCATTGCGACCGCCTTCACGAACCTTGTCCACCTTCTTGAGAAGGTAGCCGTCGATGAAGGGGCCTTTCCAAATCGAACGAGTCACTTGGCGTTACCTCTTCTTAGCTCTTGCGCTGATGGCGCGAGCGCACGATGAACTTGTCGGTCGCCTTGTTGGACCGCGTCTTCTTGCCCTTGGTCGGCTTGCCCCAGGGCGAAACCGGATGGCGGCCACCCGAGGTGCGGCCTTCACCGCCGCCGTGAGGATGATCGACCGGGTTCATGGCCACGCCGCGATTGTGCGGGCGCTTGCCGCGCCACACCGTACGGCCGGCCTTGCCGTCGTTGATGTTGCCGTGGTCGGGGTTCGACACGGCGCCGACGGTGGCCATGCACGAACCGTGCACGATGCGCTGCTCGCCCGAGTTCAGGCGCAGGATCGCCATGCCCTGGTCGCGGCCGACGAGCTGGGCGTAACCGCCCGCCGAACGGGCGACCTGGCCGCCCTTGCCCGGCTTCAGCTCGATGTTGTGGACGATCGTGCCGACCGGCATCGAGGCCAGCGGCATCGCATTGCCCGGCTTCACGTCGACGGCTTCGCCGGCCACGATCTTGTCGCCGGCGGCAAGACGCTGCGGCGCCAGGATGTAGGACAGCTCGCCATCGTCATACTTGATCAGCGCGATGAAGGCGGTCCGGTTCGGATCGTATTCGATACGCTCCACCGTGCCGACGATGTCGAACTTCTTACGCTTGAAGTCGATGATGCGGTACGAGCGCTTGTGACCGCCGCCGATGAAGCGGGCCGTGATGCGGCCGTAGTTGTTTCGGCCGCCCGACTTGGTCAGGCCTTCGGTCAGGCCCTTGACGGGCTTGCCCTTGTAGAGGCCCGAGCGGTCGACGATGACCAGCTGGCGGGTGCTCGGCGTCACCGGGTTGAATTTCTTGAGTGCCATTGTCCTGTCCTCGCGGCCTTGCTCAGAGACCCGTCGCGACGTCGATCGACTGGCCGTCGGCCAGCGTCACAACCGCCTTCTTGACGTCGCCCTGGCGGCCAACCGTGCCGCGGAAGCGCTTGATCTTGCCCTTGCGGACGAGCGTGTTCACGGCCGTCACCTTGACGCCGAAGAGAGCTTCGACGGCGGCCTTGATTTCCGGCTTCGACGCCTTCTTGGCGACGTTGAAGACGACCTGGTTCTGCTCGGAAGCCATGGTCGACTTTTCGGTGATCGCCGGCGAGACGATCACGTCGTAGTGACGAAGGTCGGTCATTTGAAGCGCTCCTCGAGAGCCTCGACGGCGGCCTTCGAAAGGACCAGCGTGCCGCGGCGCAGAATGTCGTAGACGTTGATGCCCTGGATCGGCAGCACGTCGATGTTCGGAATGTTGGTCGCCGCCAGCTTGAAGTTCTGGTCGAGCTCGGCGCCGCCGATCACCAGGGCATTGGTCAGCCCCAGCGTCTCCAGGCTCGCGGCCAGCGCTTTCGTCTTGGCCTCGGCCAGCTTCAGCTCGTCGACGATGATGATCGAAGCGCTCTTGGCTTTGGCCGAGAGAGCATGCTTCAAGCCCAGCGCACGCACCTTCTTCGGCAGGTCGTGCTCATGGCTGCGCACGACCGGGCCGTGCGCCTTGCCGCCGCCGCGGAACTGCGGAGCGCGAGCCGAATGGTGACGGGCGCGGCCGGTACCCTTCTGCTTGTACATCTTGGCGCCGGTGCGCGCGATCTCGGCGCGGCCCTTGGCCTTGTGCGTGCCCTGCTGCTTCTTGGCGAGCTGCCAGCGCACGACGCGCTGCAGGATGTCCTCGCGCGGGTCAAGGCCGAAAATCTCCTCGGAGAGTTTCACCTTGCCGGCGTCCTTGCCGCCGAGCGTTGTAATCTTGAGGTCCATTATTCAGCTCCCTCGGTGGCCGGGGCGTCGTTCTTGGCGACAGCGGCAGCGCGGATTGCGGCAGGCTTCGGTGCGTTGGCGGGCAGCGCAACCTTGGCCGCGTCGCGGACCAGGATCCAGGCGCCCTTGACGCCAGGAACGGCGCCGCGGATCAGGATCAGGCCGCGGTCGGCATCGGTCGAGACGACCTCGACATTCTGCGTGGTGACGCGGACGTCGCCCATGTGGCCGGCCATCTTCTTGCCCTTGAACACCTTGCCGGGGTCCTGGCGCTGACCGGTCGAACCGTGCGTGCGGTGCGAAACCGAGTTACCGTGCGTGGCGCGGCCGCCACCCATGTTGTGCCGCTTGATCACGCCCTGGAAACCCTTGCCGGTCGAGGTGCCCGTCACGTCGACCTTCTGGCCGGCGACGAAATGCTCGACGGTCAGCTCGGCGCCGACGTCGATCATGTTGTCGGCGGAGACGCGGAACTCGGCGAGCTTCGCCTTCGGCTCGACGGAGGCGGCAGCGAAATGGCCGCGCATCGCCTTCGACGTGTTCTTCACCTTGGCAAGGCCAACGCCGAGCTGGACGGCGGTGTAGCCGTTCTTCTCCTGCGTGCGCTGCGCCACGACCTGGCAGTTCTCCATCTGGAGAACAGTGACGGGAACATGTTCCCCGGCATCGTTGTAGATGCGGGTCATTCCCACCTTCTTTGCAATCACACCTGAACGCATCGGTTCAATTCCTTTAGAGTTCCCTGTCGGGGCTAGCGCCCCTCCACGCCTCTTGTTCCTTCAGAGTTCCGGGTCGCCCCGCCCTCTTGTTCCTTAGAGCTTGATCTCGACGTCGACACCGGCGGCCAGATCGAGCTTCATCAGAGCATCGACCGTCTGCGGGGTCGGGTCGACGATGTCGAGCAGCCGCTTGTGGGTGCGCATCTCGAACTGCTCGCGGCTCTTCTTGTCGACGTGAGGCGACCGGTTGACCGTGAACTTTTCGATCCGCGTCGGCAGCGGAATGGGGCCACGGACGTTGGCGCCGGTGCGCTTGGCGGTCGACACGATTTCGCGCGTCGAGGCGTCGAGCACCCGGTGATCAAACGCCTTAAGGCGGATGCGGATATTCTGTCCGTTCATGCGTCAATTCCTTGTTCTGGCGCGGCGCGGGCATCCCGCGCCCGCGACAGATCGTTTCGGTCCAATTACTCTTTGATGGTGACGACGATGCCGGCACCGACGGTGCGGCCGCCTTCACGGATGGCGAAGCGCAGCTTCTCTTCCATCGCGATCGGCACGATCAGCTCGACGTCGACGGTGATGTTGTCGCCGGGCATCACCATCTCGGTGCCGGCCGGCAGCGTCACGATGCCGGTCACGTCCGTGGTGCGGAAGTAGAACTGCGGACGGTAGTTGGTGAAGAACGGCGTGTGGCGGCCGCCCTCGTCCTTGGTCAGGATGTAGGCCTCGGCCACGAACTTCTTGTGCGGCTTGACCGAGCCCGGCTTGGCCAGGACCTGGCCGCGCTCGACGCCCTCGCGGTCGACGCCGCGCAGCAGCGCGCCGATGTTGTCGCCGGCCTGGCCCTGGTCGAGCAGCTTGCGGAACATTTCCACGCCCGTGCAGGTCGTCTTGGTGGTCGGCCGGATGCCGACGATCTCCAGCTCCTCGCCGACCTTGACCACGCCGCGCTCGACGCGGCCGGTCACCACGGTGCCGCGGCCCGAGATCGAGAACACGTCCTCGATCGGCATCAGGAACGGCTTGTCCAGCGGACGCACCGGCGTCGGGATGTAGGCGTCGACCTGCGCCATCAGCTCGCGGATGGCGTCCTCGCCGATGGTCTTGTTGGAGTCTTCCAGCGCCGCCAGCGCCGAGCCCTTGACGATCGGAATGTCGTCGCCGGGGAACTCGTTCTTGGTCAGCAGCTCGCGCACCTCGAGCTCGACCAGCTCCAGAAGCTCGGCGTCGTCGACCTGGTCGACCTTGTTCAGGAACACCACGATCGACGGCACGCCGACCTGGCGGGCGAGCAGGATGTGCTCGCGCGTCTGCGGCATCGGGCCGTCGGCGGCCGACACCACCAGGATCGCGCCGTCCATCTGCGCGGCGCCGGTGATCATGTTCTTCACATAGTCGGCGTGGCCGGGGCAGTCGACGTGGGCATAGTGCCGGTTGGCCGTCTCGTACTCGACGTGCGCGGTCGAAATCGTGATGCCGCGCGCCTTCTCTTCCGGCGCCGCGTCGATCTGGTCATAGCGCTTGTATTCGCCAAAATACTTGGTGATCGCCGCCGTCAGCGACGTCTTGCCGTGATCGACGTGGCCGATCGTGCCAATGTTCACATGCGGCTTGGTGCGCTCGAATTTACCTTTTGCCACTGTATTTCTCCGTCTTTACTCGTCCCGCTCGGGGAAATTGATATTCGCTCCAGCCGAACCGGAAACGCGCAAGAGGCGCGGATCCGGCGGCACAGGCATTCTCACGCGTACTTTTTCTGGACTTCCTGAGCCACCGCCGTGGGGACCGGCTCGTAGTGGTCGAACTGCATCGTGTACTGGGCGCGGCCCTGCGACATCGAACGCAGATTGTCGACATACTTGAACATGTTGGCGAGCGGCACCATCGCGTTGATGACGACGGCCACGCCGCGCGCTTCCTGGCCCTGGATCTGGCCGCGACGGCCGTTGAGGTCGCCAATGACGCCACCGACATAGTCTTCCGGTGTCACCACCTCGACCTTCATGATCGGCTCGAGCAGCTGCACGCCGAGCTTCGGGGCCGCTTCCTTGAAGCAGGCGCGGGAAGCGATTTCGAAGGCGAGAACCGACGAGTCCACGTCGTGGAAGGCGCCGTCGATCAGCGTCGCCTTGACGCCGATCATCGGGAAGCCCGCGAACGGGCCGGAGCCCATGACGCTCTGGATGCCCTTCTCGACGCCGGGGATGTATTCCTTCGGCACCGCGCCGCCGACGATCTTGGACTCGAACACGAACTCCTCGCTCTCGGAGTTCGGCTCGAACACCAGCTTGACGCGGGCGAACTGGCCGGTACCGCCGGTCTGCTTCTTGTGCGTGTAGTCCTGCTCGTGGGTGCGGGTGATCGTCTCGCGATAGGCCACCTGCGGAGCGCCGACATTCGCCTCGACCTTGAACTCGCGGCGCATGCGGTCGACGATGATGTCGAGATGCAGCTCGCCCATACCGGCGATGATGGTCTGGCCGCTTTCCTCGTCGGTCTTGACGCGGAAGGACGGATCCTCGGCCGCCAGGCGATGCAGCGCCAGGCCCATCTTCTCCTGGTCGTTCTTGGTCTTCGGCTCGATGGCGATCTGGATGACCGGATCAGGGAATTCCATGCGCTCGAGAATGACAGGGTGCAGCGGATCGCAAAGCGTGTCGCCGGTGGTCGTGTCCTTGAGGCCGGCCAGGGCGACGATGTCGCCGGCGTAAGCCTCCTCGATGTCGGCGCGCGAATTCGCATGCATCTGCAGCATGCGGCCGATGCGCTCCTTCTTGCCCTTAACGGTGTTGTCGAGGGAGGCGCCCTTCGACAGCTTGCCCGAATAGATGCGGGCGAAGGTCAGCGAACCGACGAACGGGTCGTTCATGATCTTGAACGCCAGCATCGACAACGGCTCGCTGTCGGTCGCATGACGCTCGATCTCGGCATCCGTCTTGGCGTCGACGCCCTTGATCGCCGGCACGTCGATGGGCGACGGCAGGTATTCGACAACGGCGTCGAGCAGCGGCTGCACGCCCTTGTTCTTGAAGGCAGAGCCGCAGAACATCGGGAAGAACTTGACCGCGATGGTGCCCTTGCGGATCAGCGCGCGGATCTCGTCGTTCGACGGCATGTTGCCTTCGAGGTAATTCTCGAGCGCGGTCTCGTCCATCTCGACGGCGGCCTCGATCATCTTCTCGCGATACTGAGCGGCCTTCTCCTTGAGATCGGCCGGGATCTCGACGACGTCCCAGGCGGCACCCAGCGTCTCGTCGCGCCAGACAAGCGCGTTCATCTCGACGAGATCGACAACGCCCTTGAACTCGGTCTCGGCGCCGATCGGCAGCTGCATGACGACGGCCTGCGCGCCGAGGCGCGAACCGATCATTTCCACCGAGCGGTAGAAGTCGGCGCCGATCTTGTCCATCTTGTTGCAGAAGATCATGCGCGGCACGTGGTACTTGTCGGCCTGGCGCCACACGGTCTCGGTCTGCGGCTCGACGCCGGCATTGGCATCGAGCAGCGCGATCGCGCCGTCGAGCACGCGCAGCGAGCGCTCGACCTCGATGGTGAAGTCGACGTGTCCGGGAGTGTCGATGATGTTGAAGCGGCGCATCTTGCCGTCACGACCCTTCCAGAAGGTCGTGGTCGCGGCCGAGGTGATGGTGATGCCGCGTTCCTGCTCCTGCTCCATCCAGTCCATGGTGGCAGCGCCGTCATGGACTTCGCCGATCTTGTGCGACTTGCCCGTGTAGTACAGGACGCGCTCGGTCGTCGTCGTCTTGCCGGCGTCGATATGCGCCATGATACCGAAATTGCGGTAGTCTTCGATTTTGTATTCGCGGGCCATGGTAGGTGCCTCTCAGTCTCGTTCGCGCTTTACCAGCGGTAGTGCGCGAAGGCGCGGTTGGCTTCTGCCATCTTGTGGGTGTCTTCACGCTTCTTGACGGCCGTGCCGCGGTTGTTGGCCGCGTCCATCAGCTCGCCCGAGAGGCGGTCGATCATGGTGGTCTCGTTGCGGTTGCGGGCGGCGGCGATCAGCCAGCGGATGGCCAGCGCCTGGCGCCGCTCGGGGCGCACGTCGACCGGAACCTGGTAGGTGGCGCCGCCGACGCGACGCGAGCGCACTTCCACATGCGGCGCGACATTGTCGAGCGCCTGATGGAAGACGGTGACCGGCTCCTGCTTGGTCTTGGCCTGGACCTGATCCAGCGCGCCGTAGACGATCGTCTCGGCAACCGACTTCTTGCCGTCATACATGACGGCGTTCATGAACTTGGTGACGATCAGGTCGCCGAACTTCGGGTCCGGATTGATCTCACGCTTTTCTGCACTGTGACGACGGGACATGGCTTTTGTCTCTCAATCTCGTGGCACGGCGCAGTCAAAAAAAGCGCCGAAGCCGGAAACCCTTACTTCGGACGCTTCGCACCGTATTTCGAACGGCGCTGCTTGCGGTTCTTCACACCCTGCGTGTCGAGCACGCCGCGGATGATGTGGTAGCGGACACCCGGAAGGTCCTTGACGCGGCCGCCGCGGATCATGACCACGGAGTGCTCCTGCAGGTTGTGGCCTTCGCCCGGGATGTAGCCGATCACTTCGAAGCCGTTGGTCAGACGGATCTTGGCCACCTTGCGCAGCGCCGAGTTCGGCTTCTTCGGCGTCGTGGTGTAGACGCGCGTGCAGACGCCCCGCTTCTGCGGGTTCTGCTGCATGGCCGGGACCTTGTTGCGCTTCACCGGCGCCAGGCGCGGCTTGCGGATCAGCTGGTTGACGGTAGGCATTAAACCCTCTTGTCTCTCAATTCCGTGTCTCGCCCCTGTCAGGGCCGCTCAAAGCGTCGTTTCCATACGCAAATTCGGGCAACACACCGCGTCTCGCGGTCCTGCCCGAACAAATTGCAGAGGAAGCGGAAGCCGCTTCATGCGCGCCGGAAATGTCTTTTCGCTCGTAAAACGAACCCTGTTTGAGGCAAACTCCAAGGCGTGTCGCCTCGGAAAAGCAAGTCTCACATCGGTTCTGACGGGGCGGCTTCTACTCGTAAGGCCCCTGTCCGTCAACCCCGGAGCAGCAAATATTGCGGCCCAATTCGAGGCTTGGCAGCCATGCGTCCAACGCATGTAATTTTGTTGCGTCTTTTTGCAAGGGCGAGGAAGAAAGTGACCGCCTTCCGCCTGTCCTATATGGGTGCTTCATGCCAAAAGGCGGCATGAGCAGCACCAATCCCCTCGCCCGGAGGAATCAGCCCGTGAACGACAATGAAGAACGCCCGGTCACCATCATTACCGGCCGGGTGTGGAAGAAGAAGGGCGGCAAGCCGGAGGGCGTGCATGTGATGCTGGTCGCGCCGGACGACGATTCGGCCGTTCGCCGAGCGCTCGAATCGCTCGCCGCAGAAGGCTATGCGGAAGCCGAGCTCGATCAGATCGGCGACATGGATGGCGCGCCCGACGACGAGCCGCATCTGTCCGCCTATCAGGGCGCGATCGAAGGCGAGGTCTCGATCGTCACCTTCGACCAGCCGCTCTGATTCACCAGGGCGGCGGCAAAGGCGTCGGCCGGCCAGCCCTCTCCTGCCTAGAACACCCAGCTTTTCAGTCCTCCGGAGTTCCCATGACCAGCGATCCCGCCAAGCTCGGCACCATCAAACTCGACCCCATCAAGCTAGGCATCGTCGGCGTGGGAAAGATCGTCCGCGACCAGCATCTCCCTGCCCTGGCGAAGGACGCCAATTACCAGCTTGTCGCCGCCGCCAGCCGCCACGGCAAAGTCGACGGCATCCCGAACTATCCGAGCATCGAGGCCATGCTCGAAGCCGAGCCCGGCCTTGACGCCGTCTCGCTCTGTATGCCGCCCCAGTTCCGCTACGACGGCGCCCGCGCCGCGCTCGAGGCAGGCAAGCACGTCTTCCTCGAGAAGCCGCCGGGCGCCACCGTCAGCGAGGTCGAGGACCTGAAGACGCTTGCCGCAAGCCACGGCGTCTCGCTTTTCGCCAGCTGGCATTCGCGCTACGCGCCGGCGGTCGAGGCCGCGCGCGCTTTCCTCGCTTCGGCAAGCATCAGTTCGGCCGCGATCAACTGGAAGGAAGACGTGCGCCGTTGGCACCCGAACCAGGAATGGATCTGGGCGCCGGGCGGCTTCGGCGTGTTCGATCCCGGCATCAACGCGCTGTCGATCGCCACCCACATCCTGCCGCCGATGTTCATCACGTCGGCCGTGCTCGATTTTCCGGAAAACCGCGCCGCGCCGGTTGCCGCGCATGTCGTCTTCCGCACCTCGGGCGGGCTGCCGGTGACGATGGAGCTCGACTGGCTGCAGACGGGCCCGCAGAGCTGGGACATCCTGGCCGAGACCGACAAGGGCAAGATGGTGCTTTCGGGCGGCGGGGCGAAGCTCGCCATCGAGGGCAAGATCGTCCATGACGAGCCGGAAGCCGAATATCCGATGCTCTACAAGCGCTTCGCCGAGATCGTGCGCGCCGGCGTTTCGGATGTCGACCTGGCGCCGCTGCAGCATGTCGCCGACGCCTTCATGCTCGGCAAGCGCAACGTCGTCGAGGCCTTTTTCGACTGAGCGCCTTCCTTTCCCTCCGGAGGGGGAAAAGTGGCGCTGCGAAGCAGCGACGGATTGGGGGAAGCCGCTCGTCAGACGAACAGCCGGTGACAAGCGAGCTGGTCCGATATCACTGTCATTGACGGTGTCATATCACTTGACGATCGCAATCGCGAAGCCGTCATAGCCCTTGGCGCCGACGGTCTGGATGGCTGTTCCCTCCAGCCGCTCGTCTCCGCCGATGAAGGCGAACGCCGCGCGGGCGCCTTCGACATTGGCGTCGCTGCCGTCCTGGTTGAGCACGGCACCGTCGCGAACGACGTTGTCGCAGACGATCACCGTGCCGCGGCGCGACAGCCGCATGGCCCAGGACAGATAGTTCGGGATGTTCGGCTTGTCGGCATCGATGAAGATCAGGTCGAACGGACCGGCATTTTCGCTCTCCAGCTCAGCCAGCGACTGAAGCGCCGGACCGACCCGCAGTTCTACCTTGTCGGAGACCCCTGCCCGCTCGACATTCGAGCGCGCCACTTCGGCATGATGCGGTTCGAGCTCCAGCGTCACCACCGTCCCTTCATCAGGCAGTCCCCGCGCCATCCAGATCGTCGAATAGCCGCCCAGCGTACCGATCTCCAGCACTCGCTTCGCGCCGCGGATGCGCACCAGCAGCGACAGCAGCTTCCCTTGCGCCAAGGAGACGTCGATGGCAGGCAGCCCCTGCTCGCGGTTCGCCGCGAGCACCGCATCGAGAATGGGATCCGCCTCGAAAAGCGAGGAAACGATGTAGTCGTCGACAGCCGTCCAGGTCTTGCTGGTCATGGTTATTCCTCGTTTGGAGCCAGAATGAAAAAGGGGCCGCGCGGGCCCCTTTCCAGTTTTCATTTCCAGCCGCGCTTACTGCGCGGCGTTGACCATGTCGGTCAGCATCGGCTCGGCGACTTCGACGCCAGACGCCTTGCGGCGCTCGTCGATGATGAGCTCGTCGCGCGAGGTGGCGATGCGCCGGATCTGGCTCATCGTGCCGCCGGTGCCGGCCGGGATCAGGCGGCCGACGATGACGTTTTCCTTCAGGCCCTGCAGCATGTCGGTCTTGCCGGCAACCGCCGCTTCGGTCAGCACCCTGGTCGTCTCCTGGAAGGAGGCGGCCGAGATGAAGGACGGCGTCTGCAGCGAAGCCTTGGTGATGCCGAGCAGCACCGGCTGGCCTTCGGCCGGCTTCTTGCCGTCGTCGATCAGGCGTTCGTTGACCTCTTCCAGTTCGATCACGTCGACGTGGTCGCCCGGAATGTAGCTCGAGTCGCCCTGGACCGTGATCTCGACCTTCTGCAGCATCTGGCGAACGATCACCTCGATGTGCTTGTCGTTGATCGACACGCCCTGCAGGCGGTAGACCTCCTGGATCTCGTTGACGAGGTAGGACGCAAGCGCCTCCACGCCCTTGATCGCCAGGATGTCGTGCGGCGCCGGATTGCCGTCGAGGATGTAGTCGCCCTTCTCGATGACGTCGCCGTCCTGCAGATGGAACGGCTTGCCCTTCGGGATCAGGTACTCGACCGGCTCCATCGTCGAGTCATGCGGCTCGATGATGATGCGGCGTTTGTTCTTGTAGTCGCGGCCGAAGCGGACCGTGCCATCGATCTCGGCGATGATGGCGTGATCCTTCGGCCGGCGAGCCTCGAACAGTTCGGCCACGCGCGGCAGACCGCCGGTGATGTCCTTGGTCTTGGCGCTTTCCATCGGGATACGCGCCAGCACGTCGCCGGGACGGACATGCGCGCCCGGCTCGACCGAGAGGATGGCCTCGACCGAGAGCAGGAAGCGTGCATCGCCGCCCTTCGACAGCTTGCCGACCTTGCCCTTGGCATCCTGAACGACGATTGCCGGCTTCAGGTCGCTGCCGCGCGGCGTCGAACGCCAGTCGATGACCTCGCGCTTGGTGATGCCGGTCGATTCGTCGGCCGTCTCCTGCACGGAGATGCCGTCGACCAGATCCTCGAACGCCACCTTGCCCTCGATTTCGGTGAGGATCGGGCGAGTGTAGGGATCCCACTCGGCGATACGCTGGCCGCGCTTCACCTTGTCGCCGTCGTCCACAAAGATGCGCGAGCCATAGGCGACGCGGTGCGTGGCGCGTTCCTTGCCGGTCTCGTCGAGGATCAGAACCGCCATGTTGCGGCCCATCACCATCTGCTGGCCTTCGGAGTTGCGCACCACGTTGCGGTTGCGGATCTGAACCTTGCCCTCATAGGAGGCTTCAAGGAACGAGGAGTCCACCACCTGCGCCGTGCCGCCCATGTGGAAGGTACGCATGGTGAGCTGGGTGCCCGGCTCGCCGATCGACTGCGCGGCGATGACGCCGACGGCCTCGCCCTGGTTGACGGGGGTGCCGCGGGCAAGATCGCGACCGTAGCAGACCGCGCACACGCCGGTCCTGACCTCGCAGGTCAGCGCCGAGCGGATGCGCACCGACTGCACGCCGGCCTTCTCGATCTGCTCCACATCGCGCTCGTCCATCAGCTTGCCGGCCTTGACCAGCAACTCGCCGGAAACCGGATGGTTGATGTCGTCGAGTGCCGTGCGGCCAAGCACGCGCTGACCGACCGAGGCGACGATCTGACCGGCATCGACGATCGGCTGCATGGTGAGGCCCTTCTCGGTGCCGCAATCCAGCGAGTTGACGATGCAGTCCTGGGCCACGTCGACCAGGCGGCGGGTGAGGTAACCCGAGTTCGCCGTCTTCAGTGCGGTGTCGGCCAGACCCTTGCGGGCCCCGTGGGTCGAGTTGAAATACTCGAGCACGGTGAGGCCTTCCTTGAAGTTCGAGATGATCGGCGTCTCGATGATCTCGCCCGAAGGCTTGGCCATCAGGCCGCGCATGCCCGCGAGCTGGCGCATCTGGGTGGGCGAGCCGCGCGCACCCGAATGCGACATCATGTAGATCGAGTTCATCGGCTTCTGACGGCCATTGTCCTCGAACTCGACGGCCTTGATGCGGGCCATCATCTCGTCGGCGACCTTTTCCGAGCACTTGGCCCAGGCGTCGACCACCTTGTTGTACTTCTCGCCCTGGGTGATCAGGCCGTCATTGTACTGCTGCTCGTATTCCTTGGCCAAAGCCTCGGTGTCGGAGACCAGCTTCAGCTTGGTGTCCGGGATCACCATGTCGTCCTTGCCGAACGAAATGCCGGCGCGGCAGGCATGAGCGAAGCCGAGGGCCATGATGCGGTCGCAGAAGATGACCGTCTCCTTCTGACCGCAATGGCGGTAGACGGTGTCGATCATCTTGGAGATGTTCTTCTTGGTCATCTCCTGGTTGGCGATCTCATAAGGCACGTTGACGTTCTTCGGCAGAAGCTCGCCGATGATCATGCGGCCAGGCGTGGTGTCGTGAATCCTCGACACCGTCTTGCCATCGGCATCGACGGTGCGGAAACGGCCCTTGATCTTGGCGTGCAGCGTCACGGCCTTGGTCTCCAGCGCGTGCTGGAGCTCGCCCATGTCGGCAAACACCATGCCCTCGCCCGGCTCGTTCTGGTTGACGATCGAGAGATAGTAGAGACCCAGAACCATGTCCTGCGACGGCACGATAATCGGCGCGCCGGAGGCCGGGTGCAGGATGTTGTTGGTCGACATCATCAGCACGCGGGCTTCGAGCTGCGCTTCCAGCGACAGCGGCACGTGGACCGCCATCTGGTCGCCGTCGAAGTCGGCGTTGAAGGCCGTGCAGACCAGCGGATGCAGCTGGATCGCCTTGCCTTCGATCAGGATCGGCTCGAACGCCTGGATGCCGAGGCGGTGCAGCGTCGGCGCGCGGTTCAAGAGCACCGGATGCTCGCGGATGACCTCGTCGAGGATGTCCCAGACCTCCGGACGCTCCTTCTCGACCAGCTTCTTCGCCTGCTTGACGGTCGAGGAGAAGCCCTTTGCGTCGAGGCGGGCGTAGATGAAGGGCTTGAACAGCTCGAGCGCCATCTTCTTCGGCAGGCCGCACTGGTGCAGCTTGAGCTCCGGACCGGTCACGATGACCGAGCGGCCGGAATAGTCGACGCGCTTGCCGAGCAGGTTCTGGCGGAACCGGCCCTGCTTGCCCTTCAGCATATCGGACAGCGACTTCAGCGGACGCTTGTTGGCGCCGGTGATGACGCGGCCGCGACGGCCGTTGTCGAACAGCGCATCGACGGCTTCCTGCAGCATGCGCTTTTCGTTGCGCACGATGATGCCCGGCGCGCGCAGCTCGATCAGCCGCTTCAGGCGGTTGTTGCGGTTGATGACGCGGCGATAGAGATCGTTCAGGTCGGACGTGGCGAAGCGGCCGCCGTCCAGAGGGACCAGCGGGCGCAGGTCCGGCGGGATCACCGGAACCACCTTCATGATCATCCATTCCGGACGGTTGCCGGATTCCATGAAGTTCTCGACGACCTTGAGCCGCTTCAGCAGCTTCTTCTGCTTGAGCTCGGACGAGGTCGAAGCCAGCTCCGAACGCAGGTCGCCGGCGATCTTCTCTAGTTCCATGCCGGCGAGCAGGTCATGGATAGCCTCGGCGCCGATCATGGCGGTGAAGGAATCCTCGCCGTACTCGTCGACGGCCAGCATGTACTCTTCCTCGCTGAGCAGCTGGTGCTCCTTCAGCGCGGTGAGGCCCGGCTCGGTGACGATGTAGTTCTCGAAGTAGAGGACGCGCTCGATGTCCTTCAAGGTCATGTCGAGCAGCGTGCCGATGCGCGAGGGCAGCGACTTCAGGAACCAGATATGGGCGACCGGCGCGGCGAGCTCGATGTGGCCCATGCGCTCGCGGCGCACGCGCGACAGCGTGACTTCGACGCCGCACTTCTCGCAGATGACGCCCTTGTACTTCATGCGCTTGTACTTGCCGCACAGGCACTCATAGTCCTTGATCGGACCGAAGATGCGCGCGCAGAACAAGCCGTCACGCTCCGGCTTGAAGGTGCGGTAGTTGATGGTCTCCGGCTTTTTGATTTCGCCGAACGACCAGGACAGAATCTTCTCAGGGCTGGCGAGCGAGATCCGGATGGAATCGAACACCTGCGCAGGCGCCTGGGGGTTGAAGAGATTCATGACCTCTTGGTTCATGCCGTTCTCCTTTTCGGGGTCCTCGAAAACCCCTTGCATCGATCGCGGGCCGAATGCCCGCAGACTGGCCGGCCAACCGGCCGAAGAATTTGACGGGCGCGCCGCTTCTTGGGCGGCGGCGCGCCATTGCCTTGCTTGGCGTTACTCGGCCGCGTCGGGCAGCCGCACGGGGGCCTCGTCGACCTTGGTGTTCTCCAGCTCGACATTGAGGCCGAGGGAGCGCATTTCCTTGACGAGAACGTTGAAGCTCTCGGGGATGCCGGCCTCGAACGTGTCGTCGCCTCTGACGATCGCCTCATAGACCTTGGTGCGCCCGGCGACGTCGTCCGACTTAACCGTCAGCATCTCCTGCAGCGTGTAGGCGGCGCCGTAGGCTTCCAGGGCCCAGACCTCCATTTCGCCGAAGCGCTGGCCGCCGAACTGCGCCTTGCCGCCCAGCGGCTGCTGGGTGACGAGCGAGTACGGGCCGATCGAGCGCGCGTGGATCTTGTCGTCCACCAGGTGATGAAGCTTGAGCATATAGATGTAGCCCATCGTCACCTTGCGATCGAACGGCTCGCCGGTGCGGCCGTCATAGAGCTGCGACTGACCGCTGGTGTGCAGGCCCGCCTGCTCCAGCATGGTGTTGATGTCGGCTTCGTGGGCGCCGTCGAATACCGGGGTCGCGATGGAGACGCCGCGGCGCATCTGCTCGCTGAGGCGAACGATGCTCTCGTCGTCATATTCGCGGATCGGCTCGTTGCGGTCGTTGGAGGGCATGAAGCTCTCCAGCGTCTTGCGCAGCGGCTTGATGTCGCCGCCCGCCTTGTACGCGTCGATCAGCTCGCCGATCTTCCGACCCATGCCTGCGCAGGCCCAGCCCAGATGCGTTTCCAGGATCTGGCCGACATTCATGCGGCTCGGCACGCCCAGCGGGTTGAGCACGATATCGGCATGCGTGCCGTCCTCGAGGAAAGGCATGTCCTCGACCGGAACGATGCGCGACACCACACCCTTGTTGCCATGACGGCCGGCCATCTTGTCGCCCGGCTGCATCTTGCGCTTCACCGCCACGAAGACCTTGACCATCTTCATGACGCCCGGAGGCATCTCGTCGCCGCGCTGCACCTTCTCGACCTTGTCCATGAAGCGCTGCTCGAGCGCCTTCTTGGAGTCGTCATACTGGCCGCGTAGCGCTTCCAGCTCGCTCTGGAGCTTCTCGTTCTCCACCGCGAACTGCCACCACTGCGAGCGCGGATACTCGTCGAGCGTGTCCTTCGAGAGCTTCGAGCCCTTCTTGAAGCCCTTCGGCCCGGCGATCGCATCCTTGCCGACCAGCATGTCGGAAAGGCGCGAATAGACGTTGCGGTCGAGGATCGCCTGCTCGTCGTCGCGGTCCTTGGCCAGGCGCTCGATCTCCTCGCGCTCGATTGCCATGGCGCGCTCGTCCTTCTCGACGCCGTGGCGGTTGAAGACGCGCACTTCCACGACCGTGCCGAAGGTGCCCGGAGGCATGCGCATGGAGGTGTCGCGGACGTCGGAAGCCTTTTCGCCGAAGATGGCGCGCAGCAGCTTTTCTTCCGGCGTCATCGGGCTTTCGCCCTTCGGCGTGATCTTGCCGACCAGGATGTCGCCCGGCTGCACTTCCGCGCCGATATAGACGATGCCGGCCTCATCGAGGTTCTTCAGCGCTTCTTCCGAGACGTTCGGGATGTCGCGCGTGATTTCCTCCGGCCCGAGCTTGGTGTCGCGGGCCATGACCTCGAACTCCTCGATGTGGATCGAGGTGAAGACGTCGTCGGCCACGATGCGCTCGGAGAGCAGGATCGAGTCCTCGTAGTTGTAGCCGTTCCACGGCATGAACGCGACGAGCACGTTACGGCCGAGCGCGAGATCGCCGAGCTCGGTCGACGGACCGTCGGCGATGATGTCGCCCTTGTTGACCCGATCGCCCATGCGCACCAGCGGACGCTGGTTGATGCAGGTGTTCTGGTTCGAGCGCTGGAACTTCATCAACCGGTAGATGTCGACGCCGGACTTGCCGGGATCGAGATCCTCCGTGGCGCGGATGACGATACGCGTGGCGTCCACCTGGTCGACGATGCCGCCGCGGCGGGCGCCGATGGCGGCGCCCGAGTCACGGGCGACGATCGGCTCCATGCCGGTGCCGACGAACGGCGCCTCGGCGCGCACCAGCGGCACGGCCTGACGCTGCATGTTCGAGCCCATCAGCGCGCGGTTGGCGTCGTCGTTCTCGAGGAACGGGATGAGCGCAGCCGCCACCGACACCATCTGCTTCGGCGAGACGTCCATCAGGTCGACGTTCTCGCGCGGCGCCATCATCACTTCGCCAGCGTTACGGCAGATGACGAATTCGTCGACGAAACCGCCATTCTTGTCGAGCTCGGCGTTGGCCTGCGCGACGTGGTGCTTGGCCTCCTCCATCGCCGACAGATAGACGACTTCGTTGGTCAGCTTGCCGTTGACGATCTTGCGGTACGGGCTCTCGATGAAACCGTACTTGTTGACGCGCGCGAAGGTGGCGAGCGAGTTGATCAGGCCGATATTCGGGCCTTCCGGCGTCTCGATCGGGCAGATGCGGCCGTAATGCGTCGGGTGCACGTCGCGCACCTCGAAGCCGGCGCGCTCGCGGGTCAGACCGCCCGGTCCGAGCGCCGACAGGCGGCGCTTGTGGGTGATCTCCGACAGCGGGTTAGTCTGGTCCATGAACTGCGACAGCTGCGAGGAGCCGAAGAATTCGCGCACGGCGGCAGCCGCCGGCTTGGCGTTGATGAGGTCCTGCGGCATGACCGTGTCGATCTCGATCGAGGACATGCGCTCCTTGATCGCGCGCTCCATGCGCAGGAGGCCGACGCGGTACTGGTTCTCCATGAGCTCGCCGACCGAGCGCACGCGGCGGTTGCCGAGATTGTCGATGTCGTCGATCTCGCCCTTGCCATCACGCAGCTCGACCAGCGTCTTGACCACGGCCAGGATGTCTTCCTTGCGCAGGACGCGCACGGTGTCCTCGGCCTTGAGCTCGAGACGCATGTTCATCTTGACGCGGCCGACGGCCGACAAGTCGTAGCGCTCGCTGTCGAAGAACAGCGAGTTGAACATAGCCTCGGCGGTCTCGAGCGTCGGCGGCTCGCCCGGACGCATGACGCGGTAGATGTCGAACAGCGCGTCCTGGCGGCTTTCGTTCTTGTCGACCGCGAGCGTGTTGCGGATGTAGGCGCCGACATTGACGTGGTCGATGTCGAGGATCTGGATTTCATCCTCGCCCGTGCCGAGCAGCACCTTCAGCGTCTTTTCGTCGATCTCGTCGCCGGCCTCGAGGAAGATCTCGCCGGTGGCATAGTTGACGATGTCCTCCGCGAGGTAGTTGCCGAGCAGGTCCTCGTCGGTCGCCTTGATCGCCTTCAGACCCTTTTCGCCGAGCTGGCGGGCCTGGCGGGCGGTGATCTTCTTGCCGGCTTCGACGACGATCTCGCCAGTGTCGGCGTCGACCAGGTCGCCGACTGCCTTGAGGCCGCGGAACCGCTCGACGTTGAACGGAATGCGCCAGTGGTCGCCGGAGCGCTTGTAAGTGATCTTGTTGTAGAAGGTCGACAGGATCTCCTCGCCGTCCATGCCGAGCGCCATCAGAAGCGACGTCACCGGGATCTTGCGGCGGCGGTCGATGCGGGCGTGCACGACGTCCTTGGAATCGAACTCGATGTCGAGCCACGAGCCGCGATAGGGAATGACGCGCGCGGCGAACAGAAGTTTGCCGGACGAGTGCGACTTGCCCTTGTCATGGTCGAAGAAGACGCCCGGCGAGCGGTGCATCTGCGAGACGATGACGCGCTCGGTGCCGTTGACGATGAAGGTGCCGTTCGACGTCATGAGCGGCATGTCGCCCATGTAGACGTCCTGCTCCTTGATGTCCTTGATCGACTTGGCGCCGGTATCCTCGTCGATATCGAACACGATGAGGCGCAGCGTCACCTTCAGTGGCGCGGCATAGGTCAGGTCGCGCTGACGGCATTCGTCAACGTCGAATTTCGGTCCCTCGAACTCATACTTCACGAATTCCAGCATCGAGGAGCCGGAAAAATCGGAGATCGGGAAGACCGACTTGAAAACAGCCTGCAGTCCTTCGTCCGGACGTCCGCCCTTGGGCTCGTCCACCATCAGGAACTGGTCATAGGATGCCTT
Organism: Mesorhizobium sp. M3A.F.Ca.ET.080.04.2.1; assembly: GCF_003952525.1. Classification (NCBI taxonomy): domain Bacteria; kingdom Pseudomonadati; phylum Pseudomonadota; class Alphaproteobacteria; order Hyphomicrobiales; family Phyllobacteriaceae; genus Mesorhizobium; species Mesorhizobium sp. M3A.F.Ca.ET.080.04.2.1. Next base: position 517,285 of record NZ_CP034451.1, on the reverse strand, counting down.
TTGGACCTCGATCAGGTTCGGCATCTCCGCAACTTCGGGGATCTTTCCGAAGAACTTGCGTACGCGTCTGCGGCCATTGAAAGTCTGGGTCTGGGCCATCGTCGCTCCTTAGCTCTGAACTCGGGGCGAACCTCGCCGCGGCTCGCCTTGCACCAACGGGCTGCCTTGGGGCCGCCCCTGTCTGTTTTTCCGGCCGCCCCTTCCAATCGTTTGGCGGGTGCCGGCTAAAACGGGAGAAAACCCGTTTCCGGAAGGCCGTTTGCGGCCCTCAGGAAAGAGGTTTTCAAACGTCTCGCGCTGCGAAGCCTCCCTTGGTCAAGGGAGGGGGCGGACGGCGCGAGGCCGTCCGCCCTCGCCCAAAGGCTTACTTCAGGTCGACCTTGGCGCCAGCGGCTTCCAGCTGAGCCTTGAACTTGTCGGCGTCGGCCTTGGAAACGCCTTCCTTGACCGGCTTCGGAGCCGCTTCGACCAGGTCCTTGGCTTCCTTGAGGCCAAGGCCGGTGATGGCGCGGACTTCCTTGATGACGTTGATCTTCTGGGCGCCGGCATCGGCGAGAACGACGTCGAATTCCGTCTTCTCTTCGGCCGGAGCAGCAGCGGCGGCAGCGCCACCAGCAGCAGCAGCAACCGCCACCGGAGCAGCAGCCGAAACGCCCCACTTCTCTTCCAGGAGCTTCGACAGCTCAGCCGCCTCGAGGACGGTCAGCTTCGAAAGGTCGTCTACGATCTTCGCGAGATCAGCCATTTGTGTATTCCTTCACTAGGTTCGAACGTGTGTTGTTGACAGCGAGGAACGGCCTCATGCCGCCTCGTCCTTCCGGGCGTAAGCGCCGATGACACGCGCGACCGAAGCCGCGGGCGCATTGACGATCTGGGCGATCCGGGTTGCCGGCGTGGCGATCATGCCAACCAGCTTGGCGCGCAGCTCGTCGAGCGACGGCATGGTGGCGAGTGCCTTCACACCGTCGGCGTTGAGCGAGGTCGAGCCCATCGCGCCGCCGAGAATGATCAACTTGTCATTCCCCTTGGCGAAATCGGACGCGACCTTCGGCGCCGCAACCGGATCCTCCGAATAAGCAATCAGCGTCTGTCCCTTGAACAGATCGACGATCGATGCGGAGTCCGTGCCCTGAAGAGCGATCTTGGCGAGACGGTTCTTCGCGACTTTGACGGTGCCACCGGCAGCGCGCATCTTCGACCGAAGGTCGTTCATTTGCGCGACGGTGATACCGGCGTAGTGGGCCACGACGACTGAACCGGCGTTCGAGAACGCTTCGTTCAGGCCCGTGACGAGTTCGCGTTTTTCCGCTCTGTCCACTGCCTATCTCCAGTTGACCCCCAACCTGCTGATGAGAACATTCTCATTCACGAGGTCAGGCGTCGGGTTGCCTTTTGCCGGCCGGGCTATCCCAAAAAGGATCTCCCGAACGGCGCTCGAGGATCCTGCCCCCTTTCGCCACACCGACGGCCACGCCGGCGATGTGCTGACAAAAGGCAAACACGGTTCGAACCTTTCATTGGAGCTTGTCGCTCCTTTGTCGGGTCTTCACCCGTCTCATGCAGGCCCGCATGAATTAAGGCTGTTGGGCCGCCTGCAATCTCGGACAGGATATCCGGAAGCCTTTCGGCCTCCGGGGGTACCGGCCCGCCGACGGATCGGCGGCCCGGAATTCTTCCAGATCGGCTAAGCCGATCAGACGACGATTACGACGCGGCGAGCGTCGCGATGTCGAGCTTGAGGCCCGGGCCCATCGTCGAGGTGACCGACACCTTCTTGACGTAGTTGCCCTTGGCGCCGGCCGGCTTGGCCTTGTTCACCGCATCGGCGAAGGCCCGCACATTCTCTTCCAGCGCTTTGACGTCGAACGAGATCTTGCCGACGCCGGCATGGACGATGCCGGCCTTCTCGACGCGGAACTCGACGGCGCCGCCCTTCGAAGCCTTGACGGCCGCAGCCACGTCCGGGGTCACGGTGCCGACCTTTGGGTTCGGCATCATGCCGCGCGGACCGAGCACCTTACCGAGACGGCCGACCAGCGGCATCATGTCCGGGGTAGCGATGCAGCGGTCGAAGTCGATCGTGCCCTTCTGGACGATGTCGACCAGATCCTCGGCGCCCACGATATCGGCGCCGGCGGCCTTGGCTTCCTCGGCCTTGTCGCCGCGCGCGAACACGGCAACGCGCACCGAGCGGCCGGTGCCGTTCGGCAGGTTGACCACGCCGCGGACCATCTGGTCGGCATGGCGCGGGTCGACGCCCAGATTCATCGCGACCTCGACGGTCTCGTCGAACTTCACCGAAGACCGCTCCTTGAGCAGCTTCAGCGCGTCACCAAGAGCATAGGCCTTGTTCGGGTCGATGCCTTCGCGGGTCTTTGCCACGCGCTTTGCAATCTTTGCCATGATCTTCAGCCCACCACTTCCAGGCCCATCGAGCGGGCGGAGCCCTCGACCATGCGCATGGCCGCCTCGACGTCGTTTGCGTTCAGGTCCTTCATCTTCTGCTCGGCGATCTGGCGCACCTTGTCGCGCGAGATCGTGCCGGCCTTGACCTTGCCCGGCTCCTTCGAACCCGACTTTAGGTTGGCGGCCTTCTTCAGGAAGTAGCTCACCGGCGGCGTCTTCATGACGAAGGTGAACGACTTGTCCTGGTAGTAGGTGATGACGACCGGGATCGGCGACCCCTTCTCCAGCTCCTGCGTCTGCGCGTTGAACGCCTTGCAGAACTCCATGATGTTGATGCCGCGCTGACCAAGCGCCGGGCCGATCGGGGGCGACGGCGTGGCCGAACCCGCGGCAACCTGGAGCTTGAGCTGGCCTGCAACTTTCTTAGCCATCTCTATTCCTGCCTTTTCTCATGCCGGCCCCTAGCTGGGAAATACCGGCGGTTGCAGTCTGGTGGTGCGGTTCCCGCGGCCGGCTAAGCCGCGTTCGCCTCCCACCCGTTCACGGCAGCGTGCTTTCACACCGCCACCCCTCGCCTGTCGGCAAAGGGCATCCCGACACCTTGCGGCGCGGGTATCGGATCAGCCCTTTTCGACCTGACCGAATTCCAGATCGACGGGCACGGCGCGCCCGAAGATCGAAACTTCCACTTTGAGGCGAGCCCGCTCCTCGTCCACTTCCTGGACGAAGCCGTTGAAGGATGCGAACGGCCCGTCCGACACCCGGATCGCCTCGCCGATCTCGAAAGTGACCGAGGGCTTGGGCCGCTCGACGCCTTCCTGCACCTGGTTCAGGATGCGCTGCGCCTCGGTCTCCGTGATCGGCACAGGCTTGGAGTCGCCCAGGAAGCCGGTGACCTTCGGCGTGTTCTTGACCAGCGAGAACACGGCGTCCGTCAGGTTGGCCTTCAGAAGCACATAGCCTGGGAAGAACTTGCGCTCGGCATCGACCTTGCGGCCGCGACGGATCTCGACGACCTTCTCGGTCGGCACCACGATCTGCTCGATCTCGCCCGACAGACCCTTCTGCTTGGCCTTGTTCTCGATGTCCTCGGCGACCTTCTTTTCGAAGTTCGAATAGGCGTGGACGATGTACCACCGCGCAGTCATTTCAAGACGTCTCCGTAATCGCCGAACTTAGTGTCCGAGGCCCAGAATGAACTCGATCGCATAGCCCATGGCTATGTCGGCGGCGAAGAAGAAGATCATGGCGATGACCGCGAACACCAGCACCATCACCGTCGAGATCATGGTCTCTCGGCGCGAGGGCCATGTCACCTTGGCCGTCTCCGCACGCACCTGCTGGAGAAAGGTGAAAGGATTGGTGGTTTTCGAAGCCATAAGCCGCTCTGTCTTCAAGACCCGTTGGCCGGGTCTCCTGGATGATCCCGCTGGCCGGGACGTGCCGCCTGGGCTTCCTGCCGGCGCGAATCAGCGCCACCATTTCACCCACGCAAATCAGACGCGTAAAGCCGGCTTCCCAGCTCCACGCGTCGCGTGTCTGTTCAGTCTACATAAAACCGATTCTTGGTCCACGCAAGTGGCAAGTGTTCCGCTTTATGTTTTAGCGCCGCCTCGGAACCATCCAGTCGTCCCGTCCCGGCTATGCGGGGCTTATGCCCCAATTCCCGTTATTTGGCAAGCCGTGCGCCGGTTTTCAAACAGCTGGGCTAATTTTGCAATCCGCCATTTTGAGAGATGGCACGGGCAGCAGGGCTCGAACCTACGACCTGCGGTTTTGGAGACCGCCGCTCTACCAACTGAGCTATGCCCGTACACGCGCGCTGCTATTTCACAAAGACGACGAGAACTCAAGTGCCGTTTTGAGGCGGGGCGCTGCCGACCGGAGGGTGCAGCCAGCATCCCCGGTTCTGGCGGCCACTAAAGCTTCGGCGGCGATTCCGCCTGGGCGTTGGCGGACGGCAGGGCGCGGCAGTTGTCCGGTTTCGGCGACGACCTGCAGATTGTCGCGCCCGTCAGCGCGTCCACCGACTGGCGGCCCGTGGTGAGCCCGAACTTCGCCAATTCGTCCTGGCTGAGTTCCCTGTGCTTGGCATATTGGGCCGACTGCATCGCGGCGAACAGGCCCGAGCCGATCGCCATCTCCTCGAGATACGCCCTGACCTTTTCTTCCATGCCCATGGAGTGCACGAGGAAATGCGCATCGGCACCCACGAAGCGCCTGGCGCCGCCGGCAATCATCACCGCGCAGGCCGCATCGCATTCGGCGCCGGCATCGACGGTGAGGCCGGTATGGAAGCCGTCCTTGGCGGCACAGCCTGCCGCGCCTGGGTCGCAATCGAGAAAATCCGTTCGGCCCACCGCGACGTCCAGCCCGCGCTCACGGATCAACCGGCCGGCGGCGAGCGCACCCCGAATGTCGCCACCCGGCGAGTTGATCACCACCGGCAGCCTGCGCCCGCCTACCGTATCCAGCACCGCGCGCAGCCTGTCGGGCGTGCCGGCGGTGATCGTGCCTTCCGCCGCGATCCAATCCGGGCAGTCGGGATTGCAGAGCGGGTTGCTGCCGCGAACCAAGACAAAGCGCATTTCTTGCGCCTGCTTCGGCGGCGCGGCCAGAGCCTGGGCGGCTTGTGTCTCGGCGGCCGCCATCTCAGCCGGTTTCGCATTCCCGTCTGCCGGTATTTCCCGGCAGTTCGCCGGCACCGGATTTGCTCTACAGGTAGTCGCGGCCGCAAAGAGCTCGAGCGAGTCCAAGCTGGTGACCAGGTTCATGCGCAACATGTTTTCCGGAACCAGCTGGTGGATATCGCTCGCTGGCGTGTTCTTCATCGTGACCAGCACGCCCTCGCCTATTCCCATCTCCCTCAGATAGGCCGAAAGCCGCTTCTCGACCGCCTTGCTCATCTCATAGGTCTTGTAGCTGCCCGCGTTCTTTCGGCTGACCAGCTTCGTGCCTATGACCTTCTTCTTGCCGTTCACGACCCGGTAGGTGGTGCGGTAAAGCAGCTTTTCCCGACGGTATGTGGTGGTGATCTGGTGGACACCGAGAAAGGCCCACTCGCCGACAACGCGGCGGATGCCTCCGGCAAACATCAGCGGGCAGGCCGAATTGCACATGGCGCCGCTGTCATAGGCGACACCGAAATACGGAGCGCCCCTGCCGTCATTGTCCCGGCAGTTCTTCATCTGCGGCTCGCAGCCGAAAAACACCGTCGTGCCGACGGCGATGTCGAGCTTGTTCTTGCGAATGATGCGGCCGAGCTGGAGGGCGGCATCGACATTGCCACCCGGCGAATTGACGATGATCGGCAGTTGCCGGCCTTTCAGCGACTTCAGCGTCCGCTTGAGCAGGGCCGGCGTGCCCGCCTCGATCGTGCCTTCCGCCGAGATCCATTCCGGGCAGTTGGGCTCACAGCCCGGCGCGCTGCTGCGCACGACGGCAAAGCGCATGGTCGGGCCTAGGTCGGACTCGGGCTTTTTCGCGGCGGCGGCGGGACCAGCATTGCCCATGACAAAGAGCAGCACCAGGCAGATCAGCCCCGGTGACCACCATGCCCGACTGTTGAAACGGCACCCTGCAACCACGTCCGGCAAGCCCCTTGATGCAACCCACACTATTTGCAACGCCGGGGCTTGCAACAGATCCCATGAGAGCGGCCGACCAAAACGGGTAGCCGGAGGGTACCATTCTGTCGAGCTCCGGCTAGCGCAACCAGTCGTATGCCCCTGCTGATCATGGCTTCATGTCCGACGATGTGTACGGACCGTTCGTCACACCCCAAGCCGGCCATGGGCCTATCCCACTAGGGCCACCACAGGCCTCACCGAGGTTTGGATCGGTCGCAACCACCTGCAATTTGCCATCTATGTCGGTGCAAGCCGTCAAGGTCAGGCTCGATTCACGATCTCGCTGCGGTCTCTGGTCGGCAGGGTCGGTCGCCTGCCCGGGTGACGGAGACGGTTCGGGCTTCGCCTTGACTGCTGCCACCTCGGCCGGCTTGGCGGGAGGCGTTTGTCCGTCGGCCGGCCTGGACGCCGGTATTTCTCGGCAATTCGGGGCCAACTTATCGAGCACGCACAGGCTCGCCCTGGTAAACAGCTCTAGGGTGTCCGTGCTGGTAGCCAATTTCATCGTCAGCATATCGTGGAGGGTGATCCGCTTGATATCGCTGGCCGGCGTTGCCTTCATAGTGTCCAGCACCCCCTGCCCGACCCCCATCTCCCTGAGATAGGCCGAGAGCTTCCTCGCAAACGCCTTGCTCATTTCGTAGGTCTTGTAACTTTTGCCCTCAGTGACGGTCTCCGTGGTCACCTGATATCTCTTGCCTCGGATTGTTCGATAGGTGGTTCGAAAATGCCTTGTGGAGGGGAACCAAGTGGTGGTGATCTGATGAACACCGAGATAGGCCCAGCCGCCAGCCACGCGGCGAACGCCACCCGCAAACATCAGGGGACATGCAGAGTTGCACATGGCGCCGCCGTCAGACGCCACGCCGAAATAGGCGACACCCTTGCCGAATCTCGCCCCGCAACCCTCCGTCCCCGGCCAACAATCGGAAAACTCAGTCTTGCCGATGGCTATGTCGAGCCCGTTCTTGCGTATGATGCGACCGAGCTGAAACGCGGCGGCGACATCGCCGCCTGGGGAATTAACGATGATCGGCAGTTTGCGAGTGCCGAGCGTCTTCAATATGCGCTTGAGCTGTGCTGGCGTGTCCGATGCGATGGCGCCCTCTGCCGAAATCCATTCCGGACAATTCGGCTCGCAGCCGGCCGCGCTGCTGCGAACAACGACGAACTGCATCTCCGAAAAACCATCGGACGACATGCCCGGCATGTACCACGTACCCGGATTCCACGACTTCGGATTGGACAATATCTTCGGGTCGAAATCCTCGGCCTTTGCGGCGAAGCCAACCGTTGCAATCGCGACCACAAGCGCCATGACGACCAGTTCACGCCACGACCTTGCGATAGCGTCTGAACGTCTTCCTGAAACCACGCTTGGCAACGCCCCCGTTGATACAACCAATAATAGCTGCGGCAACGGTACTTGCAACAGATTTGAAACGACCGGGCAATACTTGTGCCGCGATGCGCCGGAAACAAAAAAGGGCGGCCCGTCGGACCGCCCTTTCCCTTCTCACCGGCAATGCCGGATCGATTATTCCTTGATGGTGACGACGATGCCGGCACCGACGGTGCGGCCGCCTTCACGGATGGCGAAGCGCAGCTTCTCTTCCATCGCGATCGGCACGATCAGCTCGACGTCGACGGTGATGTTGTCGCCGGGCATCACCATCTCGGTGCCGGCCGGCAGCGTCACGATGCCGGTCACGTCCGTGGTGCGGAAGTAGAACTGCGGACGGTAGTTGGTGAAGAACGGCGTGTGGCGGCCGCCCTCGTCCTTGGTCAGGATGTAGGCCTCGGCCACGAACTTCTTGTGCGGCTTGACCGAGCCCGGCTTGGCCAGGACCTGGCCGCGCTCGACGCCCTCGCGGTCGACGCCGCGCAGCAGCGCGCCGATGTTGTCGCCGGCCTGGCCCTGGTCGAGCAGCTTGCGGAACATTTCCACGCCCGTGCAGGTCGTCTTGGTCGTCGGCCGGATGCCGACGATCTCCAGCTCCTCGCCGACCTTGACCACGCCGCGCTCGACGCGGCCGGTCACCACCGTGCCGCGGCCCGAGATCGAGAACACGTCCTCGATCGGCATCAGGAACGGCTTGTCCAGCGGACGCACCGGCGTCGGGATGTAGGCGTCGACCTGCGCCATCAGCTCGCGGATGGCGTCCTCGCCGATGGTCTTGTTGGAATCTTCCAGCGCCGCCAGCGCCGAGCCCTTGACGATCGGAATGTCGTCGCCGGGGAACTCGTTCTTGGTCAGCAGCTCGCGCACCTCGAGCTCGACCAGCTCCAGAAGCTCGGCGTCGTCGACCTGGTCGACCTTGTTCAGGAACACCACGATCGACGGCACGCCGACCTGGCGGGCGAGCAGGATGTGCTCGCGCGTCTGCGGCATCGGGCCGTCGGCGGCCGACACCACCAGGATCGCGCCGTCCATCTGCGCGGCGCCGGTGATCATGTTCTTCACATAGTCGGCGTGGCCGGGGCAGTCGACGTGGGCATAGTGCCGGTTGGCCGTCTCGTACTCGACGTGCGCGGTCGAAATGGTGATGCCGCGCGCCTTCTCTTCCGGCGCCGCGTCGATCTGGTCATAGCGCTTGTATTCGCCAAAATACTTGGTGATCGCCGCCGTCAGCGACGTCTTGCCGTGATCGACGTGGCCGATCGTGCCAATGTTCACATGCGGCTTGGTGCGCTCGAATTTACCTTTTGCCATAGTCTCTTTCCTTGGACGGCCTTGACCTTCAGTTCAGTCGAATGCGGGGCGATTAGCGACTACGGCCGAAAAACACAAGTGCCTTGTGGCTGAGCGCTCTGCCACTCGACTCTACCAATGATCCGATTTCAGAGGACGTGGCGCGGATATAGGGTCGCCGCACCCGAAATCAAATCGCGGGCCGGCCATGCTCTGCCGCGTCCCGCGGCCTGGCAACTTCGTCCAGTTGCTGTCCCTGTCGACCGTTGCTGGCCCATTGCTGCCGCGGCCCGCGTCTGATTTCTTCGCCACATGCAGCTCATTTCGGCCAACATCCGCGGTCCGCTTTTCATGGTCGTTGCCACGGGCTCCTACCTCGTCAACGACACGATGATGAAGCTCGCCACAGAGGGGCTGCCGCCCTACGAGGTGCTGTTGCTGCGCGGCGCCGCAGCCACGCTCTGGGGCATGCCTCTGCTCCTCATGCTCGGCTACGGCCGACAGATCCCGCTGCTTTTCGAGCGCAAGGTGCTGCGCCGGAACCTTTGCGAGCTGGCGGCGATCCTCTGCTATGTGGTGGCTTTGGCCAACATGCAGATTGCCGATTCGACGGCGCTCGGACAGGTCACCCCGCTGCTTGTGCTCGTCGGCTCCTCGATGCTGTTCGGCGAGAAGATCGGCGCGGCGCGCATCGCGCTGATCGGCCTTGGCTTCGTCGGCGCCGTCATGGTGGCGCAGCCGACGATGCAGGGCATTTCCGTTTATGCCGTGCTGGCGCTCGGCAACGCGGCCCTGGCCGCGGCGCGCGACCTCGCAGGACGCAAGATCGGCGCCGAGGTGCCCGGCATGATCGTCGCCATCTCGGCCGTCGTGGTGGTGCTTGTCGGCTCGGGCGTGGCGCACCTTGCTTGCGAGCATTGGGTGATGCCGGAGGGCCGTCATCTCCTGCTGATAGCCGGTGCCGGCCTGTTCCTGATCTTCGGCCATTTCTTCATCTTCATGGCCTATCGGGTGGGCCCCACGAGCGCGGTCGCCCCCTTCTACTATTGCTTCACCGTCTGGGCGGTGATTTCCGGTCTTCTGGTATTCGGGGAGTTCCCGAACGCACTTGCCGTCTGCGGCATCCTGCTGGTTATCGGCAGCGGCCTGGCTATCGTCTCTCTCGACGAAAGAAGGCGGCGTCTCACGGTGATCGCCTGAGCCGCTCCCGGACCGCAACCCGCTGGAGCCCCGCGGGGTTGCCAGCGGGGTCGCTACCTTCCACAGCCAACCAGCCGTGGGCGTCCGCCTTGCCTCTACAGCGTGCGCTTGCCGGAAAACTGATGATAGGCCCACAGCACCACGATCGAACCGATCACGGCTACGATCAGGCTGTAGATGTTGAGGCCGGTGACGCCGGACGCGCCAAAGGCGCTGAAGATCAGGCCGCCGACGACGGCGCCGACGATGCCGAGCACGATGTCGAGCACGATGCCCTGGCCGCTCTTGTCGACGATCTTGCTTCCGATGAAGCCGGCGACGACGCCGAGAATGATCCAGCTGATGATGGACATTTTTGCCTCCGATCCTCCGCCGCGCCAATCATTTTCATATGATTGTCAAAAGCTCAAGACAGCTTGGAATCCGCTTGTTTGCGCCGTCCTGGCGCCGGGAAGATTTGATCGATGAGGAGCAAGATGGGCCGTTTTGGCAGCGCCCTGCCGGCGGCACCATCACCAAGCGTCTGAGTAAGCGCTTGGCGCAAGCAGGCAAGATGCAGAGCGGCAGGAGCGGCGGACAGAAAAGCCGGCAATTCATGCGGAGCCCGGCAATTCATGCGGAGGAAAGTCTGGAGCGGGTAGCGGGAATCGAACCCGCATATTCAGCTTGGAAGGCTGCTGCTCTACCACTGAGCTATACCCGCCTTGCAGTCACGCATCGGATCAGCCGAAACGGCACGGTACGATGCGTTCGTTTCAAGGCTTCCGGGCCGGCAGTGGTGGAGAGGGTTGGATTCGAACCAACGTAGGCTAAGCCAACGGATTTACAGTCCGTCCCCTTTAACCACTCGGGCACCTCTCCAGTCTGCCGCCGGAGCCATGCAACGAGGCATTTCAGCTGACCCGGAGCCCGAGTAAGTCTTTCTCCGAAATCAGCGAAGCGCCTTATGGCGGCAAGGCCGGTGGGTGTCAACCGGCGCAGCGGCGGTTTTTCCAGGATGCTCCGCATTCCTCGCCGCAACCCATATCCTTAGCCGGAAGGGACCGCTATAGAAGCCGCCATGAGCGACAACAAAAGCAACAAGCCCGGCACCCCAAAGGACACTCATTACGCCAAGCTGCGGCGCGCCCATCGCGACCAGAAAGCGGGCGGCGCCCCGGCGTTCCGGCCGCGTCAGCCAGTGCCGCCGGGGGAAGGTCCCGCCGACGGGCTGGTGCGGCTTTATGGTCTGCACACGGTGCGCGCGGCTCTCGACAACCCCCGGCGCAAGATCAGGAAGATGCTGGTGTCGCGCAACGCAGCCGAGCGGCTTGCGATCGCCAATCTGGCCGCCCTGCCCTTCAAGGCCGAGTTGGTCGAGCCGAAGGACATCGACAGGATCACCGGCTCGGACGCGGTGCATCAGGGTGTGCTGATCGAGGCGGAACCGCTCAAGCCGAAGCGCCTCGACGCGCTCGGCGACACAAAGCTGGTGCTGGTGCTCGACCAGGTGACCGACCCGCACAATGTCGGCGCGATCCTGCGCTCGGCTGTCGCCTTCGGCGCCGGCGCGCTGATCACCACCGCCCGCCACAGCCCGCAGGAATCCGGTGTGCTGGCGAAATCCGCGTCCGGCGCGCTGGAGCATATCGACCAGATCGAGGTGAAGAACCTGGCCGACGCGCTCGGCCAGCTCCACGAGGCCGGCTTCCAGACCATCGGTCTTGATTCAGATGGGCCTGCCGAGCTGGAAAAGACCTTCTCCGGTGACAAGATCGCCCTGGTGCTCGGGGCCGAAGGCAAGGGACTGCGCCAGAAGACCCGCGAAACCGTCACGGCACTGGCCCGCCTCGACATGCCTGGCGCCATCCGCTCGCTCAACGTGTCGAATGCGGCGGCGGTGAGCCTTTATGCGGCGAAGAAGTTTCTGAGTGAAGGGTGAATAGTGAATAGTGAATAGTGAATAGTGAATAGTGAATAGTGAATAGTGAATAGTAGGCAATCTATGCCGCACGGCTGAGGCAACAGCATTCTACTGACTACTGACTACTCACCATTCACCATTCACCCTTCACTACTCACCCACCTCATACCCCGCCATCCGCTCCAGCGCCCTCACCAGCGCCGAATGATCCTCCTTTGCCCCGCCATTGGCGGCGCAGGAGTTGAAGAGCTGCTGCGTCGTCGAGGTGTTGGGCAGCGCAACGCCAAGCGCCTTTGCGCCTTCCAGCGCCAGGTTGAGGTCCTTCTGGTGCAATTCGATGCGGAAGCCGGGCGCGAAGCTGCGCTTGATCATGCGCTCGCCATGCACTTCCAGTATGCGGGAGGCGGCGAGCCCGCCCATCAGCGCCTGCCTGACCTTGGCCGGATCGGCGCCCGCCTTGGCGGCGAAGACAAGGGCTTCGCCGACGGCCTCGATGGTCAGCGCCACGACGATCTGGTTGGCGACCTTGGTAGTCTGGCCGACGCCGTTCGGCCCGACCAGCGTGATGTTCTTCCCCATCTTTTCGAAGATGGGTCTGGCGCGCTCGAAAGCCTGTTCCTCGCCGCCGACCATGATGGTGAGCGAGGCCGCCTTGGCCCCCACCTCGCCGCCTGACACCGGCGCATCGAGATAGTCGCAGCCGAGCTCGTTGATTTTCTTGGCGAATTCCTTGGTGGCGATCGGCGAGATCGAGCTCATGTCGATGACGAGCTTGCCCTTGGTCAGGCCCGAAGCGACGCCTTTCTCGCCGAACAGCACGTCGGCCACCTGCGGCGTATCCGGAACCATGGTGATGATGATGTCCGAGGCCCTGGCCACCGCGTCGTTGCCTGAAACGGTCTTCAGCCCTTTGCCGACGAGGTCGGCCGGCGGCTTGGAGCGGTGGTCGCTTGCGACGACCGCATAGCCGGCATCGAGCAGATGCCCCGCCATCGGCGCACCCATGATGCCCAGCCCGATGAAGCCGATGGTTTCCATGTGTATCTCCGTCCTTTGTTAGGCCGCGTTCTACGGCGCCCCCCTCTGGCCGGCAGGACAGAGGGGGGCGCGAAGGAACGCCGAGTTCAATTGCGAAGCTGCTAAGCCGCGGCGCTTCCCTGCCCTGCGAATCGCCGGAACCATCCCAGCCCCGCCTCCGTCCCGGCCTTCGGCTTGTATTCGGCGCCGACCCAGCCGGAATAGCCGAGGCGGTCGATGTGCTCGTAGAGGAAAGGATAATTGATCTCGCCCGTCCCCGGCTCGTGACGGCCGGGATTGTCCGCAAGCTGGATATGCGCGATGCGGCCGAGGTTTGCCTCGATGGTCCGGGCGAGATCCCCCTCCATGACCTGCATGTGATAGATGTCGTATTGCAGGAACAGGTTTTTCGAGCCGACGCGCTCGATCAGCGCCAGCGCCTGGTCGCTGTAGTTCAGGAAGAAACCCGGAATGTCGCGTGTGTTGATCGGCTCGATCAGCAGCCTGATCCCGGCCTGCTCCAACTTCTCGGCCGCGAAGGCGAGGTTCTCGGCAAAGACATTTTCCAAAACAGTGCGGTCCGCCCCCTGCGGCGCGATACCGGCAAGGCAGTTGATCTGCTCGCAGCCGAGCGCATGCGCATAGGTGATCGCCTTGGCGACGCCTTGGCGGAATTCCGGCACCCGGTCAGGCAGCACCGCGATGCCGCGCTCGCCCTTCCCCCAGTCGCCCGCCGGCAGGTTGAAGAGGACCTGCGTCAAGCCGTTCTTCTTGAGCCGCGCGGCAACGACATCCGGCGCGTGGTCGTAAGGCCCGATATACTCGACACCCTTGAAGCCGGCGCCGGCCGCAGCGTCGAAGCGGTCGAGGAACTCATGCTCGCCAAAGAGCATCGACAGATTGGCTGAAAAACGCGGCATTCTTTTCCTCCTTCTTCCGCTATGCCCTAGTCCAGCATCACAATGGCGGTCGGCGCGTCCTCGTTGCTCTCGGCAAGCTCCTCGAATTCGGTGATCTTGTCGATTTCCGTGCCCATGGAAATGTTGGTGACGCGTTCCAGGATGAACTCGAGAACGACCGGAACCTGGTGCTCCCTCATCAGCCGCTGCGCTTCCTTGAACGCGCCGGCGAACTCTTGCGGCTTGCGCACGCGCACCGCCTTGCAGCCCATCGCCTCGGCGACGGCAACATGGTCGACGCCGTAGCCGGCCTCGGGATCGTTGGCGCGATTGACGTTCTCGAAGGCAAGGCTCACCTCATAGTCCATCGCAAAGCCGCGCTGCGCCTGGCGGATCAGGCCGAGATAGGCGTTGTTCACGACGACGTGGATGTAGGGCAGTCTGTGCTGTGCGCCGACGGCCAGTTCCTCGATCATGAACTGAAAATCATAGTCGCCCGAGAGCGCGACGATGTCCCGATCCGGATCGGCGGCGCGCACGCCGAGTGCCGCCGGCAGCGTCCAGCCGAGCGGGCCGGCCTGACCGCAATTGATCCAGTTGCGCGGCTTGTAGACATGCAGGAACTGCGCGCCGGCGATCTGCGATAGGCCGATCGTGGTGACGTAGGTGGTGTCGCGGGCAAAGGCCTTGTTCATCTCCTCGTAAATGCGTTGCGGCTTCAGCGGCACCTGCTCGAAATGCGTCTTGCGCTTCATCGTCTTTTTGCGCTGCTGGCATTCCTTCGCCCAGCCTGACCAGTCACGGAGCTTGCCCGCCATGCGCCATTCTGTGGCGACATCGAGCAGCATCTTCAACGCCGCGCCGGCGTCCGAGACGATACCGAGATCCGGCGCGAAGACGCGGCCGATCTGGGTGGGCTCGATGTCGACATGGATGAACTTCTTATCCTTGGTGTAGACGTCGACGGATCCGGTGTGGCGGTTCGCCCAGCGGTTGCCGATGCCGAAGACGAAATCGGCTTCAAGCATTGTCGCGTTGCCATAGCGGTGCGATGTCTGCAGGCCGCACATGCCGGCCATCAGGCGGTGGTCGTCGGGAATTGCTCCCCAGCCCATCAGCGTCGGGATGACCGGCACGCCGGTGATCTCGGCAAACTCGATCAACAGGTCTGATGCGTCGGCGTTGATGATGCCGCCGCCGGCGACGATCAGCGGCTTTTGCGCCTCGTTCAGCATCGAGAGCGCCTTCTCGGCCTGCGCGCGCGTCATGGCCGGCTTGAACGGGGCCAGCGGCTCGTAGGCATCGATGTCGAACTCGATCTCGGCTAGTTGCACGTCGACCGGCAGATCGATCAGCACCGGACCAGGACGCGAGGATCGCATCAGGTGAAACGCTTTTTGCAACGCCATCGGCACCAGATACGGCTCCATGACGGTCACCGCCCATTTGGCGACGGGCGAGGCGATCGCGGCGATGTCCACGGCCTGGAAATCCTCCTTGGTGAGGCGCGCGCGCGGGGCCTGCCCGGTGATGCAGAGGATCGGAATGGAATCCGCCGATGCCGAATAGAGCCCGGTGATCATGTCGGTTCCTGCCGGGCCGGATGTGCCGAGGCAGAGCCCGATATTGCCGGCCTTGGCCCGCGTGAAGCCCTCGGCCATGTGCGAGGCGCCTTCAACATGGCGGGCAAGAACATGGCGGATCGTGCCCCTCGCCTTCAACGCCGAATAAAGCGGATTGATCGCCGCCCCCGGCACGCCAAAGGCATTGGTGGTGCCTTCCTTTTCGAGAACGAGAACCGCAGCGTCGACAGCGCGCATCCTGGCCATTTCCAACCTCCACAAATTTGTTGGTTGGCTTGAGGATGCCAGCGCGGTTTTGATTTTTCAATTTTTTCAGAATATTTTTTCATTTATAGAAAACTCTGCTTATTCGCTGATTTCACTTCCCTTTTCGTTTTCCAGATATTCCCGTTGCAAATTGGGTGAAAAAATTTTTCATTACGTGCGTGAGGGGTTGCAGAGGATGCGAGCCATGGAAACGACAGAAAAGCGCCAGCGCGGCCGGCCGCGCGCCTTCAACGGCCCGTCGGAGACAGCCTCGGTGCAGTCGCTGGACCGCGCATTGCGCATCCTGGCGATCGTCGCCGAAGCCAGCGGCCTGTCGCTGAGCGAAGTCGCGGCGCGAAGCGGAATTGCCGCGTCCACCGCCTACCGCATGCTGACGACGCTCGAGAACCACGGCATGGTCGAGTTCGACTCGACGGAGCAGCTCTGGGCGATCGGCGTCGAAACCTACCGTATGGGTGCTGCCTTCCTGCGCAGCCGCAAGCTGGTCGACCGCGCCCGCATCGTCATGCAGGAATTGATGGAGAAGACCGGAGAGACCGCCAACCTCGGCGTCGCCGAGGACGATTGTGTGGTTTTCGTCAGCCAGGTCGAGACACATCAGGCGATCCGCGCCTTCTTCCGGCCCGGCACGCGCAGTTCCTTCCACGCTTCCGGCATCGGCAAGGCGGTGCTGGCGCATCTCGAACCAGAGCGGGTTGCCGCCATCCTGCGCAAGGCCGGTCTGCAGCGCTACACCGACAAGACCCTCTCCGACATCTCTGCGTTGGCCCACGATCTGGCAGCCATCAAGCATCGCGGCTGGTCGGTCGACGACGAGGAGCGCCACCCCGGCATGCGCTGTGTGGCCGCTGCCATCTTCAATGAGTTCGGCGAGCCGATCGGCGGTGTTTCAGTCTCCGGTCCGACGGTGCGGGTGACGCCGGAGCGCCTGGCCGAGATTGGCCCGCTGGTTCGTGACGCCGCGGCCGAGGTGACCAAGATGATCGGCGGGGTCGGGATGGCGCCCGCGGTGAACTGATCAAGAGAAAATCGCGCCGCGACTTCTCGCGGTCATGCGCCAGGCAGCGCGCTCTTTGCCGCTATGTCGAAGAAATCGAGCAGGATTGCCAGTCCGACGCCGCATGCGGTGAAGATAAGGCCGGCGATGAAGATTCGGCTGGCTCGCGCGTAAATACTGCGCTGCAGCGACTGGATGTCGAGCAGCATGGCCAGCGACCGCATCTGCAGCGCAATGCCGCCCAGGATCGGCAGCACGGCGATCAGATGATAGCTCTGCCATGGAATCGGATTGGCGGCCCAATGGGTGATGAAGCCCAACGAGAACGCCAGCAGGATGCCGACCGTGGTGACCGTGCCGTTGCGAAAAACCGGCTCGATCAGGTCTTCCCGCGGATCCTGTTTGTCCAACGTCGCCTCCCTCGCGGCAATTGTCGCAGCCGATCGACACTAAGCCAGCCCGGGTTCGCTGTACATCGGGCCTCCGCAGGGCGAAACGGAGCTTGAATCCGCTATGGGCAGAGCCTGCCCGCCGGCTCTTGCATCGCTACAGCTTTGATGGCTGACTGCGCGCCACGATTGCGGGCACGGGGGTGCAGGGCAAATGGTCGGCTATGTCCTGAAGCGGATTCTGATGGCGCTTGCCGGCTATCTGGTTGCGGTATTGGCCGGCCTGATCGCGATTGTCGCAATCTACGCGGTCTTGAGCGCGCTCCCCAACGCGCCAGCCTATTTCGACCTGATGGGCGTGACACCGATCATGGTGCTGGTCGTACCGCCGCTCGGCATCTTTGTCTATTTCCTGACGATCGTGGTCACCGGCGCCCAGACGCTGGTCTTTGCGCTGATCGCGGAGTTCTTTTCGCTGAGGAATTTCTGGCTGCACATGCTGTTCGGAGCCGCCGCTGCAGCCGCCGGCTTCCTAATGCTGTGGCCCGGCGCTCCGGACGAGCCGGAGCGATGGGCCGACATCGGCATCATCGCCGCAGCGGGTCTGGTCGCCGGCCTGGTCTACTGGCTGATCGCCGGGCGCGACGCCGGCTTCCGCCGTCCGCCCGTCTGAAGCATTCCAGGAAGTGCGAGACGGTCAGGCTCTGCGGCCTCGCCGTCCCGAACTGCGTGAAAACAAACTGCCTCAGGATGACGGCGAGCGCACCGCTTCGGTAGCTTCCAGCGCCTGCATCAACCGCGTGTCGCGGTCGTACACGTCGTCGAAATACTCGACCTTGCCCTTCATGTCCGGCCATGCGGTGAAATACGCCACGTAGACCGGGATCACCCGCGTCACATTCTCGGTCGAATGGCCGTGCTTCAGCTTTTCGGCGACATAATCGACCGAAGTGCCGAGCACCGCGGCCGCCATGCCGCGCGGATCCTGCAGGCGAATGCAGCCATGGCTCAGCGCGCGCATGTCGCGCTGGAAGAACGACTTCTGCGGCGTGTCATGCATGTAGATGGCGTGCTTGTTGGGGAACAGTATCTTCAGTTCGCCCAGCGCATTGGCTTCGCTCGGCTGCTGGCGCACGCTGAATGGAACCTTGGCGCCGTAAGCGCCCCAGTCGACCGCGGCCGAAGGGATTCGCTGGCCGCTCGAATCGGTCACTTCATATCCGGCGCGGTCGAGATAGCCGGGATCGTTGCGCAACCGCGGCAGCATCTCATTGACGATGATCGACTGCGGCACGCCCCAATAGGGGTGGAAATCGACCTGCTTGATCTGATTGTAGAAGAAGGCGGTCTGGTTGGTGACCTTGCCGACGACCACGCGGGTCTTCAGCTTTTCCTCGCCATTGTCGATATAGCTCGCGGTGAAGGCAGGCTGGTTGATGAAGACGCGTGGGCTGCCGAGGTCGGAAGGGAGCCAGCGCAGTTCCTCGAGCGCCACCTTCACTTTCTCGATCCTGTCGGCCTTGGATGTGCCCGCAAGCGAAGCCACCGTGCGGGGGCCTATGACGCCGTCGCCCTTCATGCCGGCCCGTTGCTGCACCGCCTTGATCACCGGCACCAACTCAGGATCGTAGATTTCGCTCTTGCCGAGCCGAGCGAGGATCTCGCCATAGGCGCCGCCCATCTCGTCATCGAGATTGCGGGCGATAAGCGTCAGCAGCTTGGGCAGTTCCGGGCTGGTTTCGCCCGGCTTCAGCAGCAGCTTGGGATCGACGACGATCTCGTTCTCCTCGCTTGCCTGGAGCGACTCCAGTTCGACACGAAGCGCCTGGTATTCCGGATTTTGCGGGTGCCGCGATTCGAGATACGTGCGCACCTCCTGCGTGTGCGCCAGCGTCTTCAGCACGCTTTCAAGATCGAGCGGCTTGGCGGGGAAATCGTAATAGCCGGTCATGCGGTTGGGGTCGACGCGGCCGCTCTGCGCGTCATGAGCATAGCGCAGCACGCGCGCCGACAGCGCCATTTCGAAGCGGACCAGTTCCTTCATCCGCTCCTGGGGAAAAGCGGAAGTGGTGGCCGCCGGAATGTCGACGGAATAGTCCGCTGGCGTCAAACCATAGCTCGCCGCCTCGCCGAGCACCCGTACGGCATCCTGCGCTCGGCTGTTGGGTGCGTTTTCCGTCACCCAGATGAAATCGGGATTGGCCGAGTAGTAGGCGATCAATGCCTTGGCAACATCGGGCTCGGCGAAGAGTTCATAATCGCCCAGGCTGGCCATGGCGTCGCGGAACGCCCCGCCGTCGACCGACGGCACATAGGCGGCGTCTTGCGCGGTGGCAGGCTGCGGCGCCGCGATCAAAGGCTTGAAGTCGACGCGCACAAGCCGGTCGGCCTTGTAGGTATAGTAGCTCGGGCTGCTGATTCTGGCGCCGCCCCCAGCGCTTGGCAGCATCTTGCGGGACTTCGGTGGCGGCGGAAATTCACCTTGGGGGTTGTGCCGTATGCCGCCGCCGAAGAGCATATCGAACAGCCCTTGCGCGCTCGCTGGAGACTGGCCGAGGGTCAACGTCGCGGCGAGCGCGATCGGCAACAAGGTTTTCGTGTTTCCGAGGAATTTCATGCATCACCCGCACCGGTTGCAACCGGTTCCCGTTCCCGCGCCGCTAAGACGGTCTCGCCCACCGCATGGCGGATGTAAGGCGCAACTATACCGATTCATACCGATTCCGTTAAGCTTCCATTAATTTCCGCGGCCGTGTTGCAGAACGGTTGCACATATTCTTGCGGCCGGGTCCACGATCCTCGTTTCCCGTCATGCTTGCGGCGTTGCGCCAGACGTTGACGGAAACTGGCTCGGGCGCCACAGATTTGAAACGCTATGCTGGCCCCGAAAGTTGCAGAACTGGCCAGGAAGGAAAGGCCGATGAAGAAAGGCTATCGCCAGCTTCTCGACGAGGCGAATGCCGAGATCGAGGTCATATCGCCGGAGCAAGCTGCCGGACTGCTGGAAGACGAGGATACAATCTTCGTCGATCTGCGCGACCCTCGCGAGGTCGAGCGCGACGGCAGGATTCCGGGCGCCAAGCACGTGACGCGCGGCATGCTCGAATTCTGGATCGATCCGGAAAGCCCCTACCACAAGCCATTCTTCGCCTCGGGGAAGAGCTTCGTCTTCTTCTGTGCCGGCGGCTGGCGTTCGGCGCTGGCGACCAAGACGGCGCAGGACATGGGTCTGACGCCGGTCAGGCACATTCTGGGCGGATACAGCGCATGGAAGGCGGCCGGCCTGCCGATCGAGCCAGGCCAAAAGAAGAAGGACGGCTGATCAAGGATCAGTGCAGCAGCGCCGATTGCTCCGCCACGAAGCCGACGGCGCGCTCGACCACGCCCCGATCCGCGAGAATGCGGCGGTGGCCAAGCCCCTCGGCCCAGTGCAGGCTGACGTGGTCGCCGGCGCCGGCATAGCGCTTTGCGTGATCGGCGTGAACTTCGCGATCGTCCGGCGCGTGGATCACGAGCGTCGGCACCGGAGCCTCGGCAAGTTGGCGGTCGCCGGTGAATTCGCTGAGCGGCCGCCCCGACAGATGTTTCACCCGATCGGCCATCGCGACGCGGGACCGCGGCCCGACATTGAGCCTGCGGCTGAAGTCGTCGAAGATTGCCGGCAGGGAACTGGGAGCTGCGATCAGGACCAGCTTTTCGGCCGGGAGCGCCGGGGTGTCCTTGACCGACGCCGCGACCGCGTTGGCAGCCACTGCGCCGCCGAAGGAATGACCGACCGCGGCGTCAAACGGGCCGAACCATTCGCCGGCGACCCGCGCGGCGTCCACTGCGTTCACCATGTTCAGATGGCGGCCGAGAGAATGGCCGTGGCCCGGCAGGTCGAGGGAGACGACCTTGTAGCCCGCCTCGCGAAATCCTTCGATCAGCGCACGCATGTATTCGGTGCGCGAGCGCCAGCCATGGATGACGAGCACGGTGCCCCGGGTGCCGCTGCCCGGTTCGGGTCGGAACTCATGCACCGCCACGCAACCGGTCCTCGTCTTCAGCCGGTGATGACGCGCCTCGGCCATGAAGTCGGCGGCGCGCTCGACCGCGCGGCGCTCGCCATCGCTCAGCGCCTTGACGTTGGGCGTGCGGCAGAACAATTCGAAGGCGGCGCGGCCGCTGAGGCGCGGAGCGACATGCTCGGCCGCGCCGAACATGCTCCGGATGACCTTCAATCCAAATGATGCCATAGTGGCGATCCATCCATTCGTTCAAGCATGAACATAATAGTTCAAACATGAACATTAAACAAGAGCTGCCCTGGGACAACCCGCGCTTTCGCAACTGGGTCGCGGTGGCGCGCGCCTGTCATGTGCTGGAGCGCACTCTGGCGGGCAAACTGGCGCCCCTCGACCTCAAACCTGCGCAGCTCGATGTGCTGATGAACCTCTACCGCCATCCCGGCATGTCGCAGCACGATCTGGCGAGAAAACTGCTGGTCGGCCGTTCCAACATCACCATGCTTCTGCCGCAGCTCGAAGCACGTGGCCTGCTGCGGCGCGAGGGCGACGAGAAGGACAAGCGCGTTCTGCGGCTGAACCTCACCGAGGCCGGAGAGGCCCTGCTGATGCAGGCGCTCAAAGTGCACATGGCGCTGATCGAGAAGGCGATGAGCCAGTCGACGCCGGAGCAGTGCGATATGATCGGCGAGCAGATGCGCAGGATCGCCGAGGTGCTGAAAGAAGCCTGACAAGGCCGCACCAAGATTGAGGCGGGACTGAACTCCCGCGCGAGGGATCACCGGTCGCGGCTCAGCCCCTTCTCGGCAAGCTCGGCGAGATAGGCATTCCAGCGCTCGTCTTTCTCGTGGCCAAGCGTGTGCAGATAGTTCCAGGTGAAGATGCCGGTGTCGTGGAAATCGTCGAAGGTGATGCGCACGGCGTAATTGCCGACCGGCTCGATCTTGAGGATAGCGACGTTGCGCTTGCCGGGAACCGTGACGCGCTGGTCCGGCGAATGGCCCTGCACTTCCGCCGAAGGCGAGGCAACGCGCAGCAACTCCGCCGGCAGTTCGAACGGCTGATGGCCGGGAAAGGTCACGGTGAGCAGTTTGCGGTCCTTCGAGACCCTGAGTTCCTTCGGCGCGGTCATGTTTCTTCCTGGTGAATTGCGCCCTTCCCTACGCTGCTTCGCTCGATGCGGAAAGGTCAAGCCAATGCATGTCGCCCAGAATTGTGCAGCGGGTTCTGGGACAACGATGCATCAAAACAAACCCGAAGCGCGTCGCCTGAATCCGTTCCAGCGCGCGCTTTGGGCAGCCGACACGCGATGTCGGTCGCGGAATGTTACCAAAGATCAAGGCCGGCTATCTTGAAAGCCAGTCTGGATCGTATCAAATAGCCGTATATAACGGCGCCGCTCAGGCCACGGGAAACGCTTGCCTATGAACATGATCGACCCCTTCGGTCGCACGATCAGCTATCTGCGTGTGTCGGTCACCGACCGCTGCGATTTCCGCTGCACCTATTGCATGGCCGAGGACATGACCTTCCTGCCGAAGAAGGACCTGTTGTCGCTCGAGGAGCTCGACCGGCTCTGCAGCGTCTTCATCGACAAGGGCGTGCGGAAGCTGAGGCTGACCGGCGGCGAGCCGCTGGTGCGCAAGAACATCATGCACCTGGTTCGCCAGCTGTCGCGGCATCTGAAGAGCGGCGCGCTTGAAGAGCTGACGCTGACCACCAATGGCTCGCAGCTGGCGCGTTTTGCCGCCGAACTCGCCGATTGCGGGGTCAAGCGCATCAACGTCTCGCTCGATACGCTGGACGCGGACAAGTTTCGCCAGATCACCCGCTGGGGCAATCTCGCCAAGGTGATGGAAGGAATCGATGCCGCGCAGAAAGCGGGATTGAAGATCAAGCTCAACGCCGTGGCGCTGCGCGACTTCAACGATGCCGAAATCCCCGAGATGTTGCGCTGGGCACATGGCCGGGGAATGGACCTGACGGTGATCGAAACCATGCCGATGGGCGAGATCGACGCCGACCGCACCGACCAGTACCTGCCGCTATCGCTGTTGCGCAGCGCGTTGGAGCGCCAGTTCAGTCTGACCGACATACCCTACAAGACCGGCGGTCCTGCCCGTTATGTCGAGGTCGCCGAGACCGGTGGCAGGCTGGGCTTCATCACGCCGATGACCCACAATTTCTGCGAAAGTTGCAACCGCGTACGGCTGACCTGCACCGGTACCCTCTATATGTGCCTCGGCCAGGAAGACGCAGCCGACCTCAGAGCGCCCTTGCGCGCCTCCGAAGGCAACGAGCTGGTCGGCGCCGCCATCGACGAAGCGATCGGCCGCAAGCCCAAGGGCCACGATTTCATCATCGATCGCCGCACCAGCCGCCCCTCGGTGTCACGGCACATGAGCGTCACCGGCGGCTGATTTTCTTCCCGGCTTGGTGCAAGATCGCCGTCTGTCAGCGGCCGTGGGGCACCATGAAACGCATTCATCTCATTCAGAGCGCGTCGGCGGTCGTTCTGTCGTGCGTGATGGCCAGCGCCGCGACCACGGCCATTGCGAAGCCGTTCACCTACGTCAACGCTCGCTTCGGCACGTCCTGCACCTTCCCCGACGAGATTTTCAGCGATCCCCTGCCCGAGCCGGAAAATGGCGATGGCCAGCAATGGCTCAGCGCCGATGGCGCCAGTCTGACCTGCTCCGGCATCTACAATGTCGACAACGACACGCCCGGGAGTTTCGTCGCGGGCGAGAAGGCCGGCAGCGGACCGAGCCACAAGATCACCTACAGCAAGACCGGCAGGGACTGGGCGGTACTCTCGGGCATCAACGGCGACAAGGTTTTCTACGAGCGGCGCCTGTTCGGAAAGGACGGCGTGATCCGCACCGTCTGGATCGAATATCCATCATCCCTCAAGGCGAAATACGATCCGCTGGCCGGCGCAATCGCGGCCAGCCTGCGCGGCCCTTGAGAGAAAGCTGAGCGTTGAAAACAACGCCGGCTCCGGCGCGCTTTACCACCAGCCCGTTCCAGCCTAGCCTTCGATCGCGATTTTCTTTCGCTTCAAGGGGGTTCTCATGCGCAAATTCATGCTTTCGCTTGCAATGTTCGGCGTTGCATCAATGCCGGCGGCC
Organism: Mesorhizobium sp. M3A.F.Ca.ET.080.04.2.1; assembly: GCF_003952525.1. Classification (NCBI taxonomy): domain Bacteria; kingdom Pseudomonadati; phylum Pseudomonadota; class Alphaproteobacteria; order Hyphomicrobiales; family Phyllobacteriaceae; genus Mesorhizobium; species Mesorhizobium sp. M3A.F.Ca.ET.080.04.2.1. The sequence continues at coordinate 493,168 of NZ_CP034451.1, read as the reverse complement.
GCCCAGTCCATTGGCGGCGCCTACACCGTTGCCGGCACCAATTTCGATGGCTCGAACTATGGCGGCGAGGCGACCATCACGCTGACCAGCGACACCACCTGCACCATCCATTGGGAAACCGGCGGCTCGACTTCCGATGGCATCTGCATGCGCAACGACGATGCCTTTTCCGCCGGCTACGTGATGGGCAAGGAAATCGGCCTCGTCGTCTACAAGGTGGAGAAGGACGGTTCGCTGCATGGCCTGTGGACCATCGCCGGCCAGAATGGCAACGGCACCGAAGTGTTGACGCCAAAGTAGGTCTCAGGCGTGGCGGCAGCTTAGATAAAGGTCGCGGCGCAGCCGGTGGCCCATTTCTTTAACGTTGCTGGTTGCCGGTTGCCTGCTACAGGCTTGACCTGACAAACACCGGAAACGCCATTGCCTCTTTCACCCAATCTTCGCGGCGCCCTGTTCATGGTCGTAGCCATGATCGGCTTCACCACCAACGACGCGATCACGAAATTCTCCTCCGAATCGATGAACATGGCGCAGGTCATGTTCGTACGCGGCGCCTTCGCAACGCTCTTCGTCGGCCTGCTGGCCTGGCAGCGCGGTGCGCTCGCCAATCCCGGCGCGATGCTGCAGCCGATGGTGGCGCTGCGTGTCGCCGGCGAGGCCGGCGCCACGGTGACGTTCCTCGTCGCCCTCGCCCACCTTCCGATCGCCAATGTCTCAGCCGTTCTGCAGGCATTGCCGCTTGCCGTAACGATGGGCGCGGCGCTATTCTTCGGCGAGGGCGTAGGATGGCGCCGCTGGTTGGCAATCGCCGTCGGCTTTGCCGGCGTGCTGATCATCGTGCGGCCGGGTTTCGAAGGTTTCAGCGTCTATTCCCTGCTGGCGCTGGCCAGCGTTGCCTGCTGCGCCGTGCGCGATCTCTCCACCAAGCGCATACCGCCGGCGATCCCGACCATGCTGGTGTCGACGGCCACCGCGCTGGCCATGACCGTGCTCGGCGCTGCCCTGCTTTCGCCAATGGGCGGTTGGACGCCGATGAGTGGCCGGGCGACCGCGTTGCTGGCGCTTGCCGCCGTGCTGGTGCTCATCGGCTACCAGTTCATCATCATGGCCATGCGCTCGGGCGACATCTCCTTCATCGCGCCCTTCCGCTACACGGCGCTGTTGTGGTCGATCCTGCTCGGCCTCGTTATCTTCGGCGACCTGCCGGACCTGCCGATGACCATCGGCGCTACCATCATCGTCGGCTCCGGCCTCTACGCACTTTACCGCGAACGCATCGTTGGCCGTCGGCAGACTGCCGCCGAAAGCGCTGGACCGGACATGGCGCCGGACGGCATATAGGCCGGATGGATCGGAGCATTGCAGGGATCATTCTGGCGGGCGGCCAGTCGCGCCGCATGGGCGGCGGCGACAAGCCCCTGCTTTCGCTCGGCAGCAACAGGCTGATCGATCACATAGCCGCGCGATTGATGCCGCAGGTTGAAACTCTGGCACTCAATGCCAATGGCGACCCGGCACGGTTTGCCGGCATCGATCTGCCGGTGCTGGCCGATACGGTGCCGGGCTATGGCGGGCCTCTGGCCGGCATTCTCACCGGCCTCGAATGGGCGGCAACGAACACGGCATGCCGGTCGCTGGCGAGCGCAGCCGGCGACACCCCATTCTTCCCCCTCGATTTCGTCGAACGGCTGGCCGTCGCCGCCCGCGCCCAGCCGGGCGCGATCGCCGTCGCCAGTTCCGGCGGCAGATGGCACCCGACCTTTGCGCTGTGGCCGGTCGGCCTGCGCGAGAGCTTGCGTGATTTTCTGGCCGACGAGGGCAACCGCCGGGTTTCGACCTTCATGGAGCGGCACGGTTTCGTCGCGGTGGATTTCCCGATGCTGAAAGCCGGCGGCCAGCGGATCGACCCGTTCTTCAACGTCAACACGCCGGACGATCTTGCGGCGGCGGAGCGACTGTTGCAAAGCCTTCAACGATGAGACGCGTATTCGGCATCACCGGCTGGAAGAACTCCGGCAAGACGACACTGACCGAAAAGCTGGTCGCCGAACTGGTGCGCCGCGGCTGGACAGTCTCGACCGTGAAGCACGCCCACCATGACTTCGACATCGACAAGCCGGGTGCCGACAGCTTTCGTCATCGCCAGGCCGGCGCCACGGAGGTGGCGGTCGTGTCCGGTCGACGCTGGGCGCTTATGCACGAACTGCGCGACGAGGACGAGCCGTCGCTGGATGCCATCCTGGCGCGGCTGGCTCCGAGCGACATCGTGCTGGTCGAAGGCTACAAGCGCGAAGCCCACCAGAAGATCGAGGCGAGACGGCTCGAGGCCAAGGACCGGACGCCGCTTTCGGCCAATGACCCGCACATCGTCGCAGTGGCGGCCGACTTCACCGTCGAAGGCGAAAACCTGCCCGTCTTCGACCTCGACGACACCAAAGCGATAGCCGAGTTCATCGAACGCCACACCGGCCTTGTCGCCTAAATCAGGTAACGCAACGGCAGTTGGCGATTGTCGTTTCCCGTTGTTTTGCAGTTGCTTTTCTCGGAAAGAGTGGGAGTATCCGGCCAGCGGGCGGTCGACAGCTCCGCCCACAAAGAGCCGCACGGAACAGCGGCCATGATATGAGAGGATCATCATGCGTATTGCACTGCGTATTGCGCTTGCCGCTTCGGCCGCGCTGCTGACACTTGGCGTCGCCCAGGCTCAGGAAAAGACCCTGCGGATCGGCACCGAAGGCGCGTACCCTCCCTTCAACAACCTGACGTCGGACGGCCAGCTGGTCGGCTTCGACATCGACATCGCCAAAGCGCTTTGCGACGAGATGAAGGTGAAGTGCACCTTCGTCGCGCAGGACTGGGACGGCATCATCCCGGCGCTGCAGGCCGGCAAGTTCGACGCCATCGTCGCCTCGATGTCGATCACGCCTGAGCGTCAGGAGAAGGTCGACTTCACCCACAAATACTACAACACCCCGTCGGCGATCGCAGTGCCGAAGGATTCACCGCTCAAGGGCGTGACCAAGGAAGATCTCGCCGGCAAGTCGATCGGCGTCGCCACCACGACGACGCATTTCAACTATGCCTCCAAGACCTACACCGACAGCACGATCAAGGGCTATCCGAGCAGCCCCGAGGAGCAGGCCGACCTCGCCAACGGCCGCCTCGACGCCATCGAGGACGATATCGTGGTGCTGCAGCAGTGGCTGGATTCGCCTGACGGCGCCTGCTGCAAGATCCTCGGCCAGCCGTCGCCGCAGCCGGTCGAGATCTTCGGGCCTGGCGCCGGCATCGCCGTGCGCAAGGGCGAGACCGATCTGGTCAACAAGTTGAATGCCGCGATCGACGCCATCCGCAAGAATGGAAAGTACAAGGAAATCAACGACAAGTACTTCAAGTTCGACGTCTACGGCGCCGAATCCTGATAGCTCAGGCCAGGGCGGTGAGGAAATCCTCGCCGCCCTTCCTTCATTCCGGGATCGCCACGGAGACCCGACCCGTCAATGCCAGCCCAGAGCATATGGACACTTCTCAGTTGGGGACCGGACGGCTGGCTTGACGACATCGCCTCTGGCGTGCTGGTCACGATCGCACTGGCGCTCGCCACATTGCCGATCGGCCTGGTGATCGGCTTTTTCGTCGCCTTCGCCAAGCAGCACGAGGAGCCGTCGCTGCGCCTGGCGGCCAATATCTACACCACCGTGTTTCGAGGCCTGCCGGAACTGGTGACGCTGTTTCTGTTCTTCTTCGGCATGCCGATCCTGCTGCAGCACCTTATACGCCTGTTCTGGCCCGACACGACGGTCGACGTGAACAGCTTCCTTGCCGGCCTGATCGTGCTCTCGCTGATCTTCTCGTCCTACACCAGCGAGGTCTTCCTTTCCGCCTTTCGCGCCATCCCCAAGGGCCAGTATGAGGGCGGCTACGCCATCGGCCTTTCGAAATGGCAGACCATGTTCAAGGTGATACTGCCGCAATTGCTGCGCATCGCCTTTCCCGGCCTTGAGAATTGCTGGCTGATCCTGCTCAAGGACACCTCGCTGGTCTCGGTCGTCAATCTCGCGGAAACCCTGCGCAATGCCGGGGTCGCGGCCCGCGTCACCAAGCATTCCTTCCTCTTCTACAGCGTCGCGGCGCTGATCTTCCTTGTGCTGGCCATTCTGTCGTCGATCGCCACCGGCTTCATTCTGCGTTCGCTGTCACGGAGGACGGCGCGATGAGCGTCAGCCAGGCCATCGTCGTCGAGCGGCCGCCGCCCCAGGCGCGCGGCTGGCCGCGCGCTCGCATCGTCGGTTACGCGCTCGTGGCCATGTGGGCCCTCTTCGGCCTCGGCATCGTTGCCTATCTGGTCACTGCCTGGAACCCCGAGTTCTTCGCCAGATACGCGCCGGCCTATCTGCAGGGACTGGGAACGACGCTTGCCCTGGTGATCATTTCGATGATCGCCGGCGCGATCTTGTCGCTTCCCGTCACCTACGCCCGCATGTCGAAGAGCCAGCTGCTCTCCGGGCTGGCCTACTGCTATGTCTATTTCTTCCGCGGCACCCCGCTGCTGGTGCAGGTCTATCTGGTCTATTACGGCGTCGGCTCGTTCCGGCCGCAGCTCGAAACCGTCGGCCTCTGGTGGTTCTTCCGCGAGGCGTTCTATTGCGGCGTGTTCGCCTTCGCGCTCAACACCGCCGCCTACCAGGCCGAGATCCTTCGCGGCGCCATCGAGAGCGTGCCGAGGGGCCAATGGGAGGGCGCAGCCTCGCTTGGTCTGCACCGGCTGCAGACGCTGCGCAAGATCATCCTGCCGCAGGCGATCGTCGTGGCCTTGAGACCCTACGGCAACGAGCTCGTCCTGATGATCAAGGCGTCGGCGATCGTCGCCATCATCACCGTCTACGACCTGATGGGCAACGCCAAGCTCGCCTATGCCAGGTCCTTCGACATCCAGGCCTATATCTGGGTGGCGATCGTCTACCTGGTGATGGTCGAGATCCTGCGCCACGGCGTCGAATGGATCGAGAGGCGCATCACCATCCATCTGCACCGATAGAAGCTTCCGGTCCGCGCCAGGCGATGCGGCTTTCCGCGCCTTGACGAATCCGCTGCAGGGCATAGAGCTTCCGCAACTGAAAATTCGTTCTCGGAAGGTGGCCTATGGCATCGGTTGCATTTCTCGGTCTCGGCGTCATGGGCTACCCGATGGCCGGGCACCTGAAGAACAAGGGCGGCCACCTCGTCACCGTCTACAACCGCACCGCCGCAAAAGCCGAGCAGTGGGTCGCACAGCATGGCGGCAAACTGGCGCTGACGCCGGCCGAAGCGGCCGAGGGCATGGACTTCGTCTTCTCCTGCGTCGGCAATGACGACGATCTGCGCTCGGTGACGACCGGCGCAAACGGCGCCTTCGCCGCGATGAAGAAGGGCTCCGTGTTCGTCGACAACACCACGGCCTCTGCAGAGGTCGCGCGGGAATTGGCCGAAGCCGCTGAAAAGGCCGGCTTTTCCTTCCTCGACGCGCCGGTGTCGGGCGGCCAGGCCGGCGCCGAGAACGGCGTCCTGACGGTGATGGTTGGCGGCGAGCAGGCTGCCTTCGACAAGGCCAAGCCCATCATCGACGCCTATGCCCGAATGGTCGGGCTGATGGGGTCGGCGGGCGCTGGCCAGCTCACCAAGATGATCAACCAGATCACCATTGCGGGGCTGGTCCAGGGACTGGCCGAAGGCATCCATTTCGGCAAGAAGGCAGGCCTCGACATCGAGAAAGTCATCGAGGTGATCTCCAAGGGCGCCGCCGGCTCCTGGCAGATGGACAGCCGCCACAAGACGATGAATGCGGGAAAATACGATTTCGGCTTTGCCGTCGATTGGATGCGCAAGGATCTCGGCATCTGCCTGGCCGAAGCCAATCGCAACGGCGCCAAGCTGCCGGTGACGGCGCTCGTCGATCAGTTCTACAAGGATGTGCAGGAAATGGGCGGCAGGCGCTGGGACACGTCCTCGCTGCTGGCTCGTCTCGAAAGATAAAGGGCGATGTCCCTGCCCGATCCGAACTGGAGCGCCGACGATATCGTCGCCCACCTGCGCGCGATCGGCAAAGCGGAAAACCGCGCCGGAATGGCGCGGTTCGGCATCACGACCACGACCGCGTTAGGCGTCGGCAATTCTGATCTGCGGCCGCTGGCGCGCAAGCTGAAGAAGAACCACGACCGGGCGCTGCTGCTTTGGGCCAGCGGCATCCGCGAGGCCCGGCTGATGGGTGCCTTCACCGGCGACCCGAAAAAGCTCACCGTCGAGCAATGCCGGCGCTGGGCCGCCGATTTCGACAGCTGGGAGGTCGTCGACAGCGTTGCTGACCTGTTTGCGGAAACGCCCTTCTGGCGCGAATTGATCGACGAGTTCGCCGAGGACGAGCGCGAATTCGTCCGCCGCACCGCCTTTGCCATGCTGGCTTGGGCCGCGGTGCATCTGAAGAAGGAGCCGGACGCGACCTTTCTTTCCTGTCTGCCGCTGATCGAAAAGCATTCTCGCGATCCGCGCAATTTCGTCCGCAAAGCGGTCAACTGGGCGCTGCGGCAGATCGGCAAGCGCTCGCTGGCGTTGCACGCCCCTGCCCTTGCGCTCGCCGAAGAACTGGCGGCATCGTCCGACAAGACGGCGCGCTGGATCGGCAAGGATGCGGTCAAGGAAATGACAGATCCCAAACAGCTCGAGCGGCTCGCTGCCAGAAAAACTTGATCTCGACCGCATCCGCTTCATCGAAGCGACGCCGACGATGCCGTGGACCATGCCTTCGCCGCAGGCGCGACTGCCATTGAGGCCTATCCGGTCGACGAGGCCTCGCCCAGCTACAGGTTCATGGGCTTTCGCGAGATGTTTTCGGCGCGTGGCTTCCAGGAAACTGGCATGGCGGGATCGCGCCGGCACGTGATGCGGCTGGAGCATTGAGCCTGGAACGGTAACGCCGCTTTTACTCGATTCCGGAAATCGAGTGGCGGAGGATGGAGCGACCATGACAAACCATTTCAAACCACGGGCGATGCTGGCGGCCGTGCTGGTCCTCGCGTCCACCGGAGCCGATGCCGCGGCCGACGTCGCACATATCTTCTGGAAGGATCTGCGCCCGAAGACACAGGCTATCGCGGAAGACTCCAATCTGCCGATGATCGCGGCAAAACTGCCGGACCACGGCGAGACGCTGTCGCTCAACCTCCAAGACAAGACCATTCAATTGGCCGGCTATGCTTTGCCGGTCGATCGCGACGGCGACCTCGTCTACCAGTTCCTGCTGGTGCCTTGGACCGGCGCCTGCAGCCATATGCCGACGCCGCCGCCGAACCAGATCGTGCTGGTCACGCCGGCGCAACCTTACAGAGTATCGGAGGCCTACCAGCCGGTCTCGGTTACCGGCGTGCTGAAGCCCGGCATGGAGAAGAGCCAGCTCTTCATCCTCGACGGCGTGCTGATCGTCCAGTCAGGCTACACGGTGCGCAAGGCCGAGGTGGCGAGCGTCGAGACCGTGCCTGATGCCGTCGCGCCACCCATCAATTCTCCTTGGAATTTCCTGAATAAAAGCAAGAAGTAAGACTTATCACCTCGTGCAGCCCTTACGCCGCATTTGCGCCCGACTCCTTGTCCAGGATCATGTAGTCGAGCGGCATCTCGGTCGTGTACTTGATCTGCTCCATTGCGAAAGACGACGACACATCGCGGATCTCGATCTTGGCGATCAGCCGCTTGTAGAAAGCGTCATACGCGGCGATGTCGGGCACCACCACGCGCAAGAGATAATCGACGTCGCCGCTCATCCGGTAAAATTCGACCACCTCGGGAAATTCCTGGATGACTTCGGAGAAGCGCCGTAGCCATTCGTGGCTGTGCGAATTGGTGCGGATCGACACGAAGACGGTGACGCGGACATTGACCTTCTCATGGTCGAGGATGGCCACGCGCCGCTTGATGACGCCCTCTTCCTCGAGCTTCTGGATGCGCCGCCAGCACGGCGTGGTCGACAGGCCGACTTTCTTCGCGACGTCGGCGACCGCGAGTGTCGCGTCCTCCTGAAGAAGGCGCAGAATTTTTCGGTCAAGGCGATCCATTTCGGGGCTCCAGAGGAATGGTTTGGCTATATTCCCTTTTATTGGGGCTGTTCACAAGAAAGAAATTCTGCTCAACGCGGTAAAAGCGAGTGATTTCTTGCAGAGCCACTAATCAAGGCGATAGCGGATTTCCGACCTCAGGAACGGCAGCAAATCCATTTCAAACCATGGATTCTTCTTCAGCCAGCCGGTGTTCCGCCATGATGGATGCGGCAGCGGCAGGACCTTCGGCGCGGCTGCGGCGTGCCATAGGGCGCGCCAGTCCTTCACCGTGTCGGTTAGCGAGGTCCGGCGTGCAGGGCCCATGTGCCAGGCTTGGGCGTAGCCGCCGATCGTCAGCACCAGATCGATCTGCGGCATCAGTGCCATGAGCTCGGCCCGCCAGGCCGGCGCACACTCGCGGCGCGGCGGCAGGTCGGCGCCCTTGGCGTCCTGCCCTGGAAAACAGAAACCCATCGGCACGATGGCGAATTTGTCGATGTCGTAGAACTCCTCGCTGCTGACGCCGAGCCAGCTTCGCAGCCGGTCGCCCGAAGCGTCGGTGAACGGCATCCCCGAAACGTGCACCTTGGTGCCCGGCGCCTGGCCGGCGAGCAGGATGCGGGCCCGCGATGACGGCCTGAGCACGGGGCGCGGTTCATGCGGCAGGGGCCGGCCGCGCGGATGCTCGGCGCAGATGCGGCAGCTCTGTACCCTTGCGGCCAGGCGCGCCAGTTCTTCCTTCATTCCAGGCGGCCGGTCCACGCTTTCACTCAGGCAGCGGCGCTCGGCCGGCTGGAGATCGCGGCGTGCCAGCGCTGCACATTGGTGCATTCCTCCGGCAGCTTGATACGCGCCGGTTTCATGAAATCGATGGCGATCAGCCCGGTGATGTCGGCGACCGAATAATGATCGCCAGCGGCGAATTCCCTGTCCGCCAGTTCGCGGTCGAGTTGATGCAGGAACTCGATTGCCTTGGGCTTGTTGGCTTCGCCCCATTCGGGGATCTGCGGCACCTCCCAATCCTTCATCGCCGGATGGATGTGCCGGAAGGCGGCGGCCACACAACTCAGCAGGTTGAACTCCATGCGCCTTTGCCACATCTCGACCTTCGCCTTGCCGAGCGCGCCCTGCCCGAACAAGGCAGGATCCGGATGCAGTTCCTCGAAGTAGCGGCAGATGGCGATGGATTCGGTGATGATCGTGCCGTCGTCGAGTTCCAGGACCGGCAGACGCCGCAGCGGATTGCGCGAAGCCACGGCTTCTGCGCGATGCTCCAGTGCGCGCATGTCGATGGGCACCAGCGGCACCGTCAATCCTTTTTCCGCTAGGAAGACCCGAACGCGCCTCGGATTGGGCGCGCGACCGCCATCGAACAGCTTCATTCCATTCTCCCGATTTTCCAACCGATCATAGGGCGTGCCACGAAGCATCACCACAGCCGGAAGAGTTCACGCAGCGAATCGCCGAGCGAAGCCAGCAGGCCGTGCTTCCTTTCGATCCGGTGGTGATGACTGTCGCGCCAGTCCTGCGGCGCCTCGAACGTGCCGGCCCAGATACCGACCTTGGCCGCCCTCGCGACAGCCTGCTCGGCCTCGAAGTCGCCATAGGCGACGGCCCATCCAGCCTGCACCTGAGCCCGGTTCAAATCGGTCTCTCCCGCCTTGCAATCGCCGAGCAGCCGGCCGTAGCGATCGCGCTGCCAGCCGCTGCAGGATACCGGCCTATCAGCGATAAGACGCACGAGAGCCTGCCTCGCCAGCATGCCGCAGAGATAGTCGGCGCCGTCCTTGCGGCAGACCTGCGTATACTCCGGCGCATCGATGCCCCGCATACGGATGCGCACCGCCCCCAGCGTGATCGAATCGCCATCATTGACGATCGCCGCGCCCTCCTCCCTGCGCAACTCGAAACGATCGATCCGAGCCGCCACCAGGATGAGCAGGCCAAGCACAAGTACGGTCAACCCGTAGTCCAGCAGCCTTTGCCGAAGGCTCCGCGGCTGGCTAGGCGCGTAGCGCCGGCGCGGCCCTCGCGACCAGGAACGGCTCATATGGCAAACAGTCTCTTAATCATTCGAACGTAGCTTAACGAATTGAAATCGCTGCGCGCAGAATTGAACTTTTGATGCCTTTGCTACGCTCGGACACAGCGGACAAATTCATTGTGGATCGCAGGAGACCGCACCGCAACAGCGACGTTGCGCGCGCGGTGCGTAGGACGCGTGACCGTCTCTCGCAGCAGGCGGGCAGCCCCGACTTCGACCGGGAACTGCTGAAGCTCCACGCTCGCGCCATGGTGGTGAGCGCTGCAGCCATCCCGCTTCTGGTGCTTGCGATCGCGACGGTCGGCCTGTTCGCCGGCCTGGGCAGGCAGATCCCCGTCTGGGCCTTGCTCACGCTGGTCTGCTACACGGCCGTCGCCTTCCTGGCGCGCCGTGTGGAACGGACGGAAGCATCGGCAATCGCCCCCTCCCGGACGCGCCGGGAATTCCTGATCGGTCATTTCCTCTGTGGACTGTGCTGGGCCTGGTTCGCATGGCTGGGTTGCGGCGCATGCCAGGTCGACCAGTTCCAGGTGATCAAGGCCATGCTGCTGTTGGTCGCCATGGCCATCACGGCGGTGATGGCGTCCTCCCTGGGCGGCGTCATGGTGGCGACCTTTGCCATACCGGTAGGCGTCTATGCCTATGCCGTGGCAGGGCTGTGGTTGCCGATCGGATCGGTGATGGCAGCGCTGCTGATCGTCGCCCTGCCCTTCTTCGCCTATGTCGCGCGCCAGCTGAACCAGTCGTCATGGATGCTGCTTTCCTTCCGCTCGGAGAAGGATGCGCTTGTCGCCGAGGTGGAGACGGCGAAGTCGATGTCTGACGAGGCGCGCCGGCGCGCGGAGGATGCCAATCTGGCCAAGTCGCGCTTTCTTGCCTCGATGAGCCATGAACTGAGGACCCCGCTGAACGCCATACTCGGCTTCTCGGAAGTGATGGCCAATGAGGTGCTGGGCCCCATGAACAATCCGACCTATCGCGAATACGCACGCGACGTCCACGAATCGGGCCAGCACCTGCTCGACCTGATCAACGAGATCCTCGACCTGTCGCGCATCGAGGCCGGCCGCTATCAGCTGAACGAGGAACCGGTGATGCTGGTGACGGTGGTCGAGGATTGCTGCCACATGATGGAACTCAGGGCCCGCAACAAGGATATCCGCGTCGTCCAGGAATTCGAGACGACCCTGCCGCGCCTGCTCGCCGACGAGCGGGCCGTGCGGCAGATCACGCTCAACCTGTTGTCCAACGCGATCAAGTTCACCCCGTCGGGAGGCGAAGTGCGGGTGCGTGTCGGCTGGACAGCGGGCGGCGGCCAGTATGTCTCGGTCAAGGACAATGGTCCCGGCATACCGCAGGAGGAAATCCCGGTGGTGCTTTCCGCCTTCGGGCAGGGCTCGATCGCCATCAAGAGCGCGGAGCAAGGTACCGGCCTTGGCCTGCCGATCGTCCAGGGTCTGCTCGCCATGCATGGCGGCGAATTCGAGCTGAACTCCAAGTTGCGCGAAGGTACCGAGGCCATCGCCACCTTCCCGTTGAGCCGGGTGATGGAGGAATTGCCGGCACTGCCGACCAAAGCGGTGGCAGCGCGCCGGCGCTAGCGTTGGAAACTTCCCCTACCGCACAGCAGCCGCCATGCCGGAACTGGTGAGCGCGGCGGCCTTCACCAGGCCCGCGGCAAGCGCGGCCCCCACCCCTTCGCCGTGGCTGACCCCGAGATCGAGCAGAGGTCGCAGCCCGAGCCGGTCAGCAGCTTTCGCATGGCCGGGTTCGGGCGACAGGCTGGCGAGCAGGCAATGGTCGAGCGCGGCCGGATTGCCGGCATGCAGGACCGCCGCCGCAGCGGTCGCGGCAAATCCGTCGAGCAGCACCGGAATCTTCTCCATGCGGGCTGCCAGGATGGCGCCGCAGATCGCCGCGAACTCGCGCCCCCCGACCCGGCGCAGCGCCTCGAAGGGATCGGCGATACCGGCACGATGGAGAGCCAGCCCACGGTCGACCACGTTAGTCTTGTGCGCCATCATCGCCGCGTCGGCCCCGGATCCCGGCCCGACCCAGTCGACGCCCTTGCCGCCGAACAGAGCCGCGCAAAGCGCCGCGGCGATCGTCGAATTGCCGACGCCGAGATCGCCCAGACAAAGCAGATCGGAACCGCCGGCAACGGCCTCCATGCCGAAGGCCATGGTTGCGGCACAGCCGCGCTCGGCGAGCGCCGCCTCTTCCGTGATGTCCCCGGTCGGAACGTCCAAGGCTAGATCGAACACCTTCAGCCCTAGGTCGTTGGCGATACAGATCTGATTGATGGCAGCGCCACCGGCGGCGCAGAGTTCGACGGCATTGGCGGTCGCCGCCACCGGCCGCGGCGAGATGGCGTGACGGACGGCGCCATGATTGCCGGCAAAGATCGCGACCAGCGGGCGGTTGACCGCCGGCGGCGCCCGCCCGCTCCAAGCGGCGAGCCAGGCGGCGATATCCTCGACGCGGCCGAGCGAAGCTTTCGGTTTGTCGGCCTTGCCGAACAGCACGTGCACGCGCCGCTCGGCCGCGCCGTCGGCCGGCGGCAGTTTCGAAAGCAGGCTGCGGAAATCATCGAAGGGCGTCGGGCTGGTCATGTTCATCGCGGCTGTTTGAGAAGGTCGCGACGGGATAGCCGCCTTCTCCAATCGACACAACCGTTCGGAATGCCGCGAAATCGCCGCTTGGCGACGCTTCGCGGAGGGCTTGCATTGGCTGCGCCGTTGCACCATGTGGAGTGAAGCCGCGAGCAAAGCATGAGCGCCATCGAGTCTCCCTGCATCCTGGTCTGTTCGATCGACATGAAAACTGGCTTCTGCTTCGGTTGCGGCCGCACGCGCGATGAAATCGCCGGCTGGATCGCGATGACCCCGGAAAGCCGGCGAGCGGTCCTGGCCGATCTGCCGGCCAGGCTCGAAACCGTCGAGCGGAGGCCGCGCCGGGAAACGCGGCGCGCCCGCATGGCGCGTGAGCGCGACGCTCTGTCATGACACGGGACGCATCATGAACCGGCTGTTCTGGATCGTGATGGCAGTGATCGGCATCGCGGTGGTGCTGCTGATGCTCAATGATTCGTCCGGCCGTACCCTGGGGTTCGCCAACGACGATTTCGGCCGGCTGATCTGGCTTGGTGCGCTCGGCACGCTGATCGGCGCCAGCTTTCTGCGTTCGGGCAGGCCGCTGGGCGACATGGCGCGCAGTCTCGGCGTCTGGGCGGCTATCGTGCTGGCCCTGATCGCCGGCTATCAATACCGCTATGAGTTGCAGGATGTGGCCAGCCGCGTCACCGCTGGTTTGGTTCCCGGCAGTCCTCTGGCGCTCGGGGTGGACAATGGCCGCGCCACGGTCGCCCTCGAGAAGGCCGACAACGGCCATTTCGAAGCCCGCGTCCTGATCAATGGCACCCCTGTGCGGGCAGTGGTCGACACCGGCGCGACCACCACGGTGCTGACGGCCGAGGACGCCCAGGCGGTCGGGTTCAACCCGGCGGCGCTTGATTTCACCACGCTGGTATCCACCGCCAATGGCATGGCGCGCGCCGCCACCGTCAAGACCGACGAACTGGCGATCGGTGGCATCGTGCGCAAAGGCATGCCGGTCATGATTGCCGCACCCGGCATGCTGGAGCGAAGCCTGCTCGGCATGAATTTCATCGGCTCGCTGTCGGGTTTCGACGTGCGCGGCGACCGAATGATCCTGCGGGACTGACTCCCGATTTGCCTCAGGCGGCCTCGGCTTCCGCCGCCGCAGAATCGATCGCCGCGAAGGCTTTCTTGAGCACCTGCGGCCCGGCACCCGGCCTGGTCGCATCGGTGGACAGGATCTGCCGATAGCGGCGCGCGCCCGGCAGGCCATGGAATAGCCCGACCATATGGCGCGTGACATGGCCGAGCCTGCCGCCTGCCTCGATATGCCGTGCCGCGTAACCGGCCATGGCCTCGATCAGCGCTGCATAATCGAACGCGACGGACGCCTCGCCGTAGAACGCGGCATCGATACCGGCAAGCACGCCCGGCGTATGGTAGGCGGCGCGGCCGAGCATGGCACCATCGACATGGCCGAGATGCATCGAAACTTCTTCCAGCGTTTGAATACCGCCATTGATGCCGATGAATTCGTTAGGCTTTCTGTCCTTCAGACGATAGACGCGCGGATAATCGAGCGGTGGGATCTCGCGGTTTTCCTTCGGGCTCAGCCCCTCCAGCCACGCCTTGCGGGCGTGGACCCAAAGCGCATCGGCACCCGCCGCGAAAACGCCGTCGGCGAGCATATCGAGCGCAGGTTCGGGATCCTGGTCGTCGACGCCGATGCGGCATTTCACCGTGACGGGGATTTTCACCGCCGCCTTCATCGCCGCGACGCATTCGGCAACCAGCGCCGGCGTCTTCATCAGGCAGGCGCCGAACGTGCCCGACTGGACGCGATCCGACGGACAGCCGACATTGAGATTGATCTCGTCATAGCCAAAGCCCTCGCCGATCGCCGCCGCCTCGGCCAGTTTTCCCGCGTCGGAGCCGCCGAGTTGCAGCGCCACCGGATGCTCCGCATCGTCGAATCCAAGCAGCCGCTGGCGCGCACCATGAATGACCGCGTCCGCCACCACCATCTCGGTGTAGAGCAGCGCGCGGCGCGTCAACTGACGGTGGAAGAACCGGCAATGCCGGTCTGTCCAGTCCATCATGGGTGCTATGGCAAGCGTAGTCTGCATCGGCTTCAAAGTTCTTTCCCAGCGCCTCCCGGTCAACGACCAGGCGCCTGACCTATCATATTCTCGTTTGTTTTCAGACAGTTTCCCTTGAGCTGGGACAAAGGTCTCACACCCAAGGGACCATTTCTGCCTCACGCATTTTTCAGGAAATCAATAGTTCGCGTTGAATTTTCCACAAGTTGGAGTAAACTTTTTGTGCTCATATCGTGAGCTGTGTGGGGCGGTTTACCCAAAGTTCGTTGCGTTTTCTACGGACGGTGTTCGCATGTCGACGGTGGTTGTCGCGGACCCGCGCGGCGTGTATCTCGCCGGTCTGGGCTGGGTGTTGCGTAAGGCCGGACACGACGTTGTCGCCGAGTGTCATCGCGTTGTTGACGTGCTTCCCCCTGTGGCACGCCACCGGCCCGATATTGCTATCCTCGGCCTGGACATTGCGGACCCGCAAACGACGAGTCTCTCCGCCACGTTGAGGGCCAGCCATAGCGGTATCGGCATAATCTTCATCCTGCAGCCCAGCAGCGGCCTCAACGTTGAGGAAATACGGGCGCTCGACGTCGACGGGCTGCTGTTCGACGGCATAAGCAATCGCTTTCTTCTCGATTGCGTCAACGCGGTGGCCAGCGGCAAGAGGTGGATCGACAACAAGATCGTCCAGCATCTGCTCATGCCGCGGGCGCAACCTCAGACGACATCGAGGCTTACGGGGCGCGAGACCGAAATCGCCGACCTCGTCTCGCGCGGCTTGCGCAACAAGACCATTGCCAAGCAACTGCATGTGTCCGAAGGCACGGTGAAGATGCATCTGCATCATGTCTACACCAAGCTCAACCTCGGCAGCCGTGCGGAACTGGCCTGGGCGGCGCACCGCAAGAGCGCCGGCCACACGGCAACAGATCTGATCTGATCGATCGCCCCTTCCCTGGGTCGCCAAGCTCAATCAAGCCATTACTGGAGTCTTGCCTGGCGATCCACCCGGATCACCGACCTGCGCAAGCCGACAATATCGAAGGATATATACCGTTCGATCAGGCACGGCATTGATCGAAATACTATCCAACCGTGAATGGACGCGCCCGCTTCCCCGACAGAACAATAGAGGATCAAGGCCGCATTCAGTGCGCGACGCTCCGTGCATGGACCACTCAGGACCGATCTTGAGCGCGGGCGCACCTCAAGGGGGAATTTGAGCGACCGGCCAGTCATTCGATGGGGAGCACAACAATGGCTATCACCTTCATTCTCAACGACGAAGCCGTCAACGATCAGACTGCTGGTTTGCAAACCGCGGACGGCGCCGACGGCTTTACCGACACCGACGTGGCGTACACTTCTCTCTCAGCAGCGTTCCGGACTTATCTGGAGACCACCCTGGGGTTAAACCCCGCGTTCCCGACCAATGTCGGCGTCGCGACCAAGACGAACTCGGTCACCGTCAACGCTACCTCTGGTTCACAGCTCGCCGGCACCACGTTCACCGACAGCAACGGTGGCGCCCTCAACGGCGACGACAGCCTGCTCAACACAGCCGACGGCAAGGATATCCTGCTCTTCGCTGATGGGAACGACACCGTGATCGGCAGATACGACAGCGATGGCAACGGCAGCGCCGACGCGATCGCCTTCGTCATCTTCAAGCAGGACGTGGTGAACGCCGGCGCGACCAGCGACCAGGTTACCTTCCATATCGTCACCTACGTTCCGATCTTCCATAACAACAGCACCGACCCGGATGACGCGGTCGATCTCGGCAACACCCTCAAGCTCGCGGCGAGCGAGACGCTGAACTTCGGCTTTGCCGGGGCACCGTCGGGCAGCAACTTGTTCATGACCTTCGGCGATCCAAACTCCACCCAGATCGTGGTGATTGGGAAAAACCCGCTCAATCAATCCCAGGGCGGGAACATCACGACCAAGGATGTGCTCAACATCAGCCAGGCCGGAAGCACCACCTCGTTCGGCGTCAACGGCAACCAGATCAACCCCAACGAAGGCGCGTTCATCACCTACGTCACGGGCGCGGACACGAACTTCCTCGTGCCCAATCTGGACCAGAACGAGGCCGACGTCGAAGCCAACATCGCCTTCACGAACGTCGTCAATGCAACCGGGGCGTCGTTCACCGTCAACCAAACCAATCCGGGCGTCGGACCCGTCACCGTCAAGATCACGGCCTTCACCACCGCCGCGGAGCCGGGGGTGAATTTTGTCGACGGGCTCACCAACGACACCCAAGTCAACATCACATCGGCCTCGGTCACCGACTTCGTCGTCAAGACAGGCAATACGCAATTTACTCCGGTTGCCACGGTCAACGCCGACGGTACGTTGACGATCACCGGCCTGAGCACCGGCGATAAGGTGACGTGGACGACGACCTCTACCCACGACCGCGTGCTGATCGAAAACATCAGCAACGCGGATACCGATGCCACCAATGACAACAATACTTTCGACATTGGCGGTTTCGGTATCGTGACATCCAGCGGCTCCTCGACCTTCGTCGGCCAACAGATCGTCATCGAGGACGATGGGCCGACGGCAGGCATCGTGCAAGGCGCCCCCACAGTGGCCCATGACGAGACCGCCGGCAATCAGGGCGATGCCGACGACACCACCGCCGCGGGCGTTATCAGTCTGTTCGCCGGTGTCAGCAATGTCAGCACCGATCTGAGCCCAACCGGGTACGCACAGGACGCAAGCGCGGTCGTGAGTTCAACCGGGAGTTCCACGGGCACAGATGGCGGAACGATAGCATTCTCGCTGGATGTGTCCGCCTCAGGAGTTGATTCAGGCCTCGATACGACCGCGGGCGTAAGCATCTTCCTGTTCAAGGAAGGTAACCTGGTGGTCGGCCGCATCGGCGGAGCCGGAGGGCAGGCAGCCTTCGCGGTGGCCATCAACAGCACCACCGGGGTCGTCAGCGTGGCGCAATACGCTTCGATCCATCATCCGACTCCGGGCGGCAGTTACGACGAGTCAGTGAGCATCACCGACAGCGCGCTGCGGGCGGTGGTCACGGTCACTGACCGCGACAACGATACCGCGACCAGTTCGACCGGCATCGGCGATGCCGTGCAGTTCCAGGACGATGGGCCGACGGCAGCGATCGTCCAGCTTGCCGCGACGGTGACGCATGACGAGACGGCGGGCAATGACGCAGATGCCGATGACACCACTGCCGCAGGAGTGGTCAGCCTGTTCGCGGGTGTCGCCAATGTCAGCACCGATTTGAGCCCAGCCGGTTATGCGCAGGATCCGAACGCGGTCGTGAGCTCCACCGGAAGCTCGCTCGGCGCCGACCAGGAGGGCGGGACGACGGCATTCTCGCTGGCGGTGTCCGCCGCAGGCGTCGATTCCGGCCTCGACACCACCGCTGGCGTAAGCATCTTCCTGTTCAAGGAAGGCAACCTTGTGGTCGGCCGCATTGGCGGGGCCGCGGGGGCGGCGGCGTTCGCCGTCGCGATCAACAGCACCACCGGGGTCGTCAGCGTGGCGCAATATGCTTCGATCCTTCATCCGACCCCGGGCGGCAGCTACGACGAATCGGTGAACATTACCGACGGCGCGTTGCTGGCGGTGGTCACGGTCACCGACGGTGACGGCGATACCGCGACCAGTTCGACCGGCATCGGCGATGCAGTGGTGTTCCAGGACGACGGACCCACAATTGCAGTAGCGGACGCCGCCGCAGGCGGTGACTATGACAGCGGTGCCCACGGCACCTGGACTCACGACCCCGGCGCCGATGGATTCAACCTGCTCAGCGTGACGCTGGACAGTTATGAGATCGACGCCAATGGCACAGTACCGTCAGGCGCCTCTCTGACGCAGACAGGGGCCTACAGCTTCACAGGGTCGATCACGGACGACTTCAACGGCGATAACGTTGACGATACTGTCAACTTCACGCTGACCTTCGATCCAGTCGCGAACACCTATGCCCTGGCGGTGACGCAGCTACCCCCAACCATCGAAAATTTCGATACCTCAGAGGGATCGCTGAAGGCCGGCGGGCCGGACGCTGTGCAGACGCTGCAATTCCCGCCGGATGGGCCCTCGCACGACGTCATCTTCTTCGGCGCCGTTCCGACCGCTCCCCTGGAGAACGGAAGCGTTGGCAGCGACCCGAATGACATCGAGGATCTTGTCCAGCCAGATCCGGATCTGACCGAAGCGCAGCTTGAAGCACTCAGCGCCACGAGCCTGATCAACAGTTCATTCAAGATGAACGTGTCTACCTCAGGCATTGGCATCAACAACAACAACCTCGATGGCGTGAGCGGAGGGACTCCAGCGTTCCCCAACACCACCATCACCTCGGGCGACGAGAGCTTCGTGGTCAATCCTGAGCAGGACGTCGACAAGGTCACGGTCTATATCGACAATTCCGTGGGTGGCTACACCCCGGCCACAGAGGATCTTTACTACATCGCCTACTACACTGATGGGACTGTCAGCGGTCCGATCGAAGTGACGCTACCCATGCTGAACGACGCTCCGCGTCACGACCCACTCATCCCGGATGTTGCGGAGGGCGGCAAGTATTTCGTGATCGACGGCGGCTCCAAGCAGATCGAGGCGATCCAACTCACCATGGGTGTAGGCACCGTCAAGATCCCGGTCATCCAGTTCAGCATCGAGCAGCCGATTAATCCCGATCCCCTCGACCTGGACTTCACGGCCCATCTGTCTGACGGCGATAACGACAGCGCTTCGGATACGTTTACGATCCACCTGGATGTCGCGGACGGCATTGTCTGACGTGACAGCGGCCGGGCGCCCTTGTTGTGGGCGCCCGTCCGGGTACACCAAAATCGCAATCGGGGGGATCCGTGATGCAGGCAAGACCGACCTTCCAGGAGGTAATGCATCTGGCGCGCCATCAGGCGCCAGCCCTACTCCTCTTCAGCCTGCTCGCCAATGTCCTCCTGCTCGCCAGCACCGTCTACATGCTGCAGATCTACGACAGGGTGCTGTCGAGCGGCTCGATCGATACGCTGCTGTGGCTCACCCTTGCCGTTATCGGCGCCATTGTCGTCTATGGCCTTCTGGAACACGCCCGCCGAATGATGCTGGCATATATAAGCCAGTGGCTGGACGACCAGCTCAGCGTTCCCGTGATCGAGCGCGGCATGGAAGCGCGCCTCGCCGGCAACGGCATAGAGGGCGGCCTCAAGGATCTCGGGGATCTCCGCGGTTTCGTCGCCGGCGACGGCATTCTGACCTTTCTCGACGCGCCATGGACGCCGGTATTCCTGGCCTTCATGTGGCTGCTGCATCCGGTATTGGGCGCGGTCGGCATTGCCGGCGCGATATTCTTGTTCGGCGCTGCGCTCGCCAATGACTTCTTCACCCGCCGCAAAGGCCAGGAAGCGGCCGCGGGGTTGCGCCGCAGCCAGGCCGCCGTAGGCCAATATATCGAGGCGTCCGAGACATTGCGCTCGCTCGGCATGTCCGAGCCGGCACTGCGGCGCTGGGAGGAAAACCAGCAGTCGCTGATGGAGCTCCAGGGTCGGCTTTTCCGGCGCACCACCATCATAAGCAGCCTGTCGCGCTCACTGCGCCTTGCGCTTCAGGTGGCCGTGCTGGGGCTCGGCGCCTATCTCGTCCTGCGCCGCGAACTCACGGCGGGCTCGATGATCGCCGCCTCCATACTGCTCAGCCGCGCCCTGGCGCCGATCGAGCGCTCGATCGGCGCATGGCGCAGCCTAGTCAGCGCGCGGGCCGCCCGCCGCAACCTGATGAGACTCTTCGCCGAGACCGTTTCCGTGCAAAACGCTGGCGTGACCCTACCGCGCCCGCAGGGCGGGCTGAAGCTCGAGGATTTGCACTACCGCGCGCCGGGCACGTCGCAGCCGCTTATAAGCCGGATAGACTTCGGCGTTGAGCCCGGGCAGACCTGCGGCGTGATTGGACCGTCCGGTTCCGGCAAGACCACGCTCTGCCGTCTCATTGTCGGCGCGCTGCGGCCGTCGTTCGGCCATGTCAGGCTTGACGGTGCCGAGGTCTGGACTTGGGCTTCGGACCAGTTGGGCCAGTATGTCGGCTATCTGCCGCAACAGGTCGAACTGTTTCCCGGAACGATTGCCGAGAACATTGCGCGTTTGCGCGACGTCGATAGCGAAGCGGTGATCGCCGCGGCGCAGCTTGCCGGCATCCACGAGATGATTCTGCGGCTGCCGAGCGGCTACCGCACCGAAGTCGGGCCGCACGCGACACGGATTTCCCGTGGCCAGTGCCAGCGCATCGCATTGGCCCGGGCTCTGTTCGGCGATCCGCCGCTGATCGTTCTCGACGAACCGAACACCGGGCTTGACGGCGAAGGAGAGGTGGCGCTCTTCAACGTGCTCCAGCAGCTGAAGCGGCGAGGCCGTACAGTCGTTATCGTCAGCCATCGGACCAATCTTCTGCACACGGCCGACCATATCGTTCTGCTCCGCGACGGATCCGTCTCGATGTTCGGCACGCGCGAGGAGGTGCTGAGCGCGCTCAACGGACAGGCCAGACGTATCCCGGGGCCGGCCGTCATACGGGAAAAGGTTGCCGCCAACGAGCCAAGAGACCTGAAGGCAGCGGAGTGAGCCATGGGCGTTCGATCTGGTGACTTCTCGACGATGCTCGACGGGCTGGCGGACAGCGTGCGAGGACTGGGGGAAACGCTCACTACCGGCGCCAGGGATCTAATCGCGGAGGTATCGATCTGGTTTGACGGGCAGGTTCAACCAGCACAAATCGCCATGACGGCAGCTGCCGGGGCGATGCTCCTGCTCCTGGTGGCAGGGCTGGTCCGGCGACGGACACCTGCCCTCCAAGTCAGCAGGCGCGACCTGAACCGGCGGACGCGACCCGCGCGCATGCTGGGCTACGTCTCGTCCATCGTTTTCGTCGGCGGCGTCGCGGTGTGGTCCAGCGTTGCCCTCTTGGCGAGCGCAGTTGTGGCTAATGGCATCGTCAGCCCGGAAGGCTACCGTAAGACCGTTCAGCATCTGGAGGGCGGCATCATCGGCAAGATCTATGTCAAGGAAGGCGACAGGGTCGGCGCTGGCCAAGTCCTGATTAGTTTGAAGACCACCCAGGCTCGAGGCCGCTACGACGAATTGCAGACACATTACGTCCGTCTTCTGGCGACCGAGGCCCGCCTTGTCGCCGAGCTTTCCGGCCAGACCCAGATCGCTTTCCCTAAGGAACTAACGTCAATTGACAGCGATTTGGCGCGAAAGGTTGTCGTTGAGGAGCAGGCGCTGCTCGCCAGCCGGCTCGCTACCCGTGCAGGGCGCACGCGAATCCTTGAAAAGCGCATTGCGCAGATCCAGGAGCAAAGCACGGGATCGCGGGAAGTGCTCGCCGCTCAGGCCGAGCAGCTCGGCCTGATCGAGCAGGAGATTGCCTCTGCCAAGGTGATGTACAAGAAGGGTCTCGAACGCCTGCCCCGGATACTGGCGCTGCAACGCGCCCAGGCCGATATCCGCGCCAATCAGGCAGAGAACCGCGCACAAGTGGCGCGCAACGACCAGCAGATCGGCGAGACCGAGTTCCAGCTCCTCAACCTGCGCCAGCAGGACAGCGAGAGAGCCAATGAGGATCTTGCCAAGGCGCGCGGCGATCTCGCCGAACTGCGCAGCCAGTTGCCCTCGCGCGAGGACGTGCTGGTCAGGACGGACATCGTCGCGCCGATCGCCGGAACGGTGATGAACCTGCGCGTGACGACCGAATCGGGCGTGATCGCCAGCGGCCAGCCGCTCCTCGATATCGTGCCCAACCAGCCCAATTTGGTCATCGATTCACGCATCAGGCCGGCCGATATCGACGTGGTGCATCCGAACATGCCGGCCCGCGTGGTTCTGACAGCCTATCCGACCAGGCATCTGCCGCAGATCCATGGCCTGCTCACTTCAGTGTCGGCCGACCGGCTGACCGACGAGAAAACCGGCGAGCCCTATTTCCTCGCCAAGGTCAAGGTCTACCCGGCCGATCTCGCACAGCTGCATGATATCCGCTTGTCCCCCGGCATGCCGGCCGAGGTCATGATCCTGACGGGCGAGCACACATTGCTCGACTATATGCTGGCACCAGTGGAGGCCTCCCTCACGCGTACGTTCCGGGAAAATTAGGGCGGCGCGGAGGCGCAGACTACCTGCCGCCGACCCTAGAGCCGGCGCTCTATCGATGCGGTGTCCGACCTCGTCAGGAGCCGGAGCGCCTTTGGAGCGATGTCAGCGTCTCAGCGCGTAGACATTGTCCATCGAAGCGCCACCAAGCGGCATTGCCATCTCGTCGTCGAGCAGCCGGGTGATGCGGGCAAAGCCGACGAAGGCCTTTCTGGCCTCCTCCGCCGACATGTTGCCGGACATTGCCGCCGAGCAGCAATTCAGGGCGCATTGATAAACCGGTCCGCGCCTGCCTGCCGGCCACTTCCGCAGGAACACCATGGCTTCGGAGACACTGTCGACTTCCTCCACGGGGTATCCCTGCCCACGCGCGATCCGCACTGGGGTAAAGAAATGCAAGCGATCCATACTATCCTCCCGGTCGACCGCAACGCAGTCGAACCACTTCAAACGCGCACCGAACGCTTTGGTTCCCAAAAAAATTCGCCCTGCTGCAAAAATTCGACGATCCGTGAAGATCGCCGACCGGCAGATCAGTTTGCCTCAAACCGTCAGGGTGAGTCGTCAAGGCGATCCCTGTTTGAGGCCGACGAGAAGCGCGATTCTCGTTGAATGTCTTTAAGGTCAAAGCCGGCAAATGGATTGCTTGCCGGTTCCCCAGCGTCAGGCTTACCCTCCTCAGTTAACGCGTGACGGCGCGTTTTGCAAAAGGGGACACTTGCAATGACCATACAAGGCGCTTCGCCCGACCTCTACAACGAGGATCTGGCTCCTGCAACGGTCAGGAACTGGGGACCGTTCTCCATCTTCAACGTCTGGACCTCCGACGTGCACAGCCTCTGGGGCTATTACCTGGCGGCGAGTCTGTTTCTGTTCTGCGGCGGCTTCGTCAACTTCATCATCGCCATCGGCATCGGCTCGCTCATCATCTATTTCCTGATGAACCTCGTCGGCTATGCCGGCGTGAAGACCGGCGTGCCCTACCCCGTGCTTGCCCGCGCCTCCTTCGGCATCTGGGGCGCGAACATCCCGGCGCTGGTGCGCGCCGTCGTCGCCTGCTTCTGGTACGGGGCGCAAACGGCCGCGGCCTCCGGCGCGATCGTGGCTCTGCTGACCCGCCTGCAATGGTTCAACGAGTTCAACCAAAGCTCCCATCTTCTTGGCCATTCCACCCTGGAAGTGATCTGCTTCGTCGTCATCTGGGCGCTGCAACTGCTGATCATCCAGAAAGGCATGGAAACGGTGCGCCGCTTCCAGGACTGGGCGGGTCCGGCCGTCTGGGTGATGATGCTGATTCTGGCGATCTATCTCTGCCTCAAGGCGGGCACCTTCGCCTTCACCAGTGACATTCCGATGGATGTGCTGCTCGAAAAGACCAAGGATGCCGGCGTGCCGGGCGAACCGGGTTCATGGACGGCGCTGTTCGCCGTGGCGGCGATCTGGGTGACCTACTTCTCGGCGCTCTACCTGAACTTCTGCGACTTTGCCCGCTACGCGCCCGACAATGCGGCGCTGCGCAAGGGCAACATCTGGGGCCTGCCGGTCAACCTCATCCTGTTCTCGCTGGTCGCCGGCGTCACCACCATTGCCGCCTACGACGTCTACCACGAGGTGCTGCTCCATCCCGACCAGATCTCGGCCAAGTTCGACAGCTGGTTCCTGGCGGCTCTTGCGGCGCTGACCTTTGCGGTGGCCACGCTCGGCATCAACGTGGTGGCGAACTTCGTCTCGCCGGCCTTCGACTTCTCCAACGTCTTCCCGCGCCAGATCGACTTCAAGAAGGGCGGCTACATCGCGGCACTTATTGCGCTTGTGCTCTACCCCTTCGCGCCGTGGGAAGGCAGTGCGGCTTCCTTCGTCAACATCATCGGCGCGACAATGGGGCCGATCTTCGGGGTGATGATGGTCGACTACTATCTGATCCGCAAAAGCGAGGTCGACGTCGCGGCGCTCTACCGGGAAGACGGCGAGTTCCGCTTCCAGGGCGGCTGGCACGTCAATGCTTTCATCGCGGCTGGCGTTGGCGCGATCTTCTCCTCGATCCTTCCCAACTTCACCAACTGGCTGCCGTCTTGGTGGGGCGTCTATGGCTGGTTCTTCGGCGTGGCGATCGCGGGCGCCGTCTACTACGTGCTGCGCACCATGGCGCTCGGTGCCGGGGCGCGGATGGCGAAGGCCTGAAATAAGGCGGCGGGCAGTAGGACCTAGGCAAAAGAGAATACTCCCTACTGCCTACTGCCTACTGCCTACTGCCTACTGCCTACTGCCTACTGCCTACCATCTCGGCCAGCTTTCGCACGGTGTTCCAGTTGCGCGAGGTGCCGATCCCAAGACGCTTGTGATTGGTTGCCGCAAGAAGCCTTGAGCTCGGCCTCTCGCGCGAAAACACCACCCAGACGTCGCCGCCGACCAAACGCACTTTCTCGTCATCGGCGGCACGGGGCTGCAGCATTGCGATACTCGCTTCAGTAACCGGCTCGCGCATCACCCGCACCGCGACTTGGTCAGCGGCTTCCGCCGATTCGGCCGGGAACGGATTGCCGGCCGCGAGCTTCAGCCAGTCCTCGGCGCCGCGTACGATGATGTCGACATGGCGGCCGAAACTCTTTTCGAAGGCCTTTTCCAGCCGCTGCTCGAGGTTGGAAATCCTGCTCGCCCGCGTCTCGAAGACCAGATTGCCCGTCGCCACAAGGGTGCGGACATTCTTCAGCCCGAGCTCCTCAGCCATCGTCTTGAGGTCGGTCATGACGACGCGCCGTCCCTCGCCGAGGACAATGCTGTAAAGCAGCGCGACATAGGTCTGCATCGCCGGTCCACCAGCCGGTCGGTCAAACCAGCCGCGACTGTTCCACCGCCGCCGAAATGAAGCTCGCGAACAGCGGGTGCGGTTCGAGCGGCCGGCTCTTCAACTCAGGGTGATATTGCACGCCGATGAACCAGGGATGGTCCGGGTATTCGATCGTTTCCGGCAGCACGCCGTCGGGCGAGATGCCGGCGAACACCAGGCCGCAGTCTTCCAGCCGCTGCTTGTAGTCGATATTGACCTCGTACCGGTGCCGGTGACGCTCCGAAATCTGGGTGTCGCCGTAGATCTCGGCAATCTTCGAGCCCTTGGCTAGCTCGGCCTGATAGGCGCCCAGCCGCATCGTGCCGCCGAGGTCGCCGCTCGCCTTGCGCTTTTCCAGCATGTTGCCCTTCAGCCATTCGGTCATCAGGCCCACGACCGGCTCCTCGCTCGGACCGAACTCCGTAGACGACGCGTGGTCGACGCCGGCCAGCGACCGCGCCGCCTCGATGCAGGCCATCTGCATGCCGAAGCAGATGCCGAAGTAGGGCACCCTGCGCTCGCGCGCGAATTTCGCGGCCAGGATCTTGCCCTCCGAGCCACGCTCGCCGAAGCCGCCGGGAACGAGAATGCCGTGCACCTTCTCCAGCCACGGTGTGGGATCTTCCTTTTCGAAGATCTCGCTCTCGATCCAGTCGAGCTTGACCTTGACGCGATTGGCCAGGCCGCCATGCGAAAGTGCCTCGATCAGCGATTTATAGGCATCCTTGAGGCCGGTATACTTGCCGACGATGGCGATGGTCACCTCGCCTTCCGGATTGTGGATGCGGTTGGAAAGCGCCTGCCAGGGCTCCATGCGCGGCTTCGGCGCCGGGTCGATGCCGAAGGCGGCCAGCACTTCCGAATCGAGCCCTTCCTTATGGTAGGCCATCGGCACGTCATAGATATGCGGCACGTCCAGCGCCTGGATGACGGCGCTTTCGCGCACGTTGCAGAACAGCGAAAGCTTTCTGCGCTCTTCCTTGGGAATCGGCCGGTCGGCGCGCACCAGCAAAATGTCGGGCGCAATGCCGATGCCGCGCAGTTCCTTCACCGAATGCTGCGTCGGCTTGGTCTTCAATTCACCCGCGGTCGGGATGTAGGGCATCAGCGTCAGGTGCACATAGACGGCGTTGTTGCGCGGCAGATCGTTGCCGAGCTGGCGAATCGCCTCCAGGAACGGCATCGCCTCGATGTCGCCGACCGTACCGCCGATCTCGCAAAGCACGAAGTCGTAGTCGTCATTACCGTCGAGGACGAAATGCTTGATCTCGTCGGTGACGTGCGGGATCACCTGTACGGTGGCGCCGAGATAGTCGCCGCGGCGCTCGCGCTCGATGATGTTCTTGTAGATGCGGCCGGTGGTGATGTTGTCCTGCTGGTTGGCCGAGCGGCCGGTGAAGCGCTCGTAATGGCCGAGATCGAGATCGGTTTCGGCGCCATCGTCGGTGACGAACACTTCGCCATGCTGATACGGCGACATCGTTCCGGGATCGACATTGAGATAGGGATCGAGCTTCTTGATCCGTGCGCGATAGCCTCGCGCCTGCAGAAGAGCCCCAAGAGCTGCTGCGGCGATGCCTTTTCCGAGGGAGGAAACCACGCCGCCTGTGATGAATACATATCGCGCCATGGGAGTCATCGCTTAACGCGGCCTGATTGATTCCGCCAGAGAAAAAACCGCCGCGAAGGCTTTTTCCCAAATGGCACCGATGCCCGTGATGGGCTTTTCCCAGAAGCGCGTCGCCCAAATCGCACAGCGGTTTTGGGCGAACGACATGCATGCGAACAAAGGTTCGAAAGCGCGTCGCTGGATCCGTCAGCGCCGCGCCGGGATCAAAACAAAAGGGCCGGCGATGCCGGCCCTTTCGGCATTCTGCCCGAACGCGTCAGATGATGACGACCTTGGTGCCGACCTTGACCCGGCTGTACAGATCCATGACGTGCTCGTTGATCATGCGGAAGCAGCCATTGGAGGCGCTGGTTCCGATCGACTGCGGCGCAATGGTGCCGTGGATGCGCAGATGCGTGTCCTTCTTGCCGTCATAGAGGTAGATGGCGCGCGCGCCGAGCGGGTTCTCGCCGCCGCCGGGCATGCCGTCCTTGTACTGGCCATAGTGCTTCGGCTCGCGCTTCTGCATGTCGAGCGTCGGGATCCAGCGCGGCCATTCCTGCTTGTCGCCGACGGCCACCGTGCCCTTGAACTGCAATCCCTCGCGGCCCACTGCGATGGCGTAGCGGCGCGCAGTCGAATAGCTCTCGACGAGATAGAGACGACGGGCATTGGTGTCGATGACGATCGTGCCCGGATCATAGCCTGAGAAGGTGACCTCCTGCGGCACATATTCCGGCTTCACCTTGAAAGGTCTCTTGGCGTCCTTTTTGGCGAGCGCGGAATCCAGCGCACGGGTCTCGGGCAGATAGTTGATCGAAGACACCGACGAGCCACCGAACAGGCCGGCAAACAGTCCGCGACCGCTCGACTGCTTCTGCCCGGGCTGTTCGCTGCGCAGCTCGCCATTGTTGCCCGTGGCTGCGATGTTCATCGCCTCCGCCGAGAGCGGCTCGTCCGTCTGGATCGGCGCTGCGGGCTCGAGCGACTCGATGATCTTGGTGGTCTTCTTGACCGGCTTGGCGTCGGCGACCTGCGCTGCCGAGCCCTTCTTGGCAAGCCATTCCTGACGAGCCGCGTCCGCCTTGGCCTTCGCCGCCTCGCGCATCGCCAGCTTGCGGGCTTCCAGCGCCTTGACCTTGGCGGCTTCCTTGTCGGCCGCGATCTTGGCCTCGAGCTTGCTGATCTGGGCGAGGTCGTCCGCGGTTGGGTTTTTCTTCTTCTTGAGGAGCTTCAGCTGCGATGCATCGCTCTTGACGGCGACTTTGATGGCATCAGTCGTTTCGAATGATGGCGAGGTGGCCAGGTTTGCCGGCGAGGCAAAGGCCGCGGACCCCATGCCGAACACGGCACAGAATCCCAAAAGAATGAAGCTGCGAAGCTGCATGGCGAAGATCCGATCGTTCAATGCTTGTTGCCCACGGCGGCGCCCGGCGCCCCCCAAGGACGCCGAATGTGCCGCGCGCAATCTATAGTCGATTAGCCGGTGGCCTCTCAAGCTAAGGAAAGCGCGACGCTTGGTTGAATCTTCGTGATAGAGCGGCATTTGCCGCGACTGTGTTCAAACGACAACAGATCGCGGCAGCAATGCTTGCCGACTACTGGTTCGGAACCTGCGGGGTGACCGGCAACGTCACGCCGTTCGCGGCCGGCGGCGCGGCGGGATTCGCGGGGGCCGGCGTGGCGGGAGCAGGCGCCGGGGCGGTCGTGGCGGCGCCATTCGAAAGCGGAGTCGTAGTGGTCGCGCCACCAGACGGAGCTGCCGGCGGGGTGCCGCCGGCCGGCACTGCGGGCTGCGAGCTGCCCACCGGACCGTTTGCCCCCGGCAGCTGGTTGAGCACGCCCTTGCCGGCATTATCCGAGGTGGAGGCCGGAGCGCGGTCGAGGATGTCGATCGGCTTCTCGCCGTAGCGAGCCAGTATCGACAGCGCCAGCGAGGTGACGAAGAAGGCCGCCGCCAGGATCGCCGTGGCGCGGGTCAGCGCATTGGCGGCGCCCCGCGCCGTCATGAAACCGGAACCGCCGCCAATGCCCAGGCCGCCGCCCTCGGAGCGCTGCAGCAGCACCACGCCGACAAGGGCGAGCACGACCATGAGGTGGATGACGATCAGTACGGTTTCCATAATTTATCCTGGCGAGGCCTTGCGCGGCCGCGCATACGACCGGTGATTTGGAGGCGGCTCCTTACAATGCTTTGGTGGCATTTCCAAGCCCGTGGCCGGAATATGAGAAGCAATCCGGTCATTGCAAGGATTTCGGCGGAGCGCTTGGCTCCGCGGATGAGCGCCAGCGGCTATGAGAGATGCATATAGGCTTCGGCGATGGCGAGAAAGTCCGAGGCCTTGAGGCTGGCGCCGCCGACCAGGGCCCCGTCCACATTCTCGACGCCCAGCAGTTCCGCCGCGTTGGACGGCTTGACCGAGCCGCCATAGAGAATGCGCATCTTCGTCGCCGTGTCGCCGAGCAGTTCGGCGAGCTTCGCGCGAATATGCGCATGCGCCTCGGCGACGTCGGCGGCCGTCGGCGTCAGGCCGGTGCCGATCGCCCAGACCGGCTCATAGGCAACGACGGTGTTTGCAGCGGTGGCGCTCGGCGGCACCGACCCGGCCAGCTGACGCGACAAGACCTCGAGCGTGGAGCCGGCTTCGCGTTCGGCTCTCGTCTCGCCGATGCAGATGATCGCGGTCAGCCCTGCCCTCCATGCGGCGGATGCCTTGGCGTGGACGGTCGCGTCGTCCTCGCCGAATTGCTCGCGGCGCTCCGAATGACCGACGATGACGTGGCTGGCGCCGGCGTCCTTCAACATCTCGGCCGAAATCTCGCCCGTAAAGGCGCCGCTCTCCTTGGAATGGCAATCTTCGCCGCCGGCTCGGACCGGCGTGCGCGAAAGGATTTCGGCGGCTTGGTGAAGCAAGGTTGCCGGAACACAGACCAACGATTCCGTCTCCGCGTCGAGCCCGCTCATGAAACCGTTGCCGATCATCCGCAATTCGTTGAGCGAGGCGCTGGTGCCGTTCATTTTCCAGTTGCCGGCAACGAGCGGGCGGATTCCAGGGGTCATGGCGTCGGTTCTCCAGGCGATGAAAGGCAGCGCCCTCACTACCAAAATCAGGCCACAAAGCAATCGACAGTGGACCGTAAGGGCGCTATTGCGCTTGTTTCAGACTCGGCGCAGGCGAAAATGCGCATAAATCGGAAGTAGGCATGCTTAGTGTATTGAGAAACGCGGCGGGCACCTGGGTCGCGAAGGCGTTGCTGTCCCTGCTGGTCATCAGCTTTGCCGTCTGGGGCATTTCCGGACGCCTGTCGGGAACTTTGGCCGGCCACCATTCCGTGATCACCGCCGGCGGCACGACCGTCTCGATCAACGAGTACCGCCTCGCCTACGATCGCCAGATCAACATGCTGTCGCAGCAATATGGCCAGCGCATCACCCAGGAGCAGGCCAAGCTCCTCGGCATCGACAACCAGGTGCTGGCGCAACTGGTCTCGGGCGCCGTGCTTGACGAGCAGGCGCGCAAGCTCGGGCTTGGCCTTTCCAAGGACCGGCTGGCGGCGCTGACGCGTGAGGATCCGGCCTTCAGGGGCCCCAGCGGGGAATTCGACCGCAGGACTTTCGAGTACCTGCTTCATCAGGTGGGCATGCGCCCGGAGGACTACCTCAAGAACCGCTCGCAGGTCGCCGTGCGCCAGCAGATCGTCGAGGCGATTTCTGACGGGCTCAAGGCGCCGCAGACCTTCCTGAAGGCGGTTGCTCTCTATCGCGGCGAAGACCGCACGATCGACTATCTCGTGCTGCCGAAGACGCTGGTGCAGCCGATCCAGGCGCCGTCCGACAGCGCGTTGAAGGCCTATTTCGAAGCCAACAAGAAGAACTATGCGGCGCCGGAATACCGCAAGTTCTCCTATGCCCGCCTGGAGCCGCAGGACATCATGGACCCCACGGCGGTGACCGACCAGCAGGTCGCTGACGACTACAACAAGAACAAGGCTCGCTATACGACGCCCGAAATGCGCACCATCGAACAGCTGGTGTTCAAGACGCCGGATGCGGCGAAAGCGGCATATGATTCGCTGAAGGCCGGCGCCACCTTCGACAAGATCGTCACCGCCGAAGGCAAGACCCCGGCCGACACATTGCTCGGCACGCTGGCCAAGGACAAGATCGCTGACAAGGCTGTCGCCGACGCCGCTTTCTCGCTCAACGTCAATGAGGTCAGCCCGGTGGTTCAGGGCGCCTTCGGCCCGGTGCTGCTGCGCGTCACCGAGGTCAAGCCGCAGGTGATCAAGCCGCTTTCCGAAGTGTCCGAACAGATCCGCAAGGATCTGGCGCTGGGCGAGGCAAGCCGCATCCTGCTCGACGTGCATGACAGCTACGAGGACACCCGCGCCTCGGGTGCCACGCTCGCCCAGGCCGCAGAAAAGCTGAAGCTCAAGGTCGTCACCGTCGACGCCATCGACCGCACCGGGCAGCGGCCCGACGGCACGATCGTCAACGATCTCCCGGAATCGGCCGAACTTATCAAGTCGGTCTTTGCGGCCGAGCCGAACACCGAGAACGAGGGCCTGACCACCGCCGACAACGGCTTCGTGTTCTACGAGGTGCAGTCGATCACTCCGGCGCGCGACCGCACGCTGGACGAGGTCCGCCAGAAGGTGGCGGCGGACTGGACCGCCGCCGAGACCGACAAGCGTCTCGACGCCAGGGCGCAGGAGTTGGAGAAGCGCCTCAAGGCCGGAACGACGCTCGACGTCATCGCCGGCGAGCTGAAGCTCGAGAAGCAAACCAAGCGGGGCTTGAAGCGGGATGCCGACGATGCCGATTTCGGCAAGGAAGGTGCCGCCGCGATGTTCGGCGTCGGCGAAGGCGGTACCGGTCTGATCCCATCGCCAACCGGCGATGGTCAGATCTTGTTCAAGGTCGCCGAAGTCTTCGAGCCGGCGGGCGCGGATGGCAGTTCGGTCCCGGAAGACGCGCAGAAATCCTTCGCCGCCGGCATGTCCGACGACCTGCTCGACCAACTGGTCGCGCAACTGCAGTCGCAATATGACGTTCGCATCGACCCGGCCGCCGTTTCCCAAGCACAGACACGATGAGCGCTCTGAAGACACACATAGCCAAGGTCGCCTCCGGCAGCGCGCTTTCCTTCGAGGAGGCGCGCGAGGCTTTCGACATCATCATGTCGGGCGATGCGACGCCGGGGCAGATCGGCGGATTCTTGATGGCATTGCGCGTGCGCGGCGAGACGGTAAGCGAGATCTCCGGCGCGGTCGCCACCATGCGCGCCAAGATGCTGCGCGTCGAAGCCCCGCAGGGCGCGATCGACATCGTCGGCACCGGCGGCGACAATTCGCACAGCGTCAACATCTCGACCGGCTCCGCCTTCGTCATCGCGGCGGCAGGGGTTCCGGTCGCCAAGCACGGCAATCGCGGCCTCTCTTCGTTGACCGGCGCAGCCGATGTGCTGATGGCGCTTGGCGTCAAGATCGATATTTCGCCGGAGACGATCGGCCGCTGCATCCAGGAGGCGGGCGTCGGCTTCATGTTCGCGCCCGCGCACCATCCGGCGATGAAGCATGTCGGGCCGACGCGGGTCGAGCTCGGCACGCGCACCATCTTCAACCTGCTCGGGCCGCTGTCGAACCCGGCCGGCGTCAGCCGCCAGATGGTGGGCGTCTTCCTGCCGGAATGGATCGTGCCGGTGGCCGAGACACTGAAGGCGCTTGGCGCCGAGCATGCCTGGGTGGTCCATGGCGACGGCTATGACGAGATCACCACCACCGGCGAGACGCAGGTGGCCGAGCTTGCCGGCAGTGAAATCCGCACTTTCACCCTCACCCCCGAAGCAATGGGCCTGAAGCGGCACGCGAAGGAAGAGCTGCGCGGCGGCGATGCGGCCTACAACGCCAAGGCGCTGCGCGATATGCTGGGTGGCGCGGCCGGCGCCTATCGCGACACCGTGCTGATGAATGCCGGCGCCGGCCTAGTGGTGGCGGGCAAGGCGACGACGCTCGCCGACGGCATTGCGGCCGCCGCACAAGCCATCGACAGCGGCCGGGCCCTTGCGGTGCTCGACAAGCTCGTCGAGATTTCGAACGGTTAGAACCTTGTCCGACATTCTGCGCAAGATCGAGGCATACAAGCGCGAGGAGATCGCAGCGGCGAAGCTGGCCGTGCCGCTTGCCGAGATCCAGGCCAGGGCGAACGGCGCCGAACCGCCGCGCGGCTTCCTTGCGGCGCTCGAGGCGAGGCGGAAGGCCGGTGGCTTCGCGCTGATTGCCGAGATCAAGAAGGCCAGTCCCTCGAAGGGTCTGATCCGGGCCGACTTCGACCCGCCCGCACTCGCCAGGGCCTATCAGCAAGGCGGAGCGGCCTGCCTCTCGGTGCTCACCGACGGTCCGTCCTTCCAGGGCGCGCCAGGATTTCTGACCGCCGCACGGGCGGCCGTCGCGCTACCTGCCCTGCGCAAGGATTTCCTGTTCGATCCCTATCAGGTCTACGAGGCGCGCGCCTTGGGCGCCGACGCGATCCTGATCATCATGGCAAGCGTCGATGATGCGCTGGCCCGCGAACTGGAAGCGACGGCTTTCGGACTTGGCATGGATGCCCTGGTCGAGGTGCATGACGAAAAAGAAATGGAGCGTGCGCTCGCGCTTAAGTCCCGGCTGATCGGCATCAACAATCGCAACCTAAGGACGTTCGAGACCAGCCTCGAGGTATCCGAGCGGCTTGCAGCCATGGTGCCGGCCGAGCGGCTGCTGGTCAGCGAAAGCGGCATCTTCACCCATCAGGACTGCCGTCGGATGGAAGAGAGCGGCATCGGCACTTTCCTCGTCGGCGAGAGCCTCATGCGGCAGGATGACGTGGCGGCGGCAACGCAGCTGTTGCTCACCGGCAAGGCGCCTGCCGAGGCTGTTTGAGATGGCCGCCCTCACCCATCTGAGCGCCAAGGGCGAAGCCAACATGGTCGATGTCGGCGACAAGGCCGAGACGACACGCACGGCAATCGCCGAAGGCTTCGTCTTCATGCGGCCCGAAACCCTGGACATGATCCTGGCCGGCGACGCAAAGAAGGGCGATGTGCTGGGCACGGCCCGCATCGCCGGCATCATGGCGGCCAAGAAGACGCATGAGCTTGTGCCGCTCTGCCATCCGCTCCTTCTGACCAAGGTTGCCGTCGACATCGAGCCAGACCGTTCGCTTCCAGGCCTGAAGGTCACAGCGCTTGCCCGAGTCACCGGCAAGACAGGTGTGGAGATGGAAGCGCTGACCGCGGCATCGGTCGCCTGCCTCACTATCTACGACATGGCCAAGGCGGCCGACCGCGCCATGGTGATTTCCGGCATACGGCTGGTCGAGAAGACTGGCGGCAAGTCGGGCGACTACAAGGCAGGTGCCTAAATGGCGTTGGTGCCAGTCGCGGAGGCGCTCGAACGCCTGCTGGAAGGCGCCGCGCCACTGCCGGGTGAAAGCGTTCCGCTCGCCGATGCGGCAGGCCGTGTGCTGGCCGAGCCGGTGCTGGCGCTGCGCACCCAACCGCCCTTCGATGCTTCCGCAATGGACGGCTATGCCGCACGCTCCGCGGATGTGGCGTCGGTGCCGGCGCGTCTCTCCGTGATCGGCATGGCATCCGCCGGGCGCGGCTTCGCGGGGTCAGTCGGCCAGGGCGAGGCCGTCCGGATCTTTACGGGCGCACCAGTCCCCGAAGGCGCCGACACGATTGTCATCCAGGAGAACGTGCGCGACATCGGTGGCGGCAGCATCGAGGTGACCGAACCGACCAAAGCGGGCCGCAATATCCGCCTCCGCGGACTGGACTTCGGCCAGGGCGACATGCTGCTCGAGAAAGGTCGCCTGCTCGATCCGGCAGCACTTTCACTCGCGGCATCTGCCAATCATGCAAATGTCAATGTCGTCCGGCGGCCGCTGGTCGCGATCATCGCCACCGGCGACGAATTGCAGCCGCCCGGCAGCGAACTTGGACCCGACCAGATCATCTCGTCCAACGCCTATGGTGTCGCCGCCGTGGCGCAATCGGTTGGAGCACGCGCGCTCGACCTCGGCATCGCCGCGGACCGGCACGAAGCGATCGCAGCTCTGGTCAGGAAGGCCGTAGCGGCCGGCGCCGATGTCATCGTGACGCTCGGCGGCGCCTCGGTCGGCGACCACGATCTGATCCATGGCGTGCTGACCGGCGAAGGCATGCAGCTCGATTTCTGGAAAATCGCCATGCGGCCCGGCAAGCCATTGATGTTCGGCCGCCTCGGCAATACCCGCTGCATCGGCCTGCCTGGGAATCCGGTCGCAAGCCTTGTCTGCTCGCAGCTGTTCGTGAAGCCGCTTCTGGCGCGCCTCGCAGGCCGCAGCTTCAGCCAGGACGTTCGCAGGGCTCGGCTGGGCGCCGCATTGCGGGCCAACGATGTCAGGCAGGACTATGTGCGTGCCGTTGTGCGCGACGATCGCGGAGCGTTGGTTGCGACTCCGTTCGGCATCCAGGATTCCTCGATGCTGAGAATGCTGGCCGATGCCAACGGCTTGATCGTGCGCGAACCTTTTGCGCCGGCAGCTGAAGCCGGCGCCGCATGCAGCGTGCTGATGCTACGCTGAACAAAACGTCAACACATTCATTAAACTTTAAACGGTTGCGGAACACAACTGGAACAGATAGTGTTTGTTCTGGGTTTGTTTTTCCGATTCTGGTTCCAGAACCCGTTGGGGGCCGCCATGCTGACGCGTAAACAACATGAACTGCTGATGTTCATCCATGAACGGCTCAAGGAAAGCGGCATTCCGCCGTCTTTCGACGAGATGAAGGAGGCGCTCGACCTTGCCTCGAAGTCGGGCATCCATCGGCTGATCACGGCGCTGGAAGAGCGCGGCTTCATACGCCGGCTGCCGAACCGGGCGCGCGCGCTCGAAGTGCTGCGGCTGCCCGATTCGATCGCGCCCGGCCTCAACGCCGCCAAGAAGTTTTCGCCGAGCGTCATCCAGGGAAGCCTCGGACAAGGCAATCTCGGCCGGCAGATCAAGCCGGCGGCGCCCTCGCGCACACCCGCACCCAGCAATGACGATGACGCTGTTTCGGCGGTGTCCATTCCGGTGATGGGCCGTATCGCCGCCGGTGTGCCGATCGACGCCATCCAGCACCAGACGCATTCGATCACAGTGCCGCCGGACATGATCGCCGGCGGCGAGCACTATGCCTTGGAAGTCAAAGGCGACTCGATGATCGAGGCCGGCATCTTCGACGGCGATACGGTCATCATCCGCAACGCCAATACGGCGAGCCCCGGTGAGATCGTTGTGGCGCTGGTCGATGATGAGGAAGCGACGTTGAAGCGCTTCCGCCGCAAGGGCGCTTCGATTGCGCTGGAAGCCGCCAATCCGGCCTATGAGACCCGCATCTTCGGGCCGGACCGGGTCAAGGTTCAGGGCAGGCTCGTCGGGCTGATCCGCCGTTACTGAGCGGTTTGTGGCTTGGCGTCGGGCTTTTCGGGCCGCTTGTAAGGCGGCAGCCCCCTTGCCTCGCGCGAGTATTTTCGCTGCTCATGCCAGGGCCGATAGGGCCTGTGGACGGCATACTGAATCTCGGCTCGCGCGGTTGCCGATTGCGGGTCGAAGAAGACGGCAGCGCTTCCGTCGCGTGCCAATTGCCGCTTGGTCACGACGAGGATTCGGGGATCCCGGCAAGGATTGTAGGCCGTGGCGTCATTGATGACGATGAGATCGGCGAAGCCGCAGGCCGGCTTGGCGCTGTCGCGATTCTCTGCGAGCGCGACGATCGCACCGGAAGGATGCCGGCCGATGCAGAGGTCGCCGGTGCAATAGAAGGGCGAACCCGGCGGCAGGTCGACAGGATCGGCGATGTCCGTCGTCCCGTTTGCGAATGTCTCGGGCGGCACGATCGTTTCGGCCAGCAGCGCCCGTTTCCAGTTGTCGGTTATGAACTCGTTCGAGCTTGCTCGATTGATGGCGAGTTCGCCGCCGCCGATCGGCATCGCAACCAGATGCGCATCCTCGGAGATGAGCACATCCGGGGTACGGACATGCGGAATGGCCAACAAGGCCGCAATCGCGAAGGGAACGGCGCCGAGCCTGAGCCAGGTGGTCGCCATGGTCGCGATGACCAGCGCGACCGTCGCCAGCAGCACAGACTGTATCGAGATCAACCCCACTGCATCCACTGGTGAACGTTCGGAAAACCATCCCGAGATGGCGACCATCGCCGTCAGGCCTTTGCCCATCACATAGAGGAAAGGCCCGTCGAAGCCGAACGGCATCATCAGCACGCTGAAGACCGCGAACGGCATGACAACCAGCGAGACGATCGGCATCACTGCCAGATTGGCCAGCAGGCTGAGCGGCGATACGCGCTGGAAATGCCAGATGGCAAACAGCGCCGTTGCGCTTCCGGCGATGATTGATGTCATCGCGCCGCCGCCCACGCCAACCGCCAGCTTCCGGGACAGGTATCCGAGAAACGAGCGCTTTGCCGGTGGCGCTCTCACTTTGTCGGCGCGGTAGTCAGCCCAACCGGCATAGGCGCCGACAAGGGCGGCGGTCGCGGCGAACGACATCTGAAAACTTGGGCCGACCACTTCATGCGGCGAAACCACGATCACCGCGATTGCCGAAATCGCCAGGTTGCGCATGGTCAGCGCCGCCCGGTCGAAGACAACGGCAACCAGCATCACCGCCAGCATGATGAAGCTTCGTTCGGCGGCCACAACGATGCCGGAAATGACCAGATAGGCTGCAATCGACAGCAGCGCGATCGCCGCAGCATATTTCTTGACCGGCCGGCGGGAAGAGAAATCGGGAAGCAGCGCGAAGGCGCCGCGCAGCAAAAGCATGATCGTGCCGGCGACCAGCGCCATGTGCAGTCCCGAAATCGAGATGATGTGGTAGATGCCGGTCCTTCGCACCGCCTCGTTGATGTCTTCTGGAATGCCGGCGCGAACGCCAACGATCAGCGCCGCCGCGATCTCGCCTTCGGGACCGCCGACGGTGCTTCTGATGTGATCGGCAATGGTCTCGCGCGCGTTTTCTATTGCGGACGCGGTGCGTGCGCCGAACGGTGCCTCCGTTGCCGTCACAACCTTCGGATCGCCCAGGAAAAACCCGCTGGCGCCGATACCAGAAAAATAGCTGTCGAAGGAAAAGTCGTAGCTGTCGGGGCGAACGGGGCCTGTTGGCGATAATAGGCGTGCATAACCCGTCACCAGCGATCCAGCCGTCAAGCCTGGCGGGATCCGCCGTGCCGAAAGTCGGACGCGGTCGGGTGCATAGCGCAGCTTCGGGTGCGCGGTTGAGACCAGGTCGATGGTCAGCCTTACGCGGCCATTGGCCATCGGCTCCGCGATGACGACGCGACCTGTCAGCCTTGTCTGGATTTCGCCGCCGAGCATCGGCGTTGCCGCTCGCAAAGTCTCGACCTTCGCAGCGACAAAGCCGACCGCGCAAAACAGCGCGGCCATGAAGAGCAGATGCGTCTTCGGCCAGGAGCGCGAAACCGCGGCGCAGGCGGCCATAAGCGCGACTGTCGCCAGCGGCCTGTAGAGATCTGGTTCCGTAGACAGCGAGAAGTAGAGGATCACGCCGGCGGCAAGGAAAACCGGCACGAGCAGGAAGCCAATGCCGCGATCCAGCTCCTTCGTGCCTGCGGCAGCGACGCTTTGGCCGAACGCGGACAATGAGGCACGGCGGAACTGCCGGCGGACGCGATCGATGGTGGCCGGCGGAGGGCGGTCGACCGTGCCGTCGGGAGAAACAATCTGCGCAGGCTGGCGCGGCTCCAGGAGCAAGACCGGTCCTGCTTCAATCGGCGCAGTGCCGGCAAACAGCAGGCGTTCGCTGACGCCAGCTGCCGTCCCACCGCCATCCTCCGCACCCCGGCCACGTCCAGCCATCGGGCCTGCCCCTTGCGCCCCAGACCTCCTATGCTACATGAACGCCGTCCGCGCGAAAGCCCGCCGCAATCACGCCTGCTTCAGTGCTTCTTCGAGAGTCCCATGTCCGACAAGGTCGTCACCCGCTTTGCCCCCTCGCCCACAGGCTACCTGCACATCGGCGGGGCGCGCACCGCGCTGTTCAACTGGCTCTACGCCAAGCACACGGGCGGCACGATGCTGCTGCGCATCGAAGACACCGATCGTGAGCGCTCCACCGAGGCCGCGACCGCTGCAATCCTTGATGGATTGACCTGGCTCGGTCTTTCATGGGACGGCGAGGCGGTTTCGCAGTTCGAGCGCGCGCCGCGCCACCGCGAGGTGGCCGAGGAGCTCGTGCGCCTGGGCAAGGCCTATTACAGCTACGAAACCCCGGCAGAACTCGAGGCGATGCGTGAGGCGGCGCGCGCCAAGGGCCTGCCGCCGCGCTACAACGGACAGTGGCGCGACCGCGACCCGTCCGAGGCGCCCGCCGGCGTCAGGGGCGCGATCCGCATCAAGGCGCCGACCGAGGGGGAAACCGTGGTTCACGACCGCGTGCAGGGCGAGGTGCGCTTTCCGAACAAGGATCTCGACGACTTCATCATCCTGCGTTCGGACGGCAATCCGACCTATATGCATGCCGTCGTCGTCGACGATCACGATATGGGCGTCACCCACATCATCCGTGGCGACGATCATTTGACCAACGCTGCGCGCCAGACCGTGATCTACAACGCCATGGGCTGGGCCGTGCCGTCGATGTCGCACATCCCGCTGATCCATGGCGCCGACGGCGCCAAGTTGTCGAAACGCCACGGCGCGCTCGGCGTCGAAGCCTATCGCGCCATGGGCTATTTGCCTGAAGCGCTGCTCAACTATCTGGCCAGGCTCGGCTGGAGCCATGGGGACGATGAGGTGATGTCGATCAAGGACATGGTCTCATGGTTCGACATCGGCGATGTCAACAAGGGCGCGGCCCGGTTCGACTTCGCCAAGCTCGAGGCGCTGAACGGCGTTCATATCCGCAGGATGGACGATCAGGCTCTCCTGGACATCTTCGTCGCCACCCTGCCCTATCTCGAAGGCGGTCCGGCGCTTGCCGCGCGGCTCGACGATAAGCGCAAGGCACAGTTGCTCGCCGCCATGCCTGGTCTGAAGGAGCGGGCAAAAACCCTGGTGGAACTGGTGGACGGCGCCGCCTTCCTGTTCGCGGAGCGGCCGCTGACGCTGGATGACAAGGCTGCCGGCTTGCTCGGCAGCGATGCCCGCGCCATCCTGCGCAGCGCGCACGCCGCGCTGACCGCGCTGTCGGGCGATTGGTCCGCCGCGGCCGCGGAAGCTGCCGTCCGTGACGTTGCGCAGGCAGGCGGCCACAAGCTCGGCGCCGTGGCCCAGCCGCTGAGAGCAGCCTTGACCGGCCGCAGCACATCGCCGGGGGTGTTCGACGTGCTTGCCGTTCTCGGCCGCGAGGAGAGCCTGGCGCGGATTGGAGATCAAATCGATTAGCTGTGAACTGGCCCAAAAAGATTGGCATTGAAAGGATTGTTTCGCAGTGCAACATTAGGCCTTGGCCCAATCTGGCACGCACCTCCTAAAATGCGGTGGGTAGTTCGCGCATTCCGGTGATTTCGACGTGTCGTTTGCAGGAATTGCCTTGCCGGCATGAGAAACATAAAGGAGTTTGCAATGAGCGAAGCTGCGACGAAACTGGAACCGGCCGGCGAACCGCGCGAATCCACCGCAAGGCTGGAACTCGCGGGCAAGACGCATGAGCTCAAGGTGCGAAGCGGTTCGGTTGGGCCTGACGTCATCGATATAGGCTCGCTCTACAGCACCACCGGCGCCTTCACCTACGATCCTGGCTTCACCTCGACGGCAAGCTGCGAGTCGGCGATCACCTTCATCGACGGCGACGCCGGAATCCTGCTGCACCGCGGCTATCCGATCGACCAGCTTGCCGAACATGGCGACTTTCTCGAGGTCTGCTACCTCCTGCTCTACGGCGAACTACCGACCAAGGCGCAGAAGGACGACTTCGACTACCGCGTGACGCGCCACACCATGGTGCATGAGCAGATGTCGCGCTTCTTCACCGGTTTCCGCCGCGACGCCCACCCGATGGCGGTCATGTGCGGCGTGGTCGGCGCGCTGTCGGCCTTCTATCACGACTCGACCGACATCTCGGATCCGTACCAGCGCATGGTCGCCTCGATGCGGCTGATCGCCAAGATGCCGACGATCGCGGCGATGGCCTATAAATACCACATCGGCCAGCCCTTCATTTATCCGAAGAACGATCTCAGCTTCGCGGCAAACTTCCTGCACATGTGCTTCGCCGTGCCCTGCGAGGAATACAAGATCAATCCGGTGCTGGCGCGCGCCATGGAGCGCATCTTCATCCTGCACGCCGACCACGAGCAGAACGCCTCGACCTCGACCGTGCGCCTCGCCGGCTCTTCGGGCGCCAATCCGTTCGCCTGTATCGCCGCCGGCATCGCTTGCCTGTGGGGTCCGGCGCATGGCGGCGCCAACGAAGCGGCCCTCAACATGCTGAGCGAGATCGGCCATGTCGACCACATCCCGGAATTCATCGCCCGCGCCAAGGACAAGAACGACCCGTTCCGCCTGATGGGCTTCGGCCACCGCGTCTACAAGAACTACGACCCGCGCGCCAAGATCATGCAGAAGACCGCGCATGAGGTGCTTGGCGAGCTCGGCATCAAGGACGATCCGATGCTCGACATCGCGATGGAACTGGAAAAGATCGCGCTGACCGACGCCTATTTCATCGAGAAGAAGCTTTATCCGAATGTCGATTTCTATTCCGGCATCACGCTGAAGGCGCTGGGCTTCCCCACCACGATGTTTACCGTGCTGTTCGCAGTCGCCCGCACCGTCGGCTGGATCGCGCAGTGGAAGGAAATGATCGAGGATCCGCACCAGAAGATCGGCCGCCCGCGCCAGCTCTACACCGGCGCCACGGAGCGAGACTACGTGCCGATCGCGAAGCGGTGAACGATGAATGGTGAATGGTGAATGTGAATGGTGAAATAGTATAGCGAGGGACACCTTCTCACTCACTATTCACTATTCACTATTCACTATTCACTATTCACTATTCACTATTCACCACTTCCTCTTGATGCATTCCAGCACCACCTCGGCGGCGAGTTCTCCGGAGGGCTTCTCGGTCGCCATTCGCCTGGCGATCTCTGCGAAGCCGGCCTTCTGCCACGCCCGCATGCCGCTATCGGCGAACAGCGCTTCCAGCTGACGTGCCAGATTCTCGGGCCTGACAAACTGATTGTAGAATTCGGGAACCAGGACTCGATCGGAGATCAGATTGGGCAGCAGCGCTGACCAGGTCGTGATCAGATGCGGCAGCAATTGCCTCGCTATCGGATCGACCTTGTAGGTAGAGATCATTGGGACGCTGCAGAGCGCAAGTTCCAGCGAAACGGTTCCCGAGGCGATCAGGGCAGCATCGGCCTTGCCGAAAGCCTGCCATTTGCGCTCCGCATCGGTGATGATCTCGGGCTTCTCGTCCCAGGTCGCGATCGACGCCCTGACCAGTTCGGCGACATGCGGCACCGTCGGCAGCAATAGGCGCAATCGGTGGCCGCGCTGGTGCAGGACCGAGATTGTCTTGCCGAATGGCTCGAGCAGCCGGCGCACCTCACCGCGGCGCGACCCCGGCAGCACGAGCAGCGTCTTCACGCGGTCGGCGGAAAGGTCGCGCGGCGCCGCTTGCGCCTTGGCAGCACCAAGCACACCCTGATCCCGTGTCAGGCGGTGACCAACATATGTGCCGGGCGGGCCGCCGAGGGCAGCGAGCGCCTTGACCTCGAAAGGCAGGATGCAGAGGATGTGGTCGACATAGGGCTTCATCGCCACCGCCCTGCCCGGCCGCCAAGCCCACACGCTTGGGCAGACATAGTGGACGATCGGTATGGCCGGATTGGCGGCACGAACCTTCTTCGCGACGCGCAGCGAAAAATCCGGGCTGTCTATGGTGATCAGGCAGTCCGGCCGCTCGGCGGCGATTGTCGCGGCCGTCTGGCTGATGCGCCGCATCAGGCGCGGCAGGTCGCGCAACACCGCGCTGAAACCCATCAGCGCGATATCGCTGCCGTTGAAGAGCGGCGCGAGCCCCAGTTCCTGGAGATGGCGGCCGCCGATGCCGAGGAGTTGGATTTTGCGGCCCGTCGCCCGTTCGAGCGCCCGCACGATGTCGGCGCCCAGCAGGTCGCCGGATTCCTCCCCGGCCACGATCGCGATCCTGAGTGCCTTCTCACCGGCCATCGGCCGGCTCCGTCGCGGGCAGGCCGACGATGAACAGACCCAGCGCGTTGGCACGCGCCAGCGTCGCCGGGCCTTCGAGGATAAGCGAGCGACCGGCTTCGACAGCTATGCCGGCCAGGCCCGCGGCATGCGCCGCCTCGACCGTCTGCGGGCCGATCGAAGGCAGGTCGGCGCGCAGTTCCTGGCCGGGCTTGGCGCATTTGACCAGCACGCCGCGCGTCTTTCCGGCGAGCCTGCCGTGTCCCCGCAACTCCCGTGTTCTTTCGAGCAGGCCGTTGGTGCCCTCAATGCCTTCCAGCGCGATGGCCCGCCCGCCGATCGCAATCGCAGCCTGGCCGACATCCAGCGCGCCTATGGCCTTGGCCGCCGCGCGGCCCGCCTCGATGTCGCGCCAATCGGATTGCCTTGGTCCGGCCGTGGTGAGTGTGCCCTGGCTGGCAGCAAGCTCAGGAACAATCTCATGGGCACCGACAACCGTGATGCCGCGCCTTTCGAGCCAGCGTGTGAGAACTTTCAACAGCCCGTCGTCGCCACGCGAGAGTCCCATGATCACGGTGGGGATC
The DNA here is from genome assembly GCF_003952525.1 of Mesorhizobium sp. M3A.F.Ca.ET.080.04.2.1. NCBI lineage: Bacteria > Pseudomonadati > Pseudomonadota > Alphaproteobacteria > Hyphomicrobiales > Phyllobacteriaceae > Mesorhizobium > Mesorhizobium sp. M3A.F.Ca.ET.080.04.2.1. The sequence goes on along the minus strand of NZ_CP034451.1, from coordinate 448,995 downwards.
ATCGCCAGCAGACCCGGGGTGGGACGCAGTCTGGTCAGCCGTGGCCTGCGCCTGATCTCGCCGGCAAGAACCAGATGGCTGATGCCTTGACGTCTCAGCACGGGGAGCAGCGAACCGATGTCTTCCAGCGCGAGGGTCGCCTGTTCGTAGACGGCGAAGTCCGCCTCGCGATCCACCTCGCCTTCGGCGAGGATGACGAAAGGCGAATGTCCCTGGCTGGCCAGACCTTCCGCCACTTCAACCGGCAGGCTGCCGCCACCGGCGATGATGCCGACCCTGGAACCCGGCGCGAGTGCAGGCCCTTGTCCAGCGGGCTCAGCCCTCGTCATCGCCATCGTCATCGTCGCCGCCACCCTTGAGCGGCGGGACGGCATAGTGCCGCTTGCCACGACTGGTGATGAAGTCGATCATCTTCATCGCCGTCGGCGACGAGCCGAACTCCGCCTTGGCAAATTCGACATTCTCTCCGACGGTGCGGGAATGGTCGAAGATCATCCTGTAAGCCTTGCGCAGCAAATAGATTTCGGCACGCGGCAAACCTGAGCGCTTCAGGCCGACGATGTTGAGCCCGCGCAGCTTGGCGCGATTGCCGACGGCGATCGCAAAGGGAATGACGTCGCCGACTACGGCCGAGCAGCCGCCGATGAAAGCGTTGTTGCCGATGCGGACAAACTGATGAACGGCAGTGAGGCCGCCGATATAGACGTTGTCGCCGATCTCGCAATGTCCGCCGAGCGTCGCCCCGTTGGCGAAGGTGGCGTTCCTGCCGACGACGCAATCATGGGCGATGTGGGCATAAGCGAGGAAGTTGCCATTGTCGCCGACCGTCGTCTCGCCGCGGCTGGAATCCGTGCCGAGATGCATCGTGACGCCTTCGCGGATGGTGCAATTCTCGCCCACGACCAGTGTGGTGCGCCCGCCCTTGTGCTTGGTATTCTGCGGCGGCGCTCCGAGCGTCGCCATCGGATAGACCTTCGTCGCCGCGCCAATGGTCGTCGCGCCCATCACTGAGATGTGGCTGACCAGTTCGACCCGGTCCCCGATCACGGCGTCGGCGCTGACGTGACAGAAGGGCCCGATACGCACGCCCTCGCCAAGTTGGGCGCCCTCTTCGACGATCGACGAAGGATGGATTGATGTCTGGAGTTTCATAAGCATTTCAAACCGTCAGCCGGTGACCATCATAGCCGAAACCTCGGCTTCAGCGGCCTTTGCGCCATCCACCATCGCCTCGCAAGCGAATTTGAGCAGATTGCCGCGCTTCTTGATTTTCTTGACCTGGATCCTGAGCTGATCGCCAGGCACGACCGGCTTGCGGAATTTCGCGTTGTCGATCGTCATGAAATAGACCAGCGACGGCTTTTCCGTATTGAGGCTGCGGATGCAGATCGCGCCCGCCGTCTGTGCCATCGCCTCGATGATCAGCACCCCGGGCATCACCGGCTGTTGCGGGAAATGGCCCTGAAAATGCGGTTCGTTGATGGTGACGTTCTTGATGCCAACGGCGGAGTCGTCGCCGTCGATGTCGACGATGCGGTCGATCAGGAGAAACGGATAGCGGTGTGGCAGGAGCTTCATGAGCTCCATAATGTCAACCGCTTCCAGCGTCGTCGTCACCATGTCAGCCATTTCCATCGCCCTGCTTGCGCGTCCTTGCCAGCCTGCGCAGCATCGCGATTTCGCGCATGGCTTCCGCCATCGGCTGCGCCGGATAGCCGCCCCACACCTCGCCTGCCGGAACGTTGCTCATGAATCCGCTTCTTGCAGCAAGCTTGGCTCCTGGTCCAATCGTCAGATGATCGGCGAGGCCAACGCCGCCGCCCATGGTGACGCCGTCGCCGACGACGACGGACCCGGAAATACCCGAAAGCCCGGCTATGATGCAATTGCGGCCGATGCGAACGTTGTGGGCGATCTGCACGAGATTGTCGATCTTGGTGCCCTGGCCGATAATGGTGTCGGACATGGCGCCGCGATCAACTGTGGAATTTGAACCGATTTCCACGTCGTCCTGGATGATGACGCGGCCGATCTGCGGGACGCGCTCCGGGCCTTTGGCGCCGCCCACAAAGCCGAAGCCATCCTGGCCGATCCGCGCGCCGCCATGGATGATGACGCGATTGCCGATCAGCGCGTATTGGATGCTGGCGCCCGGGCCGACATAGCCGTCGCGGCCGATCTTGCAGGAACGGCCGATGACGGCATGCGGCGCAATGACGGTGCCGCTGCCTACCGATGCGTCCGGTCCGATCACGGCGCCGGCCTCGATGACCACGCCCTCTTCGACATGCGCCGACCGATCGATGTGTGCATGCGGCGAAACGCCGGTTTCGCCGGTCATCGGACCTGGTGTGGCGGCCAGCGGAAACAGCAGGCGTCCCACCATTGCGAAGGCCTGTTGCGGACGCGGATGCACAAGCACGGCAACGCCTTGTGGCGCCTTGCTGGCAAAGTCGGCTGGACACAGGACCGCGGCCGCCTTGAGCGACTGCATCAGGGCGAAATTGCGCTTGCCGTCAACGAAGACGAGCGCACCCTTGCCGCCCTCGTTGGCCGGGGCGAGCGCTTCGATAGCGATATCGGCCTGACCGGAATCGACCAGGGTCGCGCCGGTCAGATTCGCGACTTCGCCAGCCGTATACCGGCGTGAGGGCGCGAAGAACACCGGATCGGTCATCCAGAAGCAATATCCAGCTAGGTCGGATCAGTCACTTCCAGGCCGCCTGGCAGCCCGGAAGATCGCAACCCGCGGATCAGAAGCGGGTCGCTATGCCGAAGTTGAATTCCTGCACGTCGTCGGTCGGCTCTTTCTTGACCGGGACCGCGTAGTCGATGCGGATCGGGCCGAACGGCGAAGCCCACATCAGGCCGACACCAACCGATGCGCGCCACTTCATGTCGGTCGAGGACTGGGTGACACCAGGAGTGTCGATCGCGCTGCCATAAAGCGTCGCGGCATCGGCAAATACTGCACCGCGCAAACCGAAGCTTTCCGGTATGACAGGCAGCGGAAACTGTGCTTCGGCCGAGGCATTGAAATAGGTCGTACCGCCGAGATGGTCACCGGTGTTGGTATCCACAGGGCCGATGCCGCCATATTCGAAGCCGCGGATCATGCGATCGTTGCTTTGGAATTGATCGAAGATCCGCAGGCCATCATCGCCATAGCCCGAGACATGGCCAGCGCCGCCTGAGACGAGGCCGACGAGGTCGAGCTGCTCGGACAAGGTCTGGTAGACGCTCGCGCGTCCGGTCACCTTCACCCACTTGGCATCGCCGCCCAGACCGGCGACCTCGGTCGTGCCGTTGACGTATAACCCTTCATGCGGGTTCTTCATGTCGTCGATGGTGTTGTAGACCAGGCCAAGGCTGACCGACGACTTTATCCACGGGCTATCGGCGACGCCCTCCTGAATGGCCGCGGAGACATCGCACTTTGCTGGATCCAGCACGCCGTTGGTCAAACAGCTATCCGGATAGGAATATTCTTCCTTGGAGATGTTGTAGGCGAGCTGCGTCGAGACGCTGTCGGTGATCGGAAGACCGAAGCGGATAGTCGCACCGGTCGTTTCGGTGTCATAGTGATCGTATTCGCGGGTGGACTGATAGACATCGAAGCCCGCGGCGATACGCCGCCCGAGGAAATAAGGCTCGGTGAAGGAAATGCTGTAGTCGCGGGAGTGCTTGCCGCCGCCGGCCGCCAGCTTGATGTACTGGCCGCGCCCGAGGAAATTGCGCTCGGTGATCGAGCCTTCCACCGAGGGACCGGGCGTGTCGCCGCCGGTCGAATAGCCGGCGCCGATGGAGAATTCACCGGTCGACTTCTCGACCACGTCCACCACCAGGACCACCTGGTCGGGGGCAGAACCCGGAACGGTCGAGATTTCGACTTTCTCAAAATAATTGAGCGCTTCCAGGCGCTTCTTCGCACGCTGGATGAGCACCTGGTTGAAGGCGTCGCCCTCGCTGACGTCGAATTCGCGGCGAATGACATAGTCGCGGGTGCGGTCGTTGCCGCGAATCTCGATGCGTTCGACATAGGCCTTGGTGCCCTGGTCGATGGTGTAGACGACCGAGATCGTATGGTTCTCGAAATTGCGGTCGCCGCGCGGCGTCACCTGGGCGAAGGCATAGCCCGAACCCGCAACCTTCTCGGTCAGGGCTACGATCGTATCCTCGACATCCTTGGCGTTGTAAACGTCGCCCTTGTGGGTCTCGACCACTGATTCGAGCGACTTCGAGTCGACTTCGGGAATGGTGCTCTCGACACTGACGTCGCCGAACGTGTACCGCTCGCCTTCCTGCACGGTGATGGTCACCGTGTATTTGTTGGTCGCCTCGTCGAGTTCGCCGACGGCGGAGACGACCTGGAAGTCGGCATAGCCGTGATTGTAGTAGAACCGGCGCAGCAACTCCTGGTCGGCGCGCAGCTTGTCCTCATCATAGACGTCGTCACGCAGCACGAACGAAAGCCAGGTCGAGCGCTTGGTGTTGATGACGTCGGACAGGCGGCGGCTGGAATAGGCATGATTGCCGACGAAATTGACAGCCGCGATCTGGGTACGCGCGCCCTCGACGATGTTGAAGACGACGTTCACGCGGTTGTCGCCGAGATCCATGATCTGGGTCGTTACCGCGGCATCGTCACGGCCAATGCGCCGGTACGCCGCCTTGACCGATTCGACATCGGCATCAAGCGCTTGCTGCGAAAAGGTCGCGCGCGGCTTCAACTGGATCGCGGCCTGGAGCGCGTTGTCCTTGAGCTTCTTGTTGCCCTGGAAGAGGACCTGGTTGACGACCTTGTACTCGGAAACCTTGACGACCAGCGTGGAGCCGACCTGATTGATCTGCACATCCGAGAACAGTCCTGTGCCGAACAGCGCCTTCACGGCGTCGTCGATATCGGAACTGGAAAACGGCTTGCCAGGCTTGATCGTGATGTAGTTGCGGATGGTGTCGGCATCGACACGCTGGTTACCGCTGACCTCAACCCTCGAGATGACGGCCGCTTCGGCTGCCGATGTCGCAACGAACTGCATTGCGACCGCGCCTGGCAAAACCAGGGCGGCGGACAAAGCCGCCGCGGACGCGGCGCTTAAAAACTTGGATGCTGCCTTCATCGGGCTTTGGTACCTTTTTCTCGTAGTCCCCACGGCGAGAAAACCGGACGTGCGGTAATTTCCCGTACCGTATTAACCGGATTTTCCCTACACGCAAGGCTCCGGGTTAATTTGTATTTACTTAACCGTGATGCGTGGCTTTCGCGTCACGCATATCCCCACGCATGGTAAACGGCGTCTCAACATAGGTGGTGCCGAAGCCAAATTCCTTCATGATTTCAGCACCCAAACAGATCATTCCAGAAAACGAAGAGCATGAACCCGAGCACCAGAAACAGTCCTGTCCGGTAGGCCATTTCCATCATCCGTTCCGACACCGGGCGCCGGATGACCGCCTCGACCCCGTAGAACAACAGATGGCCGCCGTCGAGAGGGGGAATCGGCAGCAGATTGAGAATTCCTATCCCGACCGACAGGAATGCAACAAGCTGTACCAACCACTCGAAGCCGAGCCTTGCTGCCTGGCCAGACATTTTTGCGATCTTGATCGGCCCCCCCAGCTGGCATTTATCCTCGCGGCCGGCAACGAAACGCTTCAGGAACTGACCGGTCCGCTGGATGACATGGCCGGTTTCCTCGACCGCCGCGGCCAGCGCCCCGGCAGGACTGTAGGAAATCAGCCGGGGTTGGCCGAGTTCGGTGTTGTTCACCACTCCGATCACGGCCATTTTGACCTTGTTGCCCAGCGCGTCCTCTTGCTCCATGGGCTCTGGCGTCGCGGTTACGGTGACCTCCTTGCCGTCGCGCAGCATGGTGAAAGCGATGGCGTCGCCGGCGCGGCCGGAAACCATGCGCTGCACGTCGGCAAAGGTTTCCACCTTGCTGCCGTCGACTTTGACGAATCGGTCGCCGGGCTGGATTCCTGCGCGTGCCGCCGGGCTGCCGGTCGTGACCTCGGCTACCATCGGCTCCATGACCGGGCGGCCATAGACAGTGAACAGCACCGCGAAGACAGCTATCGTGAGCAGGAAATTGAACAGCGGGCCGGCGACCACGGTCACCGCTCGCTTCCAGATCGGCTGCGTATGGAAGGCAACCCGGCGCTCGGCCTCGCTCAGTGATTCGATGTCTTCGGCACTCGGCTGGCTCGATGTCGCGTTCATGTCGCCGACAAATTTGACGTAGCCGCCGAGGGGGATGGCGCACAGCTTCCAGCGCGTGCCATGGCGATCATTGAACCCCAGCAGCTCGGGACCGAACCCGATCGAGAAGGCCTTCACGCCAATGCCGCACCAGCGGCCGATCAGGTAATGGCCCATCTCGTGCACGAACACGACGACTGTCAGCACGAACAGAAACGGCACCAGCGTGCCGAGGACAAAGCCTTGCGTGCTGAAGACCGCGTGAAGAATCTCGTTCAACTCATGACCTCAAATTCGCCCGCAGCGAGCGACACTCTCCGCGACTGTGGCATCAATCCGGGCAAATGCGTGGCGCGCCCGGATTTTCGCCAAACGGCAACGCACTCAGTTCGGAAACAGCCCCAGTGCCGGATGGTCGGCGCCCGCCGCAATCCAACCAATGACGTACAGGGCGAAAGCCGCCGCGACAAGCCCGTCCACCCGGTCCATGACGCCGCCGTGGCCCGGGATGAGGTTGCTTGAATCCTTGCAGTCGTGCCGACGCTTGACCCAGGATTCGAACAGGTCGCCGATCTGAGAGACGATCGAGAGCGCCAGCGCAACGAAGCCAAGCTGAACGAGGTTGCCGGCTCCAGCCAGAACTCCCAGCAGCAGGCCGGCGACCACGCCGCCGACCGCGCCGCCAAGCGCGCCGCTCTGTGTCTTGCCTGGCGAGATCGATGGCGCCAATTTCGGTCCGCCGACAGCGCGACCGACGAAATAGGCGGCGATGTCGGTCGCCCACACCACCGCGAACAGGAACAGTATGGCGACCAGGCCGGAATGGTCGTCACCGCGCAGATAGGCCAGCGCAAAGCCGGAAAGTGCCGCATAGGCCAGCCCCGCGGCTTCCCACTGCGCAGTCCGCTGCATGCGTGTGGCGAAAGCCGCGACGGCGACGAGGATCGCGGCAAGGAGCAGCAGCCACAGGGCTGGCAGGCCGGCAATGAGCGCGCCGATGAAAACCAGAATCAGTGCTTCCGGGAGCAAGCCGAGCACGCCGCCCGCGGCGGTCGGACGCGACATGCGCGTCCATTCATAGAAGATGACGGCTGCGATCGCCGCGCAGAACAGGCGGAAAGGCAGTCCGCCAAGCCAGGTGAGCATCAGCGTGACGGCCGCCATAACGATGGCCGAGATGACGCGCTGCTGGAGGTTGCTCATCGCGCGGGTAGCTACGAGGCGACTTCATGGGCGGCCAGCCCACCATAGCGGCGCTCGCGGCCAGCGAAATTGCGAAGGGCCTCGGCGAAATACTCTGCGTTGAAGTCGGGCCAGTAGCAAGGCAGGAAGACGAGCTCGCTGTAGGCCGCTTGCCAGAGGAGAAAATTCGACAGCCTGAGCTCGCCGCTGGTGCGGATGACAAGGTCTGGATCGGGAATGTCATTGGTGTCCAGCGAGCCGGCGAAGCTCTCCGCCGTGATCGCATCGCAATCCATGTCGCCGCGCGCGACGGCAGCAGCCAGCTTGCGCGCCGTGCGCACGATCTCGTCGCGGCCGCCATAGTTGAAGGCAATGACCAGCGTCAGCGCCTCGTTGCCGGCGGTCAGCGACTCGGCCTCCTGCAGCAGCCCTCTGATGTCGGGCTGCAGCCCTTCCCGGTCGCCGATCACCCTCACCCGCACGCCGTTCTGGTGCAGTTCGGCGAGATCGCGGCGAATGAAGAGCTTCAGCAGGCCCATCAGGTCGCTGACCTCGGATTTCGGCCGCGACCAGTTTTCCGAGGAGAAGGCGTAGACGGTCAGGAACGAGATGCCGAGTTCGGGAGCCGCTCGCACCGTCTTGCGCAGGGCTTCGACGCCGGCGCGATGGCCGGCAAGCCTCGGCATGCCGCGCGCTTTGGCCCAGCGTCCATTTCCGTCCATGATGATCGCGACATGCGCGGGCGTTGTCATGGTCTCGCTTTCGAGCCGGTGAGCGACCGACTCTAAACCTGCATGATTTCAGCTTCCTTATCGGAAAGCAGGTGGTCGATGGTGCTGATCATCTCGTCGGTCAACTTCTGGACCTGATCGGAGCGCTTGCGGTGATCGTCCTCGCTGATGTTGCCGTCCTTTTCAGCCTTTTTCAGGAAGTCCATGCCGTCGCGGCGGACATGGCGAACAGCGACGCGGGCGTTCTCGGCATAGCCATGCGAGATCTTGACCAACTCCTTGCGGCGCTGTTCGTTCAGTTCGGGCAGCGGAATCCTCAGATTGGTGCCGTCGACGATCGGATTGAAGCCGAGATTGGCTTCACGTATGGCGCGGTCAACCGCGCCGACCATCGACTTGTCCCAGACCGAGACCGACAGCATGCGCGGCTCCGGCACCGAGATGTTGGCCACCTGGTTGATCGGCATCGCCGTGCCATAGGCCTGAACCTGGATCGCATCGAGCAGGTTGCTGGAGGCGCGGCCGGTTCTCAGCGAGGCGAGATCGTGCTTGAAGGCGGCGATCGCCCCGTCCATGCGTCGCTTGAGGTCGTCGTACTCGCCACTCATGTTCATCTCCTCGACCCGTTCGCCGGGTTCACTGCTTCTCTTCTAGCCCAGTTCTCTTCCAGCCAGGTCCAAAACCGGCGGTCATTCGGCCGACCTGGTCTCGATCAGTTGTCGGCGACGATCGTGCAACGGCCGCCGCCCCTGAGAATGTCGCCGAAACCACCCTTTTCGTGGATCGAATAGACGATTATCGGAATGTTGTTTTCACGCGCAAGTGCAATCGCGGCCGTATCCATGATCGTAAGGCCGCGTTTGATGACTTCGGCATGGCTGATGCGGTCGAAACGTGCCGCATTCGGATCCTTCTTGGGATCGGCCGAGTAGACGCCGTCGACCTGGGTGCCCTTGAACAGCGCGTCGGCGCCGATCTCGGCGGCGCGAAGCGCTGCGGCCGAATCGGTGGTGAAGAACGGATTGCCGGTGCCGCCGGCGAAGATGACCACCTTACCCTGGTTCATATAGGCGGTCGCCTGGCGCTGGGAGAAGCTCTCGCAGAGCTCCGGCATGGCGATGGCCGAAAGCACGACGGCATCGACGCCGATCTTGTTCAGCGACGTGCGCAGCGCCAGCGAGTTGATGACGGTAGCCAACATCCCCATGTGGTCGCCGGTGACACGGTCGCCGCCCTTGGAGGCGACGGCCACACCGCGGAAGATGTTGCCGCCGCCGATGACGACGCCGACCTCGATGCCCAGCGCGCGCGCCTCGGCAATATCGGCCGCGATACGGTCGACGACCGAAACGTCGATGCCGAAATGCTGTTCCCCCATCAGCGCTTCGCCCGAAGCTTTCAGCAAGACACGTCGATAGAGGGGCTTCACCGTCATCTGGTTCCTCGAAAATCTCGGCGCGGCAAATCTGGAGGCGGAAACTGCTCGCCTCGCCTGGCGGCGCTGGCATGACGGGTTGACCCGATACACGAAGGCCGCCGCGATGTCACGCGGCGCCCTTGCGCAAAATACCAGGCTTTTTCGATCATTTGCCATGCTGACCGCGTCGCCTTCTGCCGGGATCGGCGGGGACAGCCGGCAGAGCATTCATCGCCCCCCAAAACGAAAATCGGCCAGGCATCCTTGCGGACACCCGGCCGAGTTGCCTGAGCTGCTTAGCCTTGCTGTGCTTCGGGCTATTTCTTGACCGCGGCCGCGACTTCCGCCGCGAAGTCGGTCTCTTCCTTCTCGATGCCTTCGCCGAGCGCGTAACGCACGTAGCCGGTGATCTTGGCCGGGGCGCCGATCTCTTTCTCGGCATCCTTCAGCGCCTTCTCGACGGTGACGTCGGGGTTGAGCACGAAGGCCTGCTTCAAGAGCACGACCTCTTCATAGAACTTGCGCAGGCGGCCCTCGACCATCTTCTCGATGATCGCTTCCGGTTTGCCGGACTGGCGCGCCTGATCGGAGAAGATTGCCTTCTCACGCTCGACCAGTGCCGGATCGACTTCTTCCGCCGTCAGCGCAACCGGATTGGAGTTTGCGACGTGCATAGCGACCTGGCGGCCAAAGGCATTTGCGGCCTCCGCATTGCCGGTGGTTTCGATAGCAACAAGCACACCGAGCTTGCCGAGGCCGTCCGCGACTTTGTTGTGCACATAATTCGCCACGACACCGTGCGCGACCGCAAGCTTGGCCGAACGACGGAAGCCCATGTTCTCCCCGATGGTGCCGACCGCGTCCTTGATGGTGTCGGTAACCGACTTTTCGGAGCCCGGGTACTTGGCCGCTGCCACGGCCTCGGTCGCGCCGTAAGCGAGCGCGACCTTGGCGACGTTGGCGACGATCTCCTGGAAGGCCGCGTTGCGAGCGACGAAATCGGTCTCGGAATTGACCTCGACGATCGCCGCCTCACGGACGCCGGCATCGACGCCGATCAGGCCCTCGGCCGCGGTGCGGCCGGCCTTCTTGTCGGCCTTGGAGATGCCCTTCTTGCGCAGCCAGTCGACGGCTTCTTCCATGTTGCCGTTGGTTTCATTCAACGCCGCCTTGCAATCCATCATGCCCGCGCCGGTCAAGTCGCGGAGTTCTTTGACCTGTGCAGCCGAAATGCTCATTTTCGCCTCTTTGTTTCAAAAGCGCCGACGCACCATCGAATCTCGATGATGCGCCCGGCAAAAGCGCTCTAGCGCGCCAATTTATTGGAAAGATGAAGGCCGCAGGCGGCCTTCGCTATCAAGCTTCCGGAGCCTCGGCGGCCGGGGTGTCGAGTGCAGGCTCAACCGGAGCCTCGGCCGACGCGCCGATATCCATGCCGAGCGCGCCCTGCTGGCGGGCGATGCCGTCGATCGCAGCCTTGGCGATCAGATCGCAATAGAGCTGGATGGCGCGCGCTGCGTCGTCATTGCCGGGGATCGGGAAGTCGATCTTCTCCGGGTCGCAGTTGGAATCGATGATGGCGACGACCGGAATACCCAGGCGCTTGGCCTCGAGGATAGCGATCGCTTCCTTGTTGGTGTCGATGACAAACATCAGATCCGGCGTCGAGCCCATGTCCTTGATGCCGCCCAGCGCCTTGTTGAGCTTCTCGCGCTCGCGGTCGAGGTTGAGGCGCTCCTTCTTGGTCAGGCCCTGGGCCTCGCCGGCGAGCGTCTCGTCGAGCTTGCGCAGGCGCTGGATCGAGTTCGAGATCGTCTTCCAGTTGGTCAGCATGCCGCCCAGCCAACGCGAGTTGACATAGTACTGGGCCGAACGCTGCGCGGCGTCGGCGACGATGTCCGACGCCTGGCGCTTGGTGCCGACGAACAGCACGCGGCCGCCCTTGGCGACGGTGTCGGAAACCTGCTTCAGCGCCTGGTGCAGCAGCGGCACCGTCTGCGACAGGTCGATGATGTGGATGTTGTTGCGGGCGCCGTAGATGTAAGGCGCCATTTTCGGGTTCCAGCGATGGGTCTGGTGGCCGAAGTGAACACCAGCTTCCAAAAGCTGGCGCATGCTGAAATCTGGCAGAGCCATTCTTTAGTTCCTTTCCGGTTGGCCTCCACGGACACAGGCATTTCGGATGGATTTCCTAGATGCCACCGGAGGTTTCAGCCGGATTTCTCCCGGGCAGACACCAAAGTCCGTGTGTGGAATGAGCGCGCATATAGAGGGGAAGCGCCACAAACGCAAGCCGGGCGCCGGCAAACTGTCGTAAGCACATGGTTGTCCGGATTAGGCAGCAGATGATCTGTCCGGTTTTATCGGCAGTCCGATGGAGGCTGCGGACGGGCCGGACGGCATGGCAGAAGTTTCGGGACGTTTTGAGCCCGCTGGAACGCGGGGCGCCGTTTTGCCTGCGGCGATATGCGCAGCCAAAGCATGTGCGCCCAGAAACGTGCTGCGGTTCTGGGATAACGATATGCAGTCAGCGTCTTATCTTGCCGTTCGGCACCCGCACCCGGCGAAAGATAGCGACGATCTCCTCGCGGCTGCATTCGACCGCGCCCAGCCGCACGGCGCGGTCGCGCTCGAAACCGGTGATATCGTAATGGGGGGCCGAAGTCTTGGGCGGCCCCTGGTAGGACGAACGCTTGAGGCCGAGTTCGGCGGCAAAGCGATGGAGTTCGTCCGTATCGTCCGCCAGCAGGTGGCACCAGCGATGGCCGGCCCATTTCCAGATCGCCGCATCGACATAGACCGCCATCAGGTCCACCGCCTCGCAGAAGCCTTACGCATGGCATCGGAGCCAAGCGCACAAGGCGGGCCACCTGTCGTCAAAGCGCTGCTATTTGGAAGCCGGGCAAGGCTTGGTCTGATCGAATAGCGACAGGTTGACCAGCTTGCCGGTCATCGAGAAGTCGCCATAGTCCATGACCAGGTCGCGTGTGATGCCGTTCTCGTGCAGCTTGAAGCTGATCCGGTACTCCGGCACCTCTTCGCCGCTCTTGTCGGTCTCGTCGAAATAGGCGATGTCGACGGGCCAGTATTTGTCGGTCGCGAGCTTCGCCAGCGCCGGCGCTTCCGGGTCGGACTTGTCGGAATCCGTCTTCTTGCCGACCACGACCGTGGTCGTCATCACCTTGTTGGCGTCCTCCGAGCCGTCGAACAGATTGGTCTGGTAGAAGTTCTGGCCCTCCTCGGCCTTGCCGATGAGTTCGACGAGATGCTGGGTGGGAAACTGGGTGGCGGCGAGCTCGAGGGTGTTCTTTTCGGGCTTGTCGATATCGACCTTTAGGCCCTTGGCCTCTCTGATCGCGGTGCCCTTGACCTCCTTGTCGAGGTTCTGGTCGACGAAGGACTTTGTCACGAAGGAAAAGGTCTTGCCTTCCGCGTCCTCGAAGGTGGTCGTCTGCTGGTCGGTCAGCCTTGTGTTGTCGTTGGTCACGATCTGGGTGACGAAGCGAAACTTCACCGTGTAGCCCTCGCAGGGCGAGCCGTTGAACTCATACACCATGCGGCCGGAAATGCCGGTTATCCCCGAGCGGTCGGACGCCTTGTTGAGGGTCAGATCGTAAACGGCCCGATGCGCCTGCAGCGCGGGCACGGCAAAGGCCGGAGCCATCGGGATGGCCGTCGACAGGAGAGCGGCGGAAAGGAAAAGGCGCGTCACGCGCATGAAGTGCTCCGATCGTCGCGGCCGATGGCAAGCCGCAGGGAAAGATGGTCCAGCTTAAAAAAAGTCGTGGCGGAAGCGAGGCAAAAATAGCAATTTCGGCCCCACCGACGCGCCACCTTCCAGCAATAGGGAAAACCAATGAGCGAAACAATCGAAAAGCGGCTAAGCGATCTCGGCGTCACCATTCCGGCCGCCGCAGCCCCTGCCGCCAACTATGTGCCTTATTGCAGGACCGGCAACACCTTGTTCACCGCCGGCCAACTGCCCATCTTGGACGGCAGGCTGGTAACCGGGCTGCTTGGCCGCGACATCGACACGGCCGCCGCCAAGGAGGGGGCGAAGTTCTGCGCCATCAATATATTGGCGCAGGCTAAGGCCGCGCTCGGCGATCTGGAAAAGATCCGCCGGCTGGTCAAGATTACGGTGTTCGTCGCTTCGGCGCCCGACTTCGTCGAGCAGCATCTGGTTGCCAACGGCGCTTCCGATTTTCTGGTCGCCGCGCTTGGCGAACGCGGCAAGCATGCCCGCTCGGCCGTCGGCACGGCCTCGCTGCCGCTCAATGCCGCGGTGGAAATCGAAGCGATCTTCGAAGTCGAGTGAACGAGCCTGATATGACCGACCTTTCCTGGCTGATTGCGCGCCCCGTCGCGCATCGCGGCTTTCATGACACGAACAAGACGCGGTGGGAGAACACGCTGTCGGCCTTCGCGGCGGCAGCCGAGCGCGGCTATGCGATCGAATGCGACGTGCATATCTCGGCCGACGGCGTCCCGATCGTCATCCACGACGGTGATCTGAAGCGCCTGACCGGCGAGGACGGTTTCATCTGGCAGCGCACTGCGGGCGAACTGGCCACGCTCAAAGTAGGCGGCACCGCCGACCATCTGCCGACGCTGCAGGAAGCGCTGGATCTGATCGACGGCCGCGTCCCGCTTGTCGTCGAACTGAAAGGCGTGCCCGGCCATGACAAGGATCTGGTGGCGAGCGTCGGCCGGCTGCTCAAGCGCTACAAGGGCAAGGTCGCGATCATGTCGTTCGACCACTGGCTGATCCGCGATTTCGCCAGGGACGCGCCGGGCATTCCGGGTGGGCTGACCGCCTATGGCAAGGAGAACCAGTTGATCGAGGCGCATTTTTCCATGCTGGCGCATGACATCGCCTTTACCTCCTATGCTGCTGGCGACCTGCCGAACCCCTTCGTCAGCTTCGTGCGTGAAAAGCTCAAGATGCCGGTGATCACCTGGACCGTTCTCGACCAGCCGGCGGTCGACCTCACCTTTAGATATGCCGACCAGATGACCTTCGAGGGATTCGAGCCCGATCTGGTCAAAATCGCCTGAGGCAGTACCTGAAACGTGACTTGTAGCGCCCTCGGCAACGCTTAAATAAGCGCCATGGATCAGGGTGAAGACGACGATGGACACGCGGCGGATGCGAACTATGCGATCCGCGTCGCGGCGGGCATCGGCGCCTTTACCTGCGAGGAATGGAATGGCTTTGCCGGAACCTCGCGGGGCGACAAAGAAAACGGCTACAACCCGCTCGTTTCGTTCGCCTTCCTAAGCGCTCTCGAAGACTCCGGTTGCGCCGTGCGACGCACCGGCTGGCAAGGCCACCACCTGAGGCTGGAGACGGCCCAAGGCAAGCTGCTCGGCGCCGTTCCCTGTTATCTCAAGTCGCACAGCCAGGGCGAATATGTATTCGATCATGGCTGGTCCGACGCGTTCGAGCGCGCCGGCGGGCGCTATTACCCCAAGCTGCAGTGCTCGGTGCCGTTCACGCCGGTGACCGGCCCTCGCCTGCTCGTCGGCAAGGGTGAGGACGCCAGCGCCGTGAAGGCGGGCCTCGCCGCCGGTCTCAGGATGGTGACCGACAGGCTTGGCGTCTCCTCTGCCCATGTCACCTTCGCGAGCGAACCCGACGTTAGGACGCTGGAAGCGGCGAGCTTCCTGCACCGCACTGACCAGCAGTTCCATTTCTTCAACGAGGGGTTTTCCAGCTATGACGACTTCCTCGCCACGCTTGCCTCGCGCAAGCGCAAGGCGATGAAGAAGGAGCGGCGCGAGGCGCTGGCGGACGGCATCAGCATCGACTGGCTGACCGGCAAGGACCTGACCGAAAAGGTATGGGACGACTTCTTTGCCTTCTACATGGACACCGGCGGGCGGAAATGGGGCCGGCCTTACCTCAACCGCCAGTTCTTCTCGCTGATCGGCGAGCGCATGGCTGACGACATTCTCCTGGTGATGGCCAAGCGCAGCGGTCGCTACATCGCGGGGGCCATCAACTTCATTGGATCGGACGCGCTCTACGGCCGCAACTGGGGCTGCATCGAGGATCATCCCTTCCTGCATTTCGAAGTCTGCTACCATCAGGCGATCGACTTCGCGATCGAGCGCAAGCTGAAGGTGGTCGAAGCTGGCGCGCAAGGCGAGCACAAGCTGGCGCGCGGCTACCGGCCGGTGACCATGCATTCGGCGCACTACATCTCCCATCCGGGCCTGCGCAATGCGGTCGCCGACTATCTGCGCCGCGAGCGTCGCGAGGTCGAACGGATGGGCGAATATCTCGAGGAGCACACGCCGTTCCGCAAGGATCTCGGGGAATAGGCCCAGGCGTGTCCCGGCTTGCCGCACCGTCTTGCCGCTTGGAACCGGCTTCGCTACACCGGACGAAACAGCAATCGGGAGTGCCGATCATGACCGAAGCCGCTTACGACCCCGGCAACATCTTCGCCAAGATATTGCGCGGCGAGATTCCGTCGCAACGCGTCTATGAGGATGACGCTGTCGTTGCCTTCATGGACGTGATGCCGCAAGGGATTGGCCATACGCTGGTGGTGCCGAAGGCGCCCTCGCGCAACATCCTCGACGCCGATCCCGCCTCGTTCGGTGCGCTTTTTGCCGTTGTGCAGAAGGTGGCTGTCGCCGTGAAGAGAGCCTTCAGCGCCGACGGCGTCACCATCCTGCAGTTCAACGAGCCCGCCTCGGGACAGACGGTCTATCACCTCCACGTCCACGTCATACCGCGCTTCGAAGGCGTGCCGCTGAAGCCGCACAGCGGGCAGATGGAGAAACCTGAGGTGCTGGCGGAAAATGCCGGCAAGATACGCGCGGCGCTCGCAAGCTGAGACAGGCGCCTCTGCATTCTCGTGCGCCGCCCTAAAAAAAGCCCCGTCGCCGGGGCTTTTTTGCATTTTGAGAAGGACTTCTTAGCCCTTGCGCGGCAGTTGCGGCACCAGGCTGCGCTTGCCGCCGTCCTTGCCCTTCGGCTCCTGCTTCGCCACTGCCTTCTTGGCCGGCTTCTTCGCCGGGGCCTTGCGGGCTTTCGGCGCGTTCTCGGGCTCTTCCTTCTTCGGCTTCACCGGGGCCTCGTCGGCCAGCGACTCGAGCTTCAGCCCGGTCTCGCCGGTTTCCTTCTTCTCGACGGTGACGCGCACCGTGCCGCCCTTCTTCAGCTTGCCGAACAGCACCTCGTCCGCCAGCGGCTTCTTGATGTGTTCCTGGATGACGCGACCCAGCGGACGCGCACCCATGCGCTCGTCATAGCCCTTGTCGGCCAGCCAGGCGATCGCCTCGGGAGCAAGGTCGAAGGTAACGCCACGCTCGGAAAGCTGGGCTTCCAGCTGCATGACGAACTTCTGCACCACCTGATGGATCACCGGCACCGGCAGCGAGCCGAACGGAATGATCGCATCGAGACGGTTGCGGAACTCCGGCGTGAACAGCCTGTTGATCGCCTCGACGTCGTCGCCTTCCCGCTTGGTCGAGCCGAAGCCGATCGCCGCCCGCTGCGCATCCGACGCGCCGGCATTGGTGGTCATGATCAGGATGACGTTGCGGAAGTCGATCTGCTTGCCGTTGTGGTCGGTCAGCTTGCCGTGATCCATGACCTGCAACAGTATGTTGAACAGGTCCGGATGCGCCTTCTCGACCTCGTCGAGCAGCAGCACGCAATGCGGATGCTGGTCCACGCCATCGGTCAGGAGGCCGCCCTGGTCGAAGCCGACATAGCCGGGAGGCGCGCCGATCAGCCGCGAGACGGTGTGGCGCTCCATATATTCCGACATGTCGAAACGGATCAGTTCGACGCCCAGCGAGGCGGCAAGCTGCTTGGCGACTTCGGTCTTGCCGACGCCGGTGGGGCCGGAGAACAGGTAGGATCCGATCGGCTTTTCCGGCTCGCGCAGGCCGGCCCGCGCCAGCTTGATCGCCGAGGTCAGAGCGGTGATCGCGGTATCCTGGCCATAGACGACGCGCTTCAGCTCGACATCGAGGCCCTGCAGCACCTTCTCGTCGTCGGCCGAGACCGTCTTCGGCGGGATGCGCGCCATGGTGGCGATTGTTGCCTCGATCTCCCTGATGCCGATCGTCTTCTTGCGCTTGGCCTCCGGCACCAGCATTTGCGAGGCGCCGGTCTCGTCGATCACGTCGATCGCCTTGTCGGGCAGCTTGCGGTCGTTGATGTAGCGGGCCGAGAGTTCGACCGAGGCCTTGATGGCTTCGCTCGTGTAGCGGACCTTGTGGAACTCCTCGAAATAGGGCTTCAGGCCCTTCATGATCTCGATGGCGTCCTCGACCGTCGGCTCATTGACGTCGATCTTCTGGAAGCGCCGCACCAGCGCGCGGTCCTTCTCGAAGAACTGGCGGAACTCCTTGTAGGTGGTGGAGCCGATGCAGCGGATGGCGCCGGACGAGAGCGCCGGCTTCAACAGGTTCGACGCATCCATGGCACCACCGGAAGTGGCCCCTGCCCCGATCACCGTATGGATCTCGTCGATGAACAGCACCGCGCCCGGATAGTCCTCGAGTTCCTTGACGACCTGCTTCAGCCGTTCCTCGAAGTCGCCGCGATAACGCGTGCCGGCCAGCAGCGTGCCCATGTCGAGCGCGAAGATGGTGGCGTCCTGCAGCACTTCTGGCACATCGCGTTCGACGATGCGCTTGGCCAGGCCTTCGGCAATCGCCGTCTTGCCGACGCCGGGATCGCCGACATAGAGCGGGTTGTTCTTGGAGCGGCGGCACAACACCTGGATGGTGCGGCTGATCTCGCTTTCACGTCCGATCAGCGGGTCGATCTTGCCGGATCTCGCCTTGTTGTTGAGGTTGACGCAATAGGCCGTCAGCGCGTCCTGCTGCTTCTTCTTGCCGCTCTCTTCCTGCGGCTCGGCGCCGTTCTGGCCGCCCTGCTCGTCCTCTGCGCCGCGCGGCGTGCGCGACTCCGAGGCACCGGGCCGCTTGGCGATGCCATGCGAGATATAGTTGACCGCGTCGTAGCGGGTCATCTGCTGTTCCTGCAGGAAATAGGCGGCGTGGCTCTCGCGCTCGGCGAAGATGGCGACGAGCACGTTGGCGCCGGACACCTCCTCGCGGCCGGACGACTGCACATGGATGACGGCGCGCTGGATGACGCGCTGGAACCCGGCGGTCGGCTTGGAGTCTTCATCGTAGCCGGTGACGAGGTTGTCGAGCTCGGTGTCGATATAGGTCAGAACCGTGTGCTTGAGCTCGTCGAGATCGACATTGCAGGCGCGCATCACGGCGGCCGCCTCGGTGTCGTCGATCAATGCAAGCAGCAGGTGCTCGAGCGTGGCATATTCATGATGCCGCTCGTTGGCGAACGTCAGCGCCTGATGCAGCGCCTTTTCCAGGCCTTGTGAGAAAGCCGGCATGTTACCTCACTTCTTCTCCATCACGCATTGCAGCGGATGCTGATTCTGTCGGGCGAAATCCATGACCTGAGACACTTTGGTCTCGGCCACCTCGAATGTGTAGACCCCGCACTCGCCCACTCCATGATTATGAACATGCAGCATGATGCGTGTGGCGGCCTCGCGGTCCTTCTGGAAGAAACGCTCCAGCACGTGAACCACGAACTCCATCGGAGTGTAGTCGTCATTCAGGATGAGGACCCTGTAGAGACTGGGCTTCTTGGTCTTGGTTTTGGTGCGCGTGATGACAGCGGTGCCGCGACCGGGATCGTTGCGGTCGCCGTCATTCTGCATTCGCACCACGTCTGCCGTGGCAGTCAAACCGATCGTCACGTAGTCCTGCCTCTTCGAATCCCCATGCGAGTTCAACATGTAGGTTCTCGATGGCCGATTTTAAGCCCTTCTGTTTAGCTGACAATATGGCTAGGTGAGCAAACCTCAGCGAATTTCTCAATCGTGAATGCGGCAGGGGCCAAGCGGTTGCGGCCGCGCACAAAAAAACCCGGCCGCGCATGCGCGGCCGGGTCTCTTCTACGGGCCAATCGGCGGCCCTTGCCAGACAGTGACCGGCGAAATTACTTCGCTTTGGCGACGATCGATTCGAACGGCTTGTACGCTTCCTTGGCGAGTTCGGCATAGAGATCGCTGATCTTGCCGGCCTCGGCCACGAAGCTCTCGTAGCTCTGCTTGGCATAGTCGGTCTGGATCTCGATCACTTTTTCGATCGACTTGGCCGAGAACAGCTTCTCGAATGCGGCGCTGCCGGCTTCGAAGCTCTTCTTGGTGTAGTCGCCCGCCTCGGCGGCGATCGCCTGCGCGCCCTTGGTCAGCGAAGCGAAGCTCTTCAATCCGTTGTCGGCAAACTCCTTGCCGTATTTCGCGAAGTCCTCATAGGTCTGGGTCATTTCTCACTTCCCTTGGTTGAAACGCCCATTTTGCCCCGGGCGCCCTTGTGCAATGCACCCCAATATATTGTGCGCTGCACAAAAGTCAAGTTTCCCTTGATATGCAAGGGTTGCAGCGCCTGCAGCGGCTAAAAACCGAATAAAAAGAAGCTCAAATCGCCGCAAAATGGTGAACGCCGCGGTTACCATAAACGGATTGGTAACGCTGACCGCGATAGCTTGGCCGGAAGCGAGGCAGGCTCTCTCCCGCCGCCTCCGGGGCAACGAAAATTCAGGGTAAGTAGCGGTGCGTCAGACGTTGTCGGGCTTGGTCTCGAAATTCTCATTCAAGACCATCATGGTCGCCGCGCTCGCGGTCACGTTCGTCGCGGCGGATGCCGCTTCGGCTCTTGCCGCGAAGTCCGCGGCCATCGTCGTCGACGCCAAGACCGGCAAGGTTCTTTATTCGTCCGACGCGAACGGCCGGCGCTATCCCGCTTCGCTGACCAAGATGATGACGCTCTACCTGACCTTCGAGGCGCTGGCCAAGGGCAGGATCAGCAAGAACACGCCGGTGCCGTTTTCGGCGCACGCGGCCTCCGAGCCGCCGACCAAGCTCGGCGTGCGTGCCGGCGGCGCGGTGCCGGTCGAGACGGCGATCCTTTCCATGGTGACGAAGTCGGCCAATGATTCGGCGACCGCCTTGGGCGAGCTCCTCGGCGGCAGCGAAGACAATTTCGCGCGCATGATGACGGCAAAGGCACGCCAGCTCGGCATGAGCGGCACCGTCTTCCGCAATGCCAATGGCCTGCCGGATCCCGGCCAGTTCACCACCGCTCGCGACATGGCGACGCTCGGCATCGCGCTCAGGGAGCACTACCCGCAATATTACGGCTATTTCTCACAGCGCTCCTTCCTTTTCGGCCGTCAGCGCATCAACGGCCACAACCGCCTGCTTGGCAGAATCAAGGGCGTCGACGGCATCAAGACCGGCTACACCCGCGCTTCCGGCTATAATCTCGTCTCCTCCGTCGCCGACGGCGATCGCCGCCTCGTCGCAGTGGTGATGGGCGGTGCCTCCGGCCGCAGCCGCGACAATCAGATGGCCTCGCTGATCAACACCTACCTGCCGCGGGCCTCGACCCGCGGCGGCGGCAATCTGGTCGCCAAGGCAGGCAGCGACAGCCCGATCAAGACCTTGGCCAAGGTCCTGCTCCCCAAGCATGACGCGCCGACCCCGGACGAAAAGCCGGCGGTTGAGGACGTTGTGGTTGCGTCGGCGGATGACAGCGCGCCAGTCGTGGACACGCCAGTGGTGGACGCGCCGGTCGCTGAAGAGCCCAAGCCGCTTGTTCCGATCAGGAAAGTCAAGACGGTTGCGGTGTCCGCCATGGCTCCGGTCCCGGCGCCCCAGGACGTTCCATCCCAGGCTGAAACCACGTCCCCGGCCGTTGCCGCCTACGCCGAGCCGGCGCCGGCTGCCGCGCCGACCGTCGATCCGGTCAAGACGGCGTCGGTGCCTACGGGATGGGTGGTGCAGGTCGCCTCATCGCCTACGCAATCGGGGGCTCAGGCGCTGCTCGACAAAGCGAGCAAGCAGGCGCCGAGGATCCTCGCTGACGCTTCGGGCTTCACCGTCGCCTTCGACAAGGACGGGGCCACCTATTACCGCGCCCGCTTCGGCGGCTTCGGCTCGAAGACTGCTGCTTGGAAAGCCTGCGATGCGCTGAAGCGCAAGAAGATCGAGTGCTACGCCGTCCAGCAATAGGCGGTTTTTGAAATCTCCCGGAAAGTTCCGCGTCGAAGGAGACTAGTCGTGATTGGAGAGCAAGACGTCCTTGGCTTCATTGATCCGCGCCGCCAGGACAGACGTGCCGCCGACGTCGCCGTGCAGGCGCTGCATCAGGCGGCGGTGCGCCTTGCGGATATCCGCCGCGGCAGCCCCCGCTTCAAGACCAAGGATCTTGTAGGCCTCCTCCTTAGTCATGGCGCCAGGACCTGGCGCAACACTCAGCCCTTCGCCACGGTCCGGCTGCGCGTCCTTGCGCCAGACGGGAAAACGGCCGTCAAGATACGTCTCTAGGAGCTGTCGGCTCTCCGGGTCGGCGGCGAGTTCGCCGTAGAGCCGCTGCAAGTCCGCGATCCCCATGGCGCCGAGTATCTTGCCTTCGTAACGGCCTGCCAAGACAAGACCCTCGAGCTTGCCGCTCCTATGGTCGAGCTCCATCTCGAGTGCGGCAGTCCGCACGGTCGAGCGTCTCGAGGCGATAGCTCTAGCGGCTGGCCGCCTCGTCCGCATCCAAGCATACCAAAGTGCTGCCGCCGTCAGTATCAGGCCGCCAATGCCGCTGCGGCCGACCAGCAGCACCACTGCGCCGATCAGTCCCAGCAGCGCAGGTCCAAGGGTGCGCAGACTGTCCGCCATCTTTGCCGCGTCGGCACGCACGAAAATTGTCACGAAGCCGAAAAGCACCGCAAGCACAGCCGCCAATGCTATGATCACGCCCATCGGTTTGCACCGCCATCCAGATGATTGTGCATGCACTTCAAGGATGGGGTTCGGATCCGCCGCTTGCAAGTCCCACATCGGGCAAGCCGAAAGGCCAGCGCCGAAATGATGGCGCGAGCGCAGCGTTACAGGAGGCCGAGCTCGGCGAGTTCCAGCCGCAGTTTCGGAGGCATTTCGGCGAGCGCTGCCTTGCCCTTGCCGAGGTCGGCCGGCGCATCGGAAGGCTTGAGATAGCGCCAGCCCTGGAAGGCGCGGCGCGGCTGCCAGTCGGTGCGCACCACGTCAGGATCCAGCACCAGATGGCAGCGGCCGATGCCGTCGCCGTCGACGAAGGGCCGGATTTCGGTGATCAGCTGCCGGCACTGCACGTTGCCCTTGATCACCCAGTAGAGCGATCCGCCGTCCGTGATCTCTTCGCCGCGCGTCGGCACCATGCGCGTGGTATGCCAGTGCTCCGCCTTCTCGCCGGCGCGGCGCCGCTCGTCGAGACGGAAGGCGATCCACTCTTCCAGGTCCTCGACGCTGTCGCAGCCGACGCACAGTTTGATGAGATTGAGAGACATGGCCCCAAGATTTAGCCCTGCAGCCGGATGCGTCAACGCCCTGTGCGGCATCGTCCACAGGGCCAAACGACGCGGTTCAGCACTCGACCACGTTGACGGCCAGCCCGCCTAAGCTGGTTTCCTTGTACTTCTCGCTCATGTCCAGGCCGGTCTGGCGCATGGTCTCGATGGCCGCGTCGAGCGGCACGAAATGCGTTCCATCGCCCTTGATGGCAAGCGAGGCTGCTGTCACGGCTTTGACCGCGCCGAGCGCGTTGCGCTCGATGCAGGGCACCTGCACCAGACCGCCGACCGGATCGCAGCTCATGCCGAGATGGTGTTCGAGCGCGATCTCAGCTGCGTTCTCGACTTGCTGAGGCGTGCCGCCCATCACCGCGCAGAGCCCTGCCGCCGCCATCGCCGAAGCAGAGCCCACCTCGCCCTGGCAGCCGACCTCGGCTCCCGAGATCGAGGCGTTGAACTTGATGATGCCGCCCACGGCAGCGGCCGTGAGCAGGAAGTCCCGGATGCTCGGCTGGTCGGCCTCAGGGTAGAAATGCAGCCAATAGCGCAGCACCGCAGGCAGCGTTCCGGCAGCTCCGTTGGTCGGCGCCGTCACCACGCGTCCGCCGGCTGCGTTCTCCTCGTTGACCGCCATGGCGTAGATCGACAGCCAGTCGTTGGCAAGCAACGGATTGGGCCGGTTCTGCTGCCACTGCTCCTGCAGCTTCTCATGCAACCGGCGCGCGCGGCGGCGCACCTTCAGCCCGCCCGGCATGATACCGTCCTGCGACAGCCCGCGATCGATGCAGCCATTCATGGCGCTCCAGATCGCGTCGAGCCCGGTATTGAGCTCCTCGCGCGACATCTGCGTCTCCTCGTTGACGCGCTTCATCTCGGCAATGGAAAGCCCGCTCCTGGCCGCCATCGCCAGCATCTCGACGGCGTTGTTGAAAGGGTACGGCACCTTCTTGCCTTCCGTCCTCACGGAGCCCTTGGCCTTGATGCGCTGAAGTTCTTCCTCGGAGACAACAAAGCCGCCGCCGATCGAATAATAGATGCGCTTGACCAGCAGCCGGTCGGATGCGTCATAGGCATAGAAGGCCATGCCGTTGGCGTGGCCGGTGAGCCGCGTCTTGCGGTCGAGCACGAGGTCCTTTGACGGATCGAAACGATAGGTCGGATGACCGGGCGGCGAGATGTGCTTTTCATCGTTGATGCGCTCAAGGATTCCATCCGCCTCGTCCGGATCGACGGTCTGCGGCGTCTCGCCGGCCAGGCCGAGGATGACGGCGCGGTCGGAGCCATGCCCGACGCCGGTATAAGCGAGCGAGCCATGTAGGCTGGCGCCGATGCGCTCGACCTTGGCACCCGCCGGCCGGGGCCAGTCGCCGGCGAGAATTTCGTCCAGGAAACGGCGCGCAGCCGTCATCGGCCCCATCGTGTGCGAGCTCGATGGACCGATGCCGATCTTGAACAGGTCGAAAACCGAAAGGAACACGCGCCCTTGTCTCCTGAAGGCTGCTCGAATCCAAATATAGGAATTCCTACACACATATAGGAATTCGCACGATGTTTCCGCTGTTTTGAGTGTCGCGGCGCGGCCGCTGCCGACCCGCTTTGCCTCGACAGCGACATCGCCGGCGTCCAGCCTTCTCGGGCGTCGAAGCGTCCTCCGGACCTGTGTTAGAAGAATGGATGGGCGATTCCTTCAATCTGTCGACGGCCGATCTTGCGGCGCTCGCTTTCTTCCTACTCACATGGGTGCTGCACACGCTCGCCTCGGACGGCAGGCTCGTCAGCCGCGTTTCGCTGACAATGGCAATGAACGCCCAGCGCGAGGCCTGGATGCGCAACATGGCGAGCGGGAGGTGCGCATCGTGGATACCGCCATCATGAGCGGCCTGCAGCAAGGCACCGCCTTCTTCGCCTCGAGCTCGCTCATAGCGCTCGGCGGCTGCTTTGCACTGCTCGGGGCTTCCGACCGTGTTCTAACCGTGCTGGCCGACCTGCCGTTGGCGGCGACTTCTTCCCGCGAAGCTTTCCAGACCAAGGTCTTCGGACTGGTGCTGATTCTCGCTTTCGCATTCTTCAAATTCGGCTGGGCCTACCGCCTGTTCAACTACTGCTCGATCCTCATCGGCGCAGTGCCGATCCCGCATGGCGCGGCCTCGCGCAACCCCGTCAGCGAAACGGCGGTGTGGCGGGCGACGCGCATGAACATCCTCGGCGGCAAGCACTTCAATTCCGGCCTGCGCGCGGTCTTCTTCGCGATTGGCTATCTGGGCTGGTTCGTCGACCCCGTGGTGTTCGTGATTTCGACGCTGCTGCTGCTTGCCGTGCTGGTGCGCCGCCAGTTCTTTTCGGCTGCAAGGCAAGCGGTGATCGGTCAGGGACCTGGTGCAGGGAAGAACTGATCGATCTTGCCGGTCAGCCTATAGGCGAAGAGCCCTATCCATTCGCGGATGGCCATGGTGGTCGCCTCAAGCGAGTCGGCCGGGTTGTCGCGAAACAGGCCGATGCCTTCCCGGCCGCTGGTTCGGTAGTCGACCGGCCACGGAACTGTCGGAAAACCTGCCTTGTCGAACAGCGCCTTGGCCCGCGGCATATGGAAGGCGGAGGTCACCAAAAGCCAGGTCTCGCCCGGTTTCGGCTCGATCAAGTTGCGGGTGAAGACGGCGTTCTCGTAGGTGTTGCGCGACCTGTTCTCGAGCACCAGGCGATCGGCCGAAACGCCGAGCGCGCCGAGCAGGCGCGGCGCGGTGTCGCTATCGCCTTCGGCGTCGAGGAAAAGCGAGCCGTTGCCGCCGGACACGACCACTCTTGCTTGCGGGAAGCGGCGGGCGAGGATCGCGGCTTCCACCATGCGGTCGCCGCTGCTGTTCAGTTCGTAGCCACCGCGCGCAAAGTTGATGGCGCCTTCCAACCCGCCGCCGAGCACGATGATACCGTCGACGTTCTGCGGCAGCGGCGGCTTGGGAAAGCGCTCCTCCAGCGGGTTGAGCATCATCGCGCCAAGCGAAGTCCAGGCTGAGAGGGCAAGGATCAGGAACGCGAGCCCGCCAGCCCTGACAGCAAGGCGTTTGCGGCCCAAAGCTATTGCCAGCAGACCGGCAAGCAGCAGGAAGATCGCCAGGTTGAGCGGCTGGATGAAGAACCAGAAAATCTTGGAAAGGTAGAAGAACATCCCCCAGCCCTATTCAGATGAGGGAGGACGTTACCACCACTTTTCCGGCTGAAAATTACCGGCCGCCTGTTCGATGACATGCGCTGTCTGGAACAGCGTTTCCTCGTCGAACGGCCGGCCAATGAGCTGAAGCCCGAGCGGCAGGCCCTTGCCGTCGAGGCCGGCCGGCACCGAAATCCCGGGAAGGCCGGCCATGTTCACCGTCACCGTGAAGATGTCGTTGAGGTACATCTTGACCGGATCGGAGGCCATGTCCTCGTCGGCGATGCCGAAGGCGGCCGACGGCGTCGCCGGCGTCAGGATGACGTCGACGCCGGCGGCAAAGACGTTCTCAAAGTCGCGCTTGATCAGCGTGCGAACCTTTTGCGCCTGCAGATAATAGGCGTCGTAATAGCCGGCCGACAGCACATAGGTGCCGATCATGATACGGCGCTTGACCTCGCGGCCGAAGCCGGCAGCGCGCGACTTCTCATACATGTCGACAATGTCCTTGCCGGGCACGCGCAAGCCGTAGCGCACGCCGTCATAGCGGGCGAGGTTGGACGACGCTTCGGCGGGAGCCACGATGTAATAGGCTGGCAGCGCGTATTTCGTATGCGGCAGCGAGATGTCGACGATCTCGGCGCCCGCATCCTTCAGCCAGGCGATGCCCTTCTGCCATAGCGCCTCGATATCCTGGGGCATGCCCTCGATTCGGTATTCCTTCGGAATGCCGACCTTCATGCCCTTGATTGGTCTGCCGATTGCCGCCTCGTAGTCCGGTACTGGGCGGTCGACGGAAGTCGTGTCCTTCGGATCGACGGAAGCCATGGATTTCAGAAGGATCGCGGCGTCGCGCACATCGCGCGCGATTGGTCCGGCCTGGTCGAGCGACGAGGCGAAGGCAACGATGCCCCAGCGCGAGCAGCGGCCGTAGGTCGGCTTGATGCCGACGGTACCGGTAAGCGCTGCCGGCTGGCGGATCGAGCCGCCCGTGTCGGTCGCGGTGGCGCCGGCGCACAGGAAGGCGGAGACCGCCGAAGCCGATCCGCCGGACGAGCCGCCCGGCACCAGCTGGGCATTGTCCAGCGTGCGCGCCGTCTTGGTGCCGCCGTCGGAGACGAAGCCGCCGTCGCCCTGATGCGTGGTCGGCATCACCACCGTATCGAGACGCGAACGCCGCCACGGATTGATGACCGGGCCGTAATAGGAGGTCTCGTTGGACGAGCCCATGGCGAACTCGTCCATGTTGAGCTTTCCGAGCATGACGGCGCCGTCGGCCCACAGATTGGTGGTGACGGTCGATTCATAGTGCGGCTTGAAGCCGTCGAGCACATGGCTGCAGGCCTGGGTGTGGATGCCTTCGGTGGCGAACAGATCCTTGATGCCGAGCGGAATGCCTTCGAGCGCACCGCCCTCGCCCTTGGCGAGTTTCATATCGGAGGCCTTGGCCATGTCGCGCGCCTTGTCCCCGGTCACGGCAATATAGGCATTGAGCACTGGATTGGCGCGCTCGATCGCTGCGAGATAGGCCTCCGTGATCTCGGCGGCCGTGATCTCCTTGCCGCGCAGCCTGGCGCGGGCCTCGGAAATGGTCAGATGTGTGAGATCGCTCATCAGGCAAGGCTCTTTTCGTAAAACACCGACCACTCGGAGTCGGGATAATCCAGCACCGGCCCGCAGCGCGAGAATCCGGCGCGCTCATAGACGGCCCAGGCAGCGGGGTGGCGGTCCCCGGTTTCGAGAACCAGGCGCTTCAGTCCTTCTTGCCGCGCCAGCGCCTCGACCCGGGCGACGATCTGCGCGCCGATCTTGCGGCCGCGATGCGATGGCCGCGTGTACATGCGCTTGACCTCGCCAATGGCATTCTCATGCCGCTTCAGCGCGCCGCAGCCGATGGCCAGGCCATTGTCGCGGGCAATGAACACGGTCGTATCCTGGCCGGCCATCTGCTCGACGGTCAGGTGGTAGCAATGTTCCGGCGGCGTCAGCTCGAGCAGCGCGTCATTGAGCTCCGCCACCAGCGCGCGCACGTCGTCCTGCAAGGGCGTCTCGACGGCAATCTCGATGGCCACGCTTTACTCCACCACCTTCGGAACGAGGAAGAAATTCTCATCCGTTGCCGGGGCGTTGGCGACGATGTCGGCAGCCTTGTTGCCGTCGGTGACGGCGTCCTGACGCTTCTTCATCTCCATCGGCGTGACCGAGGTCATTGGCTCGACGCCCGAGACGTCGACCTCGTTCAATTGTTCGACGAAGCCGAGGATGGCGTTCAGTTCGCCAGTCATGCGCTCGGCATCCTCCTCGCTCACAGCAATGCGGGCAAGGTGAGCGACGCGCTTCACGGTCTGAAGATCAACGGACATGTTCTATTGCCTCGGGAAAACCAGTGCGGGCTATAGCGGCGCGCCGCTTGCCGCGCAACATCGATCGTGCCGGATGGCGGGATAGCCTAGACGGTGATCGCTTTGCCGATCTCCGGCAGCGCCACCTTGACCCCTGACCCCTCCATGCCTGCCACGAATTTGTCGGCGGTCTGATCAATCAGCGGGAAGGTGCCGAAATGACAGGGAACGACGGTATCGAAGCGGAAGAAGCGCCGGCAGGCCAGAGCCGCCACGGCGCCGCCCATGGTGAAGCGGTCGCCGATCGGCACGAGGCCGATCTTCGGTTCGTGCAGCTCATTGATCAGCGCCATGTCGGAGAAGATGTCGGTATCGCCCATGTGGTAGATGTGGTGCCTGATGGATCCTCGGCACCTAGTGTCGCGAGGCCAGGCGTAAGCCGTCGAAGTTCGATGCCGTGAAAAATGGCCGGGGAGGCTCCGCAACGCATTGACTACTTATCGAACAGTCGATAAGTTTTGGTCTATCGATCGTTCGATAATTTCGTTGAGGTGGCCTTATGACGGATCTTCCGATGGGGTGTTCTCAGGAATTTAGCCGGCCCTCTGGGCCTGCCACGACATTGGGATCTGAAAAGTGACGAGCGGATCGGATCGCAGGACTTTCGATGCAATCATTGTCGGCGGGGGCATTGTCGGCGCGCGCGGCAGCACGCGCGTTGGCCAGTGAAGGCCTCGACGTGGCCTTGTTTGAACGCAACCGGCTTGGATTCGGCGCTTCCTCGCGCAACATCGGCTTTGTATTTCTGCATGGCCGGAAAGGGGTGTCCTTGGATATTGCGCGGCGCAACCGCCTTCTCCTGGACAACTTTCATGATGAGATGGGCGGCGACTTTGAATATCGCAGGAACGGCGGCCTCGTCCTATGCGAGAGCCAGGGGCAGCTGTCACTGATCAAGGAGTTCGTCGACGCGCGCCGCCGCGACGGCCTGAACATCGAATTCATCGACCGGCAGTCGCTCCTCGAGCTCGCCCCCGACGTTGATGAAAACGTCGTCGGCGCGAGCTTTTGCAGCGAGGACGCCCAGATCGGCACGGCTACTGTGGTGAGAGCGTTGGCGGGGTCGGCCGTGAGATCAGGGGCGACCGTTCTCGAAGGTTATGAGGTTCTGGAGATATTGACGGCTGGCGGTCGTGTCACCGGGATAAGCACACATGCTGGCCGGTTCGATGCGCCTATCGTGGTATGGGCGACCGGGCCGTGGCACAGGATGGCCACGAGCAGCGGGCCGCTTGAGCTTCCGGTCAAGAGCATGAGGAATCAGCTCATCGCCACAACGCCACAGCTGCCACGCCTCAAATGTGTTCTCTACGGTGCCATTTGCTTGGCGGCCTACACACCGCTCGTCAAGGACCTGCCCAGCTTCTCGCCTGATCTGTTCGACAGACGGGAAACCAAGGCCGGCGAGTGCATGATGGACGCGATCTCGCAGCGCAGCGACGGCTCATACGTCTTCGGCGGACCGGTCGATGATGCCGGTTTCAGCTGGGAGCCTGACGTCGACGGCGTCGGCAGGATACTCAGGCGCTTCGTGCGCCTTTTTCCAGGTCTTTTCCGCGAGCGGATTCAAGGAAAGCTGGGCCGGCCGCATTCCCTATACCTCCGACAACCTCCCCATCATTGACCGTCATCCAGCAGCGACCGGGCTCCTCGTGGCGTCGGGATTCTCTTTCGGCAACAGCTCGGCCCTGGTCGCAGCTGAGGGACTGGCCGACCTGGCGATGGGGCGGCCGAAATCGGCGCTCATCGCGCAGCTCGGAATTGATCGCTCAACGCTTACCAACGATTTCAGTTATTCCTTGGGCTAATGGAGCATGT
The DNA here is from genome assembly GCF_003952525.1 of Mesorhizobium sp. M3A.F.Ca.ET.080.04.2.1. Taxonomy (NCBI): domain Bacteria; kingdom Pseudomonadati; phylum Pseudomonadota; class Alphaproteobacteria; order Hyphomicrobiales; family Phyllobacteriaceae; genus Mesorhizobium; species Mesorhizobium sp. M3A.F.Ca.ET.080.04.2.1. Next base: position 418,711 of record NZ_CP034451.1, on the reverse strand, counting down.
AATGCAGGAATCATATGGTGCCGGGCAAGTCATCTGCGAAATCGAAGACGAGACCGTCTTCATAGGGTTAATTCGCCTCGGTCACTCAATGCCATGGATCCGTCATGGTCTCTGGCATTGTGGAGGCCACCGAGGATGCCGCGCGATCGGGCCACCGATGGATTGTCCTTCACGGCAAGGGCGAGAACTTCTCCTCTGGTGCTTCCCTCGATGGTTACCAGGATCTCGTGGAGTCGGTCAGCCCAGGCCCGGATTCCGGCATGTACGAGTTGATTGCTTCCGAGCGCGGCCTCACGGACCTGGCGCGCATCTTGAGGCACCCCCACATCAACTCAATCGCAGCCGTGCATGGCTGGGTCATCGGCCAGGCTTTGGAAATTGCCTTGGCGTGTGATTACGTAGTCGCCGCCCCAGATGCGATTTCTGGCTGCCGGAACCCAACATGGCTGAACGTCGCATGGGCGCCACATACCTGCTTACGCACACGCTGGGCTCGGATGGCACGCCGCATGCTGTTGCTCAATGAGAAGCTTCCGGCTGCACGTGCCGAGCAGTTGGGTCTTGTAAGCCGGATTGCCGCCGACAACGACATCAGGGCCGAGTCCCTGAAGCTAATAATCAACTGCGCAAATCCTCACCGATGGCGCTGCAGTTCCAGAAGAAATTGTTGGATATTTTGCCTTCGATGTCGCTCGACGACAGCCGCGAAATGGAGATCATGACGGCATATCTTCTGGCTTCGACACACGATCCGCGCGAAGCAATGACGGCTTTTCGTGCCGGCCGCGCGCCAATTATGCTCAGCCACGGACCAACAATGGCGCAAGCAAGAGCTGACCAGACGCTTTTCCTGCCTGGAGCGCTACGCCAGCGAGCGGCCCGACTGCCTGTTCCTGATTGGCCCTTGCAACGAGCAGGCGACTTACGGCGGGTTCTGGCTGCAGCCGGAACCGCGGCTACGGCAATGCTTGCCCAAGGGGTGAAAGCCGGCGAACGGGTCGTTACAATCTGCGAGAACAGCATCGAGCTGTTCGTCGTAATCGTGGCGGCTGGCGGATCGGCGCAACACTGGTTCCCTTGAATCCCGGCCTCGGGAGCGACCTTCTTGGCGAGATGATCGCGACAGCCGAGCCCACCTTACTCGTAGTCGACGGTGGCTCAACAAAAATTGCCAGTGCGATCGAAATAGCCGACCTGCTCAAGCTCGACGGCCGCCCGAACCTCCTGCCAGCCCACCAGGGCCTGGCACGGATGCCTTGATCATCTTCAGCTCGGGAACCACTGGCAAATCCAAGGGCTGTGTTTTGTCCCACGGCTACCTGCCTTCTTCGGTCGGGAATTCTCGGCCATGGCGAGCTGGACGAGGATGACAGAGTGTTCTGCGTGACTGCGATGTATCACGTGAATGCATTCTGGGCGTTTGCGGGAAGCGTGGTCAACGGCACGCCCACGCGTTCGAGAAGAGGTTCTCTGCTTCGATCTTCTGGCAGCGCTCCAGCGAAGTCGAGGCAACGGTCTTTGACTATGTGGGTGCGATCCTTGCCATTCTTCTTCGCTCCGCGGAGAGCGCACGTCCGGCAACCGGCTGAGGGCGTGCCTTGGCGGAGGTGTGCGCACCGAGGATCTGGCGCAGTTCGAAAAGCGCTTCCATTGCAAAGTTCTCGAAGGCTACGGGCTAACCGAATGCTGCCAGCCCATTTACCAGACAGAACGCGACCGAAAGCACGGCTCTGTCGGCGGACGTCGATCTATTTCGATGCCAGAGTGGTCGATGAACACGATCGGGATGTCTCGCCCGGGACGCCCGGACAGTTGCTGCTGCGGTCCCGCACGCCACATGGCTTGTTCCGGCGATACTGGCGCGACCCTGAGCAAACCAAAGCCGCATTCAAGGGCAAATGGTTTGCAACCCGAGACCCGGGACACGGACGGATATTTTTTCATCGAACGCCTCGGGCATGTCGTTAGGCGGCGCGGAGAAAACGTCAGCTGCTTCCAGGTGGAAGGGGTTTTCGCCAGCCACCCGATGGTGCAGCTCGCTGCAGCGGTTGGCGTCCCCGCTGATCTTGGCGACGAAGAAATCCTGTTGGCCGTCGAACTGGTCGACGGCGCAACGATGACGCCGAAGGAACTCCACAGCTGGGGTATCGAAAAACTGCCCAAGTTCATGCATCCGCGCTACGTTCGTATCGGGACATTGCCGCGCACCGCCAGCCAGAGGGTTGAGCGCCATCGCGTCAAAAGCATCGGCCTGACCGCCGATACCTACGATTCCGGGACCATCGGTTAAGCAGGCACTGCAACGGCGGTGCGGCTTGCGCCTGGGCTTTCGGCATGGACGGCGGTTCAACTGAAGGGACTTATCAATTGAGGAGGACAGCCATGGCAAAACAGCCGCACGACAACGGCCAACACCCTCCATGAAGGCGAATGGGAGCGGCGCGTCGACCTTGCCGCCGCTTTTCGCCTGGCGGCGATCAATGACTGGCATGAGGCCGTCGGCAACCACTTTTCACTCGCCGTTTCGGTGGACGGAAAACGGTTCTTGATGATCCCCGCTGGAAGCCTTTTCGGCCGTCCGAGCCAGCGATCTGCTGCTGCTGGACAGCGATGACCCGTCGACTATGGACCGCCCCGATGCCCCGGACGTCACTGCCTGGTGCATCCACGGGGCTGCACGCCCTGGCGCCGCAGGCGCGCTGCGTGCTGCATCTCCATCCGGTCTACGCCACAGTATGGCGAGCCTTGCGAACCCTGAGATCAAGCCATCGACCAAAACACCGCGCGGTTCTTCACCGTGTGGCCATCGATCTCGGCTACCAGGGTCTTGCAAACAGCGAAGCCGAAGTGAACGCTGGCATCCGTTCTCGGCAACCGTTCGGTTCTAATGATGGGCAACCATGGTGTTCTGGTGGCAGCAGAGACGGTAGCCGAAGCCTTCGACTGCATGTACTACCTGGAACGTGCTTGCCAGACCATGGTCTTGGCCTTGTCGACTGGGCAGCCACTCAGTGTTTTTCCGCCGACGTCGCGGAAAAAACCGCGATGGAATGGCAGGAAGGCGTCCACGACTACGCCATCGCGCATTTCGACGAGATGAAGAGGCGGCTGGACGTGCTCGATCCTGACTATGCCAACTAGTCGGTAGCGGTGCGCCCATCTCGTTGCGAGGTACCGCAGCGGTGGCGTTTTGGCGACACAGCCGCGCCTTGCTCGATTTTGCGCCAATGGGTTTCCCCGAAAAACATCCGTGAAGGCGCGCGGGGCGACGATATCGGATTGACAAGTTATCGAGCGTTCGATTACAAATTTCCAATCGATCGTTCGATAAAAAGCGGAGATGAAATGGCACGGTTCCAGACTGCCAAAAAGGCTCCGCCTCCGCTTCCTGCGGAACTGAGGGATGCCGCGATCGCGCTGTTTGCCGAGTTTGGCTACGCGGCCACCGGTATTCGCGAGATTGCTCGTCGCACCGGCCTGTCCAGCGCCGCGATGTACCATTACCTCCGCTCCAAACAGGATCTGTTATTCGAGTTGATGTATGATTCGATGCAGGACCAGTTCAGCGTTGCCCGGGCCGCCCTTGAGCGCGCAGGACCCGCAAGGCCGAGTCACGGCCTTAGCCCGAAGCCACGTGCTTTTGACCGCGTCGCGCAGGCTTGAGACCCTTGTTACCGAAAACGAAGTTCGGTCTCTGACGGGCGAAAACAGGCAAGAAATTACGGCGTTGCGCGACGAGTATGCCGCGCTCTGGCGAGCAGCCATATCGGATGGTGTAGCCCAAGGCATTTTCGGTGTCGCCGACGTCAAGCTTGCAAGCTTTGCCGCCATAGAAATGTGCACCTCCGTGTCGAGATGGTATTCGCCACAGGGCCCTCTGACCCCGGAGGAGATCTCGCAGACGTATGCCGGGTTCGTCCTGGACATGCTGCGCGGCGGCGGCGCCGTGTCCGCAACGAATAAGACGGTCGACCAGCAGAAAGGAAAGGCGGGCAAGAGCGGGAGGGTCAAGCCGCCCGCGGATTAAGTGCGCCAGACAAGACAAGCAGGCCGAACTCGGCCGATGGGGAACTGACAGGCCAAGACTTCAAGAGCGAACGCTCCTTGCCGTGGTGGCTGGAGGCGTTTGCCAAAACCGAAGCTGGCCGGCATGAAATAGGTGGAGAGTGAACCTAGCAAGCGTCAAATCGCGCCAGGTAGATGTGGCGGGGCCAGGTTTCGAAGGTCCTGCCATTGAGCTCCGAAACATCTCCAAATCGTTCGGTGCCTTTGCCGCGATTCATAACGTCTCTCTTACCATACAGCGCGGCGCGGTGGTGTCGCTGATAGGGCCGAGCGGAGCAGGCAAGAGCACGCTGCTTCGGTGCGTCAATCTGCTGGAAATGCCTACGCAAGGCGAGATCATCTTTGCCGGAGACACCATCTTCTCGGCGGGCAAAGTCCAACCCAAGGCCTCGCAGCTATCTCGCTACCGGGGCCATGTAGGCATGGTCTTCCAGTCCATCAATTTGTTCCCGCACCTGACCGTGCTGAGAAATGTGTCATTACCGCAGGAGCGCGTGCTGGGCCGGTCGCAGGCGGAGGCCGATGACATTTCGCGCCAGCTCCTTGAACGGCTCGGTGTCGGTCGAAAGCTCAATGACCTCCCAGCTCAGTGCTCGGGTGGCCAGCAGCAGCGTGTCGCCATTGCCCGTTCGCTCGCCCTCAATCCCAAAGTCATCCTCTTTGACGAGCCGACCTCAGCTTTGGATCCCGAACTTGGTCTGGAGGTGCTGTCCGTCATGCGAAAGCTCGCGGACGAGGGCATGACCATGATGGTGGTGACTCACGAAATGCACTTTGCGCGCGATGTCTCCGATGAGGTCGTCGTGATGGTGGATGGCAAGATCCTCGAGCAGGGACCGCCTGACCAGATCATGGGCCATCCGCGCGAAGAACGGACACGTCAGTTTCTGCGGGCGGTGTTGGACAGATGATCGAGGCAAGTTTCAACGCCATTGTCAGTGGGATTCCCTACACGATCGTGTTGACGCTGGTGAGCTTCATGATCGGGGCCCTGCTGGCGGTTCCTATCACCGTGATACGCATGGCGCCGAACGCGTGGGCGAGGCACTTGGCCCACTTGTTTGTCGATGTGCTCCGTTCGGTGCCTCCAATCACGTGGCTTTTCCTCATTTACTTCGGGCTTCCCGATCTTGGAGTGACCTTGGGTGCTTTCACATCGGCGCTAATCGGACTGTCGCTCATTTCAGGGGCATATCTTTCCGAAACATACCGGGCTGGCATCCTTGCCATCGCACCCGGCCAATGGGACGCCTGCAAGGCTTTGGGCTTCAAGCCATTCGACACCGCCTTCTACATTGTCACCCCGCAGGCGCTGCGCGTGGCTGTGCCGCCAGCGGGAACATACGGAATTGGCCTGCTTAAAGACACCGCGGTGGCCTCGACGATCGGGGTATCGGAGGTTGCTTTCAACGCCCTGCAGGAAGCGCAACGCACTGGTCATGCCATCCAGGTCCTGACCTTGAGCGGCCTGACGTATCTGCTGCTCAGTCTGCCGCTCGCCTACCTGTCACGCAACATCGACAGCCGGCTCAGAGCGAGGTTCTCACTGGGATGAACTGGGAGGCGTTCACAGAGACTGTCCGCGATGCCAGCAACAGTCTGCTTTCGGGCCTGGTTGCGAGCCTGGAGTTGACCTTCGTTGCGTTGCTGTTCGGCTATGCGTTGGCCTTGCTACTTGCCATTTGGGTGATGACCCGCAACAGGCACATGCGCGCGGTTGCCTTGTGCGTGATTGAAGTCGGGCGAGGTCTTCCGCTGCTGGTAATGCTTCAGCTCCTTTACTATGGCCTGCCGGATGTGGGTATAACCATGGGTGGGTTCGTCGCGGCCGCCGCGGCGTTGGCCTTCCAGACCGGAGCCTATGGCAGCGAGGTGGTGCGCGCCAGCATCCAGGCCGTGCCGAAGGGGCAGCAGGAAGCCGCCGACGCATGCGGGCTATCGCGGTGGAGCAGTTTCCGGGATGTCATCCTTCCACAGGCGGTCCGCATAGCCATCCCACCGTTGCTCAGCATTGGAATCGCGATCTTCGTGGCGACCTCGCTGGCCTTCGTGGTCACTGTCCCCGAGATCATGAGCCAGGCTTATGGCTACGGCAGCAAGACCTTCCAGTACATGGCGGTGTTTGTCCTGGCGGGGATCTTCTACGCCGCCATAGCCATCCCGGCGTCGGCCGGTGTCGCGGTGATCGAACGCAGGCTCGACCCGCACGCGTAGAGGTGGCCCTGCACAAGCAACAATAATGGGAGAGAAATGATGACAATAAAGAAGATAGGCCTATTCAGCCTAGTGCTCGCCTTGACGCAAATGGCGGGCGGCTTCTCATTCGCCGCTAGTAGCGATTGCAAGCCAAAGCATGATCTCAAGACTGTCGAAGACGGTGTGCTCACCGTTGCTGCCTATCAGGCGCCACCTTACATCGGCATCGAGGACAACAAGCTCGTCGGTGTGGATGGCGAGGTCCTAGCCCGTATTGCGGAATTGAATTGCCTTAAGGCAAAGCCGATGGCGCTCGACATCGCCGCCGTCATCCAGGCCGTCCAAAGCGGACGTGCCGACGTGGCTTCGGGCGATTGGTACCTATCGAAGTCACGCGCCAAGGTGATGGGTGTCACGGAGCCCATCTACAGGGACAATCTGTCGATCGTCTCACCAAGCGGGTTCAAGACCCTCGATGCCTTGGTCGGGAAGCGTGTTGGAACCCTTCAAGGGAACATGTGGAACGACGATCTGCAGAAACTGATCGGGTCCACCTTCACGCTCTATCAATCCCAACAGAGCGTCTATACCGACCTCAAGAATGGGCGCCTCGACGCCGTTATCGACGCGGCCGCATCGTCTCCGGCCCAGCTCAAGCTGTTGGACATCAAGGCTGAGGTAACGGTCCCTCCTCCCGACAAACGTGTTGGCCAAAGCCTGAAGCCCGCGCTGAATACGTTCCCCATCAAGAAAGGGAACGATGAACTAGTTAAGGCGATCAACGATGGCATCAAGGAGATGCGCGATTCAGGTGAGTTGAAAGCAATTTTCGACAAGTACGGTTTTCCAGAGGCGCTTCGGAAGTTGCCTGACCCCATCTACCTCATTGAATGATCATTTGATCCCACCCGGAGGAGGCGCAACGGCTCCTCCGGGCCACCCAAATTCGACACAGGCACAATCAGATGCAGCGGAAGATACTCGTTACCGGCTCGACCGGTAAGGTTGGCACGTACCTGTCGCAGGCATTGCAGAAAAGCGGCGGCCAACCCCATGTCTTGGGCGTTCGAAGCCTGAACTGTGAGACACAGGAAGGCTCGGTCGAACGGCGCCGCTTCGATTGGGATGATCGCACTACCTGGAGCAGCGCTCTGGACGGCATCCAGGCAGTCTATCTGATCAAGCCGCCACACGATGAGCCGGCTCCCGCGATCAGAGAATTGCTGGCCTCGGCTTCCCGGTTGGAGCGCGTTGTCATGATGTCGGAGATCCACTGCCAAGCGCAGAACGACACCGAGCCGCAGAGGGCTGCAGAAGTGGCCGTGGAACGGTCGGGACACTCCTTTTGTATCCTGCGGCCAAACTGGTTCTTCCAAAACTACACGACCGGTTCCTACGCCCCCAAGATCAGGCAGCAATCCATCCTTGAAACAGCATCCGCAAGCCAGCCGGTGAGCTATATCGACGTCCGCGACGTCGCGGCGGTCGCGGCTTTTGAACTCTTGAACGACGATGCGCGTTCACATCATCTGCTTCTGACCGGTGGCGAGGCCCTTACAAGTCGTGACCTCGCCAACATCATCGGCGCTGCCGCCGGCCGGCCGATCAGCGTCAGCGAAGTTCCATTGGACGACATTCGCACCAGAGTATTGGCGAGGGGCGGCAGCGAAGCCATGGCCGACTTCATCGTCGGTCTGAGCAGGAACATCGCTGAGGGTCGCAACGCCATCGTTACCGACACGGTCGAGCGTCTGACCGGTCGAAAACCAATCTCATTTTCGACCTTTGCGTCGCAAAACGCGCAATTTTTCAACGACTGACCGCCCCGCCGCAACGTCCCACAGACGAGAAAACCATGGAACCCGAGAAGGTTTTCAGAAGCCAAATGGCCGCGCTGCTTGCAAACGACACAGACGCCATCGTTGCTCATTTCACGCCGGACTGCAGACTGTTCGACATGGCAAGGCCAATGCAGCCATTCGTGGGGCGTGAGGGACTGAGGACATTCCTGGTAGCCTACTTCAAGACCTGGCGTGTTGCCGGGCTGACCATCACCAATCTTGTCACCCAAGGGTCGCGGCTTGCCGCGGAGATAGAACTCTCGCTCGAGGCGAGGGATAGTTCGGGTTCGCGACTGATCCGCAGCAGCCTTTTTGACGACATAGAAGGTGGATTGATCGCGCGCGAGCGAGCCTATCGCGATCCCGCCGGGAGGAAGGAGTGAGCCAGTGACATCCAGCAGATCCCCAGTGGCGATCGTAACCGGAGGCGCCACTGGGATAGGGGCCGCTATCAGCGAGCGGTTCGCCAGCGCAGGTTTCGACGTTGTTCTATTCGGTCGGCGTCTTGACCGTCTTCACGAGCAGGCCACACGTATCGAGGCCAAAGGAGGCAAGGCACGTGTTTGTCAGGGCGACGTAAACGACGAAGCGGACGTCAGACGCCTTGTCGACACTGCCGCGACGGACGACAGGCGAATAAACGTTCTTGTCAACAGCGCTGGCGTGGCCCGAAAAGTGTCCTTCCTCGATATGACGGCGCGAATCTGGGACGAGACGCTTGATATCAACCTGAGGGGAGCCTTTCTTGTCACCAGACATGTGGCCCTCCATCAAGCGAGCCATGGCGGCGGCGTGATCGTTCACATTGCGTCGATCGATTCCTACGGGGCGGAGGCCGGCTACAGCGTCTACCACGTCTCGAAATCCGGCCTGATGGGGCTTGTGCGTAGCGCGGCCCTTGAGCTTGCGCCTCACAACATCCGCGTCAACGCCGTCAACCCCGGCTACGTCCATACCGAGATGGCTCCGAAGCCGCCAAAATTGCATGCCCATCTTGAGCAAAACTTTGACCGGGTCCCGATACGCCGAGTGGTCACTGGCGAGGAAGTGGCAAATGCAGCGTTTTTCCTGTCTTCGGATGCTGCCTCCGGCATTACAGGTACCGGGCTGACCGTGGATGGTGGGCTGCTGACGAACCTTTACATCCTTGAGACGATCCCGAAGCTCGATTGAGGAAAAAGGACGATGGAGAAGCGCAACCCCCAGCTGCTCTTTTCGTTCTCGGAGCAGTCGTCCGAGCTTCGGATAGAATTAGAGGACTTCATGCGGGATCATATTTATCCCAATGAAGCAAAGTATTTCGAGGAGGCCAAGTCCAAGGGAGCCTGGAAAACATACGACATAGTCGAAGAGCTCAAAAGCCTGGCCCGCCAGCATGGCCTTTGGAACCTGTTTTTGCCGGAGCATGCGGGAGGGGCCGGCCTGACCAATCTCGACTATGCGCCTTTGTGCGAGATCATGGGGCGCTCACTGCTTGCGCCTGAAATTTTCAACTGTAGCGCTCCCGACACCGGAAACATGGAGGTGCTCGTCCGCTATGGCACCGCCGAACAACAGGAAAGGTGGCTGACACCGCTGCTTGCAGGCGAGATACGATCCTGTTTCGCCATGACTGAACCGGCGGTGGCCTCGTCTGATGCCACAAACATCGAGAGCACCATCGTTCGGGACGGGGACCACTACGTCATCAACGGGCGGAAATGGTACACCACCGGCGCTACCGATCCGAGATGCAAGATCATTATCTTCATGGGGCGTTCAGCCGCGGCCGGAGCCGATCGGCATCGGCAACATTCGATGATCCTTATCCCGATCGATGCCCCTGGTGTCGAGGTGGTACGGGCGCTTCCGATCTTCGGCTACGAAGGCGTTCCCGACCGCGCGTCCGAGGTCACGTTTACTGACGTTCGGGTGCCGGTTGCCAACATGCTTCTGGGCGAGGGCCGCGGCTTCGAAATCGCGCAGGGCCGCTTGGGACCGGGCCGCATCCATCATTGCATGCGCCAGATTGGACTTGCGGAGCGGGCGCTGGAGCGGATGTGCTTGAGAACATCCTCGCGCGTGACGTTTGGGCGCCTGATCTCGGAACAGACCGTGACCCAGGAACGTATCGCCGAGTCGCGGATCCTCATTGACCAGGCGCGCCTGCTTACTTTGAACGCCGCGCATGCCATGGACACCGTAGGCAACAAGGCGGCCCGCGCTGAGATTGCGATGATAAAGGTCGCGGTGCCGAACATGGCCTGCCGTGTGATCGACTGGGCCATCCAGGCGCATGGGGGCGGAGGGACGGGCGATGATTTTGGCCTCGCCATCGCCTATGCGATCTCGCGGGTGCTGCGCCTTGCCGACGGCCCCGACGAAGTCCATCGTAATCAGATCGCGCGCATGGAGTTGAAACGCCATGCAATCCAGTAGGGCGGGGCTGCCAGCGCAAGAACCTCTCGAGGCATGGCTTGCCGCCAACGTTCCTGGCTATAAGGGACCAGCGACGATCACCAAGTTTGAAGGCGGCCAATCCAATCCGACATTCCGCCTCGACGCCGCGTCGGGATCCGTCGTCCTGCGGCGAAGGCCGCAGGGTCAGGTCCTGGCAAGCGCGCATGCCATCGATCGAGAATACAAGGTCATGGCTGCACTGGCCGGTGCGGACTTTCCGGTGCCGCAGGTTATTGCCTACTGTGAGAATACAGAGGTTATCGGCAGCGCCTTCTACGTGATGGAATTGGTTCGAGGCCGAATATTCTGGGACCCGCGACTGCCGGGCTTCCTACGGCAAGAGCGCACCGCCCTGTTTCGGTCCGTGAATGAGACCATCGCTCGCCTTCACACGCTCGATCCGGAGGAACTGGGCCTTGGTGATTACGGCCGGCCAGAGAATTTTCTCAGACGCCAGGTTGCACGTTGGTCAAAACAATACCGGGCCTCCGAGACCGAACACATCGCCGCCATGGAGAATCTGATTGTGTTTCTCAATGACAATTTCCCGCCGGAGGAGCAGTCCCGGGTCGTGCATGGGGACTTCAGGCTCGACAATATCATAGTTCACCCGTCCGAGCCGCGGGTCGTAGCGGTTTTGGACTGGGAACTATCCACCCTTGGAAGCCCCGCGGCTGACTTTGCCTACCACATGACGGCTTGGCGGTGGTCCCCGGCGTTGCTGCGGGGTCTTGAAGGCGAAGATCTGCAAGCACTCGGAATCCCGAACGAGCCTGCGTATCGGCGCTTGTACACGCGAGCGACTGGCCGGGCTGATATCGAACACTGGGAATACTACCTTGCATTTGCGGTTTTTCGCATCGCGGCCATCTGTCAGGGCATCGCCAAGCGCGCCCTCGACGGTACGGCATCGAGCCCCGATGCCGTGGTCATGGGAGCCAAGGCCAGGCCTCTGGCCGAGATCGGCTGGAATATCGCGCGCCGGCTCACGGCCTGAACATGGATCGGAAACTCTGCGATGCTGTTTGATCTTTCGGCCAAAGTCGTAGTCATCACGGGCGCCTCACGCGGAATAGGAAAAGCCATCGCGACGGCAATGGCAGAAGCGGGCGCCAACGTCGTGATCTCTTCGCGTAAGCTGACCGCCTGCCAAGCAGTTGCTGACGAGATCAATGCCCGCTTCGGTGGGCAACGCGCACTCGCGGTGGAAGCCAACATCTCTTCAAAAAATGATCTCAGCCTCCTTGTCCAGGCCGCCATAGGCGCATTTGGCCGGCTCGACTGCGTGGTCTGCAATGCAGCTAGCAGCCCCTACTTCGGCCCGCTTGCCGGAATCAGCGATGAGCTGTTCCGCAAGACGCTCGACAACAACGTCTTGTCAATCAACTGGCTGGTGCAGTTCTCGACCCCGCAACTGCAACGCGCCGGCGGCGGATCAATCATCATCGTGTCGTCGGTGGAGGGCTTCCGCGGCTCGTCAACCATCGGTGCCTACAGCATCTCAAAGGCTGCGGACATGCAACTTGCCCGCAATCTCGCCGTGGAACTCGGCCCGCACAACATCCGCGTCAACTGCATCGCGCCTGGCCTTATCCAGACCGATTTCGCGAAGGCCCTTTGGGAGGACCCTGCCACCAAGGCAAGATATGAGGCCATGACCGCCGTCGGCCGTCTTGGCGAACCTGACGAGATTGCGGGCTGCGCGGTGTTCCTGGCGGCGCCAGCCGGGTCCTACACGACGGGTCAGACATTCACCATCGACGGCGGGATGATGGTGAGCTGACCGGAGCGTCGGCCGGATCGACGAAAATGGCAGCCAGCGACTTGGACAAAAATACGGGAGAACCAGAGATGCGTGATGGTACGGAAAGTACTCGAGCTGCCTTGCTGAAAAGTCCGGTTCGGGGGCTGGCAAATGCGTGAAGCCGTTATCGTTTCGACCGCGCGTACCCCGATCGGACGCGCATACCGGGGGGCTTTCAACGACACCCAGGCCCAGGCGCTTGGCGGCCATGTGATCGCTGAGGCGGTCAAGCGGGCGGGGCTCGATGCCACGGAAGTGGACGACGTCGTCATGGGTGCTGCCCTGCAACAGGGTTCGACCTACATGAATGTCGCGCGCTCATCCCTCCTTAGGGGAGGACTGCCGGCCAGTGTTCCGGGTATGACGATTGACCGGCAATGTGCTTCCGGCTTGATGGCGATCGCAACCGCGGCAAAGCAGATCGTGTCGGATGGCATGCGTATTGCGGTCGGGGGCGGACTTGAGTCCATTTCGCTGGTCCAAAACAAGAGCATGAATTTCTCGCGCTGGGAGGATCCTTGGCTGGTCGCCAACCGCGACGACATCTACATGGGAATGCTTGAGACCGCTGAGATCGTGGCTGCGCGCTACGGGGTTTCGCGCGAGGCCCAGGACGAATACGCGCTGCAGAGCCAGCAGCGCACCGCGGCCGCGCAGGCCGCCGGCAAATTTGACGACGAAATCGCGCCCCTGACTACGGTCAAAATCGAAGCTGACAAGGAGACGGGCGCAACACGTGCCGTCACCGTCACGCTGCAAAAGGATGAGGGTAATAGAGCCGACACAACCCTTGCCAACCTCAATGCGCTCAAGCCGGCGTTCCCGGGAGGGCGCCGCCTAAAGCAGCCCGGCGGCGCGATCACCGCGGGAAATGCCTCGCAACTGTCCGATGGCGCCTCAGCGTGCGTGCTGATGGCCTCCTCGGAGGCAGAGCGTCGCGGGCTTGAACCTTTGGGTATCTATCGGGGGATTGCTGTCGCCGGATGTGATCCGGACATCATGGGCATCGGCCCGGTTTTCGCGGTGCCGAAGCTTCTTGAGGCTCACGGCCTGGCCATGGAGGATATCGGACTGTGGGAGCTCAATGAGGCATTCGCGGTCCAGGTGATCTATTGCCGCGATCGCCTGGGCATTCCCAACGAAAGGCTCAACGTCAATGGTGGGGCGATTTCCATCGGACATCCCTATGGCATGTCGGGCGCGCGGCTCGTCGGCCACGCGCTGATTGAGGGCCGACGGCGCAATGTGAAATACGTCGTTGTGACTATGTGCGTTGGTGGCGGCATGGGGGCAGCCGGCCTTTTCGAGGTCTGCCGACCCGCATGACCACGTTGCGTGCATGTGCGTCCGTCTAAGGCCCCTGCCTGTCATTTGCACAAGGTCTCGCCAGATGCGCCGGCCCGTCGTTGTCATCCATTCGAACCGTCCCGAGACGGTAGAGAATGTCGTGCGGGAGGATCACCCCGATCTGGAGCTTCATTGCTGCGATACCTACAGGGCACTTTCCGGCACCATCGACGCGACGCGTGCCGATGTCGTTTACTCGGTCATGTTCGAGGGAAAGCCAACATTTCCACGCGATGTCCTGTTGAAGAGCGAGACCGTGAGATGGGTTTCGGTCGGAGGATCGGGTGTTGACCACCTTGGTTCTTGGGATCCGCAGACCGTCACGGTTACCAACGCCGCAGGTGTGGCCGCCGGTATGCTCGCCGAATATACGTTCGGAATGATGCTTTCTTTCGCGCTGGGGCTTCGTAGCTTTCAGAAAGATCAGCAGCAGCGCCGATGGGCTGCAGCGACCGTGGAGCCCCTTGAAGGCAAGACAGTCCTGCTGTTCGGACTGGGCAAAACGGGACAGGCCGTCGCCCGTCTTGCTCGAGAGTTCGGTATGACGACTTTGGGCATTCGTTCCCGGCCGGAGCCGCTGTCTTGCGTCGATGAGGTCCATGGCCCGGAGTCGTCGCAGATATTGCTGGGACGCGCAGACTATGTCGTGTGCTGCATGCCGCTCACATCGGCAACCCGGGGATTCCTGAACGCGAAGGCTTTCGCCGCCATGAAGCCGTCGGCGGTCCTGATCGACATATCGCGCGGTGGGATCGTCGATGAGACAGCCCTTCTAGTGGCACTGAGGGACGGCCTGATACGCGGTGCGGCTCTTGACGTCTTTACGGTCGAACCATTGCCCGCCGATCATGCGCTTTGGTCGTTCGACAACGTGATAGTGACACCTCATTGCGCATCGACCTTCGACGGCTGGGAATTGAACGCGGCTCGGATGTTTTCGGACAATTTGGCCAGATGGCGTCGCAACGAGCCGCTTGTGAACGTCGTCGACCCACTCCGCGGCTATTAGTCTAGCTGCATCGCAACCTCCCCCCAGACGTTGCGGCTCGCTCAAAGCGGGAACAGACCACGCGCGTCCTCGAAAACCTCCCGGGGCAGAACCCGAAGCTCACCTGATTCATACGGGAGATGCTCAAGATAGTGCGTCGAGAGTTCTGCAACCGTCTCGGCTTGGGCCAAGTCACGGCGGAGCCTGACGGGTTCGCGGTCAACTCGTTTCGAGACCCAGAATTTGTGAGCCGCAAAACCCCGAGGGTCGGGAACAACGAGCCGTAACGGGCCGCCTCTTTCGTCGATCGCGATTGCTTCGAAAGCAGGGCGTTTTCCAGCCACGCCAGCCCGGCGATCTCGGCGGCGACCAATTCGTCGTCGCCTTTCCCGATGCGCTCCCGGCTCTTCTTCCAAGCCGGATTCGACAGCGGTTTGATCAGGTCGACGAGATATCCGTCGCGGTTTATCGCACGGAATGTCCCCGACGAACGCTCGAGCAGATGCAACAGCTTGCGACGAAAACACACGGGACTGCTGATGCATTTGTATAAATTCAGGTTTTGGCGCTCGGAAACGGATCAAGCGCTCGCTGCTTGCCGCCACCGAAAAATCAAAAATGGCAAGAGTTGTCAAAAATATGGGAATTGACAGTCAAAATATCACATGCAACATAGGTACTGCCAACAAAAAGCCGCTAAGGCTGGCGGCGCGCACAGCCTGTCCCGGACAACGAGTAGGCTGCGTATGACGACCGAGGGAACAGGTCGCGAGAGGGAGTTCTTGCGTGAATAGCTACAAGTTCTCGGATGATGTGCCCGATGCGATACGCCAAAAGGCGATCGCCTGCCTGGAGGACTGGGACTGCATCGGCAAAGACAAGGTGCTTGATGTCTATCCGCTTGCCGGTGGCGCAAACAACATAAATCTGGTGGTTGCCGACGGTCAAAAGCAATGGGCCGTGAAGCTTCGTGATCCCGGTGCCGAGCACTTCAACAATGCTGCGCTGGTGGATGCAATTCATGGCCAGGTCGAGGCGTCACGCTTGGGCGTCGCTCCTTCGATCTATGCCTATTCCCCGGCTGGCGATTTCATTTCCGAATTCATCGTCGGCGAAACGCTGAGGCCTGCCGCAATCCGCGAAAAGGCATACGCGGCGCAAATGGTCGAGGCTATGCGCAAATTGCACAAAGCTGATCCTGGTCGCCGGCGCTTTGACGTCTTTGAAGATGTTCGTGTGTTCCTGCGCGGCGCCGAAGCCGTCAAAGGATCGCTTCCGGAAGGTTTTGATGAATGTTGGATAGCTGCTCAGGCGTTGGAAGCCGTGCTTGTGCGTTCAAATCCACCGATGGGTTTCATCCACGGCGATCTGGTCCCGCAAAACTTCCTTATGTGTGAGCAGGGGATCAAGTTCGTCGATTTCGACTACTGCGGCTACTCGTTGACAGCCCTCGATCTGGCCGGGGCCACGTCTCAGGCCGAAATGACGGCGGAGGAAACCGAAAACTTTCTCCAGCTTTACGATCCCGACCTCGACGACGGCCAGCGGGCCCGTGTCGGCATCCTGCGCTTCGTGAATGCGCTGCGCGAAGTGTCCTGGGCTGCAATGGCCGAACCGCGCATGAGCGAGCGAGCGACGCTGCTTACCGGTTGGAGCTACAAGCACCACAGCGACGTAAACATGGTCTTGGCCAGAGAATTTCTCGCCGCCACGCCACTGGACGAGGTGGCGGCTCGCGCCGCGGTCGTGAGGCATGGCGCACTGTTCTAAATCGCGATTGTTCCAGCACGAAGGATTTGCACGATGGGAATGCTGAATGGATTGCTGGCGGTCGTCACCGGCGCGGGGCAGGGAATTGGTCAAGGTATCGCTGAGCACCTGGCGGGCGAAGGTGCATCGCTTGCCCTCATGGGGCGTACCGAAAAATCCCTGAAGGAGACAGTTGCGAAGGCCGAGGCCGCTGGAGCTTCAACGGTTTCAGTCCATGTCGGCAGTGTCTCCGACGAGGCCGATGTCGAGCGGGTGATAGGCGAGATCGTAACGCGACACGGCAAGATCGATGTCCTTGTAAACAACGCGGGTATCGTTGACCAGGCCGAATTTCTCGACGTGCGATACGAAAGATGGCTGGAGGTGATCGGGACGGATCTCAACGGCACGTTCCTGATGACCCAGCGCGCCGCGCGTCGAATGAAGGACACTGGAGGCGGAGCCGTCATCAACATCGCCTCAATTGATGCCAACGGCTGGGATGGTCCGCAGTCATCCTATGTTGCCGCCAAGGCCGGGGTGGTGGGGTTCACCAAGAATGCCGCGAAGGATCTTGCTGCGCACAACATCCGGGTCAACTCGGTCAGCCCCGGCTGGACCCACACAAAAATGATCGAAGATTTCGTCTCCGCCGAGGCGCTGAACTACATGCTCACCCGCTTCGAGCGAGTGCCGATGCGGCGTCTTGTCAGGGTCAAGGAAGTGGCGGAAGCCGTAGGCTTTCTCGCTTCAAGCCGGGCGTCGGGCATTACCGGCATCGACGTGCCGGTCGACTGCGGGACGCTTGCGACATTGCACTTGTATGAATCGCTGCCCGCCTGAGGCCGCAATCACGACTTTTGTAATGATGCGTTAGCTCCGCAACCGGATTAGATCATGCAAAGCACACAGTTTTATATCGATGGCCGTTGGGTGGAGCCGCAGGAGAAGCGACTGCTCGATGTTATTGACCCTTCCAGCGAACTCGCGGTGGCGCAGATTTCGCTCGGCGGTGTGGCCGATATAGATCGGGCCGTTGCTGCGGCCCGCCGCGCCTTTCCTCTGTGGAGCGACGTCGAACTTCAAGACCGCGTCGAACTGCTCAAGCGGTTGATCGAAATCTACACCGCCAGGATTGATGAAATGGCCACGGCCATCTCTTCGGAGATGGGCGCGCCCCTGACGCTTGCAAGAACCGCACAGGCGGCCTCAGGCCTGTCACATTTGAAGATATTCCTAGCCGAGTTCGAGGATTTTCAGTTCGAACACGTGCTCAGCAGCCAAGCGCCAGATGATCGTATCATACGCGAACCTATCGGGGTTTGCGGTCTGATCACGCCTTGGAACTGGCCAATGAACCAGGTTTGTCTCAAGGCAGCCCCTGCCATGACCGTCGGATGTACAGTGATCCTGAAGCCGTCGGAAATAGCCCCACTATCCTCGATGCTGTTTGCTGAATTTGTCGATCGGGCGGGGTATCCGGCAGGAGTCTTCAATCTCGTCAATGGAGATGGCCCAACAGCCGGTGAGGCGCTGGCGCGACATGGTGATGTCGACATGATTTCGTTCACCGGTTCATCCCGGGCTGGTGCCGCCGTCTCTCGTGCTTCTGCCGACAACTTCAAGCGTGTTGCGCTCGAGCTCGGAGGCAAGAGTCCCTACATCATTTTCGACGACCTCGATGTCGCCGCCGCCGCGGCGCGCTGCGCGCGCAGTTGCTTCACCAACACCGGCCAGTCCTGCGATGCGCCGACCCGCATGTTGGTCGAGCGGTCTGCCTACGAGCAGGCTATCGACGCAGCGCGCGCCGTCGCAGCTGAAATGCAGCCTGACGACCCACGAAAAGAAGGCAGCCATATCGGACCGCTCGTCTCCAAGGCCCAATTCGATAAAGTTCAAGAGCTGATCTTTGCTGCACTTGGCGAAGGCGCGCGCCTGGTCGCGGGCGGGCCGGGCAGACCGGCAGGTTTCGACAAGGGTTACTTCGCGCGGCCGACCATCTTCGCCGACGTGACAAACGACATGCGAATTGCTCGCGAAGAGGTCTTCGGACCAGTTCTTTCAATCATGCCCTTCGATAGTGAGGAGGAGGCAATCCGCATCGCCAACGACACCGTATATGGTCTGAGTTCCTATGTTCAGAGCGGGGATCCCCTGCGCGCGCAACGGGTTGCCCGCAAAATCCGCGCCGGGATGGTCAGATTGAACGGGGCCTCCCGAGGGCCCGGCAGTCCGTTCGGCGGATACAAGCATTCGGGAATCGGCCGTGAGGGCGGACGCTGGGGCATCGAAGAGTATCTCGAAATCAAGGCCGTTGCCGGATGGTCTCGGAGCGCAGCCTGATTGAGGTATCGTATGAAGGTAGCGCACCGATTCCTCGACATTTGATAAATGATGTGGCGAAAGGTGCCTGTTGTTGTTAATTTGAGCGATGTTTTCAAGCACCTCAGCTACAGAGACGAGTTATGAGCGAACTTAGACGAAACCGCATTTTCGACATCCTGCGGGTTTCCGGGCGGGTCAATTTGCTAGACCTGGCAAACGAGCTCCAGATATCCAGCGAGACCGTTCGACGTGATCTCAAGCGAATGGCTGACGAGGGCGTGGTCGAGATCGTACGCGGCGGTGCGACGCTTCCTGACGTTCTGCGCGAGGCGGCGTTCCAGCACTGCCTGAATCTCAACGCAGACCTGAAGCGGAAGATAGCGGCCGCTGCTGCTGCCCTGGTCGAAAACGGCGATACGATCATGATCGGAGGGGGAAGCACCACGTGCTACCTCGCCTTGGCGCTGCGGGATCACCGTAACCTCAGGATCATCACCAATTCCGTGGATGCAGCACGGATTTTAGGGTCGCGAGGAGAGAACGAGGTCCATGCCGTGGGTGGCAGACTGGACGACTATCTAGGGTCGACGGTCGGCGTCGTCGCCGTTGAAAATATCAGACGCTACTCAGCCGAAAAGACCTTCTTCTCGGTTGGCGCCGTCGACGCTTCGATTGGACTGACAAGCGACACGGCCGACGAAGTGGCTTGTTGGCAGGCCATGATCGAAGCGGGTAGCCAGGCGATCGCGCTTATCGATTCCAGCAAGTTCGGGCAGCGTTGCCTTTTCAAATGTGCTTCGTTCGAGGAGATCGATACGATCGTCGCCGACAGGTCCCCCGATCCGGCCTTGGCCGCCAGCTTTGCCGCCCACAAAATCGAATTCATCAATGCGGATGGATCGGGAATGGCCGAGAAGTCGCAACCTCGCATTCATCGTGCGAACTCCTCGAAAGTGCGGGAGCAGGCGTGAACTTAGTTCAGCAAATATAACGAGTAAAACGACAGATGTGCGGCCTGCCAAATCCAGGGAGCTGATGCTCCACGTTTGGCCCTGCAATCTCACTGGTGACGGCTTGGAGAAGCCCGTTACGCGGTGGCGATACCAATTCGCCGCCGAGAGCTTCGATTGGCCGATTGTATTGAAAATGAAGGCTGGTGGGCCGGCCAAATGCAGCTATCGCGACTTGCCGATCGTGCAGTGCGTGCAGATGAGACAAAAAAATGACGCCAAGCGGGATTCGTAAATTCGAGGCAGGCAAGGTCGCCTTTTCGCCATACGGCGACGGGCCGGGCGCGGCGTCCATCAGCCGGCTGGTGGGGCCGGGCGACTCGACCACCATGGGAGCCTACCTTGCCCGCTTCGATGGACGTTCGGTGGCCTGGACTGTCCGATACGATGAGTTGATTGCGGGCATCTCGGGCAAGTTCCGCCTGAAATCTGACGGCGAAGTGCACGAGTTGGGGCCGGGCGACGTTCTGTGGATCCCTGAAGGTACCGAGCTCGAATATCAGGGCGACGACGCGATGGTGTTCATATCCATTGCGCCAGTCGACTGGCGGGCGAGGCAAGCTGCAAATCTGGAAATTGGAGGAGAGCCAGCATGAGCCCGCGCATTGCAATTATCGGCGCTGGAGTTTCCGGCTGCGGGGCTGCGCGCCGCGCAGCCGAACTGGGCGCGAAAGATATCGTCGTCATCGACAAGGCCACACCCGCATCCGGCTCCTCAGGACTGTCGGCGGGCGTCTACAACGCCCAGACTCTTCGTCCGCTGGACATCGAGATCAGAGTTCGCGAGCGCGAATTGCTGTTCCGTTTCGAGCGCGATCGAGGACTGCCGCTCGCCCGCATCGGAAACCTGCGGTTTGCAACACAGGATGCGGACGTGGGCGCCTTCGAACACTCGTTGGCCTTCCAAAGGAGTTTGGGGGCAACGGATGCGCAGATTCTTTCGCGCGCAGAGATAAAAAAGCTGGTCCCGGATCTCGCGATCGATGACGTCACCGCGGCTCTTTACGGCCCCAATGACGGCCATCTCGATGGCCATCTGCTATGCTCGGTCATGGTCGAGGAGGCGCGCGAAAAAGGCGTTCGCTTTCTGCTGAACACCCAACTCAACGCCTATCGCAAGGACGGCTCTGTGCATGTGCTGTCGACCAGCGGAGGCGAGGTCGAAGCCGACATTGTCATCAACGCCGCCGGAGCCTGGGCGCCACAGGTCGGCAAGACATTGGGTCATCCCGTGGCCGTGAACCCAGAGGTTCATGAGGTGGTACGGGTCAAGCTCCCGCGCGATCTCGGCTACACGGTGCCGATGTGCAATTTCTATGTGCCAGGACAGGCGGCCGAAGGTATCTATTTCCGGCAGGACGGCCCGGACTCGCTGATCGCCGGGTTGCACACATATGACTCCGTGCCGGGTCTGGCGGTCACTGATCCCGACAATTTCAGCCCCCCGGACGGCGATGACAATTTTCTCAAGGTAGCCCAGATGGTCAGCGAGCGCCTGAAGGTCGATGACCTAGGCTTTCGCGCCGGATGGTGCGGGCTTTATCCTTTGAGCGCGGATGGGCTGTTCCAGGTCGGACCCTATAAAGCCGACCCTTCCGTGCTTGTCGTGGCGGGCCTTGGCGGTGTCGGCATCACTAGCGGTGTTGTCCTGGGCGCTCTTGCAGCTGAATGGGCGCTGCTTGGAAAGCCGATCACCGTGCCCCAAGGCGAAGTATGTCTGCCGGATCGCCCGTCCCTGCTGCCCGAGGCAGCCTGACGTCCTTCTGCCAGCAAAGGAAACTTGACGTGAAAATCCTGCTCACGAACGATGACGGCTATCTTTCCCCGGGAGTGGCCGCCGCGCGCGACGCTCTTGTCGCTGCGGGCATGTCCGTGGTCACGGTGGCGCCGGACGGACCACGCAGCGGCACAGCCAGATCTGCTTCATTTCGCAAGCCTATCGTTTTGAACCGCGTCGGTGGCGACGATGGAAATCCCGTTTATTCAACCAACGGAACACCGACGGATTGTGTTCGGGTGGCCGTTTTTGCTGGGCTGACCGTCGACGTGGATGCCGTGGTCTCGGGGATAAACGAGGGGGCAAACCTTGGTGACGACGCGACATATTCGAGCACGTTAGGCTCTGCAATTGAGGGTGCCATGCTGGGCTTTCCGTCGCTTGCCGCCTCCCAGCAATCGCGTGACGGCCGTTTTCGGCTGGTTGATCTCGATGGTTATGATTTCGAACCTGGCGCTGCCCTGATGACTCGCCTGGTCAAGCGAATGGTGGAAGATCGCCGCCGTCTGCCAGGACGCTCAGTCCTTAATTTCAACGCGCCTGCAAGACCGGCGAGGTCGGTTGTCATGGCCTCGCTCGATCGAAGGGTGTGGCAACGTTCGAAGATACCCGTCGTTGAAACCGACGGCGGGCGCGGATGGTTGCTGTTTGCCACCCATCCCGAGCAAGACCCGGTTTTCGAGGGGAGCCCTGGTACCGACGTGCGAGCATTGTCCGACGGGTGCGCCTCCGTCACCCCGATGAACTTCGCATGGACCGACCGGCATGCCCGACGGCACTTGCTCGCGTGGACAAGAGGCACGATTGCGGATCTGAATGCCTCGATTGTGGTGGAAGAAAGCAGCGTTCCCTGACCTTGCGAGGCCAATCGCGGCCCAAAATGACATAGGTTTCCGGCGATGATTTGCGGCTTTCAGATTTGACGGCATCGAGCCTTGCTGGAGCGGGGCGCTGGATCGCGTGACTCTTGTCCACCCCGCCAAAATTCACAGGTCTTAATCTCCTCGAGTGCGGCAGATCAATCAGGCCTTGGCGTCGCCCAACCGACATCATCAACTCAATCGCGTGCGAGACCCTAGCGCGGATTGCTGCGGCAAGCTGGCGACCATACCAGTCCGAAATGTGAAGTTTTGTGGCAAATGACGGTAAATTATGTGGACAAAAGTGAGATCATGGTGTTAGCTTTTTGGTAAGTTGCGGAGCCAGGCACCCAGCGCTCCGCGGAAAATCAAATTGGTGCAGCAAGGGGAAACACAACAATGACCGAGCTATCAGGTCTCGCCGGCGCTGGTGCCGGCGGAGCGTCGGGGGACCTCTCCCGCGAACTCGACAAGGAACTGGCGTTACGGCTTCAGAGCCTCCGCATGGACCCGCATGCCTCGTCGGACTGCTTCGCCACATCAAGGCCTATCATCATCGAAGGACTGTTGTGGGCTGCCGTCGGAGCGGCGATCTGGATTGGCACGCTGGTCGTCATTGGCAGAGGTGCGCTATGAGCGGCGATGTCAAGGGAGTGCAGGCCCGCGTTGTGAGCGAGGCCCTGGCGGGCAGGCTGCCGCTTCGCAGCCATGAACGAATCTACAACAGCTATTCGTCATTCACGTGGACGTGCTGCGCTTTTAGCGCCGCCACTTGGGCGTTCCTTATCGGAGGGTATCTGCCCTATGTCGGGGATACGCGCATCGGCATCTTAGGCTATCTGGCCGGGTTGCTGATCGGGATGGCCGCGGTGACGCTGGCTTCCGCCGTTCCTTCGTACAAATATGGCGTGGACACAATCGACGCCGCCAAGTCGTCGTTCGGCACATACGGCGTGCTGCTGCCCCTGTTCGGCCTTCTGGCCACGCTCATCGGTTGGACTTACGTCGTCGTTGCCCTCACGGCGCGCGGTGCGGCCAATGTTGTTCAGACACTTGAGCAGTCCACCGATCGACCTGTCGAGGGCATGGTGATAGTGCTGGCGCTGGCGTCGCTCTTTCTGGTCTGGCTCATTGCAAGCCGCGGGCCGTGGCTTTTCGAGCGTCTGAGCAATTACATAGCGCCCGGCCACATGGTTGTGACCGCCATCATGCTGGGCATCCTTCTGTACCAGTTTGGTCCGGCCGTTTTCGCCATTGACGTTCCGGTCGATCAGGCCTTGGTCAAGACGAAGACCCAAGGCTTCGCGCTCGCCGTCGAGTTCGGCGTATCGAACTCGTTGACTTGGTGGCCCGTCATGGGCGGGCTGACACGTCTTGTCGGCAAGCGGCGCCACATCATGGGTCCTTCCGTCGTCGGCGTCGGCGTGTTGGGCGCTGCCGTGATTTCGATGGTCGCGGCTCTGGCGGCCGTGTCGGCTGGAACCCCCGATCCGACCATTTGGATGATCAAGCTTGGCGGCCCGGTGTTTGGAACGGCCATCATGTCGTTCGTTCTGCTTGCCAATGTCGCTACCATGATCATCATGATCTATCTTTCCGGCGTCTCCATCCAACAGATCCGGCCCCTGACAAGGTTGCGCTGGGACCTTCTTCTTGGCTTGATCCTGCTGCCTGGCATCTATGTCGCGTTTCGCACGGAGTGGGTCATTGCCTCGGTGATGAGTTGGCTGTCGATCAACGGTGTGATGTTCGTCGGCATCACGGGGATCACCCTTGTCGACTACTTCCTTCTGCGAAAGGAGCGGCTCGAACCGGAGCATCTGTTTTCGCGTGACTCCCGTAACATCTATTGGTTCTGGGGCGGCGTGAACTGGGTGGCGATTGTCATCTCGCTGGGGTCTATCGCGCTCTATCTTTGGATGTATGACCCGGTGGCCGCCTCGATGAACGCCTACGCAGGCTATCTGGGTGCCGGTATTCCGACCATGGTCCTGGCTGCGATCGTCTACTATGTCGCAATGCGCGCAATCGTTATTCCGTCAGGCATCGGCGGCTATGGCGAGGCTCGCAAGCCAACTCCTGAGGTCGTGCCGGCACTTTGAGCGATTGGCGCCAGGCTGGCGGGCCGCTCGCGTCGAGCTCTGCCAGCTTGGCACACACTCCCAGGCAAGCTTCGCACCCTGGTGCGAAGTGCTTCTTCTGATGCATTCAATTCTCCGACCTGTTCATTCGCCTGAAGGGCAGGCTTCTGTCACACCCGCCGGCCTGCGCAGGATTTGCGTGACGGCTTGGTCGATCTCGCGCACGATGGCTGCGTGCGCTCGCTTGCCGTCGCCGGCCTCGATCGCCGCGACCACCTCCTCGTGGTAGTCGATTTCGAGAATGCCGGCGAGGTCGTCCTCGAAGCCGATGCGCAGGTTCCTGAGGAAGGGACCCACCTGCATCCACACCGTCTCGATCAGGAAGATCATCTGCTCGTTGCCGCAATGGCGGTAGATCGAGAATTTGAAGTCGTGGTTCTTGCGCAGATAGTCATCGATGTCGCCGCTGCGGGCGGCTTGGGTGAGCTCGGTGCAGTGGCGGCGGATTGCGCGCAGATTGTTGCCGTTGATGAGTTTGGTGGCGAGCTCGGTGGCGTTGCCTTCGAGGATCGTGCGTACATCGGTCAGTTGCTGGAAGCGGTCGGCCGAGATGGTCGGCACCTCGACGCTGCCGTTCGGCATCGGGCTCAGCGCTCTCAGCGCCTGCAGTCGCATGAAGGCGCTGCGCACTGGCATGTCGCTCGTGCCGAGTTCCTTGGCCAGCTTGCGCGAGGTCAGCTTCTGGCCCGGCTGGAACTGACCCGACATCAGCGCCCGAACCAGTTCCAGATAGACTTTCTCATGCAGGGGCACCGTGTCGAGGGCTGTCAGTCCGAATTGTGTTTTGTCGGCCATTGGCTATGCGCTACTTCAGTCGTACCGATGCAATCGTTAACAGTCGTCGCCCGTTGGTAACCCGCCATTAGGCCGCGAGAATAGGCGGCAGCCAACAATGGTCCAACAGCAATACCTGGGCGCTGTCCTGTTGTGGTGGCTGCTGCGCTAGAAACTTGGTGGCGTATTTACCCAGATCAGGACCGTCGTCGTCTGGCCTGGGTTGGACCAGGAATGCTTCCAATTGCTCTTGAAGTAGATGCTTTCGCCCTGCCGCAAATGATGGACGCGGGTCTCCTCGACGGTGATCTTGAACTCCCCGAAAAGAACGTACACGAATTCCTCGCCATCATGGCTGTAGGCGCCGTGACTGTTCACGCCCGGCTCAATAAACCAGCGTTGGCAATCCATCATGTCTCTGCCAGTGGCCAGCTGTTCGATCCTCAGACCCTTGCCGAGCGTCGGCAGAACCTGACCCCCATCGGAAGAGGAAATCACTTCCTTGTTATGTTCCGTCAAGGGCGTGGCCATGAGGGAAGTCAGCGTGACGCCGTAGAATGATGCAAGCGTCTTGCCTTCGGGAATCTGCACGCCCAGCGAAGTACGCTCTATGGAGGCCAGGACCGATTGCGGAATGCCAGTCTGATTGGCAACTTCGCGTATGGTCAACTTACGGGCTTGGCGAAGCGACCTGAGCCTTGCCCCGACAGAATTGGTCGCATTGGCATCAGGCTCATTTCCAGACGTCACAGCGTTGGCATGGCCGGAAGCATCATTGCCCGGAAGAGCAGCCTTTATTGCCGCGATGCTCAAGCCTTGCAGCGTGCGCAGGCGCTTGATGTCCGCAGCCTGTTTAACGTGGTCCTGGTTGTAGATTCGATATCCCGCCGGCGTGACGCGCGGGGTGAGCAGGCCTCGTTCGCCCCAGACCCGTAAAGTGGAAACGGGCACGCCCGTGAGGCGACTGAGATCGGATATCTTCAATTCGGTGCCCGCATTCGGTTCATGCCGCATTTTCATCTCCGGGTCTGCTTCGTCGCGGGGGGCTGCCACCGCCAAGGGGGTCCTTGCCGCGTTTTGCAGACGGTCTTTCAGCACTGAGGTTGCAAAAATAACTCTACATACCGTGCTTGACAATCTACAACTCAGATGTAGAGTTTTCAGGAGCGATCGAGCGCGCCCAAGGCGCCTCCAAAAAACTAAAATATCGCCTGGGAACATAGGAGAACACTGTAGATGTGGCGCGTCGGCATTGACGTCGGTGGCACGTTCACCGATCTTTTCGCATGGGATGAATCAGACAAATCCTACACGACAGCTAAAGTCTTGACGACGAAAGATGACCGCTCAAAGGGCGTCGTCCAATCGATCGAGGCCGCCGGCATTCCCTTCGATCAGATTTCCTTCTTGATGCACGGCACCACCACCGCCACCAATTCCTTGATCGAGCGGAATTATCCGGACGCTGCCTTCATCACGACGGAAGGGTTTCGTGACACTATCGAGATCGGCCGCCAGCACCGCAAGGCTCTCTATGATCCATATCAATCGAAGCCGGAACCGCTGATTCGCCGCCGCAATCGCTTTGCGATCCCGGAGCGCATGTCGGTGAAGGGGGAGACCCGCCGTCCCCTCGATGAGAACATTGCCCAGCAGGTGGCGGAAACGATCGCGCAGCGCGGCATCCAGTCAGTGGGGATTGGGTTCATCAATTCCTACGCAAATCCAGCCCACGAACAGCGGATGCGCGAGATCGTCCGCGAGGCCAATCCGGATGTGCATATCGTCATCTCGGCTGAGACGAGGCCAATTTTCCGCGAGCATGGACGCTTCACGACGACAGCGATCCGGGCATGCATGATGCCTGTAATGACGTCCTACTTCGACCGCCTGGAGGATGCCCTGAAGTCCAAGGGTTTTCGCGGCTCGCTGCTGATCTTGAAGAGCAATGGCGGTGTCATGGGCGCCAAGAACGCCAAGGATCGGCCAGAGGAGCTCATCGAGTCCGGTCCGGCCGGCGGTGTCGCCTATGCGTCTTATCTCAGCCGTACGACCCACTTCGACAACATCATTCATACAGATGTCGGCGGCACCAGCTTCGATGCCTCCATCGTCGAGCACGGCAAGGGGCTCATCACGCGCAGCTATGAGCTGGAATGGGAGGTGCCGGTAAGCGTCCCGATGCTTGACATCCACTCGGTCGGTGCCGGCGGGGGCTCGATCGGCTGGGTCGATGAGGGTGGATCCTTGCGAGTTGGGCCACGCAGCGCTGGCTCGGAGCCCGGCCCGGCATGCTACCGCCGCGGCGGAACCGAGCCGACGATCACGGATTCCAATCTGATCCTGGGCAGGCTGAACCCGTCGCTCTCGGACAAATTCGAGCTAGACGTTGCGGCCGCCGAAATGGCGATTGATAAGCTGGCCGCCAAGATCGGCCTGTCGCGCCTCGAAACCGCTGAAGGCATGATCCGCATATCGTGTGAAACGATGGCGCAGGCGGTCAAGGGTGTGGTCGTGGCCAGGGCTCGCGACCCGCGCGACTTCGTGCTGGCAAGTTTTGGCGGCGCCGGTCCGATGCATGCGTGCTTTGTTGCTCAGGCGATGAACATCCCGAAGGTCATCATTCCAGGCCAGGCAGGCGTCGCCTCTGCCTTTGGCGCCACTGCGATGAACATTCGCCATGACGTGGAGGCCTTTCACTACGCATCCCTTGACGATGTCGACGTTTCGGATCTGAACCGTCTCTACGCCGAGTTGGAGGAAAAGGCCCGTCACCGTCTCCTGGCTGACGGTATCGGAGCCTCGGAAACCAAGATCACCCGCACCGCGCAGATGCGCTATGTCGGCCAGACTTACGAAGTCGACACGGATATTCCGAACGGAATTATCTCGAAGGGCCAGATCGCGTCGATCGCTGATGCGTTCCACAACGCCCACCGGCTCGAATATGGAGTTAGCTCGGACGACTTCCCGATTGCTTTCGTGGCACTTGGTGTGACTGCTGTCGGCGCCTTGAAGGAGCCCCCGCACTTCAACTTCGGAGCTCAGGCAGGCCGCGCCAACGGCGCCAGTCGTGACGTTTACTTCGACGGCCACTGGATCAGGTCGTCGCTATACAGCAACAGCGATCTCAAGCCCGGCTTTACGGTAACGGGCCCGAGCATCGTCGAATATACGGACTCGATAGCCGTGCTCCCGCCCGGCACCAGCGGTGCCGTAGACGACAGTGGCAATCTCATCGTGACAATCGCAAACTAAAAAAGCGACAGGGGAAAGACCATGGCTTCTTCAAGTGCCGCGGCGCAAAAGATCGACCTTCCCGAGCGTATGGACCCGGTCACGTTCGAGGTTCTTCGCAACAGCTTCGAATATGCCTGCAACCGCATGACCACTATCATGCAGAGGACATCGTTCTCGCCGATCCTGGCGGATATTCTCGACTTCTCGAACGCAATCTATGATCCGAAGGTGAGATTGCTGGCGCAGGCCGCGAACTGCCCCGTTCATCTGGCAGCGATGCAGTACAGCGCGGACGCTGCGATTGGCCGCTTCCCGATCGAGACGCTGAAGCCGGGCGATGTGATCGCGTTGAACGATCCATACCAGGGCGGCACGCACATCAACGACATCACCTTCACGATGCCCATTTTCTACGAGGGCGAACTCCTGGGCTTCGCCGTCAGCCGCGGCCACTGGATGGATCTTGGCGGCGGCGCCGCCGGGGGCATGTCGTTCTCGACGCACATCGCCGCCGAGGGTCTGCGCCTTCCGCCGATCAAGCTCTACGAGAACTACGAGATCAATCGCGACTATCTCGCGATCATCATGAACAACACGCGCACGCCGCACTACATCCGCGGCGACCTGCAGGCGCATCTGGGTGCCTTGAAAAGCGCCGAGAGCGAATTGCAGCGCGCGGCTGGGCGATACGGCATCGAAACCGTCAAGGCGGCCATGAACGAACTTATCGGCTACACGGAGCGCATCGTTCGCAAGAGCATCGAGGCAATCCCCGACGGCGTCTACTCGGCTGAAGACTTCGCGGACACGGACGGGTTCTCGCCCGATCCGATCAAGGTCAAGGTGACGCTCACCATTGCCGGTTCAGATATCACCGTCGATTTCGCCGGCAGCGATCCGATTTGCAAGGGCTCGATCAATTCGCCCTTCGCCAACACCGCATCGGCCGCCTACTACTCGCTCCAGTTCTTCCTCGCACCGCATGCGCCGTCCAATGCGGGCATGTTCGCGCCGATTAAGATCATGCTTCCCGACAACTGCTGGCTCAATGCCAAATGGCCGGCGCCCACCATCGGCTGCACGACGCTCGCCTCATCGAAAATCACGAGCGCCATCTGGCAAGCCCTGGCGAAGGCGATCCCCGAGCGAGTGACGGGGTCCACGTGTTCGGAGTGCAACTGGTTCGTGTCGACAGCTGTGAACAAGGAAACGGGCCGCGCCGACGTTTTTTCCGATCTGCCGGCCGGCGGCTGGGGCGGCACGCCGTTTAACGACGGCATGAGCGTGACCATGGATCCGCTTGGAAACTGCATGAACATGGCCGCTGAAACGGCGGAACTGTTCTTCCCCATTGAGTACGAGGCTTTCGAACTACGCCAGGATTCGGCCGGTGCTGGAAAATTCCGCGGCGGCCTAGGGGCCGTTTTCAAGGTTCGCTATCTGTGCGACGGCGAGTTGAACATGGAGACTTCACGCACCCGGGAGGGCAGCCCCGGCGTCAATGGTGGCGGCCGCAGCGCTGTGCAGCGCTCTACCCATCTCTATGCCGACGGCACGGAACTGGTGATTGGCGGCTATTCGCCGAACGGCGCCTGGACGAGCCCGCTCTTGTCTGGCCACCAGTTCTCCTATGACGAGGCATTCAAATTCGAGAGCACCGGCGGTGGTGGTTGGGGCAGACCAGAAGAACGGCCGGCGGAAAAAGTGCTTTCGGATGTCCTCGACGACTACATCTCCATTGCCGCGGCAAAAGAGACGTATCGCGTCGCGATCGATCCCAAGACGATGACCGTCGACAAGGCGGCAACGGCACGACTGCGTAGTGCCTGACTGATGGGCTGCCGGGCGACCAGTGCGCGCCCGGCAGCCCTTTTTTCCGATTGCATGGGTTCTGCCGGTCGCGCTGCGCCGGAGCGGCTTTGCCGTGCCTGCTCGGCTCAGATGACCACAGTCCAACATTTCAAAAATGGGAACACGGCCAATGTGCCGATTAGAGAGGAGCTGACAATGACCAGGCAGCAGACCGACTTTCCAATGGTGAACACAAATCGTCGCCGATTCCTGAGTGCCTCGGTAGCCGGCGCCGCTTTCGGAAGCGGTCTGCTGGCGAGCTTGAACGAGGGGCGAGCGCAGTCGGACGATGTCATTCCGATCGGACAAATGGCTTCACTGACCGGGCCCTTGGCGGTCGACGGCATAGAACACAAGCATGGGCTCGAGATGGCCTGCGAAGAGATCAACGCCGCCGGAGGCATCCTCGGTAAGAAACTGGCGCCGGTGACCGTCGACAGCAAAAATCAGACGGCTGAAGAGGTCAGAGCGGCCGCTCGCTTGCTCATCGATCGCCACGGCGTTCATGCCATCATCAACGGCTACAACGTAGGCGCCAACCAGGCAGAATATGACCCGGTGGCCGATGCCGGCATCATATACATCCACTACAACACATCCATCGGCCACCACGAGACGTTCAAGAGCGACCCTCAGCGCTACTTCGGCATCTTCATGGCTGACCCGGCAGAATACTACTATGGCGTTGGCCTCCCGGTGATGCTCGACCAGATCCGCAAGGCCGGTGTGTGGAAGCCCCAGAACAACAAGATCGCTCTGGTCACGGGCTCGCTGCCCTATTCAATCGTCATCTCGAACGCAATTCGCGAGACCGCACCCAAATACGGGTTCGAAGTTTCGTTCGAGGAGGTGGTCCCCGTTCCAACGACCGAATGGGGCTCGGTGTTGAACAAGGTCCGCGCCGATCCGCCAGCCGTCATCGCCAACACGCATTTCTTCCCGGGTGATCTCGCCCAGTGCCAGGTTCAGTTCCTGCAGCAGCCGACAAACAGTTTGTTCTATTACCAGTATGGCCCGTTGCTGAAGGCGTTCTCCGACATCGCCGGCGAAGCGGCGCGAGGCGTGTTGACCTCGACTGTCATCGGCATCCTGCCGGACGACATCGGCAACTCGTTCCGCAAAGGATACTGGGCTAAATTCGGAGAAAAGGCCGAGGCGGATCCGGGTGCTTCGACCTACTCCGAGACTTACCACTACGCTGTCGCGGCAGCTCTTGCCGGAGGGACCGGTGAGCCGGGAAATGCAAACCAGAACCGTAAGATCGCAACGAACCTGCAGCGCTTCGTATACCGGGCACCGTTCGGCGTTCTGCGCTACGACCCAAGCGTCAACGCGGCGATTCCATATCCGACCGTTTCCTCCGATCCGTCAATCGCCATGCCGCATCTGCTTTACCAGATCAAGGATCCGAAGGCTGAGGTGCCGAAAAAGCTGATCTATCCGCAACCATACAACGAGGCCAATTTCGAACTTCCGCCGTGGTTCAAGTAGGCGCTCGTCGTCCTAGAAGTTGAAAGCGCCGCGCGGAGGTAGACAGCCATGGATGTCTTGAGGGACATACTGCTCAGCGCACTCACCTTGGGTGCTCTCTATGCGGCCAGCTCAGTCGCCTTGTCGTTGATCTGGGGCAGCATTGGGATGCTCAACCTGGCCCACGGCGCCTACCTTGCGGTAGGCGCCTACGGGTCCCTGCTATTGGTGAACGCGCTCGGATTTCCGTGGTGGGCTGGCATTCTTGGCGGAGTGGCGGGCGGAATGCTTATGGGGCTCGTCACGCACCTTTTCCTGGTGCGGTGGGTTTTCGCGAAACCAAATTTCGAGATCAACATCATTATCTTGACGATGGCCCTTTCGACCATCGTCATCGACCTGATCAACAACCTGATCGGCCCAACCTCCGCGCGCCAGCCTTTCAACCTGGATGGCCGCATAGACATAGGAGGGTCAGGCATAGCCTATCAGACCCTGCTGATCATTGGCGGCTGCGCCGTCATGATCTTCGGACTGCAACTGGTGATCAAGAAAACCGAGCTCGGCAGGGCGATCCGGGCAGTTTCACAGGAGCCGACGGCGGCGCGGCTGAATGGAATTCCGCTTCAGCTGGTGGTCCTCAAAGTAATGCTGCTTGCCGGGCTGGTCGCAGGGGCGTCCGGCGTGCTTTTGACGGCGTTCACCACAGTCTATCCCACGGTCGGCTTCGACCCGCTTCTCAAGGCACTGATCATCTGTGTGGTCGGTGGGTTGGGCAGCATCCCGGGAGCGCTGAGCGCCGCGTTCCTGCTGGCTCTCGTGGAAGTGGTCGTCCAATACGTCCTAGGAACGAAATGGGGTTTTCCGGCACTTTTGGTATCCGTCGTTTTTGCTCTGATCATTCGTCCCGATGGCCTTTTCGGGAACCGCCTCCAGGTCAGGAACTGACCATGTCTCGAGATCGGCTCCAAACAGACGTTCTGATCGCGATAGCAGTCTTTGCAGGGCTGGCATTGCTTCCGCTTGTGGCTCCCGGCAGCTATGTGCTCGGGCAGGCCACCCTATTCGCGATATGGGCGGCGGTCGTGACGCAGTGGAATTTAGTCCTCGGTGTCGCCGGGATCCTGTCGATAGGACAAATGGCTCTGTTTGCAGCAGGTGGTTATGCGGTTGCGCTGCTGGGGCTTTACTTTTCGATCTCGCCTTGGTGGTCGCTGCCAATTGCCGGCCTGGCAGGAACGGCAGTCAGCCTTCTGATGGGAGGAGCAACGCTGAGGCTTAGAGGCGCATATGTGGTCGTCGTGACGCTGGCCGCCGCGATGGTCATGTATCAGCTCATCGTCACAGATGTTGCCTGTTTCCGCAAAGTCGAGATCGCCTGCTATTCGCTGACCGGCGGCGCGAGGGGACTGTCGCGGTTTGGCGATTTCGGCTTTACCAGGCTGGTCGATTACAAACATGTGGCGACGGCCGAGTATATGCTCGCACTTGCCTGTCTCGCCGTGGGGACGCTCGTCGCCATCGTGATTGTCCGCAGCCCTTACGGTAGGGCCTTCCAGGCGATGCGCGACAACGAAGTGTGTGCGGCCGCGCGTGGCATCGACGTTGCAAAATATCAGCTGGTCGTATTCGCGGTCGCCGGCTTTTTCACCGGCCTCGCAGGCGGCGTTTACGCAGGCACGATGAAGACCTTCGGGCCACAGGTGCTGGAATTGCCGACACTGCTCTTTTTATTGTCAATGATGATCGTCGGAGGGCGCGGGCGCATCTGGGGTCCGATCCTGGGGACCATCGCATTGGCCATCGTCGATGAATCGTTCCGCGATCTTGCGCAGTGGCGAAACACGGCCTTTGCCGTGGTCTTGATGGTCATGTTGGTTTTCGTGCCAGAGGGGCTGGCCGGTCGCCTTGGCCGGTTCTCGAGGGTTTGGACGCCCCTGGTCGACAGTCTGACGGGCATGCGCGATCGCGGGTCAGTACGATCATGACACAATCAATCAACGAGGCGCCTATACTGCGAGTGGAAGGTTTGACCAAGCGCTACGGCGCCATGGCCGCCGTAAGCGATCTGACCTTCCATGTACGGCAGGGCGAGGTTCTTGGCATCGGTGGCCCGAACGGCGCTGGCAAGACCACCCTTTTTGACACCATCTCCGGCGTCTCAAAGCCGACAAACGGCCGGATCGTATTTGACGGGCACGAAATTTCTGACCGATCGGCGCCGGAAATCTGTCATCTCGGCATTGCCCGAACGTTTCAGCTCAACGCTGTCTTCGACACCATGACGGTCCGCGAGAATCTGGAGAGCTGCGCCTATTTCGGCACGCGAAACCGGATCATTCCATCAATCCGGTTCGATAGAGCTTCCAAGGTGCAAGCCGACGAGGCGATGGAGGTCACCGGTCTCCAGGACTCGGCCAATACGACCGCTTCGGCTCTGTCGGTCTTGCAGAGGAAACTTCTGATGACCGCCTGTGCCATCGCCAGCCGCCCCAAGCTGTTGCTGCTTGACGAGCCTGTCGGCGGTCTGAACGCGCGGGAAATTGACCTTTGTGCCGGCGTTTTTCGCCGTCTGCGCGACTTCCATGGAATCACGATCGTCCTGATCGAGCACGTCATGAGCTTCATGACCGCGATCGCTGACAATGTGCTGATCCTGCATCACGGCCGCAAGCTCTATGAGGGCCCCGCGAGCGGGCTCGCCGAGGACGAACAGGTGGTCGAAGTCTATCTCGGATCCGCTGGCGCGCGAGCTGTCAGGGCAGCCGCAACGGAGAAGCTGTGAGATGGCGGTTCTAGAGATAGAAAGATTGTCGGCCTCCTATGGCGGCGGCGACGTAATCGAAGACGTTTCGCTGCGCATTCCCCAAGGAGAAGTCTTTGGCTTGGTAGGACCGAATGGCCACGGCAAAACCACGCTTCTGCGAGCGATCTCGGGGCTTTTGCCGCGACAGCGTGGAATAGTCCGTTTCGACGGACACGCAATCGACGGGCTGGCTGCCGAGAAAATTGCCCTGCGCGGCATCGTGCATGTGCCGCAGGGTGATCTGGTTTACAAGGACATGTCGGTTTTTGAGAACCTACTCGTTGGGGGCTACACCAACCCCTTGCCGGGACAGACCGGGTCGCGGCTGGATCTCGTCTACGAACTGTTTCCCAAGCTGAAGGAACGATCGGGACAGAAGGCCAATTCGCTGTCGGGCGGAGAGCGGCGCATGCTAGGCATCGGGCGCGGTCTGATGATGGCCGAGGCGAAATTGCTCATGCTGGACGAGCCGTCGCTTGGCCTCGCGCCGATCATCATCGAGGCCATCTACGAGGCAATCCACAGATTGCGCCAAATGGGGCTGTCGATCCTCATCGTAGAAGAGAATGTGAACCGCATCGCCTCGGTGGCCGACCATCTAAGCATGATGAGCCACGGGCATATCGTCTGGAGCGGCGACCCTGGCGAACTGAGCAGTCGGCGGGAGTTGATGGAGACTTATTTGGGAGTCTGAGCGGCTCGTGAATAGCAGGCCCAGCGCCGCAACTCGGCATCTTGCGAGACCCGGAGGGAGGATTTCAATGGCCGATCAGTTGAGCGCTGTCACGCAACGAAATCACGCCATGCGTCGACTGTCCGCGGCAGTCCTGATCAATATTGCCATGGGCGCGATCTATGCTTGGGGCGTCTTCCTGCTGCCCCTGCAGGGTTACCTCGAAATTTCCCGGACGGAGTTGAGTTCCGTTCCAACGGTTGCCTTGATCTGCTTCACGGCAGGCATGGCCTGGCATGATCGCCTGCTTCAGGCACTGGGTGGCATGAATCTCTCCGTCGTCGCATTTGCGCTCGCGGGAGGCGGGTTTTTCTTGTTTGCGGCAATGCCTTGCTACTGGTCACTGCTTGTTGGCTATGGCGGTCTCTTCGGCATCGGGTCGGGCTTGGGGTATGGGCTGGCCCTTGCGCTCGTGTCGACCTTTTCGCCGCAGAAACGACCGCTCGCCATAGGCGTTGCGATGGCGGCATTTGCATCGAGCGGCATTCTGATGCCGTTTGCATTGGCCAACAGGGTCGAGCCTCGCAACGTGGCCTTCGTCTTCGGCTGCCTGGCCATGGCGATACTGGCGACCGGAATAAGCGCCACCGCTCTTCTTGGCGAGGGACACGCGAACCGATCAGGCTTTGAAAGCAGTCGCAAATCACCAGCTCCTGCCATCGCCTCAGATTGCACCTTTCTCAAGCTGGCACTGATTTTTCTCTGTATCTGCATTGTAGGGTTGATGACGGTTTCGCAATTGACTGGGATACTGTCGCCTCTCGGCACGGAGGGCATTGTCGGCTACGGCCTCTCGATTCTGACATCTGGCTACCTCGCCGGTTCGCTGTTCGGAGGCCAGGCGGTGCGACGGCTGGGCGGCCGAAATGCGCTCCTTCTCGCGAATGCCGTGACGGCTGCCGGGCTCGCATTCCTTTATGTGGGAACGCCATCGTTTGGGATGCTGGGCGCCGCCTGCGTTGGTGCCGCATTCGGCTCTTCCGCGTCGCTGATGCCGACACTGGTTGGTGAGCTATATGGTGCTGAAAAAATTGGAGAAATCTACGGCAGGCTGATAGTTTCCTATGGAATTGCCGGGCTGGTCGCGCCTTGGGGGTCAGGGGTTCTCTACGACGCTTTCGGCGGCTATCGGATAGCCATCCTGTTGGGTATGGCCGCCTGCGCTGTTTCGGCAGTCCTTGCGTTGAACCTTAAAACGTCACGGTGAATGCGCGGGCAGGTTCGCCGGCTCGCCGGGTTGCGAGCGCCGGGGTGCCGTCGCGTCGCACCCAAAGCGTTGCGTCGATTTAAAAAGTCTATAACTCTATTGACGAGTTTGTGCGGGATGCGATAGTTTCGGTTGGTCGATCCCGGACCCTAGGCGCCGTTGATGACGCCGTTGCGAGGTGGCACAAATGACTCTTCCCGATCAGGCTCAGGTCGTCATCGTCGGTGGCGGTATCATTGGGGTCAGCATCGCATATCACCTGACCAAGCTCGGATGGCGTGATGTGGTGCTGCTCGAGCGAGGCCAACTGACCTGCGGCACGACGTGGCATGCTGCTGGATTGGTCATGCAACTGCGCACCACCCACACCATGACCGAACTCTGCCGCTACGGAACACGCCTGTTCGACGAGTTGAAAAGCGAGACAGGTCAGGACACCGGCTTTCGCCGCACAGGCAGTCTGCCGATCGCCCGAACGGCAGACCGCTTGATTGAGATCTCCCGCCTCGTGTCGCTTGGGAAGAGCTTCGGCGTGGAAGCGCATATGTTGTCGCCGCGAGAGGTCAAGCAACGCTACCCACTGCTTGACGAGAGTCACATCGTCGGAGGCGCCTTCATTCCAGGTGACGGTCAAACCAATCCCGTCGATTCAACGCAGGCGCTGGCGAAGGGCGCCCGCAACGGCGGAGCCCAGATCTTCGAAAACGTCTCCGTTGCCGGCTTCGAGATCGAAAAGGATAGGATCAAGGGCGTCGTTACAGACCAGGGCACGGTCAGATGCCAGGTGGCTGTCCTGTGCGCAGGTGCCTGGTCGCGTG
This sequence comes from Mesorhizobium sp. M3A.F.Ca.ET.080.04.2.1, assembly GCF_003952525.1. NCBI lineage: Bacteria > Pseudomonadati > Pseudomonadota > Alphaproteobacteria > Hyphomicrobiales > Phyllobacteriaceae > Mesorhizobium > Mesorhizobium sp. M3A.F.Ca.ET.080.04.2.1. The sequence goes on along the minus strand of NZ_CP034451.1, from coordinate 381,270 downwards.
ATCTTGGCAGGCTGGCGGGGGTCAACGTGCCGCTCTACGCGGCCGAGCATATGTACGTGACCACGCAAGCTGATGCGGCGATACCAAGGGATCTGCCCGTTTTGCGCGATACCGATGGCTATCTCTACATTAAGGAGGACGCCGGAAAGCTCTTGGTCGGCGCCTTCGAGCCGCTCGCGAAATCGCTGCCGATGGCGAGCCTGCCCGACAGATTCGAGTTCGGTGAGCTGCCCGAGGATTGGGCGCAGTTCGAACTGCCCATGTCGAAGGCAGTGGAAGTGGTTCCACTCCTGCAATCCGTCGGCATCCGTCACTTCATGAACGGACCCGAGAGCTTCACTCCCGACAACAAGTTCATCCTCGGTGAAGCGCCGGAAGTCAGGGGCTTTTATGTCGCCGCAGGCTTCAACTCGCAAGGTATTCTCAGCGCAGCCGGCGTCGGCAAAGCGCTCTCGGAATGGATCGTCGCCGGCGAGCCTACAATCGACCTGTCCGAGGTAGACATCGCGCGCTTTCACGCCTTCCAGGGCAACCGCAAGTATCTGCACGAGCGCATTTCCGAAAGCCTTGGGCTCTTGTATGCCATGCACTGGCCACACCGTCAGTTCGAGACGGCGCGGCCGGTTCGTGAGACGCCGCTGTTTGCGCGGCTCAAGGCTCGGAACGCGGTGTTTGGGACAGCGGCAGGCTGGGAGAGGGCCAACTGGTTTGCCCCTGAGGGCAGCCCTGCCGAATACGTTTATTCCTATGGAAGGCAGAATTGGTTTGAAGTCGTCGGCGAAGAACACCGCGCGGCGCGCGAAGCGGTGGCACTGTTTGATCTGTCTTCATTCGGCAAGACCTTCATAGAAGGACCAGATGCGGAAGGCGAGCTTCAGCGGATCTGCGCCAACGACATGGCGGTCGCCACCAACAAGATCGTCTATACGCAAATGCTGAATTCGCGCGGCGGCATCGTTGCAGACGTCACATTCACCCGGCTTTCCAAAGATCGGTACATGATGGTGACGGCTGCCGCGAGCCAGGCCCAGGATATGAACTGGGTGAAGCGCAATCTGCGGGAAGAAGCTCGTGTTACAGTTACCGATGTGACATCAGGCTTTGCAGTCCTGTCAGTCATGGGCCCGCGCTCGCGCCAGCTTCTTGAGGCAGTGTCAAGCGCTGACTTCTCCAATGACGCGTTCCCGTTCGGCACCGCGCAGGAAATCGAAATCGGCTATGCGAAGGCATACGCCCTGCGGGTGACTTACGTCGGCGAGCTCGGGTGGGAGATCTACCTGCCAACGGAGTTTGCTGGGCCAGTCTTCGACTTACTGGTCAAGGAGGGGGAGCATGTGGGTCTTCGCCTGGCTGGCTATCATGCGCTGGATTCGCTGCGCAGTGAGAAAGGCTACCGCCATTTCGGCCATGACGTGACGCCCGGCGACACGCCATTGGAAGCAGGTCTTGGTTTCGCGGTGTCTTTCAAGAAAGACAGCGACTTCATCGGTCGCGCCGCGCTGGAAAGGCAGAAGGCTAAAGGGGTCAAGCGGCGCGTGGTGTTCCTGCGCCTGGAAGATGCCGGACCCATTCTTTTGCATGACGAGCCAATCTTGCGCGATGGCAAGATCGTGGGAAGGACAACCTCCGCCGCCTACGGGTATTCACTCGGCAGCTCGGTGGCTCAAGGTTATGTGGACTTGCCTGGTCCCGACTGGAAGCCGTGGCTTTCCGAGGGGCGCTTCGAAGTCGAGCTCGCGGGCATTCGCCACAGAGCGATCTGCCACGCGCGGCCTTTTTATGATCCCGACAACACGCGCCTTCGCCTGTAGGCAACCCGCTTCGAGCGTTATTCTCCGCAGGTGCATGGCTGAAGAAGCGTTGCTCGAAAAGCATACTCAATCACCATCAGCAGACTTACGCGTTGCGGTCTGGCATAACATGGTCTTCCGGCGATGAACGTTCTTGACGATTGCGAGGTGCGCGCGGACCAAGCCCCTCATGCTCCAGTCGCCGCGCGCTTTCGCTCTCGCGGAACAGGTGAGGTCGGCGCAACCTGCAAAGACACGATAAGGTTGCGCCTGCTTCTACTGCCCGGCTTCTCGCATCTTAGTCTGTCTTCTTTCGTCGACCCCCTGCGCTGCGCCAATGCGGTGACGCACGACAGGCTTTTCGAATGGCAAACCTTTGGCCTCGGAGGCAGTCCCGTTGCGAGCTCGAGCGGGATAGCCGTCGAAGTAGGCGCGAACCTTGACAGCTGCGAAGATGAGCAGAAATCCGCCCTTGTGCTTTTTGGCGGCGATCACATCGAAGGTCAATCTTCGCGGCGACTGATCGCATTCTTGCGCAGGCAAGCCCGCAGCAACGTGGCAATCTATGCCATAGGCACGGCGGCTTGGCTGTTGGCGGAAGCGGGGATTCTTCGCGACGGGGTCCGACGCACCATCCACTGGACAAAGCTGGCTGCGCTGTCGGAGACGTTTCAGGACGAGACCGCGGAGGATGCCTTGTTTGTACGTGATGGAAACATCACAACATGCGCGGGCGAGTTCGCTGCGTTCGATCTTGCAGCAGAGATCGTGGAGAATCGCTTCGGAAGCGATCTCGCACACCGGATCTGCGAGCGCTTGATCGCCGACAGATGGCGAAGTGGAGAAAGTTGCCAGTCGATACCTTTAGGCCTGAGGTTCACGGGAGCAGCGGTCAAGCTGCTCCAGGTGGTCAATCTGATGGAGAAAAACACCGAAGATCCGCTCCCGCTCGACGAAATCGCCCGCAGGGCATCGCTGTCGCGCCGCCAAGTCGAGCGCCTCTTCGAAAAGCACCTGAACACCACGCCACGTAGATACTACATGTCGATCCGGCTTGAGAAAGCAAAGCAGCTTCTCGAAACAACCAATATGCCGATCCTCGATATCGCCGTGGCCTGTGGATACCTCTCCTCGTCGCATTTCACCAAGAGCTTCAAGGACCATTTCCGCACGCTGCCGAGCAGACTTCGGGCGACGATGATGGGGCGCAGCACCACGACCTGACCAGCAACGCAGCCTGCAAGGCGCACTCAGACCTTGGGCAAGCTCGCCTTCAGGTTGGTCTCGATCCAAGTCCGGAAGGCAGATAAGTTTCGCTCGCGCCAGCGCTTAGGCAACGCTCGAAGGTAATAGCCGCCGAGCCTGACATCGGTTGCGAAAAGTTCCACCAGGCGCCCGGCAGCAATGTCAGCGCCGGCGTTCAATGGCGTCGCCAAGGCAACGCCCTGACCGGCGAGGGCAGCGTCAAGTCCAAGATTGGCGTTCCAGAGCCTGGGCCCTGCAAGGAGATGGCCGGGATCGTGCCCGATTGCCTTGAACCATGCCAGCCATTGCTGCCGGTCTTCCTCATGGATCAAGGGTACGCGCGAAAGATCTCCCGGCGAGCGCACGCCCGGATTGTCTGCCACCCAGATAGGGCTGGCTACCGGGAACATCCTGGGATGGGCAATCGCGACAGCATCTGAGGGAAGCTCGTCGAGATCGCCAAAACCGATCATGACATCCGCCTCCGATTGTTCAAGGTTCGGCGCCTTGTCCGAGGCGCGCAGCACGATTTCGACCTGCGGCATCAAGCTCTCTATCTGGGAGAGCCGCGGCGTAAGCCATCTGGTGGCAAGGCCCGGCATGCACCAAATACGCAATGTGCCTTTCCGAGTGGCGGCGCGCAGATTATCCGCTGCACCACAGATCAGATTGAAAGCCTGCGATACGGCGCTTTCGAATTGTTGCCCGTCGTGAGTAAGCGAAATCCCTCGTGGACCAGCCAGAACGAGTTTCGTCCCGAGCCATGCCTCAAGGTTCTTGACGTGCCGGCTGATCACGGTGTGGCTCAATCCGATGTCCTGCCCGGCCTTGCGCATGCTGCCGGTGCGCGCCGCCGCCTCGAAAGCCCTTACCATTGCAAGCGGCGGAAGGCGCGTTGCTGGTCGATGGATGGGGCGCATGGCAATCAGATCCAAGCCTTAATTCGATTGACGTTCGGCCGGCAATCTTGGCCACTACATGGGTACAAAATAGCACCGCTCTGGGCAAGATAATCAGATACCTGGCAACCTGCGCGGCGTCGTAATCTTCGCCGAGATTTTCATTCCCAGGAGCGCCAGATGACGAGCAACACTTCGCTGCAGCAAAGGCGGTTGTCAGCCGTGCCACGCGGTGTTGGGAACGCATTTCCAATTTTTGCCGATCGCGCCGAGGGCTCAGAGGTTTGGGACGTTGAAGGCAGGCGCTATATCGATTTCGCCGGGGGCATCGCTGTCCTGAATACCGGCCACCGGCACCCCAAAGTTCTTGCCGCGGTTCACGAGCAACTCGACAAATATACCCATACCGCTTTTCAGGTGCTGCCCTACGAACCCTATATCGAACTTGCTGAGCGGCTCAATGAGCTTGCGCCTTTCCATGGCGATGCCAAGACCATCCTGTTCTCCACCGGGGCAGAGGCGGTCGAGAACGCCATCAAGACCGCCAAGGCGCATACCAGCCGTTCAGGTGTCATTGCCTTCACGGGAGCATTCCACGGCCGCACGATGCTTGCGATGTCGCTGACCGGCAAGGTGGCGCCCTATCGCAAAAAGTTCGGGCCCGGTGTCGCAGGCGTTTACCATGTGCCCTTTCCGGCACCAGAGCACGGCGTGTCTGTTGCAGAGACGTTGCGTGCTTTGGAGTTTCTCTTCCGCGCCGATATCGAACCCAGTGAGGTTGCCGCCATTATCATCGAGCCGGTACAGGGCGAAGGCGGTTTCCATCCTGCCCCGAACGAGCTTCTCGAAGAGCTGCGCAGGATTTGCGATCAGCACGGCATCGTGCTGATAGCCGATGAGATTCAGACAGGCTTTGCGCGCACGGGCAAGATGTTCGGCATCGAAAACACCACCATCGAACCGGACCTGATCACCGTGGCGAAGTCGCTGGCCGGAGGCTTTCCGCTGTCGGCCGTGGTGGGCAAGGCTGCTATCATGGACGCAGCCGAGGCCGGTGGGTTGGGGGGCACCTATGCTGGTAGCCCCGTTGCCTGCGCGGCAGCGCTCGCCGTCCTCGACGTGATCTTTGAGGAGAAGCTGGTCGAGCGCGCCAATGTGGTAGGGGCAAAGATCAAGGCGGCTGTAAGCCGCGCCGCCCAGCGCAATGACACCGTGGCGATCGCCGGTCTGCGCGGGCCGGGCGCGATGGTGGCCTTCGATATCGTCAAGTCGCGAGGCGGCAGCGAGCCGAACGCGGATGCCACCAAGCGAGTGGTCCAGGCAGCGATTGCTGATGGGCTGGTTTTGCTTTCCTGCGGCGTGCACGGCAACACGATCCGCATCCTGGTGCCGCTCAACGTGCCCGACGCCGTACTGGAAGAGGGGCTTGCCAGGCTGGAGCGAGCGCTGGCTGTGGCCAACGTGTAGGGCGCCTATGTTGGACCGATTGAATAAGGACCTGCTGAAGTCCCAGGCATTTTTGAACGGACGGTTTGTCGGTACCGGAGAACTTCCAGTCTTCAACCCGGCAACGGGGGAGATGATTGGCCTGGTGCCGAATTTCGGCGCGGAGGAAGCAACCGCTGCCGTTGAGGCAGCGGCAGCCGCGTTTCGCCCTTGGGCCGGGGTCACGGCCAAGGAGCGCGGCAAAATCCTGAACCGCTGGTATGACCTCATCATTGCCAATCGCGCCGATCTTGCCGTCATCCTTACCGGTGAGCAGGGCAAGCCCTTGGACGAAGCTCTGGGTGAGATCGATTATGCGGCATCTTATGTCGAATTCTACGCCGAAGAAGCTAAACGCGTCGCAGGCGAGATATTGTCGTCTCATCGTGTCGATGCCAGGCTGTTCGTGTTGCGCCAGCCGATCGGTGTGGTCGCCGCAATAACCCCGTGGAACTTCCCGGCGGCCATGATCACCCGAAAGGTCGCGCCAGCTCTGGCCGCTGGCTGTCCGGTGGTTGTGAAGCCAGCGCCCGAAACGCCACTGACAGCCCTTGCGCTTGCCGAGCTTGCCAGCTGGGCCGGGTTTCCGGCCGGCGTCTTCAATGTCATCACTGGTGACGCCGTCGCCATAGGTGGCGTCCTTACCTCGCATCCCAAAGTGCGCGTGGTCGGTTTCACCGGCTCGACCGAGATCGGCAAGCTGTTGGCTCGTCAGTCGACAGGGACGTTGAAGAAAGTTGCCTTGGAGCTTGGCGGGAACGCTCCCTTCATCGTCTTCGACGACGCCGACCTCGATGCGGCGGTCACCGGCGCAATCCAGTCGAAATTCCGCAACATGGGTCAGACCTGTGTCTGCACAAATCGGATCTATGTACAATCGGGCATACACGATGCGTTCGTGGAACGCCTTGTCGACGGGGTCAAAGAACTCATCGTCGGCGATGGCTTTGACAAGGGCGTCACTCAAGGGCCTCTCATCACCGAGGAGGCTGTGCTGAAGGTTGAGTGCCACATTGCCGATGCTGTGGCCCAAGGTGCAGTAGTGAAGCTTGGCGGCAAGCGACATGCGCGCGGCCGGACATTCTTTGAGCCGACGGTGCTGACCGGTATGACCGATGTGATGGCAGTGGCTCGAGAAGAGACCTTCGGGCCAGTGGCAGCGGTGTTCAGCTTCGAGCACGAAGATGAAGTGATTGAAGCTGCCAACGCTGCCGAAACCGGTCTTGCCGCCTATTTCTATTCACGCGACGCGTCTCGAATCTTCCGGGTGATGGAGCGACTGGAATATGGCATGGTCGGCGTCAACACCGGCTTGATCTCGACCGAACTGGCTCCTTTCGGTGGAATCAAGGAAAGCGGCAACTCCCGCGAGGGCTCGCATCATGGCATGGCGGAATTCCTGGAATTGAAATACGCCTGCCTAGCCGTTTCCCTGTAGGAGGTGCCTGCGTGGCGGGTCTCCGCCAGTTGGCGGCGTCACCCCGCAGGATTCTTTCACAGCCTAACCGGACGATCCTCTGGAAGGATCCAAAAGGTTGGTGTTCGTTTAGCGATATGTAATCGTTGACGTCGATCACATCTCCGTGGTGTGTACGTTAACATGCCTCCTTACAGATCCTAGAGGCTAGACGAGATCGGGGCCTCCGACACGGCGACTTCTTCGCTCTGAATTCCCTGCGCATGGAAAAGAGATATCGCGACTCGGGTCATGATATTGGCGAGGAGGATACGCCCTACAAGGTGGTGTGGGGTTCGCGGTCTCGCTCGATACGTCCGGTGGCTTTCTAGGCCGAGATGCTCTGATCAAGCAGAAAGCTGAAGGGATCACGAAACGCGGGCTGGTGCAGATAAAACTGTCGGGCCGGCCAGTGGTGCCGATGCTCTATCATAATGAGCCGCTCATACGATACGGCAACCTTGTTGGTTTCCATCGCGTCTGGTGCCTACGGTCACCGAGTTGGTGCGTCAGTCGGCTTGGTTATGTGAACAACGCAGAATGGGTAACCAAGGAGTGGCTGGCAACAGGCAGGTGGGAAGCAGAAATCGTGATGAAGCGCTATGCCGTGAAGGTTCAGTTCGGGCCTTGGTACGATCCGGAAAACCTTCGTGTCCGCAATTGACTCCGTCGAGCCTACGACCCCAGAGGGGCCGCTCAGTTGCCTGCCGCAGAGCCCGTGACCGTCAGCTTGTCCGCGCGCCCCCTTCCGGGGTTTGCCTGCCGGGCGCGTGGGCCCGCACCGCCGACAGACTAGCGCCCGCAAACGACCCGTCTCATTTTCTCGGTCATGTGCGAAGGCACTTGGCAGCGGTTTGAGCGAGGTCGACGTCAATCCGTCCCGTCGTGGTCTCTTCGTCCGCGGTCATTGCCCGTGGACGGGCTCGTCATTCCCGCCTTCAGTGGATCACGCCGCGCAAAGCGGGCAACTCCGCTCGTGCGGAGGTCGGCCGCGACGACCATTTTCGTCGCGGCTCCCTGTGGCGAGTGCATTCACCAACGCATTGCGCATGCGTTAAGAGCGGAAGCTCTCCTCGTTGGAGTATGGAAACCACCAAAAGTCCTGCTTGGACGCCTTCGGGTCGATCATGACGAATTTGGTGTTCTGAAACTGAGCTAAGCCCTCCGGTCCCAGTTGCCGCCCGGTTCCAGAAAGCTTGCGGCCTCCGAATGGAAGGGCATCATTGTCCAACAAGGGCGCATTTATCCAAACGATCCCGGACTCGAACTCGCGAACAGCACGCATGATCTCGTCCATGTCGAGACTGTAGAGGTTGGCGCCGAGACCGAAACGGGACTGGTTTGCAAGTGTCATTGCTTCGTCGAAGCTCGACACGGAGCAAAGCGGGGCAACCGGCCCGAATGACTCTTCATTGAGAATTTCAAACTCTGGAGCAACGTCAGTCAGAACGGTTGGCTCTACAAACCATCCCTGATTCATATGTGCTGGACGACCGCCTCCAGTCTTTACGCGAGCCCCCTGTTGACGGGCATGCGCAATCATCGCCTCGAAGCGATCTCGCTGCTTGCGGGTTGCCATGGGACCAATATCGACCTGGTCGAAACCATTGCCGACCCTCAGCTTTTTGGTCTCAACAGCCAACTGTTCGGCGAATTTGTCGTAGATCGCTTCATGGACGTAGAACCGCTCAGCGGCCGTACATACCTGTCCGCAGTTCAAATACGCCGCGAACGCAGCGCCACGAGCCGCGATCTCCAGTGGCGCTGACGGCATGACGATAAAGGGGTCATTTCCCGAAGCCTCGATCAGGCATGGCTTGAACGTTTCGGCGCAGGTTCTTGCAACCTGCTGCCCGACGCTGACGGAGCCGGTATATGCTACTCCGTGGGTTTTGGGACTTGCCACGAGACGCTGGCCGACCCTGGCACCTCCCGTAACGACCTGAAACAATCCAGATGGAAGGGTAGAAAACAACTCGGCGAACTTGAGGGTCGTGAGACTTGTCTGCTCATGTGGCTTCACGATCACGGCATTGCCAGCTGCGAGAGCCGCCGCCGCTTCCCAGCAAAGAAGCACGAGAGGGAAATTGAACGGGAGAATGATCACCACCGTTCCAAGTGGCTCCTTGACGCTGAAATGAAACTGGCCAGGGACGGTCGTGCCTGCCAATCGACCGGCCTCGTGCCGAGCCATCTCCGCATAATAGTCAATCGCCGTAGCGCACCACGAGACCTCATCGACAGACTCCTTGTAGGGCTTGCCTTCTTCGAGCGTCAAAGGAGCCCCATAAAGGGCCTTCTTGTTCCTGATTTCGGCAGCGATATCGTGAAGTACAACAGCCCGACTCCTAGGGTCGAGCGCGGCCCAACGCTTCCTGGCAGATATGGCGGCCTCCAGGGCATCGTCAATCTCGGCGTCGGTTGCGTCGGCGATCCATCCCACAGGCCTTTCAGTCGCAGGATCGATGACCTCAAAACGGGTTGCCGATTCGCTTCGCACGTAACGTGCGTCGATATAGAGCGACCCGGAGAGCCGCTCGAGTTCCGAAATTGCGTTCATATGCGCTTCCTTCCCGCGGGCTGATGGCGTTTAATAAGTTTAACGGTATGTCATTTTTTTTTAACACACAAGGGATCCGCCGCGAGCCGGTCACATTGACTTCAATGAGATTGGGGCACCGTATTCACCCCAAACCAGCATCCGGCAGGAGACGGAGTTGCGAATACCTCGCGGCCTAAGAGGCTGGATGCCTACGCCTTTACAAGCAGGCTGCGATCGATTTCCTTCAGCGACCTGCAGCCACTCATAGCCATTGCCACATCGAGCTCCTCGCCAAGATTTCGCATCATCCGCAGGGCGCCCGCCGATCCAGCTATGGCGGTGCCATAGAGCAGGCTTCGGCCAAGCAGAACCGCCTTCGCTCCATTCGCAAGCAACTTGAAAATATCTGAGCCTCGCTGCACGCCGCTGTCTGCAAGGACGGTCAGACGATCACCAACCGCATCAGCAATGTTAGGCAGGACTTCAATAGGCGCGACGGCTCCGTCGAGGTTTCGTCCCCCGTGGTTGGAGACTATGATACCATCTGCGCCGATCTGCAGAGCCAACAGGGCATCGTCTGCGCGCAGGATCCCTTTGATGACCAGATTTCCCTTCCAGTTCGTCCGTATGCGCCGGACGCAATCCCAATCCAGATCAGGCGCCAAAGACATCGAACGCGCGCTTCCTCGGCTCAGGATATTGGCCCTATATTCAGGAGGATAGTTGGCGAAGTTCGGCAGGCCCCCAGCCGCCAGATAGCGGCCTAGGACCCCGACCGCCCACCGTGGATGCGTCGCGACATCGAAGACATTGCGCGGCGAGAATCTGAAAGGAATATCGAAGCCATTGCGGACGTTGTATTCCCGCTTTGGAAGAACCGGCGTATCGACGGTCACAACCAATGTTCGGGCGCCATTTGTCCAGGCTTTTTCAATAAGGTTCTGGGAAAGTTCTTCCCTGTCCCACAGATAAAGCTGAAACCAGATCGGCGTGCCAACAGCTGTTGCAATCTCTCCAACCCCGGTGATCGCTTCTGTCGCTGCACAAAAAGGGATTCCATATGCTGCTGCTGCTCTGGCCAACTCGATCTCGCCTTTGAACCAGACCAGACCTGCGAATGCGGTCGGCGCAGCCAGCAAAGGCGCGCTATAGGTTTCGCCGAAGATCTCGACCTTCTGCGAACGAGGGCTTCCTCCCGTGAGCACCCGTGGCAGGATTCTAGCCGCTTCAAACTGGCGCCTGTTGTGGCGCAGGCTGAACTCGTCTCCTGTCCCGCGATCTATGAATTCAAAGATGCCGCGGGGAAGCTTGGCCTTAGCCAGTTCTCGCGCCTCATTGTAGTTGAGAAAGTCGACCAAGAAGTCCCTCGATAAGGCGCAATGTGGCGGGAGTACTGTACCCCCGCCAGGATCGAGCAGAGCTCAATATCCTCCCTTTCCGGCCGGGCGCACGAAAAGGATCGTCAGAAGCCAGTAGACACCTCCGCCCACGACGGCGGTCGGAAGCGATGCCGTCAGATATTCATAAGGAAAGCGGCTCGCGTAGGATATAGGATTGAGAATATAGTTGTAGGTCACAAATCCGCAGACCATTGCAATGATCGAAGCAGGATTGAAGCCGCCCCAATATCGATACGCGGCGTTGGGGCCGGTCTCAAAAAGGCCACGAACGTTCACGTTGCCACGCCGGATGAAATAGTAATCCACAATTTGGATGCCGCAAAGTGGAGCAAATCCAAGTCCGATAAACGCCAGGAAAGTCCCGAAGTTTGCAAAAAACATCTCAGGTATTAGCAGCCCCACGATAGCCACTGGCGCCAAGGAGATCGCCAGAAGTACCGGCCATGGGGATCTCGACAAAACGGGAATGTGGCGGAGTCCTATCGAGGAGGCGTAGACGCCGGCCACTGCAGTTCCGAGATTGGCCGCTGCCACGAAAATCAAGGCGACAACGCCGTAAATCGGTCCGCCGATTGTTCTCAACCACTGCGCAGGATCGGAGACCTGAAGAACCAGAATGCCTGCAATTCCGATCGCGCACAAAAGCGGAACCGGCGCGCCCATTCCTAGCATGATCGGAAGAGCCGCGGTGCGCCCGTTGGGGGCCATTCGTACCATAGCGCCTATATAGGGCCACCAGGACAGCAGCGAGACGATGCCGATCTCGATCCCCGTTACGTAATTCCATTGCGCGTCGGCGTTAGCAGAAGCTGGCACCGCCGAGATGAGCTTATCCCATTCGTGGGTAAGCAACACGTAGAGCATCCAGAAACCAATGAACACATGGGCGACCAGAACCTTTGCGACGCGATCGACTCCCAGAGAGCCTTTCAGCAAAAAGAAGAAGGTCAGGGACACAGCAACGACAACGGTGATTGGCACCAACACGGCGCCAGACCCTTCGCTGATAATGCCAAGAGCATAGAAAAGCTGTGTGGTCGACCGCCCAAAAAATATCAGCAGCAGCGAGTTCCAACCGACAATCGATATGAATTGCAACATGGCCGGGATGATCCACCCCGAGGTACCGAACTGGGGCTTTGCCGAGGCGATTGAATCGACACCGAAACGGATACAGACTGGAACTGCCGCTAGAGCAACGATAAGCATGCCGATCATGCTTCCGGCGAAAAGTGTGGCAAAGCCCCTCCAGAAACCGAGGTAGTAGCCGACGTACTCCCCGATGATGTAGCACCAGGTTGCCGCGGCAGCGGTGGCGAGAGAAATACCCAATCGCCAGCCTCCCCATGTGCGCTCACCTGGCAAAAGTGGCCATGCGCTCTTGTCGGCTTCAACCAAAAAGTCATCAGCAACCTTTGTCATGCCAAGCCTCCAACCAGAAGCAGGATGACAGGTAGCACCACCCCAAGAGCAATCAGCGCAATCCAGGCCGTTAAATCAAAATCGGCGCTCAAGCTGTCCTGAGCCTCGATGAGGGCCAGGCGTCTCTCAAGCTCGGGTTCAAGTGTTTCGGTTCGCATAGTCTCTCTCCCTGCTATATTTGGTTCATGCCCTTGCACGCTCTTTCACAAGAGGCGATGTTCTTTACGCCGACATGTCAGGTGGCGCCGTTCTGCAGGCTCCCGGCGGAATGCTATTGTCAAAAATTTCATCCATATTGGCATAATTTATTTAACAAACAAGAGGCTTGTCGCCGCTTGACGCGCTTGTATTCGCGTTGCATCCCATCAGAAATGTTTGGTTGTGGAGCATGGCACTTGGCACGCAGACAATTATCGACCGCAATCGGCGACCGGCGGGGCGCAAAGCAGACCGACGAGGCGGCCGATTTGGCTGTGGGAGCGCGCCTAAAGGTTCTGAGAGAGGCCGCAGGCATTTCCCAACGCGAACTGGCCAAGCGGTCTGGTGTGACCCACGCTACGATTTCGCTTATCGAACAGGAGTCGCATGCGCCATCGCTGGTTTCTCTGCATCGCATTCTCCAGGCCTTTCCTGTGAGTTTGGCGGACTTTTTTGCTCTGCCGATCTCCCAGACAAATGTGATTTTCGCCGAAGCTCAGGAGTTGACAGTCGTCTTCCGCGGCGAAACGGATATCCGCATGCTGGCCGCGGAGCGCCGAGACAAGCGGCTACAGCTGTTTTTCGAGCACTACCAGCCCGGCGCGGGAACCGGGGAGGAACCGATCATTCACCAGGGAGAGACGGCCGCTATGGTGATCCAAGGTACTGTCGAGGTCGAAGCCGGTGGTTTAGTTCGCCGCATTGGACCGGAAGGCGGATTTCAAGTCCTTAACGGCGAGCCGTACAAGCTTAAAAACATCGGAGATGAGATTGCTGTCGTTGTGTGTGCATGCACTCCTCCAATGATTTGAGATGGGGCTGGCTGGGTCCTCTAGAAGCGGGGTTCATCGGCGGTGCGCAATGCGCCGGCAAAGAGCGTCCTGAGGGATCGTGAGGCCGCAACGCGAACTCGCGAAGGCAGAACCCGAGTCAGCCGGTTACCCAGCATTTCGACAACGCATAGCCGCCCATCAGTTCCTCGTTGCCATTGGGAGCCCATCCGCCGACCTTCGGCCCGACAGCGTCAATGAAGTCATTGAACATGGGTACAATAACTCCACCCTCGTCGCGTACAATCGACCCCATGTCGGCGTAGATCGCCTTGCGTTTGTCGTGGTCAAGCTCGGCGCGCGCCTGGAACAGCATCTTGTCGAACTTCTCGTTGAAGAAGCGCGTGTCATTCCAGTCGGCCTTGGAGTAATAGGCGGTAGAAAACATCTGGTCCTGGGTCGGCCGGCCACTCCAGTAGGAGGCGCAGAACGGCTGTTTGTTCCAGACGCTCGACCAGTAGCCGTCTCCCGGCTCCCGCCTGACTTCGATCTTGATACCGCACTTGGCGGCGCTCTGCTGATAGAGTTGCGCGGCGTCGATCGCGCCAGGGAAGGCGACGTCTGATGTGCGCAGTAGCACTGAGCCGCTGTGGCCTGACTTCTTGTAGTGGAATGCCGCCTTTTCGGGATCGAACTTGCGTTGCTCAAGTTCAGTGTAAAGCGGATAGGCCTTGTTGATGGGCGTGTCGTTGCCAACTGAGCCATAACCCATCAAGATCTTCTGGACTATCTCCTCACGATTGAGGGCGTATTTTAGAGCCAGACGCAAATCATTATTGTCGAATGGCACCGTGTTGCAATGCATGATGAAGACGTAATGGCCTCTCCCGGCAACGTTGTGGACTGTAACCCCTGGTGCCCGCTTGATCAGGTTGACAATCTTTGGCTCAACTCGGTTGATCATGTGGACTTGTCCGCCTTGCAAGGCCGCAGTACGGGCAGTCGTGTCATTGACGACAATGATTTCGATTTGATCGGCAAAGCCGCGATCATCACGCCAGTAATTAGCAAACTTCTCGCCGCCAAGCCGAACGCCAGCTTCGTTTACCGCGATCTTGTACGGCCCTGTGCCAATGCCCGCTGTCGGATTGTCCTTGCCGCCGTTTGGCTGGATCATCAGGTGGTAGTCATCCATCAGGAATGGCAGATCGGCATTGGGGTCCTTCAGCGTGAATACGACAGTGTCGCCGTCTGCCTTGACGCCGGCGATGCCACCCATGATGCCAAGCGCCCCTGACTGGGACTTTGCGTCTGAATGACGCTCCATGGTGGCTACGACGTCGGCCGGCGTCATTTCCTTGCCGTTGTGGAACTGCACGCCTTTGCGGATCTTGAACGTCCAGACCTTCGCGTCCTTGGAGGAGCCCCACTCAGTGGCGAGCGCCGGCTGCGCCGCGCCGGCGGCGTCAATCTGGACAAGTTGCTCGCCCCACTGGCGCCCGAAGCAATAAGGCACCTGGCTTGTCCATACGGCCGGATCAAGGCTGTCTGTCGTAGCGCCGCCCTGCATGCCGGCCCGCAGGATGCCGCCCTTCTGCGGCGTCTGCGCTTTCGCGGAGCTCGAGATCATTGAATTAGCGACTAGTGCTGTTATTCCGGCTGCTGCCGCGCCACCAATGAATTCGCGTCGATTGATTTCGCTGACGGTAGCTAGACAATTTGTGGCTTTGCGCTCAGTCGACATGCGTAGCTCCTCCCTTGCCGCGTTGTGCGGCTTCTAACGAACGTTAGATCCCGAGCCCGAGACTATCGTCGACTGCTAAACTGTCAAGATGATATATAGAGTTTTTTCTTGGATATCTGCCCGGCAGAGCCTGGTCGCATCGTCTTCAATAGCGCCAAAAAGGCGTGCCATTCTGCGAGATTGCGAAATTTCGTTAGGGCCCCCGAAGTAACGGCGGATTATCGATTCCCGGCGGATCGTGCAACCGAGTTGTAGGTTTTATGCTGGGATGATTGGATTTTCCCAACCGTCGCAGGACGAATGCCTTTTGGTCCTTGGTTGAATGTGGTTGGGGCGCCTGGAGTGGGAAAAAACTGCCCCTATCGATCGGTGCCGCGGCGCGCAGAAGGAGGTCGCTTGATGCTCTTGTTTTCGGACGGAGCCCTCAAAGGGATTAAGATTTGAAACGAGGGCGCCAATCTTGGCGATGACGCGACGTACTCAAGCACGCTGGGCTCTGCCATTCAGGGAGCCATGTTGAGCTTCCTTCGCTTGCCGCCTCCCAGCCATCACGTGACGGGCGCCTTCGGTTGGTTGATCTCGACGGTTATTATTTCGAACCTGGCGCGACTTTGATGGCCCGCTTGGGCAAGCGAATAGTAGAAGACCGCGACCGTCTTCTCCGGCGCTCGGTCCTCAACTTCAATCCGCCTGCAAACCCAGCGAGAATCCTAGTCCTGGCTTCGCTTGATCGCAGGGGTTAGCAAGGCAGTGCGCGCAATCGCTATTCCGTTAGGCGTCGGCGGCTATGGCGAGGCCTGAGGTCGTGCCGGCACTTTCAGCGATTGGCGCCAGGCTGGCGGGCCGCTCGCGTCGAGCTCTGCCAGCCTGGCCAACCATTTGTAGCGAGCACGCTTTGCACTGGCGCGACTGCACGGGCTTTTGATGCACCTTGAAGCTGCGTCTCACCTCGCCGATTTACCGGGCCGCTTTGCGATAAAACGCAGCACCTGGGAACTATCCTAGTACGCTGCATTCTTGCCCATCGTGGCTGGTTGAGCGAGAAGTGATCTAAATTTACTGACGCTCGCGCCTGCCGACGATGACAACAGCCTCACATCACTCGCCACTGTCGTCATATCGAAGCCCCACCCAACAGCTCGCTGGGCATATTCTGGCGTCGCGCAGTGGAGGCCGGCTCGGATGCCACTTGCCCTGCAAACCGATGCTATTTCCTGCAGGGCGACAATGATCTCGGGTTCCTCGCGATCAAATCCCGCTGGAAGGCGGCCTTTCGTCAGGCCAAGGGTGAGATCGGCCGGGCCGACATAAATACCGTCAAGGCCGGGCGTAGTGGCAATTTCCTTGAGTTCAGCCATGCCTTGAGCGGTCTCAATCATCGCGAAAGCAAGGATTTCGTCGTTCGCCTCGCTGGCGTAGTTGCTGCCGGCCGAGAACGAGACCCGCGTGGGCCCGTAGCTTCTCTGGCCAAGCGGCGGATAGCGCATATAGCTGACAAATTCCGCTGCCTGCGCGGCGGTGCTGACCATCGGGCAGATGATGCCGTATGCCCCGGCATCTAGAGCCTTCATGATAATCCCGGGCTCCATCCATGGCACCCGGACCATCGGCACGGTGCCCGACGCCAGCATCGCCTGAAGCATGGAGAGTATGTGGGAATAGTCGAGCGCACCGTGCTGCGCGTCGATCGTCACGGAGTCGTAGCCTTGGTTCGCCATGATCTCGGCGACGAACGAGTTGCCGATCGAGCACCAGCCGTTGATGGTGGGCTTGCCTTCTGCCCATAGCTTTTTCAGTCGATTTGGGGTCACGGGATTTCACCTTGGCGAAAAGGACTTGCAGAGGGCACGCGCGATACACCGAGCGTCCATCTGGGCGCCATAGCGACCTTCAAGGTCAGCACGTCACGCGGCTGGAGGATCAGGAGATCGGCATTTGCCAAGCGGGTGTGATTCCAGCCTGCAGGCTCAATCGACCTCGGCTTGCAGCACGATGATACAGGGTGATTTGAACACGATCTCCGGGACCGGATAGAGCATGCGGGTGTGGAGGCCGCGGTCGCCGAAAATGCCCTTCACGACCGCCGAAGCACCGTCGAGAGCCTTGGCTGTCTCATTGATATGCCCGGGAGCATAGCTGATTGTACCTTCCACCCGCACAATGCAGCGCACACGCTCCAAATCGCCCACCGCGTCCTTGATCTGCGCGATGGAGTTCAACGTAGCCTGCTTGCATGCTTCCGCCGCCTGTTCGACGGTGATCCCCGCGCCGATCGAGCCTTCGTGGATCAGGGTCTTGGCGTCCTTCCATGGCAGCTGACCGGAGATCAGGATCGTATTGCCGGTTCTTACCCAGGGTACATAGCCCGATGTAACGGCCTTGGGCGCCTTTGGCAAAACCAGCCCGAGCTCGGCGATACGTTGTTCTGCAGTGGTCATGAGGTTCGCTCCCTGGATTGAATTCATGCTTGGCGCCGGCGCTGGTCGACGACGACCGCCCCGACGATGATGGTGCCCTTGATGATGTCTTGGTAATAAGTCCCGACACCAAGGAATGTGAAACCTGAGGTCACGACACCTAGGATCAGCGTTCCGATGACCGTACCCCCGATGCTGCCCGTCCCCCCGGCCAAAGAAGCCCCGCCAATGACAGCGCCGGCGATGGCGTCAAGTTCATACCCGGAGCCCATGCCAGGTTGACCAGATGCGGCACGGGCGGCAGTCATGACGCCCGCCAGTCCGGAAAGTATCCCGGCCACGGCATACACCTTGATCAGGTGGCTGCTGATATTGATACCTGAGACGCGTGCCGCCAATGCATTGGCGCCAATTGCATACGTGAATTTGCCGTATCGCGTGTAGCCGAGCGCGATGTGGCAAATCACTGCCAGGGCAAGAAAGACAATGACTGGCATTGGCACAGGGAAGCCCAGCACGTTGAAGCTTCTCGCCAGCCAGGTGAATTGAGGGGTCAACATGGCAACCGGAACGCCGTCTGTGTACCACTGAGTGAGGCCCCGCGCCGAGACCATCATACCCAGGGTGACAATGAAGGAAGGTATCTTCTCTTTGGCTATGATGATCCCGTTGACCGCGCCGGCAGCCAGACCAACCGCCAGACCTGCCAGTATCGGCAAGATTGCCGGCAGGTCGGTCAGCTTGGGGTAAACCGCCGCGTCGTTGAACGAGGCCTGCGCCAATGAGGCTGAGACCATCGCAACCAGACCTGCGATCGAGCCCGAGGAAAGATCGATTCCGCCGGCGATGATGACCTGCGTCACCCCGATTGCAATGACGCCGACGACGGAGACCTGCAGGACGATAATGGAAAGTCTGGGTTTGTTGGCCAGAAACGATTGGCCCATGTAAATCCAACCCAGGATCTCAAACACCAGCGCGATGCCCAACAACACCGCCAGCATCGAGAATTCAACCGAAAGCTCGCGCTTTTTCATGCCGATGCTAGCTCCATGATCTTGTGCTGGTCGGCTTCATGGCGACCGAGAATGCCGGTCACGCGGCCCGCGTGGACAACCATGATCCTGTCGCTCATGCCAAGCACTTCGGGGAGTTCGGATGAGATCATGACGACCGCTGCGCCGGAACCTGCGAGCCTGGAGATAAGGCTGTGGATCTCAGCCTTCGCGCCTACGTCGACGCCACGCGTCGGCTCATCGAGGATCAGGATTTTGGGGTTCGTCAGCAGCCAGCGACCAATCAACACCTTTTGCTGGTTGCCCCCCGAGAGGTAGACAATGGGCTGGCGCATGCTGGGGGTCTTGACGTGAAGCGTCTGGACCATCCGGCCGGCATCCAGCGACAGCTTCCCTCGCTCCACGAAGCCGCACCTTACATAAGCGCTCTGGAGGGCCGCCATCTGGGTATTCTCCTGAATCCCCAGCGTGAGAAAACAGCCTGATGCCTTTCGGTCCTCCGTCAAAAGGGCCATGCCGTTCTTCATGGCCTCCCGCGGAGACCCGATGCTAACTGACTTTCCGCCAACTTCGATCGATCCCGAGGTGGCGGGAGAAATGCCGAAGATCGTTTCGGCAATATTTGATCGGCCCGATCCCACAAGACCAGCAACGCCAAGGATTTCTCCCGCGCGGACCTCGAACGAAATATTTTCAATGACGCCCGCCAGGCACAGGTCTCTGACGCGAAGCACCACATCCCCGATCGGCACCGTCTGTTTGGGGAACATTTGGGTGAGCTCACGCCCGATCATCATGCGGATCACGTCGTTGCGGGTGACGGCGTTGGACGGCCTGGTATCGATGTATTTGCCATCCCGGAATACGGATACCTCGTCGGCGATTTCGAAGAGCTCATCCATCTTGTGGGTGATGTAGATGATGCCTTTGCCCTTCGCCCTCAGCATGCGGATGATCCGGAAGAGCTGCCCTACCTCACGTTCGGTCAAAGCCGACGTTGGTTCATCCATGATCAAGACATCGGATTCGTAGGACACCGCCTTGGCAATCTCGACCATCTGCTGGCTTGCGACCGTCAGCTTGCCGACCCGGATGTCGGGATCGATGTCGACTTCAAGCTGCCTGAACGCCTCGACTGTCCTACGGCGCATTTCGGCATGGTCGATCAAGCCCAAGCGGTTCTTGGGCTCACGCCTTATCCAGATGTTTTCAGCAACCGTCATCGAATCCATCAAGTTAAGCTCTTGATGGATCATCGCGATTCCGCTCTGCAGTGCCTGGAGCGGATTGGCAAGACGAACGTCCCGACCATGCAGACGAATGGCGCCACTGTCCGGCTGGATAATGCCGGCGGCAATTTTCATCAGCGTGGATTTGCCGGCGCCATTCTCTCCCATGAGCGCATGCACCGTCCCCCGCTTTATCCGGAGCGAAACGCCGTCAAGTGCCAACACGCCGGGGAATGATTTGGTCACATTGTCGATTTCCAGAACACAATCAGACTGGCTGCAATCAAGTGCTTGTGCCGCGCTTGCCATGCCCTGAGGTCCTCCCGTGACCGACTGGCCTTGAGAGCATCGCCATTGAGCGCGCCCCACTGAGGCGCGCTCCGGGGTTGCCAGTGCTATTTCTGAACGAAGTCATTCATGTTGGCCGGGGTGACCAATTGGAACGGGATCCAGACCTTCGAGTCGACCTTTTCGCCTTTAGCAAGCTTCATCGCCGTCGTCACAGCGGATCGACCCTGGCCCGCCGCGTCCTGATAGATCGTCACGTCTAGGTCACCCTGTTTCATGTATGAGAGCGCCTCGGCGGTTGCGTCGATGCCTGCTACGACGACCTCTTTTGGATCCCATCCCGCCGCAGCCATTGCACGGATGGCGCCGACCGCCTGGTCATCATTGTTGGCGATGACGGCATCTGGCTTGATGCCTGCCGCAATCCAGTTGGTCATGAGATCCTGCGCCTTGACAGGATCCCAACCGGGGGCCTGTTGCTGGATGACCTTCATGAAGCTGCATTCGTCCGTTGCGATAACATCGTGAATGTCCTTGGTGCGCTGGATGGCGGCCTGGTTTCTGAGATCGCCCTGAATGATCGCTACCGTCGACTTGCCGCCTTCCTTCAGAAGGCGACAGACCTCCTTGGTCTCAAGCGTTCCGGACTCACTCTCGTTGGAGCCGACGAACGCACCCTTTGGCCCCAGCTGGTCGATGTCGATAGGTTGGCTGTTTACGTAGACGATCGGGATTCCCGCATCTTGCGCAAGCTTTGTCATCGAGGCGGTTGTCGAGGTGTCGATGGCGTAGACTATGATGGCGTCGACCTTCGCGGCGACGAAATTCTGGATTTGCGAGATTTGAGTGTTGACGTCGGAGTTTGCGATTTCGACGGTCAGCGGCTGGTTTTGAGCCTTCGCCTCCTGCTCCATCGCTTTGCGCATCTTCGTCAGGTACGTGTTGGTGAAGGCGATCGACACGCCAATGGTGCCGGCGTTCGCGACCGAACTGACCAACACGGAAAGTGCAACGCCAAGCAGTAGCTTCTTCATTTTAAACCTCCCTTTGTTTTGAGCCGCGCCGCCGCGACAGAGATAGCCGCTGCCGCTCAAAGGCATGCCACGTTCAAGATCTTCGGTTCCCTCCCGAGCTTGAACGGCCGGTTTGGCCGTTTCCGGCCCTGCAGTGCGGGGTAGGAGTCGACTCTCGACTGCACTTGCCGATTGCCTGTTGCCTACTGTCGACAATGACTAAGGGGCGTCGCCTCCCTGTGTCAAGGTAAAATCGTCGCTCTCACCGGCCGACCTGCACCATGCCCTTCGCTCAAAGGACACTTGACAAAGCCACCTATCGCGCGCCAATGTCGGTTGTCGACAGTCGCCACAAGGCAATTTTTGCGACAGATTTCAATTTCGGAGGAAGCCATGTCCCTTCACAGCCCGGCGGTGGTCAAAGAGGAGTTGCCGTTCAATACAGCACGCCTTGACGCTTTGATGGACACCGCGGGGCTCGACGTCCTCCTTGTCTGCTCCAAGCACAATGTGCAGTATATGCTCGGCGGGTACCGGTTCTTCTTTTTTGAATATATGGATGCAATAGGTGTAAGCAGGTATTTGTCGTTTTTCATTTATGAAAAAGGCAGCCCAGAACATGCCGGATATATTGGAAATCCGATGGAACGCGATGAGAAACAGCGCTTCTCGCACTGGGTGCATGAAAGTGATCTGGGATCCTGGAAGAGCGTCGATTCGATGAACCAGGCCATCGCGTTTATCCGCCGCAATGGGCTTGCGGCCGGGCGCATTGGTGTGGAATCGGCTTTTCTGCCAGCTGATGCTTATAACGCGCTACGTGCCGGCCTCCCGAATAGCGACGTCGTTGATGCGACCATCGTTCTGGAGCGACTTCGGGCAATCAAGACCCCGCAGGAACTTGATATGCTGCGCAACGCCTCGGAAAAGGTCGTGGATTCGATGGCTGCTGTCGTTGCCATCCACGGAGCTGGGGCCACCAAAAATGATCTCGTGCATGCTCTTCAGCGCGAGGAAGTAGCGCGCGGACTGACCTGGCAATTTTGCCTTATATCGATGGGGCAGAGCTTCAATCGCGCGCCGTCTGAGCAAATATGGCAGCCTGGCGATGTGTTGTGCCTCGATTCGGGTGGCAACTATAATGGTTGGGTGGGCGACATGGCGCGAATGGCCATCCTTGGCGCGCCGGATTCAGAGTTGCAGGATTTGTTGAGCGTGATCGACGAAATTCAGCAGGCTTGCCGGCGCTTGATACGGCCCGGTACGCTTGGACGGGATCTCTTCCCCGAAGCGCAGGCATTGGTCGATGTTTCGCGTCACAAGGACTATCTTAGCTTTGTTATCCATGGCATGGGCCTCATTACGCACGAGGCGCCGCGCCTGACCCCGAACGGATCGGTACCTTATGAGGCCTCGGATGCCGCTTTGCCCTTGGAGGAGGGAATGGTCCTGTCCGTCGAGACGACTATGCTTCACCCGCGGCGAGGGTTTATCAAATTGGAAGACACGATCGCGGTGACGTCGAACGGTTACGAGCCGTTTGGCGACGGGCATCGTGGATGGAACCAGGCCGGTGGCTGATATACGATCCTTCATTTGAAGGGAGACAGGTAAGATGAGTGCAAACCTGGAAGAAGAGTGGGGGCAGATCGAGAGGGGGCAGTCTCTCTCGGAGAAGACCTACGTCCGGGTGAAGAACCTGATCCTGTCGTGCGACCTCAAGCCTAAGCAGGACATCAACGAATTCGAACTGGCCCGGCGGCTTGGAATAAGCCGCTCGCCACTGCGCGAAGCGCTTAGCAAGTTGGCTGAAGAAAGCCTCGTCGAGCCCTTGGGACGAGGTATGCGCGTCACTCCGGTCACGCGTCTCAATGTGGTGGAGTTGTACCAGTTTCGGATGGTGCTTGAATCCTTCGCGGCGCGCAATGCGGTTGGCCGCATCACTTGGCAGGAAATCGAGGCCGCCCAGTCCGATCTGGAGTCAACCTTGCCGTCCTTGGAAGCAGGCGACCCATGGCCTTTCAGCAACCTCGATTTCCAGTTTCACGATCTTTATGTCCGCAATTGCGGCAACAGCCTCATTATTGACCGCCTGGCCCGGCTTCGCGATCAGTTGCGCCGGATCTGGAAGCACGTCGGCATTTCCGCGGAAGACACACGGTTGAGCTATCGCGAGCATGTGGAGATTCTGGAAGCTGTCCGGCGAGGCGATCGTGACCAGTTACAAAGTGCCGTCGAGCGGCATATCACGAATGTAGGCAATCGGGTTGCCAGCACCGTAAGGGAAGCCGAGCCCGGTCTAGCCGCAGCGGGATCCTAGGTAAGCCCGTAGTCAGCAGATACTTTGGAAGATGAAGCCGAAGGCCCGGGCGGAAGCGTCCGCTGGCATGACGCATGACGCGATTTGCCCCGCGAGAAGGGGGGCGTCCTCAGCGGAAGGATTGGAAAATGAAAACTTTGAACGCAGCTGTCATTGGGACCGGCTTCATGGGCAAGGCACATTCCGTGGCCATGGCGGTCGTCCCAATCATCTTTGAACCTTCTGTCGGAATCGACCGCACTGTAATCGTTGACATTGACGAGGCTGCCGTGAAGAAGGCGCAGGTCCAGTACGGGTTCCGCGAGTACGCGACCGACTGGCGCGAGGTCGTCAATCGCCCGGACATCGACGTTGTGGTCATCTGCACGCCCAATGATTCCCACGCCGAGATAGCCATTGCCGCCGCGAAGTCGGGCAAGCATGTGATGTGCGAGAAGCCGATGGCATTGACCTCGCAGGATGGCGAGAAAATGCTGGCGGCCGCCAAGCAGGCTGGGATCGTACACCAGCTCGCGTTCAATTTTCGGCACAGCCCCGCCTTGCAAATGGCCCACCGGCTCGTCGAGCAGGGCCGCATTGGCAAGATTCTGGCGTTCCGCGGCTATTATCTTCAGGATTGGAGTGCGGATCCGAGCACTCCGCTGTCGTGGCGTTTCAACAAAGCCAAGGCCGGGTCCGGTGCGCTGGGAGATATCGGCAGCCACATCATCGACGCAGCTCGGCTGCTTGTAGGAGAGTTTGAGGCTGTGACCTCGGTTATGAAGACCTTCATCCCGGAGCGACCGCTCCCAGAAGGGCGGTTCTTCGGGCACAAGGGAGCTGCGTCAGCCGAAAAGGGTACGGTTGACGTGGATGATACGGCTATCACCATGGTCAAATTCGCCAGCGGTGTGCACGGGACAATCGAGGTCACCCGCAACGCCTATGGTCATCACAATCAAATGGGATTCGAGATCAACGCGACGCGCGGCACCATTGCCTTCGATTATCAGCGCTTGAACGAGCTGCGCGTCGCATTCGCCGATGATCCGGCAGATGCGTTCGGCTTTCGCACGATCTATTCCGGCCCCAATCAGCCCTATGGCGACAAGCTGTGGCCGGTTGCCGGAATGGGGCAGGGCTATATCGATGTGAAGTCCATCGAATGGTACAACTTCCTCCAAGCGATCGCCGAAAACAGGCCCGCATCGCCGAACTTCGAGGACGGTGTGCAAATCGAACGCATCATCGACGCCATCCAGGCATCCGCCAAGAGCGCCGCCTGGGAACGCGTAGCCTGATGGGGACCGTGGCGTGAAGCTCTTGGGCACGGGATGGAGTCTCGGCCGGATGGTCAAGATGCTCATGCCCATTGTTTTGAGGACATCGTTCTATGAACGCCTCTACCGTGGAATCCTGAATCGAAAAATCGTGAAAAGCCTGCCGTGGCGGCAACGGTAGCGGCCGAGGCAAAGGCCGAGGTGAACTGCAGCAAGGTCTTGAAGGCCGTGGGGTTGCGCGAACCGAACCGGCTTCGTCCAATGGACTCTCGCGCTTGCGAGGATCCGCGAAAAGCGTTCGTGTCTTTCGAAACCTGAGGGAAGGAGCGCTCCTCGAGTTTTACAACAGCACCTTCACTATGAAGGCCTCCGGCGAGGGGCTCGTCAGAGGATCGCTTGCCTGGCATTGGGCGAATACCGCCGCGTCAGCGGAGCGTAGCGCGGGGTCGATCGAGCGATGGCGTCGCAACCTTTGGTGGGGGTGGAGTTAACTCCGTCGTTGAGAGCGCGCATTCGAGCACGTTGGATCATGGGAGAGAGCGATGACAAAGCGATGGCAGGTTCGACCGCCCAACTCGAACTGGGGCCAGTTCGGGGACGACGATCAGATCGGTCGTCTCAACTTGATCACACCGGAGTGCCGGAAAAAGGCGATCAAAGAGGCCATCGAAGGTCTGGCGTTCTGTCTGAGCATTCCGCTCGATCTTCCTGGCGGCAACAAGCTCGTCGAGAGCCGTCATCCTCCACTGCGCACGCCCGCAAGAAAACGCGGTGGCCCGGTGGTGAACTATCCGTATTGCTGTGAGAATCCCGCCTGGAACGACATCGTATGCGATGACGCGGTGACCATCTATATGCAGTATTCGACCCAGTGGGACGCGTTGAGCCATATCGGCTACGAGTTCGACGCCGACGGGGACGGTGTTGCCGAGGTCGTCTACTACAACGGTTATCGGGGCGGCCAGGACATCGTGGGGCCAGACGCACCAGGTGGCGCCGGCGCCCGCAAGCTTGGCATTGAAAATATGGCTGAAACCTGCGTCCAGGGTCGCGGCGTGATGGTAGACCTGCATGAACGCTTGGGCATGGAGCGCAAATTCGTCGGGTACGATGACCTTATGCGCATCATGGAAGAAGACCAGATCGAGCTCGAGACGGGCGACATGCTTTGTCTGCATACGGGATGGGTGAAGGCGGTGGTCGACCGAAAGGACAGCCTCGACAGCCAATTGCTCCACGGAAGTTGCAGTGTTCTCGACGGCACTGACGAGCGGCTTCTCAAATGGATTGATGCTAGTGGTTTGTCAGTCATCATCGCTGACAATTTAGCGGTTGAAGGCGTTCAGACCGGCGGCCCTGACGGAGATCAGAACTTCGCTGCGTTGCCACTCCATCGCCGCTGCATTGCCGAGCTCGGCATCCATTTGGGCGAGCTTTGGAATCTGACGCCGCTCAACACCTGGCTCAAGCAGAACGGACGTTATCGGTTTTTGCTTACCGCTCCGCCCCTGAGGGTGCCCGGATCGTTCGGGTCTCCCGTGACCCCGGTTGCCACCGTATGATCGAGCCGGCTTGTTTCGAACCGATCGGAGAAAAGGGAACGGGCTCGCAACATCTGCGAGCCCGTTCCTCTTTCCAGCTTGAAGTGAGCTGCCTCCAACGTCAGGCGGATGCACCGTAACGGGTGCGTCCGCCCTGAAGATCTACTGCTTGCAAGGCCCGACCCGCGGCATTCCTTTGCATACGGCTTCCTTGGTCACAGCACCGTCCTCGATGACGAGATTCATGTTGTCGAGCGTGATGACATTTGGCGTAACCTGCGCCCATGGCACGTCGACCATCTCGTTGTTCATCTTTGCGCCACCGAACAGGTCGGCCGAAGGAGTTTCTCCCTTCAGGAGCGCGGCGACGATCTGGGCAGTCTTGTTCGATTCGTCCTTGAGCGATCTCCACACCGTCATGGACTGCTTACCCTGAAGGATCAGTTGCAGGCTGTTAAGCGTCCCATCGAGACCCGTCACCGGAACTTTTCCTGCAAGCTGCTGCCCGTCAAGTGCAGCGATGATGCCGCCGGCCATGCCATCATTGGGCGACAGCACGGCGTCGACCCCATTATTTGTCGCGGTCAGAATTTGTTCCATCTGGGCCTGTGCCTTCGACGGATCCCAAAGCGGCACCCAGGGGTCTGCGACCAGCACCCGGCTTTTTTTGTCGAACAGAGGCTGCAACACGCTCATGTAGCCTTTCCTGAAAAGAAACGCGTTGTCGTCCAGCTTCGAGCCGTTGATGATTGCGATCCGCCCGCCTTCCTTGGTGTTGTCGGCAATGAACTGTCCTTGGAGCTCGCCAATCTTCACGCCATCGACCGAGACGTAATATGCGACCGGCGCGTTGTGAATGAGTCGGTCGTAGGCGATGACTGGAACGCCTTGTCTTTTGGCGTCGTTCACGATGACCGCGGCGCCCTTCTGGTCGATTGCGGTGACAACCAGGACCTTCGCGCCGCTGGCAAGCGCCGCCTCTGCCTGTGCCTGCTGCTTCGAGGCATCGTTGAGCGCATTTTCCACCTTCACCCTGGCGCCCGGATAGGCGCGCTTCATCGCTTCGGTGAACATCGGCTTGTCCTGGCCTTCCCAGCGGGCCGTTACATTCTCTGGCAAGAGCATGACCACCAGCGGTGCGTCCTCAGAGCGTGCAGGAAGCATTCCCGCGGTGCTGACGATCGCAAGAGCGGCCAGGCCCGCATAGGCCCAGCGGTTGATGAGTTTCATAGAAAAACCTCCCAGATTGGCGATATTCGCCGTTGAAAACTCGGCAAAACTTGCCGGCGACATGCATGGTGAAGACGCAGACAGTCGATCGGCATTTCTGCCGCGGAAGGTCAAATGAGGTCAGATTCCGCGCTGCCCTATATTCTCGGCCTGTATGCGCTCTACACATTATTAGCGTAGTAAATAACAAAAATAATGTCAATAAAATCAAGTCGTTAATAAATAAAAAGCTGCAGTAGAAAGTTTTAATGTGAGATTACCAAATGGTTGCGTCCGCCAATCTCTTGCTTAGAGTTTGGCGTTGCGATATGGCGCGTCAATATCTTTTCACACAGCTGTGTTTAGCGGTATGCCCTGTGAATATGGCTTCTGGTCGCCTTTCGAACCTCTCAAGCCGGTTCGTACAGCCCGATTGAGAAACGTCTCGCGTTTTGACAGTTGTTATCTCGCCTCAGCCAACATGACCTTTGACAATGCGTCCGAAAGAAAGCCGACGACGAGTGTTGGAGTCTAACGTGACGGCGAGCAGCAGGATTGCGCCCTCAACCATGTATTTGACGTCCGCTGGCTCACCGATCAGGTCAAGTCCGTTCGACACACTGCCGATGACCAGTGCGCCAAGCAACGCTGCCCACACCCTGCCGCGCCCCCCGAAGAGGCTTGTCCCACCGATGACTGCGGCCGCGATTGCCTCCAAGAGCAATGTCCCTCCGCCAGTTTGGGTGCTCGCAGCCTGGAGGCGCGCCGTCGAGATCAGCCCCCCTGCGGCGGCAAGGAACCCAGCAATGGCGAACACGCTTATACGGATACGCGCAACCGAGATGCCAGCCCGGCGCGCCGCCTCCGCCTGACCGCCGACGGCATAGATGTGACGTCCAAAGGTGGTGCGGCGTGCTATCCAGTCGAACACGGCAACGAGAACGAATAGCACCACACCTGCGGTCGGAACGCCGTAAGCAGCGTTGAGCACGGCCACGGCACCAAACAGGGCAATGCCGGTCGCGATCGTTTGCACAAGAAGGACTGGAGCCGACTTGAAGGTCATGCCCGCCCGTTGGCGAAGTCCGTTTTCCCTCAGCCGTGTGCCGCCAAACCATAGGATCGCAAGCACCGCGAACACCCAGCCCCAAAACGGCGGCAGGAATGTCGAAGCGATAGCCGTTATGTGAGGGTCGAACACGTTCAGCGTGCCGGCATCACCAAGCACGTGCAACTGAACTCCGAGCCAGATGAGAAGACCTGCCAGGGTGACTACGAACGAGGGAACGCCCATTAGGGCATACCAGGCGCCTTGGATGACGCCGGTGAAGGTGCCGAAGGCCAGCATGACGATAATGGCCGCCCACCAAGGCCAGTCCTGATTGACCATCAGGACGCCAAGCACTGCTGCCGACGCTCCCGCAACGGAACCGACCGAGAGATCGATCTCTCCCAGCAGCAGGACGAAAACCACTCCGATCGCAATCGTCCCAGACACGGAGATCTGCAGAACCAGGTTTGACATGTTCCTGGGCGTCAGGAAATGTGCGTCCTGGAATTGAAAGAACAGCCAGATCAAGGCAAGACCGAGCACGACAGGTGCTGCGCCTAGCTCGCCCCCACTCAGGTTCTGCCGCAGTTCGCCCAAGATACCTGCGGGGCGAGCCTTCGGGCTGCTTGATATGGTTTCAACGCTCACTTGGTTCTTCACCCGACTTCCTCCTCCTGAAGCGTTTCTCGTCAGCTCGCCCCAGAGGCGCCGGTGATAGCGGCAACAACCTCTTCCGGCGTGCTGGTCGTCGGCCGAAAAGTGGCCAGACGTTTCCCGAGACGCAGGACAACGATCCTGTCAGATACCTCGAACACATCGCGCAGGTTGTGGGAGATCAGAACCACTCCGAGACCCTGGTGACGCAGGCGCTTGATGAGTTCGAGCACCTGGTGGGTCTGCGCGACACCCAACGCTGCCGTCGGTTCGTCCAAAAGCACGACTTTCGAGTTCCACATCACAGCGCGCGAGATCGCCACGGACTGCCGCTGACCACCTGAAAGGGCGGCAACGGGGGCACGCACGCTCCTGATCGTCGTCACGTTGAGGCGCTTCAGCACCTCAAGTGCGCGCCGTTCCATCTCAAGTTCCGACAGTCGCCGCAGCGCCCGAGGCGAGGAAACGGTCTCGCGACCAAGGAACATGTTGGCCACGACGTCCAGGTTGTCGCATAAGGCGAGGTCCTGGTAGACCGTCTCAATGCCAAGATGCGTTGCGTGCCAGGGGGAGCGAAACTGGACTTCCTCGCCATCAAAGCGAATGGTTCCGGCGTCCGGGGCATGGGTGCCCGCGATAATCTTGACGAGAGTGGATTTGCCCGCCCCGTTGTCGCCGACAAGCGATACGACCTCGGATGGATAGACCTCAAAGTCCACGCCGGAAAGGGCGTCAACTGCGCCGAATCTTTTGCCTATTCCCTTCATTTCCAGGACCGGACTGGCGGCCGCTGCGTCTGCGAAAGGGGCGCTGGCAGCCGCGCTCATTGTGAACTCCAGCGGCATGCGGCCACGGCTGCCGGAACCAAGTCATGTTGAAGCTTGTGGTCCATCATGTCCTCCCAGTGCGCTGAGATGGCGCTGGCCAGTCACTCTGCCAGCGCCGATCGACAAGACTGTCAAGCCGCTTGTTCCTCAACGCTGAGCGGCGTGTCGGTGGGGCCGTAGACGATCTGGTCGAAATCGATATTGGCGCCAGTCATCAAACCCGACTCGTCGGAGGCCAGGTACAAACAGGCCCGCGCGATCTCATCGGGCATGATCAAACGGCCGAAGGGCTTGGATTTGATGACCTGATCATACCAGTCCTTGGGAAGGCCGTGATGCTCACGCTGGATCCGGTCTTCTCCCGGCGTGAGCGTCCAGCCGACATTAATCCCGTTGACGCGGATACGATGGCTAAGCAACGCATTGGCGAGGTTCAGAGTTAGGGTCAACAACGCGCCCTTTGACGAGGAGTAAGCCGAGAGGTACGGCTGGCCGCCATGCGCACAGATGGACTGGATGTTGACAATCGACCCATGGATACGCTCTCTCCGCATGATCTTGACGGCCTCCTGGATCAAAAAGAACGGGGCACGCACATTCACGGCGAAGATCTCGTCGAAACGCTCTTCGGTTGTGTCGAGAATAGTGCCGCGATCGGTCAGGCCGGCTGCGTTTATGAGCACGTCTACCCGTTTAAACTTCTCATCGGCCGCCCTGATGACTTTGCGAGCGTCGGCGACCTTTTGAAGGTCAGCAGTTACGAAGATCGTGGGGCAGCCGAGCGCCTCAATGGCGTCGGCTACGCGCTGTCCCTTCTGCTGGTCCCTGCCGCAGATAACGAGGCCTGCTGCGCCAGACGAGGCGAATCGGCGCGCGATCGCCTCGCCCAATCCCTGCGATCCCCCCGTAACAACTGCAACCTTTCCCTCAAGCGTCCCTAAAGCCATTTGCTGATCCTCCCATGACAAATCGCACTGAAAGTGTTGAAGACGTCTCGTGGGTGCCGACTAGACACCCTTGCCGATGGAGTAGCCCTGGTCGACGACCATCAAATGCGCATTCATCCCCGACGACGCGTCGGACAGGAGGAAAGCTATCGAATGGGCGACCTCATCGGGATGTATGAAACGACCCGACGGGATGTCGGCCAGCCACAAGTCCCGGACCTCGGGTTTTTCGCGGCCGACCTGGGCGAGCATTTCCGTATCTGTGTAACCGGGGGCAATGGCGTTCACGCGGACCCCTCGCTTGGCCCACTCAACACCTAGCGAACGCGCCATGTGGGCGACCGCGGCCTTTGAAACGTCATAACCAACGTGGCGCTCGGGTCGGGCAACGATCAAAGCCGACATCGATGCGACAAGGACGATTGCGCCAGATCCCCGCGACAGCATTGGCGCCGCGAAAGCCTGGGTCGAGAAGAACACCGAGTCCACATTCAGGTCCATCACTCGGCGCCAATCTTCGACAGAGTAGTCTTGCGCGAAGCGGTCGCCCGCAATGCCGGCGTTAGCAACGAAGGCGTCGACCTTTCCGCACTTGCCAACGACTCTGTCGACGGCTGCTTGAACCGCCGAATTATCTTTCACGTCAAAAATCAGATGATCGACTTTAAGACCTTCCGCGGTGAGACCCTTGGCAGTCGCTTCGACCGTGGGGCTGAGGTCTGTCAGCACAACTGTTGCGCCGAGCTCCGCCAGACACCGCGCGGTAGCGGCTCCAATTCCTCGCGCCGCTCCTGTCACCACAGCAACGCGTTCGTTGAGGCTGAAACGATTGGCGGGCGAGGTAACCATAAGGGTCAGTCCTTCGTATTGGAGCTGGGGTTGTTTCGAGCGTGGAGGCGCGCAAAAGCGGTGAATGCAATACGCAGTGGCAATGCTCCTCCTCCTTGCAGCCAGAAGCGTTTTCTGCCCAATGCCGGCTGTCGACAATCGACTATAAGGTCACCTAGTTCGCTGTCAAGGCCTCAAAAAGTCCATAAAACGCGCGAAAACCGCGATTCGGCACCAATATGTTGTCGACAGTAGTCGGTAGACAACCTCCTTACTGTTCGGCCGCCCGGACTTGGAGTTCGGGGGGATTGATGGTCGATGGCCTGAATGCGGCATCAGGTCCGGGCCCAGACCTCCAAGCGGATCGCAAGGATGTCGGAGGCGAGCCTCGGTGACTATAATATGTATTTACGTATTTACAATATCTGAAAAAGCGGAACCCGTGTTCTCTGGCGGTATCGCTGAGATGGGATTTCCTGGAATTTGGGGAATGTTGGGGACTGGATCACCCGGTCCAGTTAGACTAGCCGCTCAAATCCTTCGGCGCCGGCCCCCATGGTATGAGCGCACACGTTCATCAGCGGTGGCTAAATAAGTGAACGTTGGTGGGCGGTCGCTGTTCACTCTCACGGGAGGAACATGTCGTTTCAGACGCCAAAACCGGTCGAGATTTTTGAGTCGTCAGCACATGTCGGCGACTATTGCGTCCGCTGCATCGCACCACGATGCCACAGGTCTGTTAGTGATGACGAGGACGGTCGCAAGACGTTGGGCGTGAAGCCTTAGGAGACTGTGTGGTTGACCAAAGCTCTCTGATCTTTGACCGCTGATCGTTGGCAGGCTGTGGACGCAGACCGTTGCCCCTGGGAGAGACAATTTTGTCGTTTGTCCAGCACGCGGTCAGCCGCTAGACAGACGCAATTTGCGCCAAGTCGTCTGGCACGAACAGCCGGAGCATCACCCAGTGAAGATGGATAGCCGAATGCCGTCAGGCCGTGCGCAGGATTTGACGCCCAAGCAGTCTCGGCAAGCGCGCGCCCTATTGAAGTGGACGCAGGTGCGGCTAGCCGCCAAGCCAAGTATGAGCGAGGGGACAATCCGCGATTTTGAGAACGGGAAAAGATTGCTGCCGCCTACTAGGATTGAAGCAATCCGACACGCCCTTGAATCGGCCGGCGTGGTGATTGCGCCGGAGAGCGTTTCTCTTCGGTCGCAGGTCGCTATCCAGTAAGTTCGAACTAGCGGATGGCAGAATCCCACGCCCTACGGCGAGGCACCGTTTGAAAGCAGTGGCTTTCAAATTAACTTTCACCATTTCTCCCGGTGCCAGTCGGTCTAGCGGCAACGATGGTCTCAACGAGTTGGGGTGAACTTGAAATCTCGCGAGAGAGACCTGTACATATGTACACATGAAAGGAGGCCACCATGGCAGATAATACCGACAACATGGTGCTCCGAACCATTTATCTCTCGAAGGACCTCGATCAAACGCTCAAGTTGGCGGCGATCCGTGGAGGCTGTAGCAAGGGCGAACTTATTCGCGACCTCATCCTCACTGGCCTGAACGAGAAGCGCAAAGACCCGCAGAGCTATTTCGTCGAATCGAAGGGTGAGAAGAAAAGCGTGCGGCCGATCTCGCCCAAGGCCAAGATCGTAGCGAAAGGGAAATCAAAACCAGCTCGCAAAAAGGCTGCGGTTGCAGCCTAGCCGAGGTGAGCGTGGCAACTGCGCGCTCCATGTCGGATGTTTAAATCGGGTGCAACCTGATGGCGGCAAACTTGGCGGTGGCGTAGCCTCGGCCTTGTCCACGTTATCCTAGGCCGATGCGCACTTTTCAGGCGTGATTCGCCGATGATGGCGGTTTCCTAGAGAGGCGGCTTTGCGCCACCTTGTCGGACGTTAAGATTTTCGTGCGCCTGAAAGCGGACATTTTAGAATAGAAGCCCGCTGGGCCGCATCCAAGCGTGATGCGAAAGGGGTTCGGCGATCAACGAGCTCCCATTTTTGTCCGAGCGTGCTTAGCTGATATCCTCGGCGTTCTCCGGATCGGCCAGGGTCACGAAGATCACCTGTGCCCCTTGCGTCCATGCTTCGAGTGCGACGATCGCGGCCATGCCGTCGAGGGGAGTCTTTGCCCGTGCGAGGATCGCTTCGGCCCTATCGGACCGAAGCAATCGCGGTCCTCGTCGGGGCCTTTCGCGCGCATAGAGCCGCTTGATCTGATCGCCAAGCGTCTCGCTTTGCCCCCCAAGCTGTTCGCGCACCCGCATTGCCACCTGTTGCGGCCGGTACTCTGGAATGGTGCGCGGCTCGGAGCAGACATATCGCCGCGAACGGTCATACGCGATGCGGTGCACACCTGTGGCGGCAGTGGCACCGCCCAATTCATGCAGGATCTCCGAGGGTTTCGTCAAAAGGGATCTCTCCAGCACATCGCCCTTATGGAAGGCGGTGTCATAGTCCTGCCATGTGGCGAACCGCGGCGCGATATAGAACACCTCGGCACCATTATTCTCGAACTCGATAAGGCGCAGGAATTGATGGCCGACAACATCGATTCGGAATTGCCAGAAGGGATGATCGAGGTCCGGCACCGCAGTCTCGTGCGCCGCCAGGCGGAACCGCCTGAGCTCCTGCCCAAGCTTGAACTGGGCAAGTACCACCCTTCCCGGTTTTGCAAAACCGACATCGAAGCCCAGCTCCTCTTCGTGGATCAGGCTTGGCAGGAACGGCGTCGCCTCACAGCCGACCGACCTGAGGAGCAGCTCGATCTCGCGAGTGACACCATACCCATACGAGAACTCGGAGAGGCGTTCAGAAAGATTTATGACCATAAGTATGCGATCTCTGGTGCGTTATTAGGAATCAAAACGAAAATACACTACCGCAACTATCTGCCTACGTAGTTCAAAGAGGGGCCTGATAGGCGCCGAGGGGGGACGTTATGCTCAACCGTGGATCAGAGTGGCATCGCTGGGAGCCACATATCCATGCGCCGGGTACGATCTTCAACGATCAGTTCGGCGCGGATTCGATGGACGCTTATCTGACGGCACTGGAGACGGCGAGCCCGGTCCTGAAGGCCATTGGCATCACCGACTATTATGGCATCGGAACGTATCAAGCCGTCCGTGAAGAAAAGGAGTCGGGTCGGCTTCCGAAATGTGAGCTTCTCTTCCCGAACATCGAGATGCGGCTCGCTATCGGTACTCTGAAGGGCAATTTCGTCAATGTCCATCTGCTCGTGGATCCTTCTGGTCCTGACCATGTCGAGCGCGTGAACACGATACTCGCCAGGCTGACCTTCAGGGTGAATGACCAGGACTATGGATGCACCGCCAGTGAGCTCACCCGCCTCGGCACCGCGCTCGATCCGGCCAAAACGGGTCGAGCGGCGCTTGCTCACGGGTCGCAACAATACAAGGTGTCCCTGGAGGATCTGCGACGTGCGCTAGACAATGCCTGGGCTCACGACAACATCCTCGTTGCGGTCGCTGCCGGCAATGACGGAAGTGGCGGCGTGCGCGAGGGGGCGGACGAAGCCTTACGCCGGGAGATTGAGCGGTTCGCCCAGATCATTTTCTCAGGCTCGCCCCGTGATCGCGATTTCTGGCTCGGTCAGAAAGAAGGCTCGTCGCCGCAATCCATCATCGCGCAGTACGGCTCCCTGAAGCCGACCCTGTGGGGAAGCGACGCCCACGCCATGGTGAACGTGGCGAAGCCTGACCAGAATCGCTTCTGCTGGGTCAAAGGTGCGGCGACATTCGACGCATTACGCCAGGCATGTATCGAGCCGCGCCGCGCATATGTGGGTGAATCCCCTACCGCTGGCGCGACGCCTTCTCAGGTGATCTCTCGCATCGAGATGCTAGGGTGCGACTGGGCCACTACCCCAGACATCGCCCTCAACCCGGGCATGGTCGCGATCATCGGCGCGCGCGGTTCAGGGAAGACCGCACTTGCCGAGATCATTGCCGTGGGTTGCGACGCGTTCCCCGAGGTCGTGAACAGCAAGTCCTTCCTGAATCGGGCCAACGAAGACGGCTATCTGGCTGGCGCCCAGGTGCGTGTGAGCTGGCAGGACGGCATAGATCCTGTCGTTCGCTCGCTCGATAATCCCGTCATCGACGACTGGGACAGGTACCCGCGCGCAAGATACCTGTCACAACAATTCGTTGATGAGCTGTGCTCCTCAGTGGGCATGACCGACGCGCTGTTGGGTGAGATCGAGCGGGTGATCTTCGATGCCCACCCGTTCGCCGAACGTGACGGTGCCGTGAGCTTCAAAGACCTTCTCGATCTGAAGGCGTCACGCTTCCGCGAGGCGCGGGTGCGCGAGGAGGCAGCGCTCGCGTCCGTGTCCGAGCGCATCGGCCAGGAGAGGGACAAGGTCAAGCAGACGCCCGCCCTCCGGCTTCAGATCGACGAAAAACAAAAGCTCATCGATCGTTATACCTCCGATCGGTCCAAGCTGATCCCGAAGACATCGCCGAAGGAGGCGGAGCGCCTCGCCGAACTCGTCCAGGCGGCCGAACAAGCCAGATCGAACGTCCGCTACTTCGCGAACCAGCAGGCGGCGCTTGCATCCATTCGTGACGAGGTCGCCGACCATCGTGAGAACCGTGGGCCGGAGGCACTGCGGACGATCATGGAGCAATATAAGGTCGCCCGGCTCGACGACGACCAATGGAAACAGTTCCTTCTGGATTTCAAGGGCGATGTCGACGCTGTGCTCAAGGACCGCGACGGGGCGGCCCAAAGATCGATCGCGACCTGGAAAGGTCAGGCCCCGGCCGCGCCGGCCTCGGAAGATATCCCGCTGATCCCTCCTGAGGCGGACATCTCAAACCTCCCACTCGCGCTTCTCGAAGCGGAAATCAAACGTCTGGAAAAGATCATCGCAGCCGACCGCGATACGGCGCAGCGGCTTGGAACGTTGACGAAGCGCATCTCCGAGGAAACCTCCGCGCTTCAAGTCCTGAAAGATCGACTTCTGGACTGCGAAGGGGCTAGGGACCGTGCCGAGCAACTGACCAAGGATCGAGAGTCCGGCTACAAAAAGGTGTTCCAGGCCATCCTGAGTGAGGAAAAGATTCTCGCTTCGCTCTATGCCCCTTTGATGACCCGCTTGGCCGCCTCCGGCGGCACTGTCCGGAAGCTGACCTTCTCCGTCGAGCGGACCGCCGATGTCGCGCAATGGGCCAAGCGCGGCGAGGACCTGCTCGACGGCCGGAAGAATCCCCTCAAAGGTCAAGGAAGCCTGCTGGATGCGGCTACCCGCCTACTGCTGTCAGCCTGGGAAAAGGATGATGCAGATGCGGTCTCGGCGGCAATGGCGTCGTTCAGGGCCGAGTATCAGGACGATTTATTGGAAGCGGCAAAGGTGCCGAAGGCCGACCAGTCCTATCGGGCTTGGTCGCGGAATTTCGCGCAGTGGCTGTTCAGCACCGACCATATCGGCCTGCGTTACGGAATCGATTACGATGGGGTGGAGATCACCAAGCTGTCTCCCGGTACACGCGGAATCGTGCTTCTGCTTCTCTATCTTGCATTGGACGATGCTGATGATCGCCCGCTCATCATCGACCAGCCGGAGGAGAATCTTGATCCGAAATCCATTTTCGATGAACTGGTCGGCCTGTTCCAGGCCGCGAAGGCGAAGCGGCAGGTCATCATCGTGACCCACAATGCAAATCTCGTCGTCAACGCCGATGCAGACCAGATCATCGTGGCCGGCGTAGGCCCTCACCCGTCTGGTGCCCTTCCGCCGATCACCTATACATCAGGCGGTCTGCATGAAGCTGGAATCAGGACGCAGGTCTGCGACATCTTGGAAGGGGGCGAGAAGGCGTTCCTGGAGCGTGCCCGACGGTTGCGGGTACCGCTAAAGAGGACGTCTCGTTGAC
The DNA here is from genome assembly GCF_003952525.1 of Mesorhizobium sp. M3A.F.Ca.ET.080.04.2.1. Classification (NCBI taxonomy): domain Bacteria; kingdom Pseudomonadati; phylum Pseudomonadota; class Alphaproteobacteria; order Hyphomicrobiales; family Phyllobacteriaceae; genus Mesorhizobium; species Mesorhizobium sp. M3A.F.Ca.ET.080.04.2.1. The sequence goes on along the minus strand of NZ_CP034451.1, from coordinate 343,814 downwards.
AGCGCGATACGGGATGGGGACCGGCGAATGAAGGAGACGAGAGATAGCAGTCTGGAGCCCAGGGACACCTTCGAAACGCTTGTCGACGATATCGTCGCAGGTCGCGTTTCGATTATGGATGTGATGCGATCGGCGCCCGCTGGCGATTATTTCGCATTCGTGCAGCAGTTGCGGCTCTCGCGAATGCTGATAGCCGATCGCCGGGTGCTGGATCGGCTTACGATCGAGATGCGCGAAAAGATGATCGAAGCGGGGGTCAATCCCGACAATCGCGATATCGGGAAGGAGCTGTCGCGTAAGGACGGCGCGCGGCGCTTCCCGAGACTGCTAGAGGAGCGATCGAACGCGATCAATACGCAGCCTTCGCTGCTCACGGGCACCACCTTTGAAACAAGGCTCGAACAGTACAAGACGCTCATATCGTACGTCGAAAAACTGTGGTCCGACGCGTGTCAATTGTTCCATCGCGGCAATTTCCCGATCGCTGCCTTCTTGTCGATCCTCGTCATCGAGGAGGTCGGCAAACTGACGCGCCTGGCCGAAGAGCTCATCTATCTTGATGAGCCGCTGCCGATCGCCGGCAATCCCTCCGTCGAAAAGAATCATCGCAAGAAGCACTTCATCAGCGTCATGTCCGGCGCACTTATCAATGCCAGGCTGGACCGTATCCTAGGAAAGAATACGGTCCAGCGTGTGCTCCATGAAGCCGAAAGCGATGACCTGGAAAAGACGCGGCAGCAGTGCCTCTATATCGATATCGAGAGCGGCCGCGCCATCACGCCTGCCGCGAGGATCACCGAGCTGCGTGCCCGGGAACTCACCATCCTCGCCGGCGAGCTTATGGCCGAGATACTTGGGCACTTCCCATGGGAATTCCAGCGGATGATCAAGAACGTCGTCAGATTTGAGCGGTCGATCGGCCTGTCCGAAAAAAAGATATCCCGCCGCTAGCTCGGCGCTGGCGAGCGCGCCGTTATCACTCGGCACACAAGATGTTCGTCGCCCCACCGTGTGGTGAAGGTATTCGACCCTCAACACCCAAAAGCGGGCCGCCGTTGTCGGCACAACGACGACATGGCGGCTTCGCGCCTCACCATCGTCGTTCAGCCCCAAGCTATGGTCCCTAGAAGCTGCACATTCAGGTTTCAGCGGGGCTGCGTTCTAATCTTGACGACGATGGTGAGCCATGCTGAGAGCGAAGTTGGGGATGTCTGTGGGGGAATCATGGAAAAGGGTTTCCGGCTGCTGCACGCGCGGCTGGCTGAAGCAGAAAACAGGCCGCGCTGGCGAGTCGAGGACATGCCTACGCAGTCGACAGCTGTCGAAATCTCGTTCCAGTCCGCGACGAGCGAAGCAGCCCGTTCTACCAACGACAGTCACCTATCTGTACTGCTCGGCAGAAACGGTGAAGGCAAGAGTCGGATATTGTCGGGGATTGCCACGACATTCCAGCTGCTTCAAGACTATGGCCGGAGCGGTTCGTCACGCGGCGTTCCTCTGTCGCGCCTAGAATATCTCGCCGAGGGCAGCCACCATTTGGTTACCTGCGAGGGCTCGAAGGTCCTGCTTAGCATCGACGGCGCAGAGGCTCCCCTCTATGAGGCCATCTTGCCGAAGCGTGTGATCGGCCTGTCTATGACACCATTTGATAAGTTCCCAATCGGCGGGGCGCGGCATCGACGCGGCCTGTCCGATCCGGAGTTCCCCGACATCTACTCGTATCTGGGCATGCGGGAGCGGATGGGGCAGGTGTCTACCGCAGCGCTATTGACGCGCGCGCTTGAAGGGATGGTGTCGCGCATAGCGCTCGACGACCGCGGCCGGCTGACTCGAGTCTTTGAAATGCTAGGGTTCCTGCCCGCCCTCGATGTCGTCTACCGCCTTCATGAACGAAGCGTGCTGGACGGCCTCGCGGGGGAGGTCAGCCTCGACGAGGTGCTCGAGGCACGTCGTCGAGATTCCATTTATAGCGCCAGGTTGCGTCATCTGCTTGAGAGGGACGAGGTAGTGCTCGGTGAATCGCGTAAGGCCGCCCGCTACGCACTGGACGAATCGAATAGAGGGTTCGTCCATCTCAGGTTCGATCTTGAGCGTCCCGACCTTTCGGCGCTGCGGTCGTATGAGAGGCTACAGTTGCTGCGCCGGCTCGGGCTCGTCCGGCTGTATGCTGTCGAGGTTGGTCGGAAGGACGGAGGGATGATCGATCTCAAGGAGGCGAGCTCCGGTGAGCTGAGCATCGCGATTACCTTCATGTCCTTGGCCGCTGGGCTCGAGGACAACTCGCTTATCCTAATTGACGAGCCAGAGACCAATCTGCACCCCGAGTGGCAGGCTCGCTACCTCGATCTCCTGCTCAGCACCTTCGGATCCTATCGCAACTGCCACTATGTACTCGCCACCCACTCTCCGCTCATTCTCAGCGACGCGCCTCCCAACGCAACCCTAGCGTCACTGAGTAGTGCTTCTCTGAAGCACGGCAGCGAAGTCTCCGGTCGGCCCATCGACTACCTTCTGGTCGAGGCATTCGACGTCGCGAGCGGCGACAATTATTATGTCCGAGAACAGCTTGTGAAGGCGCTCCGTCTTGCGGCTGACGGGGGGCGAGAGGCGCTGAATATCAGGATACTGTCCGTGCGCTCGTCAGAATTCGACCGATGATTGAAGACAGCCCTGGCGTCGTAGAACTAATCGGCGATCTGGAGGCAATTGCGCGGAAGGCAGTGGTAAGGTGATTGCCAATCCGGTGGTCTATGATGGCGACGAACAGGCTCTCGTCGATGCGATGCTGACCGAGTACGGGTTCGACGGCACTTTCTGGGGCAAGGAAGAACTCGATGAATTGAAGTCGCGAACCAAGCAGCACTACATCCGCGAACAGAATTATCGCTGCTGCTATTGTCAGCAGCCTCTTTATGCCCATCACGGGCGCGTCTGGGACCTCGAGCACGTCATCGCGCGCGCGACGCGTTGCGATTTCATGTTTGTTCCCCGTAATCTAGCCGTCGCCTGTGTTGAATGTAATCAAGCGAAGGGGGTCGTGCCGGTGGCCGATCCCAGCCGGAGGAGCTTTCCTGATCGCGCCGACCTCTACCGAATTGTGCATCCCCATTTCCACACTTGGGAGGACCACATCGAGCTTGAGGGCGAGGGCACCTATCATGCCCTTTCTCCAGAGGGAAAGTTCACGATCTACCACTGTGATTTGTTCCGCTTCCGCGAGCGCGTGTTGGGAACTAGACAGCCTATACGCGACCGCAGGTTCGAGCGCGACATAGGCGAACTTCGATTGGCGAAGTCTCCGGCGGAGGCGCGGCCAATCATTGCCTCAATCATGGCTCGATTGGAGATCGAGGACGAGCGCCGGCAGTCCGCTGATGGGAGCGTCTGACGCAGGCGTCGTCTTACCTCTGCGGGTGCAATGTCCTTCGCCAATCGGCGTGTTACGCGCCATCAGGCTTTGGGCAGCCGCCCACAACCGAGGGGTTAGGATCGCCGGGTGGTTTTGTCGGCTTCCTCCTGTAGTCGAGCGAGTTGCGTTCGGCAGATATCCTCAGTCCGATCGATGAGATCCGAGACTCGTTCTGAGAGCCAGTGGAGTGCTTCTTCCGTGATCTCGAAGTGGCGCGAATAGCGTGCCTTCACATAGGCTTCGTTGATGACGTTGAACCACGAAACGAATCGCTGTTGGTCGCGAGGCCACACTTCGGCAAGTTCCTGGGCCTGGTCCTCGGCCAGACTGCGGAGAAATTTAATGTTGTGCGATGCGGGGCTGTAGTTCGTAAGGACCAGCAACAACGCCGCGTAGGCTTGCTCGATGGATTGATGGAGGAGGAATGCAGCTTCTTTGTAGTCCTTCTCGTGAACAAAGAATATCGCACCCTTCACGAACTTCTTGGCATGGGGTAATCGGTCATGAAAATATTCGGTCGCAAGCCGAACGGCCTCGGTCATGTTTGCAGAGACCGGATTCGCCAACGGCTCCTCATCCAGTTCGTAGAGGACGATGCCGTCGCGCCGAATGTCGACGAAGAAATACTGACCTTCCCTCAGGGCCGTGTTCACCTCCCTGCGTGAGTGGACGATGAAACTGACGGGAGTGTTGACTTCGCGCATCAGCCGGTCTGCCGCGGTCTGCCAGTAGCTGGCGAAATCGGTGAGCTTGCGGTTGTTCACCACCACGAGGAGGTCGAAATCCGACCGGTATCCCTTCCTCGTATGTGGCTCGTCGACCCAGCCGCCGCGTGCATAGGATCCGAACAGGATGACCTTGAGTATCCGACCGCGCTTCTTGAAATCCGACGTTCCTCCCTTGACCGCGTCGTCGAATTCCTCGAGCAGTAGGTCGACTGCTTTTCTCAGCTCGCGCTGCTTTGGAGGCGGGAGATGATCGATGCTGGATTTCATAAACAAGGGTCGTTCGTCCATTGCACATGCATAGCCGGGTGAAGGCCGCGAATCTACAGCCTGACGGCTCCGGTAGGTTTGGGCAACAAGAGAGTTAAAAAATATCATTGAAAAGTGTATTGCAGTAATATGAAGAATAAACGAATGCTGCTTGCTGTTACGCGAAGTCGTAACCGGATGCCAAGGAGGGACAGGGCGTAATTTCTTTGAGGTCATCTACGCACGATTCGTGCTGGTGCCACCTCAAGCACCCGCTGAGCGGTCCTTATGAGGACCATGCGCAGCTGGAGCGCAGCAGGGCGGAAGTCGTCAACGCCGTCGCCGAGCGCATCGGAGCCCTGATGCGAGAGATCAACCGGAGCGATTTCGAGCGCGTGTTCACAACCGCCCACGTGCGTGTTAGGCCCCTAGGATGCGTAATCCGACTATTCTTCTTCTAACCGATCGACCGGACGCAGTTCTCGAGACACTGGGTGAGTTGCATCCGGACCTGCGGCCGCATGTCTGTGACACCTACGCCGGGTTGTCAGAGAAGCTGGCTGATACGAAAGCCGAGGTGGTCTACTCTATTTTACTCAGTGGCCAAGCGAAGTTCCCCAAAGATGTTCTGATGCAGGCGCAAAGCGTCCAATGGATCTCGGTAGGTGGTTCCGGCATTGACCATCTCGGGTATTGGGACCCGGGGAAGATTATGGTCACCAATTCCCGCGGCTTGGCTGCTGGCATGATGGCGGAATACGCATTAGGGACGATACTCTCATTTTCGCTGCGGCTGCGTCATCTTGGCCGGCTACAAATAGCACGCCAATGGTCGGTCGGACGAGTCGAGCCAATTGAAGGCAAGACTATACTGATTGTGGGCGTTGGAGGAGCAGGCAGGGCGGTCGCCGCTCGCGCCAAGGCGTTGGGGATGCACACCCTTGGCATTCGCGCGCGACCGATCCCGATAGCGGATGTGGATGAAGTTCACGCCCCAGCCTCTATATGCGATGTGGTTGGCCGTGCGGACTACATCGTTTGCTGCGTCCCCCTGCTTCCCGCCACACGCGGCCTTATCGGCTCTGATGCCTTTTCGGCCATGAAACCTTCAGCGTTTCTGGTGAATATGTCACGCGGAGGTGTCGTTGACGAGAAGGCCCTCGTGGATGCTCTCGACCGCGGGTTAATAGGGGGCGCGGCACTCGATGTATTTGACGTGGAGCCCCTGCCACCTGATCATGTATTGTGGGGATATGAAAACGTCGTGATCACCCCACATTGTGCCTCAGCCTATCCCGACTGGGAACGCGATTCGGCACGCATGTTTTGCGACAATTTAACAAGATGGCGTAACGGTGAGGCGCTGGTAAACGTCGTTTACCCGGACCGCGGATACTAGCCTTAAAAGGCGGCGGATTCTGGGGGCGTTCTCAATCAACGGAGGTTAGACGCTCCAGCTTGCCGCCGGATAACCAGAGACGTCGGAAACGTGCGACGAACCGGTCGATCGCCACCATAGCATTGGTTAAGCAAAGAGGCGCATGCGCTTTCTACGATGTCGGCGATAGGCACAGTGACGGTGGAGACCTTAGTGGCTATGTAGCTTAGTAGGTCCCAGCCGCCATGCCCGAAGATTTCCGGGGGATGATCGGTGCTGGAGAGGATGGCTTCGGCGGCGATAGCCTGTTCATCGTTTCCGCAGCATACCGCGCTAAATGGGCGACCGATGGCAAGCAGTCTTTCAGCGGCGACTTTTCCACCGCAAAAATCGAGACTGCCCTCTATAATCAGGTCCGGGTCGACAGGAAAACCAGCCGCTGCAATCGTATCCACGAAACCTTTGTGCCGAAGGCTTGCGTCCTGATAATGCTCGTCGGGGCCTTTGACGGCTGCAAACTGCCTATGTCCTTGCCGCAATAGGTGCTCAGCTATCGAATGGCCGACGGCATAATGATCAACAGAAAACGACGCATTCGGCTGAAACGTTAGCTGCCGGTTCACAAAGACTATCGGCCTCGTTCTCCCAGCCAGCACCTGTGTGAGTTCGCGTTCAGACCAGGTGCATCCAAGCACCAGAATGCCGTCGCAATCGCGACTATCGAGAAAAGAGAGCGGTTCTCCGTTACACCAGTCAGAATCTGCCTGGCTGGGAGAGGAGGCGATAACGGCATGCTTGCCGGCGAGCCGGATCTCGCGCTCCGCAACATCAACCGCCCTGGCGAAAAAGGGCGAGCGAAAGCCTTGGGTTAGCACGCCGATCATATCTGACTGGCGCTTTGATAAGGCCCGCGCAATGGACGATGGCCTGTAGTTTAGCTGGCGTGCGGCCTCACGGACGGCCGTTTGCTTTGCTTGCGACACTCCAGGCTTGCCGGCCATCACATTTGAAGCGGTTCCAGACGCCACCCCGGCCAGCTTTGCGACATCGTGGATCGTGGTCATGGAAAGGGACGATGTTGTTTGTTTGGGCATATCCATACCCGCGCCGAAGGCTGGGTTTCTCCAGGAACCCGCGGGGCGTGCTTCAAATTATGTGCCGTTAAATAACAATGTAATCGTTGACATTCGATCACAAAGACGTGTTGTATACGTTAACATGTCCCCAGCGCGCCGGCAGTGGCGCTTTTCGTATGCACCGAACGTCCTCCACCCGGTGGACCATCCGGATTTTAACAGTGGGTGCCGCCGGACGCCCATAAGGGAGAGAGAAAATGAAGCAATTGATTATTGGGGCCGTCGCAATGGCCCTTGGAGCGGCGCCCGCCTTGGCTGGTGATATCGGCGTGGCCATATCCCACACCGACTCTTTTCTCGCCGTCATGGTCGAAGGAATGAAAAGTGAAGCTGCCAAAACCAACCAGCCGCTTCAGATCGAATTCGCGGAAGCTGACGTCAATAAGCAGCTGTCCCAGATCCAGAATTTCATCGCCGCCAAGGTAGACGCGATTATTGTGAACGTGGTCGAAAGCTCTGTTTCGCCGACGATCACCAAGATGGCGGCCGACGCGGGCATTCCGTTGGTTTATGTAAACAACACGCCTGACGATCTTAACACCCTGGGACCCAAGGCAGCCTTTATCGGATCCGCCGAGCTCGAGGCAGGGACGATCGAGACCAAAGAGATTTGCCGCATCCTGAAGGATGAAGGAAAGACAAAAGATGCCGGTATCCTGATTATTCAAGGAATTTTGGCGCAGCACAGCGCTGTGATGCGCACCAAGGCCATCCACGATGTCATTGGCACGCCCGACTGCAGTTTCATGAAGGTCATCGATGAGCAGACCGCGAACTGGGATCCGGTCAAGGCGCAGGATCTGATGAGCAACTGGATCACGGCCGGGTACAAGCCTGCTGCGGTGATCGCCAACAATGACGAAATGGCTCTGGGCGCGATCAACTCAATGAAGGCTGCCGGATGGGATATGAAGGACGTGGTTGTGGGCGGCATCGACGCCACACAAGAAGCCATGCACTACATGCAAAATGGCGATCTTGACGTGAGCGTCTTCCAGGATGCCATCGGCCAGGGAGCCGGCTCGGTGGATGCGGCCATCAAGCTTGCCAAGGGCGAAAAGGTTGCTTCTCCGGTATGGATTCCGTTCGAACTGGTGAACCCTGCCAACGTCGATAAGTATCTGAGCAAGAATTAGTTCTTCGACGGCGAGTAGTGGTCGGTGGCAGCTTAAAAACTGCCACCGACCCCGCCCTTGAACCAGCCGGCAGGTGTCGTGTGCGTTCTCGATTGAAGCCGCACGCGACACAAGTTGGCTATCTCGGGCTGGCGCCGTGATCTTAGAGCCCTTTTGGCCCGCCCATTTGGTCACGATCAAACGGGGTCGACGCTCCGATTGGCTTTGGCATATCGGCCAACGTGCACGACGGTTCCTTAAGGTGCCATGGCCAATGCTAAGAGCCACATGGTGCGAGGTGGCCCCGCGGATGCTAAGCTGACTTTCGCAGCTTCAGTTTGAATGGCAAGATCAAGCTCTCTTCCCTGCCTTCCAGCGAAGGTGAGCCAATCAGATTGGCGATCGCCGGTCCAAAATCGTCAGCCGATACCTGCACGGTTGACAGCCAGGGGGCCAACCAATCGTTCATCCTGTTATCGTCAAATCCAAAGATAACCAGATCCTCGGGCACGCCGAGACCGCGTTCGACGGCCGCCCGATGTAACCCATAGGCAATCATATCGTTACCGCAAAAGACGGCGTAGCGTCGACGGCGGCGGGCGAGTAGCTTTTGGCCGCACTTGTAGCCGCCTTCCATTGTGAAGGGGCTCTCGAACTGGAGGACCGGCTTCTTCTTCCCGAGGCCGGCAAGAAACCCTTCGAGGCGTTCGCTACTGCCGGAATAGTGATGGGGTCCCGAGATCGCGACGCAGTTTTCATAGCCTTGCTCAACGAAGTATCGACCGACCGCCAGGCCAGCTGCGTGGTTATCAATGCCCACATAAGGAGCAACGATCCCAGGCGCTGGGCGGCGATTGACGAATATGATGTTATCCTGGCGCTCGGTCATCTGACGAAGCTGCGGTGTGTCTATGGCGCCCTGCAGAATGATTGCCCTTGCCCGGAGCCCGTGCGCGTCCGTCAAAAGTCGGTCCTGCTGATCAGGATCCTCGGCCGAATTGGCAAGCACCATGGACAGTTCGTATTGTTTCAGTGCCTGCTCAACTGACGCGGCAACGTCCGTCGTAAACGTGTTGGTGGCGTCCGGGACCATCATGACAACAACACGGCTGCGTGCCAGCCTGAGGGAGCGGCCGATTTCTGATGGTGTATAGCCGAGCGTCTCTGCGGCTTTACGGACGTTTTCGAGTGTTTCGGGCGCCAGAGCGCTGGCCTTGCCTCCAAAGTAACGAGAGACCGTTGCGGTGGAAACACCCGAGAGTCGCGCGACGTCGTGAACTGTAGGTGGTTTCGACATGAGGACTTTCTAGCGCGCCGGCCTATCTTAGACTTCTCAATTACCGGCTGCAAACTAGGGACATCGAACAGCCGAGAGGAGGTCGACGCCCAAATCGAGTTGGACGTGAGCGGGAATCGCCTCCCTGGGCCATATTTGAATGCCAGCGCAACATCGTCAACGACCACGCGCAAGCTTGGCGCGTATAGGCTTTGAAAACGTTGACATACTTATAGTAAACGTTTACATCGCGCTGCTGATGGCTGCTGGCACGTGGGAGAGTGTGGGCCTGCAATGCACCATCGGTAAAGATCTGTAGTTTTCCTGCTCCGCGGATCCTTGGGCGCGGGGGCCGCCGCTCGATATTTGGCTGGTTCTTGGGAGGCATTTGCTCGATGGTTCGATTTGGAATTCTGGGCTGTGGCAGAATTGGGCAGGTGCATGCCGGCTCCCTTCAACGCATCGCTAACGCCAAGCTCGTCGCGGTTGCCGACGCTTCACCGGAAGCGGCGCGGGCATGTGGGGAGCGTTTCGGGGCAGAAGTGCGCGAGGCGTCTTCCATCGTTTCCGCCGCCGATATCGACGCCGTTATAATAGCGACGTCGACTGATACGCATTACGATATGATCCATCTGGTGGCGCGCGGGCGAAAGGCAATCTTTTGCGAGAAGCCGATCGACCTTTCCTCGGAAAGGGTGCGCATTTGTATCAAGACGGTTGAAGACGCAGGCGTTCCCTTCATGACCGCGTTCAATCAACGTTTTGATCCCCACTTTGGTGCGCTGCAACGTCGCGTTGCCGAGGGCGAAATCGGCGATGTCGAGACAGTCTCGATCGTTTCGCGCGACCCTGCTCCTCCTCCTGTCTCCTATCTGAAAAGTTCCGGGGGCCTGTTCCGCGATATGATGATCCATGACCTCGACATGGCGCGTTTCGTTCTGGGAGAGGAGCCGACCAGGGTGTTCGCCATTGGATCAACCCTGGTCGATCCGGCGATTGAGCAGGTCGGGGATGTCGACACTGCCGCGGTCATTCTCACAACCGGATCCGGCAAGATCTGCCAAATCACCAACTCCCGCAGGGCGACGTATGGGTACGACAAGCGGCTTGAGGTGCATGGCTCCAAGGGTATGCTGCGTGCTGCCAACGTTCTGGAAAATTCAGTCGAGAGCGCTACAAGCAAAGGCTTCACCCTCGCCAAGGCAGAAGCTTTTTTCCTTGAGCGATTTGGCGCGGCGTATCTTGCCGAGTTGCAGTCTTTTGTCGATGCAATCCTCAACGGCCGCAAACCGCGGCCTGACGCCCAGGATGGTTTGAGAGCCCAACTGATCGCCGACGCGGCAACGCAGTCTCGGATGGAAGGGCGGCCAATCGAAATTCCGGCTTAGGTCTGCCGGCAGCTTAGCCGCGGGCACATTTGTTCAAACCAAGGGACTGCCAGATGAAGATGGGTATCATAGGGCTCGGACACGTCGCCGAGCTTCATGTTCAGGCTTTGAAACAGATTGGTCCAGATATATTCGCGGGCGGGTGGAATCGCTCATCTTTCCGTGCTGAAGAGTTTTGCGCTCGCTTTGGCGGCATAGCCTACGCCAACATTGGTGATCTCCTAGCAGACAAGGAAGTCGCTGCGGTGCTGGTTGCCACAAGTACTGCCTCGCACTTTGAGTTCGCGAAAAAGGCACTGGAGGCAGGAAAGCATGTCCTGTTGGAAAAGCCGCTTTGCGAACGGCCCGCACAAATTCGCGAGCTTGCCAGGATTGCTGACGCCAAGTCGCTCGTGTGCATGCCGTCGCACAACTACATCTATGCTGAGACCATGCGGCGTCTGCACGCCCATATCGAGGGCGGTCGCCTCGGTAAGGTCGTGAATTTCTGGGCGATCTATAATAAGCGACATGATGCTTCGATCGGCGCGCCGGATCTCACCATGCGCGAACTCATGATCCATCATGTCTATTGCATGCTGTTTTTCCTTGGCCGTCCGGCTCAAGTCTATGCGACCGGGACGAGCGTTCATTTCGAAGACGCGTCCGCACACGACCAGCTCATGATCACGGCCGAATATGCTGACGGCAAGATTGCGAACCTATGGGGTAGCTTTTCTGCGGATGACCGAAGCCGCGAGCCGTGGTCCTGTTATTTCAAGATTATCGGCATGGAGGGGACTGGCGTCATTCCCTGGGACGTCACTAAATTCGGTGAGCCTGAGTTGCCGTTTTGGGATGACGCGACTTATTGGGATAGTTTCCTGCAGGTGCAGACCTATTTCTTGAACGAGTGTCTGGGAAAGGGACAACAACCTTTGTCGAACCTCGACGACGCGTACGACGCCGCAGTGATTTTGGACGCAGCGCGCCAATCGCTTGTAGACAAGCGGCGGATCGGAATTGACTTTAATTGACGCCGATTAGCGTGGTGCGTCGGGTGGACGCCGGAAGCCTGCCGGATGGTCAGCTCCAGGCAACACCGTTCAACATCAGTGCCCTGATCAACGGTACCGACCTGCCTGCCGGTGCGCCTCGTCCTGTCTGCGGTTGCGCCAGAATGTCTTCCTTCCCAGACGTCCTCCGCACCGCCTCACGGATGGTCTGCAGGAGGACCGTTAGGGCAGCTTGGAGCCAGGAATGGGCATCGGCTGATACCCTGACGTGAACGTCGCCTGAGCTTTCAGGGCGGGCCTAGGCAGTTGCAGGCGCGACGGCTTCGTCGACGACATCGCACAGCCGCTTCAGGCGATCGCGGGAATCGGTTTGAAGTGCGGTCAGCGGATCAGCGGCTGCAATTGCATTCTTCCAGATCGCCCGACCTGCCAGGAAGCCTCGGGCGCCTTCCTGACAGGCCCATCGAACAGCCATCGGAAAGCGATCAGGCAATACGCCTGACGACAAAACGACCCACGGCGATCGGATCAACTGGGTGAGCTCCGCGCATTGACGGCGGATATCATTCTCCTCGCCCTGCGCATGAAGCGGAACCTCTGACTTGTATAGGTCCTGTCCTCTGTTGCCTAGTTCGCGTGCCGCTGCAAGGATGCCTTTTTGGGTATCGGTGGCGCGGCCATCGCGCGCTTGACGGGATACGGGCTCGATAATGCTTATCAGGCCTGCCTGCCGGCAACGGCTGACGAACTGGTCCACCATCGCCACGCGTGCTTCGGGGCTTTCATCAGGGCGCCATATTACCAGAAGCTTGAGAGCCTTGGCGCCCTGTTCACGCAATTCAGCGGGCGCAATCCGGTCGTCGATCTCCGCGCGAGCCACGATTTCATCGCCGCTGGAGTAGAACCGGTCGGCGGCAGCTATCAGGCTGCAATTTGGCGCGGTCACACCCTCTTGGACCGCGCGGTTCCAGGCGAAATCCCTATCAATGAGAACGGCAGACGCCAGTGGAGAAAGCGTCCTGAGCGCCGACAGCTTGAACTCGACAATCTGCTCATCGCTGACGGGTGCCTGCTGCCGTTCCGCAAACATTGCTCGCATCGTCTCGCGCTGATCAAGCGCAAGCATCGCGAAAGCTCCCGATGGCCGCGTCAGCGCCGATAAGTCGAAACTTTGGTTGTTCGTCATTCCTGTGATCTTTCTCGTCCGGTTGGCCTTGCCCCTTCACGGCGTGGCCGAACTTGCCCCATCGGTTTCAGCCCGAGAGCCAAAACCCGTCTTCAGACGTATCGAATTTTCGGCTATTGTAAATACGTAAATACATATTATAACCCTTGCCGGCCGACAGAGGCCCTGGGCGCCCAGCAAAAAACGAGGGCATCCGCTTGTCGGTTTGCGTACGACGCTGCGCCAGAAAGATCGCCTGGCCTGGCTTATCGGAGGGACAAAAGAAGTGGCACTGTTTCGGGCTACCTTGGCTCGCCCCGACATTAGCGGCGCTGGCCCATACGAGGCAGACCTTCGATCCGTCTGCCCTGACATCGACCACTCCCACGGACGGGCAGATTGCCGGGGGCGGCTCTTTGCTGACCACGCAGAGTTGACCATGGACTTCGTCGGCAGGGACGGTGATCCGAGCGCACCCGCCACCGTCAGGACAGAGTTCGCACGAGCCGTTGCTGCCGGCGTCTCGCATGAGATAGACATCAAGGGCGCCCTCTATATTCAGCGGCTGCTTGATCGGGCAGAGCGGACGCTGGCCCCTTGATCATCGCCTCTGCGAGACCGCTGCATGCATAGACCAGCAATTGCCGACCTTCCGGACTCGATTTTCGAGATCGATCGAGCCTCGTCGGTTCCGATCTATCGCGAACTGGCCTCGCGGCTCGCCGACGCCATCACTTCGGGAAAGCTGCCGCCCGGAGCGCGTCTGGAGAACGAGACCTCGCTCAGCGAACGGCTGGGAATTTCACGCCCGACGATCCGTCGGGTCATAGAAGAGCTGGTCGGGATGGGCCTTCTTGTTCGCAGGCAAGGCATTGGTACGGTCGTGGTTCCACCGGCGCTGTCGCGCAAGATGGAGCTGGTCAGCCTCTGGGACGATTTGCTTAAGATGGGCCAGAATCCATCGACGAAGTTGCTCAAGCGCGAAATCATACCGGCAGACGCCCATGTGGCGGCAGAGCTGGGGATCACATTGGGAGAGGACGTTCTTCACTTGCGCCGACTACGTCTGGCCAACGGCGTCCCCCTCGTGATCATGGAGAACTTTCTGCCTGGCCAGTACGCCGACATTTCCGCGGAGGACCTGACAAGTCGCGGCCTCTATCAAAATCTCGGACGCCGGGGCGTAACCATCCAGGTCGCACATCAATCGGTCACGGCACGCCTGGCAACCTCGGCGGAATCGGATCTGCTCGACCTGCCCTCCCATGCTGCGCTGTTGACTTCCAAACGAACGGCCTACGACGCTTTGGGTAAGGCATCGGAGACCGGCAACCACTGTTACCGGCCCGATCTCTACGCATTTGAGTTCACACTGGTTAGAGGATGATGTGGCCTCCGCCTTTGGGGCGTGCCGCGATGTTTATGCCAATGTCTATTTCGTCAGATGCGGCTTTGAAACCCTCGCTTGGCATAATAGCCGACGATTATACCGGCGCGCTCATGGTCGCGTGCTATCTCGAGGCAGCCGGTATTTATGCTCCCCTGGTATTTGATGCAAAAGCGGCGGTGCCCGGTGCCCGGGTCATCGTGGCGGGCACTCGCACCAGACTGGCCCCGGTCGAAGAGGCATTGTCGGATATCAAGGCAATCGCCGATGCTTTCACGCAGCTCGGCTATTCGCGACTCTCCTACAAAACCTCCGCCGGCTTCGATTCGACAGAACGTGGCAACATAGGTCCAGTCGCGGACTACCTGGCGGATCGTCAGGGAATTCGTCCCGTGGTCATGGCCGCAGGATTTCCAGAATTCAACATCACGACGCATCAAGGTTATCTTTTTTACCGCGGCCGTCTCGTGTCGGAATCGATAAAGAGGTTCGATCCCCTGACGCCAATGTCGGACCCGGACCTGGTTCGTTTCCTGTCTCGTCAGACCACACATGGTGTTGGTCTGATAAATCATATTCAGATGCGTCAGGGGCCGGAGGCAGTTGCATTGGCAGCTGATGCCTTGGCAGGTGCCGGAAACGGGCACATTTTCTTTGACATAAGCGACGACCAGGACATTGAAATCGCCGCCCGCTTTGCGATCGAGCGCGAGTTGGTGGTGGTGGCGAGCGATCCTTTTGCCGTGGAATACACCAGGATGCTGGCTTCCGGCGAAGGACCACAAAAGCCAGCTCCCCATCATGCAAAGGGACCTGCGGCCGTCCTTGCAGGCACTGTCGGACCGGTCATCTTGCGACAGCTGGAGGCTTTCGCGAAAACTTACCCGGTGCTTTCCCTTGACCTTCTTGATCCGCGAGGCAGCGAGGCGGTCATCGGCGGCGCGCTCGCCTGGGCCGATCAGCATATCGGTGCTCAGCCATTTGCAATTTCGACAGCCAACGATGCTGGTGCGGCTGAACGGGCTCAGGCGGCGTTCGGACCGATCGCGGCTGCTCGCAAAGCTGAGTACATTCTTGCATCGATCGCCAGCGCACTGCGAGACCGAGGTATCCGACGCTTTGTTGTGGCCGGCGGAGAGACCTCCGGTGCCGTCGTCAGGTCGCTTGGTATCGGCGCGGTTCGTGCCTTCGCCGAAGGGCCGATAGGAACGGGCTTTTGCGTGGCCGAAGGTCCGGACCCGATTTCGCTGTTTCTCAAGCCGGGTAAGCACGGGGGAGATGACATTCTGATCCAGGCTCTTGATCACATGGTTTAGCAAAGCATTGTCGGGTGATCGCAGAATGCGACACCAGAAGTGTGCCTGATGCTGCAGTCGATTGGGAACTGAAAGGTCGGACCGGTTCGACGCGACAAGCCAACGTCATTCGAAACTGAAACTGCAATGCTGGAGGTTGTTATGACAAAGCGGTGGAAGGTGCGTCCTCAGAATTCAAATTGGGGCGAGTTCGGTGACGACGACCAGATTGGCAGGCTCAATCTCATCACATCCGAATGCCGGCGCAACGCAGCCAAGGAAGTGATCGAAGGCTTGGCATTTTGTCTGAGTGTTCCTCTCGACCTGCCGGGAGGCAATCTGCTGGTCTCCAACAGGCTTCCTCCCACCCGCACCATCGCAAGAAAGGAAGGGCGGCCATTCGTCAACTTTCCGTTCTGCTGCGATAATCCTGACTGGAACGATATCGGCAGCGATGATGCCGTGACGATCTATACGCAATATTCGACCCAGTGGGATGCACTTGGCCATATCGGCTACGAGTTCGATGCCGACGATGATGGTGTCGCCGAGGTTGTATATTACAACGGATATCGAGGTGGCCGCGATATTGTGGGGCCGGATGCGGAAGGCGGCGCCGGTGCACGTCGACTTGGCATCGAAAACATGGCCGAGACCTGCGTCCAGGGACGGGGCGTGATGGTGGATGTGTTTTCGCGGTTCGGGGCAGACCGCAAGTTCGTCGGCTACGACGACCTCATGCAAATAATGGAACAGGACAAGGTCGTGGTGGAGCGAGGCGACATGCTTTGCATTCACACCGGCTGGAGTACCGCGGTGGTGGAGCGCAAGGATAACCTTGACACTCAGCTGCTCCATGAATCTCACAGCGTGCTTGATGGCTCCGACGAGAAGCTTCTGCGCTGGATTGATTCCAGCGGCGTTTCGGCCATCATCGCGGACAACTTCGCCGTCGAGGGTTTCCAGACGAGCAGCGCGGACGGGAGCAAGCGCTTTCCCGCGCTCCCGCTTCATCGGCGCTGCATCGTGGAGCTGGGCATCCATTTGGGCGAGCTTTGGCTTTTGTCCCCGCTTAACGCCTGGCTTAAAGCGCATGGCCGGTTTCGGTTTCTGTTGACGGCTCCGCCTCTGAGGATGCCGGGTTCCTTTGGTTCTCCCCTTACACCGGTGGCGACGGTCTAGGCAGTTCGCCGCCCAGTCTGCCTTGAGGCTGCTCGAGCCTTTTTTGCGAAGCGCCGGAATGGCGCTTCGGCGGTGCGCTGCAGCAAATGTAATCGTTGACATGCCGATCCTCCTGTGATGTATACGTTTACACGGCTCCCGCTGGCCGTGATAGCCGGTGAGACGTACCGCTCAAAATTGATCGCTGCAGGCGATTGCGCCCGGACAGACAGGGGACTTGCGTTGGAAAAACTTAACGTTGCGATGATCGGCACAGGGTTCATGGGGAAGGCGCATTCCATCGCCACCGCGGTCGTGCCGATGTTGTTTGGGGCGCCAATCGAAATTGAGCGTCGCGTGATTGTGGACGTCGAGGAGACCCTCGCCAAGAACGCCGCCAAAAATTACGGATTTTCCGAATACAGCACCAACTGGCGCGAGGTCGTCGAGCGCCCCGACATCGACATCGTCGACATCTGCACGCCGAATGATACTCATGCCGCGATCGCAATTGCCGCAGCCAAGGCCGGCAAGCACGTCATGTGCGAGAAGCCGATGGCGATGAGTGTGGCTGAGGCGGAAGAAATGTTGGCCGCAGCCAAGAAGACCGGCGTTGTGACGATGGTGTCCTACAACTACCGCCACACACCCGCCCTGCAGATGGCAAAGCGACTGATCGACGAGGGGCGCATCGGCAAGCTGCTGACGTTTCGTGGCTATTACCTCCAGGATTGGGGCGCGGATCCGAAGGCGCCGCTTTCTTGGCGCTTCAACAAGGCAAAGGCTGGCTCGGGCACGCTTGGCGATATCGGAACGCACGTGATCGATGCGGCCAGGCTCCTGGTCGGCGAGGTCGAGGCGGTCAACTCGATCGTGAAGACCTTCGTGCCGGAGCGTCCCTTGCCGGCAGGTCACTTCTTCGGCCAGCGGGGCGAGGCCTCAAAGGAAATGGGCAAGGTAGACGTTGATGATCATGCGCTCACCATGATCAAGTTCACCAATGGCGTTTTCGGCACCATCGAAGTCACCCGCAACGCGTACGGCCATCATAATCAGCTTGGTTTCGAAATCGCCGGTACGTGCGGCACCATCGCATTCGACTATCAGCGTCTCAACGAATTGCGTGTCGCTTTCGCAGATGACGCTCCGGACGCCTTTGGCTTCCGCACTATCTATTCGGGCCCTAACCAGCCTTACGGCGACTTGCTCTGGCCGGTTGCGGGCATGGGTCAAGGTTACATCGATATCAAATCGATCGAATGGTACAACTTCCTCAAGGCCATTGCCGAAAAGAAGCCGGCTGCGCCGAACTTCGAAGATGGTGTGCAGATCGAGCGTGTAGCCGAGGCGATTCTTGCCTCGGGTGAAAGCGGTGCCTGGGAAAAGGTGCCGCAGCTGGCCCACTGAGATTTGAGATTCAACGAAGCCGCGCCGCGCTGGGCAGTGCGCGATGGCCTCGACAATGGAGATACCCAATGACCATCAAGCTCGCCATGCATACCTGGCCTTATGCGAGCAACCCGACGTGGTTGCCGGCCTACACGCTTGAAGAAACCATCAGGCGCATCAAAAAGATCGGCTACGACGCCATCGAAATCGGCGCGGCCAGCCCGCACGTTTTTCCGCCGACGCTTAGCAAGCAGCGCCGCAAGGACATCGGCCAGATGCTGAAAGATTACGACATGGACCTGGCCGCGATGCTGCCGGCCCATGGCGGTGGCCCTGGCAACAACGTGGCGTCGCCAATTCCGGAGGAACGTCGTTGGGCGATCGATCACTACAAGGATATGGCGCAGCTTACGGCCGACTGGGGCGGCAAGCGACTGATCTGCCTGCCGGGATGGTACATCTTCGGTACGACATATCGGCAGGCTTGGGACTGGGCTGCCGAGGCAATCCGCGAGATAGCACGGTTCTCAAGGGATATTGGGGTCGAAATCGTTATCGAGCCCACGCCCGAAGACAGCAACATCGTCAACACCTGTGACAACACGATCGACATGATGAAGGACGTCGGCGAACCCAACGTACGATTGATGTTCGACGCCCATCACGTCATCACGGAAAAGGAAGTGATGAGCGACTACGTCTATGCCATGGGCAAGGACCTGGTCCACATCCATGCCTCGGACAACAACCGGCTGCCGCCGGGCAAAGGACGAGGTGACTTTCCGGCCTTGATCGAGGCGCTGCACGAAACGGGCTTCGACGGCTATCTATCGATGGAATGCGGCTTCCATCAGCGTGGAATCGAGCCTGACTGGGTGGCGCGGGTGTGCCTGGAATACCTCAAGCCACTTGTTGATGCCGCTAACAGGTCGGTCACGCCCGTCAAGGATAGAGCTCGCGCGTAATCATTTGGCGTTGGCTCTCCGCTGCAATGACACTGCTTTTCGACAAGACATTCGGGGCATTGCGGAATTACTCAGAGGTCGCCTGCATAGAGATGACCAAGAAGCCTCCAACCATCCGCGATGTGGCGCGCCTGTCGGGCGTGTCAACGGCCACCGTCTCACGTTTCTTTTCTGGCAAGGAAAGCGTGATTGCTCCCGAGACCGGCGAGAGCGTTCGTAGTGCCGCGCAGGCGCTGGGCTACACGCCTTCCGAAATCGGCCGTTCTCTACGCCTGGCGCGCAGCAACGTCGTGATGATGCTGGTTCCTGATGCGACCAATCCTTTCACGGCCGACGTCGCGGCATCCGTTGAGCAGTCACTCAACGGCCTTGGGCTTTCGATGGTGCTGGCCAATGCATCGGAGGATGCCGATCAACAGGATCGGCTGCTGGCCGATGCAGAGGGACTTCGCGCTCGCGCCGTCATCTTGCAGGGCGCCATGGATACGCCGCGGCTGCGCGAGATGGCCGTGCGCCACAACAACCTCATCTTTGTGAATCGCCGACCTGCGGAAGGCATTTCAGCGCCTTATGTTGGAATTGACAATTACGCCGCCGGCGTCGCCGTTGGCCGCTATTTTTCGGAACGCGGCTACCAGAACCAGGTTGCCATCCATGGTCCACGTCCATTCTCAGGCAGCATCGAGCGTCTGGACGGGTTCCTCGAAGGCCTGGGCGGTCCAAATGTTTTAAAGTTTGAAAGCTCGTACAAGATGGAGGCCGGCTATCACCAGGCCTTGGGTCTCCTGTCTGATCGCAGCCGTCGATACTCGGTCTTCTGCGGCAATGACATGATCGCCTACGGTGTTTATCGCGCTGCCTCTGAACTGAAGCTGAGCGTACCCGAGGATGTTGTCATCTTCGGTTTCGACGACAATCGCCTGAACGAATGGCTGGCTCCTTGGCTGACGACCGTCAAGGTGCCGGCTTTTGAGTTCGGGCCAGCAGTTGCTGCGTTGATCGACAAATCAAACGAGGATGAGTGCGAGCAGAACGTAATCTTGCCTTTTAAGCTGCAGATCCGGAAGTCGGCCTAGCGAGGATAATACGCAAAGGGCGATCATGTCTGAAAGCAGACACGAGAGGCAGGATCATTCGGGAGGAAATGTTCATGAAGGAAATGTTCTTTTTAGGAGCTGTAGCGCAAGGCCGGACAATCGAAACATCGGTCCGAAAAGCACTCCGGAACACTGAGATGTACTTGGGCGGCAACTAGACCATCTGTGGATGATCCCGCGCGCGGATCATTCTTGTATTTGTCGCAGTCCAAGGAGGCCAGTTCAATGCTCAGTTCATCCACAATCCAGGTTGTGCGCGAAAGTGGTGCCCCTCCCGGCTCGCAATATCTTCTCGACGTCAAAGGCGTCCGCAAGGAATTTCCCGGTGTCCTTGCTCTCGATGACGTCGAGCTCTGTCTGAAACCCGGCACGGTTCATGCCTTGATGGGCGAAAATGGCGCCGGCAAATCCACTTTGATGAAGATCATTGCGGGAATCTACACACCTGACTCAGGCTCGTTCAAACTTCGCAACCAGGAAATACGGCTTTCATCGCCCCTCGACGCGCTCGAGAATGGAATTGCCATGATCCATCAGGAGCTCAATCTGATGGCTCCGATGACGGTTGCCGAAAACATCTGGATCCGTCGCGAGCCAAAGACTGCCTTGGGGTTCATCGACCATCGCGAGCTCAGGCGCCGAACCGGAGCCCTCTTCAAGCAACTTAATATTGGCATCGACCCAGACACTGAAGTCGGCATGCTGAGCGTCGCCAATCGCCAGATGGTCGAGATCGCGAAAGCCGTTTCTTACGATTCCGATGTCCTGATCATGGACGAGCCGACCTCGGCACTCACAGAGCGTGAAGTCGAGCATCTTTTCGAGATCATTCGCACGCTGAAGGCCCAGGGCAAGGGCATCATCTACATCACCCATAAGATGAATGAGCTGTTCGAGATCGCCGATGAGGTTTCGGTCTTCCGTGACGGCAAATACATCGCAACGAAGCCAGCTGGTGAAGTAACGCGCGACGAAATCATTCGCATGATGGTCGGTCGCGAGATTTCGCAGATGTTCCCGAAGGCAACTGTACCGATTGGCGATGTCGTCCTGCGGGTGCGTGATCTTGCCCTGAAGGGAGTTTTCGAAGGTATCAGCTTCGATGTCAGGGCAGGCGAGATTTTAGGAATAGCCGGCCTGGTGGGGGCTGGCAGGTCCAACATCGCTGAAACCATCTTTGGTGTTACCCCGGCCACTTCGGGCACGGTCGAGATCCAAGGCAAGACTGTTTCGGTCACCACTCCAGCGATCGCCATGCAGCACGGGATGGCGTTCCTCACTGAAGATCGCAAGGAGACGGGCTGCTTTCTCCTTCTGGACATTCAAGAAAACGCTCAAGTGGCAACGCTGGGCAGTGGTTATGTCCGCCACGGATTCGTGGAAGAAGGGCGGCTCACGCGCGATTGCGAGGCAATGACGAGTGCGCTGCGCGTCAAGACCCCCGATATGAACGAGCCGATTTTGAATCTGTCGGGCGGCAACCAGCAGAAGGTCCTAATCGCCCGTTGGCTTTTGACGAAGCCCCGGATCCTTATTCTGGATGAGCCAACACGCGGCATCGACGTTGGTGCTAAGGCAGAGATTCATCGAATGATCTCTGACCTCGCAGGGCAAGGCGTGGCGGTAATCATGATCTCATCCGAGATGCCCGAGATACTTGGCATGAGTGACCGCATCATGACGGTTCGTCAGGGCCGCATGGCAGGCATTCTCGATCGCGCCGAGGCGAGCCAAGTCAAGATAATGGAGATGGCAGCACAATGACTTTGACACAGAGCGCCACCTCAGTGGCCAAATCCCAAAAGAGGAAAAAACTGTCGAACGAGCTGTCGATCCTGGGCGTGCTCCTTGGGATCGCCTTGATATTCGAGGTACTTGGCTGGGTCTTCGTCGGTTCGTCGTTCCTGGCCAATCAACAACGGCTGTCGATCATCATTCTCCAGGTTTCGGTGACCGGCATCATCGCGGTTGGTATGACGCAGGTGATCATCACCAGTGGTATCGACCTGTCGACGGGGTCGGTCGTTGGCCTTGCAGCCATGGTGTCGGCATCGCTCGCGCAGAGTTCCACCGATATGCGTGCCATCTATCCCGCTCTCACGGATTTGTGGCCGATTTGGCCAATCTTGTCGGGGCTCCTCGTTGGCTTGCTTGTTGGCGTCATCAACGGGCTTTTGATTGCCAAATCCAACATTCCACCTTTCATCGCGACTTTAGGTACGATGGTGGCGGCTCGGGGCTTGGCCAAATGGTACACCAATGGCCAGCCCATTGCCCTGCTGACGCCTGAATTCACCTGGCTTGGCCGCAGCTTCAATATCCTGGGCTTTCCCCTGCCACTGCCTGTGATCATCTTCCTCGTCGTTGCGCTTTTGGGCCACATTGCGCTTCGATATACGCGCTACGGCAAGTTCACCTATGCCATTGGCGCGAACCCGCAGGCCGCGCGCGTATCGGGCATCAACATCGGAGCCCACCTCATCAAGGTCTACATCGTGTGCGGCCTGCTGTCCGGACTTGCGGGCGTTGTCACCGCGGCACGCGCAGCTTCCGCGCAAGCCGCAATGGGCACGGGCTATGAACTCGACGCCATTGCCGCCGCGGTGATCGGCGGAACGTCGCTTGCGGGAGGTGTTGGACGCATCACCGGTACCGTGATCGGCACCATCATCCTCGGCGTCATGATGTCTGGCTTCACCTTCCTGAAGGTGGGCTCTTACTACCAGGAGGTCATCAAGGGAGCCATCATCGTCCTTGCTGTCGCGATCGACCAATATCGTCGCGCGCGACGGACCCGAGTCTGAGCTCACTTCCACGAAACAAAACATCGGCGAGAGATAGATGTCCGCGTTGCAACTTTCCCACCAAGACCTTCTGAAGATTTACCGAACGATGCGCATGATCCGCCGTTTCGAGGAACGGGTTATGGCCGAGATGGCGACCGGCGACATTCCGGGCAACACCCATCTCTATGCTGGCCAGGAGGCGAGCGCTGTGGGGGTTTGCCTGCAGCTTGAGGAGGGCGACTACATCTCGTCGACCCATCGTGGTCATGGCCATTCGATCGCCAAGGGCGTCGACATCGACAGCATGATGGCGGAGCTGTTCGGCCGCGCCAGCGGCACCTGCGGCGGCAAGGGGGGCTCTCAACACATAGCGGACCTCCGCAAGGGGATGCTTGGCGCGAACGGCATCGTGGCGGCCGGCGCGCCGATCACCTGCGGGGCGGCGCTCAGCATGAAGGTGCTGGGCTCCAGGCAGGTCGCGGTGGCCTTTGCCGGCGACGGCGCCATGAACGAAGGGGTGATGTCGGAGAGCTTCAACCTCGCCAAGATCTGGAACCTGCCGATCGTCTTCGTCATCGAGGACAACGGCTTTGGCGAGGCCACCGCCAACGCGGCTGTGTCGGCCGGCAGCTTCACCCGGCGCGCCGAGAGCTATGACATCCCGACCCTGGAGGTCGACGGGACGGACGTGTTTGCCGTCTACAGCGCCGCCGGCGAGGCGGTGGAGCGGGCGCGAGGGGGCGGCGGCCCGACGATGCTGCATGTGCATGTGCCGCGCTACTACGGCCATTACAGCGGCGACCCCGACACCTACCGCACGCCCGAGGAGAAGAAGGCCATGCGCCAGGAGCGCGACTGCCTGGTCAGCTTCCGCCGGCGGATGAAGGAGGTGTCGCTGCTGGAGGAAGCCGAGCTCGACGCGGTCGACCAGGAAGTCGAGGCGGCGATCGACCAGGCGGTCGCTGCTGCCCGGGCGGCGCCGTTCCCGCCGCTGTCGGCGCTGACCAGCGATGTCTATGTGAAGTATTTGTGAGGGGCTGACGGACAATGGCACAAAAATCTTTCCGGCAGGCGCTCAACGAGGCGCTGCACTTCGAGATGGCGCGCGACCCGCGCGTCATCATGATGGGCGAGGACCTGACCGGCGGCGCCGGCGCCAATGGCGTCAAGGATGCCTGGGGCGGCGCCTTCGGCGTGACCAAGGGGCTGCTTGGCGCCTTCGGCCCTGAGCGCATCCGCGACACCCCCATCAGCGAGGCGGCCTTCATCGGCGCTGCCGCGGGGGCCGCGCTCACCGGACTGCGGCCGATCGCCGAGATCATGTTCGTCGACTTTGCCGGCGTGTGCCTCGACCAGATCATGAACCAGGCGGCCAAGTTCCGCTACATGTTCGGCGGCCGCGCCAAGACCCCGCTGGTCATCCGCGCCACCTATGGCGCCGGCAGCCGCTCGGGCTCGCAGCACACCCAGGCGCTGCATTCCATCTTCACCCATATCCCCGGCCTCAAGGTCGTCATTCCCTCGACGCCTTATGACGCCAAGGGGCTGCTGTTGCAGGCGATCCGCGACGACGATCCGGTCATCTTCCTGGAGCACAAGATGCTCTACGACACGGTGGGGGAGGTACCGGACGGCGCCTACACCATTCCCTTCGCCGAGGCGCGGGTGGCGCGCGATGGCAAGGACGTGCTGATCATCGCCATCGGCCGCATGGTCTCGGTTGCCGAGGAGGCTGCCCGCAAGCTCGCCGCCGATGGGATCTCGGCCTGCATCATCGACCCGCGCACCACCTCGCCGCTCGATGAGGACACGCTGCTCGACTTCACCGACAAGATCGGGCGTGTCGTCATCGTCGATGAGGCCAATCCGCGCTGCAGCGTGGCCACCGACATCTCGGCGCTGCTCGCCGACAAGAGCTTCGATGCGCTGAAGGCGCCAATCAAGCTGGTCACCGCGCCGCATTCGCCGGTGCCTTACGCCCCCAATCTGGAAGACGCCTACATCCCCACGGCCGCGGCCGTGGCGAAGGCGGCGACTTCGATTGCCAAGAGGTAGATGAAGATGTCGACGATCGAGGCCGTGACGGTGCCCAAATGGGGCATGACGATGACCGAGGGCACCATCACCCAGTGGATGGCCAAGGAAGGCGACAGCGTCGCCCATGGCCAGGAACTGCTGGAGATCGAGACCACCAAGGTCACCAATGTCGTGGAGGCGGCGGCAAGCGGCATCCTGCGGCAGATCGTGCTGAAGGAAGGCACGACCGCGCCGGTCGGCGCGCTTGCCGGCGTCATTGCCGACCAGGCGGCAAGCCAGGAAGAGATCGATGCCTTCATCGCCTCCTATGCCGACCGGCTGGGCGCATCCGGGGACGGGCAGGCGGGCGCTGTGGCGCCGCGCGCGATTGCCGTCGGCGAGGGCGTCATCAACGTGCTGGAGACGGGACTGGCGGGCGAGGAGGCGGTGGTCTTCCTGCACGGCTTCGGCGGCGACCTGTCGACCTGGCTGTTCAACCAGGCGGCCATCGCCGAAACGCACCAGACCATTGCCATCGACCTGCCCGGCCATGGCGCTTCCTCGCCGCTCGCCGGTGGCGATGACCTTCTGGCCAGGATCGTGACCGCCGTCGAGGCAGCCCTTGAGGCGGTGGCGCCGACCAGGATCCATCTGGTGGCGCATTCCTTCGGCGGCGCGGTCGCCGCGGTCATTGCCGCCAGCCAGCCGCAGCGTGTCGCCTCGCTCACGCTGATCGCGCCGATCGGCCTTGGCAAGACGATGAACCGCGACTTCCTCACCGACTTCATCGCCGCCGAGCGCCGGCGTCCGCTGCTTGGCGTGCTGGAGCGCCTGTTTGCCGATCCTTCCAAGATCACCAGCGACATGGTCGAGGGCACGCTGCGCTTCAAGCGCCTGGAAGGCGTTCCGGAAGCGCTGACGGCGATTGCCGACATCATCGCCGACGACACCGGCCAGCGCCAGTCGATCACCGAGGCGCTCGCAGGCCTCAAATGCCCGGTGCTGCTGATCTGGGGCGACCAGGACCAGATCGTGCCCGTGCCTCAGGCCGCCGACCTGCCGGCCAACGCAAGGCTCATCATCATCCCAGGCGCCGGACACATGCCACAGATGGAAGCCGCCTCAACCGTCAACAACGCCATCAGCGAAAATATCAAAAGCGACACCTGAGCAAGGCCTGAGTCCAAAGTGCGAAGAACGTCAAACCAGCAGAAAACCTCATGACAGAGCAGGACTACTATCGGGCGCGGCTGTTGGGGTAT
This sequence comes from Mesorhizobium sp. M3A.F.Ca.ET.080.04.2.1, assembly GCF_003952525.1. Taxonomy (NCBI): domain Bacteria; kingdom Pseudomonadati; phylum Pseudomonadota; class Alphaproteobacteria; order Hyphomicrobiales; family Phyllobacteriaceae; genus Mesorhizobium; species Mesorhizobium sp. M3A.F.Ca.ET.080.04.2.1. The sequence goes on along the minus strand of NZ_CP034451.1, from coordinate 317,620 downwards.
TCCGATCGCCTCAGCGCCAGACGGGGTGAAAAGCTGACCTTTTTCGTCAGCGCCCCCAAGGGATCCTTCCAAGCCGAAGTTCGCCGTCTAATCAGCGTGGATGGAAGACCAGGAGCGGGTGGCGTCAAGCATGAGGCGGTATCAAGTTCATTGGCTGAGCAGTACGAGGGCTGTGAACAGCGCTCCTCCATTGGTGGTTTCGCCGCCTTCACAAATCCGGCCCTGCAGACCAATGGGCTGCCGCTCAGTCTTGCCTTCTCGTTTCGCCCGACGGTGCTTACTTCAAAAAGCCAGGTACTGTTTTCATTCAACGGCAAGGAGTCATCGACGGCCATTCGCATCCGCGACCGCAAGATAGAATTGGTCATAGACGGTCGGGGAAGATCGTTGCTGCCGCTGAACGTGGCCACTCAGAACTGGTATAGGCTGGTGATCGTCGTCTCGTCCAAAGAAGCAACGATCTTTGCCGCGCCGCTCAACGGGACCGGGGGCAGGGGACCCGTCGCGGAAGCCGTGGTTGCCCTGGAAGACAGCGTTTTCTTTCCAAGCGGCTTTGAAGGCGACGTCACGATCGCTGCTGCCCGACAGGAGCGGGACACTGTTCAGCACTTCACCGGCAAGGTCGGAGAAATCGAGATCTGCAATTCGATTCTTGGCCGCGAGCATGTGATGCTGATGCTAAACGGCGTCGAGGCGAAGATGCTTGTTGGGACTCAGGTGACCTCCTCCTGGTCGATGGGCAAGAATGTCGCCCCCATGACGATCCCTAACGATATAGAGGGCGGGCCGTCACTTTCCCTTTTCAATCTGCCGATGCGCGCCGTTACTGGATCTCGCTGGCGAGGCAGGTATGACCGCGCGGAACTGGTGCCGGAGGAGTACAACGCAACCCTGTTTCACAGCGACATGGTCGAAGGTGGCGACTGGAAACCAAGCCTGGAACTGGAGGTCGAGCGGGGTTGGCGTTCCGGAATCTATGCGCTGCGTGTCCATGACGGCCAGGATGAGGACTGGATTCCATTCTATGTGCGGCCGGCGGCCGACAGCAAACACGCGCGGGTGGCGTTCCTCGCTCCAACCGCCACCTATGTGGCCTATGGCAATGAGACGAACAGCACTGCCTCGATCGGCGATGATCTCAGTCTGATGAAGACCGAGTTCATCGGTCCCCAGGACGCTGACAAGTATGTATCGGTCCATCCCGAGCTTGGCCTGTCGATCTATGACAACCACCAGGATGGCGCCGGCGTCGCCTACGCATCAAGATTACGCCCGCTTCTCAATTTCCGGCCGTTCCATATCCACTGGCTCAACAACTCCTACAGGCATTTTGCCGGTGACTTCTATCTGATCGACTGGCTGGAGCATCATCGTTTCGACTATGATGTGCTGACAGACGATGATCTCCACCTCGAAGGGGTAGCCTCGCTGCGCAGCTACGCGGCGGTCATCACAGGCTCACATCCCGAATACTATTCGGAACGAATGCTCGACGCGGTCACCGAGTACGTCGATTCAGGCGGCAATCTGATGTATCTCGGCGGCAACGGTTTTTATTGGGCGACCAGCTTCCATCCGGACAAGCCGCATGTGCTGGAAGTCCGGCGCGGCTACACCGGCGCACGCAACTGGAGCTCGCCTCCGGGAGAGACGGTCCATGCCTTTACCGGTGAGCAGGGCGGCCTGTGGCGAAATCGCGGGCGAAGCCCCCACCGGCTGACCGGTATTGGAATGGCGGCAAACGGCTTTAGCAAGGCCGCCCCGTTCAAACGCACCAACACATCCGGCTCATCTGAACTCGACTGGATTTTCCAGGGCGTGGGAGACGAACTGATTGGTGCTGAAGGCATGATGCTTGGGGGCGCTGTCGGGGATGAGATAGACCATACCGATTATGATCACGGCACGCCGCCTGAGACGGTTGTGCTAGCGACCTCGACCGAGCTCTCGACCCATTTCCAGCCCGTAATAGAATACTACACGAACATGCTTCCGGAGCAGGGGGGATCAAAGAACCCTCTGGTGCGGGCGGATATGACCTGGCTGCGAAGGCCCGGGGGAGGCGCGGTATTCTCCGTCGGATCGATTTGCTGGATCGGCTGCCTTCCCATAAATGGATACGAGAATCCCGTTTCCCGCGTCACGCACAACGTTCTTTCCCACTTCGTGGGAAATATGGTTTAGGCGACAATGTAAACGTTGACATGAGCGGTGATGTAATCGATAACATGTGGTGCCGCCAAGGGCTTGTGGGCCGAGAGCGAATTTCACGATGCCCATGTTGTGATCGATGAGATCCGTCTGGGAGGACGGTTCCGGATAATCAAAGGTGCTTCCGGACACCGACAGTGAAATGGGAGAAGAAAATGAAGCGAATGATCATCACTGTAGCAGTGGTGGCGCTGTCAGCATCGAGTGCCTTGGCAGGCAACATTGCCGTAAGCGTCGCCCCGGCAGGCCAATTCACGACCGTCATGGTCGAGACCATGCAGAAGCGCGCCGCGGAGCTGAACCAACCTATTCAAGTGGAATATATTGAACGTGACGCGAATAAGCAGCAGTCACAAATACAGAACTTCATTGCCGATAAGGTCGATGCGCTTATCGTGGTCCCCGTGGAGACGTCCGCAAGCCCGCCCATCACGAAGATGGCCGCGGATGCCGGTATCCCACTCATTTATGTCAACGCGGGACCGTCCGACCTGGACCAGCTTGGTCCGAAAGCTGCATTCGTCGGGTCGGATGAGATACAAGCCGGAGTTCTGGAAACCGAGGAAATCTGCCGTATCCTCAAGGAGCGAGGCAAGACCAAGGACGCTGGCATTCTGATCATGGAAGGCATCCTTGCTCAGGAAGCGGCGGTGAAGCGGACAAAGGCTATTCATGACGTAATTGCCAAGCCTGAGTGCAACTTCATGAAGGTCATCGACGAACAACCCGCAAACTGGGATCCGGTCAAGGCGCAGGACTTGATGACTAACTGGATCACCGCCGGCTACAAGCCAGTAGCTGTTATTGCCAACAATGATGAGATGGCTGTCGGCGCCATCAATTCGATGAAGGCCGCAGGATGGGACAGGGAAGATGTTGTCGTTGGGGGCATCGATGCTAACGATGAGGCCTTGCACTACATGAAGAACGGCGATCTCGATGTCACTGTTTTCCAGGATGCTGTCGGCCAAGGTGCCGGGGCCGTGGATACCGCGGTGAAGCTTGCGAAGGGTGAGAAGGTAAAATCACCGGTGTGGATTCCGTTCGAGCTGGTGACGCCAGCCAACGTGGATAAGTACATCAACAGAAAATGACATAGCAGGCCGGCACAGACGCAAGTCCGCTGTGCCGGCTCCACATCTCATATGTCCAGCGCGCGCTCTGGCCGACCGGTTAGAGTGCGGCAGAAGCCCTTTTTTGGACTGATCAGGAGAGGACCATGTCGGAACGTATGGCTGGAAAGCGCGCCCTCATCACCGGAGGAGTCGCCAATATCGGCCTTGCCATTGTTGAGGCATTCGTGGCTGAGGGCGCGATCGTCACCGTCGCGGATATCGACGCAACCAGGGGGGCTGACCTGGAACGCCGGCTTGGCAGCAAGGTGAAGTTCTTCCAGACGGATCTGTCCAAGGAACAAGAGATCAAGGCTGTCATTGCCAATGCAGCCAAATGGATGGGTGGCATCGATACTTTGTGCCTGAACGCCGGTATTCAGCTGTCAGGCAAGGCCGAGAGCTTCTCGACGGCGGATTGGGACAAGGTTTTTGCAATCAACGTCACAGCCAATTTCGTCTTTGTCCGTGAATCCCTGAAATTCCTCAGGCAGGGTGGGAAGTCCTCCGTAGTGATGATGTCTTCGCTGGCCGGCAAGCGCGGAGCGCCAGGGCTGACCGCCTATTCATCCTCCAAGGCGGCAGTGATCGGACTGGCCACAACGCTGGCGCTTGAGCTGGCATCAGACGGCATTCGCGTCAATGCCGTGTGCCCGGGCTGGATCGACACACCCTTCAACCAACCGGTCATCAATTTCATGGGCGGCCGCGAGAAGCAGGAGGCGGCAGCCAAGGCAATCATCCCGCTCGGCCGCCAGGCGCGCGCCGAGGAAGTCGCTCCGCTGTTTGTCTATCTCGCCTCGAATGAGTCGTCCTATGTGACCGCGCAGGCAATCAACGTCGATGGCGGCGTCTACAACTGACGCCACCCGCTTCCGGTCAAAGCAAGGATCTCGTCATGACTAAGATGATTACGCATGAAGCTGTGCTGAAGGCGCTACAGGCAGGTGCGGCAAAGGCAAGAGAATTGGCAGAGCCCTCCTCCCTGGCGGTCGTTGATCCGGGCGGCAACCTGCTGGCGTTCATGCGTGTAGACGATGCTGCACTCTCAACAGTCGAGATCGCGCAAAACAAAGCCTATACCGCGCTTGCCCTGCGCTCGCCATCAGGCAACTGGCTCGAGGCCGTCCAGCCGGGGGCGGCGCTTTACGGCCTCGAGGCATGTGGCGGCAGACGGCAATTCGTCGTCTTCGGCGGTGGGCTGCCGGTACGCCATGCCAAGACCGTTATCGGTGGTGTCGGCGTGTCGGGCGGTCCAGTCGATGCCGACGTAGCGATCGCCGAGGTTATGGTTGCCATTCTTGAGCAGGCATAGCTCGTCGGCCGACAGCAGAAAGGGGCATTAAGATGTCAAAACACAAAATCCGTCTCGAATGGACTGCCAATCCTCACCCGCAGCAACCAACCTATAATCGCGATCACAAGGCAATCATCAGCCCGCAGGTGACAATCCCGGTGTCAGCGGCGGCGGAATATCTCGGCAATGCAATGCTGGCCGACCCAGAGCAACTGCTGGTCAATGCACTGGCGAGCTGCCACATGCTCTACTTCCTGGCGATCTGTGAAGGCAGCGGCTACAAAGTTACCAGCTATACCGACGAAGCGGTGGGCGAGGTATCCAAGGGCTCGGACGGCGCCCATTCGGTCTCATCCATCACGCTGCACCCCGTCGTCACCTTTGGTTCTGAAAAGCAGCCCGACCGCCAGGCACTGGAGCGACTTCATCATCGCGCTCACAAAGGCTGCTTCATCGCCAATTCAATCAAATCAAACGTGACCATCGATCTGGATTGACCCGCTTAGGATCGGAGTCTCGATCGCGACATTCGCCGACGACGAACACGGTCAAAGGCCGCCGGCTACCGGTGTGGTCGTCCGTTGGCGCCGCATTTGGGAGACTAAGGAATGAAAGTGGAAACGAACTTCAACGAGATGGAAGTTGGCTTCGACGTACCAGCCCTTCCGGGGATGAGCGTCGACGAAATCCAAACGCCGTGCCTGATCCTCGATCTTGATGCGCTTGAGCGTAACATCCGCAAAATGGGCGACTATGCCAAGGCCCACAAAATGCGCCATCGGGCCCACGGCAAGATGCACAAATCCGTCGATGTCCTACGCCTGCAGCAGGAATTGGGCGGAGCCATCGGCGTCTGTTGTCAAAAGGTCTCCGAAGCAGAGGTTTTTGTCCGCGGCGGCATCAAGGACGTGCTGGTTTCGAACCAGGTTCGAGATCCGCTGAAGATCGACCGGCTGGCGCGCCTGCCAAAGCTCGGGGCGCGAATTATCGTTTGTGTCGACGATCTCAAGAATGTTGGCGAGTTGTCCGCTGCCGCTCAAAAGCACAACACCTTGATCGAATGCTTCGTCGAGATCGACTGCGGTGCCGGTCGCTGTGGCGTCACCACAAGCGAGGCCGTTGTCGAGCTTGCCAAGGCCATCAATGCAGCTCCAGGCCTCAAGTTCACCGGGATCCAAGCCTATCATGGGGCCATGCAGCACCTGGACAAGTATGAAGATCGAAAGGCCAAGCTCGATGCCGCGATCGCACAGGTCAAGGATGCCACACAGGCACTTAATGCTATTGCCCTCGAGCCTGAGCTCGTCAGTGGCGGTGGCACGGGCAGCTACTATTTCGAGAGCAATTCCAATGTTTATAACGAACTCCAGTGCGGCTCCTATGCTTTTATGGACGCCGACTACGGGCGCATTCTTGACCAGGACGGAAAGCGAATTGACCAGGGCGAATGGCAGAACGCACTTTTCATTCTCACGAGCGTGATGAGCCATTCCAAGCCGGACAAGGCCATTTGCGACGCCGGACTTAAAGTGCAGTCGGTCGATTCCGGCTTGCCCTTCGTCTACGCCCGCAGTGACGTCAAATACGTCAAGGCAACGGACGAACACGGCGTCATCGACGATCCAAACGGTGTTCTCAAGATCAACGACAAGCTGCGGCTGGTCCCTGGTCACTGCGATCCAACCTGCAACGTGCACGATTGGTATGTCGGCGTGCGCAACGGCAAGGTCGAAACGCTGTGGCCCGTCTCTGCCCGTGGCAAGGCTTATTGACCGTAAGCGGTACGAGATGGCCCTCCCGCCAGCTAGCGGCCGGACTTAAAGCGGGTCGGCATCCAAAACTGACGCATGGCCTCGACGGCGGCCGGAATGTCGGACCATGCGTTTCGGCCGGCAATCGAAGAAGGTGGCACTCGCAAGGGGCGACCGTCTTCGGTATAGAAGCCCATGCACCAGGGCCGTGCGTCGACGCCGCCGTTGGCCATCCGCACGAAGAGCGGCTCGAAGCTCTCCGGCCTCGTCGATAGCGTTTCGCTGATCGCGTTGTGCCGCATGAGCGTGGCCGCGATCGCCGAGAACTCCTCCGTGTCGTGATTGAAGGCATCCGGATCGAGGCCCAGGAGGGGGCATACCCATTCTTCGGATGGCATAGAGACCGGTCCGGCGACGACCGCAGCCACGGCGCCGTCGAGCATCGAGAGCGAGCTTGCCCTGGGGCGACGAAGCGTCGCCGACTGCCCTCGCTTATCCAGCCAATGTCCGAGCTTCTCGAAGGACATCGCGTAGTCGGCCATGGTGGTCTTGGCAGGCCTGCGCTCCTGTCGTGGCTTGTGTCTGGTCATGCAGCTGCTCTTTCGACTTCGCGTGCCGCTTTCCAGTTCCAAACCAGGAGCTCGTGGAGTTGATCGTTCGTCGTGGCGCCGCTGACCATGCGCTCGAGAACGTCGGTGAGATAGGCTTCGGGATCGACGCCGTTCAACTTGGCCGAGTTGAGCAGCGAAGCCAGGATCGCCCAAGTCTGTCCGCCGCCTTCGTCACCACTGAACAGACTATTCTTTTTTCCGATTGCTATCGGTCGAATCGATCTCTCCACGGCGTTCGTGTCTGGCTCCAGCCGCCCGTCATTCAGGAACGCCGTTAGTCCGTCCCAGCGTTCGAGCGTATAATCGATCGCCTTGATCAGCGTCGACTGGCGAGAGACACCGTCCTTCACGGCTTCGAGACGCGCCTTCAAAGCCTCCATCAGCGGCTTCGTTTCCGCCTGGCGCACAGCTCGGCGCCTGTCAGCACTCAAGCCGCGGATGCGCTTCTCGATCGCATACACCGCGCCGATGCGCTCGATGACCTCCCTGGCGAAGGGCGAGTTCGTCGTCTTGTGGACCTTCACGAAGTTGCGGCGTGCATGGACCAGACAATACGCCAGGCGGATCTTGCCCGACGATTTGGCTCCTCCCGCCAACGACGTATAGGCAGCATAGCCGTCGACTTGCAGCACGCCCTTGAACCCGGCCAACTGGCCGGCAATCTCCTTTTTGCCACGGCCACCCGCAAAGACGTAAGCGACCGCCGGCGGCGCGGGCCCTTTCCAGGGTCGGTCGTCCGTCGCATGCGCCCAGAACTGGCAGGTCCGTGTTCGACCTCGGCCGGGATCAAGCACCGGCATTGGCGTTTCATCGCAGAACAGACGCTCGAAGCCATGCATCGTCTTCAGCTGCAGTTCATAAAGGCCCTTGGCCATCTGCGCGGCACTCTTCATCCAGCGCGAAAGCGTCTGCCGGTCAACCTCCACGCCCCAGCCCGCCAGTATCCGGGATTGACGATAGAGCGTCGACTGCCAGGCGTATTTCGCCGCGGCGACATGCGCGACCAGCGCCGTGGTCACCATGCCGCCCTCGATGAGCCGAGCCGGTGCTTTCGCCTGGACGACCGCTTCCTCGCAAACTCGGCAAGCGTATTTGGGGCGGATTGTCCGCATCACGCGCAATAGCGCAGGAACCCGGTCAAGTGCTTCGGCGACGTCCTCTCCGATCCGACGCATTCGCGCCGTGCAGCATGGGCACAGCGTCGAGGATGGTTCAATCACCTGCTCGTGGCGGGGCAGATGCGCGGGTAGTGCTCCAATGTTGCGCCGGGCCTTTGTGCGCTTCCTCCCCGCCGTGCCCGGTGCCGTATCGTCGTTGGCCGCAGTCGGCGCAGCAGCGTCCTCGCCTCCCAGGCCAAGCGCCAGTTGCTCGGCACATATCACCACCGCGCGCTCCGAGCGCGTCCCAAAAATCAGCGTTTTCAGCATCGAGATTTCCGCGCGAAGAGCGTCATTCTCACCCTGCAAGGCAAGCGCCATTTCGGTGAGCACAGCTGGATCGCGAGAAAGGTCTTCGGGCCGAAGGGGCATGAGGCAAGCTAACCAAATCACCCCAAAATAACCAGCAAAATCAGATACCTCAGGCAACATTTGTCGGCCGCTTGACTGCGCGCGGCTCGACCCGGTGCCACTCGCTCAGGCCCTCGAACAGCATCGCAAATTGCGTCGCCGTCAAGCGCATCGTTCCTGCCTGGATCGGCGGCCAGGTAAAACGCCCTTCCTCCAGCCATTTCGTCGCCAAAATCATCCCGCTGCCGTCAAAAATCAGAAACCGCAATTTGTCTGCGCGTTTCGACCTGAAGACAAAGACGTCCCCGCTGTATGGATTGCCCGCCAGCCCCTCCGCGACCAATGCGACCAAGCCGTGCACACCCCTGCGGAAGTCGACCGGCTCCGTCGCCACGAACACCCGCGTGTCCGATCCGAACGCGATCACCGTGTCGATCTCAGTGCCGCAACGATACTCCGAAGCGTCGCGGCATCCGCACCCTGAGGCACCCGCACCCGCGCGTCCCCAATCTCGATTTCGATCCTGTCGCTCGACGACGCATTACCCTCCTGCCTGCCGACAATCGAGCCGCCCGAAACGCCTTCCACCTGCATCTGCGCAAACATCGGCGCGCCGCGCAGTGCCTCTCGTGCCTGGCGCCGCCACACCGAAAGCAAACCCCGGTGCACCCCGTTGCGGCGCGCTACCTCGGAGACGCTGACATCCGGATCCGCGCTCTCGGCAACAATCCGTGCCTTCTCCTCGGCGCTCCAATCGCGCCTTCGCCGATCGCCGGTGATTACCTCGATGCGCCGGTAAGTGTCGGCATCATGCCTGTATCCATCCATGGAATTTGCAGCCTCTGTTAATCCGAAGCTGCGAGCCTCGCTCAGCGCGTGCGCGGGCGCCAGATGGGATGCTCGTACCGGTTACTATTGACCGACCGAACGATCCTTCGGCAGCCGACCAGTGTCGCTTGAGAGGCTGGGAATGCTCCCAGGATTCCACGAGCTCGCAATACGCAACTGATCGACAGCTTTTCTGGAGAAAAGACCATGCTTGATCCGTCAAGCCACAGCGGCAAGAAGATTGCCAGGACGATCGAGAATTTCATGACGCTCGACCTGACTGGCGTCGGATTGATCGGCAATCTCTATGATGCGCTCCAGAAGCGTCAGCCAGGTCCTGCCTGCATGAACGCTGCCAGTCTGATTTGCGAACGCGTACGGCAAGTTGGTGGACCGGTCGTGATTGCGACAGGCTTTCCGGAGGGCGCCGGTGTACCTGAAACCGATGGACCAGTTGGGGCGGCTCTCCTGGCGCGAGCCCTGTTTCTCGGGCTCGGTGTCGAGACCGTCATACTGACGGACGATGATTGGGTTGAGATGATGGTCGGCACCTGTCGCGGTGCCGGGCTTGCTCCGTTGGCATTTCCCTCTGACGGCGTGATCAGGCCGGTAGACTTCATACGACCGGTCTATGTCCGCAGCGTTCCGAAAGATGACGCGGGTTGCAAGGCCATCACGGACGGGTTGCTTGATGTAACCAAACCCTCCCTGGTTATCTCGATCGAACGGCCCGGCCGTAACGACCGTGGGCTATACCACGGTCTCGGTGGGCGGCCTCTCGACGGCCTTGTCGCCGACCTCGACCAATTCTTCCTGCGCGCCAAGGCTCAAGGCATTCCCTTCATTGCCATCGGCGATGGTGGCAATGAACTTGGCATGGGGCTCATCGCAGAGGACCTTCGAACATTCTCGCCCAAGGCCAAGGATAGCGGGCACGAAGGACGCGGTGGTGTTGCTGCGGCCACAGCCGCTGATCATCTGATCGTCTCCAACGTCTCTAACTGGGGTACCACAGGTCTCATCGCCGCACTTTCGGCGCTGCTGGAGAGGCCGTCTGTCTTTCACGACGGCGAGTTGGAACGCAGGTGTATCGAGCAGTGCGTGTCTTTCGGGGGCGTCGATGGCATGTTCATGGGACCCGAACCCGCTGTGGACGGAATTTCCGCGGCCGAATGGGCAGGACTTGTCACAAGCCTGCGCAACACTCTTGATCGCCTAAGCGGCCGTGTCATCGGCTGGAAGGGCCAAAGTGGCGACTGGCGACAGCTGAAGTAGCGCCCGCTGGGTATACCAGGTGAGCAGTTGGGCATTAAGACGCAGGCGCCGACATCCACAACCGAACGCTTGTCAGGTTTCTTCGCAGTGCTGCCCGGAAAATCTCTCCTCGCAAGGTAAAGCGCGAAGCCAAATGAAAAAGCTAAACTGCTGATCTATAAAGGCAATTAAAGACAAAGCGAAAATGGAAAAGATTTTCAAAAAAGTTTTGATAGCGGATCCTGTGTGTTAATGATTGTTCATCGCAGGAGGTTCAGCCGTGTATAATCAGAATCCGATCTTCATCCCCGGTCCAACCAACATTCCCGAGGCCTTGCGCAAGGCCATCGACATGCCAACCATCGACCACCGCAGTCCTGTGTTTGGTGAAATTCTGCACCCGGCCCTGGAGGGTGTGAAGAAAGTGCTCAAGACAAAGCGGTCTGCCGTATTCGTGTTTCCGTCGACCGGCACCGGTGGATGGGAAACGGCAATAACCAACACCCTGTCGCCGGGCGACAAGGTGCTGGCCACGCGCAATGGCATGTTCAGCCATAAATGGATCGACATGTGCAGGCGCCATGGCCTCCAAGTAGAAGTGGTGGCGCAGGAATGGGGCGAGGGTATTCCCGTCGACCGCTTTGAAGAGATCCTCACGGCTGACAAGGCCCACCGTATCAAGGCCGTTCTTGCCACCCACAACGAGACTGCAACCGGCGTCTGTTCCGATATTGCGGCGGTGCGAACGGCCATAGATGGCGCCGGACATCCGGCGTTGCTTTTTGTCGACGGCGTCAGTTCCATCGCATCGATCGATTTTCGTATGGACGAATGGAGGATCGATGTCGCCGTTGCAGGAAGCCAGAAAGGCTTCATGCTGCCGCCAGGCCTCGCGATTGTCGCCTTTTCACCGCTTGCCCTTGAGGCGGTTGCCGCCGCGAAGTTGCCGCGCACATTCTTCGATGTTCGCGACATGCAGCACGGATATCCAAACAATGGCTATCCGTACACCCCGCCAGTCGGTCTGCTGAATGGTCTCAAGTTAGCGACGCAGATGCTCTTGGACGAAGGCATCGAAAACGTCTTTGCGCGCCACCATCGTATTGCTGAGGGCGTTCGCAGAGCTGTCGGTGCATGGGGCCTTGGTCTTTGCGCGACACGTCCCGAACTCTATTCAGATACGGTCAGCGCGATCCGTGTTCCGGATGGCTTTGACGCCAACAAGATCATTGCGCACGCCCTCCAGACTTATGGCGTCGCATTTGGGACCGGGCTTGGCGATGTTGCCGGCAAGGTTTTCCGGATCGGTCATCTAGGAAGCCTTACTGATGTTATGGCGCTCTCCGGGATCGCCACGGCGGAGATGGCAATGGTCGACATGGGGCTCGACGTCGAATTGGGATCAGGTGTGGCCGCCGCACAGGATCATTATCGTCGCAGCGTCGCTGGACCTCGCAAGATTGTGGCGTGACAGATGGGAACCATGAAAATTCCAACCATTGGTGACATGCTGACTGCTCGCGGGCGGATCGCAGCTTGCTGTCACCACACTCCGGTCTTGACGTCGAGCCTGCTCAACGTGATGACGGGTGCGCAACTCTACTTCAAGTGCGAGAACTTTCAGAAAGCCGGGGCATTCAAGGCCAGAGGTGCTTCGAATGCCGTTTTCGGCCTTTCAAAAGATCAAGCGAAGAAGGGGGTCGCCACACACTCCAGCGGAAACCATGGAACATGCCTGTCGTACGCCGCCGGACGCCGCGGTATACCCTGCACAGTTGTCATGCCACGCACAGCCCCTCAGGCCAAGAAGGACGCCGTCAAGGGCTACGGTGGCCGCGTTGTCGAGTGCGAGCCATCCACATCCAGCCGTGAAGCAGTATTCGCTGATGTGGTCGCGGAGACGGCTGCTGAATTTGTCCACCCTTACAACGACCACCGCGTGATCGCCGGCCAGGCAACATGTGCAGCCGAACTGGTGGAGCAAGTCGAAGGCCTTGATGCTGTGGTCGCGCCCATCGGGGGAGGCGGAATGGTTTCGGGGACCTGCCTGACACTGTCAAGCCTCGCCCCCAAGGTGAAGATCTTCGCAGCTGAACCTGAAAAAGCCGATGACGCTTATCGCAGTTTCAAGGCCGGACATATCATCGCCGACGACGCTCCCGAAACGGTAGCCGATGGCCTGAAGGTTCCACTGAAGGAACTCACCTGGCATTTCGTCAGCAGATACGTCAGCGATATCCATACCGCATCTGAGCAAGAGATCGTTGATGCTATGAAGCTTATCTGGAAGCGGCTGAAGATTGTAATAGAGCCATCGAGCGCCGTGCCTCTGGCGACGATCCTGAAACACCCCGAAGTGTTCGCCGGCAAGCGTATCGGCGTGATCCTCACTGGCGGCAATGTGGACCTCGAAAAATTGCCGTGGAGCTAGAACAGCATGACGAGGCGCCTCCGTCTGGAGCCGCCCTAGGTGGAAACATGATCATCATCCCCGAACGCGAAATCGCCGGTCTCGTCTCGCCTGCCGACTGCTTGATTGCGGTCGAACGGGTGTTTGCTTCCATGGCAAACAAATCGGCCTACAATTTTCCCGTGGTGCGGGAAGCAATCGGGCACGCCGAGGCTCTTTACGGGTTCAAGTCGGGTTTTGACCGCGAGAAGCTTCTTCTTGGATTGAAATCGGGTGGCTTCTGGCCAAACAATGTCCAGCACGGGCTGTCAAACCACCAATCGACTATCTTTCTCTTTGACGCTGATAGTGGCCGGTGCCGTGCCGTGGTTGGCGGCAATCTGCTGACGGCCCTGCGAACTGCCGCGGCTTCGGCCATTTCAATCAAGTATCTGGCACGTCCCAAATCAAAGGTGATAGGCGTGATAGGCGCTGGCCATCAGTCGACCTTCCAATTGCGGGCCGCGCTCGACCAGCGGCCATTCGAAAAGATCGTCGCCTGGAATATCGATCCCTCGATGCTGGTTCGTCTGGAGGAAGTCGCGAAGGAGCGAGACCTTCCGTTTGAATCCGTCGATCTCGACCGACTCGGTCAGGAAGCCGATGTAATCATTACGATCACGTCATCCTTCAAGCCGATCCTGAAAGCGTCGCAGGTGCGACCAGGCACACATATCGCCTGCATGGGGACGGATACAAAGGGCAAGCAGGAAGTCGAGCCGGAAATCCTCGCCAGGGCAATCATATTTGCCGACGAGATCACGCAATCGGCGACGATTGGCGAAGCTCAGCATGCGGTCGAGCTGGGTCTGATCACCTCGGCAGAAATCACCGAGATCGGGGCCGTGATACGCGGCGATCACATTGGTCGTACCGACGCTGAAGAGATCACCCTATTTGACGGAACAGGTGTCGGACTTCAGGACCTGGCAGTAGCCTCCGCAGCCGTAGAAAAGGCCATCTCGAAGGGAGTTGCCGTTGAGGTGGATTTCTAGACCGGACCGCACGCGATTCGCGAAGAGCGCCAGGTCCAGTTTGCAAATAGCATGATCGTGCCGTGCCATGGACCAAGGAGTGGATTGAACAGGCTTTTCCAACAGGCCGCACCAGTCGCAACGACCAGCAGCTTCTCTAGACTAGCTGAGCTCAATGTGCCTACCCGCCCTTTCAGGAAGTGGCAACGTCGCGTGAGCTGCAGCCATGGCATCGAGCCTTGCCTTGACATCGTGCGGGAAGGGAACCACCCTCGGGCCGTCCAAGTCGACATGCAGCGACATAACCTCTGTGGTGGCCGCCAGCCACCCATCCAGATGATGGATCTCCTGGTACGAGCGTATTCGCTTTTCGTCAAAGTCGAGAATCTGGAATTTGACCACCACCCGATCGCCGGCGTGAAGGGGACGAACGAAGCAGACATGCGCTTCCGCCGTATAGAAAGACAGCCCGCGCCGGCGAGCATATCCCGTGCCCAATCCCAGGGATTCGAAGGCACCCTCTGCACCTCGGTCGAAAACAACATTATAGTAGGCGTTGCCAAGCTGTCCGGCGCCGCCGCACCACTCGCTCTGGATTTCTATCGATTCGGAGATGAACGGCGAGGGAATGGACATAGTCTTCCTTACTGTCTTCGACGGTGCGGACGAGCGCTTTCCAAACCGGTTTTCAACGAGGACCTTACGAGGCAGCGCGCTGCAGCTGTGCACCTAACCCCTTCGGTCGCAGAATTGGTTTCCATCTTTTCAAGGCCGCTTCAAGGCAGTTCGACATGTAGGAGGTGGTGGGCGTCCTCTTCCGCAAGGAGGTATCGACATGCAACATCAGGTGCTCCCCCGTCGCGACCGTTATGTTGCGGGCCTGATCGACCACATATTGGTAGATGTGCAGACGTACAGCGTCATACCCAATCATCTCCGTGAATACGCTGAGTGGCGTTCCAACTCGGCACTCCTTGAGATTGCGCATTACGCCATGCACTGAAAAGAAGCTGAAACCTTGTAGGCGGTATTGCTCGGTGAAGCCGAGCGCACGCAGGAAGTTTTCACCCGCGTCGGCGAGCACCTTGTAGTACTGCCACTCCGTCATATGGCCATTGTAGTCGATCCAGATCGGATCGACCGTGGTTTCCAGCGTCAACAGCGCGTTTTCCTGTGGCGCCTCGTCGGATGCCTCGGCGGTGAACCCTACAACCGGCATCTCAGTTGAGACCCATTATGTCGGCATCCATGTCGATGAATGACCCTTGTGCGACATTTATCTTGGCAACGACGCCAGCGATTTCAGCCACGACCGGCTGCTCCATTTTCATTGCTTCCATGATGGCAACGGTGTCGCCTAGATTGACGGCGTCGCCCTCCTTTACGCACAACTCCATTATGATCCCCGATAACGGCGCCTTGATTCCAGCGCGATAAAGCGGCGCATCAGTCTCCGACGAAGGGGTCGGGTCCTGTTCGGCTAATGATGGTTCCACGAATTCGGCTGCCGGCGGCTGGGGCAACGCAACGAGCGACTTGGCTGCATCAGCCAACCGTTGCAGTACGGCGTCTATCCATCGGGTATGGATGGCGAAGTTCTCGATCTCGCCCGCAGAAAATTCGGGGGATGAGAGGATTGCCTGGTGCAGCGGGGCGATCGTGGTAAGGCCGATCACCTTCATCTCGCTCAACGCTCGGCGGGCACGAGCCAAGGCTTCGGGCCGATCCGGCCCGGTGACGATGACCTTGCCGATCATCGAATCATAGTAGGGTGGAACGGTGTCGCCAGTGGCGTAGCCGAAATCAATCCGAACACCAGGCCCGCCCGGAGCCTGCAGCGCTTCAATGCGACCCGGTGTCGGGCGAAAATCGGCCCAGGGATCTTCGGCATTGATGCGAAACTCGATTGCATGTCCCCTGACTGGGGCAAAGCTCTCTGGCAACGGAGAGCCCTCGGCGATCTTGAACATCTCGCGAATGAGATCGACCCCTGTCACTTCTTCCGTCACCGGGTGTTCAACCTGGATTCTGGTATTTACCTCGAGGAAGAAGATGTCACCCTCGCCGGTCAGCAGAAACTCGCAGGTTGCCGCACCTCGATATCCGACCGCCGACAGCACCGCTATGGAGACCTCACTCAGCCGCTTGGTTTGCTCTTCGCTAAGAAATGGAGCTGGCGCCTCTTCGATCAGTTTCTGGTGTCGCCGTTGTAGGGTACAGTCGCGCGTCGAAATAACGGCGACCCGGCCGTGAGTATCTGCCAGGCATTGGGTTTCGACATGCCGAGCATGGTCGATATAGCGTTCGATGAAACATTCGGGGCGTCCGAACGCGAGTTCGGCCTCGCGCCGGGCGGCAGCGATTTGCCCTTCAAGCTCGGCTTGTTGGCGCACAATCCGCATGCCGCGCCCGCCGCCGCCATTTTGCGCCTTGACGATTACCGGCAGGCCATGTTCGGCGACAAACGCAGACGCCTTCTCGACGGTCAGCTCGTCTCCTTCCCACGAAGGCAGCAATGGCGCTCCGGCCCGCCGTGCGATCGCGCGCGCTGCGACCTTGTCGCCCAGCTGAGCGATGGCCTCGGGTGAGGGGCCAATCCAGGTGAGGCCTGCCGCCATGACGGCAGCGGCAAATGTTTCGTTTTCCGAGAGCAATCCATAGCCGGGGTGCACTGCATCGGCCCCAGCGCGTGCGGCAATGGAAAGGATCGCTCCCTGGTTCAGGTATGTATCGCGTGGCGCTGTGCCCGTCAGGATGTGGGATTCGTCAGCGCTTCGAGCATGAAGAGCCTGACGATCGGCCTCGGAGGCAATGGCAACCGAAGTGTAGCCGGCATCCCTGCAGGCGCGCACGATACGAAGCGCGATTTCTCCACGATTGGCTATAAGGATCTTCTTCATATCGTCGATGACTCGCTTTCGTCAGCTACCCAGAAGCACTGTCGCCGAACGGTCCCATGTGATCGACACGGCCTCGCCTTGCTGGGGAAGGCCGGACTTGTTGCATTCGACCAACAACTCTTTGCCATCGGGCGCCTTCACCGTGACCAGGCACCTGCTGCCAAGAAAAAGCGTCTTTAACACCTCGACCTTCAGCGGCTGCGCAAGTGCGCTCTGGGATGTTGCGGTAGGCGATGTCCGGTTGGAACTGAACGCAATGTCCTCGGGTCGCACCAACAGTGCGGGTGTTGTCGTTTGGCCGTTTGTGCTCGTGTGACCGGCAAAGCCGATCGATCCGTAGGCTGTCATGGCGTGGCCCTTGCCGTCCGTTGATTGAGCATCGATCAAGTTGGCCTCACCCAGGAACTCGGCGACAAATCGGGATCGGGGACGTGCATAGAGCTCGCCCGGCGACGAGTATTGCAAAATCTCGCCTTGGCGCAGGACGGCGATCTTGTCGGAAAGGATGAAAGCTTCTTCCTGGTCGTGGGTAACATAGACGGCCGTGATGCCGGTTCGCTGCTGCAGGTCACGAAGATCCGCGCCAAGTTGCTGCCGCAACCGGCGGTCAAGCGCGCCCATGGGCTCGTCAAGAAGCAGCAGCGACGGGCGGTAAGCCAATGCACGCCCAATGGCCACCCTTTGCTGCTGGCCCCCACTGAGTTGGCCAACGCTATGCCCGGCCGCATGCGAGAGCTCGATCAGGTCGAGTATTTCCTTGACGCGGGCAGTGCGGTCCGCAGCGCTCCATTTGTGCAGCTTTAGCGGGTAGGCAATGTTATCCGCGACATTCATATGCGGAAACAGCGCGTAGTTCTGAAACACGAAGCCGATGTTGCGCGCCTGCACAGGCAACGTCGTGACGTCCTTTTGGCCAATGGCGATACGGCCGCGGGTCGGAGTGACGAGGCCTGCGAGAGCACGCAACAGCGTCGTCTTTCCCGAGCCTGAAGGCCCCAGGAGCGTGCAAAACTGTCCTCCCGGCACGTGCAAGTTTGTAGACTTTAGGCCGACGTAGCCGTTCGGAAACCTCAACTCCAGGTTATCGATAGTGACGCTGTTTGCCTCTATCGGCGATCTGTCCGGATGGGCAGCCTGAACGTTCTGCATTGGCGATCCATTTTATTACTGCCGTCCTAAATACGGTTCGACCCAAAGGCGGCTATAAGTGATTTAACGTGGAACTTGCGCAAAAATCAAGTCGGTCAACGTAGCTAGATGGCGATCGTCTCATTTTTCGCGCTTGACGGGACGAGGTCTCGCTGCTTTTAATATCACAACTGTCTTAAATCGAAAAAGAAAGGGGAATCGCATGACGACGCTTAAGGCACTTGCTTGCGCGCTTATCTGCAGCGTGGGCGCACAATCCATCGCATTGGCGGCAGACATTCTGCCGAAGGAAATACGCGACAAGGCAAAGGGCGAGCTTGTTTGGCACGACGCGTCCGGCGGAGCGACCACACGCGCCCGCGACGATACCACCAACAAGGACTTCACGGCTGAAACCGACGTAACGTTGAAGTCGGACTTCAATTCAGACACGACGAAATTCTTCGCCGCAGAGGATTCGGGAGCGCAAATTCCGTGGAGCTTGATCGAGTTTCCGACCAAGGGCGACTTCATCCGTGCGCGCGATGCCGGCTATGTGGAAAAGCTCGATCCTTCGATCGTCGATTTCTCCAAGCTCGATAAGGATGCTCATGACGACTATGGCGTCGACGTGATGCGCTACGGCATCGTGCTTACCTACAATACAGACAAGTTCTCCGGCGCAAACGCACCAACCAGCCTGCGGGACCTCTATGACGAGCAAAAGTTCCCGGGAAAGCGCTGCATGTTCAAATATCCGCAGTTTGGCGCGGTTTTGGAATCGGCGCTGCTGGCCAATGGCGTCTCGCCCGACAAGCTTTATCCCCTTGATCTGGATAAAGCATTTGCCAAGCTGGATGCCATCAAGTCCGACATCTTGTGGTGGAGCAATGGCGACGACGCTATCCGGCTCTTGTCCAGTGGCGAGTGCTCGATCGGTGTAGCCTGGAGCGGTCGCGTCTATAATGCCGTCAAGCATGACAAAGCTCCGCTGGCCATCGCCTGGCAGGATTCGCTTTACTCGTCTGCCGTCTACGCTGTGCCGAAGGGCGCTCCGAATGCGTTCGCCGGGCAGGCGATGATCGCCCATTTCATTGCCGACACGGAGGGCCAAAAGGCGCTGGTGAAACAGATCACCTACGCGACAGGGATCGTGGGGTTGTCGCCGTCAG
Source organism: Mesorhizobium sp. M3A.F.Ca.ET.080.04.2.1 (assembly GCF_003952525.1). Lineage (NCBI taxonomy): Bacteria > Pseudomonadati > Pseudomonadota > Alphaproteobacteria > Hyphomicrobiales > Phyllobacteriaceae > Mesorhizobium > Mesorhizobium sp. M3A.F.Ca.ET.080.04.2.1. The sequence goes on along the minus strand of NZ_CP034451.1, from coordinate 298,425 downwards.
ACTATGGTGAGGATGTTGCGCCATGGATTGTGGCGGGCGAGAATGCCAAAAAGGCAATCCTGGAGAATGCCGATTACTACGCAAAGAACCTTCCGGACGTAGTCGATCGGTTCAATCGTTGGGTCGCCCTGAACTGACCCACGGGAGATCCTGCCGCCATGCCTCGGATTGTGAACCACGAAGAACGGCGCCGCCAGATCTGCGATGTCCTGCTGGACATCGTGGCGGAGTCCGGGATGACGGGTGTCACAATCCGGGCCGTGGCGGAACGCTCCGGCTGGTCGACGGGCGTAATTGGCCACTATTTTCATGGTCGCCAAGATCTGCTGCTAGGTGGGCTTCGTCGCGCCGCCGAAATTCTGGCGGAGCACAACACGCGCGTGCTGGCAACGCTTGATGGGCTGCAGGCCTTGGAGCAAATCCTGGAAGGCAGCGTTCCGCTGGATGGCCGACGCCTCGCCCTGAGCCGGATCTTCTTCTTCTTCTTCGTGGAAGCCATCACGGACCAAGGGTTGCGTCAGGAAGTGGAGACTTATCTGGTGGGATGGCGCAAGTCTGTCGCAACCGCCTTGCGGCGAGCTCAGGAGCGCGGCGATCTTCCAGAAGACATCGACCGCAAGGCAATCGCCACGGACCTGGTCGGATTGGCCGATGGCCTCAGCCTGCATGGGCTCCTCGATGAGGACGTGATGGCGCGGCTACGCGAGCACTCGCCAATACGGTTCTGGATACGGCGCCTTACGACGTCCGGGGAGACCACGAACGCGATTGACCCCGCCGAGCAAGAAGCAGTTCGGGCGGCCGGCTAAAGCCGCCCATCCAGTCACGGAAGCAAAAAATTATGGTCATCTCCAGCATGAGTGCGCTCGGCTGCGTCTCGTCAATTCTTGGCGATTATGGTCCGCAGGCATTGCAGCGTCCCGACAAGCTCGCGCTTTTGTGGGAACATGGCTCACGGACATACGCTCAACTCAGGCAGCGGGCACTGCGGCTTGCCTCAGCGCTGCGGGAGATGGGGCTGGAGACCGGTGATCGCGTGGCGTCGCTGCTCTTCAACCGGGGCGAGACGTTTGAACTCTATTTTGCGTGCGCCTATGCAGGCCTGACTTTTGTTCCTGTGAGCTTTCGACTCACATCGCCGGAGATCGCTTCGATCCTGAACGATTGTCAGGCAAGGATCGTCTTTACCGAACCTGAGTTGATGAGCCTGCTCGATGGCGCATTGCCCTCCCTTGGTCGGCAACCTCATATCGTGGAAATGAAAGCCGACGCCGGAGGGGCCGTATTCGAGCAGTTCGCGACAACCACGTCGCCCATTGCCAGGCCAATCGCCACTGACGTCCAGATGATCCTTTACACCTCCGGTACAACCGGCCGCCCTAAGGGAGTTGCCATGCGATCGCAGGCGATCGTGTGGTGCGCCATGCAGCAGGTCACCCAGTTCCGCCACCTCGACCACAACGCCGTGATGCTCCTCAATGCGCCGATGTTCAACACGGCCGCGATGAATGAAAGTTCCATCCCTACGTTTTTCGTAGGCGGCACGGTGGCGATCATGCCGAGCCGCGGCTGGAGCGCCAGGCGGCTGACCGATCTCATAGAGCGCTGGCGGGTCACCCATGTGCTCATGTTTCCGTCCATGTTCCGCGAATTGATTGCCGCTGATAACGAAGAGCGCATCCCGCTATCGACAATGTCGTGGTGGTACACCGGTGGCGAAAACTGCCCACCGGCATTGATGGCTGAAGTCCGTCGTCGCTGGCAGCACGTCAGCCTGACCATCTCCTATGGCTCGACCGAATCCGGCATGGCAACGCTCATTGAAGGCGATGACATCGAAAAACATCCTGGCTCCGTCGGCAGGGTCGCGCCGGGCCAGTCGATCCGGCTCCTCGACGCCAATGGCGTCGACGTTCCGATTGGCGAGGTGGGTGAGGTCTGGACCGCGGGCCCGTCGGTGATGGCGAACTATTGGGAAAGCCCCCAACTTGACGCCGAGACGGTTCGCGATGGGTGGTTGAAGATTGGTGATCTTGCCCGCATGGATGACGAAGGGTGGATCTACATCGTCGGCCGGACGAAGGACCTGATCATCTCGAAGGGTCAAAACATCTACCCGGCTGAAATCGAAAACGCAGTGCGCCAACACCCCGCCGTCCTGGACGTCGCGGTTGTCGGCGTGCCCGATGCGGAATTCGGCGAAGCCGTGTGCGCATGCGTGATGCTGCGCAAGGGGGCGAGCGCCGGCAAGGACGAAATCCTCGCTTTCGCCCTGCAGCGGCTCGCCTCGTACAAGAAACCGCGTCACCTGCTTTTCCTCGACGCTTTTCCCGTTCGTAACACGACCAAGGTCGACAAGGTCGAACTCGCCCGCATTTGCGCGGCGATGCTTGCCGACAACAAAGTGGGGATCTGATATGGCTAGCGCTCCGCATCCAGACTGGACGCCTCTGCTGGAGGAATTGGAAAAGCGCCGGGTCGTCGCAATGGCGTCCGGCGGGCCAGAGCGCGTTGCGCGTGAGCACAAGAACGGCCGCTCCACCGCTCGCGAACGCATTCTCAAGCTGGTTGACGAGGGCACTTTCCTGGAGGTGGGAACATTCGTAACCACCCCCACGAAGGATGGATCGCTGTTGGGGTCGACTTATGTTTGCGGCCTTTGCGAGATCGACGGTCGCCCTGTCGCCATTGGTGCCGAGGACTACAGCGTCGAGGGTGGAGGGACCGGGGTCCATCTGCCGCGATATAAGGGAGGGTGGACCGGATTTATTGAAGACTTCGCCCTTGGTTATCGAATTCCGCTTGTCCTGTTGATTAACGGCGTTGGCGGTTCCGTCATCCTGCAGGAAGCAATCGGCTATCCCGAATTGCAGGCGGCAAAGTCCACATATCCGATGTTCGACCTCATGGACTACGTGCCAGTTCTCACCGCTGTCCTTGGCCCTACCGCAGGCAGTTCGGCAGCCCGTGCCCATCTGTCGCATTTCTCGGTCATGGCCAAGGACAATGGCTGCCTGTTTGCCGGTGGTCCACCGGTCGTCAAGCAGGCGCTTGGTCTGGACATCGACAAGTTCGCATTGGGCGGCGTTGACGTCCACGTGCGAACCTCGGGGATCATCGACAACCAGGTGGCGAATGAAGATGAAGCGCTGGCCACGCTGCGGCGCGTTTTTGCCTATCTTCCCGACAATGTGGGACAGCGTCCTGCCGCGTTATCCAAATGGTCGGCCAACGATCAGGAGGAAATCCTGGCGATCGTTTCACCGAGCGCCCGTCGGGTCTATGATGCCCAGGCGCTGCTGCGGTGCATCGCCGACACGGACAGCTTTTTTGAGATCGCGCCCGATTATGGTCGATCGGTCCGCACCGGCCTTAGTCGTATCGAGGGCCATGTCGTCGGCTTGATTGCATCTGACAACCGCTTCCTTGCCGGTTCGCTGGACGTGGCGTCCTCCCTAAAGCAGATGAAGTTTGTCGACTTGTGCGACCGTTTCCATATCCCGATAGCCTACTTTGCCGACGTGCCTGGATTTCTTGTCGGTCCAAAGGCGGAGGAAGCAGGCGTTCTCAAATTCGGCGCAATGGCGTTACGTGCGATCCAGAAAGCCAAGGTCCCTGTCTATACGGTGCAGGTACGACGCTCTTACGGCCTTGGCGGCGTCGCCACCGGCAGTGCCAACCCGATGAGCCTGCGCCTGTGCTGGCCGAGCGCGGCTTGGGGCGATATGCCAATCGAAGGCGGCGTGGAGGCCGCGTTCCGTGCTGAGCTCAGCGCCGTCTCGCCGGAGGAACGGCCCGCGCTCAAGGAGAAGCTGACCAAGCGCTTTGAAGCGCAGACGTCTGTCTGGCGCGCCATCGAGAACTTTTCTGCCGAAGAGATGATCGATCCGCGTCAAACCCGTGGCCATCTGGCACGCCTTGTTAAGTTGTTCTACGCGCGTCCGATCGCTGGCCCAGCATCATGACGATCATTGCTGCCGATAGCGGGCGCTGGGCAACGCGCGCAGGGCGCATGGCCCTAATGGCACCTGCGGCATTGCTGTTGGCCCTGATGCTGTTTTGGCCGCTTTACAGCATCGTGTTGCGAAGCTTGAACCAGCGAGGTCGCGCTGCCTTCGACAGTATCTACTGGGGAAATTACGTGGCGATCGCCAAGGACGATCTGCTGCGACAGGTGGTGCTGGAAAGCCTGATGCTTGCCGTCGTTGCGACGGCGATAACCATCATCCTTTCATTCCCGACAAGCTATATCATTTCGCGCCTGTCGCGTCAGATGTCTTCGCTCATGATGGTTGTAATCGTGATGCCCTTTTGGGTGTCCATCATCGTGCGTCTGTTTGCCTTTACGACGATCCTGGGACAGCAAGGCATTATCAATGCAGCGCTTGCCCCGTTCGACCTCGGCCCGTTCCCGCTCCTCTATAATACCTTTGCCACCATCACCGGCATGGTGGCTTACCTGCTTCCGTACTTGATCCTGGTGCTCGTCTCCGCGATGCGTTCGATCGACGTCTCGCTCCTGACGGCGGCCCGCACGATGGGCGCGGCCGAACGGCAGGTTTTCCTGGACGTCTATTTTCCCCAGATACGACCGACGCTGCTGAGCGGAACGCTGTTGGTCTTTGTGCTGGCGCTCGGCTTTTTCCTGACTCCGGCTATCCTGGGCGGTCCCCACAATTTGACTATACCGATTTTTATCCAGCAGCAGATTCAGATCTACCAATGGGGCAAGGCAGCCGCGATGGGCGTGGTGCTGCTGCTGGTATCGGCCGCAGGATATCTGGTCGCGTTGCGCGTTGGCGGCAAAGGCATCCTGACGCCGGTGCAATCCGGTACACGCGGCGCCGCGGCGGACGAGCCGCTGAAAATGACGGCTACGACGGTGCTTTGCTGGATAGCGCTGGCGATGGTGATGATCATCCTGATATCGCCGCTTCTGATTGTCATTCCAACAGCCTTCACCGAAACCACGCAGATCCGCTTTCCACCTCTAGGCTTCACGTGGAAATGGTTCGCGGAAGTTGTCACGTCCGATATTTGGATCGGTGCCTTCATGAAAAGCGTGCGCGTTGGGATCGCAACCGCGATCGTGTCGACGTTGGCAGGGCTCGCCCTTGCACGCGTTGGCTCGAGATTGGGCTCGGGCTTCTGGCAGGGCCTTATTCAGGTCGTCGCGATCGCGCCGCTCATCGTGCCAGTGATCCTGCTGGCGATCGGCATCTTCGATGTCCAGGGACGGCTAGGCCTTATAGGAACCGATGCGGGGCTCGTTCTGGCGCATGCGGTGCTTTGCGTCCCACTCACGTTCTTGGTTATGGCCAATGCTCTGTCCTTTGTCGACCTGTCGATGGAGCAGGCATCCTGGACCATGGGAGCAAGCAACATCAAAGCTTTCTGGTCCATCGTGGTTCCAAACATCATCCCGTCAGTCATTGGCTGCCTGATCATCGCTTTTGTAACGTCGTGGGACGAGGCCGTCATTGCGATGTTCCAGACGGGTTTCGACAAAACCCTCCCGGTGACGATCTACTCGCTGCTGCGCAGCGGCATCACGCCGGCTGTCTCTGCAGTCGCCGCCATTGTTACGGCACCAGTTCTCGTGGGCGCACTGATCTACGGCGTTCGCGCTGCCCGCAACGCCAATTGAAAGAGGATTGTGAATGAGCGCACACGAAAAGTTTCCAAGCGGATCCGCCTGTATCGTCGGCGCGTATGAATCGCCACGGCGCAAGGCACCCGACATTCATCCCTTCCAGATCCACGCCGAAGTAATCGCCGGGGCTCTTGCGGACGCCGGCCTCAGCCTGGCGGATGTCGATGGCTTCGCCACGGCCGCCTCCTTCCCGGCCGAAGCCGGCTGGCAACTCAGCGCGGTTGAGGTGGCAGAATATGTCGGATTGCGGCCCTCGTGGTTGTGCAGCACTGACATAGGGGGGGCGATGACGTTGAGCCATGTGGGCAACGCCGTTGCGGCCATCCAGGCGGGGCTGTGCAAGGTGGTTGTTATCAGCTACGCCGCCTCCGGTCGCTCATGGCGGCTGCCCGCGACCGACTTCAACACCGGGCGCACCGGGCCTGGCCAGTATGAAGTTCCCTACGGCGCTTCGACGATCTCGGCCTATGCGCTCGCCGCGACCCGCTATATGCATCAGTTTGGCTTGAAGTCCGAGCAACTGGCGCAAATTGCGGTGCAGATGCGGGCATATGCCAACCGCAATCCGCAAGCCATGTATCGTGACCTGATCACCGTCGACGACGTCTTGTCGTCGCCGATGATTTCCACCCCCTTGCACAAGCTCGATTGCTGCGTGGTGAGCGACTCCGGCGGAGCGATTGTTGTCACATCAGCGGACCGGGCGAGGGATACCCGGCGAAGCGGTCCGGCGGTGCTGGGCTTTGGTGAAGCAATCAGCCACGGTCAGATGAATCAGATGGCCGATCTGACAACGACAGCAGCCGAACATTCGGGCCGTCGCGCATTCGCTTCCGCCGGGTTGGGGCCACAGGATATTCGTGTGGCACAGATCTACGATTCCTTCACAATCACGGTCGCACTGACTCTGGAAGCCCTGGGTTTCGTCAAACGTGGCGAGATCGGCGATTTCATCGCCAGCGGCCAGCTCGGTCCTGAGGGCCGCCTGCCAATCAACACCGATGGCGGTGGTCTTTCCTCCAACCATTCTGGTCGCCGCGGCATGTATGCCGTGATTGAAGCTGTCAGGCAGCTTCGGGGTGAAAGTCCCGGGCTGCAATTGCCTTCGCCAGAACTTTGCCTTGTCAACGGAACCGGCGGCTGGCTCTCCGCCACCGCAACCCTGATCCTGGGGAATGCAAATGACTGAAATGGATTCGATCCTTCCCGTCCAGGATTCGGTGTCTGCCGTGTGGTTCGACGCCGTCAAGAACGGCAAACTCCTGCTGCAGCGCGACCCGGTCAGCGGACGGCTCCAGTATTATCCGCGCGCTCATGTCGTCGGCGCGCCCGACCGGCAGCCGGAATGGGTCGAGGCCTCGGGCGCCGGCACCCTTTATTCCTACACCATTGTGAAGCGATCTGTTCATCCCCAGTTCGCCAGTCACACGCCTTTCACCCTGGCTATTGTCGAATTGGCCGAGGGACCCCGCATGACGTCATGGATCGTGGACGTGCCAGAGGATGAAATCCACTGCGACATGAAACTGACTGTTGTTTACCGCGAAATTCATCCCGGGCTGATCATGCCCTGCTTCACAAAGGTCTAGCATGGAAATTACGTTCGATAAGATCGAGATTGGTACCGAGTACCATTCTGCCGGCCGCACCGTATGCGAGGCTGACATTGTCAACTTCGCCGGCGTCACCGGCGACTTCAACCCGCTCCACATGGACGAGCAATGGGTTCGCTCCAACACCCAATACCCGACCCGAATTGCGCACGGGCTTTTGGTTCATGCCATCGGGGAGGGCTTGCGCTGCGGCGAGCTGGACAGTTGGAAGATCCTCGCCTTCCTTGAAACGCAAAGAAGGATGCTTCTGCCCGTGTTGCCTGGCGACCGGATTCAACAGAGCTACCGCGTAGCTGCCAAGAAGCCATCATCGAAGGACCCTTCGAAAGGCGTTGTCGAAGTCGACGTCACGGTGACCAACCAAAAGGGCGAGACGGTGCAGTCTGGATACAATCGGTACCTGATTGGGGGAGCTTCTTGATGCGTGGGCTGAAAGACAAAGTCGTAATCGTTACAGGCGCGGCCCAAGGGATCGGCAAAGCAACGGCGCTGCGACTAGCGGAAGAGGGAATGATTGTCGCTGCCGCAGACCGCAACTTTGCCGGTGTGGAGCAAGTGGCGGAGGCGATCTCTGCGGCAGGCAGCCGAGCCCTGGCGGTGTTCCTGGACGTCGCGAGCCGTGTCAGCTGGAGCGAATGCGTCGCGCGCGTGGTCGGTGCGTTCGGCTGCATAGACGGGCTCGTCAACAATGCCGGCATGACACGTGACAGTTCACTGTTGAAGATGAAAGACGAAGACTGGAGCGACGTGATCGATGTCAATCTGCGAGGCCCATGGCTGGGTTGCCAAAGTGTGATCCCGCATATGACCGGCAAGGGTGGTGCCATTGTCAATCTGTCGTCAGAGTCGCGATGGGGAGCGTTCGGACAGTCCAACTATTCTTCCGCGAAAGCTGGGCTTGTCGGCCTGACCCGTACCGTTGCCTTTGAGCATGCGCGCCACCGCGTAAGGGTAAATGCGGTTGCACCCGGAACAGTGTCGACAGCAATGGTTGAAGCGGTTCCGGCCGATATACGAAAAGGCTGGCTGCAAAACATCCCGCTGCGCCGTGAGGCTGATCCATCAGAAATCGCTTCCGTCATCGCATTCCTGCTCTCTGACGATGCAAGCTATGTCACTGGCCAGATCATCGGTGTCAATGGAGGCTCCATCATCTGACATCGGCATCATTTACATCTTGTGGACTGCCGCGGCACAACGACAACTCAAAGGCATTGACTATGAATATTCCTTCAAGGGCTGACGTGGTGATCGTTGGCGGTGGGGTCGCGGGGTGTTCGATCGCCTATCACCTAGCCAAAATTGGCATCACCGACGTGGTGCTGTGTGAGCGCCGTCAACTGACATGCGGCACCACCTGGCATGCCGCAGGCCTGGTCACCCAACTTCGCGCCACGCAGCGTATGACTGAGCTGGCAAAATATACCGGAGAACTCTTCACGAGCCTTGAGGATGAGACTGGCCAGGCCACCGGGTTTAAGCGGAACGGGTCACTGCGCATCGCGACAACCCCGGCCAGGTACGAGGAATTGGCAAGGGGCGCTTCCATGGGCCGCAACTTCGGCCTCCCAGTTGAGGCTGTTACCCCAGGTGAAATCAAGGAGCGATGGGCCCCGGTAAACCTGGACGGAATAGTTGGAGGGTTCTGGTTCCCTCATGACGGCCAGGTCAACCCAGCTGACGTAACGATGGCTTACGCCAAGGGCGCTCGCACCGGCGGCGTCCGTATCGCCGAGAACCTGCCAGTAACTCGAATCCTTGTGGAGAACGGTCGCGCCATCGGTGTCATGACCGAGCAAGGCAGGATTGACGCTCGTACTGTCGTGATCTGTGGCGGCATGTGGTCGCGCGACCTGGCAGCCGAGATCGGCGTAACCGTGCCGCTCCACGCCGCTGAGCATTTCTATGTGGTCACGGAGGCCATTTCCGACCTGCCACGCAATCTTCCTGTGATGTTTCTGGGCGACGAGTGGACCTACTACAAGGAAGACGCGGGAAAGCTTCTCGTCGGCTTCTTCGAACCTGTGGCAAAACCTTGGGGGCAGGGTGGCATTTCGAAGGATTTCAGCTTCGATGCGCTCCCCGAAGACATTGACCATATCGCCCCGCACCTGGAAGCTGCGGCCAGTCGCGTGCCTCTTCTGGCGAACACGGGCATGCAGCTTTTCTTCAACGGGCCGGAAAGCTTCACCGCAGACGGCCGCTATCTGCTCGGCGAGACCGCTGAGATCTCCGGCCTTTACTGCGCCACTGGCTTCAATTCGCTTGGCATCTTGTCCTCCGGCGGCGTAGGCAAATCGCTGGCGTCCTGGATACGCGACGGCAGGCCGCCTGTGGAATTGATCGACGTCGACGTGCGCCGCACCCAGAGCTTCCAACGCAACCGGAAATATCTGGAGGACCGCACGGTCGAAACCCTCGGCCTCAACTTCGACATGCATTGGCCCAACCGGCAGTTCCTATCCGCACGCGGCGTGCGGCGATCGCCATTCCATGATCGCCTGGTTGCGGCCGGAGCCTTCATGACCGAAGCGGCGGGGTGGGAAAGGCCTGGCTTCTTCGGCACGCCCGAGGAAGTGGCCAACATCGAATACTCCTACTATCGTCCCAGCTGGTTTGCCAATGTAGGCGCGGAGTGCCGCAACACCGCCGAAAACGTGACTGTCTTCGACCATAGCTGTTTCGTCAAATACCGAGTTGAAGGTCCGGACGCGCTCAAGACGATGAACTGGATTTGCGCTGCCGACTGCGACGTCGAAGTCGGTCGCGTGGTCTACACGCAGTGGCTCAACGAGATTGGCGGTATCGAGGCAGACGTCACGGTGACACGTCTGGCGCATGACACGTTCCTCGTGGTTACCGTGGCTGTCTCGCAGCGCCGCGACCTCGCCTGGTTCAAACGGCACCTGCCAGAGGACGCGCGCGTTCACATCGTCGACATTACCTCCGGCCTTCCAATGCTTGCCATCATGGGCCCAAAGGTGAGGGAATTGATGGCGCGCGTGTCACCGGACGATTTCAGCAACGACGGCTTTCCTTTCGGTACGAGCCGCGAGATCGACCTTGGCTACGCTCGCGTGCGTGCCAGCCGGCTGACCTTCGTGGGCGAGCTCGGCTATGAACTCTATCCGGAAGCGGAATTCGCCGCCCATGCATATGAAAGGATCGTTGAGGCCGGACACGATCTCGGTCTGAGACATGGTGGCTTCTTCGCCCTGAATTCCTTGCGAATGGAAAAGGGCTACCGTCATTGGGGGCATGACATCGGCGAGGAAGACACCCCTTACAATGGCGGCGTGGGCTTTGCCGTCGCCTTGGACAAGCCTGGCGGGTTCTTTGGCCGCGACGCGTTGGTCAAGCAGCGAGCAGAAGGCCCGATCAAGCGCCGTCTGGTGCAAATCAAACTTGCCGGCGGACCAGACATGCCAATGCTGTATCACAACGAGCCGCTGGTACGCGACGGCGCCATCATCGGGTCGGTGACATCGGGGGCTTACGGCCATCGCATCGGTGCATCGCTTGGTCTTGGCTATGTGAGAAATGCCGAGGGCGTCACCAAGGACTGGCTTGCCAATGGCCGCTGGGAAGTCGAGGTTGCGATGAAGCGTTACCCGGTCGAGCTCCAGTTCGGCCCTTGGTATGATCCGCAAAATGTGAGAGTTCGTGGGTAGCGCGCAAAAGTATGTCCGGGCCGACAAAGGAGCGGCCTTAGCTGCTCGCGCCGTCGTCTCGCATCGCAAGTAGCCATTTAGCAAAAGTCTTGGCAGCAGTGGAAAGTGGAATGTTTCTCCGCCAGACCAGATAGATTCCACCGTCGGCCTGGATCTTGTCATCAAAAAGCTCGACCAATTGACCCGCTCGGACGAACTCGGTCGCGGTCCCGATCCATCCCAGCGCGATGCCTTCGCCGGCAAGGGCGGCCTGCATCATCGTCAAATGATTGTCAAAGTGCGGCCCTGGGAGCGAGTTGGTTTTGATGCCGTAATGGTCAAACCATTGCTCCCAATCGAACCAGGTTTTATCGTCGGCCCTTGCATGCAAGAGAAGATGCTTGGTCAGCTCACGCGGCGTTTCGACGGTCGGTGAGCGTGCAAGGTACGCAGGGCTTGCGACCGGCGTGATCAGTTCCGACAGGAGCAGTTCGGCGTCGCAATCTGCCCAATTGCCCTTGCCGAACCGGACTGAAAGATCGATTCTTTCCGATAGCTCGGGCAGGCCCTGATAGGCAGTCACCATGTTCACAGTGATCTGAGGGTGAATCTCATGGAATTCCTTCAAACGGGGCAATAGCCAGAAGTTCGCATAGGCGAGGTTGCACGAGACAGTCAGGCTGTCTGCATTACGGCCTCGCTGCAGCGCCTCGCCCTCTAGCCGAATGATATCAAGGCCTGCAACAAGTGCACTCACATAACGCTTGCCTTCAGCCGTGGTCCGCACCGGCCTGCTTTGCCTGTCGAAAAGCCTGACCGCCAAAAAATCTTCCGCCTGCGTCAGGAGATGGCTGACGGCCGACTGCGTGACATTGAGCTCGATGGCCGCCTTCGAAACGCTCTCCAGACGAGCTGTTGCCTCGATGGCCAGCATCACACGCAACGGCGGAACATGGCGCCAGTACTTCATGAGCTGCTCTCATAGTTCCATGAAGGGGATGTGCGTATCGTAAAGCCTCACACTGGCCTACGCTATGGGTTACTGCAATTCGCCAGCTTTCATTCGCATGAAGGCTATTAATACCTTTCGCAAGGACGCCGCGCACGTAATGCCTAGCCATCTTACGATCGAAATCGAAACCGGCGTCATGGTGGTGACTATGAATAAGCCGCCCGCGAACGCGATTGATACCGAATTCTCCAATGAATTGTATCGCGCCTTCAAGTTGCTTGAGGACGATGATGGCCTCCGTGTGGCCATTCTGATCGGCGGTGAAAACCGGAAGCGCATCTTCTCGGCGGGCTGGGATTTGAAGGCGGTCGCGCGCGGCGATGGACGCGATGCCGATAAGGGGTTCGACCTCGGTCCTGGCGGGATAGGCGGCTTGCCCGAATTCTTTGAACGGACAAAACCTGTAATCGCTGCGGTCAACGGCGCGGCGGTTGGCGGTGGCTTCGAGCTGGCAATGTCTACCGACATCATCGTGGCGTCCGAAGAGGCGTACTTTTCCCTTCCGGAAATGCAGCGCGGCTTTCTTCCAGACGGGGGCGCCGTGCAGCGCTTGCATCGCTTGGTGCCATACAACGTAGCCATGGATCTTATGCTGACCGGCCGCAAGATGTCTGCGCAGGAGGCCAGGCATTGGGGCATGGTTCGTGACGTGGTTCCCCGGGGTCAAATTCTGGGACACACATTGGAGATCGCGAGGAACATCGCCGCAGGCGCGCCTTTGGTCGTCCGGGCCCTCAGGCAGTTCATGCGCGCCACGGCACATCTGTCCACCGAAGCCGCGCATCAGATCAGCAAACAGGCGTGGGTTGGGCAGAGCGGCCTGCATCACTACGAACGCATGTTGACTTCGGAAGACTTCGATGAGGGCGCAATCGCCTTTACGGAAAAGCGTCAAGCTCGGTTCAAGGGGCATTGATGATTGTGTTTGCCGCCAATCCCGCAGAAGCACCCTGTTCCGCAACCCATAGACTGTCGCCTATGTTCGAAGCCCGTTCCATTGCGGTGGCGGGTGTTTCCGACCGCCTTGGATCGTTTGGACGTCGCCTGGCCCAGGCAATCACCAGCACGTCCTTCTCCGGCAAAATCGACTTCATCAACCCCAAATATGGCACTGTTTTAGGTCGGCCCTGCCACAGGCGGTTCGGCGATCTCGACGCAGCACCGGATTTGGCCGTGCTCGGCATGGGGGGCCGCCATCTCGAGCTGGGTCTGCTCGACGCCATTGAAGCGGGCGCCAAGTCGGCCGTCATCTTCGACGCCTGTTTTGGCGAAACAGCAGACGGAATGTCGTTGCTGGCCAGGCTTCGCGGGATTGCGGCGGAGCACAATATTCCGGTCTGCGGCGGTGCTGGGATGGGGCTTGTCAACGTAGGCTCGGGCTGTGTTGCCAGTTTCTACGGGGCCGCGCACCTCAAGCCTGGTGGGATCACCTTGATCGCCCATTCCGGATCGGTTTTCACCACGCTCGCGATGAACGACCCCCGCCACCGTTTCGACGTCCTTGTGTCTCCTGGCCAGGAAATCGGCGCGACGGTCGATGAATACATTGATTACGCTGCGACCCGGGACAGCACTAAAGTCATCGCAGTGTTCATGGAAACAGCTCGCAACCCTGGCGGCTTCCGAGCAAGCCTGAGACGCGCGCGCGAGCGTGGGATCCCGGTGGTCGTGTGCAAGGTAGGCCGATCCGAAGAGGCAGCCCGCATGGCCCGCTCGCATACCGGAGCTTTGGCTGGCTCGAAGGCTGCCTATGAGGCTGTGTTGGAAGAGACAGGCGCAATTTGCGTGCAGTCCGTCGATGAATTGATGAACCTTGCCTCGCTGTGCTCAACTGGTCGATTGCCCGGGAAGGGTGGGGCTGCGCTCGTCACGGACTCCGGCGGTCTCCGCGAACTGGCCATGGATCTGGCGGCAGAAACGCAGGCGGGGCTGGCGCGATTCACGGATAGGACCATTCAAAGCCTGCGACAGGTTCTGCCCTCGCAGCTCGAGCCTTCAAATCCCTTAGACTGTGCGGCGGACCTGACTGAAAACTTCAGCAAACCTTTTGAAGATGCCATCGACATCCTGTCGGGCGCTGAGGAAGTGTCCATGATCGGACTGGAGGCAGACCTCAGAGACGACTACGTATACGAGGAGCGGCTGCTGCGCCTTGCACTCGATCTCCCCCAACGCACGGGAAAACCGTGTTTTTTTTATTCTAGCTTCGGTCGGGCGAACAACTTCAAGCTTGGCGAAAGATTGATCGAAGGGGGCATCCCCTGCATCAACGGCATCGGGGGGGCCCTCAATGCCGTCACAAAACTCCAAGCCTGGTCGGAACGCGGTAGCCTGCCTGCCGGATCCGAAACCACGGTCTTGAGTGACAAGGATCTCGGGTGGAGGCAACGCTTGTCGACCGGCAAGCCGCTGGGAGAGCACGAGGCATTGTCGATGCTATCCGCCTTCGGCATTCCGGTGGTAGGCAGCGAAGTCCACAACGACCTCGACGGGGTCATGGCAGCCGGAGAACGGCTTGGCTATCCGGTTGCCTTGAAAACGGCCACTGAGGGTGTCGACCATAAGAGTGACGTTGGCGGTGTTCTCCTCAACGTAAGAAACAGAGACGAGCTTGCCCAAGCGTATGAGCGCCTCGCGGCTTCAATAGGGCCGCGGGTCATCATCCAGGCAATGGCCCCGCGTGGCGTCGAACTTGCCTTTGGCTGTGTGCAGGATCCGGACTTCGGGCCGCTGGTGATGATATCCGCCGGCGGCATCCTCGTTGAGCATTTCGGCGGACAGCAGTTTGCGCTGGCACCATTCGGTCAAGACCGCGCACTCGAACTCATCGACCGCCTCCCTGTCTCGCCTTTGCTTGATGGAACCAGGGGCGCCGCGCCTGCCGACAAGCTCTCGGCCGCGCGGGCATTGTCCCGCTTCTCAGCCATGTGTGCCTCACTTGCAGAGGGGTTGAGAGAAGTGGACGTGAATCCGGTGATCGTCTCGGCGAAGGGTGTTCTGGCCGTCGACGCACTCGTCGTGCCTGCAACAATTGGTGGCAGCATGGCGAGGATAGCCCCGGGACTCAATGTCAACAACTAGGCTCAAGACGGGCCGGTCTTGGAACAGCAATGCCTCGGGCCCATCGAAGGCTAATCAGCTAGCGGGATCTGAATGTCAGGAACTTACGACGCGATCATCATCGGTGGCGGGCACAACGGATTGGTCTGCGGTTCATACATGGCCCGCAACGGGCTGAATGTTAAGGTCCTGGAGCGGCGCTCCGTGGTGGGCGGAGCGGCCGTGACCGAGGAATTCCATCCGGGCTACCGGGCTTCGACGTTCTCTTACCTGATGAGCCTGCTGCACCCGAGGATCATCCGCGACCTCGAGCTCGCTAAGCACGGGCTCCAGGTACTGCCTTGCTCGGATATGTACTCCCCCCTCGACCACGACTACATTGTCTTCTCCGACAACGTGAAGAAGACGCAGGAACAATTCGGCCGCTTCAACCGCCACGACGCAAAGGTCTATCCGGAATTCGACCGCTACATCAGCGAAGCGGCCAATGTGGTGCGCAAGCTTCTGTTCGAGGTTCCGCCAGACCCGTCGCGAACCGACTTCAAGTCACTTAAGAGCCTGGCTTCGTTCGCCTGGAAGTACCGGAAGATCGGGGATCGCTTCTATCGCCTCATCGACCTGCTCACGATGAGCGCCGACGATTTCCTTCGGGAATGGTTCGATGACAGTCGCATACGGGCGGTCCTGGCCTACTACGCCTCGATCGGAACGTTCGTCAGCCCGCGTACTCCCGGGTCTGCCTACGTGATCATCCACCACATCATGGGCGAGCACGAGGGCGCCGGCGGGTGGGGATTCATCAAGGGAGGCATGGGCGCGATCACCCAATCCATCGCGTCCTATGGCCGTACCAAGGGCCTCCAGATTGAGACCGAAGCCGACGTTGAGCGGATCATCGTTGAGAACGGCAGAAGTGTCGGCGTCGCCCTGCGAAACGGGCGCGAATACCGCACGAAGATTGTCGTCTCGAATGCCGCGGCGCCCGTCACGTTCCTGAAGCTGGTGGACTCGAAGGAACTGCCGTCGGAATTCGTGCGCGACATCCGCAACTATCGTACGCGCTCCTCCGCCTTCAAGATCAACATAGCCTGCGAGCGCCTGCCGCAGTATCGCGCACTCGGCAAGGCGATCTCGGATGGGGCGCTCGGGAGCTTCACCTACCCCACATACGTCCACATCGCGCCCGATGTCGAATACCTCGACCGCTCGTACACGGACGCTAAGGACGGCTGGTATTCCACGGAGCCGTTCCTTACGCCTGTCGCCCCCACGGTGGTTGACGACACTCTCGCTCCTCCAGGAAAGCATGTCCTCAACCTATTCGGCGGGCACGCCGCGTGTGACCTGAAGTCCTCGAACTGGGAAGCCGAGAGGCCGAACCTCGTCAAGAACGTGATGTCCACCATAGACCGCTTCGCGCCCGGATTTTCGAACGACGTCATCGCCATGGACGTGCTGACGCCCGACGAGATCGACCGCCGGGTGAATCTGCCGTCGGGCCACATTTTCCACGGCGAACTCGCGCCGGACCAGCTCTTCTTCAAGCGGCCGGCCGCCCACTACTCCGACTACAGGTCGCCCATCGGCGGGCTCTATCAGTGTGGCTCGAGCACCCACCCCGGCGGCGGAGTATCCGGCATCCCGGGCCATAACGCCGCGCGCGAAATTCTCAGGGACCAAGGGAGGCGGATGCGCTGAGTTCGCGCCACCACAAACATTTCAGGAAGGACACACTAGATGGCGATGATCCGCCGGACGCCCTACTATCATAAGCATGCAGCCGCAGGCGCTGAGTTCGTGGACCGCATCGGCTTTGCAGCCGCCTTGCATTTTGGCTCCGTCGAAGCCGAGCACATAGCCGCTCGCGAGAAGGTCGGTCTCTTCGACGTCTACTCGCAGTACTTCCTGGAGGTGACCGGAGTCGATGCGCTTCGCCTGATGCAGAAGCTTTGCGTCAACGACATCGGGCGCATGCGGCCGTCGGGCGTTGTCTACACCTCACTGTGCAACGCCGAGGGAGGGATGATCGACGACCTGTTGGTCTACCGTATGGCTGAGGACACCTTCAGGGTTTGTCCCACGCCATCCAGGATCGTCGCGGTCGAAGCCTGGATACGCGAGGTGGCGGGCGACCTCCGGGTCCAGTTGATCAACTATGGCGCCCGGTTCGGTTACATGTCGGTGCAGGGCCCGAACTCCCGGGCGCTCCTTTCAAGACTCACCGACGCCGATCTCTCGGCGGCCAAGCTGAAGTACTTCAGCTTCGTCATCGGCGAACTGGCAGGCATCCCCGAAGTGATGATCTCCCGCACCGGCTATTCCGGCGAACTCGGATACGAGCTGTTCTACCCATCCGAGTACGCGGAGCACGTCTGGGACCGCCTTATCGAAGCGGGCACTGACGTTGGTGTGAGGCCTTGCGGACTTGGCTCGCTCGCCACCCTCAGGATGGAGAAGAAGTTCCCCCTGTACGGGCTTGACCTGTCGACGGGCAATACCCCTGTCGAAGCGGGGCTCGAATGGACGGTTCGTCTCGACAAGCCGGAATTCATCGGCCGCGACGTCATCGCGCGTCAGATGGAGGAGGGGCCGTCCAGGCGCCTTATGTTGATTGCGGCGGCCGATCTCGATGTGCCGCTGGAAATCGGCGCCGACATTACGGTCGACGGCAGGAAGGCCGGCACCGTCACATCGGTTGCCAAGGGGTTCACCGTCAGGAAGGCCCTGGCGCAAGGATACGTCATTTCGGAACTGGCAAAGGACGGGCAGCAGGTCGTTGTCGAAGCCAAGGCGGGGCCCAGCCAAGCTGTCCTTCATGGCGAGGCGCTTTACGACCCGAATAGGGAGCGCGCGAGGGCCTGAGGAGTCAGTTGGGCGAGAGCCTCGCCCCACTGGGCATGCGCATTAGACAGTGAATGGGAACAAGAACAGGAGGAGTGCATGAAATACTTCAAGTCAAATGGCGGGCGCGTTCCGGCGTCTGTCGAAGCAATGGCCAAGGACGCACGCGAGGGCCGAATGGACAGGCGCGAGTTCCTCGCCATTGCTAGCGTGTTCGGCGCATCGGCCGTCGTGGCCTACGGCATGGCGGGCCTTGCCCTGCCGCAGCCGGCTTTCGCTGAGCAGCCGAAGAGGGGCGGGACCCTTCGCGTCGCGATGTCCGTCAAAGGACAGAAGGATCCACGCACGTACGATTGGGGCGAGATGGCGAACGTCTCCCGCTGCTGGCTGGAGCCTCTGGTTCGCTACACGCGCCAGTTTACCTTCGAGCCCGTCCTGCTCGAGAGCTGGGACGTCAACCACGACGCCACGGAGTACGTGCTGCACGTGCGCAAGGGAGTTACCTGGAACAACGGCGATGCCTTCAACGCCGACGATGTCGTCTTCAACATCACGCGGTGGTGCGAAAAGGGAGCTTCCGGCAACTCCATGGCTGCCCGCATGGGCTCCCTGCTCGACGACAAGCCGGGTAAGGCGAAGGACGGCGCGATCACGAAAGTCGACGACTATACGGTCAAGCTGAAGCTGAATGGGCCCGACATTGCGATCATCCCTGGCTTCACCGACTACCCTGCGCTCGTCGTGCACCGCAGCTTCGAAAAGGATGGGGCGGACCCAATCAAGAAGCCGATCGGCACCGGGGCTTTCGAGCTGGTGTCTTATGCGGTTGGGTCGAAGGCCGTCGTCAAACGCCGCGAGAACGGCAAATGGTGGGGTGGCGAAGCTCCGCTCGACGGCGTCGAATTCATTGACTACGGCACCGACTTCAACGCCACCGTCAGCGCCTTCGACTCAGGCGAGATCGACTTGGACTACGAGACTCCGTCCGACTACATCGACGCGCTCGACAAAATGGGGCTGGTGAAGTCCGAAGTATCGACGGCAACGACCGTCGTGGCGCGCACGAACATCACGCACAAGCCCTATGACGACAAGAAGGTGCGCAATGCCTTGCAGATGGCCGTCGATAACAATGCCGTGCTGCAGCTCGGCTACAACGGCCGCGGCACGGTTGGGGAAAATCACCACGTCAGCCCGATTCAGCCCGAGTATTTCCCGCTTCCGAAAAAGGCGCGTGACGCCGCAGGCGCCAAGAAATTGATGGCGGACGCCGGGCAGGCGGATTTCGAGCACGAGCTGATCACCGTCGAGGACGATTGGCAGAAGGCCACCGGCGACGCAATCGCCGGCCAGTTGCGCGATGCCGGCATAAAGGTGAAGCGCACAGTATTGCCCGGTTCAACGTTCTGGAACGATTGGACGAAATATCCCTACTCGCTCACCATTTGGTACATGCGGCCGCTCGCCGTCCAGACCCTCGCGCTCGCCTATCGTTCGGGGGAAGCCTGGAATGAAACCGGCTACGCCAATCCTGAGTTCGACACCAAGCTCAAGGAGGCACTTTCGATCGCCGACGCCGCGAAGCGCAAGGAAGTCATGAAGGATATCGAGCAGATCCTACAGGATTCCAGCATCATCATTCAGCCGTACTGGCAGAAACTTTACTGCCACATGAGCAAGAAGCTGAGGAACTACGGCATGCACCAGACCTACGAGATTGACCTTCAGAACGCATGGCTGGACGCATAGCTAAACAGCAGCGCTACTGCGAGCTCTCTTTGCCGGCCGTCGCCCTTCGCCTTCCCGGCGAGGGGCGTGCAGTAACGATTGAACGACAGGGTAATCGCCACCGAGTTGGCCGTAAAATGCCCGGCATCTGATCATGTCGGGCTTTGGCCGTCCATGGTGTCTAGGTCAACATTGCGCTTCGCCGCAGGCTCTGCTCGGAAACACTGTTTCAACATCCGCTTCGAGATTGGACTCGGCAGAAAATCGTTGGGTGTCCTGGCGTGCAACGGCCGACCGTGGAGTTGATCGAGGTCGACACCCGCGCACACCGACCTTTCAACGAAACGGCACGTTTCGGGAGAAACGCAAGACCGCCGCCGCGACCCATGCTTGGTTTTAACGACACCTGCCAGAGCCGCCAGCCCACAACCTCGACGTCACGCCGACGCTCTTATCCTTGCCGTGAGGGGCCTGAAGGTGAGGCCACGAAAAGCCAAGATCGATCTTGCGGCTCGTGCCGACAACAAAGGCGTCCGATGACGGACGCGCCAATCCAGAAATTGGAACGAGCGAACTTCGCCTTGGCCGGCTTTCAAGAGATGGTCCCCGATCGACAGCGGAGAACAAGCGTGCCCGCGCCAATGCCCGGCGGCCCCTGCGGTACGCGCAATCAACCGATGCTTCAACATGTTTGACAACCGGGCCCACCTGTGGTGCAATATCAAAGAACGGGACAAAGTTCTATTTTCCGGGAAAAAGGGAGGAAAGCAGTGCTTGCTAAAATTGGAGAATGGGGAGGCTTAGGCGCGCTCCTCGCGGTCGCTCTGGCATCTTCTGGCGTCAGAGCTCAGGCCGATGAACCCATAAAGATAGGCTTTGCCATCGCGCAGTCGGGATGGATGGCCAATTATGATGTCGGGCCGTTCCAGGCAGCTGTCCTCAAGATCGAGGAAATCAACAAGGCTGGCGGCCTGCTTGGTCGGCAGATTCAATATAGCGTCATCGATACAAAGACGGATCAGACGCTGGCGGGAACAGCTGGCTCGCAGCTGTTGGACTGGGGTGCCGACATGCTCGTGGTGCCCACGGACTATGACTACGGTGCTGCGGCCGCGCTTGCGGCTCAGAACGCTGGAAAGATCGCGATCTCGCCAGGTGCAGGTGACCCGAAAATGGGTGTTCAGGGGGTTGGTCCATACGTGTTCACCGCCCACACGGCCGCACAGACGCAGGGCATCGTGATGGCCGAGTACGCAAAGAAGGTCATGGGCTTGAAGACAGCTTATGCCCTTGAGGACGTTTCCATCGAATATAGCAAGTCGGGCTGTGCAGGTTATAGGGCCGGATGGCAGAATGTCGGCGGCACGCTTGTGGGTTCCGACACGTTCAAGAACGACGAACCTTCCATCGCTGCACAGATTACGCGGCTGAAAAGCGCGAGCCCGGCACCCGATGTGATCTTCCTTTGCTCCTACACACCTGGCGGTGGATCCGCCGTCCGCCAGATCAGGGCGGCTGGTATCGATACGCCAATCGTTTCACTGACCGGCATGACGGATAACTATTGGCTTGGCGCGGTTCCCGGCCTGAAGGACTTTTACATCCCGGCGATTATGTCCTTGTATGGCGATGACCCCCGTCCGGAGATCGGCAAGTTTCTAGCCGCCTACAAGGCGCGGTGGAAAGAAGAACCGACTTCTTCGTTCGCGGTGCTGGGCTACAGTACGATCGAGCAGTGGGCGTATGCCGTCGAAAAGGCCAAGACGACCGACTCGCAGGCCGTTCTGGCGATGATGAACCAGTACAAGGACCAGCCGTTTACGGTCGGGTTAACGTCCTACACGGACCAGCTTCACATTCAGATCAACCGACCTCAGTTGATCATGAAGGTGGAGAATGGCTCTTTTCACGCCGTGGAGATGTATAGAAACGAGTTCATGCCGGACATGAAGCTCCTGTTCCGGTCTGGCCAGTAGCGGTCTGGACCTGCCAAAATGGCGTGCGCCGGTGTGGCGCACGCCCGCAAGCAAAGGCGCATTTTAAATGAGCAGGCATCGGAAGCGAGTGCTTGAGGCGAAGGACATTCATGTGGACTTCGGCGGGATCAAGGCGTTGAACGGTGTGACGCTGAGGCTTTCGGCTGGCGACATTCTTGGGCTGATCGGGCCCAACGGGGCTGGCAAGACGACGATGGTCAACGTCTTGAGCGGCTTTCAAAAGCCGAGCCCCGGCACTTTCGAGCTGGATGGACAGGACGTTTCGGCTTTGTCGCCCCGCAAGATGGCGCAGGCAGGGATTGGTCGCAGTTTTCAGTCGGCGCGGCTGTTTCGTAAATTGACGGTGCTGGAGAACCTGGTTGTTGCCGGCCTTGGCGTTGGCCTGTCGACCAAGACGGCGACGGCGCAGGCGCGCGAGATCCTGAACTGGATCGGCTACCGGCACGACCATGATCGTCGCTGCGATTCCCTGCCTTACAGCGACGAACGGCGCATCAGCATCGCCCGCGCGCTGGCCCTGCAACCCTCCTTCGCGCTGCTGGATGAGCCGGCGTCTGGAATGAACGAGCAGGAATGCGAGCAGCTGATGGAGACGATCACCAACATCCCGCGGCATTTCGGCTGCGGCGTCATGCTGATCGAGCACAACATGCAGGTGATCATGGGGGTCTGTCACAGGATCCACGTGCTGGACGGCGGCAGGAGCCTTGCCGAAGGCACTCCGCAACAGGTGAAGCAGGATCCGAACGTGCTGCGCGCATATCTCGGAGACCAGGCCTCGCGCGCAGACGCAGTCATATAGGATCTTTCATGGCGCACTTTTTCCAGGTCCTCATCGACGCTGTCGCTCTCGGCAGTCTTTACGCGCTCGTCGCGCTCGCCATCGGCCTCGTGTTTGGCGTGATGAAGCTCATCAACTTCGCCCAGGCTGACTACATCACCGTCGGCGCCTATTCGCTGGTCGTGCCGACCGCTGCCGCGTCGCCCGCTCTGATGTTTGGCTCACTGCCATGGGTGGCGATGATTTTCTGCGTTGTGCTGACGGTGACCATTCTGGCCCTGATCACCGAGCGAATGGCTTTCCGCCCGTTGCGCAATTCCGACCCGACCACCCTTTTGATCTCTTCCTTCGCCGTCAGCTACTTCCTGCAGAGCCTTATCCTGCTGCTGCATGGCGGCCGCCCCAAATCTGTGAGCATCGGCGATGCGCTGACGCGCGCGGTCGAGCTGTTCGGCATCCGCATCCCGGGCGTCCAGCTGCTCACGATGAGCGTGGCGCTGGGCCTGCTTATCCTGCTGGTCGTTTTCCTGAAGAAGACGCCGATCGGCATCCAGCTGCGCGCAGCCGCCGAGAACTTCCAGATGGCGCGCCTCCTCGGCGTTCCGGCCAACCGCATCATAGCCATAGCCTTCGCCATCAGCGGCATGCTGGGCGCGACGATCTCGCTGCTGTTCGTGATCCAGACCGGCACGCTCGACATCCGCATGGGCATGATGCCCACGGTCTACGCCTTCTTCGCCACCGTAATTGGCGGCATCGGCTCCCTGCCCGGGGCGGTTGTCGGAGGCTACGTCGTCGGCATCCTCAGTGTCCTTCTTCAAACCTATCTGCCCGACGAGATGCGTCCGTTTCGCGATGCAGGCGTGTTTTCCATCGTCATTTTGATCCTGCTCCTGCGCCCGCAGGGACTGATCGTGACGAGCGCAGCCAAGGAGCGAGTTTAATGCGGGTTGTTCAACGGCTGTTTCCCGTCCTGGCGATAATTGTCCCGCTGCTGGTCCTCATCATCGCCATCGATCGCTTCGGATCGCCAAGCATACAGCGTGTCACGACCGAGGCCCTCATTCGCCTCGTCTTCGCCGTCGGCCTCTACATCTTCGCCGGCAACTCCGGCATCGTGTCCTTCGGGCACATGACCTTTTGCGCGGTCGCCGCCTACGCGTCAGCGTGGCAGACCTGTTGCCGGATGCTGAAGCCCATCACGATGCCTGGACTGCCTTCCTTTGTGCGCGACAACACCATACCGCTTGTTCCGGCAGGGTTGATCTCCATCGGACTGGCTGGCGCCACCGCGATTGTCTCGGGCCTCGTGCTCATGAGACTTTCAAGCCTCAGCGCCTCGATCTCGACGCTGGCTTTGCTGTTCATCCTGAACGTCGTCTATTCAAACTGGTCCACCGTGACGATGGGCAATTCAACCATCGTGGGCCTGCCAATCTATGTTAACGTCTGGGTCGCCCTGGCGTGCGCGATTGTCGTCATCCTTGTCGCCTTCTTCTATCAGACATCGCGCTGGGGCCTCATGCTCAGAGCCACCAGGGAAGACGAGGTCGCAGCACAAGCCTCTGGCATGTCGCTTTATTGGTCGCGCCTGATCGCCTTCAGCCTGTCCGGCTTCGTGGCCGGCCTCGCAGGCGTCCTGTACGCCCACTTCATGGGCACCGTTTCCATCAGCAACTTCTTCCTCAACCAGACCTTTCTCATCGTCGCCATGCTCGTCATCGGAGGCATGCAGAGCCTGGCAGGCGCCGTCGTTGGCGTCACCGTCATCAGCGTGGTAACCGAAGTGTTCCGCCGCGCCGAAGCAGGCTTTTCCCTCGGCTCCCTCGACATCTCAATACCGCCAGGCTCTCAGGAACTCATCCTCGCCGGCATCATGCTCCTCATCCTCATATTCCGCAAAAACGGGATCATGGCAGGTCGAGAACTAAACTGGCCTTGGCCGGTGAGACAAGATCACGTTGTCGCCGATGGCACAGGCAGCGGCGCCGCCACGCCTGTTGGCGACCGCGCCTGATGTGCCTTCAGCGTGCCTCGCCGGCGACCGAGATGCGATCCGGCTAAAACACAAACAGGATAGATCATGATTATGCAAATACCCGAAAAGGGCGTTTCGAAGGACGTCATCATGCAAGAACTGCGGCAGATGAAATCCTTGGATTTCGACTGGCGCGCCGGCCGAGTGCCTTCTTACACTTATTTTGTCGATGACGAGACACTGGACATTCAGCGCGAAGCCTACGGCGAATACATCGCGGAGAACGGGCTTGGTGCGGGCCGTGCCTTCAAGAGCCTTGAGCGGATGACAGACGACATCAAGTCGATGTCGAAGGCACTCTTCAATGCACCCTCCGGCGCTGGCGCCTCTTTTACCTCTGGGGGTACTGAGAGCGTCTTCATGGCGGTAAAGACCGCGCGCGACCTGACGCGTCATAAACGGGGCGAGCATGGAGGGCGTTTCAACATCGTCGCCTGCGAAACGGCCCATCCTTGTCTCGACAAAGCCGGCCAATTGCTCGGTGTAGACGTCAAGCGCACCCCTCATAACGCCGAGTTCCGGGCGGATCCTGAATCTTTGCGCGCCGCGATCGACGATAGAACCATGATGCTGTTTGCGTCCGCGCCGAACTATCCGTTCGGCACATTCGACCCCATCCACAAAGTCAGCGCACTGGCACAGGAAAAAGGACTTCGTCTTCACGTTGACGGCTGCTGGGGTGGATTTCTCTCCCCATTTGCCGAACGGCTCGGCTACCCGATCCCCGAGTGGGATTTCCGTGTGCCCGGCGTTTCGAGCCTATCTGCCGACATTCACAAATTTGGATATGCGGCGAAGGGCGCGAGCGTTGTGCTGTACCGCGACGCAGAAGATCAGGAGTTTGAACGCTTTTCCTTCAGCGGCTGGCCGCGGGGGACTTATGCGACGCCAACCTTTCTTGGTACCAAGGCGGGCGGGGCAGTCGCGTCTGCCTGGGCGGTGATGCAGTATCTCGGCATGGAGGGCTATTTGCGTGCCGCTAAACTGACCATGGATGCCACCATGCAATTGATCGATGGCTTGAACGCGATTCCGGAGATCTATTGCCTGACCCCCAATGGCGAGAGCAACCTGATTTCCTTCGCGTGCCGCGATCCGGGCGTTGACATCTATGCGGTCGCGGACCGTCTGGAGGAGCGCGGATGGTTGAGAGGCCGCATGCGGGACCCTCAGGCAATCCAGCAGGGTGTCAATCCAGCTCACCTGGCAGTCGTCCCCGAGTATCTGGAGGCTGTTCGTGAAGCGATCAATCACGTGAAGGCCCGCAACTCCGCGCGGGTGGCTTATGACGAACACAGCTACTAGGCCAACCAGGCGATTATAGTCCTGCAGATAGTGGCAGCGCGAGGCTTGCGGTCGCATGGAGGATGCTCGCGCGGTTTCAGGAAAGGCCAGCGTTTGAGAGCTCGATGTTTATTGCGTGACTTGCGAGATGCGCTCGGTGAAACCGCCGTCAAGACGGACCCGAACGAGATATCTCCGTATCTTGTCGATTGGCGGGGTCGCTACAGCGGGACTGCAGAATGCGTCGTCGAGCCGCGTACAGCGCAGGAGATGGCACGCGTGGTCAAGACGGCAGTTGCACATGGCGCTGCCGTCGTTCCGCAGGGCGGCAATACAGGCCTGGTTGGCGGCGGTGTGCCTTCAAATGGGGCCGACGGCCGCACGCAAGTCGTCATATCGATGCGGCGCCTCAACCGCATTCGTGAAGTTGACCCGCTGGATAATGTCATCGTGACCGAGGCAGGCGTGATCCTTAAGCACGCACAGGAAGCTGCCGGCGCGATGGGTCGCCTTCTGCCGATAAGCCTCGCGGCTGAAGGCAGCGCGCAGGTCGGCGGTGTCGTCTCCACCAATGCCGGAGGTATCAACGTACTGCGGTACGGCTGCACGCGCGATTTGGTGCTCGGCCTCGAGGTGGTGATGGCAGACGGAGCGATCTGGAACGGTCTGCAAAAACTTCGCAAGAACAATACAGGTTACGACCTCAAGCAGCTGTTCATCGGCGCCGAAGGAACGCTCGGGATTGTCACGGCGGTCGCGCTAAAGCTTTTCCCGCTACCTCATTCGCACACAACGACCTTCATCGCCGTTCCCAACCCCGATGCAGCCGTCAAGCTGTTGCGGCACCTTCAGGCGGAACTTGGCGATTCCATTGTTGCCTTTGAACTTGTCCAGCGTGCTTGCCTCGATCTTGTACTCTCCAGCGTGAAAGACGCCCGCGATCCACTTTCGGAGCGATCGCCCTGGTACGTACTTGCCGAGGTGTCTGCGACCATGAAAGGATTATCGATCGACGATCTTGTCGAAGACAGCCTCGCGTCGGCGGCCGAGCAGGGTTTCGTCAGTGACGCGGTGCTGGCGAGAAGTGCAGCACAACGGGCCGAATTCTGGCGCCTGCGAGAGGAAATCACAGACGCAGAGCGTCGTTACGGGCCAAGTGCGAAGCACGACGTCTCCATTCCTGTCTCGTTGATCCCTGAGTTTCTTGCGAAGGCAGACGATGCCGTGCGATCTCGCTTTCCTGAGGCAAAGCCGATCGCCTTCGGCCATGTTGGGGACGGGAATATCCATTTCAATGTGCTTGCTCCCGTCAGTGACACGGAAGCAATCGGCATGGTCGTCTACGATCTCGTCTCAAACTTGGGTGGCTCGATCAGCGCAGAGCACGGCATAGGCCTTTCAAAGGTCGACCTTCTGCCGCGCTACAAGGATGACATATCGCTGACACTGATGCGGCAGCTGCGGCTTACGCTCGATCCCCTTCAAAGCTTCAATCCAGGCAAGCTCGTCCACGTGCGCCCGTTGGAGAACTGAGCCGCGACGAGCTGAAATGGTTTGGGGGGAATTGTCTGGAAGCTTCGGTCCGCCGATGCTGCAGCCGCTAGGCTGCATGTGTTGCGTTCT
Organism: Mesorhizobium sp. M3A.F.Ca.ET.080.04.2.1; assembly: GCF_003952525.1. Lineage (NCBI taxonomy): Bacteria > Pseudomonadati > Pseudomonadota > Alphaproteobacteria > Hyphomicrobiales > Phyllobacteriaceae > Mesorhizobium > Mesorhizobium sp. M3A.F.Ca.ET.080.04.2.1. The sequence goes on along the minus strand of NZ_CP034451.1, from coordinate 271,145 downwards.
TGACGCTGTTTTGCTTGCGTGCGCGTAGCGAAAGGATGGGCGCGAGGGTTTTAGCGGTGTCTTCCAGGAGGTTCACGATCGTCCCGAGTTCTTCGGTAACGATTCTTGTTATCGGGCCGGTGATACCGACCGAATAGATCACACCATCCCCTGGAATGTGGATTGGGACCGAAAGCGCCGACATGCCCTCATGGATCGATTCCAAGCACATCGCGTATCCGTCCTTGCGAGCAGCCGCGATTTCCTTCCGAACGATCCGGGGATCGGTGACAGTATTGTGCGTAAAGGCCTCCAGCGGTCTCGCGAGCGCCTGGTCCACCAATTCACTGTTCTGATGGGCGAGAATGACCTTAGCGCTGGCTGCCGCATGTGGGGGAAGCTCCTGTCCAGGGACCACATAGCTCTTCCAGCGCGGGTCACCCGCGGCGGACGCGACAACGAAGACGCGATACCCTGCGAGCCGCGATACGAAGAGCGAAGCGCTCGGAAACTTAGAGGTAGCTTGGACCAGCGTTGGCAACACCGCTGCCTCGATCCAGTCAGCATGACCAGCCGCATAAACAAGCCGTGTCAGGCGGTTACCCAATGACAGGGTGCGGTCCCTCTGATCGCCCCCTTCGATCAAGCCGGAGCGGCTCAGCACGCGCAGCAGCCGGTGAGCAGTCGACTTCGGCAATTGAAGCGCATGTGCTGCGTCGGCAGCCGTCAACTCTCCGGGAAATGCCGCGATCAGCTCCAGCATCGAAACATATCGTTCAAGCGGTCCCGCAGCCGCTTCCTCATCATCGGCCATCAATGCTCTCCCTGGATGCTTCTTTGCATGAGCTTTGGCTGGAATACGCCTCAAACGACAAATTCGAAGGCCAAATATTCGGCACACTGTTCCAGAAAGTTGGTCGAATTGCAACGTGGCTCAGAGTCCACCGCGATTACATATGCTCCGAAATTAAACTTGAGAATGCGTTGAAGCAGTCTGCGTGGGGGCGCTGCATTTCCATGTGGAAGTCGCATGTGCGACGAGCGAGTCGGAGGAATCCGCCAGCCGCGATTCGAGGAAGGCAATGCTCTTGCCGCGCTTAATGAATTGACCGGTGCAGACGGCGCTTCCCGTTGTCAGGGGACGCAGGTACTGGACCTTCATCTCGATGGTGGCCCCGCTTCGACCGTAGATATGATGAATGAGATGCCCCATGGAGATGTCCATGATCGTGCCGATAATGCCGCCATGGAGTGAGCCTTGCGGGTTGAAAAGAAAGTCTTGAACGGGAAATCGGATCGTGCACGTGTCGTCGCTGTAAGAAATGTCCAGCGCCAGCAGCTGGGCCAGGAAAAACGCCCCGAATTCAGGCCTTTGATCCTTAATTGCGCGGTCGAATGCGCTTCTGGCCAATACTTCGTCCACTACTTTCACCATCCAATTCAAAATGCCGCTCACGGTTGGCTCAGCGCTGGCTGGGTCCCTCGCTAGGCCCTTGCGTTTTGCTCCGCCAGAGCGCGGATCAGGTCGCCATATTCGGAAATGAACGAGGTGAGGACCGATTTAGCCCTATCGCGATGCTCAGACGTCATTGGGAGCGACTGGTAGAAGTCGCCGCGTCCTGCAATGGCGATCCCGTTGAGCATGCCGAACATGTGAAAAAGAAGCCCGACCTGCCTGCTAAGAGGCGTGACGTCCGCGGCCTTTTCAAGGAGCTTGCCACCGAGATGCAAAGTGAAGAATGATCCGAGCCCGGTAAAGCTCAAAGGCACGGCTTTGGCGTCAGCGATGGTTTGAAAATCAACACGCATCTGCTCGCCCTCCTTGTGGAAGGCGTCGGCCCGCGCAGGCGTAAACACCTTAGTCAGGCCCGCAAGACCAGCTGCCATTGAACAGACATTGTTGTTGAAGGTTCCCGCATGCCGCAGCGATCCGGCTCTATGCGGGTTGAAGTGGTCCATGATGTCCGCACGCCCGCCAAAGGCGCCGGTCGGCAAACCGCCGCCCAGATATTTGCCAAGCGTCGTCAGGTCCGGCTTAATCCCGAACAAGCCTTGCATACCCCCCGAACCACAGCGCGACGTTTTGACTTCGTCGAAGATTAACAACGCACCTGCCGCCTCCGTTTCCCGACGCAGGGTAGAGAAAAAGTCGTTTGTACCGGGAAGGTTGCCACCCGCGCCCAGGATCGGCTCCACCAGGACCGCTGCCAAGTCGTTCTTGTTTTCCCTGATCCGCCGTGCGGCGGCGACGACGTCGTTATACGGGCTAATGATAAAATCGAATGGCAGATTGAGTGGATTTCCGCCAGACGGAAAAACGAGAACACCCCCATGATAGGCGCCATCGAAAACCAGAATCTTACGCCGGCGCGTGAAATGCTGGGCCGTGACAAGCGCAAGGATGTTCGCCTCGGTGCCTGAATTGCAGAAGCGAAGCAGTTCCATGCTCGGGAACCGCGCCTTTATCGCCTCGGCGAATTTTGCCTCGTAGACGTTGGGTCCAGCAAGCACGATGCCGCCGTCCAGTGCCTCCACAACCGCCTGGCGGATTACCGGCTCGGAGTGTCCATAGAGGCCTGCAGAAAACTCGCCGACGAAATCAAAATAGGTGTGGCCGTCGACATCGGTTACCTCAGCGCCTCTACCGGATGAGATCGTGAGCGGAAACGGTTCGTAAAACAGAACCGATCGTGTGCTGCCTCCAGGAAGCGCTTTTTGTGCCTCGCGTGCCGATCGTTCACTCAAGGGATTGCGCGCGGCAAATTCATATCTCAACCGGGCAATCGCGTGGTTCAACTCGTCAGTCGCATTTGCAAGTGAAAGCATGTCTTGATATCCGTCGGTCGAAAGCTCAGCGGCGTTGGTCTAACGACCTGCCCTTGAAGGCACCTTTAGAGGTAGCCCCTTTTTCCGTCATCCTCGGCCAGCCCAGGATCTCGATCACTGGGGTCTCCGTAGCCGCCGCCGCCCGGGGTCTTTACGTCAATCCAGTCGCCTGGCCGCAGGACATAGCCTTCGCCCTTCGACAGATGCTCGGGTATCTCCGCTGTGCCACCACGAGATACGACGATCTCGTTGGGGGATCCTGGCTGTCCGCCGAGTGTCCCTGGGGGACCCTGTCGCCCATGATCCATCATGAAGGAGGCCGCTGCCGTCCCTCGCAGCAGCTTCATCCGATAGGCGACGCCGAGTCCGCCCCGAAATTTGCCCGCACCGCCGGATCCATCTCGAAGTGAGTAATGGTCGAAGATGATCGGGTAACGCTGCTCGAGCACCTCAACAGGCTGGCTCTTGGAAATGCCGATCGTTGCACAGCCATTGCTGATGCCGTCGCCATCATACCAGCCTCCGTAGCCGCCGCCGGAGAAGTAGTACATCACATAGGTTTCGCCCGTCTCGGGATCCACGCCGCCAAGGCAGAGGTTCCCGCTGGTTCCAGCGGGAGGGGCAAATATCTTGTCGGGGATGGCTGGCGCCAGGGCCAGCAGGATCGCCTCGATAATTCGCTGCGAGACTTCGGCGGCTGAACCGGCCGTCGGCCTTGGATACTCGGCGTACAGGAAGGTTCCGCGGGGCTTTTCCACTGTGATCGGACGAAAGCAGCCCGCGTTCATGGGGACATCGGGAAAGACATGTTTCAACGCAATGTAGACCGCGCTGAGCGTGGTTGCCCAGACTGTATTGAGCGGACCTGCGCAAGGTTCGCTCGAACCTTGGAAATTCACGCGAATGTCGGATCCGGCTACCTCGACATTGACGTGGATCGTAAGCGGCGCGTTGACGATGCCATCACTGTCGACCTCGGCCGCCGCTCTCCACGTACCATCGGGGATCGTTTCGATGTGAGACCGCATCAGCCGTTCGGAGCGAACTTCCAGTTCCGAGATGGCTTTGTCGACAACCTCCTCGCCATAGCGGTCCAGCAGGCTTGTGAGGCGTTTTGCGCCGGCCCCGAGTGCTGCGATCTGAGCCTTCACGTCTCCGAGGGAGTCATTCGGTACTCTGATATTGTTGAGGATTAGCTGGAGAACATCATCCTCGATCCTGCCAGCCTTCACCAGCTTTATTGGCGGGATGCGCAGCCCCTCCTGGTGAATCTCCGTCGACTTGGTGGCAAAGCCTCCTGGAACCGAACCGCCGGTATCGCGCCAGTGGCCAACATTGGACAGATAAGCCCATAGGCGCCCCTTGTAGAAGAACGGACGCACCATTCGAACGTCCATCAGATGCGATCCGCCGAGATAGGGGTCGTTCATCACCACGATATCGCCGTCTGCAAGATCGTTCCGTGATTGGATGACGGTGTTCGTGGTGACCGCAAGTTGGCCCAGGAAGATCGGCAGTCCGAGCTCGCCCTGAGCGATCATCCTGCCATCCTGGCGATGATAGATGCCGTTGGCGCGGTCGTATCCTTCGGAAATGATGGGCGAGAAGGAGGTCTTCTCATGCACCAGATCCATTTCCGTGCAGACATGCTGCAAACCCTTTTCTATGACTGTCAAAGTCACGGGGTCGACGGCGGTGCCAGCGCAGGGTGCGTCGTCGCGTTTGAGAGTTTGAGGCGTCATGGTTTCCTCCAGTGGCGACTTCAACCGTGAACATGGACGAGCAGGTTGCCGATATCGTCCACCTGCGCGGTAGCGCCCGGATCAAGAACAAAGGTGCTGTCCTGCTGTTCGATAATCGCCGGCCCCTTAATCGTTGCGCCTTCAGGCAACTTGTCGCGGTCGTAAGTGACCGCCGAGCGCCACGCCCCATCGAAGTAGACGTCACGGGACCCCTTGATGGCGTCTTGGAGCCGGCCCTGTTTCGGCTTGAAGATGCCAAAGTCGATACCTTCCCGGACACCGACCACGGTGGTGCGGACATTCGTCAACATCGGGTGCATCTCGGGAAGCGACAGGTCGTAACGGGCCAGGTACTGTTTGACGAACTCTGCCTCAAGTTCCTGCGGGTCAAATCGGGATCCGCGCATCGGAACGCGTAGTGCATGCGACTGGCCGCGGAAGAGGAGATCGAACTCATGCGAGACGTCCACGCGAACGACGCTGACTTTTTCCCGAGCCAGCAGATCGCGGCCAGCCCGCTCCTGATCTGTCAGTATCTTTTGGATTGACGCACGGTCGAGGCCTCCGAGTGCTTCATTGACCCCCTGAACGAAGTCATGACGAACGTCGGCTAGCACGCAGCCCAGGGCCGAATTGAGCCCCGGATAGCGTGGTACCAGAACGCGCGGGATGTTCAGGTCTCGAGCGATGGAGACGGCATGGAGCGGTCCGGCGCCGCCGAAGGGCATGAGCGCGAAATCGCGCGGATCATGTCCCTTCTCGATCAGGACCAGCCGGATCGCGCCGGCAAGCTCAGCATTCGCGACTTCCAGGATCGCCGCTGCTGTCCTGCATGCATCCATGCCAAGGATATGTCCGATCCTGCTCTCAAATGTCGTCGCGATCTTGTCGAGCGGCGCCTCTTTCGACGAGCCGGTGATCGCCCGCGGATTTAATCGTCCTAACAGGAAATTGGCGTCGGTTATCGTCGGCTCGGTGCCACCTCTGCCGAAGCCTATCGGGCCGGGGAACGAGGCAGCGCTTTCGGGGCCGACGCGGATCATCCCGGCCTTGTCGAGGCGCGCGATGCTGCCGCCGCCAGCCCCCACTGTGTGGATGTCTATCATCGGGATACGAATTGGAACGGCATAGGCCAGTTCCTTTTCAGCTGATATGATCGGTTCGCCGTTGGCGACGATCGCGACGTCGAAGCTCGTGCCGCCCATGTCCCCCGTCACGACGTTGTCGATCCCCGCCCGCTTTGCAATTGCGGAGGCCGCCAGCACGCCGGCAGCCGGGCCTGACATGACCGTCTGCACGGCATGCCGGGCGACCAGTGAGGAGGCCATCATGCCGCCATTTGCCTGCATCACGAGCAGTTCGTTCTTGAATCCACTCTTTTTCAATTCCGAGGCCACGTCAGAGATGTAGCGGCTGACCACGGGGCCGATCGATGCGTGAATAGCCACCGTGCTCGATCGCTCGAATTCCCGCATCTCACGGATGATTTCGTGGCTTGCCACCACATGCTCGTTTGGCCAGAGGTCCCTGACGATTTGCGCAGCTCGTGCCTCGTGTTTGTCGTTGGCGTAGGAATGCAGGAAGATCACTACGATCGCTTCCGCTCCCATGTCGAGCAGGCGGCGCGTCGTGGCACGTACCGCCTCTTCATCCAACGCAATCACTATATTTCCATGGGAATCAATGCGTTCCGGCACCTCGAGGCGGAACTCTCGATTGATCAAAGGGCGGAAATTTCCAGATAGGCCGTAGGCGTAGGGTCGAGTCCGACGCCCGATCTCCAGGACGTCGCGAAACCCTTTTGTCGTTATCAAACCGCAGCGCGCGCCCTTGCGCTCCAGCACGGCATTCGTGCCGGCAGTTGTGCCGTGGATGAGCCAGTCGATGGCTGCCGGTTGCACGCCGAGCTCATCGAGACCCTGGAGGAAACCTTGCGATCGGTTGTCCACCGTGGTCGGCACCTTTGCCGTGTGGAACGTCAGCTTGTCCGTGTCCATCATGAACAGGTCGGTGAAGGTGCCGCCTACATCAACGCCAACGCTAATGCCCATAATCCATCCAATGCAATTGGCATGTTCCGAAAATCGGAACTTAATCCTATTTAATGGCAATAGAGACTGTTGGGAGGCGCTTGTCAAGAATGCTTCGGTGGAATCAGTTGTGGCAGCAGCCTCAGCTTCTGCGGCTCCCTCACGCAGCGGCAGCCCGTTTGACAACGCGGAAAAGCTGTGATCGTATGTCATTTACTGGGACATAGTCTCAGTTTTCGGGACAACGGGAGAACAGAAAAATGGGGAACTTTCGAGCCCTCCTAGGGCTAGCTGTTTGCGGCGTAATGGCATCATTGATGACGACGGCTGCTTTTGCTCAGGACAAAGAGCCGATCAAGATCGGATTTGTGACTGGATTGTCGGGTTGGCTGGCGGCCTATGATGACAATCCCCACAAAGCGGCAATCCTGAAGATTGAGGAGATCAACAAGGCGGGCGGGCTGCTGGGTCGGCAGATCGAGTACAAGGTTCTTGATATGAAGACAGATCTCGCCCTGTCTGGTTCCACCGCCAGCGAATTGGTCAGCTGGGGTGCAAATATGATGATTGTGCCGCCAGACTATGACTATGGTTCACCCGCAGCCCTCATCGCTCAGAACGCCGGCCTGGTTGCGATTTCCACTGGGGCCAGTGACCCGAAGATGGGGGTGCAAGGAGTGGGCCCATACGTATTCACAGCCCACACCGCCGGGCAAACCGCAGGGATAGTCATGGCCGAATATGGCCAAGCCAAGCTTGGTCTTAAGAGCGCTTTCATCCTTGAAGACGTTTCGATCGAAGCGACCAAGTCTTCATGTGCGGGCTTCGCAAATGCTTGGGAGCGCAAAGGCGGGACCATTGTTGATCGGGACACTTTCAAGAACGACGATCCCTCGATCTCGGCCCAGATCACGCGCATCAAGGGATTGCACAAGCAGCCAGATGCCATCTTCCTGTGCAGCTACACCCCAGGCGGTGCATCGGCGGTGCGTCAGCTTCGTGCGGCCGGCATAGACACCGTGATCTTGTCGGACACCGGTATGAGCGGGAATTCTTGGCTGAACGCGGTTCCGAACCTGAAGGATTTTTATCTGCCTTCCATCATGTCACTCAACGATGATCCGAGGCCAGAGATTAACAAGTTTCTCGAGGCCTACAGCGCACGCTGGGGACAGAAGCCGGAGACGGAGTTCTCCGTACTCGGCTATTGCGCGATCGAGCAATGGGCAAGCGCTGTTCAAAAGGCGAACGCCATCGACAGCCAGCCCGTTGTTGATGTGATGAACAACTTCAAGGACGAGCCCACCACGTGCGGGCCTACCTCCTATACCAGCGAAATCCACATTCAGGTCAATCGTCCACAGTTGATCATGAAGGTCGAGAACGGGGTCTTCAAGGCGGTGGAGAGCTACCGGAATGATTTCGTTCCGGACCTGAACATGCTGCTTCGCAAATCGAAGTAACGGTGTCGAGTGACGCGCGGCCCTCCGGTCGCGCGTTCCCATCCAACAGATGCTGCCATGACAGGTGATGATCCAGCAGTGACCTGCTGTGGTTGTGGCCACGCTGATCGTTTTTGAGGAATATATCGATGAAAGCAGTTAGGTTTTACGCAGCCAAGGACGTCAGGGTCGACGATGTGCCCGCGCCTTCGGAGATCGGCCCAAGCCAGGTTCTGATAAAGAGCTCACTTTGCGGCATATGTGGCACTGACTTGCATGAGTATCTTGACGGACCGCATTGGACGCCGAAGGTACGAAACCCCTATAGCGGTGCCGAACTCCCGCAAATATTGGGCCATGAATTCTCCGCCCAAGTCATTGAAGTAGGCAAGGATGTCGCAACCGTTCAGGCAGGCGACCGCATTTCCATTCAGCCCATGATTGGCCCGCCCACGGACTATTTCGGGCGCAGAGGACTTTATCACTTCAGTCCGCTGTGTTCGTCCGTTGGACTGGGCTGGCCCTGGGGCGGTATGGCCGAATACGCGGTGGTAAATGACTACAACGCAATTCCTTTGCCTGATGACGTCACGGATGAGCAAGGAGCGCTCATTGAGCCGGCCGCAGTCGCAGTGCAGGCCGTAGATCTTGGTGGCGTGCGCTCGGGCGACACTGTTCTTGTAACTGGCGGCGGTCCGATTGGCGTTCTTGTGGCGATGGCCGCAAGGGCCGCTGGCGCTGCGCAAGTCATTATCAGCGAGCCGAGTCTGGGCCGCCGGGGAAAGCTTGCTTCGCTGGCCGTGGCGGACCTCATCATTGATCCGACCGAAAGCGGCTTTGTCGAAGCTGTCCGTGCGGAAACGACCGAGAACGTTGGCGTGGATGTCGCGATCGAATGCTCGGGAAACCCTCGTGCGTTCAATCAGTGCACTGAGGTCACGCGTGCCTTGGGTTCGGTCGTCATCACCGGCGTGGTCCATGGCGGAGCGAATGTGGATCCGTTCCAGTGGCTACTCAAGGGCCTGACCGTTCGGGCTTCTCTCGCCTATTCGAAGGATATGTGGCCGCGCATCATCGCAATGATCCGCTCGGGCAATTTCCCTGTAGAGAAGTTGATTGACGGTACTATCAGCGCGGATCGAATCCTCGACGATGGTTTCCGTCGCCTGCTTGATCCAAAGGAATCGCTGCTCAAGATCTTGGTCAAGACCTGAACCGAATGTTCGCGCCGGTGCCGCGGGAGCTGTCATATGGTTGGTGGCCCTGATTGTGCGAGCAACTGCCAGCCGTGATACCGGACGAAAACCGGTGACCTTGCTGAATTCAATCGCACGTCGCGCTTTCGAGCTCGGAGAAGACAATGCAATACAGGAACATGGGTCGAAGCGGCCTGAAAGTCTCTGCGCTGAGCATGGGGACATTGTCCTTCGGCGAAGCCCATGGAGTTGCTGAAGCACGTCGCATGGTGGACGTCTGTCTCGATGGCGGCGTCAATATGTTCGACACCGCGAACATGTACAACAACGGTCGATCGGAGGAAGTCCTGGGAGAAGTGTTGGACGGCCGACGCAACCAGGTTTTGATCACGTCCAAGGCGCGGATGCGGGTTGGCGATGGCGCCAATGACGAGGGTGGGTCGCGCTACCACATTGTCCGAGAGTGCGAGCGCAGCCTGAAGCGGTTGCGCACGGATTACATAGATCTGTTTTTGATGCACGAATGGGACGGATCGACGCCACTGGAAGAGACAATCGAGGCCCTCGACGCGCTCGTGCGGCACGGGAAGGTTCGTTATATAGGGTGCTCAAATTACTCTGGGTGGCATTTGATGAAGGCACTGCATATTGCGGATACTAAGATGCAGTCGCGCTTCATCGCCCAGCAGATTCACTACACGCTCGAAGCCAGGGAGGCGGAGTACGAACTGCTGCCGATTGCAATCGACCAGGGGGTTGGCGTGATGGTGTGGAGCCCTTTGACGTCCGGCCTTCTCTCGGGCTTTTTCAGTCGTGAGTCGCCGCCCGACTGGAGCGGTCCGAACCCTGCGTGGAGTGGACCTCCCATTCGCGACAAAGGGCGGCTATGGCGCATTGTCGATGTAATTACGGATATCGCAGGCGCGCGCGGCATACCGATGTCACATGTGGCTTTGGCCTGGGTCCTCGCAAGACCGGGCGTGGCTTCAGTTGTAACTGGTGGGCTCACCGAGGAGCATTTTCGGGAAAACATCGCGGCTGTCGACGTGGCATTGAGCGACCAGGAACTTGAGCTGCTCAACGAGATCAGCCGGCTGCCATATATCTACCCTTACTGGCATCAGCGAAAATTCGCTGCCGATCTGCTTGGCCCCGCGGACTGGGCACTGCATTCTAGTTTCTGAATGCGCAGGATCAAATTTGTCGTCACCTGGCTTGACGATCTGCAGCTCGATCGAGCTTGCAGTCCTGTTCGACCAATTGGTAATCCGGCGAGAGCCCAAACGATCAGGAGGCGTCCGCGCTGTCGAAGCCGAAATATGCTGCGTTGACGGCCCGTCCGTCGCGGAGCTTGTCTGGGGTACCCTCAAGGACGACTCTGCCGTTGCGAACGACATAGATGCGTGAAGCGAGATCCATGATCCTTCCCGTCGACTGTTCGACGATGAGCAAAGTCAGGCCGGTCCGGTTCAGCTTCCGCAGACTTTCATAGACCTGGTCGATGACCAGAGGCGCCAACCCTAGCGAGGGTTCATCAATCATCAGCAGGGAAGGGCGCTGCAGAATGGACCGGGCGATGGCGAGCTGCTGTTGTTCGCCGCCCGAAAGATATCCCGCAATGCCGGTGAAGCGTTCTCGGAGGATGGGAAAGGTATCGAGAACGCTTTCCAGATCCGCACGTACCTCCGCGGAATTCTTCCTGATCATAGAGCCGACGCGCAGGTTCTCCTGGACTGTTAACGTCTTAAAGATGTGGCGACCTTCCGGAATCAACGTCAGCCCGCCGCGGCATAATTCCTCCGGAGGTTTCCCGTCGATCCTGCGGCCGCGAAATGTGATTTCGCCGGCGGTCGGCGTCATGAGACCGCATATGGTCTTCAGCAGCGTCGACTTTCCAGCTCCGTTCGGTCCGACAACGAAAACGATCTCACCCTCGTTGACCGTCAGGTCTACTTCCTTGAGAGCCGTAAGCCGGCCATAGCCGGCGACCACTTGTTTGACGCTAAGCACCAGAACCTCCCGGCTTCGGCAGGACGGGCCCCGTATCCCGGGGAGCGGGCCAACCTCAGCATATCCAAAGAACCGAAAAACAGTACGTCATCTTGTTTTTCGGCATTGTGCATGACGGAGGAGCCTTGTCAAATGCCCAGAGGGCGTGTGTTTAGTCCGATCATCATGTCCATTACGATTTACCCTTCTTCTGAGTTGACTTGGCAACATTTCACGACATACTCGCAATAAGCTGAATTGTGTCCCGAAATATGGAACTGATCCGATTGGGGCGACAGCTGACAAATTTACCAGGGCAAGTGAGAAAGAGGAAAAAATGGGAGCCACTACGACCCGCGAAATCGCCGAATTCGTTCGAGCGACATCTCTCGCGAACATGCCGACCGCGGTGGTCGATTACGCGAAACTGCTTGGCCTTAGTCATGTCGGGATGAACGTAGCCGGCACGAGGATGAAGGTTGGCAAAACAGTAATCGGTTACGTACAGAGCAAGGGCGGTCACAACGAGGCGGGCGTATTTGGCGCCGGCTTCCGCGCCCCCGTCGAGTATGCGACGATCGCCAATGCCAACTCCGCTCACGCCACAGAATTGGAAGACGATAGCTTCCCTGAAACGATGTATTCGTGCGGTCACTGGCCCGCTGTCTTCGCACTCAGCGAAAAATACAAGCTCTCCGGGGATCGGCTGTTGGAGGCGCTTATTCTTGGCTACGAAGTGGCTGCGCAGCTCGGCTTGGCCTTTGATCGCGGAATGAAGAAGGGCTGGGCGAGCTGGGCCGCTCTGGGCACCATCGGTAACGCCGTTGCTGCATCAAAGTTGATGGACCTCGACGTTGACCAGACCACGGCGGCGATCAGCCTCGCGGTTTCGCAATCGGCTGGTCTGCTGAAGCAGACCGGTAGCGGCGCACACATCATTGAGGCGGGCTTTGCCGGCCGTAACGGCATCTGTTCGGCTGAACTGGCATCGCTGGGCTATGTCGGGCAGCCCGATATCCTGGAAGGAACGCATGGCTTCGGCGAACTTTGGGCCGATACACCGACCTTTGACCTGGACCTGGGTGCCGACTACCGCATTTATCACGTTGGCATCAAGAAATACCCGTGCTGCTTCTTCAAGCACCGCAACATGGATGGCCTTCTGGAACTGATCCGTGAGCATGGCCTGCGTTGGGACGATGTCGAAAGCGTCGATCACGGCATCAACGTGACGCACTCCCAGATTTTGAAGTACGACCAGCCAGACAGCGCCGAGCAGGCTCGCTTCAGCCTGTCTCACGCCACCGTGGCATGCTTCTTTGAAAAGTCCGTCTTTTTGAGCAGCTTCTCTGATGAAAAAGCCGTGGACCCCAGGTGGCAGGAGGCCAGGAACAAGGTCTCAGTGACCGTTCATAAGGATTGGCCGAAGGGAGGCGTAGAGGCCTTTGATAGCCCTATTACGGTCAAAATGAAGGATGGCCGCGTATTCGAGAAACTGGTCCATGACTCGCCCGGTGAACCCGCCAACAGCCGTTTCGGCTCGAAGGAAGTCATCGCCAAGTTTCAAAAGTGCCTCGATTTCGCCGCGCTCTACTCCGCAGACGAGATCAAAGGCATCGAACGGCAGATGCTTGAGCTGGATCAGGTTCGCGATCTCACAGGCCTTGTTGAGACCTTGACCTTCCCGAGGCGGCTGAACGCCTGAACGTGTTGTCTATGCAAGCCAGCCGCGTCCACTTGCGAGGGAAAGACATTCGGCAATGCCAACGATAATCACTTGTGCCGTCACGGGTGGGGACGATTCCGCTCAACGCCATCCGCAAGTCCCGGTCACTCCGCGCCAAATTGCGGACGCGGCCATTGAGGCCGCACAGGCAGGAGCCGCGATCGCGCATATTCATGTGCGCGATCCGGCGACCGGCAAAGCGAGCATGAATCTTGATCTCTACCGTGAGGTCGTGGATCGTGTTCGTGACGCGAAAACCGATGTCGTCATCAACCTTACGACCGGCCCCGGCGGGCGGTTCGTCCCTAGCCTTGAGCAGCTCAACGGTTTCGAGGCAGGTTCAAATGTGAGGCCACCCGCCGAGCGGGTTCGGCACATCGTGGAGCTGAAGCCAGAAATATGCAGTCTGGATATGGGATCCTTGAATTTCGGCAAGGGAGCCCTGATCAACACGCCAGCTCAAATTGAGCTCATCGCCGCCAGCATTCGGCAGGCAGGGGTAAGACCAGAACTGGAGATATTCGAGCCTGGGCATCTCGCCTTGGCCGTTAAAATGATGGCGTCCGGTTCCATACCCTCGGATAGCTTCCTTCAGTTCGCTCTTGGCGTTCCTTGGGGCGCCCCGGCAAGCGCCCAGATGCTGTCATATTTCATGGGCGCAATACCACACGGGATGCAGTGGTCGGCCTTCGGCGTAGGTCGCGCGGAGTTTCCAATGGTCGCCCAGGCCTTCATTATGGGGGACATACGCGTGTGGGGCTGGAGGACAATTTCTATCTGGACAAAGGTGTCGAGGCGACATCGAATACTCAACTGGTGGAGAAAGCTGTAAGCATTATCCGTCTGCTCGGCGGCGAGCCGGCAACCGCTGCAGAAGCTCGCACGATCCTTGGGCTGAAGCATTGATTGCTCCGATGGGACACTGGTGGATGTCGACTATTTGTTGACCAAGCCGTGTTCACGGGTGCCGTCGATCTCAGGTCTCATCGGAGCATCCCGTCGTGCCCGTTCTGCGATCGTCACCTGGACGGAATTGATCCATACAAACGCCCAGCCATTTGCGGCGGTCGGGCCAGGAATGCGGGCTAGCGTGCCCAGGGCATTTCCCGTACGGGGTCTTCGGCAGTGACGGCTGTGGACGGAAGGATGAAATGAAGACCTATTCAATCGCCACCATTCCCGGTGACGGCATCGGGACCAGCGTGACAGAGGCTGCTTGGGCAGTCCTGGAAAAAGCGGCGGGCGGCGAGTTCCGGCTCGAAGGTAAGACGTTCCCCTGGTCCTGCGCATTCTACAAACAGACGGGCGCGATGATGCCCGCGGACGGGATCGAGATCTTGCGTGACTTCGACGCCATATTGCTGGGAGCAGTCGGCTGGCCGGCTGAAGTGCCGGACTCCGTATCGCTCCACGGGCTGTTGCTGCCTATCCGTAAGGCCTTCGTGCAATATGCCAACATTCGGCCGCACCGCCTCCTGCCGGGCGTGACTGGCCCGTTGCGGGCCGAGGGTTTCGACATTTTGTGCATTCGTGAGAACACCGAAGGCGAATATAGCGGTGCCGGCGGGCGCCTGCATCAAGGCACGACCGGCGAGGTGGCGGTGGAAACGTCCATCTTCACCCGTGCCGGCGTCGAGCGCATCCTGCGCTTCGGCTTCGCGCAGGCCCGCATGCGTCGCGGCAAGCTTGCCTCCGTAACCAAGTCCAACGCGCAGAAATTTTCGATGGTGTTTTGGGACGAGGTCACCCGGCTGCTATCAGCTGAATATCCCGACGTCGAGGTGACGAGCTATCATGTCGACGCCATGGCCGCGCGCATGGTGATGGCGCCCGAAAGCCTCGACGTCGTGGTCGCATCCAACCTGTTCGGCGATATCCTTACCGACCTTGGCGCGGCCATTCAGGGCGGGTTGGGTTTTGCTGCCTCCGCCAACATCAATCCTGACCGCACTGCGCCATCGATGTTTGAACCGGTGCATGGTTCGGCGCCCGATATTGCCCATCTTGGCATCGCCAATCCAATCGCCGCGATTTGGTCGGGGGCCATGATGCTCGACCATCTGGGCGAACACGCCGGTGCGGGACGGGTCATGGCAGCTATCGAGAAAACCACCGCGCAAGGCGTCGGTGTCGTTCCGGGGCGTCACAAGACCGATGCCATCACCGCCACGGTTCTGGCCGCGC
This sequence comes from Mesorhizobium sp. M3A.F.Ca.ET.080.04.2.1, assembly GCF_003952525.1. Classification (NCBI taxonomy): domain Bacteria; kingdom Pseudomonadati; phylum Pseudomonadota; class Alphaproteobacteria; order Hyphomicrobiales; family Phyllobacteriaceae; genus Mesorhizobium; species Mesorhizobium sp. M3A.F.Ca.ET.080.04.2.1. Next base: position 256,031 of record NZ_CP034451.1, on the reverse strand, counting down.
TCGACTGACGGGGAGGGGGAGATGGACGTGACGAACAACATATATGGCGGCCTGCTGGTCCAGGCTGGATTGATCGACGGGCAGTGGACGGGGGCGGCGTCCAGCCGGACCGTCGATGTCATGAACCCGGCCACGCAGGAAACGATCGGCACCGTACCTGACATGGAGCGGGCCGAAACGCGCGCCGCAGTCGAGGCCGCTGCGCGGGCCTTCGGGCCGTGGAAAAAGAAAACCCACGCCGAGCGTGCCGCCCTTCTAGAAGCATGGCACAAGCTCATGCTCGAGAACCTCGAAAACCTGGCGCAGATCCTTACGCTGGAGCAGGGTAAGCCGCTCGACGAGGCGCGTGGCGAGATCCGCTACGGCGCATCCTTTGTCAAATGGTTCGCGGAAGAGGCGCGGCGCATCGGCGGGCATACGATTCCCTCACCGACGCCCGATCGCCGCATCGTGGTGGTGAAGGAGGCGGTGGGCGTCTGCGGGATCATTACGCCGTGGAATTTTCCGAACGCCATGATCACGCGTAAAGTCGCCCCGGCACTCGCCGCCGGCTGCACGGTTGTGATTAAGCCGTCCGAGCTCACCCCCTATTCCGCCATCGCCCTTGGTGTTCTGGCCGAAAGGGCAGGGATGCCCGCCGGTGTCGTCAACGTTGTCACCGGCATGCCAAACGAGATCGGCAACGAACTGATGCAGAACGAAGCCGTGCGCAAACTTTCCTTCACCGGATCAACGCGTGTCGGGTCGCTGCTAATGCGTGGAGCGGCGGACAGTGTAAAGCGGCTCTCTCTGGAGCTCGGCGGCAATGCGCCATTCATAGTCTTCGACGATGCGGATCTCGATGCCGCAGTCGAGGGTGCGATCATTTCCAAGTTCCGCAACGGCGGCCAGACCTGCGTGTGCGCCAACCGTATACTGGTGCAGGCCGGCGTCTATGACGCCTTCGCGGAGAAGTTGACCGCCCGCGTGAACGCCATGACGGTCGGAAACGGCATGCAGCCAGGCGTTTCCATTGGCCCGATGATTAACGAGGCCGCGGTCGACAAGATCAGCCGCCACCTCCAAGACGCGCTCGCCAAGGGAGCGAAGATCGTCACCCGGCGGCACGCCCTGCCGACCGGCCCCCAATATGTGGCGCCGCAGGTTCTGACCGGCGCGACGACCGAGATGCTGCTCGCGAACGAGGAGACCTTCGGCCCGGTAGCGCCGCTCTTTCGCTTCGAAACGGAGGAGGAGGCGATCGCGATCGCTAACGGCACGCCCTTCGGGCTTGCCTCCTATTTCTATACCGAAAGCCTTAGGCGCGCCTGGCGCGTCGGCGAGGCGCTCGAATTCGGCATGGTCGGTTTGAACACAGGCCTGATCTCGACCGAGGTCGCGCCGTTCGGAGGTGTCAAGCAGTCCGGCCTCGGCCGCGAGGGTGCGCAGCTTGGTATTGAAGAATATCTTGAAATCAAGACCTTCCATATGGGCGGCCTTAACTGAGGCCGTCCATAAGTCCTCTATGAACAAGGGATGCCTTGCCGGCACTTGGCCAGGATCATGCGCTACCGAAGACGGTGCCGATCCGCTGAGACCCGGATTCGTGGCGACGTCGACGCTGTTTCCGCTGGTCGACCTTCATCAGATGGAACGGGATCTCTCAACCTCCGGCTGGCTCGCCGGGCTTCCTCTGCTTGAGGCCTAAAGCGGGCGAGCCTTGGCCACGTGAAAGCCGAAGGTCTGGCGACGCTCGTTATGTGCAGATCGTGTCCCCGCAACCAATTTTATCATAAATCAATTACCGTCCCGGTCTAACCGGGGCGGTTTTTTGCGTTCAGGAAGGGCACGCAATCGCCGTCGCGGCCGCCGGGCGTACCGAAGCATTTCGCCGCTCTGGTTTCGAGCCGAGCAAAAGAGCCCTGATGATTCCCTTCGACACTGTACTCGTCCACCTCCGCGGCCACCGGTCAGCCGTCGACGCCAAGCAACTCACGCACGCGCTCGTTGAGCACGAGAAGGAACGCCCGGCTGCCAGGCTGCGCTCGTTAATCGGAGAGATCATGCTGACGCCCGGGGACAAGCCTGGGGAGGCTCGTGCCATCTGCGGTCCCGCTCTTCGGCATCGTCCTCGAACTCGGCAAGGCGAACCCGGCACACCCTGGAAGCTTCGATCCGCCTTCTGGCTGCGGATCGGCCTATGGGGCTTGACGACTTAGGAGAGCTTCCTGAGAAGGAAATCGAAGAACCGATCCTCGTCGGCGCGGGCAACATTGATCCTGATGCCGGCGGCCATCGGGTTCTGCTTGTTCAGACAGAAGACGCTGCCGGGGGCGATGAAGATCCCTTTCTGCGCCCCCAGTCTTGCCAGCTCGATATCGTTGATCCCCTGGGGCAACATCAAATAAAGGTAATACCCTCCACCATTCCCGGAGAAGATCGAATGCCCGGACCGGGCGAGGGCGCCATGAACCCGATTGGCGGCGGCCTCGATCCGTTGGCCAAGGCGCTTCAGATGGCGATCGTAATGTCCGTCGGACGCCACCCGGTGCAGCAGCCGCTCGACATGACCTGAGCTGTTGACCGTCGTCAGCATTTTGAGCTCGGCAAGCGCCGCGATCTTGTCTGCATGCCCAGCAATGTGACCCGAACGCAAGCTGGCCGACAATGTTTTCGAAAACGTGCCGATCGAGATCACATGGTTGAGTTGATCGAGCGTGGCAAGCCTGTTGGGCGGCGTCGGCGACAGGTCCGCGAACGGATCGTCTTCGACGATCGTTACATTGTGCCTGGCCGCTACCGTGAGGATCGAGTGCGCGACCGACAGGCTGATGCTGCCGCCGGTCGGGTTGTGCCCGATCGATTGCGTGATGAACAGTTTCGGCCGCTCCGTGGCGGCCTTGCCGGCAAAATCTTCGGCATCCGGTCCGTCGGGGAGCCGCCGGACGCCGACGACACGGACCTGAGCGAGCTTGAGCTTTGCAAACAGCGGATAATAGCCTGGCTCGTCGACCAGAACGACGTCGCCAGGCGTCAGGAAGGCCCTGATCACCAGGTCGAGCGCGTGATTGGCGCCGAAGGTGAGGATGATGTTCTTCTCGGACGCCTGGATATGCTGCTTTTCCAGCCGCCTGGCAATCTGCTGCCGCAGCGGCGGGAAGCCCCATGCGGAGCCATAGCCGTCCGTGCTGGAGGACGGCCCTCTGCCCACGAGGCCGAGATGACGCCGGATTTCGGACTCCTCGGTCCACGAGGCGGGCGGGCGGCCGTCGCCAACCCTGATCTCGAAGCTCTCTTCCAGCTGCGCGTTGAGCAGCGACACGATGTCGACCGCTTCGGACAGATGCTTGGGCCGGCCTGCCGTCGGCTGCGCGGACTTGGCGACCACGAAGCCCGACCGCGGCTTGGACACGATGTAACCGGCGGCCGCGAGGCGTTCATACGCCTCGACGATGGTGTTTTTCGAAACGGCGTATTCACGTGCCGCGTTGCGGATCGAGGGCAGCTTGCTGCCAGGAACGCGATCCCCCGACTGGATCTGCTCGATCAGCCGCGCCGTGACATTTTCCACCAGGGTGACGGCGCCTTGTCTTTCGCCTGAAGCAGCCATCTGCAGATCCCTCTTGTGGGTACAGATAAAGACAATTTCTCATATCTGTACCTTATGTGGATGGTAACAATGATCCATCTTGCCGCAAGAAGAAAATGACACATTGCGTGGGAGGCGCTTGTGACAGATCCCCAGAAGGGCGCGACGCGCCCCTCCGTCAACTCGCGGCTTGAAAATCTGCGCAACCTTGCGCCGGCGGAGCGTCTGGCCCGGGTCGCCGATGCCGTGGCTCTGACCGAGGCGGAGCGCGGGACCTTCGGGCCGGGCGGCCTGCCGCTGACGCTCGCCGACGGGATGATCGAGAACGTGATCGGCACCTTCGAGCTGCCGATCGGGGTCGCCGCGAACTTTACCGTGAATGGGCGGGACTACCTGATCCCCATGGCCGTCGAGGAGCCTTCCGTGCTGGCGGCGGCTTCTTTCATGGCGCGGCTGGCGAGAAAGAGCGGCGGCTTCTTCACCTCCAGCTCCGGTCCCATCATGCGGGCTCAGGTACAGGTCCTGGAGCTGCGCGACCCGCATGGCGCCAGGGCGCGCATCCTGAAGGAGCGGGACGCGATCATCGCGGCGGCCAACGTCAAGGATAAGGTCCTCGTCTCGCTCGGCGGCGGCTGCCGCGACGTCGAGGTCCATGTGTTCGATCAGACGGCGGCTGGACCGATGGTCGTGGTTCATCTCATCGTCGACGTGCGCGACGCCATGGGAGCCAACACCGTCAACACGATGGCTGAAGCGGTGGCGCCGATGATCGAGGCCATCAGCGGCGGGGTCGTGCGGCTGCGCATCCTTTCCAACTACGCCGACCTGCGCATCGCGCGCGCCATGGTGAGGGTCGCGCCTGAGACGCTCGAGACCCCGGAATACAAGGGCGACCGGATTGCCCGCGGCATCGTCGAGGCTTGCGCGCTTGCGGTCGTCGATCCCTATCGCGCCGCCACGCACAACAAGGGGATCATGAACGGCATCGACCCGCTTGTCGTGGCCACCGGCAACGACTGGAGGGCTATCGAGGCTGGCGCGCATGTGTGGGCGTCCCGTTCCGGGCGCTACACGTCCCTGTCGACCTGGGAACTCGACGCCGAAGGGCATCTCGTGGGCACGCTGGAGATGCCGATGGCGCTCGGGCTCGTCGGCGGCGCGACCAAGACGCATCCCGCCGCGCGCGCCTGCCTGAAGATCCTCGGCGTGGAAAGCGCACAGACCCTGGCCGAGGTGGCGGTGGCGGTCGGCCTCGCCCAGAACATGGGCGCGCTTCGCGCGCTGGCGACCGAAGGCATCCAGCGCGGGCACATGGCGCTGCACGCCCGCAACATCGCAATCGTGGCCGGGGCGACCGGGGACGAGATCGACAGGGTCGCGTCCTCCCTCTCTTCCAGCCACGACGTGCGCGTCGATCGCGCCAGGGAGTTGCTCGAGCAGATGCGGGCGGAGAAGGTATGAACCTTCGTCTTGATGGCGGTGAGCCCGTCGCCTCGACTAGCGTGCGATGATCGGCGCCGCTTCGCTGCCCGGCATCAAACCAAGCCATTGGAAACCAAAACGTGACTGAAGTGGATCCCAAAAGCGATTTTCCGGTGCGGAGCGGCCCGCTCGCCGGCGTCGTCGTCCTCGACATTACGCGCGTGGTCGCCGGACCGTTCTGCTCGATGCTGCTCGCCGACCTCGGCGCGTCGGTGATCAAGATCGAGAATCCGGAAGACCCGGACTACGCGCGCACCTTTCCGCCCTTCGTCGGCGAAGAAGGTTCCGAGCTCAGCGCCTTCTTCACCCAGTTCAACCGCAACAAGCTCGGCCTCACCGTTAATCTCAAGTCGCCCGAAGGCAAGGCCCTGCTCAAGCGGCTGGTGAGAAAGGCCGATGTCCTGGTCGAAAACTTCCGGCCGGGCACCATGGACAAGCTCGGCCTCGGCTACGAGGTGCTCAGGGCCGAGAACCCGCGGCTGATCTATACTGCCATCAGCGGCTTCGGCCGCACCGGTCCGAACTCCTCCAAACCCGCTTACGACAACACCGGCCAGGCGGCCGGCGGGCTGTGGTCGATGAACGGCTACCCGGACCGGCCGCCGGTCCGGGTCGGCACGATCATCGGCGACCTCGCGGCGGCGCTCTATGCCGCGATCGGGACGCTGGCAGCGCTGCGCCAGGTCGACAAGACCGGGATCGGCCAGGTGGTCGACGTCTCGCAGCAGGACTCCGTCCTGACGCTGACCGAGAACGCCGTCGTTCGTTATACGGCCAGGAAAGAGATCGCTTCGCCGCTCGGCAACGATCATCCCTTCGTGCGCCCCTACGGACAATTTCCGTGCAAGGACGGCTATGTGTTCTTCGGCGGCTACACCGACAAGTTCTGGGCGATCACCTGCGGCCTCTTCGGCGAGCCGGACAGAGCGACGGACCCCGAAATCGATACGATGGAAAAGCGCTTCGATCCGGTGGTCGCCGAAACGAAGGTCAAGCCGCTGCTCGATCGATGGTTCAGCCGCTACACCAAGGCCGAGCTCGAGGAGCTCGCCGGCGACAAGGTGCCGCTGAGCGCCATCAAGACCATCGCGGAGGTCGTCGAGGATCCGCATATCGCCGCCCGCAACATGATCGTCCAGGTGCCGGTCGGACGACAGCTTCTCGGCATGTTCGGCCTGCCCATCAAGCTCTCCGAAATGGCCGAAGCGGCGCCGCAGAAGGCGCCTGCGCCCGGCGAGCACAACGATCTGGTTCTCGCCCGGCTGGTCGGGCTCTCACCGCAAGAGCTGGATGTCATGAAATCGCAAGGGACGATCTAGGATGGCGATCGATTTCGGCGTCGACGGGCATATCGCCACGATCCGGATCAACCGTCCGGAAAAGCTCAATGCCTTGAGCCTTTCCATGTATGAGGATCTGGGCCGCGCCTTCGACGAGGTGCGCGTCGACGACCGGATCCGCGTGGCGGTGCTTGCCGGAGCCGGGGACCGGGCCTTCTGCGTGGGCGCCGACCTGAAAGAGTCCATTCCAGCGCTTGCTTCCGACAGCTTCGACATTTCCGCGTGGGACCCGGCGCACATCAAGACTTCAGGTTTCTACAAGCCGGTCGTGGCCGCCATACGCGGCCTGTGCATCGGCGGCGGTTTCGAGCTGATGCTGGCCACCGATATCAGGATCGTGGCCGAGGACGCCGTCTTCCAGCTGCCGGAACCCGCGCACGGCTTCGTCCCCGCCGGCGGCACGCTCGTCCGCCTCGTGCGCCAGATCGGCTACGCGCATGCGATGGAAATCCTGTTGACGGGAAGGCGCTTCACGGCGGCCGAAATGCTCGCCTGGGGCGTCGCGAACCAGGCCGTGGCGAGCGGCGAGGTTGAGCGCGTGGCGCGCGATATTGCCGAGCGCATCGCCTCCTTCAGCCCGACAGCCATCCAGACGATCAAGGAAGCGGTGCTGACATTGCAGCACCTGCCGCTTGGCGACGCCTTCCAGCAGGAAGCGCGGCTCGGACAGCGCACCTTTACGAGCGACGACGCCAGGCGCGGACTCGACGCTTTCGCCAACAAGGGCAAGTGACCGTGGCAACAGCATCCGAAAAAATGACGCCGAGCGCGACGACGAGGACCAGGCACCGGATCGGCCTCACCCAGGAATTGATCATCTTCGTCGTCGCCGTGCTGCTCTTTGTCTATTTCTCCGTCGCCCTCAACGGATTCTTGAGCTCGGAGAACATCCTCAACCTGATCCGCAACGTCGCCATGCTGGGCATGCTCAGCCTCGGCATGGCGGTGGTGGTCATCGGCCGCGGCGTCGACCTTTCCCTGGTCGCCGTGATGGCGGTGTCGCTCACTTTGTCGATCGTGCTTGCCAACCAGGGCTACGCGTTCTCGACCGCCTTGGCTCTGGGGCTGGCCTTCGCCATCGCCGTCGCGGTGGTGATGGGTTTCCTGATCGCCTATGTCGAAATCCCCGCCATCTTTGCGACGCTCGCGGTGTCGGCGATCGTCTATGGCCTCGGGCGAGGGGTGATCGCGTCGCTCGACGTCAACAACATCCCCGACAATCTGCACTGGTTCCTGTTTCTCGGGCGCGGCGCCGTGCTAGGCATCCCGATGCCGATCTGGCTCTTCGCGATCTGCTCGGCCGCGCTCTATCTCTTCCTCAGGAAGACTGGTCTCGGGCGCTTCATCTACGGCATCGGAGACAACATCTCCACGGCGCGGATCACCGGCATACCGGTCCGGCCGATCATCATCCTGCAATATGTGATCTCGAGCGCCATGGCCTTCCTGGCCGGCTGCGCGACGGCGGCCTCCGTGGCCAGCATGAACATGCGCATGGTCAATTCCACCCTGATCTATGACGTGCTTCTGGTCGTCATATTGGGCGGCATCGGCCTCACCGGCGGGCGCGGCGGCGTCCGCAACATCCTGGTCGGCACGGTGCTGATCGGCCTGCTGCTGAACGGCATGACCATCCTCAACATCTCCTACACGGTCCAGAACCTGCTCAAGAGCACCGTGCTGCTCTTCGCCCTGGTGATCGACGCCCTTCTCAACCCCCGAGACGAACAAACATCGCAGCAAGGGGACATCTGAAACCGACAGTCATCGAATGGGAGGAACCGAGATGATGATCCTGAAATACGCGGCGGCCGCGCTCACGGCGGCCTTCATTTCCACGGGCTGCGCGATGGCGCAGGAGGGCATGGCCGATGCGCTCAGGCAGCCGACACTCGATTCGCTTGCCGGCAAGAAAGTGGTCTTCGTGCCGATGTCGATGAGCTTCGACCTGCCGGAAGGCTGGGCCGCGATCATGGAGAAGGAAGCCAAGCGGCTCGGCTACACGATCGACATCCGCGACGCCAACTGGAGCACCGACACCGGCACGCGCGCGCTGACCCAGGCGATCACCGAGAAGCCGGACATCATCGTCGTGCAGAATTTCGATGTGGCCTCCTACGCGCGCACCCTGAAGAAGGCCGAGGATTCCGGCATCAAGGTCATCCAGGTCAACATGAAGTCGAGCTATCAGACAGACGCCTTCGTCGGCGCCGATTGGTACGGGATCGGCCAGTACGCCGCCAACCGCATGATCGAGAAATGCGGCAAGGCCAGCGGCAAGAGCGGCAAGATCGCCATCATCCAGGGTCCGGCCACAGCGGCGGCAAGCGTCTATCAGCTCAACGCCATCACCGAAACGCTCAAGGGACATGACGATATCAAGATCGTCTCCAGCCAGACGGGCGACTGGGACCAGTCCAAGGCACATGGCATCGCCCAGACGGTGATCCAGCAGAACCCGGACCTCTGCGGCATCATCGGCTTCTGGGACGTCATGGATGCGGGCACCGGCGCGGCCATTCAGGAGTCCGGCAAGGACATCTACCTGATCACCTCGGGCGGCGGAAACAAGACCGCGTGCCAGGGGGTGCAGAACGGCACGTTCAACGAGGTCATCTCCTATGATGTCGAGGGGCAGGGCCGCGACCTGAACAACACCATCAAGGTGCTGCTGCAGTCGAAGGAGCCGGCTGGCTCGCTCAAATTCGCGCTCTACACGCCCAACAAATTCATCACCAAGGACAGCATGTCAGCGAACAGCTGTTGGGACCTCGATCAGCTGAAGAAGTAGCGAACAGGCCGGGCCGTTGCGCGATGCACGGCGCCCGGCCAAGCCAAATTTGATTGGGACGTTGTGATGGAAGCGATCGAGCGCCTCTATTTTCGTTATTTTCCTGAGAAGGTGCTTGGCGAAGTGCTGTCGAAGCGCTGGAGCGACAACGCCGTTCCGGTCTTTGCCACCATCCTCACGATCGGTTTCTTCCTGCTGGAAAATCCGCATTTCTTCACCCTCGACAGCGTGACCGAGACGTCACGCCAGCTTTCGGAGTTCGCGCTGGTCGTCGTCGCGATGGGCATCGTGCTGCTTGCGGGCGGACTCGACCTTTCGGTCGGCAGCGTCTTTGCGCTTGCCAACATCACGGCGCTGATATGCATCTCCCTGTTGGGCTGGCCGGTCTGGGCCACGGTGCTCGCCACGCTGGCGGTAGGAGCCGTCTGCGGCGCGGTCAACGGTTTCCTGATCGGCTATCTGCGCATCCGGGCCTTCCTGACGACGCTTGTCACGCTGATCATCATCCGCTCGATCGTCGACCTCATCCTGCTCCACTATGCGGTCGACGTCTCGGCGGTGTTTCCGGATTCCGACCTCTGGGCCTTCATCGGCGAAGGCAGCGTCTTCGGGATCTCGTTCTCCTTCCTCGTAGCCTTGGTCGTCATCGTGCTGTGGCATGTCGTGCTCACCCGCGCCAGGACGGGCTGGCATATCACCGCTGTCGGTGGCAGCCGCCGCTCGGCCTACAATGCCGGCCTGAAGGTCAAGTTCGTCATTTTCTCGACCTATGTCTGGTCGAGCGTGCTGGTTTCGCTGGCCGGCGTGTTCTTCGCGGCCCGGCTTGGCAGCGCCGGGTCGGATACCGGCGTCGGCCTCGAGATCGCCGCGCTGACGGCGGCCGTCCTCGGCGGCAACAGCCTGGGCGGAGGCCGCGGCTCCGTCGTGAAATCAGTGCTGGGCGCGGTGGTCGTGCTCATCCTCACCGACAGCATGGTGCGCATCGGCATCTCCGGCGGCATCAGCTCGATGATCCTCGGCATCGTGCTGCTCTGTGTCGTGGCCATTGACGTGCGCTGGCTGAAGAACAGGCACAAGCTGCTCAACAAGGTCTATGTGTCGCCGAGCTATTTCCGCCTGCCGGAACTCCCCGACACCGATGCCGGATCGGCGAGCCCCTATGCGCTCAACGACCGGCTGAAAGACGTCACGCTGATCGGCAAGGGCGAGATCGAGGGGCCGGAAGACGTCATCTTCGACCGCCAGGACAACCTCTACTGCCCCAATCGCCATGGCGACATCGTGCGCTTCCTGGCGCCCGATTATGCGCGGTGGGAGATTTTCGTTCACATCGGCGGCCACCCGCTGGGGATGGCGTTCGACGCCGACGACAACCTCAATGTCTGCATCGGCGGCATGGGTCTTTATCAGGTCTCGCCGGAGCGCAAGGTGACCAAGCTCACCGACGAGACCAACCGCACCTTCCTGTCGGTCATCGACGATTCCCGCCTCAAGCTCGCTGACGATCTCGACATCGCGCCGGACGGCCGCATCTTCTTCTCCGAAGCAACCATCCGCTACGACATGCATGACTGGCCGACCGATGCGCTGGAGAGCCGCGGCAACGGACGCCTGATCTGCTACGACCCGAGGGATCGGTCGACGGCGACGATCCTGCGCGACCTGCAGTTCCCGAACGGGGTCTGCATGGCGGGCGACGGCGAATCCTTCTTCTTCGCCGAGACCTGGGGATGCCGCATAAACCGGTACTGGTTCGCGGGACCGAACAAGGGCAAGCGCGAGGTCACGATCCCGAACCTTCCAGGATACCCAGACAACATCAATCGCGCCTCGGACGGCAATTTCTGGCTGGCCCTGGTCGGCATGCGGTCGCCGGCGCTCGACCTCGCCATGCGCATGCCGTCGCTGCGCAAACGCATGGCCAAGCGGGTCGCCCGGGACGAGTGGCTGTTCCCCAACATCAACACAGGCTGCGTGCTGAAGTTCAGGCCCGATGGCGAGATCGTCGAATCCTACTGGGACCTTGGCGGCAAGAATCATCCCATGGTGACGTCGATGCGCGAGCACAAGGGCCATCTCTATCTCGGCGGCCTCTACAACGACAGGATCGGCCGCCTGAAATTGCCCGGCGCCGATCCGGACTGGACGTCGCAGGCCGCCTATTGGGGAGCGCGCGCATGAGCTTCTCGCGCTTCGTCGGCGGCATCGTCGACCGGTTCATGGGCGGCCGCGGCGAGCATTCCATCACCGTGCCGGTCATGGACGGCGCGCTGAAGCCGAATAATCTTCTCGAACAGGTCTCCAGCGTCGCAATGCTGGAAGGCGCCGACAACCTGGCCGTCGCCGGCAACCTTTTCCTGGCGTCATCGGGGAGGAGCCTGGTCGAGGTCGCGAGCGACGGCTCGGTCAAGACGCGGCAGACCTATGAGGCGGACATCACGTTCCTGGCGGCCTCCGCCGGCGGCGCGATCGCCGTCGGCCTGGATGGGCAGGGGGTAGCGATCGCCGGCGGGCCGCATGATGGAAAGCGCCTGCCCGTGAACATCGGCAATCAACGGCTCAATTGTCCGACCGCCGGCGTGTTCGTCGACGAAGACACGCTCGTGGTCTGCAACGGTTCGGGCGCCCGTCCGGTTGGCGAATGGGCGCGGGACCTTCTGGAGCTCGGGCGCAGCGGCAGCGTGCTGAAGATCGATATCGCAAGCCAGAACGCCTCGGTGATCCAGGGCGGCCTCGGCTATCCTTCCGGCGTGTGCATCGCCGACGGCGATCGTGTGGCCGTCAGCGAGGCATGGCGGCACCGTCTGCTGACGCTCGGGATCGGCGGCGAAGGCCGCGAAACGCCACTGGCGGATTTGCCTGCCTATCCGGGTCGCATCTGTCCGTCGAGCCGGGGAGGGTACTGGCTGACCCTGTTTGCTGTGCGCTCCCAGCTGCAGGAGTTCGTGCTGCGCGAAAAGCGCTACAAGCGCGAGATGATGGAGACTGTCGCTCCCGAATACTGGATCGCGCCCACGCTCTCCAGCGGCCACAGCTTCAAGGAACCGCTGCAGGCGGGTGGCGTCATCCGGCTTGGCATCCACAAGCCATGGGCGCCCACGCGCTCCTACGGGCTCGTGGTCAGGCTCGACGATCAATTCCAGCCGATCTGGAGTGCCCACAGCCGGGCCGACGGCAAACGCCACGGCATAACCTCCTGCGTGGAAGAGACCGGGCGACTGCTTTTGACCTCGAAAGGCTGCGGCGAAATCCTCGCACTCGATCACCTCGATCCCAGCGAGCCGGACATCGTTTCCACCGTGGATGCCGCAGCATGACACCCATTGTCGAACTCAAGGCGGCAACCAAGGATTTCCGCGGCAATCCGGCGTTCCTGGATGTCGATTTCCAACTGCTGCCTGGCGAGATCCACGCTCTGCTCGGCGAAAACGGCGCCGGCAAATCCACGCTCACCAAGGTCATAGCGGGGGTCTATCCGCTGAGTAGCGGCAAGCTGTTCATCGACGGCCGGGAAGAGCGCCTCAACACTCCGGCCGAAGGCCTCGCGAAAGGCATCGCCATGGTCTACCAGGAAAACAGCCTGGTGCCATCGATGACGGTCGCCCAGAACATCTATCTCGGCAAGGAAAAGCCGCTAAACCGACTGCGTGGCGTCTATATCTCGGCGCAGCAATTCCTGCAGTCGCTCAATTTCCATGTCGATCCCTCTGCGATTGTCGGCTCGCTCGGCGCTGCCCAGAAACAGATGGTGGAGATCGCGCGTGCGGTTCACCACAAGGCCAAGGTAATCATCTTCGACGAGCCGACGGCGACGCTGACGCCCGAGGAGAAGAGCTATTTCTTCAAGCTGATCAGGAAGCTGAAGAAAGAAGGGGTCTCGATCATCTTCATCTCGCATGCGCTGGAGGAAGCGCTGCTGGTGGCGGATCGCATCACCATCCTGCGCGACGGCAGGCTGGTCGCATCCGACAAGGCGTCCGCCTTCGACCGCCAGAAGATCATCCAGGCGATGGTCGGCCGCACGCTCACCGACGAGATCTACAGCGGCGCTTCGCGGAGCCGCGCGCCGCGTCCGCGCGGACCAAAAGTGCTTTCGGTCGAGAACCTGTCGATGGGCAACATGGTCCGCAACACGTCCTTCTCGCTTTATGCCGGCCAGGTGACGGGTATCTTCGGCCTGGTCGGATCCGGCCGCACCGAGACGCTGAAAGTCGTCAGCGGCGTGCTCAAGCGCGACTTCTTCCACGGCGGCGAAGTCAAGATCGGCGGCCGGCCCAAGCGCTATCTGGTGCCGGCGCCCGCCGTCCGCGACGGCATCGTCTACGTTACCGAAGAGCGCAAGGCCGAGGGCTTTTTCGAGACGATGAGCATCGCCGAGAACATCTATATGGGCCAGCTCGGCGGCCAGGCCTATGGCGGCCTGAACATCATATCGATGAAACAGGCGCGTTCGCTCGCCGAGGATTGGCGCAAGCGTCTGAACATCCGCGCCATCGACCCCAACGCGAAGGTCATCGAGCTCTCGGGCGGCAACCAGCAGAAGGTCGTCATCGCCAAGGCCCTGGTACAGAAGCCGAAACTGGTGATCTTCGACGAGCCGACGCGCGGCGTCGATGTCGGCGCCATCGCCGAGATCCACGCCTTCATCAACCAACTCGCCGACCAGGGAATCGCGATCGCGGTGATCTCTTCCTACTTGCCGGAGATCCTCACGCTGTCGGACCGGATCCTCATTGCGCGCCAGGGCAAGATCGTCGAGGAAATGGATCGCCGCAACGCAACGGAGGAGGCGATCATGTATGCCGCGGTCCATTAGGACCGCATATCCAAAGCGGTGTGTCAGTCGTGCGGACCAGCCTTCAACCGCAGCGCCAGGGCACGGGCATGCGCCAGCTTCCCGGCGTCTATTCCGGTGTCGTAGCCAGCCGCCGCCAGATGCGCGACGACGGCCTCGGTGGCGACATTGCCGGCTGCGCCCGGCGCATAGGGGCAACCGCCCAGCCCGCCGACAGCGCTGTCGAAGATCCTGATGCCGAAGGCCAAGGCGACGTCGATGTTCGCGAGGGCCTGGCCCGACGTGTCATGGAAATGACAGGCAAGCTGGGAAGCAGCAATGCCCTGGGTGGTCTCGGCCAGCATCCGATCTACCCGTTCAGGGCTCGCGCGTCCGATCGTGTCCGCGACGGCCACCTCCCCACAGCCGATGCCAATCAGGCGCTCGGAGACATCTCTGACCGCTTCCGGCTCGATCGCCCCCTCATACGGGCAGTCGATGGCGCAGGAGACGTAGCCTCTCACAGGAAGGCCGTGGACGGCGGCAAGAGCCATCACCGGCCTGAACCGCTCGATGCTCTGCGCGATCGTGCAATTGGTGTTCTTGCGGGCGAAGGTCTCCGATGCACTGGCGAACACGGCGAGTTCCTGGGCGCCGGCCGCGATCGCCGCTATGGCGCCTTCTTCGTTCGGCACCAGCGCGGAGAGGACCAGGCCAGGCCGGCGCGGAGCATTCCGCATGACCTCGTTATGGTCCGCCAGCTGCGGCACCCATTTTGGCGAAACGAATGCCGTCGCCTCTATCCGCGTCAGCCCTGCATCCGCCAGCAGCCCGATCAGGGCGACTTTCCGGTCGCTGGCAATGATCGTCTTCTCGTTCTGCAGGCCATCACGAGGGCCCACCTCGACGATTGTAACGTTCCCTGGCTGGGTCATTGGTCGATTGCTGTTTGCTCGCACATATTGCGCGCTAACAAACTCTCTCCGGGTCGTGCCCGAACAGGTACAGAGTCGAAGAAAATGGGATGATCTGTGCCCGAGCTTCGAACGGCTGGAGATTTGTCAAACTGAGTTATCCACGGTCAAGCAGGCGGCAGAATTGTGCCCTGCTCATCAGATGGACTGACGGCTAAAATGCTTTTCGAAAGAGGTGACCCCTCTTGCGAGCTCAAGTGTCAACGAACGTTACTCAAACCACCGCGATTAACGAATGTCGGGATCGGTGGCTACGTGTCCCCGCAACCAATTCTATCATAAGTCACTGGCCGTCTCGATCTGATCGAGACGGCCTTATTGTTTGCCCTAACGCCCCATCCTGCGCTGGGTTTCGCCGTTAACGAGACAGGGTCGGCCTCTTCCCTGCTGCCACCAATGCTCGCATTAGTCTCGAGCGCCATCAAATTTGCGGCAGAGCGGCGCGAACCAACAGGTCATTAAGTCGATCGAGGCATTCGCTGCGGCGACGCTCAAGATCGCGCCCCAGGCAGTGATCCCGTACATCGAGATATCCGCGTCGCTGTTCTAGCCGGCCATCCTTGATCCCGGTAACCAGTAATCCTCGCAGCTCGGTCAATTCATCGTCCAAGTCCTTCAGGCCGGCTTTCCAAGCAGGTTCATCGAGGTAGCGCCACCGTCCGTACGCCAGAATTGAGAGCTCATGGTCACCGGCGGCAAAGATAAATCGTTTTAAAATCCCTTGCTAGCGGCTGGACCTTTCCGATAAATCTCGCCCACAGCAACCGGAGCCGCACGTTCCATCGACGTCGAGAAGCGACTCTTGTTGCTCCAAATGTAACGATGGAAGGCCTCATGAAGCGTCAGACGCGACAATTCACCGTAGAAGTCAAACAGCGACGCCACTACCAGAAAGGATCAGGCTCGATCTGGGCTAACGTTGATTTGTCGGCAGCGGTCGCTGAGACAGCGAGGCATTTCCAGGACATGGAGCAGCATAATGGTGGGGTTATTGACTCCGGTCTTCCCACCGCAGAAGCTCATAGCTTGCACGAACCACGAGTGGAACCTCAAATGGCTAATCCTCTGGAAGACCCAGCAGAAGTTGCCGCCGAACCGGTTATGAAGGTGGCAACTACAGAAACGAAGAAGAGAGGCCTAAAGGCGCGAAAGGTTAAGAGCGGACGCCCGCAGTCAGCCCGGCCAAACGATGCCGCCGCCACAGCTTCCAAAGCGGAAGAAATCGCAACACCGACGACGCGAACCGGTCGCAAAATCTACTCCGAAAACGAGCGCGCGCACAAACTCGGCCAGATAGAAAAATCGATTGGTCGCGGTGGCACACTCAAGGCTGCGGTCAAGGAAGTCGGAATTACAGAACAGACCTATTATCATTGGAAGAAAGCCGCCGCCGGCCCAGCTGAGGGTGATGGTCTCAAGGATCTTGTGGCGCTCGAAGAAGAAAACAAACGACTGAAAGGCCTGCTAGCGGCGCAGCTCCGCAAGGAGAATGCGGAACTGAAGAAACGCCTTGGGCTTTGAAAGACCCGGAAGCGCAAATCCGTACGGCGATCTTGAGCTGGCCATCGGATTGTGCGCGCATGCGGGCGCTTGCGTTGGAGACTGTGCCCAGAGGTAGGACTGGTGATTAAGCGCGGCGGGGACTCTCGTCGTGCACTTTATGACTGCTCGATAATTTTCTCCGAAGTACGAGTCGGCATCGGCTTCATAGTACACATTTCCGTTTATATCCGTGCCCTGGCAGCAGCAAGAGGTTGGATGAGCTCCTTGTTTGCCATCCGGGTCAACCTGCATCTTCGTTAAGCGACGCTCTGGGCCGGCTGCTCTTAAAAGCGACCTTCTATTTCCGCGCCGCCGCAACGATTGTGGTGTCGTCCGATCCGGCATTGACACTCAGTATTCGGCGGACCAACCGAAGTTCCAGTCGAACGGATGGTGCTCCCGAATGTTGCTCACTTTGCGCCGTGGCAGCAGCAAATAGCTAAAAAAGGAACATACTATTTAGGTTGAGCGAGGTTATTTCCCGTGCACAATCTGCCGCAGGAACCATCCCTTGGCGCAATCGCAATCAAACATGAATTCGCACGGTTCAAGGTTACTGACTCTGGGCGGCGAGATATCGCAGTCGTACCAAGGTGAGCCCCTATCCGAGCGCGCTTCCGGCAAGATTTGGGCCTGGCAAGACCTCGAAGTGCGATCGTCTTTCACTGGAGCTTGGCCTTGCCGCCGGCGGCGCTGAGTTCGCACACCTCTGTTGCTCGGTGCAGTTCGCTCGCGTGGCAAATTCGGATTTTCCGAGGACCGTCAGAATCCTGTTGTCAAAGGAAATGCCATGAGGATCGTTGTTATCGGCGGAGGCATCGTGGGTGCGAGCATCGCCTATCATCTAGCGTGCAAGCGCGCTCAGGTGATCGTGGTCGAGCGGGGCGACGCAGGCCGAGCGACGTCGGCAGGAGCAGGCATTATCTGTCCGTGGTTGGACAGAGAGAATAGCCAGGCCTTCTATGAATTGGCCTACCGCTCAGCCGCCTATTATGATGACCTCATTCCGGCTTTGGCTGAGGAAGGTGAAACCGAACTCGGCTTTCGGCGAACTGGCGCCATGCTGTTGGCCATAGATTCCGACGCCCTTGCTGGGCCTGAGGCGCTGGTCCGTGCCCGCGCTGAGGCTGCACCTCAGGTCGGTCAGATTTCGCGACTCGATCCAGCCCAGACGCAAGACCTGTTTCCAGCGCTTGATAAGCAGTTTTCAGCTCTTCACATTGCTGGAGGCGCCCGCTTGGACGGACGCCTTCTGGCAGGAGCACTGGAACGAGCCTCTATTCGCCGCGGCGCTTTGTGGAGACGTGGGGATGCCAATCTGGTCGTCGAGCGGGGCCGGGCCGTCGGTGTTAATGTGGATGGCGAGACATTACACGCCGATGCGGTTGTCGTCACGGCTGGTGCATGGGCAGCCGAATTGCTGGAACGCTTTGGCGTAAACTTGCCGGTAAAACCGCAGCGTGGTCAGATTGTTCACCTGCGTCTGCCAGGTGTCGATACGGCTCCTTGGCCGGTGCTGCACCCGGCCGATGCCGACAGCTATCTGGTGACATTCGATGATTCGCGCGTCGTGGTCGGCGCGACCCGCGAAACGGGCTCCGGTTTTGATTGTCGCGTTACCGCTGGTGGGATCCACGACGTCATTCGCGAAGCCTTGCGCGTCGCGCCTGGTCTCGCAGGAGCCACTTTAGTCGAGACCAGAGTTGGCTTTCGGCCGGTTAGCGCCACGTCCAATCCGCTTCTGGGGCCAGCGCCAGGCATTGCTGGCCTTTTCATCGGAAATGGAATGGGTGCGAACGGGCTGACGCTTGCTCCATATTCGGCAAGCCTGCTGGCCAGCCAAGTGCTGGGAGAGCCGGCCTCGCCCCTGCTTGCAGCTTTCTACTTATAACGCCAAAAACCAAAAGGATCTCGTGAACATGGCCATCGAGCGCATCGGCCCATCCGAAATCATGCACAGCGTCGTTGCCAAGGACGGCACACTTTATCTGGGCGGCATCACCGCCAAGGACACCACCGGCGATATGTACGTCCAGACGAAGGATCTGCTCGAGAGGGCCGATTCAATTCTGGCAAGCGCTGGCTCCAGCAAACAACAGCTTCTTTCGGCCGTCATCTTTATCACCGACTTCGCACAAAAACCAAAGATGAACCAGGCCTGGGCCGAGTGGCTAAACCCGTCGGACATGCCGGCGAGAACAACCGTCGGTGTGGCCCAGTTGGGGCCTGGCGAATTGGTCGAGATATCCTTTACGGCGGGCCGCTAGTCAGCCCCTGCAGCGCAGCGACCATACGGACTGAACGTCGAACTCTATCCAGCCTTGATTGGACGGTGGCTGGGAAGGGGCGCCTCCGCAAGTTGCGGATGGCCGTGCTTGTTCAAGGCGGATTTCGAACGCGAAACAGCGTTTCGTCATTGTGTATGTCGTTCTTGATTGTCCGCTTGATTGCGGCAGGGATGACTACATCATCAGCGTCGACAGCGCCCAGCATCTTCAACGCAGCGCGAATATCAATCTTCTTCCCGAGATATTCCATTACAAGCCGGGCTGAGGTGATGGGACGATCCCAGCTATGTCCGAGGCCGATCACCATACCGTCAAGACGTTCCAGCAGCCGACGCTTTGGGTAAAGCAACATCATCGAAACCTCGCTTCCCGGCCTCGGATCAAAGTCGAGAGCGAACAGCCTGTCATCCAACGCTCCCACCACGCCTCGAAATGTAAGGTAGCGACTCGACGCCGCGCTTCTTTCATCCTGACCGAGATAACGTTGCTTGGTCGAGGAGATAAAAACTCCCTTTTCGTAACGCCAATAGACAAGCTCGCGCTTGATGCTGGGAATTCCGAGAAAAGTGTAGAAATATTTGAAATAGAACCCTTCGTACTCTTCGAGCGCCGAGGCGTTGTGCCCCGAAATCGATCGAATAAGTGGCTCCAAACGATCCAGAGCGAAAGGGGAGGGAGGTCCAGCCGTACGTCGCTTGAAAGATGCAACGAAAGCATCATGGGGTGTGAACAATTCCTCCTCTTCAAGCCCGAAGAAGTCACTGATCTTCTTGTGATTGTGTCGCGAAGGCGTCGTTGTTCCACCGAGATAGCGATTGAACTGTTGCCGGTTGATGTTGAGACGCCGGCAAATCTCAGACACAGAGCGATAATGGTCGCAGCAGAACTGAAGATTGGCGCAATAGTCGCGCTGCCGTTCAGGGCTCATAAGGCGAAGCCTCGCCAGGATGTCAGTCATGAAAGTATGCAGCTAACTTTAGTTGGAAGAGCAGCAATTAGCTGCAGTTAGCATACACAATTTACGTTGAGTCAAGATGCCTGCCGTGCAAGCATGCCCTTAAGCAACGTTCGCACTCGAAAGCGGCACGAGGTCGTGATGAGCGATTGGACTGTTGGCAGCGAGTCCCGGGAAAGTGCCGCGCACCTGATCAGACCAGACCGAGCCGCTGGCGGCCCGTACGAATAATCCGTGCATTCGTCGACGTGACGGCGGTTCCTCCGTCCGCTGCTCTGACGGCTCTTCCGAAAAAGAAACCGTGCAGCAAGGGTTGAAGGAAAGGTAGCTTTGTCCGCATTTCAGCAAAAGCTTGGCTGGCAGCCCTTGCCGAGCATCGCTCGCCTTCCAGCAGCTGGAACAACAAAAGCGCTGTTGATGGCCCCGTACCTGGCCTTAACCGCTGTATTTTTCGTTCTACCTTTAGCACTGGTAGTCACGCGCAGCCTCACATTGGACAGCCCGGCGCCAAATGGGGGCGGCATCACTCTGCAAAACTATATTGAGGTTCTGTCGAGTTCGGTGCTGCGCAGCGTGGTGGCCAGGACGTTCGCAGTCTCAGCGTACACCACAGTGGCATGTTTCACGCTCGGATTTCCAACCGCATATTTGATCTCAAAGCTGTCGAGAACGCCGGCAACGATATTAACCACGCTGATTTTCCTGCCTTTCTGGGTGTCAGTTCTGGTTCGGCTTTTTTCGCTGACGATAATTCTGGGCCGCGATGGGCTGGTCAATTCGGTGTTGATAGCGATGGGGGCTGGTCGGCTGGAGCTGCTGTTCAATACGACAGCAACCGTCATAGGAATGACAAACTATCTTTTGCCATTCATGATCATCATCCTCTATTCGGGCATGATACGTGTAGACCCGGCCATTCTTCTGGCTGCCCGCGCAACAGGCGCTACGCCAGGTCAGGCGTTCGTCCAGGTGTTTTTGCCGCAGATCAAGCCGGTCGTCGCAAGCGCGTGCACGCTCGTTTTTGTATTATCGCTCGGGTTCTTTCTGACCCCGGCGGTGCTCGGTGGGGCCAGTGGGCTGACCGTCGCCCTTTACATCCAGCAGCAGATTTCGGTTTTTCGTTGGGGAGTGGCAAGCGCGATCGGCGTTCTGCTGCTTGTCATCTCTCTGTTAGGTTACCTGATCGTCATCAGGCTGGCTGGGCTCTCACAACTTATTAGGCCGTCTTCGTCTGGAACGAAGGGAACCAGCGGGACTGAAAAACTCAAGTTCTCCGCCACGGTGACGTTGTTGTGGTGCGTTGCCGCAGCGTCGATCACATTCTTATTGCTTCCGCTGATCGTAACCATCCTCACATCGTTTGGCGCCTCCCGCATTATCCATTTCCCTCCTGAACGATGGACGTTCAAATGGTACCAAGACATCTTTCATGATCCTGATTGGATTCACGCCATAGGCAGGAGCCTGGCAGTCGGACTGCTGACGGCGATCCTTTCAACGCTAGTTGCCTTGGGACTTGCTCGTGCGGTTTCAGGGTTCCGTTCCCGATTTCTGCGCGCCGTGATGCAGACCGCCGTCTACGCGCCACTGGTGGTGCCGATCATCCTTTTGGCAATTGGGATGTTCGACGTGGAAACGCGCCTCGGCCTGCTTGATTCGATTTGCGGGCTGGTGCCGCTTCACATGGTGATTGCAATCCCGCTTGCGTTCGCGGTTCTCTCATCCGCCCTCGATGATTTCGATCCAGATCTCGAAGCGGCGGCACGCGCACTTGGATCGTCAAGAACCCGCGCATTTTGGAGTGTGACAATTCCCAATATCAAAGGGTCCTTGCTGGGGTCGCTGATTATTAGCTTCGTGACCTCATGGGACGAAGCTGTGATCGCCCTGTTCCAGACCAGCTTCAACAAGACACTGCCGGTCAGAATCTTTTCGTATCTCCAAAGCGGCGTTGAGCCGGTGGTTCCTGCGCTTGCGACGCTGCTGATTGCCCTGGTGGTGCTTGGGATGGCGATACGCGTTCAGCAAGTAAGATGAACGCCACTAACTTTTGATGAGGATTAGACCGTGACGATCAGCGTGCGAGAACTCAATCCTACAAGACCGCTTGAATCCGCGGCTCTCGATATCCGATCTGT
Source organism: Mesorhizobium sp. M3A.F.Ca.ET.080.04.2.1 (assembly GCF_003952525.1). NCBI lineage: Bacteria > Pseudomonadati > Pseudomonadota > Alphaproteobacteria > Hyphomicrobiales > Phyllobacteriaceae > Mesorhizobium > Mesorhizobium sp. M3A.F.Ca.ET.080.04.2.1. The sequence continues at coordinate 234,179 of NZ_CP034451.1, read as the reverse complement.
GAAGAAGCTGTTTGGACAGCTCATCGCGCTCCATGAAATCTGTCTTCGTGTAAGGCACGGTGAATTCTTGACGCTCTTAGGATCAAGCGGCTCTGGAAAGACAACTCTCTTGCGGATCATTGCCGGGTTGACGGAGCCGACAGAGGGGGCCGTGTCGATCGGGGGACGCGATGTCACACATCTTCCTATAGAAAAGCGCGACATAGGCTTCGTCTTCCAGAACTATGCGCTCTTTCCGCATCTCAGCGTCAGAGACAATATCGGGTTTGGGCTCAAACTGAGAAGATACCCGGCCGCTAGGCTAAAAGCTCGCACCGATGAGATGATGGAGCTCACGCATCTATCGTCTCTGGGGAGCCGGTTCCCTAGCGAATTGAGCGGTGGCCAGCAGCAGCGCGTGGCGGTCGCCCGCGCTCTGGCACCGGCGCCAAAACTCTTGTTGCTGGACGAGCCTCTCGGAGCGTTGGATCGGCGCCTTCGTCAAGAGCTCGGTCTTGAGCTCAAACGCATACAGCGCGACACCAAAGTCACGGCCATTTACGTCACTCACGATCAGGACGAGGCATTTCTGCTGTCGGACAGGATTGCTGTCATGGAGGCTGGCAGGGTCCTCCAACTCGATAGTCCTCGAACCATATACCGTGATCCGACAAACCTTTTCGTCGCCAATTTTGTGGGCGAAACCTGCCGGATGAAGGGTCTGTTAAGGGAGATATCAGGTGGGGCAGGCCGTGTCGATGTAGGTGGACTTGTGATTGACGCGGTCCCCGCGGACGGCGCAACAGCTGGTATGCCAGTCGTTGTTGTGGTGCGTCCTGAGCAGATTTCCGTAAAGCGCTGTAAGTCGATGCAATCCCGTTCCGGTGCACCGGCTACTTTCGTCGGTGGCTTCGTGCGATCCCGCACATTCTTGGGAAATCGGCTGAGGCTGAAGTTAGAGGCGAGCGGAATTGACTTGGAGGCAGAGCTTGATGGCTCGCGTGACGAGGAATTCGAGGACGGATGCTTCGTCGAAATAGCGTGGCAGTTCGGATCGCCCAGAGCCTTTCCTGCGCAAAGTGAGAAAATAATCTAGGAGGAGATACCAATGCATATTGTCAGTCGTTCCACGATTGCGGCAATCGTCGTGGCTGGTTTGGCGTCATTGGCAACAGGCGCCGCGGCACAGTCGCGCAACAGCGATGAATTCCCCAAAGCAACCTTTCCGGAAAAGACGTTCGATGGCTTGAAAGGGGAAGTGTTGTTCTACGACACCAGTGGCGGCCCAACGACCGAAGCCCGCAACGCTACGGTCTTTAGCAGATTTGCGGATCTTACCGGAGTCCGATTTCGCTCGGACGTCTATCCTGATCCGACCAAGTTTTACGCCTGGATGCAAACCGGAAATCCGCCCCCCTGGTCGCTAATTGAGTTGCCGGGCACGTCGGAGTTGGAAAGAGCCAAAGCTGCAGGTTATCTGGAGAAGCTTGACCGGTCATTGATCCCGCTCGACCAACTCGACCCCGCCGATGTGGACGATTACGGCATCAGAATGATGAATTACAGCATCCAAATGATTTGGAACACGCAAGCGTTTCCCATGTCGGGTCCACACCCCGGAAGCTGGGCGGATTTTTACGATCTCAAAAAATTCCCTGGCAAGCGCTGTATGTTTAAGAATGCTCAGACCGGGGCAACCTTCGAATCCGCTTTGCTTGCCGACGGCGTCAAACCTGACCAACTCTACCCGCTGGACGTCGATAGAGCACTAAAGAAACTGGATACCATCAAAGATCAGATCGTCTGGTGGAGTAGCGGTGCCCAAGGCATTCAGTATCTGACGACGGGTGAATGTCAAATCGGGGTCAGTTGGAACGGACGCATCGCAGGTGCGGTGAATGAGGATCATGCACCTATCGGTTTGTCTTGGAACCAGGCGCTGTACAGCACTGCGGTGTTGGCCGTTCCAAAGGGAGCGCCTAATGATCGGGCCGGTCAGGCAGCGATCGCCATGTGGATTTTGGACAAGAAGGGCCAGATCAATTTCGTCTCTCGCGTGCCATACGCCACCAACATCAAGGGACTCTCACTCACCGATTACCCAGCTAATGTCAGATCCTATCTGGTCGGGGGAGAAAACCTTAAAACCGCTATAAGGGAGGATTCCTCATACTATAAAGAGAATCTGCCTTCGCTCACCGAGCGTCTTAACGCGTGGCTGCAGCAATAGGTCAGCTGAATGACGGCCGCCCATAGTGATCAGGCTTTTGGAGCAAATTCGTCAAAATGAGGAGAACCGCTTTGGCAAGGTCACCTCAATGAGGCAAGGATCCAATCGGCCTGCGATAATTGGTTTCATGCTACCAAACATGCTCGGAGGCATCGGAACGGGCTTCGTATTGAAATGGCGCTTCGATGTCGGCGTTATTGTTGTTACGCCCGGCGGCATAAAAGCGCCATCGGGGAGGCCCGGTCGATCTCATCCGCGCAAATGCGCGAGGCTATGTAAACGTTGACATATGGCATTTTCGGGATGTACAGTGCGATAAATTCTGCATGGCGCGCGGGAGGGCCGTTTGGAAGCCGGCATGAGACAGACACGATATCTGGCTGCTGTGTCGATCGTTCTCTCACTTTGTTTGATGGATGGGGCGCTCTTTGATTGGCGCGTCTCGACAGCTTTAGGCAACTTGCTCGCGCACAGCGTGGAGAGGCAGGCCGAAACCGCCGAGACCAAGGTCGAAATATATGACGCGCTTTGGTCCGGGTTGCTGGGTGTGCCTGTAAAAAAACGATAGCTGCCGACAGTTTCCAGTTGAGATCGCGGCAGCCGATTGCCGCTGCCATGCGTCACTTGGTGCTATGCTGGGCCGCGACCTGTTGAGCGATGTCGGCCACGATCGAGTTCAGGGGCATGTCGGCGCGCTTGAAGAAACTGGCCGTGAATGACAGCACAGGCATCTCGTGTCCGGTTTCGACGACGCGTAATTCCCCGGTCGCGAGATGTTCAGCGACCACTTGGCTTGGGATCGCGGCCACACCAATGCTGTCGAGGGTCATCCGGATGATCGAAGAGAGCGAGGAATTGGCGAAAAGGCGGACCTTGTGCAAATGCGCCTTCTCGAATAGCTCAAGCAATTGCCAATACGGCCGGGTGCGGCGAGCAAAGGTGATGATTGGAAATGCCGTCAGGTCCTCCAGCGTCACCGGGCTTGCCTTTAGCGGCAATTGTGCTGGCACGATCCAACTGAGGGGATAATCGCAAAGGGGCAGATTTGTCGCATTGCCGGCGTTGACCGGTCCAATAAGCAAGGCGACATTGATAGTGCCCTCCGTCAGCGCCGTGGCCAGATTGGCTGATCCGTCAACACTGATTTCCAGTGTTATGGACGGGTACTCCTGGTTGAGGCGTTTGAGCAAATCCGGCAGCCAAGTGTGCACGATGGTTTCCGACACACCGAGTTGGACTGTCCCGCCGAGCCCGTCGCGGCCGGCGACCGCCATCACCATCTCGGTTCGAAGCGCCATTATCCGTTCGACATAACCCAAGAGCTCCCGCCCTTTGGCTGTGAGGTGGCTGCCGCGCTTGTCGCGCTCGAGAAGTCTGACTTTGAGTTCTTGTTCGAGTTGGGCAATCCTGGCCGAGACGGCCGGCTGCGTGGTGTTCAGTTTCTCGGCCGCCCGATGAAATCCCCCGGTCTGCGCTACCACATAAAACGTCTCGAGCGTCCGCAGGTCTATCATGAGTTCCCCTTCCTGTGGACTAGTTAGCCCCATGGAGTGAGAGAACCCAAGCCAAAAATCAACAGGTCGCGTCCCGCAGACGTGCTAGACGCCTTCGAGGCCCAATCAACATAACTCCTCTCCCCAACCTCTCACACGGAAGCCGGCTCAAATTGGAAGCGGCCATTCAGCAGGTCTTCTTCACGGATATCTGTGATGAGCATGCAGCCCGGGCTATGGGTGATAGCAATTGGTGGCTTTGCCTCTGCCAGCGCCACTTGCGGTGTTACGCCACAAGCCCAGAAGAGCGGAATTTCACCTTCGTGTACCGGTACTGCATCGCCATAGTCCGGCCGGGCAAGATCCTCTATCCCGATTGCCGACGGATCGCCAAAGTGCACCGGCGCTCCGTGAACCTGAGGCATACGCGAGGTGATTTCTATTGCGCGGATCGCGGCCAGCGGCTTCATGGGACGCATCGACACGACAAGCTTCCCTGAGAAACGGCCTGCGGGCAAGCAGTCGATGTTTGTGCGGAACATCGGCACATTGCGACCAAGATCGATATGACGCACAGCGATTCCGGCGTTCTGCAGGGCCCATTCGAATGAGAAGGAACACCCGATTACGAAGGACACGAAATCCGGGCGCCAGTGAGCCGTAATATCTGGCGTTTCCTCGACCAGTCTGCCTTCCCGAAAGATCCTGTAGCTTGGCACATCCAAGCGAATGTCGATGCCCGCGCCCAGGCTCGGCAAGCCCGGGTCCCCCGGCTTGCCCACCGCAAGCAACGGGCACGGCTTGGGATTTGCCTGGCAAAACCGCAGAAAATCGGCCGCCCAGAACTTGGGCAATATGACCAAGTTGCCTTGCGCAAAACCCGCGGCCATGCCTGAGGTCTGATGGGCTATGCGGCCGGCGCGTATATCGGCTCGAATTGCTCGGGAATTGCGCTTCGCGATCGATTCGTCCTTTTTTAGCATGGCCCGCCTGAACCTCTCCTAGTCTTTCTTTGAGCAAGAGGATTTGTCGTGGAAGCGGACAGCGTCAAATCTCAATATTGGATGACCTCAGATAGAAATTCTTGATCAGGCAAGATTGGTGAAATTCAAACGCGGTCTGAGGCTGCGTTCGGATCGTGGAGTCTTCGGATTTCGAATCTGGGCGGCGCCAGTTAGTTCCAGCTGTTGAAAAGATAGGCCGCCGCATTTCGATGACGATCAGATACCCGCGCAGTTGAAGTGAAAAGCCCATGCGGGTCACTGCACAGGCGAAAGGCACCTGAAACGACAGACATGGTTCGATGCAGAGCCACAATTTCAAAGAGAGTTCCGACAAGGGGACAGGCGTGCGTATCTGCACCCTGCAGGATGTCACTGGCGACCTACCTCCCAACGCAATTAGCGCATCAATTGCGCATGGTGCCAGGCAGCAGTGACAGCTCGGGGAAACCCACATCAAGGATCATATGATCCACTTGACAATGATCTGGATCATGTTGTTTACTCGCCCCCGAGCTAATGCAACGACGGGCAGAAACGCCAGCAGCCGCGCAAAAATGCACGATGGGTGTAGGGCGGGAGGAAAGATGGTTCCAGGCGAACCTGGCGTTGGCCCCCTCTGGCGAGCGCGGCGACAGGGGGAGCTTCGCGATCCGGCTACGACCGCCGCTGTTTGTGAAATCGCTGTTTGGCCGTCATCGCCTTGGCGCTGACGGCATCTGGTGCAACGGAACTACTCCGGGGTGGTGCTTTTAGTCCCCTGACGGGCAAACGAGGATTGGGCCTAGATGACGCATAAAGAACGTACGACTGTCTATGACGTCGTTATCGTCGGTGCCGGGCCATCCGGGGCGGTAGCCGCAAGGCGTCTTGCGGAAGAGGGCATGTCCGTTATCTGTCTGGAACAGGGCGAATATCCCGACTACACGAAGCTGCGGCACTCCGGCTTCGAATTCGAACTGACCAAGAACCAATATTTTGCCTCCAATCCCAGGCGGCGCATGGCGCCGTCGGATTACCCCGTCAACGTTGTCGATTCAGACGTCGAACCGCTGATGTGGAATGGGGTCGGCGGAAGTTCAGTCCTCTATGCAGCTGCGTGGCATCGACTCAAGCCAAGTGATTTCCGGGTCCGGACCGTTGACGGAATCGCCGACGACTGGCCTTTGACCTATGCTGATCTCGAACCTTATTACACGCGCGTCGAGAATGATTTTGCTGTGTCCGGCGTAGGGGGCGACCCTGCATATCCTCCAGGGTACGAGATACCGCTGCCGCCGTTCCCATTAACGCAGATGGACCGCAAGCTTGCGGCCGCCCATGACCGGCTGGGATGGCATTGGTGGCCTGGCAGCAATTCGATCGCGACGGTCAAGCATAACGGGCTTCTTCCTTGCGTGCGTCGCGGTGCCTGCACATGGGGTTGCTTCGATGGCGCCAAGGCCTCGGTTGACCGGACGCATTGGCCTACATGTATCAGGCTCGGTGTGAAGCTCGTGCAGAACGCCCGTGTATTGCGCGTCGAGACCGGATCTGACGGCCTCGCAACAGGCGTCACTTATGTCGACAGAGGAACGGGGCGCGCTCATTTCCAGCCAGGTCGAACCGTTATCGTTTCTGCCAACGGCGTCGGCACGCCAAGGCTCCTTCTCAATTCCGCTTCGAAAGATCATCCAGATGGATTGGCCAATTCCTCAGGTCTGGTGGGCAAACGCTTGATGATGCACCCCTATGGCACGGTGAGTGGCCTGTTCGATGACTTCTTTGAAAATTGGCAAGGACCCTACGGGCAGCGGTCATACTCGCTGGAATTCGCCGAGACGCGTAAAGACACGAACTTCTACCGAGGCGCAAAGTGGCAACTGATGGGAATGGGCGGCGCGCTCGCAACGGTAGGCACCTGGCCCTGGGGCGGAAACAGCGATGTATGGGGTGAGAACTTTCATCCTACCGTGCAAAAGCGGTTCGGGCGTTCAGCATACTGGGGCATCATGGCTGAGGACCTTCCGAGCGAAGACAACATGGTTTCGCTCGATCCCGACCTGACCGACGCCGACGGTATGCCTGCCGCGAAGATCACCTACAAGGCCTCGCAAAACACCTGGGATCTCTTGCACTACAACCAGGAGCGCGCCGTTGAGTCCATGAGGGAGGCTGGTGCCTACGAAACGGCGGTGATGCCGCTTCAACGAGAGACCGGCTGGCATATTCTGGGATCGGTGCGCATGGGCGAGGATCCACGCAACTCCGTTGTCGATGCCTTCGGCCGGTCACATGACGTACCCAACCTTTTCGTGATGGACGGAAGCGTCATGCCTACATCCGGAGCGGTAAATCCGACTGGAACGGTTGCCGCGCTGGCACTGCGGAACTCTGAGGCCATCATTGAAAACAGACGCTCGCAGCCAGTCAGTAAGGCTGCCGAGGCTCTGCGCGTTGGATCCTAAGGCCATGACCCACAACATCAATGATTTTCAATCCAGGATCGCATGGGTGGCGGACACCTTGATTCCGTCAGACTCGAAATCCGGCATGCCTTCCGCCACAGAGGCCGGCGTGCCCGAACGTCTGCTGCCGCGTGCCCTTAAAGAGCGTCATGACCTGGCGCCGTCATTTTTCCTGGCCTTGTCGCGTTTGCCTGAGACTTGCCCAAGCAGCCCGTTGGACGCGATTCGAGCTCTGGGTTCCGACGATTTCCACACGATCTCGTTCCTGATTGCGGGAGCCTATTTCCTGGACGAAACAGTCAACCGGAAACTGCGCTATCCGGGACAGGAAGCGCTTCACGAGACGCCCGACTACGACGAGATCATGGAGGCCATAGAACGTGTCCAGGCAAGAGGCTCGGTCTATGTCGACGTCGCCTGAAGCATGTGGCCCGCGCAGACGTTTCGAAGCGTTAAGGACAGCCAGCGGTTTGGGCGACAGCGTGAGGTCGGATGGACCCCGGAGCGGCAGCTAACGGGAACCTATGGTGGGCGATGCTGATCGCTGCCAGCCCGCCAGCGTTGAAAGTCAGATCGGGCGTCAGCGTTCTGGCGGTGCGAGAAGTAAGCTCCCCTCATAACAAAGTGCCCAAGCCGAAGCCGGCTAGTCACAAAGGAAAACAAGATGAGTGAACCGAAATTTCGTGTGCTGCACACGATGGTGCGGGTGAAAGATCTCGAAAAATCAATAGACTTCTACACCCGCCTCCTCGGTATGAAGCTGTTGCGCAAGATGGACTTTCCAGAAGGCAAGTTCACTCTCGCTTTTGTGGGCTATGGTCCGGAAGAGACCCATGCGGTCATCGAATTGACGCATAACTGGGATCAAGAAACGCCCTACGATCTTGGTACCGGCTATGGGCACATCGCGCTTGGCGTGAGGAATATCTACGGCATATGTGAGGAACTGCAGGCAAGCGGCGCTCGGATTCCTCGTCCGGCTGGTCCCATGAAGCACGGCACGGCCGTGATTGCCTTCGTGGAGGATCCCGACGGATACAAGATCGAGCTGATCGACCTCGACACGATAAGTTAACGGTTGGCCAATTCCGCAGTTTTGCGATCCGGCACAACAGCTTCAGCAGGGGCTGCCAAGGCTTGGCCGCAGCGCTGCCCAAGCCCCGCCAAATGAATCGAATGAAAAGCGGAGATTTCGTAATATGGCAATGGCAAACGAGAAGGGGAGTATCCTTGTCGCTCCCCATCGATTCCCGAACCTCAACAGGGAACGTGCTTTGGCTGAGAGCTTGGGTCGCGAGATCGTGGTTGCGGAGGATCAGGCCTCATTTCGCAGTCGTATGGCTGACGCAGAGGTGGTGATGGTCACGCCCTATGCGAAGATGACTGCCGATGAATTTGGGCTATTGCGACGCTGCAAGGCAGTCGTGCGCTATGGTGTTGGCTACGACAACATCGATGTTACCGCGGCATCTCGCGTAGGGGTTCCGGTAACGATCGTTCCCGATACGGCATCCGAGGAAGTGGCATCGCATGCGCTGGCGATGGGATTGAGCCTGGCTCGACGCATCCCGCAGGGCCAGGCGGCCATAAGGTCGGGCGAGTGGGCGGGCGTCATCGGTCTGGATGCACCGAAGCTATCGAACCTGCAAGTAGGTGTCGTCGGAATGGGACGCATCGGACGACTGGTCGCAAATTGGTGGGCGGCTATCGGCGCCAAGGTCCATGCCTACGATCCAATGGCAACCTTCTCCAATATTCCTGCCGCAACTTTGAAGCAGGTTCTGGAGGAGTCGGATGTCGTGTCTCTCCATCTGCCTCTCAGCGAGCAGACCCGCCATCTCATTTCGGCCGAAGTGCTGGAGCGCATGCGGCGCAACGCGGTGGTCGTCAACGTCTCGCGCGGCGGATTGATCGACGAGGACGCCTTGGCCGCAGCCCTTTCCGCTGGCAAGATCGCGGGCGCAGGGCTTGACACGTTTGCACAAGAGCCCTTGTCACCCAGCCATCCGTTGCGCGAGGCCCCCAATACGGTGTTCACACCTCATGTGGCCTGGCGCTCCAACACCTCGCTCGATGCATTGCAGGAACAAGCTGTTGAGAGGGCAAGACGTGCCCTATCAGGTGAAGCGCTTCCAGATCTCGTGACGGCCTGATCTTCGGTTGGCGTCCTGTCACTGGCCATCTGGTTCTGCCATGGCGGTGGCATTCTAACAATACTGACGACAGAAGGGCCAGTTAGACATAGCGCTCGCCCGACAGACCGCGGACGCGATCTTCCAGGCAGTCGGATCAATTCGGTCCAGGCAGTCGCCTCGTTAAACCCAGGCGCAGCATGGGGTCGCGCGCAGTCTGACGACCCATCACCTGCGTTCGATGAAATCAAACTCTCGTACGGCGCCCTTCGCCGGGGGCTGTCGGTCCCGCATCCCGCTTGACGGCGGCGCTATGCTGATGCTCCTGCGGCCGCCCTGTTGAACCGGTCTCAGGGCCACGAACTTTCTCCAGCGCCGAAATGAAACTTTGGTCCCCTGGCCGGCATTTCGGCGCTTCCGCTTTGTACGTGCTTGTTGGTTTAAATCGGAGAAGGGGCGCGGCCCCCTCCCTGGCACGAGGGGTGACGACATCGCTCTCAGGCAAAAAGAATCCCGCCTTGGATCACATGATCCTGTTGACAACAGTCTGGATCATAGTGTTCACTGCTCAAGCTTTACTAGCGGATGGAGAGCAGGATGAATCTCGGGCTGGGTCAAAACGGAGGTGCGGTCGATTCGGCAATCGGCAAGCGCTCCGAGACCGCGTTCTTGCGAGAGAGGAAAGTGGTTCCGGGCGGGTCGATGCGTGCAGCCTCCTGGTTTCAGCCGCATCCGCCATACGCTGCTCGCGGCGAGGGGTGCTGGGTCGTTGACGTGGATGGTCGGCGGCTTCTGGACTGCGCCAACAACTTCTTTTCGCTTATTCATGGCCATGCGTTCGAGCCGGTTCTCGACGCTGTTCGTGCCGCGATGGTGAAGGGGACGGCCTTCGGGATGCCCACCGAGAGCGAGATCTTGCTTGCCGAAACGCTGGCGGCCAGGAACCCGAGGATGGAGCAGACGCGGTTTTGCAACTCCGGGACTGAAGCTGTGCTTGCCGCAGTCAAGGGCGCGCGCGGCATAACCGGCCGTGAGCGAATTGCAAAATTCGAAGGTTGCTATCACGGAGCCTATGACTGGGTTGAGGTGAGCCTCGATCCGACGCCCGCCAACTGGAACGACAACAACGGTGATCCCGCATCGGTGCGTTGCAACGCCGGCACACCGGACTCCGTGCTGCGGGAGACGCTGGTGCTGCCTTATGACGATCCTCAGCGTTGCGCCGAAATTCTGCGACGCGAAGGCGCTACGCTGGCTGCCGTCATCATAGATCCCCACGCCTCGCGGGCCGGCACGGTGCCGATTTCGAAGGATACGGCTGCTGTTGTACAGGAGGCGTGCCGCCGGGACGGCATACTTTTGATCGCTGACGAAGTGATCAGCTTCCGCCTGTCGTTTGAGGGAGCTTCGCCGCTTTTCGGCCTGGAGCCTGACTTGGTGACCACGGCCAAGATCATCGGCGGTGGATTGCCTATTGGAGCGGTCTCCGGATTGGCCCGGCACATGTCCGTCTTCGATCATTCGGCCGGCAAACCCAAGGTATCGATGGGCGGTACTTTCAGCGCCAATCCGCTGAGTATGGCGGCGGGTCTTGCCTCGCTTACGCACTACTCGCGATCGGCTGTGGATCGGATGAACGCACTCGGCGACAAGCTTCGGGCGGAGCTTCGCCAAGGCTTTGCCAAAGCTGGTGTGGCCGCAACGGTAACCGGCATGGGATCATTGTTCCGGCTGCATGTGGGTCCAGGCGAGGTTACAGGCTACCGCAGCGCGTTTGCCGACGCACAAACTGCCAAGCAGATCCGCCGTATCCACCTGGCAATGCTTGATGAAAACGTCCTGCTTACGCCGAACTGTTCGGGAGCGCTTTCGACACCCATGACCGAATCCGAGGTCCATTCGATCGCGGAAAAGCTCATAAAAGTCGTTCAAAGGGAGCTTGGCAGCCGCCCGGATGCGGCAGCCTGAAGGCTGCTACCCAGCATTTGCGAAGACAGCGCATATAGCGAATCCCAAGCAAGGATAAATGGACACCAATGTTAGTTGCACCCTACCGCGTCGGAGTTGATATCGGCGGTACATTTACCGATCTGGTCATGGTAGACGCCCGAGGGGCCGTGCGGGCATTCAAGGCCCCCTCGGTGCCGTCTGATCCAACGGAGGGTGTGCTCAACGCGGTCCGACTGGCGGCCGAAGCTTTGGCCACCGACGTGTCGACGTTCCTTTCCAATACAGAATTGTTCGTTCACGGCTCAACGATAGCCACCAACACGTTGCTCGAAAAGAAGGGCGCGAAGGTCGGGCTTCTCGTCACCGAAGGTTTTCGCGATTCGCTGGAGATCCGCAGATCCATTCGCGAGAACGTCTGGGACCATAGACGGCCCTTCCCAGAGGTTCTGGTTCCCCGCTATTTGCGTCTGCCGGTGACTGAGCGAGTGGAACATGATGGTTCGGTACGCATCCCCTTCGACCCTAAGAGCGTCGCCGCGGCGGCGCGCATCTTTGCGGAAGAGGGTGTCGAGGCAGTAGCGATCTGCTTCCTGCATTCTTATGCCAATCCGGCCCATGAGAGGGCAGCCAAGGCCGAGCTCAAGAAACATCTTCCCGATGTCTGGGTCACCGCATCGTCGGAAATCTCGCCGACGATTGGCGAGTACGAGAGAACCTCCACGACCGTCGTCAATGCATATGTCTCGCGACGGGTTGTCCCATATTTGGAGAGCCTGGCCGCGCGGCTCGCCGCGTTAGGGCTGCCGCGTAAGCTTTTGATGATCCAGTCGAACGGCGGAGCGATTTCTATCGACGAGATCGGCTATGCACCCGCGAGCCTGGTTCTATCTGGACCCGCCGCAGGCGTCGGCTCGTTGAAGTTCTTTGGCCAGGATACCGGATCGGAACACCTGATTTCGATCGAGGTCGGCGGAACGAGCTGCGACGTCACGTTGATGCAGCACGGCATGGTCTCCATGACCGATCAGATCGTGGTCGACGGCTACCACCTGAACATTCCTTCCGTCGATATCCACACCGTGGGCGCCGGCGGCGGCACGATTGCATCCGTGGATGGTGCGGGCCTCCTGAAGGCCGGCCCGGAAGGGGCTGGCTCGACGCCGGGACCCGCGTGTTATGGTCGTGGCGGCGAACGTCCCACCGTGACTGATGCGCAGCTTGTGCTGGGCCGGCTCAAGCCGGGTCCCTATGCAGGCGGCGCGATAAGCTTGAGCCTGGAAAAGGCGGTAGAGGCGATTGAAACCCATGTCGCCAAACCGCTGGGTCTCAGTGTCACCGATGCCGCGGCCGGCATCATCCAACTCGTCGAGCAGAACATCCTTCATGCAGTGGAGCAGGCCTCCCTGGAAAAGGGCTACAATCCAAGGACATTCACTCTTGTCGCCGCCGGTGGCGCCGGTCCTTTGCATGGTCCCTCCACAGCACGATTGCTCGGCAGCCCAAGCCTTTATATCCCGAGGCTTGCAGGCGTGTTCTGCGCATTCGGTATGTGCAATTCCGACCTTCGCCACGACTTCGTAAGAAGCTGGCTCAAGGATCTCGACAATAAGGCGGTGTCGGGGCCGGACCGGCTTGAGGATGCGTTCGAGGCGATCCAGGCCGAAGCGAGCGAAGTTCTCGCTCGTGAGGGGTTCACTGGAAGCAAGGCCCAGCTCAGGCGGGCCTATGATCTACGCTATTTCGGCCAGCAGTGGACTATTGCCGTGGAGTGCGCTTCGACCGAGGGGAGCGCAATACGGGCAGCCTTCGAACAGGCCTATCAACGCCTTTTCGGCTACGTGCAGCCCGCCGGCGCCATCGAGATCGTCAATCTGCGACTGGCAGCGATAGGCAAGCTGGATGCGCTCGATCTGGCAAAGGATTCTCCGCTGGTTTCCGATCCGGTAGCGCATTCGCGCCGCCCGGTATGGATCGACAGGAAAGTCGGCTTTGTTGACACCCCCGTCTACGACGGCACGGCGCTGACCTCACGCCAGCAACTGGTCGGGCCGGCCATTATCGAGGAAGCCACCACAACACTCATTCTTGGTATGGGCGATAAGCTCGTCATGACGGATGCAGGCAATTATCATGTCGATATCGCACATGGCGTGGCGGGTTGAAAAGGCGCGCCATCTGTTTGGTTATCGCGGGCCACGCAGCGCCTGGCGCGCATGGCAGCCCTTCTGGTGCCGGCAAGTCGCTTGATGCAAACGGTCGATAAGGTCAAACCATGAGCACTGCTTCCTCTATCGAGTACGATCCCATCCTCATTGCCATTCTGCAGCGCCAGCTGGATCACATCAGCCTGCAGATGGGGATGATCATGGTCCGCACTGCGCGAAGCCCGATCTTCAGTCAGAGCCATGATTTTTCTTGCTTTTTGAGCAACGCGAACGGCGAGACCATCGCCCAGGCCGACGGCTTGCCGATCCATTCGGGCAGTGGCGGGTTCGCGGTCCGCGCGGTGTTGAGGGATTTCGCCGGGCGCATCGAGCCGGAAGATGTTTTCATCTTGAGCGATCCGTATGCTGCCGGCGGCAACCATCTGCCTGACTGGACCCTTATCCGCCCCGTTTTCGTGGATGACGAACTGATTGGGTTTTGCAGCAACCGTGCGCACCAGTCCGATATCGGTGGCGGCGCAGCGGGTACCTACAATGCGAAGGCGACCGAAATCTTTCATGAAGGGATTCGCTTGCCCGTTCTCAAGCTGATCGAGAAAGGCCAACTGCGTGACGATCTGTGGCGCATGCTGCTCTTGAATTCGCGCTGCCCGGATCTGCTGGAAGGGGATCTCGGTGCCATGATCGGTTCGACGCGCATCGGCGGTCAGCGCCTGGCCGATGTCGTCAGCCAGCTGGGTGTCAAAAAGGGCAACGCCTACCTGGACGCCCTTCTCGATTACGGCGAGCGGCGGATGCGCCAGGCAATCTCGGAACTACCAAGCGGTACGTGGGAAGCGTCGGACGTCAGCGACACGGACTGCTTCGACATCGTCAACGTCGAAACCCGCGTCAAGCTTACAATTGACGGCGATACGATGACCTTTGATTTTGCCGGAACGTCACCGCAAATCAAAGGCTTCAAGAATAGTGGCATCGCCAACACGCACTCGGCTGTGTACTGCGCTCTTTCCGCGTTCCTGGATCCCGAAATTCCCCACAATGAGGGGACTTATCGCTGCGTGAAGATCATAGCCCCTGAGGGAACGATCGTGAATGCGCTGCCACCGGCGCCGATGACGATGAATACAGTCTATCCAGCAATCGATATTATGAACGCGTGCTGGGGGGCGCTGGCGCAGGCTGATCCGGAGCGCGCTTGCGCGGGCTGGGGCAAATCCGTATTCGGAATTTCGTCCGGCAAGAAGCCTTCCGGAGGCGTCTTCGTTCTGTACCACTGGCATGGCAGCTCGGGTGGCGGCGCGGTCAAGGGAAGGGATGGGTTCCCCACCACCAGCCACCAAATGACACTGGGCGGAATGTTCATCCCCAACATTGAAACCTATGAACAATCCTATCCGATGCGCGTGCATCGCTACGAAATGCGCAGCGATACCGGTGGCGCTGGCCAATACAGGGGCGGACCCGGCGTCGATTACGTTGTCGATGTGCTGGCCGGCGGCGAACATCTGCTACGCGGAGAAGGTGCCCGCAAACCGACAGGTGCCGGTGTCAACGGCGGGCAATGGGGTGTCAAGGGATCGATAAAGGCATTCGATCTGGCGACTGGCGAGGAGCTTCGTTGTCCGCCCTACGGCGTTGAAGAAGTCGAGCCGCTCCATCTGGTCATTGAAGCTTCAGCCGGCGGTGGCTGGGGTCATCCGCACTTGCGCGATCCGGAGGCCGTTTTGCGTGACGTCCGTGACGGCGTTGTCTCGCGGCAGGCAGCGCTTCAAACATATGGAGTGGAGATCTCCGAAGATGGGAAATCTGTTGTGTCTACCGCAGCGAGGCAAAGGTCAGGGGCGCAGCCGTTCGCCCACTGATTTTGGTGCATGTCCGAATGCTTCATTGCGGAGCTCCGAAACATGCAACTTTCTTTGATGCTTTCGGCAGGGATTCATACGCCGACGAAGGGATGGGACGAAAATGAGCAAAAAGCGTGCGATTGAGATTTTGCGAGACTATCACGATGCCTGGTCGAGTGGAGACATCGAAAGGGGGTGCAGCTTCTATGCCAAGAACCTGGTGGTCCACATGGGCGGTACGCATCCCGTCCTTTCCAGAGATTTTCATGGCGCGAAAGACTTTCTCGAAGGTTGGGTGAACAAGGTCGCAGCCTACACCGACAAGTGGATTACGGGGGGCGAGGCCGGCCACGATGAAGTCATCGCAGAATCGGATGACGCAATCCTCATCATGGTCCATGAAATCTGGTCGCGTGGCGACAAGCGGGTCCGTACCGACCGGCTTGCGGCCTACCGTTTCGAGAATGAAGAAATCGTGGAGTGTTGGTTCAGCGACATGCGCCAGGCAGAAGTCGATAGTTTTTTCGCCGGCATTCAATGAGCCAGATCATCATCCGTTGATCGACCCTTGCAGGCGGCTTGGCTGCGATTGGCCGAGGGTTGATCGTGTTCTCGATAGCTGATGCAAGCCTACATTTCGGGCAGACCTAAAATTGGAAGGAAGAAAGCGCCATGCCCGACTTCATCGTTGTAGGCGGAGGATCTGCTGGATGCGCGGTGGCCGGCCGATTGAGCGAGGATCCCGACGCGTCGGTGACATTGTTCGAGGCAGGACCCAGGGACAGCAGCATCTGGATCCGGTTTCCGGTCACGTTCTATAAGTCCTTCAAGAGCTCCTTGATGCAATGGTACAAGGTCGAAACCCTTAAGCATCAGAACAATCTTGAAACTCAGGTCGGGCAGGCGCGCGTCCTGGGCGGCGGCAGCTCACTCAATGGTTTGATCTATATGCGAGGGGCGCCTTCAGACTACGACCGCTGGGCTGCCCACGGGGCCGACGGCTGGGGTTATAAGGATGTCCTTCCGTACTTCCGCAAAGCAGAAAACAATGAGGTCTATTCGAATGAAGCGCACGGGCAGGATGGCCCGTTAAGCGTATCGAACCAGCAGCATACTCTTCCGCTGACCAAGGCTTGGGTAAAAGCCTGCCAGGAGGCCGGTATCCCCTTCAACCCGGATTTTAATTCTGGAGACCTGAAAGGAGCTGGCTTCTACCAGTTGACGACTAAAAATGGCCGTCGATGCAGTTCAGCAGATGCCTATATTCACCCGGCCCGAAAACGACGTAACCTGAACGTCGTGACGAACAAGCAGGTCACAAAGATCATCGTTGAAGGCGGCCGTGCAACGGGTGTTCAATACCTCGACAACGGCCGACTGGTGACCGTGCGTGCGGAGCGCGAGGTGGTGGTCTCCTCCGGGGCCATCGGATCGCCGCGCCTTTTGCTGCTTTCGGGCATCGGACCTGCAAGCGATCTCCAACGCATTGGCGTTGATGTGGTGCATGATCTTCCAGGCGTCGGTCAGAATCTTCAAGACCATACCGATTGCTTCCTAATCTATAACCTTAAGTCGGATACCAGCTACGACAGGTACAAGAAGCTGCGCTGGCAAGTGGCCGCGGGCGTGGAATACGCACTGTTCGGTAGCGGGCCGGTAACCTCCAACATTTGCGAGGGAGCGGCCTTCTGGTGGGGAGACAAGACGGATCCAACGCCCGATCTCCAGTATCACTTCCTGGCCGGCGCCGGCATCGAGGAAGGCGTTGAAACCACCGCGAGCGGCAATGGATGCACACTTAACGTCTATGCCTGCCGCCCGAAATCGCGGGGCCGGGTTGCCCTCAGATCTTCGGACCCGAGCGTTGCGCCAATTGTTGACCCCAACTATCTGAGCCATCCCTACGACGTAGACCGCATCGTTGACGGCATCCGGCTCGGCCAGGAGATCATGGCGCAGCCGTCGATGCAGAAATTCGTCAGTGAGGCGCATCTGCCTCAAAAGCCGCTCACAACGCGTGCGGAGCTCGAGGCCTTTGCCAGAAAGTACACGCAAGGCGCTTACCACTTGAGCGGCGCCTGCAAGATGGGGACAGACGAAATGGCTGTCGTGGATCCTCAATTGCGCGTCCATGGCATCGACGGTCTGCGTGTCGCCGACACCTCGGTCATGCCATTTGTCACATCCAGCAACCTGAACGCTCCCGCGATCATGATCGGTGAGCGCGCCGCCGATTTTCTCAAGGGAAATCGTATCTGAGACCTATCCATCCAGGAACTCTCGCGACGGCTCTGGCCAGCGGCCACAGATCTTCGATGCTTGATTGAGTAGGGCCCCGGAAGGGGGAGCAGGAGAACCAATGAAACTCGTTTCTTACGAACTATCCGGCTCTTGGCGGCCAGGCATCGTGCTTGAGTCCACGGTATTTGATATTGCGGCCATCCTTGGCGATCGTCACGGTCAAGCCCCTGGCTCGGTCTCCTCTATAAGCGCTCTGCTGCGCGAACACGGAGCAGCATTGCCGGAGCTGTCAAAGCGGCTCGCCGCTGGTGCCCGCGAAAATCCGCGGGCTGCTGTTGGACCACTCGAAACCACGCGGCTTGGCCCGCCCGTCACGGATCCGGCAAAAGTGCTTTGCATTGGTCTCAACTACAACGATCACGTTGCCGAGACCGGCCGGGCGCTTCCCACCCATCCCGATATCTTTGCCAAGTTCGCCAGCACGTTGATTGGCCCGTTCGAAGAAATTCGCTGCTCGAACATCACGCAGAATCTGGATTTCGAAGGTGAACTTGCGATCGTGATCGGTCGCGAATGTCGGGGTGTCAGCGCGCAAGACGCGCTCGACTTCGTGGCTGGGGTGATGGTCCTGAACGATGTCACGGCACGTGATCTTCAGTATCGCGGAACGCAGTGGTTGGCGGGGAAGGCGGTTGACGCTTCCACGCCTTGCGGCCCTGCAATTGTTACCCTTGACGAAGTGGGAGATGTGCAGAATCTTGACATCAAAACCCGTGTGAACGGAGTTGAAGTTCAGTCCTCCAACACGCGCTACATGATTTTCCCGGTGCGCGATCTGGTCTCTTACATTTCATTTTTTCTGACCCTCTCGCCGGGAGATATCATTACCACCGGCACACCTCAGGGCATCGGCGCCAAGCGCCAACCTCCATTATGGCTGAAGCCTGGCGATACCGTTGAGGTCGAGCTCCAGAAAGTCGGCCTGTTGCGAAACATCGTCCGCTAGCGAGAGGTTAGGCGACATCAAAGGATGTGGTGCGAGGATCGGGGATGGCAACGGGCCATCTCAGTCGGCACGTTGCAGTTCGCTATCGGGTCGTGCAGATACAACCCGGAGCCGTCTGGCTAGGGCGCCCGGTGTGGACCTTCATTTCTGGGTTGTCGAATGAAATAGCCTCAGCTCTTTTCTGAAGCGCGCCGGCGTTTCTTGGGGCCGTTCGATAGCAGGTACTCGCCGGAATTGACAAGAAATCGTTCATTCTCGCGGATTCTGTGCTGCGCCACCTCACCGAGCTTGCTGATGGTCAACGCAGCAAGGATATTAGAAATAGCAATCGCTCCTAAAGCGGATTCGGGAAACGCGCGGCCGGAGCTTTGTGCTACGAAATGCAACGGCCCCGCGAACTTGCTGATCGGGGCGGCGAAACTGTCGGTGATGGCGATAACTTTTGCACCCGCGTGAGAGGCCTTTTCGGTCAACCTGTGGACTAGCCTGTTGAAAGGAGCAAAAGTTACCCCAACGAAAGCGTCACCTGGGCGGATATCGTCAAGCGCTCCCTCAGGCGCTCCACCAGGAACATCCAATAGGACTATGTTTGGCCGAGCCTTCTGCAAAGTGTAGGCAAGGGTGAACGCGGGTGTGAAGGCGGTTCGGCGGCCGATCACATATATCTTAGGGGCGTGCACAAGCACTTCGACGGCATTGGCGAGCTTTTCTTCCGACAGATGGGACCTTGCCTGCTCAACGACAGCCAACTCGGTAGCGAAGAAGGAATCGACAAAATCCTTCAGCCCCGAGCTCTTTCCCATTTCGGTGATGAGGGTGCGCGCGCTCGACTCGTTGCGGCTGATGGACTGGCGATCGCGTTGATTGCGCTCTTGCGTTGCGTCGATGAACTGCTGCCGGAATTCTCCATAGCCGGCGAATCCCAACTTCTGCGCCAGCCTCACCAGGCTCACGGGTTGGATGCTTGCGCGTCGAGCAACTTCCCGCATCGTATAGAACGGGATGTCGTCGGCATTGTTTATTACGTAGTGAGCCGCATCCACCGTCTGTCCAGACAGTTCGACGCATATCTTCTTAATACGGTCAAGCAGATCTGTTCCGGTCAAAAGATCTCTCCGGCAAGTCGAGGGGGCACAGCGTCTCCCCGGGGGAGGTACGGCGTGGACCACTTGACGAATCCCGCCCACCCCTACTTGACACACTTCAAGCGTCGTCTGCAACAATTGATCCATGAGATTATCTCTTCAGCCGAGATCGCCTGGCATCATTTGGGCGCCTGGCTGGGTTTGACCATGGCGCCGACCGATGGCGAAGATTTCAGTCGCGCCCTGTCGTTCGCATAGGCGACCGCGCCTTGGACGGAACCCGAAAATTGGTTCACCCCGGACAGGCAGTTGAGTTGGCAAAACGCAGAGTTGATAAAATCCAAGTACTTCCACGTTGCTCATACTCGATGCGTCGGTGTCGCAGCCGCTCCATTTTGGATCTCAGCGCAGGGCATATGGATCGCAATTCGGTCCCTAGCAGTCCCGCCGTCTTCCACTGTCAAATGTCGATTTCGTCTCGATATCGCAAAGTCGATACGACCTCCCGGATTGCAGCCAAAAATGCTCGGATCACATGATCCACTTGACAAAGCATTGGATCATGCTGTTGAGTACAGAAACAAGAACCGCTGAGGATGGGTGAGAACGGGCTACGGATCAGGAACGGTAGGCGGGCCGCATGCTGCCGAGTGAACCAGCCAAAACGACCCCGTCTCGCCAATTCTGATAAAAATGGATGATCTGCTCCCATCACCGATCAAAATTTGACAGTGAGGGACGGGCGTCTGAAGGTAGAGACAGGAAAAGAACTGCCGCTTGAGCACTTGTCGGAGAACGAGGCTTCAGCTTGCAGGGGAACAACGATGATGAAAACGCCACCAACCATGGCAGATCCGCGGCAACGCTAACCGCCTCGCCAAAATCCGATCAAGGGAGACCGGCTGTCTCTCTAATCGCATTCGCAACGCGAATGGGGGTGAGATTGTTCTCGCGCGGCATTCGGCGGAACGGGCTTGGCATCGGCAAGGTCCATTGGTTGCTGAGGGAGAACTGGATTTGCAGCGTATCCGTTCCATCGAATGGTTGTTTGGTACTCCGGACCGAAGCGGCTTCTCCGGCAATAACAACGCAACGAACGTAGGAAGTATTAGCAGGACCATGGCTTCAGTAACATTCCAGAGCGTATGGAAGCGCTTCGGTGCAGCCACAATTATACATGACCTCAACCTTCAGATTTTCGACGGCGAGTTCATGGTTTTTGTCGGACCGTCTGGCTGCGGCAAGACAACGACACTGCGAATGTTGGCTGGCCTTGAGACCCCGACTTACGGCAAGATCTTGCTGGATCAGAAAGATGTGACGCTTACGCCGCCTGGCGGCCGCGACACGGCGATGGTGTTCCAGAGCTACGCTCTTTACCCCCACATGACGGTTCGCAAGAATCTGGCATTTGGTCCAGGCGTCCGCGGCGAACCAAAGGCCGACGTAGCGAACCGCGTCGAAAGAGTCGCGCAGCTGGTTGGTCTGGACAAGCTTCTGGATCGGCGGCCGGCAGAACTGTCAGGAGGGCAGCGTCAGCGCGTCGCGTTGGCCAGAGCCATGATCCGCCGGCCACGCCTTTTCCTGCTAGACGAGCCGCTTTCCAACCTTGATGCGGCCTTGCGGTCGCACATGCGGACGGAAATCTCGGATCTGCAAAGGCAGCTCGGGGTGACAACCGTTTATGTGACACATGATCAGGTCGAAGCCATGACGATGGGTCACCGCATCGCCGTCTTTGACAAGGGTCGTATCCTGCAGGTCGCTACCCCGGCGGAATTGTATCGTAGCCCCGCCAATAAGGCGGTCGCCACGTTTATCGGTTCGCCGAAGATGAACGTCTTGCCTGCCACGGTTCAAACGGAGGGCGGCAGCGCTCGCTTCAGCAGCCTTGGCACCACATTCAAGCTGGCATTGCAGGCGTTTTCCGATGCTCTGCCGGCGGAAGTGGAACTCGGCATTCGTCCCGATGACCTGCATTGGACGAAGGATGCCCCCTCGCGCTGCTCGCAAAAGATAACCGGTACGGTCGCGTCCATCGAGACAACCGGCTCGGAAACATTTGTGCTGGTCAATGTCGCTGGGACAGAGATCAACTCCAGATTTCCCAGCTTTGCTCCCGTTCGCATCGGCGACCAGGTCGATCTGGTATTTGATCCAAGAGACCTTCACTTCTTCGACAGTATTTCTGGCGCGAACCTTTGTTCACCTCAGAAAGAACTGCTGAGCGCGGCCGAACCGGCGCGATCGGTAGGTTGAGCAATGCAACTGAAATTCGGCCAACAGGTGGAACACATGAACTGCAGCAAGGAGGAACGAATGACCATTGCAAATACAGGTTGCTCGCCATCGTCGCGAAAGCGTCGTGGCAAGCTTATTACCGCGGCGCTGGTAGCATTGGCTTGCAGCGCGGCTGGATTCGTTCAGCAGGCTGCCGCCGCCAACGTCAAGGTTGCATATGCCCTTGACTACATGTTCTCCAAGCCGGAACTGATCACAAAATGGTACGGCAACATCAAGAAGGAATTCGAAGCCGCCCATCCCGGGGATACCTTGGAGCTCGTTCCAATTCCCGGTGGCTATGAAGACTTCATGACGAAGCTCAGCCTTCTGTACAACTCACCTAAAACGGCACCCGACATCATTCACGTGATGAGCGTCAGCATCGGGCAATTTGCCGATGGCGGTCTTCTGCTTCCCTTGGATGACAAGGCCAAGGCAGCTTCCTGGTGGCAGGACTTTCCGAAGCCCGTGCAGAACGAGGGTTTGGTCGATGGCACCCACTATGGCGTTGTCGTGGGCATCAATACCTACCAGCTGCTGTTCAGCCGCCCATTGATGGAGAAGGCAGGCCTGTCGGCCGATTGGACACCCAAGAACTGGGACGACATCCTCACCGCGGCGCGCGCCATCAAGAAGGCGGTTCCGGACTCCTGGCCTATTTGGCTCATCACCGGCACCGCCCAGGGACCAGCAAGCCTAGGTAATGGGCCTGGGCTGTTGCTGACGGCCTCCAGCGAGCCCAAGATCTACGACCAGAAGACCAAGAAGTGGGTTGTCGACAGCAAGGGCATCCGCGAGGTTCTGGAGTTCTACAAGAAGGCCGCCGCCGACAATCTGCTCGCCCCTTCGTCGCAGATCATGAACCCGAACGCGACCAACAACTCGGCGACCATCTTGCCTGAGGGTAAAACGGGTATCGTGTTTGCAGGCAACTGGATCCCGATTGACTGGAATCCCCAGGTTTGCACGCCGTGCTGGGGAGAAAAGGAGCAGGAGACCATCGGGTCGACGGCAGTTCCAACGTCGAATGGTCAGGCCCCGCACACCGCCGCGACGATGGATACTCAAGCCGCGGCGATCTACAAGGATACGCCGAATCCGGATCTGGCGTGGGCTGTAGTCAACATCATGACCGAAAAGCAGCAGCAACTTGATCTGAGCGCATGGGGCCCGGCTATTCCGCCGACTCCTGCGCTCAGCAAGGATCCGGTATATCTGGGTTACAGTCTGCCGCGGTTCCAGACGAGCTTTGCGGATCTTACTGCGACAGCGACCAGCATGCCGTCCAGCCCCGAGCTTCCTGTCTGGGCTTATGCCTTCCAGATGGCAACGCAGACCATGGTGCTGAAACCGGATACCTCGATCGACGATGCTGTCAAGGTGATGCACAAATACGTCGCCGATCAGCTGGGAGAGGATAAGGTCGAGACGCTGCCATGAGTTCGTCCCTGTCCTTTGGCGTGCCAATCGCCAAAGTCGGAGCTCAAGAAGGGGGGGCTGTCAGCCCCCCCGACGGCCCGCGCCTGGACAAGCCGCGCGTCGATCCTGTGAGCTTCGTGTTTCTTTCGCCGGCGGCCATCCTTCTCGGCGGCTTGTTCATTGGCCCGGTGCTCTATGCGATCTATCTGGGTTTCACGAACCTTCAGCTGATCGGGCTTCATGCAATCCACTATCAGTTCACGGGCCTGGCCAATGTCATCGATCTGGTGGACGATCCGACGTTCTACCAATCCATATGGTCGACCCTGGTCTTTGTCGTCGGATCCGGCGCTGTGGGAGCCACATTGCTGGGCTTGATCCTGGCGATTGCCATGCAGGGCAGTGCCGCGCCAGCCAGATGGGTCGGCAATACATTCGCCATCCTGGCCTGGACGTTGCCGCCAAGCACCATCGCCTTCGTCTGGCTCGCCACGACCACGCAGTCAGGCATTATTGCAATGCTGGTGGGCATGCCTAATCTGGATCTGCTTTATCAGCATGCCATGCTCTTTGTGTCGTTGGCCAATGCCTGGTCCTTCGCGGGCCTCAGCCTGATCATGTTTTCGGCTGCGCTGCGCAGCATTCCGGAAGATCTTTATGAAGCAGCCCGACTTGAAGGAGCTTCTTCAGCTCAATGCCTGATGCAGATCACGATACCGATGCTGAAGCCAACCATTGTTACGGTGGCGCTGCTGATGATGCTCCAGACGTTTGGCAATTTCACGATCGTCTATCTCATGACAGGTGGCGGACCCGGCAATGACAGCAACATTCTGCCGGTCTACGCCTATCTGCAAGGATTCAAGTTCCACAAGCTTGGCTATTCGGCACTTCTGGGCAACGTGATGGTCTTGCTTTCGGCCATACTCGGCTGGCTCTTCCTGTACTTCGGGCGAACGCGTCGCTGAATGCTTCCACCCAGAAATCATCGACCAGTCGGTTGTTCATAAGAGGTCGTGGAAATGCATGCATCCCCGCTCACCAAAACTGATCTCCCCTGGGGCGGTCCACCCCCGACGAATCCGCCTTGGGGCGATCTGCCGTTGAACAAGCCCAGGTCCTTCACCGTCGGCAAGCTGATCAGCAACACCACGGTATTGGTCATCACGCTTTTCTTTGCCATCCCAATGCTTTGGCTCGTGCTGGCGTCTATCGACCAAACGGCGTCGTTCCAGTTCAAGATGCCTGTCCCGACGGTCAACCACTACATCACGGCTGTCGAGGCGGAAAACCTGAGCGCATTGGCCAACAGCCTGGCTCTATCCGGCATCGCAATGGTTGTCGGTACAACCGCCGCATTCATGGCGGCTTATGTGTTCTCGAGGCATCATGTGCCCTTCAAGAACCCGTTGATGTTGACCATCCTGTTTCTATCGGGGATTCCGATCTCGATCCTGATCGTCCCGACGTATAAGATGTTTGCCATCTTGGGCTGGTTCTCGCTTGTGCCCACCGGGGTTCTCCTTGGTGTGACGGGGCTTCCGTTCCAGATCTACCAGTTGAAGAACTTCATCGATGCGATCCCTTCGGAACTCGAGGAAGCGGCCTTTATGGAAAGGGCCTCCAGCTTCCAGATACTTCGTCTGGTGATTTTCCCTCTCACCAAGCCCGGCCTGGCATCGGCAGCCATCTTCGGCTTCGTCAACGCCTGGGGTAATTTCCTCATCCCCATTGTGCTTCTGAGCGATGTTGATCAGCAGCCAGCACCTGTGCGTTTGTACGGCTTCATGGGATCCACCTCGATCAACTATGGGGCGGTGGCTGCCTATTCGATCGTCTATTCTGTTCCGGTGCTCGTTCTGTTCCTGAGCATGTCGCGCCAGTTCAAGGCCGGATTCTCGCTCGGAGGGGCCGTGAAGTAATTAGAGGCGGGAGCGGCATCCGGCGGGCCAAGGCATTTTGGATCGTCCCACGCTTGGCCGGGCCGGTGACCTCAGCGGCGTGACCTCTTCGGTGTTGATGTCGCCGCTTCCGCTATGTCGGACTGCGAGGAAAGCAAGGCACGGCTAACGGCTATGGCGTGCTCCACTTGGGCGTTCAGATCGCCCTCGTCGCCTGACCATCTGCACCAGGAGGTCGCGCTGTCCAACACGGCGACTACTACATGCACGGCGGTCTCGCAGTTTCTATAGCCCATTTCATGTGCGGCAGCTTCATACATGCGAGGAAACAGTTGCAGCCAATAGCCAATTTCCTCTCTGATTTCCGAGGGAAGGAACCCGCCAATGCGGTCCATGGCCACAAGAATGTCCCAAAGGTCGCTCTCTGGAAGCGAAAGCTGCCGCGAAAGATGTACCCGCACCATCGCATCCCAGATTTCGTTCGCGCCGTCACATTGATCGACTGCTTCGAGGAATGCGCTTCCCCATTCGTAGTAGTGCCAGCGCATCGACTCGGTAACGATTTCGTCGCGGCCGGCCGGGAAGTGGAAATAGATGCTGGACGCCTTTACCCCTATGGCCCTGGCGAGACGCCTCATGGTGACGGATGAATAGCCTTCCGTCGTGGCAAGCTTCAAAAAAGTCTGCAGTATCTCGCGCCGCCGCGCGGTCTGCCCTGCCCAGTCGAATTTGTCCAGATGGCGCCTTAGTTCGTCACGCGCAAGCTGTACCTGAGCTGGAAGAGACATCTTGGTTCCTATCACCCTCGGCAAAGAATCGATCCTCGCAACCGGGCTGTTTGTACCTTTTCGAAGGTGACGACGATAGCGTCACCGTGGAGCGCAAGCCGAGGGGCAGAAAGCAGCTATTGGCTGAATCATGGACCTTGCAAATGCGCATCGTTTTATCTAACGTACGTTAGTTAGGTTATGATGCCTTGCCAGTGGCGTCCATGATCGGAGTTAGCTTTGAGCGGGCAGGCCCGCCTTTGCAAAGAGCGGTCCTGGAGCTTGGCCGTTCTCGATCCAAACGCGTCATCGCCAGCGAAACCCATCTTGAGCCAGGGACCCGATGTCAGCTCTGCAACTCTCCCATGATGAACTTTTGAAGGTGTATCGAACGATGCGGATGATCCGCCGGTTCGAGGAGCGTGTGATGGAGGAAATGGGGACCGGTGACATTCCGGGCAACACCCATCTCTATGCTGGCCAGGAGGCGAGCGCTGTGGGGGTTTGCCTGCAGCTTGAGGAGGGCGACTACATCTCGTCGACCCATCGTGGTCATGGCCATTCGATCGCCAAGGGCGTCGACATCGACAGCATGATGGCGGAGCTGTTCGGCCGCGCCAGCGGCACCTGCGGCGGCAAGGGCGGCTCGATGCACATAGCGGACCTCCGCAAGGGGATGCTTGGCGCGAACGGCATCGTGGCGGCCGGCGCGCCGATCACCTGCGGGGCGGCGCTCAGCATGAAGGTGCTGGGCTCCAGGCAGGTCGCGGTGGCCTTTGCCGGCGACGGCGCCATGAACGAAGGGGTGATGTCGGAGAGCTTCAACCTCGCCAAGATCTGGAACCTGCCGATCGTCTTCGTCATCGAGGACAACGGCTTTGGCGAGGCCACCGCCAACGCGGCTGTGTCGGCCGGCAGCTTCACCCGGCGCGCCGAGAGCTATGACATCCCGACCCTGGAGGTCGACGGGACGGACGTGTTTGCCGTCTACAGCGCCGCCGGCGAGGCGGTGGAGCGGGCGCGAGGGGGCGGCGGCCCGACGATGCTGCATGTGCATGTGCCGCGCTACTACGGCCATTACAGCGGCGACCCCGACACCTACCGCACGCCCGAGGAGAAGAAGGCCATGCGCCAGGAGCGCGACTGCCTGGTCAGCTTCCGCCGGCGGATGAAGGAGGTGTCGCTGCTGGAGGAAGCCGAGCTCGACGCGGTCGACCAGGAAGTCGAGGCGGCGATCGACCAGGCGGTCGCTGCTGCCCGGGCGGCGCCGTTCCCGCCGCTGTCGGCGCTGACCAGCGATGTCTATGTGAAGTATTTGTGAGGGGCTGACGGACAATGGCACAAAAATCTTTCCGGCAGGCGCTCAACGAGGCGCTGCACTTCGAGATGGCGCGCGACCCGCGCGTCATCATGATGGGCGAGGACCTGACCGGCGGCGCCGGCGCCAATGGCGTCAAGGATGCCTGGGGCGGCGCCTTCGGCGTGACCAAGGGGCTGCTTGGCGCCTTCGGCCCTGAGCGCATCCGCGACACCCCCATCAGCGAGGCGGCCTTCATCGGCGCTGCCGCGGGGGCCGCGCTCACCGGACTGCGGCCGATCGCCGAGATCATGTTCGTCGACTTTGCCGGCGTGTGCCTCGACCAGATCATGAACCAGGCGGCCAAGTTCCGCTACATGTTCGGCGGCCGCGCCAAGACCCCGCTGGTCATCCGCGCCACCTATGGCGCCGGCAGCCGCTCGGGCTCGCAGCACACCCAGGCGCTGCATTCCATCTTCACCCATATCCCCGGCCTCAAGGTCGTCATTCCCTCGACGCCTTATGACGCCAAGGGGCTGCTGTTGCAGGCGATCCGCGACGACGATCCGGTCATCTTCCTGGAGCACAAGATGCTCTACGACACGGTGGGGGAGGTACCGGACGGCGCCTACACCATTCCCTTCGCCGAGGCGCGGGTGGCGCGCGATGGCAAGGACGTGCTGATCATCGCCATCGGCCGCATGGTCTCGGTTGCCGAGGAGGCTGCCCGCAAGCTCGCCGCCGATGGGATCTCGGCCTGCATCATCGACCCGCGCACCACCTCGCCGCTCGATGAGGACACGCTGCTCGACTTCACCGACAAGATCGGGCGTGTCGTCATCGTCGATGAGGCCAATCCGCGCTGCAGCGTGGCCACCGACATCTCGGCGCTGCTCGCCGACAAGAGCTTCGATGCGCTGAAGGCGCCAATCAAGCTGGTCACCGCGCCGCATTCGCCGGTGCCTTACGCCCCCAATCTGGAAGACGCCTACATCCCCACGGCCGCGGCCGTGGCGAAGGCGGCGACTTCGATTGCCAAGAGGTAGATGAAGATGTCGACGATCGAGGCCGTGACGGTGCCCAAATGGGGCATGACGATGACCGAGGGCACCATCACCCAGTGGATGGCCAAGGAAGGCGACAGCGTCGCCCATGGCCAGGAACTGCTGGAGATCGAGACCACCAAGGTCACCAATGTCGTGGAGGCGGCGGCAAGCGGCATCCTGCGGCAGATCGTGCTGAAGGAAGGCACGACCGCGCCGGTCGGCGCGCTTGCCGGCGTCATTGCCGACCAGGCGGCAAGCCAGGAAGAGATCGATGCCTTCATCGCCTCCTATGCCGACCGGCTGGGCGCATCCGGGGACGGGCAGGCGGGCGCTGTGGCGCCGCGCGCGATTGCCGTCGGCGAGGGCGTCATCAACGTGCTGGAGACGGGACTGGCGGGCGAGGAGGCGGTGGTCTTCCTGCACGGCTTCGGCGGCGACCTGTCGACCTGGCTGTTCAACCAGGCGGCCATCGCCGAAACGCACCAGACCATTGCCATCGACCTGCCCGGCCATGGCGCTTCCTCGCCGCTCGCCGGTGGCGATGACCTTCTGGCCAGGATCGTGACCGCCGTCGAGGCAGCCCTTGAGGCGGTGGCGCCGACCAGGATCCATCTGGTGGCGCATTCCTTCGGCGGCGCGGTCGCCGCGGTCATTGCCGCCAGCCAGCCGCAGCGTGTCGCCTCGCTCACACTGATCGCGCCGATCGGCCTTGGCAAGACGATGAACCGCGACTTCCTTACCGACTTCATCGCCGCCGAGCGCCGGCGTCCGCTGCTTGGCGTGCTGGAGCGCCTGTTTGCCGATCCTTCCAAGATCACCAGCGACATGGTCGAGGGCACGCTGCGCTTCAAGCGCCTGGAGGGCGTTCCGGAAGCGTTGACGGCGATTGCCGACATCATCGCCGACGACACCGGCCAGCGCCAGTCGATCGCCGAGGCGCTTGCAGGCCTCAAATGCCCGGTGCTGCTGATCTGGGGCGACCAGGACCACATCGTGCCCGTGCCTCAGGCCGCCGACCTGCCGGCCAACGCAAAACTCATCATCATCCCAGGCGCCGGACACATGCCACAGATGGAAGCCGCCTCAACCGTCAACAACGCCATCAGCGAAAATATCAAGGGGTGAGGCACGTCTGGGGAGGTCACCAAACCTTCGTTGAGAATTTATGACGGTCAGCCAAAAGCAGGAAGGTAAACGACGTTGAACTACTACAGCAACAAGGTGGTCATAATTACAGGTGCGGGGTCTGGTATGGGCCGGGCCATGGTCGGTGAGTTCGTGTCCAGGGGAGCAAATGTTGCAGCTTTGGACATCAACCTTGACCGCGCCATTGAAACGGTGGAGAAGCTGGAAAAGCCATCCATGGGCCTTCCCCTGCAAGTCGACGTAAGCGATGCACAAAGCGTCAAGAATGGCGTAGACGCGGTCATTGCCCAGTGGGGTCGAATTGACCTGCTTTGCAACAATGCTGGTATTCTTGACGGTCACGCGCCCGCCCACGAAGTGAGCCTCGAGGAATGGAACAGGGTCATGGCCGTCAACCTGACCGGGCCCTTCTTGATGTCGCGCGCTGTCATCCCGCAGATGTTGAAGCAGGGCAAGGGCGCCATCATCAACACCTCTTCGACGTCAGGCTTTAGCGCCGCAGGAGGTGGGTCGGCCTACACGGCCTCGAAGCACGGCGTTCTCGGACTGACGCGTCAAATGACGTTTGAATACGGCGCGCGCGGCATAAGGATCAATGCGATTTGTCCTGGCGCAACCGCGACGCCCATGGCGATGCCGGAGCATACCACATCGAACTCACCGGACATGGATCTGGCGATCAGCAAGGTGCCTGCGCGGCGATGGTGCAAGCCAGAAGAGATCGCCCGGTTGGCTGCGTTTTTAGGGAGCGATGACGCGGATTATGTTCATGGAAGCGCCTATGTGATGGACGGCGGCTGGCTCACGGCGGCCAGGGACCCATTCTGACAACTGCGCCGACCACTTTTTTTGATAATCCTGGATGGATAAAGGGTCGACTGCTGCAAAAAAATCGGCCATGTTTCCCAGGGATGTAAACGATAACATTTGAGGCCGTGGAGCTGACGGGAGAATAGTTCCCGTTGCCTTCGGCAAGCGTCCAGCAGAACTGCGAAAGGGAAAATCGATGAAGGAAAAGCTCGTTGTCGTCGCTTTGGTCAATGCCAACAAGGGCAGTGAGGACCTGCTTCGCCAAGGCCTCATGACTCTTGTCGAGGTGGCCCCCAAAGAGCCGGGCTTCGTCCAGTACGATCTGCACGAGTCACTCGAGAACCCGGGCCAGTTCCTCTTCTATGAAATTTGGGAAAGCGAGGACGCGCTCAACGTTCACAACAATACCGAAACGATGAAGGCGTTCGGTGCGAAGGCAGGTCCGTGGATTCAGTCGGTCACGCTGAGCAAATATAAGCGACTGCACTGAACGGCCGAAAGGCCGGCGCATGGGAAAATGGGAGAGGCCTACATGGTCAGAATGGAATGGCCGGCGATAGGAATTGATGGTTTCCGGCGCGGTTTCACGACCGTCGACGGCGTCAGGCTCCATCACGTAACCGGAGGACGCCCGGACGGCGAGGTGTTGGTTCTGTTCGCCGGCTTTCCGCAGAGCTGGTACGCCTGGCGCAAGATTCTGCCAGCGCTCGGCAAGACTTTCAGGATTGTCGCACTCGACCTTCCGGGGCAGGGCGATTCCGATCGCCCAAGAGCTGGCTGTGACACGATGAGCGTAGCCAAGATCGTCCGTAAACTTCTCGAAAAGCTAAACGTCGATCGTCACTACCTGGCTGCGCACGACATCGGTGCCTGGGTGGCGTACCCTTACGCAGCCTTGCACGGAGCCAGTGTCGCGGGCTTGGCCATTCTAGACACTGGTATACCTGGCATCAGTCTGCCCGACGCCCTGCCATGGTCTGCGGAAGTCGCATGGCGCACCTGGCATGTTGCGTTTCACAATGTGCCCGATTTGCCGGAAGCTCTCATCGATGGGCGCGAGCATATCTACCTTCGCTGGTTCCTGGAGCGCAAAGCGGCCAATCCGCAGATTTTCTCAGACGCCGACCACGAAGAATACTTGCGCGTTTTCCTGACCAACGGCCTCAAAGGCGGTCTTTCCTATTACCGCGCAGTCTCAATGTCTGCCGAGCAGAACCGTGCGTTGAGCGCCAAGGGAAAGCTTGAAATGCCGGTGCTTGCGGTGCGCGCCGACCAGGGATCGATGCCGGATCTGGTTGCGCAGCTGCAAAAGATTGCGACCAATGTCCGTGGCACAGCCGTAGAAGCGTGCGGCCATTATCTGGCAGAAGAACAACCCGACGCGCTTGCACGGGAACTGCTCGGCTTTTTCGGCTGATGCCGGCGCGTGGGCAAAATCTTCACCCTCCCAAGACGGGTGTATCGCGGCGGCTGCGGTTGATGGAAGGCCATCACCGCAGCCGTTCAACCTTGCTGGTATTTGGCAGGTTATCTCCGACCGGGGCGTCGGAAATAGTCGCTCTGCCCGGTTGCACAGGCGGGGGCTTTCTCCAAGGTATGTTGCCCCAGCATACCTCGGGTTGCTTCTAATCTTTCCCTGAGAGGTGCGAGATGAGTTTAGCGGTTGGTGTGATCGGCGCGGGTGTGATGGGTTCTGAACATGCCCGCATCCTTCGCAAGGAAACGATTGGTGCCCATCTGGCGGCAATCTGCGATGCAGACGAAGCCCGAGCTCGCTCAGCTGCCGGCGACCGTCAGGAACTGGTGTTCACTGACCCATTGGCCCTCATCAACTCCGATCGGGTCGAGGCGGTGGTCATTGCTGCGCCGGATTCCACACACAAGGGCCTTGCCCTGGCTTGCATAGAAGCAGGCAAGCCAGTCTTGTGCGAGAAACCCCTCGCGGTGACTGCAGCCGAAGCATTTGAGGTGGTCGAGGCAGAGGTCGCAAAGGGGCGGCCGCTCGTTCAGGTCGGCTATATGCGGCGTTTTGATCCGCCATACATTGAGATGAAGCGGGCTCGGGAAGCCGGCGAGATCGGGGATCCCGTGATCCTGCACAATGTCCACCGAAATGCCGTGGTGCCGGCGTGGTTCACTGGTGCGATGTCGGTTACGAACGCCTTCGTTCATGAAATCGATGTAAGCCGCTGGCTGTTGGGCTCCGAGATGGTGTCGGCCCAGGTTCACTGTGGAGAAGGCGGCGATCCGCTGATGATCACCATGGTGACCGATCGGGGCACGATCGTTTCGACAGAGGTGTTCATGAACTGCCGCTACGGCTACCACGTGCACGCGCAACTCGTTGGTCGCCACGGCACCATCGAGACAGCGGTGCCGGTCACGACGCTATCAAACGCTTCTGGAAGGCACGGCTTCAGCTATCCTGATAACTGGGTGCCCCGCTTTCGAGCCGCCTATGCAAACCAGATGAATGCATGGGTGACGGCCGCCGCCGGCGGCCAGAGTTGCGGCGGAGCAAATGCCTGGGACGGATACGTGACGACCTCGATCGCGGAGCAGGTCGTGGCTGCGCTGGAAACGCGGACGCTGACTCGACTTTCTCTGCCACCGCGCCCCGCCTTCTACGACTAGCTTGCGAACATGACAGCTTTTGCCTCCTGCGCAGCTGCGCAGTGTCCGGCCAGGTTGTCTCATTCAAGCCGGTCTTCTTCGACAAAAATGAAGGCACGAACTGTCTCGGCTTTTGAACTCGGGACGAAAAAACCAGGAAGATAAGCATGATCAGATACGCCGTTGTCGGAGCGGGTTGGATCGCTCAAGAGGCATTCATGCCGGCGATCGAACAGACAGGAAATTCTGCCTTGGCGGCCATCGTATCGGGTGATCAGGACAAGGCCCGAAAGCTCGCCGATTTCTACGGGGTCGAACGTGTGGTCGGGTATGACGCGTTCGATGCCCTGATCGAAAGCTCCGCGGTAGATGCGGTCTATATTGCGGTACCCAATCCGTTGCATGCAACTTATGCCATCCGAGCGGCCAAGGCGCGCAAGCACGTAATGGTGGAAAAGCCTATTGCGACAAGCGTGGTTGACGCGCAGGCGATGATCCGAGCGGCTCGGGAAAACAATGTGCTGCTCATGACCTCTTATCGTCTCCATCACGAAGCGGGCACCGTGGCTGCGTTGGACGCCGTCCGGTCCGGCAGGATTGGCGAACCTCGGCACATCTCGGCAATTTTTGGTTTTCAATCTCAGTCCGGCAATCATCGTCTGGATGCGCGTCACTGGGGCGGCCCGCTTCAGGATATCGGCATCTATTGCATCAACGCCGCACGGCACATTTTTGCCTCGGAGCCGGTCGAGGCGATCGCAATGACGGCGAAGTCAGTCAAGGATCCCCGTTTCGGCGAGATCGACGAGGCAGTCTCCGCGACCCTGCGGTTTCCGGGAGACAGGCTCGCTCAGTTTTACTGCAGCTTCGGCAGTTCCGAGATCGATATGTATCGCGTCGTCGGAACGGAGGGCGACCTGATGATGGAGCCTGCTTTTCGCTTTGAGAAGGCCAATCGCTTCCGTTTGAACATAAACGGCAAAGTTGAGACGTTTTCGTATCCGCTTTCCGATCAGTTTGCCGGGCAGATAGCCTATTTTTCCGACTGCATTCGCGACGGCACCGAACCGGAAGCGGATGGCGAGGAAGGTCTTGCCGATCTGCGCGTCCTGTTGGCCGTCGAGAAAGCGGCCCAGACCGGTCGGGCACAAAAGATTTCATCCCCCGCTCGCACCCGCCACCCAACAACCGATATGGTGAGAACCGCACGCACCACGACCAGACGACTGTTGGTTTAACCAACAGACCAGACACTTTGATCGCGATCGGGGCATTCCGGCCGATCGGGTGGCGCCGTGCGTCCCAGACAATCGGTCAGATGGAGGCGGCGCTGCGTGATGCCTGGTCATAATGACCAGAAAGCGCGCGCATGCGGAACGCCACCGAAGACAGCACCTCACTCGATACTTCCGTAGCCAGCACCGATTTGACGAGCAGCTCTTCGCGGATCGCGGCATAGCGGCGGCAGGCGGCCTCGCCCTCTGGAGTGATCATCGCCAGCTTCTCCTTGCCGCGCCGGCCGGACTTAACCAGTTTCAATCGCTCAAGCTTCTTCAGCGCGTAGGCGACGACATGAGTGTCCTCGACGTTGAGGACGAGACAGAGGTCAGCAAGCGTCTTCGGCTTGGCGCGGTGGGCGATGTTGTGAAGCACCAACACGTCGATGGCCGACAGATCTGGCACGCCGGCAGCCGTCATGCAGCGCACAATCCAGCGGTTGAAGGCATGGCTCAGCATGATCATGCCGAACTCTATCTCCGACAGAGCTGGCAATGCACCGCCGGCCAGATGTCCCGACGAAACGATGGGTCCTATCGGTGCCTGGCTGATGCCTGTGTTGTCTGCGTTTTTGCTCATCTGACCTGCCTCCATTTTCTTTTACGATAACATATTGACGACAAGATGTCGATAATTTATCGATGAAGTCACGACGAATGAGGAGACGGCCATGTCCGCACAGTGGGATTTCTGGATCGATCGCGGCGGCACCTTCACCGATGTGATCGGGCGCCATCCGAACGGTCAGCTTACGGCGCGCAAGTTGTTGTCGGAGAATCCCGGCGCTTACCGTGACGCAGCGGTGGCGGGCATCCGCTCGCTGCTCGGCCTGGATGCCGGCGAGCCCATTCCGGCCGGATTGATCGGCGACGTGCGCATGGGTACCACCGTCGCCACCAACGCATTGCTGGAGCGCAAGGGCGAGCGTTGCGCGCTTGTGACGACGCGCGGCTTCCGGGACGCGCTCGCCATCGGCTATCAGGCCCGCACCGACATTTTTGCCAAGCATGTCGTCAAGCCAGACCTGCTCTACGACCGCGTGGTCGAGGTCAACGAGCGGGTGCTGACGGACGGGACGGTCGAGGTGCCGTTGTCCGAAGGCGAGCTTCGTGCCGCGCTGTCCAGCCTGGTCGACGCGGGCTATCGTGCCGTGGCCATCGTGTTCATGCATGCGTACCGGCATCCCGAGCACGAACAGATGGCGGCGCGTGTGGCACGCGACATGGGTTTCGGCCAGGTCTCCGCCAGCCACGAGATCTCGCCGCTGGTGAAGTTCGTCGGCCGCGGCGACACCACCGTTGTCGATGCTTATTTGTCTCCGATCCTGGGGCGCTATGTTGCGCAGGTGGCCGAGGAACTTGACGTCGCGCGCACCGGCGCCCGTCTAATGTTCATGATGTCGTCCGGCGGCCTGACGGCGGCAAACCTGTTCCAGGGCAAGGACGCCATCCTGTCGGGCCCGGCCGGCGGCGTCGTGGCGCTGGCGCAGACCGGCGCGGAGGCCGGCTTCTCGCGTGTCATCGGTTTCGACATGGGCGGCACATCGACCGACGTTGCCCATTACGATGGCGAGTACGAGCGTGCCTTCGAGACGGAGGTGGCCGGTGTGCGGATGCGTGCGCCGATGATGCTCATCCATACGGTTGCTGCCGGCGGCGGTTCCGTGCTGCATTTCGATGGCGCGAGATTTCGCGTCGGCCCTGACTCAGCTGGCGCCAACCCCGGCCCCAAATGCTACCGCCGCGGCGGGCCGCTGGCCGTCACCGATGCCAATGTCATGACTGGCAAGCTTGTGCCCGAGCTGTTCCCGGCAATCTTTGGCCCCGGTCAGGACGAACCGCTCGACCGTGAAGCCGTGCGTCTCGCCTTCCAGGATCTGGCCGACCAGGCAGGTGACGGCCGTTCGGCGGAAGCGGTCGCCGACGGCTTCCTCAAAATCGCCGTCGCCAATATGGCAGAAGCGGTGAAGAAGATTTCCATTGCCCGCGGCTACGACGTGACGCGCTATGTGCTGAACGCCTTCGGCGGCGCCAGCGGCCAGCATGCCTGCCTCGTCGCCGACGCGCTCGGCATGACCAAGGTGTTGGTGCATCCGTTCTCGGGACTGCTTTCGGCTTACGGCATGGGCCTTGCCGACATCCGCGCCATCCGGCAGATATCGGTCGAGAGCAAGCTTGGCGAAGCAGCCGGAGCGATCGTCGAGGCGGCGGCGCCGCTATGCGCGGAAACCGGCGCCGAGGTGATCGCGCAAGGGGTTGGCGAAGCGAATGTCACCGTGCATGTCCGGGCCCATATCCGCTACGCTGGTACCGATACGACGATCGAGGTTCCGGCGCTGACAGTGGCGGCCGGCGTCCGGCCGGATGAGGCTAGCCTCGATGCCCGCGGCATGGCCGACGCCTTCGAAACGGCGCACAAAGCCCGATTCGGCTTCATCGATCGCAACAAGGAGATGGTGGTCGAAGCGATCTCGGTCGAAGCGATCGGCGGCGGCCGCAGGCGCGTCGCCGCCACGCTGCCGCCGGCGACGGGGGCGCTGCCGGACCCTGAGCGGCAAACTCGCTTCTTCTCGGGCGGCGCATGGTACGACGCGGTCGTCTACCTGCGCGAACAACTGCAAGCCGGGCATCAGGTGCACGGTCCGGCGCTCATCATCGAGCCCAACCAGACCGTGGTGATCGAGCCCGGCTGGGCCGCCACCTTGACCCCGCTCGACCACCTGGTGCTGGAACGGGTGGTGGCTTTGCCCAAGCGCGTTGCCATTGGCGCCGATGCCGACCCGGTCATGCTGGAGATATTCAACAATCTGTTCATGTCCATCGCCGAGCAGATGGGTCTGACGCTGCAGAACACCGCCTATTCAGTCAACATCAAGGAGCGGCTCGACTTCTCTTGCGCCGTCTTCGACCGCAATGGCGCGCTTGTTGCCAATGCGCCGCACATGCCGGTGCATCTCGGGTCCATGGACCGTTCGGTGGAATCGGTGATCCGGAACAACCCGGTCATCCATCCGGGCGACGTCTTTGTCATCAACGCGCCATACAATGGCGGCACCCACCTGCCGGACATAACCGTCTGCACCCCGGTTTTCGGCGAGGATGGAAAGTCGGTGCTGTTCTGGGTCGCCTCGCGCGGCCACCACGCCGACATTGGCGGCACGGCTCCCGGATCGATGTCGCCCAATGCGCGCACGATCGAGGAGGAGGGCGTCTACATCGACAATTTCAAGCTGGTCGACCAAGGTCGCTTCCGCGAGGCGGAGCTGGTGGAGATCCTTACGACCGCGCGCTATCCGGTGCGCAACGTGTTCCAGAATGTCGCCGACCTGAAGGCGCAGATCGCCGCCAACGAGCGCGGCGTGGCGGAACTGAAGAAGATGATCGCCCATTTCGGCCTGTCTGTCGTCGAGGCCTATATGGGCCATGTCCAGGACAACGCCGCCGAAAGCGTGCGGCGGGTGATTGCCCGCCTGTCAGACGCGGAGTTCCGCTATCCCATGGATCAGGGCTGCGAGATCAGGGTCAGGATCAGCGTCGACCGGGCGAGCCGCGAGGCGATTGTCGATTTCACCGGCACCTCGGAGCAGCGCGACGACAATTTCAATGCGCCCGAGCCGGTGACGCGCGCTGCCGTGCTCTATGTATTCCGGGTCATGGTCGAGGATGTAATTCCGATGAACGCCGGCTGCCTCAGGCCCATCCGCATCGTCGTGCCGGACGGCACGATGCTGTCTCCGCGCCGGCCGGCGGCGGTGGTGGCTGGCAATGTCGAGGTCAGCCAGGCGGTGACCAACTGCCTGTTCGGCGCGTTGGGCGCGCTGGCCGCTGCGCAAGGCACGATGAACAACCTCACTTTCGGCAACGACCGGTACCAGTATTACGAAACGATCTGCTCCGGTGCTCCTGCGGGCGAGGGGTTCGGCGGCGCGCCGGCGGTGCACACGCATATGACCAATTCGCGACTGACCGATCCGGAGATTCTCGAACTGCGCTTCCCCGTGGTGCTGGAGGATTTCCACATCCGCGAGGGATCTGGCGGCCGTGGCCACTGGCACGCCGGCGACGGCACCAGCCGGACCATCCGATTCCGGGAGAAGATGAACTGCGCCATCCTTTCCGGCCATCGCAAGGTGGCGCCGTTCGGCCTCAAGGGCGGCAATGCCGGCGAGAAGGGCCGCAACCTGGTCCGCAGACTCAACGGCAGCATCGAGGAACTGGCAGGGTGCGCCGAAACGATCCTGGCACCCGGCGAGGCGATCACCATCGTCACGCCGACGGGCGGCGGCTTCGGCGAAACTCCGCCTTCAGGCGCAAAGACCTCGTGAGCAGGCAGCCAAGCCGGAGGGCCTCCGCGAGGTTGGCGAGGGGCTGACCGCATTGATGCGCGAGACGAGGGCTCCCGATCCGTCCGGTGGCCACATCGGCGATCTCGTGCGTTGGGTCGAGGTCAACAAGCCCAAGCTAAGGGCCACAGAATTGTTATCAGGATACGAAAGTGCGCTGACGCCGATACTCGGCGGCATCCACCGAGGCTGGTAGGCAATTCCAGCGAGCCGATAAAGATGGCCAGCGGGCACACTTCTGGCGCGAACCATTTCAGGTTCGGGAAGCGTTTCGCGGTTGAAAGTCCCAACTGGGTTCGTAAGGCACGCGTCGATCTTGTCTTACCCATTGAGGCTGGCCGTAGATTGACGCGCCGCCATCAACCAACAATGAAGCACCGGTAATGAACCCTGCAGCTTCGCTTGCGAGGAAATAAACAGCTTCGGCGATATCTTGGGTCTGACCGATGCGACCGAGCGGCGTGTCTGCCAAGACCGCCTCGAGGCGGCCAGGTTCGGCGAGGGTCTGGCGGGTCATGGCCGTGTCCACAATTCCGGGAAGGATGGCGTTCGCGCGGATACGGTAGACGCCGAGTTCGGCCGCCATGGTGCGGATAAGCATCAAAAGCGCGGCCTTGGTCGCGTTGTAAGCGCCGGTCTGGTCTGTGTGGTAAAGAGCCAGGCAGGACGAGATGACGACGATGCTGCCGCCCGCGCGTTGCTCTGCCATTACCCGGGCGACGGACTGGCAGGTGTGAAACGTCCCACTCAGGTTCACATCGACATGCCGATCCCAGATCTTTTCCGGCATGTCCAAGAAGCTCGAGAGGCGAGCATAACCGGCATTCGCGACCAGCGTCCCGATTGGGCCGAGATCAGATCTAGCCCGCTCAACGGCTGTATCGACCGCGCCTCGATCGCATTGGTCCGCTGCGTAGACGCCAACCTGACTTGCTCCCAGGGCCTTGAGTTCGCCGGCGAGGGCGCCAAGCGCTTCATCGGTGCGGTCGAGCAAGGCAATTGCACGGCGATCCGCCGCAAAACGTCTTGCAAGAGCACCGCCCATGTCGCCTGCGGCTCCGGTCACGATCACGGCCGAGGTAGAGGTCATTTTCAATCTCCTGGAGTCCCGTTCAGAAGCGGGTCACAACGATGCCATCTGCAAACGCGCCCTCGGCAACCGAGAGGGCCCTGAAATGCTTCAGCCCTCGTTCGAATGGAATGGCCTCGACGCCGTTTGCGCCGGGCGGCACGTTGCCTTCCAGCAGTGCCAGCGCGGCCGCGGCCATGCCTATCCCGGTCCCGCGGCTCATCTCGCTCTCATCGGTGATAGTGTGCATCACAACAGGGCTGTCGCCTTGGAGGCCGATTACGTTGATCTGGGTAAAGGCGGGGCGTTCTCGCGGTGGGCTGGCATTGTGCCGAGCCCATAGGAGCTTCCAAAGCACCTCTATGGGCTGGATGGTCTGATCCCCAACAGTGACGGTGAGGTCATCATGGCCAAAGCCAATGCGACCAAGCGTCGAGAATGCCTGGTTGGCCCATCCTGGATACAGCGAACCCTTGCACTGCACCAGCTTGAGATCAGGTCTATGGCGCGCAAGTGTCAATGGTTCCGGGTGGGCGGTATCGTAGGCTTCGATCCTCCCGAAAGGAGGCGGGACGTCGAACGACATGGCCGTCTCGGGCTGGAATCCCTTCGAGTACTCCATCCGGCCGCCTCGCCAAATCGGGCAGGGCGCCACCGTCATGTGAAGCATGTGACGAAGCACGGCGAGACCCCCGGGGTCGCGCTCTCGCGTGATCCATACGATCTGGATTCCGTCAACGTTGCTGTTCGACTGGAGGATGTCGCATGCCAGCCAATTGGAGATGCCCGGCGAATTGCCCCCGCCCGTGATTACCGGCACCTTGCGCTCGCAAGCCGCCTGGTGAAGATCGAGGATTGTCTGCGTTCCCTCAGCATCATCACAGACATCGACATATGCAGCGCCGGCAGAAATTGCCGCGCGGGCAGCCGCGTCGGAGCCCAGGAAGAACGGACCGGCGAAATTCAGGACCAAGTCCATGCCCGCCGCGTCGACACCATTTCGCGAAATATCGCGCAATTCTCCCTCTATGCGGTCCGGGGCCACGGCCAGCGCGAGCGCCAGGTTCTCGGGGGATCGGTCGACAATCCTGAAGCGGGCATCAGGAAGCTGGCGCGCAAGCATGCCAAGCGAGCTACGTCCCATGTGCCCCGCTCCGATAAGCAAAATGGCCTTGCTCATAAAGCCTCCCATAACGAACGTTAATTCATAATTTTAGTCCAATCGCCCGTCAAGTCGGGGTGGGCGAGAGTTTCGTTCTCTCTCGGCTATGTGCCCTCTGCGGAGCCTTTGCGCCGTCGCGCGATCCTTGACAGTTGACGTTGCTTGCATTAACGATCGTTCACATTCCAAGGATGGAGGCTCTTTGCGATGGCCCGGAAGCCGAACACAGTGAACTGGGAGCGGGTGAACCAATGGGTGGCCCGCGAGGGTGTGCAGGCAAACTGGCAAGTCTACGGTGCGCCGGCGATCATGGCCGTCAACAAGACGGCCTTTTCGGATGCCGAGCCGATGCCGCGCTGGGCCGAACCCGAGAAGCTGATCCTATCGGTTGCTATCAACGGTGCTTTCTTCCGCAAGGACGAAAATCCCAACCAACCGATCTCGTCGGAGGAGATCATCCGCTCGGCACAGGAGTGCATCGACGCCGGCGCGCAGATCATCCATATCCATGCCCGCGATGAGCGAGGCTACAACGTGCTGGACACGGGCCTCTTCAAGGAGACGCTGACTCATCTTCGGCGTCAGAACAACCACATAGCGCTCGATGCCTGCCTCGTTGCGGTCAACGATGAAGAAGAAAAGATGATGAGCGAAATGATGTCGCTGGGTGTGATGGAGGGTGTACCGGTAAACGCCACGTCGATCGTTCTCGGCGACAATCGCTTTGTGAAGTCGCCGGCGGCCATGATCGAGAAGACGCGCCGCGCGCTTGCCCAGGGCCTGACGCCCCAAATCGCGGTCTATTCCGACGCTGACATCGACAACGCCCGCCGCTATCTGATCGACAGCGGACTGATTGAGGGTCCACTGAACTGGCTTGTCCTGCCCGGCCTACCCGGTTGCAGCCCCACCTACAGCCCTGAGACCATGATCGACGGCTTCATGCGACTGGTCCGGCTCATTCGGCATATCGATCCTGCATCGGTTATCGTCGCCTGCACCGGCGGACGCTCGAGCAGCTATCTTGCCACGCTTGCGATCCTTATGGGCGTGCACGTTCGTGTCGGCATGGAAGACACTGTATGGAAATGGCCGCACCGGGACGACAAGATCCAGAGCAACGTGGAAGTGTTCCGTCAAATCAGCGGCATTGCCTCGGCTCTGGGGCGCGATCTCATGGGGGCTGATGAATATCGCAAGCTGATGACGCTGGCCTCATAGTTTAGGCGAAGCGGATCCGATGGACGAGCTTGCAAGCCAGGAGAAACGGGCGCCATGCCATTGAATGCCGTCGTGACCGGTGGGTCGAAGGGGATCGGTTTTGGCATTGCGGCTTGCCTTTTGGCGCGAGGCTATGCTGTCACCATAGCAGGCCGCAACGAGACGGACCTCGCGGCCGCCGTTTCGAACCTCAATTCACTGGGGCCGATCGAGGCAGTCGTCGCAGACGTCACCAACGAGGATGACGTCGAGCGCCTCATGTCGCGCTTCGACGATCCGGCCAGACCGCTGTCATTGCTGGTCAACAATGCCGGCGTGTCTGACTACAAGACGCTCTTGAAGATGGATCTGGCGCGTTGGCGTTCGGTCCTCGACATCAATTTGACCGGCGTTTTCCTCAGCCTGCAAAGGGGCGCGCGGCGCATGCGGGTCTCAGGCGGCGGTGCTATCGTCAACGTAGCTTCCATCGACGCTGCCGGAACTGATGGGCGGCAGTCCGCTTACGGCGCGGCAAAAGCCGGCGTCGTCAACTTGACCAAAACCGCGGCGGTCGAGCTTGCGCCCTATGGCATCCGCGTCAATTCCGTAAGCCCCGGCTGGACACTGACCGCCATGATCAAGGATCATGTCAGCGAGGCCGCCCTCCGGCACATGACCGAGAGCTTCTCGCGTGTTCCGCTTGGCCGGTTGGTCGAGGTCGACGAAATTGCGCGCACTGTTGCATTTCTTGGCAGCGATGAGGCGAGCGGGATAACCGGTATCGATGTCCCGGTCGATTGCGGCACGCTTGCCAACCTCTATATCGCTGAAACCCTGCCCAAGGAATGATGCGGTCCGACCGATGACGAAGCCCGAGATTGCGTTGGTCAGTGGTGCTGGCTCGGGTATAGGGCGAGCCGTCTCGCTCGTCCTCGCCGCTCGCGGCGCGCATGTTGGTGTCCTTGATCTGTCGCGCGAAAGCGCTGAGGAAACTGTCGGATTGGTCGAAGGTGCGGGCGGAAGCGCAACCCCGCTTGCAGCCGATGTGAGCAGTCTAGAAAGCCTGGCGAGCGCAATAGACTCCTTCGCAGAAGCGAGCGAGGGGCTCGACACCGTGGTTGCGGCGGCAGGGGTCGCACGCGGCGGCCTCATCCAGCGCATGTCCGAAGCCGCCTGGGATCACGTCATCGGCGTCAATCTCAAGGGAACGTTCCTGCTGGCGCGGCAGAGCCTGCCCCTCCTGCAGCGTCGCGCCGGCGGGTCATTCGTTGCCGTCAGCTCGGACGCGGGCATTATGGGGTCTGTCGCCTATGGCGCGTACTGCGCCTCCAAGCATGGCGTGATCGGGCTCGTCAAAGCCATGGCCTTGGATCATGGGCGCGAAGGTATTCGCTCTAATGTGGTGTGTCCCGGTTTCGTGAACACGCCGATGGCGACGCGCATCTTTTCGAAGGCTCCTCCTGGCACCCGCGATGCCTTCGAAAATGCTGTTCCAATGGGCCGCTTTGCCGAACCGCAGGAGATCGCGGCGGTCATAGCCCACCTATCCTCTCGCGAGGCCGCCTACACCAACGGCTGCGTGTATCTGGTCGACGGCGGCAGTAGCGCCGGTCACCTGATCGGTCAGGACTGATGACGTAACCTGTAGTTGATTTGGAATGAAATTGTGAGCCAGCAGATTTATCCAACTATCGTCCATGCC
The DNA here is from genome assembly GCF_003952525.1 of Mesorhizobium sp. M3A.F.Ca.ET.080.04.2.1. NCBI lineage: Bacteria > Pseudomonadati > Pseudomonadota > Alphaproteobacteria > Hyphomicrobiales > Phyllobacteriaceae > Mesorhizobium > Mesorhizobium sp. M3A.F.Ca.ET.080.04.2.1. The sequence goes on along the minus strand of NZ_CP034451.1, from coordinate 190,568 downwards.
TTGGAGGGGCGCGCCGTGCTCGGGCCCAAAACCACGGCGCTCACAGACGCTGACGAGGAACTTGACTACGCTCGCCTTCAGACGGAAGTGGACGCTGCGGCCGCGCGCCTGGTGACCCTTGGGGTAGCGCGCCAGGAGCGCGTGATTGTCGTCGGCGACAACACATGGCAATGGGTCGTCGCCTATCTCGCGATCCTTCGCGTCGGCGCAATTTCGGTTCCGATGAACAACCGGTTGGCCCCCGCGCAGGTGAGCGACCTCGTCACGCTGCTGGATGCGCGGATTGCACTGGCTGACGATGCGCATATCCACATGTTCGGCGATTGTGTCGGGCTACGGGTATTCTCGATCAATGGCACTTTCGCTGCCCCGTTTTCTTCCGTTGACAAAGCTTCCGCTCTTCCCGACCTGCCACGCCCGGCGGATAATGCTGTCATCAGCTTCACGTCAGGAACCACCGGAGCGCCGAAAGGCGCCGTGATCAGCCATGATGCATTGCGCAAAGCCTCCCAGGTCTATGTCAACCTCATCGGGGCAAGCGAGCAGTCCTCCACGCTCATTGTGGCCCCGCTTTTCCACAACACCGGTTTCGTCGACCAACTCGGCACGATGCTGCTTTGCGGAGGGCGCGCGGATCTTTTGCTGCGGTATCGCACACAAGAAGCGATTGCAGCCTGCCGTCGCAGGCCAACGACATTTGTAACCGCGGTGCCGAGCGTACTTCGGATGATGATGACGGCGGAGGGAGCCGACGCTGTCTACGGTCCAGCCAAGGACGTGCTTTTTGGCGGTTCTCCAATGCCTGCCCCCTGGTCGCTGGAGATGCACAAGCGTTGGCCGGGCTTACGGCTCTGGCACGGCTATGGACTTACCGAATTCACCTCCTGCTGCACGGTATTGCCGGCTCAATTGATCCTGACATACGGCGATTCAATCGGGTATCCGGCGGAAGGTGTGGAGCTGCGCCTTGTTGGAGAGGACGGCGAAGATGTTCCCGATGACACCGTCGGCGAGATCTGGGTCGCCGGAGACACGCGCATGCGGGAATATTGGCGGCGACCGGACGTCACTGCCGAGAAACTCAACGGGCGCTGGTTGCGAACTGGCGATCTGGCCGAGCGCCGGGAAAAGGGTCTGATTTATCATGTCGGACGCCGCGATGACGTCATCAATCGCGGTGGCGAAAAGATCCTTCCCTCGTTCATCGAAGCTGCCATGGCTGAAATCCCCTCTATCGCCCAGGCGGTGGTTTTTGCGGTGCCGCATCCGGTGCTTCAAAACAGTGTGCTGGCGGCCGCTGAACCGCGCCCAAAGATGGCGGTCGACGTTGCGGAGGTTCGTGAGTTCCTGCGCCATCGGCTGCCAGGCTACGCCGTGCCGGAAGACATCATCGTCAGCCCCGATCTGCCGCGTACGGCATCCGGCAAGCTCGATCGCCGAGCAATCCGCGCCGGCTACCTGGAATCCCTAAAGGAACCAAAATAGGAGGCCACCAGATGGCAAGGAAGTGGAAGGCCGTTGTCATAGGCGCGGGCGGCTCACAGGCGCAAGCCATGCTGCGAGCCCTCGCGCGCGGTGGGGCAACGCAGGGCTGGCTGGCGGTAGACCGCGCTTGGCGCGCCGAAACTAAGAATGCCGCTCAGTCCATGGGATTCGTCACCCAGCAGATGGATGCTCTCGCCGACATCGGCAAGCTCGACGAATTGCTCTCGCAGACCGAGCTCGTTGTTAACATGGCTGGTCCCTACTACAGGACAGGCACCGCGATCCTTGACCAGGCGATCGCCACCAAGACGAACTACCTAGACATCTCAGATGACGCCGACGTCACGATCCCCATGCTCACCCGAAATGCAGCAGCTGAGGCGGCCGGCATTTCCGCGCTGATCGGTATGGGATCTTCCCCCGGTACGACCAACATCCTCATCAGGGCCGCGGTCGACAAACTGGGGCCGATGGATGACGTAGACATCTATTGGACAGTTGATCTGGCCGACATGACGAATGCCGCGGTAAGGCATTTCTGGCATTGCTTCAATCTCGTGGATCCCGACGGCAGCACGCACGATGTCGCGGGCTGGGAACAGCTTGAATTTCGCGACATTGATTTTCCCGATCCCGTCGGCCGTCAGCGGCTTGTGCGACTTGCACACCCCGAACCTATAACGGTGCCAAAGTACTTGGCCGTGAAGCGGGCTTCCAATTTCGGAGGACTGAATCCCGAAGAGGCTTTGATCACTGGCTGGTGCTTGGCGCATATCGCCGACGAACGCAGGACCAAAGGAAAGCTGACTGACGCTGCGGTCGATCTGTTCCTGCATTATCGTGATCAGCGGGCCGGCGCCCCGCGCATTGGCAGCGGCCTGGTCATCGATGTCCACACAAATGGCAACGGTTTGCGTTTTGCCTCCGGAAGTGATGGGGGCATGGACGATTCGACAGGCATCCCTGCAGCCGTTGGCGCGATCTTGCTGATGCAAGGCCTGATCGAACGAAAAGGCGTATTCCCGCCCGAAATTGTTTCGCCCAAGGACTTTTTCTCGATCCTGCGAGATGTGAGCGTCGGCGGCGGCGGCCTGACCCTGTCATCCCTTGAAAATGGCCAGGCTGGCGACAAAATGCGGATCAGGGACCTGCTCGCTTGAGAGCCTTCGAAGCTTGGTCCCGACCATCCGGTTAAAGCTATTCGGCTTCGAGCATGCTGCGAGCCAGTTTGGAAAAATGCGCGGCAATCTTTTGTTTCGGGTATCGGCCATTGGGACGGTACCATGAAAGCACCTTGTCGCACATCGATCCAATCGCAAGCGCGACCAAGCGGACATCCTTAGGCTCGCGACCGGCATCGCGGACGACTTGGGTGCAGATGTCTGTCATTGTGTCGAGGTATTTGCGCAGCATTGACCTGATCGCCTCGCGCTGCTCGTGATTGAGGCGGTCCATCGCAGACGATTCAATCAGCCGATCATTGGCTTTCGCGGTGCGGGCGTGATCAATCTGGTAGATCACATGTCGCGATACGATGTTCTCAAGACGCTCGAGGCCTGACAAATTGGGATCGTCGCGTTTGGTGACCTCAGAGTGGAAGTCTCCAAGCGTGACCGTGATGGCCTCGATGAAGATCTCTTCTTTCGAGCGGAAATGATTGTACAGCGCCGGCGCCTTGATGCCCACTTCTGTGGCAAGGTCGCGCATGGAAGTCTCGTTGAAGCCGTTGGCACCGAAGAGTTCGACCGCGGCTTCAATCAGCCTGTCGCGAGTAGTCGAGCGCGGGACCCCGCGCGTGGGCTGGTTGGATTTCAGCTCAATGGTCGCTTCAGTGTCGGCCATTGGCCTTCCTCTTTCACCTTCGCTCTGCGTCATACTCAATCTATGTCGTCAATGCTCGTCACTATATACGGCAAACCGCTCTTTTTTGCCAAAAATTGTTTGTATGCCAAGGATTTCGGGCAGCAAAACATGTCGGTCAAGCTGACTGCCCGGGCAAACTCGCGAGGGAGCCGACATGCCCGGAAAATCCAGGCCAGATGCCACAGCGGGCGGAGCGTTCGCTACCCAAAGGCAGCAGCAAGGCGCTCAACGCCGCGGCCAGATCGAGCCAAATATAAGTTCGCGACCACCCATGATTCCGGCGGGGCGAAACATCATGACCAGGATCATCACCAAGCCGAGACCTACTTCCTGCAAGCCGGCAGGAAGACTCAATATGGTTCCGCCGACCGGGATTCCGGCTTCGAGACGCCTCAATATTTCGGTCACCGCAGTGAGGGCCATAACGCCGATGACCGCACCCGATAGGCTTCCTGAACCACCAACGATCAGCATCGCCAAGGTCAGGAAGGTAAGTGGCAAGTAAAAGGCATCGACCGTCACGATGCCGAGGAAGCCGGCATGCATCGCGCCGCCAATGCCGACAATCAGGCCGCTGAGGCTGAATGCGACTGTTCGAACAAACCAGACGTTGACGCCAGACCCCTTGGCCGCGGTTTGATCGTCGCGTGCCGCCCGAAGCATGAATCCGTATCGGGACTCCTGATGAAGCCAGGCAATCAATATGGCCAACGCCGCCAGACCGGTGCCGACTGACGGACCGACAAATACGGGCAAGTTCGCCAGAAGCGCTGTCCCGCCTGTTACGCCACTCCAATTCATGTAGAACGCATATTGCCCAGCCAGGAACGCGAAGGTAGCGATGGACGCGGCGGTTCCCGACAACCGCATCAAAATGGCCCCAACCACGATTGCCACGATGCCAGCCAGGGCGGCTGCTCCAAGCAGACCGATAGGAGGGCAACGCTATGTGTTGCAGGAAGATCGGCAGACCCCGCAGGTTCATCGGCTTTAGCATTGGCAACGTGCAGCAGCTCAGCCACACGAAGGCGTAGGCGCCGATCGACATGAAGCTGATGTGGCCGAACGACAAGATTCCCGAGTTGCCGACGAAGACATAGAGACCGACAACAAGGACCACGCGGATCATCATCTCGGTTACTGTCTGTGCCGAACCGCCAAAGTGGCTGCTGACCAACGCGATCAGTCCGAGCAGTATTACAAGCACTATCGGCGTCTGCGCCTGAGTCCAGACTGGGCGTGCTCCTTCGGACGCGATTGACGTTAAGACCTGGCCTCGAGCTTGCATCTCAGACCCTTTCTTCGAACTGCTTCAGTCGGATGATCCCCGAAGGGCGAACCAGCAGCAGCAGGATGACGAACAGGAAAACAAATGCGTCGCGGAACGCCCGGATGCTGTCGGGCAAATAAGCCTGCAGCAAGGAAGTGGCGATCCCGACGAGGAGGCCGCCGAGCACCGCCCCGGGCAAGCTGCCCATTCCGCCTATGACGGTCGCGATAAAGGCGAACGTCACGATGTTGACGCCCATGGTCGGCGCAAGCAGACCGGTCTGCACGACGTAGAGCAAGGCGACAACGCCCGCGAGAAGGCCGCTCAATGCAAAGGACAAGGCAATGACGAAGTCGGCGCGTACCCCCAAATAGCGGGCCATCCGAAAATCCTCAGCCGCCGCACGCATCTGGATGCCGAAAGACGTTTTGCGCATGAACAGCAGGATCGCAAGCAAAAGCAGCAACGTTACGCCGATCGTCACCGGTTGAAGGAGCGGAATCCTGATCCCGCCGAGCTCGGTGGCTTGTGTCAGGGACGACCACAGGCCAATGGCCTTCGGGCGCGCGCCATAGACCATCATCAGCAGATTCTGGATGATGTAGCCAAGCGCGAAGGACACGACCATCAGGTTCTGCGGTGCGGCACTGCGCAAGCGCCGAAACACCAACAAGTTCGAAAGGAGCGCGATTGCCATGCCAAACGCCAGGATCGCGAAGATCAACAGAGGCCAGCTCCAGCCACCGATCAACAGCTTGGCGGTGACGTCAGCCGAAGGAACAATGAGCGCATAGGCCGACATCGTCACGAACTCGCCATGCGCAAAGTTGATCAGTCGCATGATGCCGAACAGCAGCCCAATCCCCAAGGCGGCAAGCGCATAGAGGCTTCCGAGGCTTAGCGCATCGATGAACGTCTGGACAAAGTATGTCAGTGTACCGCCTCCCCGGAGTCGCGATCAAACGTTCCCGTGCCGAAATAGGCGTCGTGCAAGGCATGGCTCTTCGCCAAATCGGAGGGACGGCCCTTCAGTTGCACCCGACCGTCGCGCAGCACGATGATTTCATCGACAAAGTTCATCACGCGGCGCGAGCTCTGCTCGTTCACCAGGATGCTGACGCCTTCTTGCGATCGCAATCGATGCAGGATGGCGTAAACCTCCTCGACAATGCGAGGAGCCAGGCCAAGGCTCGGTTCGTCTATGAGTATGAGTTTGGGTCGGGTCATGAGCGCACGCCCGATCACCAGCATCTGTTGCTCGCCACCGGAGAGCTTTCCCCCAGCCTGACGAATGCGCTCTTTGAGCTTCGGAAAATAGTTCAGCACAAGCTGCAGATCGCGTTCCGCTCGCTGGCGGTCGCCACGCATGAAAGTCCCGATTCTGAGGTTTTCCTCCACGCTCAGGCTGCCAAAAACGTGGCGACCTTCGGGCACGAAGCTAAGCCCTGAGCGTGCGATCGCTTCGGGTTTGAGACCCAGGATCGGCTGACCATCGAAACGCACGTCGCCGGTGCCTGAAACACCGCCTGCGATCGCCGAAAGCGTCGAGGATTTGCCGGCACCGTTTGGCCCGACGATTGCCAGGAGCGCGCCGGAAGGTACATCCAAGGACACGCCGTGCAGGACCTGAACACGGCCGTATGCAATGCGCAGATCCGTGACACGCAGGATGTGGTCGGAACTCATCATTCCGCCTCCGCGCCGAGATAGGCGCTGATCACGGATTTGTTGGCTCGAACGTCAGCGGGCGTGCCTTCCGCAAGCGTGCGACCTCCATCGAGGACGTGGATACGAGCGCAAAGGCCGAGCACCACGGCGACATTGTGCTCGATCAACAGAACGCCGCACCCATGATCCTTGGGAATCGAACGTACCAGCGACATGAGTTCTTCACACTCATGATCCGACATGCCCGCAGCCGGTTCGTCCAGCAGCAGGAAATCAGGCGAACGAATGAGCCCTCGAGCAATGGCGACCCTGCGTTCGTCGGTGTAAGGCAGTGTGCTTGCGAGTTGTCCGCGCATGTGCCCGATACCCATCCAGTCTAAAAGCAACGCAGCCTCGTGGGCGGCCGCGCGGCGCGACAGGCCCAGGGCAACGGCAGTCACCTCGACGTTCTGCTGCACCGTCATTTCGCGGAAAAGCCGTCCGCCTTGGAAGGTGCGCGCGACACCTGCCTGGCGAAACGTTGCTGTCTTCCACTTGGTGGTATCGCGACCGCCGAGCGTAACCCGGCCTGCCGAGGGCTTTTGGAAGCCGGTGAGGCAGTTGACCAGTGTCGTCTTGCCGGCGCCATTGGGGCCGATAAGGCCTATGATCTCTCCCTTGGCGATGGACAGCGTTACGTCGGAAAGGGCTCGAAGACCCTCGAAGCTTACCGAAACTGCTTCGCTTGTAAGTGTGATCCCGTTAGAGAAGCTCACATCGTTCTCCGGGCGGAAAAGGCTGTTTCGAAACCGCGCTTCGTGCACTCAAGAAGCCCTCCTGAGCGCTGCTGTCGCCTCGACATCCACGTTGAGAGTTTCATCCGCCGTCGATCCGCTCAAGACCACTCCATAGATGGTCTTTGCGCGTTCAAGGGTCTCGTATCGTTCAAGCACGTCCTTGAGCACGCGTGCCGGGTCGCGGTCATAGGGCTTGCCATAGCCCCCGCCCGATGTATGCCAGCCCTTCAGTGTTTCGCCCTTTTGAAGGCTGATGATGACCAGGCTGGGAAGGAGTTCCTCAGTGCCGTCCGCACGAATGATCAAATGCCCCGCACGGGTACCGTCTTGACCGCCGCGAACTCCTTTCGGCGGTGTCTCGCCACCGTCGCAGGCCCAGATGAACTGAATGGGGAGTTCCTTCGGCGTTACGGCCATCTCCAGCGCCGCTCCGCCACGGAACTGGCCGGCGCCGGCCGTTCCCATGCGCAGTCGCACACAGACTACCTGAAGCGGGTGCTTGAGCTCGTCTATCTCGATGGAATCGCGATACATCAGTCCTGCCACGACGGGAATGCCGTAGGTGGGCCAGCCGTCGGCGACGGGGCTGCCGGGACCTCCTGCAGAACCCAAGACCAACTGGTTGACATAGGGCTCGCCACCGAAGCGGTGGTCCTGCCCGGAGACCACGGCGTAGCCCAAGCCCACTCCCAGCCCACCTTCGGCCAACCCCCAATCAGGACTAACCTCGGCAAAGGCGGCTTGCACCGTGTTGATGAGCCTGTCGGCAAGATTGGTCGTCGAAACCGAGCAACTGTGTGGGAATTTTGGCTTTCCGATCACTGAGCCGTCGCGAAATTGCAACTTGATGCGGCGAAATGATCCAGCGTTGCGAGGCACCGAAAAGCTGAGTGAGTTGAACACCCCGGCCACCGCGGCCGCCGAGGCGCTGGCCAGGCTCAGGTTGAGGCCCACCGGAACGGAATCGATATTGTCACGCAGATCGATATTCACCGTCGCCTTGGCCGGATCAATTTCGAGCGAGACGTTGAGTGGCACTCCCTGTGGCAAGAGACCCGGCAGCGGGTCGAGCCTGCCGGAATTGGAAAGACGTGTCGCAGGCATCGACCGCAGCGCCTTCACCATCAGGTCTTCTGAATAATCGAGCCAGTTTGCGATGAAGGCGCGGATCGTCTCCTTGCCATATTTGGCGCACAGTTCCTTCAGCCGACGTTCGGCGATACGGGCAGAGCCGATACCGGCAATGAAGTCGCCATGCCACTGGTTGGGAACCCTGATACGGGCCCGGCACATACGCACGATATCATCGTTGGTTTTGTAATCACGCTGGATCCGGACCGCGGGAAAAATCAACGCGCCCTCGGCATACTGGTCCGGCGCACCAGCCATGTAGGTCGTCGGCAGGGCATTGCCGATATCCGCCTGGTGGGCCTTGGCGACCGCCGTGAACAAGTGTTCGCCTTCCACGAACACCGGAACAAGAAAGGCGTGATCCGCAGCGTGGCTGTTTCCGCTATAGGGATCATTGTGCAGATAGCAGTCCCCTTCGCGAATATCACCAGGATGGAATTGCTGCATTGCCGACGTCAGAAGGTCGCTGCCGAAAATGTGGATTGGCAGCCCCTCGGCCGAGGCCAGCAACTGGTTGTCTGCGGTCACGATCGAGCAGCTGAAATCGCGCGCGCTGTTGATGACAGCCGAACGAGCGGCACGCAGCATGGTGTTGGTCATCTCTCGGATGATGGCGTCCATCCGATTTGCGATGATTGCCGTGAGGAACGGATCGAAGGAAGACTTGTCTGCGATTGCCATCAGAGCCGCCCCCCTCAAATCTCAAGCAGGTAGTTGCCAGCGGCGCTGAGCGTCACCGACATGCCTGGATAGACCACCAGTGTCGTGGTCGGCTCTTCGATGATGGCCGGACCGGCGACACGCATGCCGGGCGCAATACTGCTCGCCTTGTAGATCGGAGTGGCGACGGCGGTCGCATCACCGAAATAGCAATCCCGCCTCGCAACAGTATCCTTGCCGGCTGGCGCCGCATCGACGATGTCGACATCCGCGATCGGAGATGGAGGATCGGCCAACGGAATGCTGAGCCGTGCTTTCCAATTGATGAACTCGACAGCGCTGCCTTCATCGCGGACAGCGAAGACGCGTTCATGCGTGCGATGGAATTCTTCCTGCAGCTCGGCAACGGACGCGAGGTCCTTGAGATGGCCCGACGGGATCGGCGTATCGAGCTCCCAGACCTGTCCCGCGTAGCGGGCTTCCGCGATATATTCGATCGCGTGATCGGCCCTGTCATGCGCCAAGCCTTCTGCGAACCTGCGCAACTTGGCGGTCAAGGAATCGAGTACCCGGCCAACACCGGCGAGGTCGAAGCCTTCGGTCGATGTGACGTGGCTTGCTGTCTCTTCGGCGACGATGTTGGCGTACTGCATGCCGGCGGCGGAGAGCGCCGAGGCGGTCTTGGGGAGGATGACCCTCTTGCAGCCAAGCTCCTTTGCAATCAGCATGATGTTCATGCCGGCAGCGCCACCACCAGCGACGATCGCGCTTTCACGCGGGTCGAGGCCTTCGTTGATCGTGATGTCACCGATGGCGCGGATCATGAGCTCGCTGGCAAGCGTCAGAATGCGGAAGGAACATTCCTCGACGGTCAAACCAATGCGCGAGGAGATGGTCTCAATGGCGCGACGTGCCGCGGCGACGTCAAGCTCCATGCGCCCGCCAAGAAAGTAGTGCGGATCGAAATAGCCAAGCACGGCGGCGGCATCCGAAACAGTTGGCTGCAGGCCACCACGGCCATAGCAGGCGGGGCCGGGCTCCGATCCCGCCGACTGTGGCCCCACATGCATCAGTCCGCCTTCGTCAATCCACGCGATCGAGCCACCGCCGGCGCCGACCGATCGCATATCAACGGCCGAGATGCCCATCAGATCGCCGGTGTATTGCGGGCCAAGCCACGTCTCGCGGGTAAATGTCAGCCGGCCGTCGCGCACCAGGCCGACGTCAAAGGTCGTGCCCCCGGTGTCGCAGACAATGACATTGTCACCAAAGCTTTCCTGGACCGCATAAGCCCGCGCCGAGATCGGCGCCATCGCCGGGCCGGAACCGATCGTGTAGATGGGCTTGGCAACCATAGCATCGATGTTCGTGCATCCGCCCGACGTCGTCGAGACGAGTATTTCGCCTTTGTAGCCGGCATTGCGCAGATCGGATTCGAGTCCCCGCAAGTGGCTTTGCATCAACGGCTTGAGCGAGGCATCTATGGCGGTCGCCGAGGCGCGACGATATTCGCGCACGATCGGGATCAGCTCATGGGACAAGGTGTAGGGCAGACCGGGGGCAAGCTCATCCAGAAGCTGCCCGAAACGGCGCTCATGCTCACCATTGGCGACCGACCATAGGAAGCAGACGGCGACGGCCTCGAACTTCTGCGCCACGATCTCGCCGATCACCGCCCGAGCCTGGCTTTCGTCGAAGGGGATGGCAACCGTTGCTTCCGAGCTCATACGCTCGTTCACCTCAAAGGTGTGGCGGCGTGGAATGTAGGGGTCGGGATAAGGCGCGCGGAAGTCGTGCGGATCGAATTTCCCGGCTTCTTTCAAAACGAGAATATCGGGGAACCCGGCGGTTGTGACGAAGGCAGTTTTTGCGACGCGTTTCGTCACAATGGCGTTGGTTGCGCGCGTTGTCCCATAGACGAGCAGCGCCGTCTCGGCGAGCAACTGCTCCAATGAGAGAGACTTCTCCGACGCGGCAGCGGCAATCGCCTCCCGCATGCCCGAAAAGATCCGGTCGTGGGTTGTCAACGCCTTGCCGATCACCGGCACACCGTCCGGGCCGACGACCACCACATCGGTGAATGTTCCGCCGGTATCTAGCGAAATAACGTACGCCATCTGTCTCTTGCTCGCGCGCATCGGTGAAATATCGTTCGGGCCCCGGCGTCCGCCCTGCCGGGGCCCGCCGACCAGAAAGGGAGGTCAGTTCTGGCCGAAGAGCACGTCGACCGGCACCGGCTGGGGTAGCGCGTAGTTGCTTATGACTTTGACTTTGCCGTCCTTGTACTGAAGGATCTGCATCTTGGCGTTCTGCTGGATGTGCAGGTCCGGCGTGAAGCTGCGCGGTCCGATGAAGGTCTGTTCGTCATGCATCGTGTTTAGGATGTCGGTGACCTTGGCCGAGTCAGCGGTCCCCGCCTTTTCGACCGCGCGCGCCCAAAGGTCCAGGAAAGCGTAGATCGGGTAGGCGTAGGTCGTTGCTGGCAGCGTGCCGTAGCGAGCCTTGTACCGCTCGTTGAGGGCCTGAACCTCCGGGCGGGGGTCATCGCCGTGCACCGAAGCTGCGACCGGAACGTAGAAGTCACTCAGACCGGGAACGGCATCCGTCCAATAAGTTCCATCCATCGCGCTGCCGGACACGATGGGCGCTTTGATGCCGGCCGCTCGGATCTGTCGGATCGCGCTCGCCCCGCCGGGCGTAAAGCTGCACAGCATGATGGCATCAGGCTGGTCGGCCGAAGCGGTGATGCGGGTGATCTGGGATTGAATTGAAGGGTCGTCGTTCTTGAAGGTGTCCTCGCCTACAATCTTGACACCGTCCGTCTGTGATGCGGCCCAGCGGAAGCCGGCACACAGCGACTTGTCGTACTCGGCTACTGTATCGAGCAGGACATAGGGATGTTTGACGCCAAGGTTCTCAGCCGCCCAATGCAGCGCGACCGCACCTTGCACATGCGCGGCCGCCGAAGTGGTGAATGAATTCGACCCGACACCCTGCACACCGGCCTTCGGATCCTCCGCGCACAGGAAGACCGAGATCAGATTGGCTCTCTGTGCAGCGCCCGCCGCGGGCGAGCCCTGGTCGTAGTCACATGACACGATGACGATGTTGGCGCCTTGGTCGACCACGGATTGGCCCGCCCGCGCGCCTTCGACGCGATCCGATTTGGTGTCGGCCATGATCGTTTTGATAGGTTGGCCGAGCAGGCCACCCGCCTTGTTGCGATCCTCGATCCATAGCTGTGCCATGTTCCTGCCATCGCCGTCATAGGCAACCATCCAGCCCGACTGCGCGGTGGCGAAGCCGATCGTAACCGGATCGGCCGCCCAGGACATCGCGGACGTTGCCGACAGCATCACTGTCGCTAGTGCTGCCCGATGAAGGAGGGCACGACCGACCGAGGCAACTCGTTTTTTGCGGATATGCGTTTTCATATTTGTTGGTTCCCCTAATTAACGCTCATTAATATAAGAGCAAATGTTGGATTCTTGTCAAGCACCGAACTTGAGGTGGCACAGCGCCGCGGGGGGCGATCAGCTCAAAGGTCTATTTTTCGCCGACGATGCTGACGGTGAAGCAATGGATCCGAAAACAGACGTGCTTTGCGCGGGAAAACGTCCCGCCGGCCGCTATCCTCGCTGTAACTTCGCGCCTGACGGCGCAGCCACACCCCCGCACCTGTACCCCCCAGCAGGCATCACGGCTCTGTTGCCAAACTGTCGCCTTGGGTTCTCAACGTCATGCCGCGGACCACCAGTGTCAAATACTGATCGGTGATGTCGCCAGATCAGGCAATTTTATCAGTGTGACCAAAGCGAGTTGCAGACCGCTTGGCGACTCGGGGCGGTTTGGGCGCAACCCGTTTGAGGCGTGAGATCGCCGCTTGCCGACATCTTCAAGATTGCCGATACCGTGACTTTGCGACCCGGCGCGTACGGTTTCTGGATCGCAAGAATTCTTGGACGGACTGAAGAAGGCTGGTTCGAAAAAAATGCGAAGAGCACCGACGATTATCGATGTCGCTTCCTACGCCGGAGTCTCAAAGTCCTCGGTATCAAACGTCCTGCAGGGCAAGAAGACGGTTGATGCAGACATTCGCAAGCGCGTCCTGAAGGCGATCGACGAGCTCGGCTACAGGCCAAACGCCGGTGCCAGATACATGCGCCAGCGATCCAAGGTGCTTGGCGTGGTGGTAGACGACCTGACCAACCCTTTTCACGCCGAACTCGCCACGTATATCGAAGCTTATGCCGCGCAGCGAATGCACAGCATTTTGCTCGTGGTCACTGGCAGCCAATTGGAGCACCAGAGCAGCCGGGTAAGAAGCCTTATTGAGCATCGGGTAGCTGCCATGATGTTCTTGTCAGCTCCAGGCAAAAAAGCTCTTGAACTCGTCGGCCCCGAAATCCGCAAGGTGTTCGTCGGCATCCGCATGGCCAAGGAGCTGTCCATTGCTGTCGATGACAGCGCCGGCACCAGCCTTGCGGTTGAACATCTGGCAGCGCTCGGCCACGAAAAGATCGGGTTCGTCAGCGCCATGTTGGGAAACGACCCGAACGTGGAAGCGGCGCGGTTCCAAGGTTATAAGCACGGCATGCAGGTTGCGGGGCTTGGCATAGAGGAGGCGCATCTTTTGCGCGAGGTCGGCAATCGCAACAAAGAGCCGCGTCCCAACTATCAGGAAATACTCAGGCAGTTTCTAAAAAGAAAGAATCGTCCGACTGCCCTGGTCGCCGCGCTCGACCGCGTCGCGCTCGAACTCATCTCCGCTGCCGACGCGCTTGGGCTACGCATTCCTGAAAGCCTGTCGCTTGTCGGCTTCGACGACATAACCATCGCCAGCCACAGTCGCATAGCGCTGACGACGATCGCGCAGCCGATGAAGGACCTGGCAAGGCTGGTGGTCGACACCGCCATCGACGGGCCCTCTGCCGAAGCCGATGGAAAGCTATCGACCAGCATTGCCCTGCCGCCTCGCCTTGTGGTGCGCCGCACCACAGCGCCGTACCTACCAAACGTTAGATAATATTTTTGCAAAAATTCTCTTGACACCTTACCCAAGGGAGCGGGATAGTTGTGGAACGTTCCACGAGCCGGCCGTGGAAGCGCAAAATCGAACAATAAACAACAACGACAAGGGGAAGCCATGAAACCGCAGTCCTGCAATGGATCGATCAATGCTGCTCAGCCGCAATTGTCTCGCCGTGGCTTTCTGGCCGGCACAGCCAGTGTCGCGCTGGGCTTGGGTGCTCTGGGCGCCGGTCCAGTCCGCGCCGCCGAAGAGGACGTGGTCGTGCTTGGCTGGACGAGCTACATCACGCCGGAAATCGTCGCCATCATGAAGAAGGCCGGGGTGAACGTGCGCGGCGTCCCGGCCGCGACCGATCAGGACATGTTCACCAAGGTCAAGGCTGGTGGAGCGGGATCCTACGATATTGTCTTCGCCAATTGCGGCTTCTCACCGACCTACTACAAAGCTGGGCTCATCGAGGCCCTCGACATCAAGGAAATCCCGGGCTGGGATCAGCTGTGGCCCGTCTTCCGCGAGGATACGTCGTTTCCGTACGTGGTCGAACCGAACAAGCTGATGTTGTTCCCCAACATGTGGGACACCGAAGGCCTCATCTGGAACATAGAGCAATTCAAACCATCCGAGCCGTTTTCCTGGAACGCCCTTTGGGACGCCAAGCTTCCGCAAGGCAAGGTGATCATGCGCGATGGACCGGAAGATTTCTTGGCGATCAGCGGATTGAGCCTAGGTGTGCCGCGAAACGAGATCTACTCGATGACAGGCGACAAACTTCAGGCGGCCGCCCAGCATCTGGCAAAGCTAAAGCCGTTCCAGATTGCACCTAGCGATGAGGTTCTGATGGATGCCCTGCGCACCGGCAAGGCCTTCATCGGCGAGACATCCAGCCTTGCATTGGCAGCCCGTCTCAACCGTGCCGCAGGTAAGGAAGTCGTGAAGGCCGTCATTCCCGAAGAAGGCAGCCTTGGCTGGATTGACGGCCCCATGGTGGTCAAGGGCGCCAAGAACCGAAAGGGCGCACTCAAATTCATCGAGGTCTGGAACAGTCCGGAAATCCAGACATACCTCTACGCGACCTACGGATTCCCGCAGTGTAGCAAGACCGCCACGGAGCGGACCCTGGCCCAGGGTGGCGACGGGGCGCAGCAACTTCTTGACCGCGGCGCGGATAAACCCGACGCCGTCCAGAAATTGCTATTCCAGGGGCCGCCGGCCAATCCGTCCGAATGGACGCAGGCCTATGTCGAGGTTGTCGGAGGCTGAGTGTGTTCGCGGTGCCCCACGACATCCCGGTCGATCTTGTCACAATGAAGTCAGCCAAGGTAGCCGCGACGCCGCCTCGCCGGCGCAAGTGGATGCGGCGCGGACTGGAAAGCCCGCTGCTGAGCCTTCCAGCGGTCGCAGTAATCGTCATCGGCGTCTTTTTGCCGATGGCGGTGCTCGCGGTCTATTCCCTTTGGCCGACAGTCGATCAGCAAATCGTTCCGCAATGGACGCTAAGCAACTACGCCCGGTTCTTCGCAGCCGCAGTCTATTGGCGCGTACTGCTGCTTAGCCTGTTGTTTGCCGGGCTGGCGTCGGCGGTGACGGTCTGCGTCACGTTTCCCTTTGCCTATTTCGTCGCAACCAAGGTCCCCCCGAACCAGCGACTACTGTGGGTGTTGTTCGCTGTCTTGCAGTTCTTCACCAGCTATCTGATCCGTGTCTTCGCCTGGATGAACCTGCTTGGCGACACCGGTCTGATCAACCAGGGGCTCGTGCAGATCGGTCTGATTGACCAGCCACTGTGGGTCTTTGGGTTGAACAAGGCTGGGATCGTCATCACGTTCGTCTATCTGCTTTTTCCCCTGGCGTTCCTGACCACCTTCATCGCGCTCGAACGCTCCAACCCCACCGTTCTGGAAGCGGCGGCTGATCTCGGCGCCAGGCCTTGGCAAGGGCTCCTGCACGTGACGCTGCCAATCGCCCGGACTGGTATCTTGGGCGGCTTCGTGTTCGGCGCCATCATCATCCTCGGCGACTACGTGACGCCGCAGTTGATTGGTGGCACCGACGGCTATCTTTACTCCAATATCATCCAGCTGCAGTTTGGCTCATCAGTACAATGGGGTCTTGGATCGGCGCTCG
This sequence comes from Mesorhizobium sp. M3A.F.Ca.ET.080.04.2.1, assembly GCF_003952525.1. Taxonomy (NCBI): domain Bacteria; kingdom Pseudomonadati; phylum Pseudomonadota; class Alphaproteobacteria; order Hyphomicrobiales; family Phyllobacteriaceae; genus Mesorhizobium; species Mesorhizobium sp. M3A.F.Ca.ET.080.04.2.1. Next base: position 174,559 of record NZ_CP034451.1, on the reverse strand, counting down.
CCCTTATCCTGATGATCGTTGTTTTCGGCCTGCTTCTGGTACTGCGCTGGGCCACCGGGGGGGCTGCCCAGGTCGGGACGTTCTCGCGGGCTTTCACGCCGACGCGCGCGCCGTTGCTGCGAGCCTATTCGTACCTGTTCCTTGGGTTCCTCTACGCGCCGATCGCGCTGCTGTTCATATTTGCTTTCAATGCAAACCCAAGCATCGGCTTTCCTTTCCTCGGGTTCACCACGCAGTGGTTTGTCGCCGTCTTCCAGGACCCTTTGATGATCGAGAGCATGAAGAACAGCCTGATCGTTGCGGTGACCGCCGTCGGAATCAGCCTCGTCCTTGGAACGGTGGCCGCTGTCCAGCTTGCGCGCAGCCCGGGTCGCTGGCGCCAGGTCAGCATGGCAATCGTATCCCTGCCGATCTTCCTGCCGCCGATGTTGCTGGGCCTTGCCATTATCATCGGGCTCAACGCGTTGGGGGTCGAACGCGGTCTGTGGACCATCGTCGCTGGCCACACCGTGCTTAGTCTACCCATCGTCACGCTTCTCGTGCTGATCCGGCTGGAAGGCCTGGACCCCAACTTTGAACTCGCCGCCATGGATCTGGGCGCGACGCCCTCGAGAGCGTTCCTGTTGGTGTCCGTCCCGCAAGCCCTGCCAGGTATCGTGGCGGCCGCCCTGATCACCTTCGCGCTATCGATCGACGAATTCATCCTGACGGCTCTCGTGACCGGCTCCGACAGCACGCTGCCTCTCTACATCTTCGGGCAACTGCGATTCAGCGTGACACCGGCCGTCGTCGCCGTTGCCGTCATGCTGCTCACGGTCTCCTTCATCCTGCTCGTGCTTGGTGCATTCGTATCCAACATCGGGCAGCGCAGAGACAAAAGCAGTGCCGCCGGCCCGTTCTCTCTCGAGCACGCCGCTTGAGATGCGGCTGCCTGAGCCCGCTTCAAACAAAGAGGAAGCCTTGTGATGCCATCTGCCTTGCAGTGCACCGATCTGGCCAAGCGATATCCAGGGCAGCAAGGACCTGCGTTGGGCGATGAGGGGAGGGGTGTTTCGTTCGAAGTCGAGCGGGGAGAGCTCTTCGCTTTGCTCGGCCCGAGCGGCTGCGGCAAGACAACGATCCTGCGCATCATCGGCGGCTTCGTCGAGCCCGACCGCGGTTCGATCACCATCGACGGCCAGGACGTCACGAAACGGGCGCCGTATCAGCGCCCGACCAACACGGTCTTCCAGAGCTACGCACTCTTTCCACACATGCGCCTCGGCACAAATGTCGAGTTCGGCCTGAAAATGGCCGGACGCGGCCGAAGAGAGCGCGAGCAACGTGCCCGAGAGGTGCTGGACCTGGTTGGCCTTCACGGAATGGAGAAACGCAAGATCGCCGAGCTATCAGGCGGCCAGCAACAGCGCGCGGCGCTCGCGCGCGCTCTCGCGACGCGTCCGTCGGTGCTTTTGCTCGACGAGCCGCTCGGCGCTCTCGACCTGAAATTGCGCCGGCAGATGCAGGATGAACTGGTTGCGCTCAAGCAGGAGACCGCGACGACGTTCATCCATGTCACGCACGATCAGGAAGAGGCCTGCGCGATCGCCGATCGCATTGCGATCATGGATCGCGGGCGGATCGTGCAGATCGATACCCCCGAAGATCTCTATCGCAATCCGCGCACGACGCATGTGGCGAGGTTCATCAACGTCGGCACCGTTGTCGAGGGTCACGTGAAGCGCTCAGGCGACCGGCTTCGCCTCGAAGCGCCTAACCTTACGCTCGAGGGAACGGCTCCCACCTGGCTCACTGGATCAGCCCGCATTGCAGCGGTCCTGCCACGGGCGCGAGTAACGATCTCCAGGCAAGAGACACAGGCCGGGATCAATCAGCTGGCGGGCGTCATCCAGCGCTGCGTCTTCACCGGCTCGCAATATGACATCCATGTGCTTGCCGAACACGGCCTGAGTGTCCAGGTCTCGGCCGGGCCCCAGGCGTTTGCGCCACCACCGGCGGGGACCCGGATCTTTTTAAGTTGGCTCGCTCAGGATGTTCTGTTCGTCGAAGATGACTTTCAGCGGTTGCCAGCGCCGTAGGCCTCTTCCAAATCGAATCGCAAAACATCCACCTGCCGCAACTGCTCGGCACAATGCCAAGAGGAACATATGGGAATTCTCGCTGACAAGGTCGCAATCGTAACCGGCGCCGGCAACGGCATTGGCCGCGCGACGGTGGAGCGCTTTTTGCGTGAGGGCGCAAAAGTTGTGGCACTTGATCGCGTCGTCGACCAGTCGCTTCAGCAGCCACAGCTCAAGTGGGTCAAGGGCGATGTCACCGACGAACGGGACTTAGCGCAAGCCGTGGAACTGGCGAAGAAATTCGGCGGCGTGGATATTTGCGTAGCAAACGCCGGTGTTGGGCAGATTGAACATTTCGTAGACGGGACCCGCGCTTCCTGGATGCGCGTCATCGACGTCAACCTGGTCGGCGTGATGATGACGTTGCAGGCTGCGGCCCGCGCAATGATTGAATTCGGCAAGGGAGGGCGGCTTCTTGCCACCGCGTCGATCGCCGGCCTTCGCGGCGAAGCACATGCCCCATCAACGGCCTACGCCGCCAGCAAAGGGGCCGTCATGGCTCTTATGCGGGCCTTGAGTGTTGAACTGGCCGAGCACGGCATCACCGCAAACGCCGTCGCTCCGGGCCAGATCGATACCGAGATGAATTCTTCCGACCTTGAGGTGATGAGCGCCATGATCGGTCGCAAGGCGACCGACGTTAGGGCGGAGTTCCTCAAGAACGCTGTGCCGTTGCACCGAATGGGCGCCCCTGCTGAAGTAGCCGGACTGTTCACCTATCTCGCCTCGAGCGATGCATCGTTCGTGACGGGGTCCACGTTCCGTATCGACGGAGGCGAACTGGCTATCTAGCGCAAGACGAGGCGTCTTCAGCAAAACGATTGGAGATGTCGCGGCAAAGCAGTTGATGTCGCCTTTGGGCGTGCGTTCAACCGGTCGAGCTCGGCTGCTTGCGGTGCTTGGCCAAAACTCGTCTGGCGATGTCGAGACGTTGCGCGATCAAGGATGTGCGGCGGAGAACCTCTTGTCTCATGCCAGCCTTGTGCAAGGCGCAGGATGGGCAAACCCGGCAAGAAACCGCAGATTGTCCAGATCAACCGGGGCCGGACCGCCTCCTCCTTTGAGCTGACATGGACAGGATGTCGAAGACGTGCCGTTTGGCTGCAGCTACACTTGCTTCAAGGGGGCTGTTCAACGCAAGGCAAGCGGATATGGCGCTGGAGAGCGTGCAGCCTGTCCCCCTTTCCTGTCCAAACGGGGTGCCTCCAAACGCAAGACCGGGCAGTCGGGTTGCACAAGCAGGTCCACGGCAGGCTGACCTTCTCGCGCATGCCCACCCTTGGCCAACACTGCAGTTCCTATCATCGTAGACAGTGCCTCGCCTTGAAGGCTGGCCTCTCCTTCATCCAGTGCCGGTGGCGATCCGGTCAGCGCCGCCAACTCGAGCAGATTGGGTGTCACCAGCCGACAGACCGGCATCAGGTCGCGGCGCAGCACGTCGATGGCGTCGTCCTCCAGCAGCACTCGTCCCGAGGTGGAGGCCAGTACAGGGTCGAGCACCACCGGCACTTTCGGACTGCTCACCAGGACGGAGCCGACCGCTTCGATCGCCGCCGCCGTCCCCAGCATGCCGATCTTGACCGCAGCGACTTGGTTGGCGGCAAAGGCGGCACGCATCTGGGCGGCAACAAGTTCCGGCGGCATATGCTCGATTTGCTCGACGGTGTCGTGCGTTTGCACCGTCACGGCCGTGATGGCGAGGCAGCTGCGCAACCCGAACGCCGAAACGGTCTCGACATCGCGGGCTATTCCCGCGCCGCCGCTCGAATCGGAGCCGGCGACAATCAAGACATGCGGCGTCATCGCCATGGCGCCGTCGCCGTCAGCCATTCCAGCGCGCGCGCCTCGGGGTGCGCGTTGCGGGTGATGTCGGTAACCACCGCGGCGCTCTCAGCGCCTTGGGCGAAGACACCGGCAATGCGATCGACGGTGAGCCCGCCGATGGCCACGAGCGGAAGACCGCCGACGCGCCTCTTCCAGACAGCGATACGGTCCAGTCCCTGCGGCGCCCATTTCATCGCCTTAAGGATGGTCGGGTAGATCGGGCCAAGCGCGACATAGTCGGGCTCGGCTTGCAGCGCGGTCTCGAGTTCCGCATCGTCGTGAGTGCTGAGGCCGAGCCTCAGGCCCGCCCTGCGGATGGCCTTCAAATCGGCTTCGAGCAGATCCTCCTGGCCGAGATGGACGAAATCGCAATTCTCCTCGATCGCGAGGCGCCAGTAGTCGTTGACGATGAACTGGCAGCCATGACGGTCGCAGACCGCCTTCGAAGCATGGATCTCGCGGCGTAGCGAAGCTTCGTCCCGGTCCTTGATGCGCAGTTGCACCAGTTTCAAGCCGAGCGGCACCAGCCGTTCGATCCAGGCGGCGGAATCGACGATCAGGTAAAACGGATCGAGCCTCATGAGAACGCTGCCATGCCGATGACGGGGGTCGAGGGGACGGCCATGTCGCGCGGCTCGAGCAAACCGGCGCAATAGGCCTCGCGGCCGGCCTCGACCGCCTTGCCGAAGGCCGCTGCCATGGCGACGGGATCGCCTGCCTTGGCGACCGCCGTGTTGAGCAGCACCGCGTCGTAGCCGAGCTCCATCACGGCTGCGGCGTGCGATGGCCGGCCGATGCCGGCATCGACGATCAGCGGCACGCCGGGAAAATGCCCGCGCAGGCTTCGCAGCGCATCGGGGTTCTGCGGCCCGCGCGCGGAGCCGATCGGCGCGCACCAGGGCATCAACAGCCGGCAGCCGGCGTCGAGCAGGCGCTCGGCCACGATGAGGTCGTCGGTCGTGTAGGGAAAGACCTGGAAACCTTCCGCGGCAAGGATCCTGGCTGCTTCGACCAGCCCGAAGACGTCGGGCTGCAGCGTGTCGTGGTTGCCGATCACCTCGAGCTTGATCCAGTCCGTGCCGAACACCTCGCGCGCCATTCGCGCCGTCGTCACCGCTTCGCTCACCGAATGGCAGCCGGCGGTGTTGGGCAGGACGCGAACCCCCAGCGACTGGACCAGCGACCAGAACTGGCCGCCGGCTTTGCCGCCCGATGTTTCGCGGCGGAGCGACACGGTGACGATCTCCGTGGCGGACGCCTTGATCGCCTCGGCCATGATGGCAGGCGAGGGGTAGAGCGCGGTGCCAAGCAGAAGGCGGGACGAGAATTTATGTCCATAGAGGTCGAGCATTGGATCAGCCCCCCTTCATCGGCGAGAGGATTTCGATGCGATCGCCATCGCTGAGACGGCAGCGGTCGCGTTCCCTGGCAGGCACGACATCGCCGTTCCTCGCGGTGGCGAGCCAGCTGCCCTGGAAGTCAAGTTCGCTGAGCAGCGCGGCAAGCGTTTCGGCCGCGACTTCATGGGTTTGGCCGTTAACGATGAGCTTCAAGGGCAAACTCCTTTGCTGCCGGATTTCCCAGGATGAGGTCGGCTGCCTGTCGCGCCATGGCCGGCGCGAGCAGGAAGCCGTGGCGGTAGAGGCCGTTGATGCGAATGTGCCCCCCGTCGCGCTCGACGCGCGGCAGGTTGTCGGCGAATGCAGGACGCACGCCGACGCCTGTCTCGACCAGTTCGGCCTCGCCGAAGGCGGGATGCAGCGCATAGGCGGCGCTGAGCAGCTCCATGGTCGAGCGCACAGTGACCGGGCCATCGGCATCGCACTCGATCATCGTCGCGCCGACCATGAACAGGTTCTGCTCGCGCGGCACGACATAGACGGGGATGCGCGGATGCAGCAGCCGCACCGGGCGGGCCAGCGAGACCTCGTCCGTTCGCAGCATCAGCATCTCGCCGCGCACGCCACGCAGCTCCGGTCGCCTGTCGGCGATGCCGGCGCAGTCTACCTCGATTTCCGAAGATGCAGGCGCCAGGCCGCGGCCGAACTCCAGGCGCACGCCCATCCCGCGCAGCTTGTCGCTGAGGGAAAGCATCGCCTTGCGCGGGTCGAGATGCGCTTCCTGAGCGAAGTACAACCCACGTCCGAACCGGCCTTGGAGGGCCGGTTCGAGAGCCGCGATCTCACCGGCGCCGAGCTGCCTGAAACCGGACGTGCGGCGCCCGAACCGGTCCAACTCACGAGCGTCGCGGGCAGGAGCCAGCACCAGCGTGCCGCGGCGCGAGACATGGCCGGGCAAGGCCGCGTTCCACCAGTCGGCGGCGCGGCGCCCGAGCGTCAGCACCGCCTCTTCGGCGCTCTCGCGCTCGCACCAAGGCGCGAGCATGCCGCCGGCCTGCCAGGAGGCGTTGCCGGCGATCTCCATGCGCTTCTCGGTGACGGTCACCTCGGCGCCGCGCGTTGCCAGCTCGTGCGCGAGCGTCAACCCGGCAACGCCTGCGCCGCGAATGAGCACCTTCATGGCCGGCCGGTGCTCTCCGATGCGTTGTCGAGCGGTATGTAGAGATCGCCGCCGTCCCGGTACTTCGCCGCCATGGCCGCAAGCCCTTCCTTCTGCGCTTCCGCGCGGATGTCGTGCGAAATCCGCATCGAGCAGAATTTGGGGCCGCACATCGAGCAGAAATGCGCCACCTTGTGCGCCTCCTTGGGCAGGGTTTCGTCATGGAAGGCGCGCGCCGTCTCGGGATCGAGCGACAGGTTGAACTGGTCCTCCCACCGGAACTCGAAACGCGCCCGCGACAGCGCGTCGTCCCTGATCTTGGCGGCCGGATGGCCCTTGGCCAGATCCGCGGCATGGGCGGCGATCTTGTAGGTGATGACGCCTGTCTTGACGTCGTCGCGGTCCGGCAGGCCGAGATGCTCCTTCGGCGTGACGTAGCAGAGCATCGCCGTTCCGAACCAGCCGATCATCGCAGCGCCGATGCCCGATGTGATGTGATCATAGCCGGGCGCGATGTCGGTGGTGAGCGGTCCAAGCGTGTAGAACGGCGCCTCGCCGCAGACCGCGAGCTGCTTGTCCATGTTCTCCTTGATCTTGTGCATGGGCACGTGGCCGGGGCCCTCGATCATCACTTGGCAGTCCTTGGCCCAGGCGATCTTGGTGAGTTCTCCCAGCGTTTCCAGTTCGGCGAATTGGGCCGCGTCGTTGGCGTCGGCGATCGAGCCGGGGCGAAGACCGTCGCCGAGCGAGAACGCCACGTCATAGGCCCTGGCGATGTCGCAGATCTCCTCGAAATGCTCGTAGAGAAAACTCTCCTGGTGGTGATGCAGGCACCACTTGGCCATGATCGAGCCGCCGCGCGATACGATGCCGGTGACGCGGTCGACGGTCAGCGGGATATAGGGCAGGCGCACGCCGGCATGGATCGTGAAATAGTCCACGCCCTGCTCGGCCTGCTCGATGAGGGTGTCGCGGAACACCTCCCAGGTCAGTTCCTCGGCGACCCCGCCGACTTTCTCCAGCGCCTGATAGATCGGCACCGTGCCGATCGGCACCGGCGAGTTGCGCACGATCCAGTCGCGGATGTTGTGGATGTTGCGCCCGGTCGAGAGGTCCATCACCGTATCGGCGCCCCAGCGGATCGCCCACACCATCTTCTCGACCTCCTCGGCCATCGACGAGGTGACGGCGGAGTTGCCGATATTGGCGTTGATCTTGACCAGGAAATTGCGGCCGATGATCATCGGCTCGCTTTCGGGATGGTTGATGTTGGACGGGATGATGGCGCGTCCGCGCGCCACCTCGTCGCGCACGAATTCCGGCGTGACGAAATCCGGGATCGCGGCGCCGAAGCTCTCGCCGTCGCGGCGAAGTTTCGAACGCAACTGCTCCCGGCCGAGGTTCTCGCGGATGGCGACGAACTCCATCTCAGGCGTAATCATGCCGGCGCGCGCATAGGCGAGCTGGGTGACGGCGCGGCCGCCGACGGCGCGGAACGGCCTGTTGTGCACCGGGAACTCCGGCGTCAGCCGATCGGCCGAGACGAAGCCGTTGTCCTCGGGCTTGATCGTGCGGCCCTCGTAGCGCTCGACGTCGCCGCGTGCCTCGACCCATGTCTCGCGCAACCGCGGCAAGCCGCGCTCGATATCGGTTTTGACCGCCGCATCAGTGTAGGGACCGGACGAGTCATAGACCGTGACCGGCGGCTCGCCGGCGCTCGGGTGGACCGAGATCTCGCGCATCGGCACCCGCAGATCGGGGTGAAGCTGGCCAGGCTTGTGGACCTTCTTCGAAGCGGGCAATTCGCCGACGGTGACGGTCGGGGTGTGGGCATTCATGAGTGAGCCTCCTTGCTCGAGTGCAACGGAGACCCAGTCCACGCGATGAGGAGGAAGTGACGCTTCGCGCAGGATGCGGGCACTGCCCGAATACCGAAGCCGGATTTCCGACCCGCGAAACCTCGCACCGTCCCTACGCCAGTATGAACTGGATCAGGTTCAACGGGTCACTGCGCGCTATTAGCAGTATCTCAGCCCCTTGCCGGGACTCCCCTGGTGAGGCGTCTAGGTTGGACGATGCGAAGTCGCTCTGTCAACTCTTGTGACGGCGGTCCTGTTCGACAATCGGCTGCCTGCATCAAGGTTGGATTGAAATCCGAAGGCATTGTTGCCCAGATTGGGCAAAAAACGATGCGCTGGACAAATGCCGAGTGTCACGCTGCAGCTACGCTGCTTTCCGCGATGTTTCTAAGACGAGATGTCGCCTTATCCTGAGGAGCTCTTCTGTGCCGGGCATAAACAGTTCTCTGCTTCGCCATCTCAAACAACCGGAGCGGTTTGCCGCGCTGGATCGCTTGGCACGCCAAGGCGATCGGTGGGATGGAAGCGTCTTCCAGGTCTTCAATCCCTCGACTAGCGAATTGCTCGCCGAACTCCCCGATATGGGCGCGGAGCAAACGAAGGCTGCAATCGACAGGGCCTATGTCGCGCAAGCCAAATGGGCAGCTTTGACGGCCCGGGATCGTAGCGACACATTGTGGCGCTGGCACCAGCTGATCCTCGATCACACCGATGACCTGGCTGCAATCCTGACCGCCGAAATGGGCAAGCCGCTGCCTGAAGCAATATCGGAAGTCTCACATGCCGCCGCTTACCTGCAATGGTACGCGGAAGAAGCCAATCGGATCTACGGCGAGACGATTTCCGCGCCTTCGACAGATCGGCGCATGCTGGTCATCAAGCAGCCGATTGGCGTCGTTGGCACCATTACGCCCTGGAACTTTCCCGCTTCGATGGTGGCCCGCAAGATTTCACCGGCACTCGCGGCCGGATGCGCGATCATCCTGAAACCGGCCGAGCAAACCCCGCTCGTCGCCGGCGCGATGTTCGCGCTGGCGGCGGAGGCAGGCTTCCCCGAGGGTGTCGTAAATTTGATCTATGCCTCGGAAGGTGCCGCGGTCGGGCGTGAGCTCTGCGCCAATCCGAAAGTGCGCAAGATCAGTTTCACCGGTTCGACCGAAGTCGGGCGGCTGCTCATGCGCCAGTGCTCGGATCAGGTCAAGAAAGTCAGCCTCGAACTCGGCGGGAACGCGCCGTTCATCGTCTTCGACGACGCCGATGTCGATGCTGCCGTCGATGGTGCGATCCAGGCAAAGTTTCGAAATGCCGGGCAGACCTGCGTGTCCGCCAACCGGCTCTATGTGCAATCCGGCGTGCATGACGAATTCGCCGAGAAATTTGCCGCACGGGTTCGCTCGCTCTCGGTTGGCGACGGCTTCAAACCGGGTGTCGCCATCGGACCGTTGATCGACACCCACGCGCTCCTCAAGATCGAGGCTCATATTGCCGACGCGATCGGGAAGGGCGGAGCGATCCGCTGCGGCGGAAGCCCGGCAGCTCACGGCGGTACCTTTTTCGAGCCGACCGTGCTGACGGGCATCACCAGTGAAATGCTGCTCGCGCAGGAAGAGACTTTCGGGCCGCTCGCGCCGATCATCCGTTTTGAGAATCCCGATGAGGTGGTGCGCGAGGCCAATGATACGATCTACGGTCTCGCCGCCTATTTCTATGCCTCCAATCTGAAGCGCGTCTGGCATGTGGCCGAGGCACTCGAATACGGCATGATCGGCATCAACACCGGCCGGATGTCATCGGAAGCCGCTCCCTTCGGTGGCATGAAGCAATCAGGGATTGGTCGCGAAGGCTCCCGACATGGCTTGGAGGAGTATCTCGAGATGAAGTATCTCTGCATGGGCGGAATCTAGGTCAAGACGCCGTGGACCACACTTAGCCATTGGGCATCGGCCAAAGGCTAAACGCCAACCACCAGCGCTCCGCCGATAAGCCCTGCGCCGGCCGAGGCCAGCAGCAGTTTCTCACCCGGCCGAAGAGGGTTGGTGCTGTGAGCAATCGACAGCGACAGGGGGATTGTTGCAGCCGACGAGTTGCCATAGTCGGCGATGGTCTTGACGATGCGCTCGTCCTCGATGCCGAGCGACTTGCCGACGGCGTTGAATATACGGGCGTTCGCCTGGTGCGGCACGAAGCGGGCGACATCCGGCGCCGCAAGGTCGGCCGCCTCCAGCGCCTCTAAGGAACAGCGGCTCATCATCTCCACCGCCTTGGCGAAGACTTCGCGGCCGTTCGCGATGGTCATGCGGGTTTCGGCGATGTCGATCTCTTCCGAGAAGGGGCGGTTGCTGCCGCCCGCCGGGATATGGATCAGGTCATAACCGGACCCATCCGAGGCGAAAGAGGAACCGAGTATGCCGTGGCCGGGATCACTTGACGGGGCGAGCACCACCGCGCCGGCAGCATCGGCGAACAGCACCGCGCTTGCCCGCTCGGCCGGATTGATCCGACGGCTCAGTATGTTGGCCGCAATGACGACGGCCGGCCTGTTGTGCAGGCGCACGAAGCCGTCGGCGAAGGCCATGGCGTAGATGAATCCCGCGCAGGCGCCGGCGAGGTCGATCCCGCCGGCCCTTTCGAGGCCGAGCCTGTGCGCCACCAGCGGCGCGCTCGGCGGCAGCAGATGATCCGGCGTCGATGTGGCGAGCAGAAGCAGGCCGATGGCCTTGCGATCGATGCCGGCGGCCTTGAGCGCCATGTCTCCCGCCTTGGCCGCCAGTCCGGACAGCGTGTCGCCGGGCTCCGCCCAGAAACGCGAGCGGATGCCGGTGCGCCCCTCGATCCAACCCGCCTCCAGCCCGAGGCTTGCCTCGATCTCGGCATTGCCGACGCTGCGCGCCGGCACGGAATGGCCAAAGCCTATGATGCGCGCCGTGTGGTTCATCTCTTGTCGCCCGCAAGACTGGCTGCCTCGTCGATAGCGTCGTAAAGCCGGTCGAGATCGCCCGACGTACACAGTATGGCGGCAGCACGTAGATGACGTTGCCGAGCGGTCTCACGAGCAATCCGCGATCGAGGAAGAAGGCGCGCAGCCTCGGCCCGACCTCGGCCAGATAGCCGGCATTGCCGACTCTGAGGTCGAGCGCGGCGATGGTGCCGGCCGTGCGCGCATTCTCGAAACGCGGATCCTGGCTGAACCGCGTAACCTTTTCCGCCTGCATCCGCGACAGGGCGGCCACGCGTTCCGCCACGGGTTCGTGACGCCAGATGCCGACATTTGCGAGCGCTGCCGCGCAGGCGATCGGGTTTGCCGTGTAGGAACTCGAATGAAAGAAGGTCCTGGCCCGGTCGCCGGAGTAATGCGCTCGGAAGATCGCATCGGTGGCAAGCGTCGCCGCGAGCGGCAGCGAGCCGCCCGTCAGCCCCTTGGACGTGCACAATATGTCGGGTGCGATCGCTGCCTGATCGCAGGCGAAGATCGTGCCGGTGCGGCCCCAGCCGGTCATCACTTCGTCGGCGATGAACAGTGTTCCGGAGCGCTCGGCAATGCGCTTGAGTTCGGTGAGTACCCAGGCGGGATACATCAACATGCCGCCGGCGCCGAGCACCAGCGGCTCGACGATCAGGGCGGCAACTTGACTGTCGCGCGTGAGCCGTTCGAAGGCGTCGAGCGTTTCCTGCTCCCGGCCCGCGGCGGGGAAGGGGATGGTGTCGACCTCAAACAGCAGGGGCTCGTAAGCGGCGTTGAAGATGCCGCGCGCGCCCACACTCATCGTGCCGATGGTGTCGCCGTGATAGCTGTGCTCCATGACGACGATGCGCGAGCGCGGCGTGCCGTTGTTGCGGTGAAAGCCGAGCGCCATTTTCAGCGCGACCTCGACACTGGTCGAGCCGCTGTCGGAATAGAAAACCCAGTCCAGGCCCGGCGGAGCCATGTCGACCAGCGCCGAAGCCAATCGCTCGGCCGGCTCATGGCTGAGGCCGGCGAAGATCACCTGGTCGAGCGTCTCGGTTGCGTTCCGAATCGCCTCCACGATCTTTGGATGGCGGTGGCCGTGGGTGATGACCCACCAGGACGAGATCGCATCGAGGATGCGCTTGCCCTCGCGCGTCTCGACATAGGCGCCCTCGGTGCGCGCGATGGTCGGCGGAACCGGCTCGGTGGCATGCTGGGTGAACGGATGCCAGACGGCGGAGCTCATGGTCGGACCTCCGTGAAGTCGGACACATGGAACGAGGACCGCATGGCCGCGGCAAGCGCCTCTGGCGTCAGCGGATCGAGCCGAGGCAGGCGGCCGAGCACCCGCACCTTGCCCATCTCGGCGATCGTCCTTTGCGTATCCGTCATCTCGTCGCCGATGAAGGCGATGCCGAGCAGCGGTATCGAGCGCGCGCGCAGAGCCTCGATCGAGAGCAGCGTGTGGTTGATGGTGCCGAGCCCGGTTCGGGCGCAGAGCACGACTGGCGCGCGCCAGCGCGCGAAGATGTCGATGTAGAGCGTGCGCCTGTTGATCGGCACCATCAGCCCGCCGGCGCCTTCCACGACCAGTGGCCGGTCGGTCGCGGGCAGCATCAACGCGTCCGGATCGATTTCCACCCCGTCCAACTCGGCGGCGCGGTGCGGCGAGAGCGGTTCGTTGAGACGCCAGGCTTCGCGCAGCACTCGATCCGCGGGCAATCCTGCGAGCCGGGAGACAGTCTCGCTGTCGGTTTCTTCGCCTAAGCCGGCCTGCACAGGCTTCCAGTAGATGCCGTCGAGCAGGCCGGCCAGGCCCGCCGCGAACACCGTCTTGCCGATGCCGGTGTCGGTGCCGGTCACGACGATCTGCACCGTCATCGCGCGCGCTCCCATTCCCCGGCAAGTGCATCGAACAGTGCGGAAACGTCGCCCTCGCCGACATTCAGGGTCAGCGAGATCCTGAGCCTTGCCGTCCCCTCCGGCACGGTTGGCGGGCGGACGCCGCGCACATCAAAACCACGCGACTGCAGCGCTCCTGCCAGCGCCATGGCGCGGCTATTCTCGCCGACGACGACCGGCAGGATCTGCGAACCGCTCGCGGGCAGGCCAAGGTGATCGGCCCTCTTGCCGGCGAGCGCAACCAGCTTCGCCAGCCGCTCGCGGCGCGCCGGTTCGTCAGCGACGATGTCGAGGGCCGTTGCCGCCGCCACCGCCATCAGCGGCGAGGGCGCGGTGGCATAGATGAACGGCCGGCAGCGGTTGACGAGAAAGTCGCAAAGCGCAGCCGGCGCCGTGACCAGCGCGCCGGATGCGCCCAGCGCCTTGCCGCAGGTGTGGAGCACCACGACATTGTCGCGGCCCTCGAGATCGTGCGCGAGCCCGCGCCCATCCGGACCGTAGACGCCGGTGGCATGAGCCTCGTCGACGAACAGGAACGCATCGTGGCGATCCGCGACCTCGATCAGTTCACCGAGCGGAGCCCGGTCGCCATCCATGCTGTAGAGGCTCTCGGCCACGATCCAGGGTCGGCCGGCGCCGCCCCTCGTGCGCCAGCCCCGGATCGCACCGTCGACGGCGCCTGCATCGTTGTGCGCCGCTTCCGCCACATCGGCGCGACCGGCTCGCGCGCCCTCATGCGCGCTGGCATGGATCAGTTCGTCCAGTACGATCAGATCGCCCTTCTGCGGCAAGGTCGTGAGCACCGCGAAATTGGCGACATAGCCGCCGCCGAAGAACAGCGCGCGCTCGGCGCCGAAGAAGCCGGCCGCCTTGGCTTCGAGGGCCTCGTGTTCGGGGTCGTTGCCGCGCAGCAGCCGAGAACCCGTCGCCCCAATGGGCGTACCGGCGGCGAGTGCCGCCGCAACCGCCTCTGCCATGCGCTTGGAGCGCGCCAGGCCGAGATAGTCGTTGGAGGCGAAGTCGGCGCCCGAGCGGGCGCTGAGGCTCCGCAATCGGTCCTTGCGGGCCAGCCCGCGCAGGCTGGCCTCGTAGCGGTCGAGCAAAGCCCGGCCGTTCGCGCGCCCGTTCACTGGGCTTCGCGCTCCATCGGCTTGATGCCCAGCCGGCGGAACAGCGCGCTGTCCTTGTCCTCTCCGGGGTTTTCGGCGGTCAGCAGGGTGTCGCCGACGAAAATGGAGTTGGCGCCGGCGAAGAAGCACAGCGCCTGCATCTCGTCGCTCATCGCCGTGCGGCCGGCGGAGAGCCGCACATGCGATTTCGGCATCATGATGCGGGCCAGCGCGATGGTGCGCACGAATTCGATCGGCTCGATCGGTTCGGCCTCGCCGAGCGGCGTGCCCTCGATCGGGATCAGCATGTTGATCGGCACGCTGTCGGGCGGCTCCGGCAGGTTGGCTAAAGTCACCAGCATGTCGATGCGGTCAGCCTTCTCCTCGCCCATGCCGACGATGCCGCCGCAGCAGACCTTGATGCCGCTGTCGCGGACATTGACCAGCGTGTCCAGCCGCTCAGTGAAGGTCCGCGTCGAGATGATCTCGCTGTAGTAGCGCTCGGAGGTGTCGATGTTGTGGTTGTAGTAGTCGAGGCCGGCTTGCTTCAGCCGCTGCGCCTGATCGAGGTCGAGCATGCCGAGCGTCATGCAGGTCTCCATGCCTAGCGCCTTCACGCCCTCGACCATGGCGACGACCGCCTCCATGTCGCGCTCCTTGGGTCTACGCCATGCGGCTCCCATGCAATAGCGCGTGGCGCCCGCGTCGCGCGCCTTCCTGGCCTCGTCGATGACGCGCTGAACCTCCATCAGCTTCGAGGCCTTGAGGCCGGACTGGTGATGCGACGACTGGCTGCAATAGCCGCAATCCTCAGGACAGCCGCCGGTCTTGATCGAGAGCAGGCGCGACAGCTGCACCCGGTTGGGATCGAAATTCTCGCGATGGATCGTCTGGGCCCGGAACAGCAGGTCGTTGAAGGGCAGGTCGTGGATGGCCTGGGCTCCCTCTCGCGTCCAGGCCGCAAGGGACCAACCCACAGGGTCCGACGTTAGGTCCGGGCTAAGTTCCGCGTTCATTTCACCTCCATCAACAAAAAACATTTGGGTAGCAACCAAGACACCAGACTTGGGGCCCATTATGATCTGCCCACCAGCGTCGGCACGGGGAGGGAGTTGCGGGCCCCGTCGAGTATGGAAAAACTGTAGCCTCCCTCCACGTTGCGCGCGACCGAGTAAGTGAGGCGATCAACGATGCGATTGTCCTTGTCGAAGGTCAGCACGCGGGGCTTGAGCGCGGTCAGTTCCCTCTCGTGCACATAAACCGAATTGCAGATGATGACCTGATCGCCCGGCTGACAGGTGCGGGCCGCGGCGCCGTTTAGGATGCAGCAGCGCGATCCGCGCTCGCCCAGGATGACATAGGTCGAGATCCGTGCGCCCGAGTTCTTGTTCCAGATCTCGACGAATTCCATCGGCAAGATGCCTGCCTCCTCGCAGTGGTCGGGGTCGAGCGTGATCGAGCCATGGTAGTCGAGATTGGCCTCGGTGACGTGAATGCCGTGCAGCTTGCCGGCGACAATTTTGCGCATCCCTTCCTCCGATGTCACTTCTAATCCTGTGTCACCGTGTCTCGCGCTCTCGGCGCCTATCGCGTGCTTTCTTCGGCTTGAGCGCATGAACGCTCCCTTCTGATCGCGTCACAGGATTCGGTGAAGGCGACGTCCAACAGACAACTGAGTGCTTCCAGGCCGTGAGAGGAAGCCATCTGGCGCAGTTCGTCGAGCCGACAGATGATAAAGCCAAGTGCTTCCACGCGGTCCTTTGTTTGTGCCTGGCCCGTCGCTTTCTCCCTGCCGCTTGAACTGCGTCGTCCGGCAGCGAGCAGGCTCAGGTCGGTGGTCGGTGGAACCAAGGACGTGGTGGCGCGAGTTAGTCTGCGGCCAAAGGAGTTGCTGCGGTCCCGGTTCATGTCCTCTCCCTCAGTTCAGATGCCTGCTGCAATTCCGGTCCGCGGGCATATCAAGGCCAATGTCGAGGATGGGAGCGCTGTGGGTAAGCCAGCCGACGGAGATAAGGTCGATGCCGGTCGCCGCGATTGCCGGAGCCGTTTTCAGTGTCACCCGACCCGACGCCTCGGTGACAGCTCTGCCTCCGACCATTGCCACGGCCTGGCCAAGATCCTCGAGCGACATGTTGTCGAGGAGAACAGCGTCGACGCCGACTTGGAGCGCCATCTCCAGCTGATGCAGCGTGTCGACCTCCACCTCGATCTTGATCATGTGGCCTACGGCATCACGCGCCAGCTCGATTGCGGTGCGGATGTCGCCGGCAATGGCGATATGGTTGTCCTTGATCAGCACCGCATCGTCGAGCGCGAAGCGGTGATTGGCGCCGCCGCCCGCGCGCACGGCATATTTTTCCAGGACACGCAGGCCTGGCGTTGTTTTTCGCGTGCATACGATCTTCGCGTTATGGCCGCGTACCGCGTTCACAAGCGAGGCCGTCGCCGTTGCGATGCCACTCAGCTTGCATAGGAAATTGAGCGCGGTCCGCTCGGCCGTCAGCAGGCTTCGCGCCGGCCCGCTTACGACCGCGATGGTCTCCCCAGCGGAAACCTTGCCGCCCTCGAGACAGCGCAACTGCATGCTGATCCCAGGATCGACGAGGAGGAACGCGAACATCACCAGATCAAGCCCTGCGACAACGCCGGCCTGCCGGGCATTCAACGCGAGCGTTGCCTTGCAATCGGCGGGGATGATGGCTTCGCTGGTGATGTCGCCGGCTCTGCCCAGATCCTCCAGCAAGGCAGCGCGGACGATCGGCTCCATGACAATCTGGGGAAGCGGCGCAAGTGAACTCATGTCAGCGGCTCCGTTGGGCTACTTGCCAATTGAGCGCGACCGCCGTCTCGAAGGCTGTGCAGAGCGTAAGCCGGGAGGGTAGGGGGTCAGCATCGCGCTGCGGGAAATCGGATCGGTAGTGCGAGCCGCGGCTCTCCTCGCGCCGAAGGGCCGCGATCGCAATCAACAGCGCCACCAGCGCCGGATCGGCCGCCGCTGTCTCGCCAACAGCGGTCGGCAGCAGAGCTGCGATCGCGTCGCGCAACCCCTTGCCTGTCCGGATGATGCCAAGCGCATTGGAGACAAGTTCGCGAATGGGTGAAGGGTCGGGTCGCATCGGAACTATTGCTGGGAGTCTAGACCACTGCCAGCCTGCGCAGGTGCCGGCGACACTTGCCGCTACCCAGGCCGCTGTTGCGACTGCTTCGGCCAACGAGTTGCTGGCCAGGCGATTTGCTCCGTGCAGCCCCGTGCAAGCGACCTCGCCACATGCCCACAGACCGCTCACGGAACTGCGCCCCTCAGCGCCCACGGCCACCCCGCCCATGTGGTAGTGGGCGGCCGGGCGCACGGGGATCGGCTCCACGCCCGGATCGATGCCGGCCTGCTTGCAAATTGTCCCGATCGCCGGGAAACGTGTGGCAAACTTCTGCCCGAGGCATTGCCGGGCATCGAGATAGACACGACGCCCAGCGGCGAGTTGATTGGCGATCGCCCGCGCGACCACATCTCGCGATGCGAGCTCGGCGCCAGGCGTGTCGGCAAGGAAGCGCAGACCATGTTCATCGGTCAGGACCGCGCCTTCGCCCCGCACTGCTTCGCTTATAAGCGGCATTGGCCGGCGCTCCGTGTCGAGCGCCGTCGGGTGGAACTGCACGAATTCGAGGTCGGCGAGCTCTGCGCCGGCACAGGCGGCCAGCGCCAGCCCGTGTCCAAACGAGGAAAGCGGGTTCGTCGTATCACAAAAAAGGCCACCTATGCCGCCGGTCGCAAGCACGACGCGGCGGGTGGGCAATGCGAAGACGTCGCTGTGCACGACAGCCAGCAAGCCCACGATGTTGCCCTCCGCGACCACGAGGCGAAGGGCTGTTATGCCTTCCATGATTGTAATCGAACGGGTCCGCCGCGCCACGGCGAGCAGCGCACGGAACAACTCGTGACCGGTGGCGTCTCCGGCGGCGTGCACGATGCGGCGACGCGAATGCGCGGCCTCCAGGCCGAGCCGCAGTTTTCCATCCAACGCGCGGTCGAAGGGAGCTCCCAAACGTAAGAGGTGGTCGATAGCGTCAGGTACAGCTTCGACCACCCGCTTGGCCATGTGTTCATTGCAAAGCCCGTCACCTGCTGCAAGCGTATCGGCGAGATGCAACTCGGGGCTGTCGTCCTCCCCCAGACTCGCTGCGAGCCCGCCCTGAGCGAGTGTGCTTGAGGCATCCGTTCCAAGTGGGGACCTGGAGAGCAGGACGACTGGTTGAGGCGCCAAATGCAGTGCCGTCATCAGGCCGGCGAGGCCAGCGCCTATAATGACCGGCACCCCGGCAATGTCATGGATGTATGGCGTCATGCGAAGAGCATGCGCTCCACTGCCCGTCGTGCGCGGTCGGCGACGCCTGGGTCTATGGTGACGATGTGGCGGCTCTCCTCAAGTGCCGCGCGGATATTGGCAAGCGTGATTCGTTTCATGTGCGGGCAGAGGTTGCACGGGCGCACGAAGTCGACTTCAGGGTGCTTGACGGCGACATTGTCGCTCATCGAGCATTCAGTCATCAGCACGACACGTGCCGGCTTGTGCCGTCCGACATAGTCGGACATCGCCGCCGTCGAGCCTGCGAAATCCGCTTCCGCGACGACCTCCGGCGGGCATTCGGGATGGGCCAGCACAGTGACGCCGGGATGCGCCTCGCGCAGTTCGCGTATGTCGGCGGGCGTGAAGCGCTCATGCACCTCGCAGTGTCCCTGCCAGGCGATGATCTCGACCTCTGTCTGCGCCGCGATGTTTTTTGCCAGATATTCGTCGGGCAGCATGATCACGCGCGGCGCGCCGAGCGATTCCACCACTTGAAGCGCATTGCCGGACGTGCAGCAGATGTCGGACTCGGCCTTCACCGCTGCAGAGGTGTTGACGTAGGTCACGATAGGCGCGCCGGGATAGCGTTGCCGCATCAGGCGTACATCCGCAGCCGTGATCGAGTCGGCGAGCGAGCAGCCGGCGCCGAGATCGGGAATGAGCACGGTCTTGCCGGGATTGAGGAGCTTCGCTGTCTCGGCCATGAAATGCACGCCGGCCAGCACGATGACGTCCGCATCGACCGTCATGGCCTTGCGGGCGAGCGCCAGGCTGTCGCCGACGATGTCGGCCACGCAATGAAAGATCTCCGGCGTCTGATAGTTGTGCGCCAGGATGACAGCGTTGCGCTCGCGCTTTAGCGCGAGGATGGCGTGGATGTCCTCGGTGAAGGCCGGCCATTCGATCGGTGGAATCACCCGCCGGACGCGCTCATACAAGGCCGCAGCCATAGGTAATGCCGCGGTCATCGGCGCCTCCCCTTATAGTCCAATTGGCTATAAGGGGTATATTTCTACTTTGACTATAAGTGGTGTCAAGCCCGGGACAGCGGCAATCTCGTCCCTGCACCTGCCGCCGCATCGAGGACCGCGTGACGGAACCGAAAAAGCTTCGCTGGCCGACCGCCCGTTTCGAGAGACGTCTCGCCCGTCTCCTCGACCAGTTCTTGCTGCTCTATGAGCCGGCGGAAGTTCGGTTTGTTGATGAGCCTGCCCGCTAGGGCCTCAACCGCTCGCTGTAGTTGGAGCAGGGTGAAGGTCGGCGGCATCAGTTCGAAGACTACGGGTCGGTATTTGATCTTCGAGCGCAGGCGCGCGATGGCGGTGGCCAGGATGCGGCGATGATCCGCGATCATCGATCTGCCAAGCGCCGGAGCGATGTCGTTCGAATCCCCTTCGCGCGCTATCTCCTCCACAAGGCCGGCTTCGTAAAGCAGCTCATAGCGCTGAAGCGCCAACTCTTCGTTCCACGGGCGGCCTTCGAAACCAAAGGCAATCGCCGCCCGCCATTGGCGCTCGCGCCGGATGGCGGCCTCATGCACCCGTTCCGCCCATTCGATCAGCCGCGGCCGCAGCAAATCGCCGATCAGCCGCGGCGTGCCGGCTCGATGGTCCTCCCACGGAAAATATTCGTACCAGCTTTGCCAACCGCAGTTTGACGCGCCGGCTGCCTGTTCCTTGCGGGTGAGAGCGAGATAGCTGATCGAGATGACCCGCTGTTGTTGCTCATTGCCGATGCGGTCCCGATCGGCGAAGGTGTAGAGCTGTTCGATGTATCCCAAGGCATGGCCGGTCTGCTCCTCGACCCACTTTCTCAAGCCGGATTGCAGCGATCGATGATCAAGCTCAAAAGGCCCGGAGGGCAGGCTGTCTTTCAACCCGATGGTGAGGACATAAGGCTCATTGTCGCCGACCGCCACGACGACGGCGATCAAGTCCGCCTTGATGTCGGACGTTCCGGGGGGCCTGCTTTTCTTGGTTTCTGTCGGCTGATCGTCCATGTTGCAGAAAGTCGAATAGAGCCGCAGTCGAGTCTTGCTTGAATCGATTTAGTAGGAGTTTGTAGCACACCTGCCGACACCTAGCCACCAAGGCGTCAGCTGCCCAAACTATGCCTTCGACGCTCTACAGAAATGCTCTAAACGCGACACCTGCTATGGGTAACGTCACGTAAGGAGGCGCGCGGTTGCGGCGGGCTTCGCTTTCGCAGGACCTTGAGTTGCACGCAGCGAGCCTGTGTTCGGCAGCGCAGTTGGCCGAGCCAAAGGACCGAAGCACTGAAGTTCGGTGACCTTGCCGCTTGTACGGTACAGGTCAAAGCAACGTGGGGGTGAAATAACGCTGACAAGATTGCGACAGTGATGCGTGCTTGGCGCCGAATGCAGGGACGTGCTGCCTTCCATGATCTCAAGCCGACCGTCAGGATAGTCGCAGACGACACGACTGCCTCTTTGCCCGCCAGACTCTTCGCAAATGCGCTCGGCTCGAGGATGAACAGCACCTTGTCGTAGCGTAGCGTCAGGGCCTGCGACAGCGTGCGGAACTCTTTGCGGCGTCATGCGCTCTTGCATCGATGTTGAACGTAGGCTACGTTATGTTCAACATAGGAGTTTGCATGGGCGCTCAAATCCATTCGGCTACAGACAACGAAGCAAAGGTTGCGTTAACCCGTAACAAACTCATCCTCGAGCAGGCGAGGGCTGCTGGCCTCCTTGGCACCGTAAAAAATACGCGTTTGTCGGGACGTGTACCGTCGGAGCTAGTCGATGCTGCCAAGAAGCGCGCCCACGTCACATCGGACACCGAGCTGTTGGAGCTTGCGCTGTCGCGGTTGGCGCTGGAGGACGATTTCGGGGCTCGTCTCGTGAAGCGCAAGGGGAGCATCCCCTCGGATATCGACCTTGGGATTTAATCTTGCCGAGACCCTCCGATCACTCAAGCCACACAGACGCCAGGGGACACTGGTTCGTCGGGCCGATGACGAATTGCCGTGGGTAAACGACGAGCCGACTATTGGCGGTCCGTTGTTTCTGGATGCCACCGTTTATCTCGATGTTCTGCAGGGCCGATCGCCGGCCGAGGTGGATAGGCTGCTGACGTATCGGCTGTGTCATCACTCGGCTGTTTGCCTTTCCGAACTGACACACGCATTCGGCCGTCTGGATCCAAAGCACACTTCTACGAAGACCGTTCTGAAAACGATCCAAGCAACGCTCGCAGATATACCTGAACATCGGCTTCATGCTCCCGATGTTACAATCTGGGGGCAAGCCGGTATTCTCGCCGGCCTCCTTTTCCGAATGAGCAATTTGCCGAAAGGCGAAGGTCACCAACGCAAGTTCGTCAACGACGCTCTAGTTTTCTTGCAGGCGCGGCAACTGGGCGGGAGCGTGCTTACGGGCAACATCCGGGACTTCGACTTTCTTTCCCAACTCGTTCCGACGGGACGTATTGTTCTCTACCGAACTCCATAAGCTTCCGGATCCGTCTGAATTCGCCAGCCTTCCTTTCCCGCTTCAATCGGAAGGTGGGAGGTGTCGCATCTCTAACTGGGGCAACTGTCGCATTACTAAATAGCTGCTACACGCAAAAGTGGCATAACAAACATTATGGAACTTTATTACGTCCGACTAGATCATTCAGTTACAAATGTATTCGATTAACGTCGAGCGTTACCACGCTCAATTGAGGAGCTTGCGCACCATTGCAATACGGACAGCGTGTGGCAGATTAATTGCCCCGAGCTTTTCTCGCACATTGTCGAGATGATATTGCACGGTTCTGTGCTCTATTCCGAGAATGGCAGCAATCTCCGGCATGTATTTTCCCAGGGACGACCACGTGAGGCATGTCGCCTCCTGCGTTGTTAGCCGCGTTTCCGTCCTCTCACACTTAGGCTCGCTTAGCATGCTCAGCTTGATGTGGACGAATGCCACCGCCGTCGCTGTCCGGTGACTGTCATGTGGGGGCGAGATTTCAGTGGATTGACGGGAGGACGCCAAGGTGAGCATCGCCACAGTTCCAAAACTCACTTGCAGCGGAATTGTCAGTCCTGACCGAATACCAAAGTCGGTCGCCTCTGCAACGAACCGCCGCTCTTCCGGCGATCGCCGCCTTGGATGTAGATCCTCGGTCGACCAGGAGAACGGTGCATTGAGTCGTTTCGCTTTCGTCACCACGGGATCGATGCTGGAGTACCGTTTGCGAAAATAGGTGTCTCGCCATTCGGGTGGATAATCGCTCGATACCCCGACGCCAGTCAGACCGGAATGGAGATATGCGTACCGCTCAAAGCCACAATCCACTACAAACTTCTTCAGAGCGTTTCGCACCGCGCGTTCGTCGCGAGCAAGATCGATGGCGTCGATCAAAGCGTGAACTTGTTCGTCCAACGAGGTACCCCTATTAGCCTGACTCTATCTCGTCCCCACCTAAATTGTCGTATTCCAGCCGATTGCGTGGCCGGGCTCGGGAGCTTGTTCGATGTCAATCTGCACCGCGGCGAGTTGCATGCCGGTCACCTCGACAAACGACCCGAGGAGCCCATAGCGAAAACTCGCGGCATCGAACCGCGTCAGCCAATTAGGCTCTATCACGCTTGTTAATCTCGATATGCCCAGAAGCCTGCACACGCTGGGAACTGAACCCATCAAATGCCGGAAGAGCTTCCCTCCGCGACGATCCCGTCTTATGAAAAATCGGGACCATTCGTGGATCTCACGCCCATGCGGTACCGGTCCATCGACCAGGTGCGAATAACGATCTTGGAGAAGATGAGGGGCGCTCGTCGGCAGCAACCTGTACCCTCCGACCACATGGTCCTCCTCGAGGGCGAGCACATAAACTGCCTGGGGTGTATCATAGCCGTCGACCTCGCGCCCGTCGGGTCGGGCAAGCGCCCCCCACCCACGCTCGCCGACAAAAATGTCGTGACGCAACCTGTAGTGTTCCTCCAGGAGATCTTGGTGGCGAGGGTCAGCGCTACCGGTGATGAGACGAATCATGAAATGCGGCCACTCCTCTTTGGAGCGACATTCTTAGGAGGAGCTCGCGCCGGCTATTGCCATCTTTAGCCATTGACGCCCGGCTTCCTTCAGCCGGCGATCTCCATCGAGCTCAAAGCTTTTGCGACGGCCTGCGTGCGCGTGACGGAGCCAGTCTTCCGCATAGCCCCTTCCCTCATGATGCGATCGCCAACGGATCCCAACTCGCTGGCGCGCATACTGGCCTCTTTCCAGGTGAAAGGTGTCCTAAGGACAAGGGAGGCCATCGCAACCGGATCGCGCTTGATGTAGTCGCGCGATAGATAGTGGGACATCCAGTCTTCGGGCCAGAGCCGTTCAAGAACCAGATTTTCGAAGCGCTGGCCGTGGCTTGGCAATCCCGTCACGATGAAGTGGCTAAACCCGAACTGGCGGATAGCGGCGCGATAGAGTCCGATGAGCGCCCCGACGGTCGGGGCATTAGCCAACTGTAAGGCGTCCTGAAGTATGTGCATGGTATTCATCCGGCGCTTCCTTTCGCGTGAATGCCACGGACACGGTCAGAGTTTAGTGATGCATTGAGGCTATTGAAACTGTTTTCAATCATCGGAAGCGACAAAACAAGCCAAGGCTCAGATATTAGCACTGCCGCAAATTCAGCTGGCAGCGCTCTCGCTTGACCTTCCAATGTGCTATCATCCGGGCGGTTTCTGTTCGTCCGACAAGGTTTTCCCTGCGGGCGGTTCTTTTCCATCACTGCGCCTCAGTCGCGAAAAGACAGTGAACCAAAACCGAAAATCATCCTCGCGGCCCGCGTAGCGGGCAGCGAACGCCGCGGACGCAGCTGCGAGCGAAGCCCCTGAACCGTAAAGGGCGATTGCGGCGTCAGCCGCCTCCGAAGGATTTGCAAAATGCCATAGTGTTAAGCGATTTCCGCCAGCCAGTATGTCTTCGCTATCATATTGTTCCACGCCAAAATCTCCCGCGGGTTGCGTCCGGCGCGGGGCTGACGAAGCCATTAGACCGGACGTTGATCTCCCACAGAAGTGAGCCACAGTCTCGGGCATCTGCCCGGACGTATTCGTGCCGTCCCTGGTCTTGCGGCCAAGGTGCGCGGTGAGCGCCTCTTGGCAAGGTGGTAATTCTACTACCTACCCCGCTAGGATCGATTGCAGTAGCGGTCAGTGTTGATTGTGTCACCTTCGAGGTCGGAATCCAGCGGGTTGCTGGCATTGCGGCGAGAGGAGAACGACCGCGCGCGATCTCGTATATCGGCTCGCCTTCGACCGGGAGCAGAGCTGCCGATGGAGCCAGTGGCAATTATCTGCTCGCAAGACGCAGAACTCTACATCATCCTCGAATACATTCTTGGCTTGGAAGGATACAAGGCCCTGCTCGCGGGCAACGTCGAGCATGCGGTGGAACGGGCGAGGGAAATGTCTCCCGCCGTAGTCATCCTGGACTGTCGTCCCGGCGGCCTCCCGATCGCCACGCTGTGTGCCCAGCTGAAGCAGGAGCCGACGACTCGAGCTGCCCTGCTTGTCGCGCTGATTGCACCAGGCGCGGAAGACCAGCATATCGAACTTTTGAAGGCAGGTGTTGACGACAGCCTCGTCCGGCCTCTGGTACCAGCGAAGCTGTTAGCTTCCTTGCGGTCGAAGCGAACGACAGGCGCGCGCAGCAATATTCACGGCCACCACGTTCTTGGCTTCGGCAACATAGAACTGCGGCCCGACAGTTTGCGCGCGCGAAGTGGCGATAGGGAATTCCAACTAGGGGCGATTGAATTCCGCATGCTACGGCACCTGCTCGAAAATCCGCGCCAGGTTTTCAGCCGCCAGGACCTAATTGCGATCGCTTGGCCAAAAAACATCCATGTCGACGCCCGCACGGTGGACGTACATGTCAGTCGGCTACGCAAGTCGCTGTACAAGCTCCGAACGGGAGTCTCGATCCGAACGGTCCGATCCGCTGGCTACATGCTTGATGATACGGACAATTCCTGATCGGCAGAACTGTTGCCTGCACCAACATCTCCACCACTTGCGGCATGCCGTGAACTTAACACAAAGCTGATTGTCCCTCGCCGGCGTGGGTCAGCCGGATCCGGATGCGAGTTCCGCCCCATCTTGTTACAACACTGTGAATGTTTGACTTGATTGTTAATTTGCTTGTCAAAAGAAATTAACAACAATTCACGCGCAAGCACAATATTCTTCTTTATATCCATCCTCTCTTTTGGAAGATGCTTACCCGCGAAAGAAGGATGGGCTTATGTGCCACATCTGCTCGATCCTTTATTCGCGAAAGGAGGTTCAGATGTCAGCAGCAGAATCTCCAGCAAGCGCTGGCCGCGCTGCTCGCTTCCGCAACACTGCCTCGGTCATCGACCGGACTCGAACGTTTTTCGAGGAGGCTCACCGCCGCGGGCTGATGGCCGTTTACGGGCACTCCGGACTGGGAAGGGCCGTCTCACTCACGGCAGGAGACCGCCGAGGGAATACTATCACAGACTATGTGCGCTGTTCCTACCTTGGCCTCGACAATCATCCGGCTATCGTTGCCGGCGCCATCACGGCAGTCGAAGAATATGGCTCGCTTCACTGGTCCTGTGCGCGCACTCGGTTGAATTTTGGGCTCATAGGCGATCTGGAGGGCACCCTTTCCCAACTCTTTGGCGCACGCGTCATTGCCTATTCAACGGTTATGGTCGCCAACATGGGGGCACTGCCGATCATTGCCTCTGGACATCTGACGGAGGGGCAGAAACCAGTGATGGTTTTCGACCGTCTGGCCCATGCCTCTCTGGCTTTTCACAAACCAGTCGTTGCGCAAGAAACGCAGGTCGAGACTATTCCTCACAGCGACCTCGATGCCTTGGAGCAGATTTGCCGGAAGCATCCGGTCGTCGCCTATGTATGCGATGGCGTCTATTCGATGGGCGGCTTTGCGCCGATCAAAGAACTTCTGAGGTTGCAGGAAAAGTATGGTCTTTTTCTCTATATCGACGATGCGCACGGAATTTCGCTCTTTGGTAACAACGGCGAAGGTTTTGTGCGCTCGCAATTGCCCCCCGAACTTGGCGAGCGCACGATCGTCGCGGCTTCGCTCGGCAAGGGCTTCGGCGCTTCGGGCGGCATGCTCATGCTGGGAACGGTGCATCAGGAGGCGCTGTTTCGCTGCTACTCCCTTCCTCATGCATTCTCCGCTTCACCCAATGTCGCCGCCGTTGGCGCCGCCCTCGCCTCGGCGAAGATTCACCAAACGGCCGAGCTTAAGCTTCGCCAGGAACGCTTGGCCGAGCGGATTGCCTTTTTCGACAAGCACATCGAGACAGACCAGCGCGGCGCCCTGCTGCCGATCCGCATGATCAAGGTCGGTGACGAATTCGCGGCCATCAAGTTCGCGGAGCGCCTGCTCGACGAAGGCTTTTACACATCCGTGACGTTCTTTCCGACGGTTGCTCAGGGTCGGTCGGGCATACGCATCTGCCTGACGGCAAGTCACGAGCTTTCGGACCTGGAGCAGCTCTGCGCCAAGATTGCTTGCTATGAGCAAGAAGCACTAACGGCGGCCTGAGCCCCGAATGACTTCGCTTCCGACGCGGCATCAAGCGGCTTCGTCGAGGCTTGTAGGGCCGAGCTTTCCACCCAATCAAGTCGCATCCGGACAAGGCGTCTTATCGGAGTTTCGGACCATGACCGAGCAAATGAGGACCTCTCGCCTGGCTCATGAGCGTGCGAAAAAGGTCATGCCTGGAGGCAACACCCGCAGCAGCGTCTACGAGGCGCCCTTTCCGCTTTATCAGAAATCCGGAAAGGGAGCCTATGTGATAGATGTCGACGACAACGCCTATCTGGATTTCCAGAACAATTTCACGGCCCTGATCCATGGCTATGACCACCCGGACGTGAACTCGGCGCTGATCACACAAATCGGCCGGGGACTGAGTTTTGCCAATCCCACCGAGAGTGAGATCGATCTCGCTGAGATTCTTTGCGAAAGGGTGCCCTTCTTCGAGCAGGTGCGCTTCACAAATACAGGATCTGAAGCGGTGATGATGGCCATCAAGGCCGCACGTGCCCTCACCGGGCGCCCGCAAATAGCAAAATGTGAGGGCGCCTATCACGGCAACTACGACTATGTGGAAGCAAGTTTCGATCCTGTTCCGGCCGACTGGCAAACGGGGACCGCAGAGGCCCAGGCGTATAACCACGGAACCCCGGCCTCAGTCCTGGCCGAGGTGGTCGTCATTCCTTTCAACAACGTCGATGCGACTGAGCGGGTGCTGGAGCGGCACAAGCAGACGCTGGCCTGCATTGTCATCGACCCCCTTCCATCGCGCGCGGGGCTGGTACCCGTCGATCACACGTACCTGCATTTCCTGCGCGAGTTCACGGCCCGCCATGGAATTCTGCTGATCTCGGATGAAGTTCTGAGCTTCCGGCTGAGCTATCGCGGCGCGATTGCCACCTACCGGGTCGAACCGGACCTGTGCACCTTCGGCAAGATCGTCGGCGGCGGACTGCCAATCGGGGCTGTTGCCGGTCGAGCCGAAACCATGCGCGTCTTTGATCCAAGCCGCGGCAAACCGCCCGTCTCCCAGGCAGGGACCTTCACCGCCAATCCACTAAGCATGGTTGCAGGGGCTGCCGCCATGCGCGCCCTGACCGAAGTGGAGATCGAGCGGCTCAACGCCCTTGGAGCGCAAGCTCGTTCGGAACTTGGCGCAACACTGGCTGCCTCAGATATAGGAGGGCATGTCACCGGCGCCGGCTCCCTTTTTTGCGTGTTCGTTGGCGACGGAGAAGTAAAGGACTACGCGAGCGCCTATCATGCGTGGCACCAAAGACAGCGCCTTTCGCGGTTGATTTCGCTCTGCCGCAACGAAGGCATTCTCCTATCGCGCATTGGCCTGGGGGCCCTTTCAACCCCAATGGCAACGGCCGAGATCGCCACGCTCGCCGTCCGGTTCGGGCGAGCATTGGCAAAGCTGGCCGCCACGACACCGTCCGCCGCTGTCGGGTGAGGCAGGAGGATGACAGTCATGAAGGGCGCCTTTGCAGTTGCTAACGATCGGCGATCGCTCCTCGCCTACCTGCTGCTCGCCGCCGTCTCAGTTTGGTGGGCGGGCTCTTATATTCTCATCAAGATTGCGGTTCTTGATGTGCCGCCGGCAACCCTTGCGACGGCGAGGCTGCTGATCGCTGCAACCGTGCTGCTTGTGTGGTTGAGGTTTGGCCATGCAGAATCCCTTCCCGCAAGCTTCGATGCCTGGGCCAGATACGCGCAGATCGCATTGTTCGGCCACGCTCTGCCTCTCTATCTGATCGCGTGGGCCTCCATGACCGTGCCGGTGAGCGAGATGGCGATCCTGGTCGCTACGACGCCTCTCTTCGCGGTGCTTCTCGCCTGTCTTGCCCTTCGTGAGAAGCCATCGCGAGCAATCATCTTCGGTCTGTTGGTGGGCTTTATCAGCCTGGCCGGGTTCCTGAGCCCGTCCGGAATATCGACGCTGCATTCAAGCAGAAGTGCCGCACCGCTTGCGGCCCTTTTGGGAGCAGCTGCAAGCTATGCGCTGTCCGGTCGCGCGGTGGCCCGACTACAGGACAAGAATGCACTCGTGACTGGAACGGCGGTCATGATCTGCGCAATTCCAATGTTACTGCCGCTGAGCCTTGCCTTCGAACGCCCTTGGGCGATCACCCCGACAGCGCAGGCTCTTGTTGCTCTGCTGCTACTCGGCGTCGTGTCCACAGCAGTGATGTACGTCGCCTACTATCGCTTGATCAGGTTGAGTGGGCCGGCCTTTGCCAGCACGCACCATTACCTGGTCCCTGCTTTGAGTATCGCCTTCGGCGCCGGGTTTCTCGGCGAGAGGCCAACTCCAATCCAAATGATGCTCATGATGCCGATAATCGCCAGCGTCTTTTTCGCTCGAGGGCTCATCTCCCGAAAATTATGACACGCTTTTGAGGAAACAATCATGCTTGCTCTTGAGACGCCGCGACTTTTTATGCGCCCGCTGGCCAAGTCCGACCTCGAAGACGTTCATCGCCTGCACACCGATCCGTTGGTCGTACAATCCCTGTTTTCAGGCGAGCCTCCGTCCCGCCGGAACACCGAGGAAAAGCTGGACCAGTATGTCCAGGCTTGGCGGCAGAACGGATTTGGCTTTTTTGGCGTGTTCTTGAGAGGAAATTCGCGGGCAGGAAACGAATTCGCGGGCCGCGCGGGCCTGCGCCGCTTCGAGGATACGGCGGATGTCGAGTACGGCCTTTGCTTGTTCGGGCATATTGCTGGCCGCGGGATCGGTCCCGAACTCGGCGGGGAGATCCTGCGCTATGCCTTCGAGGAACTTGGCCTGGAGCGGGTGGTCGCGCTGATCAGGCCCGAGAACGCACGCGCGATTCGCGCGGCCGAAAAGATCGGGTTCACACATGTCGAAGACAGAACATACGGCGATTGCGTGAAGGGTTTTTACGAGGCGCGCCCGCGCCGGTAAGGCGATCGAGAAAAAATGCGAGCCAACAGCTCGCACCATGCTCGTAAGTAGGGAGAGAAATCATGGAAGCCTTGACCGCGAAGACGATGGGTCCCTCGAAGAATGAGAGGCAAGTGTATGACCTTGTCGTTCACAATGCGGTGCTTCTGACGGTCGATGCGAAAGACCAGGTGATCGCGAACGGCGCCGTGGCGGTCCACGATGGGCTGATTGTTGCAGTCGGATACAGTCGGGATATCCTTTCTCACCATGATTTCCGCGAGGTCATCGACGCTGGCGGAGGAATCCTCCATCCCGGCTTCATCGACGCCCATGTCCATATTTCCCAGTACACCTCGCGCAGCGTCCTTTCCTGCATGGACGGAACAAGTGTCACGATGGGCGACTGGAAAAGCGCGCTTACACCCGATGATGAGCACGCGAGCGCGGCCCTAGCGGCTGTCGACTATTTAAGAAGCGGTTACACTGGCTTCGTCGACCCGGGCACCATATTTTGTCCGGACGCGGTCGCCCCGGTCGCGGATGAATTCGGCATTCGCATATGGCTGACCGATCCGTATGTCGCCGACGCCGGCACGGAACTCCAGAAACACTTTCCGGAACTTGTCAGCGAGTCGTTTCTTGCCCTTTGGCCAAAAAATCGGGACGAAGCCTTCCGCCGTTTGGGATCACAATTATTCCGCAACAAGGACCGGAACAGTCTCGTCAGAGCATTTGTTGGCCTCTATGGCGAAGGCACGGACTCGCAAGCGCTTTTTCGCACCGCCTTCGATCTGGCCCGTGAGCATGGCGTGCAATTGCAGGAGCATCTGGGCTACGCGCCTCTGCTTTACCGTCAACGTGAATACGCGCTCGGGGCCAGTATGATGGAGCATATGAGCGGTGAAGGTCTCCTCGATAGCCATGTCACCTTTGTCCACATGAATGCTGTTCATCCGGGGGACGTCCAGATCCTCAAGGCACGGGATGTCGGCATAGTATGGTGCCCCTACGGGCAGTTGCAGATGCTTGGCCGGGGCGGCGCCGAAGGCCGGATGGTGGAGCTGCATCGGGCCGGCGTAAAGGTTGGGATCGCAAGTGACATTCCTCGCGCTGTGCATTTTGGCGGGCTCGGTACATTGGCCGCCGTGACGGCGGCGGCAACGGGGCTGGCCGCGTCTGGGCACGAAATCCTGCGCATGCGCACAATCGGATCAGCTGCCACGGTGGGCGCGGCTTCGGAACTTGGTAGTCTCGAGGTCGGCAAGCGCGCCGATTTCGTAGTCCGTAGGCCGGATGTATCCGAAAACCTGGGGTTTGATCCGGCGCTGGAATTCGCGGTCATCGCCGACGCTGGCACCATCGACTCCGTGTTCGTTGACGGCAAGTGCGTTCTAAAGCGTGGCGAGGTGCTGAAGGCCGACAGGCCCGCCGTGATAGCTCGCGCCCGTCAGTCAGTGCGAGGCCTTGCGGCCCGCCTTCACCTTGCCTGATCGGCCTCAGGCGCGAAGGCCTATCCTGGATGCAAGCGCGCGCGCCGAGCGATGCGCTGCGGCAATGACCGAGTCGTCGTCCAGCGTGACGACCTTCCCGCCATCGACGACCTGACGACCGCCCACGTACACCGCTTTCACGGTGTGGCGGCCGCCGATGACTCCAAGCTCAAGGCCCGGATCGAAGCCGAAATTCACAGAAGCGCTCGGACACCGCACCACGAAGTCGGCGCGCTTGCCGACCTCGAGACTGCCTAGCTCTCCATCGGCACCGATCGTCGCCGCGGCGCCAAGCGTGCGCATGCGCAGAATCTCCCTCGGCTTTGCAGGCCGTCCCGAGGTCGCGGCAGCCGAGGCGGCCAGGCTTCCAAGGACATCGAAGTCGGCAACACGAGGGATATCACTGGCGATCCCGACCTTCACGCCGGCGCGATGCATGTCCGCCATGCGTGCCTGGGCACCGTCCTTGCCAAGCATTTGCAGCTGGCCCCACGGACACCAGACGACGCGCACTCCAAATTTCCCGAGAAGCGAAATCTCGTCTTCGCGCACCAGGTTCATGTGAGTGAACGTGACGTGGGAATCCAGGAACCCACGTTCCTCGAACCACCTCAGCAGTGGCTGCCCAAGCGCCTTCTCGCGTTTCAGCTGAAAGGCCGGAAGATATCCAAGATGCTCTTGAAATCTCACATCGCGATCACGGGCTAGGCTCAGGGCGGCTTGGTAGAGTTCGGGTGAATCGGTCGCCTCCCCGTAGAGTCCGACGAAGGCTTTCACCAGGCTGTCTGGGTTGCGATTGCGAAACAGCTGGCCCCCCAATCTCTTCAACGCTTCATCGGTGTTTCGCGGCCAGCGGGCGAGAAAGTTCTCGCTGACCAGTTCAGGTAAATCAGCGGCCAGCGCCTCACCGCCGTCGGCGACGTAAGGGTCAGTGAGCCAGATGCGAATACCGGCTTCATCAGCAACGGCCGCGACTGCGTCAGGCTCAAAGACAGTTCCAGGATCGACAAAGCCGGTATAGCCACATTGCAGGTAATCGAGAGCAGCCAAACGGGCGCTTGCATACTCATCTTCTGGGGTCAGCCCGCCTTTCCAGTGCCCCATGGTAACGGAGGTCCCTTCCATCAGGGGCAAAACGCTGCGCGCCGTGTACTGGGAGACATGAACGTGGGCGTCTATGAACCCCGGATGGACCGCGCCTCCTGCCGCATCGAACAACTGGTCTGAGGCATAGCTGGCGAAAATCTTCTCTTGCCGGTCAAGCGCGACGATGCGTCCGTTTCGGACGGCAAGCGCGCCGGTCCGAATAACGCGATCATCGGCGTCCACCGTGAGGATTGTGGCATTGTGGACGATGAGATCACTGCGTTGCGGCTCATTCGAGCCGGCTGGCACCCCTGAGGCGTTCGTTGCAAAGGGCATGGTAATCATCCGAATTTTTGTGGCTGGCTCGACAAGCGCTGAAGGATTCATGGGGGCGTGAATTCGCCTCCATTGATGTCGAGCACCGCGCCGTTCAGGAAGTCGGCGTCCGGCGCGACCAGGAAAGCAACGGCACGGGCGATGTCCTCTGCTCGACCGAGCCTGCCGATGGGAATGCGTGTAAGGGCCTCCTTGTTGACGAGCGAATCCGTGGGACCCGTCATGTCCGTCACGATGCGACCGGGCGTGATCGTGTTGGCGGTGATGCCGAACGGGGAATATTCGCTGACGATTGATCGAGCGAGACCGGCAAGCCCGCTCTTGGATGCGGTATAGGCAGCACCGGCTATCCTTGGCATCGTACGACCGGCGAGCGAACCGATGAAGACGATGCGTCCGTATCGGCGCTCGGCCATCGCCGGCAGAACGCATTGGCAGCAAACCAGCGCACCGGTCAGATTGATCCCCAACACTTCATTCCAGTCGGCAAGGTCGATTTCAGCAATCGGGATCCGGCCGCCATTGCGTTTGGGCGAGTAGCCGGCATTGCAGACGAGGACGGATGGAGCCGGCCAATGGGCGGCGAGTTCGTCGAAGAACCGGCGCACTGCCTCTGGGTCTCGCAGATCGACCACCGCCGACCTTATTCGCTCTGCCCCGTAGGAAGCGGACAGCGCGCGAGCGGCAGCCTGAACCCGTTCCGGCTGATGACTGAAGAAGGCGACACGATAACCTGCCCGCAAGAGCGCGTCGGCAGTTGCAAGGCCTATGCCGCTCGAGGCGCCAGTGATCACCGCAACCGGTATCTCTTCGCCAAGTTCCGCCATCAGACAGCCTCCGCAAGAGCAGGAGACGGCTCGGCCGCGTCAAGCGTCCCGTCATACAAAGATAAAGGCGGGTGGGCATCGGGATCGGTGATAATCTCGATCAGCCATGGTTCCTCCGCAGCAAGGGCCGTCTGCAGCGCCGGCAGGACCTCTTCCTGGTTCTCGACTCGGAAGGCGCTGCAGCCGCAAGCTCTGGCCAGCGCCGCATGATCGACAGGCGCAAAATGACAAGCACTGGTGTATCGGCCAAACTTCACCGTTTCGGCGTCTTTTTGGTACCCCAGCACGCCGTTGTTCAGGACGACGACGGTGACGTTGACGCCAAGGCGCACCATTGTTTCGAGTTCGGCCCAGGAGTGAGCAAAACCGCCATCGCCGACGAGGGCCACAACAGGAGCATCAGGATTGGCCAATTTGGCGCCGATCGCCATGGGTAGCCCCCAACCCAGGCCCGCCAGACCGCGCGGCGTGAGGAAACGTTGGCCCGCCCCAAGGGCCGTCAGTTGGCCTGCCACCCACATGGAGGAGTAGCTGGCATCGGCAACCACCGTCACGGTCGGCGTGAGGCAGCGTTGAAGATCCATCATCACCCGCTCGGGTCGAATTGGGCTCGCTTGGCCAGCCAGGAGCCTGCCGCGCTCCGCCTCGAAGGCTCTACGCATCCCCGCAATCTTTCGCTCCAACCGACCGCGCGCCTCGTGACGTCGTGAAAGGTCGCAGAGACTAATCGTTTCGGTGAGAGCCCTAACCGTTTCCGCCGCGTCACCGACAAGGCGGAGCGCCTCATAGTTGCGGCCGATTTCCGCAGGATCGACATCGACATGAATGAGGCTTGCTGACTTCGGAATGGAGCGCCAGCTGTCCGTTCCGTTTTGATTGGTTCGCGTGCCGACCAGCAGGATCACATCCGCCTCACGCAGAAGCTGCCGTGAATAGCGCCCCATCGATCCCGGACCAGTAAGTGGACCAAGGACGCCAAGGGAAAGCGGGTGCGTTTCGTCCACCGCTCCCTTGCCCATGGGTGTGGTGATCACTGGCAGGTGCGCCGCTTCCTGCAAACGAGCGAGCGCCTGCGGCGCCCCTGTGGTCAATGCCCCACCCCCGGCCATAACGATCGGCTGGCGAGCCTGCGCCAGCAATTTGGCGGCAGTAGAGATAGCCCAATCGCTTGGTCGCGGTCTGTCGATTGGCCAAGCGCCGAGCGTCGCGGTGCGTGGATGCCCGGATTCGACGGCCACCTCCCGCAACAGATCCGCCGGCAGCAACAGCACCGCGGGGCCAGGTCTGCCGCTTCCAGCCGCGGTAAAGGCCGCGTCGACGTAATCATCCACGCGGTCCGCGGTGATGAGACGCCTGACCCACTTGGCGCAAGGCTGGAACAGGGCGATATGGTCAAGCTCCTGGAAGGCATTGCGATCGAAATGCGCCCTCCCCACCTCCTGGACGAGCGCCACAATCGGCACACTGGCCTTCAGCGCCTCGGCGAGCGGGGCGACCAGCAACGTTGCCGCTGGGCCGTTTTGGGCAGCAACGACCGAGATACAGCCCGATCGCCGCGCATATCCGTCAGCCATTGCGCCGCCCATGTTCTCCTGGCGGTAGGCGATCTGCCGAATGCCGATCGCCTCGGCGGCCAGGATGACCGCGGAGGGAAGGCTTTGTGCGAAAATGATCTCGACGCCATGGCGCTTCAGTGCCTGGGCGATAAGCTCAGCGACGGTTTCGCGAGGCGCGGACATCAGGCTATCTCCTCGATGAGGGCGGAATTTTCAGAAAGGAATGCTTCAAAGACGCCGGCGACCGCATCGATTTCCGCCTCGCCCATAGTCGTCGAAAGACAGGCCGCCGCGCCAACGGGAAGGACGATACCTTGTCCCGCGAAGAATCGGGACGTCTCCTTCATGGCTTTGGCTTCGGCAGGGTTCCAATGCGCTTCCCGGAACTCGCGTGGACGCGTCGGCTTCGGGTGGATACGGAAGAGCGAAGCCGCCCCGGTAATGCTAAGCGGCGCATTTGCCCGTGCGATAATGTCCTCCAAGCGGTTCCGCAGTTGGTTACCCAGCCGTTCAAGCCGGGCAAAGGCGATTTCATCGAGGGCGTTCATTGCGGCCCGGCCAGCCACCATGGAAATCGGATTCGCCGAAAACGTCCCGCCTTGCGGAAGCAATGGCCGGCCGCGGCTGCCGTCGAACACGCTCATGATTTCGCCCAGACCTCCGACCGCTCCAATCGGAAACCCGCCCCCAATAATCTTGCCCAAGGCAAACAGGTCCGGCTGGAGACCATAGTGTGCCGAGGCGCCGTGATAGTCCTGACGAAAATTGAGGACCTCGTCGGCGATGAGAAGAATCCCGTGCTTGCGCGCCGTTTCCTGGAGAGCGGAAACGAATTCCGGTTCGGGGGCGATGAGCCCGGCCCGGCTGGGCATCGGATCGATTAGCACCGCCGCGATTTCGCTGGCGCGCCGGTTCAGTAATTCGCGCGTTCCAGCCGCATCGTTGAACCGTAGCACCACCACATCGTCCAGCACCGAAGCCGGCATGCCGCGGTAATAGGGCGTCGCCGCCGGGCTGTCCGGAAGGCCCCAGTTCTCGGGGACGCTTGCCTGAGCCACTTCCACCCAATCATAAGCCCCATGATAGGCGCCTTCGATCTTGGCGATGCGAGATCGTCCGGTGAACGCGCGGGCCGCCTTGATCGCGAACATGACGGCTTCAGTGCCTGTATTGACGAAGCGGATCCGCTCCAGCCGAGGCACGCGGGCGCATAGGACGGAAGCGAGCTCGACTTCCGCCTCCGTTGGGTTGGCAAAGCAGGTGCCGCTCCTCATCTGGCTTTCGACGGCCGCACGCACCGGTTCGAAAGCGTGCCCGTGAATGAGCGTGGTGAAATTCAAGTTGAGGTCGAGGAAGCGCCTGCCGTCGACGTCGGTCAGATAGGCTCCCTCTGCGCGCGCAATGTAGCGAGGAACGGGGTCGCGTTCGACGGTGATGCGTGTCGTTCCGTCAGGGAAGACGGCATGAGCGCGCTCAAACAGTGCCCGCGAATGCTGCCCCGGCGGAAAAGCCGCCGCTTT
This sequence comes from Mesorhizobium sp. M3A.F.Ca.ET.080.04.2.1, assembly GCF_003952525.1. Lineage (NCBI taxonomy): Bacteria > Pseudomonadati > Pseudomonadota > Alphaproteobacteria > Hyphomicrobiales > Phyllobacteriaceae > Mesorhizobium > Mesorhizobium sp. M3A.F.Ca.ET.080.04.2.1. The sequence goes on along the minus strand of NZ_CP034451.1, from coordinate 137,670 downwards.
GGACGTCTGTAAACTGGCCGGAACAGGGATCACACTCCACCTCCATGGTCGAACGTCAAACGACGCGTCCTGACATTGGCGGGAGGAAAATCAGATTTTGAAATTTGATGCAACAAAAAAGTTAGGTATGCGATTCTCCTTGCTGCTCTCCTATTGCAGCAAGTTGCGAGGACAAGCGACGGTAGCCGCTGCGAATATCGTTCTCGATCGCCGCTCGAACCGCCGCGGGATCGCGGTCATGCAAACCACGTAGAGCCCACAAATGGTTGGAAACGCCAGTGCGTGATTGCGCGAACTCCGGATAGAGGCCGTTGAACGCCGGCCCCATGCGGAGCCATAACGATTCAATGATGGTTACGAGCCGACGCATGCCGGAGCGGCGATAGATCAGGAAGTGAAAATCCTTATTGGCATCAAGCACATCCGTGTATCGCGCCTCGTCCAGACCGCGATTGATCCGTTCCTGTAGAGTTTCCAATTCATGGATGTCTGACTCGGTCACGTGGTTTGTGGCCTGCTCGGCCGCCAAGCCCTCCAGGGAAAGGCGAATTGCCGTGAGCTCATCGAGGTCTGGAAGACTCAGATAAGGCACGATGACGGTTTTGGGCCCGGCATTGATCAGCCCCCCCTCCCCGATCAGCCGTGTGATGGCATCGCGGGCTGGCGTGGTGCTGACCTCGAGGACTTGGGCGACCGACCGAAGGGTAAGCTTCGTGCCTGGCTGGAGCGCTCCTCGAATGAGCGAGTCTTTCAAGGTCGCGTAAGCGCTCTCGCCTAGGCTGCTGTGCCGCCCAATCGGCGCAATATCGCCCGGAAGCGCTTCTTTGCCTTTTTTTGGCGCAGCAAACATTGGTTCCCGTCCGTTCCGTCATGAATGCGATGCGGGGAGTTAAGGAGCTTCTCCCACGCGATTCGCTAAGAAAATGCGGCTAAACCTAGTCTTGGGACATAACTAGCGCCAGAGGGGTCCAAAAAGCGTCTCGACGGCTTGACAGAATTATGAACGGTTTGTTACACCAAATTTCATATTTTAAAAAAGTACATGTTCGTGGCTGGAACCGGGAGAATGGAAAAGTGGGCAAATCGCGGATCGAGGCAGCGGCAATGAGCAGGCGCAGAGCGCTTGGCATGGCCGCTCAAGCGGCGGCCGCCGCAGGCGTTGGCTTGACTTTGCCCCAGCTCGTCATGGCGGCCCCCTTGGATGAACTCGTCGAGCGCGCACGCCAGGCGGGGGAGAGACATGTTGTGGTGGCGGGCGGCACCGGCGCCTACGGGGATCTTGTCAACAGGCACTTCTATCTCCCGTTTACCGAAGCCACGGGCATAGAGGTCGTCCCGACCGGCGGCGGCTATGGCGAGAAGCTCGCCAAGCTGAAGGCCATGACATCTGTTGGAAAGGTTGAATGGGACGTCATCACCCTTTCGATCGACTCGCTGACCCCAGACGTCACGAGCCTGCTTCGTGATCTTGGTGATTGCGCCGGCTTGCCGGACGTGGCCAGCCAGGGTGTCGACGGTTCATGTCTGCGCGAGGGCGTGATGTTTGATATCGGAGGCGGCGTTCTTGCCTTCGACAAACGCAGCTTTCCCGAAGGCCAGGCACAGCCGGCCAGCTGGGCGGATTTTTGGAACGTGAAGGCTTTCCCTGGACCGAGGGCGCTACCCAACATCGGCAATCCGTGGTGGGCATTAATTGCGGCGCTCGAGGCGGATGGCGTCAGCCGAGATGCGCTGTTCCCACTGGACATCGATCGCGCCTTTCGCAAGCTGGACGAGATCAAGCCGCATGTGACGGTATGGTGGAAGAGCGGCGACCAGAGCCAGCAGATCTTTCGTACGGGCGAAGTGGTGATGGCTATGCTGTTTTCGGGCCGCGCCTTCCGGCTGCGCGGCGAGGGAATTCCGCTCGGCATTAGCTGGAACGGTGCGCCGCTGGATGCAGCATTTTGGGCCGTGACCAAAGCGGCTCAGCATCCAAACGCCGCACTTGCGCTGCTCGATTTCATCTACACGCGCCCGAAGGCGCATGCCGAATTCGCGGCGGAGTCTTTCGGCTCGACAGCTCAGCGCGGAGCCCTCGATTTCTTGCCGGCCGATGCCAAGGCCTCAAGTGTGCTGCAGCCCGCCAACTGGTCAAACATCGTTCGTGTCGACCGCGAATGGCTTGCCGCAAACCGCGAGAAGGTTTTGCAGCGCTGGAGCATGTGGATCGCGAGCTGAACTGATTTCCGAACGCCAGGGCTGCCAAAGCCATCAGGCTTGGCGATCCTGAAATGTCGTCCCTCAACTTTCGACTTTTTTGGAGGTAGCCGAGCAGTGGATGGAGCAAGTGTTTCGGTTCGGGGGCTAGGCAAGCGTTACGGCGTGGTTCGCGCCGTGAAGGAGGTGGGCATCGAGGTTCGTTCCGGCGAGTTCCTCTCGCTTCTGGGACCGTCAGGGTCCGGCAAGACGACGCTCCTTATGATGATTGCCGGCTTCGAGATGCCAAGCGAAGGCGCGATCCGGATTGGCGACCGCGACGTGACCTATGTTGCGCCGAACCGGCGCAATATCGGTATGGTGTTTCAGCGATACGCGCTTTTTCCCCACATGACGGTTGCGGACAACGTCGCCTTTCCGCTGCGCATGCGCAAAGTTGTGAAAGCCGAGATTGCGCGTCGGGTCACCGACGCCCTCGCGCTGGTGCAACTCCAAGACTTTGGCAAACGTCTGCCGAGCGAGCTGTCGGGCGGGCAACAACAGCGCGTGGCAGTGGCGCGCGCTTTGGTGTTCGAGCCGCCCGTCCTCCTTATGGACGAGCCACTTGGCGCGCTCGACAAGAAGCTGCGTGAGCAGATGCAAATCGAGATAAAGCGCCTGCAGCAGCGGTTGGGCGTGACCGTCATTTATGTGACTCACGACCAGGAGGAGGCGCTCACCATGTCGGACCGTATCGCGGTCATGCGCAACGGCTCGCTGGAGCAGATCGGTTCACCGACCGAGCTCTATGACAATCCCGCCACGCCATTTGTCGCCGATTTCGTCGGCAAGACAAACTTCCTGGAAGCTGTCTGTCACAGCTGCAACGGAACCGGTCTCGAATTCGGCCTTGGCCAAAGCGGCTTCATTCAGCTGAAAGAATGCCCACCCCATCTGCCCTCGCCGCCCCGGCCTGGCGACAAAATGCGTGTGGCCGTGCGACCGGAGCAGATACGAATCTTGCGCCCAGAAGACAGCGATAGACCGCCTCTCAACGGCGTCGTTGAAGCCGTGATCTTTGTCGGCTCGTTCCGGACGTTCCTGGTGCGCCTTGCCGGAGGCGAGCTCGTCCATGTTCAGGCCAGCACGGATCATGGCATTGCGCACCCGCAAGAAGGCGAACGCGTCGGCCTGACCATACCAAGCCAGGCAGTGCAGGTCTTTCCGGAGCGGAGGCCGTGACGATGCGCGCCAAACCCTTGGCAGGGAGTCCTTTTGGGGGCCGCCCAACTTCGGCGCAGGAATATGGGCCGGGTCTGTCGCTGCTTCTCGTAGCCCCGCTTGTCCTGCTTCTCGTTGGGGGCTTCCTCTACCCGGTCGGAAAGCTCTTTTGGGGCAGTGTCTTCGTACCGGAAGCGACGTTTGCGAACTACGCGCGAATCCTGCAGGAGCCGCTATTCCTGCTTGTTCTGTGGCGCACGTTCGAGATCGCCTTCGTCGTTACCGCTCTCGCCTTGCTGCTTGGCTACCCGGTGGCTATGGCGATGGCCCGCGTCTCTGGGCGCACAGCAATGCTGATTGCCGCCTGCGTGCTCATCCCCTTGTGGACGAGCGTCCTCGTTCGCTCCTACGCCTGGATAGTGCTCCTCCAGCGAAACGGTGTCGTCAACAACGCCCTGATCGAGACAGGGCTGACAGGGACGCCGTTGCGGCTCCTCTATACACAGGGCGCCGTGATCGCGGCGATGACGCAGGTTCTGCTGCCCTTCATGATTTTGCCGATCTATTCGGTTGTCCGCAACATTCCCGATGACTTTGTGAGAGCGGCGCGCAATCTTGGCGCCGGCAGCCTCCAGGCTTTCTTTCGCGTCACGTTGCCGCTGAGCCTTCCCGGCGTGACGGCAGGGGTGCTCATCACCTTCATTCTGTCGCTTGGGTTCTACATCACGCCGGCGCTCGTCGGCGGACCAGGCACTCTTATGATGTCGACCTTGATCGGTCAGCAGACGACGGAACTCCTTGACTGGCCATTCGCAGGAGCGCTGGCCGCGGTTCTGCTCGCCGCCACGCTTTTGCTGGTCATTGTTTTCCGGCGCGCGCTCGCGCTTAACAAGGGGTTCAAACTTGGCTAACGCTGACCTGGTTCTTGCTGAACGAGCCGTTCGAGAAAAAGGCCATATCGCCAGCAATACGGCGGCACTTCTTGCCGCGGTGCCGATCGGGTTAATCCTGTTTTTCCTTCTGCTGCCGACGCTCATCGTCATCCCGATGTCTGTCGGCACCTCACCCTACATTGAGTTCCCGCCCCTGGGGCTCACATTCAAGTGGTACAAGGCGTATTTCAGCGACCCGGATTGGATGGCCGCGACCTGGTTCAGCCTTCGTATCGCTGTTGCGACGACGTTCACGGCCACGGTCATCGGCACGCTTGCCGCTGTTGCATTGATCCGAGGCCGACTGCCTGCCAAAGAGTACCTCCAGGCGCTGACGCTGGCTCCGCTTATCGTCCCCCATATCGTCATCGCCGTCTCGCTCTATCTTTTCTTTGCCCCCCTCGGCCTGGTGGGCAACTTCTACGGGTTCGTCATTGCCCACTCGATGCTGGCGGTGCCCTACGTGGTGATCACAGTAAGTGCCGCTCTGCAGCGCTTTGATCCGAACCTCGAGCTTGCGGCACTCAATTGCGGCGCCACGCGCCTGCAGGCGTTTTTCCACATCGTGCTGCCGAACATCCGGCCCGGCGTTGCCGCCGGCGCGGTCTTCGCTTTCCTCGCCTCGTTCGATGAGGCGACCGTTGCCTTCTTCATCTCCGGCACCGAGGGCAAGACGATCACGCGCAAGATGTTCGAGGACATCGATTTCAATCTTACGCCGGTGATCGCCGCCGTTTCGACTGTCCTGACGCTGGTCTCGCTGGTGCTCATGAGCACGATTGAGATTGCGCGGCGGCGGAGCGACCATGACCGTCTGGGATGAAGCTTGGGCCCGGCTAGCGCCACGCGCCAATAAAGGGAGAAATCTTGTGCATGGAGCAATGCCATCAGGCGGAGCCAAACATCGGCGCCGACTGGACGAAAGGCCGTCGTCTCGCAGACGCATTCTCGTTGGGCGCCTCTTTCATGAGTCTCACAGTTTCAGCCCGCAGATCACCTTCAGTGAGGCGTTCGAAGTGAAGCGTGGCGAGCACGTGCTCGCTCACGCACGGCACTCCGGGACGACCCTTGGCGGCATCGTCAAGCGGGCAACGGAGCTTGGCTACTTGCTGGTGCCGACAGTCTCGGCCGTTGCTCCTCCCGGTGGCTTGGTAGACCATGACTTTTATGTTCAGCTGCGGGACGCGCTGATCGCTCTGGCTCGCCAAGAGCGGTACGACGCCATCGCGCTCGAATTGCACGGCGCAATGGCCACGACCGAGCTGCCGGATGCCGACGGGGATCTTCTGGTTCGTTTACGCGAGGCCGTGGGGCCGGACGTCCCGATAGGCATCGGTCTTGACCTGCATGCCCATGTTACAGGGGCCATGCTCAGTTCGGTTGATATCTGCATCGCATGCAAGGAGAACCCGCATTCCGACGTGATTTTATGCGGTGAGCGGGTAGTTGAATGCCTGGCGGCAGTGCTGGACGGAACGCTCGACCCGGTCCTCACCATGGCCAAGGTGCCCATGATTTTGCCCGGAGCCGCCGAGACCGGTAGCGGCCCTCTTGCCGAACTGCATGCACGTGCACGTGTGCTCGTCGCTGCGCATACGGAGATCTGGGACGTCTCTCTGTTCAATGTCTATCCCTATGCAGATGACCAGGGCATGGGACAGGCAGTGGTCGTGCTGACGCATGGCCTCAGCCGGCTTGCGCAAACTGCCGCAATTGAGCTCGCTGAGTTTTTCTGGGCTTGTCGCGAGCACTTCCAAGACGGCCTTCTGACTATCGATCAAGCGTTCGAGCTCATCGCTCGCGAGCCCGATCGGCGCCCTTACATCCTGGCCGACATGGGAGACCGGGTTCTGGCAGGGGCGCCTGGCGATAGCACGGCCATCATCGAAACAGCGCTGGCCCGGGCCGACCGCCCTCGTGGTGCCGTCCCGGTCACCGATCCCGAAAGCGTCCAAGCGGCAGCAATGGCCGGCATCGGAGCTCAGGTTACACTTGCCATCGGTGGAGGCCTAACGCCGGGATTCGTGCCTCACACGGTTTCCGGCGTGGTTGCCGCGATCAGCGATGGTCGCTTTGTGATCGGTGGACCGTTCGGTGCAGGCGAAGAAACGTCGCTCGGCCGCACCGCGGTGCTGGTGGTCGATGACCGGCTGAGAATCATGCTGACGAGCAAGCCGGGCTTCACCCACGACCCGGCGGCTTTTGCGAGCCAAGGCATCGATGTCGCGAGCCAGGATTTCGTCGTCGTGAAATCCGGATATCACTTCAAGCTGAATTTCGCTGGGATCGGCGCGCCGCTTGGCGTTGCGACGCCGGGAATTGGCTACTACACGCCAGGACTGCTGCAGTGGAGGAGAGCGCGATTCTGGCCTGAGCACGAAGTCCATCAGCCTGAAATCAGGGCTTATGTGAATGCCAAATCCGCCAAGACGCCGGCTGATTGAACGATCGAGGCAAGGGCGTCAGCCGACCACGGCTTCCTTCAACCGCCGCAGGTGGCCACGGCAGATTTCTTCGACCAGCCTCTGCAATTCCGCAGTGCGCTCACCGAGCCAACCAAGCGCTTCTTCGCTGATGTCGTAATGCTTTGAGTATCGTGCTTTGACATAGGCCTCGTTCAACGTATTGAACCATGCGCGGTACCGCTGCTGGTCGCGCGGCCAGACTTCGGCGAGTCGCCGGTCCTGATCTTCCGCCAAAGCACTCAGGAATGACAGCTTGTGCGAGGGCGGGCTGTAATTGGTCAGGACGAGCAGCAGCGTCGCATAACCATGCTCAAGGGCTTGATGCAAAAGGAATGCGGCCTCCTTCCACATTCTACCCTCAAGGGCAGTGGCAAACAGTTTGTGGAAATTGCGAGCTCCCGGAAATCTGTTCTCGAAGTGCTCTCTGGCAGTTTCGTATGCTTCCTTGGGAGTGAGCGGCCGGGGTTCGGCCAACGGCTCCTCGTCAAGCTCATAAAGCACGATACCATCGCGACGGATGTCAGTGAAGAAGTACTGCCCTTCGCGCAGCGCCGTATTCACCTCACGGCGCGAATGCACGATGAAGTTTGTCGGCGTTTCCACAGTCTGGTCGCGAATAAGGCGGTCCTTTGCCTTGTACCAGTAAGCGAAATCGGCGAGCTTGCGATTGTTGACGACTATCAGCAGGTCGTAGTCCGATCGGTAGCCTTTCATAGTATGCGGCTCGTCGACCCAGTCTCCACGTGCGTAGGAGCCGAACAAGATCATCTTGAGGATCCGGCCCTTCTTCTTGAATTCGGTCGTGCCATCTGCAATGGCGTCGTCGAATTCTTCATGGATGAGTTCCATGATCCGGGCAAGCTCGCGCTGCTTTTTCTCCGGCAGATGATCAATGCTGGTCTTCATCATCGGTAGGCGTTGCAATCCGGATCAAACGTCACAAGGTCGGCTGCATGGATTCTGCCATCGCTAGGCAGTCAACGGAAGGCGCCAACGGATGCGGTGCCGAGCTTCGCGTCGCGACAATGCCTGCTTGGTTTTGTCTCGCAATTTTTCCCATTGCAATAGCAAGAATTTCCCACGTTCGGACAGCAAGGCTACTCGGAAACTATGCTGCCTCGGTCGCTCGGCCGGTAAGCGAAGGAAAACTTCGGCGACCAAGAACCACAGTATAATCTAGGGGAGGCGAATGGTCTGAACCTCAAGACCCTTCTTGCCCTGCCCGCTTTCAAAGAGAACCTTTTGCCCTTCCGCAAGTCCGCCGAGCCCCGAGCGGGCCAGCGCGGTCGCATGAACAAAAATGTCCCTACCGCCATCAGAGGGCGCGATGAAGCCAAAACCCTTATCTGGATTGTACCACTTCACCATTCCCTCGCTTGTCGTCCCCGAACCGCTTCCGGAGGGCGCTCCGGCGCGCCCGCTATGGACAGAAGGCTTGGAGACGGCCTCGCCAACCTCCAGCACCTGCGCCACCTGCCGTCCTCTTGGAGTTTCTTCAATCGTAACTTTCAGGCGAGTTCCATCGGAGACGCCTCCGCTCCCCGCGGCCTCCAGAACTCGTATGTGCAGGTAGGCCTCAGCACCGTCAGCGAGCTTCACGAAGCCGAAGCCCTTGTTGGCGTTGAACCAGACCACCTCAGCGGTCGTAGGATCAGCAGCTACCACGGGCCGACGCTGAAAATAGCTGGGTTCCGACGTTCGATCGGAAGATCGACTGTCTTCGCCATAATCTCGACGCCGCCCTTGATCGCGATGGTCTCTATATTTGCTCATGGTCTTCTCAATTGATCCGGTGCGTACGCCGAGCCGGCCGGCAGTATCACTGTCTAGGACATAGCGCTTGAGTCAAACTGCAATTCCCGCATTTCGACAAAATCGGCAATCATGCGTAACCGTCCCAAGTCGAAACTATCTGGAGTGCAACCGCGGAAATACGATGTCCTGGTCGACGAGAACGTTGAACTTGTAGCCCGGTCTGATTTCCAGTGTCGGCTGCACGTCCATGTTCCGCTGGATCGTCCGGTCGGCGACACGGCCGAACGTTTCCGCAAAATTCCGCCGCGCCGCGTCGGATGCCGTGTCCTGCGCCGCGAGCGTCGAACTCTCCGGAACGGCCATGTCGATGCCGGTCCCGATCACCGCGATCAGGATTGCCGATCCGAAGGTCTGGAGCCACTTGCGATCGACCTTGTCACGAAACCCGCCATAGCCTTGGGCGTCGGTTCCCGCCATTCCGCCGATCTGGAGCGTCGCTCCATTCGGGAAGATGATGTCGGTCCAGACTACGAGAACGCGGCTCTGCCCGAATGATACCTTGCTGTCATAGCGGCCGAGGAGCTTTGTCCCCTGCGGTATAAGGAGATGGTGACCCGTGGCACTATCGTAGACGTTCTGGGAGACCTGTGCGGTGATGCGGCCAGGCAGATCCGAGTTGATGCCGGTAATGAGCGTCGCTGGGATAACAGACCCCCGCTTCAGCTCATAGGGAGATTGCTGCGGAACCACACGGCTTGGAAGGTACCCGAGCTCCTTCAGATCCGTGTTGAAAAAGTCCTCCTTGCTACGCTGGCCATTGGGATCGACGTTGGCGTCGCCAAGCCCGGCGCGCAAGGCCGCCGCATAGAGATCAGACGTCGACCCGATCGCTGATGCATTGGAAGAGCCCGGACCGGCGCCTTGAGTGACCCGCGAGCCGGGCTCGCTTTCCCGTCCCAGCTTGCCCTGATCGATGGCGATCGGCGCGTCATAGGCTGCGTCATTGGCCTGCAATCGGCCCATCCGCTGGCGGTGACGTTCGCGCAGATACTGCTCTTTCTGCTCTCGATCCAGGCGGGCTCGCCAGATTTCTTCGGGTTCCAGTTCTTGCGCCCTGCCAGGCTCCTCCTGATGCGACGGCTGCGACGGCATGATGTCGGGTTCCGTCCGGGTCGGCTTGTTCTCGACAGGCGTGGGTTGGTAAGTGGTTTGCTGCGGCTCCCCGATGATCCCGTCCGAGACTCCGCGCTTGATCTGGTCGGCGAAGGTGGATGCCGGATTGCCGGATGTTTCGCCGATGCCGGGATCCTTCCGAAAGTACAGCCCGCGCGAGGTCAGCCCGTAGAGAATGACGGCGAGGAAGGCGACTACGAGCAGGATGACGACGATGACCGGCAGCCGGTTGAGTCGCCTCAAACCGGAGCCCTGCTCCGCCTCCGGGGTGCCGCCCAGCTTGAGGGATTGGACCATACTGTACCTCCTAGCTTCGCTTCATGACCGAGAGCGCGCTGGAGGGCTGCGCGCTGCCAGGAGACGTGACGTACGCACGACCGAGTTCAACTTGATCCGTCGACAGGCGCGCGAGAACCTGGCCGTCATAGGGCACGATCTGATAGGTGAGCGGGACAGTCCTTGTTTCCTTGCCGGTCTTCTGATCCGTGACGACAGCGTAGCCCCAGCCGCGCAGGGCAGATTGAAGCGCCTCTCCGAAGGGCGAATTGTCCTGTTTGAGCACGACCGTCGCCTTCCCCGGCCCCACGTGTTCGGCCAGCCGACTCACCATGTCGCCGGCGATCGCGCTTGCAGCCGGTCCAGAAATCTCGGCCGGAGCATCGCTTGCGCCAAGACCGTCGGTTCCGACTGATTGACATCCGGAAAGTAAGGAGGCGAGGACTGCGGCAGCGACGAGGGCGCGGAAGGGGGAAGCTGCCATCACCGCCCTCCCCGCCGGATCGTCACCTTTTCCTGACGCCAGCCGACGCCGGAGACGAGAACCGCGCGGTCGACATGATAGTCGACCACCATCATGTCGCCCTTCATTCTGTAGTTGACGATCCTGTTCTGCCCGCCCGAGATCACGAAGAGAACTGGCGCGTCCTGTCCGGAGAGTGAGCGCGGGAATTGGATGTAGGTCTTTTGCCCGTCCGAATAGACGCGGGTCGGCCGCCAGCCGGCGTTGCCCGAGATAGAATAAGAGAAATTGAGCTGTTCGGCCGGCACACCGGCACCGGGGATCGTGCTTGCCTCGATGCGCGCATTGATGTCGGCGAGTTTTTCCGAAACATCCTCCGGATATTCGAAGCCGACGCGCGCCATGTACTGGGTCTGGTGCGATTTGAGCTGGAAGTGATAGGTCCGCCGCGAGGTCGTGACGATCATCGACGTCACCAGGTCCGGCTCGGAAGGCTTGACGACCAGATGGATGGACTGGCCGCCGGCAGCGCCCGACGTCGCCGGCTCAACCTTCCAGCGAACGGTGTCGCCGACGAGGACGTCACGCACGACCTCGCCCTGCTGAAGCTCGATGTCGCAAACCTGGAGCGGCGAGCAGACCACGGATGGCTGGACCTCGCCGTAGAGGAAGATGACCTTTCCGTCGGCGCCCTTGGTCACGAGCCCGCGGCTGCCGCGCCACTGGCTCGAGATCCCGATGCCCTTCGCCTCATTGGCCGAGACGCCATCGGCAAAAGAAGCGGTCGGGATGGAGGATGCGGCGGTGAACACGGACACGAACACCGAGATGGGCACGGCTCCGTATTTGACGGTCGGGGAGATCATAGCCAGGAGGGGCCTTTCAAAGCTGCGCGGTCCAGTCGAAATCGCTGAGATAAAGTCCGATCGGATTGAGGCGGATCACGCCTTCGTCCTGAGGTGGCGTCAGCGTGACGGTGGCGATGGCGCGAAACCGGCGCACGGCCGTCTCTCGGCCGCGGCGGTCGCGCTCGAACTCGGTCCAATCGATCTGATAGCTCTGGTTCGAGAGCGCGACGACGTTGTTTACCTCAACCGCGATCGTGGCGTTCTTGGCCTTTTCGAACGGGGAGTTCGAGCGGAACCAGGCGTTGACTTTCTCCGTAGCCGGGTCGGAGGTGCGCAGCAGCGCATAGGTGCGGTCGATGTACTGCTTTTGCACGACCGCATCCGGCGTCACCGACCGGAAGTTTGAGACGAAGCCGCCGAGCGTGGCCCGCACAACCCGCGGGTCCGCATATTCGATCGGTTGCGGAAAGCCCGCGTTGACGGCGGTGCCGAGCTTGTCGACCTCGACAATATAAGGGACCAGCTTGACCTGCGTGCTTTGGTAGATCGAGTAGGTGAAACCGACGACGGCCATTGCCATGCCGGTGATGCCGACGATGCGCCAGGCCGAGGCGGCCTTCACGTAGGAGCCGTAACGCTCGTTCCACTCATTGCGCGCAGCAAGATAGGGATTGTCGGGCGGGGTGCGTCCGGCCATGCTTCACCAGTTCTCGATTACTTGTTCTCGTTGAGGGGCGGAGGCGTCGGAAGCTTCGCCGATATGCCGGGGCTGCGCGAGTGGTCGAGCTTGGCGTTGGCGAGGCCGAGCAGCGAGCCGGCATAGGCGCCGGGGGAAGCGATTGCCTTTTCCTTGGCTGCCGATCCTGCCGCCCATCCGGCATTTCCGATCCCTGACGCCATGCCACGGAGCGCGGCACCCGCCATAGACGAGCCCCCTGCCCTCGCCGCACTTGCCGCCTGAGCGCCGGTCCTCGCAGCGCTTGCGCCAAGAAAGGCACCGCCGGCGGCGAAGGTCGCTGTCTGCCCGCCGTGGCGGATCGCTTCCATGCCACCCGAGACCGATGCGCCCTGGACAACGCCCTGAATGATCGGCGGCACATACATAGCGATGACGAACACCACCACGGAGATGCCGGCGATGGCGAGCGTGGTGATGAACTGGTCGGATTCGGCCGTCGGCGCTTCGGCCAGTCCGAGAAGAATATCGGAGCCGATCTTGGCGATCATGACAAGCGCCATCAGCTTCATGCCGACCGAGAACGCATAGACGAGGTACCGAACGGCGAAATCCTTGGTGTAGGAGGATCCTCCGAGGCCGAGCATGATCATGCCGGCGAGTAGTCCGATATACATCTCCACCATGACTGCAACGAAGATCGCGGCAACGAGGCTGAAAGCGACGACGATCACCACCATGGCGAAGACCGCGGCGATTGCCAGCGCGTTGTCCTCCCAGAGCCCGAACTTCGCCTGTTCGGACATTTTCGAGGCGACATGGATGCCGGCGTCGAAGATATTGGCGGGCGAGGCCGAACCGCCGTCGGCGCCGATCTGAAAGAGGCTGTCCACGATCGCTTTGGCCAATGACGGACCTCGATCGAGGATGAAGGCGAACAAGCCGATGAACATGATACGGCGCACCAGTTCAGCGAACCAAGCGTCGAGCGAGGCGGCATTGATCGCTAGCCACACCGCCGCTATCCCGATCTCGATGCCGGCGAGGATCCAGAACAGGGAGCGCGCGGCATCCATGATCGTCGATTCCCAGCCCTTAGTGGCCGTGACGACCTGGTTCTCCAGCGTGGTCAGGACCTGGCCCTGCTGGGCGAACGCCGGCGAGCTCGCGATCAGCAGGATCGCAACGACAACGAAGGTCGTTTCGAGCGCACAAGCGCGTTTGAGACTCACCATCTCGGCTTCATCTCCTGTCCGCTGCGGATGTCGCGATCCCTATCGCCGCCAAAGAACTTCTCGCGGCGCTTGGCGCGCTCTGCGTCGGAATCGGGAGCGGCAAGAGGGCCGGCGGGTGAGGTGCCCGGCTGGACAAAGACCCAGACGGTAATCCCTCCTCCGACGAGAGCGATAAGTGTCGCAATCACGACGGCGACTTTGAGGCTCACCAGCGGGGCTCCATCGTCTGGCCGCCGCGAATGTCGTTCGCCGGTGCGTTGAAGAACTTTTCGCGGCGGGCCTGGGCGACGTCCTTTTGCGCCTGCTCGGACTGGTACCAGGTGCCCATCATGGTCATCTGTTGCGAGACGAGACCGCGCAGTTTCCGGAGCTGCGCGACTTCCTGCGCCGCGATCTGATGCCCGACCTGCAACGCCTTCATCTGGCCGTCGGCGCTCTCGGACATTGAGCGGAGGGAAGCCATGGTCGACTCCTCGCTGGAAAACTGCTCGGCCGTCAGGTTCGCTGCCTTCAGCGTGCCGCCGATCGTGTCGCGATTGGTGTCGGACCAGCTTTGATAGGTGGATGAGAAGGCCTCTCCGTTTGGCAGGTTGGTTTTCATGTCGGCGAAGCTCTGGAAGCGCTGCTTCAGCACGTCGTCGATATTGCCCATTGAGAAGGCGACGCCGTTCCCCTGCGCAACGATGCCCTGCAGGCGGTTGAGGTCGTTTTCGACCTGACCCCAAATGTGATTGGGCAACTGCGCCGTGTTCTGGAGCATGTTCTGATAGATGTTCAGCTGATTTTGGATCTGCTCGGCGAGCTGAGCGATCTGCTTGACCTGGTTTTCGACTTGCACGCCTGAGCTCTCGAGGAGCTTGACGAGTTCGGCGTTGTTGGCGAGCTGCGTCCATTCGGTTGCCTGTCCGGTTACGCCGCCGGCGAGAGCCAAATGAGGAGCGGCGAAGGACAGCATTGACACGGCGATGACGGCGCCGCGCGCCGCCTCAAGCCGCCGGGAAAAGCGAGTTGGCATGGGCTATCCCCCTCTGCTGGAGCCAGTGACGGGGCCAGTCGGCCCCATATTCGATTTGAAGGGCGCGGATGCGCTTGAGGTCTTCCTTGCCCGACGCCCCGACGAAGGAGAGTGTGACCGGACCGAGCGCCATGTCGAACAGCCGACGGCCATCCGGCGAGGCGACGTAATATTCGCGCTTGGGCAGCGCTCTCGCGACGATCTCGATCTGGCGCTCATTGAAGCCAATCCGCTCGTAGAACTCCCGCGTGCCGGGCTCACGCGCTGCCCCATTCGGCAGGCAGATTTTTGTGGGGCAGCTCTCCTTCAGGACGTCGATGATACCGGAGCGTTCGGCGTCCGATATCGACTGCGTGGCGAGCACGACGGCGCAATTGGCCTTACGCAGCACCTTCAGCCATTCCCGGATCTTGTCGCGAAAGATCGGATGACCCAACATGAGCCACGCCTCATCAAGAACGATGAGGCTCGGATTGCCCGTCAGGCGCTTCTCGACCCTGCGGAACAGATAGGTGAGCACCGGAACGAGATTGCGCTCGCCCATGTTCATGAGCTCTTCGACCTCGAAGCATTGGAAAGCGCCAAGCGCGAGACCGTCTTTCTCCGCGTCGAGGAGTTGTCCCATTGGCCCATCGACCGTGTAGTGATGCAGCGCGTCCTTGATCTCGCGCATCTGCACACCGCTCACGAAATCCGACAGGGAGCGGCCGCGCGACTCCGCCATTAGGCCGATCTGCCGCGAGATCGCTTTGCGATGATCCGGGATCACGGGCAGGCCCTGCAGCGTGACCAGCGCTTCGATCCACTCGCACGCCCAGGCGCGATCGCCCTCCGTCGCCAGCTCCGCGAGCGGACAGAAGGCGAGACCAGGCGATCTCCCCTCCCCTTCTCCGGCCGCGTCGCCACCGATCTCGTAGTGATCCCCACCGATGGCCAAGGTCAGCGGCAGCATCGAGCGACCCTTGTCGAAGGCGAAGAGCTGCGCGTCTGCATAGCGCCGGAATTGGGCCGCGATCAGCGAAAGCAGCGTCGATTTGCCCGAGCCGGTCGGACCGAAGACAAGTGTGTGGCCGACGTCGTCGACATGCAGGTTCAACCGGAATGGCGTCGAGCCGCTGGCGACCTGGCAGAGCGGCGGCGAACCCGGCGGATAGAACGGGCACGGCGCCAAAGGGTTTCCCGACCAGACGGAGTTCAGCGGCACTAGGTCGGCAAGGTTACGGGTGTTGATCAGGGGCTCGCGGATGTTCGCGTAAGACACCCCCGGCAGACTGCCGAGAAAGGCATCGGTCGCATTGAGCGTCTCGATCCGCGCCCCAAAACCTTCCGCCTGGATGAGGCGCCGGACCGCCTCGCATTTCTCCTGAAGCCGCTCATTCCCGTCGTCGAAGAGCACGATGACTGGGGTGTAGTATCCATAGGCGACGAGCTGCGAAGCGGCCTCGGCAATGGCGTCCTCGCTCTCGGCCACCATCGACATTGCGTCCTGGTCGAGCGACCGGCTCTGCGTCTGGAAAAGCTGGTCAAAGAACGGGCGAACCTTCTGTTGCCACTTCTTTCGCGTGCGCTCCAGCTTGACACGCGCTTCCTGCTCATCGAGGAAGACGAAACGGCTCGACCAGCGATAGGTGATCGGCATCAGATCCAGCGCATTCAGGATACCGGGCCAGCTTTCGGCTGGCAGACCGTCGATAGCGACGACACCGAGAAAGCGATTCTCCACCTTTGGCGTCAGACCGTGCTGAAGTTCGGCCGTGACCAGCCAGTCGAGATACATCGGAATGTCCGGCAACCGGACCGGATGGTTCTCGCCGGTGATGCAGAAGCGGATGAACTGGAACATCTCGTCGTAGTGCGCCACGCGATGGCCGCTGCGCTCCTCGATCTCCCGTGTCACCATCCGACGGATTGAGACGACATTCGCGAGATACTGCTCGACTTCGCGGGTCGACGTCCGGAACCTGTCGAGGATCGTATCCGCGTAGGTGGCGGAGCGGCTCGCAGTGTCCGAGTAGACATAGCGAGTCAGAGCTGATCGACGGGGTTCAGGCGGGCGCCAGGTGAGGATAAGCGCATGCCGACTTTCGAAATGCCCCCTCTCCCGTTCGAAATGGGCCCGTCGCTCAGCATCGATGGCGCGCGTCACCGGATCGGGAAAATGGCAGGCTTCCTCTGATGGATAGTCGGTCGTCGGCACGCGGACGGCCTCGACCTGGATCATCCACCCCGAGCCCAGCTTCGAAAGGATCGCGTTGATCTGCCGGCTGATTTCGTTGCGCTCGGCATCGGTCGAGCTCTCGCTGTCCGGCCCAGCGAAGTACCAGCCGGCCATGAGCGAGCCGTCCTTGAGCAGCATCACCCCGTTGTCGACCAAGCCCGCATAGGGAACAAGATCGGCAAAGGAGGGACTAGATACCCTGAATTGCTTCAATGCGACCATGAGCGGACCTCAGTACCGTCGCCATGGCGTCGAGGTCGCCCGGTAGCAAGGTCTGAAGGAGATGTGGCGAAGATAGACCCGGCGCATCAGCGGGTCAGACCTTGCCATCATGCGAAGTGCTGCCACCGCCACGAGCCAGGTGGCGATGCCGAAGAGGGCCGCATACCAGGTGAGCACGACGAAGATCAGGATCACGGCCGTGAGACCCGTGAGCAACACCAGCTCGCGATCGGCACCCATCAAAAGGTTCGGGCGAGACAGCGCGCGATGGACGCGGGAGCGCACCAGGCTGGAGCTGGGGTCACTCATTGCGCGCCCTCCCCCTGCGGGCGAGGTCTGCGATCATGCTGTCGTCGATGGTTTTAGAGGGTCGCGGTTCCTCACCAATCGTTGCGCCGGTTGCGCCGAAAAGGCCCACGATCTGCGTGGCGCCAAGCAGCACGCCTCCGACGAGGGCGATGTAGCAGAGCCGTCTGGCGAAATCGTTGAGTTCGCCGCCGAAGATGAGCATGCCGCCGGCGATCGCGACGGCGGCGAGCGCGATGAAGCCGGCCACGGGCCCGGTGATCGATTGCTGGATCTGCTGAAGCGGCGCCTCCCACGGCAACCCGCCGCCACCCGACGAGGCCAGCGCCGGACTCGCGAGCGCAAGCGCGGTCAGGACCAGAAGCCCACTGGTCAGGAGAGATCGGCGGTCACGCTGCATGGCTGTCCTCGTCAGGCTGGGCGTAATGTTCGGTCTGGTATCGGGAGCCGTCGAACCCCTCGACGTGAATGATCTCGCGGACGCGCCGCCCTCGTCCGGTCCTTTCGATCGAGACAATGAGATCGACGGCTTCACCGATAACCTCTCGCATCGACTGTTGGCTGGCCTCCGAGATCAGCTGCTCAAGGCGCCTGAGCGCAGACATCGCCGTATTGGAATGAACGGTCGTGACGCCGCCGGGATGGCCGGTGTTCCAGGCTTTCAGGAGTGTGAGTGCTGCGCCATCACGAACCTCACCGACGATGATCCGGTCGGGGCGCAGACGCATCGTGCTTTTGAGCAGACGCGCCATATCTACCGTGTCGCTCGTATGGAGTGAGACGGCGTTCTCGGCCGCGCACTGGATCTCCGTCGTATCCTCGAGGACGACGACCCGGTCGTCGGGCGAATGCTGGACGACCTCGGCGATGACGGCGTTGGCGAGCGTCGTCTTTCCCGATCCCGTGCCGCCGGAGATGACGATGTTCAGGCGAGACGCGATCGCGTTGCGAAGAACGGACGCCTGCTTTTCGGTCATGACCCGCTTCGTCACATAATCGTCGAGCGGGATAAGCCGGGATGCGCGCCGGCGAATTGTGAAGGCCGGCGCCGACACGATTGGCGGCAACAGCCCCTCGAAGCGATGCCCGCCGATCGGCAACTCGCCGGAGATAATTGGTTGGTCGTCATCTGCTTCGGACTGGAGAGCGTGTGCTACGCTTCCGATGACGATCTCTGCGGCCGCTGGCGTCATCTCCCCGGCGGGGGCAACGCCGTGGCCGAGCCGCTCGATGAACAGTTTCCCGTCCGGGTTCAGCATGATCTCGACAACCGTGGCGTCATCGAGCGCCAGGCATAGATGGTCGCCCAGGGCGTCCTGAAGCTTGCGGACAAGCCGCGAGTGCGATCGAAGATTGGGCACCGATGGCCTCTCAAGCTGCCTGCCGCCGCGCAGTCTGAAACGCCGACCTGTAGCCTGGCGGACAAACCTGCATAAAACTCGCCCGGTTAGCCGGAAGTATCCCGGCGATGGCGATCGTGTTGCCGATGCGGCAGGGCATTCCGAGCCGCTTCATCGGCCAGCCGGCGCGATTGAGGATCCGTTCGAACCTGAGATCTGTCGCGGTGGCGATCTCCGTATATCCGTTCAGCATCGACCATTCGATGATGGCCGCGAACATGGTGAGCGTTGCCTGATGCAGCGGCCCTCCCCTGCCCTCGCTGGATGTGGTGTCGACACAGAAACGCGAGCTTTCGATCAATCTGGCATGCGCATTGAGACGGCCGACCGCGAGCAATTGCGGAAACGTCCGCTCCAGCATTGTGTCCCCAAGTGCGGGAAGCAGGCGCGCACCCCCTATGATGGCGCCGTCGTCCGATGTCACCACGATGTAAGTCGGATCGAGCAGGTCAAACTCGTCGGTTTCTCGGTTGTTGCGGACATGCACGTTCCACTCCAGTCGGTCAGCAAATATGACCGCTCGCAGTCGACAATAGGCATCGATGAGTTCTCGGTCTCTCTTCCCCGAGCCATTGCGTATTGCGCGTGCCAGCATTCGCCGAAGCCCCTCACTGATTGCGATGAGCTTCATCAATCACAGATGGCCACGCTGCTGGAGCTGTAGAATTCTACAGTCCCTGAGTCGGGTCTACGGAGGGGCTGACGGGCCTGAAGCTGGTAGTGGCCGCGGAATTTCCGGCGGTTTACCTCCGAGATTTAACGGGGGTCCCGGCTGAGGGTTGGAGAACACAAGGAAGAGCTTAAGCGCTTGAATCTATGTGTCAAATTTGGGTTCCGAGTCTGCCTGATCGGCAACTTATGGATCTGGCGTTAACTACTTGTTAACTCTATTCTCCTTGCCACGAGAGGGGAATCGGACATACTGGCGCCAAATTGGCCGGATCACCGCATTCTGGCGCTATTTTCTTCCCGGAGCCGGTCAGAATGAGTGCGCTTCCACCTTTCGAATTTGACGAGAAGATCCTGGCGCAAGGCGCCGAGATCTCCCGTAAGCTCGACCAACTGCGACTGGAGAAGTTTCCGCCGAACGCCAAAAAGACACTTCGCCGCTTCCCTATGTCGGAGGTCGCACATTACCTCGGGATCAGCCCGAACAATCTCAAGCGTCTCCACCTCGAAGGGAAAGGCCCCGAGCCACTCATAGCGGCTGGCGGGAGACGCTTCTATACCGCCGAGCAGACGATCGAGCTGCGGCACTATCTAGACAAGAACGGCCGCTCTGACGCCAAGAAGTATGTTCCTTCCCGGAAGCCCGGAGAGAAGCTTCAAGTCATCGCAGTTGTGAACTTCAAAGGCGGCTCTGGAAAGACCACAACGGCTGCTCATCTGGCGCAGCATCTCGCGCTTACCGGGCACCGGGTTTTGGCGATCGACCTCGATCCGCAGGCGTCCCTGTCGGCATTGCACGGGTTTCAGCCGGAACTCGACGGCAATCCGTCGCTCTATGATGCAATCCGGTATGACGAGAGGCGTCGATCCATTGCGGACGTGATACTGCCCACGAATTTTCCCCTGCTCGAGATCATTCCAGCCAATCTCGAATTGCAGGAATACGAGTTCGACACTCCCCTCTCCATGCAGACTTCGAATGAAGGCAAGAGATTTTACAGCCGGCTTGGGCGGTCATTAGAAGAAGTGGATGACCGGTTCGATGTTGTTGTCATCGACTGCCCACCCCAACTCGGCTTCCTCACTCTGACAGCGCTCACCGCATCTACTTCGGTCCTCGTAACGGTCCATCCTCAGATGCTGGACCTGATGTCGATGAGCCAGTTCCTACTCATGCTGGGCAATTTCGTCGCCTCCATCCGCGAGAAAGGTGCGCCAGTAAAGATCGATTGGCTCCGCTATCTGATCACTCGCTTTGAGCCGACCGACGTCCCTCAGACGCAGATGCTGGGATTCATGCAATCCATCCTGGCGGAGGAAATTCTGAAGAATCCAATGGTCAAGTCGACGGCAATTTCCGATGCCGGCTTGACGAAGCAGACGCTGTACGAGGTCGAGCGTGCGAACTTCAATCGCGACACCTACGACCGTGCGATTGAAGCATTGGACGCGGTGAATTTCGAAATCCAGGGCCTGGTTCACAAGGCTTGGGGCCGGCTGTGATGTTGACTGCCGTCAAAACAGTCAAAAGTTACGGTGTTTTCAATAGCATAAGAGATATTTGAGACCGCGCGATGGCTCGTAAAAACCCTTTCGCTAACATTCTGGACAGCGACGAGAGACCTGTCGAGCGCTCGGTGGTCGAATATGCGGCGAGGGGCGCATCTCGATCGATTCTAAGCACGCTGGACGAAATGGCGTCGCGCGCGGATAAGCTCGCATCGGGAGAGACCATTGTCGAGCTCGAGCCTGACGTCGTCGATGTCTCCTTCGTACGCGACAGGCGTGCCGACAACGAGCAGGAGTTCAGCGAGCTCCTCGAGGCAATACGCGAGAACGGCCAGAACTCCCCTATCCTGGTCAGACCGCATCCAAAAGCAACCGGCCGTTACATGGTTGTGTTTGGACACCGGCGCGTTCAGGTCGCCAAGGCGCTTGGCCGAAAGGTACGAGCCGTCATCAAGCAGATGGAAGATCGTGAGCATGTCCTCACGCTCGGGCAAGAGAACTCGGCTCGCGCTAACGTGCCGTTCGTTGAACGCGCGCTCTTTGCCGCGGATCTGGCACGGCTCCGCTACGA
Organism: Mesorhizobium sp. M3A.F.Ca.ET.080.04.2.1; assembly: GCF_003952525.1. Classification (NCBI taxonomy): domain Bacteria; kingdom Pseudomonadati; phylum Pseudomonadota; class Alphaproteobacteria; order Hyphomicrobiales; family Phyllobacteriaceae; genus Mesorhizobium; species Mesorhizobium sp. M3A.F.Ca.ET.080.04.2.1. Next base: position 116,538 of record NZ_CP034451.1, on the reverse strand, counting down.
CGAGGACAACGCGACCATCCTCAAGGCGCTTTCGATCGACCGCACGACACTGTCGAAGATGCTGTCCGTGGCAGCCCTCCCCGCTGACATTCTCGATGCGATTGGCGAGGCCAAAGGTATTGGTCGCGATCGCTGGTATGAGCTCAAGCTGCTCATGGACAAGCCATCGAACCACGATGTGGCTTCAGAGGTGGTCAACGAGGACGGCTTTGCGGTTCTTTCGAGCGATGCTCGCTTTGATCTTCTCGTGCGGCGGCTGAAATCAGCCTCCTTTCGAAAACGTACCCAGTCTGGCCCGCAAAAGCGCAGCTGGACGCCGAAGGGAGGCTCCCTTTCGGCTGACATAACAACTGACGCAAAACGCTTCACCTTGGCGATCAGGGCCAAGAGTTCGGAAGCGCGTGCGTTTGGCGACTATTTGTCGGAGAACCTTGATCGTCTTTATGAGGCGTTTCGACGGGATTCGACGCAACCGAGAGAGGAACCGTAACCGCAAAGGAAAAAGGCCCCCGAAACGAGTTCCGGAAGCCCTTCTCAAGATTGAACACCTAGAGAATCGCATTTCCCGGAATCACAGTCAAGAGTCCCGTGAGGGGCAAACGCCGTTTTCGGCGGGCCTAATTCTTTTGCCTAGCGATAGGTGAAGGAAGATGGGGACGCATATTGCAACGACGCCCTTTGGGCGGCGGCCGATGACGCTTGGCCTGATTTCAAGCCAGGCAACGGCCAGGAACGTCAAACAGGACGCCAAGGTCTCAAAATGGCAAGTCTTCCGCGACATTCGCGAGGCCAAGGAAGCCCTTGGGGCAACTGATCGCGCCCTGGCGGTGCTCAACGCCTTGCTGACGTTCCATCGCGACGAGGAACTGACTGGGGAGGGCAATCTCATCGTCTTCCCGTCGAATGAGCAACTCATCCGCCGCGCCAACGGCATGCCACCGACCACGCTCAGGCGCCATATCGCCGTGCTGGTGGATTGCGGCTTGGTCATCCGCCGCGATAGCCCGAATGGCAAACGATTTGCCCGCAGAGGGCAGGGCGGTGCGATTGAGCAGGCCTACGGCTTTGATCTGTCGCCGATCCTGGCGCGCGCCGAGGAGTTCCGCGAGCTCGCGAGCGCTGTCGCGGCCGAGCGCAAGGCGTTCCGCCTGGTCAAGGAGAGGCTGACGATCTGCCGGCGCGACGTGGTCAAGCTGATCGATGCCGGCGTCAACGAGAGTGTTTCGGGTGATTGGCGAGGGTTCCTGCGCCGCTATGAAGCTATTATTGCCCGGCTGCCACGCACTGCCCCAAGGCAGGTCTTGGAGGGCATAGCGTCCGATCTCGAAGACCTCTGGGTCGACGTGCATCAGACGTTGGAATTGTTCGTAAAATCGCAGAATCCGGACGCCAATGAGTCCCATTCTGGGCGCCACATACAGAATTCAAGCCCAGATTATAATCCTACCGGTGAATCTGAAAACAGCTCAGGAAATAAGGATGAAGCCGGCCGCGACGCCGAGCATAACGACAACGTGCGCAGCCTGCCACAACGGGATGCGCCCTTGGGAATGGTGCTGAGCGCCTGCCCTGACATCGCCAACTACACGAAGGGGACGCAAATCCGGACCTGGCGAGACTTTGCCGCGGCTGCGGGCAGGGCGCGGCCCACTATCGGGGTCAGCCCAGGCGCCTGGCAGGAGGCGGTAGAGGTCATGGGCTCACAAAATGCGTCGATTACTCTGGCTGCGATCCTGCAACGGGCTGAACATATCCGCAGTTGCGGCGGCTACCTGCGGGATCTCACGGAGAAAGCGCGGGCGCAGAAATTCTCGGTGTGGCCAATGATCACCGCGTTGCTCAATGCCAGGGTCGGGGCGCTTGAGAAGGCTGCTGCCGGGAAAGGGGCCGAGGAACCTCCGATAGGGTTGAATGCCGTGGGCAGCTCGCTGGATATCAGCGATGCACTGCGCGACAGCATGAAGAAAAAGGGCTGGTAGCCATGTCCCGATCATTTCGCCCTGTATCGCCAAGCGTGGCTGTGCCGGCATGGATCGGCGCACGATTGATACGTCAGGGGACAGTCTGTCATTGACTTTCGCCCTCCCTGCTCAAGTTGGTAACCCATTGGGTTATATGGACTGATGCAGACAGTTGTCGAGACACCATTGTTCATGAAGCCGGCAGCTGAGCTGTTTAATGAGGATGAGCGAAATGACGAAGTTCGGCGCCGATCTGATCCAGGCGATGTCGGAAGCTTTGGCTCACGCGCAAGGCAAGGACGTTCCCGGCATCAAGGTGCACAGTGTGGAAGTTAGCGCTGTGGATGCAAAAGCGATCCGCAAGAGGCTAGGCCTGACCCAGGATGAGATGGCAGCCGTGCTGGGAACCAGCCCGTCCGGCTACAAGAAATGGGAGCAGGGGAAAAGGCAGCCGAGCGGGGCCGCGCGTACCTTGCTTCGCATCATGGAGAAAGAGCCTGAGGCCGTGTTGCGAGCCCTGTCGTCTGAGAGGGAGACGGCCAAAGAACCTGCCGGTGCATCGCACTGAGCAGGGGAGGGGGCTTTCTACAATCCCGACGCCTTGGTGAGATTGACCCGGAAACGATCGCGCCTCCGCTGGTATTTGCGGGTCATTTCCGCGCTCGTGTGGCCGAGTTGCTTCTGGACATAGCGTTCGTCGACCTCGGCCGAGGACGCCAGGCCTGCTCGCAGCGAATGGCCGGCAAACATCATTCCGCGTTCGCCCTCGGGCAGATCGCCGCGCACACCGGCTGCCAGCGCGGTGCGTTTGACCAGGCGGGCGACCTCCTGGTCGTTGAGCCGCTCGGCGCCGACCGCCTTGCCGTGACCCGTGACGCGGCGAAATAGAGGACCGTGGGCGATGCGCCCGAGTTTGAGCCAGGTCTCCAGCGTCACGACCGGGCAGGTCGCGTCAGACGAGCCGCGCCCGACCTCGACCTCCCGCCAGCCCGTCTTGCCGCGTAGGGTTATCAGGAGGCCCTTCTCCAGGATCTCGATCCAGCCGCGGCCATCTTCGGTCTGGTCGCGGCCGACATCCAGCGCCACGATCTCGGAGCGACGAAGAGCGCCGGCAAAGCCGATGAGCAGCATGGCGCGGTCGCGCAAGCCGCGTAAGCTTCCGCGGTCGAGTGTTTCCAGCATGGCGATCAGATCCTCCGGCAGGATCGCCTCCTTCTGCCGAGGCGGGGCTGCGTGTCTGTTGCGAATGCCGGCCATCACGGTTGCTATGTGGCGGTCCTTGCGGTCCAGCGGCTGGCCGCGCTGGGCGTAATTCCAGGCCAGCGAGGAGAGCCGGCGTTCGATCGTCGACACCGAGCTCGGCTTCTTGTCGCCGGTCGCCGTGCCCGAGGCTTGAGCCGTGATGTAGAGCCCGACGACTTGCGGATCGGGCGGAAACATCTCGACGCCTTGCCGCCGGCACCAGCTGGAAAAATGCTTCCAGTCCGATGCATAGGCCCGCTGTGTGTTGGCCGAGCTCGCCGCCTCGACATAGTCGCGTGCGCGGCCGGCGAGGTCCTCCAGATGGCTGGGAAGGCGCTCGATGACACGCGTCGCTGCTGGAAGGGGAGGGGAGGGGACTGCCGGTGGCTCTTCTTCTGCGCGCCCCATCTCGACAACCATATCGATGATGTCGGGAAGGTCGTCCTCGTCAGGACTCATGAGACGCCTCCATTCTGTACACATTCAATGCGTACGTAGTTGCAATCGCGATCCGGCAGATGTATCTATGCTGTTCAAGTAACGTGGGAATCCAAGCGATGGCCCGGGCAGCCCTTGATGATACTGATCGGATGAACATCCGGGTAAAGCCGGAGGTGAAGGCGCGCCTGTTGCGCGCCGCAGCGCTTCGCCATACCGATCTCACCAGCTTCGTCACCCAGTCCGCGCTGCGCGAAGCCGAAACCGTAATCGCCGAAGCTGACACCATAAAGGTATCCGAGCGGGATTTTAGCCGCATCCTTGAGCTTCTGGACAATCCTCCGAAGCCGAACGCGAAGTTGCGTGCAGCGGCGGCCGCGCTTCCGAAGACCCTGTGAGCCTTCCGCCCTGGCATGAGGAGGCGATCGCCCGGTCGCACGACCGGAAAGCCTTTGACTGTGGCGATGTCGAGATGAATGCCTTCCTGCAGCGGTTCGCGCGGCAAGGGCATGAGCAGAACGCGGTGAAGTCGTTCTGTGCGGTTCCCGACGATGCACCGGAAAAAATCCTTGGCTTCTACAGTCTGGCTCCGGCCTCGGTCGAACACCACGCGGTTCCTCCCCCGATGACGAAGGGTCTGGCGCGACACGATGTGCCGGGCTTTCTGCTGGCGCGGCTTGCTGTCGACAAATCGGTGGCGGGCAGGGGGCTTGGTGGTCAGCTTCTGCTCGCCGCCGCGCTGCGCTGCATCCGCGTTACTGAGGAAGTCGGCGGTGTGCTGATGATCATCGACGCCAAAAGCAGTCGGGCCGCGAGCTGGTACGCGAGCTATGGCGCCGAGCCGCTGAATGACCGTCCAATGACGCTTGTCGTTCCGCTCAAGACTTTTGCCGAAACCTTGAAGGCCAGCGGGCACCTCTGAGGACGCGCCGTTGGCCGACAGCCGCGCGGCCGAAACATCGTCATCCGCCCCCGTGCTGTGGGACGGTCCGGAGGCGCGCGCGGCGCTATTTTCGGGCTTCAGCTCGCTGAAAACGGCCATTTCCTCTATAAAGACCAAAACGAACGATAAGGCAACATTATCATTCGTTTTGTTGCTTCGACAGGCTGTGCGTTTTGGCGCGAAATAGATGGTGGAAAGCGCACGGCCGCTTTACCCTCGAAAGCATGATTCGCCTCGATCCCGCGACCGCCAGTCCCGCCCCGCCGCCGATCGTTCCGGTCTGGGCGTTCGCTGCCGGCGGTGCGCCCAGCGACGCCGACGCCGCCTTCCAGGCCGGCGCCGCGCTGGCTTCGCTCGACACGCTGGCCCGGGCGCAGCCCGCCTGGGCAGGCGCCTGGCGCCAGCGGCTGGCGCTCAAATGCGCCGCCGCCTCGATGCGGCTTGCCGGCCGCGCCGAGGATGAAGCCGCCTTGCGCGATGCCTGGCAGCTTTGCCCGGCCGGCGCCGATCCGGGTCCGGCCGGCACCATTTTTGGCGCCTGGCGGCAGTTGGCCGTGCAGCCGCCCGTTGCCACTCCCGAGCGGCTCGAAAGGATGGTCGAGCAGCTCGGGCTTCATTGGGACCGCGCGACGCTCGCCGACCTCTGCAGGCACATCGAAAATCTGGCGGCGGCGCTGCGGCCAGCGCCATTCGCCGCGGCCGCGATCGCTGCCCGCGTCGTCGCCATGCGCCCCGATGCCGAGTTGTTCGCTTGGTGGCTCGCCGACTTGGTGCTGGCGCAAAGCCTGCGCTGGCCGCGGCCGCTGCCGCTCCTCATGGGACAGGTCTTTGGCCCGGCCTTCCGCGCCGAAGTCGGTGGCGGCAGGCGCATCCGACCGGGCGAAGAAGGTTTTGAGCGCGCGGTCTGCGTCACGCTGGTGCACGCGGTGGCCGATGCTTGCCGCCTGGCCAGCGAGTTGTCGCGCCGCGCGGAAAAGCTGCTTGCGGTGGGGCCAAAACTGCGCGCCAAGGGCGCCGGCGACGTAATCTTTTTGCTCCTGAATGAAGATGCCGTGGCCGGATCGCTTGTGACAAAGAACCTGTCGCGCTTTGCGGCGCGACGGCTGTTCGAGCGCCTTCAGCACCTCGAGGCCGTGCGCGAGCTGTCGGGCCGTCCGACCTTCCGGCTGTTTGGGCTGTAGCGATGAGCCAAGCCTCCGTCCGTCGCAAGCCTGACGAGCAGCCGGCGTTGCTTGACACCGAGCTCGAGCACCTGCCGCCAGAACTGCGCTGGTGCGAGTGGATGGGCCGCGTCAAAGCGGTGATCTTTGCGGCCAGCGAGCCTGTACCGCGCGAGGTGCTGGCGCGGGTGGTGGGAAGAAACTGCAATCTCGACCTCGTCATCGACGACATCCGCGCCGAGCTCGCCGGCCGCCCCTACGAACTGGTCGCGGTCGCCGGCGGCTGGCAGCACCGGACCAAAAAGGTTTTTGGCGACGTCATCCACGCCGCCTTCGGCACGCCGGCGGGGCAGGGGGCAAAAGAGCTGACGCAGTCGGAGGCGCTCGTCTTGATGTGCATCGCCTATTTCCAGCCGATCACGCGTCGTGAGCTTTCTTCCTTCTTCGGCAAGGAGGTGTCGCGTGATCTGATCGGCGTGCTGCGCGCGCAGGATCTAATCGCCTCGGGGCCGCGCAGCCCGCAGCCAGGCGCGCCTTACACCTATGTGACGACCAAAAACTTTCTTTCGCAGTTCGGGCTCGACACGCTGCGCCAGCTGCCGGATTTCGAGGCGCTCGAGGACGCGGGGCTGCTGTCGAAGGAGATGCTTTTGGCCGGCGGTATTCCTGCTGGGTTGGCTCACGAGGACGGCTAGAGCGATTTTCTTGTGGACCAGGTGCTATGAGCGGGGGCTGATCGGTACGGACTCCGCGAGCGTGACTACCCGTGGCTGGTTCGGTTAACGCCCCAATCAGCGGAATGCGGACTTTTGGGTTGTCTAGGCCGCTATGCGACGACTTCCGGCCCTGCACTACTTTGTAAATCTGCGTTGTTTTCGGCCATCTGGCTGAGGCTCACCCGCAAACAACTTGCACGCTATCAAATCGCTTCCTACATCGATGTTATTCTGTTTTGAGGGCTCCATGTCAGGCAAATACGAATTTCGCTACGGCGACACCAAAGTCGATTCCGACCAGGAATTCATGACCGGCGCGCAGATCAAGGCTGCGATAAAGACGTTGGTGCCGGCTTTCGACCCTAGTCAGGATCTCGTGCTCGAGGGTCGTGGGAACGACGCCGATCAGGTCATAAGCGATGACCAGTCAGTCGACCTCTCCCACAAGCATGGCGGCCCCAAGCAATTCTTTTCGCGCCCACCGACTAATTTCGGCGGCCGCGCTTGATTTCCCCGATCACTCTCAAGGAGATCGAACGGGTAAGGGAGCGATTTCCGGATGCAGCTTACCAGGAGCTGCCTTCTACGGCGATCCTGGTCACGCTGCCGAATGTCCCGCTCCCGGAGGGCTGGTCGCTTGCTGAGACAACGATCTGGTTTGTGATTCCGGTTGGATATCCCGGCCCGTGCCCAGATTGCTTCTGGGTCGAGGGCAACCTGCGACTGGCCAGCGGCGCCATACCCCAAGCAGCGCAGATGCAGACGATTTCTGAAACACCAATTGAAGCCTTGTGGTTCTCATGGCACGTGGCGGATGCCCAAAAGCAATGGAATCCGGCGCGTGACAAACTCGCCACATATGTTTCGATCATTCTCGACAGGCTCCGGAAGGTTGTATGATTTCGCTTGCCTTCGCAGCACCGGCTTTATCTGACCTGCGTACAGCGCTTGATAACCCGACGCTGGAGAGCGCGGCGATCCTGTTATGCGAACCTGTCATGGAGGGTAGCCAGGCGCGGATCCTAGTCAAAAAAGCCTTTATCGCATCTGATCAGGACTATCTGGAACGGTCGGCGGTGCGGATCAGCCTGGATCCGAAATTTTGCCTGCCGATCGAGAAGGCAGCAAAGCAAAGTGGGCTTTCTCTGGTCTATGCCCATACGCACCCGACGGCTGGGCATCCAGACTTTTCCTTCCAAGATGATGCGACAGAGGCCAAGCTCGCCGAATATCTAAATTGGCGATGCCCGAGTGTGCCCCATATAGCGCTCCTCTTTCCAAAGGATGCTCCGGCGCGCTGCCGCGTACTCGGCTCGACCCAGCCGGTGCGCGTGATTGAGATTGGCGCAGACATTGTCGCGGCGACTGAAGATTCCCAGCAACCCGACACCCACATTTTCGATCGTCAGATTCGGGCCTTTGGGAAAGATGGTCAGCAACGCATCGCCGCCTTGCAGGTCGGCATTGTCGGACTTGGTGGCACCGGCTCGATTGTAGCCCAGCAACTGGCTCATCTGGGCATTCAAAGATTTCTGCTCATTGATCCTGACGAAATAGAAATCAGCAATCTGAACCGAGTGGTTGGAGCGACGCCAGCGGATGTGGGGCAGGCAAAGGTAGCCGTTGCTGAACGTATGATAAGGCATATCCGCTCAGACGCGAACGTTGTGGCCATTGCTGGTGATGTCACGACGCGGTCGGTGGCGCGACGGCTTTCGCGTACCGATTTCATATTTTGCTGCACTGACACGCACGCCAGCCGCCACACAATAAATCAGCTTGCCTACCAGTATCTCATTCCGGCCATTGACCTCGGCGTTGCCATCGGCGCCTCGGGGGATCAAACTACGATCGGCTCTCATGTGCAAATGCTGGCACCAAATCTGCCTTGCCTATGGTGCTCCAACCATTTGAATGCGCATCGCATTCGCGAGGAACTCATGACGGAAGAGCAGCGTACGGCTGATCCCTATTTTGAAAATGGAACCGGCGTTGAACAACCGGCCGTCATCAGCCTCAATGGCACGACCGCTTCGTTGGCAATCACCATGTTTCTATCGGCAGTCGCTGGTATCCCTTCGCGTCCGCGATATCTTGCGTATGATGCCGTGCGCGGCCGCATGAATGCGCTGGCGGTAACGGCGAACCCTGACTGCCCGTTCTGTGGTCCGGATTCGACCCTGGGGGTGGGTGATAAGGCTCCATTGCCTGGCCGACCGGAATGACGCGCGCCCGCAAATTGAGGCTACTCGGCGAAGCTGAGGGACATAATAGAGCGCAGAGTCTTTTGGAGAAACCCGGAGACGTCGTCGTCGATCGACGCGGCGTTGAGCGGGCGTTGGTTATGGCCTGCCCGGACGGGTGTGGCGATGTGCTGACGATCAATCTTGACCGCCGGTCCGGCAAGGCCTGGCGACTGGATCGTCGTCACGGCAACCTCACTGTATATCCATCGGTCTGGCGCGATAGCGGATGTCGTGCGCATTTCATAGTCTGGCGCGACCAGATTCTTTGGTGCGATTGGCGTGAGGGGCCAGATCCGGCGGATCAGGACCTTGCAAACCGCGTTCTTGGGTATTTGAAAGAAAATTCGGGGCTTTTTGTGCACTATGAGCAAGTGGCGGAGGCGCTTGATGAAAATCCATGGGATGTCGCGTGGGCGTGTCGTGTTCTGACCTCCAGCGGCAAGGCGATCCAGAAGGATTTTGTTCTCTACTGTGCCGGTGCTCAGCCGAGCGAAGGGCGCCTTGAATGGGAGTGAGTGAGCCTCCGAAACGTACCGTCGTGATCAACGGGCGGATTTTTGAGGTCGCTCTTCCCGAGCTTTCGCAATTGCAGATCCGCACGCTAGCGAACCTGTCGCCAGATGATGACCTGATCTTGGAGGTGAGTGGCGGGGCCGACCGCGTGCTTGCGCCTGATGAGCGTGTCGAACTCTCTTCTGACGTCATCCATATCTTCAGTCGCCCGCAGACGTCGTTCGGGTGAAGCTGCGATGCGAAACAGGATCATTTGGGTCGGTGGCGGCCCGACACCTGAGATCGAACGCCAGCTAACTGAACGGTGGTTGCAACTTGATAAACGCAGCGCCGAAACGGCCGTCGAAGCGCTGGCTAACGGACGTGTCCTCGTCATTTCCTGCGCTTCGGCGGCCGATCCTTTCCTTCCCATCGCCAAAGAGCGTCTTATCGACCAGGCCCTGCGACATGGTTTGATGGTAAGGGTGATTGCCCCGCTTGAAAATCTTGGCGAAGTGCAGACTGCAGTCAAAACGCAATTCTTCCGCGCCGAAAAGCTCGATGCGGCTGAGCACCTGGGCGAGTTCTGCGAGTCTTGTGCACGGTTTGATCCTGGCCCAGACTTTTCACATCTAGTCGCCATTGAGGGAGCGCAAAGCCTCGACAGCGAGCAGATCATCTTATTGAGGCGCGCCTTTTTCGATTGCACTCGCGTCCATCTGAAACGCCTGGAGGGCGGCCGCAGCGCGACCGTCTTTCTGGCGCACGCCGAGCTCGCCGATTCGCGAGCCGGTGCTTACCCTTTGCCATTCTTTGCCAAACTGGATCGACGCACCAAGATAGAACGCGAACTCAAGAACTATCGTGAGTGCACGACCCTTTTTGTCCCATTCTACGCGCGGCCGAACATTGACGAGGCACGCTGCGTGCTGGGGGCTGAATATGGACTGATTGTGGGCAACTTTGTCGAGCAATCGGAGCCGCTCTCGGCTGTTGTGGAGACTGGTCGAGGCCAGTCGGCTATAAATTCCCTGTTTGAGGATGCACTGCGAGGCTGGCGATGGCAGGCGCATCATGGAGGCTATGGGATGATGGTACAACGCCCTATCAGCCAATCCATGGGTGGGGCTCTTTATAACAAACCTGCCAATAGAAGGCTGATTGGGTACGCGACGGAGGCGGCTAAGATCGGGCCGGTTGCAACGCCAGATGCGATCGCCCAGATGCTGGACAACTTGCCTGCCACGCCCCATATGGTTGCACTCTCCCATGGCGATCTCCATGGCAACAACGTTCGGGTTAGGCTAGGTGGCCAGGCCATTCTCATCGATTTTGCCTCTGTCACTACGGCTCCGCTGGTATCAGACCCTTCGCATCTAGAGGTGTCTTTGGCCTTCCATGCGATGGCGGCCGAAAAGGACTGGCGGGAAACCATGACCGCGCTCTACGCGCCCGATGCTTTGTCCTCCGTCCCGGCGCCTAGAACACCCACAAGCCCTCTAAGTGAGCTATGGGATACGGTGCGGCAGATCCGCCGGGTTGGGCTCGGGGACGAGAAGACGCAGGGCGAGTATATGAGCGCGATCGCTGTGATGCTGCTGCGGAAGGCGTCTCATGAGCGCGATGAAAATGAACAAGGGTCAAGACGTCCCTATCTCGTGTGGCTGGCTGATCGAATAACCAACCACCTAAAGGCTCGACAGCCGGGCAAAGCGGACAGATAGAGGCAGTAGGGACTGATCGGCTAAGCACACGGGATTGAAGGCACCAGCATTTTGGTCAAGATCCGGGGCTCGATGGTCCTAATGGCCACCATTATAGCGGTTGCCGATCACCCTCACGGCGCATTCTGGAAACGCCCCGCATTTTGATTTGGCTGCGCAGCCTGAATTCTGCGGATAAGCTGTCCTGCATATGTATTGAGCGAGGCGCAGATGGCTGAGAAAATGAAACCGCCGCAGATCGCAATCCTGGCCTGGGGATCGCTGATCTGGGATGACCGCTGGCCTTCCTTTGATGACCAGCGCGAGGACTGGCTTGAAGACGGCCCTGTTCTGCCGCTCGAATTCTCCCGCGTTTCCAAGACCCGCAAGGGAGCGCTGACGCTCGTCATCGACCGGGACAACGGCAGCGAATGCAAAGTGATGTATGCGATCAGCCGGCGAAAGAATCCTGCCGACGCGATTGCCGACCTGCGTGACCGTGAGGGCACCATCATGGATCACATGGGGTTTTACTATGCGAAAGAGCCTGAGCGAAAGTGCGTGCCGGCCATACCGGCCGCCATTCGCGCATGGGCCAAGAAGAAGAAATTTGACGTCGTCGTCTGGGCCGGCATGCCCTCGAACTTTTCCGCCAAGAATGCCGTAAAAAGAGGCGAGGCGTTCTCGATTGATACCGCCGTCGCGCACCTGCAAAAGATCACGCCAGAAGGCAAAGCGGCCGCGGCCACCTATGTATGGCGCGCACCCGGACTGGTCGTCACCAAGCTGCGCACAAGACTTCAGGCAGAGCCATGGTTTCCCGCGCCGAAGGACATTGCATAGCGCGCAGCCGGCCGGACCGACTCGACTACCAGCGGCCTTTCCAGCGGCGATAGCAGGAGACCAACTGCCGGCCAATTCCTGCTGCAATACTCCAGGTGCGGGCAAAAAGGCCCGGGCGCTGTGGGATGTGCTTGGCGGCGTCGCGGCGATCGCGCGCCTGAACGCCCGCGATGACTTCAGGCGCCATGCCTGGCGCCCATGAAACCCGGTTGCCGCTGATCCAGTAATGCGACTGGCAGGGAAAACTCCAGTTGCCCACGGACGGGGTCAGCGACACCCTCCCGTCTTTTTCAACAAGTCGCCACTTCGCGGGATTGAGCGGCGTCACGACCTCGCGCCCGCATCCGCAGCAGCACAGGTGCAAGGCGGTTGAATAGCGGCGGGAAATATAGATGACGCCCTCCTCCAGCTCATCGGGAATGAACTCGACGAAGGAGGGCGTCAGGAGATTTGTTCCGCTCATGCGGCACTCTCGTGCACGAACTCGCCTGAACCGATGGAATAGCCGGTGTAAAAATGCGGCCGGGACTGCCTGTAGATCCCGAAGTGCTGCTTCCAGGCCATCACGGCGATCACCGCATTGAGTGAATTCAGCTCCGCGATCTGGATGTTGGTGGCGTATTCGTTCGCACCGCCGTCATCGTCCGCATAGGAGATATGCGGTGCGGCCGCTTCCCTTGTATCGGGTGTGCTCGTCGTCAGCCGGACGATCCCGCCAAGCTGGCCTTCGTGAATAACGACGCCCATGCCGACTTCGGCAAACGGTGTGCCGTTCGCGATAAGCCGGTCGATGACGACCCGCTTCACCGGCCCCCTGTCGATGCAGATGAACACGAAATCGAGCCCGTCAAGGAGCGCGACGTTCGTCTCATCAAGGTAGACGTCATGGGGGACGATACCTTTATGCATGTTCGAATAGAGGTCGGCGAAATACGTCACCTTCTGTGGCTTGATTTCGAGGTCTTCGAGCGATGGAGCGCCCGGCGCGCGGAAGGCGTTGTGCTGGGAGAACACGTCGCCGTCGAAGATATGGATTTGCGCCGCAGCCGTTTTCGTCACGAGGTCGAATACATAGGCGCCGGTGCCGCCCATACCGAGGATACCGACTTTCTGGCCGGCAACCTTGGCGTTCACCGCCCCGATCCCGGCGCGGCTGGTGGCGGTGTCGACATACTTGAACACGCACGATTTGTCGTCCGCCGGGATTGCCGGATAGGTGCGGGCTGTCGCGAGAGGATCGACCTTGGCAGCTTCGCCGGCGATGCGGCCGATATAGGTCGTCATCTTGTGATGGTAGTCGCGATAATCCGCCTTGGCGGAAAACGTATGATCCGCCTTGACCCCGTCCCCGAAATCCTGGGGCGCTGAGGAATTCTGGATCGCCGTGATCTTGCTGCCGTCACTGTGGCAGGGGTGCTCCCCGGTCCAGTAGGCGACATGATCGGTGGGCTTCACGGTCTTGTCGCCGGACAGCTCGAGTTTCGAGATCAGGATGCCGAGACGGACGGTTCCCGACGTATCGACATACGGAACGTTCCTGACGAGCAGGTAGCCGCCCCGTATTTCGAGGTCGTAACCCTCGTTCTGCATCCGGAGAAGGTCCGGACTAAGAGCGATTAGTCGACGTGACATCGAATTCCATCCCTTCCTTGATTTTCACCGACTGGCCCTCGACCAGCGTGCCCGACGGCTTGTGGCCGTGACCGCGGGTGTACTGGACGGTGTACTGGATGTTGTCCCCGGTCGGGGGATTATCGAAAGCGAGGGCAACGACCTCTTCAAAGGTCAGCTCTTCTTTCTTCGGGAGTGTCTTTTTGCGGCCGTTGACGATGATGGTCACCGTCTTCGGACGCTCTTCGTGATTGAGGTCATTCATCGGTACATATCTTTCTGGCGCGTCGCGCCGTTTGAGGAGGATTGCGATTTCGCAATCAATTCGATACTATAATCTTGTGGATGAAATTGCAAGTTCGCAATTGATTTAATTTTCGCAATTGGAGATACGATGACCGACCACTTCGACAGCGAAGCCTTCTACGCGGCGCTCAACGCCGCGCGTCTTGGTCGCCAGATGACGTGGAAGGAGGTCGCCGAGGAGGCAGGGGTTAACGCATCGACCCTGTCCAGGATCGGACAGGGTGCCAAGCCTGACGTCAACGGATTAGCGGCCCTACTGACATGGTCGAATCTTAAGGCCGAGATGTTTATCCCGCGCGCAGGTCAGCAAGAAGCTGAACCGATCGCGCGTATCACCGCCTTGCTGCGCGCCGATCCGAAGCTGTCCGGGGATAAGGCGAAGCTCATGGAGGATATCGTCATCAGTACCTACAAGAAGCTGCGGGATGATTGACATTGAAGTTCAGGCACGGATTTAAGGCAGAGGCCAAACGTATCGCCGCCCGGGTCCGGGAAAAGGTCGGTCTGACGCCGATCTGTCCTATCGAACCGGTCCAAGTCTGCGCCCGCTTTGACATCCGTCTGCTCAAGCTGAGCGAGGTCGAGCCGGACTCCCCTTTTCTGCATGGTGAAAACCGGAAGTTCTTCTCGGCGGTGACCGTGCCGCGTGGCGGCCAGACAGCCATTCTGCACAACGACAAGCACCATGAGCACCGGCAGCGCAGCAACATCTGCCATGAACTCGCGCACTGCTTTCTCGGCCACGGCTTCACACCGCCGCTGACGATCGACGGCGAACGGACGCACGACCGCGGTATCGAGGCCGAAGCAGACTTCCTCGCCGGTGTGTTGCTGCTGACGGACGAGGGCGCGATGCATGTGCTGCGCCGGAGGCTTACGGATGAAGCGCAACATCTCTACGGCGTGAGCGAGCAGATGCTGCAGCTTCGGCTGAACATGAGCGGCGCCTACATCCGCATGCGCCGCGCCGCCGTTTATTCGTAGCAGGTTCAGGTTCTGATCGGTATTTCCACGACGGGCCGCAGCGGCTCCAGCTGGGTTGCGTACTTGCGTACAACCTGGTCGTAGAAATCCGCAATGCCTTTTGCCCGCACTGTCACGGCCAGAGCATAGGGCAGCTTTTCAGCGGGCGTAAAGTTCCGGCCTTCGAGCCGAGAATTGTAGTGGATGTCAAAGCACGGATTGCGCAGGCTCGCCCCCCGGAAGGCTCGGCGGGCGTGCAGGCAGTTTTCCCATTTCCAAGCATCGCGCCGCAACTCCTCTTCCTCCCCGCCCGAACGGATGCTGGAGAAGAAGCTTTTTGAATCGGGGTGAAGCTGGTCGTCCGCCTTGAACTTGCCGTCATGCGGCCGGAACGTCACCTCCAGCCCGGCTCTCGTGTAGTTGCCAGGGTGGTGCGGATCAGTCATGCATTTGTAGGCGAGCGTCGCCATGATCTCGGCGTTGCCGGCAATGCCGCCGTCCGGCAGCGGGATCGGGGCTCGAATGTATTTGGTCGGCGAAATGTCGCCCTGGTAGATAACGCGGATCGTGTCGTCGTCGCACACTACTATGTCTTCCAGCGTGCGCGCGACGCGTCCCCAGCCGACCTCCCGGTAAGGGTGCTCCGAATCCTCGGTCGAGTGCACAAGCAGGGCCCGGACCGCAAGGAGCCCGATGCTGCCGCCGAAATGGGCCTTGATCCCGGCCCCCAGCCGCAATGTGCTGGGCGCCGCAAAGGAAGTCCCGCCGGTTGCTTCAAGGCCCGGCTTGCTGCTGCCGCTGATGACGAGGAACGGCCTTTGCAGCGATCCGCCGAACTCGACGAGATCGGGTTTCATAAGCCCGGGGCTCCTGCCCGGCCCGACTGAACTGTAGGGAGCACGCGCCCATTTTTCGCCGGGCGAGTCGGCCGCACCGACCGCAAGAGCGTTCACGCAGTCGGACGGGACCTGCACGCGGTTAAGACTCAGTTCTTCGTCGCCTTCACCATTGTTGCCGACAGCCACCGCGGCAAGGGTATCGGAACGGGCGAAGCGCTCGTCGAGTACAGCGGTCCAGGCGTGGACATCGTCATCCTCGATGGTGAGAGACGGTCCGATGCTCAGATTCACAAAGTCGTAGTGCTTGCGGTCGAGCACGTTCTTGATGCGCCCGAGCACTTCATAAAGTTCATGCAGGTTCTGGCTGGGATCACCATCAAGGACGCGGTAGTGATCGACATTCGCGTAGGGTTGCGGCAGCGGCTGCGAGGGGTCGATCGCGCCGAAAAGAAACGCAGACGTCACCCCCGTCCCGTGCACGAGGAATTCATTGATCGGAGCGCCCGTGCCAGCTATCTCGCGCGCCTGTGCCCATTTCCCAAGCGGATGGGATTTCGGCAGACCGCCATCGAAGATGACGGCGGCAATGGAAGGATCGACTGCGGCCTCAGGCGGCAACGAGATCGAAGCCGACGGGATGGCAGACGTACGGATGGCGGGCTGCAGGACGCGCAGCTCCGGCATCTGCCGGACCGCGCGGACAATCGAGAACTGCGCGATCGGCTCTGCCAGCGCAGCCGGGGCCTCGACTTCGACGAAGCACAGACCTCCGGCATAGAACCGGTGGTCAAGGCTCGCTTCAACACCAAGGCCCGCAAGGTATCGCCGAAACGCGGGCAGCATGGCCTGCTCGCCCTGAAGGCCTTCGGTATGGAGCACAACTTCGAACACAGTGTTGCCGCGTTTTGGCAGCGTACCTTTGATCTTGTCGTCAACGCTCTGTGCTTCGATCGCTTCGAGCGTCATCAGGTCCTTGGCGACCTGCGTGCCTTCGACGACCCTTCCCATCGACGCCTGCCAGTTCGCAAAATCCTCTTTGCTCCCCATGACGAAGAGCTCGGTCGTCAGGGCCTCCTCCGGTGGGCGCCCTTTTGAGCGCTGGGCCGGCGTAATCCGGCGCGGCTTGCTGCCGACCGGCGTCAGGCCAGTCTGACGGAACAGCTCTGTTGGAAAATAGGACTTGGCGATGAACTCCGGATTGAGGACGACAGCCGCAACGGCCTGACCCTGCGGGCACGCTTCATCAGGAAGTGACCTGATCTCCTTCACCGTGTCGGCCAGCATCGGTGCAAGGCGGCTGCGCGCCTGCGCAAACGTATACGGCGTCGCCTTGGGGCCGCCGCCGGACCGCACAACGACGGTCTGGGTCAGTCTTTCGCCCTTCCCGAGAAGAAAGTTCGTCTTAGCCATCGTGACCTCGGCCATTGCTCTTCACAGGCTTTTTCTTCGTCCGCGCGCGGATCGTCTCTCGGGCAACGCCGGTTACCTCGTGCGCCGCGCGTTGCGACAGCACGCCCGAATTCACTAGTTCGGCCGCGATGGCGATACGGTCCGCCTTGCTGCCCGCTTGTCCATTGAGAAGCCCTATAAGGTGTTCGTCGAGCGGCTCGCCGGAGAGCGCCGCCTTCCGGCGTACCGCACGAAGTTCGCGATCGATGTCGCTGAACGACTGCCCTTCCAGCGCAATCGTCAAAATCTGTGCCCAGTTCTGCGCATGCCCGCTGATGGGAGCGAGCGCATCCGCAAGGTAGGCGTGAATAGCTTCACGATCCGGAATCGGAAAATCGAGCGTGGTGTCGAAACGCCGCCAGATCGCAGGGTCGAGCAGGTCGGGGTGATTGGTCGCAGCGACCAGCAACCCACGCGACGGCCAGTCGTCGATCTGCTGGATCAGGACGGTGACAAGTCTTTTAAGTTCGCCAATTTCCCCCCGGTCGTCACGACGCTTGGCGATCGCGTCGAGCTCATCAAGCAGCAGCACGCAGTCGAGCGTCTTTGCATAGTCGAGAACGTGTCGCAAATTGGTACCGGTGCGGCCGAGATAGCTGCTCATGACAGCCGCAAGATCGAGGATCAGAAGGGGCCGATTCAGTTCGCGGGCGAGCCACCGTGCTGCCAAGGTCTTGCCGACGCCGGGGGCACCGGTGAACAGGACCGTATGTGCAGGCTCCAGCCCTGCTTTCTGCAGGTTTTCAATGCCCTTGCGCTCGGCCACAAGCGTATCGAGAACGCCTTTGACGGCGCTCGAATAGACCGGCTCATGGTCGAGAACCGAATGCTCTTCGATTCGCAATAGGTGAAAACGGGTGTCACCATCGACAGGGAGGACAGCATCGGTTTGGCGGCGAAGCGGCGAAGCCCGTGTCGGCGCCTCGCGCAATAGATCGGCAAGAGATCGCGCCATGGCTGGCGCATTATCGCGATACCCCTTCGCAAAGCGATGCAGCAGGGTCATTACATCCTGCGGGCGACCCGAAAGCGCCACCCGCGCCAGATGCACCATGTCTTTTTCAAGTTTGTTGTCGACAGCTGACACCGAAAACCTTCCTCGTTTAGGCTAGACCCCATTGTAGCCCCTGATGGAAGATTTTTCAATGGAGAACTCTTCCACTCTTCCACAGAAATATCAATATGCTGTTTTATCTATATTTTTATACGGAAGACTGCATACGCGTGGCTGTTGCTGAGCCAGTTGCTGAAAGCATTTTGGCAAACAGCTTCAAGCCTTCAAGCGTTCGAGAAGGGCGGCGGAATCGAATGGCGACTCGTCAAGAAGTTGGCCCGAGAGCGGACAGTTGGCTGCCGGCCCCGTTCCAGCCATTGCTATTGATCACCGGGACCGATCGAATGGGTAGGCCTATTGACGTCAAACACACGACGCCCTTTCAATGTTCGCCTTTTGTGCCTAAAAAGTCGCATAAAGGGCATTCTCGAATTCGCGACTTACGTCGTCTATCTCGTGGCGAGGAAAGCCGATGCACTATCGGCCATCGGCTACGAAGAGGATCCCATGGACCCGGCAGAACGTCGTTAGCCGCCCAGACCGCGGTGAACGACCAAAGCTTCGCTTGAAGGCGTGAGAAAAGGCGCTTTGCGATTTGTAGCCGATCTCCGCAGCAAACGCTCGCCACGGCCTCGCCCACGTTGAGCTTTCGCTGCGCAACGACCATCCGCCAGTGTGTCAGATAGTCGAGGGGCGGGCGCCCAACGCGCGCCGTGAAGCGCTGCGTGAAGGCCGATCGTGACATGCCGACCTCCGACGCCAGCAACGGCGCTGTCCATCCCCGCGCGAAATCGCTATGCAACAGTCGGAGCGCCTTGCCGATCCGGCGGTCCGCCAGTGCGGTGATCCAGCCGACGCTGGTCGTCGGACTGGCGGCCACGAAAGCGCGGACCGCCGCGACGACGAGAATCTCCGCCAGCCGCTCGGCGATGAGTGAACCGCCCAAGTCCATGCCGCCGGCCTCCATCTTGAGGCTCTCTAGCGTCTTTTGACCGCTCCGGCTGTGGGTGAGGTGCTGGCTTCTGTTACAGGACCATGCGCCCAAATCGCCTGCGAACTCCATCAGTTTGCGGTTGTTGACCAGCACGAAATCCGAACGATATCCCTTTTGGTATGCGGCTATCGTTCACCCCCTAACAAGGCGGGGTTGCGGATGTTCAAAAGCATGCGAACCAAGTCGGCTTGGCGGTGAACGCCAGTCTTTTCAAATACTGACTTGACCTGAACGCGAACGGTGTTCTTGGAAACCTGCCGCGCTTCGGCTATGTCCGCAATCGTTTTGCCGTTTACCAGGTCGCGGGCTACGGCTGCTTCGGCCGCCGTCAGGTCGAACAATCCTTCCAGGATCTTAGGGTCCAGCCCGCCAGCCCGTTCAGTCGCAGCAATGATCAGTAGCTGGTCGGCCGCGCTGAAAATGTCGCGACTGGCACCTACCATGGGCACCACGTGCGCAATCATCGTCGGGTGCTCCGTCGAAGGACCGATGGGGAACGTTCCCCCGTGAGCAACTGCGCCTGTTTCAAGCAGTTCTCTCCAGCGCGTATTAGCGGAGGGTTGCACGAATGTCACGCGCGAGTTCCGGTCCTGGAGAACCCCGGGTACCAATCTATCGAAGGCTTCGTTGGACAGGATGAGACGCCCTTGTTTGATTCCCGCAGCCGGCAAGGCGATCAGGTCGAAAGCGTCGACCGCCGCTTGCACTTGCTGGAACCGCAGGCGCGCCGTCAGCAAGACCGCCCTGGCTATGTGTGGGCGCAACACCGACAAACGGCGTGTAGCATCTCGGTCCAGCGGACCTGAATCATAGCTTCGATGGACAGACACTTTAATAACATCGCCGGTCGGCCCGTCGATGGATGTGCCGGCATGCCAATACATACCCTGCGGACGCATGAATCCTTGATAGTATCCGCTCGCCTGCATTTCCTCGGCGGACATTACCTCAGTGTCCATGACGAATTTAGGTACACTGAAGCGCGCGATACGCTCCGCCGTTTCCAGGTAAGGGTTCTTGACGACCCAGTTTTCCCGAAAGTAGACCTCCAACTTGGGCGTGGCCGAGTCGTTCGCAGTCCAGCGCAGGGTCTTCTTCTTGTCGACAGCAATTATCACCCCGTCCGTGCAGGTTCCCACGGAGGCCAGCATGTCGAGAACGCCCCGTCCACCCCAAAGCTCCGGAACAGCGGCGGCTTCATAAATGCGTTCGATGCTCTTACTTTCTTCAAGCACGACGAACTCCTCCGAACGACATACACGTGATCAAACTCAGGCAATCAAAATACATCATCATATGTCCGCGGCTTAAGTCGGTCACCATGTGCAGGTTCAGCGAGCAAGCAGTTCGGCACCCGAAAACGGACTGCGGACGCTTAAAAGCATACGGATAAGGTCGGCTTGGCGATGAATGCCTGTTTTCTCGAAGATAGCCTTGACCTGAACGCGAACGGTATTCTGGGAAACCCCTCGCGCTTCGGCGATGTCTCCGATCGTCTTACCGTTCACCAGGTCGCGGGCCACGGCCGCTTCCGCTGCCGTCAAGTCGAACAGGCCCTCCAGAATTTTCGGGTCTAAGCCGACCATGGCTTCAGTCGGAGCGATGACCAGCAACTGGTCGGCGGCACTGAAGATGTCGCGGCTGGCACCGACCATCGGTATCGCATGTGCAACCATCGTCGGAAATTCCTTCGACGGGCCAATGGGAAAGGTACCTCCGCGAGCGACAGCGCCTGTTTCAAGCAATCTGCTCCAGCGTTCGTCGGCAGAAGCCTGCAGGAATGTCAGGCGCGCCGCCCGATCCTGTAAGACACCCGGCACCAATTTTCCGAATCCCTTGTTAGACAGAGTCACGCGTCCGCGTTTGATCGCTGCCGTCGGCAAGCCAATCAGATCGAAAGCATCCACAGCCGCTCGTACTTGTTCAAATCGCAAGCGCGCTGTCAGCAGGGTTGCCCTGGCCAGGTGCGGGCGGAGCGCGGTCAGGCGGTGCGCTACATCCGGGTTCAGCGGGCCAGCGTCATAGCCACGGTGAACAGACATTCTGACAACGTCATTCGTGGGCCCTTCGATAGTAGTCGCTGCATGCCAGTACATTCCGAGTGGCCGCATGAACCCCTGGTAATACTGAGTCACCTGCATCTCTTCGACCGACATCACTTCAGTGTCGAGGAGGAATCGAGGCTCACGGAAGCGTGCGATGCGCTCCGGTGTCTCCATGTAGGGGTTTTTCGCCACCCAGTTGTCTCGCGAATAGACTTCCATCTTTGGGGCAGCTGAGTCATTCGCCATCCAGCGGACAGCTCCCTGTTTGTCAACTGTAAAGATCACCCCGTCCGTGCATGCGCTGACGGAGGCCAGCACGTCGAGAACACCCCGTCCGCCCCACAGCTCCGGAACAGCGGCGGCTTCGTAGATACGTTCAACAATTTCGTTTTGTTCAAGCACGGCAAAACCCACGCTATCTGTTAACGCGGCTAGATTACAGCCCCCTCACGGCGGCTCGTCACTTACCGTGCGAGCAGCGATTGTCTGGGATTCCGAGGGTCACTGCTGCTGGTATCCCTTGGGGGTAGGACATGCGTATGCCGCGTCGAGCGACCGCTAGGTGATACAGGGCATCCTTCCAGGTCTCCGGAACCACTATGGCCTCGTAGCAGGGGTCCATCGCCCGCTCCACTCTTTCATGCCGGCTCATTGGCCAATCCTCGATTGGCAGCATGATACGCCTTCTGCTGAAGTATTCGCTTGCCCCTGAACGCCGGAGGATGCGCGCTGCCTTGGAGTAGATGCGAAAACAGGGCCACAAGCTCGGGCTGCCGATGCGTCCCAGTTTTGGCGAAGATGGCCTTGAGCCGGCTGCGCGCCGTCTCGTAGCAGACGCCTAATCGGTCGGCCGCGATTGCCAGCTCTTCGCCCGATGAGAGTTCTCGGGCGAGTTTTGCTTCGGCGGGAGTAAGCCCGAAACATGCCTGGAATGCGACTTCCGGCGGTTGGGATGACTGCTCAGGATCCACGATGACGACAACCGCCTGACATGGCGCAAGCGCGTTATAAGTCACGCCAGAAAGTCGCAGGAGATAAGCAAAGAGCGGACGCCCCTTGGTTCTTGGCAATGGTATCGGGCGCGTTGTCGCTGGCACCGCTTGCCGCCAGAGCAGGGCCTGCAACGCGCGATCCAAGGCGTCTGTCGCATTTCTGTCTCTGGATGTGAGACGACCGCTTGTGATCTGAAGATCCCTTCCCATCAATTGATCCGCGGTGCTGTTGACACCCAGAACCTGCCCACGCTGATCGAGCATCACCGCTGCGGTACCGCTGGTGCTGAACGCGTCCAGAGCCCCTTCAGCCCGTGCAAAGCCAAGTGCTCGAGCCAAGGCGGCCACCGATCCCAATCTGCTGGAGAGCTCGGCCAGCTGCTGGATTTCCTCTGGCAGAAACGGACCCTGCTCAATTGTCCTCTGTAGTGACAGTGACCAAAGGTCATCTCCTGCGGCAACCTTCACCAGCGCGCACCATCTCAAGCCTAAAGGTGCGAGAAATTCCTGATAATATGGATGCTTTGCGATTTGTTCAGGTGTAAGCAGATCGAATTCGGAACTGACGCCGTTCCGTACGAGGAATGGGGCTAGACGATATCTCTCATCGCGATTGATCCACCCGTCCCGGACGTAGACGTCAAAAGACGATTCCATCGAGCTGCTGTGCGGAATTCCTGGCAGATGCCCCCGTATGTTGAAGAGCAACGCGCCCGCGCTTCCCGTGGCCCTTTGGGCCACTTCCATCGCGCTGTTCCAACGCGTCGGATCAACGGCAGCCTGGGAGAAGGCCGCGCCGATCGCAGCAAAATCGACTCGTGCGCTCACGATTGTCCCCCAGCCGCAACGGACGCAGCTATATTTTTAACTATCTAAACACAACAAAAGGCAAAATACGAGCGCAGTTTCGTTCCAACACGTCTGTTTCGGCGTCGTGTTCATCTAGCATAGAGATTGAGGCGGCATTTCCTCCTTTTTGGACCTAAACAAGAGCGGTTCACTCGACAGAGCTTTCAATTGCACATCGCCTTAAACACCGCGATCCCTAAGTCGTCTGAGGTCGCTAGACAAAATGATGAGGCACGAGAGCCTTTCACGTCCTAAATTTTGGGGGAAGCTGCCGACAACGTTGTTCAGATCGGCGAAGTAGGCAGGCGCTTGGCCCGGCGTGCTGCCATGCGCGCCCGTCTGGAGCCAAAATTCGGCATTGCTCCGCGATTTGCGGGTAAAGCATCGTTCGTTCGAATTCATGAGCTTCGGTCGAAGAGCCCCGTGATTGCTTAGGGCCTGCCTGCTGTTGGCGACTCGCGATTCTGGTCGTCATGTCGGGCGAAGCGCCGAAGTTGCGCAGCATAACCCATTTGGGTGGTGCGGGCTGATTTTGCGCGGCTTATTCTGGCATTGGATGAGGCCTTGAAATCTGCACCGGTCTGGAGGGGCTGGTGTGGCCGCTGTGCGGCGAACCCCGTACGGCAGTTTTGGGGGTGGCCATGCTCAGAAACGGCATTCTCACGGCTCAGAGCGCCGGGTCCGGCTGCACGACCGGGCAAACGGGCCAAGTATCTGAGGGCCAGACGCTTGCCGGAAGCGTCCTGAATCCGGATGGCACACCGCATGTCTCCTGGGCCAAACGCCAGACCTGGCAATTGGTCGCCGGCGCGACCGCTACGGCCCCGTATTCTGGCTCGATCCTCTCAACAACGGCCCTGTACGAGGTGGTTGCCAGCTACGTGTACGGCTGTGGCAAGGACGTCGACGCTAACACAACAGCCAGTGCGACAGTCGCCTCAGGCATCGGTGTCTGGGGCGATGCCGACATTGTCACGGGGGATCCTGCGCCTGCGCCGCCGCCTGTAGTGAACCCCCTACCACAGCCTACTCGTGACTTGAGGCGTTCCGCGATCGACCGGCGTCCCCGAGAGACCGCAACGCGCGGTCATATGGATCAACTTGCGAAGTTCGGAGGATCCGCCGGTTGGAAATCACCCGCGCGAGTGAAGCGATCTTCCCCGTTATTCAAGCATGCTCTGCCGCAACAATAATGCCAGCAACCGGCGACCCAATGGGAGGAACAAATGGCTGATAAATTTGGAACGAATGGGTCCGACGTGATTGTCGGCACTGCCGATGACGATGTGCTCTCAGGAGCCCCCGAGGGTGGAGACCCAACGCTCGAAACCGGCGATGACCAAATCAGTGGTGGGGGTGGCAACGACATCATCTACGGATACGGAGGCAACGACACTCTCTCGGGCGATGCCGGTTACGACACTCTCTATGGTGGGGAGGGCAACGATACGCTGGACGTGGGTCCTGACGGCGGCCAGGCCTATGGCGAGGTGGGCGACGACACGCTGGTCGGCGGCGCCGGCTATGAGTATCTCGACGGCGGAATAGGCAATGACAGTCTCGACGTGGGTTCGGGCGGCGGCCAGGCGTCTGGAGGCGAAGGCGACGACCAACTGACTGGTGGCGACGGCGACGACTACCTTTCCGGCAGCGGGGGCAACGACACGATCAACGCGGGCGCTGGAAACGACACGCTCATTGACGACGACAACGCAGGCTCGACAGGAAACGACATCCTGAACGGCGGCACCGGCGACGACACCATCTACAGCAACGGCGGAGCGGACACGATCAACGGCGGCGAGGGCAACGACACGGCTTATATCGACCGATCGACAGCCACCGCAGGCATGACCGTCATCATGACCGACACGTCTGTCCCCACGGCGGTCGGCGACGGGACGACGTTCGTCAACATTGAAACGCTGAACTTCACCGGCGGCTCCGGCGATGACACCATCACCGCACTCGGCGGCAATGACTCCCTCTCCGGCGGCGCGGGCAACGACACCCTGAACGGTGGCGACGGCCTCGATTACCTTTATGGCGGTGAGGGGAACGACACGCTTTCCGGAGGTGCCGGTTACGACACTCTCTATGGTGGGGAGGGCAACGATACGCTGGACGTGGGTCCTGACGGCGGCCAGGCCTATGGCGAGGCGGGCGACGACACGCTGGTCGGCGGCGCCGGCTATGAGGTCCTCGATGGCGGCCTTGGCAACGACAATCTCGACGTGGGTTCAGGTGGCGGCCAGGCGTCTGGAGGCGAAGGCGACGACCAACTGACGGGCGGCGATGGCGACGACTACCTTTCCGGCAGCGGGGGCAACGACACGATCAACGCGGGCGCTGGAAACGACACGCTCATTGACGACGACAACGCAGGTTCGACAGGAAACGACATCCTGAACGCCGGCACCGGTGATGACACCATCTACAGCTACGGCGGGGCCGACACGATCGACGGCGGAGAGGGCAGCGACACGGCCTATATCGACCGCTCGACAGCCACCGCAGGCATGACCGTCTTCACGACCGACACGTCAGTCCCAACCGCGGTCGGCGACGGGACGACGTTCGTCAACATTGAAACGCTGAACTTCACCGGCGGCTCCGGCGATGACACCATCACCGCACTCGGCGGCAATGACTCCCTCTCCGGCGGTGCGGGCAATGACACTCTGAACGGTGGCGACGGCATCGATTACCTTTATGGCGGTGAGGGGAACGACACGCTTTCCGGAGGTGCCGGTTACGACACGCTTTATGGCGGCGAAGGCAACGACACGCTCGACGTGGGTGCCGATGGCGGCCAGGCGTTTGGCGAGACGGGCGACGACACGCTGATCGGCGGCGCCGGCTATGAGGTCCTCGATGGCGGCCTTGGCAACGACAATCTCGACGTGGGTTCAGGTGGCGGCCAGGCGTCTGGAGGCGAAGGCGACGACCAACTGACGGGCGGCGATGGCGACGACTACCTTTCCGGCAGCGGGGGCAATGACACCATCAATGCAGGCGCGGGAAACGACACGCTCCTGGATGACGACAACGCAGGTTCGACAGGAAACGACATCCTGAACGCCGGCACCGGTGATGACACCATCTACAGCTACGGCGGGGCCGACACGATCGACGGCGGAGAGGGCAGCGACACGGCCTATATCGACCGCTCGACAGCCACCGCAGGCATGACCGTCTTCACGACCGACACGTCAGTCCCAACCGCGGTCGGCGACGGGACGACGTTCGTCAACATTGAAACGCTGAACTTCACCGGCGGCTCCGGCGATGACACCATCACCGCACTCGGCGGCAATGACTCCCTCTCCGGCGGTGCGGGCAATGACGTCCTCGCGGCTGGAAGCGGCAACAACTACCTCGACGGTGGCGAGGGGAGCGACACGGCTGTCCTTTCAGGCATGTTGAGCGACTACGCGGTCAACGTCACTCCAAGCGCCGTTACACTGATCGATCAACGGGCCGCAACGATCGGGCAAACCACATACGTCCAGAATATCGAATTTTTCAATTTTTCCGATGGCACTCGGAGCCTCGATTCGCTGGCTCATTCGCCAACGAGCCTCGAACTTTCAGCCTCGTCGGTCCCCGAAAACAGCAACGCAGGAACCGTTGTTGGCACGCTTTCGGCAAGTGACCCCGATACTGGCGACACCTTTGCCTATTCGATCGTCGATGACGCCGGCGGCCTCTTCGCGGTCACGGGCGACCAACTCGTCGTCAACGGCGCACTTGACTTTGAAACGGCGTCATCGCACGCGGTGACACTGCGCGTCACTGATAGCCAAGGCAACCAGTATAACAAGGTATTCACGATTGCCGTAACGGACGTGAACGATACGCAGAACCAGCCTCCGACCGACATTTCGCTTTCGGCAAGTTCAGTCGATGAAAACAGTCCTGCGGGCACGGTTGTCGGCACTCTTTCCGCGACAGACCCGGATTCAGGCGAAAACTTCACGTTTGCACTTCTTGACGACGCCGGAGGTCAGTTCGCGATCTCTGGCAACAGTCTGGTCGTCGCGGGGTCGATTGATTACGAGGGTGGTTCGACCAGGCAGGTAACGGTTCGGGTCACAGATAGCCAGAACCATACCTTTGAAAAGTCGCTTACCCTTAGCATCGGCAACGTCAACGACAATGCTCCAGTGTTCAGTTCGGGCACAACAGCCAGCTTTGCGGAAAACGGCACGGGCCTGGCCTATGATGCGAATGTCAGCGATGCCGACAATCTCGGTGCGCTGACTTATTCGCTGGGTGGCACGGACGCTGCGTTGTTCAACATCAATGCCGCGACCGGCGAGGTCACCTTCAAGACGGCGCCGAACTTCGAGGCTCCTGCCGATTCAGACGCAAATAACGTCTACGACATCGTCGTCACCGCATCCGACGGCACGCTCAGCACAGACCGCGGTGTGGCCATCACGGTGACAGACAACAATGACACAAACGCAAACCCCATCATCACGTCGAATGGCGGCGGAGATGATGCTTCGATCAGCCTTGCCGAGAATACTGCCGTAGTGACTACTGTCACGGCAACCGATCTGGATGCCGGTGACACGCTTACCTACTCGATCGTGGGAGGGTTTGACGCCAACCTGTTTTCGATCGAAGCCCAGTCGGGTGCGCTGTCGTTCGTGACGGCGCCAGACTTCGAGAACCCCAATCTCAACGGCGGGATCTTCGACCAGTTCTATTCGGTCGTCGTGCAGGCCGATGATGGCCATGGCGGCCTGGACACCCAAACCATCACTGTCACGGTGACTAACGTCAACGACAATGCGCCGGTGTTCGGCTCAGGCACGAGCTCAAGCTTTGCGGAGAACGGCACGGGCGTGGCCTATGATGCGGACGCCAGCGACGCCGACAATCTCGGCGCGCTGAGCTATTCGCTCAGCGGCACGGACGCTGCGCTGTTCGACGTTAACGCCGTGACCGGCGAGGTCACCTTCAAGGCGGCACCAGACTTCGAGGCTCCGGCCGATTCAGACGCCAACAACGTCTACGACATCGTCGTCACCGCTTCCGACGGCACGCTCAGCACTGATCGCAGCGTCGCCATCACGGTGACCAACATTCCTGAAAACCATGTCATCAACGGCACGCCTTTCGACGACTATTTGGTCGGCACAGCCGAAGACGACACCATCAATGGCTTGGAGGGCCGCGACACGCTGATCGGAGGCCAGGGCGATGACATTCTTAATGGAGGCGGCCAAAACGGGGACCTGGTGAACTACGCCGATGAAGGCGGAGGCGGCGCGGTGGTCGTAAACCTGGCCGAAGGCACCGCAACGGATACATTCGGCAACACCGATACGCTGGTCGGAATATCTGACGTTTTCGGGACCGATCAGGCCGACACGATCGTGGGAAAGAACCCCGGCGGAGGTTACGAGGGTTTCTACGGATTTGCCGGCAATGACACCATCATCGGCGGCTCGGGCGACTCGTGGATCTACTATGATCGAGACGCCAGCTTCGGCGGCAGCGATGGCGTCACCGTCAACATCTCGAACGCGGAACAAGGCGGTCAAGCTGCCAACACTGCTACGGATGGTTTCGGCGATACCGACACGTTGACCAACGTCAACAAAGTTCGCGGAACTCAGTTCGCCGACACTGTCTTTGGAGGTGAGCAAGACTTCAGTCAATTCCAGGTGGGCGCAGGCGCGGACTACGTGGACGGCGGCGCCGGCGAGGATATGATCGACTACAAATACGACAATGACGGCGGCACGGCCACTCATGGTGTATTCGTCAATTTGTCCGGCACGACCCAAACCTCGTTCCTTGGGTCAGCTGGCCCGCATAGCGCTATCGATCTCTTTGGCGACACCGATACTCTGATAAACATAGAGGACGCCCGCGGATCTGAATTCGCCGATTTCGTATTCGGCAATGCCGGCGACAATGTCCTAATCGGAGAAGCCGGCGACGACACGCTGCTCGGAAATGGTGGCGCGGACACTTTCATCGGCGGCCTTGGAAACGACACGATGGATGGGGGCGCCGGTTCCGACACTCTCGACTACGGTTCTGAAGGCGGACCCCACGGCGTCGTCGTCAACTTGTTAGGGGATGGCGGCGTTCAAGGGGGTCTGCCCTCCGATACGGCGATCGATACGTTCGGCTTCATTGATCCTGATCCAACCAACAGGACCCCCACGGATTCCGTGGCGAGAATCCCCAACGTCATCGGCACGCAGTTCGCCGATGAGATCTACGGAGGCAATCATGACAACAATCTGTCTGGTGGGGGCGGGGATGACAGATTGAAGGGCGGCGGGCTCAACGATGTTCTCGACGGCGGCGCGGGCTCGGACACTGCTATCTATGAGGGGAACCGCTCTGACTATCTCGTAAGTCAAAATCCCGACGGCAGCCTGACCATCGAAGATCTGCGCGACGGGTCACCGGAAGGGACAGATATCGTCTCGAATGTCGAGCTCTTCTCATTTTCAGATGGCAACAGGACGCTCACTGAACTGTTCGTCAATTCCGCTCCAGCCATCACGTCGAATGGCGGCGGAGATGATGCTTCGATCAGCCTTGCCGAGAATACTGCCGTAGTGACTACTGTCACGGCAACCGATCTGGATGCCGGTGACACGCTTACCTACTCGATCGTGGGAGGGTTTGACGCCAACCTGTTTTCGATCGAAGCCCAGTCGGGTGCGCTGTCGTTCGTGACGGCGCCAGACTTCGAGAACCCCAATCTCAACGGCGGGATCTTCGACCAGTTCTATTCGGTCGTCGTGCAGGCCGATGATGGCCATGGCGGCCTGGACACCCAAACCATCACTGTCACGGTGACTAACGTCAACGACAATGCGCCGGTGTTCGGCTCAGGCACGAGCTCAAGCTTTGCGGAGAACGGCACGGGCGTGGCCTATGATGCGGACGCCAGCGACGCCGACAATCTCGGCGCGCTGAGCTATTCGCTCAGCGGCACGGACGCTGCGCTGTTCGACGTTAACGCCGTGACCGGCGAGGTCACCTTCAAGGCGGCACCAGACTTCGAGGCTCCGGCCGATTCAGACGCCAACAACGTCTACGACATCGTCGTCACCGCTTCCGACGGCACGCTCAGCACTGATCGCAGCGTCGCCATCACGGTGACCAACATTCCTGAAAACCATGTCATCAACGGCACGCCTTTCGACGACTATTTGGTCGGCACAGCCGAAGACGACACCATCAATGGTCTTGGCGGCAACGACACGCTGATCGGGGGCGACGGTAACGACATTCTCAATGGCGGCGATGGCGAAGACGAGCTCCACGGCGGCTCGGGCAACGACACGTTCTTCGGAGGCGACGGCTCGGACGTGTTTCACGGGGGGGCGGGCAATGACACTTTTGATGGTCAGGGCGATTTCGATGACGTCTGGTATGCGGATGAGGGTGGCCCGCTAGGGGTCACCGTTGACCTGGCTGCCGGCATAGCGACCGACACGTTTGGTGACACCGATACGCTGACCAGCATTTCGGGCATCGCCGGCTCCAATCTCGCTGACACGCTGCTCGGTGACAACGAAAACAACATCATCCGTTCCTTCCGTGGCAACGACATTGTCGACGGACGCGGCGGCAGCGACGAAGTGCACTATGCCAACGACCAAAATCTGATTTCCGTAACGGTGGATCTGGCCGCCGGCACGGCAGTGGAATCTTATGCTGATGGCACGTCCACGGACACCCTCGTTGGGATCGAGCGAATCCGAGGGAGCCTCGGCAGCGATACACTCACCGGTGATGACGGAAACAACACAATCCGTGGCATTTCAGGTGACGATCTGATCAATGGCGGCGCCGGTCGCGACATGGCGGATTACAGCCAAGACGCGAGGTACGGGGGCGGCCAAGGGGTGACCGTCAATCTAGTCGGCGGCAACGCCATCGATGGATTTGGCGATAGCGACACGTTGATAGGTATCGAAGATGTTCGCGGCACCATGTTTGGCGACGTTATCACCGGCGACGGGAATGCAAACGAACTGCGGGGCGACGGCGGCAACGACGTCATTGACGGTGGATCGGGGATCGACAGTCTTTACGGCGGTGACGGTGACGACACGCTCGTAACCGCCGGGGCCGGGGCGGGAGGAATCTACGA
Organism: Mesorhizobium sp. M3A.F.Ca.ET.080.04.2.1; assembly: GCF_003952525.1. Taxonomy (NCBI): domain Bacteria; kingdom Pseudomonadati; phylum Pseudomonadota; class Alphaproteobacteria; order Hyphomicrobiales; family Phyllobacteriaceae; genus Mesorhizobium; species Mesorhizobium sp. M3A.F.Ca.ET.080.04.2.1. Next base: position 85,552 of record NZ_CP034451.1, on the reverse strand, counting down.
CGGAGGAACGGGAAATGATACCCTGCAAGTGACGGGATCGACCGATTTCCGCACAAGCACTATCGCTTCGATCGAACGGCTTTTGATCCAGGCGTCGTCCAACGTCTGGATCTCCTCGGCCCAATTGGCCGCAGGTGGGTTCTCGACGAATCTGGCCATCGAAGGAAACCAGCTCCAGAACAATCTGGCTGTCGACGTCGCCGCCGGCGGCACGGCGGACGGACGCGGTTGGACCTTCTCGAACTGGGGCGAGGGGTTCGATGTCGTCCATTTCCAGGGCCAGGTCGGGGATACCAGCGAGACCATATATGGCACATCGCAGATCGACTGGATCACCGGCTTCGGCGGCGCTGATATCCTCATGGGATACGGAGGCGACGACACCTTCTATCTACACACGGACGGCACTCCAGCCGGAGAAGTGATCGACGGCGGCGACGGTTTCGACCGTATTGCTCTCTTCGGCTCTGTCGATGTCTCCGCGGCTACGCTGGCTTCGATCGAACGCATCGATTCACTCCAGTCAAACCAGACGCTCACAATGGCTGGCGCCCAATTCGGTGGGAGCGGTATTTCTGATTCAGCGCTGTTCCTGTCGAATGGCACCGGATTCAAGCTGGTGGTGAATGAGGCGTCGAATTTCAGCGCTGCCGGGTGGCAATTCATCGGGTGGGACACAACCGATTCTATCAATATCAATGGCACAACAGGAAACGACACGCTCACAGGATCATCCCAAGCCGACGACATTCAAGGGCTTGGCGGAAACGACACGATCCTGGGAGGGGGAGGCGACGACAACCTGCGCGGCGGGTCAGGGTCGGATATCCTCGATGGCGGCGAAGGAAATGACGTCATCCACTACGGCTTCCTGGACAGTGCCTTGGGCGACACCATCGACGGCGGAGCTGGTGTCGACACCATCTCGGTCGAAGGAAACAACAGCGACCTTTACCGGGTCAGCATCACGGGCGTTGAGCGCCTGGCATTCGACACCACTTCCAGTGCTGGGGTGTGGCTGAGCAATGATAACGTCGGATCAGGTCAGATAAATACCTTCATCGGCAGCGCATTTTTCGACCAGGTATCCGTGCGCGTCACCTCCCTTTCGGGAGGAACAGCTGACCTAGGCACCGCTGCATTCCAGAACTGGGGTCCGAATGACAGCATCGAGCTGATAGGCTCCAACGCCAATGACGTCTTGATTGGCTCGGTGGTTGACGATGTCATTTTCGGGAGCCTCGGCGCCGACACCATGCAAGGTGGTGCAGGGAACGACAGGTTCAGCTTTAACACTGGAAATGTCACTAGCGGTGAATCGATTGACGGTGGGAGCGGATCAGATGATCTGCTCATCTTCGGGAACAATGACTTCCGCCTGGCCGCGCTTAACTCGATTGAATCTTTGTCGTTCGGCGGGTCAGCAATCCCTGCAACCGTCACTTTTTCGTCGACGCAGATCGGGGCAGGATTGTCTTCAAACGCTTCCGTCGGAGGCAATGGCGGAGCCAACGCAATAAACATTTCGATGGATGTACCGGGAACTCTCGATATCGGAGGATGGACCTTTTCGAACTGGAGCTCCAACGACTCAATCTTTATGGGCGGGTCGGTATCGGCAGACACGCTCATTGGATCATCGCAAGCGGACGAGATTCAAGGCAACTTCGGCAACGACATATTAATCGGCGGTGACGGTGACGACCAGCTCGCCGGGCAATATGACGTTGACACCCTCACCGGCGGCGCGGGCGTCGATACGTTTGCCGGAAGCGTCACCGACTGGAATGGCGACAGGATCACCGACTACGAATACGGCGAGAAAATCATGGTGGCCTTCGGGTCCGCCTCGCTGAGCGACTACCGTCTTCGCACGACTGCGACTGACAGCTTCATCGACATCGATGGAAACGGCGACGGGGCTTTTGACAGCACAATCGTGCTCTCGGGGCAGGTTCACGGCACGTTGACCGTCATCGCGGCGGCCGATCCCAATTATGCCCAACTTGTGATCACCCCCAATACCGCTCCGGCGATTACGTCGAATGGCGCAGGCGATACAGCCCAGATCTCGATTGCAGAGAATACGACGACGGTGACAACCGTCACGGCGGCCGATCCGGATGCCGGCGACACGCTCACCTACTCGATCGTCGGCGGCGCCGATGCCGGGTTATTCCAGATTGATGCTACGACAGGCGTCCTGAGTTTCCAGAACGCGCCAGACTTCGAGGCGCCGGCCGACAGCGGCGACAACAATGTCTACGACGTCACGGTGCAGGTTTCCGACGGCTCGTCAGTCGACAGTCAAGCAATCGCGGTTACCGTGACGGACGTCGCGGCCCAGACAATCACGGGCAGCAATGCCGCTCAAACTCTGACCGGAACGCCGGAAGCCGACACCATTTCGGGACTTGGCGGCAATGACACCCTCATTGGCCTTGCCGACAACGATTATCTCGACGGCGGCGCCGGCGCCGACACCATGCTTGGCGGCACCGGGAACGACACCTATGTCGTCGACAACGCTGGCGACATCGTCGACGAGACCGGCGGTGATGGCACTGACCTGGTCCGCTCGTCGATCGCATTCAGCCTTTCCGATGCTGTGCACGCCATTGGAGACATCGAGAACCTGACGCTGACCGGCGCCGGCAACGTGGCCGGCACCGGCAATGCGCTGGCCAACGTGATCACCGGCAACACCGGCAACAACACCTTGGCTGGGCTGGGCGGCGCCGATACGCTGATCGGTGGCGCCGGCACCGACACGGCCAGCTATGCGGCGTCGGCGGCCGGCGTTGACGTCAGCCTGACGACCGGCGTGGCGCACGGCGGCGATGCCGAGGGCGACACCTTCTCCAACATCGAGAACCTCCTGGGCTCAGCCCAGAACGACACGCTCGAGGGCGATGGCAACAACAACGTGCTGAATGGTGGCGCCGGGATCGATACGCTGAGCTACGAGCATGCTGCAGCGGCCCTCACGGTGAGCCTTGCGACAACGGCGGCGCAGAACACCGTCGGCGCCGGCAGCGACACAGTCTCAGGCTTCGAGAACCTGATCGGCTCGGCCTTCGGCGACACGCTGACGGGCAGCACGGCGGCGAACGTCATCTCGGGCCTTGGCGGCGACGATGTGATCAACGGCGGCGCCGGCGCCGACACCATGCTTGGCGGCACCGGGAACGACACCTATGTCGTCGACAACGCTGGCGACATCGTCGACGAGACCGGCGGTGATGGCACTGACCTGGTCCGCTCGTCGATCGCATTCAGCCTTTCCGATGCTGTGCACGCCATTGGAGACATCGAGAACCTGACGCTGACCGGCGCCGGCAACGTGGCCGGCACCGGCAATGCGCTGGCCAACGTGATCACCGGCAACACCGGCAACAACACCTTGGCTGGGCTGGGCGGCGCCGATACGCTGATCGGTGGCGCCGGCACCGACACGGCCAGCTATGCGGCGTCGGCGGCCGGCGTTGACGTCAGCCTGACGACCGGCGTGGCGCACGGCGGCGATGCCGAGGGCGACACCTTCTCCAACATCGAGAACCTCCTGGGCTCAGCCCAGAACGACACGCTCGAGGGCGATGGCAACAACAACGTGCTGAATGGTGGCGCCGGGATCGATACGCTGAGCTACGAGCATGCTGCAGCGGCCCTCACGGTGAGCCTTGCGACAACGGCGGCGCAGAACACCGTCGGCGCCGGCAGCGACACAGTCTCAGGCTTCGAGAACCTGATCGGCTCGGCCTTCGGCGACACGCTGACGGGCAGCACGGCGGCGAACGTCATCTCGGGCCTTGGCGGCGACGATGTGATCAACGGCGGCGCCGGCGCCGACACCATGCTTGGCGGCACCGGGAACGACACCTATGTCGTCGACAATGCTGGCGACATCGTCGACGAGACCGGCGGTGATGGCACTGACCTGGTCCGCTCGTCGATCGCATTCAGCCTTTCCGATGCTGTGCACGCCATTGGAGACATCGAGAACCTGACGCTGACCGGCACCGGCAACGTGGCCGGCACCGGCAATGCGCTGGCCAACGTGATCACCGGCAACACCGGCAACAACACCTTGGCTGGGCTGGGCGGCGCCGATACGCTGATCGGTGGCGCCGGTACCGACACGGCCAGCTATGCGACGTCGGCGGCCGGCGTTGACGTCAGCCTGACGACCGGCGTGGCGCACGGCGGCGATGCCGAGGGCGACACCTTCTCCAGCATCGAGAACCTCCTGGGCTCAGCCCAGAACGACACGCTCGAGGGCGATGGCAACAACAACGTGCTGAATGGTGGCGCCGGCGATGACACCATGCGCGGCGGAGGCGGAAACGACACTTACATCGTCGATAGCGCCAACGACACCGTCGATGAAAGCGTCGCCAATTCGACGGGAACCGACACCGTCCAAGCCTCGGTTTCGTTCAGCCTACTGAACTCCGCCCGTGTCCTCGGCGTCTTCGAGAACCTGACGTTGACGGGCAACACTGACATCGACGGCACGGGCAATAGCGCCAACAACGTGCTGACTGGAAATGGCGGAGCCAACGTGCTGGACGGTGGGGCCGGAAACGACACGCTCACGGGCGGCTTGGGAGCTGACACATTCCGCTTCAGCAGTGCCCTCAATGCCTCGACCAACAAGGACACCATTACGGACTTCGACGTTGCCAACGACACGATCGTACTGGATCACACAATATTCACGACACTCGGAGGTCCAGGAATTTTGGCTGCCGGTTCATTCTATATCGGAACGGCTGCTACCGACGCTGACGACCGTATCATCTACAACTCAGCTACCGGAACGCTCACCTACGACAGCAACGGCAATGCGGCAGGCGGGGCGGTCCAGTTTGCAAATGTCGGCGCCGGGCAAGCCCTAACCAACGCCGATTTCATGGTGGCATAGGCTGGAAACTCGCGGAGACGGACAGATAGCGATGGCACCGCAGAACGAATTGAGAGCCGCCTTCTCGCAGTCCATGGGAGCGTTGCTATGCGTCGGTGCTTTCTCGGCCGTGGTCAACGTTCTCGGCCTTACCGGGTCGCTATATATGTTACAGGTCTACGACCGAGTGATGCCGTCGCGCAGCGTCCCGACCCTGATCGGCATCACCATCATAATGGTTTGGCTTTATGCAGCCTATGGTCTGCTCGACTTCGTGCGCTTGCGCTTGCTTGGGCGAATAGGCAATACGCTCGACCGCAGGCTTCGCAGGCGGGCCTTCGAGGCATCGCTTCTGCTGCCACTCAGGGCCGGGAACGAGGGAGGGCGAGTTCAGCCTGTCCGTGACCTCGACCAGATACGATCATTCGTGTCGGGGACCGGTCCCACAGCATTCTTCGACATGCCATGGATCCCGGTTTATATCGCTTTCATCTACATGCTGCACCCTTGGCTCGGCGTCCTCGCCATGGCCGGGGCGTTGGTGATAATGTTGCTCACTCTGGTCGCGGAAGCATTGGGCAGAGGACCAGGCCGGACAGCAACAGAATCGGTCGTTGCGCGCTCCGCATTCTCGGATGCGGGTCGGCGCAATGCCGAGGTCATAAGGGCGATGGGGCTTTCGGGTCGGTTCGCCACAATCTGGAGCCAACAAAGCTCCCGCTTTCTCGCAGATCAACGCCGGCTTTCCGACATTGTCGGGTTCACCAGCGCGATGTCGCGGACTCTCAGGTTGACACTCCAGTCGCTGATGCTGGGTCTCGGAGCCTATCTTGTGATTGCAGGAGAAGCGTCTTCAGGCGTGATCATCGCCACCTCGATCATGCTGGGCCGTTCCTTGGCCCCCGTGGACGTCGCCATCGCGAACTGGCGTGGCTTCATCTCTGCGCGCCAGAGCTACGCCCAGTTGTCAAGGACTCTGAAAGTGTTCGCTGACAATGGCCAGCCGATGGCATTGCCGCGTCCGCACAACGTGCTTTCGGTCGACAGCCTGGCCGTGGCCGCGCCCGGACAGCAGAAGCCGCTCATCCAGAACGTAGCATTCGTTCTCCGCGCGGGCGCGGCCCTCGGTGTGATCGGCCCGAGTGCGTCGGGAAAATCTACTCTGGTTCGCTCATTGGTTGGAGCGTGGCCGTCGATGCGCGGAACCGTTCGTTTCGACCATGCGGCTCTCGATCAATGGAACCTCGAGGCGCTTGGGCGTGACATTGGCTACCTCCCGCAGGACATCGAGTTGTTCGATGGGACAGTCGCCGAAAACATAAGCCGTTTCGACGGAGACGCGTCGCCGAAGGACATTCTGGCCGCTGCCCAGGCTGCTGGAGTTGACCAGATGATTCTCCAACTGCCAGAGGGATTTCAGACGCGGGTCGGCGAGCGCGGCGCTGCCCTCTCCGCGGGGCAGCGGCAGCTCGTCGCACTAGCACGCGCCCTATACGGCGAGCCTTTCCTTGTTGTGCTCGACGAGCCCAATTCTAACCTCGATTCCGACGGCGACGACGCTCTCGCAACCGCGATCCAAAGAGTGCGCCAGAGGGGAGGGATCGTCATCGTTGTCGCACACCGCCCTTCGGCGCTGTCGAACGTCGATCAACTCATGGTCATAGCGGGCGGAACGGTACAGGCCTTTGGCCCCAAGGAAAGCATACTCGCCGCCGTCGCAAACGCCGCGGCAGCCCAGCGTTCTGAACCGGCTGTCAATCGCCAAGGGTCCACGGTTGTTCCGTTGCACGCGGCGAGCGAGCGCCATGTCTGAGGAGTGCGAGCTGCAAGAAATCGGAGGGCTTCCGTGTCCGAAATGAATTCGCCCTTCAGGCTCCGGGGCTCCAATTCGCTCTACGCTATCGAGGAACCAAGCGACGGCATTCGGGCAAATGTCCTGTTGGGCCTAGCCGTGTCTATTTTGCTCATCGGCGGCGTCGGCGCCTGGGCCACAACCACCACGATTGCCGGGGCTGTGATCGCTTCGGGCAGCGTGGTCGTCGAAAGCAGTGCCAAGAAGGTGCAGCACCAGACCGGAGGCATCGTCGGAGCCATCAATGTCCGAGAGGGGGACCGCGTGACAGCCGGCGATGTAATCGTTCGGCTCGACGAAACGATGATGCGTGCGAATCTTCAGATAATTGCCCAGCAGTATGATCGCGCCATTGCAAGTCAAGCGAGACTGCAGGCAGAACGCCTAGGCCTGCCGGAGATGAAGTTGCCAGACGAACTCGCCAAGCGAGCGGGCGATCCTGACGTCAGGGAGCTCGTTGCGGGCGAGAAGGCCCTTTTCGAAAGCCGCGAAAAAGCCGATGCCGGCCTGAAGGCTCAACTCGATATCCGCTGTGAGCAACTCGGAAGACAGATCGAGGGTCTGAAGGCTCAGAAAGAGGCGACTGTTCGATCGGCGGCTCTGGTCGAGCGGGACTACAACAGCCTGAAGGCGCTTTATGACAAGAAGCTTGTCCCGCTTGAGCGAGTGAGCGATCTCCAGCTTGAGCTATCGCGGCTCCAGGGCGAATCGGGACGCCTGACAGCAGCCATTGCGGAAACCGAGGGCAAAATTAGCGAAACGAAGTTACAATCGCTGCAGGTCGACGAAGAAGCACGCAAGGAGGTGAACAAAGATCTTCGGGAACTGGACGCGAAAGAAGTTGAGTTGATCGAGCGCAAGGTCGTGGCTGAGGATCAGCTCGCAAGGACCGAGATCCGGGCTCCCCAATCAGGCTTCGTCCAAGAACTTGCTGTCCATACAGTCGGCGGCGTTATCGTGCCGGGCGAAACCATAATGCTCATCGTTCCTGAGCAAGACCGTTTGGTGGTCGATGCCATGGTCGCGCCAACAAGCATCGACGACGTTGTCTCGGGACAGCCTGTGTCCGTACGATTTTCCGCATTCGACGTGCCCACTACGCCAGAGTGCAAGGGGACCGTCCAACGGGTTTCAGCCGACTTGATCAAAGATGCACAAAGGCAGGCCTCCTACTTTGTCGCCAGGGTAGTGCTTGACGATCAGAAATCCTGTCTACGGGGCGCCAGGCGTCTGCAGCCGGGGATGCCCGCGGAAGTTCACATTCAGACTGGGGAGCGCTACGTCTGGACTTACGTGATGAAGCCGTTATCGGATCAGCTTCAAAGGGCCTTCAGGGAATAGTTCCACGGCGTTGTCCGTTTCAGTCTGGAGGGGGCTCCGGCTCGGTGGTCAGCTCGCGCGTGATCGTGCGCTTCGGCTGCGGCGCGATGGAAGCGGGCGGTATCGTGCAGGACTCGGCCTGGCGTTGCTATCACCATCACGCTCGCCGGCTGGCCGCGGCTCAATCTGGTGGAACTCGCGCCTGATCTCGTGCTGATCGGCGCTGGCCAGTACAGCAGTCCGGCTTGGTCGCTCGGCGTCAGTGCCAGCCAGCTTCTGGCGCTGGTTTTGGACAGCGGGCTCCTGCCACGGTTCACCAACCAGGCGTATTCCCAGCCGGTGGAGTTGTAATCTCCACCGAACTCAGTGGTTAATGCAAGTCGCCTCTAGATTCGAATCTTGCGCCTGCCCGGCGCAACAGGTCTGGTTTGTCGGTTATCTTACGGATGTCCGTCGCGGAGTTGGCTTTGAGAGCCCGCCGAGAGAGCACCACCGGAGGGGTTGATTTTCGTGCCGCTTGCGCGCTGCGGCCGGCAAGGGGAGCTGCGCCGCGGCTCAAGTCCGACCATCCTGTATGGTTCATCAGTTGCCAGCCGCGCCCTTGCCCGCCTTGCTCTTCGCGGCCTCCGGTTGCTGCCCCGAAATCTGGGGGCGGGAACGAAAGAGAAGGAGCGCGACAGTGCGCGCTGGCGAAAGATGGAAAAAACAGAACTGGAAGAGCTGAAAGAGAAGGTGCCCTGCATCGCGGTCCTCGAGCATCTGGGATTCGCGCTCGACCGCAAGGAGAGCACGCGCAAGGCGATGAAGTATCGCCACGAGGCGGCGATCATCATCGTCATCCATGAAGGCAAGGGCTGGTTCGACCCGCTGTCGGATCGCAAGGGCGACGTCTTCAGCCTCGTCGAGTATCTCGAAGGTTTGCCTTTCGTCGAGGCTCTGAATCAAGTTGCCGGTCTCGTCGGATTCGTGCCCGCCGAAAATGTCTGGGATCGAGGGTCCCGCGACCGAGGGCCCGATCTTTCGGTTCCGGAACGCTGGCGGGCGAGGCGCGAGCCGTGGCGCGGCTCGGCGACTTGGCAATATCTCAATGACGCCCGCCACCTTCCCGAACCCGTTCTCCGCGCCGCGATCGCCGCCGGCAGCCTGCGGGAGGGCCCGCATGGCAGCATGTGGGCGGCGCATGTCGATGCCGACGGCGCCGTTGCCGGGTGGGAGGAGCGCGGCCCGGACTGGCGCGGTTTCGCCACCGGCGGCGCCAAGGTGCTGTTCCGCCTCGGCCGTCCTGAAGCGCTTCGCCTCTGCGTGACCGAGGCGGCGATCGATGCCATGAGCCTCGCCGCGCTCGAAAACCTTCGCCCCGATACCCTGTATCTCAGCACCGGAGGCGGCTGGTCGCCGGCAACGGATGAGGCGATCCGCGCACTCGCCGCAAAACCCGAAATCCAGCTCGTCGCGGCGACAGACAACAACAGGCAGGGCGACGTCTATGCCTGCAGGCTTCTCGCCCTTGCCGAGGAGGTTGGATGCCCCGGTGAGCGGCTGCGCCCTATGGCGGACGACTGGAACGCCGATCTGAAAGCGAAGGAGGAAGCGAGAGGAAAGGAGGAGACAAGCCGACTGCCGCATGCCCGCCGGCCGCGTCAAGGGTGAAGCTCCGCCCGGCTGCGCCGGCCCTTGACCCGGCCGGTCGGAGAGGCGGCTGCGGGGGAGGGGTTCGGAAGGGCTGAAGATGATGGTGATCCGCGAGGGATGAACCGCGCTCCGGCCCACAAGTGGCCAAGGAGCCTCGCATGACCCTTCAGTCCTCTGTCCGCAAGATCTATCAAGGTGTCGCCGATCGCCGGCAGATGTACCGCCTGTTCGACCGCCACGCCCAGCGGCCCAATCGCTGGGAGAACGACGACAGCGCGCTGTTCGCCGGCGAATGGTTCGAGATCGCTCGCGCCGAGCACGACTACATGCTCGACCTCCTGCCGCCGCTCTGGATGCGCGAGGAGATGTTCGCCCTGCGCGAATTCCTCACCGAGAGCGTCACCAGCGTGTTCTATACGCTGCGCATCGACAGCAGGACACGCCACTTCCACGCCTATTGCGACCTGTCCCAGCCCCGCTCGCCGGTCGAGATGCGCGATGCCATCATCAATCGCGAATCCTGGCCGGTGAAGGCCATAACGCATGAAGAGCGTCTCGAGCATATCTGGAGCGCCACCCACGATGAGTATCGCGGCTATGCCGGTGATCGCTTCCCGCCGGAGTACCGCGGCAAGCGCACGCTTCTCGTCTATGGCCCCGGACGCACCGAGCTCAAACATCTCGACGATCTCACCGACGACGAGATCTTGGCAAAGCTCCCGGTGCATCTGCGGCATCTCCCCATTCGTGCAGCGGCATGAGGTTGGGAGCGATGTTCACTTTTCCCATTCTTGCCGTCCGCAAGGTCGTCGAACGCGGCATAGCCGATGCCGCCGCCAATGGCGGCTTCCGCAATCCCTACTACGGGACGTGCCCTGGTGAGGGCGAGAGGCCGGGTCTGTGGCTGGTCGGCGACCAGGGCGTCTACATTATGTCCAATGGCAAGCTCGCCGAAGGCTCACGCGCCCTCGTTGTCTATTCCGAGCAGTGCCATCCCAAGAGCGATATGGACTGGTGGGACTACAAACGGCGCCACTTCGGCGGCGATGATGGCATCGAGTTCATCGAGGCCGAGCGGCTGATCCCGCTGTTCGACCGCAACATGCGGGCCACGCACCTCAACGTTGATCTCACCGAGACCGAGATCGCGCTGTCGCTGATCACCCGCTGACCTTCCCCCAAAAACCGAGACGCCGATCGTCCGGCCGACCTGCTCGGCTGGGGGTCGCGCGCGCCTTCATCCAAGGAGCTTTCCAGTGTGCAACGACGATCCCTTCACCCTCGACCTCTTCGGTAACACCGCCCTTTCGTCGGGCCTCGGCCTCGGCGTCACCGCCTTCGGGAGCGACTTCGGCGCCGGCGGCCCCGAAGATGATCAGCCGTCCAGGCCCACCGCAGCGGCCAAATCGGAGCCATCGGCCGACCGCGAGGCTGTCCGTCCATCCCGGCGGCAGACCACTGCAGCATCTCGCGGGAAGAACTTTTGGCTTGACGGCGATCGCGGCTTGGCCAAGGGCTGGAAGCAGCGCGCCCGCGACAATCTCGCCGCCATCCGTCTTGCCGCCGAAATCGAGACCGAGGACAGGTCGGCGACGCGCGAGGAACAGACTAGGCTTATACGCTTCACCGGCTTCGGCGCCTCCGAGCTTGCCAATGCCGTGTTCCGCCGCCCCGGCGAAGACGGCTTCCGATCCGGCTGGGACGAGATCGGCTCCGAACTTGAAGAGACGGTGCGGCGCAACGAATACGCATCGCTCGCCCGCTGCACACAGTATGCGCACTTCACGCCGGAATTCATCGTCCGGGCAATGTGGTCCGGCCTCGTGCGTCTCGGCTGGCGCGGGGGGAGGGTTCTGGAGCCAGGCATCGGAACGGGACTGTTCCCGGCGCTCATGCCCGCGACTCTGCGCGATGAGTCCCACGTCACCGGTGTAGAGCTCGATCCGGTCACCGCTCGCATCGCTCGGCTGCTCCAGCCGCGGGCGCGCATCGTCAATGCGGACTTCGCTCGCGCCGACCTGTCGGCGAACTTCGACCTCGCCATCGGCAATCCACCCTTTTCCGATCGCACCGTCCGCTCGGACCGCGCCTATCGCTCGATGGGACTGCGCCTCCACGACTACTTCATCGCCCGCTCGATCGATCTCCTTAAGCCGGGCGGTCTCGCTGCGTTCGTGACCAGTGCGGGTACGATGGACAAGGCAGATTGTTCGGCGCGCGAGCACATCGCGAAGTCGGCCGATTTCGTCGCCGCCATCCGCATGCCGGAAGGCAGCTTCCGGGCGGACGTCGGCACCGACGTCGTGGTCGATATCCTCTTCTTCCGCAAGCGCAAGCCCGGCGAGGCCAAAGGCGACGTTATCTGGCTCGACACCGACGAGGTCCGTTCAGCCGATGGCGACGACGGTGCGATCCGTGTGAATAGCTGGTTCGCGCGGCATCCCAATTTCGTGCTGGGCACCCATTCCACGACATCCGGCCCGTTCGGCGATGCTTATACCTGCCTACCGCATCCGGGCGTCGAGCTGGAGGAGGCGCTTTTCGGCGCGATCTCTCTTCTTCCGGAAGCCATCTATGATGGCGAGCCCGAGGTCATCGATCCCGACGCCGACGGCCTCGATCGAGCAGGGGAGGCGCTTCCCGTCGGTCCGGCAATCCGCGAAGGCAGCTATTTCGTCGGCCGAAACACCGCGCTGATGCAGGTGGTCGACGGCGCGCCATTGACCGTCACCGTGCGCAAGGGACGCGGCACCGATGGGGTTTCCGACAAGCACGCCCACATCATCCGCAAGCTGATCCCGATTCGCGACGCGGTGCGCGAGGTCCTCAAGGCGCAGGAGCTCGATCGGGCCTGGAAGCCGGCGCAGGTCAAGCTGCGCATCGCCTGGTCGAACTTCGTGCGAAGCTTCGGTCCGATCAACACGACCGTCGTTTCCACCAGTGAAGACGCCGAGACCGGCGAAGTCCGCGAAGTGCACCGCCGGCCGAACCTGCAGCCTTTCCTAGACGATCCCGATTGCTGGCTGGTCGCGTCGATCGAGGACTACGACCTCGAGACCGACACGGCACGGCCCGGGCCGATCTTCACCGAACGCGTGATAGCGCCGCCGGCGGCGCCGATCATCACTTGCGCCCCCGATGCGCCGTGGTGCTCAACGAGCGCGGCTATGTCGATGTCGAACACATCGCCGAGCTGCTTCATGACGATGTCGATTCCGTCATCGCAGACCTGGGCGAGGCAATCTTCCGCGATCCGGAGAGCGGTGCCTGGCAGACCGCCGATGCCTATCTTTCGGGACAGGTCCGGGACAAGTTCAAGGTGGCGCAAGCGGCTGCCGCGCTCGATCCGTCTTTCGAGCGCAATGTCCGGGCACTTGTCGCTGTCCAGCCGGCCGAGCTCGGTCCCTCCGACATCACGGCGCGTCTCGGCGCGCCCTGGATCCCCGCGGCCGATGTCGTCGCTTTCGTCAAGCAGACGATGGGCGCCGAGATCCGCATCCACCATATGCCGGAACTTGCCTCATGGACGGTCGAGGCGCGCCAGCTCGGATACACGGCTGCGGGCACGTCGGAATGGGGCACCGAGCGCCGCCACGCCGGCGAACTGATTGCTGATGCCTTGAATAGCCGTGTGCCGCAGATCTTCGATGTTATCAAGGAGGGCGACAGCGAGCGCCGCGTGCTGAACGTTGTCGACACCGAGGCCGCGAAGGAAAAGCTCATCAAGATCAAGACGGCGTTCCAGACCTGGATCTGGTCCGATCCCGATCGGACCGACCGGTTGGCGCGGGTCTACAATGACCGCTTCAACAACATCGCGCCTCGACACTTCAACGGGGACCACCTGCAACTTCCGGGCGCCTCTGGCGCCTTTTCTCTTTATGGGCACCAGAAGCGAGGCATCTGGCGCATCGTCTCTGCCGGTTCGACCTACCTCGCCCATGCGGTCGGCGCCGGCAAGACCATGACCATGGCAGCAAGCATCATGGAGCAGAAGCGCCTCGGCCTCATCGCCAAGGCCATGCTGGTCGTTCCCGGGCATTGCCTGGCGCAGGCCGCGCGCGAATTCCTGGCGCTCTATCCGACGGCGCGAATCTTGGTCGCCGACGAGATGAACTTCACCAAAGACAAGCGGCACCGCTTCCTGTCGCGAGCGGCAACGGCGGCGTGGGATGCCATCATCATCACCCATTCCGCCTTCCGCTTCATCTGCGTGCCGACAGCCTTCGAGCAGCAGATGATCCAGGACGAGCTCGAGCTCTACGAGAGCCTGCTCATCAAGGTGGAGAACGGCGATCGCGTCTCGCGCAAGCGCCTTGAGCGCTTGAAGGATGGCCTCAAGGAACGGCTGGAGGCGCTGTCCACCCGCAAGGACGACCTGCTGACCATCTCCGGGATCGGCATCGACCAGATCATCGTCGACGAGGCGCAGGAGTTCAGAAAGCTCAGCTTCGCGACCAACATGTCGACCTTGAAGGGGATCGATCCGAATGGCTCGCAGCGCGCCTGGGACCTCTATGTGAAGTCCCGCTTTGTGGAGACCAAGAATCCCGGATGGGCGCTCGTGCTCGCCTCCGGCACGCCGATCACCAACACGCTGGGCGAGATGTTCTCGGTGCAGCTCTATCTCGGCTACACGGCGCTCTTCGAACGAGGCCTCCATGAGTTCGACGCCTGGGCCTCGACCTTCGGCGATGTCACTACCGAGCTCGAGCTGCAGCCCAACGGCAAATACAAGCCGGTCACGCGGTTCGCGACCTTTGTCAACGTCCCCGAACTCATCGCCATGTTCCGCTCCTTTGCGGATGTGGTCATGCCGCAGGACCTGCGCGACTATGTCAAGGTGCCGGCGCTTTCGACCGGCGCGCGGCAGATCAGGACCTCCAAACCCTCGGCCGCCTTCAAGCGCTACCAGACTGTGCTCGATGAGCGCATCAAGGCGATCGAACAGCGCGATCGGCCGCCCGAACCCGGCGACGACATCCTGCTGTCGGTCATTACCGACGGCCGGCACGCGGCGATCGACCTGCGCCTTGTCGATCCCGACAATGAGAACGAGCTAGACAACAAGCTCAACGACCTCATCGGCAATGCCTTCCGCATCTGGCAGGAAACGGCGGACGGGGCTTATGTCCGCTCCGACGGCAAACCGTTCGAGCTGGCCGGCGCCGCGCAAATGATCTTCTCCGACCTCGGCACGATCTCGGTCGAGAAGACCCGCGGATTCTCTGCGTACCGCTGGATCAGGGACGAGCTGGTGCGTCTCGGCGTGCCCGGTTCCGAGATCGCCTTCATGCAGGATTTCAAGAAGTCGGAAGCCAAACAGCGGCTGTTCGGCGATGTTCGCGCCGGCAAGGTGCGGTTCCTCATCGGCTCTTCCGACACGATGGGCCCGGGCGTCAACGCCCAGCTTCGGCTCAAGGCCTTGCACCATCTCGACGTGCCTTGGCTCCCCTCGCAGATCGAGCAGCGCGAGGGCCGCATCCTGCGCCAGGGCAACCAGCACGATGTGGTCGACATCTTCGCCTATGCCACCGAAGGCTCGATGGACGCGCAGATGTGGCAGAACAACGAGCGCAAGGCCCGCTTTATCGCCGCGGCACTTTCGGGCGATACCTCGATCCGCCGGCTGGAAGACCTCGGTGAAGGACAGGCAAGCCAGTTCGCCATGGCCAAGGCGATTGCCTCGGGCGATCCGCGCCTGATGCAGAAGGCGGGCCTCGAAGCCGACATCGCCCGGCTTGAACGCCTGCGTGCCGCGCATCAGGATGATCAGTTCGCCATCCGCCGTCAGATCCGCGATGCCGAACGCGACATCGAACATTCGACGCGCCGGATCGGCGAGATCGGCCAGGACCTCGAACGAAAGGTTCCCACTGCGGGCGAGGCGTTCCGCATGACCGTGGGAGACGAGGCTTTCGCCGAGCGCAAGCTCGCTGGGCGGGCGCTGATGAAGGAGGTACTGACCCTCGTTCAGCTCCAGCACGCCGGCGACAGCGTCATCGCGACGATCGGCGGCTTCGACCTCGAATATTCCGGGGAGCGCTTCGGCCAGGACGGTTATCGCTATTCCACCATGTTGCTGCGCGCCCGCGCCGAGACCGAGATCGAATTGCCAGTTACCACCACTCCGCTCGGCGCGATCGCCCGGCTGGAACCTGTTCTCGGCGCCTTCGAGGATGAACGGGAACGCTATCGACATCGCCTCTCCGACGCCGAGCAGCGCCTGGCGTCCTACCGCTCGCGCGAGGGCGGGACATTCGCCTTTTCGGACGAGCTGGCGGACAAGCGCTGGCAGCTTGCCGAGATCGAAAAGTCGCTAGCCGCTGACGTTGATGGTGCAGCGCGCGAGGGAACGCGGGCAGCGGCCGCCTAGATCAACCGAGCCGGTGCTCGTCGTCGATCAGCTCCAGCCGGCATGGGGCAGCGTCACCCCATTGCCATAGAACGAGATTCAAGTCGCCGACTGCGGCCCCCTTGGCAAAGCTCTGCACGAGCAGGCCATTGAAGCCTTGCGCGACGAGCTCACGGGCAAATCGCTGTGTATGCGCCTCGCCATGGTCTCTCATCTGATCGCGCCATGTCGGGTCGGCGAGGGCCGCCGCATCGAGGCCCATTGCGGCAAGAGCAGTGGCGTCGTCGGCATCGAAGACGGCCTCGATCTCGGCGCGATAGGCGACCAGCGTCGTCGGCTGCAGGTCGCCCACCTGGTTGGCTTCGCGCAAAGCCGTCAGGATCGAAGTCGACGCATAGAGCGCCCGCATCCCTTTGGGGTTGAAACGACCTCCATAGAGCTCGGCGCCGCGTCCCGACATAGGCTCGCGGGCATATACTGGATTGAGGGCGCGGTAGAGCCGGCCCGAATAGGTGACGGCGGCGACGGTCAGGCGTAAACCCCCGCATCGACCGCGTCGATAAAGTCGAGGACCTCATCGGCCCGTCCCTCCCGTACGAGCTGCATGGCCGTCCGCCCCGAAAATCCCGGCAGCGGCTCGGAGCGATACCAGGCATAGGCCATGAGCGCTGAGCCAAATCGCGGCTCGACCTTGTTCACGATCTCCACCATCTCGCGCAGGCGGCGCTGCGTCTTGTCTGAACGCACCCGCTCCCGGCGCTGAACCGCGTCTTTCCCCAGACCAGCGGTACGCGCGATCTCCTCGCTCGTGGTGCAGAAAGCGTCCGCAATCTTCTTGGGCGCGAACAACCCGTCATCCGCATATTGTGCCAGACCCATCGCAGCACCTCCATTGCCAACAATTATGACGCAATATAGCGTCAGGATCGGCGGCGTTCAAGGCCATCGGGCGTCTCCACGTCCCAATGGCCGTTCGAGCGGCCAAACCTCGACGGATGCGTGGGCGACCCCGCAGGCGTGCGTGAAACCATGTCGATGGCTTCGGCGCCGAGCCCGCCCGCTGTCGCAAGTCGGCTGACGGCGTCGCCCTGTGGCGCGACATTCCAGAGGGGAAGTCAGGGATGGAGGGAAGAGAGGAAGGACTGCTCGCAGATCGGGCGGACCGCTGACGCTGGCGCTCAATCGCTCCCGTCGCGATCCCGGCCCGTCATCCTGCGCAGGGCTCACAAGCCCCGCTTGGCTAGCCGGGCAGGGATGCTCGTTCGCAATTGCACCGGCCCGCCCGCTCCGCGGGCCGGGGATGTCTTCGAGAAGAAGACGAGAAAAGGACCGGTGAAAAGGCCGTGTCCGCAATCCCAAAGGAGCATCTCCATGGAACTGAAATTTGTCGATCCACGCTCGCTCAAGGACAATCCCGACAAGGCGCGCCGTTCCAAGTCCAGCCCGCAAGCCGACGCCCTGCTGCTGGCGACGATCAAGGCTGTCGGCATCGTGCAGCCGCCTGTCGTCGCCGCTGAGGCCGATGGCGGCAATGGCTTCGTCATCGACGAGGGCCACCGTCGCGTCAAGCAGGCGATCGCCGCCGGTCTGGACGAGATCGCCGTTCTGGTCGTTCCCCGGGCGGAGGATGGCGGCGCGATGCGTTCGCTGGTCACGACCATCGCGCACGAGCAGCTCAACCCCGTCGACCAGTGGCGCGCTATCGAGCGTCTCGTCGCGCTCGGCTGGACCGAGGAGGCGATCGGCATCGCACTCGCCCAGTCGGTGCGCCAGATCAAGAAGCTGAGGCTGCTCGCCAACGTGCTGCCGGCGATGCTGGACCATATGGCCAAGGGCGACATGCCCGACGAGCGCCAACTCCGCACGATCGCGGCCGCCTCGTTGGAGGAGCAGAAGGAGGTCTGGAAGGCGCACAAGCCCAGCAAGGGCGACCGCCAAGTCTCGTGGTGGGCCGTGGCCAACGGCCTTGCCAAGACCCGAATGTACGCGCGCGACGCCAGCTTCGGCGACGATCTGCGAGAGGCCTATGGCATTGCGTGGATCGAGGACCTTTTCGCGCCGGCCGACCAGGACAGCCGCTACACGACGGACGTCGACGCCTTCCTCGGTGCCCAGCAGGAGTGGATGACGCAGAACCTGCCCAAGAAGGGCGTCATCACCGAGACGAACACCTGGGGCGAGGTCAAGCTGCCGCCAAAGGCAAGCCAAGTTTACGGCACGCCCAAGAAGTCGGACCACACCGCGATGTATCTCGATCGCGAGGGCAAGGTGAAGACGGTCCACTTCCGCATGCCCGAAGCAAAGAAGAAGAGCAAGGACACCGAAGACCCCGGTGGCGCCGACGAGTCGATCGTCGTCTCCAAGCCGCGTCCCGACCTCACCCGCAAGGGGGTTGAGATGATCGGCGACCTGCGCACCGACGCCCTGCATGAAGCGCTGTCGCGTGCGCCCATCGAAGACGACACGCTGCTGGCGCTGCTCGTTATCGCGTTCGCCGGCCAGAACGTGCGCGTCGATTCCGGGGCCGGCGGCGATTTCCGCTTCGGCGGCCGCTTCGGTCGCCATGCTGCAGGCTTGTTCGATGCCGAAGGCAAGTTCGCCTTCGACACCGCCACGCTGCGCATCGCTGCCCGCGGCGTGCTGATCGATGTGCTCTCTTGCCGAGAGAACATCAGCAAGTCGGGCATTGTGGGAATTGTCGCCGGCTCTGCCATCGGCGCCGATGGCTTCCTCGCCAACATGGGTACCGAGGACTTCCTCTCCTGCCTGTCACGTCCCGCGCTCGAGGCCTCGTGCACCGATACTCCGGTGCTGCCGCGGGCGCGGGTCAGAGACACCCGGGCCGCTCTCGTCGAGCACTTCAAGGAGGGCCACTTCATCCATCCCGCGGCGCTGTTCGCGCCGAACGGCGCCGGCCTTGCCGAATGGCTGGCCAAGAGCGCCGTCACCGAGGTCGAGGATGACGATGGGCCTGACGCCGAGGGTGTCGCCGGCGATGACCAGGTAGCCAAAGGCAACGCGACGGTCGAGTCTAGCGAGGGGTATCGCGAGGCGGCCGAGTAGAACGTCGCTTCCATTCTTCCCACGTCTTGCCGCCGCCGGTCATCCCGGCGGCGGTTTCGTTTCAGCTTCACCCAAGGAGGACATCATGTCCGCGCACACCATCTTCGAACACGCTCCCATCGGCGCGATTATCGCCTGGTCTGACGGCACGCCGCGTCCGCCGGAACGGCATTCCAGGAAGCTCTCCGCCTGGAAGAACAACAACAGCCAGGGTCGCCTGATCAGCAAGGAGGGCGGACGCCACGCCGGCATGCTGGCCGGCACCGCGAGCTTCACCCTGCACGAGGCCGATTTCGGCGCCAGCGGCGTCATCGCCATCCGCGTCCACCGGACCTTCGCGCTCGGCTCCAGCCTGTGCTTCGCAATCATCGAGCGCCCGCCGGTCGGCGCTATGCGCGTCTTCGACCGACCCGGCGACCATGCCGAGCTCGTTCATCTCGCGCCGCACCGCGGCGCCGCCGAACAATGGCTCTCTGAGCATGGCTACCCCAATGCGGTGCTCTTATCCCGACTCTATGTTCCCGTCTCAGAATCAGCCATGGAGACGCTTCACCGACATTCCCGGTGGGTCTCGTCAGACGTCCGGGTCAAGCGTTCCCGCAGCGCAGCGAGGACAACGCTTGACGCGGCGGCGGCACGACAAGCTTGTTCATGGGGTGCAGGCAAAGTCCTGCACCCCTGCCACGTGGCGAACGGGAGAGCGCGAGGGGAACCCCTCGCATTCAAAGAGAAGATTCGCGCCGAAGGCGCACCGTTGTGGAGAACGTATGCCGCAGCTCTATTTCACCGATCTTGGCGCGCTGCGCCGCTCCGCTGTTGTCGATGGCGTCATACACGAGCTTTCAGAAGAGGTGGTTGATGTAGCGCAGCACTTCGGCCTCGTGGACGGGATGCCATTCATCCTCGGTTGTGACGGGAGTTACGATCACGATCTGAACCGGTTCTTCCGGGCCTGCCCGACGATGGGCGTTCGATCTTTGAACAGCCTTCGGGCCTATGCCCGCGACATTGTGGTCTGGTTGCGTTTCCTGGCTGAACGGCGCGATGGCAAGTCGATCTGGTCTGCCGATCGTGAAGACATAGCCGCGTTCCATCAGGCGCGCCGGTTATCGGCCCCACCACATCGCATCTCGGCCTCCTCGTGGAATCGCGGGGTCGCAGCGCTCGACAAGCTCTACCGATGGGCCGTCGAAGAGAGGCTGATCACCAAGGCTCCCTTTACATATCGCCAAGTGTGGGTGCGTACATCGGACGGAAGCAACATGGCTGTTGCTGCAAACATGGCACGAGAAGCGGCTGGTCGGCATCGCAATACACGGTTTGTTTCGCTAGACCGTTTCCTCCTGTTTCGTGACGTTGGGTTGCGCGGGCGGCTCCCCGATGGGAGGGAAGATCCGACATGGCGCGGGCGTAACGGTGAACGCAACTCCCTGTTTGCCGAGCTTCTGGTAACGACAGGGCTCAGATTGCAGGAGGGAGCGACCCTGCTGTCGCCAGAGTTGCCTTCATCCGTCTCCCAGCCTCCAAACCATCGCTCCATTCCGTTCCGGCTTGCTTCGGCCGCGGCCAAGGGGAACAAGGGCCGCGAGGTTCGTCTTCCCCTGCGTCTTGTAAAGCGGTTGCGGGATTACATCGAACTTGAGCGTGCGAACTCATTTGCCAGATGCAGGCAGCGCAGATCGTGGCGTAGAATCGATAATCCGCTAGTCGTCACAGGAGCGGACCGGAAGTCACTTCGGTTTGATAGCCCTGGTCCGCGTGGGGTCATCCGGGTTGATGAGGTCAAGCCTGACGAGCGGTTGCGACTGCTGCACGAAGGCTCGATGGAGCCGCTGGCTTTGTGGCTCACCGAGGGTGGAATGCCAATGCCCATAGAGACATGGGAGGCGGTGTTCCGACGCGCAAGCGAGCGCTGCCAAAGCTTCGGCATCGACATCGACGTAACGCCACACATGTTGCGTCATAGTTTTGCGGTCCACATGCTCACATTGCTTTTGCGCGAGCAGATCGGTTGGATGCTTGAAGAACGGGCGGGGCGATTGAGCCCTGCCTATCGTCGCATGATCGGCGATCCTCTCCTCAAACTACAGCGGCTGATGGGCCACAGCCGCATCGAGAGTACCTACATTTACCTGGATCATCTCGACGATACCCAAGAGCTGATCGATGCTGCCGTGGAGCAATGGGGACTCGATGTCAGTGCTGTCGAGCACGCAGCATGATCGGCGGAGGTCATCGAGCGACATTCCCCGACCTGCAAATGACTGGCAGCCTTGCTTTGTCGATCGACCAGGTTCAGCCGCTCAATCCGCTTCGTTTCGATGTCCGCGTTCAAGATGGCGGCACCTATCACATCGATTTTGCATCCTTGTCATCTCCCGACTTCGTCAGCGAAGTGGTTCCCTGGTTGCAGGAACTTCTCCGCCGCATGGGACCGTCACCGATATGGCGCACGGTGCAATCGAAAGTTCTCGATCTGCGCCGTTTTTGGGTATTTCTCGACGCCAGTGGCATCCAGCTCAGCGGTATCGATGACCTGAGCGTGAAGATCATAAATCGCTACGAAGGTTGGCTTGAGCAAGCGACGCCTAGCCAAGCGTCACTGCGGCGTATCATAAGCCCGCTGATCGCCATACTTCGCCTCGTCGCGGAATCCGACCCCGAGCGCCTTCCTCATGATGTCATGACGCGGATAGCATGGCTTGGCCGTGGGAAGTTCAATGCGAGCAGGCCACGCGATGCCTACAGTCCATTTGTTGCCACTGCGCTCCGTGCGGCGGCTCGGCGCCAGATTGCAGAAGCCAAACATCGGATCGTTGTCGGCGATGGACGGCCTGAGCGTCGACCTGACGTGGAAGTCCGCCCGGAACTTCACCCTTCTTACGATGCGATCGTGGACGTCATCATTCGGGACGGATGGATAAATTCTGGGGGGCAGATTTTCCGGCGTTTCAAATCACGCGCATACTATCAACGGTTGCCGAGTCTCGCTCTCGACTATCTCCATGGCGCATTCCACCTGACCACCGACGACTACTACGCGTTCATCGTCCTCGTGTCGTTGGAGACCGGGATAGAGATCGAATGCGTCAGGCACCTTGAAGCTGATTGCTTGCGCAATCCCTCGCGAGGATATGTCGAGATCGAGTACCTCAAACGACGGGCGCGGGGTTCGGAATGGAAACGGGTACGTGTCCGTGACGGAGGCAGTTCCACACCAGGAAGTCTCATCCGTCTGGCAATCTCACTGACCGAGCGTGCCAGAGGCCATCTTGGGACAACGCTCCTCTGGGCACGTTGGGATGGGCTCGGTCTTGCGACCACCGAGATCAGCCGGAACTATCTCGCCGCGTTCGTGCGACGCCATTCCCTTGTCGATGATGCCGGCAACCCCCTCCATCTCGAGCTTTCGAGGCTTCGCAAGACGCACAAGGCCGAACGGTATATCAAAACCCACGGCCAGCTCGACGACTTTGCGGTAGGTCACACGGTCGCCGTAGCCGCGCACCATTATGCCGATATCCCCGCGCTGCGGCATGTTCACGAACAGACCATCGCCGACGCCCTCAACGACGCGCTGGATTCCGCCCTAAATCCAACTATCCTTCCACCCGACGCCGAGCGGGCATGCTGTGATAGAGCCGAAGCTACCGAGCCACTGGGCTCGGCCGAGCAGAAGGCGCCATTTTTCAACGGCGATCAGGATCAGGATCTTTGGCTCGCCAGTTGCGGCGCGTTCTATTCCAGCCCTTTTGGATCGGACGGGCAGGCCTGCCCAACCCCATTCTGGGGCTGCCTCGAATGCAAGAACGCGGTCATAACGGTCCGCAAATTGCCGGCGCTGATCGCTTTCGCCAAATTCATGGTCGAGCAGCGTAGAATGATGGATGCCGGTAGTTGGCGAGGTCGGTTCGGCCGTGCGTATCATCGGATCACCCAGCAGATACTGCCGGCATTTCCAGATGAAGACATCCGCCAGGCAGAGGACAAGGCACTCTCGGCTGGAAACGGACTTCTCTACCTTCCGCCGGAGGCCTTCGCCTCATGAACGCAACGCTATCCCACAGCGAGCATCACGCGCATTCCAAGTTTCGCGCTGACGATGAGGTCGTCCTGTCTTCCATGCCGCTGCGCAAGGACGCTGAACCTGACAAGCTATCGCGATTTGCGGATGATTGTTGGGACATCCGTCCGGCAATTCTACAAAAACGCTTGGCCAATGTCGGCTCCGTCCTCGATTTCACGATCTTTGAATCTGGCGCTGAGCGTCTGATGGCAAAGGAGTATATGTTTGCATTGCTGAACGAACGGAACCCAGGTCAAAGATCGAGATTGCATCCCAACTCCGCCAGACCGGCATTGCGGTATCTTTCGCATTTCACCAGCTTCGCCCGCGAGCAACTCGGCGGCTTCGCAATTAAAGCTGTCGATCAGCAGTTACTTGATGCCTACCGGTCCTCCTTGGCCGCCGTTTCTTCCGGGCAATGGTCGCGATATCTGAGGCCCGTCGTGATGCTGCACAGGCTGGCCGCTTATCTGACCTGCGGCGGGTTGACGTTCGCCCCCTGGGGCGGAAGAACGCTCTATCAATTGTCAAACCGTCCTCTGCACCCGCGCGAGAACCTGACGCCGAGGATACCCGAGTCCGTTATTGGGGCACTTGTTCGATGGTCGATCAAATACATCGATGTTTTCGCGGCAGATATTTTTGCCGCTCGCGAGCAGATGGCTGCTCAGGAGGCTGCTCTCCCCAAAAAGCAAGGCGTTACCGACGTCGCTGAACGGCTTGCGAACTGGATAGACGAACGCCGGCGCCTCGGGCGCGGTGTGCCCATATGGCGAAAGCCTCTTCAGCGAAACGGCCTCGGCACTCGTTTGGCTAAGGAAGCAAATCTCAAAGATCAGATCATCAATGTTCAGATCATCGCTCTACAGAGTGGCGTTCTCGTCCGCGACATGTATCAGCATCGCGCCGCCATCGCCTATCCTTTGCTGTGTGCTGCAATCAACGAACTTGGAATCGAGCAAGGAGGCATCGACACAAAAATCTCGATCGATCCCGACACTGGAACGCCTTGGCGCAACCGGTTCGATCAGGACAGCCTCATCGTCGAGGAGAAGAACCTTCAAGCTGCGGCGTATATCATCTGCGCCTATTTCACGGGTATGCGCGACGGTGAGATCCAGGCCATGGAACCCGGCTGCCTGCGCAATTCGCTCAGTGCCGATGGGATGCTTCGCCGTCTGAGCGTTCGGAGCACCTTGTTCAAGGGCAGAGACGTTCGGGGTGAGCAGGCCGAATGGATAACTATCGAACCCGTCGACCGCGCGGTGGCCGTCGCGGAACGACTTGCCGATCTGCACAGACGCGGCCGGTATGAGGACGAGATCTGGTTCATGCTCGATCGACGCAGCAGCGCCCCGCACATGGGGATTCCTGACGTCGCGCATCGCCTGAATCAGTTCCGCGAGAATGTGACCTTGCTGGCAACAGATGGGGCTGACATTCCGTTGATCGACGGCGAACCTTGGCGTTTCACAACACGGCAGTTTCGCCGCACCCTGGCGTGGTTTATCGCCAATCGCCCTTTCGGGGTCGTGGCAGGCAAAATTCAGTACAAACATGCTTCCGTTGCAATGTTCGATGGGTATGCCGGCTCATCCGCCTCCGGGTTTCTTCAAGAGATCGAGCAGGAGCGGGCTCTTGGCCAGTTGGACGATGTCATCGAACAGTTCGAAGCTCATCGTCGTGGAGAAAGGGTTGCCGGTCCAGCCGCTTTGCGCCTCGATGCGGAGTTCAGTCGAGCGGATGCCCAGGTGAGCGCATTACCCGCCATGGTCGCCGACAAGGCGCGTCTGAGGGCAATGCTCGGGCATCTGGCTCGTACCCTCCATGTCGGCTATCTGAACGATTGTTTCTTTGAGCCTTCCACCGCGCTCTGTCTTTCCAACTCAGCCCTAGACGAGCGGACTGGCCCTAGACTTTCACAATGTGCGCCAGATCGTTGTCCTAACTCCTGCATCACGAGTCGCCACCTACCGATTTGGCAAGCATCGATCGCTGAGGCCGATGAACTATTGAAGGACAAGCGTCTGCCCATTCTCCAGCGCGAAGTCCTGCAACGGGACAATGAGCGGAAACGGAAGCTCATTGCGCCGCTCAGAACTGGCAGCCACACATGACGTCCCGCGTCAGCGCCAAGACAGAGCTTGCGCTGCGAGACGCGATGGACCGGCTTTTGAGCGGCGAGGCGGTCATGACCAAAAGACCGCTTACCGTGGTCAACCTCGCCATCGAAGCTGGTGTTAGCCGCGCCACTGCCAACCGCGCATTCAACCTGCTTGCTGAGTTCAGACAACGCGTCGAAGCTCTCGAAAGAGGGAAAGGGCGGAGGTTGGAGGGTGCCGATCCGGAGAGGGGAGAGGAGAGCAAAAATGCTCGAACTCTCGCCCAGCATGTCCAGGCTCGTGCGCTTCATCAGCGTTACCGCGACCGCATGGCGGCTGGCGCTGATGTTCTTTTCATTGATGAGAAACGGCGATCGCTCGACCCAAAAAGTCGGTGAGGCACTCTAGACAGTACAGATAATATCTCGAGGAGATCACGGCCGACGAGGTGGCCGCCGATGCCGTCGAGGGGAGGGCTGTGGCATGAGTCGGATCCTTCCTTCCACCTCTCAGTCAACCACACCCCCGGATTCGACCGAGATTTCATTTGGGCGCAGCGCCGACGGCATGCCGGTCGCGCTTGTCGGCGAGCATGCCTATGCCATGGCGCCTGCCCGCGACGGCCGGCACTATCTCGTCAGCGGCTGGCGCATCGCTCGGCCGATGGCGGAATGGACCTGCACGGATTTCTACGGCCATGCCGGTGAACTCGCCGATGAGGCGGCATTTCGAGCGAAGGTCATCGAACGGGCCGAACACAGTCGCGAAAAGCGCAGGCTCGGCCGCCGCGAGATCGGCGGCGGCGCCAATACGCCCTGGGGTGTGTCGCAGGGCGGAACCCTCTATGCCGAGGGCGTCACGGCCCATTCGACCGCTGGCCATGGCGGTTTCAAGCTGTCGGCCGAGCGGAACCGCAAGGTGCATCCGATGCTGCGTTCGGCGGGCGGATGGTACGAGGAGGACGCCGAGTGGGCGATCGTAGCCATCACCTTTCCGCATCTCTTCACGGCATTCGAGCGGCGCTGCGCCGAGAGAACCATCAAGGACTCCTGGCCCGATGTCTGGGAAGCGATCTTCGGCACCATTCTGGCTCCGGGCGAGTCTCGCGAGAAGGACCGCCGCACCTTCGAGGGGGAGCATGCAGCCGATTGGGTCGTGGTTTCGGCGATCACGTCGGAGCAGGAGAAGGGCTTTGTCGAGTGCATCGCCACACCGGGCGGCAGGCGCGGTGTCGGCACCGAAGAGCGCCGTTTCCTTGTCCCCGGTGACGAATACGAAATCGGCCGGTTCGGCTTCGTCATCGACCCCGACCATCATGCGGTCTATGCCGGACCTCCAGCTTCGTCGGCTGGCAGCGGAAGCGCGCGCCATGATCCTTCCGCTCGAGTTGCATCGGCAACTATCCCGCATGCAGGAGGCGCGTCGGCAGACCCAGCTTCAGTTGGACATGGTCGATCGGCAGATCACCCGGCGCATGACCGCGCTGATCCCCAGCCTTTTGCCTCACCGGACGCACTATCGTCGGGGCAAGGCACCCAACCCCGGTGCCTTCCTCGAGCGCTACCGTTCCGAGCTCGCAGCCCTGACCGCGGAGCGCCAGCCTGAGATCGACGCATTGTCGCGGAAGCTCGCGCGGCAGGATCAGGCGATCGCCAGATTCCTCGATCGGCACCGCGAGGCCGCCGCCTGAGCGAGCGGGTCTAGCGGCGTCGCTGTTCGCCCCGGGAGACAGAATGTGGTCAGCGGCAGCAATCAGGCAGGGCGACCATTGCGACGATCGTGGTCCTGGCGGCGACACATCAGCACCTAGTCCATGAATCGGCAGATGGTCATGAGCACCTGTTCCTCCGATTCCGTATCGGAATAGAGGCCCGTACCGGTCCGCCCTCGGTCTTGCTGCGGTCCTGAACCGGCGACCGTTCGCTTCAAGGCCGCGTTCCGCGCCGCGGGGCGGCCGGATCGAACCGGTCTCGGCATGGCAGGTCCGCGTCCCGCGCGAGGGCTGAAGAGAGCCCTGCTTGGCCGCAAACCTGCCATTCTCGTCTCGGTCCGCCCGGACCCTGAAGCGCCCGTCATTCCGCCGGTTCCTTTGGTCCGCGCCCGAGGGAGGCCCGGCACGGAGCCGGTCCGAGCTTCGGGATCCTGAAGAAAGGACATGTCATGACCAAGAGACCTGCCAATTTACGTTCCAGCGCCCGCGTCGTTCCGCTCCGCAAGGGCACCACGCTGCAAATGGTCCGGCTCGCCTGTCCCGATGCCGCACAGTGTTCCCTCATAGCCGAGAGTTTTGGCCTGCCGGTGCTCGACAGCGACGGTATCCGCGACCTGCACGAAAAGCTCATCGTCGAAACCGCCGCAGCGCTCGATGAAGGGCTTGGCGAACGCGCCATGCAGATCCACCTGCAGCGCATCGTCGGGGCATTCGTCGGCTCCGCCAACGGCGCGGGCCAGTTCTACAGCCGGGCGGTGAGCGAGGCGCGCGACGCAACGGCCAAGTCCGCCTGCGACGATCGGGACGAAGATGTCGATGGACCCGTCGGCTTCGACAGTGCTGCCCAGCGCAAGCGAGAATTCGCCGCGGACATGGCGCTCCAGTCCCACGCCTTGCGGATGGCCGCCGAGGGCGCGGTCGCCGCCTACGAGCAGGTCGTCGGCGAGGCCTGGAAGCCTTTCGAGCGCGCGACCGAGAATCCGGGTAAGGCGGTCGATCGCAAGGCGGCCGAGTTGCAAATGGCAGCGCTCGGATAGCCGTCGAGGGCGGGGCTCCGGCCTCGCCCTTATCAGGCGTGTGCGACAGCGAGATCGATTTCAATCGGCTGCTTTGCGCCCCAAGGCGGTCGTTCAAGGCGTACACTGTCTCTCCGGTCGTCTCGACACCGCTCATCGGGGCAGCAATCGTTGTGTAGCAATGTCTTGCTCAGGTAGCGCCTTCACACTGTTGCGCTGCGCCGAAAACCGGCTAAGAGGTCTCATCTATTGCTCCTGCGAAACGGAGTTACTGCATGCCGGAAGAGATTGAGAACGTCCGAAGCCAGTTGATCGAGCTCACTGCGGACATTGTGTCTGCCTACGTCAGCAAAAACCCAGTGCCGGTTGCGTCTCTTCCAGAGTTGATTGAAAGCGTGAATTCGTCGCTGTCGAAAATCGGACAACCGACCGAGCCTGAGAAGCCAGCCCACGCGCCCGCAGTCAATCCGAAGCGGTCGGTGTTCCCGGACTACATCATCTGCCTCGAGGACGGGAAGAAGTTCAAATCGTTGAAGCGACATCTCGATGTCCACTACGGGCTGAGCCCCGACGAATACCGTGCCAAGTGGGGATTGAAATCGGACTACCCGATGGTGGCGCCAGAGTACGCGGCCCAACGCTCGACGTTGGCGAAGGCCGCCGGGCTCGGGCGGAAGCCTGCAGCAAAGCCGGCGAAGAACGGGGGGAAGAAGCGCTCGACCCGGTGACTGCGGATCCTTGCCCGTTCTGCACGAGTTCAGACGTGAGGCCGGGTGTGACCGAGCAGAGGCGAGTTGTGGTGCTATGCGATGACTGCGGAGCGTCCGGCCCGGTTTGCATCAACGAATTGAACGCCGTTAGAAGCTGGAATCGCCGTCGCGCCAAACCCGACCAGGAGTGGGACTGAGGAAATATCCAGCCTCATCTTCGCCAAGGTCACAGAATACCCGACCGCCGGGGCGCCGATAGGAGTGTTTTGTGATGATCCGAATTCTTGTCGCGGCCGGCGCCCTTGCGCTGGCCGGTTTTGTTGCCGCTCCGGCAAACGCGCAAGAGACGTTCCACGGCTACAATTGCACGGATGACTGCTCGGGACACGAGGCCGGCTACGATTGGGCGGCAAGGAATGACATCACCGACGAGCGGGATTGCGACGGAGATAGCCGATCTTTCAACGAGGGTTGCCAGGCGTACGTTGAAGAACAATCGGATGATGCAAATCGGAACAGCCAATCCGACGATGACAACGACAATGAGGACAGTGACGAATAGGAACTCTTGCCTGGGGCGTCGCTACTCATCGCGCCAGATCACCCGCTTCTCCCAACGGATCTGCACCAGGCGCCGGAAGCGGATCGTGTGGGCCTGCTCTCCGGTCGGGTGGAATAGCTGCGCGCTCATCCACTCCGGCTCTTGCATTGTTGACAGCGGACCTTGTCCCGCACCTCGTCGATCGTGACGTTGCCGATCACCTCCCGCAGCTCGAGCGGCTTGTAGTAGCGCGTGACGTTGCAGCGGGCGCAGCGGATGCCCGCCACTTGCCCGGCGTCATGGGCATGCGTCAGGGTCCACGCGGCACCTCTCGGCCACTTTTCCGGTTGCTCGGGCATGCATTCGAATTGAGAACATATTCCTGTCCGGTCAAGGGGCGGCTTGACTCTTCTGTTCCCATTTTGTTCACTGTTGCCCATGAGCGACGAAAACTGCCTAAGCCCGACTACGCTACGCCGGCCGGCGTGCAGCACCACGTTTGCGAGCACGACGGCTGCAGCAAAGATGCCGGTTGGGGTTTCGCCAAGCCAAAACAGGCGCCGCACTGGTTCTGTTTCGAGCACCGGGGCGAAGGTGAGACATTCCTGTAGGAGCATGACCGATGTCCCGTCATCAATTCGTGCATGAACTGGAAAGCGCCGCCGACCATATCGCGGACGCTTCGCGGGCCGATTTGCAAGTGCTGCTGCGGAGGGCCGCGCTGCTGTTCAGAAACATTGGCGGGCTCAGCCTCGATCCGCAAACCGACGAGGCATTGACCGGCCTGGCTGCCGAGATGGGCCAGGCCAAGCCGGATCTGGTGGAGACAATCGTTGGCGAGTGGCTGGTGGCTAACGCTTATCTGCCGGTGCCGCGCCAGTTGGATGAAGAAAGCACTGTGGATGGCAATGCATGATCAGCCCGCCAAGGCAAAAATCGCGAGTACGTGGGCCGCGAGGTCATAACGCCAAGACGCCGCACATGGACAAGGCTACCTAGGCCGGGAACATTTTAGGGACATTGAATGTTCCATCCCATGGACAGCCGAGACCAACTCTCAGCAGAACAATCAAGATCCGCACGGGCTTTGTTGAACTGGTCCCGCGTGAGACTGGCTGCCAAGGCCAATCTTAGCGAAATGACCATCGGCGAATTTGAAAACGGGATTAGGAAAGCGAACCCACGTAGTGTCGCCGCTATGCGCCGGGCTTTGGAGGACGCGGGAATTGTCTTTAACGTTGAGGGGATCCCATCGCTGGCGCGCTCTGAGGATCACAATAGTGTGGTCGCCACCGACAATAGAAATTGGCGCCGTCGCCGGTAGTCAAAACGCACGCGGTGGCAACACTGCTTTACTGGGACTTATTGCTCCCAAAAGTCCTTTAGCGAGGCGTGCCGCAGATTCTCCTCGCCCTTCAGGAATTTGACCCGGCCGACCAGACCTGGCTTCAGCCATTCGGCCTTTTTCTTCGCCAGCCCCTTCGGCGGCGGAGCGCCGGCCCTGCCCTGCACGCGGTCCCAAAGCAGCTGACGCTTGTCGGCTTTAAAGGTAACGAAGGCGCCTCCCATGTAGCGGCCGTTATCAGAAAGCAGCACCATGGGCGGTTTGCCGGCCTCTCGCTTCACGCCGATGATATCCATTTCCTTTTCGACGTAGCACTTGATCTTGCGCCAGTTCATCGTCGAGCCGCTGCGGTAGACGCTGTCCAGCCGTTTCGAAACGATGCCTTCCAAGCCCGCCTCGCAGGCGAGATGGTAGACGGCGTCACCAGTGCCCGGCAACGCTTCGCTGAATTGGATATGACCGCAGGCGGGAATGAGTGCCTGCAGGATTTCGAGCCGGTCCTTCAGCACCATGTCGCGCAGATCGTGGCCGTTGAGATGCAGGAGATCGAACGCGACCAGGTAGAGA
The DNA here is from genome assembly GCF_003952525.1 of Mesorhizobium sp. M3A.F.Ca.ET.080.04.2.1. Taxonomy (NCBI): domain Bacteria; kingdom Pseudomonadati; phylum Pseudomonadota; class Alphaproteobacteria; order Hyphomicrobiales; family Phyllobacteriaceae; genus Mesorhizobium; species Mesorhizobium sp. M3A.F.Ca.ET.080.04.2.1. The sequence continues at coordinate 54,369 of NZ_CP034451.1, read as the reverse complement.
TCCTGCGGTCGCCTTGTGATCGCCGAGCGCAGCGCATGGAAGTCGGACAAACCGGCTTCGTTGGCAACGATTGTCTCCCCTTCGATGATGAAGCTTTCCGCCTCGATCGACTTCGCCTCCGCGGCGAGCGGTCGATATTTGGCCGTCCAGTCTATTCCGGTCTTGGTGTAGAGGCGGATGCCGTCAGCGTCCTTGATGAGCTGGGTGCGATAGCCGTCGAATTTGACTTCGTGGCTCCATCCGTCGTCCTTGGGCGGCTGCTCGACGAGCTCGGGCTCCATCGGACGAACGAAGGACAGCCGGGCGCCGCCGGCAGGCTTACGCATCGAAAACCCCACGCGATACTCGAATTTGATTCAATATCGCACAGCCCCAAGCGTTCCGTTAGCGATTGCTGAAAAAGCAGGTTGGAACGTTCGTGCCAAGTCGCGGTTTTCCTCTTCTACGAAGGAACAGCGCTGAGACGGACGACAAGAGCAAACGGGATTTCCACGACCGCGATCGCGTTTCGGCAGATGAGGAATACGAGGTCCGCAATTTCGCCAAAGCGGCACCGCATCACGCCCCACCAGGTTAGGGAGTTGATCGGCGAGCACGGCAACGACCGTAAGACGTTGGAGCGCGAGGCCAGGAAATTGCACGGATGACGAAGCTTTCGGACCTTGGGCCTCCCATCGCCGGGCGCCGACATGGTCGCGACCCTCGCAGCAAACAGGATCACTTCTACGCCTGCAGGAAGTGCGGCCAGCCGGTCGATCGCGATCTCCGCCAAATCATTTGGCATGAACAGCCAGACCATGAGCCGCTTGAACTGGACAGTTGATCGCGGATTGTTTCAGGGGCGCGGAACCAATTTCGCGCGCCGAAGTTAGCAAGCGCTGTTACGGTGGACTCACGCGATGCTGCTTGCCTTGGACGATGCGATCTCGACGGTTGTTTTGGCCGGGAGAGGCGCAGAAGCGGAAATCTTCGGAGTGATCGATCTCACCAGCAAAAATGAAGCCCGGATCGGCGCAATAACCTTAGGGCGCGCCATCCAGTTCGTGGCCAATGCGTCGGTGCTTGGATACGACGTTCGCGGTGCGATGGTTCTCTATGGGGAACCAGGAACGCCGAGCTTACGGGTGTGGGACTGCGAACATCTGTGGGCGCAATACGGTGGTGCACTCCTCCAGCCATAGTGGACTTCGATCCTATTTGAGAACATCCTTCCGAGCGGGGGAAAGGGCTTGGATAGGTCTCGTCACGACAATCGGTCTCATCAATGGCGCAAGCGCGCCGGCGCGAGGCGCTCGCGCGCCCTGCGGTGGGCGAGCGTGCCAAGGCGTCTAATTTTCGTGACTGTCGCGGCGGCCGCTGCCTTGGCTGCACAGACCGCAATGCAGCACAGCGACAGCTTGACCGAGATCAATCTGCAGAACTTGATGGGCGGCCCCAAGCCGCAGCCTATCACCGGCGTCGCATCCGTCATCGACGGCGACACTATCGAGGTCCACGGACAGCGGATCCGCTTCAACGGGATCGACGCGCCGGAGAGCCGCCAATATTGCGACGACGCCAAGGGGTTCGAGTATCCCTGCGGCCGGCGATCGGCCGAAGCGTTGGATGCCTTCCTGGCCGCGTCGAGGCCGGTGCAGTGCACCTTCGTGACCTGGGATCGCTATCACCGCTTCGTCGGGGACTGCCGGCGTGCCGACGGCGCCAGCGTGGCGGCTTGGATGGTCGAGCACGGCCAGGCGCTTGATTGGCCCCGCTACAGCCATGGCGCCTACGCGGCACAACAGGCGGAAGCAGAAACGGCGAAGGTCGGACTATGGGTCGGCAACTTCCAGGCACCCTGGGACTGGCGCGCGTCGCATGCTGACGGCGCGACGTCGAGCCAGCCGCTCGGCGTCGTCAGCCGCAAGGTGGTCGCCCAAGGCGGCAGCTATTCGTGCGAGCCGCGCCGCTACTGTTCTCAGATCAGCTCGTGCGACGAAGCACAGTGGTATCTGCACAACTGCTCGTGGGGCCGGAAGCTTGATCGGGACGGCGACGGCGTGGCGTGCGAGACGCTGTGCTGAAACCAGGACGAGCGTCGCATCCGCTCTTCGTTTAGTCTCAAGGAAGCCGATTGGACGCAGTTGTCTCCGCGCTGCCTGAGACCCAATCCCGCTCTCTCGTGATGGCTTTCCTGGTGCGGCTGCGGATCTTCCACGATCAACCCGCAAGGGGTCCGCTAGCAAGCTGCGGCCGTTCGGCTGACGCCTTCGGGTGATCGCGCCCGCCTCCGCACACTGACGGAGCCATCGAGCGGGAATTGGCCCGCTCCAAGATGGAGCCTCAGATGTCCCACGATCTCACTCTCGCCCAGAAGGCCGCCTGGTCACTCGCCCGCACCCTCATGGCCCCCGTCATCCTCTTCCAGGTCGACGACGAATTTGGCGTCCTGCCCGCCGACGAGCTCGATGGCGCCGACGTCGACATCCTCTTCGAATACGATCCCTATTGCGGCGGCCGGTCGGTTCATTGAACCGACATTGCTCCCCACGCATCCAGGCGGCGCCCAGCGCCGCCATTCTCTTTCTGGCGACCGTTCGCGGCCCCGTCCTCCCCGTGGTCCTGCCGGAGCCAGGCAGCCAGCGCAACGGCTGCGCCGTCCTTCGCTGCCGCTGCGGCCTATGACCACCCCATCGTGCAAGCGCGATGGGGACCCCGGTCGGGTGCGCGGCCCGCCTTCCTGCTCCGCCCAAGCGGACCCCGTGACGGGGCCGCGATCGGCGCGGCCTCCAGAACTGGAGGTTCATGAAATGAGCAGGAAAGAAAAAGCACCGCGCATCGATGTCTATGCGCGCATCACTGACCGCATCGTGGCCGAGCTGGAGAAGGGCGTTCGTCCCTGGATGCAGCCGTGGCATTCGAGCAATGCCATCGGCCGCGTCACCCGGCCGCTCAGGCACAACGGACTGCCCTATAGCGGCATGAACGTGCTGTTGCTTTGGTCGGAGGCTATCGCACGCGGCTTTTCCAGCCCGATGTGGATGACGTTCAAGCAGGCGCTCGAACTCGGCGGCGCGGTCCGCAAGGGTGAGACCGGCTCGATGGTGGTCTTCGCCAGCCGGTTCACCCGGACGGAGACAGACGCCTTGGGCGAGGAGTTTGACCGCGAGATCCCGTTCCTCAAGGCCTATTCCGTCTTCAACGTGGCGCAAATCGATGGCCTGGCGGACCATTTATATGGCCAGCAGGCAGAGCCGGTGCGCGATCCGCTCGCCCGCAGCGCGCATGCCGACCAGTTCTTTGCCAATACCGGCGCTGTGATCCGACACGGCGGTGATCGCGCCTATTTTGCGCCGGCGACCGACCACATCCAGATGCCGCCGTTCCAGACCTTCCGGGACGCTGCGTCATACGTGGCAACGCTCAGCCACGAGGCCACCCATTGGACTTCGGCGCCGCACCGCGCGAATCGCGACCTCAGCCGCTACGCCAAGGACCGAAGCGAACGCGCACGCGAAGAGCTGATCGCAGAGCTCGGAAGCTGCTTCCTCTGCGCCGATCTCGGTATCGTGCCGGAGCTCGAGCCACGCCCGGACCACGCGAGCTATCTTGACTCATGGCTCAAGGTGCTCGCCGACGACAAGCGGGCGATCTTCTCCGCCGCGGCCCATGCGCAGCGCGCCGTCGCCTTCCTGCACGGTCTCCAGCCGGCGGCCGCCGAAGAACGCGAAGCCGCCTGATGTCCATGCATCATCGAAGGGAGAAGGCCGCGTGCCTTCCCCTTCGGCATCGCTTGGCCGTGCCGCTTGATTGAGGCGGATCTTTCGGCACCGGCAAATCATGGCCAGCTCTGGATCAACCAATGCAAGGCATGTACGGTGTCTGACAGGCCTCAAACCAAGCAGCATCTCCTTTCGAAAGCGTCCCCGTCTGCTCGACGGGTTCGTGAATGGGTCGGATATCGCGAATGAATGCGACTAACAGGTGCAAGTGGTCCTTGCCGCCATCTCGAGCGAACGGCATGCGAGCCTCGTGGAACAGCCGAGCGCTTCCAGATCGACAGCAACGTTCGGCCGCGGGATCTCGCGGTACTCAAGGACCTGGCCGATCATTCTCCACGGTCGTCGGAGATGGAGTTACCGGGCTTCATCGAAGCAGCCGTCACAGGCAACGGCGCATCCTGACAGCGGTTAGCGTCAAGTTTTTCGCACCGGCGATACCGTCGGTGCCGAATACCGATACGTGGCAAGCTCGTTCTTTCCGCCCCTTGCAACAGGCCAGCCCCTCTGCGGCTCGATGAGGCATGTCTGACCGGAAACCGGCTGCGCCTCGATCGTTCTCCCGCAACGGCCATCCGCAACTTTCTTCCCCTGCCGGACCCCACCCCACTCGGCTGCCGAGTGGGGCCCCGAGGCGCCGCCATTCCTCGCGCTACCCAAGAAAGCCGCTCCAGGCCGCCCTCCATTGCATTCCGGCCCCAAAGACCACCCCATTGCGCGAGCGCAACGGGGACCCCGGGGGTGCGGTCCGATCGTCTCCGGTCTGTCGACTGCCATCGAGGCCGCGAAGGGCGCGGCCCGAAACCACAAGGAAAGGAACCTCACTATGGCCACTATCGGCACCTTCACCAGCACCGCCAACGGTTTCACCGGCACGATCAAGACCCTCAACCTCAACGTCAAGGCGCGCATCGAGCGGGTCGAGACCCCCTCCGACAAGGGCCCGCACTTCCGCATCTACTCTGCAGCCGTGGAACTGGGCGCCGCCTGGCAGAAGACCGCCAAGGAAACCGAGCGTGACTACCTCTCGGTCAAGCTGGACGATCCGAGCTTCCCGGCCCCGATCTACGCCACCCTGATCGAGGTGGACGGACAGGAAGGCTTACAGCTCATCTGGTCCCGCCCGAACCGCGACTGACCGGCCTACAGCGGCCCTGTCAACCAGACGGGGCCGCTTCGGTATGTCGAGCGGCGGATCTTGGCCGATAACCCCGCAGCTGCTTGGCGCGCAGCAATGCAAGGAAGAAACCTACTGCCTCACCCTCGTTGTCGAAGGAATGCTGGACGGTGCGGCCGCAAGTTCCGATCCGTCCCCATCGGCGGACAACGCAGTTTTGTCCAAACAGCGTCGCCTCGATCGACAGCGCGTAGAACCGGGCCATATTGAGGTTCGGGTCACGCCGTTCGATGTGGAGCCGGTAGTGCAGCGCGTTCATGGCGAACAGAATCGCGCAGCCCAAATCCGGCGTCCAATGATAGGTTTGAATCACTGGGCGCTGATCGATTCATCCCTGTGATGGATCGGGTGGCCTATCAGCCGTTGAGAGCGTCCTTGATCGCCTTCGCTGGCGAGAAGGCGAGCTTCTTCGAAGCTGCGATTTTGATCGTTGCGCCCGTCGACGGATTGCGTCCTTCGCGCGCCGGTGTGGCCTTCACCTTGAACTTGCCGAAGCCCGGAATGCTTGTCTCGGCACCCAAACGCGCGGCGTCCGAAACCTCTTTGAACACGCTCTCCACGATCGCCTTGGCTTGCGCCTTCGTAAGGCCCTGCTCGGTTGCGATCTTGTCAGCGATTTCGGTTGTTGTCGTCATTGTGACACTCCTGAGTGTGGAAACGGTTGTTGCTTACCACGGATTTCATATCCGCGCGCCGGAACCAGATCGCGCGCCCGCATCTCAGCGGCGGGTTGCCGGCCGTGAACACGATCTGCTCGTCCATGCGCATCCGCATGACTTCATGCGGCTGGATCAGCCGGCGGCTCGCGAGCTGCTTCGAACGCGAGCGGGACGATCCCCGCATTCCGGTGGAGCGGTTGGTCTGGTCCACCTCGACCGTGGTGTCGCCACAGCGCTTCGAAATATACTCGGCGGTGTCGGGATCGTTGATCACGGCGAAAGAAATCCAGGACGCCGATTCGAACCATTTCGAGGTGGCGTCACGGCCGCCATAGGTCTCGCGCATCTGGCCGATGGACTGGAAGATCAGGGTCAGCGTGATGCCGTATTTGCGGCCCGCGTCGCGTGCAGTTTCGAGGATACGCATATAGCCGAGCCGCGCCACCTCATCGAGCAGGAAGAGTGCGCGCCCCGTCCCTTTGCCGTTGCGGTTGTAGATGGCGTTGAGCAGGGAGCCGACGATCACGCGCGCAAGGCCGGGATGCGCCTCGAGCACCTTGAGGCTGAGCGCGATGAAGATGTCGGTTCCGCCGTTGGCAAGATCGTCGGTCGAGAAGGCGTCGCCAGAGACGAGCCCGGCATAGTTCGGATAGGAGAGCCAGTGCGTCTCCTTCACTGCATTGGCGTAGACGCCGGAAAACGTCTCGGGCGTCATGTTGACGAACACCGCGACGTTCTCCTTCACGAAGTCGGATTCCGACTGTTCGTATATACACGTCAGCCGCTCGCGCAGCTTCGGCTCCGGCTCGGAGAGGTTCGCCCGCACCCGGCGCAGCGTCTGATCCTTCTCTTGCGTATGCCCGGAGAGGCAGACGTCGGCAATGAGGGCGGTCAGCAGCTGCAGGGCCGACGCCCGGAAGAAGTCGTCACGCGCGGATGCGGTCCGCGCGCTGTCGGTCATGATCCAGGTTGCGACCGCGACGATGTCCTCCTCCTTCGTGCTGCCGAACCTGCCGATCCAGTCAAGCGCGTTGAAGCCGTTCTCAGGCTCGGATGGATCCAGGACGATCGTGGTGTGGCCGGCCTTGCGCCGGTGCTCGATTACCATCGGCGCGACCTCGCTCGACGGATCGAGCACGACGAGGCTGCCACCCCATTTCAACGCGGTCGGGATCGTCACCGACGTCGTCTTGAAGCCGCCGGAGCCGGCGAAGACGATGCCATGCGACGATCCGAAACTGCCGTCGAAGCAGAGCAGTGGCCTCTTGCCGCCCGCTCCCCATGTCTCCCGTTCGTCGGCGCGGAACGACCGGCCCGCCACATGATCTCGATCAACGCGATAACGTTCGCCGATGACGATGCCGCCGTCGTCCGGAAAGAGCTTCGCCGCGTCGCTCAAGCTCATCCAGCTGGACTCGCCATGGATCGCCCGCGCGCCGTGCACACGGCGCGGCGTGGGTTTCGCGAAGGCGGCGTTGCCCTTGAGTGCGACACGCAGGGCAAAGACGCCGGCGAGGAATGCGCCGGCAGCACCTATCGACGTCACCGGATCGGCATAGGCGGATTCCCCGGCCGGCACGATGCCTGCAATCCCGACAAGCCGGATCGCCTCGCGCGTTGCTGCGATCAGAACGACCGCGGCACTGCCTGCGACGACACTCCAGCCTGCCGACCTGATGTTCGCCGATCCGTTGGCCGTGAACAGCGTGATCACTCCGAGCGTAGCCGCCGCGGCATAGGGAAGGGCGAGACCGATGCGTCCGAGCACCATCTTCGCCTGCGCAGTCGTTCCGAACGCCGCCAGCCAGTGCTCTACGCCTGGGAGAAGAACCGTCGCTGCCAACATGATCGCACCGGGTACTGTCGCGAGCAGAACCTTATTCGCTGTCATGGCCGAAGGCCTCCGCGCCAAGCGCGGCAAGACGCGCACGCTCTGCGTCGTCGCCTTGTATGCGTCGGCTGGCGTCGATCAGCAGTCCGAGCAGCAAGGCGCGCTTCTCGTAGCGAAGCCCGGCCTTCACGATCAGGCCGCCGAGCTCGATCTTCTCGCGCGTGTCCTTCTTGCGCGCATCGGTCATTGCGGAGCGGTGCATGCGTTCAAGCCTTGCCAGCGCCGCCCGCAGCCGCGCCAGCTTCGACCGCCGCGGTTGCGGCGCCGGCGCTCCTTCCATCGCCTGCGTTCTTCTTTCCGGTCGCTTCGCCCTTGCCGCCGCGAAAGCGCTTCGCGACCTCCTCGAATGCCGCCTGAAGCGCGGCCTCCTCGATCTCAATCTCGCCGAGACCGGCCCTCAGCGCGATCCGGCCGATGCGCTCGGCCTCGCGAGTCTCGGCCAGCCGAAGCTGTTCCTGCAAACGCGCGATTTCTTCCCTGATTTTCGATGAAGGCTTTTTCATTCCGGTCGGCCCTCGCTGGTGCTTGAAGCAAAGCTGCAAGGCCAAGATCAACGAGGGAGGCGCAGAGCGCAGCCCCGTTTATTCTACAGTCGGCAAAGCCGACGCTTTTGGAGATCATCCCGGTCGTTCCGAAGGAGCGGCTCCAAGGGCGCAATTATACGTCGCGGACGCGACGTCTTGTTTTGCACAGCCCAAACCGCCCGCCGATCCCGACGAACAGGGTTCGCATTCGGGAGCAATCGTCGCTGTGGCCATCGCGCACTTCTCAGCCAGCATCGTTAGCCGCGGCGACGGCCGCAGCGCCGTGCTGTCGGCGGCGTATCGCCACTGCGCCAGGATGGAGTTCGAGCGCGAGGCCCGGACCGTCGACTACACGCGGAAGGAAGGACTCCTGCATGAAGAGTTCCTGTTGCCGGCGGACGCGCCGCAATGGGTGCGCAGCCTGATCGCGGATCGTTCGGTCGCCGGCGCATCCGAGGCCTTCTGGAACAAGGTCGAGGCCTTCGAAAAACGCGCCGATGCGCAGCTCGCCAAGGATCTTACTATCGCCCTGCCGCTGGAGCTGTCGGCCGAGCAGAATATCGCGCTCGTGCGCGATTTCGTGGAGCGGCACATCCTGTCAAAGGGCATGGTGGCGGATTGGGTCTATCACGACAATCCAGGCAATCCGCACATCCACCTGATGATGACATTGCGGCCCCTGACGGAGGACGGTTTCGGCGCGAAGAAGGTCGCGGTGCTGGGCGAGGAAGGACAGCCCCTCCGGACGAAAGGCGGGAAGATCGTCTACGAGCTATGGGCTGGCGGGAGCGACGACTTTAACGCTTTTCGTAATGCCTGGTTCGAGCGGCTCAATCATCATCTGGCTCTCAACGACATCGAGCTTCACGTCGATGGGCGATCCTACGAGAAGCAGGGTATCGACCTCGTTCCAACAATTCACGTCGGCGTCGGCGCCAGGGCGATCGAGCGCAAAGCTGAGGTGCAAGGTCGCAAGCCGGAGCTAGAGCGCATCGAAGTCCAGCACGATAGCCGCGCGGAGAACGCCCGGCGTATTCAGCAAAATCCCACACTCGTGCTGGATCTTATCACGCGCGAGAAGAGCGTCTTCGACGAGCGCGACGTGGCACGTGTACTTCACCGCTATATCGACGATGCCGGCCTGTTCCGGAACCTGATGGCGCGCGTTCTCCAAGACCGTGAAATCCTGCGTCTGGAGCGCGAACGCATCTCGCTTGCTACCGGCGTCCGGGAACCGGCGAAATACACGACACGCGAGCTGATCCGGTTGGAAGCTCAGATGGCAACTCGTGCGATCTGGCTCTCGCGCTCCTCGCATGGTGTCACAAAGCGCATCCTCGAGCAGACATTTTCGCGACACGAGGGGCTATCGCAGGAGCAGCGCTCCGCGATCGAGCATGTCGCCGGCGGCGCACGGATTGCGGCGGTCGTGGGCCGCGCCGGCGCGGGCAAGACCACCATGATGAAAGCGGCGCGCGAGGCGTGGGAAGCCGCCGGCTATCGTGTCATCGGCGCAGCACTTGCCGGCAAGGCCGCCGAGGGGCTGGAGAAGGAAGCGGGCATCGCTTCACGCACGCTCTCGTCATGGGAACTGCGTTGGAAAGGGCAGCGTGACCGCCTCAATGAAAGAACCGTCTTGGTTCTGGATGAGGCCGGCATGGTGTCGTCACGGCAGCTGGCGACTTTCGTCGAAGCTGTCACCAGCGCCGGCGCCAAGCTGGTGCTGGTCGGCGATCCCGATCAGCTTCAGCCGATCGAAGCGGGTGCGGCGTTCCGGGCGATTACCGATCGGATCGGCTATGCCGAGCTTGGAACGATCTTCCGCCAACGGGAAGACTGGATGCGCACAGCATCGATGGATCTCGCACGCGGTGATGTCGGCGAGGCCCTCGCCGCATACGACAATGCCGGCATGGTGCGCACCGCGTGGAGCAGGGACGAGGCCATCGGCTCGCTGATCGACGACTGGAATAGTGAATACGATCCGGCTGGGACCTCGCTCATCCTCGCCCACCGGCGGCGTGATGTGCGCACGCTCAACGAACTGGCGCGCGAGAAGCTGGTCGAGCGCGGCATCGTCGGTGAGGGTTTTGCCTTCCGGACGGAAGACGGCGTCCGCCAGTTCGCCGCCGGCGACAGGGTCGTGTTCCTGAAGAACGAGGGATCGCTCGGCCTCAAGAACGGCATGCTGGCGACCGTCGTCGAGGCAGCGCCTGGCCGGATCGTCGCCGCAATCGGGCAGGGCGATGATCGCCGTCAGGTCGTCATCGAACAGCGCTTCTATGCCAATGTAGATCACGGCTATGCCACGACGGTCCACAAGTCCCAGGGGGCCACCGTCGACGACGTCAAGGTGCTCGCCTCCGGCACCATGGACCGGCACCTCACCTATGTCGCGCTCACGCGTCATCGTGATGCCGCGCGGCTCTATGTCGGCCTCGACGAGTTCACCAATCGCGGCGGCGTGCTCGTCGATCACGGCGCAGCGCCGTTCGAGCACAAGCCGGAGAATAAGGAGAGCTACTTCATCACGCTCGAAACCGCAGATGGGAAGCGGAACACGATCTGGGGTGTCGACCTCAAGCGCGCGATGGCCGAGGCAAGCCCAAGAATTGGCGACCGGATCGGCCTCGATCATAAGGGCTCGCACAAGGTCCGCCTTCCCGACGGAAACAAGGTAAAGCGCCACGAGTGGAAGGTCGTCGGCGTCAGGGAGCTTGCGCTCTCCAGGATGACGGAGCGCCTGTCGCGTGATGGGTCCAAGGAAACGACGCTCGACTATGAGCGGGCACCGTCCTATCGCGCGGCTCTGCGCTTTACCGAAACACGCGGCTTCAATCTCATGAACGTCGCTCGGACCATCGTGCGTGACCGTCTGGAATGGACGGTCCGGCAGAGGCAGCGCCTTGCCGATCTCGGCTCAAAGCTGCTGGCGATCGGCGCACGGCTCGGGCTCGTTTCCGGCCTGCGGGCAGAATCTCAATCCACCAGCATGAAGAAGGCGAGGCCGATGGTTGCCGGCATCACGATCCATCCGAAATCCCTCGAACAGGCTGTCGAGGACAAGCTCGCCGCCGATCCCGCGTTGAAGAAGCAATGGGACGAGGTCTCCACCCGCTTCCGGCTGGTCTTCGCCGATCCGGAAACCGCCTTCCGGGCCGTCAATGTGGACGCCATGCTGAAGGACAGCGCAGCCGCGAAATCCATGCTGGCGACGATCGGAAACAAGCCGGAGGGATTCGGTGCGCTCAAGGGCAAGACCGGCATTTTCGCCACCCGCGCCGACAAGGCGGATAGGGAAACGGCGACAGTCAATTCGCCGGCGCTCGCTCGCGATCTCGCACGCTATCTCGAAATACGCGAGGCCGCCATGCAGCGCCTCGAGACCGAGGAGAAGGCGCTGCGGCATCGCGTCTCAATCGACATCCCGGCGCTGTCTCCAGCCGCCCGTACGGTGCTCGAGCGAGTGCGCGATGCGATCGACAGAAACGATCTGCCAGCCGCTCTCGGCTACACGCTCGCGGACCGCGAGGCGAAGCAGCAGATCGACGCCTTCAACAAGGCCGTTGGCGAACGGTTCGGCGAGCGGACGCTTCTGACCAACGCCGCGCGCGAGCCGTCCGGCAGGCTCTTCCAGTCACTCGCCAGAGGACTTCAGCCGGCGGAGACGGAGCGCCTGCAGGACGCTTGGCCGATGATGCGGGCCGCGCAGCAGCTAGCCGCCCAGGAGCGCACCATCGCGACGCTGAAGGAGGCTGAAGACATCAAGCTTTCGCAGCGGCAGGCACCGGTCATGAAGCCATGAATAGCTGTCGCGCCATTGCGCTGGTCTGCGTTCCGGTCGCTCTTGCACTCATCGTGTCGGCGACCGCCTTGGCCGGTGGCTATCGGCTCAACCTGACGCCCAGCGAACCGCTCGGGCTCTGGCGGATCGAGACACTCGATCGTCCAGCGGCGGTCGGAGATATTGTGTTCATCTGCCCGCCTGCGTCTGGGCCGTTCCTTCAGGCACTTGAGCGCGGGTATCTGCGTCGCGGCCTCTGTGCCGGCGGCTTCGCGCCGCTGATCAAAACCGTCGTTGCGATTTCTGGCGAGTGCATCGACGTCGGTGAAAATGTCGCCGTGGATGGCAGGCCGATCCCTTCATCCCGCGTCCGTATGACTGATGGCGAGGGCAGGGCGATCGAGTCCTATCCCGGCGGCATCGTGCCTCCCGCCCATCTCTTCCTCCACTCATCCTTTGCGAGTTCCTATGACTCCCGATATTTTGGCCCGATCCCGGCGTCGGGCCTTCTCGGCCTTGCGCGCCCAGTCTTTACCTTCGATCCCGGCCAGGCTCCGCTCGCCACTCCTCGTCGCCGTCTCGATCGTTGTCGGCATGGTGGGCTGGAGCGGCCAAGTGCTTGCGCTTCCAGTCGCGATTATCTTTCCAGCGCTATGGGCGCACTCGCCCTCACGGCTGGTCGCCGGCCTGATGTCGGCTGGGTATTTCCTTGCTGCCTCGCGCGGACTGCCGCAGGGGGTGGCGAATTTCTACGCCGCCGATGTCTGGTCCGGCCTTTTGCTCTGGATTGCTGCGTCCCTTGCCTTCATGGCCGTGCATACGGTGCTCTGGGCAAAGCGACCGGAACAGGGGCGTCCACGAAGGATTGCGCTGCGATATCTGGCGGCGATGGTGCTGACGGGGCTGCCGCCCTTCGGCATCACCGGCTGGGCGAACCCGCTGACGGCAGCTGGCGTGCTGTTTCCAGGGTGCGGATGGTGGGGGCTTGCGGCTACCACCACTGGCCTCGCGATGATGACATCGCGATTCTGGCCGGCTGCAGTTCTTGCCTTGTCAGGCTTTTGGCTCTGGTCCGCCGCAACGTGGACGCAACCCGATCTACCGCAGGCATGGCAGGGCGTCGACCTTAAATATGGAGTGAGCCTCGGTCGCGACGCTTCGCTCGAGCGTCATCGTGGTCTGGTCGCAATTGTTCGGGCTCTGGCCGATGATGGAACGCGCTTCGTTGTTCTACCCGAAAGCGCCCTCGGCTTCTGGACGCCGACAGTCAAACACCTCTGGCAGAACGGGTTGCAAGGAACGGACCTCAGCGTGATCGCCGGCGCGGCCGTCATCGACGAGCGCGGCTACGTCAATGTCATGGTCGCGATCTCCGCACACGATGCCCATGTCATCTATCGCGAACGCATGCCGGTTCCCGTATCGATGTGGCAGCCCTGGCGCGCTTGGTTTGGGCAGGACGGCGGAGCCCGTGCCAATTTCTTTGCTAACCCGGTTGTCGAACTCTCCGGAACGAAAATAGCGGCGTTGATCTGCTACGAGCAGCTCATCGTCTGGCCTGCCCTCCAGTCCATGCTGTATTCGCCCGATCTCATTGTCGCGACCGGTAATGGCTGGTGGACCGCCGGTACTTCAATCGCAGCAATCCAGCAAGCCAGCGCGACCGCCTGGGCGAGGCTCTTCGCCGTGCCGATCGTCATGGCTTTCAACAAATAAGCACAGGAGAAGCCCGGATGGTCGATGCGGCCCTTATCGAGCAATGCACCGATCGGGGTCTGAAGCCCGCGATTGTCGAGAAATTCATCGAGCGCGCTGGATCACAGGATCCGCTCGCCATCACGGTGCGCTCCGGCAATCGTGTGGTGGTGATCCCGAGGCCCGCTACGCCGGACGAGGCGATGGACCTCATCAGTCAGCATGTCGGCCGCGCTGTTGTACGTGTGGGAATTACACAATACCCGGCCGGTCTTGGGGTCATGGAAGCGGGAGAGCTGAAGCGCGACCTGGTTGACGCTTGCGCAAATCTGCGCATGGGCACCGCACTGTTCGCCAAGGTCTATCGGATCGTGACCAAATGGTATGGGAACCCGGCCGAGGAAGCCTTCGACGACGCAATCATTGCATGGCAGACGGGGTATTTCGAAGGGGAGTCGGTGTTTCGCGCGGCGGATCCGCGCGATATCGGGGCGGCTGCGCCGGCTGCTGACAAGGGCACGTTAGAGCCAGCCAACAGCGAAGCGACCAGCGACAAAGACTCCGCCGAGGATCCAAATCGAGCCGGGATAAGGGTCGATCTTTCCCAAATTGGACTTCGCTCGGACTAAATATGTGGGAATGAAGACTTGCAGTACAATCAGATGCGATAGCCTGTCCGCGTTTGAACGAAGGAAGCAATGCGTTCAGACTGCGAAATGTCTGCCACAATGCCCGGATGGCGGCAACGATTTTCGCGGCTCTCGCAAAGACTCCACGGGCATGTTGGTCTCTACCATGGTCCGGTCGGCACCGAAGGCGCCCTGAGCATGGCGCAGCAGTGGAACCGTACCGTTGATGGCCCAAGCCGGCGCGCCGAGGCCAAAACCGCAGAGTTTTACCTAGACATTGGATGCCTGCGCTAGCCGCTTGATAGCTGAACGCCAGCCGGCAAGACCTTCTGCGGTCCGGCCACCATGCCGAAGTGTTCAAAAGATCATCGCGTCCGGAAAGGCCTTCGCGAGCGCCAGCGCCATGCTCTGCATTTTTCTAGGAGATATTCGGTGTGGCATCCCGAATGCTCGAGAAAGCATCAAGAAGCCCGTCGCTCAGCGCACTGTCGAGAATTTGGGCTGGTCCCATGCGATAGCCCCAACGCCCACTTTCCATGAGATGCGCGGTCCATGTTGTCTTCCAACCGGCTCTCCTACCCGGCTGGTCTCCAAACCTACCGCGCGATCGGCTCCCACTGGCGGTTCGCAGAAAGTGCGATCGCAGATCGAAGATCTATGATCGCAACCTTGACAATCAACTCAATTTCTGAGAACTGATTATTTGTGCGGAAGGGAGGCTGGTCCCTGGCACAGCATAACCACTCCAGCGCGATGGAAGACGAGCCGAATGGCCTTGACCAGCAAGACGACGCGCGGCCTCTACACGGCCACGACCAGCCCGTTCACGGCCGAGGGAAAGCTGAACAAGGCTGCCATCTCCACCCAGATCGAAGCGCAGCTTGCCGCCGGCATAAGCGGGATCGTGGTAGCGGGCGGGACGGGGGAAGCCTCGGCGCTTTCATTCTCCGAAAGGGTCGAAGTCCTCGCCACGACCGTGGAGGCTGCCCGCGGGCGGATGCCAGTCGTTGCAGGAGTCACCTCGCCAGGCCTCGCGGACGCGATCAGCCTCGGCCGGGCATGTCTAGACGCCGGCGCCGACGGCTTGATGGTGATCACCCCGTTTGGAACTAACCCCACCCAGAATGGCATCAGGGATTACTACAAGGCAGTAGCGGACGGCGTGGGCCAGCCCGTCATGCTCTACGACATTCCCTACCTGACGCTTGTCACAACCCGGCCTGAGACCGTCAGAAAGATCGTCGATGACGGTTCGATCTTTGCTATGAAAGCATCGAATCCGGATCAGGTCCTCTTCACCGAACTTGTCGATCTCGTCGCAGCCGACATTGCGCTTATGTCCGGCGACGAGGATCTGTTTGCGGTTGAGGTCGCTCTCGGCGCCGTAGGGGGCGTGCTGGCATCAACCAATGTTCTGCCCGGGACCTGGGGGGAGATTTTTGAGACGGCGCGATCCGGCAATCTTCTACTAGCCCAGCAGCAATTTGCGCGTATCCGCGATTTCATCGTCAGCGCTTTTGCCGAACCCAACCCTGGTCCTATCAAAGCGGCTCAGGCTCTTGCCGGCTTCGACGCCGGGCCGGTGCGGATCCCCAACAGGCCAGCGAGCGCCGCTCTGGTTGAAAAGATGCGCATGCAGTTGGTCGATTTGCTCGCCCACGAGAAAAGTTTGGCCGCTCGTCACGAGCGGCCGTAGCCGACATTCAAACTCGGGCCGGCATGGTCCGAATGGCCAACATTCGTCAAACCGGAGGAGAGACATGTCAACAAAGACCAGAATTCTAAATTCGCTTTGCGCTGCACTTGGGCTGGTTGCCAGTGCCGGCTTTCAAGCTCGGGCAGCGGAACCCTACTACGAGCTGCAGGCAGATTATGCCGCCTGTTCGGACGATTCTTATCAACGGGCCGTCGAGCACGGCGTGAAGCTTGGTGTCGCGCCGGCAATGCCCTGGACCGGCGTCGATCCGACATCCGGCAAGGCGATCGGCATCGACGTTGAGCTAAACGCCGAAGTGTTGAAGCATATGGGCATAACCAAGCTGACCTATGAGGCCGGAGCGTTCAACTCACTGATTCCGTCGCTTCTTTCGAAACGGATCGATATGGTGGTGACCGACGTCCATGTGACGCCAGATCGCGCAAAGACCATCGCGTTCACCGGCCCAGTCTGGTGGTATGGACCGGCACTGGTCGTGCAACAGGGCAATCCCAAAGGTATCAAAACCTTCAAAGACCTGTCCAAGGTTCGCGTCGGTGTTCTGCTGGGCACCGGCCCGGACGAATATCTCAAAAAGATCGGGGTTTCCGCCACGCGCTTTCAGAACTATGCCGAGGAGTTTGCGGCTATCCAACAGGATAAGGTGGATGCCGTCGTCGAATACGATCTTTTGGCCGCCGATTTCAAGAAAGCCAATCCTGACGCCAAAGTGGAATCGATCGCGAGCTTCAAGATGCCCGAAGATCTTTTAAAGAACGGCTATGGCTATGCCCGTTTCGGGATTCGAAAGGACGATTGCAGCTTCCGCACCGCCTACAATCAGGCGCTGGCGGAAGTCCGGGCCTCCGGCGCAATGAGCGGCCTTCTCAAGGCGAATGGGCTTTCGGACAGGAATCTCTTCGTCTTCCCCTTGGAATTGAAGTGATCGAACAAGGCGAAGCGGATATCGGCCGGCGTCTTCCGGCCGATATCGGTTGGTAGGAATCAATATGGAACTGTTGAACCTGGAAGTGATCCGTTCCTACGGATTCGTGCTCTTGCAGGGGCTTGGCAATACGGTTTTGCTTACACTGATCGTAATAGTCCTCGCCGGCCTGCTGGCAATTCCCTTGGCACTCGTTCGCACATCGCGCTTCTGGCTCGTCAGGCTGCCATTCGAAACCTTTGTCGAGATCATCAGGGGAACGCCGCTTATCCTGCAGCTGTTCTATGTCTACTACGTGCTGCCTTCAGCCGGAGTGCAGCTCGATCCGTTTGCGGCAGCGGTCGTCGCACTGACAATGAACTACACGGCCTACCTTAGCGAGGTCTATCGCGGCGGTATCAAATCAATACCTGTCGGACAGCGAAACGCTGCCGCCGCGCTGGGAATGACTCCTGGCAAGGCCTTTATCCGGATAATATTGCCTCAGGCATTCAAGGTGGTCACGCCCACTTTGGGCAATTACTTCATCGCACTCTTCAAGGACACGGCTTTGGCGTCTGTCGTGACGGTGAACGAACTGCTCTACACCGGAAACCTGATTTCGTCTTCGACATATCAATACTTCACTGTCTATACGGTAACGGGTATTTTATATTTCATCGCTGGATTCCCGGCCTCGCTCTTGGTCCGCTATCTTGAGAAGCGGTTGCAGAACGCGAGCAGCAAGCGCCGCAGGCCATCGCCGCCGGCCGTCCTGCCTGAAGTCGGGGAGGCAACGCGGTGATCACGTTGCTGAAGCTGGAAAAGTTCTACGGTCCCTTGCCCGTCATTAGGGGCGTGTCGCTCGACATCAGTAAAGGCGAGGTGGTGTGCCTCGTCGGTCCGTCCGGCAGCGGAAAGTCGACGTTGCTGCGTTGCGTGAACAACCTTGAAACGTTGAGCGCCGGGGAAATACGGCTCGATGGCGAGCGGGTCTATTACGATCCGTCCCCCAAAGGATTGAAACCCCACAGCCAGACCAGAATCGCGGCTGTCCGCGCCCGGTTGGGAATGGTCTTTCAGGACTTCAACCTCTTTCCCCACATGACCGCCCTGCAAAATGTGATGGAAGGTCCCGTGCAGGTGCTCGGGGTCAGAAAGGACGAGGCACGGCAAAGGGCGCTCGATCTTCTCAAGCGCGTCGGACTTGCCGAACGCCACGGCCACTTCCCCGACGAACTCTCCGGCGGCCAGAAGCAGCGCGTCGCCATTGCACGGGCGCTCGCCATGAAGCCCGAGGCCATGCTCTTCGATGAACCGACGTCCGCGCTCGATCCGGAGCTCGTCCACGAAGTCCTGTCGGTGATGCGAGAACTTCGAAACGACGGAATGACGATGATCATAGCCACGCATGAGATGAATTTTGCCCGCGAGGTAGCCGATCGCATCGTGTTCTTGGACGACGGTCTGATCGTCGAGGATTCTCCGCCCTCCCAATTCTTCGACGTCAGCACGAACCCCCGCAAGGCAAGCTTCCTGCGCAGCCTGACCCGGAGATGACCGTACTCGCTTATTGTGGAGCCCTCTCCGAACCGAGACGGGGCGGCGGCAGATTGAAAGTGAACGATATGAGGATCGACGAAACCAGCAGACAGAAACTTGGCGAAATTCTCGGCGATCGCCTCACCACCAACACAGCCATTGTCGAGCAGCATGCCCGAGGAGAAGGCCATTTGCCTGCGTGTCCCCCGGACGCGGTGTGCTTTCCGACCTCGGCGCTCGAAGTGAGCGCGATCCTGAAGGTTTGCAACCAAGCTCGCATACCGGTCGTGCCGTGGGGCGCCGGCACTTCACTCGAGGGCAATGTTTGCGCCCTGAGCGGCGGCCTGTGCGTGGACATGAGCAGGATGAATGCGATCCACGCGGTCAATGCCGAGGATCTCGACGCTGCGGTCGGCCCTGGAGTCACGCGCAAGCAACTCAATTCCTATCTGCGCGACACGGGGCTGTTTTTTCCAGTCGACCCAGGCGCGGACGCCACAATAGGCGGCATGGCCGCCACCCGCGCATCGGGCACAAACGCCGTGCGCTATGGAAACATGAAGTCAAATGTCCTGGCTCTGGAAGTGGTGCTGCCGAATGGAGAAATCATCCGGACGGGGTCGCGTGCGCGCAAGTCCGCGGCCGGGTACGATCTGACAAGCCTGTTCGTCGGCAGCGAGGGAACGCTTGGTCTGATCACCGAAGTTACCGTCAAGCTCTACGGCTTGCCGGAGGTCATTTCCTCCGCCGTATCGCATTTTCCCAATGTGGATTCGGCAGTCTCATTGGTCACCGAGGCAGTGCAGCAGGGAATTCCGGTTGCGCGAGTCGAGTTTCTCGATGAACTGACCATCCTTGCGGTCAATCGCTATTCCAAGCTCGATCTGCCGGTCGCACCTACACTCTTCTTCGAGTTTCACGGCTCCCCGGCTGCCGTTGACGAGCAGATTCGTCAGGTGGCAGCTCTTGTAGAAGAGTATTCGGGCACACCACTGAAATCCTCGGCCGACCTCGAGGAGCGCAACAAGCTTTGGCATGCCCGGCACGAGGCGCACTACGCGATGCTGGCCATGCGCCCAAACGCGCGCGTCTACGGCACCGACGCCTGCGTGCCGATTTCGCGGCTGGCAGAATGCATCAAATCTACTGGAGAAGATCTTAAGGGGGCGCCTTTTTACGCAAGCGTCATCGGTCATGTCGGCGACGGCAACTTCCATCTCGGGATGGTCATCGATCCGGACGACGCTGCCGAATTCGAGCTTGCGGAAGAAATCCATGACCGGCTCATCGAGCGTACGCTTGCGCTGGGCGGCACCTGCAGCGGCGAGCACGGAATTGGATACGGAAAGACGAAATACATGCGATGGGAGCACAAAAACGCAATCGAGGCGATGGCGGCTGTCAAGAACGCATTCGATCCCGCCGGCATTATGAACCCCGGAAAGGTTCTTCCTTAACGGTGGCGGGTCGCATAACGGGCTCAAAGGTCGTTGTCGCGTGCTACTTGACTGCCGATGCTTATTCAGTGCAGCTGTCCTGCCAATGTTTTCGGCTCTCGCGTGTCGCCAACGGCATTGAGAAGCAAGCGCACCCCCGCCGAGATTGACTATGAAAGCAGGAATTTCACTCGAACCGATCGATTTTCAATCGATGCAGGACCAAGTGTACGAGCAGCTGCGCACGGTTTTGATGCGAGGTGGCTTCGAACCAGGGCAAAAGATTAGCGGCAGGATGGTTAGCAAGGCGCTGGGAACGAGCGAGATGCCGGCGCGTGCTGCTCTGGGAAGACTTTTGGCCGAAAGAGCGCTCGTTCAAAATTCGAATGGAACCTATGCAATCCCGGTCCCCACCCGGCGCAGACTCGAGGAAATAATGGAGTTGCGGGCGCTCCTCGAAGGACGAGCTACCGAGGACGCATGCGACCGTATCGACGAAGCGGGTCTGGAAGAAATCCGGCAGTCCAACGCCGGCCTTAATCGAGCGCAGAGCGAGAATAATCTGGACGCGTACCTCGACTACAATCAGAAGCTCAAATTCGCGATCTACAGATATTGCTCATCAGACACCCTTCGGGCGCATATCGAGCTGCTCTGGCTGCAATGTGGCCCCCTGCTTCGCCATCTGGCTGTTGATCCCACCAAGGCACACGCAACGTCTTATTGTGACGAGGCGGTTAGGGCGCTGTTCGCCCGCGAAGCGGTAGCCGCAGGCGAGGCAATTTCCAACGACATACGCTCTGGACTGGATTTCTTGCTGGTACATGGAAAATTTTCTTCCGAAAGCGGTGAGGAGGGCTGACTACGCCTTCTGTTGAGAACGACGATCCGTCCCAACAGGGTGGCGGGATCACCTCAAGCCTGACGGCGGAGCAAGTCAAGTTGCCGTTGCCGAGGGCCGCTGGAGTTTGCTAACCGGGCACGAGATGCTCCACCGCCGGCCGCGATAGCGTGAGATGGTGTCGGCGTTTTGTCTCAGCATACGCGGGCTGGAGAGCACCCTCTGATGGCATTTTTATCTACCCATACCGCTGATATAAATCTCGACTCGCCGTTGCGTTTGGCGGCAGAGCGATCTCAGTATGAGTGGCCCGCAGGGCGTGAGGTTGGACGAGAGCACGAGCCTCGCGACTGATCGATCCGTTGAGCAGACTTGTGCATGGCGCGGCAGGAAGGCCATGGTCTGCTGCTGCAGACCACATCTCGCTCTAAGCGGAAAACCATGGTGGCTCAACAAAGCGCTCAGTGTTGTACGGCTCAGGCGCGACGAGGGCCAGACTGCCGTTCCGGCTTATCTGATAAAAGAGGTGCGGTGTTCCCCGGGAAGGATCCTGAACAAAATCCGGATAGGGAACCGCTGCTTGCCAAACCGGATGATAGCTGACCGCACCGACGACGCCCCGGTAGGTGGTCTCCCGCAAGGCGCGGGCGACTTTGCGGTTCTGCTCGAAGTCGCCGGGCCCGCCGGTGCCGACGGCAATAGAGGCCGCGACCGCATAGTGATGTACTGCGGTATAAGACTGGCAGCCGACCTGCGGAGTCGAACTCTGTCCGAAGCGCGCGACGTAAAGGTCTGCAAAATGCCTGCCAACGTCGTCGCGCAACAGACCGATCATAGTACTGACGATCACACCGACCGCCTTGGTCTGGGCGATGTCGATGAAGGATTGGTGCATGGCGCCATACTGCACATACACGATGCTGTTGGTCGGCTCTTCCATGAACTGCAAGTGGAAATGCGCAAGGTCACCAGAATAGAAGTGCGTGTTGGCGATGACCGCAGGCCGTACTGCGCGAACCCGACCAAGAACGTCCCGCCACTCGGTTGTCGGCGTAGCGACAATGTGTGGGCCAAAAGCCAGTTGCCATCCGAACTGCACCGCAGCGGCGGCCATCGCATTCGCGATTACGATACTATAGGGCTTAGATCCCGAGATGATGGCAATGCGGTTCGATTCGGGCGACCATTGGCCTGTGTCGCGCAACCATGAGATAAATTTGATGAATCCTTGGCCGTACCAGTACTCGGCGGCGTCTGCCATGAAACAGCCGAAATAACGATCTGGGTCACTCGCTATGGTATCGTGATGCTGCAGCAGCGTATTGTGGTGGATGTAGAGGATCCCTGCATCGGCGATGGGCTCATATTCGCAATTCTGAGCACCGATGTTGTAGCCGTTGATGATCGCGTGCACCTGATGCCGGTCAATCAGCCATCGCGCTGCGGCGGTCACGTCCTCAGCGGTCTGCATTTTCGTATCAGCGAAGATCGGATGCAGACGTTTGCCGAGGATGCCGCCGCGAGCATTAATCTCGTCGACGGCCAGCAAAACGCCATTGCGGAATTCAGTGCCGTCGGCGGCCGAGGGTCCGGTTAGGGGAACCATGCTGCCGATCGGGATCAATTGGTCTTGCGCGCTGTCAGACATTTTTTAATCCCCCATCGGATAGCCGCTAACGAACATCCAAAACCAGTTGCTCGGACTCGAAAAGCAACCTGTGCATCAGCACCCTCAGCCTGGGTGGGCTGACGGGTTTGATCAGGATGGGGAATCCAGCATCCTTAATCGCATCGATCACCTGCGGGTCGGTGTCAGCTGTCACGACCACGCCGGGCACTGGCTCCATCAACCTGTCGCGAATAGTTTGAATGACCGAGGTGCCGTGCTCGCCGCGCAGGCTGTAGTCGGCGATGATCAGCCGCGGTTTCAATTTCTCGTCCTCAATGAGACGGCATGCGTCTTCCTTCGATCCGGCGGCATGGACCAGTATGCCCCAGCGCTCCAAGAGGTCCCGCGTCGCTTGGCGCAAAGTGTCGTCGTCCTCGATCAGCAACACGGGAATGCCCATGAATTCGCCGCCGATCCGCTCGCTGATCTCCGGTTCTCCGATGTCGCTGTGCCAAATGTTGCCAAGCGGCACGGATACCGAAAAGACCGACCCCTTGCCAAGTGTCGACCGGACGTTCAGCTCATGGCCGAGAAGCCCGCACAAGCGTGTGACGATGTTCAAGCCCAGACCGAGACCGGCATTCTTTTTCCGCTTGCCGACGCCGATCTGGAAAAACTCCTCGAAAATCTTTGGCAGGTTTTCGGCTTCGATGCCGCAGCCGGTGTCCCACACCTCGATGCGCAGATTCCTTCCGGCCTGCCGGCAGCCAACCAAGACCTTCCCCACCTCGGTGTAGCGGATCGCATTGGCGACCAGATTCGACAGGACACGCTCCAGCAATGCCTTGTCGCTGACGACCGCGCTTCGTGGATCGACAAAGCGCAGGCTTAATCCTTTCTCCGACGCGACGTGCTGGAATTGTATGTCCAGCCGCTGGAATATCTGGACCAACTGGAACGTGGTGACTCGCGGCCGAATCTGACCGGCATCCAACTGGCCTATTTGCAGCAGCGCGCCGAGCAGATCCTCCATGATGGAAACCGCGATATCCATCGTGTGTAGCATGTCCTGGCGATGGACAGGATCGAGTTCGGCCATGCAGTTGTAGATCAGTATCCTGAGCGTTGCGAGCGGCTGCCTGAGATCATGGTTGGCGGCGCGCAGGAAGCGTGTCTTTCCCTCGTCGGCGGTCTCCGCCAGGGTCTTGGCCTCGCGCAATGCATGTTCGCTCCGCTTCATGGAGCTGATGTCGTTTACGGTCGTTACCATGCCACCGGCGGGCATGGGTTTCTGCACGATCTCGATCGTGCGTCCATCGGCAAGCTTCTGTTCGCTTCGTTTATCGACGCCGAAATCCGCCAGTTGAGATTCGGCCCAGCGATCGGGCGGTTCCGATAACACCCACTCGTTGGATCGTGCAGCAGTCAGCAGGGCTGCAAGGTAAGTGATGCGAGGTTGTTTGGCTCCTGCACCATCGCCTCTCTGGTCTTCGAAACAAAACGCATGTCGAAAAGCAAGGTTGGCATAAGTCAACCGCCGCTCGATGTCCCATATGGCCATCCCGGTCGCGATGGAATCGAGACCGTCGAATACCGAAGCGACATCGCTTTTCAGAAGGCGGTCCACGTCATAGTGACCTATTGCTGCTCGGCCTGCCTGTGCAGGTTGGCCAGGTTCACCGCGTAGTGGATGGCCGACGACCTGTCCCGAAGCCCCAGCTTCTTCATGAGATTGCCCAGGTGAACGCGAACTGTGTGGCTGCTCAGACCAAGATCAGTCGCGATGCGACTGACTGAATATCCCTTGCCCAGGAGTGCCAGAACGTCGCGTTCGCGATTGGTCAGGGTATCGACACTCCGGTCTGATGAGCGGGGCGGGGCGGCTTCGGTGGGCGCGCGCTCGCGTCCGCGTGGCGCCGTCTCGATGATGTGGCGCGGGAACGAGACCTCGCCGGCCAGCACCCGTTCGAACGACCGCTCGATCTCGGGGCCGCTTGCTGACTTGGGGATGTAGCCGATCACTCCATGCTCAACCGCACGCAGCACATGCTCGATGTCATCGTGGACGGAAACCACGACTACAGGCACCTCGGGAAACTCGCGCCGCAGTTTCTGAAGACCCTCGAATTCCTCAAAACCGGGCATTATCAGGTCGACGAGCATCAGGTCGATGTCGGCGTGGCTGCGCAAGAGCGTGAGCGCTTCGCCGAACGTCCCCGCCTCATAGACGTCAAGAGCCTTGTGGAGGCGCCGTATGACCTGCTTCAGGGATTCCCTCACCATCCAGTGGTCATCGGCGATCAGAACTTTCATATCACCGTCCTTGCGGCTGTGCGTGCTTGGGAAGACTCGACGAATTCGGCATGTTGCATCGGCGCACCCAGGACAGCTGATTCTTGTTGCATCGGTTTACTCCCAATTTTTCCGACGCAGTGAGAGAAAATCCTCTCTGGACCTGCATCCGGTAGGGCGTGGCAGCCCTGCGTAGACGCCTCTCCTCGCTTTGCTCCACTACTTTGATTAATCAAAACATCTAGGACCCGGCCTCCCAGTCGACAACCGCCGAAGGCATATTCGGCCGCCACTATGCCAATTTTCAACGCAAATTCAAATTCTTTTCCCATCAAGAAAATCTGACTTGACGCTTTGACCCGATTGCGCCACATTTTGGCTAATCAACCCGGCATGAAGTCCGGACGAAATGTCTAATTAATATTGGGAACATAACTAGACGCGATCCGGTGCTGGCCGGTGACAATAGGAGGACTCCATGCTTGGGACGATCAATCGCAGGAAGCTGCTGAAGACGGCCGCGGCCGGCGCTGCGGGCGCCGCGTTTCCGATGCCATTCATTTCCCGGTTGTCGGCTGCCGAACCGATTCTGCTCGGACTGCCGACATCCCAGACCGCTGCAGCCGGCGTCGCGGATGACCTTGACCATCTCAACGGCACGACGTTTGCCGTAGAGGAGATCAACGCGGCGGGCGGCATTCTGGGTCGTGAGCTCAAGCTGTTCGTAACCGACGTCGACAAGCTGTCGCCCGAAAGCTGTCAGCAATCGATTGCCGCCTGCATCGACGCCAAGGTGCACGCGATTTCGAACGCCTTCCTGTTTGTTCCCATTCCGGCGATGGACGAGTCCGCCAAATACAAGTGCCCCTACGTTCAGGGCAACACGCAGCGGGCCGCGACGGAGGCTTTCAGGTCGAATCCGGAGAAATACAGCCACGTTTTCCAGACCGACCCGTCGGAGGTGCATTACGGCTACACCTATCCGCTGTGGCTCGAGCACGAGGAAGCCCAAGGCGTGTGGAAGCCGAAGAACCGCAAGGTCCACATCATCCAGGAGCAGGTGGCGTACTGCCAGACCATCTCCAAGGCCGCCCAGCAGGCCATCAAGAAGCGTGGCAAGTTTGAAGTCGCCGCGATCACCGACATCCAATTCCCCGTGCAGGATTGGGGCCCGGTGATCCAGAAGATGAAGGAAGTCGACGCCGCCGCTATCATGGTCGACCACTGGGTCGCGGCCGAATATGCCGCGTTTTGCAAACAGTTCGTCGCCGATCCGGTGAAGGACTCGCTCGTTTATATGCAATACGGGCCCTCACAGCCTGAATTCCTCACGCTTGCGGGCCAATCGGCTAACGGTTTTTGCTGGTCGACGGTGCTTGGCGTCTATGCCGACGAACGCGGCAAAGCGTTCCGCGACAAATATAAGAAGCGTTTCCCCGGTATCATGGGGTTGGTCTATACCGGCAACGGCTACGACATCGTCCACTACCTTAAGCTTGCCTGGGAAGCAGTCGGCGATCCGAACGATTTCAAGGCTGTCTGCGACTGGATCCGGACCAATCCGTATCGGGGCGTGTGCGGCTACATGGACATGAACAACGCGCTACAGGAGTCCGCGCATTTCCCTGACAATGGCTACGAAATCTCGGCGACCGAACTCGAGAAGGGGATGAGCCAGCTCTACGTGCAGGTCCAGAACGTCGAGCACAAAATCATCTTCCCGAACGAAATCTCAGAATCCAAACTGCAGCCGGCGCCATGGTGGGGTTGATGGCGCGTGGACCGCAGGGGCCTGGCAGCCCCTCCCGGCGCACCTCCGATGCCTTGTTTTCGTGCGAGGGCATTTTTCTCGACCTTGGTGGCCGCGAGATTCTGCGCGACATCAATCTCAGCGTGTCGTCGGGCGAAGTCCTCGGGATCATCGGACCGAATGGCGCCGGCAAGACCAGCTTGTTCGAAGTTCTGTCCGGTCGGTTGCATCCGAAGTCCGGCTCCGTCCGCTACAGAGGCCAGGATATTACCCGCCTCAAGCTGCATGAACGCGCGCGCATCGGCATTGGGAGGAGCTACCAGACACCCGTCGTGCCCGATGAGCTCACGGTCGGGCAGACCTTCAAGGCCGCTCGTCAGGCCTATGCTCCCTATTTGACGCGGTTTGATGCGGAGTATGGCGCGGAGCTTGCAGGGCTCAACGTCAGCCATGACGAGCCTACCGCAAGCCTGGAAACGCTCAACCGGCGCAAGCTTCTGCTCGCCTGTCTCCTGATGCGCAGGCCGACCCTGCTGTTGATGGATGAGCCCGCCGCCGGCCTTATCAATTCCGAGGTTGACGAGATCGACCATCTGATCCGGTTGCTGTCGAAGGAGATGAACATCGCTATCGCTATTGTGGAACATCGTATCGAGCTTCTAGACACCATAGCCGATCGGGTCATGGTCATGGACGCGGGTGAGGTAATCGCCGAAGGATCGCTCGGCGCCATTCTTGCCGATCCCAACGTGCATGCCGCCTATTTCGAGAACGTCGATGCTGGAGCCCTCAAATGAGCGCGGGCCGGGAAGTTCTCAACGTCAAGGGCCTGTCGGCAGGCTACGGTCCGATGCGGGTCATTCACGATCTCGACCTAATCGTGAAATCGGGCGAGAGGGTCGGCCTCGTCGGCCTGAACGGCCATGGCAAGACCACGTTGTTCTATGCAATCGCCGGCCTGACGGGCTGGCAACGCGGGTCTATAAAGCTCAATGGCGTCGAGGTGGGCCGCACGCGCTCGCAAGGCCCGGGTCGCTACACGCACCAGATCGTGCAGCAGGGTTTGGCCGTCATTCCGCAGGGAGACGAGATCTTTCACGGATTGACTGTCGAAGAACATCTCGACTCGGGCGCGTTCACAGCGCGCGCCTGGCGCGAACGCACAGAGCGCAAGAAGCGCATCCTGGCGATCTTTCCGCCATTGGTGAAGCTGAAGAATACTGCGGTCGGCCGCCTTTCGGGCGGCGAGCGCCGCATGGTTTCTATCGGCCGCGGTTTGATGGCCGATGCCTCGCTATTCCTCGTCGACGAGCCCTCTCTCGGGCTGGCTCCCAAAATCGGCAAGAGCGTCATCGACGCCCTGATGAGCGTCGATCTCGTGGAATCGGCGATGGTCATCGCCGAGCAGAACGTCTCGCTTCTGGAGGGCCGAGTGGACCGCATCATCGGCATGCACGTCGGCAAACTCAAGGGCGAGGCGTCGGTCGGGCTCATGTCAAACACGAAGCGCGAGGCTTAAGAGCGTGGATTGGGCCTTCATCTTCGTCAATGCGGTCGTCCTTGCCTGCATCTACGGTACGCTCGCGATCGGCATATCCATCACCTGGTCGAGCCTCGGCCTGGTTAATCTCAGTTATGCCTACATCTTCGCCCTGTCCGGCTACGGTGCCTGGCTGGTCGCCCAATTTGTCGGACCAAGCCTCCCTGCCGTTCTGGTCGGCCCGGCCGTGATGGCCGGCGGCATTCTGACCGGCGCGTTCGGCGGCCTCATCGTCTGCGCGCTCGCCTTCATTCCGATCCACGACAAGCCGAATTTTACAGTGCGCGGGCTGATCGCCACGCTCGCCATCAATCTGATTGGCACCCAGCTTTTGTTGTGGTGGTTCGGGCCCCGTTCGAAAAACTTGCCGGAAATATTCGGCACGGGGAAGATCGCTGCGCCCGGGCTGGTCATGACGGCCGACAAGATCGGCAACGTCCTGTCCTCCGTGATCCTGCTCACGGTCGTCCTGCAGTGGATGCGCTCCAGCCGCCGCGGCCTTGAGATCAGGGCCATGATGATGAACCCGCACGCGGCGGCCATTGTCGGCATTGGCGTCAGGCGGACTGGCTTCTACGTGATGGCGATCACCGGCGGTCTCGCCGGCCTGGCCGCAGTGCTGTTGTCGCAGACTTACTATATCGCCCCGTTCAGCGGACTGACGCCGATGATCAAGGGCGTAAGCATCGCGCTCTGTGGAGGGCTCGGCAGCGTTCGCGGAGCGGTCATCGCCGCCCTTCTACTCGGACTCAACGAGGCGATTACCAGCGTTACGCTGGGCGGCCAGTATGTGCTGATGACGCAATTTTTGGCAATCATCATCGTTCTTCTGATCCGCCCACGCGGCATAGCCGGAATTCTTGACAAGGCGCGGGAGGCTTGATCGATGGTGAATCTCTGGCGCAATCCGCTGTTTGTCTGGGATGTCAAAGGAGCGGTCGAGGAACTGCCGACCAACCCGCATGTCAGCCCCCAATCTATATGGGACAGGACGCGGGAATCACGCGTCTCGCTGCTGCCAGTTGGGCGCCTGCGCTATTATTACAAGTGGCCCGGCCACGGTGCCTCCATATGGAACAGGCTCCGCTACTGGCCGACGCGCCGGCGATTGCTGAACATCCGTGGCGAATACAATCCCAAGACCATGGCGCGGGAGAAGACCGTCGTCGACAAGCGACCGATCTGGTGGCTGCTTGGCCTGCTGGCTTTGCTCGTCGCGCCATTCCTTATTCCGGACAGTCTGCAAAACACACTGTTTGCGGCCGGGGCTTTCTTTGGCATCTACGCGGCAATCAACCTGTGCTGGATGCTCGTTCTCGGCACGGCAAGCATTTATTCGCTGGCGAGCTTTGCGGTAGTCGGCGCGGCCGCCTTCGTGGCGACCTACCTGTCGATAGTACTGCATCTGCCGTGGTGGGTACTGCCCCTCGTCGGCAGCGCCGTCGGCCTGATCTTCGGAGTGATCATCGCCATTCCAGCGACACGCCTCGACGGGTTCTACTACGCGCTGCTGACGCTCGGCCTAAACGAGCTTTGCCGCGTCTACTTCCTGCAATCCAAGCAATTTGGAGCGGCAACCGGCGGCCTTTATGGCGCGGATACCTACATTCCCAAGGATTGGACGCCGCTCAGCCAATCCATGCTAGGCTACTATGCCTGCTTCGCCCTTATGCTTGGAGCGTTGTTGCTCTATCGGATGGTCGACGGAAGGCGGCTCGGCCGTATCCTACGTATGGCGCCCGAGAAGCGCGAGGCCTTCGCAGAAGCAACGGGCGTGGACTACCGCCGCGCCCGCGTCCTGGTGTTTATAATATCGTCCGTCGCGCTGGGTTTCATCGGCGGGTTCTATGCCAGCCACTACCGCGGTGTCGGCTTCTCGATCTTCAGCTTCGACACCGTTCTGCTCGGGCTAGCCATGCTGGTGATCGGCGGCATCGGCCGCGCCGAGGGTGCCGTCGTCGGAACCGCAATTGTCGTGCTTTTGGACAAGGTGCTCATCAGCTGGGGTCCGATCCGGCTGATCGCCATCGGCCTGATTATGCTCGGCGTGGTGCTGTTTCTACGCGGTGGCATTTTCGGCATCAAAGCGCAGTTCCGCGCCTGGCGCGACAAGAAGAAAAGCGAACGGCGCTCTACCAGAGCGGAAAAAGGAGGCGAAATGCTGCCGGAAGAAGCCACGGAGACCAAAAACAAGGATCTCGTCTATTTCCATCGCTATGACAAGATGCAGCGCGACTACCTCAAGACCCTTGTGTCGCCCGAGATTATCGATGAACACCAGCGCTCGCCGCTCGGCCAACACAGCGAGGCGCTCGAACGTCTGCTTCTCTACTTCCGCCGGGCAGCGCTCCCCGACAAATATGCGATCACCGTCGTCGAGCCGTTCAAGGCCTACCGCATCGTCGCCTTGTCTGGACATCGCGGCGTAGCCCCAAGGGTCGTGGAGGACAAGATCTACCCGACACAGGACGAGGCCTATCACGGGGTCTTCTTGCGTCGCGTACAGGACCTCCTCGAAGCCTGACCGAATCTCGCGGCTAATTCCATTCGAACTCTTTGCGGAAGCAGACATGGCACAGGTCAAGCTCTTTGGTTATACAAACAAGATCTCCGTCAGGCCGGGAGAAACGATCGACTTTCATGTCAATGCCGACGGAACGACGACCGCTGAAGCACAGCTTGTCCGCCTCATCCACGGCGACGAGCATCCGAGCGGCCCGGGCTTCCAGGAAGAGGAAATCCCGTGCGAGGACAACGGACAATGGTCAGTCAAGAAGCAGTACACTCAGCTTGGCTCGTTTCTCACGGTTGAGGATCCTCAGAACAAGCTGGCGCTCGAAGGCAGCATCACCATCCACGGCTTCATATATCCTGGCTTGCCCGAAGCCGGTTTGCGGCAATGCCTGATTGGCCGCTGGGATAACGACAAGAACTTTGGATACTGTATCGGCATCAACCAGCGTGGCCATCTCGAATTCTGGGTCGGGCAAGGCAACGAGGTTGACTACGTTCAGGCCGAAATTCCGCTTCTCAGACAGATGTGGTACTTTGTGGCCGCCACCTATGACGAGGCAACCGGCAAGGCCACCATTCATCAGGAAGGTGTCTCGAACCGCTACAATGGGCTCCTGGGGCGTGTCGCTCCAATCGATTACCGCTCACATGTTTCGGAAAAATTCCGCTTCCGCCAAAAGCACCTTCCAGATACGCCGTTCCTCATCGCCGGCTCCCGCGATTGGCATGAGACCCGAGGCCATTTCGTGTCTCAGGGATATTGCGGCAAGATCGACAGACCGGGCGTCTTCCGGCGCGCGCTAGCATGGCACGAGCTTGCCGCGATCATGCAGGGCGGTCAGCCTTCCGCGCAGGGCATGGTCGCCTATTGGGACACCACCAGCGGCTACACAGATCATGGCATTGGCGACATTGTCTTTGATGTCGGGCCTCACATGCTCCATGCCGAGGGCTACAATCGTCCCGTTCGAGCGCAAACGGGATGGAATTGGAACGGCAGGAACGACAGCTTCCGCCTTGCCCCGCATGAGTATGGGGGGATCGAGTTTCATGCTGACGCGATGATCGACTCCAATTGGGCCGTCACCCGCAGCGTCACTTTACCGTCCTCCCTCAAAAGCGGCGCTTATGCGATGCGTTTGCGTGCTGGCCCAGGAACCGGACTGGGTGAAGAATATGTTGTCTTCTTCGTCAGGCCGGGCAAACCAAAGGCTAAGCTCGCCTTCATCTTCCCGACGGCAAGCTATCTCGCCTATGCCAACGAGCATCTGAGTTTCGACGCCCAGATCATCCAACCGATGACTGGCCAGCCGCCGATCGTTTCCGACATCGATATCGAGATGTACAAGAATCCCGAATTCGGGCTGTCCACCTATGACGCCTGGGAGGATGGCGCAGGTGTCTGCTACAGCTCCTACCACCGGCCTATCATCAATATGAGGCCCAAGCATCGTATATCGAGCATGGGCATTCCATGGCAGTTTCCCGCTGACCTTTCGATCATCGCCTGGCTGGAGCATAAGGGCTACGACTACGACGTGCTGACCGACGAGGATCTGCATGTTGAGGGGCTCGATCTGCTGAAGCCCTACAAATGCATCATGACGGGAACGCACCCGGAATACTATTCCAAAGAAATGCTCGACGCGACGGAAGACTACATCGCCACGGGCGGTCGCTACATCTATATGGGCGGCAATGGCTACTACTGGAACGTGGCCTTCCGCGACGACGATCTGTCCACCATGGAAGTGCGCAAGCTCGATTCCGGCATGCGAGCCTGGAACGCGCGGCCAGGGGAACATTATTTGGCCACCACAGGCCAAAAGAGCGGGCTTTGGAAGAATCTTGGTCGCCCGCCACAGAAACTGGTCGGCGTTGGTTTCATCGCCGAAGGGTTCGAGACGAGCCGCCCATACCGTCGGATGCCGGACAGCTATCACCGGACGGTGTCGTGGATTATGGATGGCGTTGAGGGAGAAATGATTGGCGACACTGGTCTGGCTTATGGTGGCGCGGCCGGTATCGAGATGGATCGGTATGATTTGGCCTTGGGGACACCGCCCCATACCAAGATACTCTCTTCGTCAGGTGGGCACAGCGACAACTATCTGCTGGGCATCGAGGAGATCCTGTACCCCTATCCAGGCCTGTCGGGGTCCCAGGATTATCGCATCCGCGCCGACATGACCTATTTCAACGCCCCCGGGAACGGCGCCGTTTTTTGCGGTGGCTCGATTGCATTTGGCCAAGCGCTACCCAGCAACCACTTCAAGAACAACGTTTCTGTTGTGCTGAGCAATGTCGTCGACGCCTTCATCAAACCCGGAAAATTGCCAGGCTCGCGCTGGATCAACGAGGAGAAGCAGTGGAAATAGGCACGAGCGTCCGTAACCAGAGCCCTGTTATGAATGCTGCCCGGAGGAAGTCCGATGGCCTCACGCTACCATGAAGTCTATGAGGGCTGGAAACGCGACCCCGTAGGGTTCTGGGCCGAGGCCGCCAAGGCGATCGACTGGTATTCGACCTACGACAAGGTCTTCGATGCCGAAGCCGGCGTTTATGGCCGCTGGTTCACGGGCGCCAGTTGCAACACCTGCTTCAACGCCATCGACCGCCACGTCGCGGGCGGGCGCGCCGACCAGCTGGCGCTGATCCACGATAGTGCGATCACCGGCACTGTACGCGAATTCACTTATGCGGAACTGAAGCGCGAAGTGGTCGCGCTGGCGTCGGTGCTTAAGAACCGCGGCATCGGCAAGGGTGATCGCATCATCATCTACATGCCGATGGTGGCGGAGGCGGCCATCGCCATGCTCGCCTCGGCGCGCATCGGCGCCGTGCACTCGGTGGTGTTCGGCGGCTTCGCCTCGCACGAGCTCGCCACCCGCATCGACGACGCCAAGCCGAAGCTAATCATCACCGCCTCCTGCGGCCTGGAGCCCGGACGCACGGTCGCCTACAAGCCCTTGCTCGACAAGGCGATCGAGATGTCGAAGCATAAGCCCGACGCCTGCCTGATCCTGCAACGCGAGCAGTTGCGCTGCGAGATGAAGGACAATTACGACTTCGACTATGCGGACGCGGTGGCGCGCGAACGGGCGGCCGGCGCCAATGTCGACTGTGTGCCGGTATTGGCCACCGACCCGCTCTACATCATCTACACCTCCGGCACGACCGGCCAGCCGAAGGGCATCGTGCGCGACAATGGCGGCCACATGGTCGCGCTGAAATGGACCATGGACAATGAGTTCGGCGTCAAGCCCGGCGAAGTGTTCTGGGCGGCTTCCGATGTCGGCTGGGTGGTCGGCCATTCCTACATCGTCTACGGACCGCTTCTGCATGGCTGCACCAGCGTGCTGTTTGAAGGCAAGCCGATCGGCACGCCGGACGCCGGCACCTACTGGCGGGTGATCTCTGAGCACGGCGTTGTGGCGCTGTTCACCGCGCCGACCGCATTCCGCGCCATCAAGGGGCAGGATCCCAAGGGCGAGTTCGTGCCGAAATACGACCTGTCGAAATTCCGCACCCTGTTCCTCGCCGGCGAGCGCGCCGACCCCGAGACCATCAAATGGGCGGAGCAGAAGCTCGACCGCCCGGTGATCGACCACTGGTGGCAGACCGAGACCGGCTCGCCGATGACGATCAACCCGGCAGGCCTGGGTCTTCTGCCGGTGAAATACGGCTCGCCCGGCGTGCCGATGCCCGGCTACGACATCCGCATTCTCGACGATGCCGGCCATGAAGTGCCGCGCGGCACGCTCGGCAATGTGGTGGTCAAGCTGCCGCTGCCGGCCGGATGCCTGCCGACGCTCTGGAATGCTGACGCTCGCTTCCGGCAGGCCTATCTCGAGGAGTTCCCGGGCTTCTACAAGACGGCCGATGCCGGCATGGTCGACGAGGACGGCTATCTCTACGTCATGGCGCGCACCGACGACATCATCAATGTCGCCGGCCACCGTCTCTCGACCGGCGCCATGGAAGAGGTGCTGGCGGCGCATCCCGATGTCGCCGAATGCGCGGTCATCGGCATTGCCGATGCCATGAAGGGCCAGGTACCGCTCGGCTTCGTCGTGCTCAATGCCGGCGTGTCGCGCGACACCGGCGCCATCGAAAGCGAGGTGGTGGGCCTGGTGCGCGAAAGGATCGGCCCGGTCGCCGCCTTCAAGACGGTGGTGACGGTCAAGCGGCTGCCCAAGACGCGCTCCGGCAAGATCCTGCGCGGCACGATGCAGAAGATCGCCGACAAGGAGGAATGGGCCATGCCGGCGACAATCGACGATCCTGCCATCCTCGACGAGATCTCAACGGCGCTGAAGGGCCGCGGCATCGGCGCCTAACGACAGAAACAGGCGACGTGCTGGGCGAGCGAGGCTTGGCGATGCCTTCTGGTTTCCCCAGTCGACGAGCGACGCTGGGAAGCAGAAGCTTAAGCACCTTGAAACTCCTGAGTGACCCGGATCAAACGTTCCGCGTTCAAGCCATATGGCGGCCATCCATAACGGAGCTGATTTGGTTGGGGTCGAAACAAGAGCAGTTCGAAATCATACGCTTGGCGAAGCAGCGTCCCGATTCCAAAGGAGTCCAACCGAATAGTGCGATCGGGATCGTAGATCGTCGACCGGAGGAAGTCTCTCGGTTATTTGGCATGGCCGGAGTGGGCCGCCAGGTGATCTACGCCCGAGATCGCCAAGGCGGTCATTCCAGGCGCGACGGTCCACGCACAAGGATAGTTGGTATCCACAGGATGGAGTCCGCACAGACAGGGCCGTGACTTTATCGCCATCTACATCGCAGGCACCGCTATTTCCCCGGGCCTGCTTTCAAAGTCAAAAAGCCTCTGGGTGGCGAGGGCTGCCGCGCCCCGCGCCCAGGAATCGTCCGCCCAGTCCGGCGTGATCGGCGGCGGCGTCCACATAGCGTGGCGTTCCAAGGCGCGTCGCATGGGCTCGAACAGAAAGTCGCCGAACGTGACGGCTTCGCCGCCGGCCACGATCACTTCCGGATCGACGATGTTGCAGAAGGCACCCAGGAATCTTCCGATCCCTTCGCCAGCCTCGCTCAACAGGTGCACAGCCATCTCGTCACCGGCCCGTGCCGCGTCGACCATATCGTGGCGGGTCACTGCTCCCGATATGCCCTTGCCATCTCGCCAGCGCCTTACCAGCGCCGGTTCGGAGAAGAAGGTCTGCAGGCAGCCGCGTCGGCCGCATTCGCATGGCGGGCCGTTTGGATCGTAGATCGAATGGCCAAGCTTTCCCGCGGCGCCGCTCGCGCCGTGGTGCACGGCACCATCAATCACCACGGCGCAGCTGATGCCGGCCCCAATAGCCAGCGCGCCGACCGTGCGATGATGCCGGCCCAGGCCGAACAATTGCTGCGCCAGTGCGAAGGCGTTCGTGTCATCGTCCGCCCAGACGGGCACATGCACCAGCTCGGCGAGCATAGCAGCGATCGGAACATCGACCCAGTTGAACCGGTGACTGAGCCGGCAGACGCCTTGGTCGATCACCCCGGGCACCGCGATACCAATGCCGCTGAGCTCTGCTCCTGCCGGTGCTTTGCGATCCGCAAGCAATTTACTGACGGCCGTAGCACAGGCTTCGACCGTGCTTTGCGGTGAGGGGTCGCGAACTGTGACCTGCCTGGAGACAAGCGGGGTCGTGGCGAGATCAGTAAGTACGCAGTCGATCGCACCCACCATCAACTTCAGCCCGACAACGAGCCGGCCTGCATAATTTATCTTGATTGGGATGGGGCGCCGCCCTGGCGCACCAAGACTGGCTTCGCCTTCGACCAGTATATTCTCGTTCAGCAGCTCGGACACCACGAAGGTCACCGCCGCCGGGCTAAGGCCGCTGCGCGTGGCCATCTCCGCCCGGCTCATCGGGCCGTCGGCGCGGATCATGTTGAGGATCAGCCTTCGGTTCAAAGCGCGCGACGTCTGCTGGTCACCCTTAAGCTTCATTCAGTCCCCATTATTAATTTTGTAAATTAACTATTGACCGGCTTCATCTGCATACGCTACCGTTTGCCTCGGTTCAATTGGAATCCGGCTGTTCTCAGGGAGGAGATAAAAGCCATGACCAACGCCTTAGCCGGCCTTCGCACGACGCGACGCCGCTTTATCAAGGGCACGGGTGCGGCCATCGCTGCCTCCGCCGCTGGAAACCTTTGCTTCCCAGCATTGGCGCAAGCGCAAGAAATCACCATCATTTCCAACCTCAGTAATGTCGGGCAACGCGACATCTTGCACAGGCTGGCGGCCGAGTACGAGGCGAAATCCGGCGCCAAGGTCACCATCAACAACATGGATCACGAGGCGCACAAGACCGCGATCCGCAGCTATCTCGTCGTCGGCGCTCCCGACATCTGCTTCTGGTTTTCCGGTAACCGCATGAAGGCCTTCGTCAACAAGGGCTTGTTCGACGACATCTCCGATCTGTTTGCCCGCGAGAACTACAAGAACGTGCTCGGCGCCACAACAAACGCAGTCACCGTCGGCGACAAGCAATATGGCCTGCCGATGGGCGGCCTGCTCTGGGGCCTGTTCTACCGCAAGGATGTCTTTGCCGAGCACAACTGGACCCCGCCGAAGACCTGGACCGATTTTCTCGCCTTTGGCGAGGCAGCGAAATCCGCAAGCATGATCCCGATGAGCATCGGCACCAAGGAACTGTGGCCCGCAGGCGGCTGGTTCGACCATATGAACCTGCGCATCAACGGCCTCGACAAGCACATCGCGCTGATGGACGGCAAGGTCCAGTATACCGATCCGATGCTGACTCCGATCTTTGACAAATGGAACGATCTGATCAAGGCCGGTTTCTTCTCGCCCAACCACAGTTCCTTCGGCTGGGAGCAGGCAGGTGCCGCGCTCGCGCAGAAGAAGGCGGCCATGATGGATCTCGGTGGCTTCGTCAGGTCCGCCTTCTCCGAGGCGGACATCCCGCAGCTCGCCTATGCGCCATTTCCCGAACTCGTCCCCGGCGTCGCCAGGTATGAGGATTTTTCGGTCAACTCCGTTCATGTCCCGGCCAACGCCAAGAACAAGCAAGGCGCCCGCGACTTCCTCGCCTATTTCTATAAGCCGGAAAACCTTGGAGCGTTCCTCGCCGCCGAGGGAGCCATCCCGCCGCGCAACGACTGTCCGCCGAGCAAGGATCCGCTGGTCAACGCCGCCGTCGAGGAACTGAAGAAGGTGGTTGGCACCTCGCAATACTACGATCGCGACACCGATCCGGACATGGCCCAGGAGGGCATGACGGGGCTGCAGGAATTCATGGTCAAGCCCGAACGGCGCGATCAGATCCTCGAGCGGCTGGAAAAGACCCGCAAGAGAATCTTCGGCTGATCCTCCCGGACCTGGCGGGAGGCAGCCGGGGGCTGCGCCCGCCTTTTTTTGGGTGAATTCCCATGCACCGCTTCTGGCGCAGAAATCGTCATTGGTTGACACCGACATTGTTCCTGCTGCCGGGCCTTATCCTGTTCAGCATGGTCATTCTCGCCGCCTCCGCCGAGACGGTCTGGATCTCGCTGCATGAATGGGACGGCATCGGCGCAAAGACCTGGGTCGGCCTCGCCAACTATGCCGAGCTCGCTGACGACCCGCAATTCTACGTCTCGCTCAAGAACAACATCATCTGGCTGCTGATCTTCATGCTGGCGCCGCCTATGGGCCTGGCCCTGGCGCTGATCGTCAACCAGCAGATCAGAGGCATGCGCATTCTGAAGTCGCTCTTCTTCGTCCCGCTGGTGCTGGCGACCGTGACAGTGGGCGTCGTTTTCGGCTGGGTCTATGATCCGACCTACGGATTGCTGCAATTGATCTTCGGCCTGTTCGGCGCCACCGCGCCGGCGCTGCTTTCCGACGAGAATTTCGCCACCTTCGCGGTCGCCGCCGCAGCGCTTTGGCCGCAGATCGCCTTCTGCATGGTGCTGTTCCTGGCCGGACTGAACAACCTCAACGAGGACCTGATCGGTGCCGGGCGCGTCGATGGCGCGCGCGGCTGGCGCATGCTTCGCCATGTCGTCCTGCCGCAGCTGTCGCAGGTCGGGTTCATCGCCATCGCGGTGACGGTCATCGGCGCGCTGCGCTCCTTCGACATGGTCGCTGTCATGACCACCGGCGGTCCGTACGGCTCGTCGACGGTGCTCGCCTACCAGATGTATGAGGAATCGATCTTCTCCTACCGCTTCGGCTACGGCGCCGCCATCGCCACGGTTCTCTTCGTGATCATGATCAGCTTCATCGCCTGGTACCTGCACGGCCTCATCAAGGCCGAACGGAGCAACGCCTGATGTACCCGCGCCCGATCCGCGAAGACGCGAAAATCCAGCGTGCGCTCTATGTCGGCGCCGTGACCCTGGTCGTCGCGCTTTGGCTGCTGCCGCTGCTTGCCGTCATGCTGACGTCCATCCGCTCCAACGAGGAGTTGATGGCGGGCAATTACTGGGGCTGGCCGCAGAAATTCAGCCTGGTCGAGAATTACACGGCGGTCTTCGAGCAGACCGCGATGCTGCGCTTCTTCCTCAACAGCCTTTTGATCACCATCCCCTCGGTGATCGGCGTTCTGATCCTGTCGACACTGACCGGCTTCGTGCTATCGCGCTATCCGTTCCGCGGCTCAAATCTCATTTTCGCGCTCTTCGTCGGCGGCAATTTCCTGCCGGCCCAGGTCATGATGATCCCGGTGCGCGACCTGATGGTCCGCCTCGGCCTCTACGACACCGTCTACGCGCTGATCGTGTTCCACATCGCCTTCCAGACCGGTTTTGCGACGCTTTTCATGCGCAACTTCATCGCCGCTTTGCCGGGCGAATTGTTCCAGGCCGCGCGCGCCGAAGGCGCCTCGCCATTCCAGACATTGCGCCATGTGGTGGTTCCGCTGGTGCGGCCGGCGCTGGCGGCACTCGCCATCCTCACCTTCACCTTCATCTGGAACGACTATTTCTGGGCGATCGTGCTGACCCAGAGCGATGCGGTCAAACCCGTCACCGCCGGGCTGAACAATCTGCGCGGTGAATGGACGTCGGCCTGGAACATCGTGTCGGCGGCAACGATCTTCGTCGCCCTGCCGCCGGTCGTCATGTTCTTCCTAATGCAGAAACATTTCATCAGCGGCCTCACCATGGGGGCGGTCAAGGGATGATTTCGGGATCACACGGACACAACCCGCAAACATGAAAAGGCGCCTCGCGATGAGCAGCGTGGAATTGC
Source organism: Mesorhizobium sp. M3A.F.Ca.ET.080.04.2.1 (assembly GCF_003952525.1). Taxonomy (NCBI): domain Bacteria; kingdom Pseudomonadati; phylum Pseudomonadota; class Alphaproteobacteria; order Hyphomicrobiales; family Phyllobacteriaceae; genus Mesorhizobium; species Mesorhizobium sp. M3A.F.Ca.ET.080.04.2.1. The sequence goes on along the minus strand of NZ_CP034451.1, from coordinate 14,887 downwards.
GCAAGGTCGACAAGCACTATGCCGGCTATCATGCCCTGAAGGCGATCGACCTGACGATCGACAAGGGCGAGTTCGTCGTCATGGTCGGGCCTTCGGGCTGCGGAAAGTCGACCTTGCTGAAAACGATCGCCGGACTTGAGACCATCAACTCCGGCCATGTCGTGATCAACGGGCGCGACGTCACCCGGGAAGAGCCCGGCGATCGCGGCATCGCCATGGTGTTTCAGTCCTACGCGCTTTATCCGCACATGACCGTGGCCGAGAACATGGGCTTCGGCTTGCGGATGGCCAAACGGCCGAAGGCCGAGATCGATGCCGCCGTCAAACGCGCCGCGCAGATCCTTCGCCTCGAGGAGCAACTCGACAAGCGCCCGAAGCAACTGTCTGGCGGGCAGCGCCAGCGCGTCGCCATCGGCCGCGCCATCACGCGTTCACCGGAGGTGTTCCTGTTCGACGAGCCGCTGTCGAACCTCGACGCCGCACTGCGCACCCAGATGCGGGTGGAGCTTTCCAGCCTTCACGCGCAGCTCGGATCCACCATGGTCTACGTCACCCACGACCAGATCGAGGCCATGACCATGGCCGACCGGATCGTGGTGCTGAACAAGGGGCAGGTCGAACAGGTCGGCTCTCCTCTCGAACTCTACGCCAACCCGGCAAACATCTTCGTCGCCGGCTTTCTCGGCGCGCCGCGCATGAACTTCATTGAAGCACGAGTGGAAACAATCGGTGCGGCCAGCCTCACACTGGCAGCGGCGGGAATGCCGGCGCTTGCCTTCGCCGACATTGACGTGGCCGGCTTTTCAGCTGGCGACGCGGTGACCGTCGGAATCCGACCGGAAAACCTGCATGTGCTCGAGCGGGCAGACGCAGGCCAGGCATCGTTCCCTGGCCACGTGCGGCTGGTCGAACATCTGGGACGGGAAACGGTTCTCTACCTCGACGCTTCCCCCCTCCAAGCGACCAATTCGGACAGCGGCACCGGCAATTTCACGGTGCAGCTCAACAAGGTGTCGCCCATCAGTGTCGGCGCCCGGCTGACGGCCGGCTTCGAGATCGCCGACGCCTATCTGTTCGGACCCGATGGCCGCACGCTGACGCCGCGAAGACCCGTTCCCGCAACCTGACCCTCGCATTCAAGAGTATCATCCGCATGCACCGCAAGAAGCCCGCCCCGCTTTCGGTTTGGCGACCGCTCAATCTCGACCGCTTCCTTCTGGGAGCACCGCACTATCCCGAACATGTCGACGAGAGCTGCTGGCGACGCGACGCCGAGCGCATGCTTGCCGCCGGCGTCAACACGGTCCGGATGGGGGAGTTCGCCTGGCATATTTTCGAGCCCTATGAAGGCAAGTTCGACTTCGATCTGTTCGACCGGGCAATCGAGGTTCTCGGCGCTGTCGGAATCGACACGATCATGTGCACGCCGACAGCAACGCCGCCGCGCTGGCTGACCATCAACTATCCCGAGGTGTTGCGCGTCGACGTCAACGGCCACCGCGCGAGCCATGGATCGCGTCAGCACGCCGACACCACCAGCCCCGTGTTTCGCGCTCACAGCCGCCGCATCACGCGCGCCATGGCCGAGCACTACAACAACAACCCTCGCGTCATCGGCTGGCAGACCGACAACGAGCTCAACACGACGGTTTCGGAGTCATTCGCGCCTTCGACGCGGCTGGAATTCCAGAAATTCCTGCAGCACAAATACGGCGCGATCGGCGCGCTGAATTTCGCCTGGGGCGGCCATTTCTGGGCGACGGCCTACGACGATTTCTCGCAAATCGACCTGCCGCGGCCGCTGATGCCATCCTATCCGAGCCCCGGGCATGTGCAGGACTACCATCGCTTCCTGGCCGCGGCGACGGCGGCTTTCCAGCACGACCAGGTCGAGATCCTGCGCGCCGCCAATCCGGACTGGTTCGTATTCCACAATCTCGGCCAGCTCGCCGACATCGACTTCCGCGGCCAGTTCGGACAGGACCTCGATTTCATCGGCTTCGATATCTACCCGATGCTCTACGACGAGATGCGCCGAACCGGCGGTCACGCGGCCACGCAAGCGCTGCATCTCGACATATGCCGCGCCTACTCCGGCAACTTCATCGTTCCGGAGCAGGCCTCGGGCTTCGGCAGCCAGCCGGGCTTCTCGACGATGACGCCGGAGCCGGGCGAGATGCGCCGCATGGCCATGACATCGGTGGCGCGCGGCGCAGACGGCATCTTGTTTTTTCGCTGGCGCCCCGCCCATTTTGGCGCCGAGATCTACTGGATGGGCGTCATCGACCACGACGACGTCCCGCGCCGCCGCTATGACGAGGCCAGCCGATTTTTTCACGAGATCGCCGGCATCAAGGATCAGATCCTCGGCACCGCGGTAAGGATGGATCTTGGCATCGCTGGCGCCGACTTCGACAACCAGGAAGCGCACAAGACCTATCCGATCGGGCTTCCCAGCCCGCTCGAAGACGCAACGCTCCTGCACCGACACTGCTACCGGAACGGCATAGCCTGCGGCTTCATCCACCCCGAAGACGACCTGTCGCGGCTGAAGGCGCTCTACATCCCGCACTGGGTGATGTGGAAGGAGGATTGGAACGAAGGAGTCGAGACCTTTGTCCGCAACGGCGGCTCATTGATCCTTTCTGCCCTTAGCGGGACAAGGGACGAGAACAACCACATCGTCCGTGAGCAGGCACCGGGCGCCGCCCTGTCAGCGCTGAGCGGCGTCAAAGTGACCGAATTCGGCCGAATCGTACCGGAAGGTGGCAATGGTTTGTTCCCCCTGTTCAGACAGCCTGCCATGGGCGCTCATGTGCCGCCATCGCCGCTGCCCGCCTCGTCGGCGGAACGCAAATACCACTTCACCTTCGGTAACCGGCAGCTTGAGGCGGCGCATCTCTACGAACTGCTCGAGGTCGCGTCGGACACCGAGGTGCTGGGCTGTTGGTCGAACCGCTTTTGCGCCGGACAGCCGGCGATCACCAGCCGGCAGCTCGGCAAGGGCCGCGTCGTCTATGTTGGCACCTATCTTACTCCGGCACTTGCCGAAGCTGTCGCAGATACAGTCCTTGCTCGGGCGGGCGTCGCGCCCTTGCTTCCAGAGTTGCCAACCGGGGTGGAGGTATCAGTTCGCGAGACCCAAGATCGCCAGTTGATGTTCATCCAAAACACCACGGACGCTCCCGTGGCGGTGCCGGGTGTGCCGGTGGGCACGGATCTCCTGACCGGTGAGGGTGTGGGAAACACTCTGCAACTCGAGAGCTATGGTTGTGCTGTGATCTCGATGCATACGGTTCACCGAGCCGACTAGATGGCATTGTGACTTTGCTGCGTCAGGTGCGGGCTCCGGCACTCTCGAAATCGTCGGCAGGCAGCCCCCACAATCTGCTGGGCTGACGCTGTCCCGAAAGGGATGGGTGATGGCTGCCCAGCCGCAAGGTTGTCTGGCGTCAACCTTCCCCATTCCTCTTAAGCGACCGCACGCCCACGAGCGGCCGATCTCCGATGTGGTGCCTGATGGATCCTCGGCACCTAGTGTCGCGAGGCCAGGCGTAAGCCGTCGAAGTTCGATGCCGTGAAAAATGGCCGGGGAGGCTCCGCAACGCATTGACTACTTATCGAACAGTCGATAAGTTTTGGTCTATCGATCGTTCGATAATTTCGTTGAGGTGGCCTTATGACGGATCTTCCGATGGGGTGTTCTCAGGAATTTAGCCGGCCCTCTGGGCCTGCCACGACATTGGGATCTGAAAAGTGACGAGCGGATCGGATCGCAGGACTTTCGATGCAATCATTGTCGGCGGGGGCATTGTCGGCGCGGCGGCAGCACGCGCGTTGGCCAGTGAAGGCCTCGACGTGGCCTTGTTTGAACGCAACCGGCTTGGATTCGGCGCTTCCTCGCGCAACATCGGCTTTGTATTTCTGCATGGCCGGAAAGGGGTGTCCTTGGATATTGCGCGGCGCAACCGCCTTCTCCTGGACAACTTTCATGATGAGATGGGCGGCGACTTTGAATATCGCAGGAACGGCGGCCTCGTCCTATGCGAGAGCCAGGGGCAGCTGTCACTGATCAAGGAGTTCGTCGACGCGCGCCGCCGCGACGGCCTGAACATCGAATTCATCGACCGGCAGTCGCTCCTCGAGCTCGCCCCCGACGTTGATGAAAACGTCGTCGGCGCGAGCTTTTGCAGCGAGGACGCCCAGATCGGCACGGCTACTGTGGTGAGAGCGTTGGCGGGGTCGGCCGTGAGATCAGGGGCGACCGTTCTCGAAGGTTATGAGGTTCTGGAGATATTGACGGCTGGCGGTCGTGTCACCGGGATAAGCACACATGCTGGCCGGTTCGATGCGCCTATCGTGGTATGGGCGACCGGGCCGTGGCACAGGATGGCCACGAGCAGCGGGCCGCTTGAGCTTCCGGTCAAGAGCATGAGGAATCAGCTCATCGCCACAACGCCACAGCTGCCACGCCTCAAATGTGTTCTCTACGGTGCCATTTGCTTGGCGGCCTACACACCGCTCGTCAAGGACCTGCCCAGCTTCTCGCCTGATCTGTTCGACAGACGGGAAACCAAGGCCGGCGAGTGCATGATGGACGCGATCTCGCAGCGCAGCGACGGCTCATACGTCTTCGGCGGACCGGTCGATGATGCCGGTTTCAGCTGGGAGCCTGACGTCGACGGCGTCGGCAGGATACTCAGGCGCTTCGTGCGCCTTTTTCCAGGTCTTTCCGCGAGCGGATTCAAGGAAAGCTGGGCCGGCCGCATTCCCTATACCTCCGACAACCTCCCCATCATTGACCGTCATCCAGCAGCGACCGGGCTCCTCGTGGCGTCGGGATTCTCTTTCGGCAACAGCTCGGCCCTGGTCGCAGCTGAGGGACTGGCCGACCTGGCGATGGGGCGGCCGAAATCGGCGCTCATCGCGCAGCTCGGAATTGATCGCTCAACGCTTACCAACGATTTCAGTTATTCCTTGGGCTAATGGAGCATGTAATGCAGGAATCATATGGTGCCGGGCAAGTCATCTGCGAAATCGAAGACGAGACCGTCTTCATAGGGTTAAATTCGCCTCGGTCACTCAATGCCATGGATCCCGTCATGGTCTCTGGCATTGTGGAGGCCACCGAGGATGCCGCGCGATCGGGCCACCGATGGATTGTCCTTCACGGCAAGGGCGAGAACTTCTCCTCTGGTGCTTCCCTCGATGGTTACCAGGATCTCGTGGAGTCGGTCAGCCCAGGCCCGGATTCCGGCATGTACGAGTTGATTGCTTCCGAGCGCGGCCTCACGGACCTGGCGCGCATCTTGAGGCACCCCCACATCAACTCAATCGCAGCCGTGCATGGCTGGGTCATCGGCCAGGCTTTGGAAATTGCCTTGGCGTGTGATTACGTAGTCGCCGCCCCAGATGCGATTTTCTGGCTGCCGGAAACCCAACATGGCTGGAACGTCGGCATGGGCGCCACATACCTGCTTACGCACACGCTGGGCCTCGGATGGGCACGCCGCATGCTGTTGCTCAATGAGAAGCTTCCGGCTGCACGTGCCGAGCAGTTGGGTCTTGTAAGCCGGATTGCCGCCGACAACGACATCAGGGCCGAGTCCCTGAAGCTAATAAATCAACTGCGCAAATCCTCACCGATGGCGCTGCAGTTCCAGAAGAAATTGTTGGATATTTTGCCTTCGATGTCGCTCGACGACAGCCGCGAAATGGAGATCATGACGGCATATCTTCTGGCTTCGACACACGATCCGCGCGAAGCAATGACGGCTTTTCGTGCCGGCCGCGCGCCAAATTATGCTCAGCCACGGACCAACAATGGCGCAAGCAAGAGCTGACCAGACGCTTCTTTCCTGCCTGGAGCGCTACGCCAGCGAGCGGCCCGACTGCCTGTTCCTGATTGGCCCTTGCAACGAGCAGGCGACTTACGGCGGGTTCTGGGCTGCAGCCGGAACCGCGGCTACGGCAATGCTTGCCCAAGGGGTGAAAGCCGGCGAACGGGTCGTTACAATCTGCGAGAACAGCATCGAGCTGTTCGTCGTAATCGTGGCGGCCTGGCGGATCGGCGCAACACTGGTTCCCTTGAATCCCGGCCTCGGGAGCGACCTTCTTGGCGAGATGATCGCGACAGCCGAGCCCACCTTACTCGTAGTCGACGGTGGCTCAACAAAAATTGCCAGTGCGATCGAAATAGCCGACCTGCTCAAGCTCGACGGCCGCCCGAACCCTCCTGCCAGCCCACCAGGGCCTGGCACGGATGCCTTGATCATCTTCAGCTCGGGAACCACTGGCAAATCCAAGGGCTGTGTTTTGTCCCACGGCTACCTGGCCTTCTTCGGTCGGGAATTCTCGGCCATGGCCGAGCTGGACGAGGATGACAGAGTGTTCTGCGTGACTGCGATGTATCACGTGAATGCATTCTGGGCGTTTGCGGGAAGCGTGGTCAACGGCACGCCCCACGCGTTCGAGAAGAGGTTCTCTGCTTCGATCTTCTGGCAGCGCTCCAGCGAAGTCGAGGCAACGGTCTTTGACTATGTGGGTGCGATCCTTGCCATTCTTCTTCGCTCCGCGGGAGAGCGCACGTCCGGCAACCGGCTGAGGGCGTGCCTTGGCGGAGGTGTGCGCACCGAGGATCTGGCGCAGTTCGAAAAGCGCTTCCATTGCAAAGTTCTCGAAGGCTACGGGCTAACCGAATGCTGCCAGCCCATTTACCAGACAGAACGCGACCGAAAGCACGGCTCTGTCGGCCGGACGTCGATCTATTTCGATGCCAGAGTGGTCGATGAACACGATCGGGATGTCTCGCCCGGGACGCCCGGACAGTTGCTGCTGCGGTCCCGCACGCCACATGGCTTGTTCCGGCGATACTGGCGCGACCCTGAGCAAACCAAAGCCGCATTCAAGGGCAAATGGTTTGCAACCCGAGACCTGGTGACCCGGGACACGGACGGATATTTCTATTTCATCGAACGCCTCGGGCATGTCGTTAGGCGGCGCGGAGAAAACGTCAGCTGCTTCCAGGTGGAAGGGGTTTTCGCCAGCCACCCGATGGTGCAGCTCGCTGCAGCGGTTGGCGTCCCCGCTGATCTTGGCGACGAAGAAATCCTGTTGGCCGTCGAACTGGTCGACGGCGCAACGATGACGCCGAAGGAACTCCACAGCTGGGGTATCGAAAAACTGCCCAAGTTCATGCATCCGCGCTACGTTCGTATCGGGACATTGCCGCGCACCGCCAGCCAGAGGGTTGAGCGCCATCGCGTCAAAAGCATCGGCCTGACCGCCGATACCTACGATTCCGGGACCATCGGTTAAGCAGGCACTGCAACGGCGGTGCGGCTTGCGCCTGGGCTTTCGGCATGGACGGGCGGTTCAACTGAAGGGACTTATCAATTGAGGAGGACAGCCATGGCAAAAACAGCCGCACGACAACGGCCAACAGCCCTCCATGAAGGCGAATGGGAGCGGCGCGTCGACCTTGCCGCCGCTTTTCGCCTGGCGGCGATCAATGACTGGCATGAGGCCGTCGGCAACCACTTTTCACTCGCCGTTTCGGTGGACGGAAAACGGTTCTTGATGAATCCCCGCTGGAAGCACTTTTCGGCCGTCCGAGCCAGCGATCTGCTGCTGCTGGACAGCGATGACCCGTCGACTATGGACCGCCCCGATGCCCCGGACGTCACTGCCTGGTGCATCCACGGCAGGCTGCACGCCCTGGCGCCGCAGGCGCGCTGCGTGCTGCATCTCCATCCGGTCTACGCCACAGTTATGGCGAGCCTTGCGAACCCTGAGATCAAGCCCATCGACCAAAACACCGCGCGGTTCTTCAACCGTGTGGCCATCGATCTCGGCTACCAGGGTCTTGCAAACAGCGAAGCCGAAGGTGAACGCCTGGCATCCGTTCTCGGCAACCGTTCGGTTCTAATGATGGGCAACCATGGTGTTCTGGTGGCAGCAGAGACGGTAGCCGAAGCCTTCGACTGCATGTACTACCTGGAACGTGCTTGCCAGACCATGGTCTTGGCCTTGTCGACTGGGCAGCCACTCAGTGTTCTTTCCGCCGACGTCGCGGAAAAAACCGCGATGGAATGGCAGGAAGGCGTCCACGACTACGCCATCGCGCATTTCGACGAGATGAAGAGGCGGCTGGACGTGCTCGATCCTGACTATGCCAACTAGTCGGTAGCGGTGCGCCCATCTCGTTGCGAGGTACCGCAGCGGTGGCGTTTTGGCGACACAGCCGCGCCTTGCTCGATTTTGCGCCAATGGGTTTCTCCCGAAAAACATCCGTGAAGGCGCGCGGGGCGACGATATCGGATTGACAAGTTATCGAGCGTTCGATTACAAATTTCCAATCGATCGTTCGATAAAAAGCGGAGATGAAATGGCACGGTTCCAGACTGCCAAAAAGGCTCCGCCTCCGCTTCCTGCGGAACTGAGGGATGCCGCGATCGCGCTGTTTGCCGAGTTTGGCTACGCGGCCACCGGTATTCGCGAGATTGCTCGTCGCACCGGCCTGTCCAGCGCCGCGATGTACCATTACCTCCGCTCCAAACAGGATCTGTTATTCGAGTTGATGTATGATTCGATGCAGGACCAGTTCAGCGTTGCCCGGGCCGCCCTTGAGAGCGCGCAGGACCCGCAAGGCCGAGTCACGGCCTTAGCCCGAAGCCACGTGCTTTTGACCGCGTCGCGCAGGCTTGAGACCCTTGTTACCGAAAACGAAGTTCGGTCTCTGACGGGCGAAAACAGGCAAGAAATTACGGCGTTGCGCGACGAGTATGCCGCGCTCTGGCGAGCAGCCATATCGGATGGTGTAGCCCAAGGCATTTTCGGTGTCGCCGACGTCAAGCTTGCAAGCTTTGCCGCCATAGAAATGTGCACCTCCGTGTCGAGATGGTATTCGCCACAGGGCCCTCTGACCCCGGAGGAGATCTCGCAGACGTATGCCGGGTTCGTCCTGGACATGCTGCGCGGCGGCGGCGCCGTGTCCGCAACGAATAAGACGGTCGACCAGCAGAAAGGAAAGGCGGGCAAGAGCGGGAGGGTCAAGCCGCCCGCGGATTAAGTGCGCCAGACAAGACAAGCAGGCCGAACTCGGCCGATGGGGAACTGACAGGCCAAGACTTCAAGAGCGAACGCTCCTTGCCGTGGTGGCTGGAGGCGTTTGCCAAAACCGAAGCTGGCCGGCATGAAATAGGTGGAGAGTGAACCTAGCAAGCGTCAAATCGCGCCAGGTAGATGTGGCGGGGCCAGGTTTCGAAGGTCCTGCCATTGAGCTCCGAAACATCTCCAAATCGTTCGGTGCCTTTGCCGCGATTCATAACGTCTCTCTTACCATACAGCGCGGCGCGGTGGTGTCGCTGATAGGGCCGAGCGGAGCAGGCAAGAGCACGCTGCTTCGGTGCGTCAATCTGCTGGAAATGCCTACGCAAGGCGAGATCATCTTTGCCGGAGACACCATCTTCTCGGCGGGCAAAGTCCAACCCAAGGCCTCGCAGCTATCTCGCTACCGGGGCCATGTAGGCATGGTCTTCCAGTCCATCAATTTGTTCCCGCACCTGACCGTGCTGAGAAATGTGTCATTACCGCAGGAGCGCGTGCTGGGCCGGTCGCAGGCGGAGGCCGATGACATTTCGCGCCAGCTCCTTGAACGGCTCGGTGTCGGTCGAAAGCTCAATGACCTCCCAGCTCAGTGCTCGGGTGGCCAGCAGCAGCGTGTCGCCATTGCCCGTTCGCTCGCCCTCAATCCCAAAGTCATCCTCTTTGACGAGCCGACCTCAGCTTTGGATCCCGAACTTGGTCTGGAGGTGCTGTCCGTCATGCGAAAGCTCGCGGACGAGGGCATGACCATGATGGTGGTGACTCACGAAATGCACTTTGCGCGCGATGTCTCCGATGAGGTCGTCGTGATGGTGGATGGCAAGATCCTCGAGCAGGGACCGCCTGACCAGATCATGGGCCATCCGCGCGAAGAACGGACACGTCAGTTTCTGCGGGCGGTGTTGGACAGATGATCGAGGCAAGTTTCAACGCCATTGTCAGTGGGATTCCCTACACGATCGTGTTGACGCTGGTGAGCTTCATGATCGGGGCCCTGCTGGCGGTTCCTATCACCGTGATACGCATGGCGCCGAACGCGTGGGCGAGGCACTTGGCCCACTTGTTTGTCGATGTGCTCCGTTCGGTGCCTCCAATCACGTGGCTTTTCCTCATTTACTTCGGGCTTCCCGATCTTGGAGTGACCTTGGGTGCTTTCACATCGGCGCTAATCGGACTGTCGCTCATTTCAGGGGCATATCTTTCCGAAACATACCGGGCTGGCATCCTTGCCATCGCACCCGGCCAATGGGACGCCTGCAAGGCTTTGGGCTTCAAGCCATTCGACACCGCCTTCTACATTGTCACCCCGCAGGCGCTGCGCGTGGCTGTGCCGCCAGCGGGAACATACGGAATTGGCCTGCTTAAAGACACCGCGGTGGCCTCGACGATCGGGGTATCGGAGGTTGCTTTCAACGCCCTGCAGGAAGCGCAACGCACTGGTCATGCCATCCAGGTCCTGACCTTGAGCGGCCTGACGTATCTGCTGCTCAGTCTGCCGCTCGCCTACCTGTCACGCAACATCGACAGCCGGCTCAGAGCGAGGTTCTCACTGGGATGAACTGGGAGGCGTTCACAGAGACTGTCCGCGATGCCAGCAACAGTCTGCTTTCGGGCCTGGTTGCGAGCCTGGAGTTGACCTTCGTTGCGTTGCTGTTCGGCTATGCGTTGGCCTTGCTACTTGCCATTTGGGTGATGACCCGCAACAGGCACATGCGCGCGGTTGCCTTGTGCGTGATTGAAGTCGGGCGAGGTCTTCCGCTGCTGGTAATGCTTCAGCTCCTTTACTATGGCCTGCCGGATGTGGGTATAACCATGGGTGGGTTCGTCGCGGCCGCCGCGGCGTTGGCCTTCCAGACCGGAGCCTATGGCAGCGAGGTGGTGCGCGCCAGCATCCAGGCCGTGCCGAAGGGGCAGCAGGAAGCCGCCGACGCATGCGGGCTATCGCGGTGGAGCAGTTTCCGGGATGTCATCCTTCCACAGGCGGTCCGCATAGCCATCCCACCGTTGCTCAGCATTGGAATCGCGATCTTCGTGGCGACCTCGCTGGCCTTCGTGGTCACTGTCCCCGAGATCATGAGCCAGGCTTATGGCTACGGCAGCAAGACCTTCCAGTACATGGCGGTGTTTGTCCTGGCGGGGATCTTCTACGCCGCCATAGCCATCCCGGCGTCGGCCGGTGTCGCGGTGATCGAACGCAGGCTCGACCCGCACGCGTAGAGGTGGCCCTGCACAAGCAACAATAATGGGAGAGAAATGATGACAATAAAGAAGATAGGCCTATTCAGCCTAGTGCTCGCCTTGACGCAAATGGCGGGCGGCTTCTCATTCGCCGCTAGTAGCGATTGCAAGCCAAAGCATGATCTCAAGACTGTCGAAGACGGTGTGCTCACCGTTGCTGCCTATCAGGCGCCACCTTACATCGGCATCGAGGACAACAAGCTCGTCGGTGTGGATGGCGAGGTCCTAGCCCGTATTGCGGAATTGAATTGCCTTAAGGCAAAGCCGATGGCGCTCGACATCGCCGCCGTCATCCAGGCCGTCCAAAGCGGACGTGCCGACGTGGCTTCGGGCGATTGGTACCTATCGAAGTCACGCGCCAAGGTGATGGGTGTCACGGAGCCCATCTACAGGGACAATCTGTCGATCGTCTCACCAAGCGGGTTCAAGACCCTCGATGCCTTGGTCGGGAAGCGTGTTGGAACCCTTCAAGGGAACATGTGGAACGACGATCTGCAGAAACTGATCGGGTCCACCTTCACGCTCTATCAATCCCAACAGAGCGTCTATACCGACCTCAAGAATGGGCGCCTCGACGCCGTTATCGACGCGGCCGCATCGTCTCCGGCCCAGCTCAAGCTGTTGGACATCAAGGCTGAGGTAACGGTCCCTCCTCCCGACAAACGTGTTGGCCAAAGCCTGAAGCCCGCGCTGAATACGTTCCCCATCAAGAAAGGGAACGATGAACTAGTTAAGGCGATCAACGATGGCATCAAGGAGATGCGCGATTCAGGTGAGTTGAAAGCAATTTTCGACAAGTACGGTTTTCCAGAGGCGCTTCGGAAGTTGCCTGACCCCATCTACCTCATTGAATGATCATTTGATCCCACCCGGAGGAGGCGCAACGGCTCCTCCGGGCCACCCAAATTCGACACAGGCACAATCAGATGCAGCGGAAGATACTCGTTACCGGCTCGACCGGTAAGGTTGGCACGTACCTGTCGCAGGCATTGCAGAAAAGCGGCGGCCAACCCATGTCTTGGGCGTTCGAAGCCTGAACTGTGAGACACAGGAAGGCTCGGTCGAACGGCGCCGCTTCGATTGGGATGATCGCACTACCTGGAGCAGCGCTCTGGACGGCATCCAGGCAGTCTATCTGATCAAGCCGCCACACGATGAGCCGGCTCCCGCGATCAGAGAATTGCTGGCCTCGGCTTCCCGGTTGGAGCGCGTTGTCATGATGTCGGAGATCCACTGCCAAGCGCAGAACGACACCGAGCCGCAGAGGGCTGCAGAAGTGGCCGTGGAACGGTCGGGACACTCCTTTTGTATCCTGCGGCCAAACTGGTTCTTCCAAACTACACGACCGGTTCCTACGCCCCCAAGATCAGGCAGCAATCCATCCTTGAAACAGCATCCGCAAGCCAGCCGGTGAGCTATATCGACGTCCGCGACGTCGCGGCGGTCGCGGCTTTGAACTCTTGAACGACGATGCGCGTTCACATCATCTGCTTCTGACCGGTGGCGAGGCCCTTACAAGTCGTGACCTCGCCAACATCATCGGCGCTGCCGCCGGCCGGCCGATCAGCGTCAGCGAAGTTCCATTGGACGACATTCGCACCAGAGTATTGGCGAGGGGCGGCAGCGAAGCCATGGCCGACTTCATCGTCGGTCTGAGCAGGAACATCGCTGAGGGTCGCAACGCCATCGTTACCGACACGGTCGAGCGTCTGACCGGTCGAAACCAATCTCATTTTCGACCTTTGCGTCGCAAAACGCGCAATTTTTCAACGACTGACCGCCCGCCGCAACGTCCCACAGACGAGAAAACCATGGAACCCGAGAAGGTTTTCAGAAGCCAAATGCCGCGCTGCTTGCAAACGACACAGACGCCATCGTTGCTCATTTCACGCCGGACTGCAGACTGTTCGACATGGCAAGGCCAATGCAGCCATTCGTGGGCGTGAGGGACTGAGGACATTCCTGGTAGCCTACTTCAAGACCTGGCGTGTTGCCGGGCTGACCATCACCAATCTTGTCACCCAAGGGTCGCGGCTTGCCGCGGAGATAGAACTCTCGCTCGAGGCGAGGGATAGTTCGGGTTCGCGACTGATCCGCAGCAGCCTTTTGACGACATAGAAGGTGGATTGATCGCGCGCGAGCGAGCCTATCGCGATCCCGCCGGGAGGAAGGAGTGAGCCAGTGACATCCAGCAGATCCCCAGTGGCGATCGTAACCGGAGGCGCCACTGGGATAGGGGCCGCTATCAGCGAGCGGTTCGCCAGCGCAGGTTTCGACGTTGTTCTATTCGGTCGGCGTCTTGACCGTCTTCACGAGCAGGCCACACGTATCGAGGCCAAAGGAGGCAAGGCACGTGTTTGTCAGGGCGACGTAAACGACGAAGCGGACGTCAGACGCCTTGTCGACACTGCCGCGACGGACGACAGGCGAATAAACGTTCTTGTCAACAGCGCTGGCGTGGCCCGAAAAGTGTCCTTCCTCGATATGACGGCGCGAATCTGGGACGAGACGCTTTGATATCAACCTGAGGGGAGCCTTTCTTGTCACCAGACATGTGGCCCTCCATCAAGCGAGCCATGGCGGCGGCGTGATCGTTCACATTGCGTCGATCGATTCCTACGGGGCGGAGGCCGGCTACAGCGTCTACCACGTCTCGAAATCCGGCCTGATGGGGCTTGTGCGTAGCGCGGCCCTTGAGCTTGCGCCTCACAACATCCGCGTCAACGCCGTCAACCCCGGCTACGTCCATACCGAGATGGCTCCGAAGCCGCCAAAATTGCATGCCCATCTTGAGCAAAACTTTGACCGGGTCCCGATACGCCGAGTGGTCACTGGCGAGGAAGTGGCAAATGCAGCGTTTTTCCTGTCTTCGGATGCTGCCTCCGGCATTACAGGTACCGGGCTGACCGTGGATGGTGGGCTGCTGACGAACCTTTACATCCTTGAGACGATCCCGAAGCTCGATTGAGGAAAAAGGACGATGGAGAAGCGCAACCCCCAGCTGCTCTTTTCGTTCTCGGAGCAGTCGTCCGAGCTTCGGATAGAATTAGAGGACTTCATGCGGGATCATATTTATCCCAATGAAGCAAAGTATTTCGAGGAGGCCAAGTCCAAGGGAGCCTGGAAAACATACGACATAGTCGAAGAGCTCAAAAGCCTGGCCCGCCAGCATGGCCTTTGGAACCTGTTTTTGCCGGAGCATGCGGGAGGGGCCGGCCTGACCAATCTCGACTATGCGCCTTTGTGCGAGATCATGGGGCGCTCACTGCTTGCGCCTGAAATTTTCAACTGTAGCGCTCCCGACACCGGAAACATGGAGGTGCTCGTCCGCTATGGCACCGCCGAACAACAGGAAAGGTGGCTGACACCGCTGCTTGCAGGCGAGATACGATCCTGTTTCGCCATGACTGAACCGGCGGTGGCCTCGTCTGATGCCACAAACATCGAGAGCACCATCGTTCGGGACGGGACCACTACGTCATCAACGGGCGGAAATGGTACACCACCGGCGCTACCGATCCGAGATGCAAGATCATTATCTTCA